>NZ_JBNPVY010000004.1:0-2520000 GCF_050434105.1 Paraburkholderia sp. 40 | reverse complement strand
ATGGTTCGAATCCATCCAGACCCACCACGGTCTTGTCTGGTGAGCTGAAGGGCTGGGGCCGCTGGAATATCTGTGGGACTGGGGGATTAGCTCAGCTGGGAGAGCACCTGCTTTGCAAGCAGGGGGTCGTCGGTTCGATCCCGTCATCCTCCACCAATCCTCAATGCGCAGGGTTCTGCCTGAAGGCAGAGCGTTGCGCATTGGCGATTGAGCCAGTCAGAGCGGTATGAGGCACAGGCTTCATACCGGCTGCCGTTCTTTAACAATCAGGAAGAAGTAGTAAAGAGATTCACGAAAGCATACCTGGAGATGGGTGTGTGAGTAGGTGAATCAGGGTTGTGATTGTATCGATGTATTTTAAAGGTGATCGAAAGATTGCCTTGGAATACGGCGCAACACGAATACTCAACCTGTAACGGAACGTGAATGGTCGACTCCTTCGGGAACCTGTCCCCTCCGGGGATGGGACCAGAGTAAGCGCTAAAGCGCTAACACTGGTCGACAGAGACACACCCGTTATAGGGTCAAGCGAACAAGTGCATGTGGTGGATGCCTTGGCGATCACAGGCGATGAAGGACGCGGTAGCCTGCGAAAAGCTCCGGGGAGCTGGCAAACGAGCATTGATCCGGAGATGTCCGAATGGGGAAACCCACTCCTAATGGAGTATCCGTAGCTGAATCCATAGGCTGCGTGAGGCGAACGCGGTGAACTGAAACATCTAAGTAACCGCAGGAAAAGAAATCAACCGAGATTCCCAGAGTAGTGGCGAGCGAAATGGGATCAGCCTGTACACGTTATCTGTATTGTTAGTCGAACGCTCTGGAAAGTGCGGCCATAGCAGGTGATAGCCCTGTAGACGAAAACAGCATGGAAGAACTGGGTGTACGAGAAGTAGGGCGGGACACGTGAAATCCTGTCTGAAGATGGGGGGACCATCCTCCAAGGCTAAATACTCGTGATCGACCGATAGTGAACCAGTACCGTGAGGGAAAGGCGAAAAGAACCCCGGGAGGGGAGTGAAACAGATCCTGAAACCGCATGCATACAAACAGTCGGAGCCTCTGCGAAGGGGTGACGGCGTACCTTTTGTATAATGGGTCAGCGACTTACATTCAGTGGCGAGCTTAACCGATTAGGGCAGGCGTAGCGAAAGCGAGTCCGAACAGGGCGTCCAGTCGCTGGGTGTAGACCCGAAACCAGGTGATCTATCCATGGCCAGGTTGAAGGCACGGTAACACGTGCTGGAGGACCGAACCCACTAACGTTGAAAAGTTAGGGGATGAGCTGTGGATAGGGGTGAAAGGCTAAACAAACCTGGAAATAGCTGGTTCTCTCCGAAAACTATTTAGGTAGTGCCTCGTGTATCACCTTCGGGGGTAGAGCACTGTCATGGTTGTGGGGTCCATTGCGGATTACTACGCCATAGCAAACTCCGAATACCGAAGAGTGCAATCACGGGAGACAGACATCGGGTGCTAACGTCCGGTGTCAAGAGGGAAACAACCCAGACCGCCAGCTAAGGTCCCCAAATATGGCTAAGTGGGAAACGAAGTGGGAAGGCTAAAACAGTCAGGAGGTTGGCTTAGAAGCAGCCACCCTTTAAAGAAAGCGTAATAGCTCACTGATCGAGTCGTCCTGCGCGGAAGATGTAACGGGGCTAAGCCATATACCGAAGCTGCGGATGCACAGCAATGTGCATGGTAGGAGAGCGTTCCGTAAGCCTGCGAAGGTGCACTGGAAAGTGTGCTGGAGGTATCGGAAGTGCGAATGCTGACATGAGTAGCGATAAAGGGGGTGAAAGGCCCCCTCGCCGTAAGCCCAAGGTTTCCTACGCAACGTTCATCGGCGTAGGGTGAGTCGGCCCCTAAGGCGAGGCAGAAATGCGTAGCTGATGGGAAGCAGATTAATATTTCTGCACCATTGTGAAATGCGATGGGGGGACGGATCGCGGAAGGTTGTCCGGGTGTTGGAAGTCCCGGTCCTTGCATTGGAGAAGGCGCTTTGGCAAATCCGGGCGCGGAATTCAAGGGTGCGAGGCGAGTCGCTCAGGCGACGAAGCAACTGGAAGGGGTTCCAGGAAAAGCCTCTAAGCTTCAGTTTCACAGTGACCGTACCGCAAACCGACACAGGTGGGCGAGATGAGTATTCTAAGGCGCTTGAGAGAACTCGGGAGAAGGAACTCGGCAAATTGGTACCGTAACTTCGGGATAAGGTACGCCCTCATAGCCTGACTGGCCTGCGCCAGAAGGGTGAAAGGGTTGCAATAAACTGGTGGCTGCGACTGTTTAATAAAAACACAGCACTCTGCAAACACGAAAGTGGACGTATAGGGTGTGACGCCTGCCCGGTGCCGGAAGATTAAATGATGGGGTGCAAGCTCCTGATTGAAGTCCCGGTAAACGGCGGCCGTAACTATAACGGTCCTAAGGTAGCGAAATTCCTTGTCGGGTAAGTTCCGACCTGCACGAATGGCGTAACGATGGCCACACTGTCTCCTCCCGAGACTCAGCGAAGTTGAAGTGTTTGTGATGATGCAATCTCCCCGCGGCTAGACGGAAAGACCCCATGAACCTTTACTGTAGCTTTGCATTGGACTTTGAACCGGTCTGTGTAGGATAGGTGGGAGGCTATGAAGCGTGGACGCCAGTCTGCGTGGAGCCGTCCTTGAAATACCACCCTGATCTGTTTGAGGTTCTAACCTTGGCCCGTGATCCGGGTCGGGGACAGTGCATGGTAGGCAGTTTGACTGGGGCGGTCTCCTCCCAAAGTGTAACGGAGGAGTACGAAGGTACGCTAGGTACGGTCGGAAATCGTGCTGATAGTGCAATGGCATAAGCGTGCTTGACTGTGAGACTGACAAGTCGAACAGGTGCGAAAGCAGGTCATAGTGATCCGGTGGTTCTGTATGGAAGGGCCATCGCTCAACGGATAAAAGGTACTCTGGGGATAACAGGCTGATACCGCCCAAGAGTTCATATCGACGGCGGTGTTTGGCACCTCGATGTCGGCTCATCTCATCCTGGGGCTGTAGCCGGTCCCAAGGGTATGGCTGTTCGCCATTTAAAGAGGTACGTGAGCTGGGTTTAAAACGTCGTGAGACAGTTTGGTCCCTATCTGCCGTGGGCGCTGGATATTTGAAGGGGGCTGCTCCTAGTACGAGAGGACCGGAGTGGACGAACCTCTGGTGTACCGGTTGTCACGCCAGTGGCATCGCCGGGTAGCTATGTTCGGAAGAGATAACCGCTGAAAGCATCTAAGCGGGAAACTCGCCTTAAGATGAGATATCCCCGGGGCTTCGAGCCCCTTGAAGGGTCGTTCAAGACCAGGACGTTGATAGGTCAGGTGTGCACGTACAGTAATGTACTGAGCTAACTGATACTAATTGCCCGTAAGGCTTGATCCTATAACCGGTGTGTTTTGCGGTCAGCGTGAGCGCTTCAGCTGTCGGCCGGAGTTAGTGCTTCAGCACTTACTCCGGGCCCATGCAAAGCGCTTACCCGGACCCCACCCCCGAAGGGGGCAGGAACACGCACACGGTTGAGATCGGTGTTGTGCCAGAAACAACACAACCCCCACCCGAATCCTTTACGCTTCTTCCCGATTGGCTGTGGCGCAACCGGTTGACTCCAACCCTGCGACGCAGCAACCCGTCATGCCTGATGACCATAGCGAGTCGGTCCCACCCCTTCCCATCCCGAACAGGACCGTGAAACGACTCCACGCCGATGATAGTGCGGATTGCCCGTGTGAAAGTAGGTAATCGTCAGGCTCCTCCCCAGTCAGAAACCCCACCCGCCGCGGTGGGGTTTTTGCGTTTACACGGTCAAAATTAACAAACAGCATTGAAGCAAGCGACACCTCCGCCCGCCTCAACGCTTTTCAACTCTCTACTTCCCTTGCGCCAGAAACTTCTGCGCCAGTCGGACCCAATACGTCGATCCCACCGGCAACAACTCGTCGTTAAAGTCATAACTTGCGTTGTGCAGCATACAAGGGCCCGCGCCGTGGCCCGCCTCGCGGTGGCCGCCATCGCCGTTGCCCAAAAACGCATAGCAACCCGGTTTCGCCAGCAGCATGAACGAAAAATCCTCGGCACCCATGGTCGGTTCAACCGCGTCATCGACATTTTCCGCGCCAACGATCTCTTTCATGATCGACGCCGCAAAACGCGCTTCCTCGCTGCTGTTGATCGTCGGGGGATAGTTCCGGTGGAATTGGATCTGAACGGAGCAATCGTATGCTTCGGCTGTACTGTGCGCGATCTTGCGCATGCGTGACTCGATCAGGTCGAGCGTTTCTGTAGTGAAGGTCCGAACGGTCCCCGCGATCCAAGCGTCGTCCGGTACCACATTGACCGCATCGCCCGCATGTATCTGCGTTATCGACAATACCGCAGTATCCAGCGGCTTTTTGTTTCGCGTGATGATGCTTTGCAGCCCGTTGGCAATTTGCACCGCCGCAAAGACCGGATCACGGCCATTGTGCGGTAGCGCTGCATGCGAGCCGACGCCCTTGATTTCGATGCGAAATTCATTGCTCGACGCCATGATCGGGCCTTCGGTCACGCCGAAGTGGCCCGCCGGCATGCCCGGCCAGTTGTGAATGCCAAACACGGCGTCCACGGCGAATTTGTTGAACAAGCCGTCGTCCATCATAGCCTTCGCGCCGGCGCCGCCTTCTTCAGCCGGCTGGAAAATGAACACGATCGTGCCGTCGAAAGCACCATGTCTGGCCAGGTAGTGCGCGGCACCGAGCAGCATCGCCGTATGTCCGTCGTGCCCGCACGCATGCATCTTGCCGTCGTTCGTCGAACGATGATCGAAGCTGTTGAGCTCCTGGATCGGCAGCGCGTCCATGTCGGCTCGCAGGCCAATCGCGCGCGAGCCGTTACCTCGCTTCAATACGCCGACCACGCCCGTCTTGCCGAAACCACGGTGAGTCTCGATGCCCCAGGACTCGAGCGAACGCGCGACGAGATCAGCAGTCGCCGTCTCTTCGTAGCGCAGCTCCGGGTGGGCATGGATGGTTCGTCGAAGGGTCTGGATTTCGCCGCGAGCGGCCTGAATTTCGGGGATGAGTTTCATGATGGAGTGATTATGCGTTTGTGCTTGACGAGCCTGAGATCGCCGCGGACCACGTCGGCCCGGGCACTGCGGATAATTCATTCTACGCCGAAGGCATTTTTGGTGGCGCCGCCGAGTCGGCGGCCTATAGACGTAATAAAATTCCACTTTGCGCGACCGCTTACTGCTCGCCAGGACACATTGCCGATGAACGCCCCGACCGAATTCGCGCGCGCCGTGTGCCCGCACGATTGCCCCGACACCTGCGCGATGCGCGTGACAATCGACAATGGACGGGCGATCAAGGTCGCCGGCGATCCCGACCATCCGCCGACTCAGGGCGTGCTGTGCACGAAGGTCAGTCGTTACGCGGAGCGTGTATACCATCCGAACCGATTGACGACGCCCCTGAAGCGTGTCGGCCGCAAGGGCGAGGGCCGTTTCGAGCCAATCAACTGGGACGAAGCGTTCGACCTTGCCGCAAGCCGCCTCGGCGAGATTGTCCGTCGCGCGCCGGAAGCGATTCTGCCTTACAGCTACGCGGGCACGATGGGCTTGGTGCAGGGCGATAGCATCGCGCAACGCTTTTTCCACAAGCTCGGCGCCTCGCAATTGGATCGCGCGATTTGCGCGGCGGCCGGCGCTGCCGGCCTCAAATACACGTACGGCGCCGGCATCGGTATGCACACCGAGTTCTTCGCCGAGAGCGAGGTGATCCTGATCTGGGGAGCGAATCCGATCGCATCGAATCTGCATTTCTGGACGCGCGCGCAGGAAGCCAAGCGTCGCGGCGCCCGGCTGATCGCAATCGACCCGTATCGCTCGCTGACCGCGGAGAAATGCCATCAACACATCGCGCTAAAGCCAGGCACAGACGGCGCTCTCGCGCTCGGCATCATGAACGTCCTGATTACCGAGAATCTGCTCGACCACGGGTACATCGCGGCGCACACGCTGGGCTTCGCCGACTTGAAGGCGCGTGCGCTCAGCTATCCACTGTCTCGGGTTAGTGAAATCTGTAGCGTCGAAGAAGAGGAAATCGCCGATCTTGCGCGACTTTACGCCAGCACGCAGAAAGCCGCGATCCGCTTGAACTACGGTCTGCAGCGGGTGCGTGGCGGCGGCAATGCGGTGCGCGCAATCGCGTGTCTACCGTCGCTGACCGGCGCATGGCGCGAGCGCGCGGGCGGGGCGCTGCTGTCGTCGAGCGGTTGGGCACCGGTCGACTCGCACGCGTTGCAGCGTCCCGACCTGATGCCGGGTTGGCCGTCGAAGCCGAGCCGCGTGATCAATATGAATGCGATCGGCGACGCGTTGCTGCATCCGGGCGACGCGACGTTCGGCCCCAAGGTCGAGGCGATCGTGGTCTACAACTCGAATCCGGTCGCGGTCGCACCGGACTCCGAACGCGTCGCGGCGGGTTTTGCGCGCGAGGATCTGTTCACGATCGTGCTCGAGCATTTCCAGACCGACACCGCGGATTACGCCGACCTGCTGTTGCCTGCCACGACGCAGCTCGAGCATCTCGACGTGCACAAGTCGTACGGTCACACGCACGTGATGGTCAACCTGCCCGCCATCGCGCCATTCGGCGACGCACGGCCGAATACCGAGATCTTCCGCAGCCTCGCGCGCCGCATGGGCATGACGGAACCGGCGCTCTTCGACAGCGACGAAGCCGTCGCGCAAGCCGCATTTCGCTGGGACGACAAGACGCTGGACGGTGTCGACTGGACGATGCTGAAGCAAGCCGGCTGGGCCCGTCTCAATCTGCCTGACGCGCCATTTGCCGACGGTGGTTTTCGCACGCCATCCGGCAAGTGCGAGTTCTACAGCGAGCGCCTTGCGCAACAGGGCCTCGACCCGCTGCCAGACTACCTGCCACCCTACGAATCGGCCGACGGCGCGCCCGAACTGGCGGCCCGCTATCCGCTCGCGATGATTTCACCGCCCGCGCGCAACTTCCTGAACAGCACCTTCGTGAACATCGAGAGTCTGCGCGCGACGGAAGGCGAGCCGCATCTGGACATCCACCCTGCCGACGCGCACGCGCGCGGCATCGGCGACGGCGATCAGGTGCGCATCTTCAACGACCGCGGCTCGATGCAAGCGCGTGCCCGCGTGACCGACCGGGCGCGCGAAGGCCTGGTCGTCGGGTTGTCGATCTGGTGGAAGAAGCTCGCGCCGGACGGCCGCAACGCGAACCAGTTGACGAGCCAGGCACTCACCGATCTCGGCGGTTCGGCGACGTTTTACGACTGTCTCGTCGAAGTCGAGCGGGCCTGAAAGCCGCGCCGCACATTGAAGCTGGCGCCCAGTCTCGCAAGTTCGAGGCTGCCGTCTAACCTCATCGCTTTGCCCATTGGCCGCAATATGCCCATGCTACGATGCGTTTTTAGCACGACCATTCGAAAATAATTCAGGAGACGCTGCATGGAGAAAATCTGGCTGAAATCTTATCCGCCCGGCGTTCCAGCAGAGATCGACCCGACACGCTATTCGTCGGTGGCCGAGTTGCTCGAGGAAGCCTTTCGCGAACACCGCGCAAAGCCGGCGTTCGTGTGCATGGGCAAGCAGATCAGCTACGGTGAACTCGACGAGCTTTCGCGCAATCTTGCAGCGTGGCTGCAGTCGAAAGGGCTCACGCGCGGCTCGCGTGTCGCGATCATGATGCCGAACGTGCTGCAGTATCCAGTCGCGCTCGCCGCGATTCTGCGCGCGGGCTATGTGGTCGTGAATGTGAATCCGCTGTACACGCCGCGCGAACTCGAGCACCAACTGAAGGACAGCGGCACTGCGGCGATCATTCTGCTCGAGAATTTCGCGGGGACCTTGCAGGCAATCGTGCGCAATACGCCGGTCAAGCATGTGGTCGTCGCGGCGATGGGGGACCTGATGGGCATCAAAGGCCCGCTCGTGAACTTCGTCGTGCGCAAGGTCAAGAAGATGGTGCCGGCGTGGAGCCTGGCTGGGCACGTCAAGTTCAACGACGCGGTCTCGGAGGGCGCACGTCTGACGTTCAAGCCGGTCCAGCAGGGACCCGACGATATCGCGTTCCTGCAATACACGGGCGGCACCACCGGCGTGGCCAAGGGCGCGACGCTGCTGCACCGGAACCTGATCGCGAACGTGCTGCAGTCGGAGGTCTGGCTCAATCCGGTGCGCGCGAACCGCACGGATATCGATCAGTTCATTACGGTCGTCGCGTTGCCGCTGTATCACGTGTTCGCACTGACCGTGTGCGGGCTGCTGACGATCCGCACCGGCGGTCTCGGCGTGCTGATTCCGAATCCGCGCGATATCCCCGGCATGATCAAGTCGCTCGAGGGGTATGCGATCACGACGATTCCCGCGGTCAACACACTCTACAACGCGATGTTGAACAGCCCCGACATCCACAAGCTCGACTTCTCGAAGCTGCTGACCGCGAACGGCGGCGGCATGGCGGTGCAGGAGGCGGTCGCGAAGCGCTGGTTCGAGCTGACGCGCACGCCGATCGTCGAGGGCTACGGGCTGTCGGAAACGTCGCCGTGCGTGACCTGCAATCCCGTCACCGCCACCGAATACACCGGCACGATCGGCCTGCCACTGCCGTCGACCGAAGTCTCGATCCGCGACGACGAAGGCAACGAAGTGCCGCCCGGCCAGTCCGGCGAGATCTGCATCCGCGGCCCGCAGGTGATGGCGGGCTACTGGAACAGGCCCGACGAAACCGCCAAGGTGATGACGGCGGATGGCTTCTTAAAATCGGGCGACGTCGGCATCATGGGCGCGGACGGCTTTGTGAAGATCGTCGATCGCAAGAAGGACATGATTCTGGTGTCCGGCTTCAACGTGTATCCGAATGAAGTCGAGGACGTCGTCGCAAAGCTGCCGGGTGTGTTCGAAGTCGCGGCGGTGGGTGTACCGGATCAGCATTCCGGCGAGGCAGTGAAGCTGTTCGTCGTGAAAAAGGATCCGTCGCTGACCGACGAACAGATCTTCGCGTACTGCAAAACGCAACTGACCGGCTACAAGCGGCCGAAGGTCGTCGAATTCCGCACCGAGTTGCCGAAGAGCAATGTCGGCAAGATCCTGCGCCGCGAGTTGCGCGACGGCAGGGCTTAAGCGAGCCAAGAACATAAGCCCGGCGCACGAAAGTGCGACGGGCTTTTTGTTGCCCGTACAAAATCCGCGCATAAAAAAAGGCGCCCGAAGGCGCCTTTGAGACAAACTGCGTTTTTTTACGACTTATTAGAACTTGTGACGGATACCGACGCGAGCCGTGAACTGGTTGTTGGTCGTCGAACCGGTCAGGCCGTTGATGGCTGCCGTTGCCGCGACCACCTGGCCTGTCGCATTGACCGTGTCGCCCAGAGCGTGCTGGTACACGCCGACCAGGTACACGTCGGTACGCTTGGACAGGAAGTAGTCCACGCCCAGTGCGCCCTGATGGTACTGAGCACGCGAGTTGCCTTCGACCTGCGTGCCGCGCGTGTAGTCATACGCTGCGCCGACCAGCAGTGCCGGGGTCAACTGATACTTGAAGTTGATTTCGCCGTTGTTGAACGTTGCCTTCTGGCCAGTGAACGGCGACGCGAACGTCTTGCCGAGGTTGCTGAATTGGACGTTCGAATACGTCAGGCCGATGGTTGCCGCACCGAACGTATATGCACCGCCTGCGCCGATGACCTGGTACGTGTTAGCCGACGAGAAGCCGGCGTACACCGGGCTCGACACCGCGAAACCCGCCGGGTTCGCGGTTGAGAAACCGGCGCCTGGCGTGTTCGCTGCGATCGTGCCGCCGTTGTTGAACAGACCGCCCGACGCTGCCGGCGTCCGTGCGTTCAAATAACCCACGCCCAACTGCAGCGGACCGTTGTTATAGCCACCACCCAACGACCAGATCTGGTTGTGCGTAAAGTCACCGGCGACGCCGCCGAAGCTGTACGTACCGCCGAACGTCAGGCCGTTGTAGTTCGCGCTCGTGTACTTGACCGTGTTGTTGGTGCGATAAGCGTTGTTGAAGTTGTCGATATCGCCCGGATGAGCGGCGATGTAGCCGCCCCACTGATCACCCGCTTCGAACGGACCCACGTAGTCGACGACGGAATCGTACTGACGACCCAGCGTGACCGTGCCGAACTGGCTCGACAGACCGACATATGCCTGACGACCGAACATCAGGCCGCCTTGACCGAGCTTGCCATTCGTCGTGTCAAAGCCGTTTTCCAAAACGAACAGGGCCTTCAGACCGCCGCCCAGATCTTCCGTGCCACGCAGGCCGAAACGCGAGCCTTGCAGGACACCGCTGGACATGTTGTACAGATGCTTACCGCCCGAGTTGGTGTTCATGTTGATACCAACGTCAACGATGCCGTACAGGGTCACGCTGCTCTGAGCATGTGCGACGCCTGCGAATGCGCCCAGTGCTGCGAGAGCGAGAAGCGACTTTTTCATCGAATGATCTCCAAGGAATACGAATCTTTTGTACAAGGCGAAATATTTAATTAGTGCTGAGGGCCTTGCTGTCCAACTTCGCGAGAAGTTGCCACGTAATGTAACAAAAGGCATACATGGAACAAAGAAAAAGGAGTCGCTCCGGAAGGCCGCTGTTTCGTTTACGCAACATGGTCTAGAATCGCAAATTAACCGCCCATTTCATGCGGATTGGTGCCTGTCGGGCCACGGGTTTCGCGTCGCGAGGCCTTGTCGCACGGACCTTCCGGAACGATGCGGCGGTTATCGAATCAGGGAGCGCTTTATGTTGCTGGACGAGTTGATTGGCGAGTTTGATCGGGGTTTACGCTCACTGACGGGGGTCTCGCGGATGAGCCGTCCGCTGCCGCTTCCGCAGGCTTCCGCGGCGACGGCCGAAGCTCCCGAACTCTCGCCCGCGGAGCGCGCGCATGCGGCGGGTTTGATGCGTGTGAACCACGTCGGCGAAGTGTGCGCGCAGGCGCTTTACCAGGCGCAGAAACTCGCCACCGACTCACCTTCATTGCGCGCCATGTTCGATCACGCCGCGTCGGAAGAAGAGGATCATCTGGCGTGGACCGCCAAACGCCTCCAGGCGCTCGACTCGCGTCCGAGTCTGCTCAATCCGCTGTGGTACACCGGCGCGCTCGCGATCGGACTCGCCGCGGGGCGTCTCGGCGATCGCGTGAGTCTTGGCTTCATGGCCGAAACGGAGCGCCAGGTCGAGCAGCATCTCGACAGTCATCTCGATCAGCTCCCCGCCGCGGACCATGAATCGCGCGCGATCGTCGAGCAGATGCGCGTCGATGAAGCGCAGCACGGCAAGGCCGCGATGGACGCGGGCGGCATCGAGTTGCCGTCTCCTGCACGCGCGTTGATGCGTGCGATGTCGAAGGTAATGACGCGCACCGCCTATTACATATGAGCGTTTCACCCGCTTCGCTTCGCTAACCGGCGCGCCGCACGTATCGCCTCAGCCATCGCTGAACGCATTTTCGCAAGCGAGACGGCGCCGCGCGCCCCGTTCGTCGTCCGTCCGGGCGACGCCGCCTTTTCCCTTTCAGACTCCCTTAACGATCTCTTTCAATTCGCGCTGTTTCCTCGCACTTTTCACGTATCACCTTCACAAGTTGCACTAGCCCTTTCATTTATAACGGTTTTCTGTTTTATGCTGGACGTGAAGGAGTCGCGCTAAGTCCTTGTTCTAGCAAACAAAATCCGCTCGAAAAGCGCGCCGCTCCCTTGACCCGTGTTTAGCGTTCCTCTAAAGTGGGAGACAGTGTGAGAAAGTGTATTTTTGTGTGTTCTCAGCATCACTTTCGGGTAGATTTTCACGGACCGGGCGGGCGGCGCAAACAGCGCCGCAATAGGGGAGAGCGAAGTGTTCCAAGGGGCGTCGGCGCTGACGCTCGATGCGAAAGGGCGGATGTCGATTCCCTCTCGTTATCGGGATGCGCTGCAAACACAGGCAGAGGGCCGGGTGACGATCACCAAGCACCCGGACGGCTGCCTGTTGCTCTTTCCGCGCCCCGAATGGGAAATCTTCCGTGACAAGGTCGACAAGCTGCCCATGAACGCCGCCTGGTGGAAACGCATTTTTCTCGGCAATGCAATGGATGTGGATATGGACGGCGCAGGCCGTGTGCTCGTGTCGCCGGAGTTGCGAGCGGCTGGCTCGCTGGAGAAAGAAGTGACCTTGCTCGGCATGGGCCGCCATTTCGAGCTGTGGGATGCACAGATCTACGCCGCGAAGGAACAGGCGGCGATCGCCGAGGGCATGCCCGACGCGTTGAAAGATTTCACGTTCTGATCGCGGCTTATTTATATGGCTTCTGCGATGGGAAACGAATTGCAGCATCGCACGGTGTTGTTGAACGAAGCGGTCGATGCGCTGGTCACGCGCGCCGACGGCACGTATGTGGACGGCACGTTCGGCCGTGGCGGCCATAGCCGCCTCGTGCTGGAACGGCTCGGTGAAGCAGGGCGGCTGATCGCGTTCGATAAAGATCCGCTCGCGATCGCGACGGCGCAGAAGATCGCCGATCCGCGCTTTGCCATCGTCCACGAGAGTTTTGCTTCACTGCGCGCCGCGATGGCGGAGCGCGGGGTAGGGCGTGTGTCGGGGGTGTTGCTGGATCTGGGCGTGTCGTCGCCGCAAGTCGACGATCCGGAGCGGGGCTTCAGCTTCCGCGCCGACGGCCCGCTCGACATGCGGATGGACCCGACGCGCGGCGAGTCCGCCGCTGACTGGCTCGCGCGGGCCACGGTGCAGGAATTGACGGAGGTGATACGAGATTATGGGGAAGAACGGTTTGCTTTTCAGATTGCAAAGGCGCTTGTTGCTCGCCGGGCAGAGTCCGACCGTCTTGGGCCTCTCGTCAGCACGGGCGAGCTTGCCCAAATCGTGGCTAACGTCGTCAAAACCCGTGAGAAGGGCAAGGACCCGGCCAACCCGCACCTTTCAGGCTATACGGATTCACGTCAATCAAGAGCTTGCGGAGCTGCAAGTCGTTCTAGAAGCAGCGTTGTCGTTGTTGGAGCAAGGGGGGCGGCTGGTGGTCATCAGCTTTCATTCGCTCGAGGACCGGATCGTCAAGCGATTCATGCAGGCGCACGCGAGCACGCCGGCGGTGGATCGCCGTCTGCCGATCCGCGCGGTCGACCTGCCGAGCCCTCCGCTCAAGATCATCGGCCGCGTATTCGCGAGCGACGCTGAAGTCGCCGGCAACCCGCGCGCCCGTTCTGCCGTGATGCGCGTGGCGGAGCGGATCGCGCCATGAACCGCCTCAATATTTTCCTGCTGATCATCGTGATGGGCTGTGCCTTGTCGGTCGTCAACGCGACCAATCAGCAGCGTCAGATCTTTATCCAGTTGCAGCGCGCGCAGTCGCAGGAGCGTCAGCTGCAGCAGGACTATTCGCAGCTTCAATATCAACAGAGCGCGCTGTCCAAAACGTCGCGCATCGAGCAACTCGCCACCGCCTCGCTGAAGATGCAATCGGTCACCACGGGCCGCACCCAGTACCTGACGCTCGCCCCGGGTGCCGCGACGGCGATCGACGCACCCATTCCGACTTCCGCGCCGGCCTCGGCGCCGGTCGCGACCCGTCGCGGAGCCACACGATGAAAAAATCGTCGGCCCACAAGAGCGTTGCGTTTTCGGCCAACCCGATTCTGTCAGTGCGCCTGCCGATGTGGCGCTCGAAGCTCGTCGTGTTCCTGCTGTTCATGGCGTTCGTCGCACTCGCCGCGCGCGCGTTCTGGATTCAGGGCCCGGGCAACGGGTTCTATCTGAAGCAGGGCGAGATCCGCTATCAGCGCCGCATCGACATGCCGGCCACGCGCGGCAAGATTCTCGACCGCAACGGCCTCGTGCTCGCCACGAGTCTGCCGGTGCGTGCAATCTGGGCGATTCCCGAATCGGTGCCCGACGACCTCGGCGCGGACAAGCTCGACGCGCTCGGCAAACTGCTCGGCATGACCACTAAGGAATTGCGCTCGAAGCTCTCGGAAGACAAGACCTTCGTCTACGTGAAGCGCCAGGTGCCGGTCGACGTCGCAGAAAAAGTCGCGGCGCTCGACATCCCCGGCATTTACTCGCGCGACGAGTACAAGCGCTTCTATCCGGAAGGTGAGATCACCGCTCACCTGATTGGCTTCACGAACGTCGAGGACGAGGGCCAGGAAGGCGTCGAGCTCGGCGACCAGAAGCTGCTCGCGGGCATGTCGGGCAGCCGTCGCGTGATCAAGGACCGGATGGGCCACATCATCGAGGACGTCGACGAACAGGTCGTGCCGCACAACGGCAAGGACGTCGATCTGTCGATCGACAGCAAGATCCAGTACATCGCCTATACGAACCTGAAAGCGGCAGTCGAGAAATTCAAGGCGAAGGCCGGCGCGGCGATGGTGATCGACGTGCGCACCGGCGAAGTGCTCGCGCTCGTCAATTACCCGACCTACAACCCGAATGACCGCTCGCACCTGACCGGCGACCAGCTGCGCAACCGCATCCTGACCGACACGTTCGAGCCGGGTTCGATCATGAAGCCGTTCACCGTATCGCTCGCGCTCGATCTGCACCGCGTGACGCCGACTACACTGGTAGATACGGGCAACGGCCACTTCGTACTCGACGGCGCGCCGATTACCGATGACAGCGGCTTCGGCGTGCTGACGGTCGGCGGCGTGATCCAGAAGTCGAGCAACATCGGTGCGACCAAAATCGCGATGCAGTTGCGGCCCGAAGAGATGTGGAACATGTACACCAGCATCGGTCTCGGCCAGGCGCCGAAGGTCGGTTTCCCGGGCGCGGCGGCGGGCCGTCTGCGTCCGTGGAAGAGCTGGCGCCGCATCGAGCAGGCGACGATGTCGTACGGCTATGGCCTGTCGGTGTCGCTGTTCCAGCTCGGCCGCGCGTACACCGCGATCGCGCACGACGGCGAAATCATGCCGGTGACGATTTTCCACACGCCGGGCGACCAGCCGGCCACCGGTCCGCAGATCTTCTCGCCGACCACCGCGCGTGAAGTGCGCGCGATGCTCGAAACCGTGGTGTCGCCGCAAGGCACGTCGCCGGATGCGGCGGTGCCCGGCTATCGCGTCGGCGGCAAGAGCGGTACCGCGTACAAGCACGGTCCGCACGGCTACGACCACTCCAAATATCGCGCCTCGTTCGTCGGCATGGCGCCGATGCCGAATCCGCGCATCGTCGTCGCGGTGTCGGTCGACGAGCCGACGGCCGGTAGCCACTTCGGCGGCCAGGTGTCGGGCCCGGTGTTTTCGGGCATCGCCGGGGATACGCTGCGCGCGCTGAACGTGCCGCCCGACATGCCCGTCAAGCAGATGGTCGTGTCCGACGATTCGGCGCCGCCCGCGCCCGGCGCGCCGGCCACACCGCCCGTGGTGAAGAAGCTGTCGACGAGCCCCGGCGTGAAGAAGATGACCATTTCCGCCAACCCGAAAAATCATCCAGGAGTCGAGCGATGAACGCGCTGCGCGAGCAACATCCAGCGCACCGGCAGATCGCCGACGCCCTCGCCTGGCTGCACGCGCACGTGCAGCCAGGCGCGCATCTGCACGCCGACACGCGCTCGCTCGCGGCCGGCGACGCGTTCTTCGCGTACGCGGTCGATGGCGCGGACAACCGCCCGTTCATCGACGCCGCGATCGAGCGCGGCGCGGCCGCCGTGCTCGTGCAATCCGAAGGCTTCGGCGGCACGCTCGATGCGTCCGTCACGCACGCGGTGCCGGCGTTGAATGAGCTCGCCGGCACGATCGCGAGCGCGTGGTATCGCGATCCGAGCGACGCGATGCTCGCGGTCGGCATCACCGGCACGAACGGCAAGACTTCGTGCAGCCAGTGGGTCGCCGCGGCGCTGTCCGCGCGCGGCACGCGCTGTGCGATCGTCGGCACGCTCGGCACAGGGCTCGTCGGCCAACTCGTGCACACCGGCTTCACGACGCCCGACGCACCGCAATTGCAACGCAGCCTCGCGCAATTGCGCGACGCGGGCGCGCAGGCGGTGGCGATGGAAGTGTCGTCGCATGCGCTGCACCAGGGGCGCGTGAACGGCACCGCTTTCGACATCGCGGTGTTCACGAACCTGACGCAGGATCATCTCGACTATCACGGCACGTTCGAGGCCTATGAAGCCGCCAAGGCGCGTCTGTTCGCATGGCCCGAGCTGCGCGCGGCCGTGATCAATCGCGACGATGCCGCCGGCCGGCGTTTGCTCGCGAGCACGCGTAGTCACGCGCGCACGATCGCGTATGGCATCGAGGGCGAGCATGGCGACGCCGACGCTAAGGGCACACCGCAAGCCGACGCGTGGCTCACTGCATCGAACGTGCGTGCCACCGCGACCGGCACCGCGTTTCACCTGAGCACCTCGGACTGGGGCAACGCCGAAGTCGAAGTGCAAACGCTCGGCCTCTTCAACGTCGGCAATCTGCTCGCGGTGCTCGGCGTGCTGCTCGCCGCCGACGTGCCGTTCGACGCGGCGCTCGCCGAACTCGCGAAGCTCGAACCGGTGAACGGCCGCATGCAGCGTCTGGGCGGCCGTCTGCAGAACGACGAACCACTCGTCGTGATCGACTACGCGCACACACCCGATGCGCTCGAAAAGACGCTCGAAGCACTGCGGCCGATCGCGACCGCGCGCGGCGGCGAACTTGTCTGCATGTTCGGCTGCGGCGGCGACCGCGATGCGACCAAGCGTCCGCTGATGGGCGCGATCGCCGAGCGGCTGGCGGACAACGTCGTCGTGACGAGCGACAACCCGCGCAGCGAAGATCCGCTCGCGATCATCGAGCAAATTGTCGCGGGCATGCAGGATGCGTCGAAGGCGCGCCGCATCGAGGACCGCGCGAGCGCGATCCTGCAGGCGATCCGCGGCGCCGCGCGCGAAGACGTGATCGTGCTGGCCGGCAAGGGGCACGAAGCCACACAGGAAATCATGGGCAAGAAACGCGCTTTCTCCGATCAGGACCACGCCCGCCTCGCGCTCGCCGCGCGGGCCACACAAACACGCGGAGGTGGCGAATGAACATGTTCTCGCTACGTGCAGCCGCCGCGCAGATCCCCGGCGCGAGCGTCACCGGCGACGACAGCGTGCGCTTCGAGCGCGTGTCGACCGACAGCCGCAGCGCTGGCCCCGGCGATCTGTTCATCGCGATCAAGGGCGACCGTTTCGACGCGCACGACTTCCTGCCGCAAGTCGCCGAGCGCAACGTCGCGGCGGTGCTCGTCGCGCGCACGCCGGATAGCTGGAGCGTGCCCGCGATCCGCGTCGCCGATACGCGCGAAGCGCTCGGCGCGCTCGCGCGCGGCTGGCGTCGTCAGTTCGACCTGCCGCTCGTCGCGGTCACGGGCAGCAACGGCAAGACCACGGTCAAGGAAATGATCGCCTCGATCTTCGCGGCCGCGGTCGGCGCGGATGCGCGTCTCGCGACCGCGGGCAATTTCAACAACGACATCGGCCTTCCGCTCACGCTTTTCCGTCTGCATGCCGCGCATCGGCTCGCGGTGGTCGAACTCGGCATGAACCATCCGGGCGAAACTGAGCAGCTCGCGAAGCTTGCCGAGCCGACGGTTGCCGTCGTCAACAACGCGCAGCGCGAGCACCAGGAATTCATGGCGACCGTCGAGGCGGTCGCGCTCGAACACGCGAGCGTGATTCACGCGCTGTCGCCGGAAGGCACGGCGGTATTCCCCGCCGACGACGCATACGCGAGCATCTGGCGCGTCGCCGCGACCGGCAGTCGCATCATCGATTTCGCGTTGAACAGCGCGGAGCGCACGACCGAAGCCGCGGTGAAGGGCAGGTTCGACGGCAAGCGTTTGAGTATCGACACGCCGCAAGGCCATCTCGACGTTACGCTGCAGGTGCTTGGCAATCACAACGCGCACAACGCGCTCGCGGCGGCCTCCGCCGCGTTGGCAGCGGGTGTGTCGCTCGACGCAATCCAGCGCGGCCTCGAATCGTTCGGCGCGGTGAAGGGTCGTCTGCAGGTCAAGCAGGCCGTGCTCGGCACGCTCGCGGGCGCAACCGTGATCGACGACACCTACAACGCGAATCCCGATTCGATGCGCGCCGCGATCGACGTGCTCGCGTCACGTGAATCGCCGCGTGTGCTCGTGATGGGCGACATGGGCGAAGTCGGCGACAACGGCCCGGCGTTTCACCGCGAAATCGGCGCGTATGCGAAAGAGCGCGGTATCGACGCGCTGTATGCGATGGGCGACGCCTCGCGCGACGCCTGCACCGCATACGGCGCGGGTGCGCACCACGTCGCCGATGTCGGCGCGCTGGTCGCGCAACTGCAGCAGGCCGGCTTCGGCGCTGCCGCAACGCTTCTCGTGAAAGGCTCGCGCTTCATGCAGATGGAGCGCGTGGTGGACGCCGTTACGAGTCCACAACCCAACGCCGCGGGCACGACGCCCGCTGCACATTGAAATAGAAGGATCCAGGCATGCTACTGGCGCTGGCGCAATGGCTGCAGAATGACGCAAGCTTCTTGCGCGTGTTCAGTTATCTGACGTTTCGCGCGGTGATGGCGACCATCACCGCGTTGTTGATCGGGCTCGTCTGCGGCCCGGCGGTCATTCGCAAGCTGACCGCGATGAAGGTCGGCCAGGCCGTTCGCAAGGACGGTCCGCAAACTCACCTCGTCAAATCGGGCACGCCGACGATGGGCGGCGTGCTGATCCTGCTCGGCATCGCCGTGGCCACGCTGCTGTGGGCCGATCTGACCAACCGCTTCATCTGGATCGTGATGCTCGTCACGTTCGGCTTCGGCGTGATCGGCTGGGTCGACGATTACCGCAAGGTCGTCTACAAGGACCCGCGCGGCATGTCATCGCGCGAGAAGTATTTCTGGCAATCGGTGATCGGCCTGTTCGCGGCGGTTTATCTCGCGTTCAGCGTGTCCGAGGCGAGCAACGTGCGCGTGTTCGACCTGTTCATGGCGTGGGTGCGCAGCGGTCTGTCGATGGGCCTGCCCGCGCGCGCCGACCTGTTGCTGCCGTTCTTCAAGTCGATCACTTATCCGCTCGGCGTGTGGGGCTTCATCGTGTTGACGTACCTGGTGATCGTCGGCGCGAGCAACGCGGTGAATCTGACCGACGGCCTCGACGGCCTCGTGATCATGCCGGTCGTGCTGGTCGGCGCGTCGCTCGGCGTGTTCGCGTACGTGATGGGTAGCTCGGTCTACTCGAAATACCTGCTGTTCCCGCATATTCCCGGCGCGGGCGAATTGCTGATCTTCTGTTCGGCGATGGGCGGCGCGGGTCTTGCGTTTCTTTGGTTCAACACGCACCCGGCGCAGATGTTCATGGGCGACGTCGGCGCGCTCGCGCTCGGCGGCGCGCTCGGCACGGTCGCGGTGATCGTGCGTCAGGAAATCGTGCTGTTCATCATGGGCGGCATTTTCGTCGCGGAAACGCTGTCGGTGATGCTGCAGGTCACGTGGTTCAAATACACGAAGCGCCGGTTCGGCGAAGGGCGGCGGTTCTTCAAGATGGCGCCGCTGCATCACCATTTCGAATTGTCGGGCTGGAAGGAAACGCAGGTGGTCGTGCGTTTCTGGATCATCACGTTGATGTTGTGCCTATTCGGTTTGTCCACGCTCAAATTGCGTTAAGCAGCAGTATTTAAGGAAGCAGGCGATGTTCGGCGAGAAGTTTCGGGATCGGCAAAAGCCGATGGTGCTCGTGCTGGGACTGGGTGAATCCGGTCTCGCGATGGCGCGTTGGTGCGCCAGGCACGGCTGTCGGCTGCGCGTGGCCGATACGCGCGAAGTGCCGCCGAATCTGTCCGCGCTCGAAGCGCATGGCGTCGATGCCGATTTCGTCGGCGGTCCGTTTTCGCCGGTGCTGCTCGAAGGCGTCGAACTGGTCGCGATCAGCCCGGGACTGTCGCCGCTGGCCGCCGATCTGCTGCCGCTGGTCACGGCGGCGCGCGAGCAGGGCATCCCGGTGTGGGGCGAACTCGAACTGTTTTCGCAGGCGCTGCGCACGCTGGGCGAGTCCGGCTACGCGCCGAAGGTGATCGCGATCACCGGCACGAACGGCAAGACCACGACGACGAGTCTCGCCGGCTTGCTGTGCGAACGCGCGGGCAAGAAGGTCGCGGTGGCGGGCAACATCAGCCCGTCGCTGCTCGACAAGCTCTCCGAAGCGATCGACCAGACCGCGCTGCCCGACGTGTGGGTGCTCGAACTGTCGAGCTTCCAGCTAGAGACCTCGCATACGTTTACGCCGGACGCGGCCGCCGTGCTCAACATCACGCAGGATCATCTGGACTGGCACGGCGGACTTGATGCGTACGCGGCCGCGAAGGGCCGCATCTTCGGTACACGGACGGTGCGCGTGCTGAACCGCGACGACGCACGCGTAATGGCAATCGCGCCTGCCAGCGGCGACGCGGAGGTCGTCACGTTCGGCGTGACCGAGCCGAAGAGCGACGGTGACTATGGCCTCTTGCGCGACAACGGCATGGTGTGGCTCGTTGAAGCGCAAGATCGCGACGCGAGCGACGAGCCGACGCCGAAGCGCCGTCGCAAGAACGAAGCAGCGGCAACGCCCGACATCGCGTTGAAGCGTCTGATGCCCGCCGACGCACTGCGCATCCGTGGCCTGCACAACGCCGCCAACGCGTTGGCCGCGTACGCGCTCGCACGCGCGATCGGCCTGCCCGGCGCGCCGCTTTTGCACGGCCTGCGCGAATATCACGGCGAGCCGCATCGCGTGGAGTTGATCGCGTCGATCGACGGCATCGACTACGTGGACGACAGCAAGGGCACCAACGTCGGCGCGACGGTCGCCGCGCTCGACGGTCTCGCGCAGCGCGTCGTGCTGATCGCCGGCGGCGACGGCAAGGGTCAGGAGTTCGAGCCGCTCGCCGCACCGGTGATGCGTTGGTGCCGCGCGGTGATGCTGATCGGCCGCGACGCGCCACAGATTCGCGCGGCGCTCGAACATTGCGGCGTCGCGATGACCGACCACGCGACGCTCGAAGACGCGACGCGCGCGGCTACCGCGCTCGCGCAGCCCGGCGACGCGGTGCTGCTGTCGCCCGCGTGCGCGAGCTTCGACATGTTCAAGGGTTACGCACACCGCGCGGCGGTATTCCGCAGCACGGTCGAAGATATCGCGGCCGAACGGGGGACGATGATATGAGCTGGTCGGAACGTTTCGGCTCGCGCGAAGCCGCCGGCGGCAACGGCGCCGCGGCGCGCACGTCCACCCGCACGGGCGGCAGCGGTCTCGCGAGCGCGGTCAACGGCGTGCGGCCGCTGCGCTCGCGCATGCTCGACTACGACCACTCGCTGCTGTGGGTCGTCGTCGCCCTGCTCGGGCTCGGCGTCGTGATGGTGTACTCGGCGTCGATCGCGATGCCCGATTCGCCGAAGTACGCGTCGTATCGCGATTGGGCGTTCCTCGTGCGCCAGATCATCTTCGTGCTGATGGGCGCGGCGGTCGGCGTTGCGTCGTTCCGCATTCCGATTTCGACGTGGGACAAGTACGCACCGAAGCTCTTCCTGATCTCGCTCGTCGCGCTCGTGATCGTGCTGATCCCGCACGTCGGCAAGGGCGTGAACGGCGCGCGCCGCTGGATTCCGCTCGGCATCACGAACATGCAGCCGTCGGAAATCATGAAGCTCGCGGTGACGATCTACGCGGCGAACTACACGGTGCGCAAGCAGGAATACATGCACAGCTTCGCCAAGGGCTTTCTGCCGATGGCCGTCGCGGTCGGTCTCGTCGGCATGCTGCTGCTGCTCGAGCCGGACATGGGCGCGTTCATGGTGATCGCGGCGATCGCGATGGGCGTGCTGTTCCTCGGCGGTGTGAACGGCAAGCTGTTTGGCGGCCTCGTCGCGACCGCGGTGGGCACGTTCACGTTGCTGGTGTGGGCGTCGCCGTGGCGTCGTGAGCGGATCTTCGCGTACCTCGATCCGTGGGACGATCGCTACGCGCAGGGCAAGGCGTATCAGCTGACGCACTCGCTGATCGCGTTCGGGCGCGGCGAGTGGTTCGGCGTCGGTCTCGGCGGCAGCGTCGAGAAGCTCAACTATCTGCCGGAAGCGCATACCGACTTCATTCTCGCGGTGATCGGCGAGGAGCTGGGTTTCGTCGGGGTGCTCGTCGTGATCCTGATGTTCTACTGGATCGTGCGCCGTTCGTTCGAGATCGGCCGCCAGGCGCTCGCGCTCGATCGCACGTTCGCGGGTCTGGTCGCGAAGGGCGTCGGCATATGGTTCGGCGCGCAGACCTTCATCAACATGGGCGTGAACCTCGGTCTTCTGCCGACCAAGGGCCTGACGTTGCCGCTCGTCAGTTACGGCGGTTCGGGCATCTTGCTGAACTGCGTGGCGATCGCGGTGCTGATGCGGGTCGACTATGAAAATCGTGTGCTGATGCGCGGGGGCAAGGTATGACGGCTCTGCCACAACGCACGGTGATGGTGATGGCCGGCGGCACCGGGGGACACGTGTTCCCGGGGCTCGCGGTCGCCCATCTGATGCAGGCGTGGGGCTGGAAAGTCGTATGGCTCGGCAACCCCGCGGGCATGGAAGCGACGCTGGTACCGAAGCACGGCATTCCGATGGAGTACGTGCGCTTCGGTGGCGTGCGCGGCAAGGGCCTGAAGACCAAACTGATGCTGCCGGTGAACCTGCTGCGCGCATGCACGCAGAGCTTGAGCGTGCTGCGTCGCGTGAAGCCCGACGTGGTGCTCGGCATGGGCGGGTACATCACGTTCCCGGCCGGGCTGATGACGGCGCTGAGCGGCCGGCCGCTCGTGCTGCACGAACAGAATTCGATCGCGGGCCTCGCGAACAAGGTGCTCGCAAAACTCGCGAAGCGCGTGCTGGTCGCGTTTCCGGATGCACTGCCGCACGGCGAGTGGACCGGCAATCCGATTCGTGAGGAACTTGCGCGCGCGAATGCACCCAAAGCACGCTACGCCCAGCGTAACGGTCCGCTGAACGTGCTCGTCGTGGGCGGCAGTCTCGGCGCCGCCGCGTTGAACGAAGTCGTGCCGCGCGCGCTCGCGCTGCTTGGCTCCAACGAGAGGCCGCGCATCGTGCATCAGGCCGGTGCGAAGCATATCGACGCGCTGCGCGAGAACTACGCGGCCGCAGGCTTGCAGGCAGGCACGGACGTCTCGCTCGTGCCGTTCATCGACGACATGACGAGCGCCTACGAAGCAGCCGATCTGGTGATCTGCCGCTCGGGCGCGATGACCGTGTCGGAGATCTCGGCGGTCGGCGTCGCGGCGCTGTTCGTGCCGTTCCCGTACGCGGTCGACGATCACCAGACCACTAATGCAGCGTTCCTCGCCGACAACGGCGCGGCGCTAGTCGTGCACCAACGCGATCTGTCGGCGGAAAAGCTCGCCGACTGGTTGCGCAGCCAGACGCGGGAAAGTCTCGCGGAAATGGCGGAGCGTTCGCGCTCGCTCGCGAAACCGGATGCCACCGAACAGGTCGCGCAGATCTGCGCGACGGTGGCGGCTGCGGGTTCGATGGCGGGCGTGAGCCCAGAAGGAAAGCAATGAAACACATCGTCAAACACATTCATTTCGTCGGCATCGGCGGCGTGGGCATGAGCGGCATCGCCGAAGTGCTCGTCAATCTCGGCTATCAGGTGAGCGGCTCGGACCTGTCGGGCAACGCGGTCACCGAGCGCCTCGCCGGGCTCGGCGCGCGCATTTCGATCGGGCACGCGGCGGAGAACATCGAAGGCGCGAACGCGGTGGTGGTGTCGACCGCGGTGCGCAGCGACAACCCGGAAGTGCTGGCCGCGCGTCATCGCCGCATTCCGATCGTGCCGCGCGCGGTGATGCTCGCGGAGTTGATGCGTCTGAAGCAGGGCATCGCGATTGCCGGCACGCACGGCAAGACCACGACCACGTCGCTGGTCGCGAGCGTGCTCGCCGCGGGCGGGCTCGATCCGACCTTCGTGATCGGCGGCAGGCTGATCAGCGCGGGCGCGAATGCGCGCCTCGGCACCGGCGACTTCATCGTCGCCGAGGCGGACGAATCGGACGCGTCGTTCCTGAACCTGTTCCCGGTGATCGAGGTCATCACGAACATCGACGCCGATCATATGGACACCTATGGTCACGACTTCGCGCGTCTGAAGCAGGCCTTCATCGAATTCACGCACCGTTTGCCGTTCTACGGCATCGCGGTGCTGTGCGTCGACGATCCGAACGTGAAGGAGATCCTGCCGTTCGTGTCGAAGCCGATCATCCGCTACGGTTTCGCGGCCGATGCGCAAGTGCGCGCGGTCAACGTCGAAGCTCGCGAAGGCCGCATGCATTTCACCGTGATGCGCGAAGACGCGGCGCCGCTCGACGTCACGTTGAACCTGCCGGGCGAGCACAACGTGCAGAACGCGTTGGCCGCAATTGCAATTGCGACTGAACTTGAAGTGAAAGATGCCGATATCCAGCGAGCGCTCGCGGATTTCAACGGCGTCGGCCGACGCTTCCAACGCTATGGCGAAGTGCCGGTTCTCAGCGACGGCCAGGCCGCGGGCTCCTACACGCTGGTGGACGACTACGGTCACCACCCGGTCGAAATGGCCGCCACGGTGGCGGCGGCGCGCGGCGCATTTCCGGGCCGGCGTCTGGTGCTGGCGTTCCAGCCGCACCGCTTCACGCGCACGCGTGATTGCTTCGAGGATTTCGTGAAAGTGCTGTCGACCGTCGACGCGCTCGTGCTGACCGAAGTCTATGCGGCCGGCGAAGCGCCGATCGTCGCCGCCGACGGCCGCGCATTGGCGCGCGCGCTGCGCGTCGCGGGCAAGGTCGAGCCGGTGTTTGTCGATACGGTGGATGAAGTGCCGGACGCGCTGTCCACGGTGGTGCGCGACGGCGACGTGGTGATTACGATGGGCGCGGGTTCGATCGGCGGTGTGCCGGTTCGACTGGCTCAGGAACAGAAGGTGTGAGATGAGCAGTATCGACCCTAAACAATTCGGCAAGGTGGCAGTGCTGCTCGGCGGTATTTCCGCCGAGCGCGAGGTGTCGCTCAATTCCGGGCGCCTGGTGTTGCAAGGTCTGCGCGACGCCGGCGTCGACGCGCATCCGTTCGATCCGGCCGAGCGTCCGCTGTCCGCGTTGAAGGATGAAGGCTTCGTGCGCGCGTTCAACGCGCTGCATGGCGGCTACGGCGAGAACGGCCAGATCCAGGGCGCGCTGGATTTCTATGGCATCCGTTACACCGGTAGCGGCGTGCTCGGCTCGGCGCTCGGTCTCGACAAGTTCCGCACCAAGCTCGTGTGGCAGCAGCTCGGCATTCCGACTCCGCCGTTCGAAGCGGTGCTGCGCGGTGACGACTACGAAGCGCGCGCCAAGGAGATCGTCGCGAAGCTCGGTCTGCCGCTGTTCGTGAAGCCGGCGAGCGAAGGTTCGAGTGTCGCCGTGATCAAGGTGAAGAGCGCGGACGCGCTGCCGGCCGCGTTGATCGAAGCCGTGAAGTACGACCGTATCGTCGTGGTCGAGAAGAGCATCGAAGGCGGCGGCGAATACACCGCGTGCATCGCCGGCAATCTGGACCTGCCGGTGATCCGCATCGTGCCGGCCGGCGAGTTCTACGACTACCACGCGAAGTACGTCGCCAACGACACGCAGTATCTGATTCCGTGCGGTCTCGGCGCTGAAGAGGAAGCGCGCCTGAAGGTGCTCGCGCGCCGCGCGTTCGATGTGCTCGGCTGCACCGACTGGGGCCGCGCGGACTTCATGCTCGACGGCGAAGCCAAGCCGTACTTCCTCGAAGTGAACACGGCGCCCGGCATGACCGATCACTCGCTGCCGCCGAAAGCGGCGCGCGCGGTCGGCATCAGCTATCAGGAACTGGTGGTCGGCGTGTTGGCGCTGACGCTGCAGGATTAACCAAGGCAACCGCAAGCGACACCATGTGGAACAACGTTCGCCAGCTCAATCTCGCCACCAACGCGCTGCACGCGTTGCTGGTGCTCGTGCTGCTGGCGGCGGGCGGTTACTGGCTGATCCAGCGCCCGAATTTCGCGCTGCGCGAGATCCAGATCGACGGCGATACCGAGCACATCAATTCGCCGACGGTACGCGCCGGCGTGGTGGGGCGACTGAAGGGCAACTACTTCACGGTCGATCTCGACGCCGCGCGGCAGGCGTTCGAGCAGATGCCGTGGGTGCGTCACGCGAGCGTACGGCGCGTGTGGCCGAATGCACTGGCTGTCACGCTCGAGGAGTACAAGCCGCTTGGGACGTGGGGCAGCGATCAGCTGGTGAGCGTCGACGGCGAGCTGTTCACCGCGAACCAGGCCGAGCTCGACGGAGACCTGCCGGCGTTCGACGGCCCGGACGGTACGGCGAAGGAAGTCGTCGTGCGTTATCACGACTTCCAGAAGTGGTTCGCGGCGATCCACGCGACGCCCGAGGAAGTGACGCTGTCGGCGCGCTACGCGTGGACGGTGAAGCTGTCGAACGGCACGCAGGTGGAGTTGGGCCGCGAACGCAATCAGGACACGCTGGCCGATCGCAGCAAGCGCCTGACCGCGGCATGGAGCGCGGTGACGCAACGTTGGGGAAAGGATATCGAGAATGCGGACTTGCGCTATCCGAACGGTTTCGCGATTCGTGCCACTGGCATGCGCTTCATCAGCGAACCCGACAAGGGCAAGAAGTAAACGGACATCACACGCACTGAGCACGCTATGAGTAAAGACTATAAAGATCTGCTGGTCGCCCTCGACATCGGAACGTCGAAGGTAGTGGCCATCGTCGCCGAGTTGAAGGGCGAGGGTCACTACGAGGTGATCGGTCTCGGCCAGAGCGAATCGAAGGGGCTCAAGAAGGGCGTGGTGGTGAATATCGAAGCCACCGTGCAGTCGATCCAGCGCGCGCTCGAGGAAGCCGAACTGATGGCCGACTGCAAGATCACGAACGTGTTCACCGGGATCGCCGGCAGCCATATCCGCAGCTTCAATTCGAGCGGCATGGTCGCGATCAAGGAGAAGGAAGTCACGCAGGCCGACGTCGCGCGCGTAATTGAAACCGCGAAGGCGATCAACATTCCGACCGACCAGCAGGTGCTGCATATCCTCACGCAGGAATTCATCATCGACGGTCAGGAAGACGTGCGCGAGCCGATCGGCATGAGCGGCATCCGCCTCGAAGTGAAGGTGCATATCGTCACCGGTGCCGTGAGCGCGGCGCAGAACATCGTCAAGTGCGTGCGTCGCTGCGGCCTCGAAGTGAACGACCTGATTCTGCAGCCGCTCGCGTCGTCGCTTGCGGTGCTGACGGAAGACGAAAAGGAACTGGGCGTGGTGCTGGTCGACATCGGCGGCGGCACGACCGACATCGCGATCTTCAGCGAAGGCGCGATTCGCCACACGGCCGTGATTCCGATTGCCGGCGACCAGATCACGAGCGACATCGCGATGGCGCTGCGAACGCCGACGCCGGATGCCGAGGACATCAAGGTCGACTACGGCATCGCCAAGCAGGCACTCGCCGATCCGGACGAGATGATCGAAGTGCCGGGTCTCGGCGAGCGCGGTCCGCGCACGCTGTCGCGCCAGGCATTGGCGGCCGTGATCGAGCCGCGCGTCGAAGAACTGTTTTCGCTCGTGCAGCAGGTGGTGCGCGAGTCGGGTTACGAGGAACTGCTGAGCTCGGGCGTCGTGCTGACGGGCGGCGCGTCGATGATGATCGGCATGGTCGAGCTTGGTGAGGACATTTTCCTGAAGCCGGTGCGCATCGGCGTACCGGAGTATGCGGGCGGTCTCGCCGACGTCGTGCGCAATCCGCGCTATTCGACGGCGATGGGCCTGCTCGTCGAAGGACGCTCGCAGCGTATGCGCGGGCGCAAGGTTGCGGTGCAGTCGGGGTCGATGGGACAGGTGTTCTCGCGCATGAAGGACTGGTTCCTCGGCAACTTCTGATCACGGGTTTCGAGAAATTCGCGCTGGTGCCGGCGGCCGGCGCGCGACAGGGGGTTGCCCGATCTCCTGCCGGATAACGCCGAGTGGCGGTAACTTTTTATCTTGACGGAGGCAACATGGAATTCCAGATGCTGGAAACCGAAACGAGCGGCACCATCATCAAGGTCGTCGGAGTCGGTGGCGCTGGCGGCAATGCCGTTCAGCACATGATCAACAAAGGCGTGCAAGGCGTCGACTTCATCGTGATGAACACGGACGCGCAGGCGCTGTCGCGTTCGCGCGCCACCGCGGTGATCCAGCTCGGCAACACGGGTCTGGGCGCGGGCGCCAAGCCGGAAATGGGCCACGCCGCCGCTGAGGAAGCACGCGAGCGTATCGCCGACGCACTGCGCGGCGCGCACATGGTGTTCATCACCGCCGGTATGGGTGGTGGCACCGGCACGGGCGCGGCACCGGTCGTCGCGCAGATCGCAAAGGAAATGGGTATTCTGACCGTTGGCGTCGTCAGCAAGCCGTTCGAATTCGAAGGCGGCAAGCGTATGCGCGTGGCGGAAGCCGGTTCGCAGCAACTGGAGGATCACGTCGACTCGCTGATCGTCGTGCTGAACGACAAGCTGTTCGAGGTGATGGGCGACGACGCCGAGATGGACAAGTGCTTCCAGTGCGCTGACGACGTTCTGAACAATGCGGTCGCGGGCATTGCGGAAATCATCAACGTCGACGGTCTCGTCAACGTCGACTTCGAAGACGTGAAGACCGTGATGGGCGAACAGGGCAAGGCGATGATGGGCACGGCGACCGTTGCCGGCGTCGATCGCGCGCGCCTCGCGGCCGAACAGGCCGTCGCGAGCCCGCTGCTGGAAGGCGTCGATCTGTCGGGCGCGCGTGGCGTGCTGGTCAACATCACGTCGAGCCGGTCGCTGCGTCTGTCGGAAACGCGCGAAGTGATGAACACGATCAAGAGCTATGCCGCGGAAGATGCCACGGTGATCTTCGGCGCCGTGTACGACGACGCGATGGGCGACGCGCTGCGCGTGACGGTCGTCGCGACGGGACTCGGCCGCGCGGCGAAGAAGCAGCAATCTGCACCGATGACGCTGCTGCGCACCGGCACCGACAACCAGCCGATCGGCGCGATGGCGCATGCGGCGTACGCACCGGCGGCAGGCCACGCCAGCACGGCCGACTACGGCGCGCTCGATACGCCGGCAGTGTGGCGCACGTCGCGCGACACGGCGGCCTCGCACGTGCAGGCGCTGCAGGAAAAGGGCGTCGATACGTACGACATTCCGGCATTCCTGCGCAAGCAGGCGGACTGAGCGCACGGGCAGGCTTCGTTGCCGCGTTGCGAGTAAGGTCGCAGGACGCAGCGCTGGCGGACGAACGCACGAGCGTGGCGGGTGAACGGCAAGCAGGTCGCTTATCGTCTGATTCGCGGCAGGGGCAACTGTCCTCTGCGGATTCGCGAAGCGGACGAAGTGACTGCCGCCGAACGGCGTTGGCTTATAGTTGAATGGGCCGGACCGAAATTCACTGCGACACGAGGACGTGCGAGCGTGCTTCGCATCGATGCAAAGGACTGAGCATGATCAAGGAAGGTGAAAAGCTGCCCGACGCGACGCTCTTCGAGTACGTCGAAGACGACCGGGCGGGCTGCACGATCGGACCGAACAGTTTCGACGTGCACGAGCAGACAGCGGGCAAGCGCGTGGTGATCTTCGGATTGCCCGGCGCGTTCACGCCGACCTGTTCGGCCAAACATGTACCGGGCTATGTCGAGCATGCCGAGCAGTTGCGCGCTGCCGGCATCGACGAAATCTGGTGCGTGTCCGTCAACGACGCGTTCGTCATGGGCGCGTGGGGACGCGATCAGCACACCTCGGGCAAGGTGCGCATGATGGCGGACGGTAGTGCGGCTTTTACACGGGCGCTTGGTCTGGAGCAGGATCTGTCGGCGCGCGGCATGGGGATCCGTTCCCTGCGCTACGCGATGGTGATCGACGACGGCGTGGTCAAGACGCTGAACGTCGAGGCTGCCGGCAAATTCGAAGTCAGCGATGCAGCGAGTATTCTCGCCACCTTGAGCTAGTTGCTGACGTCGCACCATCGTCGCGACCCCGCGCGCGTATGCCGCGTGGCGTTACGGCAACGGTGATTACGACGCTTTTGTGACAGGCCGTTACGCGGGCCGATGACCGGAAACGCCTCCGTTCCGGGGCATCGGCCCGTCACGCTTTCCGTCGCTGAGCCCGGCGGGTAATGCAGCGAAACAGATTGTCACGTTCCCCGCAAAGACGCTGGTCTGGGGATTGGAGTATAATTCGCGCTATGGAATAAAAAATCCTGATTAGGATTTTCAATCGAATAGAAGACCACCATGTTGAAGCAGCGCACAATCAAATCGATCGTCAAGACTGTCGGCATCGGGCTGCACTCCGGCCGTAAAGTCAATCTGACGCTCCGGCCGGCGGCGCCGGGCACTGGCATCGTGTTTTCGCGCGTGGATTTGCCCACGCCGGTGGACATTCCTGCGTCGGCGATGGCGATTGGCGATACGCGTCTGGCTTCCGTGTTGCAGAAAGACGGCGCGCGCGTGTCGACCATCGAGCATCTGATGTCCGCCTGCGCCGGTCTTGGCATCGACAACCTTTACGTCGACGTCACCGCCGAGGAAATCCCGATCATGGACGGCAGCGCGGGTTCGTTCGTGTTCCTGATCCAGTCGGCGGGTATCGAAGAGCAGAACGCGCCGAAGAAATTCATCAAGGTCACGAAGCCGGTTGAAATCCGTGACGGCGACAAGTTCGCGCGCCTCGATCCGTACTTCGGTTTCAAGCTCAAATTCACGATCGACTTCCGTCACCCGGCCGTGGACAAAACCGGTCAGGCGTTGGAAGTGGATTTCGCCAACACGTCGTACGTGCGCGAAATCGCGCGTGCCCGCACGTTCGGCTTCGCGCATGAAGTGGAAATGATGCGTGAGCTTGGCCTCGCGCGCGGCGGCAGCATGGACAACGCGATCGTGCTCGACGAGTACCGCATCCTGAACAACGACGGCTTGCGTTACGACGACGAGTTCGTCAAGCACAAAATGCTCGACGCCATCGGCGACCTGTACGTGGTCGGCCACCCGCTGCTCGCGTCGTACACCGCGTACAAGTCGGGCCACGGTCTGAACAACGCGTTGCTGCGTGAACTGCTCGCGCACGAAGACTCGTACGAAATCGTCACTTTCGACGACACGCAGAAGGCCCCGCGCGGCTTCGCGTACGAGACGCAGACTGCGTTCGCATAAAGCCAGCGTAACAGGCAAGCAAATGAAAAACGGCCCCTCGGGGCCGTTTTTTTCGTCGAGCGTTCAGCGATTGCGCCGATGCCGCGCGGCCATGCGCGCGAGCGCCTCCTGCAACGGCGAAGGCTCAAGCGATTCGCTCAACGCCTGCAGCGCGGCGGCGCCCGCCGGCGTCATGCGCGCCTGTTTTACGGGCGGCGGTTCTTTCAGCGGCTGCGGCCGCACGCGAATCTTCAGCGCCTGCACGGGCCAGCCGCGCTGCTGCAAATCCGCCAGCAGCCGCGGCTCCAGATGCCGCAGACGCGCCGCGAGCGCGTTGTGCGCGGCGAACAGGGCCAGCACGCCCTCCTTGATGAAGCCAGGTTCGACGCTCGTCGCCAGATAATCGGGCAGCAACTCGCGCAGATCCTTCTCGAGCGCGGCGATCTGCTCGACGCCTGCGCGCAGCGCAGCGAACGCGTCCGTGCGGCCGAGTACCTCGGCAAGCGGTTGCGGACGGCGCCGATCGAACTGCTTCGGCGATCTTGAAAAGGTCGAAAAACGGCTCATGTTTGGGATTGACGACGTGAACTCGCCCCATGCGCGCTCACGCCGCGATTGTACCGCGCGGGCAGCTTGCGAAGTCGGTCCGCGCCGCGCCGGAGGTTGCCGGGCGGGGCTGGCGGAGGCCGGCGCCGTCACGCCTGCGACACGAGCGCGGCCGGAGGCGCGTGCTAAAATGCCCGATTCGAATTCACTCTTGGACTAAGCCGCCGAGGACTTTCCGACCCAGGCGCGGTATGCGCATAGTGCATACCGCGAGCCAGCCGAAGCCGCGACGCAGACACCGATCCGATGACCACCGGTTTTCTACAGAAGATTTTTGGCAGCCGTAATCAGCGGCTAGTCAAGCAATATCAAAAGACCGTCGCGGCGATCAATGCGCTCGAGCCGCAGATCGAGCAATTGACGGATGACCAACTGCGCGCCAAAACGGGTGAATTCCGCCAGCGCGTCGCGAGCGGCGAATCGCTCGACAAGATCCTGCCGGAAGCGTTCGCGGTCTGCCGCGAGGCCAGCAAGCGGGTGCTGAAGATGCGCCACTTCGACGTGCAGCTGATCGGCGGTATGGCGCTGCACTACGGCAAGATCAGCGAAATGCGCACCGGCGAGGGCAAGACGCTCGTCGCGACGCTGCCGGTCTACCTGAACGCGCTGTCGGGACGCGGCGTCCACGTGGTCACGGTCAACGACTACCTCGCGCAGCGCGACGCCGAATGGATGGCGCGTCTCTACAACTTCCTCGGTCTGTCGGTCGGTATCAACCTGTCGCAGATGGAGCACACGGCGAAGCAGCAAGCCTACGCCGCCGACATCACCTACGGCACCAACAACGAATTCGGCTTCGACTACCTGCGCGACAACATGGTCTACGAGACCGACGCGCGCGTGCAGCGTAGCCTGAACTTCGCGGTCGTCGACGAGGTGGACTCGATCCTGATCGACGAAGCGCGTACGCCGCTGATCATCTCCGGCCAGGCCGAAGATCACACCGAACTCTACGTGCGCATGAACGCGCTGCCGCCGCTGCTCGAGCGCCAGATCGGTGAAGAGAAGGCGGACGGCACCGGCGTCGAGAAGCCGGGCGACTACACGCTGGACGAAAAAGGCCGTCAGGTCTTCCTGACCGAGTCGGGCCACGAAAAGGCCGAGCGCCTGCTCTCCGAGTGGGGCCTGATCGGCGACGGCGAAAGCCTGTACGCGCCGCAGAACATCACGCTGATGCACCACGTGTACGCGGCGTTGCGCGCGCACACGCTGTTCTTCAAGGATCAGCACTACGTCGTGCAGAACGGCGAAGTGATCATCGTCGACGAATTTACCGGCCGTCTGATGGCCGGCCGCCGTTGGTCTGACGGTCTGCACCAGGCGGTCGAGGCGAAGGAACACGTGAAGATCCAGAGCGAGAACCAGACGCTCGCATCGATCACGTTCCAGAACTACTTCCGCATGTACGCGAAGCTGGCCGGCATGACCGGCACGGCCGACACCGAAGCGTACGAATTCAATGAGATCTACGGTCTCGAAACGGTCGTGATCCCGACCAACCGTCCGCCGAAGCGGATCGACAAGCAGGATCAGATCTACAAGACCGCGAAGGAACGCTACGACGCGGTGATCCGCGACATTCGCGAGTGCTTCGAACGAGGTCAGCCGGTGCTGGTCGGCACGACATCGATCGAGAACTCGGAGCTGCTGTCGCATCTGCTGAAGCAGGTCAGCTTGCCGCACGAAGTGCTGAACGCGAAGCAGCACGCGCGCGAAGCGGAGATCGTCGCCGAAGCGGGCCGTCCGCAGCGCATCACGATCGCGACCAACATGGCCGGCCGTGGTACGGACATCGTGCTCGGCGGCAACGCGGAGAAGCAGGCGTCGTTCATCGAGCAGGACGAAACGCTCGCCGCCGACGAAAAGCAGCGCCGCATCCAGAAGCTGCACGACGAATGGCAGACGCTGCACGATCAGGTGAAGGCTGCGGGCGGTCTGCACATCATCGGCACCGAACGTCACGAGTCGCGCCGGATCGACAACCAGCTGCGCGGCCGTGCGGGCCGTCAGGGCGACCCGGGTTCGTCGCGCTTCTATCTGTCGCTGGAAGATCCGCTGCTGCGCATTTTCGCGGGCGACCGCGTGCGCGCGATCATGGACCGCCTGAAGATGCCGGAAGGCGAGGCGATCGAAGCGGGCATCGTGTCGCGCTCGATTGAATCGGCGCAACGCAAGGTCGAGGCGCGCAACTTCGATATTCGTAAGCAATTGCTCGAATACGACGACGTATCGAACGACCAGCGCAAGGTGATCTACCAGCAGCGCAACGAACTGCTCGAAGCGAACGACATCACCGAGACCATCAGCGCGATGCGTCACGGCGTGGTCGGCGACATCGTGCATCAGTTCGTGCCGGTGGGCAGCATCGAAGAGCAGTGGGACGTGCCCGAGCTCGAGGAAGTGCTGCGCAACGAATGGCAGCTCGACCTCGCGATTCAGGAAATGATCAACGAGTCGAACTCGATCAGCGCGGAAGAGATTCTCGAAGCGGTCGAGGCCGCCGCGGACGAAGGGTACGAGGCGAAGGTCCAGCTGGTCGGCCGCGAATCGTTCAGCGCGTTCGAGCGCTCGATCATGCTGCAGACGCTCGACCGCGCGTGGCGCGAGCATCTGGCCGCGCTCGATCATCTGCGTCAGGGCATCCATCTGCGCGGCTATGCGCAGAAGAACCCGAAGCAGGAATACAAGCGCGAGGCGTTCGAACTTTTCGCCGCGATGCTCGACGCCGTGAAGCTCGAAGTCACGCGCATCGTGATGAACGTGCAGATCCAGTCGCCGGAGCAGCTCGAAGCGGCCGCGGAGCAGATGGAAGAGCAGGGCGGTCATCTGGAGAACGTCGAGTTCCGTCATGCCGAGTTCGCGGAAGCCGGCGCCGCCGCGCCGGTCGCGGCCGAAGCGGCCGCCGCCGCGATGATCGGCGACGCGATGAGCCACGGCCACGGCGCAGCGCCGCAGGCGGCCGTGCACATGAATACCGACAACGTGCCGAAGGTCGGCCGCAACGACCCGTGCCCGTGCGGCAGCGGCAAGAAGTACAAGCAGTGCCACGGCAAGATCGCCTGATGGCGATGCGGCGCGCTTCCGGGCGCGCCGTGTCGTTTTTAAGCGCCGTTTGGCCGTTTTGATTTCGCGGGTGACCCGGCAACCCACCCGGGTCATCAGTTCCGTTTCCCCGATGCCGGCGTCCGCCGGCATTTTCTTCGACAGGTCGCGACCATGGCTGTCAACTTTCCCTCGATCGATCCCGCTCAACTCCAACCCGTCGCCGGCGTCACGCTAGGCTGGGCGGAAGCGAATATCCGCAAACCGAACCGCAAGGACGTGCTCGTCATTTCCGTCGACGAAGGCGCGACGGTAGGCGGCGTGTTCACGCAGAACCGCTTCTGCGCGGCGCCCGTCACGGTCTGCCGCGAGAACCTGCAGCGCGTGCGCACGGGTGGCAAGCCGATTCGCGCGCTGGTGATCAACACCGGCAACGCGAACGCGGGTACCGGTGAGCCGGGCCTCGCGGCGACGCGCGAAACCTGCGCGGAACTCGCGCGTCTCGCCGACATCGCGCCCGAGCAGGTGCTGCCGTTCTCGACGGGCGTGATTCTCGAACCGCTGCCGGTCGATCGTCTGAAGGCGGGCTTGCCGGCCGCGCTCGCGAACCGCAAGGAAGCGAACTGGTACGGCGCGGCGCAGTCGATCATGACGACCGACACGCTGCCGAAGGCGAGCTCGCGTCAGGTCACGATCGACGGTCACACGGTCACGCTGACCGGCATCAGCAAGGGCGCCGGCATGATCAAGCCGAACATGGCGACCATGCTCGGCTTCCTCGCGTTCGACGCAGCCGTCGCGCAGCCGGTCCTCGACGAACTCGTGAAGCACGTCGCGGATCGCTCGTTCAACTGCATCACGATCGATGGCGATACGTCGACCAACGATTCGTTCATCCTGATCGCGTCGGGCAAATCGAGCCTGCCCGCGATCACGTCCACCGATTCGCCCGTTTATGCAGCGCTGCGCGACGCGGTGACCGAGGTTGCGCAGAACCTCGCGCAACTGATCGTGCGCGACGGCGAGGGCGCGACCAAATTCATGACCGTGCATGTCGAAGGCGGCTCGAGCGTCGGCGAATGCCGCCAGATCGCCTACGCGATCGGCCACTCGCCGCTCGTCAAGACGGCCTTCTATGCATCGGACCCGAACCTCGGCCGTATTCTCGCGGCCATCGGCTATGCCGGCGTTGACGATCTCGACGTCGGCAAGATCGATCTGTATCTGGACGACGTGCTGGTCGCGACTGCCGGCGGCCGCAACCGGGCCTACCGCGAAGAAGACGCCCAGCGCGTGATGAAAAAAAGCGAGATCGGCATTCGCGTCGTGCTCGGCCGCGGCAATGCGCAAGCCACGATCTGGACCTGCGATCTGTCGCACGACTACGTGAGCATCAACGCCGACTACCGCTCGTAATCAGCTTCAAAGCGCGGCCGCGGGCCGCCTACTCACCATGGACAAACTCGAACAGTTTCTGAACCGGGCCGAAGCCGTGCTCGGCCGCCTGGAAGCGATGCTTCCGCCCGCCGCGCCGGACATCGACTGGTCGGCCGCGGTCGCTTTCCGCTGGCGCAAGCGCCAGGGTCGCGGCTACTTGCAGCCGGTGCATGCCATTTCGCCGATCACGCTCGACGACCTGCAGAACATCGATCGCCAGAAGGGGTTGATCGAACAGAACACGCGCCAGTTCGTGCGCGGTCAGCCGGCCAACAACGTGCTGCTGACGGGCGCGCGCGGTACCGGCAAGTCGTCGCTGATCAAGGCGTGCCTGAACGCGTATGCGAAAGACGGTCTGCGCCTGATCGAAGTGGACAAGGACGATCTGCACGACCTCGGCGACATCGTCGATTTGATCGCGAAGCGGCCGGAGCGCTTCGTCGTATTCTGCGACGACCTGTCGTTCGAAGAAGGCGAGTCGGGCTACAAGGCGCTGAAGGTCGCGCTCGACGGCTCGGTGGCCGCGCAGTCCGACAACGTACTGATCTATGCGACGTCGAACCGCCGCCATCTGCTGCCCGAGTACATGAGCGACAACGAGACGTACAAGCACACCTCGGACGGCGAGATTCATCCGGGTGAACTGGTCGAAGAGAAGATTTCGCTGTCCGAGCGTTTCGGGCTGTGGGTCAGCTTCTATCCGTTCAAGCAGGACGACTACCTGACGATCATCGCGCACTGGCTGCGTCATTTCGGTTGCGACGACGCCGAGATCGAATCGGCGCGCGGCGATGCGCTCGTGTGGGCGCTCGAACGTGGCTCGCGTTCGGGACGGGTCGCATGGCAGTTCGCGCGCGACTGGTCCGGCCGTAAGACGCCGGCATGAGCGACGCTAACAAAAGCGCCGGCAATAGCGCCGGCGCCAACGGCGCGGGCCGTCCGGTCACCGAAGTCGCGGTCGGCGTGCTGGTGCAGCCGGATGGGCGCTATCTGCTCGCGCAGCGTCCGACGGGCAAGCCGTACGAGGGTTACTGGGAGTTTCCGGGCGGCAAGCTCGAAGCGGGCGAATCGGTCGAGACCGCGCTCGCGCGCGAACTGCACGAGGAGCTGGGAATCGAGGTCGAGGCGAGCCATCTGTGGCATACGCTCGAACACGATTATCCGCACGCCTATGTGCGCCTCTTCTTCTGCAAGGTGACGCAGTGGTCGGGCGAGCCGCACGGGCGTGAAGGCCAGGCCTTCGTCTGGCAGAGCATGCCTGCGGATGTCTCGCCGTTGCTGCCGGCCACGATCCCGGTGCTGGAGTGGCTCGCGGCTGAGAAGAAGTGATTGATTGAAGGCAGTGACTGAAAAAGCCACGCGGTAGCGGGCGCTGTATCGGCAGCGCCGGTTCGCGTGGCTTTTTTACTGACTCGCTCAGTGCGGGTTGTAGTCGCCGCGCGGCGTTTCCTCTTCGGACGAAGATCCTTCCTGTTCGTTGCCGCCAATCCTGTATTTTTCAGCGGCCCATGCGCCCAGATCGATCTGTTTGCAGCGCTCGGAGCAGAACGGACGGAAGCGGCTCTCGGAGGTCCAGCGGACATCTTTACCGCAGGTAGGACATTTGACGACGGTAGGCATACGGTCGGACGGTCAATCGCAAACGGAACAAGTAACGAATATAGGGCTATTTCGCGCCGGTTCAAAGGCGCGTTCGGTCAAATCCGGTGTGCGCTGCTCAATGCGGCGGTGATTGACAGGCGATTACAGGCTGCAGAGCGTGAGTTGGAACGGCACGTCGACGTCGACCGCGCGCGGCCGCAGATCGCCGTCCTGCACCGTAAAGCGCACCCACAGCATGTACTTGTTGGCGCTCGCTTCGGGAATCACGCGCAATTCGGGAGCGACGCGAACCTGCATCAATTGATACGAGCGGCCCGACAGCATTTGCTGATAGCTGCCTTGCATCGCCATCACCTTCGACGCCTGGCCCGACTCACGCGCGAGCCGCAGCACGATGGTGGCCGCGTCGCGCAGCGGCAAAAGCGGTGTCACCCACTTGGCGATGTCCTGGCGACGCTGATCGGGATGCAACTGTTGCCACGCGTAGTACGAGGGCAGGTCGAATTTGCAGGTACCACCGGGGATGATTGCGCGGCTGCGAATGCTCGCGAGCCACTCGTTGTCTGCAAGATGCTGGCCGGTCTTGCCTTGCATCTGCGTGAGCCCCGCAAGCGTCTGCTCGATTTCGCCGAGCACCGCTTCGAGCGCGTTCTGCTCGATGCCCGGATTGCCGCGAAATGGCGCGAGCGTTTGCCGCTGCCGCTCGAGCTCTTTCATCAGATCCGATTTCAGATCCGCGCGGCCCGCCACTTCGGAGATTTCGAACAGCGTTGTCAGTGCGACGTGATGTTCCCGCGCGTCTTCCTGAGTCAGAAAGAACGTGAAGCGCTCGAACAGATCTTCGAGCCGCAACAGCGTCCGGATTCGCTCATTGAAGGGGTACTCGTAAAGGATCAAGCGGGCTCGCCTCGGGCGTGGTCGGTGACAGGAATGCAAAACATTCTAATGCCGTGGGACTACCCAGGCAATCACGCACTTTTTCTGCGCGCTTTCGCAACTTTTTTGTGAGTTCCCGGTGTTGTGAGCGCTTCGGCTCCCGCGTGCGCGCAAAGTTCAATGTGCCGGTGACGACGCGTCTGCGCGCGCTACAACTCGGCATCGCCCTTCGCCAGCGACAGATAGGCTTGATGGTGAGCGTCCACCTGCGCCTCGAGTTCTTCGAGCGGCGCATTGTCATTGACGATCACGTCGTCGGCGGCGGCGAGCCGCGCTTCGCGCGTGGCCTGGCGCGCAATGATTGCGAGCACCTGCTCACGGCTGAAGCCGTTGCGGCTCATCACACGCGCGATCTGCGTGTCGACGCTGCAATCGACGGTGAGCACGCGATTCACGCGGTTCTTCCAGGTCCCGGACTCGACCAGCAGCGGCACCACGACGATCACATACGGTCCTTTCGCTTCGCGCTCTTCGCGCTCGGTTTCCGCGCGAATCAGCGGATGCGTGATGCCTTCGAGACGTTTGCGCGCGGTCTCGTCGCTGAACACGAGCGTGCGCATGCGCGCGCGATCGAGGGAGCCGTCGGCGGCGACGAATTGCGCGCCGAATTCGGCGGCGATGTGCGGCATTGCGAGGCCATGCGGCGCGGTGATGCGATGCGCGATCACGTCCGTGTCGACGAGCGGCACGCCGAGCGCGGCGAACAGATCGGCCACCGTCGATTTGCCGCTGCCGATGCCGCCAGTGAGTCCCACAACGAACATGGTTCAGCCCCCCAGAGCCAGATAAAGCGGCGTGCCGGCAAACAGCGTCAACACACCGCCCGCCGCGAGAAACGGCCCGAACGGCAGCGGCTCCTCGAAGCGCATTCGGCCGCGCCACGTCGCCGCGAGGCCGATCACGGCACCGGCCACCGCGGCGACCAGCACGATCTGCGGCAGCGCAGGCCAGCCGAGCCACGCGCCGAGCGCGGCGAGCAGCTTGAAGTCGCCATAGCCCATGCCTTCGATACCACGCACGAGCTTGAACACCCAATGCACGGCCCACAACGCCAGATATCCGAAGATAGCGCCGAGCACCGCATCATGCAGATTCGTGAACATGCCGTTGAAATTGACGATCAGGCCGCCCCACAACAGCGGCAGCGTCAAGGAGTCGGGCAGCAAATGCGTGTCGACGTCGATCGCGCTCATTGCGAGCAACGTCGCGCACAGGCCGAACGCGGCGAGTGCCATCAGCGTCGGGCCGAACGCTATCAGTGCGCCTGCCGCGAAAGCGGCGCTCGCGATTTCGAGCAGCGGATAGCGTGCGCTGATATGCGTGCCGCACGCGGAACAACGGCCGCGTAACAGCAGGTAGCTCAGCACCGGCAAGTTTTCCCACGCGCTCAGCACATGGCCGCAATGCGGGCACGCGCTGCGCGGCACCCACAGGTTGTAGCGCGCGGGCAGTCCGTGGTCGGGCGGCGGCTCGTCGGTGGTCTCGCTGATTTCGGCGCGCCATGCACGCTCAAGCATGATCGGCAATCGATGCACGACCACGTTCAGGAAGCTGCCAATCACGAGGCCAATCACGATCGCGAATGCGATCTGCGCGCCGGCGGGCAGGCTCGCGAGCGCGAGGCCGATATCGCTGGCAAAGCGGCCCGACAGTAAGCCCGCGAGCAGGCTGGAGGAAGTTTGTGACACGAGTGGAAGAGGAGCCTGCATGGTGACGAAGTGGATTCGGCTGCGATGCTACACCACGTTGCCGAGTTGAATAATGGGAAGATACATCGCGATGACGAGGCCGCCGACCAGTGTGCCGAGCACGACGATCACGAGCGGTTCACACAGGCTCGATAGCGTGCCGATCCTGTCGTCGACCTGGCGATCCGCAAGCGACGCGACATCGAGCAGCATGCTGTCGAGCGCGCCGGATTCCTCCGCGACCGCAACGGGCTGCACGACTTCGGGAGGAAAGCAGCGGGCCGCGAACATAGCCGCGGCGAGCCGTTCGCCGCGCCGCAATCTGATGGCGATGCTTGCCGTCGCGCGATCGAAGAAGGCATTGCCGGTCGCCTGAGTGAGCGAATCGAATGCGTCGGCGAGCGGCGTGCCGGCGGACAGCAAGGTGCCAAGCGCGCGACTCCAGCGCGCCGCGCACAGCGTGCGCAGCAGCGGGCCGGCCACCGGCAGGTCGAGCGACAGGCGCGCGAAGCGGATGCGCGCGCTTACCGAACGACGCAGCACGAGCGTGATGGCCGAGCTCATTGCGAGCATCAGTATGAACAGCGGCACACTCCAGCGCGCGGCGGCCGCCGAGAGCGCCAGCACGAACTGCGTCGGCGCGGGCAGCTTCGCGCCGAAGCCATCGAAGATCTGCTTGAACGTCGGCACGACCCACACCAGCAATGCGGCAGTTATCGCGAGCGCGAGCAGCAGGATTGCGGCTGGATAGGTGAGAGCCGCGCGCACCTTCGCGCGCTGCGCAGCGGCGCGTTCGCGATCGTCGGCGAGGCGGGCGAGCACGGTGACGAGCGCGCCCGCCGCTTCGCCCACCTCGACGAGCTGGCAATACAGCGCATTGAACTGCGCCGGGTGCCGCTGCAAGGCCGCCGAAAACCGCAGGCCGGCGGTGATGTCGCGCGCGACAGTGCCGACGATGCGCGGCATGCCTTGCCGCTGACCCGACGTCGACGCCTGCGCGAGTAGTTCGAGCGCGGGCGCGAGCGGCAAACCGGCACGCAGCAGACTGGACAGTTGTCGCGTGAACAGCGTGACAGCGGCCGCGCTCGTCTTCGGGCGTGGCGCCGGCCCTTGCGTTGCGAGTTCGACGATAAAGAGGTTGTCGCGTTTGAGCATCGTGCGTGCGGCGCTCGCGTCGGGCGCGATCAGCGTGCCGCTTTGGCGCGTGCCGTCCGCGTCGACGCCGCGCCATCTGAAGCGTAGGTCGGCTGAGGCGGACCGGGTTGGTGACAGCGCGGTACTCATGCGACCTCCGTGGCGGCGAGCGCTTCGGCGAGACTCGTGGTGCCGTCGCGCACGCGCGCAAGCGCCGCGTCGCGTAACGTCGCGACCTGTTCCATCTGGGCGAGGCGGGCCAGCTCGTGCGCGCCCGCGCTTGCGACGATCTGCTCACGCATCGCGTCGGAGACGGGCATCACCTGATGAATGCCGACGCGCCCCCGATAGCCGATGCCATGACAAACCGCGCAGCCGGTCGCCGCATACGGTTGCCAGCCGTCGAGCTCATGTTCGCTAAAGCCCGCAGCGTGGAGTGCCGCCGGCGAATGCGGCGCGGGCGCGCGGCATGCGACGCACAGTCGCCGCACCAGCCGCTGCGCGGTCACCATGCGCAGCGCGGCGGCAAGGTTGTACGGCTCGACACCGATGTCGATGAGCCGCGCGATGGCCGCGGGCGCGTCGTTCGTATGCAGCGTGGACAGCACGAGGTGACCGGTTTGGGCGGCCTTCACGGCAACGTCGGCGGTTTCGTTGTCGCGGATTTCGCCGACCATGATCACGTCCGGGTCCTGACGCAGAAAAGCCCGCAGCGCGACCGCGAAAGTCAGTCCGGCTTTTTCGCGCACGCTGACCTGGTTGATGCCGGCCAGCTGGATCTCGGCTGGGTCTTCCACCGAGCAGAGGTTGCGTGCCTCGCCGTTCAGCAGGTTCAGGAAGCAGTACAGCGATAGTGTCTTGCCGCTGCCCGTCGGTCCGGTGACGAGCATCAGACCGTGCGGCGCGCGGATCGCGCCGTCGACGGCTTCGCGCTGCCGCGGATCGAGGCCGAGCGAATCGAGCGAAAGATCGGCGGGCAACGCGTCGAGCCGTCGTAGCACGAGCTTTTCGCCGAACAGTGTCGGCAGCGAATTGACGCGGTAATCCTCGAGCCGCCCTGGCGACGTCGCTAGGCGTAGCCGGCCGTCCTGCGGCACGCGTCGCTCGGCGATGTCCATGCGCGCGAGCACTTTCACACGCGTGACGAACGCGTCGCGCAGATGGGCGGGCGGCCGCGGGATTTCATGCAGCACGCCGTCGATACGCAGGCGCACACGCCAGCCATGCTCGGCCGGCTCGATGTGGATATCCGACGCATTGCGCCGCGTCGCTTCGTGCAACGTGTCGGTCAACAGACGCACGGCTGGGGCGTTGTCGGGATCGTTCAGACTCGTTGCGCTGGATTCGCCGTCGACAGCGAGTGGGCGCGGCAATGCCGCGGCGGTGGCAAAGGGTGTTTGCATGAGAGACCGGTGATGAACCGCCTTTAGAACATGACGGCTTCATCTTCCGGTTGCGGGCGTCCGAATGCCATTCGGCCATTCGGCTAATGGCGCGTTTCGCGAGCCTGTGCGATGCTGACCGTAAATCAGCGTGCGGCGGCGCGAAGTTCAGCCTGACCTTGCTTTACCGGCCTTCGTGCGCGACGGCGGTTTAAAAATCTTGACGGTGCGGATCGCCTGATCGTCGCTGCGCATCACTTCGAGCTTGGTGTCTCCGATGTGCACGCAGACGTCGCCGTCGGGGATGTCTTCGAGGATCTCGAGAATCAGGCCGTTCAGCGTTTTGGGACCATCGGTGGGCAGCCCGAGTTGCAGCCAGCGGTTCAGCTCGCGCAACGGCATGCTTCCCGCGACGATGCATTCGCCCGCCTCGTTCCAGCCACCGCGTGAGCTGGCGCTGCGCGGAATCGACGTGGTGAATTCGCCGATCAGTTCCTCGATGATGTCTTCCGGTGTGACGAGGCCTTGCAGTTCGCCGTATTCGTTGACGACGAGCGCGATGCGTTGCCGGCTCTCCTGAAAGTACTGCAGCTGCTGGAACACCGGCGTGCCGCTTGGCACGAAGTACGGCTCGGCGAGCAGCTCGCGCAAGGTATCGCGCTCGAGCTCCTGGTTGTGCAGCGCTGACAGCGTCTTGCGCACGTGCAGCACACCGAGCACGCGGTCGATGTCGCCCTGGTAGACGATCAGCTTGTTGTGATAGCAGGTCTCCAGTTGATGCAGGATCTGTTCGAACGGCGCATCGAAGTCGAGCGCCTCGATACGGCGGCGCGGGATCATCACGTCATCGACGGAGATGTTTTCGAGGTCGAACAGGTTCAGCAGGATGCTGCGGTGCTTGGTGGGCATGAAGCTTCCCGACTCGAGCACGATGGTGCGCAGTTCTTCGGTGGACAGCCGCTGGTCGCGCGCGCCCTTCGTGTTGATGTGCAGCACGCGCAGGATGCCGGTCGCGAACAGGTTGACAAACCAGATCAGTGGTCTCGCGACGCGCATCAACGGCGCGATCAGCAGGCTCGCGGGCAGCGCGATTTTCTCGGGAAACGTCGCGCCGACGATCTTCGGCGTGATCTCCGCGAACACGATAATGAGGAACGCGACGATACCGGTCGCGATCGACAGCACGAGGCTATTGCGGCCGAACGTATGCAGCGCGAGCGATGTCGTCAGTACCGGAATGATCGTATTGAACAGGTTGTTGCCGATGAGGATCACGCTGAGCAGCTGATCGGTTTTTGCGAGCAGGCCCTGAGTCGTCTTTGCGCCGAGCGTGTTCTTGCTGGCGAGATGTTTGAGGCGATGACGATTGAGCGCCATCATCGCTGTCTCGGAAATGGAAAAGAAGGCGGAGCAGACAAGCAGCAGAAGGACGGCGCCGATCTGCGCCCATAAGGGAAGTTGTTCCACGCGTCGTGAAAAATAAGGGAAAGGATGGAGAGAATATAGCAGAGGGGGCCGCGCGCTCCGGTGTGGACGACGGCTGACGCCGCTAGGACGACAACGTGGCAAAGTACGCGCTGGGCCTGACGAGCCGGAGGAAAGAAAGCGGCGAAGGGCAGCACGAGAGCAACGAAAAAAGCGCCGCGCAAAACAAAAAACCGCCCAGCAACGCTGCGGCGGTTTTGAACCTTGAGCTAACAAGGAGAATCTGGTCGGGGTGAGAGGATTCGAACCTCCGGCCTCTACGTCCCGAACGTAGCGCTCTACCAGGCTAAGCTACACCCCGATTTAGTACTGCTGACTCGATTCACACTAATTCGGCATTTCAGTCTTGTTCAAGACTGTCTTGCCGTTGAGTAAGAGCACAATTCTAGCAGGCTCTCTTTGAAAATGGAATCGGGAAATGACGAAATTGCTGCCGCTGCTGCCTGCGCCTCCTGTTTCGCGCACTCGAGCGTGTGGTCCAGCGCACCCGAGCGTGTGATCGCGTCGAAAATGGTATCGAAACGGTCGGTGCCACCTTGTTCGATGGCTTCGCGCGCGAGCGCCGACTGCTCGGGCGTGCCGCGTTCGATCAGATAGATGAGCGGAAGCGTCGGTTTGCCTTCGCGCAGATCGTCGCCGGCGTTCTTGCCCATCGACTCGGCCGTCCCCGTGTAGTCGAGCCAGTCGTCCATGATCTGGAACGCGGTGCCGATGCGACGGCCGTACTCGGCGGCGGCAGCTTCGGTTTTCGCGTCCGTACCGGCCAGCACCGCGCCGAGCTGGGCGGCTGCCTCGAACAACTTTGCGGTCTTGTAGCGGATCACCTGCATGTAACGGGCTTCGTCGACGTCGGCATCGTGCATGTTCAACAACTGCAGCACCTCGCCTTCAGAGATGATGTTGGTCGCCTCCGACAGAATTTCCATCACGCGCATCTTGCCCACGCCGACCATCATCTGGAACGACCGTGAGTAAAGAAAGTCACCGACCAGCACGCTCGCCGCGTTGCCGAACAGCGCATTGGCGGTCTGGCGGCCGCGCCTCAGGTCGGATTCGTCGACCACGTCGTCATGCAGCAGCGTGGCCGTGTGGATGAATTCGACGACCGCTGCCAGCTCGTGCCGGTGCCCCGTCGTATCGCCCAGCGCGCCCGCCACCAGCAACAGCAGCGCGGGCCGCAGCCGCTTGCCGCCGGCGCTGATGATGTACTCGGAAATCTGATTTATCAGCATCACGTCCGACGCAAGACGTTGCCGGATGACGCGATTGACCTGCTGCATGTCTTCGGCGATCGGAGCAAGCAGGCTGGCGACGTTGGGGGAGGTGGTGGCAGTCGACGACATGATGGCTGAATTGGGTAGTGCCGCGAATTATAAGGCGATCGGGGCGCTTCCGGGTCGTCGGCTGCGGCGTGGATGCGTTCCGCATGGCGCGCGGGGCGCCTGCCAAGGCCGTCTGCGGGGCGCCGCGCGTCGCAGGTTTGCCATCTGCGAGCGCCTGCGAGGGAGGGCGAAGCCGGACGGTAGACGGTTTGGTAAGCAGGTTTTGACCGAGCAGCTAACTCTATGTATAATCGACAGTTTCCGCGCGCGGTGCGTGGGAAAAATGAATACAGAGTGAGGTTTTCAATGTACGCGGTCATAAAAACCGGTGGCAAGCAGTACAAGGTTGCCGTCGGCGAAAAACTTAAAGTAGAACAGATACCGGCAGACATTGACGCTGAAATCACGCTCGACCAGGTTCTCGCAGTGGGCGAAGGCGAATCGATTAAGTTCGGTACGCCGCTGGTCAGTGGGGCTTCCGTCAAGGCTACCGTCGTGTCGCAAGGTCGTCACGCCAAAGTGACGATCTTCAAGATGCGTCGCCGGAAGCACTACCAGAAGCATGGCGGCCACCGCCAGAACTATACCGAACTGCGCATCGACGCGATCAACGCGTAAGCGCACCGGTTAAGGAGCAAATCAAATGGCACACAAAAAGGCAGGCGGATCGTCCCGGAACGGCCGCGACTCCGAATCGAAGCGCCTCGGCGTTAAGGTTTACGGCGGCCAGGCTATCAACGCTGGTGGCATCATCGTGCGCCAGCGCGGTACGCGCATGCACGCTGGCGAGAACGTCGGCATGGGCAAGGATCACACCCTGTTCGCGCTGAAGGACGGCCACGTCCAGTTCTCGACCAAGGGCGCGGCGAAGAAGCACACCGTTTCTGTCGTCCCTGCAGCCTGAGTTTAATCAGGCACGGGCTTCAGGACCGGAAAAAGGCCTCGCGAAGTTCGCGGGGCTTTTTTTATTGCGGCGTCTCTTTAGCTGGGCGCCGAAGCCGCGCAGCCGACCGCTCCTCATCGGCGGACTATGCCGTTCGGTCGATTGATCAACGCACGGCGCGCGCGGAAAATGGCAGCATCCAATCAGTGTCAACCCCTGCATCGAATCGGGCAGTACACCACGGGACGGAGTAACACATGAAGTTCATTGACGAAGCGAGGATTGAAGTCATCGCCGGCGACGGAGGGGATGGCAGCGCGTCGATGCGCCGCGAGAAGTTCGTCCCGTTCGGTGGCCCCGATGGCGGTGACGGCGGCCGGGGCGGCAGCGTGATCGCGGTGGCTGACCGCAACATCAACACGCTGATCGATTACCGCTACGCGAAAAAACATCTGGCGCGCAACGGCGAAAACGGCCGCGGCTCGGATTGCTACGGCAAGGGCGGTGATGACATCACGCTGCGCATGCCGGTCGGCACCACCATCACGGACATGGAAACCGGCGAGCTGATCGCCGATCTGACCGAGCACAACCAGAGCGTGCAAATCGCGCAAGGGGGAGCCGGCGGCCTCGGCAACCTCCATTTCAAGTCCAGCACGAACCGCGCGCCGCGTCAGAAGACCGACGGCAAGCCGGGCGAGCGCCGCATGGTCCGCCTCGAACTGAAAGTGCTGGCCGACGTCGGTCTGCTCGGCATGCCGAATGCAGGCAAGTCGACGTTTATCTCGTCGGTGTCGAACGCGAAGCCGAAAATCGCCGATTACCCGTTCACCACGCTCGCGCCGAACCTCGGCGTCGTGCGCGTCGGGCCGAGCCGCAGCTTCGTGATCGCCGACATTCCGGGGCTGATCGAAGGCGCGGCGGAAGGCGCCGGCCTAGGCCATCAATTCCTGCGTCACCTGCAGCGCACCGGGCTGCTGCTGCACATCGTCGACATCGCACCGTTCGATGAATCGATCGATCCGGTCGCGGAAGCGAAGGCGATCGTCAACGAACTGCGCAAGTACGACGAAGAGCTTTATCAGAAACCGCGCTGGCTTGTGCTGAACAAGCTGGACATGGTGCCTGAGGACGATCGCGAAGCGCGCGTGGCGGCGTTCCTCGAAGGCTTCGGCTGGGACGGCCCGGTGTTCGAGATCTCGGCGCTGACTGGCCAGGGCTGTGAAAATCTTTGCTACGCGGTGTTCGACTACCTCGCCGAGCACTCCGACGCGCAACGCGCGGCCGAAGCTGAAGACCTGGCCTCCGACGTGCGTTTCCGCGACGGTACGCAAGTACCGGCCGCGACCCGCGAAGCCGGCACCGATCCGCAGGAATAACAACTCGAGCGTCGGCGCCAGCGGCGGGTGCCGGTATGCATCACGCGTCATCTTGGGAGACAGCGCACAATGCGTTCCGTCATCGCAGATTCACGGCGATTGGTCGTCAAAGTCGGTTCGAGTCTCGTCACGAACGACGGGCGCGGCCTCGATCATGCGGCGATCGGCCGCTGGGCCGCGCAAATTGCCGCACTGCGCGCGCAAGGCAAGGAAGTCGTGCTGGTCAGCTCGGGCGCGATCGCCGAGGGCATGCAGCGGCTCGGCTGGACGAAGCGACCGCGTGAAATCGATGAGCTGCAGGCGGCCGCGGCGGTCGGTCAGATGGGGCTCGCGCAAGTGTACGAAAGCCGCTTCGCCGAACATTCCATCCAGACTGCGCAGATCCTGCTTACACACGCTGACCTTGCTGACCGCGAGCGCTATCTGAACGCTCGCTCCACGCTGCTCACGCTGCTGGGGCTCGGAGTTGTACCGATCATCAACGAGAACGACACGGTCGTCACCGACGAAATCAAGTTCGGCGACAACGACACGCTCGGCGCGCTGGTTGCCAATCTGATCGAGGGCGACGCGCTGATCATTCTGACGGACCAGCAAGGCCTCTTCACCGCAGATCCGCGCAAGGACCCGACCGCGACACTCGTCCAGCAAGCCGACGCCGGCGCGCCCGAGCTCGAGGCGATGGCGGGCGGTGCGGGCTCGAGCCTCGGCCGCGGCGGCATGCTGACCAAGATTCTCGCTGCGAAGCGTGCGGCCCATAGCGGCGCCAATACGGTGATCGCGAGTGGGCGCGAGTCGGACGTGCTGGTGAGACTGGCGGCCGGCGAGGCGATCGGCACCCAACTGATCGCGCGCACCGCGCGCATGGCGGCGCGCAAGCAATGGATGGCCGATCACCTGCAGGTGCGCGGCCACGTCGTGATCGATGACGGCGCGGTCGAAAAACTGACCGCCGGCGGCAAGAGCTTGCTGCCGATTGGCATCGTCGGTGTGCAGGGTGCATTCGCGCGCGGCGAGGTGATCGCGTGTCTGAGCGCGTCAGGCCGCGAGGTCGCACGTGGTTTGACGAACTACAGCAGCGCGGAAACCAAACTGATCCAGCGGCGTCCGAGCGGCGAAATTGAGTCAGTGCTCGGCTATATGCTCGAGCCCGAACTGATTCATCGCGACAATCTCGTGGTGCTTTGATCTGCGAGGCGGCGCGCAGATCGCGCGTATGAAGAGCCAACAATAATGTATGGTCAGCTTGATTTTTGCAATCATGGCCTGTGATCCAAGATAGAAGGGCTTGCGCAAATCTATCTAGGCTCGAAATGGGAGCGGATCGCGCCCGGCCCTCGATGAGAAGCCGCGCCCGGCAGTCCTGAAAAAGCCGTCAGTCTGCAGGACTGAATTTGTTGTCAGGTTTTCAGCCGGGCCGTGAGCCGATTATCTTCATCACGGGTCAGAGGTCGCAAAAGCAGGCAGTAGGTCGATCAGGCGATGGCCGGATGCGACCGGTACTCGCCTCCCCTGGCCAGAATCGCCCAGACGATTCTGGCCATTTTGTTGGCCAGCGCGCAGGCGACCACATTGCTGTGACGGCGCTGCATCAAGGCCTTCAACCAGGTGCCCAGGGCGTCGGTGCGGCGCTCGGCACGTTGCATCACAGCCCGCGCGCCCTGCACCAGCAGGCTTCGCAAATGCTTGTCGCCGCGCTGACATGACTCCCGGTGTCAATCGGGATCGGTTTTCAAGATCTACTCCATGGTTAGAGGGCGGCGTAGCAGTAGATCTCGACGGTGGATCAAGCTGATATTCGCGGGTTGGTTACCGCATTACAGAGGTCCGCCTCATGAGCCTGCCGCTTCCTTACTACGCAAGTCGACTGATGTCGTTGCCAAACGCGGTCGCGGGTTACTCGAATACCGGGCTGCGCCGCCTTCAGCAAACTTTCGATGGTGGCTGGCTTTCGTCAGTTACGTCCTTCGCTTATGCCGCTTGTTCGCTGTGCGGTACAGCCAGAGTCATCCCCAGCCGACCGACGTCCCAGATGAAGGCAGCGAGCTCGCGTGCGACGGCGATGATGGCGACGTGTGCGGTCTTCCCTCCGGCGACGAGCTTACGATATCGCCTGCACAGCCTCAGTTGCGCATCCGAGGCACGATCGATTATCGGTTTGGGTAGACCTTCATGACGGCGCTGAATATCGATGCTCACGCGTGCCGGATGTCGATAGCTCCAGGCGGATTCAACCAGCAGCTTACGTGCATAGCTGTTGCCGGTCTTGGTATTGCTACCTTGCCGCCGCTTTCCGCCTGATGAATGCTCCGAAGGCGTCACGCCAATCCAGGCCATCAGTTGCCGTGGATGTTCGAAACGCGTGAGGTCACCCCGTTCGGACACCAGGCCGATTACCGACGTGAAGTTGATTCCGCGCATCGCTTGCAAAGCAAGTACAACTGGATAGAACCGCCAACTGATGACGGCTTCATGCAAAGGCCAGTGCCAGCCGCTCGCATTGCGCGAGGCGGTCCTCAATCGAGCGCCGATGTTCGTCGAACACCAGTTGCTGCCAGGCGCTGTCGAACGAGAACGTACTTAACCAGCGCCTGTGTGTCGGCCCCCAGTTGGGACGGCCGAGATAGTGGACGCCGTGGGCCAGCAGGAAAGATTTGAGCCTGCAGCGTGCTGCCTTCAGATCTTCTCTGGCAGCCGACCAGGCGCGTGCCAGATCGCGGAATGCCCCGTCTTCGACCGTCGGTAGGTGCACGGCTGACAGGTCGCCGGCGCGCAGCGAGCGCACCAGATTGATCGCGTCACGGCGGTCCGTCTTGACGCGATCACCTGGCTTGCGTGGAATGAGCGATGGTGCGCAGACCATGCAGTCAAAACCTTTATCGACCAGTCATCGGTACAGGCCGTACCCACACGGGCCCTCTTCATAGACAAAGCAGATGTGCTGCGCCTTCGGCTGCAGCCGCTTGCACAACCGGTCGACATCAATCTGCATAGTGCCGACCTTGCCGAACAATTCCACTTCGCTCATCCCGATCGCATAGGCGATCGGGATCGAATCCTTGTGGACATCCAGCCCCACATACAGCGTGCTATTGTGTTCCATGCTGGCCTCCGCGGCGGAAAACACCATTGAGTGGCGGTTCCGTCCCCACTCAATGCGGCTCTGGTAGCCATGCTAACCCGCGCATAATTCCTCGCGGCGGCCAGCCTTGCCGAACGGGAGTCATACTGACTTGCTGATGCCCAGCAGCGTTGAGCGCCCTCCCGTTGAGTGCTGTCGTGGTACGAGGCCGAGAGAAGCAGCGAAATCCCGCCCTCGCCGGAAGCCATGTACGTCGCCAGCCATCGCGAGCAGGCTGCTGGCCGTGATGGGGCCGATACCGGGTCGTCAGCAGCCGCTGGCCTGCCTCGTCTTCGGCGAGTTGAAGCTTGAGTTCGCCTTCGATCTGCGCGATCTCGTCGCAGAGCTGGCCATAACGCCGATGAAGACGCAGCAGAATGCAGACCAGTCGCGGCGGCAGCGCCTGGCTCACATCGTCCAGCAAGGTGGGGAGCTTCGCAATAGCCCGCGCGCCTACCGGCGGGCTCACGCCGAATTCAAGCAGGAAGCCATGGATCTGATTGGCCGTGGCCGTACGCTCGGCCACCAACGCTTCGCGTACGCGATGCAGGGCAAGCAGCGTCTGCTGCTCGGGCGTCTTCACGGCCACGAAGCGCATCGACGGACGGGACGCCGCTTTGCAGATGGCCTCGGCATCGGCAAAGTCGGTCTTGTTACCCTTTACGAAAGGCCGCACGAATTGCGGCGCGATCAGCAGAACCCGATGCCCGAACGTTTGGAGCTTGCGCGCGAGGCAGTGCGCGCCTGCGCAGGCTTCCATGGCAATCGTGCAGGCCGGGCAGTTTGCAAGCAACATGAGAAGTCGCGCTCGTGTGGCCTTCTTGCGCCATACCTCATGGCCGTGGGTCCTGCGCATGCAGGAAGAAGCAGTACTTGCCCAGATCGATCCCGATCAACGCGATGGTGCCCATGATGATCTCCCGAAAAAGGAAACGGCCCGATCAGCGTAAGCCGATCGGGCCGTTTCGGTCAGGCTGACCATCTCATTAAGCCGTTCCAGCGCAGGCTGGAACGGCTTTTTAATCGTCACGGATAAGCAACGGCGCCTGAGTCGGGCGCGCGCCGCGCAACCGGCCTCAATGAATCTGCGACGTCTGCGTGCGCTTGTAACGAATGTTCTCGACGATGTGCTGCGCGCTGCCGGTCGGAATCTTGTTTGCGCACATATAGTCCTGATACAACGCGGCCTGGTACGCATTCAGCGCGCCGTTTTCTATCCGCGAAAACGGGTTTGCGACCGTCGTGTCCCAGCCGTCGTGATCGGCGTTCAGGCCCGCATACTGACGCCATTCATACGTGTCGCAGCGGATGCCCTCGTAATTGACGTTGCGCGCACCGCCCGGGCTCGTGACGACCACCGTGTAACGCACCACGCCGTCATCGCCGACGCTGACGGACTTCGGGTCGATCGCAAATTGCAGCGGCGTATTGCCGGAAACCTCGAACGGCAGCAGGTTCTCGTCGGTGGGCAGCGGCGGCAACGTGTCGACCTTGTTTTCAACCCAGTTGCTCTTGCGGTCAAGCAGATAGGTGAACTCGCTGTCGTCTTTGTTGGTCGGTTTGCCGGCGCTCGAACAGCCTGCCAGCAGGGCGCCGGTGGCGACGCACGCCACGGCGAATGCAAATGCTTTCAATCTGATTCCCTCGAGAGACGGGCGCGGCTCGAAAGCCGCGCCAGAGAGAGGCGGCGCGAGCCGCCGCCTAGGAATGGTTAATCGCGCACGCCTCGTCGGACTAACGGGGCGATGGCCTCGTCAGCTTCGGCCGTTTCGCGCTCATGCTCCGATCTCATGTTCGCATCCGGTGAGCCGGGACCGCAATCCGGCGCGACCAGCACGTGCGTCGAAGTTTCGACGCTGACCGAAGCTACGGTCGTGACGGCGGTGACCACCGTGCTTACCATGGAATCCGGCGGGCTTTGCATCGACGACGCTATCCGGGGATAACGCGACCCATGATGCCCGCCAGGTTTTTCCGCACGCGGCGCAGGCCGGCGCATGAAACGGGACAGTTCCGTCAGCGCCAGCTGATACACATCCCGCTTGAACTCGATCACACAGTCGAGCGGCACCCAATACTCGTTCCAACGCCACGCATCGAACTCAGGGTGGTCGGTGGCGCGCAAACAGATGTCGCAGTCGCGTCCTACCATCCGGAGCAAAAACCAGATTTGTTTCTGGCCGCGGTAATGACCGCGTACTTCGCGCTTGATGAACTTGTCAGGCACCTCATAACGCAACCAGTCGCGCGTGCGACCGATCACCTTGACGTGCTCAGGAAGCAGCCCGGTCTCTTCGTGTAACTCCCGATACATCGCTTGCACGGGGGTCTCACCATATTTGATGCCCCCTTGCGGAAACTGCCAGGAATGTTCACGGAGCCGTTTGCCCCAAAACACCTCGTTGTGCGCGTTCAAGAGGATGATGCCGACGTTCGGGCGAAAGCCTTCACGATCCAGCATACAACCACCTTCGAATCCTTTAAAATTGCTTTGATTATAAACAGATAACGGACCCTACGCACCGAATCGCATAAGAACGGAACGATTCGCCGCAACAGGCCCGGGTTTGCGGTAGCCTGTCGGTTTTCCGTGCCTATCCCTTGTGAGAGAGGCTTTGCGCGGCGGTTTCGGCGCCGCACGGGGGCAGGGCGCCGTCAGTCGGGCGAACCCTGCCGGCTTCGCCGCGGATCTGTGTCGATTTCCCCCATTTTCCCCTTTTCTGGCGGTCCTACCGGAAGCCGCCGCTTTTGGACACCTTGAATGAAAGCTTCCCGTTTCTTTATCGGCACTCTCAAAGAAGCGCCCGCCGACGCCGAAATCATCAGCCACAAGCTCATGGTGCGCGCGGGCATGATCCGTCGCGTCGCGGGCGGTATCTATAACTACCTGCCGGTCGGCCTGCGTTCGATCCGCAAGGTGGAAGCGATCGTGCGTGAGGAAATGAACCGGGCGGGCGCCATCGAGCTGTTGATGCCGGCCGTGCAGCCGGCCGAACTGTGGCAGGAATCGGGGCGCTGGGAGAAGTACGGTCCCGAGCTGCTGCGCTTCAAAGACCGCAAGCAGGCCGATTTCGTGATGGGCCCGACGCACGAGGAAGTGGTCACCGACATCGCGCGCAACCAGATCAAGAGCTATCGCCAACTGCCGGTCAACTTCTATCAGATCCAGACGAAGTTCCGCGACGAGATCCGTCCGCGTTTCGGCGTGATGCGCGGCCGCGAGTTCATCATGAAAGACGCGTACTCGTTCGACAAGGACGCGGAGGGTCTGCGCGAGTCGTATCGCAAGATGTACGACGCGTACGTGCGCATCTTCACGCGCCTCGGTCTGGACTTCCGCGCGGTGGCGGCCGACAACGGCTCGATCGGCGGCAGCGGCTCGCATGAGTTCCATGTGATCGCCGACACCGGCGAAGACGACATCGCGTATTGCCCGACCTCCGATTTCGCCGCGAACGTCGAGGCAGCCGAAGCGCTACCGCTGATCGCAGAGCGCGCGGCGCCGGCAGAAGAGATGAAGAAGACCGCGACGCCCGGCAAGGCGAAGTGCGAGGCGGTTGCCGAACTGCTGAACATTCCGCTCGAACGCACGATCAAGTCGGTGGTGCTCGCCGCCGAGAACGAAGGCGCCGAGCCGACGATCTGGCTGCTGATGCTGCGTGGCGACCATGATCTGAACGAGATCAAGGCGGCCAAGCTCCCGGGCCTCGGTAATTTCCGCATGGCGACCGAAGCCGAGATCGTCGAGACGTTCGGCACACCGCCGGGCTATCTCGGTCCGATCGAGACGAAGAAGCCGGTCAAGGTGATCGCGGACCGCACGGTCGCGAACATGAGCGACTTCGTGGTCGGCTCGAACGACGTCGACTATCACACCACCGGCGTGAACTGGGGCCGCGACCTGCCGGAGCCGGTCGTCGCCGACATCCGCAATGTGACGAAGGGCGATCCGTCGCCGGACGGCAGGGGCGTGCTCGACATCTGCCGCGGCATCGAAGTGGGCCACGTGTTCCAGCTCGGCACCAAGTATTCCGAAGCGATGAACGCGACCTGTCTCGACGAAACCGGAAAGCCTCGGCCGATGGAAATGGGCTGCTACGGCATCGGCGTCACGCGGATTCTCGGCGCCGCGATCGAACAGAATTTCGACGACAAGGGCATCATCTGGCCGGAGTCGATTGCGCCGTTCGAAGTCGTGCTGTGCCCGATGGGCTATGACCGCAGCGACGCGGTGCGTGAGCAGGCCGACAAGCTGTACGCGGAACTCGTCGCGGCCGGTATCGACGTGATCCTCGACGATCGCGGCGAGCGGCCGGGCGTGATGTTCGCCGACTGGGAACTGATCGGCGTGCCGCATCGACTGGTGATCGGCGACCGTGGTCTGAAGGACGGCAAGATCGAGTATCAGGGCCGTCGCGAGGCCGAAGCGACGCTGCTGCCGGTCGCGGACGCCGCGCAGACCGTGATCGACAAAGTGCGCGCGGCGCTGGCGAACTAAGCGGATCGGGCAGTGGAGTACACCTTCCTGTCCGCGACGGTGCTGCTGATCCTGATCACCGATCCGCTCGGCAACATCCCGATCTTCGTCAGTTGCTTGCGAGGTGTGTCGCCGGAGCGTCGCACGGTCGTGATCCTGCGCGAGGTCGCGATCGCGTTTGCGATCCTGCTGATGTTCATGGTGCTCGGGCAGAGCTTTCTGCGCATGATGAGCCTCAGCGACCAGTCGTTGCGGATCGGCGGCGGCATCGTGCTGTTTCTGATTGCGCTGCGCATGGTGTTTCCGCATCCGGACGGTCCGTTCGGCGGCGACGCGCGCGGCGGCGAGCCGCTGATCGTGCCGCTCGCGATTCCGGCGCTAGCGGGTCCGTCGGCGTTGGCGACGGTTATGCTGCTGACCTCGCAGGCGCCGGGCAAAACGTTCGAGTGGGTCGGCGCGCTGACCGTCACAATGACCATCTGTGCGATCGTGCTGATGCTCGCCGAGCGCATTCAGGCGTGGCTCGGTGAACGTGTGATGGCGGCGTTCGAGCGGCTGATGGGGCTCGTGCTCGTCGCGATTTCAGTCGAGATGATGCTCGGTGGAATCCGCTCTTTCGTGCACAAGCTGTGAAACGCGAGCCGGTGCGCGCATTGCCACCGTCGCAGCCATAAAAAAGCAGCCAGGCAGGCTGCTTTTTTTTCGCCGGTAGGGCGGATGCCCCGCTCACGGTCCCTCGGTCAACGCCCGAATGGTCGGCAGGTTGCGCCAGTAGCCCTTCGCATCCATCCCGCAGCCGAACACGTACCGGTCCGGCACTTCGAAGCCGCAGTAATCGGGGCGCAGCGGTTTCGCCTTCGGAATGATCTTCTCGCACAGCACCGCGGACAGGAAGCGCTTCGCGCCCATCGCGAGGATGCGGTCACGGATTGCGGCCATCGTCTCGCCTTCGTCGAGGATGTCGTCGAGCACGAGCACCACGCGATCCTTGACCGACTCGGCCGGCGCGACGCGCCATTGCATCTCGTTGCTGCCCTTCGTCGTATTGCGGTAGCGCGTCAGGTGGATGTAGTCGAACTCGAGCGGGAAATCGAGGTGCGGCAGCAGCATGCCGGTGAATACCGCGGCGCCGCCCATCACCGACAGCACGAGCGGGAAGTCCTCGCTCATCTCGTCGCGGACGGCAGCCGCCATGCGGGCGATCGACGCAGTAACGTCCGAAGCCGAAACTATCTCTTCGGAGTGTCGAAAAATATGGAGGGCTTCTTCGCGGTTCATGACGTCTGACGGACGGTAACTGTATACATAGTGTGAGTGGCAACGTCCCGAGGGACGTTCCCGCGAGGGACGGCGCGATGCGCTACAGAATAAACCCGCACGATGCCGAAGTCAGCCGCGCCGCAATCGGCGCGAGGGCGCGCCGGTCCCATCAAGCTTAGCGCATGCCGGGCATCATGCCCTTCATGCCGCGCATCATCTTCTGCAGGTTGCCGCCCTTGAGCTTCTTCATCATCGTGCGCATCTGTTCGTACTGGTTCAGCATGCGGTTGACTTCCTGCACCTGCACGCCCGCGCCCGCGGCGATGCGGCGCTTGCGGGTCGCCTTGATCAGTTCGGGTTTGGCGCGCTCGGCCGGCGTCATCGAGTTGATGATGCCTTCCATGCGTCGCATCTGCTTCTCGGCCTGACTCATGTCGGCGCCGGCCGCGGCTTGCTGGAACTGCGCGGGCAGCTTGTCCATCAGCGACGACAGGCCGCCCATGCCCTTCATTTGCGTGAGCTGAGCGCGGAAATCGTTGAGGTCGAAGTCGCCGCCTTTCTTGACCTTGTCGGCGAGCTTCTGCGCGGCCTGCACGTCGACGCCGCGCTGCGCTTCCTCCACCAGCGCGAGAATGTCGCCCATGCCGAGAATCCGGCTCGCCATGCGGTCCGGGTGGAACACTTCGAGGCCGTCGAGTTTTTCGGCGACACCCACGAACTTGACCGGCTTGCCCGTCACGTGACGCACCGAGAGCGCCGCGCCACCGCGCGAATCACCGTCGAGCTTGGTGAGCACGACGCCGGTGAGCGGCAGCGCGTCGCTGAACGCCTTCGCGGTGTTGACCGCGTCCTGGCCGAGCATCGCGTCGACGACGAACAGCGTTTCCGCCGGCTTCAGCTCGGCGTGGAGCGCGGTGATTTCGTTCATCATCGCCTCGTCGATACCGAGACGGCCGGCCGTGTCGACGAGCAGCACGTCGTGATAGTGGCGCTTGGCCCAGTCGAGCGCGGCGCGGGCAATGTCGACCGGCTTCTGGTTCGGATCCGACGGGAAGAAGTCCGCGCCGACCTGCTCGGTCACCGTTTTCAGCTGCGCGATGGCGGCGGGACGATAGACGTCGCACGAAACGGTCAGCACCTTCTTCTTGTACTGCTCGCGCAGCAGCTTGGCGAGCTTGCCGACCGTGGTCGTTTTGCCGGCGCCCTGCAGACCCGCCATCAGGATGATCGCGGGCGGCGCGACGGCGAGATTGAGCTCGGAGGCCTTGCCTTCATAATCGCCGCCGATCACCGCGGTCAGTTCGCGCTGCACGACGCCGACGAGCGCCTGACCCGGCGACAGGCTGGAGATCACTTCCTCGCCGAGCGCCTTCTCCTTGACCTTCGCGATGAACTCGCGCACGACGGGCAGCGCCACGTCGGCCTCGAGCAGTGCGAGACGCACCTCGCGCAGCATTTCCTGGGTGTTCGCCTCGGTGAGCCGGGCTTCGCCGCGCAGCGTCTTGACGACGCGCGCCATCCGTTGAGTCAGATTGTCGAGCATGGGGAGCGATGAACGGTGGGGCCCGCGCTGCGCGCGAAGCGCAAGACGTCGCGGAGTAGGGCCCTAGTGTAAACTTCGAATATGGATATTGTACTGTATGCCCTCACCGCGCTTCTCTACGGCGGTCTTGCCGTGGCCGGCTGGCGCTCGCACCGGCACGCGGCCGTGCGTCCGCTGCTCGAGAGCGTGCCGCCGCTGCCCGGTCATGCCGCCAACGCGGGCGCTCTGGTGGCCTCCGGCATGAGCGCGCCCGGGCGCGCGCTGCTTTTCGTCGCGCTGCTCGCTCACGGCGTGCTGCTGCATACCACGATCTTCCCGCAGAACGCGATGGTGTTCGGCTTCGCGTTCGCGCTGTCGGCGATGTTCTGGCTCGGCGCCGGCATCTACTGGATCGAGAGTTTCTTTTTCCCGCTCGACGGACTGCGCCTGCTGGTGTTGCCACTCGCGTGCGTCGCGTCGCTGCTGCCGCTCGCGTTCGGCGGCGTGCGCGTGCTGCCGTATGCGGCCGCGCCGATGTTCAAGCTGCACTTCCTGATTGCGAATATCGCGTACGGTCTGTTCGCGATCGCGGCGCTGCACGCGGTGCTGATGCTGGCGGTCGAGCGGCGTCTGCATTCGATGCGCGGTGGTCTCGCGCAAAGGCACGCGGCGGCGGACAATGGCTGGTGGTCGAGTTGGCTCGACGCGCTGCCGCCGCTGCTCACGCTCGAGAAGCTGCTGTTCCGTCTGATCGGCGCCGGCTTCGTGCTGCTCACGCTGACGCTGCTGTCGGGCATCCTGTTCAGCGAGCAGCTGATCGACCGCGCGTTGCGGCTCGATCACAAGACCGTGTTCGCGATTCTTTCGTGGGTGATGTTCGGCGCGCTGCTGACCGCGCGCAAGGTGTCCGGCTGGCGCGGCCGTGCGGCATTGCGCTGGGTGCTGGCCTCGTTCGTCGCGCTGTTGCTCGCGTACGTCGGCAGCCGTTTTGTTTTCGAGGTGCTGTTGCACCGGCCCGTGGTGTGAGTGTCCCCATGCGACAAATCTTTTTGCTGATTCTGCTGTTCATCGTCGGTCAATGGCTCGTGAAGGCGCTGCGCCGCCACGACGCGCAATCCGCGCAACGCACCGGAGCCGGCGGCGCCAACGCTGCCGGCACCGCGAATGGCGGCGCGCGTTCTTCGAATGGGCAACAGCCGCAGCTTGCTGCCGAGCCGATGATCCGCTGCGTCGAGTGCGGCGTGCACGCACCGAAGAGCGACTCGGTCAGCGTCGCGGGGCAGGCGTTCTGCTGCGCCGCGCACGCGCAGCGCCACGGCGCGCGTCCGAGCGGCCGCGACGCCCGATGAGCGGCGCGTACACCGTCGATGCCGACGGTTGGGTTCCTGCCGCACGCAAGCTTGCCTCGCCAAACTTCGAAGCGCGTCCGCAAGGCGCGCTGCCGACGCTGATCGTCGTTCACAACATCAGCCTGCCGCCGAACCAGTTCGGCGGCGCCGCGATTGCCGAGCTGTTCCAGAACGCGCTCGACTGCAACACTCACCCGTACTACGACACGCATCTGCGCGGCGTGCGCGTGTCCGCGCATTTCGTGATTCATCGCGATGGCGCGCTCGAGCAGTTCGTGTCGTGCAACGAGCGCGCGTGGCACGCGGGGCCGTCGAATTTTTTCGGCCGCGAGCGCTGCAATGATTTCTCGATCGGCATCGAGCTCGAAGGCAGCGACACCACCGCCTTCGAAGCGGCGCAATACCGCACGCTCGCCGCGCTCGTCAGAGCACTGACGGCACGCTATCCGATCGACGCGCTTGCCGGCCACTCCGACATCGCACCCGGTCGCAAGACCGATCCCGGTCCGTATTTCGAATGGCCGCGACTGCAGCGCGACACGTTGCTCGACGGTCGGTATTTCCCCTATCTCAAGTTTTCCGAAACGCGGTAACCCCCTTCGCACGATCTTGCGTGATCCACGGAGAACGAGGCGCAGCGTGCTTCTCCGGGGGGCTTCTGCGCGCTGCGTGAAGCAAAAGTCAAGACTGCGAACGCAAATAAAACCGTTTGACCTGTCTCGAAACTCCACTATACTTGGTGCCGACAACTGAGTTTCGCACTATATCTTGTGTTGTGCTGTGAATAACCATGTGCATAACCGGGTGAATAAGAGTGGATAAGTCTGCGGCGTCCCGCTCCCCGAGCATGGCGCCGCAAGCATTCCAGACAGCGAAAAAAATTCCTGGGGCGCAGCCGGTAGGGGATCTCCGGCCGCATCCAGAAGCATTTCAGGAAAGGACCAGCCAGTGATCGCGACCGACCCGATGAAGACCGTCATCAAATCGAACCAGGCTTCCTCGCAGTTGCATCCCGCCAACCGGCGTAGCCGGCCTACCTGCACCTCATCGCACGCGCACGCGGCGGCGCGGCGTTCGATTTAATCCGCGGCACTCGCCGCAATATTTCCAAGACCAGGAGCTTTGCACATGCAAACCACCGACAACGTGACGACCCGTTACGAGGGCTCACCGACTGGCCAGGCCTTCGGCCAGACCCAAGGCGCGCAGGCGCTCGCGCCGCAAGCGAATTACGCCGACTACAAGGTGATCCGCCGCAACGGCAGCGTGGTGTCGTTCGAGCCGTCGAAAATCGCGATCGCCGTGACGAAGGCGTTCCTCGCCGTCAACGGTGGTCAGGGCGCGGCGTCGGCACGGGTGCGCGAACTGGTCGAGCAACTCACGCAGAACGTGGTGCGCGCGCTGGTGCGCAGCCGTCCGAATGGCGGCACGTTCCATATCGAAGACATTCAGGATCAGGTCGAACTCGCGCTGATGCGCGGCGGCGAACACAACGTCGCGCGTGCTTACGTGCTGTATCGCGAGAAGCGCAACCAGGCGCGCGCGCATGACGCTCATGAAGGTCAGACAGCGGAAGGCGCCAGCACCCCGGGCCTGAACGTGACCGACAACGGCATCACGCGTCCGCTGGACATGGCTGCGCTGCGCGGCATCATCGAGTCCGCGTGCGCGAACCTCGGCGACGCGGTAAGCGCCGAGCCGATCGTCGCGGAAACGGTGAAGAACCTGTACGACGGCGTGCCGATGAGCCAGGTGTACGACTCGGCGATCCTCGCTGCCCGTACGATGATCGAAAAGGACCCGGCCTACAGCCAGGCCACCGCGCGCATCCTGCTGCATACGATCCGCCGCGAGATTCTCGAAGAGGAAGTCACGCAAGCCGAGATGGGCGAGCGCTACGCCGAGTACTTCCCGCAGTTCATCAAGCGCGGCGTGCAAGCCGAGCTGCTCGACGACAAGCTGCTGCAGTTCGACCTGAAGCGCCTCGGGGCCGCGCTCGACGCGAACCGCGACCTGCAGTTCGGCTACCTCGGTCTGCAGACGCTGTACGACCGCTACTTCCTGCATCACGACAACGTGCGTATCGAAATGCCCCAGGCATTCTTTATGCGTGTCGCGATGGGTCTGTCGCTGAACGAGATCGACCGCGAAGCGCGCGCGATCGAGTTCTACAACGTGCTGTCGAGCTTCGACTTCATGAGTTCGACGCCGACGTTGTTCAACTCCGGCACGCGCCGCTCGCAGCTGTCGTCTTGCTATCTGACCACGGTCGACGACGACCTCGACGGCATCTACGAAGCGCTGAAGGAAAACGCGCTGCTGTCGAAGTTCGCCGGCGGCCTCGGCAACGACTGGACGCGTGTGCGCGCGCTCGGCTCGCACATCAAGGGCACCAACGGCAAGTCGCAGGGCGTGGTGCCGTTCCTGAAGGTCGTCAACGACACGGCGGTCGCAGTGAACCAGGGCGGCAAGCGCAAGGGCGCGGTGTGCGCGTACCTCGAATCGTGGCACCTCGACATCGAGGAATTCCTCGAGCTGCGCAAGAACACCGGCGACGACCGTCGTCGCACGCACGACATGAACACCGCGAACTGGATTCCCGACCTGTTCATGAAGCGCGTGATGGAAGGCGGCGACTGGACGCTGTTCTCGCCGTCCACCTGCCCGGACCTGCACGACAAGTTCGGCGCCGAGTTCGAAACGGCTTACACGGCTTACGAAGACAAGGTCGCCCGCGGCGAGATCAAGCTGTTCAAGAAGATCCCGGCGGCGCAACTGTGGCGCAAGATGTTGGGCATGCTATTCGAAACCGGCCATCCGTGGATCACGTTCAAGGATCCGTGCAACGTGCGCTCGCCGCAGCAGCACGTCGGCGTCGTCCACTCGTCGAACCTGTGCACGGAAATCACGCTGAACACGAGCGACGCCGAAATCGCCGTCTGCAACCTCGGCTCGGTGAACCTCGTCGCGCACCTGAAGGAGCAGGCCGACGGCACGCTCGCGCTCGACCACGACAAGCTGAAGCGCACGGTCAGCGTCGCGATGCGCATGCTCGACAACGTGATCGACATCAACTACTACGCGGTCGCCAAGGCGCGTAACTCGAACCTGAAGCACCGTCCGGTCGGCCTCGGCATCATGGGCTTCCAGGACTGCCTGCACGTGCTGCGCACGCCGTACGCGTCGCAGGAAGCGGTCGAGTTCGCCGATCGCTCGATGGAAGCGGTTTGCTACTACGCGTACTACGCGTCGACCGAGCTGGCCGAAGAGCGCGGCCGCTACTCGAGCTACCGCGGTTCGCTGTGGGATCGCGGCATCCTGCCGCAGGATTCGGTGGCGCTGCTCGCCGAAGCGCGCGGCGGTTATGTCGAGGTCGATTCGAGCGAGTCGATGGACTGGCCCGCGCTGCGCTCGCGTATCTCGACCTACGGCATGCGCAACTCGAACTGCGTCGCGATCGCGCCGACCGCGACGATCTCGAACATCATCGGCGTGTCGGCGTGCATCGAGCCGACCTATCAGAACCTGTACGTGAAGTCGAACCTGTCGGGCGAGTTCACGGTGGTCAACGACTACCTGGTGCGCGACCTGAAGGCGCGCGGCCTGTGGGACGAAGTGATGGTCGCCGACCTGAAGTACTTCGACGGCACGCTGTCGCGCATCGACCGCATCCCGGCCGACTTGCGCGCGATCTACGCGACCGCGTTCGAAGTCGATCCGGTGTGGCTCGTCGAGTCGGCTTCGCGTCGTCAGAAGTGGATCGACCAGGCGCAGTCGCTGAACATCTACATGGCGGGCGCATCGGGCAAGAAGCTCGACGAGATCTACAAGCTCGCATGGCTGCGCGGTCTGAAGACCACCTACTACCTGCGCACGATGGCGGCGACGCACGTCGAGAAGTCGACGGTCGCGCACGGCGCGCTGAACGCGGTGAGCTCGGGTCATGACGGCTCGGGTGGCGCAGGCGGCGCGGCAGGCGGCTTCGGCGTGGGCGGTGGCGCGGCGGGTGGTGTGGGCGGCGGCTTGCAGGCTGCTGCAGCGGTCGCAGCGACTGCCGCGGTCGCGGTCGACGCGGCACCCGAAGCGGATGGTCCGGTCTGCATGATGCGTCCGGGCGATCCTGGCTTCGACGAGTGCGAGGCTTGCCAGTAAAGATTGGCAAGCAGCGGGAGCGATGCTTGCTAACTGCACGCGAGGGTCGTAGGTGGTGATCCGCAGGCGGTGAGCGACGCGCCCCGTCGATGAAGTAGACGCAGGTCGACGAGCGGTGAGCAGTATCGAAGTCTCACCGCTCGTCGATGCAGTGAAGCAACCCAGCCGTTGGCAACAAGACGATCGCTCGACATGGCATCGCACCTCGACCGCCAACGCTGACGCAACATGCTCAGCACGGCTCACCGCCGACTCTCGCGATGCGTGGCTCGTGCGGCATCGATCAGTCCATCGATCAGTCGGCGGATGCCGTGAACGCACCGCGCAATACATATAGATAGAGCAACGAAACGTCGTGTCGAAACGTTGCTCTTCGAGTTCGCGAAGGACCTCGGCAACACATGTTCAACACGCGTTCATCACGCGTCACTCGATGCGTCACTGGATGGGTCACACGCAGTATGTCGAACAAAGTGTTGTATGAACGTAGCAACGCGAATCGAAAACAGGAATTTTCGCGAGTGAACTCTTTTATCGCTCGTGAAAAGATGGTACAAACCGTTCTAAATTGATGGTGACATTTATGCTCAACTGGGATGACGAGATCACTGCCGTAACTCCGTCGAGCGCGACGCAACCGAACGTGTTGCGCAACGCTGCGGGGTCGGCTGTGGGTTCGCAAATCGGAACGCGTTCCGCCCCGCATGCTCCCTTCGCTCAAGAAGTCTTCGCGAACGACATCGCTGTCGCTCCCGTCGCTCATGTTGGCAACGCGGTTGCCAACGCGGCGGCCGCTTCCGAAGCGCGCGTCAATGTCGCCGACAAGCGCATCATCAACGGCCAGACCGACGTCAATCAGCTGGTGCCGTTCAAGTACAAGTGGGCCTGGGAAAAGTATCTGGCGGGTTGCGCCAACCACTGGATGCCGCAGGAAGTGAACATGTCGCGCGACATCGCCCTGTGGAAAGACCCGAACGGGCTGACCGAAGACGAGCGCCGCGTCGTCAAGCGCAACCTGGGCTTCTTCGTGACGGCAGATTCCCTCGCCGCCAACAACATCGTGCTGGGCACCTACCGCCACATCACGGCGCCCGAATGCCGCCAGTTCCTGCTGCGCCAGGCGTTCGAAGAGGCGATCCATACGCACGCTTACCAGTACATCGTCGAGTCGCTGGGTCTCGACGAGGGCGAAATCTTCAACGCGTATCACGAGGTCCCGTCGATCCGCGCGAAAGACGAATTCCTGATTCCGTACATCCACGTGCTGACCGACCCGGCCTTCAAGACCGGTACGCTCGAAGCAGACCAGACGCTGCTGCGCTCGCTGATCGTGTTCGCCTGTGTGATGGAAGGCCTGTTCTTCTACGTCGGCTTTACGCAAATCCTGGCGCTCGGCCGCCAGAACAAGATGACCGGCGCGGCGGAGCAGTACCAGTACATCCTGCGCGACGAGTCGATGCACTGCAACTTCGGCATCGACCTGATCAACCAGATCAAACTCGAAAACCCGCACCTGTGGACGGCTGAGTTTCGCGCCGAAATTCGCGCGATCTTCCAGCAGGCGGTCGAGCTCGAATACCGCTACGCCGAAGATACGATGCCGCGCGGCGTGCTCGGCCTCAACGCGTCGATGTTCAAGAGCTATCTGCGCTTCATCTGCAACCGCCGTTGCCAGCAGATCGGTCTCGATCCGCTGTACCCGAACGAGGAAAACCCGTTCCCGTGGATGAGCGAGATGATCGACCTGAAGAAGGAACGCAATTTCTTCGAGACGCGAGTGATCGAATATCAGACTGGCGGTGCGCTTTCCTGGGAGTAAGCCGGGATTCGTATCGCGGATGTATTCATTGATGGGGATGCCGCCGCCTGTGGCCGCGGCGCCCCGGGTTAGGAGCAGAACGGCCTGATGCAAAGCGTGCCCGGTGCCTTGACGGCCCACAAACATGACAGGCACTTTGCGGACCCTTCAGTGGGATGGGCAAACTTCCCCCCGGAAAAAGCCGCTGGCGTCGTCGCCGGCGGCCCGATCAAGCAATTGCCGGCGTCGCCTTGCGACGCCGACCAGATTTGGCGCGCGCTGCCTTCGGGCACGGCGCGCCTTACCGCATTCATTAGCGTAAGCGCGCCGCACCTGCGTACGCCGATGAATAGCCCGCTTCGTAGCGCGCGCCCTGAGAAGCGTCCGCGGGAAGCGGGTTTTGACGAAGGGTGTAGTTTGAACTGACCTCATCTGAAAACCTGAAGGAGAAAATGATGGCAACTGCAAAGAAGGCCGCGGCCAAGAAGCCCGCAGCAAAAAAGACCGCAGCAAAGAAGGCTGCTCCGGCTAAGAAGGCTGCTCCGGCCAAGAAGGTCGCCGCGAAGAAGGTCGCAGTGAAGAAGGTCGCCGCGAAGAAGGTTGCAGCGAAGAAAGTCGCGGCGAAGAAGGCAGCACCGGCGAAGAAAGCCGCAGTGAAGAAGGTCGCGGCGAAGAAGGTTGCAGCCAAGAAGGTCGCGGCGAAGAAGGCAGCACCGGCGAAGAAAGCCGCGGTGAAGAAGGTCGCAGCGAAGAAGGTCGCAGCGAAGAAGGTCGCAGCGAAGAAGGCAGCACCGGCGAAGAAGGCCGCAGCGAAGAAGGCAGCACCGGCGAAGAAGGTCGCGGCGAAGAAGGCCGCTGCCAAGAAGGCGGCGCCTGCCAAAAAGGCTGCAGCCAAGAAAGCTGCACCTGCCAAGAAGGCTGCCGCGAAGAAGGCCGCTGCGCCTGCGAAGAAGGCTGCCCCTGCGAAGAAGGCTGTCGCCAAGAAGGCCGCGCCTGCTCCCGCTGCGCCTGCTGTCTCGAGCGCACCGGCGGCGACGGTGAAGACCGCGCTGAACCCGGCAGCGGCATGGCCGTTCCCGACGGGCAGCCGTCCGTAAGCAGTAGCAGTAAGTCGACACATCGTACGATGTGTCGGATGACCGGGTCGTGCTCGATTTCTTGCGAGCGCCACCCGGTCAACGACCCGTTACCGGTGTGCCGGTGGCGGGTTTTTTTTGCCCGTCGTCCCGAAAAGAAAAAACACGCATGGACCCGTGAGGACCCATGCGTGTGAAGTCGTCGTCGCGGCGCTGAACTACGCGCCGCCGCGCGGGAGGTGCGCTTAGTGTGTGACGCGCGTGACGCCGCCGCTCGACAGCAGCCTCACGCGATCGCCGGCGCGGAAGATTTCGCCGGTAGCAGTTTGGGTGACGGCGCGCATGTCGCCGTTGTCGAGGCGCACGGTGATTTCGATACCGTCGCGCATGGCGACGCGGTTTTCGATTGCATTGCCGGCGACCGCACCGCCGATGCCGCCGACGATACCCGTCGCGACCGAGCCACGTCCGCCGCCGATCGTGCTGCCGGCGAGCGCGCCGAGCGCCGCGCCACCGAGTGCGCCGATGCCGATCGGCTGACCGTCGTTCGTGCTGATCCGCACCGCGCGCACGCTCTCCACCGTGGCCATGCGAACCGTCTGTTCACGCTGCGCCTGCGAGGCGGTGAAAACGTCGGGAGAGCTGCTGTTGACCGCACACCCCGACATGGCCAGCGAACCGGCGATCAAGGTGACGATGATCAGGCGACTCGATGTTCTCATTCCCAAACTCCCATAGCACGCGATATCAGTGCAGGTCGTATCCGAAGGCCTGCTTGAACCGCTCGTTGATTTCCGCCCGGCTGGGCGCGTAGTTTTGCGGGCCTTGATGCTCGATCTTCAGTGCGCCCATCAGGCTGGCGAGACGGCCGGTCGTGGCCCACCCGAGACCCTTCTCGATACCGTAGAGCAAGCCACCGCGAAACGCGTCGCCGCAGCCGGTGGGATCGAGCACCTGCCTGGCCGTTACCGCCGGAATCTCTTCTATACCGCCGCCGTGATGGATCTGCGCACCCTTCTCGCCGAGCGTAATGATCAGCGCGTCGACCTTGCCGGCGATCTGTTCGATCGACCAGCCGGTCTTGTTGCTCACCAGCGCGGCTTCGTAATCGTTGACCGCTACATAGGTAGCAAGTTCAATGATGCGCCGCAGCGTCTCGCCGTCGAACAGCGGCAAGCCCTGGCCCGGATCGAAGATGAATGGCACGCCTGCGGCGGCAAGCTGTTCGGAGTGCTGGACCATGCCGTCATAGCCGTCCGGCGCGACGATGCCGAGCGTCAGGCCCGCCACTTCGTCGGCGCGGTTCTGATGCGACTGCATCATCGCGCCCGGATGGAAAGCGGTGATCTGGTTGTTCTCGAGGTCGGTCGTGATCATCGCCTGCGCCGAGTAGGTGTCGGGCACGACGAGCACGTTTTCCGTCGACAGGCCGAGCTGCGCGAGCCGGTCAAGATAGAGCTGTGCGTCGACGGCGCCGATCGCGCCCATGATGCGCGCGTCGCCGCCGAGCAGATTCAGCGCATAGGCGATGTTGCCCGCGCAGCCGCCGAACTCGCGACGCATGGTCGGCACGAGAAAGCTTACGTTGAGGATGTGGACCTGCTCCGGCAGGATGTGCTCCCGAAAGCGGCCTTCGAAGGTCATGATGTTGTCGTACGCGAGCGAGCCGCAGATGAGCGTAGCCAAGGCGAGCGTTCCTGTATGAAAGCGGTGGAAAGAGACGCGCCGCGCCGCCAGCGCCGCGCGCGGGGCGCGGCGCCGTCGTTCGCGCGCGAGAGGGCTTACTTCAGCGCGGCGAGCGCTGCGTCGTAGTTCGGCTCGTTCTTGATCTCGCCGACCAACTCGGCGTGCACGACCTTGTCGTTTTCGTCGAGCACGACGACCGCGCGCGCGGTCAGGCCGGTCAGCGGACCGCTCGTCACGTCGACGCCGTACGCTTGCGCGAACTCATGGCCGCGGAACGTCGACGCGGTCACCACGTTCTCGATGCCCTCGGTCGTGCAGAAGCGCGACGCCGCGAACGGCAGGTCGCCCGACACGACGATGACGGCCGTGTTGCTGAGCTTCGCGGCGGCTTCGTTGAACTTGCGCGTCGACGTCGCGCAGGTCGGCGTGTCGAGACTCGGGACGATGTTGAGCACCTTGCGCTTGCCGGCGAAGTCGGCGAGCGTCAGCGGCTTCAGGTCTCGGCCGATCAGCGAGAATGCGGCGGCCTGCTGGCCGACCGACGGGAACGTGCCGCTTACTTCGATCGGGTTGCCACCCAGCGTGACTTGACTCATGTGTTGTGCTCCGAAAAGGGCGTCAGTGATGAGAATGATGCGCCCGCCAGGGAGCGGGCGCGCGAGGGCGCGTTACGGATAAAAAATCTGTACGCGAAAATTGGAGGCAATCGCGGTGCCGGTGTCGAGGTGCACGATCATCGTCTGCGTCGCGTGCGCGGGCAGGCCGGACGCGATCACGGTGCCGGGCGGCACGTAATCCTGCGGCCACAGCACGCGCCGCACGGCGACGTTGTTCTGATCGTCGAGCAGCGTGAGTTCGATCGCGGGGTAGGCGAGCGCGATGTTCAGGCGGTTGTGCAGCGGCATCTTCAGCTCGAGCTTGTGCGGGCCGTCGATCTGCCGCAGATCGGAGGGCTCGACGAGCAGGCCTTCGATATCGTGCGGCGGCGTCAGCTGACAGCCGAGATGCGCGCAGGCCTGCGCGTACAGGATCTGCGAGCGCGGCAGGTTGACCATCACGGTCTCGCGTTGCCACCACGCGAGTTGCGCGAGCAGCGCAATGACGAGCAGCGCGGCGAGCACCACACCGGCGACGATCCAGCCGACGCGTCCGGCGTCCACCGGGCGGGTTTCGCGCACGACCGGGAACGGATCGTCGCCATCGCTGACGGGCGGCTTGACCGAGAATGGCTCGCCGCTCGATGGGGCGAGCGACGGACCGCCCGGCGGGCGGGGGCCGCCGGGACCGCCGGCGCCCGAAGCACCTGCGGCACCCATGCCCGCGGCGGCGCCGAAGCCGCCCACGCCCCCACCGACCGGGCCGAAGTGCGGCTCGTTGTCGGGCATGCCATGCAGACTTGCTGGTTCGCGCAGCGCCGGTTCATCGAGCGTGGACGGCTCGGGGCGTTCGATCTTGTGCCAGACGCGCGGCGCTTCGTCTTCGACTCGCGGTGGGGGAGCAGGCGCGGTGGGCGGGACGACAGGCAGTTCATCGACCTCGTTGTCGGCGGGATAGGCGAAGGGTTCGAGTGGCGCGTCGGCCAGCGTCGGCTCATCGTCCGCGGGTAGCGGTGCCGTGAAAGCGCCGGCGCGCAATTCCGGTTCGATCGCCTGGCGAGGAGTGCCCGATGTGACGGGTGCGTGCTCGTTGCCGCCAAGCGGCAGCGGCGCGAGCGGCACGCTGCTCGCGTGGTCGCGCAAACGGGCATCGAGCGTGCTGCGGGAAATGCTGGTGGAGTCTTGTTCCGAAGCCGGCGCCCACGGGTCCCACGCGTCACCGCTGAAGTCCGGGTTGGGTTGCCGCACACCCGACAGCGCTTCGATTGCCGCCGCGGCGGCAACCGGTTTGGCCGTGGAAAAATCGCCGCCTTCGGAGACGTCGAACAGACTGCTCGACGCGTCGAAGACTTCCTGGCAATGCCCGCACCGCACGAGGCCGCGGCGCTGCGCAAGCTGCGCCGGTTGCAGAAGGAAGACAGTTTCGCAGAAGGGGCAACGCGTTGCCAGGTGCATATCGAGCCGGTGAGCCTGAGGCCGTTAGGTTGACAATACGCCTTATTCTAATTGCTTTCGCGGCGCGTTCCGGCGAGGCACACCCAACCTTCATGTTCGCGCCACACGCTGATATCGATCCAGCGCGCGTAGACCTGCGCGACTTCCTCGGCCTGGCGCGCGAGAATGCCCGACAGCGCGATGTGGCCGCCCGGTTTCACCTTCGACGACAGCATCGACGCCATCAGCTTCAGCGGATTCGACAGGATGTTCGCGACCACGACGTCGAACTCGCCGGCCGGACAGGCGTCGGGCAGGCCATAGGTGACTTCGGCGTGATTGCGTTCGCTATTGTGACGCGCCGATTCGACCGCCTGCGGATCGATATCGATGCCGATCACCGGATCGGCGCCGCACTTCTTCGCGAGAATCGCGAGGATACCCGAGCCGCAGCCGTAGTCGAGCACGGACTGGCCGGGCTTGATCGACTGCTCGATCCACTCCATGCACAGACGCGTGGTGGGGTGGCTGCCGGTGCCGAACGCGAGACCCGGATCGAGTTCGAGCACGAGCGCGCCGGGGTCCGGCGCATCGTGCCACGACGGCACGACCCAGATGCGCTCGCCGATCTGGATCGGATCGAACTGCGACTGCGTGAGCCGCACCCAGTCCTGCTCCTCGACCTCGCGCACGGTATATGCCGGCGCGGCATCGAGTCCGATCTCGTTGGCCGCGGCGGTCAGCAGCACGGCCGGATCGTGTTCCGGCGCGAGCAGCGCGATCACGCGCGAATGCTGCCATGCCGTGCGATCCGGCGTGAGGCCGGGCTCGCCGAACAGCGGCTGCTCGTCGGGCGTGTCGGCGTCGGCGTCTTCGACCGACACCGACAACGCGCCCAGCTCGAGCAGCGCGTCGGACAACTCCTCCGCGTGCTCGCGCGCCAGTTCGGCAACCAGTTCCCGATAGCTCATGACTTACGCTTCTTCCGCGACCTGCTGACGCGCGGCCAGCCGGTTTTCGAGGTAGTGGATGCTGGTGCCGCCTTCGACGAACTTCGCGTCGAGCATCAGCTCACGGTGCAGCGGGATGTTGGTCTGAATACCTTCGACCACCATTTCCGACAGCGCGATGCGCATCCGCATGATCGCCTGTTCGCGCGTGGCGCCGTAAGCGATCAGCTTGCCGATCATCGAATCGTAGTTCGGCGGCACGAAATAACCATTGTAGGCGTGCGAATCGACGCGGATGCCGGGACCGCCCGGCATATGCCACGAGGTCAGGCGTCCCGGTGACGGCGTGAACTTGAACGGATCTTCGGCGTTGATCCGGCATTCGATCGCATGGCCGCGGAACTGGATGTCGCGCTGACGGAACGTGAGCTTCTCGCCGGCCGCGATGCGGATCTGTTCCTGCACGATGTCGACACCGGTGATCAGTTCGGTCACCGGATGCTCGACCTGCACGCGCGTGTTCATCTCGATGAAGTAGAACTCGCCGTTTTCATACAGGAACTCAAAGGTGCCCGCGCCGAGATAGCCCATCTTCTTGCACGCGTCCGCGCAACGATCGCCGATACGGTCGATCAGACGGCGCGCGATGCCCGGCGCCGGCGCTTCCTCGATCACCTTCTGGTGACGGCGTTGCATCGAGCAGTCGCGCTCGCCGAGCCACACGGCGTTCTTGAACGAGTCGGCCAGCACCTGGATTTCGATGTGCCGCGGGTTCTCGAGGAATTTCTCCATGTAGACCTGCGGGTTGCCGAACGCGCGACCGGCTTCCTCGCGGGTCATGATGACTGCGTTGACGAGCGCCGCTTCCGTGTGGACTACGCGCATGCCGCGGCCGCCGCCACCGCCAGCCGCCTTGATGATGACCGGATAGCCGATCTGGCGGGCGATCTTCACGATCTCCTTCGGATCGTCCGGCAGCGCGCCTTCCGAACCCGGCACGCAAGGCACGCCGGTCTTGATCATGGTCTGTTTGGCCGTGACCTTGTCGCCCATCATGCGGATCGTTTCCGGACGCGGACCGATGAAGGTGAAGCCGGACTGCTCGACGCGCTCGGCGAAGTCGGCGTTCTCCGACAGGAAGCCGTAGCCGGGGTGGATCGCTTCGGCGTCGGTGACTTCGGCCGCGCTGATCAGCGCGGGCATGTTCAGATAGCTCAGATTCGACGGTGCCGGGCCGATGCAGACCGCCTCGTCGGCGAGCTTCACGTACTTCGCTTCCTTGTCGGCTTCCGAATAGACGACGACCGTCTTGACGCCGAGCTCGCGGCAGGCGCGCTGGATGCGAAGCGCGATCTCGCCACGATTGGCAATGAGGATTTTTTCAAACATAGCGGGTTTTCGACTCATCAATGGGCGCCGGGGTCGGTCAGGACGCCGGCTGCCGCAGAGGATCGGTCGCGCGCCTGGGATGAGCGGCGCGCGGGCGGCGGATAGTGCGTGCCGCGTTAGCCGACCACGAACAGCGGTTGGCCGTATTCGACCGCCTGGCCGTTTTCGACGAGGATTTCCTTGACCACGCCGGACTTGTCCGACTCGATCTCGTTGAGCAGCTTCATCGCTTCGATGATGCAGATGGTCTGGCCTTCCTTGACCGTGTCGCCGACCTGCACGAACGGATCGGCGCCCGGCGACGGCGCGCGGTAGAACGTGCCGACCATCGGCGAGGTAACGACGTGACCCTGCGGCGCGGCGGCGGCCGGCGTGGCTGGAGCGCCCGCGGGGGCTGCCGGCGCTTCGACAGCGCCGAACGGTGCCGGTTGTGCGAATTGCGGTACGGCGTATGGGGCGGACGGTTGGACGTAAACCGGCGGCGCATTCTTGACGATGCGGACCTTGCCTTCGCCCTCGGTCACTTCGAGTTCGGAAATACCGGACTCCGAGACGAGGTCGATCAGAGTTTTGAGTTTACGTAGATCCATCAGGGTGCCCCTTTCAATGCGTAGTGTGCCGGCGTGTGCAAGTCGCAGTAGCCGGCTCAAATTGGACGTGTTTGGATTCAGCCGCGCGACGACCCGGCCGCGAGCCGGTCGAGCGCGAATTCGAGCGCGTACAGATACCCCTTCCAGCCGAGGCCGCAAATGACGCCCTCAGCCTGGTCGGAGAAATACGAGTGATGCCGGAACGGTTCGCGGCGATGCACGTTCGACAGATGAATCTCGACGAACGGGATGCCGACCCCCGCCAGTGCGTCGCGAATGGCCACGCTTGTGTGCGTGTACGCGGCGGGATTGATCAGGATGAAATCAGTTTGCTCGGTGCGGGCCGCCTGAATACGGTCGACCAGCGCGCCTTCGTGATTGCTCTGAAACGACGCGAGTTCAACGCCTGCGTCGGCTGCCCGGTCCGCCAGCGCCTGATCGATCTGCGGCAGGGTCACGCGACCGTAGACCTCGGGTTCCCGGCTGCCGAGAAGATTGAGGTTGGGTCCGTGCAGTACCAGCAGTCGCGTCATGGTCGCTTCTTTTTCCGTGGAATTGCGCGCACTTTAGCGCTGATTAGAGAAACTTGTCTAGTTTCGCGCGCGTACGCGGCGATGGCCGGCGCGGGCCGCGGCGCAGCCTTGGGTCCAACTTCACTCAAATTCGGGAATTATCCGTGTATTTTTGCTCGTTCTGCACGGAATCGCATGCCAAAAAGCGTAGCGTGGGAAATCGGGAAATTTACAGCGCGTCGAGCGTCTGGCGCAGCGCCGTTGGGTCGATCTGGCCCAATTTTGTGGAGCGGATGTTGCCTTTTGCGTCGATCACGACGGTAAACGGCAAACCTCCCGCATTGTTGCCGAACGCGCGCGCGAGGTCGGCGCCACCGAAGCCGGTCACGTAGATCGGGTACGCGACCTTGACCTTCTGCAGGAAGGTCTGGATGTTCTTTTCCGAGTCGACGCCGAGGCCGACGAACTGGATGCCTTTCTTCGCGTACTCGCGCTGGATCTGCGACAGCGCCGGCATTTCCTCGACGCACGGAGCGCACCACGACGCCCAGAAGTTGACGACGATCGGGTGGCCCTTGAGCAGGCTCAGCGACTGCGGTTTGCCGTCGACGTTCGTGACCGGCGCGGTCCACAGTTGCTGCACGGGACTCGCAGAGGTGGCAGGCTGCGCCCCGGCCTGCGCCGCGTACGCGACGTCGGCACCGCGATCGAGCCAGTGATTGGCCAGCACGCCGCCGCCCGCGGCAATCAGCGCGACGACCGCGCCCGCCAGCATACGCCTCGTGTTCATCGTGCTCCGTTCTGTCTGATCAATTGGTGAAGGACGGCACTTCGTCGCCGTCGAGCAGCGCCTGCACCGCCGGCAAATTGGCCCGCGCCGTGCGGCCGCGCGCGTCGGCGCGTACCGCGCCACGCAGGTCGTCGGTTTCGTACAGCGCGACGTGGATGCCGACCGGCTCGGCGTTGCGCTCGCCAGCGGGGCGCCACAGAAAGCTCAGCGTCTCCACGTAGCCGCGGCCCGCGAAGTGGCGCGTTTCCGACACGTCGTACTGGATGTTTGCATTGAGCATGTAGATCGCGACTTCCTTCGGGTTGTCGCAAAACACCTGCAGATGCACATCCGAATGCTCGCCGGCCGTACCGCCGAGCACCGCGCCCGTCAGATACGGATTGAACGGCGCGAACCGCTCCATCCAGTCGACCGCGATCATGCGCAGGCGCCGCAGCAGCGCCGGCTGGCTGTCGCTCTGGAACAGCGACTGATATTCGCGGATCTCTTGTTCGATCTGATCGTTGTCCGGCAGCCATTCGCCGGCAACACGAGTCTCGCCGACGACCTGCCGGGCCGCCTTGCGCTTCGCGCTGGCGTAATCCAGGCCGTCTTCGGCAATCAGGCGTGCCGCCGCGATTGCGATTTCCTCGCGCACGCGCTGCGGATCGAAATGTGATTTGCGGACCATCCTTGCATGATACTCGATCGAGCCTGCGACGCGGTTCGGCGGCCCGCACGGGGCGGCGCCGGGCGTGGCCGGCAGGGGGCAGCGCGCGTCGCGTCGGTTACAATAGGCGTCCTTTGCAGACGGTCGTTCCGACCGTCCTGTGGCTCTCTCATCCCTCGCAAGAAACGCCCCCGCGGCACGACAGGCTTATGCATATCCACATCCTCGGCATCTGCGGCACCTTCATGGGCGGTCTCGCGGTGCTCGCGCGCAATGCGGGCCACACCGTGACCGGCTGCGACGCCGGCGTCTATCCGCCGATGAGCACGCAGCTCGAGGCGCAAGGCATCGGTCTGATCGAGGGTTATGACGCGGACCAACTGAACGGCCTGAATGCGGATCTGTTCGTGATCGGCAACGTGGTCACGCGCGGCAACCCGCTGATGGAAGCGATTCTGGACCGCGGCCTGCCGTACGTGTCCGGTCCGCAGTGGCTCGGCGAGCACGTGCTGAACGGCAAATGGGTGCTGGCCGTGGCCGGCACGCACGGCAAGACCACCACGAGCTCGATGCTGACCTGGCTGCTCGAAGACGCGGGCCTGAACCCCGGCTTCCTGATCGGCGGTGTGCCGCTCAATTTCGGCGTGTCGGCGCGGCTCACCGATTCGAGCTTCTTCGTGATCGAAGCCGACGAATACGACACCGCATTCTTCGACAAACGCTCGAAGTTCGTCCATTACCGCCCGAAAACGGCGGTGCTGAACAATCTCGAATTCGATCACGCCGACATCTTCCCTGATCTCGCCGCGATCGAAACGCAGTTCCATCATCTGATCCGCACGGTGCCGCGCTTGGGCCGCGTCGTCACGAACGGCCGCGAGGACGCGCTCGAGCGCGTACTGACGCGCGGCTGCTGGAGCGAGGTCGAGCGCTTCGGCGTCCAGGGCGGCTGGGAGATCCAGGCGGCGGAGCAGGGCGTGCCCGTCGACGAACGCTTCGCCGTCTATCACAACGGCGAGCGCGTCGGCATGGTCGACTGGCAGGTGCAGGGCGAGCATAACCGCATGAACGCGCTCGCCGCGATCGCCGCCGCGCGCCATGTCGGCGTGCCGCCCGCGCAGGCCGCGAAGTCGCTGTCCGGCTTTCGCAACGTGAAGCGCCGCATGGAAGTGCGTGGCAGCGTCGAGGGTGTGACCGTGTACGACGACTTCGCGCATCACCCCACCGCGATCGAGACGACGGTGGCCGGCCTGCGCGCGCGGGTCGGCCGCGACAACACGCGAATCCTTGCGGTGCTGGAACCGCGCTCGAACACGATGAAGCTCGGCGTGATGAAAGCGCAACTGCCGGCGAGCCTCGCCGACGCCGATCTCGTGTTCGGTTACGGCGCGCCGGGCGGGCGCGACGCGCTCGGCTGGAACCTCGGCGAAGCGCTCGCGCCGCTCGACGGCAAGGCGCAGGCGTTCGACAACCTCGACGCGCTCGTGAAGGCGGTGGTCCACGCGGCGCGCCCCGGCGACCAGATTCTGGTGATGAGCAACGGCGGCTTCGGCGGCGTGCATCAGAAGCTGCTCGACGGTCTTTCGACGCGAGGCGCGTCGTGATTCTGTATCTGCACGGTTTCCGTTCGTCGCCGAATTCGTTCAAGGCGCGCCTGCTCGCGGCGCGTCTCGCCGAACTGGGTCGCGCCGGCGAGTGGTGCTGCCCGATGCTGCCGGTGTCGCCGTTCGAAACCGTGGCGCTCGCCGAATCGCTGGTGGCCGAGGCACGCGCGAAGGGCGATGCGCGGCAGGTGACCGTGATCGGCAGTTCGCTCGGCGGCTACTTCGCCACCCATCTGGCCGAGAAACACGGCTGGCCGGCCGTGCTGTTGAACCCGGCGGTCGTGCCGCAGCGCGACCTGAGCGCCTATCTCGGCGAGCAGCCGTTGTGGCACGGTGGCGGCAGCATCGTCGTCGAGCCGCATCATCTGGATGAATTGCGCGCGCTCGGCGTGGCGTCGATCACGCGGCCCGAACGCTATTATTTGATGGCAGCCACCGGCGACGAAGTGCTCGACTACCGCGAAATGCTCGCGCACTATCCGGGCGCGCGCACCACGCTGATCGAGGGCAGCGACCACGCGATCAGCGAGTTCGCGCAGTATCTCGACGACGTGCTGGGCTTTTGCGACGCCGAACACGTCGAGCCGCCGGCGCCGCGCGCGGCGGCCTGACGGCACGCAAAGAGCGGCGGCATCGAACCCTGCAAGGACGTCAGTCAGAAAGACACACCGACCGCCACCGCTGGTCGCAAGATTCAACCCGCTGGCACGCGCAGTGCGCGCCGCGGATTCACTATCACGAACAGGTTGCCGTGCCGCGCATGCAGTGATCGATCGCCACAGGGCGTCGGGCGCGACGGCAGATGCAAGTCAGAACGAGAGTATTGAGTGAACGTTTTCTTCGAGGAATCGGGCAGTTTCAAGGCCGGCAGCGTGCTGTCGCGCCAGGGCGACGCGTTTCAGGTCGAGTTGCCGGGCGGGCGGCGCGCGAAGGTGCGCGCGAAGGATGTGCTGATCGAGTTCGAGAAGCCCACCGCGGCCGAACTGATGCGGCAGGCCGACGCGTTGGCGCAAGAGATCGATCTGGACTTCCTGTGGGAATGCGCGCCGGACGATGAATTCCCGTTCGCGACGCTGGGCGCCGAGTACTTCGGCGCGAGCTTCGGCGCGATCGAGCGCGCGGCGCTGGTGCTGCGCATGCACGGCTCGCCGGTGTACTTCCGCCGCAAGGGCCGCGGCATGTACCAGCGCGCGCCGCAGGAGCAACTGAAGATGGCGCTCGCGGGCCTCGAGCGCAAGCGTCAGCAGGCGCTCGTGCAGGCGCAGTACGAGGAAGAGCTGAAGGCAGGCCGTCTGCCTGAAGCGTTCGCGGGCGGCAAGGGGCTCGCGCTCCTGACGAAGCCCGACAAGAACACGATCGAGTACAAGGCGCTCGAGGGCGCCGCGGCCGCGCGCGGCATCTCGCAGGCGCGGCTGATGCTCGAATGCGGCGCGATCGCGTCGCCGCGCGCGCTGCACGAAGCGAAGTTCCTGTCCGAGTTCTTCCCGCACGGCACCGGCTTCCCGTCCGTCGCGGCCGCGAACGTGCCCGACGATCTGCCGCAGGCGGACGTCGAAGCGTTCTCGATCGACGACATCACCACGACCGAAATCGACGACGCGTTCTCGGTCGAGCATCTGGCCGACGGCCGTGTGCGCATCGGCGTGCACATCGCCGCGCCGGCGCTCGGCATCCAGCGTGGCGACGAAGTCGATGCGATTGCGCGCGCGCGTCTGTCGACGGTCTACATGCCCGGCGACAAGATCACGATGCTGCCCGACAGCGTCGTCGACACCTTCACGCTTGCCGAGGGTGGGTATCGGCCGGCGCTGTCGCTGTACGTGATCGTCAATCGCGAGACGCAGGAGATCGTCGCGAGCGAAACGCGCGCCGAGCGCGTGTTCGTGAAGAACAATCTGCGCCACAACACGCTCGACGAAATCGTCAACGAGAAGGCGCTCGCCGAGGGCACCGGCGAGTATCCGCACAAGGACGATATCGCCGTGCTGTGGCCGTTCGCGCAAGCGCTGTTCGAAAAGCGCCAGACCGCGCGCGCCGGCTACGGCCTGCGCCGCGAAGTGCAGCGCAATACCGACTTCAATTTCTACGTCGACGGCGAGCACATCACGATTACGCCGCGCCGGCGCGGCTCGCCGCTCGACACGATCGTCGCCGAGCTGGCGATTCTCGCGAACTCGTCGTGGGGCGGGTTCCTGCACGATCACGGCGTGCCGGGTATCTATCGCACGCAGCGCGCGTTCGGCGTGCCGAGTGGCCCGAAGCGCACGCGCATGCAGACCAACGCCGCGCCGCACGAAGGGCTCGGCGTCACGCAGTACGCGTGGAGCACGTCGCCGCTGCGCCGCTACGTCGACCTCGTGAATCAGTGGCAGCTGATCGCGTGCGTGCAGCATGGCGTGACCGCCAAGCTCGCCGCGCCGTTCAAGCCGAAGGACGCCGATCTGTTCGCGGTCGTGCAAGGCTTCGACGACACCTACACCGCGTACGCCGACTATCAGCGTCGCATGGAGTACTTCTGGTGTCTGCGCTGGCTCACGCAGGAAAACCGCAAGCAGGTGGTCGCGTCGGTCGTGAAGGGCGATCTCGTGCGTCTCGAGGAAATTCCGCTGCTGCTGCACGTGCCGGGCCTCGGCGTGCATGCGCGCGGCACGCGTTTGCAGATGGAAGTCATGTCGATCGATGAACTGACGATCGAAGCGTCGGTGCGTCTGTTACACGTGCTCGATGCACCGACCGTGACGAGCGGCGCCGAAGCCGAAGAAGGCGAGGACGAGGGCGAGGAAGAGTTGCTCGACGCAACCGATGACAGCGCCGAAAGCGAAGCGGAGGCCGAGGCGGAAGCCGAAGCCGACGGCGGCAATCCCAACGACAACCCCAGCGCAGACGAATCGGCGGCGACCGGCGACGGCAACGACGCCGCGAACAACGCCGACAACGACCAACACATCACGGAGCCGGGACGATGAGCGGCAACCCAACGCGCGAGCGCTACGCGGTCATCGGCAACCCCGTCGGGCATAGCAAGTCGCCGTTCATCCACGGCCGCTTCGCCGCGCAAACCGGCGAGCCGGTCGAGTACGGTCATCTGCTCGCGCCGGTCGACGCGTTCGTGCCGCACGTGCGCGCGTTCATCGAAGCGGGCGGACGCGGCCTGAACGTGACGGTACCGTTCAAGCTCGACGCGCATGCATTCGCGAATACGCTGTCGCCGCGCGCGGCGGCGGCCGGCGCGGTGAACACGCTGCGGGTCGACGCCGACGGCATCTACGGCGACAACACTGATGGCTTCGGCCTCGTGCGCGACATCGAGGTGAATCTCGGCGTGTCGCTGAAGGGAGCGCGCATCCTGCTGCTCGGCGCGGGCGGGGCCGCGCGCGGTGTCGTGCTGCCAATGCTCGAGCGCGCACCGCATACGCTGACGATCGTCAATCGCACGGCGCAGAAGGCCGAAGCGCTGGTCGACCAGTTCGCGCAGGCTGCCAGCGGCGCGCACTGCCGTCTGACCGGCGGCAGCGCCCGCGCGATCGAAGCGGGCCAGTACGACGTGATCGTCAACGCGACCGCGGGCAGCCTCGATGCGTCGCTGCCCGAGTGCGACGATCGCGCGTTCGGCAACGGCACGCTCGCCTACGACATGATGTACGGCGCGCATCCGACCATCTTCATGCAGCACGCGGCGAAACTCGGCGCGCGCGGCGCCGACGGACTCGGCATGCTGGTCGAGCAGGCCGCCGAATCGTTCCATGTGTGGCGCGGCGTGCGTCCGGACAGTGCGCCGGTGCTCGCCGAATTGCGCGCGTTGCTGACGGCGCCGTCGCCCGCGTAACGTCGGCGCGCGGATAGCACGCACCATGACAGCGACGCGGCGCGCCAGCGGTTCGCGCGGCCAGTCCGGCCCGCTGCGCTGGCTCGCCTGGTTGACCGCGGTCGTGGCTATCGCCTGGCTCGCGACGCAGGCGTACTACTTCGCGCAGATCGCAATCTGGAACGTCGTCAATCCGCGCTCGACCGCGTTCATGCGCTCGGACGCATGGCGTCTGTCGCAGGACCGGCCGGATCTGTCGGTGCAGCGAACGTGGGTGCCGTACGATCAGATTTCGCGCAACCTGAAGCGCGCGATCATCGCGTCCGAAGACGCGAACTTCGTCAACAACAAAGGCTACGAAACCGACGCGATCCTGCAGGCGTGGGAGCGCAACAAGGCGCAGGGCCGGATCGTGCGCGGCGGCTCGACGATCTCGCAGCAGCTTGCGCGCAACCTGTTTCTGTCGCGCGAGAAAAGCTATATCCGCAAGGGCCAGGAGCTGATCATCACGTGGATGCTCGAAACGCTGATGGACAAGCAGCGCATCTTCGAGATCTATCTGAACTCGATCGAATGGGGCAACGGCGTGTACGGCGCCGAGGCGGCCGCGCAGTACTACTTCAAGACCTCGGCGAGCAAGCTCACGGCCGCGCAGTCGGCGCGGCTCGCGGTGATGCTGCCACGCCCCAGGTATTTCGATGAACACAGGAATTCGGCGTATCTCACGCAACGCGCGCGCGTGATTGCGCGGCGGATGGGCGCGGCTGAATTGCCGGATTGAAAGAGCCCTCGATCTCGTTGTCCTGCTTCGAAGCCCGTCTCGCGCGGGCTTTTTTGCGTCAGCAGACCGCGACCGCGACAGTTCGCTACACACACTCGATCGCCCACTAAAATCTCACTATATGGACTCAACATTCACATATTGGTGATTCTCAAAAGTCGCCCTACAATCCAAGCCAACATGCATCGCGAGTCGGCGCCCCAGCGCGCCGAAGCAGCGAACAGCGACAGAAAAAACGGAGACGAGACCGACCATGTCTGGCAGCCAACCACAGCAGCCGCGCGAGCGCGGCGCCGCACCCGTTCCCGCCCTGTTCTCCGGCCCCGCGCGCTAAGCGCAGAAACCATCCGAAGGCGAATCGCCATGAACAAAGCGATGCCCACTCCCGCCGCCAGCGCGGCCGAGGCCGCGCAGGGCTCGAACGGCGGGCCGAACAGCGCCGCGAATCCCGTGGTGAATTCCGCGCCGCGCGATGCTTCAGCCGTCACCGCCAATGTCGCCGCCAGTGCGTCCGCTACCGCGAGGGCGTCGCGCCCGGTGGCGCGCGCGGCGACCGTCGACGGTCTCGGGCTGCCGGTCACGCTGCTGGAAATCACGCCGCAGCAGGCCGGCACGCAGACACTGTTGCGCGGCCTTGCGATTCTCGAGGCCGCCGCCGCCGGCGTGCGCGACCTGCGCAGCTTCGGCGCCGCGCTCGGCACGACCCGCAGCACCACGCACCGGCTCGTCAGCAGCCTCGTGCAGGCGCGCTATCTGCGCCAGGTGCAGGGCGGCTATCTGCTCGGGCCGAAGCTGATCGAGCTCGGCACGATCGCGCTCGAACAGATGCCGCTGACGGCCGTCGCGCGTCCGCACCTCGAGTCGCTGGCCGAGCAGACGCTCGACACGATCCACCTCGGCGTGCGCGACGGCGACGACGTGCTGTACATCGACAAGATCCCCGGCACGCGCGGCCTCGAAATGCGCTCGCGCGTCGGCCATCGGATGCCGCTCGCGTCGACCGGCATCGGCAAGGCGATGATGCTCGACCTCGCGCCGGACGCATGGCAGTCGCTGTTCGACGCGTCGCGCCGCGCGCTCGCAGGCGTCAGCTTCAAGCCGGACAACCGCCCCGATGCGCCGACCTTCCTGCAGCGCATGACGAACTACGCGGCCGGCGGCTACACGTTCGATCTCGAAGAGAACGAAGCGGCGATCCGTTGCGTCGCGGCGCCGGTGCGCGATGCGTCGGGCGCGATCGTCGCGGCGTTGTCGGTGGCCAGCACGATTCCCTATATGCCGCTCGAACGGATGGACGAACTGATTCCGGTCGTGCAGCGCGAGGCGCGCGCGATTTCGGAAGAACTCGGTTGGCGCGCACCGCGACCGGCCACGCGCAGGATCAAGCGATGAAACAAGCGGGCACCGCCACGCTGGCGAACCACCGGGCGGCCGCCGCGCCCGACACGGGCGTGAGGCCGGACGCGCCAGCCGCCGCCGATACCGCCGCCGTCGATTTCACGCACGCCGCGCTGATCGCGCTCGACTGGGGCACGACGTCGCTGCGCGCCTATCTGTTCGACGCGCACGGTCGCGTGCTGGCGACGCGCGCATCGACGGCCGGCATCATGAATCTGCCGCGTAGCGCAGCCGAGGGCGGCTTCGACGCCGCGTTCGACGACGCCTGCGGCGCATGGCTCGAGCATGCGCGCGGCGTGCCGGTGATCGCGGCGGGGATGGTCGGCAGCGCGCAGGGCTGGCTCGAAGCGCCGTATGTCGAGACACCCGCGAACGCCGATGCGTTGGTGGCCGGTATCGTCCGCGTGCAGACCGCGCGCGGCGCGACACTGCATATCGTGCCGGGCGTGCTGCAACGCGGTGAACTGCCGAACGTGATGCGCGGCGAGGAGACGCAAATTTTCGGCGCGCTCAGCGCGGACGCGGACGGGTCGCACGACGCGAACCCGGTCGACAGCAACGCCCGCTCGCTGATCGGCCTGCCCGGCACGCACGCGAAATGGGCGGTCGTGCAGGCGGAGCGCATCGAGCGTTTTTATACGTTCATGACCGGCGAGGTGTTCGCCGCGCTGCGCGAGCACACGATTCTCGGCCGCACGATGGTCACGCCCGATCGCCCGGATACCGAAGCATTTCTGCGCGGCGTGAACATCGCGCGCGAGAAGGGCCAGGCAGGCGTGCTCGCGACCGTGTTCAGCACGCGCACGCTCGGCTTGACCGGCGCGCTGTCGAGCGAGGCACAGCCCGACTATCTGTCGGGCCTGCTGATCGGGCACGAACTCGCCGGCCTCGAAGCGGTACTCGCGCAGCAACGCAGCTCGCTCGCGCAGCAGAGTCTGCGGCTGATCGGCAACGACGCGCTGTGCGAGCGCTACCGCCTCGCGCTCGCGCAATTCGGCTGTCTGCGCGCGGAGCCGGTCAGGCATGCAACCGAACGCGGCCTGTGGCGCGTCGCCGTCGAAGCGGGGCTCGTCCGGCCGTCCGCCCACGCGGCGCGCGCAGGCTGACCGGCGGCAGAGCCCTTTACGACGCTCACGAAACAAGGAACCGACATGCAACCACACATCAATCTGCCCGCACCGTACATGCCGCACGCGGGTCTGATCGCCGCGTTCGAAGCCTGTCCGCTGATCGCGATTCTGCGCGGCGTCACGCCCGCCGACGCGGCCGATCACGGTCAGGCCCTGTACGAAGCCGGTTTTCGCATCGTCGAAGTACCGCTCAATTCGCCGCAGCCGTTCGACAGCATCTCGGCGATCCGCAAGGTGCTGCCGGCCGACGCGATCGTCGGCGCGGGCACGGTGCTGCATCCGCTGTTCGTGGACGACGTGAAGGCCGCGGGCGGCGAACTCATCGTGATGCCGCACAGCGATCCGGAAGTCGTGATCGCCGCGAAGGCGCGGGGCCTCGCCTGCGCGCCCGGCGTCGCGACGCCGACCGAGGCGTTCATCGCGCTGAAGAACGGCGCGGACGTGCTGAAGATGTTCCCCGCCGAGCAACTCGGCTGCCAGGTCGTCAAGGCATGGCGCGCGGTGATCGCCGCGCAGGTGCCGCTCGTGCCGGTCGGCGGCGTCACGCCCGACAACATGGGGCCGTTCCTGAGCGCCGGCGCGAACGGTTTCGGCCTCGGCTCGGCGCTGTATAAGCCGGGCCAGAGCGCGGCGGTGACCGCGTCGCATGCGAAGGCGTTCATCAACGGTTTGCGGATCGCCCGCGCGGGCGCGAAGAAATGAACCGGCTCGCCGGCAAAGCCGCTCTCGTGACGGGCGCTGGGCGCGGCATAGGCGCGGCGATCGCGCTGGCGTTCGCGCGCGAGGGGGCGGCGGTCGTGCTGGCGGAACTCGACCTCGACCTGGCGCAGCGTACGGCCGCGCAGATCGAGGCAGACGTTGGCACCGGCGCCGGCGCGCGCGTGCTCGCGGTGCAGACCGACGTGACGCAACCCGCCTCGGTGCAGCATGCGGTCGGCGAAGGCGAACGCGCGTTCGGCGCGCTCGACATCCTCGTCAACAACGCGGGCATCAACGTGTTCTGCGATCCGCTGACGATGACCGACGCCGACTGGCGGCGCTGCTTCGCGGTCGATCTCGACGGCGTGTGGAACGGCTGTCGCGCGGTGCTGCCGGGCATGGTCGAGCGTGGGGCGGGCAGCATCGTGAACATCGCGTCGACGCACGCGTTCAAGATCATTCCGGGCTGCTTTCCGTACCCGGTCGCGAAGCACGGCGTGATTGGCCTCACGCGCGCGCTCGGCATCGAGTACGCGCCGCGCAACGTGCGCGTGAACGCGATCGCGCCGGGCTACATCGAAACGCAGCTGACGCACGACTGGTGGAACGAGCAGTCCGATCCGGCCGCCGCGCAGCAGGCGACACTCGATCTGCAGCCGATGAAGCGCATCGGCCGTCCGGAGGAGGTGGCGATGACCGCGGTGTTCCTCGCGTCGGACGAAGCGCCGTTCATCAACGCGAGCTGCATTACCGTCGATGGCGGACGCTCGGTGCTTTACCACGACTGAATTTGCGTCCGCCAAAAGACGCACAGAACACCGGACGACGCGCTGGCCGCGTGTGTCAGACCGGTACAAGAAGACGCGGCCGATTACCTTCTCGTTATCAATTAGTCAGGAGACACGCATTATGAAACGCAGAATTTTCCTCACGCTGGCAGCGGCGGCGGCGGGTGTGCTGTTCAACGCACCGGTCGTACAGGCCGCCGATTCGGTTAAGATCGGCTTCCTCGTGAAGCAGCCGGAAGAGCCGTGGTTCCAGGACGAATGGAAGTTCGCCGAGATGGCCGCCAAGCAGAAGGGCTTCACGCTCGTGAAGATCGGCGCGCCGTCGGGCGAGAAGGTGATGAGCGCAATCGATAACCTCGCCGCGCAGAAGGCACAGGGCTTCGTGATCTGCACGCCCGACGTCAAGCTCGGGCCGGGCATCGTCGCGAAGGCGAAGGCGGACGGCCTGAAGATGATGACGGTCGACGACCGCCTCGTCGACGGCGCGGGCAAGCCGATCGAAGCGGTGCCGCACATGGGCATCTCGGCGTATAACATCGGCAAGCAGGTCGGCGACGGCATCGCGGCTGAAATCAAGAAGCGCGGCTGGGACATGAAGGACGTCGGCGCGATCGACGTGACCTACGAGCAGTTGCCGACCGCGCATGACCGCACCACCGGCGCGACCGACGCGTTGGTCGCAGCGGGCTTCCCGAAAGCGAACATCATCACCGCGCCGCAGGCGAAGACCGACACGGAAAACGCCTTCAACGCCGCCAACATCGCGCTGACGAAGAACCCGCAGTTCAAGCACTGGGTCGCATACGCGCTGAACGACGAAGGCGTGCTCGGCGCGGTGCGCGCGGCGGAAGGCCGTGGCTTCAAGGCCGACAACATGATCGGCATCGGCATCGGCGGTTCGGAGTCCGCGATGAACGAGTTCAAGAAGCCGCAGCCGACGGGCTTCTACGGCACCGTGATCATCAGCCCGAAACGCCACGGCGAGGAAACCTCGGAACTGATGTACGCGTGGATCACGCAGGGCAAGGAGCCGCCGCTGCTGACGCTGACGACCGGCATGCTGGCGACGCGCGACAACGTCGGCGAAGTGCGCGAGAAGATGGGCCTCGCGTCGAAGTAGTCGCAAGACTTGCGGGGGTATGAAGTACACCGCCGGCGCGTCGCTTTCCCTGCCTATCGCAGGGGACGGCGCGCCGGCGGCGAGCGACGATCTGCGGTAGACAGACGGACCGCCCGCGATACGCGTACGGTCAACATGAAGCAAAGGAGGCGAAGTGTCAGCGACGCTACGTTTTGACAATATCGGCAAGGTTTTTCCAGGCGTGCGTGCGCTCGACGGTGTGTCCTTCGACGTCAACGTCGGCGAGGTGCACGGCCTGATGGGCGAAAACGGCGCCGGGAAATCGACGCTGCTGAAAATTCTCGGCGGCGAGTATCAGCCCGATTCGGGCCGCATGATGATCGACGGCAAAGAGGTGCGCTTTCCGAGCGCGGCCGCGTCGATCAATGCCGGCATCGCGGTGATTCACCAGGAACTGCAGTACGTGCCCGACCTCACGGTCGCGGAGAATCTGCTACTCGGCCAGCTGCCCAATGCGCTCGGCTGGGTCAACAAGCGCGAGGCGAAGCGCTTCGTGCGCGAACGGCTCGAAGCGATGGGCGTCGCGCTCGATCCGAACGCGAAGCTGCGCAAGCTGTCGATCGCGCAGCGGCAGATGGTCGAAATCTGCAAGGCGCTGATGCGCAACGCGCGCGTGATCGCGCTCGACGAGCCGACCAGCTCGCTGTCGCACCGCGAGACCGAGGTGCTGTTCAAGCTGGTGCGCGATTTGCGCGCCGACAACCGCGCGATGATCTACATCTCGCATCGGATGGACGAGATCTACGAGCTGTGCGACGCGTGCACGATCTTCCGCGACGGCCGCAAGGTCGCCTCGCATCCCACGCTAGAAGGCGTGTCGCGCGACACGATCGTCAGCGAGATGGTCGGGCGCGAAATTTCGGACATCTATAGCTATTCGGCGCGGCCGCTCGGCGAAGTGCGTTTCGCGGCGAAGGCGATCGAAGGTCATCCGCTCGCGCAGCCGGCGAGCTTCGAGGTGCGGCGCGGCGAAATCGTCGGCTTCTTCGGACTCGTCGGCGCGGGCCGCAGCGAACTGATGCATCTGGTGTACGGCGCCGAGCATCGCAAGGGCGGCGAACTCATACTCGACGGCAAGCCGATCAAGGTGCGCAGCGCGGGCGAGGCCATTAAGCACGGCATCGTGCTGTGCCCCGAGGATCGCAAGGAAGAGGGTATCGTCGCGATGGCGAGCGTCGCGGAGAACATCAACATCAGCTGCCGCCGTCACTATCTGCGCGCGGGCGTGTTTCTCGATCGCAAGAAGGAGGCGCAGACGGCCGACCGTTTCATCAAGCTGCTGAAAATCAAGACGCCGCATCGGCGGCAGAAGATCCGCTTCCTGTCGGGCGGCAACCAGCAGAAGGCGATTCTGTCGCGCTGGCTCGCCGAGCCCGATCTGAAAGTCGTGATTCTCGACGAACCGACACGCGGCATCGACGTCGGCGCGAAACACGAGATCTATAACGTGATCTATCAGCTCGCGGAGCGCGGCTGCGCGATCGTGATGATTTCGTCGGAATTGCCAGAAGTGCTCGGCGTGTCCGACCGGATCGTCGTGATGCGCCAGGGCCGCATTTCCGGCGAGCTCGCGCGCAAGGACGCGACCGAGCAGTCGGTGCTCAGCCTCGCGCTGCCGCAAAGCTCGACCGCTCTGCCTGATAACGCAAACCCGAACGCAAATGGGAATGCCAACGCCGCCGACCAGAGCGCGTCGCGCGCGGCCTGAACCTTATCCGGACGTGAGTCCGCAACCCGTGGGGAACGGGGAGGAGTATTGAACATGCAAGCCAGAGAAAACCTCGCGCAGCAGACCGCCAAGAGCGCGGCCGACGCGCTGATTCCGCAGACCAGCGACAAGGCCAAATGGTGGCAGCAGATCACCGAATACAGCCTGATCGTGATCTTCATCCTGATGTTCGTCACGATGTCGCTGACCGTCGATCATTTCTTCTCGATCGAGAACATGCTCGGCCTCGCGCTGTCGATCTCGCAGATCGGCATGGTCGCGTGCACGATGATGTTCTGCCTCGCGTCGCGCGACTTCGACCTGTCGGTCGGCTCGACCGTCGCGTTCGCCGGCGTGCTGTGCGCGATGGTGCTCAACGCGACCAACAGCACGGTCATCGCGATCATCGCGGCGGTCGCGGCGGGCGCGGTGATCGGCTTCGTCAACGGCGCGGTGATCGCTTATCTGCGCATCAACGCGCTGATCACGACGCTCGCGACGATGGAAATCGTCCGTGGCCTCGGCTTCATCGTGTCGCATGGGCAGGCGGTCGGCGTGTCGTCGGATACGTTCATCGCGCTCGGCGGCCTGACGTTCTTCGGCGTGTCGCTGCCGATCTGGGTCACGCTGATCTGCTTCATCGTGTTCGGCGTGATGCTGAACCAGACCGTGTACGGCCGCAATACGCTGGCGATCGGCGGTAATCCGGAAGCGTCGCGGCTCGCCGGTATCAACGTGGAGCGCACGCGCGTCTACATCTTTCTGATCCAGGGCGCCGTCACCGCGCTTGCCGGCGTGATTCTCGCGTCGCGTATCACGTCGGGTCAGCCGAACGCCGCCGAAGGCTTCGAGCTGAACGTGATCTCCGCGTGCGTGCTCGGCGGCGTGTCGCTGTTGGGCGGCCGCGCGACGATCTCCGGCGTCGTGATCGGCGTGCTGATCATGGGTACGGTCGAGAACGTGATGAACCTGCTGAACATCGACGCGTTCTATCAGTACCTGGTGCGCGGCGCGATCCTGCTCGCGGCCGTGTTGCTCGACCAGTTGAAGAACCGCGGCTCGCGCGATTGAGTCGCTTTCACCTTATCCCAAGCTCATAAAGGAATCGAACGATGTCGTCTCCGGCCAATGCAAACGCCAGCCTCGCTGACACCGCGTACGCGCGTTATCCGAGCCTCGTCGACCGTACGGTGCTGATCACGGGCGGCGCGACCGGCATCGGCGCATCGTTCGTCGAGCACTTCGCGGCGCAGGGCGCGCGCGTCGCGTTCTTCGATATCGACGCGAGCGCGGGCGAACCGCTCGCCGACCAGCTCGGCGATTCGAAGCACAAGCCGCTGTTTCTGGCCTGCGATCTGACCGACGTCGACGCGCTGCAAAAAGCGATCGCCGACGTGAAGACCGCGCTGGGTCCGATCCAGGTGCTCATCAACAACGCTGCGAACGACAAGCGCCATCAGATCGGCGACGTGACGCGCGAGTCGTTCGACGCGGGCATCGCCGTGAACATCCGCCATCAGTTCTTCGCGGCGCAGGCCGTGATGGAGGACATGAAGGCCGCGCGTAGCGGCTCGATCATCAACCTCGGCTCGATCAGCTGGATGCTGAAGAACGGCGGCTATCCGGTGTACGTGATGTCGAAGTCGGCGGTGCAGGGTTTGACGCGCGGACTCGCGCGCGACCTCGGCCACTTCAATATCCGCGTCAACACGCTGGTGCCGGGCTGGGTGATGACCGACAAGCAGCTGCGCCTGTGGCTCGACGACAACGGCCGCCGCCAGATCAAGGAAGGGCAGTGCATCGACGCCGAGCTGATGCCGGCCGACCTCGCGCGCATGGCGCTGTTCCTCGCCGCCGACGACAGCCGCATGATCACCGCGCAGGACATCGTCGTCGACGGAGGCTGGGCGTGAGCGCCAGCCCGCGCGTGCAGCGGGCCACGCTGCTGCTCGACGCGCAATGCGAGCTCGGCGAAGGCGCGACCTGGTGCGCGAGGAGCGGCCGCTTCTACTGGACCGACATCGAAGGCGCGCGGCTGTGGCGCTACGATCCGGCCGACGGCCGCAGCGATTCGTTCGACATGCCGGAGCGGCTCGCCACTTTCGCGCTGTGCGAAAACCCGCGCTACGTGCTGCTCGGGCTCGCATCGCACCTCGCGTTTTTCGATCTGCAGACAGGCAGCACACAGCGCATCGTCGACGTCGAACCCGGCATGAATACACGGGTCAACGACGGCCGCTGCGATCGGCAAGGGCGCTTCGTGTTCGGCACCAAGGACGAAAGTGGGCAACTGCAGGCGGTCGGCGGCTTTTACCGGTTGAATCACGATCTGTCGCTCGAACGTTTACCGTTGCCAGCGCCGGCGATTTCGAACAGCATCGCATTCAGTCCCGACGGCGCCACGATGTACTACTGCGATTCGCCGACGCGTGAAATCCGCGCGTGCGACTATCGCGCGGACGGCGGCATCGCGAACGATCGCCTGTTCACTCGCCTGACCGATGCGAACGGCATCCCCGATGGCTCGACCGTCGACAGCGACGGCGGCCTGTGGAACGCGCAATGGGGCGGCGCGCGCGTGGTGCGTTATGGTCCCGATGGCGTGGAAACCGAGCGCATCGACGTGCCGACCACGCAGCCGAGCTGCGTCGCGATCGGCGGTGCCGCGCTCGGCCAGGCCACGGGCAGCGCCCAGGGCGAGACGGCGCTCGACACGCTGTACATCACGAGCGCCTACGCCGAGCTCGATGCGACGGCGCGCGCGGCCGATACGCTCGCGGGCGACCTGTTCGTCGCGACGCTCGCGCGGCGCGGTGTTGCGGAGCCGCAGTTCCAGGGCGCGCCTATCTAGCGCAGAATGACGCAGCCCCGGCCGCACGCCGGGGCCGCGATCCTGAAGGTGAAGCAGAAATCGATGTGAAGGTGAAGCAGAAGTCGATGTGGCAGTTTCGGTCCGCGAGCAATACTCCCGCGACCGGCCGGCAACGAATCGGCAGCATGCAGTTCGGACTCGAGGCGAATTGGTAACAAAAAGTCGCCCGCAACTCCCGTCAACCCTGACGGCAACGTCCCACGCCTCTCGATGGAGCCAGATATGACTGTTGCGAATCTCGTTTCAGCCTCATCCCCAACCTCTCAAACGCGACGCTCGCGACTCGCCGCGGCGGCCAATCCCGTGCTGGCGGGCCCGAGCACGTCGGCAGTGGCCCTCGGCGAAGGCAGCGCCGGCGATGTCGCGTGCATCACGCTCGCCAACTCGCAATTGCGTCTCGATGTCGCGCCGACGCTCGGCGGCGGTGTGACCCGCTTCGACTGGCGCGACGACGGCGCGCTGACGCCGATCTTTCGGCGCTGCAGTCACGTCGGTGTCGATACGCAACCGAACCAGCTGGCCTGCTATCCGCTCTTGCCGTACTCGAACCGCATCGGCGGCGGCCATTTCAGCGTGGCCGGGCGGCGCGTCGAGGTACCGCGCAACCGCGCCGACGAGCCGCTGCCGATTCACGGCGACGGCTGGCTCGCGCAATGGCAGGTGCTCGACGCGGGCCGTGAGCACGTGCGTCTCGCGCTCGACCGCAGCGACGGCAAGCCGTACGCGTTCCGCGCGACACAAACCTACACGCTGGACGGCCCGACGCTGGTCGTCTCGCTCGACATCGAAAACGCTGGCCGCGAGACGCTGCCGTTCGGGCTCGGCGTGCATCCGTTCTTCGTGCGCGACGCGGACACCGAGCTGTCGGCGGCGGCCGGCGGCCTGTGGCTCTCGGGCGACGACTGGCTGCCGGTGCGCCACGTGCCGGCGCCCCCCGCGTGGCAGTTCGGCGTCGCGTATCCGCTGCCGGAGACGATCGTCAATCACGCGTTCACCGGCTGGAGCGGCCAGGCGGCAGTGGTGTGGCCGAAGCGCCGTCTGTCGCTGAACATCGCCGCCGACACCGACTATTACGTGCTGTACACGCCGCCCGGCGAAGACTTCTTCTGCTTCGAACCGGTCGATCATCCGATCAATGCGATGAACCTGGCGGGCGGCGCGAGCGAAAACGGCATGACGCTGCTCAAGCGCGGCGAGCGGTTGACGCGCACGTTCCGCTTCACGGTCGAGCGGACTGGACTGCGCTCAATGCCGGGCGGGCGTGGCGCGCGGCGCAGGCCGCAGCCGTAGCCGCCGGGCCGGCGAACGTCCGAACGTGCGCCTGGCGCTGCTATCGCCAATGAGGCGCGGGCCGCGCAGTGACCGCCATCGACGGACGGCGTTCGTGGGACAGGTAAAATACGCGCCTCCTCCGATTACCGGCTCGCCGCGAGACTCACCATGTCCAATTTCATCCAGACACTCATCGACGCCTGGCAGCGCACGAACTCGCTGCTGTGCGTTGGGCTCGATCCCGAGCCCAGCAAATTCCCGGGTGCGCTCGCGGGCCGCGCCGACGCGATCTTCGAGTTCTGCCGCACGATCGTCGATGCAACCGCGCAGTACGCGTCGTCGTTCAAGCCGCAGATCGCCTACTTCGCCGCGCATCGCGCAGAAGAGCAGCTCGAGCAGCTGATCGCCCACATTCACGCGAACCATCCGGGCCTGCCGGTGATTCTCGACGCCAAGCGTGGCGATATCGGCAGCACGGCCGAGCAATACGCACGCGAGGCCTTCGAGCGCTACCAGGCCGACGCGGTGACGGTCAATCCGTACATGGGTTTCGATTCGATCGAGCCGTATCTCGAGCACGCAGGCAAGGGCGTGATCGTGCTGTGTCGCACGTCGAACGCGGGCGGCTCGGATCTGCAGTTTCTCGAGACAAGCGGTCGGCCGTTGTATCAGGTCGTCGCGCAACTGGTCGCGCAGAAGTGGAATGCGAGCGGCCAGCTTGGGCTCGTGGTCGGCGCGACGTTTCCGAAGGAAATTGAAGTGGTGCGGGGGATCGTCGGCGACATGCCGCTGCTGATTCCGGGCATCGGCGCGCAAGGCGGCGACGTGCAGGCCACCGTGAGCGCCGGACGCACCGCGAACGGCACCGGCATGCTGATCAACTCTTCGCGCGCGATCATCTACGCGGGCAGGGGCGACGATTTCGCGCAAGCGGCCGCGCAGGCCGCGAAGGACACGCGCGACCGGATCAACGCGTTTCGTTGAACCGCCGGGCGATCCCGCGGCGGGCGATCCCGCGACGGGCGGCGCGGCGCGTCAGCGCGCCGGTGCGAGCCGCCCGATCAACCCCGCATGCCGCGGATGCCGCGCCTTCAGCGCGTCCACCTCCGCGAGTTCGAACTCGCTGAATTCGAAACCCGGCGCGACCGTGCAGCCGACCAGCGCGAACGATGCCGGATCGGCGCACTCGGCCGCGAACCACAAGCCGGCCGGCACGACGGCCTGACAGACCGTATCGGAATGCGTGAGCGGATTGCCGAGCCGGTACGTGATGAGCGCACCGCCGGCATCGCTTTCATCGAGCACGTGGACCAGCAGCGGTTCGCCGGCATAGAAATGCCAGACTTCATCGGAACGGATCCGATGCCACGCCGAATGCGCGCCGTCGCACAGCAAGTAATGGATCGCGGTCGACGCCGCACGGGCGTTCCCAACCTCGCTCGGTTCGCCGGCGCGCAGCACGCGCGCGGCCGAGCGGTAGGTTTCCGCAAAAAAGCCGCCTTCAGGATGGGGCTTCAGATCGAAGCGGCGGATCAGTTCGTCTGCGATCGCGCGCGAATCCAGCATGTCCGCCTCCTCAGTGATAGTTAGACGCCGCTCAATGCTCGCGTTCGTCGAGTAGCGCCAGCAGGCCGCGCAGCGCGTGCGCCGCGGCCTGCACGCGGATCTGCTCGCGGTCGCCCTTGAAAATCTTCGTTTCCACCGACGTGTGCAGCCGGTTGCTCCAACCGAACGACACCATGCCAACAGGCTTGGTGTCCGTGCCGCCGCCGGGGCCGGCGACGCCGGTGATCGACAGCGACACCTGCGCTCGGCTGTTGCGCAGCGCGCCTTCGGCCATCGCTCGTGCGACCGGCTCGCTGACCGCGCCGTGCTTTTCGATCAGGTCGGCCGGCACACCGATCATTTCGCTCTTCGCCTGGTTCGAATACGTGACGAAGCCGCGTTCGAACCAGCCGCTGCTGCCGGAGATGTCGGTGATCGCGGTCGCGACCATGCCGCCCGTGCAGGACTCGGCGGTCACGAGCATCAGGCGCTCGTCGCGCAGACGGTTGCTCGCGCGGATCGCAAGCTGGTGAACGACGGAATCGGTAGGCATGGCGTCAGTCAATCCCGAAAATGAAGCCGGCCGGGCGGCGCGGCGAACGGCAGGGCCGGGCGGCGAGCAAAAGAGTCGAACGGTACTCGAACGGTGAACAGGCAGCGCTCAAACCGACATCCGCCACAGCGCAATCACGAGCAACGTAAAAAAAGCGGCGATCAAGTCATCGAACATGATGCCAAAACCACCTTTCAGCCGGCGGTCGAAGTAGCCGATCGGCGGCGGCTTCACCATGTCGAAGAAGCGGAAGATCAGGAACGCCCACACCTGGCCGGCGAGCGTGGCAGGCGTGACCATCAGCAGCACGAGCCAGAACGCGACGATTTCGTCCCACACGACCGCCGACGGATCCTCGACGCCGAGCCGCTTCGCGGTAAAGCCGCACACCGCGATGCCGCCGAGAAAGCCGACGCCGATCAGCACGCCCCATTCCATAACTGTCAGATAACGACTCAGCACCGCGAACGAGGCCCACCCGAACAGCGTGCCGATCGTGCCCGGTGCGACGGGCGACAGCCCGCTGCCGAAGCCGAGCGACAGAAGGTGGACTGGATGCGACAGCATGAAGCGCGCGGTCGCGCGGCGCGGCTGAGCACGCTTCGGCGCGCGCGGTCCAGGCGCCTGGGGCGGCTCGCCGCCGAGGAACTCGTCGGCGGGGCCGAGCGGGGGGTCATTCTGCATGAAAGTGATCGAAACCTTGCAAGGTCAGAGTGAGCGGCGCGCCGCTGGCGTCGCGCCACGCGATGGCCGGGCGGTCGGTGGCCGCCTCCAGTGCGCTTATTGTACCGATGCGGGTGACCGGCACGGCGGCCTTCTGCGCGGCGGCCTCGACCGCGGCGCGCGCGGCGGCGGGCGCGGTGAAGCACAGCTCGTAGTCGTCGCCGCCGGCGAGCGTGCAACGCTGCTGGACGTCGGGCGGCAGGCGGCGTAGCGCGGCCGAGCGCGGCACCGCATCGACGTCGACGCTCGCGCCCACCGACGAGCGTTCGAGGATGTGCCGCAGATCGCCGGCGAGTCCGTCCGACAGGTCGAGCGCCGCGTGTGCGATGCCGCGCAGCGCGAGGCCGAGCGCGATGCGCGGCTCGGGGCGTTCGAGCGCCCGGCGGAACGTCGCGGCGTCATTCGGGGTGGCGGACCATTCGCCGCGCTGCGCGCCGAGGCCGGCGCGCGCGTCGCCGAGAGTGCCGGAGATCCAGATGTCGTCGCCGGGTTGCGCGGCATCGCGGCGCAAGGCTGTTCGTGGCGGCACGCTGCCGAATACCGTAATGCACAGATTGAGCGGCCCGCCCGTCGTATCGCCGCCGATCAGCTCGCAACCGTAGCGCTCGGCGAGCGCGAACAGGCCTTCGCTGAAACCGGAAAGCCAGGCTTCGTCGGCTTTCGGCAGCGAGAAGGCCAGCGTGAACGCCCGCGGCTGCGCGCCCATTGCGGCGAGGTCCGACAGATTGACGGCAAGCGCCTTGTGACCGAGCGCTTCGGGATCGATATCGGCAAAGAAATGACGGCCTTCGACCAGCATGTCCGTCGAAATCGCCAGCATTTCGCCGGCAGGCGGCGCCAGCAACGCGCAATCGTCGCCGATGCCGAGCGTGCCGCCTTCGGCATTGGCGGGCCGCACGGCGGCGGCGCGGCGGGCAAAGAAACGGTCGATCAGCGAAAACTCGGAAAGCATGAGGGCGGACGATGAGAGGAGAATGATTGGAGAAATGGCGCGGATCAGGCGATTGAGCGTGATGCCCCGTCGCAAGCGCCGGACCATCCGGACGACGGGCAACGCGCGCTTTCACGCTGTTTCAGTCGCGGCTGTTGTACCCGTATTGAAGGAATTGCGTAGGCAATTGGGGCTACAATGCCGTCGAACGTCTATTCTAATCTGCCCTCCGAAGCCCGCCTTATGTCGAATCCCGTCAATACCAAACTCCGCGAAGCAGCTCTCGATTACCACGAGTTCCCGACTCCTGGCAAAATCGCGATCGCCCCGACCAAGCAGATGATCAACCAGCGCGACCTCGCGCTGGCGTATTCGCCTGGCGTCGCGTTCGCGTGCGAGGAAATCGTCGAGAGCCCGCTGAACGCCGCGCGCTTCACCGCGCGCAGCAACCTCGTTGGCGTCGTCACGAACGGGACCGCGGTGCTGGGCCTCGGCAACATCGGGCCGCTCGCGTCGAAGCCGGTCATGGAAGGCAAGGCCGTCCTGTTCAAGAAGTTCGCCGGCATCGACGTGTTCGATATCGAGATCAACGAGAACGACCCGCACAAGCTGGTCGAGGTGATCGCCGCGCTCGAACCGACCTTCGGCGGCATCAACCTCGAAGACATCAAGGCGCCGGACTGCTTCATCGTCGAACGCGAATGCCGCAAGCGCATGAAGATTCCGGTCTTCCACGACGACCAGCACGGCACCGCGATCGTCGTCGCGGCGGCGGTCACCAACGGCCTGAAGGTCGTCGGCAAGGACATCAAGGAAGTCAAGCTGGTCGCGTCGGGCGCGGGCGCGGCGGCGCTCGCGTGTCTGGACCTGCTGGTCGACATCGGCCTGTCGCTCGAAAACATCACCGTGACCGACCTCGCGGGCGTCGTGTACAAGGGCCGCACCGAACTGATGGACCCGGACAAGGAGCGTTTCGCGCGTGAAACCGGCGCGCGCTCGCTTGCCGAGGTGATCGAAGGCGCGGACGTGTTCCTCGGGTTGTCGGCTGGCGGCGTGCTCAAGCAGGACATGGTCAAGCAGATGGCCGCCAGGCCGCTGATCCTCGCGCTTGCGAACCCGACGCCGGAAATCCTGCCGGAACTCGCGCTCGAAGTGCGTCCGGACGCGGTGCTGTGCACGGGCCGCACCGACTACCCGAACCAGGTCAACAACGTGCTCGTGTTCCCGTTTCTGTTCCGCGGCGCGCTCGACGCCGGCGCGACGACGGTCACGCGCGAAATGGAAATCGCCGCCGTCAACGCGATCGCCGAGCTGGCGCGCCAGGAGCAGAGCGACATCGTCGCGACCGCGTACGGCATCCAGGATCTATCGTTCGGACCGGAATACCTGATTCCGAAACCCTTCGATCCGCGTCTGATCGTGAAGGTCGCGCCCGCGGTGGCGAAGGCCGCGATGGAATGCGGCGTCGCCGAGCGTCCAATCGAGGACATGGACGCATACGCGCAGCATCTGCAGCAGTTCGTTTATCAAAGCGGCACGACGATGAAGCCGATCTTCCAGCTCGCACGCAGCGTCGAGCCGGAGAAGAAGCGCATCGTGTTCGCGGAAGGCGAAGAAGAGCGTGTGCTGCGCGCGATGCAGATCATCGTCGACGAAAAGCTCGCGAAGCCGATCCTGATCGGCCGGCCGGCCGTGATCGAGCAGCGGATCGCGCGTTATGGCCTGCGGCTCGTCGCGGGGCAGGACTACACGGTCGTCAACACCGATCATGACGAACGTTACCGCGAGTTCTGGCAGGAATACGCGAAGATGATGTCGCGCAAGGGCATCACCACGCAGATGGCCAAGCTCGAGATGCGCCGCCGCACCACGCTGATTGGCTCGATGATGGTCAAGAAGGGCGAGGCGGACGGCATGATCTGCGGTACGGTCAGCACCACACACCGCCACCTGCACTTCATCGATCAGGTGATCGGCAAGAAGCCCGGCGCGAAAGTCTATGCGGCGATGAACGCGCTGGTGCTGCCGAATCGGCAGATTTTCCTCGTCGATACGCACGTGAACGTCGATCCGACACCAGCCGAGCTTGCTGAGATCACGATCATGGCTGCCGAGGAAGTGCGCCGTTTCGGCATCGAGCCGAAGGTTGCACTCGTGTCGCACTCGAACTTCGGTTCGAGCAACGCGCCGACGGCGCAGAAGATGCGCGACACCCTCGAGATCCTGCGCGAACGCGTGCCGGAGCTGCAAGTCGACGGCGAAATGCACGGCGACGTCGCGCTCGACGCCAACCTGCGCCGTGAGGTATTGCCCGATTCGACGCTCGAAGGCGACGCGAACCTGCTGGTGCTGCCGAACATCGACGCGGCCAATATCTCGTACAACCTGCTGAAGACGGCGGCCGGCAACAACATTGCGATTGGCCCAATCCTGCTCGGCGCGGCCAAGCCGGTGCACGTGCTGACGCCGTCGGCGACGGTGCGCCGAATCGTCAACATGACGGCGCTGCTGGTCGCGGACGTCAGCGCAACCCGCTAACTGCGCATCGTGATCGGGCCGCGACAGGCCCGGCGCCGGTTTTCCCACCAGCGCACCTGAAAAAAAAGGCGTGCCCGCAATGGGCACGCCCTCAGGGCAAGCTGGGGATCGCCACCCCGAAAAATGGCAATGACACGGCCTTTCGGCTGAGTGGTTTCAGGCTCCAACAACCGTAATCGAGCGCCTCGGCCAGCGGCCGCTTGCACCGCCCGCTCTGCATTCGATCACGGTTGAGCTCAGTTTAGCCCGATCGAGCTAAACATTCTGTCAAATGTCGTCAAAGTCCCCGCCACCGGCTTTTCCGCGGGGTGAGGCGGGGCGCCATCGGCCGTCGAACGTTGATTCCAAAGGCTATTAGCGATACCCTTACGACTTTCATGGTCGTCAAACTCGTGATCTGACAGCTGGGGAAACCTGATACATGGCACGCAACTGGTTGCGCGTGAAAGGCGTGCTGATCGGTGCCGCCGCACTCTGCGCGTTGTCCAGTTCCGCGCCCGAAGCGCTGGCGCGAGATTACTCGGCGCCAGCTGGGGTGGAAGCGCAGGTGGGCACCATCGCGCTGGCGCAATTGCCGCGCGAGGCGGTCGATACGTTGAACCTCATTGCCGCCGGCGGGCCTTACCCGTATCAGAAGGACGGCATCGTATTCGGCAACTACGAGCGGGTCCTACCCGCCCATCGGCGCGGCTATTACCACGAATACACCGTCCCCACGCCTCACGCGCGTAATCGCGGGGCGCGCCGCATCGTCTGCGGAGGTCCGCTACAGCGGACCGACAATTGTTATTACTCGGACGACCATTACACCAGTTTTAACCATATTGTTGAATGACATTGGGATGAACGGCATGAGCGACAACATCTACGCGCACGATTCCGGAGTCGCGACGGATCTTTTCGCGGCCGGCGACGGCAATTTGTTCCAACGCGTCATGAAGATGCGCGCCGACCAGCAGGGTCGCGACAATCAAAGCGAGGCTGCCACGGTGGTTTCATCGAACGAGGAGCCCATGAGCCTTTTCAGGACGGTGCGGCCGAACATCGTGCAGTCGATCCGCGCGTTCCGCGTGCAGGATCTCGCCGACGAGGCCAACCTGCTCGGCCAGCACTTTCTGTATGCGTACTGCGCGAACGCCGCCTCGAAGCAGGAAGTGCTCGAGACGATCGCGACGTCGTTCCTGTTTCCCAAGCATTTCGGCAAGAACTACGACGCGCTCTACGACTGCCTGACCGACCTCGTGCACAAGGCCGGCGCGCAGCCCGGCTTCGTGATCGTGCTCGAACACCTGCCGATCGCGCAGAAATTCGACAAGGAAGGGCGCGAGACGCTGCTCGACGTGTTCCGTGAAGCGGCCGAATTCTGGGCCGAGCGCAAGGTCGCGTTCCGGGTGTTCTACTCGTTCGCTTGAAGTTCGCCGGATTTTCGCCTGTTCAGGCGTAGCTGCTTGAGTCTGACAGTGAACGTCGCGGTATAAACGGCAAAGGCCCGCTAATTGGCGGGCCTTTGCTTTTGTCGCGCTGCTTGGGCAAGCTCCCGCTCACCAGCCGCCCCAGCGCGCCGCGAGCCCCGCCAACACTGCGATTCCGGCGGTCTCGGTGCGCAGCACACGCGGTCCCAAGCCAATCGCGGTAAAGCCCTGTTCGCCGGCGGCGGCTTCCTCGTCGGCGGAAAGGCCGCCTTCGGGGCCGATCAGCAGCGTCACGCCACCAGGCGGCGGCGCGTCAGGCAGCGCCGCAAAGCCGATGCTCGCGCGCGGCGATAACAGCAGGCGCAGCTCATCAGGCGCCGGCTCGCGCGACAGCGTATCGAGCCACGCGCCAATCTCGCACACCGGCATCACGTCCGGCAGCCGATTACGTCCGCACTGTTCGCACGACGCCCGCACCACACCCTGCCAGTGCTGCTGCCGCCGCTGCGCGCGCTCGGCGGTAAGCCGCACGACGCTGCGCGCGGTCGCGAGCGGCACGAAGCCCGAGGCGCCGAGTTCGACCGCCTTCTCGATCAGCCAGTCCATCTTGTCGCCGCCCGCGATGCCTTGGGCGAGCGTCAGCCGATACGGCGGCTCGACCTCGATCGCGCGAAATTCGCCGATTTTCACGCGAGCCGCACGACGCTCGACCTCGACGAGTTCGGCGCCGTATTCGCCGCCCTGGCCGTTGAACAACGCCAGGGAATCGCCTGGCTGCAGACGCAGCACGGCCACGTGGCGCACGACGTCGTCGGGCAGTGCGATCACGTCGTCGGCGTAAAGCGGCATATCAACAAAAAAACGGGGCATCGACGGGAGACTCTTGAATTCAGGACAGGTGGCGGGCGAGTGCCCAGCGATAGCCGTCGATATCCTCGACCTGGGCGAAGCGGTCGCCCCAGAACTGGTCCTGTGGCTCGCTCAGCGACTTCGCGCCGGCCGCGAGCGCGCGAGCATACACGGCGTCGACGTCCTCGACATAGACATAGAACGATTGTGGCGCGATCGTGCCCGCGCTTTTCGGCGTCTTCGCGGTCGAGCCGAACGCGCCTTCAGGCGCGAACATCACGATCAGCTGGCCTTGATAGGTCATCTCGACGTGCATGACGACGCCGTCGTCCTGCACGCTGTCGCGCACGTCGAAACCGAACGCCGCCGAGAAGAATGCCGTCGACGCGCGCGCGTCGCGCACAGTCAGATAGGGGGTGAGCCAGGGCACACCGGCGGGGTGGGGGGCGGTCATGGAGTTCTCCGGATCTCGTGAGGCGGCGAGGCCACGGTTGCGGGTTTCGGTCGGGCGCGGCACGCCGGCATCACACGAACCGATTCGCGCAAGGTGTCCGCACTTCAAAAGGACGACTTCGTCAACGGGCTCAGTTTATCGCGCGCCGATCGCGCCGCCGAGAATAGCCCCGCGTGCAGGGCTGGTTCGTAATGACGCAGCGAATCGATGCCGCGCGCGGCGAGACGCTCGGTGAGCGTGTCGGCGGTGAGCGCGGCGGGGTCGAGCGTGTCGCTGGCGATCGCCATCAGCCATAGCGAGCCGTAGAGCGGCACGAAGGTGCCCAGCGTGCGCACCTGTGCGAACGCGGCGTGCAGATCGCCGAGCAGCGCGGCGATGCGCGGCGCGTGGTGGTACGGCGAACCGAGATGGAGCGACAGCAACGCATCAGCACGCAGCACGCGCTTCAACTGCGCGTAGAAGGTCGGCGTGTACAGACCGGCCGCGGGCGAATCGGGTGGCGTCAGGTCGAATACGACGAGGTCGAACTGCGCGGCCGCGACGTTCGTTGCACCCTGCGTCGCGCGGGCCGCCGCCGCGACGTAGTCCGCCGCATCGCCGATCACCAGCTCGACGCGCGGATCGTCGAACGCACCGCCATGCACCTGCGGCAAATGTCCGCGCGTGAGCCGCACGACCTCGGGATCGAGCTCCGCGACGACGATCCGCTCGATGCCCGGATGCCTGAGCAATTGCCTCGCGGCCCCGCCATCGCCGCCGCCGAGCACCAGCGCCGCGCGCGGCGCCGGATGCGCGAGCGCGGCCGGATGCACCATGCATTCGTGGTAGATGAACTCGTCGCCTGCGGACGTCATCGGACGGCCGTCGAGCGTGAACAGCGCGCCGAGCTGCGGCGTGTCCCAGATCTCGATCGTCTGATAACGGGATTCGACACGCTCGACGAGGCGCGCGTGAGGAAAGCCGTAGACGGCGTCGGGACAAGGCTGGAACAATAGCGGGGCGTTCACGGCGGACGGGCTCGATCGGTAGTGCGGGCACACAGCTGCTCGAATTGTAAATGCCGCCGCCTGGCGGTGTGCGTTGAACCACGCGGCCAGGCGGCTTTCCGGCCGGATAGGGGTTAACCTTCTGCTAGAATGTAACGCTTTCAGCCTTGTCCGCTTGCTCTGCCCGTTTCGCGTCTCCTGGCGCCGCATCGTGCGCCGTAGCGAAGTGACCGCCGAGCTTCCGGGCCTCAAGCGCGCCCCCGCTTTCTGACTCTGTCTCCGGACTCGACATGACGACCCCGTCTCCCGCACCCACCTCCCTGATGGCCAACGCGATCCGCGCGTTGGCCATGGACGCCGTTCAAAAGGCGAACTCCGGTCACCCCGGCATGCCGATGGGCATGGCCGAAATCGGCGTCGCCCTGTGGTCGCGTCATCTGCGCCATAACCCGAAGAACCCGCAATGGGCCGATCGCGACCGCTTCGTGCTGTCGAACGGTCACGGCTCGATGCTGCTGTACTCGCTGCTGCATCTGACCGGCTACGACCTGCCGATGGACGAGCTGAAGAACTTCCGGCAGCTCCATTCGAAGACGCCGGGTCACCCGGAATACGGCATCACGCCGGGCGTCGAGACGACCACCGGCCCGCTCGGCCAGGGTCTCGCGAACGCGGTCGGCATGGCGCTCGCCGAATCGCTGCTCGCCACCGAATTCAACAAGCCCGACGCCAGGATCGTCGATCACCACACGTACGTGTTCGTCGGCGACGGCTGCCTGATGGAAGGCATCTCGCACGAAGCCTGCTCGCTCGCGGGCGTGCTGAAGCTGAACAAGCTGATCGCGTTCTACGACGACAACGGCATTTCGATCGACGGCGAAGTGGTGCACTGGTTCCACGACGACACGCCGAAGCGCTTCGAAGCGTACGGCTGGAACGTGATCCCGAGCGTGGTCGGCCACGACGTCGACGCGGTCGACGCGGCGATCAAGCAGGCAAAGCTGTCGGACAAGCCGACGCTGATCTGCTGCAAGACCGTGATCGGGGAAGGCGCGCCGACCAAGGCGGGCTCGCACGATTCGCACGGCGCGCCGCTCGGCGACAAGGAAATCGCGGCGACGCGCGAAGCGATCGGCTGGAAGTGGGAGCCGTTCGTGATTCCGCAGGAAGTCTACACGGCATGGGACGCGAAGGAAGCGGGCGCGCGCTTCGAAGCGGAATGGGACGAGGCGTTCGCTGCCTACGCGGCGAAGTACCCGCAGGAAGCGGCCGAATTCAAGCGCCGCAGCGCGAAGCAACTGCCGGCCGACTGGAAAGATATGGCGAAAGCGATCATCGCCGGCGCGAACGAGCGCGCTGAAACCGTGGCGACGCGTAAGGCATCGCAGCAGGCCATCGAAGGTCTGTCGGCCGTGTTGCCCGAACTGCTCGGCGGTTCCGCCGACCTGACCGGCTCGAACCTGACCAACTGGAAGGCCGCGAAGCCCGTGCGCGTGAACGCCGAAGGCCGTGCCGCCGGTAACTACGTGAACTACGGCGTGCGTGAATTCGGCATGAGCGCCGCGATCAACGGCCTCGCGCTGCATGGCGGCTTCAAGGCATTCGGCGGCACGTTCCTGACGTTCTCCGACTACAGCCGCAACGCGCTGCGCGTTGCCGCGCTGATGAAGTCGCCGTCGATCTTCGTATTCACGCACGACTCGATCGGTCTCGGCGAAGACGGCCCGACCCACCAGTCGATCGAACACGTCGCGAGCCTGCGCCTGATCCCGAATCTGCAAACGTGGCGCCCGGCCGACACGGTCGAAACCGCGGTGGCCTGGACCCATGCGATCGAGCATGAAGGTCCGTCGTGCCTGATCTTCAGTCGCCAGAACCTGCAGTTCAACGAGCGCACCGACGCGCAGATCGCCAACATCGAGAAGGGCGGCTACGTGCTGCGCGACTGGGATGAAGAGATCGTCGCGCGTAAGATCATCCTGATCGCGACGGGCTCGGAAGTCGAACTCGCGATGAAAGCCGTCGAGCCGCTCGCGCGCGAAGGCATCGCCGCCCGCGTCGTGTCGATTCCGTCGACGACCGTGTTCGACAAGCAGGACGCCGAGTACCGCGAACGCGTGCTGCCGCATGGCGTGCGTCGCGTCGCGATCGAAGCGGGCGTGTCGGATTTCTGGCGCAAGTACGTGGGTCTGGAAGGCGGCGTGGTCGGCATCGACACGTTCGGCGAATCGGCCCCGGCAGGCGTGCTGTTCAAGCATTTCGGTTTCACCGTCGAGCACGTGGTGGCGACGGTCAAGGCCGCGCTCGGCTGATGGTTGAGTCGCGTTGCCGTCGTGCCCCTCGTGGCTGCGCGCGGCAACGCACCGAACCGGAAGTCCGACCAGCCGATACACGGATTTTTTAGCCATCAGGAGATAAATCATGACGATTCGCGTCGCAATCAACGGCTACGGCCGGATCGGCCGCAATACCCTGCGCGCCTTCTATGAAAACGGCAAGAAGCACGATATCGAAATCGTTGCCATCAACGATCTGGGCGATGCGAAGACCAACGCCCACCTGACGCAGTACGACACCGCGCACGGCAAGTTCCCGGGCGACGTGTCGGTGGACGGCGACTACCTCGTCGTGAACGGCGACAAGATCCGCGTGCTGGCGAACCGCAACCCGGCCGAACTGCCGTGGGGCGAGCTGGGCGTCGACGTCGTGATGGAGTGCACGGGCTTTTTCACGACCAAGGAAAAGGCGAGCGCGCACATCAAGGGCGGCGCGAAGAAGGTCATCATCTCGGCGCCGGGCGGTAAGGACGTCGACGCGACCGTCGTCTACGGCGTGAACCACAACGTGCTGAAGGCATCGGACACGGTCATCTCGAACGCATCGTGCACGACCAACTGCCTCGCGCCGCTGGTCAAGCCGCTGAACGACAAGATCGGCCTCGTGAACGGCCTGATGACGACGATCCACGCGTACACGAACGACCAGGTTCTGACCGACGTGTACCACGAAGACCTGCGCCGCGCGCGTTCGGCCACGCATAGCCAGATCCCGACCAAGACCGGCGCGGCATCGGCGGTCGGCCTCGTGCTGCCGGAACTGAACGGCAAGCTGGACGGCTACGCAATACGCGTCCCGACGATCAACGTGTCGGTCGTTGACCTGTCGTTCATCGCCGCGCGCGACACGACGGTCGAGGAAGTCAACGCGATCATGAAGGAAGCATCGGAAGGCGCGCTGAAGGGCGTCCTCGGTTACAACGACGCACCGCTCGTGTCGATCGACTACAACCACAACCCGGCTTCGTCGACGTTCGACTCGACGCTGACCAAGGTGTCGGGCCGACTCGTGAAGGTGTCGAGCTGGTACGACAACGAGTGGGGCTTCTCGAACCGCATGCTGGACACGGCTGTGGCGCTCGCGAACGCGAAGTAAGTTTCGGGTTTCACGCTGCATGAAAAAGCCGCTCCTCGGAGCGGCTTTTTTCGTCTGCGATTTTTGCCGTCTACGGCGTGGGGAAATAGACGCCGGCGCGCTGCGCGGCGTTCGCGATGTGCGTCTCGATCGCCTTGCCCGCGGCGAGCGAATCGCGGGCCTTCAACGCGTCGAGAATCGCGCGATGTTCGGTGTACGTGGACAGCACCCGCTCGCGCCGGTAGAACGGCATGCGCTGGCTTTCCTGCATGATCTCGGCGCTGCTGCGCAGGATCGACTCGATCGCCGCATTGCCCGCGATGCTGACGATGCGCATATGGAACGCATAGTCGAGCCGAGCTGCTTCGTCGAGTTCCTCGCAGGCGAGCGCGCTTTGCATCGCGGTGATGTTTTCCTCGAGCCACGCGAGGTCGTCGTTGGTGACCGCGAGCACCGCCATGCGCGCGACGAAGCCTTCGAGCGCGTAGCGCATCTGATACGTGTCGGGCAGCGACGACTGCTCGGCGAAGCGCCACGCCTGCGCGTTTTTCGCCTGCGCGCTTTCCACGTAGACGCCCTTGCCGGGGCGGATCACCAGCAGACCAAGCGCTTCCAGCGTGGAAAGCGCTTCGCGCAGTGACGCGCGGCTGATCGACAGTTCATCGGATAGCTGGCGCTGCGCCGGCAGCAGACTGCCCACCGGATAGACGCCCCCCTCGATGCGCTCGCGGATGGTCGCGATGGCCGCGTCGGTGACGGTGTGCGGGACGTTTTTCATGAGGGATCGCTCGGTGGCGTGGTCTGACCGCAATTCTAATACTTGCGCGCGAGAAGGCGCGCCGCGCGCCGTCTGAAATCCCGAATCCGACCCGAAATCGCCGAAATAACAACGGGTAAACACTGCTCGATGAGTCCTTGACGCGGGTATATCGGCTTCCTACTATTCGCCATAACAGCACTGGTCGGACCAGTCTGAACAGAAGTGACCGAGACAACCATCCGCAGGAGGAAGCCGTGTTGAAATTCTTCAATTCGCTATTTGGCCGGGTCGTGATAGCGCTCGTGGTCGGCATCGTACTCGGTGCCGTGTTTCCGCATTTCGCGCAGTCCTTGCGGCCGCTTGGCGACGGCTTTCTGAAGCTGATCAAGATGGTGATCGGGCCGATCGTGTTCTGCGTGGTGGTGAGCGGCATGGCGCACGCGGGCGATCTGCGCAAGGTCGGCCGCGTGGGCTTGAAGTCGGTGATCTACTTCGAGGCGATGACGACGATTGCGCTCGTGATCGGCGCTGTGCTCGCTTACGCGACGCGTCCTGGTGCAGGTATGAACGTGAACCTGAACTCGCTCGATGCGGGGTCGCTCGCGACCTATACCGAGCACGCGAAGAGCCTGAAGGACACTGCGGGCTTCCTGCTGAAGATCATCCCCGACACGGCGATCAACGCGTTCGCGACCGGCGACATTCTGCAGATCCTCGTGTTCTCGGTGCTGTTCGGCTCGGCGCTGTCGCTGCTCGGCAAGCGCGCGCAGCGCGTGAGCGGGTTGATCGATGAGCTGTCGCAGGTGTTCTTCCGCGTGATGGGCTTCATCATCAAGCTCGCGCCGCTCGGCGTGCTCGGCGCGATCGCGTTCACGACCGGCACCTACGGCGTCGAGTCGCTGAAGCAGCTCGGCATGCTCGTGCTGGTGTTCTACGCGAGCTGCGTGGTGTTCGTCGTACTCGTGCTCGGCGCGGTGATGCGGCTCGCCGGCTTCAGCATCTTCAAGCTGATCCGCTATCTGCGCGAAGAACTGTCGATCGTGCTCGGCACCGCGTCGTCCGACGCCGTGCTGCCGCAGATCATGCGCAAGCTCGAATGGATGGGCGTCAAGGATTCGACGGTCGGTCTCGTGATTCCGACCGGCTACTCGTTCAACCTCGACGGCTTCTCGATCTATCTGACGCTCGCGGTCCTGTTCATCGCGCAGGCGACCAACACGCCGCTGTCTATTCATGACCTGATCGTCGTCGTGCTGGTGTCGCTGGTGACATCGAAGGGCGCGCACGGCATTCCGGGCTCTGCGATCGTGATTCTCGCGGCGACGCTGTCCGCGATTCCCGCGATTCCTGTGCTCGGTCTCGTGCTGATTCTGCCGGTCGACTGGTTCGTCGGCATCGCCCGGGCGCTCACCAACCTGATCGGCAACTGCGTCGCGACGGTGGTGGTCGCCGTGTGGGAAAACGATATCGACAAGGCCCGCGCGCATCGCGTGTTGAATCGCGACGCGGCGCTGCGCTACGTGCCCGTCGTCGACGACACGCTCGTCCAACCCGGTGCGGCCGAACCCGGTGCGGCCGAACCCGCGCCGGCGGTCTGACGGCTGCGCGGGGGCCTGGTCTGACCAGACGAACCGGCATCGCTTTCCAGATAGCTCCTCGACCTTTTTTCGCAAAGCCGGCGGTTGCCGTGGCGCCGCCGGCTGTTTCTGACCTCTTCGACACCGACCGACATCATGGCCAACCCGATCCTCGACCCGAACGCTCCCGCCTTCACACGCCGCTACATGAACCTCGCCGATCCGCGCCTCGGCGCGAAGGCGCTGTTCGCCAGCGACGAATTCTTCGCGCCGAAAGAGCGCATGCTCGACCCGCAGCCGGCGGTGTTCATCCCCGGCAAATACGACGACCACGGCAAGTGGATGGACGGCTGGGAGACGCGTCGCAAGCGCACGACCGGCCACGACCATTGCGTGATCCGGCTCGCGCGGCCGGGCGTCGTGCATGGGGTCGATCTCGATACGAGCCACTTCACCGGCAATTTCCCGCCGGCGGCGTCGATCGATGCCTGTCATAGCGACGCTGACGTGCCGCCCGAGCACGCCGACTGGCAGCCGCTCGTGCCGGCGACAACGCTACAGGGCAACCAGCATCACTACGTCGAGGTGAAAGACGCGCGCCCGGTCACCCATCTGCGCGTGAATCTGTATCCGGACGGCGGGCTCGCGCGACTGCGCGTGTATGGCCAGCCGCAGCGCGACTGGAGCCGCGTCGAGCGCGGCGCGCTGCTCGATCTCGCCGCGATCGAAAACGGCGCGTACCTCGTCGCCGCGAACAACCAGCATTTCGGGCCGGCCTCGCAGATGCTGATGCCGGGCCGTGGCGTGAACATGGGCGACGGCTGGGAAACGCGGCGGCGTCGCGAGCCGGGCAACGACTGGGCGATCGTCGCGCTCGCGCGGCCCGGCGTGATCCGCAAGATCGAAGTGGACACCGCGCACTTCAAGGGCAACTTCCCGGATCGCTGCTCGCTGCAGGCGGCATCGGTGACGGGCGGCACAGACGATTCCCTCGTCACGCAGGCGATGTTCTGGCCGGTGCTGCTCGGCGAACAGAAACTGCAGATGGATCACGTGCACGCGTTCGCGGACGACCTCGCCGCGCTCGGGCCGGTCACGCACGTGCGCTTCAACATCTTCCCGGACGGCGGCGTGTCGCGCCTGCGTCTGTGGGGCGAGATCGCTTAACGCAAGCAACGTCATGGAGCGGCACGCATGAAGATCCTGCAGATGGAACGCCTGACGCGCGCGGCCTTCGCGCCGTTCGGCGACGTGATCGAACTCGACGGCGCGCGTCGTTTTCCGATCAACGGCGGTACCACCGAGCGCTATCACGACCTCGCTCGCGTCGACGTGGTGGAGCAGGGCGGCCGGCCGCTCGTCAGTCTGTTTCGCGCGCAGCCGCGCGCGCTGCCCGTCGAGATCACGATGATGGAGCGGCATCCGCTCGGCAGCCAGGCTTTCATTCCCTTACGCGCGGGCCGATATCTGATGGTGGTCGCGCCGGCCGGCGAGTTCGACGCCGCGCGCATGCGCGTGTTCTGGACCGATGCGTGGCAGGGCGTCAATTACGCGAAAGGGGTCTGGCATCATCCGCTGCTCGTGCTGGATCAGGTCAGCGACTTCATCGTCGTCGATCGCGGCGGCGATGCGCCGAATTGCGACGAATTGCAATTGGCCGAGCCGTGGCGCCTCGCCCTCGAGCCGAGTATGGAGTTAGTCGGATAGCGGCGATTGCCGCCGCCTGAATAGAAAAGACCCGGCCGATGCCCATCGGCCGGGTCTTTTTTCTGACTTGCCAGGTCGCGTTCGCAGGCGACCCGCGACGCATCAGTGCTTACGATGCGGACAATTTTCCTTCGTGCACGCCCCATACAGCGCCAGCGCGTGTTCCTGCAGCTTGAAGCCGCGTGCCTTGGCGATGGACTGCTGACGGCTTTCGATTTCGGGGTCGAAAAATTCCTCGACCAGCCCGCAATCGAGGCACACGAGGTGGTCGTGGTGCGACCCCTCGTTCAGTTCGAACACCGCCTTGCCCGATTCGAAATTGCTGCGCGAGAGCAGGCCGGCCTGCTCGAATTGCGTCAAAACACGATACACGGTGGCGAGACCGATATCGAGCTCCTCGTGCAGGAGGTTGCGGTACACGTCTTCGGCGGTCAGGTGACGCACCGGGCTATGCTGGAAAATCTCAAGGATTTTGAGGCGCGGAAGGGTCGCCTTGAGCCCGATATTCTTGAGATCGGTTGGATTGGTCATGACAAGGGATCCCTAGAGTACAATGCTGGGCTCTCATAGTAATGTGTTTTGCCGTTCTGGTCATTTTCGATGGAATGAGCGCGGCCCGCAAGCGGGCCCGCACAGTGAGTGAAATGATTTCTAAATCTCAATTGATCTACCGGGGGAGCCGCATGCGGGGTACCTTGATCGCTGTTGCGACTGTCGCAGTTCTTGCCGGATGTTCCACGTACGACAGCCTGACCCAGCGCGTTGCCCAACGCATTACGCCGTATCGGATTACGGTCGTGCAAGGTAACTTCGTGTCACAGGAAATGGCCGATCAGATGAAGGTCGGCATGACGCGCGCGCAAGTGCGTCAGGTGCTCGGCACGCCGCTGCTGACCGACATGTTCCACGCGAATCGCTGGGATTACGTGTTCTATTTCAAGCGCGGCAACACCTCGATCGTTCAGCAGCGCGACTTCGTCGTGTTCTTCTCGGGTGACATCGTGACCCACTGGACGGGCGGCGAGGATCTGCCGACCAATCTCGAATTGCTGGCCGAGATCGACGGCGACCGCCGTGGCCGCGGCCCGAACGCGACGCCGCCGCGCGCGACGAGCGCGGCCGCGGCCGCCAACGCCGTGGCCGCCAGCGACGCAGCCGCCGCCAGTGCGGCCGCCGCCGCGGCACCGGCTACCGTGGATACGACGCGCTCGCCGTCGGTCGAAGGCGCCCAGCAGGCCGCCACGCCGTCCATGGACGCCAACGCGGAAGCCGCCCAGGCGGCCAATCGCGCAACGAGCGCGGTGCCGACGCCGAGCCGCGCGCCGTCCGTGCGGTCGGCCGTGCCGAGAGCGGGCGCTGGCGGGATCCCGACGCAAGGCCCGACGTCCGGCGGTCAGCCGCAGTTCCAGTTCAAGCGTCCGCCGCCGCCCGCTCAGGAGAACGAGAGCAACCCGGTCGGCCCGACGGGCTCGCAAAGCAGCGGCAGCCCGACGCTGAACACTTCGCCGGCGACGCCGGGAACGAGCAACTGATTTTGCTCGTCGGTGTTCTGAGGCGGGCTGCGCGCCACATGTGCGGCGCCCGCCAGATGTGTGTTTGTCCGGCACCAGGCGAGGTCGGAAATGCGCCGCCTGGGCCGCATGAATGTGTTGCCGCGGTTGCCGCGGCAGTGGGTCGCCGCAGCGGGCCGTATCGGTCAGTCACCTGAGCGAGCCGTCCCGGTTGGCCGCCCGCATTGGCTCCAGCAGCGAGCCGGGCGATTTCGCTCCCTGCCGCCGCGTGTCCCTATATCGACCGGGCGCATTCCCCGGCACACTGGTCCGGGCATTCGCCGGGCCGCGTTTGCCGGGCTCCATACCGGTTGACTCTTTTCGAATCCTCATCGTCATGAAAATTGCCATTGCAGGCGCATCGGGCCGGATGGGCCGTATGCTCATCGAAACCGTCCTCAACGATGCCGACGCGACGCTGTCCGGCGCGCTCTGCCGCACGGGCGCTGCGCAGCTCGGCCAGGACGCCGGCGCGTTCCTCGGCAAAGAGACCGGCGTGCTGCTGTCCGACGACATCGAGCGTGTGTTCGCCGAATCCGACTACCTGATCGACTTCACGCGTCCCGACGCGACGCTCGCGCATCTCGAAGCCGCGCACCGCCACGACGTGAAAATGGTGATCGGTACGACCGGCTTCGACAACGCGCAAAAAGCGCAGTTGCGGGCGGCGGCGCAGAAGATCGGCGTCGTGTTCGCGTCGAACATGAGCGTCGGCGTGAACGTCACGCTGAAGCTGCTCGAATACGCGGCGCGGCACTTCTCGACCGGCTACGACATCGAGATCATCGAGGCGCATCATCGTCACAAGGTCGACGCGCCGTCCGGCACCGCGCTGACGATGGGCGAAGTGATCGCCAACGCGCTCGGCCGCAACCTCGACGACTGCGCGATCTACGGCCGCGAAGGCGTGACCGGCGAGCGCGATCCGTCGACGATCGGCTTCTCGGCGATTCGCGGCGGCGATATCGTGGGCGATCATACGGTGCTGTTCGCGGGCATCGGCGAGCGCATCGAGATCACGCACAAATCGGCAAGCCGCCTGTCATATGCACAAGGCGCGCTTCGTGCTGTACGCTTCCTCGAAGGCCACGACAACGGCTTCTTCGACATGCAGGACGTGCTCGGCCTGCGTTGAGCGAAGCCCGTTGCGCATAGGCGGAGTAGCGCATCCCGAGCGCGCCCTCCCGAAGTCACTCTCCCAAGGCGAGGTCAGATGGCAGGCAGCAGCGGCATCATCCATTACCTGCAAACGAGCGACGCAATCACGCATGGCGTCGCCTATGTGCTGCTGGCCATGTCGATTGCGAGCTGGTGTTTTCTGATCGTCAAGAGCTGGATTCTGACGCGCGCGAAACGCCAGGCCAACCGGGCGATCGCGCGCTTCTGGCAGGCGCCGACGCTCGCCGAAGGCGTCGCCATCCTGCGCCGCACTGATCGTGAGCGCGTGTTCGCGCCGCTCGCCGAAGCGGCGCTGAATGCGGCCGAGGTCGACATTCCGGGCGCGCTGCTCGCGCGCGTCGAGCGCAGCGAACGGGTGCTGCGCGCGCTGCGCCAGGCGCTCAATGCGTCGCAGCGGCGGCTCGAGTTCGGTCAGGTGCTGCTTGCGTCGGTTGGCAGCACCGCGCCGTTCGTCGGTCTGCTCGGCACCGTATGGGGTATCTATCACGCGCTCGGCAGCATCGCGGCGAGCGGGCAGGCGCAGATCGAGAACGTCGCGGGACCGGTGGGCGAGGCGCTGATCATGACCGCGTTCGGTCTGGTGGTGGCGATTCCGGCGGTGCTCGCGTACAACGTGCTGGGCCGCCTCGTGCGGCAATTGTCCGAGGAGTTGGACGGCTTCGCGCACGATCTGCATGCGTACGTGTGCTCCCCAACCGAGCACGCGCCGACGCCTCCGCGCGCGCAGCAGGCGGCGCGCGAGGCGCACCGCTGACTTGTCACGCGCGGCGGGCTCGGCACATCGCGACCTTCCTCGCACGACACACCGCCCATCGCACGGGCAAGCTCAGACGCAAGGAGGCGACATGGCATTCGGCGGACTCGAGAAGAAGCAGACGGCCGCGCCGATGGCCGAGATCAACATGACGCCGCTGATCGACGTGATGCTGGTGCTGCTGGTGATTTTCATCATCACCGCGCCGCTGTTCTCGCACGCGATCCGGCTCGATCTGCCGAAGGTCGCGGCGGCGCCCGCGCGCCAGACCCCGCAAACCATCTCCCTTTCGATCGACGGCGCCGGCAAGCTCTACTGGAACGGCAAGCCGATCACGCTCGCGCAGATTCGCGCGCAGTTCGCCGAGGCCGGCAAGCGGGCGGACCAGCCGGACATCCAGTTGCGCGCGGAGCGCTCGACGCGCTACGAAGTGATTGCGCAGGTGATGGGCGCCGCGCAGCAGGCGGGGCTCGAGCGGATCGGCTTCGTGACGGACCCGCCGCCGCCCGCCGCGCAGCACTGAGCGCCACCGGGTGCGCACCGCGTTCACGAATCCGGCATACCCAGTCCCGCGCCACGCCGCGCGGCGCACCCGTCCGCGAACGGTATAATCAGCCCTTTCCCCGCCGAAGGGGAAACGACGCAACGACATTCTGCAGAGCACCGGGCCGGTGCGAAAGCACCGAACCTAGCGATCCCATCACACCATGCACGAAAAATACGTTCCCTCCGACGTCGAAGCCGCCGCGCAAGGGCAATGGCGCGCGATCGACGCCTACAAGACGACGGAAACCACCGACAAGCCCAAGTTCTACTGCGTCTCGATGCTGCCGTATCCGTCGGGCAAGCTGCACATGGGGCACGTGCGCAACTACACGATCAACGACGTGATGTACCGCTATCTGCGGATGAACGGCTACAACGTGCTGATGCCGATGGGTTGGGACGCCTTCGGCATGCCGGCGGAGAACGCCGCGATGGCCAACAACGTGCCCCCCGCGCAGTGGACCTACGACAACATCGCTTACATGAAGAAGCAGATGCAGTCGATGGGCCTCGCGATCGACTGGTCGCGCGAAGTCGCGACCTGCAGCCCTGACTATTACAAGTGGAACCAGTGGCTGTTCCTGAAGATGCTCGAAAAGGGCATCGCGTACAAGAAAACCGGCACCGTGAACTGGGACCCGGTCGACCAGACCGTGCTCGCGAACGAGCAGGTGATCGACGGGCGCGGCTGGCGCTCGGGCGCGCTCGTCGAAAAGCGCGAAATCCCGATGTACTACATGCGCATCACGCAGTACGCGGATGAACTGCTGAACGATCTCGAAGGCCTCGGCTGGCCCGAGCGCGTGAAGATCATGCAGCAGAACTGGATCGGCAAGAGCTTCGGCGTGAACTTCGGCTTCCCGTATGAAATCGACGGCGAACAGAAGCTGCTGCGCGTGTTCACTACGCGCGCCGACACGATCATGGGCGTCACGTTCTGCGCGATCGCCGCCGAGCATCCGCTCGCCACGCGTCTCGCGCAAGACAAGCCGGAACTGCAGCCGTTCATCGACGAATGCAAGCGCGGCGGCGTCGCCGAAGCCGATGTCGCGACGATGGAAAAGAAAGGCATGGCCACCGGCTTTTACGTCACGCATCCGCTGACGCAGGCGAAGGTCGAGGTGTGGATCGGCAACTACGTGCTGATGACTTACGGCGAAGGCGCGGTGATGGGCGTGCCGGCGCACGACGAGCGCGACTTCGCGTTCGTGAAGAAATACGGTCTGCCGGTCAGGCAGGTCGTCGCGGTCGAGGGCAGGGAATTCTCGACCGAAGCGTGGGCGGAGTGGTACGGCGAGAAGAACGGCACGCTGGTGAACAGCGGCAAGTACGACGGCCTCGCCTACGACGAAGCCGTAGACCGCATCGCCGCCGATCTCAAGGAACTGGGCCTCGGCGACAAGCAGATCACGTGGCGTTTGCGTGACTGGGGCGTGTCGCGCCAGCGTTACTGGGGCACGCCGATCCCGATCATCCACTGCCCGAAGTGCGGCGACGTGCCGGTGCCGGAAAAAGACCTGCCGGTCGTGCTGCCGGAAGACCTGGTGCCGGACGGCACGGGCAATCCGCTCGCGAAGTCCGAAGCGTTCCTGAACTGCACGTGCCCGAGCTGCGGCGGCGCGGCAAAGCGCGAAACCGACACGATGGACACCTTCGTCGATTCGTCGTGGTACTTCTACCGCTACGCGTCGCCGGATGCGAAGACGATGGTCGACGAGCGCACCGACTACTGGGCGCCGATGGATCAATACATCGGCGGTATCGAACACGCGATCCTGCACCTGCTGTACTCGCGTTTCTGGGCGAAGGTGATGCGCGACCTCGGTCTCGTGAAGTTCGGCGAACCGGCGAAGAACCTGCTCACGCAGGGCATGGTGCTCAACGAGACCTATTACCGCGAAAACGAAGCGGGCAAGAAGACCTGGTACAACCCGGCGGAAGTGACCGTGTCGTTCGACGACAAGGGCCGCCCGGTCGGCGCAGTGCTGAACGCTGACGGCCAGCCGGTCGTGCTCGGCGGCGTCGAGAAGATGTCGAAGTCGAAGAACAACGGCGTCGACCCGCAGATGCTGATCGATCAGCACGGCGCGGACACCGCGCGTCTGTTCGTGATGTTCGCGGCTCCGCCGGAGCAGCAGCTCGAGTGGTCGGGTTCGGGCGTCGAAGGCGCGAGCCGCTTCCTGCGTCGCGTGTGGAACTTCGGCTATTCGAACGAAGCCGCGCTGCGCGCGGGCGGCCAGTTGGACGCCGCACGATTCAACGACACCGACAAGGCGCTGCGTCGTGAGATCTATAGCGTGCTGAAGCAGGCCGATTTCGACTATCAGCGTCTTCAGTACAACACGGTGGTATCGGCCGCGATGAAGATGCTCAACGCGCTCGACGGCGCGAAGGGCGCGCAGACCGCCGTGCTGCGTGATACCTATGGTGTGATGCTGCGCGTGCTGTACCCGGTCGTGCCGCACCTGACGTTCCAGCTGTGGCAGGAACTCGGCTATGCCGACGAATTCGGCCCACTGCTCGACGCGCCGTGGCCGAAGGTCGACGAGAAGGCGCTCGAACAGGCCGAGATCGAACTCGTGCTGCAGGTGAACGGTAAGGTGCGCGGCGCGATCACGGTCGCGAAGGACGCGTTGCGCGAAGCGATCGAGCAACAAGCGGCCGCGCACGAAATGGTCGCGAAATTCAGCGAAGGCAAGGCGCCGAAGAAGATCATTGTGGTGCCGGGCCGCCTCGTGAACGTGGTCGTTTGACGTTCCAGGCCCTCATCCGGCAGACGGAGCGCCGCCCGCCCGGCGGCGTTCCTCGGCACCGCGAATCCACTGCGAACCGGGAGCGAATGTGACTCGCAGATCGTTTTTGACGCTCGCTTGCAGCGTAATGATGTTGTCGGCCTGCGGCTTTCAGTTGCGCGGCCAGCAGGACTTCGCGTTCAAGCGCCTCTATGTGGCGGGCGGCTCGCCCGCGGCCATGGCGCGCTTCACGCGCATGGTACAGGGCGGCAGCGACACCGTGGTGGTCAGCTCGCCCGCCAACGCCGATGCGCTCCTGCAGATCACGCAGAACCGCAACGTCAGCACGCTGACGCTGAATTCGCTGGGCGTCGTCGCCGAGTATCAGCTGAATCTGCAGATGATCTACACGCTGACCGGCAAGGACGGCACCGTGTTGATTCCGGGCAGCGTGATCGCGCTGAACCGCGCGATGACCTATAGCGACCAGTTCTCGCAGGCGAAGGCCGCCGAGTCCGACATCCTGTTCGCCGACATGGAAAACGACGCGGTCGATCAGCTGATCCGCCGTCTCGGCGTGGTGCGCTCGCTGCATCCGACGCCGGCCGAGGCCGTGCCGGCCATCGCGCCGCGCGCACCGCTGCCGCCGCCGCCGCTGTGAGCATCGCGCCGTTCGTGATTCGTCGAATCTCATTCATCCCGTCAACCGCCAGCCATGCAACTGCGACCTGACGCGCTCGAAGCGCATCTCGCCCGCGGCCTCGCCGGACTGTACGTCGTATACGGCGACGAGCATCTGCTCGCGCAGGAAGCGTGCGATCGCATCCGCGCGGCGGCGCGCGCGGCCGGCTTCACCGACCGCTCGGTGTTCACGGTCGAGCGCGGTTTCGACTGGAGCTCGCTGCTCGGCGCGAGCCAGTCGATGTCGCTGTTCGGCGACCGTCAGCTGGTCGAGTTGCGCATTCCGTCGGGCAAACCCGGTAAGGAAGGCGCCGATGCGCTGAAGGTGCTCGCATCCACCGTCAACGACGACGTGCTGACGATGATCACGCTGCCGCGCCTCGACGCGGCCACGCAAAAGTCGGCATGGTTCACCGCGCTCGCCGACGCCGGCGTCGCGCTGAAGATCGATCCGGTCGAGCGCGCGCAGCTGCCGAACTGGGTCGGGCAGCGGCTCGCGGCCCAGGGTCAGCGCGTCGCAGCCGGCGAGGAGGGGCGGCGTGCGCTCGCGTTCATCGCCGAGCGCGTCGAGGGCAATCTGCTCGCCGCGCATCAGGAAATCCAGAAGCTCGGGCTGCTGTATCCGAACGGCTCGCTGAGCTTCGATCAGGTTCAGGACGCGGTGCTCAACGTCGCGCGCTACGACGTGTTCAAGCTCAACGAGGCGATGCTCGCGGGCGACGTCGGCCGTCTCGCGCGCATGCTCGACGGGCTGCGCGGTGAAGGCGAGGCCGCGGTGCTCGTGCTGTGGGCGGTCGTCGAAGAAGTGCGCACGCTGCTGCGGATCAAGCGCGGCGTCGCGGCCGGCAAGCCGCTCGCGATGCTCACGCGCGAGAACCGCGTGTGGGGTCCGCGCGAACGGCTGATCGGACCTGCGCTGTCGCGCGTCAGCGAAGCGGCGCTCGAGAAGGCACTCGCGCTGGCGGCGCGGCTCGACCGGCAGGTGAAGGGGCTGTCGGGCGGCACGCCGGGTAGTCATCGCAACGATCCGCCGCCCGATCCGTGGGACGGCCTGTTCGAACTCGCGATGACGGTGGCGGCGCCGAAACCGTCGGCAGCTTCGCCAGTGCCGCCGCCGCGACCTCGGGTGCCAACGGCGGCGCCAGCGCCGGCGGCCAGTCTGAAGCGGCACAGCTGATTCGCGCGAGCGTCGAAGCAGTGGTTGACGCGAGCAATCGTGTACCAACTGCCAGTCGTTCCACACATATAGACCAGCGTGTTTCGCGTGCCACGCGCCGAACGAAACGCATCGGCAAACCCGTGACAGCACAGCGCACCCGCTGCCCGCGCGCGAGCAAAGCACCGGTACCCGACTTACAATCGTTTGATCTTTCGCTAATCCTGCCCGACCACCGCATGCCAACGTGCGGGGCATCACGAGAATGACCATGGATATCGACCAGTACATGACCGACCTCGGCCAAAGCGCCCGTCAGGCTTCGCGCGCGATGGCGCGGGCGTCGACCGCCGCGAAGAATGCGGCGCTTGCGGCCGTTGCCGAGGCGATCGAGCGCGATGCCGATCTGCTGAAGGCCGCCAATGCGCGCGACCTCGAACGCGCCCGCGGCAAGGGCCACGATGCCGCGTTCATCGACCGGTTGACGCTGTCCGACAAGGCGCTGAAAACGATGGTCGAAGGCCTGCGCCAGGTCGCGGCGCTGGCCGACCCGATCGGCGAGATCAGCAATCTGAAGTACCGGCCGAGCGGCATCCAGGTCGGCCAGATGCGTGTGCCGCTCGGGGTGATCGGCATCATCTACGAATCGCGCCCGAACGTAACGATCGACGCGGCCGCGCTGTGCCTGAAGTCCGGCAACGCGACCATTTTGCGCGGCGGCTCGGAAGCGCTCGAATGCAATACCGCGCTCGCGAAGCTGATCGGCGAGGGCCTCGAAGCGGCCGGTCTGCCGCAGGACGCGGTGCAGGTGGTCGCGACGTCGGACCGCGCGGCGGTCGGCAAGCTGATCACGATGACCGAATACGTCGATGTGATCGTGCCGCGCGGCGGCAAGAGCCTGATCGAGCGTTTGATGAACGAAGCGCGCGTGCCGATGATCAAGCACCTCGACGGCATCTGCCACGTCTATGTCGACGATCGCGCGGACCTGCCGAAGGCGCTCAACGTCTGCGACAACGCGAAGACGCACCGCTACGGCACCTGCAACACGATGGAGACGCTGCTGGTCGCGTGCGGCATTGCGGCCGAAGTGCTACCGCCGCTGGGCAAGCTATATCGCGGCAAGGACGTCGAGCTGCGCGTCGATGCGGCGGCGCGCGCGGTGCTGGCCGATGCGGGCGTCGGTCCGCTCGTCGATGCGAGCGAGGAAGACTGGCGCACCGAATATCTCGCGCCGGTGCTCGCGATCAAGGTGGTCGACGGCATCGACGCGGCGATCGAGCACATCAACACGTATAGCTCGCACCACACCGACGCGATCGTCACCGAAGACCACGACCGCGCGATGCGCTTCCTGCGCGAAGTCGATTCGGCGAGCGTGATGGTCAACGCGTCGACGCGTTTCGCGGACGGCTTCGAGTTCGGCCTCGGCGCCGAGATCGGCATTTCGAACGACAAGCTGCACGCGCGCGGCCCGGTCGGACTCGAAGGGCTGACGTCGCTGAAATACGTCGTGCTGGGTCATGGCGAAGGCCGTCAATAAAGCACGAATCGAAGCGCCACAACCACCGGCGCCACAACAACATGGACCACAAGGACCACAAGGACCCCGCCGATGCTTTGGGTAAAGACGTTTCACATCGTATTGATTGCCTCCTGGTTTGCCGGCCTGTTCTATCTGCCGCGCATCTTCGTCAATCTGGCGATGGAAACGGAACCCGCCGCGACGGCGCGTCTTCTGCTGATGGCGCGCAAGCTGTTCCGCTTCATGAGCTTCATCGCCGTGCCCGCGATCGCGTGCGGCCTGTGGTTGTGGCTCGTGATCGGCATCGGCAGCGGGCAGGGCTGGATTCACGCGAAGGTCGGCGTGGTCGTGCTCCTCGTCATCTATCACGCGTATTGCGGCGTGCTGTTGCGCAGGTTCGAGCGCGGCGAGAATCGCCGCTCGGACAAGTGGTATCGGATGTTCAACGAGCTGCCGGTGCTCGGTATGCTCGCCGCGGTCGCGCTGGTGGTGATCAAGCCGTTCTGAGCGGCTGACGGCGTTAAGCAGGGCGCTGGAAAAGATCAAAGGGCGGTATGCCGGTTGAATGGCACACCGCCCTTTTGCGTTATCCCGTCGTTTCGCGTTCCATCGCAGCGGATCACCCCTGCGAATCCACCCGCCGCCGGTGGATCACTTCCTTCGTTTGCGCGAGCTTCTCCACCAGTTCGGGCCCGCGGCTCAGCGCGACGCCGACCGCCAGAATGTCGCCGATCGCCAGATGTGACACGCGCGAGGTCATCGGGGAGAAGATGTCGGTGTCTTCGTCGACGTTCGCAAAGAGGCCCACGGTTGCGAGCCGCGCGAGCGGCGAGTTGCCGTGCGTGATCGCGATCACCTTCGCGCCTGCGTTCAGCGCGGCCTTTGCGGCATCGATGATGTCGCGCGTGCGGCCCGTATTGGAAATCGCGACGACCACGTCCCCAGGTCCGAGCAGCGCGGCCGACATCAGAAACGTATGCGGGTCCGAATACGCGACGCTCGGCATGCCGAGCCGAAAGAACTTGTGCTGCACGTCGAGCGCGGCGATGCCTGAGCCGCCCGCCCCGTAGAACTCGATGCGCTTCGCTTGCGCGAGCATGTCGATCGCCGCGGCGACGCTATCCGACGACAGATTGTTGCGCACCTGAATCAGCGCGCCGATCGTTCGGTCGAGCACCTTCGCGGCGACGCCCGGCGTCGGCTCGTCGGGCCGCACGTCGCGATAGACGGCGGGCACTTCGCTGGCGATGCCCTGTGCGAGACGGATCTTGAATTCGCGAAAGCCGGAGAAACCGAGCGCGTGGCAGAAGCGCGCGATCGTCGGCTGACTCACGCCCGCGCGCGCGGCGACCTCGGTCATCGACAGATCGAGCACCTCGCGCGGCGCCTCGATCACGTAATCGGCCAGCTTGCGCTCGGACGGGCGCAGCTGGTCGCGCATCTCTTCCACCTGGGACAGCATCATCGGAAAACTCGCACTATGCTGAAGAACGTGTGGACTATATCCGATTGGTCGTCGGCGCACAAAAGATATGTACAAAAACTACATATCGGCAAGTAAGTGTATTCCCCAAGTTTCTGCTGTAAAGCGCTGAGGCGCCGCCAGTAGGGCGATCTGGCGATCCGCGCCATGCGGCGCCGCAACAGAGTTCGTCATTGCGATCGTGTAGTTTTTCTACTAAGATGACGTCGTTCGATATCACAACCCCGCGATACCGCCAGGTGTCATGCGTGCGCCTGCCGCCAGCGACGAAGGAGCTCCGATGGTTTCCCCGCATTCGCAATTGTTGAAGGTCACGCAACGCGTGATCGAGCGCAGCAAGCCCACGCGCGAAGCGTATCTGGCCCGCATCCAGCATGCGCAGGGGCGCTTTCCGGCGCGCGGCGCGTTGTCGTGCGCGAACCTCGCTCACGGTTTCGCCGGCCTCGAGGGCAACGACAAGCTCGTGATCAAGCAGATCCGCGAGCCGAATATCGGCATCGTGTCGTCGTACAACGAGATGCTGTCGGCGCACGCGCCGTACAAAAACTACCCGGACATCATCAAGCAGGCCGCGCGCGAAAACGGCGGCGTCGCGCAATTCGCGGGCGGCGTACCGGCGATGTGCGACGGCATCACGCAGGGCAACGCGGGCATGGAGCTGTCGCTGTTCTCGCGCGAAGTGATCGCGATGAGCACGGCCGTCGCGCTCACCCACAATATGTTCGACGCGGCGCTGTGCCTCGGCATCTGCGACAAGATCGTGCCGGGCCTGCTGATCGGCGCGCTGCAGTTCGGCCATTTGCCGACCATCTTCGTGCCGGCCGGCCCGATGGCAAGCGGCTTGTCGAACGACGACAAAGCCAGGACGCGTCAGCAGTTCGCGACCGGCCAGTGCGGCCGCGACGCGCTGCTCGAAGCGGAAGCGGCCGCCTATCACAGCCACGGCACCTGCACGTTCTACGGCACCGCGAACAGTAACCAGATGCTGATGGAAGTGATGGGCCTGCATCTGCCGGGCTCGGCCTTCGTGCATCCGCACACGCCGCTGCGCGACGCGCTGACCGCGCAGGCCGCGCGCCGCGTGCTCGATCTGACGGTCGAGCGCGGCCACTACATGCCGATCGGCCATGTGGTCGACGAGAAGGCGATCGTCAACGGCATCGTCGCGCTGCTGGCGACCGGCGGCTCGACCAATCACACGCTGCACCTCGTCGCAATCGCGCGCGCGGCCGGCATCGTGATCGACTGGGACGACTTCGACACGCTGTCGCAGGCGGTACCGCTGCTTGCGAAGATCTATCCGAACGGCAAGGCCGACGTGAACCACTTCCACGCGGCGGGCGGCGTCGCGTTCCTCGTGCGCAATCTGCTCGAAGGCGGTCTGCTGCATGAAGACGTGAACACGGTCGCGGGCAAGGGTCTGAAGCGCTACACCGAGGAGCCGAAGCTGCTCGACGGCAAGCTGCAATGGGTGGCGGGTGTCGAGGCGAGCGCGGACACAGCGGTGCTGCGCGGCATCAGGGAGCCGTTCCAGCCGGACGGCGGCCTGCGTCTGATGCAGGGCAAGCTCGGCCGCGGCGTAATCAAGATTTCGGCGGTCGCGGCGCAGCATCGCAAGGTGAAGGCGCCGGCAATCGTGTTCGATTCGCAGGAAGCGGTGCAGGAAGCGTTCGACAAGGGCGAGCTCAAGCGCGACTTCATCGCGGTGGTGCGCTTCCAGGGCGCACGCGCAAAACGGCATGCCCGAGTTGCATCGTTTGACGCCGCTGCTCGGTGTGCTGCAGGATCAGGGTTTCCATGTCGCGCTGGTGACCGATGGCCGTATGTCGGGCGCGTCGGGCAAGGTGCCGGCGGTCATCCATCTGTCGCCGGAAGCGTTGCTGCAAGGCCCGATCGGCAAAGTCCGCACGGGCGACATGCTGGTGATCGACGCCGAAGCGGGCGTGCTCGACATCGAAATCGACGCAGCCGAGTGGGCCGCGCGTCCGAGCGCCGAGCCGCTGCATCAGGCGGACAACGAAGTCGGCTTCGGCCGCGAGCTGTTCGGCGTGTTCCGTGCGGCGGCGGCGCCGGCGGAGCAGGGCGCGTCGGTGTTCGGCAAGCTGGTCGGCGAGGGCGGCACGGTCGACGGCCAGCACGGCCACGACGGTGACCATCAGCACGGCCATCAACCCAGCGACCATCATCACACGAGCACCGCGCAAGCCGGCGCGGCGCTGCAGAAACAAGGAGTCTGACTATGACGTCGAAAACAGTAAGCGATATCGTGCGCCTCGGCCCGGTGATTCCGGTGCTCGCGTTCGACACGGTCGAACAGGGCGAACACGTGTCGCGCGCGTTGCACGCGGGCGGCGTGAAGGTGCTCGAAATCACGCTGCGCACGCCGGCGGGCCTCGGCGCGATCGAGCGTGCGTGCGAACTCGCGGACGACATCGTGGTCGGTGTCGGCACGATCACGAAGCCCGAGCATTGCGCCCAGGCGAAGAAGGCGGGCGCGCAGTTCGGCGTGTCGCCGGGTCTGACCAAGGACATGCACAAGGCCGCGCAGGATGTGGGTCTGCCGCTGTTGCCCGGCGTGATGACGCCGTCGGACATCATCCTCGCGCTCGAGCTCGGCTACGAGATCGTCAAGTTCTTCCCCGCACAGCAGGCGGGCGGCGTGCCGATGCTGCAGGCGTTCCACGGCCCGTTCCCGGCGCTGAAGTTCTGCCCGACCGGCGGCATCACGCCGGAGAGCGCGCCGCACTTCCTGTCGCTGCCGAACGTGGTCTGTGTCGGCGGTTCGTGGCTCACGCCGAAGGCCGCGCTCGCCGCGCAGAACTGGGACGAGGTCACGCGCCTCGCGCGCGCCGCGAGCCAGCTGGCGGCACCCGCGCACTAAGCCCCACAACCCAATAGCGCATCGGTCAACTGAACCGGGCCCAGGAGTCTCGTCGATACAGCCGCATCAGGCTGTCGCGCCGAGACTCTTTTTTTTACTTGATATGCGTGCTGGATTTGCGCGCGCTTTCTGGAAACAAACAGTAAAATTCAGCGTCCGCGCGGCTAGCCGGGTTTTCAGGCATCGCGCAGGTTGCCGTGAGACGAAGTGCCGGCCGCATCCGCACTCTGAAATCAATAAACCAAAGGAGGGGCTTCATGGAATCTGCCCACGGCAGCTTGCTGCTGGTCTACGCATTGATCGCGATCGCGTTGCTGATCTTGATGATCACGCGCTTCAAGGTCTATCCGTTTCTCGTTCTGATCATCGTGTCGTTGCTGCTGGGCCTCGTGGCCGGCATGCCGATGCAGACCATCGTCAAATCGTTCGAAACGGGGAACGGCAACACGCTCGGGCACATTGCCATCGTCGTCGGTCTCGGTACGATGCTCGGCAAGATGATGGCCGAATCGGGCGGCGCCGAGCGCGTCGCGACCACGCTGATCAACTGGTTCGGTGAGAAACACATTCACTGGGCGATGATGGTGGTCGCGATCATCGTCGGCTTGCCGGTATTCTTCGAAGTCGGCTTCGTGCTGCTGATTCCGATCGCGTTCAACGTCGCCAAGCGCACCAACAAATCGCTGCTGCTGGTCGGCCTGCCGATGGTCGCGGGTCTGTCCGTCGTGCACGGGCTGATTCCGCCGCACCCGGCCGCATTGCTCGCCGTGCAGGCGTATCACGCGGACATCGGCAAGACGATCGCCTACGGTCTGATCGTCGGCGTGCCGTGCGCGATCGTCGCGGGTCCGCTGTTCGCGTTGCTGGTGAGCCGTCATATCCAGTTGCCGAAGGAAAATCCGCTTGCCGCGCAATTTCTGGGCAGCGACGTGAAGGACGCCAACGGCGTGCAAAGTGGTAGCGCCGCGAAGGCCGCTGCACCGAAGCGCGAACTGCCGGGCTTCGGCATCACGCTGGTCACGATCCTGTTGCCGGTGGTCCTGATGCTGATCGGCAGCTGGGCCGACCTGGTCTTCGAGCCGAAGACGCTGCCGAACGATCTGCTGCGCTTTTTCGGCAACACCGACGTCGCGCTACTGACGGCCGTGCTGGTCAGCTTCTGGACCTTCGGCGCGAGCCGCGGCTTTAACCGCGAGCAGATCCAGAAGTTCTGCGGAGAATGTCTGGCGCCGATCGCGGGTATTACACTAATCGTCGGTGCGGGCGGCGGTTTTGGCCGCGTATTGATGGATAGCGGCATTTCGAAGGAAATCACCAACGTGGCGACCGCGGTGCATCTGTCGCCGCTGCTGTTCGGCTGGCTCGTCGCGGCGATGATCCGTCTCGCGACCGGCTCGGCCACCGTCGCAATGACGACCGCCTGCGGCATCGTCGCGCCGATCGCGGCGGCGGGCGCGGTGCAGGTGAAGCCGGAACTGATGGTGCTCGCGACCGGCTCGGGCTCGCTGATCTTCTCGCATGTGAACGACGGCGGCTTCTGGCTGATCAAGGAATATTTCGGCATGACGGTGGGGCAGACCTTCAAGACGTGGTCGCTCCTCGAAACCATCATTTCGGTGATGGGGCTGGGCCTGACCTTCGCACTCGCGGCGGTCCTGTAAGGAGTTTCAAATGATTCTGATCGCAATGGGCGTGTCGGGCGCCGGCAAGACGAGGATTGGCGAAATGCTGGCCGAGCGCCTGCATTGCGCGTTCACCGACGGCGACGCGTTCCATAGCGCGGCGAACAAGGAGAAGATGCACCACGGCATTCCGCTCACCGACGAAGACCGCTGGCCGTGGCTGAAGACGATCCGCGCGGCGATCGAGGAAAAGCAGAAAGCGGGCGAGACGGCGGTGTTCACGTGTTCGTCGCTGAAGCGCTCGTATCGCGACATTCTGCGTGCCGGCGACAGGGACGTGTGCTTCGTCTACCTGAAGGGTTCGCGCGAGGTGCTCGCGGAGCGTCTCGGGGATCGCACCGGGCATTTCTTCGATCCGTCGCTGCTGCAAAGCCAGCTCGATACGCTCGAGGAGCCCGGTGACGACGAAGCGATCACGGTCAGCATCGAGCTGACGCCGGAACAGATCGTCGACGAGGTGCTCAAGCAGGTCGAAGCGCGCTGAGTCTTTGATTGCTTCGCGTTCCAGCTTCGAACGCGGGACGAAAAAAAGCCGCTCCTCGGAGCGGCTTTTTTACGCATTGAAGAAGCTGGCCCAGCCGATCAGCCGATCCGCTTCGCCAGCTTTTTTACGCATTGAAGAAGCTGGCCCAGCCGATCAGCCGATCCGCTTCGCCAGTTCGACGGCCCGGCCGATGTACGAGCCGGGCGTCATCGCGAGCAGACGGTCCTTCGCGTCCTGCGGAATCGCCAGGCCGCCGATGAAGCTCTGCAGTGCCTCGCGCGTGATGCCCTTGCCGCGCGTGAGTTCCTTCAGCTGCTCGTACGGATTCTCGATGCCGTAACGGCGCATCACGGTCTGCACCGGCTCGGCCAGCACTTCCCAGCAGTTGTCGAGGTCTTCGTTCAGACGCTGCGCATTCACTTCGAGCTTGTCGAGGCCGCGGATCAGCGAGTCGTACGCGAGCAGCGAGTAGCCGAACGCGACGCCGATGTTGCGCAGCACCGTCGAGTCGGTCAGGTCGCGCTGCCAGCGCGACACCGGCAGCTTGTCGGCGAGGTGACGCAACGTCGCGTTCGCGAGGCCGAGGTTGCCTTCCGAGTTTTCGAAGTCGATCGGGTTGACCTTGTGCGGCATCGTCGACGAACCGATTTCGCCGGCCTTCGTGCGCTGCTTGAAGTAGCCGAGCGAGATGTAGCCCCACACGTCGCGGTCCAGATCCAGCAGGATCGTGTTCGCGCGCGAGATCGCGTCGAACAGCTCGGCCATGTAGTCGTGCGGCTCGATCTGGATCGTGTAAGGATTGAACGTGAGCTTCAGACGGTTCTCGACGACGTCCTTCGAGAACGCTTCCCAGTCGAACTCCGGATACGCGGACAGGTGCGCGTTGAAGTTGCCGACCGCGCCGTTCATCTTGCCGAGCAGTTCGACCTTCGCGATCCGCTCGATCGCACGCGCGAGCCGCGCGGCGACGTTGGCGATTTCCTTGCCGAGCGTGGTCGGGCTGGCCGGCTGGCCGTGCGTGCGCGACAGCATCGGCTGGGCGGCTTGCGCGTGCGCGAGCGCAACGAGGCGTTGATGCACCGAGCGCAGCGCCGGCAGGATCACGTGTTCGCGCGCGCCGGCGAGCATCAGGCCGTGCGACGTGTTGTTGATGTCTTCCGACGTGCACGCGAAGTGGATGAACTCGCTCGCGCGCTCCAGTTCTTCCTGGCCCTTCACCGATTCCTTCAACCAGTATTCGACGGCCTTCACGTCGTGGTTCGTCACGCGCTCGATTTCCTTGATGCGCGCGGCGTCGTGCGCGGTGAAGCGCTCGGCCAGTTGCAGCAGGAATTGCTCGGACGCCTCGGAGAAGCGCGGCACTTCAGCGAAGCCGGCGCGCGACAGCGCGATCAGCCAGTGGATTTCGACCGTCACGCGATTGCGCATGAAGGCGGCTTCCGAGAGCCAGTCGCGCAGGGCTTCGGTTTTGGCGGCATAGCGGCCGTCGAGCGGGGAAAGTGCGTTCAGCGCGAAGAGGGTGTCGGGGCGGGTGTCGGACATGATGAGGACCGGGTTGAAGCGGTTGAGCGCTCAGCGAGCGGGTCGGGAACGGAGGGAACCGTGGATTTTACCACTGTGACGCGATCGGCCCGCCCGGATGCGTCGGTCGCAATCCGCGCCGCTAGAATGCAGACTTCTTCCCTCTCGACGGCAAGCGCAATCGCATGGAACTGAAATGGCTCGAAGACTTCATTTCGCTCGCGGAAACGCGTAGCTTCAGCCGCTCGGCCGAGTTGCGCCACGTCACGCAGCCGGCTTTCTCGCGCCGCATCCAGGCGCTCGAAGCGTGGCTCGGCACGGAACTGATCGACCGTTCTGTTTATCCGACGCGGCTCACGGCGGCCGGTCAGGTGTTCAACGAGCAGGCGCTCGCGATGCTGTCGCAATTCCACGAGGCGCGCGCGCTGCTGCGCGGCCACATGGCGACGCCCCAGGCGACGATCGAATTCGCGGTCCCCCACACGCTGTCGCTCACTTACTTTCCGCGCTGGCTGCAGCGCATCGAGGCGCAGATGGGCCCGATCCACACGCGGCTGCGCGCGCTGAACGTCCACGACGCGGCGCTCTCGCTGGTGGAAGGCGGCTGCGATCTGATGATGGGCTACCACCATCCGAGCCATCCGGTCGCGCTCGATCCGGCCCGCTACGACATGCTGACGCTCGGCCACGAGCCGATCAGCCCGTTCTCTGCGCCGGCCCGTGCGGGGCGGCCGCGTCACACGCTGCCAGGCTCGGCCGATGCGCCCGCGCCGTATCTGTCGTACACGCCGAACGCGTACCTCGGGCGCATGACCGAGGTGATTCTCGCGAACGCGCCGGAGCGCCTGTACCTCGACCGGCTCTACGAAACCGACATGGCCGAGGGGCTCAAGGCGATGGCGCTCGCCGGTCACGGCATCGCGTTTCTGCCGCATAGCGCGGTCGAAGATGCGGTGGCCGAAGGCCGGCTGATCCGCCTCGATCGCGCGACGCGCGGCACGCCCGAAGGGCAGCTGACGCTCAGCATGGAGATTCGCCTGTATCGCGACAAGCTCGCCGCGAAAAGCGACGACGCGCGCCAGATTCTCGTGCGCCAGTTGTGGGACGTGGTGTCGGAGGAACTCCGGCAGAGCGCCGCCTGAGCCGCGGCATAAAACTCAAACTCGAACCTGCGTCGCGACGACGCGAATTTGCGGCTTTGCGAACGTTATGCAAAAAAAACATAACGGGATGAGGAAACGGCATTGGATTTCGATACGGCGTTTTTCCACAATGCTCGTACTCGATCAAACGCCGGAGCGTTCATGTCATCCCAGCAACAAGCCGCAGAATCGGTGCAAGCCGCCTCAACGTTGCAAGCAGTTCCCTCCTACCTCAATAAGGACGACCTCGGCCCCTGGGGCAACTATCTGCGCCAGGTCGACCGCGTCGCGCCGTATCTCGGTTCGCTGTCCCGCTGGCTCGAAACCCTGAAGCGCCCGAAGCGCATTCTCGTCGTCGACGTGCCCATCGAACTCGACAACGGCACGGTCGCGCACTTCGAGGGTTATCGCGTGCAACACAACGTGTCGCGCGGTCCGGGCAAGGGCGGCGTGCGTTATCACCAGGACGTTACGCTCTCCGAAGTGATGGCGCTGTCCGCGTGGATGTCGGTGAAGAACGCGGCGGTGAACGTGCCGTACGGCGGCGCGAAGGGCGGCATCCGCGTCGATCCGCGCACGCTGTCGCGTGGCGAGCTCGAGCGCGTGACGCGCCGCTACACGAGCGAGATCGGCATCATCATCGGACCGAATACCGACATCCCCGCGCCGGACGTGAACACGAACGAGCAGATCATGGCGTGGATGATGGACACGTACTCGATGAATCAGGGCCAGACGGCCACCGGCGTCGTGACGGGCAAGCCGATCACGCTCGGCGGCTCGCTCGGCCGTCGCGAGGCGACCGGCCGCGGCGTATTCGTGGTGGGCTGCGAAGCGGCTCGCCGCATCGGCTTCGACATCGAAGGCGCGCGTATCGCGGTGCAGGGCTTCGGCAACGTCGGCGGCATCGCCGCGCGTCTGTTCCAGGAGGCGGGCGCGAAGGTCGTCGCGGTGCAGGACCACACCGGCTCGGTGTACAAGTCCACCGGCATCGACGCGGTCGCGCTGCTCGACTACGTCACGAAGACGGGCGGCGTCGGCGGTTTCCCCGAAGCCGACGCGATCACCGGCGATGAGTTCTGGACCGTCGAGTCGGACATCCTGATTCCGGCGGCGCTGGAAAATCAGATCACCGAAAAAAACGCCGGCAAGATCAAGACCAGGATCATCGTCGAGGGCGCGAACGGCCCAACCACTACGGCGGCGGACGACATCCTGCACGATCGCGGCATCCTCGTGATTCCGGACGTGGTCGCGAATGCCGGCGGTGTGACAGTGTCATATTTCGAATGGGTCCAGGACTTCTCGAGCTTCTTCTGGACCGAAGACGAGATCAACGAGCGCCTCGAACGCGTGATGCGCGAAGCGTTCGCGGCCGTCTGGCAGGTGTCGAGCGAGCAGAACGTGTCGGTGCGCACGGCGGCGTTCATCGTCGCGTGTAAGCGGATTTTGCAGGCGCGCGAGATGCGCGGCTTGTATCCCTGATGGACCCTGTCCTATCTTGTTTGAAACGGCGGTGACGCGGCCCGGTATCCGGGCCGGGAGGCGCACACCGCCGAAACTTCGTGCATCAACGCGGTCCACAAGACGGCGTGTTTGACCGGCGGGCGGCATTCTATCGATGCCGCCCGCCTTCTCATATGCGCGAAACGGCCGTGCGACGGCGCCGCGGGCCCATCGCGGCGTGCGCGCAACAGAATGGTTAATAGCGATACTTTCAGAAAAATTACTTTGTTACACTGGCGCCGGTTCTTGCCATGGAGATCAAGATGAAGATTAAAAAAGCTGCGCTGCTGCTCGCGACTCTCGGACTGTTTACGGTTGGCGCGCATGCGCAAGACTCGGGCACGCTGAAAAAGATCAAGGATACGGGCGTCATTTCGCTGGGCCATCGCGAATCGTCGATCCCGTTCTCCTTTTACGACGACAAGCAGAACGTGATCGGCTACTCGCAGGATTACGCGACGAAGATCGTCGAGGCCGTCAAGCAGAAGCTGAACATGCCGAACCTGAAGGTGAAGCTCGTGCCGGTCACGTCGCAGAACCGCATTCCGCTCGTGCAGAACGGCACGGTCGACATCGAGTGCGGCTCAACCACGAATAACCTCGAGCGTCAGCAACAGGCTGCCTTCACGAACACGATCTTCGTGATCGGCACGCGCCTGATGACCAAGAAAGATTCCGGCATCAAGGACTTCCCGGACCTGAAGGGCAAGACGGTCGTCACGACCGCCGGCACCACGTCCGAGCGCCTGCTTCGCAAGATGAACCAGGACAAGAACATGGGCATGAACATCATCAGCGCGAAGGATCACGGCGAATCGTTCCTGACGCTGTCGACGGGCCGTGCCGCCGCGTTCATGATGGACGACGCGCTGCTCGCCGGCGAGCGCGCGAAGTCGAGCAACCCGGGCGATTTCGTGATCGTCGGCACGCCGCAATCGCGGGAGGCGTACGGCTGCATGCTGCGCAAGAACGACCCCGACTTCAAGAAGGTCGCCGACGACGCCATCGCGAAGGTGCAGACGTCAGGCGAAGGCGAACAGATCTACAAGCGCTGGTTCGAATCGCCGATCCCGCCGAAGGGCCTGAACCTGAACTTCCCGATGAGCGACGATATGCGTGCGCTGTTCAAGAACCCGAACGACAAGGCAATCGACTAAACCCTAGCTGCTTTTTCGACACTTTCGAAACGCTGAACGGAACGGAAGGGGCCACGCGCTTCTTCCGTTTCTTTTTGCCGGAGTCTTGGTCATGTCATATCACTGGAACTGGGGCATTCTGCTGAGTCCCGTCTCCACGGGCGAGCCGACCACCTATTTGGGCTGGCTGTTCTCGGGGCTGTGGGTGACGGTCACCGTGTCGCTGTCGGCATGGGTGATCGCGCTGATCGTCGGTTCGCTCTTCGGCGTGCTGCGCACGGTGCCCAACAAATGGGCGTCGGGTGTCGGCACCGTCTACGTCGCGATTTTCCGTAACATTCCGCTGATCGTGCAGTTCTTCATCTGGTATCTGGTGATACCGGAGCTGCTGCCCGTGTCGATCGGCAACTGGTTCAAGCAATTGCCGCCGGGCGCGCAGTTCTTCTCGTCGTCGATCGTGTGTCTGGGCCTCTTCACCGCCGCGCGCGTGTGCGAGCAGGTGCGCTCGGGCATCAACGCGTTGCCGAGCGGCCAGCGCGCGGCCGGTCTGGCGGTAGGCTTCACGCAGTGGCAGACGTATCGCTACGTGCTGCTGCCGGTCGCGTACCGCATCATCGTGCCGCCGCTCACCTCCGAGTTTCTGAACATCTTCAAGAACTCCGCGGTTGCCTCGACGATCGGTCTGCTCGATCTGTCCGCGCAGGCGCGCCAGCTCGTCGACTACACGTCGCAAACTTACGAGTCGTTCATCGCGGTCACGGTCGCATACATGCTGATCAATCTGATCGTGATGCAACTGATGCGCTGGGTCGAAGTGAAGGCCCGGCTGCCCGGCTATATCGGAGGAAAGTGATGCATCATTTCGACTGGAGCGGTATTCCGGGCGCGCTGCCTACGCTATGGACCGGCGCGATCATCACGTTCAAGATCACGCTGATCGCGATCGTATTCGGCATCATCTGGGGCACCATTCTCGCGATGTTTCGACTGTCGCCGATCAAGCCGCTCGGATGGTTCGCGCAGGGTTACGTGACGCTCTTCCGTTCGATCCCGCTCGTGATGGTGCTGCTGTGGTTCTTCCTGATCGTGCCGCAGGTGCTGCAAAGCGTGCTCGGTCTGTCGGCCGACATCGACATCCGGCTCGCCTCGGCGATGGTCGCGTTCTCGCTATTCGAGGCCGCGTATTATTCCGAGATCATCCGCGCCGGCATTCAGGCGGTGCCGCGTGGTCAGGTCAATGCGTCGTTCGCGCTCGGCATGACCTATGGGCAGGCGATGCGCCTGATCGTGCTGCCGCAGGCGTTCCGCGCGATGGTGCCGCTGCTGCTCACGCAGGGTATCGTGCTGTTTCAGGATACGTCGCTCGTCTACGTGATCAGCCTCGCCGACTTCTTCCGCACGGCTACGAATATTGGCGATCGTGACGGCACGAACGTCGAGATGGTACTGTTCGCGGGCGCGTGTTATTTCGTGATCTGCGTGATCGCGTCGAGCCTCGTCAAAGGTCTTCAGAAAAAGGTCGCAAGATGATCTCTATCAAGAATGTTTCGAAGTGGTACGGCCATTTCCAGGTGCTGACCGACTGCACGACGGAAGTCAAAAAGGGCGAAGTGGTCGTGGTCTGCGGGCCGTCCGGTTCGGGCAAGTCCACGCTGATCAAGACCGTCAACGGACTCGAGCCGTTCCAGAAGGGCGAGATCGTCATCAACGGCCAGTCACTGACCGACAAGAAAACCAATCTGTCGAAGCTGCGCTCGAAGGTCGGCATGGTGTTCCAGCACTTCGAACTGTTTCCGCATCTGTCGATCGTGCAGAACCTGACGCTCGCGCAGGTGAAGGTGCTCGGCCGCTCGAACGACGAGGCGACCGCGAAGGGCCTGAAGCTGCTCGATCGCGTAGGTCTGCGCGCACATGCGGACAAGTATCCGGGGCAGCTGTCCGGTGGTCAGCAGCAGCGCGTTGCGATTGCGCGTGCGCTCTCCATGGACCCGATCGCGATGCTGTTCGACGAGCCGACCTCGGCGCTCGATCCGGAGATGATCAACGAAGTGCTCGACGTGATGGTCGAACTCGCGCAGGAAGGCATGACCATGATGTGCGTGACGCACGAAATGGGCTTCGCGAAGAAGGTCGCGCATCGCGTGATTTTCATGGACAAGGGTTTGATCGTCGAAGACGACCGCAAGGAAGACTTCTTCGCGAATCCGAAGTCGGATCGCGCGAAGGATTTTCTCGCGAAGATTCTGCACTGAGGGTGGGTGCGCAGGCCTCGTTTCGGGGCTCGCGCGGGACGAAAAAAAGCCGCTCCGTGGAGCGGCTTTTTGTTTCGCAGGCGTAGGGTGACGCGGCGGCTTACGACTCGAACGCTGCCGTGTCATCGGCGGCTTCGAGATCGGTTTCGCTGTCGGGTGATAGCGTGGTTGCGCTCGTGCCTACCGCGTGCGCGCCGTTCGACGCCGCGATCGTCGTGGCCGACGCCGATGCGTCGAGTGCCGGATTGCGCAACTTTTCGAGCACCGACTGCGGCACCGGGATATTGGCGCGGCCGATCACGTCGCCATGCTGGAACATCAGCAGATCGCCGGGCTTGAACGCGGTCCACACTTCGTTGTCGGTCAGCGGTTTGGTCGCGATCACCGCGACGCGGTCTTCGGGTGTCGTGTATTTGGCGAAATCGATCGACACGTCCGCGTCGACCAGATGCGCGGTCGAAAACGGCCAGCGACGCACGACGTAATGCAGATGCGTCGAGCAATGCGCGAACAGGGCCTGGCCGTTAGACATCAGGAAATTGAACACGCCGTACTGCGTGATTTCACGCGTGAGCGTCTCGAGCGCGACGAACAGCTCGTGAAGCGGCGGCTGCTGCGCGCCCGGAAAAGCCTTACGCAAACCTTCCAGCAGCGCGCAGAACGAGAGTTCGCTGTCGGTCGTGCCGACCGGCTGATACACGCCGTTCAGTTCCGGCGCGTAAGCCTGCAGGTCGCCGTTATGCGCGAAGATCCAGTGACGCCCCCACAGTTCGCGCATGAACGGGTGGCAGTTTTCGAGCAGGATGTGCCCTTGCGTCGCTTTGCGGATGTGCGCGATCGTGTTTTTCGATTTGATCGGGTAGCGCTTGACCATCTCGGCGATCGGCGACGTGGCCGACGATTGATGATCGATGAACAAGCGGCACGCCTTGTCTTCAAAGAAAGCGATGCCCCAGCCGTCGGCGTGGTGATCGGTGACGCCGCCACGCGCCGCAAAGCCGGTAAAGGAAAACGTGACGTCCGTCGGCGCGGCGCAGTTCATTCCGAGAAGTTGGCACATGTTGCAGGTGAGCCTGTGAACGGAGTGAGCCGTTACAATGATGATTTTCCAAGCATATCACCGAGCCGGAGACGCCAAAAAGCAAAATTGACATGTGTTTGGGCCGCTACAGCGCGGTTTGACCGGTCGATCAGCGAGGTGCGCGACGTCTCGTATTCCTGCCATGACTGCTTTCAACGTTTCCCCCGATTCCGTCACACTGGTCCGCCCGGACGACTGGCATCTGCACGTGCGCGACGGCGCGATGCTCGCGGCCGTGCTGCCTGACACCGCGCGCCAGTTCGGTCGCGCGATCATCATGCCGAACCTGAAGCCGCCGGTCACGACGACCGCGATGGCGAAGGCATATCGCGAGCGCATCATCACCGCGATTCCCGAGGGCGCGAAATTCGAGCCGCTGATGACGCTGTACCTGACCGACAACACGCCGCCCGACGAGATCCGCCGCGCGCGCGAGAGCGGCTTCGTGCACGGCGTGAAGCTGTACCCGGCGGGCGCGACGACGAACTCGGACGCGGGCGTCACCGATCTGATGAAGTGCGCGAAGACGCTGGAAGTGATGCAGGAAGTCGGCATGCCGCTGCTCGTGCATGGCGAGGTGACGGATTCGGACATCGATCTGTTCGATCGCGAAAAGGTCTTCATCGATCGCGTGATGATGCCGCTGCGCCGCGCATTTCCGGCGCTGAAGGTCGTGTTCGAGCACATCACGACGAAGGACGCGGCCGACTACGTCCGCGAAGCGGGCGTCGCGCCGGAACTGCTTGGCGCTACGATCACCGCGCACCATCTGCTGTACAACCGCAACGCGATTTTCCAGGGCGGCATCCGTCCGCATTACTACTGCCTGCCGGTGCTCAAACGCGAGACGCATCGCGTCGCGCTGGTCGAGGCGGCGACCTCGGGCGATCCGCGCTTCTTCCTCGGCACCGACAGCGCGCCGCATCCGAAGGGGATGAAGGAACACGCGTGCGGTTGCGCGGGCTGCTACACCGCGCTGCACGCGCTCGAGCTCTATACCGAAGCATTCGACCAGGCCGGCGCGCTCGACAAGCTCGAAGGCTTCGCGAGCTTCCATGGTCCGGACTTCTACCGTCTGCCGCGCAATACGGAGAAGGTCACGCTGCGTCGCGAGGAATGGACGCTGCCGGCCGAGCTGCCCGCCGGCGATACGCCGGTCGTGCCGCTGCGAGGCGGGGAGTCGATTGGCTGGCGTCTCGTTTGAGGCTGCGGTAGATGCGGGAGCGTGAGGCGGGGCAGCGCGCTGCCAATATTGATAAGGCGGCGAAAGCGGGCTCCGCGGTAGCGCATGAAGCCGCGGCGGACAAAGCTGCGCGCGGCATGGCACCCGAGCCTCTGCCACCGTGCTTCGCCGCAATCGACTGGTCAAAGCCGTGGTTCGCGCAATTCGCCACACGCGGTCAGCGTTGGCAGCAAGCCGCGCTGACCGGCTACGCGGACCTTCTCGCCGCGATGAACGCCGACGCCGCCCAGATGCAACAGACCACCGGCCGCGGCCAGCCTCTTGCGTTCATCGCGCAGGACGACCTGCCACCGGGTGCCGCGTACGAGGGGCATATCGCGTCGACCGGTTGCGTGCCGACGCGCCACAATCTGCACGACTTCTTCAACGGTTCGATGTGGTTCGCGTTTCCGCGCATAAAGGCGGCGCTGAACGCGCGCCAGTCGGCGGAACTCGACGTGCTCGGCGTCGGCCCGACGCGTGGTGGTGTGCGCGACATGCTGACTCTCTTCGACGAAAACGCGCTGCTGTTCGCTTGCGCCGATTCTTCGCTGAGCGCCGCGCTACGCGGCTTCGAGTGGCAGACGCTGTTTGTCGCGTGGCGCGATGCGTGGGGGCGGCGCTGCGAAGTGCGGTGCTTCGGCCATGCGCTGCTCGAAAAGCTGATCGCGCCGTTCAAGGGCTGCACCGGCCATGCATGGATCGTCGACGTTCCGGCCGAGTATTTCGAATGGGACACGCCGGCGCGCGACGCATGGCTCGATGAAGCCGTCAGCGCGGCGCTGCTCGGCCCCGACGCTTTGACGAGCCGCATGTTCGCGCCGCTGCCGGTGCTCGGCATTCCGGGCTGGTGGCCCGAGAACGAATCGCCGGCGTTCTACGACGACACGTCCGTGTTCCGCACGGGGAGGCGCAAGCGCTAGGCGCTTCCGCGTTCGGTGTTAAAATTCGCGCCAGCAAAGCAGGCCAGGCAGTCGCGGCCTCGACGGCTTCGGCCAACGAGGGCGAGGAAAGTCCGGACTCCACAGGGCAGGGTGATGGCTAACGGCCATCCGTGGCGACACGCGGAACAGGGCAACAGAAAGCAAACCGCCGATGGCCCGGCGCAAGCCGGGATCAGGTAAGGGTGAAACGGTGCGGTAAGAGCGCACCGCGGCTGTCGCAAGGCAGACCGGCACGGTAACCTCCACCCGGAGCAATTCCAAGTAGGCAGGCGCGCATCTTCGCGATGCAGGACGGGGCCCCCGTCTCGTCTGCGGGTAGGAAGCTTGAGCGCGTCAGTAATGGCGCGCCTAGAGGAATGGCTGCCACGCGGGTCGCGTCTTCGGGCGCGGCGCGTGCACAGAATCCGGCTTATCGGCCTGCTTTGCCGCTGTATAAGGAAAGCCGGCGTCCGTTGAGACGCCGGCTTTTTCATGTGCGCCCAGCATGGGCGCACTCCTGGAGGTGCAAGTCCTCCCATAAGCTGACCACAGCGAATGAAGTGAAGCGCAACTGCGTAAGGGTGACCGAGCGTGGGGAGGAAGCGTGGAGCAAAGCCGTGAGCCGATGGACAAGAACCGGATATGAGGCGGCACCGATCAGGGCGAGCGGGCACGAATCTGCGAAGCTCTTGTGGTCAAGGATTGGTGCCGTAAATCCGGCGGTTGTGCGGTGAAGGAGTGCGTTCTTACCTGGGGAGATCTCGCCTCATGCCTGAAAGGGCAACGGTGTCGAACCGGAGCGGGAAGTCAGCCGAGGTCGTAGTAGTCACAGGACAGGTCGGCAAGGCTGAAGCTGGTGACGAAGGACCGAACGGGAAGGAGTGTTCAGGGATATGCCGATGCGGCAGGCAATGCGTCAGATGCCCGTGCAAACGGGGCGAGCGGGAGCAGCGCGTGGTGAAGCTGCGCATGTACCTGTGAGCGACGAAGCCGGCTGCCCGCGGCATGAACCCGGGAGCACAAGGTCAGCGTTGCTGGAAGCGGCGTTGACGAGAGAGAACCTGAAGCGGGCGTTCAAACGGGTGCGGGCCAACAAAGGAGCCGCTGGGGTGGATGGTCTGGGCGTTGACCAGACTGCGCGCCATCTGGTGACGGCGTGGCCAGCGATTCGTGAACAACTGCTGAAGGGGACGTACCGGCCCAGCCCGGTACGGCGGGTGACGATTCCGAAGCCGGACGGAGGCGAGCGCGAGCCTGGTATCCCGACGGTAACGGACCGGTTGATCCAGCAGGCTCTGCTGCAGGTGCTGCAGCCGGTTCTGGATCCCACCTTCAGCGAGCATAGCTACGGCTTCCGGCCCGGACGGCGTGCACACGATGCGGTGCTTGCCGCGCAGTCGTACGTGCAGTCAGGCCGGCGAATCGTGGTGGACGTTGACCTGGAGAAGTTCTTCGACCGGGTCAACCACGACATCCTGATCGACCGCCTACAGAAACGCATTGGAGACGCTGGTGTAATCCGGCTGATCAGGGCGTATCTGAACAGCGGCATCATGGATGATGGAGTGGTTCAGCAGCGAGCCCAGGGCACGCCGCAAGGCGGGCCGCTATCGCCGCTGCTGGCCAACGTGTTGCTGGATGAGGTGGACAAGGAACTGGAGCGGCGGGGCCACTGCTTTGCGCGCTACGCCGACGATGCGAACGTGTATGTTCGTAGCCGCCGCGCGGGCGAACGGGTAATGGTGCTGCTGCGACGTCTGTATGGGCGATTGCGCCTGAAGGTCAACGAGACCAAAAGTGCGGTCGCGAGTGTGTTCGGTCGCAAGTTCCTGGGTTACAGCTTATGGGTGGCTCCAGGCGGTGTGGTCAAGCGCAAGGTGGCGGCCAAACCGCTGCTGGCGTTCAGGCACCGCATTCGTGAACTGACCCGCCGATCTGGCGGGCGCAGCATGAAGGACGTGGTGGCACGGTTGCGGACTTATGTGCAGGGCTGGAGGGCATACTTCCGGTTGGCGCAAACCCCCAGAGTCTGGCGTGAGCTGGATGAGTGGCTGCGCCACCGACTACGCGCCATCCAGCTTAAGCATTGGCGCCGTGGCTCAACCATCTACCGGGAACTGCGCGCGCTGGGCGCGTCATGCTCTGTGGCACAACAGGTGGCGGCGAACAGTCGCCGCTGGTGGTGCAACAGCGGCAAGCTCCTCAACAGCGTGCTGACCATCACTTACTTCGATCAGCTGGGTGTGCCCCGACTCTCCTAACCTCAACTTCCCGAACCGCCCGGTGCGGACCCGCATGCCGGGTGGTGTGGCAGGGGCGCAGCCTCAGGCTGCCCCCTATGCCGATTTGGGGCGGGGTGGCGGCCGTGGCCGCCATCGCTTTCGCGCTCAGAGCGCGACGATGTCGAACGAATGCGTGAGCTCGGCGGTCTTCGCGATCATGATCGACGCCGAGCAGTATTTGTCGTGCGAGAGGTTGATCGCGCGCTCGACGGTCGCCGGGTTCAGATTCTTGCCCGTCACCGTGAAGTGGAAGTGGATCTTCGTGAACACCTTCGGATCTTCGCTCGCGCGCTCGGCCTTCAGCGTCACCGAGCAGCCGGCGATCTCCTGGCGGCTCTTCTTCAGGATCATCACGACGTCGTAGGCGGTGCAGCCGCCGGTGCCGAGCAGCACCATTTCCATGGGGCGCGGCGCGAGGTTGCGTCCGCCACCCTCGGGTGCGCCGTCCATCGCGACCAGATGACCGCTGCCCGTCTCGGCCGCGAACGCCATCCCGTCTTGTCCCATCCAGCTTACCTTGCATTCCATGCTGTCACTCCCACCGCGCATCGCTTTATCGAGACGGCATTGTAGCCCGGTGTCTGACGATTGGCGCACGCTGAACGCATCCCGCGTCCATGCACGGCGATTGCTTTCTTGTTGCGATGCGGAACGGGCGGGCGGTTCCAGAATTCCTCGGGCAGTTTAGGGGCCTTAGTTCCAAGGCATGTCTGATGCGATTCGAATTCTTTGGCCTTTAGTGCTTGATCCAAAAGGAGTTTTAGTCAAATGTCCTCCCTGCATCGAATCTGTCGCATTATGAAAACTAATTTCACAATGCAAATCTTCTTGCGTTGCACAAGGGTGACTCTTATAATTTATTCCATCGTTGCAGCAGTTCTGCAACCTCCGCTGTCTCCTCCACCTCCTCCTTTGGTGGATTAAACCTGAACCGCTCGTTCAGGTTTTTTTTCGCCCCGTTTGTCAGGCGTTTCGGCCCGTTTCCTGGCGCTCGCGGCGAGCGCATCGCACGTTTTGACTTGCCAGCACAAATTCCTTTATAATTCAGGGCTTTTCCGCATCCGCGCCCGCGGAAGAAGAACCAGGGAGAGCCTGCACGCGCCTCGATGCGCACACTACAAGCAGGAAAGAACACATTGGGCGCAGCAATTTTTTTGGATCGATCATGAAGACGTTTTCCGCAAAAGCCCATGAGGTGACGCGCGAATGGTACGTGATTGACGCGACGGATAAGGTTCTCGGGCGTGTCGCCAGCGAAGTGGCACACCGTCTTCGCGGCAAGCACAAGCCTGAATTCACTCCCCACGTCGACACCGGTGATTTCATCATCGTCATCAACGCCGGCAAGCTGAAGGTCACGGGCAACAAGGTTACCGACAAGAAGTACTACCGTCACTCGGGCTACCCGGGCGGTATCTATGAAACGACGTTCGGCAAGATGCAGGAACGCTTCCCGGGCCGTGCGCTCGAAAAAGCGGTCAAGGGCATGCTGCCGAAGGGTCCGCTCGGCTACGCGATGATCAAGAAGCTGAAGGTCTACGCTGACGCAACGCATCCGCATTCGGCACAACAGCCGAAGGCGCTCGAGATCTAAGGGGAGCCCACATGATCGGTAACTGGAATTACGGCACGGGCCGCCGCAAGAGCGCCGTCGCTCGCGTGTTCATCAAGGCAGGCAAGGGCGACATCGTTGTGAACGGCAAGCCCATCGCCGACTACTTCTCGCGCGAAACGTCGCTGATGATCGTGCGTCAGCCGCTGGAGCTCACGAACCACGGTGTCACGTTCGACATCAAGGTCAACGTGACCGGCGGCGGTGAAACGGGTCAAGCAGGTGCGGTTCGCCACGGCATCACCCGCGCGCTGATGGACTATGACGCAACGCTGAAGCCGGAACTGTCGAAGGCTGGCTTCGTCACGCGTGACGCTCGTGAAGTCGAACGTAAGAAGGTCGGCTTCCACAAAGCACGTCGCCGCAAGCAGTTCTCGAAGCGTTAATCGTTTCGGGCGTGAACCGGCCCTCGCGCCGGTTTGCAGCAAAAGCCGCCAACGCCACGCGCGAAGGCGGCTTTTTTTATGGTTCGCCGGGGTTCGCACGCCGGCCCCGTTCGCTCAAGTGCCAACGGATCGCCTCGCATCGACCTTGCAGCAAGAGCGCATTGATTTTGTGGACTTCAGCACGATATCCGGAACAGCCCTACAATATCGGCTAAAGCTTTTTGGAGAGTTCGAAATGAACGCAGTCACCGACACCCCCGTGACCGAGATGCCGGCCCCCTTCGTCTTCACCGACGCAGCGGCTGACAAGGTCAAGCAACTGATCGATGAGGAAGGCAACCCGGAGCTCAAGCTGCGCGTGTTCGTGCAGGGCGGCGGCTGCTCGGGCTTCCAATACGGCTTCACGTTTGATGAAGCGATCAACGAAGACGACACCGTGATGAACAAGAGCGGCGTCCAGCTGCTGATCGACTCGATGAGCTACCAGTACCTGGTCGGCGCCGAAATCGACTACAAGGACGACATCAACGGCGCGCAGTTCGTTATCAAGAACCCGAACGCGACCACGACGTGCGGTTGCGGTTCGTCGTTCTCGGTCTGAGCGCATAGGCTCGTCAAGCCAGAGCGAAGAAACGGGGCCGAGAGGCCCCGTTTTTCATTGCCTTCGTGCCGCAGAATCCGCGTGCGGCAACAAAAGGTGTTTGTTTTCAGCTCATCCCTTCTCAGCGCGGATAAATAGCCCCCAACACCCGCTCCGCGGATGCCCCGGTCACGCTTGGCAGACTGCCCGGCAGACGCGCGATGCAGCGCATTGCGAGCCACGCGAACGCGAGCGGCTCGACCTGGCTCGGCGGCACGCCGAGCGCGTCGGTCGTCATCACGGGCACACCGCTTACGCCGCTGTCTTCGAGCGCCTGCTGCAACGCCTTCATGATCTCCGGATTGCGCGCGCCGCCGCCGCACACGTACACGGCCCGCGCATCGGATGCATGCCGCTCGATCTCGCGCGCGACCGTCACCGCGGTCAGCGCGACGAGCGTCGCCTGTACGTCGGCTGGTGCGAGCGCGGAGAACGGCTCGAGCTTCGCATCGAGCCATGCGGTGTTGAATAGATCGCGGCCGGTGCTCTTGGGCGGCTGCTCTGCGAAGAATGGTTCGTCGAGCAACGCGTTCAGCAGCTTGCGATCGACCTGGCCACTCGCCGCGAAATGACCGTTTTCGTCGAATGGCTTGCCGAGCTGGCGCTCGGCCCACGCGTCGAGCAGCGCGTTCGCCGGCCCGCAGTCGAAGCCGCGCACGCCGCCGGTCGCGTTCAGGATCGTGATGTTGCTGATTCCGCCAAGATTGCAGACGACGCGCGTTTCGTCCTTCGCACCGAAGATCGTCGCGTGAAAAGCGGGCACGAGCGGCGCGCCCTGGCCACCTGCCGCGACGTCGCGGCTGCGGAAATCGGCGACCACGTCGATATGCAGCATTTCCGCGAGCAGCGCCGGGTTGTTGATCTGTCGCGTATACCCCTTTTCCGGCCGATGCCGCACGGTCTGCCCATGCACGCCGATCGCACGGACGTCATCGGCCGATACGCGGCTGTCGCGCAGCAGATCGTGGCAGCACACCGTGTAGCGCGTCGCGAGCGCGTTGGCGGCGAGCGCCTCGCGCTCGATCTCGTTGTCCCCCGGCTGTTGCAACGCGAACAGCGCTTCGCGGATGCCGGCCGAAAAGCCGACGAACGCCTCGGCCAGCACCTCGGGCGGCTTCCCTTTGGCAAACCGGACGGCCACGCCGTCCACACCGTCCATGCTGGTTCCCGACATCAGTCCGAAATAGATGCCGTCTGCGGAATCTTGCGCCACGTCGCTGCTCCTGTCGATGTTCATTCCGATTCGTTGTAGCAGATTATCGGCGCAAACGGCGAAGGCGACGCGAGCCGCACCGAATTGGCCCGTCGCGGGGCCGTGCGGGGCGCGTGAGTGGGCGCGGCGGCGCGCATCTATGGGACAATCCTGTTTTTTCGCGACTTCACGTTTCCAGCATGAGCACCGAGTCCACCCAGCCCAATCCCGCTTCCGCCTTCCCGATCACCGACGAAGTCCGTCACGCGCTCGCCGTGACCAAGCGCGGCGTCGACGAACTGCTGATCGAAGACGAATTCGCGCAAAAGCTCGCGCGCAGCGCGGCGTCGGCCAAGCCGCTGCGCATCAAGCTCGGGCTCGATCCGACTGCACCCGACATCCACATCGGCCACACGGTCGTGCTGAACAAGATGCGCCAGTTGCAGGACCTCGGCCACACGGTGATTTTCCTGATCGGCGACTTCACGTCGCTGATCGGCGATCCGTCCGGGCGCAACGCGACCCGCCCGCCGCTTACGCGCGAGCAGATCGAATCGAACGCGAAGACCTATTTCGAGCAAGCCGCGCTCGTGCTTGATCGCGACAAGACCGAGATTCGCTACAACAGCGAATGGTCGATGCCGCTAGGCGCCGACGGCATGATCAAGCTTGCGTCGCGCTACACGGTCGCACGCATTCTCGAGCGCGAGGACTTCACGAAGCGCTTCCAGGGCGGCGTGCCGATCTCGATCCACGAATTCCTGTACCCGCTGATGCAGGGCTACGACTCGGTCGCGCTGAACGCGGACCTGGAGCTCGGCGGCACGGATCAGAAGTTCAACCTGCTGGTTGGTCGCGAGTTGCAGAAGCAGTACGGCCAGGAGCAGCAGTGCATCCTGACGATGCCGCTGCTCGAAGGGCTCGACGGCGTCGAGAAGATGTCGAAGTCGAAGAACAACTACATCGGCATCAGCGAAAAGCCGACCGACATGTTCGGCAAGCTGATGAGCATCTCCGACACGCTGATGTGGCGGTACTTCGAACTGCTGTCGTTCCGTCCGATGGACGAAATCGCCGGCTTCAAGCGCGAGGCCGGCGCGGGCCGTAATCCGCGCGATTTCAAGGTGATGCTCGGCCAGGAAATCGTCGGGCGTTTCCACTCGCAGGCGGACGCCGAACGCGCGCTGGAGGACTTCAATCATCGCGCGAAGGGCGGCGTGCCCGACGATATCCCGGCCGTGACGCTCGCGGGCGCACCGCTCTCGATCGGCCAGTTGCTGAAGCAGGCGAACCTCGTACCGTCGACGAGCGAGGCGCTGCGCAATATCGAGCAAGGCGGCGTGAAGATCGACGGCACCGCGGTGTCCGACAAGGGCCTGAAGGTCGAAGCGGGCGAGTACGTCGTGCAGGTCGGCAAGCGCCGTTTCGCGCGCGTGACGCTGACGGCGTGATCGCGCTGATCCAACGCGTGCGGCGCGCCGAAGTGCGCGTCGCCGATCGTGTGACCGGCGCGATCGACGCAGGCCTGCTCGCGCTCGTCTGCGCGGAGCGCGGCGACACCGAGGCCACGGCCGACAAGCTGCTCGCCAAGGTGCTCGGTTACCGCGTGTTCAGCGACGCGGCCGGCAAGATGAACCTGTCGGTGCAGAATCTCGACGGCGCCGGACGCGCGGGCGGGCTGCTGCTCGTGTCGCAGTTCACGCTCGCGGCCGATACCAACAGCGGCCTGCGCCCGAGCTTCACGCCGGCCGCGCCGCCCGACGAGGGCAAGCGCCTGTTCGACTACTTCGTCGCTGCCGCGCGCGCGAAGCATCCGATCGTCCAGACTGGCGAGTTCGGCGCGGATATGCAGGTGTCGCTCGTCAACGACGGGCCGGTCACGTTCTGGTTGCAGACCAACGCCTAAAAGAACGCAAACGTTCGAGCGCGCCGTCGCCGCACGCGAGCCGTGCCGCTGCTTTTTGCGACAATAGTCGCTCGACACAACCGCGAACGGCACCTCTCTCTCATGACGACGCAGATCCTGTTTATCCGGCACGGCGAGACCGACTGGAATCGCATCAAGCGCATTCAAGGCCACATCGACATTCCGCTCGCGACGACCGGCGTCGCGCAGGCGCGACGTCTCGCGCAGCGCCTCGCCGACGACGCGAAGCAGGGCGCGCGGCTCGACGCGATCTATTCGAGCGACTTGCAGCGCGCGCAGCAGACCGCGCAACCGATCGGCGAGGCGCTCGGCCTGCCGCTGCAGTCGCGCGAGAACTTGCGCGAGCGCTCGTACGGCGCGTTCCAGGGCCATGACAGCGACGAGATCGCGCTGCGTTTCCCCGACGAATACGCGCAGTGGCAAACCCGCGATCCCGGCTTCGCGCCGCCCGAGGGCGAGTCGCACCGCGTGTTCTACCACCGCATCGTGCATGCGATCGAGCCGCTCGTCGCCGCGCATCCGGGCGGGCGCATCGCCTGTGTCACGCATGGCGGCGTGCTCGACTGCGTGCGCCGCTTTGCAACCGGCATGCGGCTCGACGCACCGCGCGACTACCCGCTGCTGAACACCAGCCTGAACGTCGTGGACTACGGGGACGGTCGCGCAACGATCGTGTCGTGGGCGGACGTAGCGCATCTCGACGCGGGCAGCGCCGACGATGATGGTTTCAGGAAGGGACCGGGGCGGTAAGCAAAGGCGGGAAATGGCCCGAGACGCGTGGCGCAATCAATCCCGCTCCCGCACCGCCGCCGCCGCGCGCCGCCGAGCCCGCTTCGATGCTCCATTGACCAGCGCCCAGCGGATCACCGGCGCGACGACCCGCACGCCAGGCCGCGCGAAGGTTCGACGCAGCGCCGCGTGGCGATTCAAGCCGAGCATCGTCTGCGCCCAGTCGGGCAACAGATCGACCCCCGCGTTGAGCATTAGCGTGCCAGCGGGCCGCATCGCGAAGCTCGGTGCCGGCGCGTTCATCAGAATCCTCACGACTTCGCGCGTGCGCTCGCTCGCGACGAGCGCGGGCCGCATCGCGAGCAGGTACGCCTCGATCTCGGCGCGCGAGCGCGGAATATCGACGGCGCCGAGCATTTCCGCGATGCGCGCGGTTTCCGCGAAGTATTGATCCTGCGCCGCGACGGACAGCACCGGATTCACATAGCGCAGGTGCGCGGTCATGAAGCTCGACACTTCCGCGACGTGCACCCACGTCAGCAGCGCGGGCTCGCTCGCGCGATACGACTGGCCGTCCGGTGCGACGCCGGTCACGTCGAGATGAATGCGCTTCACGCGCTTGATCAGCGCGAGCGCATCGCTCTTGCTGCCGTACGTCGTGCCGGCGATGAACGTCGCCGCGCGATGCAGCCGGCCCAGGATGTCGGTGCGAAAGCTCGAGTGATCCCAGACGCCCGCGAGCGCGAGCGGATGCAGCGCCTGAAGTAGCAGCGCGCTGATGCCGCTGGTCATCATCGACGCGAAGTCGGCGTGGACCTTCCAGCAGACGGAGTCCGGCCCGAACAGACCGGGGTCGCCCGGCGGCGACGAGTAGTCGAGCACCGGTCCGCTGCCGGTCGTCAGATGCGTGACGCCGGCGGCGAGCTTCGAGCGCAGGCGGTGGGTGAGGCGCTGCGTGAAATTGCCGGACGGGTCGCCGGCGGGATTGACAGGTGAACGGTTGGAAGGGCCGGGTTGCTGGGTCTGGTCTGACATCCTGGTCGGCCTCGTCGCGTGACTCAGTTCGTGGAATCCCACAGACCCGGCCGCGCGCTCGCCGAATCCGGCGCGGCCAGTCCGAAATGCCGGTACGTGAGCAGCGTGGCGATGCGGCCGCGCGGCGTGCGCTGCAGGAAGCCCTGCTGGATCAGATACGGCTCGAGCACGTCTTCGATCGTGTCGCGCTCCTCGCCGATTGCCGCCGCGAGATTGTCGACACCAACCGGGCCGCCGTCGAACTTGTACAGGATCGCTTCGAGCAGCTTGCGGTCCATCAGGTCGAAGCCGACCGCGTCGACGTCGAGCATGCTGAGCGCGGCGTCGGCCACCTGCGCGGTGATGTTGCCGTCGGCCTTCACTTCGGCGAAGTCGCGCACGCGCCGCAGCAGGCGGTTCGCGATACGCGGCGTGCCGCGCGCGCGACGGGCGATTTCGAACGCGCCGTCCGGATGGATCTGCGCGCCGAGCAGCGCGGCCGAACGCGTGACGATGCGCGCGAGCTCCTCGGCGTTATAGAACTCGAGTCGCGCGACGATGCCGAAGCGGTCGCGCAGCGGATTGGTCAGCATACCCGCGCGCGTGGTCGCGCCGACCAGCGTGAACGGCTGCAGATCGAGCTTCACGCTGCGCGCGGCCGGCCCTTCGCCGATCATGATGTCGATCTGATAATCCTCGAGCGCTGGATACAGGATTTCCTCGACGACCGGCGAGAGCCGGTGGATTTCGTCGATGAACAGCACGTCGTTGGCTTCGAGATTGGTCAGCAGCGCGGCGAGGTCGCCGGCGCGTTCGAGCACCGGCCCCGACGTTTGCCGCAGATTGACGCCCATCTCGCGCGCGATGATGTGCGCGAGCGTGGTCTTGCCGAGGCCCGGCGGCCCGAACAGCAGCACGTGGTCCAGCGATTCGGAACGGCGCTTCGCGGCCTCGATGAAGATTTCGAGTTGGCCGCGCACTTTCTCCTGCCCGACATATTCGTCGAGCTGACGCGGGCGCAGCGCGCGCTCGAACGCTTCTTCGTTCGGCGACACGGGCGTGGCCGCGATGATGCGCTCGGCGGCGAGTTTGTCGGTTTCGATCATGCGGTCATTGTACCGCGCGCGGCTTGGAGCTTAGCCCTTCGACAGCGCCTTCAACGCGAGCTTGATGCCCTCGGACACGCCCGTACCGGCCGGCACGTTTTTGATTGCCGCGAGCGCTTCTTTTTCCGAGTAGCCGAGCGCGAGCAGCGCATTGAGGATGTCGGACGCGTGGTCGGATGGCGACGCGGCGCCCGCCATCGCGCCGAGGTCGGCGCCGAGCTTGCCCTTCAGTTCGAGCAGCAGCCGCTCGGCGGTCTTCTTGCCGATGCCCGGTACGCGCGTGAGGCGCGCGGCGTCCTGCATCGTGACGGTCTGCGCGAGCTCTGAGACGCTCATGCCCGACAGCACCGCGAGCGCCATGCGCGCGCCGATGCCGGAAATCTTCAGCAGCTCGCGGAACGTCGCGCGTTCCTGCGCGGTGCCGAAGCCGTACAGTAGATGCGCGTCCTCGCGCACGATCATCTGCGTGAGCAGCACGATGCGCTCGCCGGTCGACGGCAGGTTGTAGAAGGTGCTCATCGGCACGTCCACTTCATAGCCGACGCCGTTGCAGTCGACGAGCAGATGCGGCGGATTTTTTTCCAGCAGAACGCCGGCGATGCGACCGATCATGGCGGATTAGTTTTCAGAGTCGGATGGGAAAGCGCGAGTGTAGCGCAGCGGATCGGCGGCGCGGGGCATAGTTGCGCTAGCCGACCAGACGCCCGCGCCGCACTCGCAACCCCTTCTTCGCGAGCGCCGGTGCGATGCCGCCGAGCGTGCTCAGCGTCGAGCCGCCGTGCGCGTGGCAGATGGCCATGCCGAGCGCGTCGGCGGCGTCGGTGCCGGGCACGCCTGACAGGCTCAGCAGCCGCACGACCATCTGCTGCATTTGCTCCTTGGTCGCGCGGCCATAGCCGACCACCGACTGCTTCAGCTGCAGCGCGGTGTATTCGGCGACCGGCACGCCGCCCGCGACGAGCCCGCAGATCGCGGCGCCGCGCGCCTGGCCGAGCAGCAGCGTCGACTGCGGATTGACGTTGACGAAGACTTTTTCGATGGCCGCCTGATCCGGCGCGTGCTCGCGGATCAGCGTCGAGATGCCCGCGAAGATGGTGCCGAGCCGCGACGGCAGATCGGCGTCGGCGGTGCGGATCACGCCGCTCGCGACGTAGCTCAGTGTGTGGCCGTGTTGTTCGATTACGCCGAAGCCGGTCACGCGCAGGCCGGGGTCGATGCCGAGAATTCTCATGAGGTGCCGCACAAGCGATAAAAACCAGGTGCCTGCGATACTACATCGAACGCGGCGCGCGGCGGTCCGCTGGCAGAATGCCTGGCGGAATAAAAGCTGCTGAAGGCTTTGCGCAGGGAGGGCGATCGAGAATGGAGCGCTACCGCAATCTCAGCGGCGACTCGGGTGTCGACGCTTACGAAATCGGCGACGATTTCATCAAGGTGCGCTTTCGGCCGGGCGTCGTGTATTGGTACACAGAGGCGAGTGTCGGCGCCGAACATGTCGCGGTGCTGAAGCGTCTCGCGCGGCGGGGCCGGGGTTTGGGCACGTACATCAGCCAGCATGCGCAGGTGCGGGACGGTTACGCGCGCAAAGAGCCGGACGATTGAACGCGTCGCCGCGAAACAAAAGGCCCGGCGGGACAACCCGCCGGGCCTGTCTTGCGGCTACCGAACTTCAGCCGATCAATGACGGAAGTGACGCACGCCAGTCAGCACCATCGCGATGTTGTGCTCGTCGGCGGCGCTGACCACTTCGTCGTCGCGCACCGAGCCGCCCGGCTGGATCACGCAGGTCGCGCCTGCCGCGACGACCACGTCGAGACCGTCGCGGAACGGGAAGAACGCGTCCGATGCGACCGCCGAACCAGCCAGCTTCAGACCGGCGTTCTGCGCCTTGATGCTCGCGATGCGCGCCGAGTCCACGCGGCTCATCTGGCCCGCGCCGACGCCGAGCGTCATACCGTTCGCGCAGAACACGATCGCGTTCGACTTCACGTACTTCGCGACTCGCCATGCGAACAGCAGGTCGTCCATTTCCTTCGGCGTCGGATGACGCTTCGTGACGACGCGCAACTCGCGCGGCTGCACGTTCTTCGAGTCGAGCGACTGCACGAGCAGGCCGCCGCCGACGCGCTTCAGATCGAACGTGTTACGGTCTTCGCCCAGCGTGATTTCGAGCAGACGCACGTTCTGCTTCGCCGCGAACACCTGACGCGCTTCGGCGCTGAACGACGGCGCGATCAGCACTTCGACGAACTGCTTCGCCACCGCTTGCGCGGTCGCTTCGTCGACTTCACGGTTGAACGCGATGATGCCGCCGAACGCCGAGGTCGGATCGGTCTGGAATGCCTTCGAATACGCTTCGTGAGCGTCCGCGCCGACCGCGACGCCGCACGGATTCGCGTGTTTGACGATTACGCAGGCCGGCACGTCGAAGGTCTTCACGCATTCCCACGCCGCGTCGGAGTCGGCGATGTTGTTGTACGACAGTTCCTTGCCCTGCAACTGGTTGAAATTCGCGAGCGCGCCGGCCGGCACCGCCAGGTCGCGGTAGAACGCCGCGCTCTGATGCGGGTTTTCGCCGTAGCGCAGGTCCTGTACCTTGCCGAACGCTATGTTGAAGGTGGCCGGGTACTCGTTGCGCGACGAATGCTGCAACTCGTCGGTCAGGCTCGTCAGGTAGTTCGTGATCGCGCCGTCGTATTGCGCGGTGTGCGCGTACACCTTGGTCGCGAGGCGGAAGTTCGTCTTGTACGATACCGTGTTGCCGTTCGAGCGCATTTCGTCGAGCACGACCGCGTAGTCGGCCGGATCGACCACCACCGTCACGTCGCGGTGATTCTTCGCGGCCGAGCGCAGCATCGTCGGGCCGCCGATGTCGATGTTCTCGATCGCGTCCTCGAGCGAGCATTCTTCCTTCGACACGGTCTGCACGAACGGGTACAGGTTCACGACCAGCAGGTCGATGGTCGGAATCTCGTGCTTCTCGAGCGCGGCCATGTGCTCGGGCAGGTCGCGGCGCGCGAGGATGCCGCCGTGCACCTTCGGATGCAGCGTTTTCACGCGCCCGTCGAGCATTTCCGGGAAACCCGTGTAGTCGGCGACTTCGGTGACGGACAGGCCCGCGTCCGCGAGCAGTTTCGCGGTACCGCCGGTCGACAGAATCTTGATGCCGAGGTCCGACAGCGATTTGGCGAAGTCGACGATGCCGGACTTGTCGGAAACGGAGATGAGCGCTTGCTTGATCATGATGAAGACAAAAAGCCGAAGGGAAACGTGGCAGGGCGCGAGAAACTACGACGCGCTACAGCAAACCGTGTTGTTGCAGCTTCTTGCGCAGCGTATTGCGGTTGATGCCGAGATACTCGGCGGCCAGCGACTGGTTGCCGCCGGCCTGCTCGAGCACCACTTCGAGCAAGGGTTTTTCCACGCATGAAATGACCATGTCGTAGACGTCGTGCGGATTGGAGCCGTCGAGATCCTGGAAATACACGTCCAGGCTGTCGCGGACAGATTGTTCGATGTTGTTCTTGCTCATGCTGCTAGTCGGTCGGAGTTGTCCTCGCTCTCGCTGTCGAGCCCGGGGTTGCCGGGCGCTTCGTCGACGTAGACGAGGCGGTCTGAGATCGCCTTTTGCGCGTCAAAGAACTCGTTGACGGCGAGGAGTTGTTCGCGCGTGGTGTCCAGCGTATTCATGCGATGCCGGAACAGGTTGGCGCCGGAAAGGCCGCGAGTGTACCAGCCGATGTGCTTGCGCGCAGTGCGGACACCGGTAAATTCCCCGTAAAAAGCGTAGTGATCTTCGAGATGTTCGTTCATCACCTGCTGGATTTCGTCGATTCGCGGCGGCGGCAGCAACTCGCCCGTTTGCAGGAAATGCTCGATCTCGCGGAACAGCCACGGACGCCCCTGCGCGGCGCGCCCGATCATGATCGCGTCCGCGCCGGTCGCGGCGAGCACCTCGCGCGCTTTTTGCGGCGACGTGATGTCGCCGTTCGCGACGACCGGAATGCGCACCGCCGCCTTTACCGCGGCGATGGTTTCGTACTCGGCGTCGCCGTGGTACAGGTCCGCGCGCGTGCGGCCGTGCACGGTCAGCATCGAAATGCCCGCTGCTTGCGCGAGACGCGCGACGTTCAGCGCGTTTTTGTTCTCGCGATTCCAGCCGGTGCGGATTTTCAGCGTGACGGGCACCGCGTCGGGCCCGACGCCGACCGCGTTCACGACGGCCTCGACGATGCGCTGCACGAGCGGTTCGTTTTGCAGCAGCGCCGAGCCGGCCGCGACGTTGCAGACCTTCTTGGCGGGGCAGCCCATGTTGATGTCGATGATCTGCGCGCCGTTCGCGACGTTGTAGCGGGCGGCTTCGGCCATCATCTCCGGGTCCGCGCCGGCGATCTGGACCGCGATCGGCTCGACCTCGCCTTCGTGGTTCGCGCGGCGCATGGTCTTTTCGCTCTTCCACAGCTGCGCGTTCGACGCGACCATTTCCGACACCGCATAGCCCGCGCCGAGCCGTTTGCACAGCTGGCGGAACGGTCGGTCGGTCACGCCGGCCATCGGGGCGACGAACAGGTTGTTACGCAGATTGTGGGGGCCGAGAGTGGGCATGGCGTGAGCGTGCGCCGACGACGGGCCAGGATTTGACAATCGTGACAGCCGGCGCAGCGCGAAATGCGAGGGAAAATCGTTATTTTAGCGTTAACGGGTTGCCGGGACTCGCGAACCGAGTCTCGTAACCCGTTAAATCTTCTATGAAAGTCGCCCGGCTCATAGAACCGCGCAGCGCTTTCACGCGCTTAACGGCGCTGGCCGAACATCATCTGCCGGGCGAGCGCGGTCTTGATCGGCGGCACGAATTCGAGTGCGGTCAGGGCGAGGCCGCGCAGTACCGCGAGCGGCGCGAAGTCGACGGTAAAGAGGCGCGCGAGCGTGTCGGTCGAGCCGATCGTCAGGCGCCGGTCGAGCGCGCGGCGTTGCGCGAAGGTGGCGAGCGCGAGCGGGGTCGGGCCTTCGGCCGACAGCGCGTCGACGAGCGCGTGCGCATCGCGCAAGCCCAGATTGAGGCCCTGGCCGGCTACCGGATGCAACGTCTGCGCCGCATTGCCGATCGCGACGATGTGGCCGTTCACCAGCGTGTCGACCGTGTTGAGACCGAGCGGGAACGACGCGCGACCCTTGATGTGCGTAAAGCGGCCCATGCGGCCGCCGAACGCGGCGTCGAGCTCGCGCAGGAACGCTTCGTCGGAGAGCTGCGCGCGGCGCGCGGCTTCGTCGGGCGCGCAGCACCAGACGAGCGCGTAGTCGGCACCACGCACGCCACCCATCGGCAGTAGCGCGATCGGACCTTGCGACGTGAAGCGCTCCCATGCGACGTGCGGCTGCGGCGCGGACACGGTGACCGTGCCGACCAGCGCGGTCTGCCCGTAGTCGCGCGAGCCGGCGTTGTTTTTACCGATGTTGCGTGCGCCGGCGTATTCGTCCGTGGCGCGGCTCGGATTTTTCGCGTGCTTCTGGTCGCCGAACAGGCCGCCCTCGGCGTTGACCAGAATCCGCGTGCGCAACTGGCGCGCGACGCCCGCGGTTTCGATCGGCAGCGTGACGCCGTCGAGCACCTGAACCGGCGCGCCGGCCGAGGTCGAGCGGAACCAGTGGACCTGCGTCGCATGCACGGCGTCGGCGAGGCCATGCACGATCGAGCCATAGCGCAGAACGTAGCCGAGCGCGGGCAGGCCGTGCTCGCGATGATCGATCAGCGTGCGACCGAAATGACCGCGTTGCGACACGTGGATGCGCTCGATCGCGGTGGCGTCGGCGGGCCAGCGCAGCGGCTCGAGGATCATCCGGCTGCCGTGCGAGACCGCGATCGCGCGCGGATCGGCGATCGAGTCTTCCGGCTCGCGCGCGTCGACGAGCGCGATCTTCAGCTCGCGCGTCACGCTGCGGCGCGCGAGCCAGCCGACGAGCGCGAGGCCGACCGGCCCGGCGCCGACGATCGTCACGTCGAAATCGAACCCCTGCTGGTGGGAGGCGGGCCTCAGGATCACCGCCGAGGGAGATGCGTCGTTCATCGCGGATCAGGTCCTCTGTTGATGCGACGCTTGATGGAGGGCTCGTGCTTCCTGCATCAGCGCCTCGATCTCGTCGGCGGCGACCGGCACGTCGCGCGTGATCAGCTCACAGCCGGTCGGCGTCATGATCGCGTCGTCCTCGATGCGGATGCCGATGTTCCAGTAGCGTTCGGGCACACCCTCGGCCGGGCGGACGTACAAGCCCGGCTCGATCGTCAGCGTCATCGACGCGCGCAGCGTGCGCCACGGCAGCACGCCCGCTTCGTCGCGCGGCGCGCCGCGCTCGCGGTAGTCGCCGCAGTCGTGCACGTCCATGCCGAGCCAGTGGCCGGTGCGGTGCATGTAGAACGGCACGTAGGCGCGCCCGGCGATCACGTCGTCGACCGAGGCGAACTTCGCGCGCGGCACGATGCCGGTGTCGAGCAGCCCCTGCGACAGCACGCGCAGCGCGGCCTGATGCGGATCGTCGAAGCTCGCACCGGCGCGCGTCGCGTCGACGGCGGCCTGCTGCGCTGCCAGCACGATGTCGTACAGCTCGCGCTGCGCCGGCGTGAAACGCCCGCTCGCCGGAAACGTGCGCGTGATGTCGGACGCGTAGCCGTCGAGTTCGCAGGCCGCGTCGATCAGGATCAGGTCGCCGTCGCGCGCGATCGCGTTGCCGGCCGGGTAGTGCAGCACGCACGCGTTCGCGCCAGCCGCGACGATCGACGTATAGGCCGGCGCCTGCGCGCCAAACTTGCGGAACGTGTAGAGCAGTTCGGCCTCGAGTTCGTACTCGCGGATACCGGGCCGGCACACCGCCATCGCGCGACGATGCGCGGCCGCCGAAATCTGTCCGGCGCGGCGCATGATCGCGAGTTCGTGGTCGTCCTTGACGAGCCGCATCTCGTCGAGCAACGGCAGCAGGTCGCGCGCGGCCGTGGGCGCGACGGTGCCGCTGCGGCTTTGCGCGCGCACCGCGTCGAGCCAGCCGCGCACCTGCTCGTCGAAATGCGCCGAGGTGCCGAACGCGTAGTGCAGCGCCGGCTTGTCGGCGATGATGCGCGGCAGCTGCGTGTCGAGTTCGCCGGTCGGGAACGCGGCGTCGAGCCCGAATGCTTCGCGCGCGCCGTCGGGGCCGAAGCGGAAGCCTTCCCATGTCTCGCGCTCGACGCTTTTCTCGCGGCAGAACAGCATCGACGCGGGCGCGCCGGGCGCGGCGCTGGCATCGAGCACCAGCAGCGCTTCGGGCTCGGTGAAGCCGGTCAGATAATAGAAGTAGCTGTCGTGGCGGTACGGGTAGTCAGTGTCGCGATTGCGCAGCGCTTCCGGCGCGGTCGGGACGATGGCGACGCCGCCGCCCGCGGCGCGCAGCGCGGCGAGAACGCGCTCGCGGCGCGTGCGGTAGACGTCGATGGCGATGGTGGGTTCGGTCGGCTGGTTCATCGTGCGATTGTAGCGCCGCGATTCTCCTGGCCCCATTCTCCGCGCGCGACATTGACTCGCTTTGTGCGGCTCCGGACGGCGCGGCGGCCGCCGTCATGTTGCAATCCGTCCACAGCGGCTCGGCGGGCAGTTCGCGAAGATCGCGCCAGCACGCTCGCGGAAGCCTTAGACCACTTATACTTTCGCCGGATTCAGAAAAAGGCAGAAGGTCATGATGAAACTCATCGGTTCGTTCGGCAGCCCGTTCGTGCGCAAAGCACGCATCGTGCTCGCCGATAAGAAGATCGACTACGAACTGGTGCCCGAGAACGTCTGGGCGCCGGATACCCGGATTCACACCTTCAATCCGCTCGGCAAGGTGCCGTGCCTCGTGATGGAAGACGGCGAGGCCGTGTTCGATTCACGCGTGATCTGCGAGTACGTCGATACGCTGTCGCCGGTCGGCAAGCTGATTCCGCCGTCGGGGCGCGAGCGCGTCGCAGTGCGCTGCTGGGAAGCGCTCGCCGACGGCATGCTCGACGCGGCCGTGCTGATCCGTCTCGAAGGCACGCAGCGCGCGCCCGAGCAGCGCGTGGACGCGTGGCTCGCGCGGCAGCAGCGCAAGATCGACGAAGCGCTGATCGCGATGTCCCAAGGGCTCGGCAGCAAGCCGTGGTGCGCGAGCAATCACTACACGCTGGCCGACATCGCGGTGGGCTGCGCGCTCGGCTATCTGGACTTCCGTATGCCGGACCTGAACTGGCGCGAATCGCATCCGAATCTGGACAAGCACTTCCAGAAGCTGTCGCTGCGGCAGTCGTTCATCGATACGGTGCCGAAGGATTGATGAAGCTCGAACGAGCTTGAAAAAAATGCGCCTGCATGTCAGGCGCATTTTTTTTGCGGGTGTCGTGCCTTTGACGTCGGCGTTACCGCTTGCCGTTGCGTCGCCGCGCGAGCCCCGGTCCGAACGCGAAACCGAACGCGAGCAGCAGCGCCGACACCGCGAGCACCGTGTTGTTGCCGCTCGTCACGTAAGGCGTGTTGCCTGAGGTGCCTTGCACGCTCACGTCGAGCGAACCGACCGTGTAGGGCGTCAGGCGCCCGATCACGCGGCCGTTCGCGTCGATCGCGGCGGTCATGCCGGTGTTGGTTGCGCGCAGCATCGGCCGGCCGGTTTCGAGCGAGCGCATGCGCGCGATCTGCAGATGCTGGTCGAGCGCGATCGTGTCGCCGAACCACGCGAGATTGGTCGAGTTGATCAGCACGCCGGCGGGCGTCGCATTCTCGCGCAGCGTGCGCGCGATCTCCTCGCCGAAGATGTCCTCGTAGCAGATGTTCACCGCGACCGGCTGGTTATGCACCATGAACGGTTTTTGTACCGGCGGGCCGCGGAAGAAATCGCCGAGCGGAATGTTCATCAGGTTCACGAACCAGCGGAAGCCCCACGGCACGAATTCGCCGAACGGTACCAGATGGTGCTTGTCGTAGCGATAAATCTCGTGCGAGCCGGGCGTGACGCCGAACAGGCTGTTGGTGTAGTCGACCACCCGGCCGTCCGGCGTGATCGTGCCGCCGATCGCGCCGAACAGCAGCGCGCTGCCGGTCGAATCCGTGAACTGGCGGATCGCGGCCGCGAAGTTCGGCGGAAGCTGCTGCGCGAGCACGGGGATCGCGGTTTCCGGCGTGACGATCAGATCGGCCGGCTTCGACGTGATCATCTGCTGATACTCGTCGACCGCCGCGCGCAAGCCGGCTTCCTCGAACTTCATCTCCTGCTTCACGTTGCCTTGCAACAGCCGCACCGACAGCGCCGCGTTGGCGGGCGTGGTCCACTGCACGAGCGGCAGCAGCAGGCCGATCACGAGCAGCGCGAGCGCGACGCCAGCAGGCACGACGATGGGGGCGACGCGCGTGCCGCGGCCCCGCGCGGCGCGACCGCCGGCGTCATCAGCGGCGCTGGCGTTCGGCTCGAGCGATTCATTCGCACACCCGGAGCGCCATGACGGCAGCAGCGCCAGCAACGCCTGCACGATCAACGCGGCCGTCAGCGCAACCATCCAACCGACGCCATATACGCCGACCACCGGCGCAAACCCCGCCAACGGGCCGTCGACCTGCGCATAACCGGTGGCGAGCCACGGAAAGCCGGTGAACACCGTGCCGCGCAGCCATTCGCCGATCGCCCACGCGCTTGCAAAGGCGAGCGCGCCGTGCCAGGTCGGCGAGAATGGCGCGCGCTCGTCGGCCGCGCCGTTGCGCGCATGGCCCGCGCAGAACGACCACACCCCCGCGGCGAGCGCCGGATAGACCGCGAGATACAGCGAGAACAGCACGAGCGCCGTGCCGGCGAGCGGCGCCGGCATGCCGCCGTAGTAGTGCATGCTCACATACAGCCACCAGACCCCGCTCACGAAGTTGCCGAAGCCGAACGCGCCGCCCGTCAGCGCGGCGCTTTTCCAGCCGGTGCTGCGCGTGAGCCACGCGAAGAAGAACACGAAGATCGCGAGTTGCAGCCAGCCGCCATGCGGCGTCGGCGCGAACGACAGCGTATTGGCCGCGCCCGCGGCCAGTGCGACGAGGTAGTGCCAGCGCGGCAGCGCGCGGCTGCGCGTGCCGTCTTCGGTGGGAGCGGGGGCGGGGGCGCTCACGCCGCGGTGCGAACGGGAAGTGATCGGGTCGGCCATTGTTGCGCGGTCGGCGTCGGTAGTTGAAAGGGCAACGCAGTAGGCAAACGAGTTGGCAAATGCGCCAGCAATGAAAGCGCGCGGGCGCTCAGGCCGTGCATCGGCCCGAGCCGCCGGCTCAGGTCTGCGCGTGCTGTGACTCGCGCTCGCGCTCGCCCGCGAGCGGGTCGCGGCGCACCAGCAGCATGTGGATCTGGCGGGCGTCGCCGCGCAGGATCTCGAAGATCAGGTCGTCGAGGCGGACTTTCTCGCCCCGATGCGGCACCCGGCCGAAGTGATGCGTGACCAGCCCGCCGATCGTGTCGACTTCGTCGTCCGAATAATGCGTGCCGAAGGTGTCGTTGAACTGCTCGATCTCGGTCAGCGCGCGCACGCGGAAGCGTCCGTCCGGCGAAGCGATGATGTTGCCGCTCTCCTCGTCGAAATCGTATTCGTCCTCGATGTCGCCGACGATCTGCTCCAGTACGTCTTCGATCGTGATCAGGCCCGCGACGCCGCCGTACTCGTCGACGACCACCGCGAGGTGGTTGCGGTTCACGCGAAAGTCGTGCAGCAGCACGTTCAGCCGCTTCGACTCGGGGATGAACACGGCAGGGCGCAGCATGCCGCGCACGTCGAACTCTTCTTCGGCGTAGTAGCGCAGCAGATCTTTCGCGAGCAGCACGCCGATGATGTTGTCGCGATTGCCCTCGTAGACCGGATAGCGCGAATGCGCCTTGTCCAGCACGTAGGGGATGAATTCAGCGGGATTGTCCGCGATATTGATCGCGTCCATCTGCGCGCGCGGCACCATGATGTCGCGTGCGCTCAGTTCCGACACCTGGAACACGCCTTCGATCATCGACAGCGAGTCGGCGTCGATCAGGTTGCGTTCGTGCGCGTCCTGCAGAATTTCCAGAAGTTCGGCGCGCGAGTCGGGCTCGGGCGAGATGAAGTCGGTCAGGCGCTCGAGCAGCGTGCGCTTTTCCTGCGGTTTGTCGAGTTGACGTCCGGTATGGCGTCGACTGGGATACGTGTCGTTCATGGTAGTGCGCCCGGCGAGACTGGGCGCGCTGTTGCAGTGCGTTAAGGATACACCAGGCGCATGGCGGAACCGTGTCCCGCCGGGCCCGGCGATGAGCGAAGCCAGGGTGAAACGGCCCCGCCGCGACGGCGGAGTGTGGAATCATCCTAACCGATTACGCGGGCAAAAGCGCTCGCTGGCAAAAAAGTCGCGGGTGGGGTTTTCGCCGAGATGCCGCGGTCACCCGGCCGGCTTGCAGCGCGCGAGCAGCGCTTCGAGCGCGCGGTCCGGCATGCCGCTTTCGCGCAGCGCGTGCACGGTGCGGCTCACGTAATCGAAGGTCGTGCCGTAGCGGCCGCTCGCGCAGCCCAGCACGGTCTGGATGATGTCGTCGCGCAACTTGCCGGTGTAGCTCGGCACGTCGCGGCGCATCACGAATGCGAGCGCGTCGACGCGCCGGCCGTCCGCGAGCACGCACGGCAGCCACGCGGGACGGTACGAGCCCATCGGCATTTCGCGGCGCCACAGTGCTTCGAGATGCGGCCTCGAGCCATCGGCCGCAAGCCGGAAGGCCATGCCGGTGCACGAGCCGCCGCGATCGAGCGCGAGCACGAGGCCGGGCTGCTCTGGCGTGCCGCGATTGACTCGCGACCACAGATAGAGGCCGCGGTGATAGCCGTGCACCTTCGAGCGCATCGCCTCGACGGCCGGCAGGCCCGGGTTCCAGATCAGCGAGCCATAGCCGAACAGCCACAGATCGCTTTGACGGTCCCAGCCGCGCAACGTGGATTCGAGCGACGCGCGCAGTTCATCGTCCGTCAGGAGCCGCGAGTCGCCGAGCACCGGCGGGTAGTCCGGACAGCGCACGGGGATATCGGCTTCGGGGGACGGAGTGCTCACGGTGGGTTCGGGCGGGCTGGCGTCGAGGAGGGGCGGAACGCCTATTGGTAAGGGTCCGGAAAGCCGAGCTTGCCGAGGATTTCGGTTTCGATCGCCTCCATTTCCTCGGCTTCTTCTTCGACCTCGTGGTCGTAGCCCTGTGCATGCAGCGTGCCGTGCACGAGCAGGTGCGCGTAATGCGCGGCGAGCGGCTTGCCCTGCTCGGCGGCTTCCTTCTCGACCACCGGGCAGCACAGAATCAGATCGCCCGTGACCGGATCATCTTCCGATTCGGCATAGGCGAAGGTCAGCACGTTGGTCGCGTAATCCTTGCCGCGATAGGTGCGATTCAGCGTGCGGCCTTCTTCGGCGTCGACGAACCGAACCGTCAGTTCGCCGTCCGCGAACAGCGCCGCCTTGATCCAGCCGGCCACCGTCGCGCGCGGCAGCAGCGCCTTGTGTTCCGGCCAGGCTTTGGCGGCGGGGAATTGCAGGCTCAACGTCAGTTTCGGGGTGCGGCTCATGCGGTTTCTATGCGTGGCATTCCTGGCTCAGTCGTTTTTTTTTTGCGGCGAGGCGACGCGGGCCTCGCGCTGCGAAGCGCATCGCTTTAGCGCGGATCGACCGCGGCCGGCGACTTCTGCGCATGCGCATCGTACGCCTCCACAATTCGCGCGACCAGCGGATGCCGCACCACGTCCGCGCTCGTGAAACGCGTGAGCGCGATGCCGCGCACGTTCGCGAGCACCTGCTGCGCTTCGATCAGCCCGCTCTTCTGGCCGCGAGGCAGGTCGACCTGGGTCGTGTCGCCGGTGACGACCGCCTTCGAGCCGAAGCCGATTCTCGTGAGGAACATCTTCATCTGCTCGGGCGTGGTGTTCTGCGCCTCGTCGAGGATGATGAACGCGTGATTCAGCGTGCGGCCGCGCATGTATGCGAGCGGCGCGATTTCGATCATCTGCCGCTCGAACATCTTCGCGGTTTTGTCGAAGCCGAGCAGGTCGTACAGCGCGTCGTAGAGCGGGCGCAGATACGGATCGACTTTCTGCGCGAGATCGCCCGGCAAAAAGCCGAGCCGCTCGCCCGCCTCGACGGCCGGGCGCGTCAGCACGATACGCTTGACCTGGTCGCGCTCGAGCGCGTCGACCGCGCAGGCCACCGCGAGATAGGTCTTGCCGGTGCCGGCGGGGCCGACGCCGAACGTGACGTCGTGCGACACGATCTGCTTCAGGTACTCGCGCTGCGCCGGCGTGCGGCCGCGCAGATCCGCGCGTCGCGTGTACAGCTTCGGGCCGTATTCCTCGAAGTCGTCCTCGCTCGCAGTGGCGTCGGCGGGCTGGTCGAACGGGTGGTCGGGATTGCCGGCGAAGTGCGCGTCGACGGTGTCGCCATTGCCATTGCCGTTGCCATTCGAACGATGACGCACCGGATTACGCGCTTCGACGAGCGCGAGCTGGATGTCGTCGACCGACAAAGGCTCGCGCGCGTTGTTGTAGAAGTTTTCGAGCGCGGTGAGCGCGAGTTTCGCGCCGCGCCCGCGGATCGCGATGCGGTGGCCGCGGCGCTGCAGGGTCACGTCGAGGGCCTGCTCGATCTGCCGCAGATTTTCGTCGAGCGGTCCGCAGAGGTTGGCGAGCCGCGCATTATCTTCGCGCGGTGCGGTGAATTCCAGAGGCTGCTGAGTGGTCTTCAAGGCGGTGAGTCGATCCTGTCGGTTGCGGTACTCAGAATGTCGTTCAATGCGTCGTCGCGGCGCTGTCGTCGTGAACCATCACGAGTTCACCACGCAGCGAGTGCGGATACGCGTGCACGATCTTCACGTCGACCATCCGACCGATCAGCCGTGCATGCGACGCGACCGGCGCCGGGAAATTGACGACGCGGTTGTTCTCGGTGCGGCCCGCGAGCTCGTTTGGGTCCTTGCGCGCAGGGCGCTCGACCAGAATGCGTTCGACCTTGCCGACCATCGCGTCGCTGATGCGCCGCACGTTCTCTTCGATCGTGGCCTGCAGATGTTGCAGGCGCTTGAGCTTAACCTCGCGCGGCGTGTCGTCGTGCAGGTTCGCGGCCGGTGTACCGGGACGCGGGCTGTAGATGAACGAGAAGCTCGTGTCGTACTTCATCTCTTCGACGAGCGTCATCATCTTCGCGAAGTCTTCCTCGGTCTCGCCGGGGAATCCGACGATCATGTCCGTCGACAGCGACAGGTCCGGGCGAATCGCGCGCAGCTTGCGGATCACCGACTTGTACTCGAGCACGGTGTAGCCGCGCTTCATCGCCATCAGGATGCGGTCGGAGCCGTGCTGCACCGGCAGATGCAGGTGGCTGACGAGCTTCGGCACCTTCGCGTAGGTGTCGATCAGGCGCTGCGTGAACTCCTTCGGATGCGACGTCGTGTAGCGGATCCGTTCGATGCCGGGGATGTCCGCGACGTATTCGATCAGCGTCGCGAAGTCGGCGATCTCGGTCGAACCCACGGTCAGCGCGCCGCCGAATTTTCCACGATAAGCGTTCACGTTCTGGCCGAGCAGCGTGACTTCGCGCACGCCCTGGTCGGCGAGGCCGGCGATTTCGGTCAGCACGTCGTCGAGCGGACGCGACACTTCCTCGCCGCGCGTGTACGGCACGACGCAGTAGCTGCAGTACTTGCTGCAGCCTTCCATGATCGACACGAACGCGCTCGGACCTTCGACGCGCGCCGGCGGCAGGTAATCGAATTTCTCGATTTCGGGAAACGAAATGTCGACCTGCGCGCGGCCGCTCGCGCGGCGTTCGTCGATCATCTGCGGCAGGCGGTGCAGCGTTTGCGGACCGAACACGATATCGACGTACGGCGCGCGCGCGACGATCGATGCGCCTTCCTGACTCGCGACGCAGCCACCCACGCCAATGATCAGATTCGGATTCGCGTCCTTCAGCTCGCGTACGCGGCCGAGGTCGGAGAAGACTTTTTCCTGCGCTTTTTCGCGCACCGAGCAGGTATTGAACAGGATCACGTCGGCGTCTTCCGGCGTGTCGGTCTTGACGAGCCCTTCAGCGGCACCGAGCACGTCGACCATCTTGTCGGAGTCGTACTCGTTCATCTGGCAGCCAAAGGTCTTTACATAAACTTTCTTGGTCATCGAATTTCGCCGGTCTCAGTGGTTAACCTGGGGGCGTCGTAAAAAGGTGAAGGAGGCCGCGGCGCGGGGCAGCGCGGCGCGTGATGGCCGGCTTGCGCGTGTCTTTGCAGCGTAACTGCATATTATAGCCCTTCACGCAACGGGGGTTTCGGCGCTCATTGGCCGGTCCGGCGGCAGTCCCAGCAGGCTTTCCAGTTCATCCGACACCTGCGCGAAGCGCTCGGCGAGGAAATCGAGCAGCACGCGCACGCGCGGCGCCATGAAGCGATTGCGGTGATACAGCGCGTGCAGCGGCGCATCGGGGTAGCGCCATTCCGGCAGCAGGATCTTCAGGCGGCCGGCGCGCAGGTCCGCTTCCACGTCCCACATCGATTTGATCGCGATACCGTAGCCGCGCAGCGCCCATTCGCGCGCGACCGCGCCGTCGTTGGTTTCGCGCGCCGCTTCGAACGGCACGCTGTAGTGCTGCACCTCGTCACCGCGCGTGAAGCGCCATTCGCTGGCCGGCCCCGATGCGGTGCCGAGCACGATGCAGTCGAAATTGGCGAGGTCGAGCGGGTCCTTCGGCTCGCCGCGACGCCCGACGTATTCCGGTGATGCGCACAGCACCCGCCGGTTCGGCGCGAGCCGGCGCGCGACCAGCGAGCTGTCCTGTGGCACGCCGAAGCGGATCGCCAGATCGATGTCCTCCTGCACGAGATTGGCCAGCGCATCCGACAGCGTCAACGCGAACGTCACGTCCGGGTACAGCGCGTTGAATTCGTCGAGCCAGTGCATCAGCAGGTTGCGGCCGAAGTCCGAGGTCGCCGACACCCGCACCTTGCCGCGCACGACGCCCTGGCCCGCTTGCAGCGCGGCTTCGGCGTCGTCCAGCGATTGCAGCGCCTGGCGGCAGCAGTTCAGGTAGAGGCGGCCTTCGTCGGTGAGCCGTAGCTGCCGCGTGGTGCGCTCGAACAGGCGCGCTTTGAGCCTCGCTTCCAGTTTCGCGAGCCGCGCGCTCGCCGCGGCGGGTGTCAGGCCCATCTTGCGGCCCGCCTTCGACAGGCTGCCTTGCTGCGCCGCTTCGACGAAGAGGCGGATGTCACCGAGGTTATCCATCGCTGGCTTTCAAGCAGAATTTGAAAATGCTTCAAACGCTACGCCAATTATCAAATTTGCGTCGCGCCGCGACAATGCAGCCGTCGACACCTCCGCTGCTGTCCTTCGTCATGCAACTCGATCACGCGACCATCGTCACCGCCGACCTCGATTCCGCCCGACGTTTCTTCGTCGACATCGTCGGGCTCATCGAAGGCGCGCGCCCGCCGTTTTCCGTCGACGGCTACTGGCTGAACGCAAGCGGCCGCCCGGTAGTGCATCTGATCGCCGCGCCGGCTTCCGGCGCGGCGGGCCGCGTCATGCCGCGCATCGATCACAACGCCTTTCGGCTCGATAGCGCCGGCGAATGGCAAGCGTTGCTCGAGCGGCTCGACGCGCACGACATCGGCTATCAAACCGCGCAGGTGCCGGCGAGCGCCGTGCAACCGGAGCAGCAGCAGCTGTTCGTCGCGCTCGCGCCGGGCGTCGTCATCGAATTCGTGACGGCGGCGCGCCAGCTCTTTCAACCCAAACCCTGATCCCGCCTCATTCCCGGAGCGGAAAAATGCCCATTCCATTACTCGCGCTCGCGATTAGCGCATTCGCCATCGGTACGACCGAATTCGTCATCATGGGCCTGTTGCCCGAAGTGGCGCGCGATCTGGCCGTGTCGATCCCGTCCGCGGGCCTGCTCGTCAGCGGCTATGCGCTCGGCGTCGCGGTCGGCGCGCCACTGCTCGCGGTAGTCACGAGCAGGATGTCGCGCAAGTTCGCGCTGCTGCTGCTGATGGGCGTGTTCATCGTCGGCAATGTGTTGTGCGCGGTGGCGCCGGGCTATTCGGTGCTGATGATCGCGCGCGTCGTGACCTCGTTCGCGCACGGCTCGTTCTTCGGCATCGGCGCGGTGGTCGCGGCCTCGCTCGTGCCGGCCGAAAAGCGCGCGAGCGCGATCGCGCTGATGTTCACGGGCCTAACGCTCGCGAACGTGCTCGGCGTGCCGTTCGGCACCCTCATCGGCCAGCAGTTCGGCTGGCGCGCGGCGTTCTGGATCGTCAGCGGCTTCGGCGTGCTGTCGCTCGCGGGCATCGGCGCGCTGGTGCCGAACCGCCACGACACCGGCCCCGCCGGCCTCGCCCACGAAGTGCGCGTGCTGCAAGACCCGCAAGTGTGGAGTGCCCTCGCGATGACGGTGCTCGGCTTCGGAGGCGTGTTCGTCGTGTTCACCTATATCGCGCCGATCCTCGAGCAGGTGAGCGGTTTTTCGCCGCGCGGCGTGACGCGTGATCCTCGTGCTGTTCGGCGTGGGCCTGACGGTCGGCAACATGGTCGGCGGCAAGCTTGCGGACCGCGCGCTGATGCCGTCGCTGATGGGCATTCTCGCCGCGCTCGCGGTCGTGATGGCGATCTTCGCGCGCACCAGCCATTCGCAAGCGGCTGCCGCGATCACGGTGTTCGTGTGGGGCATCGCGGCGTTCGCGACGGTGCCGCCGTTGCAGATGCGCGTGGTCGAGAAGGCCGCCGCCGCGCCGAATCTCGCGTCGACACTGAACATCGGTGCGTTCAACGTCGGCAATGCGGCGGGTGCGTGGCTCGGCGGTCTCGTGATCAATCACGGTCACGCGCTCGATACCTTGCCGTGGGTTGCCGCCGCGGTCAGCGTGGCCGCGCTGCTGCTGACGTGGTTCGCGGCGCGCATGGATGCGCCCGCGCGCGCGCTCGCGCAAAGCGCGTGAGTCGTCAGTTGCTTGCCTCCGCAATGCTGATAACAGTGTGAAGATAACTTCGTTGGGTGCGGCGAAAGCCGATGCTATCTTGCTTCCACTTACTGCTCTTGTGCCGCCTGGCGGCGCTCTGGAGGCCAATATGCATTCCCCGCTCGCGCTGGTCCGCGATCCGTCTGCCGATGCCGACACCGACGCGGCGCCGCGCTCCGCCGAACCCTTCGATGCGCTCGAACAGCTGGTCGGCGTGAATCTGGCGCGGCTGCGCGCCGAACGGCAGCTTTCGCTCGATGCGCTGGCGCGCGCGTCAGGCGTATCGCGCGCCATGCTCGCGCAGATCGAATCGGCGCGCAGCGTGCCGTCGATCAAGGTGCTGTGCAAGGTGGCGGCGGCACTGAAGGTGTCGGTGGCGGCGTTCCTGCGGCGTCACGCGACCAATGGCTTCGAGCATCTGCCGGCCGAGCGCTCGGCCCGCGTGGTCAGCGCGAACGGTCGCTACTCTGTGCGGCCGCTGTGTCCCGACGACGAGTCGATCGCCGCCGAGTTTCACGAACTGCGGATCGCCCCGCTACATACCGAAGCGGGCGTGCGCCGCGCGCCTGGCACGACGGTGAATCTGGTGGTCAGCGACGGTACGCTCGAAGTCAGCGTGCACGACCAGCGTCAACTGCTCGCGACCGGCGACGCGATCGTGTTCGACGCCGACCAGCCGCACAGCCTGCGCAATCCCGGCGACACCGAGGCGCGCGCGTTTCGCGTGACGCTGCGGGCTGAGACGCCGCCGCGCTGGGAAGTGCCGGCCGCGGGCGGCGCACGCGACGAAGCCGCACGCGAAGGTGTGCCGGGTTGAGAATCGACGGCGTCCGAGGTTCAAGCGCGGGTCAGGGCGTCGATGCAGGTCCAATGCAGTGAGTAGGATCTTTGTTCGTCGCGCTGCAGCGCTCGCGCGACTGTTGTATGCTTCGCCCGCCGGTCGAACCGGCAATCAGTGCGTCTTCAGGGCGGGGTGAAATTCCCCACCGGCGGTGGGCCGGCAGCGCGACAGCGCGAGCCGGCAAGCCCGCGAGCGCCCGCATCGCTTGGCCTTCGGAATAGCGGAGACAGGAGCGGGGTCAGCAGATCTGGTCAGAAGCCAGAGCCGACGGTCATAGTCCGGATGGAAGAAGATGTGCAGATGGTCATGTGCGTTCCGCGACGCCGCCTGTAGCCGGGTGGCGTATCAGCGTCCGCTTTCGCGCGGCGCCTGGGCGGCGCGTGTCAGTCTGTTTGCAATGCCCTGAAACGTCTCTCGCCCAACTTTTGCGATGAGCGTTTCAACCATGTCCTTTGCTACTTTTCCCGCTCCGTCGACGATTGCAGACGATGCCTTCGCCGATCTCCCGCTGCTTGCCACCGAAGCCGTTCCGCCGCGTATCGCCGCCGCCTTGCAGGCGCTGCGCGAGGGCCGCGCCGTGGTGCTGCAGGACGACCACGACCGCGAGAACGAAGCCGATCTGATCGTCGCGGCCGAGCGCCTGTCGGTCGAAACGATGGCGCTGCTGATCCGGGAATGCAGCGGCATCGTCTGCCTGTGCCTGCCCGACGACAAGATCCGCGCGCTCGAACTGCCGCCGATGGCCGTCAACAACGAAAGCCGTCACGGCACCGCGTTCACGGTGTCGATCGAAGCGCGCGAAGGCGTCAGCACCGGCGTGTCCGCGCAGGATCGCGTGACCACGATCCGCGCCGCGGTCGCCGATACGGCCAAACCCGCCGACATCGTGCGCCCCGGCCACGTGTTCCCGCTGCGCGCGATGCCGGGCGGCGTGCTGGCGCGGCGCGGCCACACCGAAGGTACCGTCGATCTGGCGATTCTCGCGGGCCTGAAGCCGGCCGGCGTGCTGTGCGAACTGATGAACGCCGACGGCACGATGACGCGCGGCGCGGACGTCGAGCGCTTCGCCGCGCAACATGATCTGCCGATGCTGACGATCGCCGAGTTGGTCGAGTTTCGCGAGTCGCTCGCGCAGGTGCGCGAGGGCGCGATGGCCGAGGCTTGACGGGCAATCCATCGAGCGGCACGCGACGCCATGACGCAAAAAAGCCGGTTCGTCTTCCGAAGAACCGGCTTTTTTATCGGCGTTGCGCAAAACCGCTACGACTGCACGTCGCCGAATTCGCCGCGCACGCCCGCCTCGATGAGCGCCGGCAGTTCATCCATATGCTTGATGATTCGCGTGATACCCATCGCGCGCAGCGCATCCGCGTAGCCGTCCGGAATATGGCTCGCGCCGACGAACGCGATCGTCTTCATGCCGGCCGCGCGCGCCGCGTTCAAACCCGCGACGCTGTCCTCGACGACGAGGCAACGCGCCGGCACGACGCCAAGCGTCGTGGCCGCGAACAGATAGACGTCCGGATACGGCTTCGGCCGCGCGACCTGCTCGGCGCTGAACACGCGCTCGCCGAAAATCTGCTGCAGACCCGCGCGCCGTACCGATGCGGCGACGCGCGACATACGGCTGTTCGACACGACCGCAGCCGGCAGCGTCACGCGTTGCAGCGCGTCGCGCACGCCGTGGATCGGACCGAGCGACGCGGCGAGCGCGAGCTCGACATGGTGCTCGATCGTGTCGAGGAAGTTCACAGGCAGCGTGATGTCGAACCGCGTTTCGAGGCCGGCGAGAAAGCGCGAGGTTTGCTGGCCGAACGCGGTTTTGACGACGGGGGCGAAATCGATGCCGCGGAAGGTGGCCGTCAGCGTGTCGAACATCACGCGATCGGCGATGACTTCACTGTCGACGAGCACGCCGTCGCAGTCACAGATGAGGTGGTCGATCATGCCTGAAAAACGGTAAGCGCAAAGCGCGCGGGCGGCGGGTTGCGTGCCCGCGACCTTACGGCGTATCGGCCCAGGCCTTCGCCGCGCGGATCGCGCGCTGCCAGCCATCGAGGCAGGTCCTGACCTCCGCATGCGGTAGCGCCGGCGTGAAGCGGTGCTCGAGCTTCCACTGGCTTTTCAACTCGTCGATGTCCTTCCAGTAGCCCACCGCAAGACCGGCCAGATAGGCGGCGCCGAGTGCGGTGGTCTCGGACACCTGGGGGCGCACCGTGTCGACGCCGAGGATGTCGGCCTGGAACTGCATCAGCAGATTGTTCGCGCAGGCGCCGCCATCCACGCGCAACTCGCCGATGCGAATGCCCGAGTCGGCTTCCATCGCCTTCAGCACGTCGAGCGATTGATAGGCGATCGAATCGAGCGCCGCGCGCGCGATATGCGCGGAGGTCGTGCCGCGCGTGACGCCGAACAGCGTGCCGCGCGCATGCGCGTTCCAGTGCGGCGCGCCGAGGCCGGCGAACGCGGGCACGAGATACACGCCGTCGCAATGCGGCACGCCGCGCGCGAGCGTTTCGATTTCCGCCGCGTTCCTGATGATGCCGAGGCCGTCGCGCAGCCACTGCACCACGGCGCCGCCGATGAAGATGCTGCCTTCGAGCGCGTAGTCGATACGCTCGCCGATCTGCCAGGCGATCGTCGTGACGAGATTGTTGTTCGATTCGATCGGTTTGGCGCCCGTGTTCATCACGAGGAAGCAGCCGGTACCGTAGGTGTTCTTGACCATGCCGGACTCGGTGCACATCTGGCCGAATAGCGCGGCGTGCTGATCACCGGCGATGCCCGCGAGTGGAATCTTCGACGCGAACACGGTGGTCACCGTCGGCCCGTACACCTCCGACGACGGCCGCACTTCCGGCAGCATGCTGCGGGGAATGTCGAGCGCGGCGAGCAGTTCGTCGTCCCACTTCAGGGTGTGGATGTTGAACAGCATCGTGCGCGACGCGTTGGTCACGTCGGTGACGTGCAGCGCGCCCTTCGTGAAATTCCACATCAGCCAGCTATCGACGGTGCCGAACGCGAGCCGGCCCTGACGCGCTTTTTCGCGCGCGCCTTCGACGTTGTCGAGAATCCAGCGGATTTTGGTCGCCGAGAAATACGAGTCGATCGGCAAGCCGGTCTTCGCGCGCACGCTCGCTTCGAGACCCTGCGCTTTCAGGTCGTCGCAGAAATCGGCGGTGCGGCGGTCCTGCCAGACGATCGCGTTGTAGATCGGGTGGCCGGTTTCGCGATCCCACACGATCGTGGTTTCGCGCTGGTTCGTGATGCCGATCGCCGCGATCGACGTGCCGTTCATGCCGGCTCGCGTGACCGCTTCGGCGGCGACGCCGGCCTGCGTCGACCAGATTTCCTGCGGATCGTGCTCGACCCAGCCCGGGTGCGGGTAGATCTGCTGGAATTCCTTTTGTGCGGTCGACACGACGTTGCCGCGCCGGTCGAACAGCATCGCGCGCGAGCTGGTGGTGCCTTGGTCAAGCGCGAGAACGTACTGATCCAGCATTGTCTCTTCTCCATGCATGTTACGGATCGCCGGATTGCTGGCCGGCGATGCGAGCGGCGTGTTGTTGTGAGCGGGCCGCCATAGTGTGAGGGCGCGTGCCGGTGTCGTCCAGCCGAAGCTGCGGTGGGGCCGGCCCGGGACGCGCGGATGGTGTGCGCCGTTTCTACGGGCTCGCGCCGTTTGCTTCACCCGGCATTGGCGCCGCGTTGTGTTTGCCGCCGCTTTTGTCGGGGAATGCCAGTTTGCCCGGCGGGGCCGCCTACGCGCTCTGCCGGGCCGGTTCGCGCGCGAACCACGCGTCGATATCGCGCGTAACCTCATCGAGCGTGCCCGGCTCGACGTGCAGGCCGAGCTTCGAGCGCCGCCACAGCACGTCCTGCGCGGTGCGCGCCCATTCGGTATCGCGCAGATAAACCAGCTCGGCTTCGTGCAGTCCCGGCGCGAACTCGCGACCGAGCTCGGCGCGCGAGCGCGCGAGGCCGATCACGCGATTCGCGCGCGTGCCATACGCGCGCGCGAGCCGATGCGCGAGCGACGCCGGCAGCCACGCATGCTCGCGCGAGAACTCACCGAGGAAGCGATTGAAGTTCGCCTGTGCGATGTCGCCGCCCGGCAGCGGCGCGTCGACGGTCCACGCGGACCCGCAGTGGCGCAGCGCGTCGGTGAGCGTATCGACGGCCTGCTCGGCGAGCTTGCGAAACGTCGTGATCTTGCCGCCGAACACCGACAGCAGCGGCGCCTGTTCCGCGGGCGCGTCGAGTTCGAGCGAGTAGTCGCGCGTGACCGCCGACGGATTGTCCGCGTTCTCGTCCTCCAACAGCGGGCGTACGCCCGAATAGCTCCAGCGCACGTCGGCCGGCGAGATCTTCTGCCTGAAGTAGCGGTTGATCGAATCGCACAGATACTGCGTTTCGTTGGCGTCGATCGCGACTTGCGACGGGTCGCCGCGATATTCGAGGTCGGTGGTGCCGATCAGCGTGTAGTCGTGCTCGTAGGGAATCGCGAAGATGATCCGCTTATCGGCGTTCTGGAAGATGTACGCGTGGTCGTGCTCGAACAGGCGCCGCGTGACGATGTGGCTACCCTTGACGAGCCGCACGCTATGCGCCGATGGCCGGCCGAGCGCGCCCTTCAGCAGCTCGCCGACCCACGGGCCCGCCGCGTTCGCGATCGCGGCGGCGCGCACGTCGAGCGTCGTGCCGTCCGCGCGTTGCAGTTGCGCGCGCCACTCGCCGCCGGCGCGCTCTGCGTTGACCAGCTTCGTGCGCGTGAGGATCGTCGCGCCGCGCTCGTGCGCGTCGAGCGCGTTCAGGACGACGAGGCGCGCGTCGTTGACCCAGCCGTCCGAATAAACGAAGCCGCGCTTGATCGTTTCGACAAGCGGCGCGCCGGCCGGATGCCGGCTCATCACGATGCCGCGCGAGCCCGGCAGCAGCTCACGTTTGGCCAGATGGTCGTACAGGAACAGACCCGCGCGGATCAGCCAGGCGGGGCGCAGATCCGGCATATGCGGCATCACGAAGCGCAGCGGCCAGATGATGTGCGGCGCCGCGCGCAGCAGCGTCTCGCGCTCCTGCAGCGCCTTGCGCACGAGCCCGAACTCGCGGTACTCGAGGTAGCGCAGGCCGCCGTGGATCAGCTTGGTACTCGCCGACGAGGTGTGCGCGGCCAGATCGTCCTGCTCGCACAGCAGCACCGCCAGGCCGCGGCCGGCCGCGTCGCGGGCGATGCCGGCGCCGTTGATCCCGCCACCGACGACGAGCAAATCGTATTTCGTGCCTTGCGTCACCTGGTGAGCCTCTGCATCGAATCTGGAAGTAAGTTGGAAAGCCAATTGAACGAATCATGTTCGTTTTCGAACTCTAATGAACATATTCGAAAAAGTAAAGTTCGCTTCGACCCGAGCGAGCCTGGGTCGGATGGCACGGAGTGGCGCAACGCGCGACCGCGGACGATACTCTCGGTAGCAGCCATTTCGAGGTGATGTATGCGTGGACTTTTGATGATCGGCGCGGCGGCGCTGCTGGCGGGATGCGTGAGTACGCCGAGTCTGGAAGGGACGAGGGGCGCAACGTCGTTCGAGGCGTTGCAGAAGATGTGCTCGCCGCAAACCGTCGACTACGGCAGCGACGCGCAGATCGTCTATGAGACGTTCTTCGATGCCTATGTGGCGAACCGGCGCGGCCGGCTGTCGAACGACGACTTCTGCGCGTTCCAGGCATCGATCGCGCAGCGCCATGCGAGCGAGGCGACGAGCAGCGATCCGAAGGTGCGCAACCAGTGGGTCGAGTTCTTCAACGAGCAGCGCGCAAGGGCGATCAGCTGGCGTGCGAGTGCCGATCCGACCTTGCGTAGCGGGTAAGCAGCAGCGGGTTGACCGGCGCACCGGTTCACTTGTGCGGCGCCAACGCTCCGCGCCACAGCATGCGCAAAATCTGCGCGAACACGGCTTCACGTGATGGCTGCGGCGCTCCGTCGTCGGCGGAATCCGCCTGTTGCGCGGCCGACGGCGGTAGCTGGTTCGCGAGCGCGAGCATCGTGAAGCCGTGCAGGCTCGTCCAGTACGCATAGCCGATCAGGCGCGGATCGCCTTCGAGAATACCCGCCTCGACGAGCCGCTCGAAGTGCGCTTCCAGCAGACGCCACGCGCGCTGCGACGCCGCGGCCAGTTCAGGGTAAGCGCCTTGCTGTTGCGGCGTCTGATCGAACATCAAACGGTAGGCGTGCGGTTCATCGAGCGCGAAGTCGACGTAGGCCCGGCCGACGGCGCTGTGATCGATGGCGGGGGCGTTCGCGGGGATGCCGCGCGCGGCCGCTTCGAGGCGCGCGGCGAAGCGGTTGAACGCGGCGGCGCGGACCATCGCCAGAATTTCTTCCTTGTCGCGGAAATAGCGATACGGTGTCATCGCACTGCAGCCGAGCTCCTTCGCCAGCTCGCGCATCGTCACGCCTTGCGCGCCGCGGGTCGCAAATGCGTTTTCCGCGACGCGTCGCATGGCTTCGCGAAACTGCTGGATGTCGTCGGCGGAGAGCGTCTTGGGCATGCGCGAGGGCGGGGAAGTCCGTCGCGTGAATTTACTGTGTAAATGAGATGCGCACAACAAAGGGCCGCGAAGGCGGCCCGCTGTCAGGGGAATTGAACGATACGAGACCGGTAGTCGCGAGCGAAGCGCGCGGCGCATCCGCCAAGGCGGCGCGGATACGCCGCCAACGGCTCTCGGATCGAACGACAGGGAATCTCAGGAAAAACGTTTGATGGCCCGCAATGCGGTGTCGCCGGTTTCGGTCACGCGCCATTCTTCGTTGCCCGATGCGAGGCGCTCGAGTTGCACCAGTTGGCGTTCGAGCAACGCATCGAGTTCTTCTCGGCCCATTTCGACCTGGTTGGGGGCGTCCTTGACGAGCAACAACGTGGCGAATTCATGCGGACTCAGCATCGTTCTCTCCATGTCAGCAAATTGCGGACAACCTTGCAGTCGACCGGCAGGCCGGGGCGGGGTCCGCTAAAGGATCAGGGCGGGGGGTACGGCTTACACGACAGATTCATACAACCGACGCCGTGCGAAACTCGCAACGCACGTTGGGGAACTGGAGTGTAGGCGAGCACCGATGAAACGCCAACCCGGTCCTCGTAAATTTTCCATTTGACAATTGGCCGCGCGATAGGCGGTCCGGTCCCGCGGCCAAATTCTTGATTTCACGCGAGGTTTCGCGTGCACCGCAGCATGGCGGAGATCGCCTGGAATTATCCGGCGATATAGATTTGACAATTCGCGGCGTTCAGCGCCTCGGCCATGTCGGCGGGCGGCGCGGCGTCGGTGAACAACGCGTCGATCTGCTCCAGATGTCCCTGGCGAACTAGCGCCGGGCGGCCAAACTTGGAGTGATCGGCGGCGAGGAACACGGTGCGTGCGTGCTCGATGATCGCCTCGGCGACACGCACTTCGCGCGTGTCGAAATCTCGCAGCGTACCGTCCGTTTCGATGCTCGACGTGCCGATGATCGCGAAATCGACTTTGAACTGCCGGATGAAGTCGATCGCCAGTTCACCGACGATGCCCTTATCCCACGGCCGCACGATGCCCCCCGTCACCAGTACTTCGCAATCCGGGTAGCCGCTCATCATGCTCGCGACGTTCAGATTGTTCGTGATCACGCGCAGTTCACGGTGGCGGTTCAGCGCGCGTGCCACTTCCTCGGTGGTCGTGCCGAGGTTGATGAAGAGCGATGCCTGATCGGGAATGTGAGTGGCGACTAGCGCCGCGATGCGTCTTTTCTCTTCATGAAACATGCGCTGGCGCGCGGTGTAGGAGACGTTCTCGGAACTGGTCGGCAGACTGGCGCCGCCGTGATAGCGGCGCAGCAGATTCATATCGGCGAGCCAGTTGACGTCGCGGCGGATCGTCTGCGGGGTGACGTCGAAGTGGCTCGCGAGGTCGTCCACAGTCACGAAGCCGTCGCGTTGCACCCACTCCAGCAATTCCTGTTGCCGGGCGTTGAGAGTCAGGCGGGGGTCTCGTGTCATGTGTCTCGGGTGGTGGCTGTCGTGTCGGCGTGCTCCGTCGCGATCATCAAGCGGCTGGCAGGAAGCCCGCCGTCGACGAGCGCGATTGCCGCTATTGTAAGACCATCGCGCCCCATGTCCGCCAACTGGCGCAATCCGCTGGAACTCGCCGGGAACGCTCCGGACCTGCTCGAACCTTCATTCAGGCGCAATACGCATTTATTCATTTGATAAATGAATTTGTTTTTTGGCGCGCTTCGCGATGCAATCCGGGGTTCCGCGATTTACCTGCTTTACAACCTTTCCCATGATGTCCGGCGACTTTTCGTGCCGGCCCGCGCTTTCGAGAGTGTTCGACATGACTGGCTTCAGCAACTGGCACAACCCTTATCCGACGCAACGTCTGCCCGTATTCGCACGCAATATCGTTTCGACCTCGCATCCGCTTGCGGCGCAGGCCGGGCTGCGCATGTTGTGGAAGGGCGGCAATGCCGTCGACGCGGCCATCGCGGCCGCCGCAGCGATCACAGTGGTCGAACCTGTGTCGTGCGGCCTGGGCGGCGACGCGTTCGCGCTCGTGTGGGACGGCAAGAAGCTGCATGGTCTGAACGCGTCGGGCGTGTCGCCGGCTGCGTGGAACGTCGATTACTTCAAGCGCAAATACGGCGAGGAAAACGGCTTCGCGAAACAGCCAAAGCGTGGCTGGGACGCCGTCACGGTGCCGGGCGTGATCGCTGGTTGGGAAGCGCTGCACCAGAAGTTCGGCAAGCTGCCGTTCGCCGACCTGATGGAGCCGGCCATCGAGATCGCCGAGCGCGGTCACGCGGTGGCGAGCATCGTCGCGTACAAATGGGCGGCCGCGGTGCCGGAACTGAAGGATCAGCCGGGCTTCGCGCAGACCTTCATGCCGCGCGGCCGCGCGCCCGAGGTCAGCGAACTCGTGCGCTTCCCCGGTCACGCGAAGACGCTGCGCCAGCTCGCCGAGCAGGGTCCGCGCGCGTACTACGAAGGCGAGATCGCCGAGCGGATCGCCGCGTTCGCACGCGAAGGCGGCGCCGCGCTGAGCGCCGACGATCTCCGCAACTACCGCGCGGACTGGGTCGAGCCGATCGGCAAGGACTATCGCGGCTACACCGTGCATGAGATTCCGCCGAACGGCCAGGGCATCGCGGCGCTGGTTGCGCTCGGCATCCTCGAGAAGTTCGACGTGAAGTCGCTGAAGGTCGACAGCGTCGAGTCGCAGCATCTGCAGATCGAAGCGATGAAGCTCGCGTTTGCCGACCTGTATCGCTATGTGGCCGATCCGCGGTCGATGGAAGTCACGCCCGAGCAGATGCTCGACGACGCGTACCTGAGCTCGCGCGCGAAGCTGATCGATCCGAAGCGGGCGACGCACTTCGACTTCGGCATGCCGAAGGCGGGCGGCACCATCTACATGTCGGCCGCGGACGAGAGCGGCATGATGGTCAGCTTCATCCAGTCGAACTACATGGGCTTCGGCTCGGGTGTGGTGGTGCCGGACAGCGGCATCGCGCTGCAGAACCGCGGCTGCGGCTTCTCGATGGATCCGAAGTCGCCGAACGTCGTCGAGGGCGGCAGGCGGCCGTTCCACACGATCATCCCGGCGTTCCTCACGCAGCAGGTGAACGGTCAGCAGGAAGCGGTGATGAGCTTCGGCGTGATGGGCGGCGACATGCAGCCGCAAGGCCATCTGCAAACGGTGGTGCGCATGCTCGACTACGGTCAGCAACCGCAGGCCGCGTGCGACGCGCCGCGCTGGAAGGTCAACCGCGACTTCACGGTCGATATCGAGTCGACGCTCGATCCGAAGACCACCGAGGGCCTGCAGAAGCTCGGCCACACGATCAAGTCGGTCGACGATCCGTACATGGACTTCGGCTCCGGCCAGTTCATCTGGAAACTCGATCGCAACGAGCCGGAGCGCGGCTACGTGGCGGCCAGCGACAGCCGCCGCGACGGTCTCGCCGCCGGCTTCTAGGCCACAACGAGGCAATGCCCGGGGCCGAGGTCCGCACCGGGACTCAGGTCCGACACCCGGGTAACACGTAACGAACGCGCGGCATGCCGTATGCCGCGCTATTGCGCGCCCGCCAGCCCACTCGCTGACCCAGGCGGTGCCGCACCTACCACAGCTATCACGCAGCAGACAGGCAGGAGACCATCATGAACACCCCCGCGTCGCACTCGACGACTGCTTCCCCCCACGCCGCGCCGCTTTCGAAAGCGATGGTGCGGCGGATCGTTTTCTCGTCGTCGATCGGTAACGCGCTCGAGTGGTTCGACTTCCTGGTCTACGGCTACTTCGCGACGATCATCGCGAAACAGTTCTTCCCGATGCAGGACGAGTGGCTGTCGACCCTGCTCGCGATCGCCACTTTCGGCCTCTCGTTCCTGATGCGCCCGCTCGGCGCGATCGTGCTCGGCGTGTACGGCGACCGCAAGGGCCGCAAGGCGGCGCTCACGCTCGCGATCGCGCTGATGATGGTCGGTACTTTCACGATGGCCGTGATGCCGCCGTTTTCGACGATCGGTCTCGCGGCGCCGCTGCTGGTGCTGCTGGCGCGGCTCGTGCAGGGCTTCGCGGTCGGCGGCGAGTTCGGCAGCGCGACCGCGTTCATGGTCGAGCACAGCGCGACTCGGCGCGGCTACTACGCGAGCTGGCAGTTCGCGAGCCAGGGTCTCGCGGCGATCACCGCGGCGGCCTTCGGTTCGCTGCTGACCGCGTGGCTGCCGGCCGAGCATCTGAACAGCTGGGGCTGGCGTGTGCCGTTCGTGTTCGGTCTGCTGGTCGGGCCGGTCGGCTACTACATCCGCTCGCATCTCGACGAGACGCCCGAATTCCTCGCATTGCGAGAAGAACGCGCGGCTCGCGAGGCGGCTGGCGAGCACAAGGTCGTCAGCGGAACGAAGGACGCGTCGTTCTCGAATCAGTGGGTCAACCTGCTGCTCGCGATCGGCATGGTTGCGCAGTCGACGGTCGGCGTGTACGTGCTGCAGCTCTACATGCCGCTTTACGCGGTCAAGCAGCTGCACATGGCGGCGGCCGCGTCGTTTGGCGTGGTCGTGCTGAACGGCGGCATGCAGTTCATCTTCTCGCCGATCATGGGCGCGCTGTCCGATCGCATCGGCCGAATTCGCATCATGCTGAGCACGTCGATCCTGATGGGCCTGCTGATCTATCCGATGTTCGCATGGCTGCAGACACATCCGACGATTGGCTGGCTGCTCGTGCTGCAAGGCGTCGCCGGTATTTTCAAGGCCTCGTACTCGGGGCCGATGCCCGCGCTGATGTCGGAGATCTTCCCGACCCAGGTGCGCTCGACTGGCCTTTCAATCGGTTACAGCATCGGCGTGACGATCTTCGGCGGCTTCGCGCCGACCATCGTCGAAACCTTCATTCATTTGACCGGCGACAAACTCGCGCCAAGTTATTACGTCCTGCTTGCGGCGGTGCTCTCGGGTGTATCGCTGATCATCGTCGCGCTGCGCATGCGTCGCGTGCGTCCCATCCCGGGCGACGTCCAACCTGCCTGAGGAGGAGGGGGCCCGCCCAGGGGGGCCGTCTATGGGGCCCGCCCAGGGCGCCCGCCCGTGTCCCCAACCCCGCCGGGTCTGATGTCTGTCCGAAAAGCCAGCCTTTTGGGCTGGCTTTTTTTGCCTTGCGCACATCGTTTTAACACGTTGGAAGATTTCGACTATCTTGAAATCGGAACTGCGTCGATGCGGCATGGTCTGTGCTGTGTGATCTGCATGGTCGGATATCTCCAGCTAACATGCAGAGTACAAGGGCCAATTCTAATTCACGGCGTTGTATCCGACACGCAGAAACATCACTGCGAGCGCGGTGGCAGTTGCGAAGAACTCCACGGGTCGGTACAGCATGGGAGCAAGACACGATGCACACAGAGCTGAACCATGTCATGCCCTGGCGGATCGAAGACATCGATCTGACGCGCATTGACCGTCAGAAGGCCGCGGCCAACGAGGACCTGCTGCTGTTGTTGTGCGCGGCTTCGTTCATCGAAAGCGGCACCGATCTCTACACCAGCAATCTGAGCACGTTTTTCAACGACGACCCCGAGGTCTCGGCCTGGCTCAACCACGAGTGGGAGCCCGAGGAAATGCAGCACGGCCGGGCGCTGAAGACCTATATCGCGTATGTATGGCCCGAGTTCGACTGGGACACCGCATTCCGCAATTTCATGGGCGAGTATTCGCTTACGTGCTCGATCGAGGATTTCGAAAAGACCCGTGCGCTGGAGATGGTCGCGCGTTGCGTAGTCGAAACGGGTACCGCGACGCTGTATCGCGCGATCAACGAGTGCTCGGACGAAGCGGTCCTCAAGCAGATCACCGACAACATCCGCACCGACGAAGTCCGTCATTACAAGCACTTTTTCAGGTACTTCAAGAAGTACAACCGGATCGAGGGCAACGGTCGGCTCGCGGTGCTCGGCGCGTTGATGCGTCGCGTGATGGAAATCAAGAACGAAGATTCGGAGATCGCGTTGCGGCACGTGTTCGCGATTCGCTATCCGGAGCGCGTGCACGACTCCGCGTATAACCGCGAGCGCGCGGCGCGCATCAACAAGCTGGTGCGCCGTAATCTGTCCGCCGACATGTGCGTGAAGATGCTGCTCAAGCCGCTCGATCTGCCGGCGCGCATTCAGCCGGGCGTGCATTATCCGCTCGCGAAGATCACGCAGCACGTATTCTTTCGCTGAGCCATCGATCGTTGCGCGAGGCATCGGCTGAATGCAGCTGCAACACCCTGACGAAGCGAACCGGAGCCCGCTCATGCGGGCTTTGGTTTTTTCGAGGCATGATGGAGCTTTACCGACTACTTCGACTGGATCGATGGCATGAGCGCTTCCTCCTCCGCATCTACGTCCGCGCGTCCGCTCGAACAGATCGTGTTCGACGAATGGCCGGCCAACGTGCGCGCGTTGTTCGACGGTTCGTCGCTTGCGGACAAGCTGGGCTTCACCGCGTCGCTACTGACCGTCGATGCGAACGGCCACGTGCGCACATCTCTGCTGAGCGTCGGCGAACTCTATGCGCCCGACTCGCGCACGCTGTGCATCGCGCTATGGCCGCAGGCGCGCGCGACGCGCGCGATCGCGCAAAGCGGGCGCGCGGCGCTGAGCTTCGTCTGCGATGCGGCGTTCTATCAGGTGCAGTTGCGTGTCGCGCCGCTGCCCGGTGTTGCTGGCGACGACAGCGGCCTCGTCTATCTGCTCGGCTCGATCGACACAGCGGAAGCGCAAAGCGTCCGTTATGCGCGCCTCACGGGCGGCATCACGTTCGAATTGCAAGGAGAGGGGAGTGAGGTGCTCGAGCGATGGGAACTGCAGGTCGAGCATTTGAAGCAGGCTGCCGCCGCGAGCAGCCGTTAGTCTTCGAGCAGGGAAGCGCTAACGGCTGATGCGCGGGCAGCCTTCAGGCCGCGCGACGCTTAACGGCCACGGTCGCCGTTGCGCGACGGTTGCGCACCACGCGGCGCATCGTTGCGCTTCGCGCCGCCGCCGAGCAACGCGCCCGGATTGCCGTTTTGCGAACGATTGCCCTGCGGCTTGCGCGGCGCATGATGCGCGGGAGCGCCATCATGCGCGGCGGTACGCGGCCGATCGTCGTGACGCTGCGTATCGCGACGCGGCTGATTGCCATTGCCGGCCGGCTTCGCACCTTGTGGCCGCGGCGTGGGCTGAGCGTTCGACGCACGCTGGCCCGAACGCTGACCCGTGCCTTGTCCCGAACGCTGACCGGAGCCTTGAGCCGGCTTGGCCGGTGCGCCACCACCAGCACCGCCGTCACGACGCCCCGCACCTTGTCCCTGGCGCGGCGAGCGCCCGCCGCCGCCCTGCCCGCGTCGCAGGATCGGCTCCGGCTTCGCGGTCGGGTCCGGCTCGAAACCGGCGATCACTTCCTGCGGGACCGGACGCTTGATCAGCTTCTCGATGTCCTTCAGCAACTGCAGTTCATCGACGCACACGAGGGACACCGCCTCGCCGGTCGCACCCGCGCGACCCGTGCGGCCGATACGATGCACGTAGTCTTCCGGCACGTTCGGCAGATCGAAGTTGACCACGTGCGGCAACTGATCGATATCGATGCCGCGTGCGGCGATGTCGGTCGCCACCAGCACCTGCAGCGTACCGTCCTTGAACTCGGCGAGCGCGCGCGTGCGTGCCGACTGGCTCTTGTTGCCGTGAATCGCGAGTGCGCTGATGTCGTCCTTCGTCAGCTGCTCGGCGAGGCGATTCGCGCCGTGCTTGGTGCGCGTGAACACGAGCACCTGGAACCAGCTGTGCTGACGGATCAGATGCGTGAGCAACTCGCGCTTGCGGTCGCGATCGACCGGGTGAATCTTCTGCGCGACCGTTTCGGCCGTCGTGTTGCGGCGCGCGACTTCGATCAGCGCCGGCGAGTCCAGCAGGCCATCGGCGAGTGTCTTGATCTCGTCGGAGAAGGTCGCCGAGAACAGCAGGTTCTGGCGCTTCGGCGGCAGCTTCGCGAGCACGCGCTTGATGTCGTGGATGAAGCCCATGTCGAGCATGCGGTCCGCTTCGTCGAGCACGAGGATCTCGAGATGCGACAGGTCGATGGTCTTCTGCTGCATGTGATCGAGCAGACGGCCCGGCGTCGCGACGACGATATCGATGCCGCGCCTGAGCGCATCGATCTGCGGATTGATGCCGACGCCGCCGAACATCACGGTCGACTTCAGCTTCAGATATTTGCCGTAGGCGCGCACACTTTCTTCGACCTGCGCGGCGAGTTCGCGAGTCGGCGTGAGGATCAGCGCGCGCACCACGCGCTTGCCGCCGGCGGCCGGCGGCATCGAATTCAGGCGCTGCAGGATCGGCAGCGTGAAGCCGGCGGTCTTGCCGGTGCCGGTTTGCGCGCCGGCGAGCAGATCGCCGCCGTTGAGCACGGCCGGGATCGCCTGAGTCTGGATCGGAGTCGGGCTGGTGTAGCCGAGTTCATTGACAGCGCGGACCAGCGGTTCGGACAAGCCGAGGGAATCAAAAGACATAAAAGCTCTTTGCAATGCAGTGTCGCGAACGGCCCCGCTGGGCCCAAAGGACCCCAACGCGGAAAAACCAGCGCGGCATCGACACGCCCGCATGGCGTGTTCGAGGCCGAGGCCCGGTTCCGTTCACGGAGAAATCGGCGGCACGCTCACAGATGTGCCGAATGTTTCAACGCGCTATGCAGACACGTCGACTGGCCTTAAGTTGCAATTCGTCGCCGTGGAATGTCACGCGACATAGCGCGCGACACTGACGAATTGACACAGACTGCCCGCCAGTACGAACAGGTGCCAGATACCATGTCCGTGGCGGATGCGCTCGTCGTTGATGAAGAAATAGATGCCGACGCTATAGATGACGCCGCCGGCCACGAGCCACGCGGTCCCCGCGGCCGGCAACGCCTGCACCAGCGGGTGGACGGCTACGAGCGCGAGCCATCCCATCAACACATACAGCACCATCGACACGCTGCGGGTGCGTCGCCCGAGCGTGAGTTCCTGCACGATGCCGAGGGCAGCGAGCCCCCAGCTCACGCCGAATAACGACCAGCCCCACGGTCCACGCAACGTAACGAGCGTGAACGGCGTGTAGCTGCCGGCGATCAGCAGGTAGATCGCCGAATGATCGCATTTCTGCAGAATCGCCTTCAGACGCGGATGGCTGACGCTGTGATACAGCGTCGAGATCGCATACAGCACGAACAGCATCGCACCATATACGGCGAAGCTGACGACCTTGTACGCGTCGCCGGCGAGCGCGCCCATCGTGACGAGCGCCGCCAGCCCCACCACCGACAGCACGGCGCCGACGAGATGGGTGATGCTGTTCAAACGCTCACCGAAGGGCACAACTCTTTCCTCCTGCACGGTCCCGCGAGGGCGACCACCAACACAAACAGGCCCACATGATACCGGTCCTGAAAAAACGAAGGGCGCGGCCGCGAATTTCGCAGGCCGCGCCCGGGGTGCGTCGAACCCTGCTTAGTCGAGCGGCGCCGAACGCAGATTGGCCACCTGCTGTGGCGACACGGCCGTGCCGTGGTTGCCCCAGGACATACGGATGTACGTCACGACCGCTGCCACTTCCTGATTCGACAGAGCTTGCGCGAAGGGCGGCATGCCATACGGATGCGGGTTCCCTTCCGTGCTCGGCGGATAACCACCGTTCAGCACCATGCGGATCGGGTTGACCGCGGACGGCATCTGGATCGACTGGTTGTTCGCGAGCGGCGGGAATGCCGGCGGCCGGCCGAGACCGTTTTCCTCGTGGCACTTCGCGCAATTGTCAGCGTAGATCTTCTGACCTTGCTTCAGCAGTTCGCCGCCGAATCTTTCCGAGGTTTCGAGCTGCAGCGGTTCCGGTGCTTCGCTCTTCTGCGGAATCGTCTTCAGGTACGTCGCCATCGCGTTGATGTCTTCGGCCGACAGATACTGCAGGCTGTTGTGAACTACTTCGGCCATCGGACCGAACACCGCGCCGCGGCTCGACACGCCGGTCTTCAGCAGATCGGCGATGTCCTTGAGGTCCCAGTCGCCGAGGCCGGCTTCCCTGTTCGACGTCAGCGATGGCGCATACCAGTTCTGTAGCGGAATCAGACCGCCAGCGAACGCCGCCGAGCTGACCGGGGCGCCCATCGCGTTGATCGACGTATGGCACATGCCGCAGTGGCCGAGGCCCTCGACCAGATACGCGCCGCGGTTCCATTCGACCGACTTGGTCGGATCCGGCTTGAACTCGCCTTCACGGAAGAACAGCGTGCGCCAGCCGATCAGCATGTTGCGCTGGTTGAACGGGAATTTCAGTTCGTGCGGACGGCTCGGCACGTTGACCGGCGTGACCGAGCGCAGATATGCGTAGATCGCGTCGGAGTCCGCGCGCGTGACCTTGGTGTAGCTCGTGAACGGGAAGCCCGGATAGAGCAGGCTGCCATCTTTCGAGCGGCCGGTGTGCATCGCGCGATAGAAGTCGTCCTGGGTCCACTTGCCGATGCCGTACTGGTCGTCCGGCGTGATGTTCGGCGTGAACATCGTGCCGAACGGCGTGGCCATCGGCAGGCCGCCCGCGAACGGCAGGCCGCCGCGCACCGTGTGGCAGGCGATACAGTCGCCGGCGCGGGCGAGGTACTCGCCCTTCTTGATCAGGTCGGCCTGGTCCGCGGGCGTTGCCGCCACGGCTGCGCCGCTGCTATGCAGATTGTCGCCGCCCGACCACAGGACGGGAACGAGTGCGGCGGCCGCGACCACGACGACTGCCGAGAGGGCGAACAAAGACTTGCGTTTCATTTGAATGTCTCTCCCGGCGCCTTATTGCGGTTCGCTGCCGCAGGCAAGCGGAGTCTTCAAGGAGCGGGCCGGAGCCGGCACGGGGTTTTGCGGAGCCTGCTGCGTGGAAAGCCAGGCCGCGACGGCGTTCACGTCTTCGTCGGACAGGCGTGTGGCGATCGTGTGCATGCAGTCCGGCGCGATCGCGTGACGCGTGCCCGAGCGCCATGAACCGAGCTGCGCGCTGATGTAGTCGGCGTGCAGACCGACGAGACCCGGAATCGCCGGTTCCATACCGGTCAGTGCCTTGCCGTGGCAGGCCGCGCAAGCGGGCACCTGCTTCGATGCATCACCGTGCAGCACGATCTGCTCACCGCGCGCGAGCGTGGCGGCCGAGACCGTCGGCTTGGCCGGCGTCGGATACGGCGGGCGCTGCTGCGAGAAGAACGTGGCGATCTGATGCAGGTAGTCGTCGGAGAGATACGTGACGAGGTAGTTCATCGGCGGGTACCTGCGGCGCCCTTCACGGAAGTTCTGCAACTGATTGAACAGATATTCCGCCGGCTTGCCGGCGAGGCGCGGGAAGTAGTCGTTGTCGGTACCTTGCCCATGCGAGCCATGGCAGGCCGTGCAGCCTTGCACGCGCGCTTCCATCGTGTCGGGGGCCTTCGGTTGAGTCTGCGCTTTCGCAGCGCTATAGACACCCGCGGTGCCGATCAACAGAAGGGCAAGCAACGGGCGGAAGAGGCGTCTTGAAGACACGCGTAACTCCATCAGAATCGGGGACCTGACCGAACTTCGGGCGGCTCGGTGTGAAGGACAGCCGTCGCTGCGGCGACGCAGCATTCTATCATCGAAGGGTAATGGTGACTATTTGCCGCATTAGAGACGGTTCCAGGTGTGACTGCCATGCGACAGTGTGTCGCGTTATGCCGGTTTCGGACTTTGGTTGCGTCACGGAACGTGGTCGACGTCTTTGCCTCAAAAATAATCACGGCGTCGCCGCCGCAAACGTGATGCCGTGTGACGCATTCGATCAAGCCACGTTGAACCGATCCCCGCGCGCACCATCGAAGCGTACACTTCCGGGCTCGCCGGCCGTCGTGCAGACGATGCGCCTCGCCGGCCCCGCTATGTCCCGTTCGTTCTCATCCGCTATCGGCCTTACATGAAGCTATTCGATTTCTCCTCGTCGACGCTGCGAGCGTTGATGTCCGGCACGGTGGCGCTGGCCATGTCGTCCACCGCGTTCGCGCATGCGCATCCGATCTCGAGCGTGCCGGCCGCGAACGCCGACGCCGTCGCGCCTACCGACCTGACGATCCATTTCACCGAGCCGCTCGAGCCCGCATTCAGCAAGATCACACTCGCCGATGCAAGCGGCAAGCCCGCGACGCCGGGCGCGTCGACGGTCGATAGCGCGGACGCCCGCGTGATGCACCTCGCGCTGCCTCAGTTGACGAGCGGCCGCTATGCGGTGCACTGGATCGCGGTGGCCACCGATGGCCATCGTACCCATGGCGACTTCGCGTTCAACGTCAAATGAACTTCGACGGACTGTGGATCGGGCAGGTCGCAATGGCCGCGCTCATGAACGTCTCGTTCGGCTTCGCCGTCGGCTCGGCGATACTCGGCGCATGGCTCGCGAGGGACGGGCTCCAGGGCACTTCACCGGCGCGTCCCGGCTGGATGCGCGCGCAACGCTCGATGCTCGCGGCCACCATCGTGCTGGTGCTCGCGGATCTCGGCTGGCTCCTGTATCAGGCGGCGTCGATGAGCGGTGTCGCGTTGTCCGCGGCGTTCGGCGTGGTGCCGACGGTGCTGACGCAAACGCATGTCGGCTATGGCTGGAGCGTCGCGTTCGGCGGCGCGCTGGTGCTGCTCGGCACTGCGCTGAGCCATGGCACGGGCATGCTGCGCAATACGCTGCTGTGGCTCGCGGTGCTCGCGATCGCGGCGGGTAAGGCGTCGCTCGGTCATGCGGCCGATGCCGGCGTGGTGTCGGCCGCGATCGGCATGCAGACGCTGCACGTGCTCGCAACGAGCGTATGGGGCGGACTCGCGATGGCCTCCGGCCTGGCGGTGCTGCCGGCGCTCGGGGCATCCACCGCGCGGGGCATGCTGATCCGCACGGCGACCCAGGTGTCGAACGTGTCGATCGTCGCGGTCGCGTTGGTGTTGCTGTCGGGCGTCTTCAATGCGGTGCGCGACTCGGGCAGTTCGTTCGAAGCGATTCAGGCGAGCACGTGGGGTCATGTGCTGACGTTGAAGCTCGTGCTGGTCGCGCTCGCGCTGGTGCTCGGCGCGCTGAACCGCACATCGGCGCTGCCACGCCTGCGTCGCACCGCATCGACGATGGATGCGCACACCTTCGTCAACGTGATGTATCTGGAAGCGCTCGTGATGATCGGCGTGTTCGTCGTCGCGGCCGCGTTGTCACACACCGTGCCGGCGTTCGCTGCGCTCGGTTGAACGCGCGGCGCGGCATAGGCGATTGACCAATCGGCGATCGATGCGCGACGGCCGCGCGCGTCCATCGTGCGTCAGTTCTACGACAGCACCCGCGCATAAGCGCCGCATAAAAAAGCGCCGCACTACGAAGCCCGCTTACTCGAAGCCGAGGCGATGACCGAGAATCGGCGTGCAGAACAACGCGATCGCGCAGCCCGCGGCCTTGCCTTCGAGTTCGGCGCCGGCCGCGTGCGGGCCGACCATCTGCGTGAGCAGATCGAAGACCTGCGGCAGACAGTACAGCACCGCCGCGGCGACAAAGCATTTCCCGACTACCGAGATGTTCCATCCGCGCTCGTACGCGAGCATCGCGCCAATGATGCGCAGCACGCCAAACGCAACCAGCGCGCCGACCGCCGCCTGTTCGCGGATCAGATAGTCAGGAAGGAATTCGCCCATGGTGCTCCTCGCTGCATGCGTTGTTGGCATGCATTTCAGCAAGGAGCAGGCCATACGTATGTCCGATACCGAACAAACGTCGCGAAAACCAGGCGGGATAAGGCTCGGCGGGGAGTGATGCAGGTCGGTGCGGCAGCGCTCGAACGCCGGTTCGAGCCGCCTGGTCCGGGATGTTACGTTACTGCGACGGCCCGCGCGTCACGTGGCCCGCCGGCGGCGTTCCGCCTGCTTCGCTCAGGTGTTCAGATCACCATTCGGCGACGCTGCCGTCCGCGTGACGCCACACCGGATTGCGCCAGCGGTGACCGACCTTCGCCATCTCGCGCACCTTCTCTTCGTTGACCTCGATGCCGAGTCCCGGGCCCTGCGGAATCGACACGAAGCCGTCTTCGTACTTGAAGACTTCCGGATTCCTGATGTAGTCGAGCAGGTCGTTGCCCTGGTTGTAGTGGATGCCGAGGCTCTGTTCCTGGATGAACGCGTTGTAGCTGACCGCGTCGATCTGCAGACAGGTTGCGAGCGCGATCGGGCCGAGCGGGCAATGCAGCGCGAGCGCGACGTCGTAGGCTTCCGCCATCGCGGCGATCTTGCGGCACTCGGTGATGCCGCCCGCGTGCGACGCGTCCGGCTGGATGATGTCGACGTAGCCGCCCGACAGGATGTGCTTGAAGTCCCAGCGCGAATAGAGACGCTCGCCGAGCGCGATCGGCGTGTTGGTCTGATTGACGATGTCGCGCAGCGCCTCGGCGTTTTCCGACAGCACCGGCTCTTCGATGAACAGCAGCTTGTACGGGTCGAGTTCCTTGGCGAGCACCTTCGCCATCGGCTTATGCACGCGGCCGTGGAAGTCCACGCCGATTCCGATGTTCGGCCCGACCGCCTCGCGCACCGCCGCGATGTTGTTGATCACGCCTTGCACCTTGTCGAAGGTGTCGATGATCTGCAACTCTTCCGAGCCGTTCATCTTGACGGCCTTGAAGCCGCGCTCGACCACCGCGCGTGCGTTGTTCGCGACATCGCTCGGACGGTCGCCGCCGATCCACGAGTACACCTTGATTTTGTCGCGCACCTGGCCGCCGAGCAGCGCATGCACCGGTACGCCGTGATGCTTGCCCTTGATGTCCCACAGCGCCTGATCGACGCCGGCGATCGCGCTCATCGTGATCGGGCCGCCGCGATAGAAGCCCGCGCGGTACATCACCTGCCAGTGATCCTCGATCAACAGCGGGTCCTTGCCGATCAGATAATCGGACAGTTCCTCGACGGCCGCGGCGACCGTGTGCGCGCGGCCTTCCACCACCGGCTCGCCCCAACCGACGATGCCCTCGTCGGTCTCGATCTTGAGGAAGCACCAGCGCGGCGGGACGATGAAGGTTTCGAGCTTGGTGATTTTCATGATGTGTGTCTCCGGTGTCGATCGAAGTTGGCGCTTTGGCGCTTACTCCGAACCCATGCAAAGCAGGTCTGCGGGCATGCAAAATTTCGAGGAATTCCATGCTACAACAAAACTGCACTAAAATACTATTAATAGTATTATTTGTCACATAGTGGTGAGATCTGGCCGACTTACCGCGCGCGTTGCGCGACGGGAGCATCAACCGCGAGGAGAAAACCATTCCGCACGATCTGCACGGGCGAGTCGCCCAACTGCTGGCGACCGCGATTCTGCGCGGCGACTATGCGCCGGAGTCGATCCTGCCTCGTGAAGCCGAGTTAATGGAGATGTTCGGCGTGAGCCGCACGGTGCTGCGCGAGGCGCTGCGCACGTTGACGTCGAAAGGGCTGATCGAATCGCGGCCGCGCGTGGGTACGCGCGTGCGGGTCAAGTCCGCGTGGAATCTGCTCGATGCCGATCTGCTCGACTGGTATTCACGCGTCGCCGAGCCGATGGCGTTCGCGCTCAAGCTGCAGGAAATGCGCGAGATGGTCGAGCCTTATGCCGCCGGCCTCGCGGCCGCCGCGCACACCGACGACACGTTGGGTGCGCTTGCGGCCGCGCATACCGCGATGGTGGCGGCGCGCAACGTCGACGAATGGGTGCGCGCGGATCTGCAGTTCCACCTGTGCGTGCTCACCGCGTGCAGCAACGAGCTGCTGATCCCGCTTGGCGCGCTGATCGAGCGCACGCTCGAGGCACAATTGCGGCTCAATGCGAAACGCGCCGATGTGTTCAACGCGTCGCTCGCCGAGCACACGGCGGTGTTCGACGCGATTCGCGCGCGCGATGCCGCCGCGGCGTACGCGGCGATGGCGTCATTGCTCGGCGTGACGCGCGGGCGAATCGAAGGCTAAGACGGACGTCGGCGCATTCGGTCTCAATCCATCGCCGCATGCGCGATCGACGCATCCGGTGCCTTGTGCGACGGCCGGATCAGCACCAACAGCGGGATGACCAGCAGCGTCGCCACGAACATCAGCTTGAAGTCGTTCAGATACGCGACCATCGCCGCCTGCTGCGTGATCGACGCGTTCAGCGCCGCGATGTCATAGTTCGAGCCGCTGTTGAGCATCGACTGGAGCGCCGGATTGAACGCGGTGACGTTCGCAGCGAGGTCCGCGTGCGAGATCTGCGTGTTGCGCGTCATCAGCGTCTGCACGACCGAAATGCCGATACTGCTGCCGATGTTGCGCATCAGGCTATAAGTCGCGGTGCCGTCCGCGCGCAGCTCCGGCGACAGCGTCGAGAACGTCAGCGTGGACAGCGGCACGAACACGAGGCCGAGTCCGAAGCCCTGGATCACGCCGGGCCACACGATGTCCGATGCCGATAGCACGATCGTGTACTGCATCATCTGCCACAGCGCGAACGCCGATATCAGGAAACCGCAGAGCAGCAACAGCCGCGCGTCGACGCGCTTGAGCAGCCGGCCGGCGATCAGCATCGCGACCATCGTGCCGGCGCCGCTAGGTGCGGTGACGAGGCCCGTGGTCGCGACCGGATAGCCCATCAGGTTTTGCAGCATCGGCGGCAGCAGCGCACGCGTCGCGTACATCACCGCGCCGATCACGAAGATGAACAACGTGCCGGTCGCGAAGTTCGGGTCTTTCAGCAACTTGTACTTGAAAAACGAGCGCTCGCCGATCGTGGCCGTGTGCACGAGAAAGAACGCGAAGCTGATTGCCGCGACGAGCGCCTCGATCACGATCTCGGTCGACGAAAACCAGTCGAGCTGCTCGCCGCGATCGAGCATCGCCTGCAATGCGCCGATCGCGAGGCCGAGCGTGAGGAAGCCGAACGCGTCGAACTTCACGTCGTGTTTCGGCTCGCGCGTCGGCAGGAAGCTCGCGACGCCGAACAGCGCGATCGCGCCGATCGGAACGTTGATGAAGAACACCCAGCGCCAGTTGTAGCTATCGGTGAGCCAGCCGCCGAGCGTCGGGCCGAGAATCGGCCCGACCATCACGCCCATGCCCCACACGGCCATCGCCTGGCCTTGCTTTTCGCGCGGGTTGATGTCGAGCAGGATCGACTGCGACAGCGGCACCAGCGACGCGCCGAAGATCCCTTGCAACAGACGCGACACGACGATCTGCGGCAGCGTCTCGGAGAGCCCGCATAGCGCGGACGACACCGTGAAGCCGCCGATCGCGATCAGCAGCAGCCGCTTGACGCTGAGGCGATCCGCCAGCCAGCCGGTGAGCGGCGTGGCGATCGCGGCGGCGACGATATAGGAGGTCAGCACCCACGTGATCTCGTCCTGCGACGCGGACAGCGTGCCTTGCATATGCGGCAGCGCCACGTTGGCGATCGTGCTGTCGAGCGTCTGGATGAGCGTCGCAAGCATGATCGAGATCGTGATCATCGGCCGGTTGAGCAGCTCAGTGGCGCTCGCCGACGTGGAGGCGGAAGACATGAATGGTGGGGAGGCTCGATATGGTAAGCATGCTTAGTATATCGTCAATACGGATTGGCGCTATCGGGAGTTGTGCTGAGGATAGAACGCATACGCAGTCCGCGCTGTACGCCGAAGTGCTTCCGTATAATCGGCGCATGAAAACCCAATTCGAAGAGCGCTTCGGCTTTCTGATCTACGACGTCGGCCGGCTGGCGGGCAAGCGGTTCGACGATCTCGCGAGGTCGTCGGTCGATCTGACGCGCGCGCAGTGTCGCGTGCTGGCCTATCTCGGCCACTACGGCGACATCAATCAGGCCCGGCTGGCGGATCTGCTCGAAGTCGCGCCGATCTCGGCGGGCCGGCTGCTCGACCGGATGGAGGAGGGCGGCTGGATCGAGCGGACCGCGAATCCGCAGGATCGCCGCGAGCGCCAGGTGCGCATGACGCCGAAGGCTGAGCGCACGCTCGGCAAGGCGCGCAAGGTCGGCGACGAGGTCGCGCTCGAAGCGCTCAATGGTTTCAGCGATGAAGAAGCGGCGCGGTTGATCGCGCTGCTGCAGCGGGTGCGCGGCAATCTGAGCCGGCTCGTGGATCGCTGAAGCGTCGCGGTGTTGGCGCGACGCCGAAGTCTTTCGCGCGAGCCGGGGTTACGTTGAGCTCGCGCTTCAAATCACGTTATCTGGATTCCGACGCCGGCGTGGCGCCGCTCGGCGGTACCAGCTCGTAACAGCCCGGCGCCACCGACGTTTTTGCTTTTGCATCCGGTTGCTGCGGATCGATGCATTTGAACGCGCTCTGATCGCGCTGCACGAAGATCGTGTCGGCGGGACCGTTGTTGACCACGGCGACGATCTTGTAGCCGTCCTGCAGCAGCGTCGCGAGCATGGTGGAACTGGCGCGCCATTGACTGTCGGCGGTGCTCGGCGTTTGAGCTTGTGCGATGAGGGCGGCGGTCGTGCCGGCGAGCGTGAGCGCAGCGGTGGTTGCGGCGAGCGCGACGGTGCGGAGCGTCATCAAGGAACCTCTCGTAGTTGCGACGGAATTGCGGAAGGAAGCCTGTCGGGTCCTGCATCGTAGGGGCGCATTAGAACCCCTAAGAGAGAACTTGCCAGGCTTGCTCGTGACGCTATTCTCTCAAGAGAGGGAGGTGCCGACCAAACCCGCGGCGCTTCACTGCCCATTCCCTGCGACGCCGCTGCTCATCGTTCGTTCCATCAGAAGCTCGCGCAACGCTCGCTGGCAAGCCATGCTCGCCATCCGCCAAACTCCGAGATATCGGTTCCCGACTGCACGCCATACGGCTCGCAGAGGAAACCGGTAACCCACGAACCGTCGACGAGTTCGACCTTCCCCAGAACCAGCGGAGACGGAACGGTCGAAATAAACGAGCCGAACTCCGCGGTGGGCATTTCCCACACTTCGACAGCAATTTTTGCGCCGCCATCGGTGACGCGCCACAGGCCTGGACGCCTCGTGCCGTCCGCTGACGCAGACAGCGCCGACAACCGGTATTGCGCGGCAGTCTGAGTGGCCTGCAAGAGCCGCGCGCGTCGGGCAAGCAGATCGCGGTTGAGGGGCAAACCTTGCATGTGTGCGCCGCAGACCGCGATCCGCATGCGATCGTGGCTCGCCGCGCATCGTTCGCCGCGCGGCTCCGGCCCGACGGTTAGACCTCCGACGCAGTGCGCGCCGCTCTTTCGTTGCAGCAGGTCGGCCACAGCCAACAGATACTGGTCGGTGAACGCGCGGCCAAAGACGGTCACGCCCCAGGGCAAACCATTTTTCATGAAACCGGTCGGCGTAGCGACGGCAGCATAGTCCAGCAGATTCATGAAGTTCGTGTAATAGCCGAGCAAGGAGTTCGGACCAATGGGGTCGCGCTCCAACTCGTCGAGCGTCACGGCACGCGGATACGTCGGCGTCAGAACGAAATCGAGTGGATCGATCGACGCATCGCAGACGGCCTTCAATTCCTGCAAGCGGTACTGCGCGCGAAACAGTTCGACCGCGCTCGCGCCGGGTGCCTTCGCCAACACATCGCGAATGACGGGCAAAACCGCAGCGGGTTTCTCCGTCATCAACTCGCCCGCCACGCTGTAACGCTCGGCCACCCACGGCCCCTGATAGAGCAGATTGGCGGCTTCGACAAACGGCGTGAAGTCGATTTCGACAGCTTCACCACCTGCTTCTTCGAGCAACGCGCGCACCTTCGCGAACAGCCCGGGGCTCTCGGAACAGCCGGCGAATTCCAGTTGCGCCGGCACGCCGAACTTGAACGCCGTGGGCTTGCCAAACGCGCGTGCCGTATTCCATTGCGGATTCGCGCGGCTGTATGCATCGCGAGGATCGGGGTGCGCGCTCAACGCAAGCAACTCGCTCGCTTCTTCCGCCGTCGCCGTGAAGAACGTCACGCAATCGAGCGTGCGGCACGCGGGCACCACACCCGCGGTGGACAGTAGGCCTTTAGTTGGCTTGAGACCGACGAGATTGTTCAGCGCGGCAGGCACGCGACCGGAACCGGCCGTGTCGGTCCCGAGCGCGAAACTGGCGACGCCGAGCGCGACCGCGAGTGACGACCCCGCGCTCGAGCCGCCCGACGGATAGTCGGGATGCACGCTATTGCGACACTTGCCATACGGCGACCGGGTGCCGTTCAGACCGGTCGCAAACTGGTCGAGATTGGCTTTGCCGAGCGGCACCGCGCCGAGCGCGATCAATTGCGCAACGACGCTCGCCGATCGCGACGGCGTGTACGCGAACGCGGGGCACCCGACGGTCGTCTGAATGCCGGCGAGATCGATGTTGTCCTTGATCACGAACGGAACGCCATAGAGCGGCAGGCTTTCAACGTCCTGCGTGTCGAGCCAGTCGAGGTAGGGTGCGACTTCATCTTCGGTCAGAAGATGGATGAACAGATTGAACGATGGATTGAGCATCGCAGCTTTTTCGAGCAGTTCAGCGACGAGCCTGCGCGGTGTGAGCGTTCCATCAAGGTATGCGGAGCGAAGTGTCGGGAGGCGAAGATCGAATGACGAGAATGAAGACATGGTTTGCGTCCAGATAATTAGTGACGTTCGACGACAGCGACGCGTTGCCCCGCGCGCACGGGCGAACCCGGCGCCACGTAGATCTCGCCGACCGTTCCGGCGCACGGCGCACACACCGGGATTTCCATCTTCATCGACTCGATGATGAGCAGCACGTCGCCCGCGTCGACCGCGTCGCCGGTTTTCACCTTGACTTGCCAGAGGCTGCCGGCGATCTCGCTGTCCACGGCGACTTCGCCGTCGTGAAGCGGAGCTAACTGAGTGTCTTCGGTGACCGGCGTCTCGAACGTGACTTCCGAGGTGCCCGCTTCACGCCACCGCTCGCGTTCGGCCTGGAAGGCCGCCTGCTGCCTTGAACGGAACTGCTCGATGCTGGCGGATTCGCTAGCGAGAAACGCCTGATAGTCCGGCAACGAAAGCTCGGACTCTTCAATCCGCAACGGAAAACGCCCAAGCGGAAAGTCCGCGCGGATGCGCAACAGTTCGTCGGCCGATACTTCGTAGAAACGAATCTGGTCGAAGAAGCGCAGCAAATAATGCTGTCCGGCGAAATCCGCGACTTCGCGGTAGCGATTCCACATCTGCAACGTGCGGCCGACGAATTGATAGCCGCCAGGCCCTTCCATGCCATACACGCACAGATAAGCGCCGCCGATGCCGACCGAGTTCTCCGCGGTCCACGTACGGGCCGGGTTGTATTTTGTCGTGACCAGCCGGTGACGAGGGTCGAGCGGTGTCGCGACGGGTGCGCCGAGGTACACGTCGCCGAGGCCCATCACCAGATAGCTCGCATCGAAGACGATTTGCCTGACCGCGTCGATGGAGTCGAGGTCATTGATGCGGCGAATGAATTCGAGGTTGCTCGGGCACCACGGCGCGTTCTTGCGCACGGTGGTCATATATTTTTCGATCGCGAGCTGGCATGCGGGGTCGTCCCATGACAGCGGCAGATGAACGACCCGCGACGGCACGCGCAGATCCTTGTGCAACAAGACCTCGTCCCACGCCCGCGCGACGATGTCGAGCAACCTGGCGAGCGGCAGATCCTCGGGCCGGTAGTGGATCTGCAGCGAACGGATGCCTGGCGTGAGATCGATGACGCCAGTCAGATGCTGCGCTTCGAGGGACTGCATCAGCGCATGTCCGCGAAACCGTGCCACGAGGTCGAGTTCCGCTGGACCGATTTCGAGCAGCAGATGTGTGTCGCCGGATACACGTGCGACGAGTCTGTCGCGGTCCGCCCCGGTATCGAGCACGATCGGCGACGTCAGCGATGCTCTTCTTTCGCTCGGCGCACTCGGTGCAATCTCGAGGCTCTCCAGTTCCCGACGACGCTCACGCGCAGCCTCACGCGCTTCTTCGACTTCGACGGGCGCGAAGCGGATCTTGTCGCCTGCTTTCAACTGGCCGATCTGCCAGAGGTCCGCCTCGATGATCGTCACCGGACAGACGAAGCCGCCGAGACTCGGGCCGTCGGGTCCGAGAATCACGGGCATGTCGCCGGTGAAGTCGACGGCGCCGACCGCGTACGGATTATCGTGAATGTTCGACGGATGCAGTCCAGCCTCGCCGCCGTCCTCGCGCGCCCACTCGGGTTTCGGTCCGATCAGGCGCACGCCGGTACGGCTGGAGTTGAAGTGAACCTCCCACTCGGTGTCGAGCAACTGCGCGATATAGCGGGCGCTGAAGTATTCGGGTGCGCCGTGCGGGCCATAGATCACGCGAAGGGTGCGCACGCCGTCGAGCGTCGGCGCGTCGACGAGCGCCGCGCCGGCCTGCGCATCGTCGAGCGGATAAAGATGCAGCACGTCGCCCGCGCGGATCGCGCGGCCGCCATGTCCGCCGAACTGGCCGAGCGTAAAGGTGCTGCGGCTGCCGAGATACAGTGCGACGTCGAAGCCGCCGCGCACGCACAGATAAGCGCGCGCGCCCGCGCCGCGTATCGTGCCGAGCGCCAGCGTCGAACCCGCCGGCACATGGAGGCTCGTGTTCAGCGGCTGAGCGACATCGTCGAGCAGCACCGGAATCTGCGCGCCGGTGATGGCGACCACGGCATCTGCGTTGAAGCGCAGCGTTGGCCCGCTCATCGTGACTTCAAGAGCGGCGGCGTCGGCCGCATTGCCGAGCAGGCGATTGCCGAGCCGCATCGCCCGGTCATCCATCGGCCCCGACGGCGGGATGCCGACTGCCCAGTAGCCCAGCCGGCCGGGATAGTCCTGCACCGTCGTCTGCGTGCCGCCGCTGACGACTTCGACCGTGCTGGCCCGATACCTGAGCCCTTCGAGACATCGAGTCCACGGTTCGCCCGACGCGAACGGCCGGTCGCGCAGAATCTGGCGCAGATAGTCGCGATTGGTCTCGACGCCGTAGAGGCGGGTGTTGCGCAGCGCATCGTCGAGCGCATTGCGCGCTTCATCGCGAGTCGGCGACCACGCGATCACTTTCGCGAGCATCGGGTCGAAGTACGGCGGCACTTCGCAACCGGCCTCGATCCATGTATCGATGCGCAATGCGCGCCCGTCAGCGTGCGGGAACGCGACATCGGTCAAGAGGCCCGGACTCGGTTTGAAATCACGCCCCGGATCTTCCGCGTAGAGTCGTGCCTGGATCGCGTGCCCTCGCGGCGTTAGACTCGCCGCCAGGTGCTTCAGCGGCGCGAGCGTGCCGGCCGCCAGTTCGATCATCCAACGCACGAGGTCGACGCCCCACACCTGTTCGGTGACGCCGTGCTCGACCTGCAGACGCGTATTGACTTCGAGGAAGTAGAACTGTTCGGCGGCGCTGTCGTACACGAATTCGACGGTGCCGGCGGAGCGATAGTCGACGGCTTTCGCGAGCTTGACCGCTGCCTCGCAGAGCGCGGCCTGAATGCCGTCCGGCAGGCAAGGGGCGGGCGTTTCCTCGAGCACTTTCTGATTGCGCCGCTGCACCGAGCAGTCACGCACGCCAAGCGCGAGCGCGTCGCCTTTGCCATCGCCGAATACCTGCACTTCCAGATGCCGCGCCCGTTCGATGTACTTCTCCAGAAATACGCCGGCATCGCTGAAATTGTTTTCGCCGAGGCGCTTCACGGCATCGAAATGGGCGCCGAGTTCGTCGGCGTTCCAGCACACCCGCATGCCGATGCCGCCGCCGCCCGCGGTGCTCTTCAGCATCACCGGATAGCCGATGCCCTGTGCCGCCGCGAGCGCCGCCGGCAAGTCCGCGAGCAGCCCGGTGCCTTTGAGCATCGGGACCCCTTCGTTGGCCGCGATTTCGCGGGCCGTGTGCTTGAGGCCGAACGCGCGAAGCTGCGCGGGTGTCGGTCCGATGAACGCGATGCCGGCCGCTTCGCAGGCTTCGCCGAACGCCGCGTTCTCCGATAAGAAGCCGTAGCCGGGATGGATCGCCTGCACGCCTTCGCGACGCGCAATCGCGAGGATTTTGTCCACGTCGAGATAGGTCAGCGCGGCTGGACCGTCGCCTAGCGCATGCGCTGCGGGCGCTTCGCTGACGTGGCGGCTCGCTCTGTCGGCTTCCGCATAGATGGCGACGCCGGTCACGTCGAGTTCGCGCAACGTCCTGAGAATGCGGCACGCGATAGCGCCGCGATTGGCGATCAGAATCTTCTCGAACATGGAAGGTGTGTTGATTCGGAGGCGGGCCGTCCCGCCGTGGGAATGGCCGGCCGTGGTCGTCCACGGCCGAAGTCGCGTCAGCGATGCGTCTGGGTCAGTTCTTCGCGCGTACGGCTGAAGTACCGGCCCGAGCGAACCAGCATGAGGAGAAAAAGCCAGTGGCGGATGCGCTTCAATTCCATATCAGCAGCTCCGCGGGCGTCGGGTTGTAGGCGTTGCACGGATTGTTCAGTTGCGGGCAGTTGGAGATCAGCACGATGACATCCATCTCGGCGCGCAATTCGACGTACTTGCCCGGCGCGGAAATGCCGTCTTCGAAGGTGAGCCCACCTTCGGCCGTCACCGGCACGTTCATGAAGAAGTTGACGTTCGCGCCGATGTCCTGCTTCGACAGGCGGCCGTCATGAGCGCAGGCACGCAGGAAGTTGTCGCGGCAGCTGTGCATGTAGCGCTTCTCCAATGCGTAGCGCACCGTGTTGCTCTCCTGCGCACAGGCGCCGCCGAGCGTATCGTGGCGGCCGCACGTGTCGGCGACGATCGTCAGCATCGGATTGCCGAGGTTCGAGTACAGCACCGAGCCCGACGTCAGGTAGAGGCTTTTTTGCCGGCGCAACGTGCGTTGAGGGTCGAAGCGCTCGCGCGGATCGGCGAGGCTGTAGAACAGCGTGTCGACCGCCTGGTTGCCTTCGAGATCGACGATGCGCAGCGTTTGCCCGGCCTTCACCTCGTGAAGCCACGGCTCGCCGGCGGCGAGTGTCTCGCGATAGACCGCGGTTTCCGGACGTTTGTCGCTGACGATAAGCGTGCTGGTCATAAGCGTGGCCTTCGCTCAAAGAAAGAAGCGTTCTGTGTTGATGAAACCGCGTGCGTTCTCTTCGCATGCGGTGCGGCAAACTTCGGCGACCTCGGGCCGCGCGTCGCTCAACTCGAGCTTGACGGGTCTCGGCGCGTACTCGGGGTTCGGGTCGAGCGGGTGCTGGATCGCGGTGAGCACGACGAGCGTGTTCATCGGTGCGTAGAGCTCGATGTAGTTGCCGGCTTTTGAGTTTCCTGGCACGAAACTGAGAACGCCGTCGTCGCTGACATCGACACGGCTGAACAGATTGAGCGTCATCAGCAGGTCAGTGATGCCGAGTCCCCACTTGCCCATTTCGACGAGCAGGTTGTCCGTGCCGTTGCGATAGAACGCGTTGCGCAGCTCCTGGTAGCGGCCTGCTCCGTATCGTTCGCGGACCTCGTCGGCGTTCGAAGCTCCGCCGATGCTGTCGTGCCAGCCACAGGTATCCGCGACGATCGCGGCAAGCACGCGGCCCATGTCGGAGTACAGGCAGTGCCCGACCGTGAGCCTGGCCGTGTGCTGGCACTTCAACGAATCCGGCAGATTGAGCCGTTCGCTCTTTTCCGTCGCGTTGACCATCATCACGCTGACGTTCGCACCGCCGCGCAGGTCGGTCACGCGCAGCGATTGACCGCGCTTGACGATCAGCGACGTATGGCCGCCGCCTGGGACGGTTTCTTCAAGCAATAAGGTCGTAGCTGAGTTCATACCTGAGTTCCCTTCAGTCGGAGACCAGTTCGATATGCGATGCGCCTCGCACGGCAGCCTCGGCGATATGCACGGCGGACATGGAATCGCGGCTACGGTCGAGCGCAATGTTGTAGGTGATGCGCGCGCCATAGGCGCCCGGCGCCTGTGGGTCGACGCGCACCTTGTCGAAAACCAGCACGCGGCTTCCCAACGTGAAGCCTTCTTTCAGGTCATGCGTGACCATGAAGATCGTGAGCTTCGCTTCGCGCCACAGGCCGGAGAGCAGCTCATGCATGTCCTTGCGGATGCCGGGGTCGAGCGCGCCGAACGGTTCGTCGAGCAGCAGCACGCGAGGCTTCATCATCAGCGCCTGCGCGATCGCGAGGCGTTGCTGCATGCCGCCCGACAGCTGCTGCGGAAACTTGTTCAAGGCCGCGGCCAGCCCGACGCGCTCGAGCATGGCCGCTGCCTCGTCTTGCGCCACGCGCCGACGGGCACCGAATAGCCGGCCGGTGAACTTCGCCTGTGGAAGCTCCAGCCCCAGCATTACGTTGCGCAACACGCTCAGATGGTCGAACACCGAGTAGCGTTGAAACACGACGCCGCGATGCCTGTCCGGTTCGCCGGGCAGCGGCTTGCCGTCCAGCAGGATCTCGCCGCGCGTCGCGCGCTCCTGACCCAGCAGCAGGCGCAGAAACGTCGACTTGCCGCAGCCGGACGCGCCGACCATCGAACAGAACTCGCCTTGCTTGACGGTCAGATTCAAACGCTCGAGCACGACCTGGTCGCCGTACTCTTTCCAGACGTTGCGGACTTCGATCATCGCGTGCCTCCGTACCACGGGAAGCACCATTGCGTGATCCGGCGCAGCAGGTCGTCGGTGAGCCATGCGAGCAGCGTGATCCACGCGACGTACGGCAGGATCAGATCCATCGACAGATAGCGGCGCACGAGAAAGATGCGGTAGCCGAGGCCATCGGTCGACGCGATCGCTTCGGCGGCGATCAGAAAGAGCCACGCCGCGCCGAGAGAAAGACGGGTCGCCGCCAGCAGACGCGGCAGCAGTTGCGGCAGCACCAGACGCAGAATCAGCGTCCAGCTGGTGGCGCCGAGCGTCTGCGCCTTGACCCACAGCTCGACCGGAATCTCGCGGGTGCGGGCATGCAGATCGCGAATGATCACCGGCGTGATGCCGACGACGATCAGCACGACCTTCGACAACTCGTCGAGCCCGAACACGATGAACAGGATCGGCAGCACCGCCAGCGGCGGCACCATTGAGATCACGGTGATGAATGGCGACAGCGTCGCGCTGACGAGCGGAAACGAACCGGTCGCGATCGCGGCCACCAGTGCGATCACGGCACTGACGACAAGGCCGATGCCGAGCCGCCGCAAGCTCGACAGCGTGTCGGTCCACAACAGATACTCGCCGGTGCGCTTGTCCTCGGTGAAGGCGGCCGACTTCACCGCGTCGCTCATTTGCGCCGCGCTCGGCAGCAGCTTGTCATCGGGATTGAGCGAGAGCCGCATCGAGGACCCGGTGAAGTAGACCGCGAACAGCACGACGAACGGCAGCAGAAGCAGCATCAAGCCGCCGATCCGGCTCGGATGTCGATTGATGAGTCGCATGGTGAGCGCCTGGTTGGAAAGCTGGGATGCGAGCCCGCGATAGCGAGCCCCCGGCGAGTGCCTGGAAGGTCCGAGTCAGAGCTTGCCCGCGGCCGCCATCGCGACGTAGGTCGGATCGAAACGCAGCTTGACGTTGTTCTTGTTGCCGACGACGACGCCCTTGTCGAACGCCATGCCGACCGCGTCCGCGCTCTTCGCGTCCTGTCCGAGCAGGCCGTGATCGAAAGAGAACTTCGCGACGCGCGTCATGATCTTCGGCATGTCGGCGCTGGTGACGAAGTCGAGCGCGGCTTGCGGCGAATAGAAGAGCGCGGTCGTCGACAGTTGGCCCTTGAAGTTGGCGAGATCGGTGCCCGAGGCCTTCGCCATCGCGTTCAGCGCGGACGTGCTGGCCGCGGAGTCCGTGTGCATCAGCGCGACCATTTCGAACCATGCACCGGTCAGCGCTTTGCCGAGGGCGGGGTTCTGCTGCAACGTCTTCGTGTTGACGACCATCATGTCCATGATTTCGCCGGGGATCTTGCTGGAGTCGAAGACTTCGCTGACGTTCGGCTGTGACTTCAGGTCCGCGAGCATCGGATTCCAGGTGACCGCGTTGTGAACCGTGGGGGTCGCGAATGCGCCCGAGATGTCGGCATCCGAGGTGTTCACGACCTTGAGGTCGCGCTCGCTCATGTGAGCGCTTTCGAGCGCGCGTGCGAGCAGGTAGTGGGAGACGGAGAACTGCACGAGGTTGACCTGCTGCCCCTTCAGGTCGGCGATCTGCTTGCTCTTGCCCTTCATCAGCACGCCGTCGTTGCCGTTCGAATAGTCGCTGACGATCAGGGCCGTCGAATCCACGCCGCCGGAGGCGGGAATCGTGAGCGCGTCCATGTTGGTCATCGCGCAGCCGTCGAACTTGCCGGCCGTGTATTGATTGATGGACTCGACGTAGTCGTTCAGCTGCACGACGTCGACATTGATGCCGTATTTCCTGGCCCATTTAGACACGATGCCTTGGGTTTTCGCCTCACCCCATGGCATCCAGCCGGCGTAGATGGTCCAGCAAACCTTGAAGTCGTTGCGGCCCGCGGCGAACGTGGGGCTCGAGGCGAAGGTGGCGAGGGAGACAGCGGCGATGCCAAGACAGCGAACGAGCTTGAACATGGGTTGACCTCGGAGGGGACGGTTAGCGACGGCAGGGAGCAGCGCAAACATCGCGTTCTCTCCCGGGCTTTTGTCCCGCCGTGTAACCTCGCCTGAGGTCGACAGCTCTCGGACCAGCACCTGCGTGAAGCAGGCCGGAACCCTAGCCGTCCATTTCCAGATTGTTTGTCGAACCGGAGGTTGCGCCGGCTCCTTGCGCGGTCTTTAAAGCGGGAAGTGTGCCAGTGGCCATACCGCGGGTTGGTCGTTAGCTTTGTGCGGCGAAGGGCAAGTTTTTGCCCTGGGGCGGGGAAGGTGTGCACTGATGTGTGTCAGGGAGTGCACTCGATTCGGGCGTGAGAGGACGGGTATCCGACTCAGCGATGCCAGATAAGATGTAACGGTCGTAGCGGGCTGCCTTGGTGCTCGCATGCGTCTGCGCCGTTCGAACGTGTTATTTGATGCCATTCCTATCAAATGCGAAACGAACCGCAAGTCAATGTCGTCCGGCAGATTCCACGCAGCGTGTGGGTTCTGGGATGTGTGAGTCTTTTCATGGACATCTCATCCGAAATCATCCACAGCCTGCTGCCGATGTTTCTGCTGGCAAGCCTTGGCGCCGGCGCCGGCACGATTGGGCTCATCGAGGGCATCGCGGAGGCCACGGCCCAGATGGTCAAGGTGTTTTCGGGAACGCTGAGTGACTACCTCGGCAACCGAAAGTGGCTCGCCGTAACCGGGTATTCGCTCGGCGCAATGAGCAAGCCGCTTTTTGCCATTGCGTCGTCGGTTGGAGTCGTGGTGACGGCGCGCATCATTGACCGTGTCGGCAAGGGCATTCGCGGTGCGCCTCGCGATGCACTCATCGCGGATGTCACGCCGCAGCACCTGCGTGGCGCGGCCTTCGGTCTGCGCCAGTCGCTCGATACGGTCGGTGCGTTCCTCGGACCGCTGCTGGCCGTTCTCATCATGCTGATATGGGCAGATAATTTTCGGCTTGCCTTCTGGCTTGCCGTCATTCCCGGTGTGCTCGCGGTCGCGCTGTTGACGGTTGGTATCACGGAGCCTGAGCACGAGCCTCGCGCCAAAAGAAGCAATCCTGTGCGGTGGCAGAGTCTCAGGGAGCTTGGTTTGGACTACTGGTGGGTCGTAGGGATAGGCGCCGTTTTTGCGTTGGCGCGATTCAGCGAGGCTTTTCTGGTGCTGCGTGCGATGGGCAGCGGCGTACCGATTGCGCTCGTTCCGCTCGTCATGGTGGCAATGAATATCGTCTACGCGCTGTCCGCTTATCCGTTCGGGAAGCTCGCGGACACGATGCGGCATACGCGGCTGCTGATAGGTGGTCTGATCGCGTTGATTGGCGCCGACCTCGTGCTTGCACACGGCACCCACTGGAGCATAGTCGTCGTAGGCGTAGCGCTGTGGGGGCTGCACATGGGGATGACGCAAGGCCTGCTCGCTACGATGGTCGCGCACACGGCACCTGCGCATCTGCGCGGGACTGCGTTCGGTTTCTTCAATCTGCTGAGCGGCATCGTGACGCTGGTTTCGAGCGTTATCGCAGGCCAGTTGTGGGAACGTCTGGGCGCAGCCACGACCTTTTATGCGGGCGCAGCCTTCGGTCTGATGACCGTGGTGCTGCTGCTCTTTCACCCGACACCGGCTCAATCTCTTCACGACCTGAGCTAACGTGGCATAGCCGGGGTATCCGTCTGGAAAATGCGCGCATTGTTGCCGCTATTCCCCCAACCTTGAGTGGTGTGTCGCTGCGTCTGCCTGAACTCGGATGCCCATCGGTCGTCAGGCTTCGTGGCAGCGTTTCAAAACAAAAAAGCCGCTGTCCTTGTGGGACAGCGGCTTTTTCTTGAAGCTGGTGGCGAATCAGGGACTCGAACCCCGGACCTGCGGATTATGATTCCGTCGCTCTAACCGACTGAGCTAATTCGCCGAAAGAAGCGAAATTATGCTGGGGGAGCCGGAGGCTGTCAACCCCCGGCTCCCAACTTTTTCAGATAGCTCCGGCTGTTGTCGGTCCACTCAATCCTTCGCGTAGATATCCGAGTCCTTGGTTTCGCGCACGAACAGCATGCCGATCACGAAGGTGACCAACGCGATGATGATCGGATACCAGAGCCCCGAGTAGATGTTGCCCTTCGCCGCGACGATCGCGAACGCGGTGGCCGGCAGGAAGCCGCCGAACCAGCCATTGCCGATGTGGTACGGCAGCGACATCGACGTATAACGGATTCGCGTCGGGAACATCTCGACCAGCATCGCCGCGATCGGCCCGTAGACCATCGTCACGTAGATCACGAGGATCGTCAGGATCACGATGCTCATCGGCCAGTTGATCTGAGCCGGATCGGCCTTCGGCGGGTAGCCGGCGGCCTTCAGCGTCGCGGCGAGCGTCTTCTCGAACGTCTTGGCTTGCTCCTTCGCGTCGCCGGCGCGGCCGTCGAACGTGTTGACGACCGTATCGCCCACGCGGATCTGCGCGATCGTGCCGGCAGGAGCCGCGACGTTGTTGTAGTTCAGGCCGGCTCGCGACAGCGCGCCCTTCGCGATGTCGCATGAGCTCGTGAACTTCGCCGTGCCCACCGGGTTGAACTGGAACGAGCACTCGGCCGGATCGGCGATCACGACGATTGGCGACTTCGCGGTTGCCGCTTCGAGCGCCGGGTTCGTGTAGTGCGTGAGCGCCTTGAACAGCGGGAAATAGGTGAGTGCGGCGATCAGCAGGCCGGCCATGATGATCGGCTTGCGGCCGATGCGATCCGACAGCGAGCCGAAGAACAGGAAGAACGGCGTGCCGATCAGCAGCGCGAGCGCGATCATGATGTTGGCGCTCGAACCGTCGACCCTCAGCGTCTGCGTGAGGAAGAACAGCGTGTAGAACTGGCCCGTGTACCAGACGACAGCCTGGCCGGCCGTCAGGCCGAGCAGCGCGAGAATCACGACCTTCAGGTTCTTCCATTGGCCGAACGCTTCGGAAAGCGGCGCCTTCGAGGTCTTGCCCTCGGCCTTGATGCGCGCGAACACCGGCGACTCATGCAGTTGCAGGCGAATCCACACCGACACCGCGAGCAGCAGGATCGACACGACGAACGGAATGCGCCAGCCCCAGGCGCCGAACGCGTCTTCGCCCATGAACGTGCGAACGCCGAGAATCACGAGCAGCGACAGGAACAGACCGAGCGTGGCGGTAGTCTGGATCCATGCGGTGTAGAAGCCGCGGCGGTTCGCCGGCGCGTGTTCGGCCACGTAGGTCGCGGCGCCGCCATACTCGCCGCCGAGCGCGAGACCCTGCAGCAGGCGCATCGCAATGAAGAGCACCGGCGAAGCGATGCCGATCGCCGCGTAGCCCGGCAGGAAGCCGACGAGGAACGTCGACAGGCCCATGATGATGATCGTGATCAGGAACGTGTACTTGCGCCCGACCATGTCGCCGAGCCGCCCGAATACGATCGCGCCGAACGGCCGCACCGCGAAGCCCGCCGCGAAGCTGAGCAGCGTGAAGATGAACGCCGCGGTCGGATTGACGCCGGAGAAGAAGCTCTTGCTGATGAAGGCCGCAAGCGAGCCGGCCAGATAAAAGTCATACCACTCGAAAACCGTACCCAGCGACGATGCGAAGATCACCCGCTTCTCCTCGCGCGTCATCGGCACGTGCGAGAATTGCCCGCCAACGGTAGCCATATGTCGTCTCCAATATTGATATACACGCGGATCGCCGGCACAGGCGTTCACGTGCAACCGATTATTGGAGTGGAAACTTACGGCGTTCTGACTCGGCGCCGGAACCTGGGGTAGTCCGGTAAGCCGACGAATAGGCGTTCAATTTCCGCTAATGTGCTGGTATGTTCGCGCAACCCGCGCTGAAATATCTCAAAAATACGCTGCCCGTCAAGCTGACGATAGAGGCGCGTTAGGGTAAGTCCCGCCCCGTTCGAGCACGTGCAAGCTGACGCGCACCAGTGTGCCGGCGAGCCGCGGCGACTCCTGGTAGACGTTGTCGTCGATGGCGAGCTCGCCGCCGTGCATTGCCGCAATCTCGCGCACGATCGCGAGGCCGAGGCCGCTGCCGTCGCCCTCGCGGCCCAGAATCCGGTAAAAGCGCTCGACCACACGCGAGCGCTCGCTGGCCGGAATGCCGAGCCCGGTGTCCTCAACCTCCAGATGCACGAGCCGCGCGGGGACGTCGTGCCGCACGCGCACGGTGATGCGGCCGCCCGCCGGCGTATAGCGGATCGCGTTGTCGATCAGGTTCGACAGCATTTCGCGCAGCATCACCGGATTGCCGGCGACTTCGACCGGCTCGTCGGGCGCTTCGTAGCCGATGTCCATCTGCTTCGCGAGCGCGGCCTGCACCCATTCGCGCACCGCGCTGCGCGCGAGTTCGCCCAGTTCGAGCGGCGTGAAGATCTGTCCCGACCGACGGTTTTCCGCGCGCGCCAGCGCGAGCAATTGCGTGACGAGCCGCGCGGCGTGCTCGGAGCTCGTCGCGATCTGTTCGAGCGAGCGATGAACCTCGGCCGACGCGTTCAGGCGCAGCGCGAGCTCGGCCTGCGTGCGCAGGCCGGCCAGCGGCGTTTTCATCTGATGCGCGGCGTCGGCGATGAAGCGCTTCTGCAGCTCCATGTTCTGTTCGAGGCGCGTGAGCAGATCGTTGAACGACGTGACGAGCGGCTCGATTTCCGGCGGCGCGCGGCGCGCTTCGAGCGGCGACAGATCGTCCGGCCGGCGCGCGCGGATATGTGCCTGCAGCGCATGCAGCGGCTCGAGCCCGCGCGACAGCCCGAACCACACGAGCAGGATCGCGAGCGGCAGGATCACGAACTGCGGCAGGATCACGCCCTTGATGATGTCGTTGGCGAGCTGGCTGCGCTTGTCGAGCGTTTCGGCGACCTGCACGAGCACGGCCTGCGCGCCCGGCGTCTGCGGAAACTCGACGGTCGTGTAGGCGACGCGGATGTCGTTGCCGCGCAGCACGTCGTCGCGGAATTCGACGAGGCCCGGTGGCGGGCGGTCCTCCTCGTGCGGCAGTGGCATGTCACGCTCGCCGGCCACGAGTTCGCCGCGCGTGCCGAGCACCTGAAAGAACACGCTGTCGACGTTGTCGGCGCGCAGGAAATCGCGCGTCGACTCGGGCAGCGACAGCTCCGCGACGCCGTTGACCGGATGGATCTGGCGCGCGAGCACGTAGGCGTCGGTTTCGAGCGCGCGGTCGAACGGCCCGTTCGCAATCGACTTCGCGACCAGATAGGTGACCGCGAGGCTCATCGGCCAAAGCAGCAGCAGCGGCGCGAGCATCCAGTCGAGAATTTCGCCGAACAGCGAGCGCGGACGCGCTTCGGCGGCGGCTTCGGTTTCGTCGGGCGGGGCGAACGGATTGGCGTAGCGCGCGTCGCGCGCCTCGTCGAGGTCCGCAGCGTGCGCCGTGGCGCGATCAGCGCGTGCGGACATCGCGGGCCTCTATTTGTAGTGGTGGCTCGCCGGCATCGCGGCGGACGACGGCGCGGTGGACGCTTGTGCCGCTTGTGCCGTCTGCGGCTCGGAGCCGGCCGGGGTGGCGGGCGCACTCGCATTCGCCGGCGGCGCCGCTTTTTCGAGACAGTAGCCGAGCCCGCGCACGGTGATGATGCGCACGCCGCTCGGTTCGATCTTCTTGCGCAGCCGGTGCACGTAGACTTCGATCGCGTTGTTGCTGACTTCCTCGCCCCATTCGCATAGATGGTCGACGAGCTGCTCTTTCGAGACCAGCCGGCCTATCCGTTGCAGCAGCACTTCGAGCAGCCCGAGCTCGCGCGCGGACAGATCGATCGCCTGGTCGTTGACGTAGGCGATGCGGCCTACCTGATCGAACGACAGCGAGCCATGCCGCACGACGGTCGGGCCGCCGCCCGCGCCGCGCCGTGTCAGCGCGCGCACGCGCGCTTCGAGTTCGTTCAGCGCGAAGGGCTTGGCCATGTAATCGTCGGCGCCGAGGTCGAGGCCTTTGACGCGTTCGTCGACGCTATCGGCGGCGGTCAGGATCAGCACGGGCAGGTTCGAATTGCGCGCGCGCAGGCGGCGCAGCACCTCGAGCCCGGACATGCGGGGCAGGCCCAGATCGAGGATCAATAGGTCGAACGTCTGCATTGACAACGCGGTATCGGCTTCCACGCCGCTTTTCACGTGATCGACCGCATAGGCCGATTGGCGGAGTGATCGAACCAGACCGTCCGCGAGTATGCTGTCATCTTCGGCAATCAGAATTCGCATGATGCGCCAGCCTGGCTTTGCCGGCACCGTGGGGTTGCCCCGGTGCGCAGCGGTCTCCGAACATTATTGTGGGTAGTTGGGGCGACGCGACAGTAAAAATGCGCGTTCACATCACAATCGCGCTTGCCAAAACTACTGTTTTTTTATACAGTGTCTGCGTTTCGTGTGATGTCCTGGAGACTCCGCTCAATTCGAGTGGAACCACGGGTGCACACCTGCCTCAGACGCCGTTCATCATAGCAAAGGACGATTCATGGAAGAAAGCAAGAAAGGCTCGGCTGGACTGACTGCTGAAAAGAGCAAGGCTCTCGCCGCCGCGCTCGCGCAGATCGAAAAGCAGTTCGGCAAAGGGTCGGTCATGCGGCTCGGCGCAGGTGAGGCAGTCGAAGACATCCAGGTGGTCTCCACCGGATCGCTCGGCCTCGACATCGCACTGGGCGTCGGCGGTTTGCCGCGCGGCCGCGTGGTCGAAATCTACGGTCCGGAATCGTCCGGTAAAACCACGCTGACGCTGCAGGTCGTCGCCGAAATGCAGAAGCTCGGCGGCACCGCGGCGTTCATCGACGCGGAACACGCGCTGGACATTCAATACGCGGGCAAGCTCGGCGTGAACGTCGCCGACCTGCTGGTCTCGCAGCCGGACACCGGCGAACAGGCGCTCGAAATCGCCGACGCGCTGGTGCGCTCGGGCTCGATCGACATGATCGTGATCGACTCGGTCGCGGCGCTGGTGCCGAAGGCGGAAATCGAAGGCGAAATGGGCGACTCGCTGCCGGGTCTGCAGGCGCGTCTGATGTCGCAGGCGCTGCGCAAGCTGACCGGCACGATCAAGCGCACGAACTGCCTCGTGATCTTCATCAATCAGATCCGCATGAAGATCGGCGTGATGTTCGGCAACCCGGAAACCACCACGGGCGGTAACGCGTTGAAGTTCTACGCGTCGGTGCGTCTGGACATTCGCCGCATCGGTTCGATCAAGAAGAACGACGAAGTGATCGGCAACGAAACCCGCGTGAAGGTCGTCAAGAACAAGGTGGCGCCGCCGTTCCGTGAAGCGATTTTCGACATCCTGTACGGCGAGGGCATCTCGCGTCAGGGCGAAATCATCGACCTCGGCGTGCAGGCGAAGATCGTCGACAAGGCCGGCGCATGGTACAGCTACAGCGGCGAGCGCATCGGTCAGGGCAAGGACAACGCGCGTGAATTCCTGCGCGAAAACCCGGACATCGCTCGGGAAATCGAGAACCGTATCCGCGAATCGCTGGGCGTCACCGCGATGGCGAACGCCGTGACCGGCGCGGACGCTGAAGTCGCGGGCGAAGAAGAGTAAGCATCAAGTGATACGCAAAGGCCGGCCGCTGTCCGGTTTCGACTCCGGACGCTATCCGGACGGCCCGCGCGACGCGGCGGACGGATCGCCTGAGTCCGGCGATCCGTTCGAATCGTTCGACGCACATGACCGCGCCGCGAGCCGCGGCCCGCAGCGTACGCGGTCTGCGCCCGCTGCAGCGTCGTCCAGCCGGGATTCCTCCGGACTCGATTCCCCAATCCCCTCCGAAGTCACCTACACCCGCTCGCGCCGCCAATCCGGCGAAGAGAAGCCGGGCCGGTCCGACGAAGACGACAGCAGAAAATCCCAACGCCCCGCCCGTTCGCTGAAAGCGCGCGCGCTCGGCTATCTGTTGCGCCGCGAATATAGCCGCGCCGAACTCGCCCGCAAGCTGAAGCCTTACGTCGAGGAAACCGATTCGCTCGACACGGTGCTCGACGCGCTGCAGGCCGAAAACTGGCTATCCGACTCGCGCTTCGCGGAAAGCCTGATCCATCGGCGCGCATCGCGGCTCGGCACGAGCCGCATTCTCGGCGAACTGAAGCAACACGCGCTCAATCCGGCGCTCGTCGAAGAGGCGAGTGCGCAATTGCGCGAAACCGAACTCGCGCGCGCCCAGGCGCTCTGGCGCAAGAAGTTCGGCCAGTTGCCGCAAACGCCGGCCGAGCGCGCGAAGCAGGCGCGCTTTCTCGCGTCGCGCGGCTTCTCCGGCGCGACGATCGGCAAGATACTGAAGGGTATCGACGACATCGGGGACGGCGACTAACACGCCAGTCTCGACGGGTAGGGCAATTGCCGCGCCGTAACCTGGCGCCAGGCCGTGCGCAATCGGGGCTGTCCCAAATACCCGTTATGCTAAAATTCAGAAGTTTTCCAATCCGGCCTTTCCTTCCCGCATGTCGCTTTCCCCGCCAGTGTCCCGTCAGTTGCGCCATCGTCGCGCAATCAGAGCGGAAGCTTACGAGCGAACCGATGGCCTGTGGGATGTGGAAGCGTGCCTGACCGACGAAAAGCCACGCGATGTGGCGCTTGCGTCGGGTGTCCGGCCCAATGGTCAGCCGATCCATGAACTCTGGCTTCGCATCACCATCGATCGCAAGCTCAATGTCGTCAACGCCGAGGCGTCGTCCGACTGGGTGCCCTATCCAGGGTTGTGCCAGGCCAGCAATCCCGCCTACCGTGCCCTCATCGGGCTCAATCTGTTCCACAACTTCCGTCGCGATGCTGCCCGTTTGCTGGCCGGCACGGCCGGTTGCACGCATCTCACCGAGCTGTGCGCGATCCTGCCGACCGCCGCGATCCAGGCGTTCGCCGGCGACGTATGGAACACCGATGACGGCACGCCTGGCGCGAACGCGGGTCCGGGAGACGAATCGTCTAACGGCACAGGCGAGCATTCCAACGACAAACCGCCATTCCAGCTGGGACGCTGCCACGCGCTGCGTTTCGACGGCGAGGCGGTGAAACAGTTTTATCCGCGCTGGTATGGTCATGCACCGCGTCCGGCGGAACGCGCGGCCTCGTCGGACGGCGCGGCGGCCCGCGAACGATGTGGCGACGCGTCGGCCTGAACGGCGGCAACGGAATCGAAGTTCTATCCAACTCTCAGACTGAAGGGAATCACGCATGAAGATTCACGAGTACCAGGGTAAGGAAATCCTGCGGAAATTCGGCGTCGCGGTACCGCGCGGCAAGCCGGTCTTCTCGGTGGATGATGCGGTCAAGGCCGCGGAAGAGCTGGGCGGCCCGGTGTGGGTCGTGAAGGCTCAGATCCACGCGGGTGGCCGTGGCAAGGGCGGCGGCGTCAAGGTCGCCAAGTCGCTGGAACAGGTTCGCGAGTACTCGAACCAGATCCTCGGCATGCAGCTCGTCACGCACCAGACCGGTCCGGAAGGCCAGAAGGTGAACCGCCTGCTGATCGAAGAAGGCGCCGACATCAAGAAGGAACTGTATGTCGGTCTCGTGATCGATCGCGTTTCGCAGAAGATCGTCGTGATGGCGTCGAGCGAAGGCGGCATGGACGTCGAAGAAGTCGCGGAAAAGACGCCTGAGCTGATCCACAAGGTTGCCGTCGATCCGTCGACTGGCCTGAAGGACCCGGAAGCAGACGACCTCGCGAAGAAGATCGGCGTGCCCGACGCTTCGATCCCGCAAGCTCGCGCGATCCTGCAAGGCCTGTACAAGGCATTCTGGGAAACCGACGCATCGCTCGCCGAAATCAACCCGCTGATCCTGACCGGCGACGGCAAGGTCATCGCACTCGACGCGAAGTTCAACTTCGACTCGAATGCGCTGTTCCGTCACCCGGAAATCGTCGCGTACCGCGATCTGGACGAAGAAGATCCGGCTGAAATCGAAGCGTCGAAGTTCGACCTCGCGTACATCTCGCTCGACGGCAACATCGGCTGTCTGGTGAACGGCGCTGGCCTCGCAATGGCAACGATGGACACCATCAAGCTGTTCGGCGGCGAACCGGCGAACTTCCTCGACGTCGGCGGTGGCGCGACGACCGAGAAGGTCACCGAAGCGTTCAAAATCATGCTGAAGAACCCGAACCTGACCGCGATTCTGGTCAACATCTTCGGTGGCATCATGCGCTGCGACGTGATCGCGGAAGGCGTGATCGCGGCGTCGAAGGCCGTATCGCTGAAGGTGCCGCTCGTGGTCCGCATGAAGGGCACGAACGAAGACCTGGGCAAGAAGATGCTCGCCGAATCCGGCCTGCCGATCATCTCGGCGGACAGCATGGAAGAGGCGGCTCAGAAGGTCGTCGCGGCTGCTTCGGGCAAGGCGTAAGCCAGCTGTCCACGGCGCATTTACCAGCTCATTTGCCAGGTTTACGAGTGGCGGCGCGCAAGCGACACAGGCGTGAAGCATCGCGCCGAGTGGCGCTACCGCGCGACGCCAAACGAACAGAGGTCAATACATGTCGATTCTGATCAACAAAGACACCAAGGTCATCACGCAGGGCATCACCGGCAAGACCGGTCAGTTCCACACGCGTGCTTGCCGTGAATACGCAAACGGCCGCGAAGCGTACGTCGCGGGCGTGAACCCGAAGCGCGCCGGCGAAGATTTCGAAGGCATCCCCATCTACGCGAGCGTCGCTGAAGCCAAGGCTGAGACGGGCGCGACCGTGTCGGTGATTTACGTTCCGCCGGCAGGCGCTGCCGCCGCCATCTGGGAAGCAGTCGAAGCCGACCTGGATCTCGCAATCTGTATCACGGAAGGCATTCCCGTGCGCGACATGATCGAGATCAAGGACCGTATGCGTCGCGAAAACCGCAAGACGCTGCTGCTCGGACCGAACTGCCCGGGCACGATCACGCCGGACGAGCTGAAGATCGGCATCATGCCGGGTCACATCCATCGCAAGGGCCGCATCGGCGTCGTGTCGCGTTCGGGCACGCTGACGTATGAAGCAGTCGGCCAGCTGACCTCGATCGGCCTCGGCCAGTCGTCGGCAGTCGGCATCGGCGGCGACCCGATCAACGGTCTGAAGCACATCGACGTGATGAAGATGTTCAACGACGATCCGGATACGGACGCCGTCATCATGATCGGCGAAATCGGCGGTCCGGACGAGGCGAACGCCGCTGAGTGGATCAAGGGCAACATGAAGAAGCCGGTCGTCGGCTTCATTGCTGGCGTCACGGCGCCTCCGGGCAAGCGCATGGGCCACGCCGGCGCGCTGATCTCGGGCGGCGCGGACACCGCTGAAGCAAAGCTGGAAATCATGGACGCGTGCGGTATCAAGGTCACGAAGAACCCGTCGGAAATGGCGCGTCTTCTGAAGGCGATGCTGTAAATCGAATTCGCGTGCCGTTGGCGCGCGATTTTGATACGCTTACGAACTCCTTTCGTGAGCGGGCGGTCCCGAAAAGCGGGGGAGTGCAGACTCCCCCGCTTTTTTTCGTCCGCGCTTGCGCCGCGGTTCTGTCCGCGCGGTCGATTTTTTCTTATGCTTTTTTCCATGCTCGAATTCTTCACGACCCTCCATTGGGGCTCGGTCTTTCAGATCATCGTCATCGACGTTCTGCTCGGCGGCGACAACGCGGTCGTGATCGCGCTCGCCTGCCGCAACCTGCCGCGGTCGCAGCGCATGCGTGGGATCGTGTGGGGGACCGCCGGCGCGATCGCGCTGCGCGTCGTGCTGATCGCGTTCGCGGTCGTGCTGCTCGACGCGCCGTTCCTGAAGTTCGCGGGCGGCTTGCTGCTGCTGTGGATCGGCGTGCGCCTGCTCGCGCCGGCGCACGACGCTCACGACAACGTGGAGCCGGCCGACAAGCTGATCTCGGCGGTGAAGACGATCATCATCGCGGATGCGGTGATGAGCGTCGACAACGTGATCGCGATCGCGGGCGCCGCCGAAGCCGCCGAGCACGAGCACCGGTTGGCTTTGGTGATCTTTGGCCTCGTCGTGAGCATTCCGCTGATCGTGTGGGGCAGCCAGCTGATTCTGAAGCTGCTCGATCGCTTTCCCGGCATCGTACTGTTCGGCGCGGGCCTGCTCGGCTGGATCGCGGGTGGTCTGATGGTCAACGACCCGGCCGGCGACCGCTGGCCGATCCTCGACACGCCAGTCGCCGAATACGGGATGAGCATCGCGGGCGCGCTGTTCGTCGTGATCGTCGGTTATCTGTTGAAGCGCCGTAACGCGAAACGCGCGGCGGTGTGAGCATGGCGCTGACGGTGCATCGCTGTCTGATTCGTGATGCCGTCCGAATGCAAGCCTGGCCATCCGGCTGACTGTGACGCGCGAGTTTCGCTCGCTACGATTAAAACGCCTGTTCCCGATCCACGGGCCAGGCGTTTCTCGTATCAGGAGTCTGCCGATGATCGTTACCCTGCCATATTCCCCTTACTCTCAATCGACGCAATCCTCGCGTAGGTCGCGCCGCGCACGCTGGCGCGCGAGCTGGTTCGCGCGCATCTGCCGCCGCTGCGGCGTCGGCTTCACGCTGATCGAGTTGATGATCGTACTCGCGATCGTCGGCGTGATCGCGGCCTACGCGATTCCCGCGTATCAGGACTATCTGGCGCGCAGCCGGGTCGGCGAGGGCTTGTCGCTCGCGGCGTCGGCGCGGCTCGCGGTGGCCGAAAACGCCGCGAGCGGCAACGCGTTCAGCGGCGGTTATGCGTCGCCGCCCGCCACCCGCAACGTCGAGTCCATCCAGATCGACGACGACACTGGTCAGATCACGATCACGTACTCGACGCGTGTCGCGCAGGCCGGCGCAAACACCATGACGCTGGTGCCGTCGGTCCCGGACAACGTCGATGCGCCGAGCGCGCGCGTCGCGTTGAGCAAGGACGCGGTGCAGACCGGCGCGCTGACGTGGGAATGCTTTGCGAGCGGCAAGAGCGCGTCGTCGTTGCCGGCGCCGGGTTCGGGGCCGATGCCAGGCGAGGCGCCGACGCTCGCCGCGAATCTGGCGCCGCCCGAATGCCGTTCATAAGGGGCAAATGAGTGAGTGAACGAGACAGCAGCCGAGCGCTGACTGGATGAGTCGAAGCCACAACGCAAAGGGCTGATTTTCAGCCTATTTCGGCCGGACCGGCGCACAGTGCAACGAAATTTTTGTATAGTGCGCCGGTTGCTGACGCCCACCGTTGATTCGATGCCCACCCCTTTCGCGCGCTACCTGTCTCTCGTACTGCTGGCTCTTGCGTTGATCCTGCCCTACGCGGTTGCCAACCATACGTATCCGATCCCAACCTTCTACGCCGAATTCACCACGCTCGCGCTGTTTCTGCTGACCGGGGCGGCCGTCGTGCTGCTGGTCGCGACCACCCGGCCGCGCGTGAGCTTCGCGTCGCCCACGGTCGCGCTCGTACCCTTGCTGTTCGGCCTCGTGCTGGTCGTGCAGACGCTGGTGCTGCCGGTCGCGGAGCCATCGATGAACTGGCTCGGCGCGGGCTTCCTGCTCGCTGCGTGGATGGCCGTGCATGTGGGCTACGGCTTCACGCGCGTGAAGCTCGACGAGACCGCGTTGCGCTGGGCGGCGGGGGCGTTGATCGTCGGCGGTCTGTTCGCGGTGTTCAGTCAGGTGATCCAGCTGTTTCACCTCGAGACGCGCGTGGCTCCGCTCGTCGTCGCGTACAACATAACCGTCGAGCGCCGGCCGTTCGGCAACATGGCGCAGGCGAACCACCTCGCGACGTATATCGCGTTCGCGATGGCGGGCGCGCTGTACCTCGTGCAGACGCGCCGCATCGCGGTGCCCATCTGGCTGCTCGTGTCGACGATTTTCTCGGTCGGCCTCGCGCTGACCGTGTCGCGGGGTCCATGGCTGCAGATGGGCGTGATCGTCGTCGCCGGCTTCTGGATGGCCTTCGCGCAGACCCGCAACGAACCGAAACTGCGCCGCAGCAACCGTGAATGGCTGGTGCCGATCGCGCTCGCAGTGCTGTTTTTCGTGGTCAATGCGCTGATCCGCTGGACCAACGTGCGCTTTCACCTAGAACTCGGGCAGTCGGCGGCCGAGCGCTTCCAGGATGCCGGCCAGATTGCGCCGCGCCTCGCGCTGATGAAATACGGCTGGACGATGTTCAAGCAGCATCCGCTGCTCGGCGTCGGCTGGGGCGAATTTCCGAGCCATCAGTTCGAGCTCGTCAAGCAGCTGGGCGGCGTCGAAATCGCCAACAACTCGCACGACATTTTCGTCGACCTGCTCGCGAAAACCGGTCTGATCGGTCTCGCGATCGTGCTCGTGGGTCTCGTCGCGTGGCTCGTGCGCGTCGTGCGTGCGCCGCAAAGCGCCGCGCGCGTGTTCGGCATCGCGCTGATCGGCGTGCTGACGATGCATGCGCTCGTCGAGTATCCGCAGCAGTACATGTTCTTCCTGTTGCCCGCGATGTTCGTGTTCGGCCTGCTCGAAACGCGGCCGTTGCGCGCGGTGCCGGCGAATCTGTCGCTCGGCGCGTTCGCGGTGGTGGTGTTCGGCGGACTCGCCGCGCTGTATCCGGTGTATCGCGACTATGCGCGTGCCGAGGTGCTCTACTACGGCGCGCGTCCGGCCGAGCAGTACGGCGCCGATCCGTCGTTCATGTTCGGCGCGTGGGGCGAATACGGTCTCGCGACGCTGCAGCCGATGAATCCGCTGAACCTGCAGCGCAAGCTCGCGATGCACAAGCAGGCGATCGCGCTGTTGCCGGGCGAGACGGTGCTGCGTCGCTACGCGGTGCTGCAGGCGCTGACCGGCGATACCGCGGCGGCGCTCGATACGGTCGAACGCTTGCGGATCTTCGCCGAGGAATTGAAAGACTGGCCGGCGCAGCTCGGCTACCTCTACCAGCTCGTCGACGAGCAGAAGTCGCTCGCGGGCTTCAAGCAGCAGTTGGTGAAGCGCTACGGCACACCGGCGGCCGATGCGACGCCGGAAGACGACAGCGACGACGATTGATCGGACCGCGGAAGCTTAGGCGTGCTGGTGCCGCGGCTTCCTCCCTTCATAGTTCAAAGCTCGGAATACTTCGCGGCCGTGCCTTTCGCCTTGTCGACGGGGTAGCGCGCTTCGTTCAGCTTCAGTTTTTCCGCTGCCGCGTCGACGAGATCGAAGCCGGCGGTATGGGCGACCAGCAGCAGATACATGAACACGTCGGCGCACTCGTGCCTGAGATTCGTCGATTGCGCGGGATCGCCGAGCAGCGCGTCGATCTGCGCATCGGTCTTCCACTGAATCGTCTCCAACAGCTCGCCGGCTTCGATGCCGGTGGAAACGATCAGGTTGCGCAACGTGTGAAACTGCCGCCAGTCGCGCGCGTCGCGAAACGCCAGTAGCTGCTCGAGCAGTTCGTCGATGGTCATGTTGCTATCCGGATAGTTGTCGAACCGCACGTCAAGCTTGCGCCACCCAATCCCCCGATTTCCCGCCATGCTTTTCCATCACCTTCACATCGGTGATGGTCATCCCGCGATCCACCGCCTTGCACATGTCGTACACGGTCAGCAGCCCGATCTGCACGGCGGTAAGCGCCTCCATTTCGACGCCCGTGCGTCCAAACGTCTCGACCTGGACCGTGCAATGCACGCCGGGCATCTGCTCGTCGAGTTCGAAATCGGCCTTCACGCGTGTCAGCGCGAGCGGATGACAGAGCGGAATCAGATCGGCGGTGCGCTTCGAGGCCTGGATCGCCGCGATCCGCGCGATGCCGATCACGTCGCCCTTTTTGGCGTTGCCGTCGCGGATCAGCGCGAACGTGTCGGGCAGCATGCGGATCGAGCCACGCGCGATCGCGATGCGCCTGGTCTCCTGCTTGCCGCCGACGTCCACCATATGCGCGTCACCGGCCGCATCGAAATGAGTGAGTTCAGGCATGGTTGACTCCTTCAGAGGGCGCCTATCATAGCAGTGCGGCGCGGCCTCGAATCGTCGCGGCGACTGATTACATTTGCGCTGTGTCGTGCTCTGAGTTTTGCCTCGTACGCGTCCTGCGACGCCCTTGCCCGTTATCTTAGTCCGGGCCACAGGCGGCGTTTTTCGACTTCGTCAGACCGGCTTCGCGTTGCATCCAAAACGATTCCTCGCTGCGTCGCTATCCATCGCGCTCGCGATGCCGCCGGGCGCGCTCGCGCAATCGACGGGCGGGGCAGCCACCGTGCCGGGAACGTCATCGTCCGAGGCGCCGCTCGTGAGCGGCCCGAGCGACGCGCATGGCGATCCGATCCTGCCGCCCGACATCGCGCGCGGCGTGTTCGGCACCAACGGCGGCGCGCAAAGCTGCCATTTCCAATGGCGGCGGTAGCGGTGGCACTGGCGGCAAAACCGGCAGCAACGACTGGCGCGCGCCGATCGTCGCGCAGCAGTTGCCCGATCTCGGCAGCGGCGGCGCCGGCTCGCTGAGTCCACAGGCCGAACGCAAGCTCGGCGAGCGCGTGATGCGTGAGATACGCCGCGACCCCGACCATCTCGACGACTGGCTCGTGTGCGACTATCTTAATGCGGTTGCCGCCAAGCTAGCGGCAGCGGCCAGCGCGCTGTACATCGGCGGTAATCGTCCGGATTTCGAGCTGTTCGCGGTGCGCGACGCGCAGATCAACGCCTTTTCGCTGCCGGGCGGTTTCATCGGCGTGAACACGGGGCTGATCGTGACGACGCAGACGGAGTCCGAGCTCGCGTCGGTGTACTGTTCGGCGTGCTGGCAGGCGTCGGTTTTCTGCTGCTCGCCGGCGCCGGTTACGATCCATACGCGATGCCCACGTTCCTCCACCGGCTCGACCCCGCGGCGATGAACGAAAACGGCATTCCGGCCTATGCGCGCACGCATCCGCTGACCGTCGAGCGGATCGCGGGCATGGAGGACCGCGCGCGCCGCGCGCCGTACCGGCAACCGCATCAGGATCCCGAGTACGGCTTCGTGCGGGCGCGCTCGCGTCTGTTGCAGGACCATTCGCGCAGCGAATAGGTGGACGAGATTTCGCGATTGCGCTCGGAAATCGAGGACCGCACCGCGCTGAACGTCGCGGCGAACTGGTACGGCATCGCTTACGGGCAGATGCTGCTCGAGCGCTACGACGACGCGGCGGCCTCGCTCGCGAACGCGCGCGCGACGTTCGTCTCGGGCGCGCGTGCGCAAGGCGAGCCCGAGCGCGATTCGCCGAGCCTCGACGTGCTCGCGACCGACATCGCACGGAGTGCCGGTCACACCTACGAAGCCGCGCGTCTCGCCGAGCTCGCGCAGAAGCGCTGGCCGCAATCGAACGCGGCGATCGACATGCATATCCGCACGCTGTTGACGCTGCATCGCTTCACCGACGCGCAGGCGCTCGCGAAGCAGGAGACCCGGGCGCATCCCGATCAACCCGCGTGGTGGCTCTATCTCGCGCAGGCGAGCGCGGGCAGTGGCGATGCATTGACGCAGCATCGCGCGATGGCGGAGAAGTTCGCGCTGGAGGGCGCGTGGCCATCGGCGATCCGGCAGCTGAAGGACGCGCGCGACCTGAATACGATCGGCTATTACGACCTCGCGACCGTCGACGCGCCTGCACGAGATGGAGAGCCGCTACAAGGAGGAGCGGCTCGACGAGAAAGGGTAGGGTGGACGTGAGCGCGCGTCAGACCTGCGCCGCCGGGCTCGCAACGAAGCCAAACCGCGCGGCCACCTGATCGCGTCGCACGCTTTGCAGCGGCAAGGTGCGCTGAACACTCCAGTGGAACGCACCGCTCAATGAGCCATCGTCGGCGAGCGTCGCGTGATCGGAGAAGATCTCGAGGTCGTGATCGTGCAGCACCGCGATACGTGCTGGCTGCGCGCGATCGGCAAACAGAATGCCGCCGTCTTCATCCACGAACACCGCCGCCGGCTCGAACGCGCCGCCGCCCTGGTCGTGCAGCGCGAGCGTTCCATCCGCGTGCGCGGACAATCTGACCACCCACGGCGTATAAGCGAGCTCGACATACACGCGCTGTGGTCCGTTCTGAAAAAACCACTGCCCGCGCTCATCGGCCTCGTAGTTCCGGTTGATGAAGCCAAGCAGCGCCTCATGCCGGATCGGCACGCCGGGCGCGCCGCTCGCCTGGGCCGCTTCGTCGCGCATGCGCCAGTTGCCGCGCCGGTCGAGCATCAGCCAGCCGGTGCAACTCGGCACGTTCGGCCATTTGGCGAGCGCCTGTTTGACGATGTCATCCATGATCGACGTGTCGCTCCAGATAGCCGAACACGCGCCGCGACAGCCAGTCGATGCGGCCCGGGAACGGCCCGGTCATGAAGCCCGCATGGCCGCCGTGCTCAGGCTGATAAAGCTCGACCGCCGCCGACACCTCGTGCCGCGACGGCAGCGCTTCGGCCGGCAGGAACGGGTCGTTGCGCGCGTTGAGCACGAGCGTCGGCACCTGAATGTTCGGCAGCAGCGGGCGGGTGGTTGCGGTTCTCCAGTAGTCGTCGGTATCGCGAAAGCCGTGCAGCGGCGCGGTCACGACGTTGTCGAACTCGTACATCGTGCGGCTCGCGAGCATCGCGTCGCGATCGAACAGGCCCGGGAACTGCTCGAGCTTCTGGTTGGCCTTGTGTTTCAGCGTCTTCAGGAAGCTGCGCGTGTAGACGAGGCCGAAGCCCTGCGACAGCGCACGGCCGCCCGCATGGACGTCGATCGGTGTCGAAATCGCGGCAGCGGCGGCTACCACCCGCGCCGCATCGGCCTGCCGCTCACCGAGCCAGCGCAGCAGCACGTTGCCGCCGAGCGACACGCCCGCCGCGACCACCAGCCCGCGATGCGCGGCGCGCAGGCGGCGCAGGATCCAGTCGACCTCGTTGCTGTCGGCGAGATGGTAGAAGCGCGGCAGCCGGTTCAGCGGGCCGCTGCAACTGCGAAAGTGCGGCACCACGCCGTGCCAGCCGTATTCGCGCGCGGCGGCCATCAGCGCGACCGCGTAGTGCGACGACGAACTGCCTTCCAGGCCGTGAAACAGCACGAAGAGCGGCGCGGTGTCGGTGGGCGGAGTATCGTGCGCGACCCAGTCGAGATCGATGAAATCGCCGTCCGGGGTGTCCCAGCGCTCACGGCGAAACGATACCGCGGGGCGGCGCGCGAACAGCGACGGGACGATCGTCTGCACATGCCGGTTCGGCAGCCAGAGCGGCGCGCGGTACAGCAGCTCGACGGTCGCCTCGACGGCGGCCGCCACCTTGGCTGGGGCCGTACCGGAGGAAGCGGGTTTATGTGGCGTCGAACTCATACCGGCGGAAAAGCGAGAAAACGTGATTCTGAATCTGTCGTGGTGCCGCGCGTCAGTGCAGCGAGCCCTGGCCATGCCGCATCTTCGTCGCGAACTGGCTGGCGGTCTCGTTCGGCATCGGGCTCGCGTGAATATGCGCAATGCGCCATTCGCCGCGTTCATGGACCATCACGTAGGTGGTGAAGACCATCGCGGGCGTGGCGGTCGGGTCGGCCGGACGATGCGCTTCGGCAATCGCATAGACGACGGTGCCGAGGCTGTCGTAGACGCGGATGTCGAGCGGCTCGATCGACACCGGCAGCGCTTCGAGCTGGACCTGCAAGCCATTGCGGATGCTCTCGAGGCCGTGCAGATGCGAGCCGTCCGCGCAGATGCAGCTGACGAACTCCTCGTCGATCCACAAGCCCATCAAGCTGTCGATATTGACCTCGGCGACGGCCTGATAGTAGGCGTTCAGGGTATCGGCGGCGGCTTCGAAGATATGGGCAAAACGTGGCATGGCTTGTCAGTCTCTTGTGCGCGGCGCGCGGTTGCGGGACGGTCCAGATCGCCGGACCATCGCCCCGGCGTCAGCTTGCCCGTGCCGCAAGGCGCGAACATGACGCGACGCGCTCGGGGCGTGCGGTGTTGCGTGCAAGTACCAGTCGGCTCAGCGCTGCGCGAGCAGCATGCCGCGCAAATCGCCGAAAACCTGCTCCGCGCTCAGCTGTTTCAGACAGTTCAGATGACCGAGTGGGCACTCGCGCTCAAAACAGGGGCTGCATTCGAGATGAAGCCATTGTACCTTCGCGAGCTCGGACAAGGGCGGGGTGTGGCGCGGATCGGTCGAACCGTAGACGGCCACGAGCGGGCGGCGCAGCGCGGCGGCGACGTGCATCAGTCCGGAGTCGTTGGTGACGACCGCGTTGGCCCGCGAGATCAGCGCGCAAGCCTCGCCGAGTGCGGTCTGGCCGCACAGGTTGCGCACGTTCGGCGCTTTCTCGGCGATCGCCTGTGCGAGCGGCGCGTCTTTCGGCGAGCCGAGCGCGACGATTTGCGTGTAGGGGAACGACTGGCCGACCATCTGCGCGAGCGACGCGAAGTGCTCGGGCGGCCAGCGCTTCGCGGGACCGTATTCTGCGCCGGGGCAGAACACCAGCAGCGGCACGCGCGTATCGAGATTGAACCGCGCCGACACGCGCGAGGCCTCGTTCAGGTCCGTGTCGAGGCGCGGCATCGGCAGATCTTCGGGGACCTTGGCGCCTGGCGCATAGGCGAGGGCGGCGTAGTGGCCGACCATCGGCGGGCGGGCGTCCTTGCGCGGATTCGCGTGACGCACGTTCAGCACGCCGTAGCGACTCTCGCCGGTGTACCCGATGCGCAGCGGAATGCCCGCCAGCCACGGAATCAGCGCCGACTTGAACGAATTCGGCAGCACGTAGGCCGCGTCGTAGCCGACGTCGCGCAGATCGCTCGACAGCTGCCAGCGGCGCAGCATCTGCAGCTTGCCGTGGGCGAGATCGGTCGCGTAGACGTCGCGGATTTCCGGCATGCGTTCGAGCACGGGTGCGACCCAGCTGGGCGCGACCGCGTCGATGACGATGCGCGGATGCAATTTCACGAGGCGCGCAAACAGCGGCTGCGCCATCAATGCGTCACCGATCCAGTTCGGTGCGATAACCAACGCGCGACGCATCAGAGTGAGTGTCCGGTGTCGATAACAAGCGCCGCGCGCGCGATGTGCGCGGCACTCGGATAGGTAAATGGGGAAAGCGGAAAGCCGCACCGCGCGATGCCGTTTGGCCACACGCGCCGCGATGGCGGCGCGGCGGCGGTGCGGCCGCACGGGTCGTGCGATCGAGCCTGCGGCGCGGCGAGCGCGCGATTCAAAACGCGCGCCTCGTGCCATGCAAGCTGGCTCAGAATCGCTCGATGCGTTGGATCAATGGCCCTTGATCACTTCGCCGTCGCGCAGCTTGTAACGCGTGCTGCAATACGGGCAACGCGCTTCGCCGTGCGATACGTCGATGAAGACGCGCGGATGCGCGCTCCAGCGCGGCATAGCCGGGTTCGGACAATACGCCGGCAGATCTTTTGCCGACAGTTCGACCAGCGGCATTTCCTTGATTTCGCTCATGAGACTTTCTCGTTGTATGCGGGGTGCTTGCAGTGCGCCGCCGTTGGGCCGCGCGGGGTATCTCGAAACGTCGCTCAGATCTTCGTGAGCCAGTGCGCGTATTTCGCGCTCCTGCCGTTCACGACGTCGAAGAAAGCCGACTGCAGCTTTTCGGTGATCGGGCCGCGCGCGCCAGCGCCGATCGTGCGGTTGTCGAGCTCGCGGATCGGCGTGACTTCGGCCGCCGTGCCGGTGAAGAACGCTTCGTCGCAGGTATAGACTTCGTCGCGCGTGATGCGCTTTTCGATCACCTGCAGGTCCATGTCGCGCGCGAGCGTGATGACGGTGTCGCGCGTGATGCCGTCGAGGCACGACGACAGATCAGGCGTGTACAGCTTGCCGTTGTTGACGAGGAAGAAGTTCTCGCCCGAGCCTTCCGACACGTAGCCGTCGACGTCGAGCAACAGCGCTTCGTCGTAGCCGTCGGCGATCGCTTCCTGGTTCGCGAGGATCGAGTTCACGTACCAGCCCGACGCCTTCGCGCGCACCATCGACACGTTCACGTGATGGCGCGTGAACGACGACGTCTTTACGCGGATGCCCTTGGTGATGCCGTCTTCGCCAAGGTATGCGCCCCACGGCCACGCGGCGATCGCGACGTGAATCGTGTTGCCCTTGGCCGACACGCCGAGCTTTTCCGAGCCGACCCAGATGATCGGGCGCAGATAGCACGAATCGAGCTTGTTCTCGCGGACCACTTCGCGCTGCGCGGCGGCGAGCGTTTCATGGTCGAAGGGCACGGCCATCTGGAAGATCTTCGCCGAGTTCAGCAGGCGCTTGGTGTGCTCCTGCAGGCGGAAAATCGCGGTGGCGCCGTCGGCCGTCTTGTAAGCGCGCACGCCCTCGAACACGCCCATGCCGTAGTGCAGCGTGTGGGTGAGCACGTGGATTTTGGCATCACGCCACTCGATGAGCTCGCCATCCATCCAGATCTTGCCGTCGCGGTCGGCCATTGACATACGGTTCTCCAGCAGGTGCGTTATGAGATGCGGCCATGAGCGCAGGACATAGCCGGGAGCGCTATTTTAGCGTCTTTTGCACACACCACGGGCATTTGGGCGCACCCCGGACGCTATAATCCAGCGCACGCATAAATCAAATCCGGATGCGCCAGCGGGTCGTCTCGCAAGCTGGCGCCGACCTGGCCTTCTTGACGGCGTTTCCTGCGCCCGCACCCTTCGCCCGATGCTCGCTCGACTGTCCGACACCGATCGCCGCGCTTTTCGTGAAGGCGCGCGCGCCTATGCCCCCACGCTGATGGCGATTTTTTCCTGGGGCCTCGTGACCGGCATCGCGATGAGCAAGTCCGTGCTGACGCTGCCGCAGGCGCTCACGATGTCGCTGCTGTGCTACGCCGGATCGTCGCAGCTGGCGGTGTTGCCGCTCCTCGCGGCGAAGCTGCCGGTGTGGACGGTGCTGCTGACCGCGGCGATGGTCAACACCCGCTTCGTGATCTTCAGCGCCGGCCTCGCGCCGCACTTCTCGTATCTGTCGATGTGGCGGCGCATCGTGCTCGGCTATTTCAACGGCGACGTGATCTATCTGCTATTCGTCAAGAAGAGCTTTCCGACCGGCTACGTGCCGGGCAAGGAGGCGTACTTCTGGGGCATGGCGGTATCGAGCTGGCTGTCGTGGCAGGTGTCGTCGATCATCGGCATCCTGCTCGCGAGCCTGATTCCGGACAACTGGGGGCTCGCGCTGGCCGGCACGCTCGCGCTGCTGCCGGTGATGGTGTCGGCGATCGCCACCCGCTCGACGCTGGTCGCGGTCAGCGTGGCCGGCATTGTGTCGCTGCTCGCGCTCGATTTGCCGTACCGGCTGGCGTTGCCGCTCGCGGTGATCGCGGCGATCGCGGCCGGCAGTGCGGCCGACCTGATGATCGAGCGCGCCGACCTGCGCCGCATTCGTGGCGTGAACGATCGCGCCGGAGACTCCCGATGACCTCCACGCAAATCTGGCTCGCCATTTTCGGCATGACCTTCGTCACCGCGCTCACGCGCGCGATGTTCCTGATCGGCGGCGAGCGCACGGTACTGCCGGCGCGCGTGCAGAAGATGCTGCGCTACGCGCCGGCCGCCGCGCTCGCCGCGGTGGTGGTGCCCGACGTGCTGACGACGTCCGATGGGCTGTCGTTCGCGCCTTCCAACCATGAGCTTTACGCGACGCTCGCCGGCCTCGGCTGGTTTTTGTGGCGGCGCACCATGCTCGGCACGATCGTGACCGGAATGGTCGTGTTCACGCTGATGCGCGTCTTCCTGTGACGGCCGGGCCCGGGGTGCGGCGATGAATGCTACGTCGCGGCATCTGCGGCCTTGCGATCAAATGCGCGAGATTCGCCGCGTCGCGGATCAGAAGGCCGTTGGGATCAGTTAAAATGCTTTTTCCGGGTTGAGCGCGCCGCAGCTAGGCGCCTGGTGCCGCGGCCGGCCGCAGGCGCCCGATCCCGCGGAGCCGTTGGGCCGAAGCGCTGGAGTTCGCTGCGCCTCGTCCCCGCGCGCTGTCCGTCACCGCCTTCTCATCAACTCGCATACTCAAGCCCATGAACAAGGTATTGCGTCTCTCCGACCTGATCGCCGAAGGCAAGCTGTCCGGCAAACGCGTGTTCATCCGCGCCGATCTGAACGTGCCGCAGGACGATCAAGGCAACATCACCGAAGACACCCGCATCCGCGCCTCCGTGCCGGCCATCAAGGCCGCGCTCGACGCCGGCGCCGCAGTGATGGTCACCTCGCACCTTGGCCGTCCGACCGAAGGCGACTTCAAGCCGGAAGATTCGCTCGCACCAGTGGCGAAGCGTCTCGCGGAGCTGCTCGGCCGCGACGTCCCGCTCGTCGCGAATTGGGTCGAAAACGGCGTGAACGTCGCGCCGGGCTCGGTCGTGCTGCTCGAAAACTGCCGCGTCAACAAGGGCGAAAAGAAAGATTCCGACGAGCTCGCGCAGAAAATGGCCAAGCTCTGCGATATCTACGTGAACGACGCGTTCGGTACCGCCCACCGCGCCGAAGCGACTACGCACGGCATCGCGAAGTACGCGCCGGTTGCCTGCGCGGGTCCGCTGCTCGCCGCTGAGCTCGAAGCGCTCGGCAAGGCGCTCGGCGCACCGAAGCGTCCGCTCGTGGCGATCGTCGCGGGCTCCAAGGTGTCGACCAAACTGACCATCCTGAAGTCGCTCGCGGAGAAGGTCGACCAGCTGATCGTCGGCGGCGGCATCGCCAATACGTTCATGCTCGCGGCCGGCCTGAAGATCGGCAAGTCGCTCGCCGAAGCCGATCTCGTCGACGAAGCGAAGGCGATCATCGACGCGGCCAAGGCCCGCGGCGCCTCGGTGCCGATCCCGACCGACGTCGTCACGGCCAAGGAGTTCTCGCCGACCGCGAAGGCAGAAGTAAAGGCCGTCGCCGATGTGCAGGACGACGACATGATCCTCGACATCGGCCCGGAAACGGCCAAGGTGCTCGCCGCGCAACTGGAGAAGGCCGGCACGATCGTGTGGAACGGCCCGGTCGGCGTGTTCGAGTTCGACCAGTTCGGCAACGGCACGAAGACGCTCGCGGACGCGATCGCGCGCTCGGCGGCGTTCTCGATCGCAGGCGGCGGCGATACGCTCGCGGCAATCTCCAAGTACGGCATCCACGACCAGGTGAGCTACATTTCGACGGGCGGCGGCGCATTCCTCGAGTTCCTCGAGGGCAAGAAGCTGCCGGCGGTAGAAGTTCTGGAATCGCGGGCTTAACGTGGCGACGCGCTCCCCAGCGGCGAAGTCGACCAAGGCGCGTGGCGTGAAAGCGCCGCGCGGTAACGCGGCAACGCCGGCAGGGGAGCGCGCGACACGCGCGGCCGCTGCGTCGGCAGCGGCCGGACAGGACGTGGCTGCCGAAGCGCCGATAGCGCCCGCGGCCACCGAACCGGCGCTAGCCGCCGGAGCGCCCGCGGGACCGGTTGAAGCGCATGCTCCGACCGGCGACGCGGAGCAGCCCCCAACGGCGCAGGTCGAATCTGCTCAACACGGTTCGGCCCAGCCGGAACAGCCTTCCGGCAAGCAGGACAGCAAATCTCCGGCGCGCGAGGCGCCGGTCTCGAATACCGCATCACCCGCATCACTCCACAAAGCGACACCGGCCACAACCGGCGCGCGACCCCAGGCAGCATCTTTCGATGCGCGAACTCCGCAGCAGCCCCGCAGCGCTCTTACCAGCGATCCTATCCAGACGAGGAGACTCATGCATCGCGCCACCAAGATTGTCGCTACTATCGGTCCGGCTTCCAGCACGCCGGAAATCCTGCTGCAAATGATTCAGGCGGGATTGGACGTGGTGCGGCTCAATTTCTCACATGGCACCGCGGACGACCATCGCCAGCGCGCCGAATTCGTGCGCGAGGCGGCCCGCCAGGCCGGCCGCGAAGTGGCCATCATGGCCGACCTGCAAGGCCCGAAAATCCGCGTCGGCAAATTCGAGAACGGCCGCACGACGCTCGTCACCGGCAATCCGTTCATTCTCGACGGGGAATGCGAGCTCGGCAACGACGAGCGCGTCGGCCTCGACTACAAGGATCTGCCGCGCGACCTGAAGCCAGGCGACGTGCTGCTGCTCAACGACGGTCTGATCGTGCTCAGCGTGCAACGCGTGATCGGCCAGGAGATCCACACGGTCGTGAAGATCGGCGGCGAGCTGTCGAACAACAAGGGCATCAATCGCCAGGGAGGCGGTCTGTCGGCGCCCGCGCTGACCGCGAAAGACATGGAGGACATCCGCACGGCGATGTCGCTCGGCGTCGATTTCGTCGCGGTGTCGTTCCCGAAAAACGCGACCGACATGGAAATGGCCCGCCAGCTCGCGAACATCGCCGGCGCGCCGTACGGCATCAAGCCGAAGATGATCGCGAAGATCGAGCGCGCGGAAGCGATTCCGGCGCTACAAGGCATCCTCGACGCGTCGGACGGCATCATGGTCGCGCGTGGCGATCTGGCCGTGGAAGTGGGCAATGCCGCGGTGCCGGCGCTACAAAAGCGCATGATCCGGATGGCGCGCGAATCGAACAAGTTCGTGATCACCGCGACGCAGATGATGGAGTCGATGATCCACGCGCCGGTACCGACCCGCGCGGAAGTGTCGGACGTCGCCAACGCGGTGCTCGACGGCACGGACGCGGTGATGCTGTCGGCGGAATCGGCGGCGGGCAAGTACCCGGTGCAGACCATCGAGACGATGGCCGCGATTTGCGTCGAAGCGGAAAAGTCCGAGCAGTCGGAGCTCGACAAGGACTTCCTCGACCGCACGTTCACGCGGATCGACCAGTCGATCGCGATGGGCGCGCTGTTCACCGCCTATCACCTTGGCGCCAAGGCCATCGTCGCGCTGACCGAATCGGGCTCGACCGCGCTGTGGATGTCGCGTCACTGGACCCATGTGCCGATCTTCGCGCTGACGCCGCGCGTCGGCAGCGAACGGGCGATGGCGCTGTACCGCAACGTGACGTCGCTGCATCTGGACACCAACACCGACCGCGACACGGCGCTGCAGCAGGCGCTCGAAACGGTGGTCGGCAAGGGCTACGCGTCGCACGGCGACATGGTCGTGCTGACGGTCGGCGAGCCGATGGGTCAGGCGGGCGGCACCAACACGTTGAAGATCGTGCGGGTCGGTGAACCGTACTGATCAGGCAGGACTGCTCGATCGGCACAGGCTCGATTGTGCGAAGCAGGGCGGCGAAACCCGCACGGTCCATGTGCGACGGCGCACCAAAGCGCCGGTGTCATCGCGGGAACGCCCCCTGCTTCGCGATAAAATCGCCGCAAAAGATGCCGACGGCAAAAGAATTCGTTTCAATCTAAGGAGTTTCAGCATGCCTCTCGTATCAATGCGTCAACTGCTGGACCATGCCGCGGAAAACGGCTATGGCCTTCCGGCATTCAACGTGAACAACCTGGAGCAGGTGCAGGCGATCATGGCCGCGGCCGACAAGGTCAACGCCCCGGTCATCATGCAGGCGTCGGCCGGTGCGCGTAAGTACGCGGGCGAGCCGTTCCTGCGTCATCTGATCGAAGCGGCGGTCGAGTCGTATCCGCACATTCCGGTCGTGATGCACCAGGACCACGGTCAGTCGCCGGCGGTGTGCATGGCGGCGATTCGCAGCGGCTTCACCAGCGTGATGATGGACGGTTCGCTCGAAGCCGACGGCAAGACGGTCGCATCGTACGAGTACAACGTCGAAGTGTCGCGCAAGGTCGTTGAGGCGGCGCACTCGATCGGCGTCACCGTGGAAGCGGAGCTGGGCGTGCTCGGTTCGCTCGAAACGATGAAGGGCGACAAGGAAGACGGCCACGGCGCCGAAGGCACGATGACGCGTGAACAACTGCTGACCGATCCGGAGCAGGCCGCCGACTTCGTGAAGCTGACCCAGTGCGATGCGCTGGCCATCGCGATCGGCACCTCGCACGGCGCCTACAAGTTCAGCAAGAAGCCGACGGGCGATATTCTGTCGATCCAGCGCATCAAGGAAATCCATCAGCGCATTCCGAACACGCACCTCGTGATGCACGGCTCGTCGTCGGTGCCGCAGGAGCTGCTCGCGGAAATCCGCGAATTCGGCGGCGACATGAAGGAAACCTACGGCGTGCCGGTCGAAGAAATCCAGGAAGGCATCCGTCACGGCGTGCGCAAGGTCAACATCGATACCGACCTGCGTCTGGCGATCACGGGCGCGATCCGTCGCTACATGGCGACCAACCCGGGCAAGTTCGATCCGCGCGATTACCTGAAGCCGGCGCGCGAAGCGGCGATGAAGATCTGTATCGACCGTTACACACAATTCGGCTGCGAAGGCCAGGCTGGCAAGATCAAGCCGGTTTCGCTTGATAAAATTGCGGAGAAGTACAAGTCGGGCGAGCTCGCGCAAGTCGTCCGTTAAGCTGTAGTTTTGGCTCCGCGCCTGGCCGTTTGGCCAGGTTGTCGTCCGATCGCCGTTCCCGCATCATCGGGGGAACGGCGTTTCCCTTTTGTTCCGGTCACATTTTTTGCACCACTTTTAGCGAACCACGACGATGTCTACCCTCTACGAATCCACGCTCCGCTCGCTGCCGCTGCTCGGCCGCGGCAAAGTCCGCGACAACTATGCGGTGGGCAACGACCAGTTGCTGATCGTCACGACCGACCGTCTGTCGGCGTTCGACGTGATCATGGGCGAGCCGATTCCGAACAAGGGTCGCGTGCTCAACGCGATGGCGAACTTCTGGTTCGAGAAACTGAAGCACGTGGTGCCGAACCACCTGACGGGCGTCGCGCCGGAGTCGGTGGTCGCGCCGGACGAAGTCGAGCAGGTCAAGGGGCGCGCGGTGGTCGTCAAGCGTCTCGAGCCGATCCTCGTCGAAGCGGTGGTGCGCGGCTATCTGGCCGGCAGTGGCTGGAAAGATTACCAGGCCACCGGTTCGGTCTGCAGCGTGCAACTGCCGCCGGGTCTGCAGAACGCGCAGAAGCTGCCCGAGCCGATCTTCACGCCGGCCGCAAAGGCCGAGATGGGCCACCACGACGAAAACATCACCTATGACGAGATGGAGCGCCGCATCGGCACCGAACTGTCGGCCACGATCCGCGACATTTCGATCCGTCTGTATAAGGAAGCCGCTGATTACGCGGCCACGCGCGGCATCATCATTGCGGACACGAAGTTCGAATTCGGTCTGGACAACCACGGCAAGCTGTACCTGATGGACGAGGCGCTGACCGCCGATTCGTCGCGCTTCTGGCCGGCGGACCAGTACCAGGTCGGCACGAACCCGCCGTCGTTCGACAAGCAGTTCGTGCGCGACTGGCTCGAAACCCAGCCGTGGAAGAAAGAGCCGCCGGCGCCGAAGCTGCCGGACGACGTGGTCGCGAAAACGGGCGAGAAGTACCAGGAAGCGCTCGAGCGCCTGACCGGCCACAAGCTCGACTGATCTGATCGCGCGCGCCGTGTCAGGCGCGCATCGCCGGGAAACAAGGAAGCCGTAAGATGAGTGAAGCACAAACCGCCCATACGCATGATGCGCCGGTCGTCGGCGTATTGATGGGCTCCAGTTCCGACTGGGAAGTGATGAAAAACGCCGTCGCGATTCTGCAGGAATTCGGCGTGCCGTACGAAGCGAAGGTCGTGTCCGCGCACCGCATGCCCGACGAAATGTTCGCCTATGCTGAAAGCGCACGCGAGCGCGGCATTCGCGCGATCATCGCGGGTGCGGGCGGCGCCGCGCATCTGCCGGGCATGCTGGCCGCGAAGACCACGGTGCCGGTGCTCGGCGTGCCGGTCGCGAGCAAGTATCTGAAGGGCGTCGATTCGCTGCATTCGATCGTGCAGATGCCCAAGGGTGTGCCGGTCGCGACGTTTGCGATCGGCGAGGCGGGTGCCGCGAACGCGGCGCTGTTTGCGGTGTCCCTGCTCTCCGGCACCAGCCCCGAATACGCGGACAAGCTCGCTGCATTCCGTGTGCGCCAGAACGAAGTGGCTCACGCGATGGTATTGCCGGCGCTGTAAGCGCGCTGGTTGTTTTATAAGACGTCTCCTGTCCGACCCCCGGCCGGATGCCCGCCGCTCGCGGTGCGAGCGCGACGCGTATCCGGCCGCGACCGACCACCAAGATGAACCCTGACAACATACCGATTTCACCGATTCTGCCCGGCGCATGGCTTGGCATGGTCGGTGGCGGCCAGCTCGGCCGCATGTTCTGTTTCGCCGCCCAGGCGATGGGCTATCGCGTCGCCGTGCTCGATCCGGACGAAACCAGCCCGGCCGGCGCGGTCGCCGACCGCCACCTGCGCGCGGCCTACGACGACGAAGCGGCGCTGACCGAACTCGCGCGGTTGTGCGCGGCGGTGTCGACCGAATTCGAGAACGTGCCGTCCGCGAGCCTCGACTTTCTCGGCAAGACCACCTTCGTGAGCCCGGCGGGGCGTTGTGTCGCCGTCGCGCAGGACCGGATCGCCGAGAAGCGCTTTATCGCGTCGTCGGGTGTGACGGTTGCGCCGCACGTCGTGATCGAGTCGTCGGATGCGCTTGCGGCGCTGGGCGATGGCGAGCTCGAAGCGGTGCTGCCCGGCATCCTGAAAACGGCGCGCATGGGTTACGACGGCAAAGGCCAGATTCGCGTGCGCAACGCCGAGGAAGTGCGCGAGGCGCATGCGTCGCTCGGCGGCGTGCCGTGTGTGCTCGAGAAGCGCCTGCCGCTGAAGTTCGAGGTGTCGGCGCTGATCGCGCGCGTGGCGAGCGGGGCGTCGGTCGTCTATCCGCTCGCGCAGAACACCCATCGCGACGGCGTGCTGTCGCACACCATCGTCCCCGCGCCGGACGCGTCGCCGGCGCTCGTGCAGCAGGCTCAACAGGCCGCGCTGCAGATCGCCGAGAAGCTCGGCTACGTCGGCGTGCTGTGCGTCGAATTCTTCATTCTCGAAGACGGCTCGCTAGTCGCCAACGAAATGGCGCCGCGCCCGCATAACTCCGGCCACTACACGGTCGACGCGTGCGCGACGAGCCAGTTCGAGCAGCAGGTGCGCGCGATGACCAGCATGCCGCTCGGCGACACGCGCCAGCATTCGCCGGCGGTGATGCTGAACATCCTCGGCGACGTGTGGTTTCCGGACGGTCCGAAGCGCGCGGCGGTCACGCCGCCGTGGCAGGAAGTCGCCGCGATGCCGTCAGCGCGCCTGCATCTGTACGGCAAGGAAGAGGCGCGTTGCGGCCGCAAGATGGGCCACGTGAACTTCACCGCGCCGACCCTCGAAGAAGCCCGCACCGCGGCGCGCGATTGCGCGCGGCTGCTGCACATCGCTACCAGCTGACGCGCGCGCCATGCCGGATCAACTGAAACCCGCCGAGGACGCTACCAACGCATTGCCGGTCAGCGCCGCGCAGATCGAGCACGCGGCGGCCTTGCTCGACGCGGGGGGACTGGTCGCGTTTCCGACGGAAACCGTGTACGGCCTCGGCGGCGATGCCGAGAACCCGGACGCGGTCGCGCGCATTTACGCGGCGAAGGGGCGGCCGGCCAATCATCCGGTGATCGTGCATCTCGCGCCGCATGGCGATCCGAACTACTGGGTCGAGCATTTGCCGGCGGATGCGCAGCGCCTGATCGACGCGTTCTGGCCGGGACCGCTCACGCTGATCCTCAAGCGCGCTGCGCGCATTCCGGCGGCGGTCAGCGGCGGGCAGGACTCGGTGGGACTGCGCTGCCCGTCGCATCCGGTTGCGCAGGCGTTGCTCGATGCATTCAGCGCGTTGCGCGGCGGGCATGGCGGCGTCGCCGCGCCGTCGGCGAACCGCTTCGGGCATGTGAGCCCGACCACCGCGCAGCATGTGCGCGACGAGTTCGGCAGCGCGATTCATGTGCTCGATGGCGGCGCGTCGGATGTCGGTATCGAGTCGACGATTCTCGATCTATCGCGCGGCTTTCCGGCGCTGCTGAGGCCCGGTCGCGTGACGCCGCAGGATATCGCCGACGTGCTCGGCGAGGCGCCGCGTCTGCCCGACGGGTCGGACGCGACCGCGCCGCGCGCGTCGGGCACGTTGAAAGCGCATTACGCGCCGCGCACGCCGCTCGTGCTGCTGCCATTCGGCGAGCTCGAGCCGCTTCTCGCGGTGCGCGAGCCGGGCGAGCGCGTCGCGCTGGTCGCGCGCGCGTCGCGTGCGGGACATTGGGCCGATGTCGACGGCGTGCATTTCGTCGCCGCGCCGGAAGATCCGCACGTCTATGCACGCGAACTCTACGGCTTGCTGCGCGCGCTCGATCGCGCGAACGTCACGCGGATTCTGATCGAGAAGCTGCCCGATACGATCGAATGGATCGCGGTCAACGATCGGCTCGGGCGCGCGGCGGCGGCGTTCGAAACGCAGCACTGACGCAATCGGCTCGCTGCGCTGCATGGCGTGGCCACCGGAAAAGACAAAGGCCCGGCTCGTTCAACGAGCCGGGCCTTTTGCCATCTAGCCAGCCTTAGCGATGCAGGTTAGCTGTCATGTGAATACCGCTAACCCCACGGCCAACCCCGCGTTACTTGCCAAGCCCGCTAGCAGCGATCTGCGTCTCGACCTGCTGTGCGAACAGCGCTTGCAGATGCGTGGTCGGATGCACGAGGTCGGCGAACATGTAGGTCTGGTCCGCGCCGGCCACCGTGTAGGTTTGCGGCGAGCAGAACAGCGACTTCGCGAACGCGCTGCCGAAGTCCGCCGCCGTCTGGCCGGATGCGAGCACGCTTGGATTGTTCGTCGCGTACGTGGTCGCGCTTTGGGCCATCGACGCCAGGTTACACGCGGTGCCCGCATTCGACACGGTGAAACCGAGCGACTGATAGTTCTGCAACGTCCGGTCGATCCACGCGAACGCGCTCACGTAGATGACCTGCTTGCTCGACGCGAGGCCTTGCTGCAGCACGCCGTTGTAGGTCTTGACGAGCGCGTTGATGAGCGCCTGGCCTTGCGCGCCCGCGGCGAGACCTTGCGGCGTCTGCGCGATGTCCGGCACGTCCGACACCACCACGTGCGTCGCGCCCGACGCGACGACCTTCTGCACCGTGCCGACGAACGTGGTCGCCGCGGTGGTGATGTCCTGCAGCGCGGCCAGCGTGGCCGTCTGCGACGCGGCGGCTGCGGCCGTCTGCGCGTCGGCCGGGGTACCGCCTTTCAGGAGCGCCTGCGTCGCCGCTGCCGTACCGGCAGCCGAGACCGCTTGCACCGCGACGAAGATGTCGTTCGCGCCGCCGTTCATCAGCACGAGCTGGTTCGAATTGAAGCTGTTATTGTGCCCGGCCAGATACTCGGCGACCTGCGTCGTGACCGGCACCGTCGTCGCGGCCATGTTGTTCGGCGCGTAGCCTTCGCCCGGCTGCAGATCGACACGCGAGCCGCCCTGCGCGTAACCGAGGCCGCCCGTCGCGGTGAGCGGCATGCCGAAGCCGCCGACGTACGCGGCGGTGAGCGTGCCGCCGTAGTACTCGGCGACCTTCTGCGTCCAGACCTCACCCGGATTCGTCGTGAAGCGGCCGCCGCCCGTGCCGACGTTCGCCTGGACCGCCGGCATGTATGTGCCGACATCCGACAGGCTGTCGCCGAATGACACGACCTGCAGCGTGACGCCCCCCGGCGGCGTGTTGCTGCTGCTCGAACTATTGTTGTCGCTGCCACCGCCGCATGCCGCGAGCGCGGCGAACGCTGCGCTCGCCACTGCGATCTGCGTGACGCGCAACCATTGCTGTTTCTTCGAAGCGGTTTGATTCATGTTGACTGCATCTCCTCGTATGTGTGGCCCTTGATGCCATGTGTTGCAGGCGGCGTCCACCGCGTTGGCGGCGTGACGACAGCTTACAGAATCTTCTACGGCCTGCGCGATGTCCGAAGCGCGACCGTATGGTTTGAGTTCAAGCCGGGTAGCTCTGCGGTGGCTTTGCTCACGATGTTGTCCGTACCCGAATGCGTATGCGCGTTGGCTCCCGCGTCGAGGCTGCTGCCGAGCAGACGATCCCAGATCACCAGTACACCTGCGTAATTGCGATCGATGTAGCGTTCGTTGCGCGCATGATGCACGCGATGGATCGACGGCGTATTGAACACGTATTCGAGCCAGCCGAGCTTGCCGATCGCCTGCGTGTGCACGAAGAACTGGAAGCCGAGATTGATCAGCACGATCGCGACGATCTGCTTCGGAGCAAAGCCAGGAATGGCGAGCGGAATCCAGAACACCCACATGCCCGCGATCGGGTACATCAGGCTCTGGCGGAACGCGGTCGAAAAATTCATCCACTCCGACGAGTGATGCACGACGTGGGCGGCCCACAGCCAGCGCACGCGATGACTGCAGCGATGAAACACGTAATAGAGCAGGTCCTGCGCGACGAACAGCACGACGAACGACAGCCATGTCGCCGGCCATGCATGAATGCGGTAATGCTCGTAGAAAAACGCGTAGACAGGGATGATCGCGAGCCACGCGAGCTTGTCGGCGGCCTGCTGCAGCAGCGCGAGCGCGGCGTTGCACAGCGTGTCGCGCCAGCTGTAGAGCCGCTCGGCCGGGCGCGTGCGGCTCACGTGCCACGCCTCCCAGCCGATGCAGGCAAGAAAGACGGGCGCCATGGCGAGCAGCAGCAATTCGGCATCGAATTGCATCTTGTCTCCCTTCCTGGTCCCTGACCGCCGCGCGGTACGCGGCGGGTGGTGTCGTTATCGTTCGTGAGGTCGCGCGGTCTGCACGACCGGCGCCCTGCGCGGCAAGCCCGTGATGTCGCGCGCCGCATGCTGCCCGACAGCGTACACGGTTAGGAGCTTGCCGCGCGCGGCATCGCTAGAAGGAATACTCAGTGGCTGCCGCGCTTGCGCGGGTTTTTCCTGGGCTTCCCGCGCGCTTCCTCGATGGGCGCGGAAACCTTCGTAAAGCCCTGCGACGGGCCTTCGTACACCCATTCGAGCAGCGCGTCGTGCGCGGCGCGCGCCGCTTCCGAATGCGGATCGTTGATCAGGCTGACGACGACATAGCTGTTGCCGTCGGCCGACGCGACGTAGCCGGCGATCGCGCGCACGTCGCGCAGCGTGCCGGTCTTGATGTGCGCGTTGCCGCCCGCGCCCTGGCTGGTCAGGCGGTTGCGCATCGTGCCGTCGACACCGGCGATCGGCAGCGAGTCGACGAACACCTGCGCGACTGGGCTCGCGTTCGCGCGTTGCAGAACATCGGCGAGCGCGAGCGCGGTGATGTGTTCGTCGCGCGACAGGCCCGAGCCGTTATCGAGCGACAGGTATTCGGTGTTCAGGCTGTCGCGCGTCAGGAAAGCTTCGACCGCGTGCGCGGCTTTCGCGGGCGTGGCGGGCGGCGTTTCCTCGGCGGCGCCGATTGTCAGGAACAGGTTGCGCGCCATCGTGTTGTTGCTGAACTTGTTGATGTCGCGAACGATGTCCGACAGCATCGGCCCCTCGTGCCTGGCGACGAGCTTCGCGCCGGCGGGCACTGCGCCTTCGCGGGTCGCGCCGGTGAATGTGCCGCCGGTTTGCTGCCACAGCGCGAGGAAGCCGCGCGCGAAAAACGTCGAGTGATCGAGCACGGCGACGTTGATCGTGCGCGCGTCGCAGCGCACCGGAAAGTCGCCGATGAACGACGCGACGAGCGTGCCGTCAGGCTCCGGCGTGACGGTCGGCGTCGGCAGCTCGCCCCGGCATGGGCCGCTCGTCGCACGCAGCTGGTTGTCGATGCGCAGTTGCGCGAGCGCGGGCAGCACGTCGATCGCCACCGTGCCGTCCGGCGATGGCGTCAGCGTGAACGACAGCGATTTGAACGCGTACAGCAGCGGATCGGGGCCGACGTTGTACGGCGCGTTCACGTCGTCGTCGAACGCGGGCAGGTCGCGAGTCGACGGATCGAAGTAGCGCTTGTCGAGCACCAGCGCGCCGTCGATACCGTTGATGCCCGCCTTGTGGATCTTCTGCACGAGGTCGATCAGTTCTTCGGGCACGAGCTTCGGGTCGCCGGTGCCCTGGATGTACAGATTGCCGTGCAGCACGCCGCTCGCGTCGAGCGGGCCGTCCGCGTACGCGCTGGTGCGCCAGCGGTAACCGGGACCGAGGATCGACAGGCCTGAGTAGGTGGTGACGAGCTTCATCGTCGAGGCGGGCATCATCGGCTTGCCGGCGTTCAGCGCGAGGATCGGCGTGCGATCGCCCACCTTTTCGACGACCACGCTGATCGACGACAACGGCACGTGCGCGCGCTGCAGGCCGACCATCACCGGCTGCGGCAGTACCGTCGTGACGTTGACGCTCAGATGCGTGGCCTTGACGCGTGCCTCCCCCGTCAGCGGCAGCAGCGTGCCTGCGCCGAGCGCGGCGGCGCAGAGCCAGACGGCCGCGCGCGGCACGACGCGATTAGGCATGAAGGCTGCGCGATCGAACATACGGCGCGAGTGCAGCGCCATACGGCGTGCGACGGAAGACAGAAAAGGGTGCGTCATGAACGGGTGAACGGGCAAACGGACGAGCAGGATTTCAAGGTGTGCGGCGAGCGGCGAGCGGCGTGCGCCGTGCGAGGGACGATGGAACGGCAAGCTGGGCGCCTTGACGGCGCGGTAGCGCGCCGCAGTCTACCCGACGGCCGTCGCGCGACGCAAAGCGCCCATTGTAGTGACATCCCGCGAGGCTGCGGTGAAAAAAGCGCCACACGCCGCACGGGTCGGAAGCGGGCGCTAGAATGCGGCATCATCGAACGTTTTGGAACGGACAACCATGCGCATCCTGCTAGTCGAAGATGACCGGATGATCGCCGAAGGCGTGCGCAAGGCGCTGCGCGGCGAAGGCTTCGCCGTCGATTGGGTCGAGGACGGCGAAGCGGCGCTGCGCGCGGCGGCGGCCCAGCCTTACGACCTCGCGTTGCTCGACCTCGGTCTGCCCAAGCGCGACGGTCTCGAGGTGCTGCGCGCACTGCGTGCGCGCGGCCATGCGCTGCCGGTGCTGATCGTCACCGCGCGCGACGCGGTCGCCGATCGTGTCAAGGGCCTCGACGCCGGCGCTGACGATTACCTTGTCAAACCTTTCGATCTCGACGAGCTCGGTGCGCGGATGCGCGCGCTGATCCGGCGCCAGTCCGGCCGCAGCGATTCGACGATTCGCCACGGCAATTTGACCCTCGATCCCGCGTCGCACCAGGTGACGCTCGATGGCGCCCTGGTCGCGCTATCCGCGCGCGAATTCGCGTTGCTCGAGGCGCTGCTCGCGCGACCCGGCGCGGTGCTGTCCAAGAGCCAGCTCGAGGAAAAGATGTATGGCTGGGGCGAGGAGATCGGCAGCAATACCGTCGAGGTCTATATCCACGCGCTGCGCAAGAAGCTCGGCGCCGATCTGATCCGCAACGTTCGCGGGCTTGGCTACATGATCGCGAAGGACGCCTGAGCCGATGCGCTCGATTCGCCGGCAACTGTTGTTCTGGCTGCTCGCGCTCGTGCTGCTCGGCGTCGGCATCGCGGGCTGGCTGATCTACCGGCAGGCACTCGCCGAAGCGAACGAGTTGTTCGACTACCAGCTCGAGCAGATCGCTGCGGCGCTGCCGGCGGAACCGTTCTCGCAGGTGCTCGGCCGCGATACCGGCGACGAGGGCATCGTGCTGCAGATCTGGAACCGCAACGGCATGCTGATGTATTACTCGCGGCCGCGTGCGCCGCTCGCGCCGCGCGCCGAACTCGGTTTTTCGACCGAGCACACCGACCGCGGCGAATGGCGCGTATATGGCGCGATCGTCGGCGACAACGTCGTGCAGCTCGCGCAGCCGCTGTCGGTGCGCAACCGGCTCGCCGCCAATGTGGCGCTGCGCACGCTGTGGCCGCTGATCGTGCTGCTGCCGCTGCTCGGACTCGCGGTATGGGTGATCGTCGGCCGCGGGCTGCAGCCGCTGCGGCGCGTGACGAGCGCGCTCGACACCCGTCATCCCGAAGCGCTGGATCCATTGCCTGATCAGCGCCTGCCGCTCGAAGTGCGGCCGCTCGTGCGTGCGCTGAACGGGCTGCTGCAGCGGCTCGCGACCGCGCTCGATATCCAGAAGGCGTTCGTCGCCGATGCCGCGCACGAATTGCGCACGCCGCTTGCCGCGGTACAGATTCAGGCGCAACTGGTCGCGCGCGCGAAGGACGACACAGCCCGCAGCGAGGCGCTCGTCGATCTGCAGGCGGGTGTCACGCGCGCGACGCGCCTCGCCGAGCAACTGCTCGCGCTCGCGCGCGCCGAGCCGGACGGCGCCGGCGGCGCAGTGATGCTCGATCTGCGCGAGCTACTGCGGGAGTGCGTCGCGACCTACGCGCCGCTCGCGATGAATCGCGGCGTCGACCTCGGCATCGAGGCGAGCGCGGCCGCCAGCGTGACCGGCGACGCCGAAGCGCTGCGCGTGATGTTCAACAACCTCGTCGACAACGCGACCAAGTACACGCCGCGTGGCGGCCGCGTCGACGTCAGCCTGCGTGTCGAGGACGGCCATCCGGTCGTGCGGATCGCCGATAGCGGCCCCGGTATCGATCCCGCCGATCGCGAGCGCGTGTTCGACCGGTTCTATCGCGCGGAAGCGGGTGCGAATCGCGCGCGCACCGACGTGGCGGGCAGCGGCCTCGGTCTCGCGATCGTGCGTCGGATTGCCACCCAACATCATGCGCAAGTATCGCTCGATGACTCGCCGGCCGGTGGTTTGCAGGTCATCGTACGCTTCTGATCATGGTGATTTACTGTTCGGCCAACGCCGGCGTTCATGCTGGCGTGGTGGTCCGTAGCGGCCGGTCCGACAAGGTTCCCATGATCTGGCGCTGCTTAAGACTCTTTTAAGTGATGCCCCTTACGCTCCTCGACATCCAAAGTCACTTTCTCCAGTCAGGAGCTCATGATGAACGCGAAAACCTTGTCCCGCGGCGCCGTTGCGGTAGCTGTGGCCGCTGCGCTTTCAGCCGGTTATGTGGCGGGCCATCGCGACGTGCCAGCACCGCAGATCGTCTCGCCGGCGGAAGCCGCCGCGATGATGCCAGCCGAAGCAGCCGCCAAAACCGGTATCCCCGATTTCTCCGGTCTCGTCGAGACCTATGGTCCGGCCGTCGTCAACATCAGCGCGAAGCACGTGGTCAAGCAAACCGCGATGCGTGGTAATGGCGGCAACCTCAATGGCAACCAGCTGCCGATCGATCCGAACGATCCGTTCTATCAGTTCTACAAGCGGTTCTTTGGCGGGGTGCCCGGCATGCAGGGCGGCGATGGCGGAGACGCGCCAGACCAGCCGAGCGCGAGCCTCGGCTCGGGCTTCATCATCAGCAATGACGGCTACATTCTGACGAACGCGCACGTGGTCGATGGCGCGAACGTCGTCACCGTGAAGCTCACCGACAAGCGCGAGTTCAAGGCGAAGGTGGTCGGCGCCGACAAGCAGTCCGACGTCGCCGTGCTGAAGATCAACGCGAGCGATCTGCCGACGGTGAAGATTGGCGATCCGCGCCAAAGCAAGGTTGGTCAGTGGGTCGTCGCGATCGGCTCACCGTACGGCTTCGACAACACCGTGACCTCGGGCATCATCAGCGCGAAGTCGCGTTCGCTGCCCAACGAGAACTACACGCCGTTCATCCAGACCGATGTACCGGTGAACCCTGGCAACTCGGGCGGTCCGCTCTTTAATCTGCAAGGCGAAGTGATCGGCATCAACTCGATGATCTACTCGCAGACGGGCGGCTTCCAGGGCCTGTCGTTCGCGATCCCGATCAGCGAGGCGATCAAGGTCAAAGACGATCTCGTCAAGACCGGTCACGTGAGCCGCGGCCGCCTCGGCGTCGCAGTACAGGGCTTGAACCAGACGCTCGCCGACTCGTTCGGCATGCAGAAGCCGCAAGGCGCGCTGGTCAGCTCGGTCGACGCCAACGGGCCGGCGGCCAAGGCTGGCCTGCAGCCGGGCGACGTGATCCTGTCGGTGAATGGCGACGAAGTCAGTGATTCGGCGGATCTGCCGGCGAAGATCGCAGGTCTCGCGCCGGGCAGCTCGGCGACGCTGAAAGTGTGGCGCGATAAGGCCAGCAAGGACGTGAAGGTGACGATCGGCTCGTTCTCGGACGCGAAGGTTGCGTCGGCGAACAAGACCGATCAGCAGACCCAGTTGCAAGGCCGTCTCGGCGTCGCGGTGCGGCCGCTGACGCCGGAAGAGAAGAGCAGCGCGTCGGTGTCGCACGGTCTGCTCGTGCAGCAGGCAGGCGGCGCGGCGGCGAGCGCCGGCATCCAGGCGGGCGACGTGATTCTCGCGGTCAATGGCCGTCCGGTCACCAACATCGATCAGCTGAAGCAGATGATTTCGGGCGCAGGCAACAGCATTGCGCTGCTGATCCAGCGGGACAACGCGCAGATTTTCGTGCCCGTAGATCTCGGCTGATCCAGTATCCGGGCGGTTCGAACGGATCGCCCACCCCAGTTTGAGCTGTAGTAGCGATTGCCGGTCCTTTGCATTTACTGCAAGGACCGGTTTTTTTTTCGCCTGTCCGCACCGTGCTACGGCGAGCAGCGCGGATAGGGCGAAGCGCGCCACGCGACTTGGTGCCGCGGTCGCGCATGTCCAGTCGACGCGACCGGACGGTTGGCACGCAGGTTGCTTCGACCTTGATTTGGGCCTGTTCGGGGACTGGGCAAGGACTGCAACAAGGAGAGCGAACCGATGAAAACCCAACGCATTCAGCAAGGGATCGTAGCCGTCGCGCTGTGCGCGGCGCTCGCGCTCGGACCGGCGCGCGGTGCGTACGCGCAGCAGGCGGGCGTGACCGGTGGCTCGACGACCGACAACACCAGCGCGGGCAACACCAACGGCGGCGGTCTGCCGCAAGTCCAGCAGCAGGGCGACGTGTCGTACGTGTCGGGCGGCGTCGGCCTCGACGAATCGCGGGCGTTGCGACAAGCGCAAAGCCAGTGGCCACTGACGTTGCGCTTCACCGGACCCAACGCCGAGTTTCTCGCGGATGTGCACGTGCGTATCGTCGATGCCCATAACGGCGAAGTGCTGAACACGACGTCGCGCGGACCGTTCATGCTGGTGCGCTTGAGCCCCGGCCGCTATACGGTGCACGCGAAATACAACGACAGCGAGCAAGCCCGCTCGGTTAGCGTGCTGGCGCACGGCAACGTCAAATCCGCGTTCATCTGGAACGCGAAGTAACGGGTCGATCCGTCCGCCGCCGCGCAGCAAGCTTGCGCAATCGGCCGAAGTTTGGCCGATAATGAAGCCACGGGCAGCTCCCGTGGCTTTGCCGTTCCGGCGGCAACAGCCGGCAGTGCAGCACCCACCCCATCACGGAGCCTGGACATGAGCGATGCGTCGACATCTGCGGAACGGCTGGACGGCCATACCATCATGATCCGCGACAACGGTCACCGCGTGCGCGTGATTCACGGCGGCGTGACGATGGCCGACACCCAGGCCGCGCTGACGCTATCGGAGACCGGCCTCGCCGACGTGTTCTATTTCCCGCGCGAGCACGTGAACATGGCCCGGCTCGAACGCTCGACGCACACGTCGCATTGCCCGTTCAAGGGCGACGCGTCGTACTTCCATCTGCGCACCGAAGATGGCGTGATCGAGAACGCGGTGTGGTGCTACGAGGCGCCGTTCGAGCAGGTCAGTCGCATCAAGGGCTATCTCGCTTTTTACGCATCGCGCGTCGACCGCATCGATCAGACGTCCTGATCCCGCAGTCGGCGCGTTCATCGGGGGAGGTTGTCATGGAACTGAACGACGCGTTACGGATTCCGCTGGCGCCGTCCGAGGTCTGGGACGCGTTGCAGGACCTCGCGCTGTTGCGTGCCAGCCTCGACAACTGCGAGTCGTTCGTGCGTCTCGCCCACGGCGAATACGCGCTGACGATGACCGTGCCGCTCGGCCCGTTGCGCGCGCATTATCAGGCGCGCGCGCACGTCGCCGGCCAGGATTCCGGCCCGGCGGACGCGCAGCGCCGCACCATCAACTTCAAGGCCCTGGCCGAGGGCATCGGCGCGTTGCGCGGTCAGATCGAAGTGCGTTTGCGCGCGGACGAGGGGCGGGAGCGCGGCACGCGCATCGACTACGCACTGTGGGCGACGTCGTCGGGACCGCTCGCCGAGCTGCCGACGCGCCAGCTCGAGAACGCCTTGCGTCAGATCGCCGACGATTTTTTCGCCGAGTTCGACGCCGTCGTGCGCGCCAAGCACGGCAAAGGGCCGAACCGCGCGCGTGGCACGGCGCCGCGTCGCCAGTACGTGTTTTTGCGGCCGATCACGCTCGGCGGCATCGCGCGGCGAGCGCGAATCGAGCACAGCCATGCGCTGTCGGGGCGCGCGGCGAGCGCGTCGCATAGCTGGTCGCATCAAGAGCCCGGTCAGCATGTCGTGCCGTACTGGGCGTGGGCCGGGATGATCTTTCTGGTCGCACTATTGTTGTATGTCGCGCGCTGGTTCAGCGAGCATTGAGGCCGCGAGTCGCGCGCAGCCCCTGATGGAACGCGCGACAAACATCCCCGCGCGACTACGAAATCCCGGTGACGCACTACGAAATAGCGGTGCTCCCGCCGCCTTCATCTAATCCCCGCGAAACTCCCGCCGCCACGCGCTCGGCGACGTGCGAAACGCGTCCGCGAAATGCTGCCGCAGCGATGCGGCCGAGCCGAATCCGGCGCTCGCCGCGATCGCTTCGACCGACTCGTCGGTGCTTTCCAGCAGCTGTTGCGCACGCGCGAGCCGCTGCGCGAGCAGCCACGCGCCGACGGTGGTGCCGGTCGCGAGCCGGAAGCGCCGCGTGAAGGTGCGGCGGCTCATCAACGCGCGCGCGGCGAGCGTGTCGAGCGTATGCGGCGCGGCCAGGTTGCCGCTCACCCAGTCGAGCAGGCCGGACAGGCGATCGCCGCGCGGGTTCGGCGGCATCGGCTGCTGCACGTATTGCGCCTGGCCACCCTGGCGATGCGGCGACACGACCAGCCGGCGCGCGACGTGGTTCGCCACCCGCGCGCCGCAGATCTTGCGCAGCACGTGCAGGCAGCAGTCGAGGCCGGCGGCGGTGCCGGCCGAGGTCAGCACGTTGCCGTCGTCGACGTACAGCACGTCGGCGTCGAGCCGCACGCGCGGATAGCGGCGCGCGAAGTCGTCGGCCCAGGCCCAGTGCGTCGAAGCTGGCCGTCCATCGAGGATGCCCGCGGCGGCCAGCACGAAAGCGCCGAGGCACAGGCCGACGAGCAGCGCGCCGCGCGCATGCGCGGCCCTCAGCGCGTCGAGCAGCGCGGCGGGCGGGGTTTCGGCGGGATCGCGCCAGCTCGGCACGATGATCGTCTGCGCGTCGGCAAGCGCTTCGAGTCCGTGCGTGACCGCGATCGAAAAGCCCGCGGTCGTCGCGAGCGCGCCTGTCTCCGCGGCGCAGACGCGGAAGTCGAAGGCGGGAACACCGCCGCCGCGACGGTCCTCGCCGAACACGACGCACGGCACCGACAGATGAAACGGGCTGATGCGGTCGAACGCGACGACGGCAACGACGTGGCGCGGCGCCTGATCGGAGACGTCGTTGGAAGATGCGAAGGTGGTCATGCCGGGCGCCTCATGAAAGCCATAAGTATGGCCCGATTCTAGCGAAGGTTGTCATTCGGGCCGCTGTCGACGGGCGGGCAGCGGAGCAACAATGCCGTCATTGCCGTTGCGCCGCGGCCACCGCGCTGGGCGCGCACCATCGACCGCTTTTTCTGACAAGGAGCCTTGCCATGAGCACACCCGCGCCGCGCCGTGCGCTGATCGTCATCGACGTGCAGAACGAATACGTGAGCGGCGACCTGCCGATCGAATTTCCGGACGTGCGCACGTCGCTCGCCAACATCGGTCGTGCGATCGATGCAGCGCGCGCCGCCAGCGTGCCGGTCGTGATCGTGCAGAACCTCGCGCCCGCCACCTCGCCGCTGTTCGCGCGCGGCAGCGCGGGCGCGGAACTGCACACGGTCGTGAGCTCGCGCGCTCATGATCATTTCGTCGAGAAGTCGCTGCCGAGCGCATTCGCAGGGACCGATCTGGCCGAGTGGCTCGCCGCCCGGCAGATCGATACGCTGAGCGTCACCGGCTACATGACCCACAATTGCGATGCCTCGACGATCAACCACGCGGTGCATGCTGGCCTCGCCGTCGAGTTCCTGCACGACGCAACCGGCTCGGTGCCGTATGAAAACAGCGCGGGCTTCGCGAGCGCGGAGGAGATTCATCGCGTGTTCAGCGTGGTGCTGCAGTCGCGCTTCGCGGCGGTCGCGAGCACCGATCAATGGATCGCGGCGCTAAAGAGCGGCGCGCCGCTCGAGCGCGGCAACATCTATGCGTCGAATCAGGCGGCGCGAGCGCGCCGGGCGGTTGCCTGAACCCGGCGCAGGGGCGGTGGTCCGGTCCAAAAACAGAAACGGGCGGTTCACCGAACCGCCCGCTTTTCCAATCCGTCACCCTGGCGCGCCTTCTACGCCGCCTTCCTGCGCAACGCCGGACTCAGGCGCAAGCCGTCGAACATCGCTTCCACCATCTGCTGCGCTTGCGAGCCGAAGTCGGTCGCGTCGGGCAAAAACAGCATGTCGCGCAACGAGCCGCCGACGAACGCGTGGACCATCGCCGCGGCAAGCTTCGTGTCGAGGTCGGCGGGCATCTGGCCTTTGGAGATCGCATTGCGCAGACCGCCCTCGATCTTCGCGAGCCCCTCGCGCATATTGGTCTGATACCGTTCCATCACCGGCCCCATATCTTCGACCAGCTCGCACTTCAGAAACAGAATGTCGAACACGCGGCGGCGGCGGGGATCGTTGGCAGTGTCGCGCAGGCAGACCACGCAGATTTCAATCAGGCGCCCGAGCGGATCAACTTCGTTGGGATCGAGCGACGCCGCCTTCAGTTCGTCGAGCGGCAGCAGCACGCGGTCGAACATTTCGGTGAACAGCTCGCTCTTATGCGCGAAATGCCAATAAATGGCGCCGCGCGTGACGCCCGCGGCCTGGGCGATATCGGCCAGCGACGTGCGCGATACACCCTTCTCGAAGAAGACCTGTTCGGCCGCGTCGAGAATCCGGTTGCGCGTCTCCAGCGCCTCTTCTTTGGTTCTTCTGACCATATTGGTGTAGCCTGCGCTGATCCTGGGGTTTATGCGGACAGTTTTAAGTCAGTCTGATGATGCTTTGACTACTTCTGAAGCGAATTGCGACGCGAATCTGCGGTACCCCAGCCTCGGAAGATATGAATGCACTTTTACATGCATTCGTGAATGTATATATAATAGCACCCCACGAACGGATAGCCCAAGCCGTGACGAGCGGTTAATATCCGTCACTGTTGCCTTTCGAAAGCGCTTTCGCGGCCGCCAAACGGCGGCGCTGCGCGGCATTCCCCTGTATGGCGCATTCGTAGCAGGGTGCCCTGCAGGCGCAGGTTTGCATCCATGGGCTTCCGGTCGAGCGTCGCGAGACGCTTGTGTGCGCTGTCGTCCCCGGGGTAGGGATGCGCGCACTTTTTCATTACTCAGTCTTTGACAGAGGTCGCTCCATGCGCGTCGAACGGGTTCCATTCCGCTTAATCAGTGCCGCGACGGCTGCCATCTTGCTGGCGGCGTGCGGACCAAAACAATCTGCCCCGCCGCCACAGACGCCCGAAGTCGGCGTCGTCACCCTCCAGCCGACGACCGTGCCCGTCGTCACCGAACTTCCCGGCCGTACCAGTGCCTTCCTCGTCGCGCAGGTGCGCGCGCGGGTCGACGGCATCGTGCTGCGCCGCGAGTTCACCGAGGGTAGTGAGGTCAAGGCCGGCCAGCGTCTGTACAAGATCGATCCGGCGCCGTACATCGCGTCGTTGAACAACGCGAAGGCATCACTCGCGAAGGCGCAGGCGAACCTGGTGACGACCACCGCGCAGGCCAATCGCTACAAGGTGCTGGTCGCGGCGAACGCGGTCAGCAAGCAGGACTACGACAACGCGGTTGCCGCCGAAGGCCAGGCCGCCGCCGACGTCGCTGCGGGCAAGGCCGCGGTCGATACCGCGCAGATCAACCTCGGTTATACCGACGTGACCTCGCCCGTGACCGGCCAGATCGGCGTGTCGCAGGTCACGCCGGGCGCCTTCGTGCAGCAGAGCGCGGCCACGCTGATGGCCACGGTTCAGCAGCTCGACCCGGTGTACGCCGACCTCACGCAATCGAGCCTCGATGGTCTGAAGCTGCGCCGCGACATGCAGGAAGGGCGTCTCAAGACGACCGGCCCGGGCGCCGCGCAGGTCACGCTGGTGCTGGAAGACGGCCGCATCTATTCCGAGAAGGGCAAGCTGCAGTTCACCGACGTGACCGTCGACCAGGGCACCGGTTCGGTTACGGTGCGCGCGATCTTCAAGAACCCGAACCACGTGCTGCTGCCGGGCATGTTCGTGCGCGCGAAGATCGACGAGGGCGTCAACCAGAACGCGCTGATCGTGCCGCAAGTGGGCGTCACGCACGACCAGAAGGGTCAGCCCACCGCGCTCGTCGTCGACAACGACAACAAGGTCGAGCTGCGTCAGCTCGTCACCTCGGGCACCTTCGGCTCGTACTGGGTGGTGTCGAACGGCCTGAAGCCGGGTGACCGCGTGGTCGTCCAGGGCACCGACAAGGCGCGTCCCGGCCAGCAGGTCAAGCCCGTGCCGGCGCAGCTGCCCGGCAACCCGGCTTCCGACGCCGCCGCAAACGGCGCCCCGACAGGTCAACCCGCGGCTCAGCCTGCCTCCGCCGCTTCGGGCGCGTAATAACAGGGAGCCCGCCTCATGGCAAAGTTCTTTATTGATCGCCCGATTTTTGCATGGGTGATCGCCATCATCCTGATGCTCGCGGGTCTCGCGTCGGTGTTCACGCTGCCGATCGCGCAATACCCGACCATCGCGCCGCCGTCCATCCAGATCAGCGCAACCTACCCGGGTGCTTCGGCGAAGACGGTGGAAAACACCGTTACGCAGGTGATCGAGCAGCAGATGAGTGGTCTGGACCACCTGCTGTACCTCGCGTCGACCTCGGACGACACGGGCACGGCCACCATCACGCTGACGTTCGCGGCCGGCACCAACCCTGACATCGCGCAGGTGCAGGTGCAAAACAAGCTGCAGCTCGCCACGCCGCTGCTGCCGCAAGCGGTGCAGCAGCTCGGCACCAAGGTCACGAAGTCGAGCAGCAGCTTCCTGCTGGTGATGGCGTTCGTGTCGACCGACGGCAGCATGAACAAGTACGACCTCGCGAACTACGTCGCGTCGAACATTCAGGATCCGATCAGCCGTATCGACGGCGTGGGCACGGTGACGCTGTTCGGCTCGCAGTACGCGATGCGCATCTGGCTCGACGCGAACAAGCTGAATAACTTCGGTCTGACGCCGCTCGATGTCGAAACCGCGCTGCAGGCGCAGAACGTGCAGGTCGCGGGCGGCTCGCTCGGCGGCACGCCGTCGGTGCCGGGTCAGGTGCTGCAGGCCACGATCACGCAGGCGACGCTGCTCAATACCCCCGAGCAGTTCGGCAATATCCTGCTGAAGGTGAATCAGGACGGCTCGCAGGTGCGTCTGCGCGACGTGTCGCACGTCGAGCTCGGCGGCGAAAACTACAACTTCGACACCAAGTACAACGGTCAGCCGACGGCAGGCTTCGGTATCCAGCTCGCCACGGGCGCGAACGCGCTCGCCACCGCGAAGGCGGTGCGCACGAAGATCGCAGAACTGTCGAAGTACTTCCCGCACGGTCTCGTCGTGCAGTACCCGTACGACACGACGCCGTTCGTGCGCCTGTCGATCGAGGAAGTGGTCAAGACGCTGCTCGAAGGTATCGTGCTGGTGTTCCTCGTCATGTACCTGTTCCTGCAGAACCTGCGCGCCACGCTGATCCCGACGATCGCGGTGCCGGTGGTGCTGCTCGGTACGTTCGCGATCATGAGCGTGGTCGGTTTCTCGATCAACACGCTGTCGATGTTCGGTCTCGTGCTCGCGATCGGTCTGCTGGTGGACGACGCGATCGTGGTGGTGGAAAACGTCGAGCGGGTGATGCAGGAGGAGGGCTTGTCGCCTCGCGATGCAACTCGCAAGGCGATGGACCAGATCACCGGCGCGCTCGTCGGCGTGGCGCTCGTGCTGTCGGCGGTGTTCGTGCCGGTGGCTTTCTCGGGCGGCTCGGTCGGCGCGATCTACCGGCAGTTCTCGCTGACGATCGTCGCGGCGATGGTGCTGTCCGTGCTCGTCGCGTTGATTCTGACGCCGGCGCTGTGCGCGACGATCCTGAAGCCGATTCCGAAGGGTCATCACGAAAAAGCCACTGGTTTCTTCGGCTGGTTCAACCGTACCTTCAACACGAGCCGCGACAAATATCACTCGGGCGTGCACCACGTGATCAAGCGCTCGGGCCGCTGGCTCATCATCTACATGGTGGTGATCTTCGCGGTGGGGCTGCTGTTCGTGCGACTGCCGAAGTCGTTCCTGCCTGACGAAGACCAGGGCACGATGTTCGTGCTGGTGCAAACGCCGTCGGGTTCCACGCAGGAAACCACCGCGCGCGCGCTGAAGGACGTGTCGGACTACCTGTTGAACGAAGAAAAGGCGATCGTCGAATCGACCTTCACGGTTAACGGCTTCAGCTTCGCGGGTCGTGGCCAGAACGCGGGTCTCGTGTTCGTGCGGATGAAGGACTACGCGCAGCGCCAGCATGCGGACCAGAAGGTGCAAGCGCTGGTGGGCCGTCTCTACATGCACTTCAGCACCTACAAGAACGCGACGGTGTTCCCGGTCAATCCGCCGTCGATTCCTGAACTCGGCACGGCTGCGGGCTTCGACTTCCAGCTGCAGGACCGCGCGGGTATCGGTCACGCGAAGCTGATGGAAGCGCGCAACATGCTGCTTGGTCTGGCGGCGAAAGATCCGACGCTCGCGCAGGTACGTCCGAACGGCCTGAACGATACGCCGCAGTTCAAGGTGAGCATCGACCACGAGAAGGCTTCGGCGCTCGGCGTGTCGCTCGCCTCGATCGACCAGACGTTCTCGATCGCGTGGGCCTCGGCGTACGTGAACAACTTCCTCGACACCGACGGCCGGATCAAGAAGGTCTACCTGCAGGGCGACGCGCCGTTCCGGATGAAACCGGAAGACGTGAATGCCTGGTTCGTGCGCAACGGCGCGGGCGCGATGGTGCCGTTCTCGGCCTTCGCGAACACCGAGTGGACGTTCGGTTCGCCGAAGCTCGAGCGCTACAACGGTATTTCGTCGGTGGAAATCCAGGGTGCGGCCGGGCCGGGCAAGTCGACCGGTCAGGCGATGGCGGCGATGGAACAGATCGTCACCAAGCTGCCGGCGGGGGTCGGCTACGAGTGGACGGGCCTGTCGCTGCAAGAGCGTCAGTCGGGTTCGCAGGCGCCGATCCTGTACGGCATCTCGATTCTCGTCGTGTTCCTGTGTCTCGCGGCGCTGTATGAAAGCTGGTCGATCCCGTTCTCGGTGATCATGGTGGTGCCGCTCGGCGTGATCGGCGCACTGCTGGCCGCGACGCTGCGCGGGCTCGAGAACGACGTGTTCTTCCAGGTGGGTCTGCTGACCACCGTGGGTCTGTCGGCGAAGAACGCGATTCTGATCGTGGAATTCGCGCGAGAACTGCAGCAGAGTGGAGGCATGGGACCGATCGAAGCCGCGCTCGAAGCGGCGCGTCTGCGGTTGCGTCCGATCCTGATGACCTCGCTCGCGTTCATTCTCGGCGTGCTGCCGCTCGCGATCAGTAACGGCGCGGGCTCGGCAAGCCAGCACGCGATCGGTACCGGCGTGATTGGCGGCATGTTGACGGCGACCTTCCTCGCGATCTTCATGATCCCGATGTTCTTCGTCGTGATTCGCGCGAAGTTCGGCGGTGAGAAGGAAGACCCGGATGAGGCGCTGCGCCACTATGAACAGCACCATCCGCACGATCCGCAAGGCGGCGCGGCGGGTGGCACGACCGACGGGTCGGATGGCAATGGCTCGGGCAAGGATGGGCATTGAGATGCAAAAACACTCTTTGATTGCAGTGGCGGTCGCGCTGCTCGCCACGGGTTGCACGCTGGCGCCGCATTACCAGCGGCCCGCGGCGCCCGTGACGGCGACTTTCCCGACGGGCGGCGTGTACGACCAGCAGCCGGGCGCGCAGGGCGCGCGCAGCGCGAACAGCCAGGCCGCCGCGGACATCGGCTGGCGCGACTTCTTCGTCGATCCGCGTCTACAGCAGCTGATCGGAATCGCGCTGAAGAACAACCGTGATCTGCGCGTGTCGGTGCTGAACATGCAGGCGTCGGCGGCGCAGTACCGTATCGTGCGCGCGGGCCTGTTCCCGACGCTCGACGCCGCGGCTTCGCAAAGCCGGCAGCGCACGCCGCGCGATCTGCTGGCGTCGCCCAACGGCCCGACGATTACCAACACGTATTCGGTGGGCTTGAACGCGTCGTGGGAAATCGACTTCTTCGGGCGCGTGCAGAGCCTGAAGGATCAGGCGTTGGCCACGTACCTCGGCACCGCGCAGGCGCGCAAGTCCGCGGAAATCGCGCTGGTGTCGCAGGTGGCGAACCAGTACATGACGGTGCTCGAACTGGACGATCTGCTGAAGGTCACGCAGAACACGTTGAAGACGGCGCAGGAGTCGTATCGGATCACCAGGCTGCAGTTCGACAACGGCACCGGTTCGGAACTCGATCTGCGTCAGGCGCAAACGGTCGTCGAGACCGCGAGCGCGGACCTGCAGACGCAGACGCGTTTGCGGGCCCAGGCTGACAACGCGCTGGTGCTGCTGATCGGCGAGCCGTTGCCGGCTGATCTGCCGGGCGGCCTGCCGCTGAACGACCAGAGCCTGCTCACGGATATTCCGGCGGGCCTGCCGTCCGATCTGCTGACGCGTCGTCCCGACATCATCGAAGCCGAGGAGAATCTGCTCGCGGCCAACGCGAACATCGGCGCGGCGCGCGCGGCGTTCTTCCCGAAGGTCACGCTGACCGGCAGCGCCGGCACGCTGAGCCCGACGCTCGGCGGGCTGTTCAAACCGGGTTCGGCGGCGTGGAGCTTCGCGCCGTCGATCACGTTGCCGATCTTCGAGGGCGGTCAGAACATGGCCAACCTCGATCTCGCAAACATCGAGAAGAACGTGCAGATCGCCACGTATGAAAAGGCGATCCAGACGGCCTTCCGCGAAGTGGCGGACGGACTGGCCGCGCGCGGCACGTACGACGAGCAGATCGCGGCGCTCGAGCGGGAGGTCGCGGCCGAGCAGCGCCGGCTGGATCTGTCGACCCTCCGTTATACGAACGGTATCGACAGCTATCTTTCGGTGCTGACCGCGCAGACCTCGTTGTACGTGGCTCAGCAGGCGCTGGTCACCGCGCGCATGGAACGTCTGCAGAACCTGGTCACGCTGTACCAGGCGCTCGGCGGCGGCTGGATCGAGCACAACGGCGATCAGCCGCGTCCCGCCGACGCGCCGGTCGACTACGGTGCGGCGAGCGCACCGGTCGCGGCTTCGGCGGCGACGGCAGGGTAAGCGCTTCGGCTCGATGAACCGCTGAAGTAAAGCAAAAACGCCACGGCATGCCGTGGCGTTTTTGTTGATTCGCGGCGTTCGGTGCCGCTCGCCGCATCATCGATGCATCAAAAGCTCAGTGCAGATCCGCCGCCCGCAGCATCTCGTTGCTCTGCGGTTCGCCGCCCGCGCTGGCGTCGAGATCGTGCCCGGCGCGGCGAAGCTCGCTCTTCGCCTTCTTCTCGCTCTTCACGCCGTTGAAGATCAGGTTCAGCGCGACCGCCGACACCGACGCGAGCAGAATCCCGCTATGTAGCAGCGGCGAGAACGCCGGCGGCAGTTGCGAGAAGAAGTGCGGCGAGACGACCGGCACGAGGCCGAGCCCGATGCTGACCGCGACGATGAAGAGGTTGTGCTGATTCCTCACGAAGTCGACGCGCGACAGCACCTTGATGCCGTTCGCCGCGACCATGCCGAACATCACGATGCCCGCGCCGCCGAGCACGAACGCCGGCACCGACGCGACCACCTGCGCCATCTTCGGGAAGAGGCCGAGCAGCACGAGGATCACGCCGCCCATCGCGCAGACGAAGCGGCTCTTCACGCCGGTCACGCCGATCAACCCGACGTTCTGCGAGAACGACGTATGCGGGAACGAGTTGAAGATGCCGCCGATCAGCGTGCCGAGACCGTCGACGCGCAAGCCGCGCACCAGCGTTTTCTGATCGACCGGACGATCGACCATGTCGCCGACCGCGAGAAACATGCCGGTCGATTCGATGAACGTGACGAACATCACGGTGACCATCGTCGCGATCGACAGCGCATCGAAGCGCGGCAGACCGAAGTGGAACGGCATCACGAAGCCCACCCACGGCGCGTGCATGACGCCGTCCAGGTTGACGCGGCCGAGCATCAGCGCGATCGCGAAGCCCGCGACGATGCCGAGCAGCACCGAGATATTGGCGACGAACCCCCTCGCAAACTTGTTGATCAGCAGGATCAGCGTCAGCACGAGCAGCGACAGGCCGAGATATACCGGATTGCCGTAGTCGGGATTGCCGACACCGCCGGCCGCCCAGTTGATGCCGACCTCCATCAGCGACAGGCCGATCACCGAAATCACGACGCCGATCACGACCGGCGGGAAGAAGCGCAACAGCTTGCCGACCGCGGGCGCGAGCAGAATGCCGATCACGCCGGCCGCGATCGTCGAGCCGAAGATGTCGAGGATGCCGAGCGAAGGATTGGTGCCGATGGCGACCATCGGGCCGACGGCCGCGAACGTGCAGCCCATGATGACGGGCAGACGGATGCCGAAGATCCACAGTCCGAGCGTCTGGATCAGCGTAGCGATGCCGCACGAAAACAGATCGGCGCTGATCAGGAAGGCGACCTGGTCTTTCGGCAGCTTCAGCGCGGCGCCGATGATCAGCGGCACCGCGACCGCGCCAGCGTACATGACCAGCACGTGCTGGATGCCGAGAGTGAGCAACTGGCCCGCCGGTAGGCGCTCGTCGCACGGGTGAACCGTGTTCGCTTGCATATCGTCTGTCTCCACCATCTCGTTTTGGGATGACTCCAAGGTATCGGGGACGAAAAGTCGCAACAAGACCATACGTGGCTATTCCGGCATTCCCGGCAACGATATGCAGAGACCTATTTTGAAAGGCAAATTAAAGCCACGCGTGGGACGGATCGGCCGTCGGACGCCAGAGAACCCTATGCAGTGTGGGCCGCGGGCGGTGCATGGCGTGCGCGGCGCGGGTTCGTCGCGCGAGGGGATATGTGTGAGAATCAATGACGTGTATCACGCTTCACGCATAGTTCTGTTTTGATGACGCTCGCAGCACGGCGGGGTTAACCCGCGAATAGTTTTTTTCGCGTGTTATCCGAGCTGTTTGTTCAACGTTCGCGGCGTCTGTGCAGCTTCGCCTTTGAGCTTCGCTTTCCGACTTCGTCGCCAGTCTCGCTGACTCTTCCTCCACCTCATTTCAACGTCCCTGCGCTCATGAGTTTTCTCGGCATCGACCTCGGCACCGGCTCCCTGAAAGCGGCAATCGTCGACGAACATGGACGCGAGCAGGCGGTATCGAGCGTCGCTTATGCGCTTGTAACTCCGCACGCGGGTTGGGCCGAAATCGACGTCGAGACCTGGTGGCACGCGCTCGTCCATGCGATGGCGGGCCTGCCGCGCGAACTGCGTGACGGCGTGCGCGCGATTGGCTTCTCTGGCCAGATGCACGGCGTCGTGCTGCTCGATGCAAACGGCGCAGCGGTGCGGCGCGCCATGCTGTGGCCCGATTCTCGCGCGCTCGCCATGCTCGACGCGTGGCCCGAGCCGCAACCGAATCCGGTCGCGCCCGGCATGGCCGGACCGCTGCTGCGCTGGCTCGTGCTGCAAGAACCGGATGCCGCGCGCCGCACGCGCTGGGCGCTGCAGCCGAAGGACTGGCTGCGCGTCGCGCTCGGCGGCGCGTGCGTGACCGATGCGTCCGACGCGTGCGCGACCGCGCTCGCCGATCCCGCCGGCGCGTGGGACACGGCGCTGCTGCAACGCCTCGAGATTCCGTCTGAGTGGTTCGCGCCTGTGGCGCCGTCGTATGCGGCGGCGGGCGCGCTGTCGCCGCAGGCCGCACAGGCACTCGGCTTGCGCGCCGGTATCGCGCTCGCAACCGGCGCCGCGGATACGCCGTGCGCGGCGCTCGGCAGCGGACTCGTGCGTGACGGCGACGCGCTGCTGACGACCGGCACCGGCGGACAGATCGTCGTGCTCGCGAACGACGAGCCTGCGCCGTTGAAGGGCTTGCATCGCTATCGCGCGGCGAGCGATCACTGGTATCGGATGGCGGCGATGCAGAACGTCGGCATCGCGCTGGAGCGGGTGCGCGGGTGGCTGTCGTTTGGGTGGGCGGAGGCTTACCGAGAGGCCTTTGACGATGCGGCTGATGCAGGCGCTCATGCCGCCGCTGAAGTGGCGTCGACGCTGAGCTTCCTGCCGTACCTGACCGGCGAGCGCACGCCGTGGCTGAACCCGCAGGCGCGCGGCGGCTGGCTCGGTTTGTCGCTCGAGCATACGCGCGGCGCGATGATGCTTGCTGCGTTCGAGGGCGTCGCGTTCTCGTTGCGCGCGGGGCTCGACGCGATTCGCGCGAGCGGCGCGCCGGTAACGGCGCTCAAGCTCGCGGGCGGCGGCTCCGTCGATGCGCGCTGGCGACAACTGCTCGCCGATGCGCTCGACGTCGACCTGCATGCCGGTCGATTGCCCGAACGCGGCGCCGCGCGGCGCGGCGATCCTCGGCGGTCTCGCGTGCGGCCACTGGCAGACGCGCGATCTCGCCGCGCTCGCGCCGGGCGCGACGCGCGTCGCGGGTCCACGCGGCGATGCGGCGCTTGCTGAACGCTATGCGCGCTTCATCGATCTGTATGGCCGGGTCGAGCCGTGGTTTGGTGGTAGCGCGCCGTGCGAAGCGCAGTGACAGCGACGGCGTTGAACACGGTGCCGAGCGCAGCCATCGGCGACGCAGCCTTCGCGCACTATGCAATACCATGACGCTTTTCGCGCGCCACGTAGTCGCCGGCACGCGATGCCATTTCGCATTCACGGACTCACAGGAGCATTGACGATGAAGACCAAAGCAGCAATCGCATGGAAAGCCGGCGCCCCGTTGACGATCGAGGAAGTCGATCTCGAAGGTCCGCGCGCCGGTGAAGTCCTGATCGAAGTGAAGGCGACGGGCATCTGCCACACCGACTACTACACGCTGTCGGGCGCCGATCCCGAAGGCATCTTCCCGGCGATTCTCGGCCACGAAGGCGCGGGCGTGATCGTCGATGTCGGGCCGGGCGTCGGCACGCTGAAGAAGGGCGATCACGTGATTCCGCTCTACACGCCCGAATGCCGTCAGTGCAAGTTCTGTCTGTCGCGCAAAACGAATCTCTGCCAGGCGATCCGCGCGACGCAGGGCAAAGGTCTGATGCCCGACGCGACCTCGCGCTTCTCGCTCGATGGCAAGCCGCTGTTTCACTACATGGGGACTTCGACGTTCTCGAACTACATCGTCGTGCCGGAGATCGCGGTCGCGAAAGTGCGTGAAGACGCGCCGTTCGACAAGATCTGCTACATCGGCTGCGGTGTGACGACCGGCGTCGGCGCGGTCGTGTATTCGGCGAAGGTCGAGGCGGGGGCCAACGTGGTGGTGTTCGGGCTCGGCGGTATCGGGCTGAACGTGATTCAAGGCGCGAAGATGGTCGGCGCGGACAAGATCATCGGTGTCGATCTCAACCCGGGCCGCGTCGAGCTCGCGAAGAAGTTCGGCATGACGCACTTCATCAACCCGAACGAAGTCGAGAACGTCGTCGATCACATCGTGCAGCTGACCGACGGCGGCGCCGACTACTCGTTCGAATGCATCGGCAACGTGAAGGTGATGCGCCAGGCGCTCGAATGCACGCACAAGGGCTGGGGCCAGTCGTTCATCATCGGCGTCGCGGCGGCGGGCGAAGAGATCAGCACGCGGCCGTTCCAGCTCGTGACGGGCCGCGAGTGGAAGGGCTCGGCGTTCGGCGGCGCGCGCGGCCGCACCGATGTGCCGAAGATCGTCGACTGGTACATGGAAGGCAAGATCAATATCGACGATCTGATCACGCACCGTCTGCCGCTCGAGCGCATCAACGAGGGCTTCGAGCTGATGAAGAAGGGCGAGTCGATCCGCTCGGTCGTGCTCTACTAAGCGAGGAGCGTCGCGATGCTCGAACTACTATCGTCGCACGCCTGCCACGGCGGCGAGCAGCGCTTTTACCGGCACGAGTCGCGCACCATCGGTCTGCCGATGCGCTTCTCGGTCTATCTGCCGCCGCAGGCGTTGCGGGGCAATGCGAAGGTGCCCGCGCTGTTCTACCTCGCGGGGCTGACCTGCACCGAAGAGACGTTCGCGATCAAGGCCGGCGCGCAGCGCTTCGCGGCCCGGCACGGCATCGCGCTGATCGCGCCGGATACGAGCCCTCGCGGCGCGGGCGTGCCAGGCGAGAGCGATGCGTGGGACTTCGGCGTCGGCGCGGGCTTTTATGTCGACGCGACCGAGGAGCCGTGGGCGCGGAACTACCGCATGGACTCGTACGTGCGCGACGAGCTGCGCGAAACGGCGCTGGCGAACCTGCCGATCGATCGCGCGCGTCTCGGCATCTTCGGTCATTCGATGGGCGGGCACGGCGCGCTGATGCTCGCGCTGCGCAATCCAGACATTTATCGGTCGGTGTCGGCGTTCGCGCCGATCGCGGCGCCGATGCGTTGTCCGTGGGGCGAGAAGGCGTTTAGCGGTTATCTCGGCGAGAACCGTGAAGCGTGGAAGCAGTACGACGCGAGCGAGCTGGTTTCGCACGCGACGCACAAGTTCGCGGAAGGGATTCTCGTCGATCAGGGGCTCGCGGATCAGTTCCTGCCCACGCAGCTCAATCCCGACGTATTCGAAGCGGCGTGCAAGGCCGCGGGTCAACCGCTTACGCTTCGCCGGCACGAAGGCTACGACCACGGCTACTACTTCATCTCGACGTTCGTCGAGGATCATCTCGCGCATCATGCGAAGGTGTTGCTCGGCTGAAAACGTCGGGTAGCGCGGCATGAAATAAAAAACGGCGGCACGTCATGTGCCGCCGTTTTTTCATTTGATCGGCGTAAGCGCCGCTCAATGCCGCTTCAACAGACTCCCGCCATACACCACCGCCGACAGCACGGTGATCCAGAAGCTCGTCGGGCAATCGGTATAGAACGCGAGCGTCAGCCCGAGCCACGCCTGCGCGAGCGCGAACACGGCCGCGAGCACGAGACCCGTCGACAGCCGCGTGCTCAGGTTCTGCGCGGCGGCGGCCGGCCCCACCATCAGCGTGAACACGAGCAGCACGCCGACGATCTGCGTGCAAGCGGCGACGGCCAGCGCGGCGATCGCGAGAAACAGCACCGACACGCGGCGCAGCGACACGCCCTTCGCTTCGGCCAGCTCCGGCTGCAGCGACGCGAACAGTAGCGGCCGCATGATGGCCGCGAGCGCGACCAGACTGACGACGCCCAACGCCGCGAGCACACCGAGCGTCGCTGCATTGACGCCGAGCACGTTGCCGAACAGCAGCGCCGTCACCTGCGTCGCGTAGGCGGTGAAGAAATGCAGAAACAGCAGCCCAAAGCCGAGCGACAAGGAAAGGATTACGCCGATCGCGACGTCGCGGCCGGCGAGCCGCTCGCCGAGCGCGCCCATGCCCACACCGGCCGCGAGCGTGAAGCCGACCATCCCCCAGATAGGCGAGATGCCGATCAGCACCGCGCCGGTCGCGCCGGTGAAGCCGACGTGCGACAGCGCGTGGCCCGCGAACGTCTGTCCGCGCATCACCAGAAAATAGCCGACCACGCCTGCCAGCACCGCGACGATCCCCGAGGCCGCGAATGCGTTCACCATGAAATCGTATTCAAACATCGTGCGTGTGTCCGTCGCGTAAGTCGTGCGGGTTTGGGCGACTTTGTGAGTGGCTGTGCGAATGCGTATGTCCGCCGTCCTCGTCGTGTTCGTGCTCGTGATCGTGCTTCTCGACTTCGACGCCGCCCGACATCACGAAGATGCGGCCGTTCACGCGCATCACGTCGATCGGCGAGCCGTACAGACGCGACAGCACCGGCCGCGTGATCACTTCGTCGACGGTGCCGAGCGCCGCGACGCCGCTGCCGAGATACAGCACGCGATCGATCGAGTTCAGCAGCGGATTGAGTTCGTGCGCGGAGAACAGCACCGCGATGCCGAGCTCCTGCTGCACGCGCCGCACCAGTTCGACGACGCTCTTCTGGTGATGCGGATCGAGACTGATCAACGGTTCATCGAGCAGCAGCAATTTCGGATTGCCGAGCAGGCACTGCGCGAGCAGGAGCCGCTGCCGTTCGCCGCCCGACAACTCCGACAGTGGCCGCTTCGACAGAGTCGTCCCGCCGACGAGCTCGAGCACCCGATCGACGTCCGCGCGCGTTTTTGCATCCGCATGCGGCAAGCCCCAGCGATGACCATCGGCGGCCATCGCGACCAGATCGCGGCCGCGCACGCGACGGCCGGCGAGCGCGCTGCGCGTCTGCGGCATATAGCCGATCGACGCGTTGCCGCGCTCGACCGTCCGCCCGAGCACGCGAATCGCGCCGCCCGCGGCCGGCACGAGGCCGAGCACCGCGCGCATCAGCGTCGTCTTGCCCGCGCCGTTGGGCCCGAGCACGCCGATGAACTCGCCCTGGTTCACGACGAAGCTGGTATCGCGCAGGATCGTGCGGCCGCCCAGATCGAGCGTCACGTTGTCGAGTTCGAGCACGGGCCTGTCGCCGCGCGCGGTGGGTGCGCCTGATTGCGCACCTGCTGGCGTTTGATGGCCAGTCGGAATCATGGAGCCTTTCCTTTCGCGCTCGCGCTGGTCGCGCCAATCGCGCCGTTCGTGTCACCCGCCGCGAGCGCTTTCTGGAACGCATCGAGCTGCGTCAGCATCCACGTCTGATAGGTCTTGCCGGCCGGCAGGGTTTCGGTGACGCTCACCGTCGGTACCTTCGATTGTTGCGCGAGCTTCAGCATCCGTCGGGTCAGCGCCTCGGTGGCCTGGCTGTTATAGATCAGCACACGCACGCGCCGCTCACGCAGATCGCGTTCGAACGCGGCGATATCGGCCGCGCTCGCTTCGGTGTCGTTCATCGCGGCGAGCTGGAAGCGCTGGTTGCGCATGGCGAGGCCAATCGCGTCCGACATATAGCCGAACACCGGCTCCGTCGCCGTGACCGGCAAGCCCGCATAGCGGCCGTGCAGCTCGGCGACCTTCGCGTCGATCGGCTTCAGCGAATCGAGAAACTTCGCGAGGTTCGCATCGTACGCCGGCTTGTGCGCCGGGTCAGCAGCGCTGAGCGCGTCGCTGAGCGCGCGCGCGACTTTCGGCATCGTCGCCGGGTCGTACCACAGGTGCGGATTGTCGCCGCCTTTTTTGCCGACGAGGTCGGCCGCGACGATCACTGTGCGATGCGCGCCTTTCGATGCGGCCAGCAGCTTCACCATCCACGGATCGTAGTCGGCGCCGTTGTAGACGACGAGGCTCGCGTGCTGCAACGCGCGCGCGGTGGCCGGGCTCGCTTCGAACAGATGCGGGTCTTGATCCGGATTGCTGAGGATGCTGGTCACGTCGACGCGATCGCCGCCGAGTTGCCGCACCACGTCGCCATAAAAGTTCTCCGCGGCGACGACCGGAATTTTCGTGTCGGCGGCGAACGCGTTGTGGCCGAAGCCGAGCGCCGCGATCGCGAGCAGGTAGGTGCACAGATGGGTGCGCACAGACGTCGAACGCTTCAGCGCGCGGTGCGCTCTGGACAACATCGAGCCGATTGTTTTCATCGTTGTTTCCTGCTGGGTGAGAGTTGAATCAGCCACTCGCGGTGGCAAGGCCAAATATGGGGTGGCGCTTAGCGCGGCGCCGCGCATCTGATCACGACGAATTGCCTGCTGCGCCGCCGGCGCCAGGCTTCGCCGCTCGCGCACATGGCCCGCACAGTCCACTTAGCTCGATCACCTGACGATGCACCTCGAAGCCATGCGCGGGTGCGCTGTGCGACAGGCGGTCGGCGAGTTCGTCGCCGGGAATCTCGACAGTCGCGCCGCAGCCGTCGCACATCAGGAACTGGCTGCGATGCGGCACGCCGATTTCGCAGCAGGCGACGAACGCGTTCTTCGATTCGATCCGGTGCACGAAGCCGTGCGCGACGAGGAAGTCGAGCGCGCGATAGACGGTGGTCGGCGGCATGCGACCGCGCTCGGGCGCGAGCGCGTCGAGCAACTCGTACGCGCCGACCGGCCGCTCGCACGCGACGATCGCCGCGTACACCTGGCGGCGCAGCGGCGTCAGCGCGAGCCCCTGCGCCGCGGCGTGCGCGTCCGCATGCGCGAGCCGCATGGCGTGCTGTTCGGCGAGCGAGGTAGTCATCGGCGTGAATCTCCTGACATAGCGGCCCCCGAGCGGGCTGCAAGGTCGAAATGATATAACGTATCGCGATTTTTTGTCAGCGGCGCGAATCTTCGCGCGGCGGCACGCAGCGAATGCGTCGTGGCGACCGTGGCGCAATGGGCTTGCTCCTGCCGCGCTGCACCATCGAAATTCGTCCGCGTGCCTTGACATGACCCGGTCCGTATCCGATCATTCGATCACTAACCGAGCAATTGATCGCCTGATGAGCGTTCGCTCACTGCGCGCCAAAATGTAAAAACGAACCGGAGACAGGCAGTGGCACGATTGCAGGACAAAGTCGCCATTCTGACGGGCGCGGCCAGCGGTATCGGTGAAGCGGTAGCCCTGCGCTATCTCGACGAGGGCGCGCGCTGCGTGCTGGTCGACGTGAAGCCGACCGACAGCATCGGCGGCGCGCTGCGCGGCACCTACGGCGAGCGCGTGCTGAGCGTCAGCGCCGACGTCCGGCGCCGCGAGGACATCGAGCGCATCGTCACGAGCACGCTCGGCCGCTTCGGCCAGATCGACATCCTGTTCAACAATGCGGCGCTGTTCGACATGCGCCCGCTCCTCGACGAATCCTGGGACGTATTCGACCGCCTGTTCGCGGTCAACGTGAAGGGCATGTTCTTCCTGATGCAGGCGGTCGCGCGGCAGATGGTCGAGCAGGGCCACGGCGGCAAGATCATCAATATGTCGTCGCAGGCCGGGCGGCGCGGCGAGGCGCTCGTGTCGCACTACTGCGCGACCAAGGCGGCGGTGTTGAGCTATACGCAGTCCGCGGCGCTCGCGCTCGCGCCGCATAAGATCAATGTGAACGGCATCGCGCCGGGCGTCGTCGACACGCCGATGTGGAACGAGGTCGACGCGCTGTTCGCGCGCTACGAGAACCGGCCGCTCGGGGAGAAGAAGCGCCTCGTCGGCGAGGCCGTGCCGCTCGGCCGCATGGGCGTGCCCGACGACCTGACCGGCGCCGCGCTGTTCCTCGCGTCGGCCGATGCCGACTACATCACCGCGCAGACGTTGAACGTCGACGGCGGCAACTGGATGAGCTGAATAAAGAGCAGGGAGCGGGCACGTTGACTGCTCTGAGCGGCGCGTCAGTCCGTCAAACGAACGCAGCATCACATAACGTACGAGAAAGGAGACAACGATGAAACCAGCTTTCAAATTCGCGCTGAAGGCGGCCGGTGCCGGCGCGGCCACCTGCTTCGCGCTGAGCGCATCGGCGGCGACGGTGACGATCGCGACGCTGAACAATCCGGACATGATCGAGTTGAAGAAGCTGTCGCCCGCGTTCGAAAAAGCGAATCCGGACATCAAGCTGAACTGGGTGATCCTCGAGGAAAACGTGCTGCGTCAGCGCGCGACGACCGACATCACGACCGGCAGCGGCCAGTTCGACGTAATGACGATCGGCGCGTATGAAACCCCGCAATGGGGCAAGCGCGGCTGGCTCGCGCCGATCACGAACCTGCCGGCGAGCTATGACCTCAACGACGTCGTGAAGACGGCCCGCGACGGCCTGTCCGCGAACGGCCAGCTGTACGCGCTGCCGTTCTACGTCGAAAGCTCGATGACCTATTACCGCAAGGATCTGTTCGACAAGGCCGGTCTGAAGATGCCCGACCAGCCGACCTACGACCAGATCGCCCAATTCGCCGACAAGCTCACCGACAAGTCCAAGGAGCAATACGGCATCTGCCTTCGCGGCAAGGCGGGCTGGGGCGAGAACATGGCGTACGGCACGACGGTCGTGAACACCTTCGGCGGCCGCTGGTTCGACGAGAAGTGGAACGGGCAGCTGACGTCGCCGGAATGGAAGAAGGCGATGACGTTCTACGTCGATCTGCTGAAGAAGGACGGCCCTCCGGGAGCAAGCTCGAACGGTTTCAACGAAAACCTGACGCTGATGTCGTCGGGCAAGTGCGCGATGTGGATCGACGCGACGGTCGCGGCCGGCATGCTCTACAACAAGCAGCAGTCGCAGATCGCCGACAAGGTCGGCTTCGCCGCGGCGCCCGTCGCGGTCACGCCGAAGGGCTCGCACTGGCTGTGGGCGTGGGCGCTCGCGATTCCGAAGTCGTCGAAGCAGCAAGATGCGGCGAAGAAGTTCATCGAGTGGGCGACCTCGAAGGAGTACATTGAACTGGTCGCGAAGGACGAAGGCTGGGCCTCGGTGCCGCCGGGCACGCGCGAGTCCACTTACGCGCGCCCCGAGTACAAGCAGGCCGCGCCGTTCGGCGACTTCGTGCTGAAGGCGATCCAGACCGCCGACCCGGATCATCCGACCTTGAAGCCGGTCCCGTACACCGGTGTGCAGTTCGTCGGAATTCCCGAATTCCAGTCGTTCGGCACGGTGGTCGGGCAGAGCATCTCCGGCGCGATCGCCGGTCAGATGACGGTCGACCAGGCGCTCGCGGCCGGCAACGCGGCGGCGGATCGCGCGGTCAAGCAGGCGGGTTATCAGAAGTAACCCGGCAGGCCCGCCGCATCGACCGATGCGGCTCATGCAGCAGGGCGGCCGTTCGTCTGCGCCGGATGCGATGCGGCGCGTGTCGTGCGCCATTCAGGCACGGCGCGCCGCGGCGCACATACGCGGCTCGGGCGAACGCTCCGCGCATTACCGAACAGGTGGTCCATCATGCGTCCTTTGCGCCTACCTCTGATGCAAACCCATCCCCAGACAGAAAAAGAACGCGAGGAGCGTAAGGCCAGTTCGGCCCGCTGGCTCGTGGCGCCGTCGGTCGGCGTGCTCGTGCTGTGGATGGTCATTCCGCTCGCGATGACGATCTGGTTCTCGTTCTCGCACTACAACCTGCTCAATCCCGATCTGCGCGGCTTCGCCGGCTTCGACAACTACCGCTATCTCGCGACTGATCCGTCGTTCGGTCCGTCGATCGCGCATACGATCGAGCTGATCGTATGGGTGCTCGTGATCACCGTGGGCGGCGGCGTACTGATGGCGATCCTGTTCGACCGCAAGTTCTACGGGCAGGGCGTCGCACGCCTGCTCGCCATCGGCCCGTTCTTCGTGATGCCGACGGTCAGCGCGCTGATCTGGAAGAACATGATCCTGCACCCGGTGTACGGCCTCGTCGCGCAGGGCATGCGGGCGCTCGGCATGCAGCCGATCGACTGGTTCGCCGACTATCCGCTCACCGCGGTGATCATGATCGTCGCGTGGCAGTGGCTGCCGTTCGCGTTCCTGATCCTGTTCACGTCGATCCAGTCGCTCGACCAGGAGCAGAAGGAAGCCGCGAAGATCGACGGCGCCGGTCCGTTCTCGATGTTCTTCTACATCACGCTGCCGCACCTGCGACGTGCGATCGCGGTCGTCGTGATGATGGAGACGATTTTCCTGCTGTCGATCTTCGCCGAGATCTATACGACCACGGGCGGCGGTCCGGGCAACGCGACCACGACCCTGTCGTACCTGATCTTCGCGCTGGGCCTGCAACAGTTCGACGTCGGTCTCGCCTCGGCGGGCGGTATTCTCGCGGTCGTGCTGGCCAACATCGTGTCGTTCTTCCTCGTGCGGATGCTCGCGAAGAACCTGAAAGGGGAGTACGAAAAATGAGCCACGTTGCCTCCACTTCGGCATCGGCGACGCAGCCGGTCGCGGTGCCGACCAAATCGCCGTTCGACACGATTCGCCGCGGCATTCCCGGCGTGATCGCGTGGCTCGTCGCGCTGCTGCTGTTCTTCCCGATCTTCTGGATGACGATCACCGCGTTCAAGACCGAGCAGCAGGCCTATGCGTCGTCGCTGTTTTTCGTGCCGACGCTCGACAGCTTCCGCGAGGTGTTCGCGCGCAGCAACTACTTCGCGTTCGCGTGGAACTCGATACTGATCTCGGTCGGCGTCACACTGCTGTGCCTGATCCTCGCGGTGCCGTGCGCGTACGCGATGGCGTTCTTCCCGACGCGCCGCACTCAGAAGGTGCTGCTATGGATGCTGTCGACGAAGATGATGCCGTCGGTCGGTGTGCTGGTGCCGATCTATCTGCTGTGGAAAAACAGCGGCCTTCTGGATACCGTGTCGGGCCTGATCATCGTCTACACGCTGATCAATCTGCCGATCGCGGTCTGGATGGCGTTCACGTACTTCGCTGAAATTCCGCGCGACATTCTCGAAGCCGGGCGCATCGACGGCGCGGCGACGTGGCAGGAGATCGTCTATCTGCTGATGCCGATGGCGCTGCCCGGGCTCGCGTCGACCGCGCTGCTGCTCGTGATCCTGTCGTGGAACGAGGCGTTCTGGAGCATCAACCTGTCGAGCTCGAACGCGGCGCCGCTGACCGTGTTCATCGCGTCGTATTCGAGTCCTGAAGGTTTGTTCTGGGCCAAGCTGTCGGCCGCTTCTTTGCTCGCGGTCGCGCCGATCCTGATCGTCGGCTGGCTGTCGCAGAAGCAGTTGGTGCGCGGGCTCACGTTCGGGGCCGTCAAATGACGGCAGGCCCTGGCATCGCGCGATATGCGTTGATCTGCGATTGCGACGGCGTGCTGATCGACAGCGAAGCGGTGGCCGCGCGCATGCTGGTGCGCGAACTCGAGGCGCGCTGGCCCGGCATCGACGCCGCGCCAGTCGTGCTGCCGCTGCTCGGGCTGCGCATCGAGCGCGTGTTGCAGGACACCGCGACTCAGCTCGGCAAACAACTCGGCGCCGACGATATCGTTGCGATCCGCCGCGCGGTCGAAGCGGCGGCGATCGAGGCGCCCGCCGTCGACGGCATCGAGATGGCGCTGACCCAGGTGCCGCTCGTCAAAGGCTGCGCGAGCAATAGCTTCCGGCCGTACGTCGAGACGGTGCTGGCGCGCACGGGCCTGAAGCGTTTCTTCGGCGAGCGGCTGTTCTGCGCCGATGCGGTGCCGAATCCGAAGCCCGCGCCGGACGTGTATCTGGCGGCGGCGCAAGGCTTCGGGCTCGCGCCGGGTGCGTGCCTCGTCGTCGAGGACAGCGTGACCGGCGTCACGGCGGCGGCCACGGCGGGCATGGCGGTGCTGGGGTTTATCGGCGGCGGTCATGCGAGCGATGCGCAGATCGATCGATTGCACGCGGCGGGCGCGCGTCATGTGTTCGAGGACATGCGGCAGTTGCCCGACCTCGTCGCGCAATGGACGCTCTCCGCGACGGCCGCGGCGCCATGAGCGCACGAATGCACGCGACACGACACGGCATCAGGTAGCAGCACGAAGTAACGAGCAGCATCGAACAGCATTACACGGAGACACATCATGGCAAGCGTAACCTTGCGCAACATCAGAAAGGCCTATGACGAAAACGAAGTGATGCGCGACATCAATCTCGACATCGCCGATGGCGAGTTCGTCGTGTTCGTCGGGCCGAGCGGTTGCGGCAAATCGACCCTGATGCGGATGATCGCGGGCCTCGAGGACATCACGGGCGGCGATCTGAACATCGACGCCGTGCGCATGAACGACGTGCCGCCGGCCAAGCGCGGCATCGCGATGGTGTTCCAGTCGTACGCGCTGTATCCGCACATGACGCTGTACGACAACATGGCGTTCGGCCTGAAGCTCGCCGGCGCGAAGAAACCGGAGATCGACTCAGCCGTGCGCAACGCTGCGAAAATCCTGCACATCGACCATCTGCTCGATCGCAAGCCGAAGCAGCTGTCGGGCGGGCAGCGTCAGCGCGTCGCGATCGGCCGCGCGATCACGCGCAAGCCGAAGGTGTTCCTGTTCGACGAGCCGCTGTCGAATCTCGACGCCGCGCTGCGCGTGAAGATGCGCCTCGAGTTCGCACGCCTGCACGACGAGCTGAAGACGACGATGATCTACGTGACGCACGACCAGGTCGAGGCGATGACTTTGGCCGACAAGATCGTCGTGTTGTCGGCGGGCAATCTGGAGCAGGTCGGCAGTCCGACGATGCTGTATCACGCGCCGGCGAACCGCTTCGTCGCCGGCTTCATCGGCTCGCCGAAGATGAACTTCATGGAAGGCGTCGTGCAGTCGGTGTCGCACGACGGCGTCTCGGTGCGTTACGAGACCGGCGAGACGCAGCGCGTGTTGGTCGAGCCGGGCGCGGCCAGGCAGGGCGACAAGGTGACGGTCGGCATCCGCCCCGAGCATCTGCACGTCAGCACGACCGAGGATGGTATCGAGGCACGCACGATGACGGTCGAATCGCTCGGCGATGCCGCGTATCTGTACGCGGAGTCGAGCGTCGCGCCCGATGGGTTGATCGCGCGGATTCCGCCGCTCGAACGGCATGCGAAGGGCAATACGCAGAAGCTGGGCGCGACGCCCGAGCATTGCCATCTGTTTGATAGCGAAGGCAAGGCGTTCCAGCGCAAGATTGTTGAGGTGCTGGCGGCGTGATGAAGCGGAGCGGCGCGAGGGCGCCGCTGCTCGCGAATGCAAGGCTTTTCGTGTGTCACCAGCACGGGCGGCAGCTGTTCATGCGCGCCCGCGCATCCTTGTTTGGTTCCCGCTGCGCGGTCTGACTATCGATTAGTCAGAGCAGCTGCCGCGTCCCGATATTGGGACGCCGAACAGCGTTCCCTCTCAGAATCATCCTTCGCCCATAGCAGGACCGTGCATTCACCGGCTAACGTGAAAGTCCGATACGAATGAAGAGGACTTTTGCATGTCACAGGTGAATGAGTCAGATGGCGTCCGCGTCGTACTGAGTGCTCCGCAACTGGCGGCCGTACTGGCCCGTCAGTCGATTAGCATGACTGAGATGCTTTCCAACCGGCTATGGGGCGGTTTGCAGGTTGTCGGCGGAGTGCTGGAAATGGTAGGCGCCGGTGCGTTATGCGTGCTGCCAGACCCGACGATGGCAAGCAAAGCCGGGTGCATTGTGTTTGGCGTGCATGGCTCGGATACCGCTGCAACGGGTCTGCGACAGCTTTGGACCGGGCAGGACACCGCCACGCTCACCCAACGCGGTACGGCGAAGCTGGCGGAAGCAATGAAGGCCAGCCCCGACATGGCCAACAATATCGGCCTGTCACTCGATATCGCCGTCTCGGTTGGCGTCGCCGGCTCGATCAAGGCGGTACGGGCGTCCGCGATTACGATGGGCCGGATCAACTTGATGATGCACGAAGCGAAGGCGGGCAGCGGGATTGGCGGGCACACGCTGCGGAAACATGTCGGGCGCACTGAGGCACAATTGTCAGAGAGATTGTTGAAGGAACCGTGGCGAGACCGAGTCTCGTCATTTGCGAATATTCCTGCGGCGGAATGGGCCATCTCGGAGGCGATGCAGGCGAACGCCAATGCAATCAAGTCGTGGGCTGCTTCACCGGGAAGAGAATTGGTTTTAAAGAAAGATGTCGGAAAAAACGTTGGCTACACCTTGTTAAAAGAATCAAGAAGATTGATAAATTCGAGCAAGGTCACCGTTATTCTTAGAAATCAGGCATACAACGGAATGCCATACTATATTCTTACCGCTTATCTGGATGCCTAATTGAGGGAAGTGAAAGTGAGTTTAATTACGGATATCCTAGCGGCGAGAGGCCCAACTATGGTTAGAATTTCCAATGTACTGGACTATTCAAATGATCTGTCGTTGGTACTGTCCAAATTCGGCCTGACTCCAGACGAGACGATGCTTGTGCCCCAACATAGAGCCGGGGCCATTGCTATTCTCATGAACCTGCTATGGAAAGGACAGGCTTATGATTGTGAACGCATGAGTAGGAGTAAAGCGGAACAGCTTGCTGAAAAAATAATTTCTGAAAATGAATCAAAAGACAGTGGTTATTTTTCAAACAAGGAATCACCATCTTCGAATTCGTGGAATGGCCTTACGGGATCGACCTTTGACTCAGGCGTTATTATAAGTAGTGGGGAAGGGCGATATTTCTGTATCTGGTTTGAAGATGAAGATTGATTTGACGCATTCAGACAAGTCATGGAAAACCAGTCAACTTATCCAGAACTTAGTCATTTCTTCGGAGTCTACCTGAATCAGGATTACGACCTTTCAGGAAACACGATCGCGGAGATCGTCGAATGCTACAAACAGGGGACGCCTGTGGACGCGCATGAAAGGATGCTGTCCGAGATAGAGCGATTCAAGAGCGAACATCCTGACCTGGACAAGGCATTCGGCAACGCTTACGGCCAAGATTTCTCGCCAGACCTGTGGGGTCACACGACCGCCTCGCTTCTCGACGAGTTGAAGCAGATCCTGAGCGAGTAAGCCTCTCGACTGCGTCAACTCGCGGCGCGTCTACACCGATCGCGCCCGCCTTTTCCGCGTCCGCAGTTCACGCCTCCAACGCCGCCCGCGCGCACACCTCATCGGTAACGAGCCCCGACAACCACCCCCCCTTGAGCACCGCGATCAGCGCCTCGCGCTTACGCAGCCCGCCCGCGAAGCCGATGGTCGGCCGGCGTGGCGGCGTGTCGAGCGCGATGCTCGTCACGCGTCGGCCGGTCGGCGATTCGACGTGCGCGCCGGCCGCATCGATTGGCAGGCCGAGCATTTCGGCGACCGCGCCGTTGTGCATCAACTCGTTCACCTCGCCTTCCGTGATGAAGCCATCCTCGTGCAACGGACAGGTCAACCCAATGTTGCCGATGCCGACGAACGCGACATCGGCCTGCGCCGACAGCGATTCGACGATCCGATAGAGACGGTGATTGCACCACTGCGCGCGCTCGGCCTCGCTGTCGGCGAGCAGCGGCGCGGGCAGCAGAAAATGCTTGCCCCCGGTCTTTTCGGAAATGTGCAACGCGACGTCGTAACGGTTCGAGGAGCCGTCCTGCGCGATCGCGCCGACCATCGATACCAGCCGATGCTGCGGACGGTCTAGCTGCGCGATCTGATCGACCGCGGCCTTCAGCGTGCGGCCGCTGCTGACCGCGACGACCATCGGCTTTTCCTCGCTCAGATAGCGCTCCATCACCTGCGCGCCGGCCACCGCGAGCTTACGGTCGACTTCCTCGGAGGTATCGCCGTCGATCGGCACGATCTCGCACATGCTGAGGCCATAGCGCTTCGACAGCTGATCGGCGAGCGACAGGCAATCAGCGAGCTTGTGATCGACCCGCACGCGGATCAGGTTCTTTTCGACCGCGAACGCGACGAGCCGCTGCGCGACCGGCCGCGACACCTGCAGCTTCTCGGCGATTTCGTTCTGGGTATTGCCCGCGACGTAATAAAGCCACGCGGCGCGTGTGGCGAGATCGAGTTTTTCTGTGGACCTGGGCACGATGAGGTTTCGGTTGAAGTGCGCCGATGATAGCGGCCGGCGGCGCGTCTGTCGCGCGGGCCGGCCGCGGTTGACGCTCAGGCGAGCGGTGCGCGCGCGGGATCGAACAGCGGCCGTACGTGTCGATACAGCGCGCGATACGCTTCGTGCCGGGTGCGCAATTGCGCGTGGCGGCGCGGATTCGGTGTGAACTCCTTTTCGACAGGCGGCTTGGTCAGCACGGTGGCCGGCTCGCCACCCGCGGCGAGCCAGCCGAGACGCGCCGCGCCGAGCGCCGCGCCGGTTTCGCCGCCGCCGTGCTTGACGGTGACGGTGTCGAGCGCATCGGCGAGCAACTGGGCCCAGTAGTCGCTGCGTGCGCCGCCGCCGAGCAGCGACAACATCTTCGCCTCGGTGCCGGCCGCGCGCAGCGCGTCGAGGCCGTCGGTCAGCGCGAGCGTCACGCCTTCGAGCACCGCGTAGCCGAGCAGCGCGCGGTCGGTTGCGTGAGTCATGCCGAAGAATACGCCTTGCGCATAGGGGTCGTTGTGCGGCGTGCGCTCGCCCGACAGATACGGCAAAAAGAGCGGCGCGGTGGTCAAGGCCTCGGCGGGCAGCGCCTCGATTTCGGCGAGCAGCGTCGGCTCGTCGGTCGACGTCAGCTTGCAGACCCAGCGCAAACAGCTCGCCGCCGACAGCACCACGCTCATCTGATGCCAGCGGTCCGGGATCGCATGACAGAACGCGTGCACGGCGGAGGCCGGGTTCGGGCGGAAGCTGTCGCCGACCACGCACAGCACGCCCGAGGTGCCCAACGACACGAAGCCGTCGCCCGGTTGCGTCGCGCCGATGCCGATCGCGCTGGTCGCGTTGTCGCCGCCGCCGGCCGCGACGATCACGTCGTCGCGCAGGCCGAATTCGCGCGCGAGTTCCGGCAGCAGCGTGCCGGCCGGCGCGCTGCCTTCGCGCAGCGCCGGCATCTGCGCGCGCGTCATGTTGCAGGCAGCGAGCAGCGAATCGGACCAATCGCGTTTCGCGACGTCGAGCCACAATGTGCCGGCCGCGTCCGATGGATCGGACACCTTGCCGCCCGTCAGTTGCAGGCGCAGATAGTCTTTCGGCAGCAGCACGCAGGCAGTCCTCGCGAAAATCTCCGGCTCGTGACGCGCGACCCACAGCAGCTTCGGCGCCGTGAAACCGGGCATCGCCAGATTGCCGGCGACGCTGTGCAGTTCCGGCGCGCGCTCGGTCAGCTCCGCGCACTCCTTGTCACTGCGCATGTCGTTCCACAGGATCGCGGGCCGCAGCACGCGGTTTTCCGCGTCGAGCAGCACCGCGCCGTGCATCTGCCCCGACAGGCCGATGCCGCGAATCTGCGCGAATTCGTCGGGATGACGCGCGCGCAACGCGGCGAGCGCCGTGCGTGTGCCGGCCCACCAGTCTTCGGGATTCTGCTCGGCCCAGCGCTGGTGCGGACGCGAAACGGTGAACGGCGAGCCTGCGGTGCCGATCACGCGGCCGTCGGAGGCGAGCAGCAGAACTTTCACTTCGGACGTGCCGAGGTCGATGCCAAGGTACATGGGAGCGAAACCTTCGTCGTTGGGGATGCGCTACTTTAGCGGTTCATCGCGCGCGCTGTCATGCGCATTAAGCCTGGCTAGTCGCGCCGCGTTCGGCGAGCCATGCGTCGACCCGCTCGAGCGCGCCCGCGAGCGCCGCTTCGAGCTCGGGCGTCTGCGCCATGCCGCCCCACAGCAGCCGGTCGGCCGCGAACGCGCGCAGCGGATCGGGCGCCGTGAAAAAGGCGTGCGCGACGCGCTCTTCCATCACGCCGTCCTGATACGCGTAGCGCAGCTTGCCCGTGTGCCAGCGTTCCAGAAAGCGGAAGAACAATGCGGGCAGCATCGCGGTCGCCGCCGGCGTGACGCCGCGCTCGAAGCATTCGGCGAGGGTCGGCGCGATGAAGCCGGGCAACTTCGAGAAGCCATCGGCGGCGACGCGCTGGTTCGTGTCGAGGATATGCGGGTTGCTGAAGCGCTCGAGCACGACGTCGCGATAGCGTTCGAGATCGAGCGGACTCGGTGTCAGACACGGGATCACGTCCTCGGTCACGTAGTCGTACGCGAACTGGCGGATGTCGGCGTCGAGCGTGCCTTCGTGGATGTAGTTCAGGCCGACCAGCGTGCCCGCCCACGCGATGCAGCTATGCGTCGCGTTGAGAATGCGGATCTTCGCTTCCTCGTACGGCAGCACCGAATCGACGAGTTCCGCGCCGACCTTCTCCCAGGCCGGCCGTCCCGCGATGAAGCGGTCTTCGATCACCCACTGGATGAACGCCTCGCCCATCACCGGACTCGCGTCGTCGACGCCGGTCGCGGCCTTCACGCGCTCGCGCACGTCGGGCGTCGGACGCGGCGTGATGCGATCGACCATCGAACACGGGCATGACGTGTTGTCGTCGAACCATTGCGCGAGTTCGTTCGCGCCGCGTCGTTCGAGAAACTCGCTCATGCCCGCATGAAAGCGCTCGCCGTTGCTGCGCAGGTTGTCGCAGGTCTGCAGCGTGACGGGTCCCGCGCCGCGCTTCGCGCGCGCGTCGAGAATCGCCGCGAGCGCGCCGTAGATCGTCGTGTGGCCGCCGGCGAGGTCGGCGGCGAGATCGGGATTCGCGGTGTCGAGCCGGTCGTGTTCGTCGAGGTAATAGCCGCCTTCGGTCACGGTGAACGCGATGATCTTGCAAGCCGGATCGGCGCCCGCTTCGATCAGCCCATCGAGGCTTTCGCTCCACGGCAGCACGCGCTCGATCGAGCGGATCGTCTCGTAGACGCGTTCGCCTTGCGGCGTGACGGTTTCGAGCGTGTAGACGCCGTTCTGCGCGGCGAGCGCTTCGAGCACCGGGTTCATGTCGCCGCGGATATTGCCCACGCTCAGCGACCAGCGCGGCTCGCCGGCCGTGCTCGCTTCGTTCAGCCGGTGCAGATACCACGCCTGATGCGCGCGATGAAACGATCCCGCGCCGATGTGCAGGATCACGTGTGCGGCCGCGCCGCTGCCTTGCCCGCTGTTCATGTTGTGTCTCCAAAAACTTGTCCGCGGCGCTCGCGGCGCGCGTTCTGTGCGTGCAGAGCATTTGCTCTGTATGTGAGCGAATGATCGTACCCGGAGAAACGAAAGTCAAGGCAAGGGGCGGGCTTTTGATGGCGCAGCGCGGCATGGGCGATGCGGCGGCGGCAGTGACGAGCGCCCGAGGCGAGAAAACGAGTCGCGCCACTCATATTGCATTGCATCAAATTTGACCGTGCGCGCGTTGGGGCTAACCCGAATACAAAAAAGTATCGGTCCGCGGTTTCTTTTAAAGTGGTTGCCAACGCGTTTGGCGGTTACTTTTCGCTTTACAAGATCAAGATCGGCGGTGCCTCCCGCGCGCCGCTTCATGGAGGCAGACAGTGCAACCTGATCTCGAAATCGTGGCCGTACGCCACGACGAATCGTTCAAAGTGTGGTCGCATGGCTATCCGTATCGCACGGTGCGCTGGCACTTTCATCCGGAGTACGAAATCCATCTGATCGTCGCGACGACCGGCAAGATGTTCGTCGGCGATCACATCGGCAGCTTCGCGCCCGGCAACCTCGTGCTGATGGGGCCGAACCTGCCGCACAACTGGGTCAGCGACGTGCCCGAAGGCGAGAGCGTCGCGCAGCGCAATCTGGTCGTGCAGTTTGGCCACGAGTTCGTATCGAACTGTCTCGAGAGTTTTCCGGAGTGGCGTCAGGTCGAGGCGCTGCTCGCCGATGCGCGTCGCGGCCTGTCGTTCGGTCTGGAGACATCCGCGCAGATCAAGCCGCTCTTTGTCCAACTGCTCGCGGCGCGCGGGCTGCGCCGGCTCGTGCTGTTCATGTCGATGCTCGAGATCCTGATCAACGCGCCGGATCGCGACACGCTCGCGAGTCCCGCTTATCAGGTCGATCCGACCAGCTTCGCGGCGACCCGCATCAATCACGTGCTTGCGTATATCGGCAAGAACCTCGCGAACGAGTTGCGCGAGTCGGAGCTTGCGCAACTCGCCGGCCAGAGCGTCAGCGCGTTTTCGCGTTATTTCCGCCGTCATACCGGGCTGCCGTTCGTGCAGTACGTGAACCGCATGCGCATCAATCTCGCGTGCCAGTTGCTGACCGACGGCGAACTGAGCGTGACCGACATCTGCTTCAAGGCGGGCTTCAACAACCTGTCGAATTTCAACCGGCAGTTTCTAGCGATGAAGGGCATGGCGCCGTCGACGTTTCGCCGTTATCAGCAACTGAACGATGCGAGCCGCGATGCTTCCGAGCAAGCGGCCGCGCATGGCAGGGGCATCGACAACGCGCCGGCGATCGTGCTCGCGCCGGGCTTGTCGCGTAGCGGCGTCGCGTACCCGGTCACATAGTGCCCATCCGGTAGTTCACAGCTTTATTCCACTCGCGTTTCAACACGCATCGATCGCGCTGTGCGCCCACAGCGCGAGGGGGCGTGCTCACTTCAAAAAATGGAGACAACCATGAAGCCGTCTACTCTTTCACTTAACCCTTCGATGATGTTCGCGCGCCGTGTCGCCTCGCTCGCGTTCGGTTTGTCGCTAGTCGCTGTGTCGGCAGCGCAGACCGCGCAGGCCGCGCCGCTGAAAATCGGCATGACGTTCCAGGAACTGAACAACCCTTACTTCGTGACGATGCAGAAAGCGCTGAACGACGCGGCCGCGTCGACTGGCGCGACGGTCGTCGTCACCGACGCGCATCACGACGTCAGCAAGCAGGTCAGCGACGTCGAAGACATGCTGCAAAAGAAGATCGACATCCTGCTCGTCAATCCGACCGATTCGACCGGCATCCAGTCGGCGGTCACGTCGGCGAAGAAGGCGGGCGTCGTCGTGGTCGCGGTCGATGCGAACGCGAACGGTCCGGTCGATTCGTTCGTCGGCTCGAAGAACTACGACGCGGGCGTGATGGCGTGCGACTACCTCGCGAAGTCGATCGGCGGCAGCGGCGAAGTGGCGATTCTCGACGGCATTCCGGTCGTGCCGATTCTCGAACGCGTGCGCGGCTGCAAAGCGGCGCTCGCGAAGTCGCCGGGCGTGAAGCTCGTCGATACGCAGAACGGCAAGCAGGAACGCGCGACCGCGTTGTCCGTCACCGAGAACATGATCCAGGCGCATCCGAATCTGAAGGGCGTGTTCAGCGTGAACGACGGCGGCTCGATGGGCGCACTGTCGGCGATCGAATCGTCGGGCAAGGACATCAAGCTGACGAGCGTCGACGGCGCACCGGAAGCGATCGCCGCGATCCAGAAGCCGAATTCGAAATTCGTCGAGACGTCCGCGCAATTCCCGGCCGACCAGGTGCGCATCGCGCTCGGCATCGCGCTCGCGAAGAAGTGGGGCGCCAATGTGCCGAAAGCGATTCCGGTCGACGTGAAGGTGATCGACAAGAGCAACGCTAAGGGCTTCAGCTGGTAACGCAAGCGCAGGCTGCCGCGCGTGCGGATCATGCGCGGCGGCGCGCGGCACAGGAACATGCGATGGACACGATTCTGAAGCTCGACAACATCAGCAAGAGCTTTCCCGGCGTGAAGGCGCTGCAAGGCATTCACCTCGAGATCGCGCGCGGCGAGATTCACGCGCTGCTCGGCGAGAACGGCGCGGGCAAGTCGACGCTGATGAAGATTCTGTGCGGTATCTACCAGCCGGACGAAGGCACGATCACGCTCGACGGCGAGCAACGCCACTTCGCGAACTATCACGACGCGGTGGCCGCGGGCGTCGGCATCGTGTTTCAGGAATTCAGCCTGATTTCGTATCTGAGCGCGGTGGAGAACATATTTCTCGGCCGTGAATTGCGCAACCGCTTCGGTCTGCTCGAACGCGGCAGAATGCGGCGCGCGGCGGCGCGGATTTTTGAGCGGCTTGGCGTAGCGATCGATCTGTCGGTGCCGATTCGACAACTGTCGGTTGCGCAGCAGCAGTTCGTCGAAATCGGCAAGGCGTTGTCGCTCGATGCCCGCGTGCTGATTCTCGACGAACCGACCGCGACACTGACACCCGCCGAGGCCGCGCATCTGTTTGCGATCATGCGCGAGCTGAAGCAGCAGGGCGTCGCGATGATCTTCATCTCGCATCACCTCGAAGAGATTTTCGAGGTGTGCGACCGCATCACGGTGCTGCGCGATGGCCAGTACGCCGGCATGACCGAGGTCGCCCAATCCGACGTGAGCCGGCTCGTGCAAATGATGGTGGGACGCCGCATCGAAAGCAGCTTTCCGCCGAAGCCGCCGCCGCGCGCCGGCGCGAAGGTCGTGCTCGACGTCGTGCGCTTGCAGCTGTTCAAAGACAGCCCCGAGCTGAGCTTCATGCTGCGCGAGGGCGAGATTCTCGGCTTCGCGGGACTCGTCGGTTCGGGGCGCACCGAGACCGCGCTCGCGGTGATCGGCGCGGACCGTGCGTACGCGAAGGAAATTCGCGTCAACGGCGCGGCCGCGAAGCTCGCCGACCCGGCCGATGCGCTTCGCGCGGGCGTCGGCATTCTGCCCGAGAGCCGCAAGACCGAAGGGCTCATTACCGAGTTCTCGATCAAGCAGAACATCTCGATCAACAACCTCGGCAAGTACCGGTCGCTACGTTTCTTCATCGACCAACGTAGCGAAGCGCGCGCGACCGCCGACATCATGAAGCGCGTCGGCGTGAAGGCCCCAACGATGCACACCGAAGTCGCGACGCTGTCGGGCGGCAATCAGCAGAAGGTCGTGATCGCGCGCTGGCTCAATCACCACACCAACATCCTGATCTTCGACGAACCGACACGCGGCATCGACGTCGGCGCGAAGGCCGAAATCTATCTGCTGATGCGCGAACTGACCGCGCGCGGCTACTCGATCATCATGATCTCGTCCGAGTTGCCGGAGATCGTCGGCATGTGCGACCGCGTCGCCGTATTCCGGCAGGGCCGCATCGAAGCGCTGCTCGAAGGCGACGCGATCGAATCGAATGCCGTGATGACCTATGCGACCGCCGGTTCGGCTGGAGCCTCTCATGAACATGCCTAATCCTTTCTCTTCGCCGAAAACATCGAGTGTCGACAGCGACACGCCGGGCGCGCCAGTGCGCTTCACGTGGGCCGCGCTGAAGCGCTCGACGCTGTTCTATCCGTTCATCGGCCTGCTGGTCGTCTGCATCGTGATGGTGTTCGCGAGCGACAGCTTTCTGTCGGCCGCGAACATCGAGAACGTGCTGCGCCAGGTGTCGATCAACGCGATCATCGCGGTCGGCATGACCTGCGTGATCCTCACGGGCGGCATCGATCTGTCGGTCGGCTCGGTGATGGCGCTCTCGGGCACGCTGTCGGCCGGGCTGATGGTCGCCGGCATGAATGGGGTGGCCGCGCTTGCGGTCGGCCTCGCGGTCGGTCTCGGCTTCGGCGCGGCCAACGGCTTTTTCGTCGCGTTCGCCGGCATGCCGCCGATCATCGTCACACTCGCGACGATGGGTATCGCGCGCGGCCTCGCACTGATCTACACGGGCGGCTATCCGATCGACGGTCTGCCCGACTGGGTCAGCTTCTTCGGCAGCGGCAAGATTCTCGGCATCCAGGCGCCGGTCGTGATCATGGCGGTGATCTATCTGATCGCGTGGGTGCTGCTCGAACGGATGCCGTTTGGCCGCTACGTGTATGCGATCGGCGGTAACGAGCAGGCGACGCGATTGTCCGGCGTGCGTGTGGCGCGCGTGAAGCTGATCGTCTACACGATCGCGGGCTTGACGTCCGCGTTCGCCGCGATCGTGCTGACCGCGCGCCTGATGAGCGGCCAGCCGAACGCGGGCGTCGGTTTCGAACTCGACGCGATCGCCGCCGTCGTGATGGGCGGCACGTCGATCTCCGGTGGACGCGGCTCGATCATCGGCACGCTGATCGGCGCGCTGTTACTCGGCGTCCTGAATAACGGCCTGAACATGGTCGGCGTGAATCCGTACGTGCAGAACGTGATCAAGGGCGGAATCATTCTGCTCGCGATCTATATCAGCCGCGAGCGCAGAAAGTAACGCTGTCTTCCCCACATCCCTCCTTTGGCAGGACCATGCAATGACGACTCAATCCGACCAGCAGAACATGACCGCCATCGTCTGTCATGCACCGAAAGACTATCGCGTCGAGCAGGTACAGAAACCACGCGCGCGCGCGCACGAACTCGTGATCCGCATCGCCGCGTGCGGCATCTGCGCGAGCGACTGCAAATGCCATTCGGGCGCGAAGATGTTCTGGGGCGGCCCGAGCCCGTGGGTCAAGGCGCCGGTGATTCCGGGCCACGAGTTCTTCGGCTATGTCGAGGAACTGGGCGAGGGCGCGGCCGAGCATTTCGGCGTGCAGAAGGGCGAGCGCGTGATCGCCGAGCAGATCGTGCCGTGCGGCAAGTGCCGCTACTGCAAGTCTGGCCAGTACTGGATGTGCGAAGTGCACAACATCTTCGGCTTTCAGCGCGAGGTGGCGGACGGCGGCATGGCCGAGTACATGCGCATTCCGCCGACCGCGATCGTCCACAAGATTCCCGACGGCATCTCGCTCGAAGACGCCGCGATCATCGAGCCGCTCGCGTGTGCGATTCACACGGTCAATCGCGGCGATCTGCAACTCGACGACGTGGTCGTGATCGCGGGCGCGGGGCCGCTCGGTCTGATGATGACGCAGGTCGCGCATCTGAAGACGCCGAAGCAGCTCGTCGTGATCGATCTCGTCGAAGAACGGCTCGCACTCGCGCGCGAATATGGCGCGGACGTGACGATCAATCCTCGGAAGGACGACGCGCTCGCGATCATCCATGCACTGACGGACGGCTACGGCTGCGACGTCTATATTGAAACGACGGGTGCGCCGATCGGCGTGAATCAGGGGATGGACCTGATCCGCAAGCTCGGGCGCTTCGTCGAATTCTCGGTGTTCGGCGCGGATACGACGCTCGACTGGTCGGTGATCGGCGATCGCAAGGAACTCGACGTGCGCGGCGCGCATCTTGGACCCTATTGCTATCCGATCGCAATCGATCTGCTCGCGCGCGGACTCGTTACGTCGAAGGGCATCGTCACGCACGGCTTTTCGTTGGAAGAATGGGACGAAGCGATCAGGATCGCGAACTCGCTCGATTCGATCAAGGTGCTGATGAAGCCGCGCGCGTGAATCTGGGGCGCGGCGTTTCAACGGAGACTCTATGAACTACGTCATCGGCGTCGATATCGGCACGCAGAGCACGAAGGCGCTGCTGGTCGACGAGCACGGCGCGATCGTCGCGCAGCATGCGTCGAGCTATCAGCCCGATACGCCGAAGCCGCTGTGGGCCGAGCAGTGGCCCGCGGTGTGGCTGAAGGCCGTGGTCGAATGCGTGGCCGCGTGCGTCAGCGATGCGAAGACGGCCGGCATCGCGCCGGGCGCGATCAAGGCGCTGTGCGTGAGCAGCCTGTATGGCGGCTCGGGCATCCCGGTCGACAACGACATGCGGCCGCTCGCGCCGTGCCTGATCTGGATGGACCGGCGCGCGACCGCGCAGGTCGACTGGGTGCGCGATAACATCGATCTCGATCGGGTCTATACGATCACCGGCAACGGAGTGGACAGCTACTACGGTTACACGAAGATGCTGTGGCTGCGCGAGAACAAGCCGGACGTGTGGGCGCATACGCGCTATTTTTTGCCGCCGAACGCGTACGTGATCTATATGCTGACCGGCGAGGTCGCCGTCGATCACAGCTCGGCCGGCAATATCGGCGGCGTCTACGATATCGCGCGGCGCGACTGGTCGGACGAAGCGCTCGACATGCTCGGCATTCCCGCGACGATGATGCCGGAGCGGCTCGTCGAATCGTCGGAGGTGGTGGGCGGGCTGTTGTCGCAATGGACCGCGCAGCTCGGGCTCGACGCGGGCACCGCGATCGTCGCGGGTGGCGTCGATGCGGCGGTGGCCACGTTCGCGGCCGGCGTCACGCGCGCGGGGCAGCACGTCGCGATGATCGGCACCAGCATGTGCTGGGGTTACCTCAATCAGCGTGTCGACGCACGGCACGGTTTGATCAGCATGCCGCACGTTTTCAACGGGCAGCACGACATCTACGTATTCGGCGGCGCGATTACCGCGGGCGCGTCGGTCACGTGGTATCGCGAGCAATTCTGTCATGCGGAGATCGAGGCCGCGCGCGCGACACCGCATGGCGATCCGCATCGGCTACTCGAAGAGAGCGCCGCGCAAGTACCGGCCGGCGCCGAGGGCGTGCTGTACCTGCCGTATCTGATGGGCGAGCGCAGCCCGGTGTGGGATGCGAAAGCGAGCGGCGCGTTCGTCGGGCTGTCGCTGTTTCATACGCGCGCGCATCTGTATCGCGCCGTGCTCGAAGGCGTGTCGTTCGCGCTGAAGCACAACATCGAGGCGGGGCGCAAAGGCGCGCAATCGCTCGACGACAAGCTGATCGTGGTCGGCGGCGCCGCGCACTCGGACCTGTGGATGCAGATCATCGCCGACGTCACCGGCTATCCGGTCTACACGATCGAGCAGGACGTCGAAGCCGCGATGGGCGCCGCGCTGCTCGCCGCGCTCGGCGTCGGTCTCGTGTCGCGCGAAGCGGCGCAAGGCGGCTGGGTCACGCTGATCGAGCGCGCGCAGCCCGACGCACGGCGCATGGCGCTATACAAAGAGCGCTTCGGCGTGTACACGGACCTCTATCCGGCGTTGAAGCCGGTCATGCATCGCTTGCAATCATCATGAACGCTACCTTCGATTTTTCCGGCCGCTCGATTCTGGTGACGGGCGCCTCCAGCGGCATCGGCCGCGCGACGGTCGAGGCGCTGTGCGCGAGCGGCGCGTTGGTCGTCGCGGCCGCGCGCAACGTGAACGAGCTCGCGCGGCTCGCCGAGGAAACCGGCTGCGAGCCGTTGAGGCTCGACATCAGCGACGAAGCCGTGATCGACGAAGCAATGGCCTCGCTCGAACCGTTCGACGGTCTGGTGAATTGCGCGGGCATCGCGTTGCTCGAACGCGCGGTGGAAACGACGGCCGCAAGCTTCGATCGTGTGATGTCGGTGAATACGCGCGGCGCGGTGCTGGTCGCGAAGCACGTTGCGCGTGGCATGCTCGACGCGGGGCGCGCGGGCAGCATCGTCAACGTGTCGAGCCAGGCCGCGCTCGTCGCGCTCGACGATCATCTGAGCTATTCGGCGTCGAAGGCCGCGCTAGATGCGGTCACGCGCGCGTTGTGCATCGAGCTGGGGCCGTACGGAATTCGCGTGAACAGCGTGAACCCGACGGTCACGCTGACGCCGATGGCGGTGCTGGCGTGGAGCGATCCTGTCAAACGCGATCCCGCTTTGCAGGCGATTCCGCTCAGGCGCTTTGCCGAATCGGCGGAAGTCGCCGCGCCGATTCTGTTTCTGTTGAGCGACGCGGCGTCGATGATCAGCGGGGTGTGTTTGCCGATCGATGGTGGTTACACGGCGCGCTAGAGGGTGTCAGGCACTGTCGGTTGCCGGGTGAAATGGAAGTACACGCAAGCCTACCAGACGGTGTGGGGCCGTCCGGTGGGAGGAAGTGCGGGCTACTCACTCAGAAGAAGACGCTTAAGCTTGTCAAGGAAAGCCTCAGTGGTCTGCTCCCACGCCGTCGGATCGCACTGGTAGCCAAATTCCTCCTCGAAGGCCGCGTCAAGATTTCCAGCATGATCGCTCTTGAACCGGTCTATGTCGGCCACCGTCGCGTTGATCATGTCTGGCGTGCATCCGCTTGCACAAGCCCGGACCAACTCTTCAATTGTGTTTCCCCAGTAGTCGAAATCTTCATTGAAGTAGCCAAGGATCAATTGCCCCAGATCGTAATATTTCATGCATCAATACCCACCAATCACTTATCGAGCATAGCTGTGAGGATGTAGTACGGCATCCCGTTATACGCCCCGTACTTCAAGACAACCTCCACTTTACTGCTATCTACCAACCTGTCGGTCTTCCTGACCAATGCGTATCCTACTTTTCTTGCAACGTCCTTTCTCAGCGTCAAAACCCGGTTTGGTGCTGCTTTTGTCCATGCGTGAATCTGCAAGGCATTTGCGCGCATTGTTTCCGATATAGCCCACTCCGCCTCCTCAAGATTTACGAAAGACGAAACTACTTTCTTTTCCGGCTCCAGCCTGAGCCTCTCCCGCAACTGCGCTTCAGTCCTCCCGACATGTTTCAAAAGCGTATGTCCACCGATCCGGCTGCCCGCTTTTGCCTCGTGCGTTTGCAGGTTAACCCGGCCCATCGTGACGCGCGCAGCGCGTGCCGCCCTGATCGAGCCAGCAAAGCCGAATGGCACGGCGATATCGAGGGACAGGCCGATATTGTTCGCCATGTCGGGGCTCGCCTTCATCGCTTCAGCGAGTTTCGTCGTGCCCTGCTGGGTCAGCGTGGCCGTGTCCTGACCAGTCCAGATCTGCCGCAGGCCCGCCGCTGCCAAGTCCGAGCCATGTACCCCGAACACGACACACCCGGCTTTGCTCGCCATCGTCGGCTCCGGCAAAACGCACAGCGCACCCGCACCGACCATTTCCAGCACGCCGCCGACGACCTGTAACCCGCCCCAAAGCCGGTTTGAAAGCATCTCCGTTTGGCTGATCGACTGGCGGGATAGCACGGCCGCGAGTTGCGGAGTACTTAGTACAACCTTCACTCCTTCGGTGTTATCGGCACCGGGCATATCGAACCCCTCTGATGTTTTTATGGGATTCCGATGCTGCCGTGCGGACCGTCTCTCAAGATTCGGACAACTCCGAATTTTCCGTAGCCCGATGCACGGTGCCTGTTCTGCATCACTTTAAGTGACTTGGGGAACGCCACGAAAATCACAGTCCGTGATTTTCATCGTTCGTGTCGTAGCGCCGCGCGCGCGCTAACCGCTACAGCATCGTCCGCACGTGCCACAGCTCGGGAAACAGCACCACGTCGAGCATCTTGCGCAGATACTGCGCGCCGCTCGTGCCGCCGGTACCCTGTTTGGAGCCGATAATCCGCTCGACGGTCGCTACATGGCGGAAACGCCATTGACGGAACGCATCCTCGAGATCGACGAGTTCCTCGGCCATCTCGTACAGCTCCCAGTGCCCGGACGGATTGCGATAGACCTCGAGCCACGCCGCTTCGACCGATGCATCATGTTCAGTCGGCTTCGTCCAGTCGCGCTCGAGCCGCGCGGGCGAAATCGCGAAGCCGCGGCGCGCGAGCAGCCGCACTACATTGAAGCCGGTCATGCATCGGTTGCAATCATCATGAACGCCACTTTCGATTTCTCCGGCCGCTCGATTCTGGTGACGGGCGCCTCCAGCGGCATCGGCCGCGCGACGGTCGAGGCGCTGTGCGCGAGCGGCGCGTCGGTCGTCGCGGCCGCGCGCAACGTGAACGAGCTCGCGCGGCTCGCCGAGGAAACCGGCTGCGAGCCGTTGAGGCTCGACATCAGCGACGAAGCCGCGATCGACGAAGCAATGGCCTCGCTCGAACCGTTCGACGGTCTGGTGAATTGCGCGGGCATCGCGTTGCTCGAACGCGCGGTGGAAACGACGGCCGCAGGCTTCGATCGCGTGATGGCGGTGAATACGCGCGGCGCGGTGCTGGTCGCGAAGCACGTCGCGCGTGGCATGCTCGACGCGGGGCGCGCGGGCAGCATCGTCAACGTGTCGAGCCAGGCCGCGCTCGTCGCGCTCGACGATCATCTGAGCTATTCGGCGTCGAAGGCCGCGCTCGATGCGGTCACGCGCGCGTTGTGCATCGAGCTGGGGCCGTACGGAATTCGCGTGAACAGCGTGAACCCGACGGTCACGCTGACGCCGATGGCGGTGCTGGCGTGGAGCGATCCTGTCAAACGCGATCCCGCTTTGCAGGCGATTCCGCTCAGGCGCTTTGCCGAATCGGCGGAAGTCGCCGCGCCGATTCTGTTTCTGTTGAGCGACGCGGCGTCGATGATCAGCGGGGTGTGTTTGCCGATCGATGGTGGTTACACCGCACGCTAGAGGGTGTCAGGCACTGCCGGTTGCCGGGTGAAATGGAAGTACACGGAGGCCCCGGCAGACGGCTGGGGCTGTCCGATGGGAGGAAAACCGGGCTACTCACTCAGAAGACGCTTAAGCTCGTCAAGAAAAGATTCCGTTGTGTGACCCCACAGCCTCGGATCGAATTGTCTGCCAAATTCGGCCTCAAGGGCTGCGTCAAGATTTCCAGCGTGATCTCGCTTGAACCGGTCTATGTCGGCCAGCTTCGCGTTAATCATTTCTGGCCTGCACCTGCTTGCACAAGCCCGAACCAACTCTTCGATTGTGTCTCCCCAGTAGTCGGAATCTTCATTGAAGTAGACACCAATCAATTGATCCAGATTGTCGTAACCCATATGTCGGTATTCACTCGAAATCAGTTCACGGAAGCCCTACCAACTGACGGGGGCCGTCCGGTGCGAGGAAAATCAGGCTACTCGCTCAGGAGAAGACGCCTAAGTTTGTCGAGAAAAGCCTCAGTGGACTGCTCCCACGCCGTCGGATCGCACTGGTAGCCAAAGTTCTCCTCAAAGGCAGCGTCAAGATTTTCAGCATGGTCGCTCTTGAATCGGTCTATCTCGGCCACCGTCGCGTTGATCTCTTCCGGTGTGCATTCGCATGTAAAAGACAAAACCAATTCTTCAATTGTGTTTCCGAACAAGTCGAAATCTTCATGGAAGCGGCCACAAATCAATTGATACAAGTTTTCGTATCTCATACATCGATATCCACGCGGAATCAGCGTTCGACCATAGCCGTGAGAATGTAGTAGGGCATCCCGTTGTATGTCCCGTACTTCAAGATGACCTTCACCTTACTGCAAACCACCAATGTATCTGTCTTCCTGATCAATGCGTGACCAACTTTTCTCCCAACGTTCTTTTCCAGCGTCAGAGTTCGTTTTGGTGCTGTCGTCCATTGCTGAATTTTTAAGGCATTTGCGCGCATCGTTTCCGAAATAGCCCACTCCGCCTCCTCAAGATTGGCGAAAGACGATACTTCGGTTCTTTTCGGTTCCAGCCTGAGCCTTTCCCGCAACTGCGCTTCAGTCCGTCCGACATGTTTCAAGAGCGTATGTCGACCGATCCGGCTGCCCGCCTTCGCCTCATGCATGTCGAGGTTGATCCGGCCCATGGTGACACGCGCAGCGCGTGCCGCCCTGATCGAGCCGGCAAAGCCGAATGGCACGGCGATATCGAGGGACAGGCCGATATTGTTCGCCATGTCGGGGCTCGCCTTCATTGCTTCAGCGAGTTTCGTCGTGCCCCGCTGGGTCAGCGTGGCCGTGTCCTGACCAGTCCAGATTTGCCGCAGGCCCGCCGCTGCCGAGTCCGAGCCATGTACCCCGAACACGACACACCCGGCTTTGCTCGCCATCGTCGGCTCCGGCAAGACGCACAGCGCACCCGCACCAACCATTTCCAGCACGCCGCCGACGACCTGTAACCCGCCCCAAAGCCGGTTTGAAAGCATCTCCGTTTGGCTGATCGACTGGCGGGATAGCACGGCCGCGAGTTGCGGAGCACTCAGTACAACCTTCACTCCGTCGGCATTATCTGCACCGGGCATATCGAATCCCTCTGATGTTTTTATGGGATTCCGATGCTGCCGTGCTGACCGTCTCTCAAGATTCGGACAACTCCGAATTTTCCGTAGCCCGATGCATGGTGCCTGTTCTGCATCACTGCAAGTAGTGATGGCTTGCTCTTTGTTCCCCGCTAGGATGCCAGGTTCGCCAGGGAAGTGCCTTGCACGCGCTAACCGCTACAGCATCGTCCGCACGTGCCACAGCTCGGGAAACAGCACCACGTCGAGCATCTTGCGCAGATACTGCGCGCCGCTCGTGCCGCCGGTGCCCTGCTTGAAGCCGATGATGCGCTCGACCGTCGTCACGTGGCGGAAGCGCCACTGGCGGAACGCATCCTCCAGATCGACGAGTTCCTCGGCCATCTCGTACAGATCCCAATGCCCGGACGGATTGCGATACACCTCGAGCCACGCCGCTTCGACCGATGCATCATGTTCGGTCGGCTTCGTCCAGTCGCGTTCGAGCCGCGCGGGCGAAATCCTGAAGCCGCGGCGCGCGAGCAGCCTCACCACTTCGTCGTAGAACGATGGCGCTTCGAGTGATGCCTTCACTTGCGCGTACACGTCGGCGCGATGCGCGTGCGGCATCAGCATCTGCTCGTTCTTGTTGCCGAGCAGGAATTCGATCTGCCGGTACTGATACGACTGAAAGCCCGACGAACTGCCGAGGTACGGCCGCATCGCCGTGTATTCGGACGGCGTCATCGTCGCGAGCACGCTCCACGCCTGCACCAGCTGCTCCATGATTCGCGACACGCGCGCAAGCATCTTGAACGCGGGCGGCAGGTCGTCGCGATGCACGGCCGCGAGCGCCGCGCGCAGTTCGTATAGCGCGAGCTTCATCCATAGCTCGCTCGTCTGATGCTGGATGATGAACAGCATCTCGTTGTGATCCGGCGACAACGGATGCTGCGCGTCCAGCACCGTGCCGAGCGACAGATAATCGCCGTAGCTCATCGACTCCGAGAAGTCGAGTTGCGCGTCGTGCCAGCCGCTGTCGGCCGCGCTCGCGGACGGCGCCGACGCCGTCCGTCCGTGCCCGAACGGGCAGCCTTGTGCCGCCGGTTCTTCTGGCAAGCCCGGCGTGTGCATGTGATCGGTCATTCTGTCGTCCTCAGGTAACGGCGCCGCGCTGGGCGAATTCAGGAGCCCGCCAGGCCTCGCGAGCGAGCACGTCGCGCAAGATTTCGACGGCGTCCCATACGTCGACGAAGCGCGTGTACAGCGGCGTGAAGCCGAAGCGCAGCACGTGCGGCTCGCGATAGTCGCCGATCACGCCGTGCGCGATCAGCGCCTGCATCACCTCGTAGCCGTGCGGATGTTCGAAGCTCGCGTGCGAGCCGCGCTGCGCATGCTCACGCGGCGTCACGAGCTTCAGTGGAAATTCGCCGCAACGTGTCTCGACGAGTTCGATGAACAGATCGGTCAGCGCGAGCGACTTCTCGCGGACGGCCTCCATGGTCGTTTGCAGGAACACGTCGAGCCCGCATTCGACGAGCGCCATCGACACCATCGGCTGCGTGCCGCACAGGTAGCGGCCCACGCCGTTGTCGGGCTGATACGTCGGGTTCATCTCGAACGGCGCGCGATGACCCCACCAGCCCGACAGCGGCTGCGCAAACTCGTTCTGATGACGTCTGGGCACCCACACGAAGGCGGGCGAACCGGGACCGCCGTTCAGATACTTGTACGTGCAGCCGACCGCGTAGTCGGCACCGACGCCGTTCAGATCGACCGGCACCGCGCCCGCCGAATGCGCGAGATCCCACAGCGCGAGCGCGCCCCTGTCGTGAATCAGCTTCGTCAGCGCGGCCATGTCGTGCATGTAGCCGGTGCGGTAGTTCACGTGCGTGATCATCGCGATCGCGGTGTCCTCGCCGATCGCGTCGGGCAGTTCGGACGGATCGTCGACGAGGCGCAGCTCGTAGCCGCGATCGAGCTGCTCGATCAGGCCCTGCGCGATATACAGATCGCTCGGAAAGTTCGAGCGCTCGGACACGATTACGCGACGCTTCGGATCGCGCGCATTGGCGAGCCGCACGGCGGCCGACAGCAGCTTGAACAGGTTGATCGAGATCGTGTCGGTAATCACGACTTCGTCTTCGGCCGCACCGATCAGCGGCGCGAGCTTGTTGCCGAGTCGGCGCGGCAGCGCAAACCAGCCGGCATTGTTCCAGCTGCGGATCAGTCCTTCGCCCCACTCGGCGGCGATCACGGTCTGCGCGCGCTGCGCGGCGGCGGCCGGCGGCACGCCGAGCGAGTTGCCGTCGAGATAGATGGTCGTCGGCGACAGCGCGAACTGGTCACGCAGCGCTGCGAGCGGTTCGGCGCTGTCGAGCGCCACGGCTTCATCACGATGGTTCATGGTGGTTCGATGAGTTGGGTTGTCGGGTTGATCGCTCGCCGGGGAGCGTGGCTGAGCGCGAGCCGGGCAGTGCACGCAGCACCGCGCGCACCGGGCTCGCGTCGAGCGTGGTCAGCTTCAGCGGCAGCGCGATCAGCTCGTAGTCGCCGGGTTCGACCGCGTCGAGCACGATGCCCTCGAGAATCGCCATCCGGTGCGCGCGAATGCGGTGATGCGCATCCATCGTCTTCGATTCCTGCGGATCGAGCGACGGCGTGTCGATGCCGAGCAGCGTCACGCCGCGCGCGGCGAGCAGGTCGACGGTCTCGGGCGCGACCGCGCAGAACGCACTATCCCACTCGCGCGTCGGCGCTTTTCTGTAAGTGCGCAGTAAGACTCGCGGCGGCAAATCGTCGAGCGAGCCGGCCAGATGTTGTGGCGTCACAACAGGCGACGCGCCGATACAGTCAATCACTCTGCATAAACCGAGATATGCGTCGAGCGACACGTTGCCGATCGCGGCGCCGTCGGCGTCGTAGTGCAGCGGCGCATCGGTATGCGCGCCGGTGTGCGGCGAGATCGTCAGACGCGCGACATTGACCGGCGAGCCAGCCTCCATGCGCCAGACGCGCTCGATGCCGACCGGCGTGTCGCCCGGCCAGACGGGCGTGGCGGTATCGACGGCGGGGGTGATGTCCCAGAGTGCTCGCATGACGGTGTCGACGGTTGGTAACTATCTCTAAATGATAGAGGTCAAGCTGTGAAATGTGATTGCGAAAAAATCTCCTTACCAGCCGTGTCTTGGAACATAATTTGATTCAAACCGGAAAGGGAGACCGAATATGAACGCGATCTCGCTCGACGCCACCGATTGCCGTATCTTGACGGTGCTTCAGCAGGAAGGACGGATCAGCAATCTCGACCTGGCGGAGCGCATCTCGCTCTCGCCATCGGCCTGTCTGCGACGCCTGCGTCTGCTGGAAGAGCAGGGCGTCATCGAACACTACCGAGCGTGCCTGAACCGCGAAGTTTTGGGGTTCGAGCTGGAAGCGTTCGTGCAGGTATCGATGCGCAACGACCAGCAGAACTGGCACGAGCGCTTTGCCGACGCGCTGCGCGACTGGCCAGAAGTGGTCGGCGCTTTCGTCGTGACCGGCGAAACCCACTATCTGCTGCGCGTGCTCGCGCACAACCTCAAACACTATTCGGACTTCGTGCTCAATCGCCTGTACAAGGCGCCGGGGGTGATGGACATCCGCTCGAACATCGTGCTCGAAACGCTGAAGGAAGATTCGGGCGTGCCGGTGTCGCTCGTGAAGAAGACCAGCGGGCACGGAGCCACGCATAGCGACCGTTGAGGATGATGAGGGCGGGGCGTGCCGTTTTCGACGCGTCCAACCGACAGGCGCTACGGACGCCAGGGAAGCGCCGCGCCGCTCAAAGCGGCTTCAGGCCGTGGAACTGCGCGCTCTGGAACACGAGCGGCAGCATGTCCGCGGCATTTTCATGCACACCGCAGCGCTCCACTTCGCCGACGAAAATCACGTGGTCGCCTTCCTCGTAGCGGCTGCGGTTATGGCATTCGAACCACGCGAGTGCGCCGTCGAGCACCGGCATGCCGCTGTCGCCCGCCGCGTGCGACACGCCCTCGAAGCGGTCGCCCTTCACGGTCGCGAAGCGCTTGCACAGATCGAGCTGCGTCGAGGCCAACACATTGATCACGTAGTGACTGTTGGCGCGGAACACCGGCATCGATGCGGAGCGCGTCGCGAGACTCCACAGCACGAGCGGTGGAGAGAGCGACACCGAGTTGAACGAACTGGCCGTGATGCCGATCAGTTGGCCGGACGCGGCGCGCGTCGTAATCACGGTGACGCCGGTCGCGAACTGGCTGAGCGCCTGTTTGAACGCGGACGGGTCGAAGTTGGGTGGGCTCGCGCGCTTCATCGGGGCGAGGCCCCCGTCGCGCGCCGTGTGAAAGACCGACTACGGCGCGAATCAAGGCGCGAATTGACGCGTATACCCGTGCGGCGGGAAGCGGATGTTTCGAAAGTCATGGTGAAAATCGTTGATTTCCGCCAATTTTAACTGCAATCGCCGCGCGTGCCGCACCACGATGCGTGCGGTGCGTGGCAGCCGGGCGGCTGGATCGGCGATCTCCTCCACGGGCTGCACCCGAAAATTTGCCGATCGTGCTGGATCGAGGCGCGGGCGCGGCGCTTGCGTGTTTGAGGCACGGTTATTCACCCGTCGCGTGCCGGCGTTTCTATACTCGATATCTGCACGGCCGGATTTGCGGTCATTGCGCGACGGGTGCCTGACTCGTGCCTGACTGCGCCTTTCAGAACGCGTTTTCGGCCATATATTCGGATGCGGTGGCAGATACGGCGGCGCTACGCAGGCCGGCTGCCGTTCATTGTGTGAATCTGATCCTGGGGTGAAGCTTATGAACGAGACAGCAACGCTCGGCGGTGGATGTTTCTGGTGCCTCGAAGCGGTGTATCTGGGCGTCGAGGGCGTCAATGCGGTGGAGTCGGGTTATGCGGGCGGTCACACGCGCCATCCGAGCTACGAGCAGGTCTGCGACGGCGACACCGGTCACGCGGAAGTGGTCAAGGTCGACTTCGATCCGGCTAAGATCAGCTATCGCGAGATTCTCGACATCTTTTTCGCGATCCACGATCCGACCCAGCTGAACCGGCAGGGCAACGACGTCGGCACGCAATATCGCTCGGTGATCTTCACGCATTCCGACGCGCAGCGCGAAACCGCGCTGCAGGCGATTCGCGAGATCGGCGAACAGCGCATCTACGACGGCAAGCTCGTGACCGAGGTGATGCCGCTTGGCGACAACTACTGGCCCGCCGAGGCTTATCACCAGAACTATTTCGCGCAGCATCCGAATCAGGGCTACTGCTCGTTCGTGGTAGCGCCGAAAGTCGCGAAATTCCGCCAGAAGTTCGCGCATCGGATCAAAGCGGGTTAACGGCGCAGCGCGGGGATTGGAGTCGGCAACGGGCGGATGCGCAAGACCGCCCGCCGCTGTTCGTCACTGCGGTTCCTGTGCTTGCGATGGCACCTCGTCGCCGTTATCGCCGCGTCCCTGCGTGACACGCACGCAGGCTTCGACGATTTCTTCGGCCAGTTTCACGCAGCTGAGCGGCGCCGATCCCTCCGCCTTGTTGTTGACCGCGATCACGACCGGCTGACCAGCGAGCGCGTAGCGCGCGGCCAGTTCGGCGAGCGACGCGCGCGTCGCCGGATCTTCGTCGACGAGCCGGTTGAACGGCTCGTACTTCGCCTTCGCCTGTTCGTACTTGAAACCGCCGTGCAGGCTCCAGCGCACGATCAGCGGACCGGCCGGCTCGCCATCGAGCAGCGCGAGCGCCGCGGCCTGGCGCAGCGGATCGGGCATCCGTGCGTGAATGCCGACGCAGTAGCGCACGCCAGCCGTCTTCAGCATGCGGATGAAGCGCGGCGTGAGCAGGCTCGCGTCGCGAATCTCGACCGCGTAGCTACTGCCGTCGGGCAGCCCGGGCAGCGCGTCGAAAAACTCTCCCAGTCGTTCGATGATTACCGCCGGCTGCGCGAGCATCTGATCCGGCAGCGGCGAGAACTGGAACACCAGCGCGCCGGCCTTTGCGCCGAGGCCTTCGAGGCAGGGCGTGACGAAATCGTCGATCGCCATCTGCGCGTTCAGAAAGCACGGGTTCAGCGACACCGGCTCGCCGCGCTCGGCGCGCACGGTGGCGTCGGTGATCGTCATCGGCGCCTTGACGATGAAGCGGAAGTGCTCGGGCACCTGCTGCGCGTAGCGCAGGTATTCGGTGACCGTCAACGCCTGGTAGAACGAGCGGTCGATGCTGACCGTCTTCAGCAGCGGATGTGCGCCGTACGCACTCAAGCCCTCGCGCGACAGTTTGCTGTTGCTGTAGTCATCGCCGTAGACGATGCCTGTCCAACCCGGGAACGACCATGTCGACGTGCCGAGGTGGATCTGCGGCGGCAATTGCGCCGCGAGTGCGAGCAGCTCCGGCGACGGCGGTGCAGCGAGCACGTCGCGGCTGCGGCGCTTTTTCGGGGCATCGGCGGAAGCCGGGGCGGAGTCTGGTTCAGGAGCGGGGCTGTCGGGCGGGGCGTCGGCTTCGAACAGCGACGCGGCGGCGTTGGATTTTGCGGTCTTCGGCGTGCGCTTGTGCTCTGGCTGCGCGGCAGCGCTTGCGGCCGAATCGGCTTCACGTGCGGACATGGCCGGCGCTTCTGCCGCGGCCTCCACCGGCATCCCGAACAGATCGAACTGCTGCGTGGCCTGATGCGCCGCATCGTCCGCGCTGCCGTCCTTGCCGTTCAACGGCTCTTCAACGTCACTCGTCCTGCTCTGGTCCATCAATGTCCGGCCTGCTGTTCATCAGAATTGCGCCGCGGCGCGCGCTTCATGCACGCCGCCGCGGCGCAACCGGTCACAAACCGGGTCACAGCCGGGTCACAGCGGTTTTTCGTACATGTAGCGGCGCGACCACGGCAGGGTTTTCGCGCTGCGGCCGGCTTTGCGGCACACCACCTGGAAAATCGACACGTCGTCGTTTTCGAACGCATACGCGCAGCCGGCCAGATACACGCGCCAGATGCGGAATTTTTCGTCGTCGACGAGCTTGCGCGCCTGGTCTGCGTGGGCTTCGAAATTTTCCGCCCAGATGTCGAGCGTGTGCGCATAGTGACGGCGCAGGCTTTCGACGTCAACCGCTTCGAGCCCGCCGCGCTGCATCGCTTCGAGCGCGAGGCTGATGTGCGGCAGCTCGCCGTCCGGGAACACGAAGCGGTCGATGAACTCACCGCCGCCGAGCGCGGTTTCGCCGCTATCGGCGTCGCTCGACGTGATGCCGTGGTTCATCGCGATGCCGTCGTCGGCGAGCAGATCGTGAATTTTCTGGAAATAGCCGGGCAGGTTCTTGCGGCCGACGTGCTCGAACATGCCGACGCTCGTGATGCGGTCGAACTGCCCCTTGATGTCGCGATAGTCCTGCAGGCGGATTTCGATCTGGTTTTCGAGGCCCGCCGCTTTCACGCGCGCGGTGGCGAGATCGAACTGGTTCTGCGACAGCGTGACGCCGACGCACTTCGCGCCGAACTTCTGCGCGGCGCGCAGCACGAGCGCGCCCCAGCCGCAGCCGATGTCGAGCAGACGCTGCCCGGGCTGCAGCTGGATTTTGGTCAGAATGTGATCGATTTTCTTCAGCTGCGCGGTCGCGAGGTCTTCGGTGCCGGTCTCGAAGTACGCGCACGAGTAGACCATGTTCTCGTCGAGCCACAACTTGTAGAACTCGTTCGACACGTCGTAGTGATACTGGATCGCTTTCTTATCCGACGTCTTCGAGTGATTGAAGTAGCGCCGCACGCGCGCGAGCTTGCCGGCGCTCGTCACGGTGCTGCGCGCGAGCTGATAGCCGATATTGATGATGTCCGACAGCTTGCCCTCGATGTCGATCTTGCCTTTGACATAGGCTTCGCCAAGATTGTCGAGGCTCGGTTCGAGCAGATAGGGCAGCGCGGTTGCGCTCTTCACGTGTAGCGTGACCCGGGGCGCGGCGAACTGCCCGAAGTCGTGTTGCTGACCGTCCCACAGCACGAGGCGTGCGGGCAGGTTAGCTGTGGTTTTGACATCTTCAACCCACTGCGCCAGCTTTTTCTCCCAGAACATGTGATCTCTCCGTGTTCGTTGATTTAAAGCAAAGCTATGTGGACCGCGACATGGCGCGGCGCATTCCGCGGGCCGCGCAACGCAATCCCGCCGACGCGCGCCGCTACGTTGGCGCCGCCGCCGGCCTCATTCGTCCGGTCATCGACCGGTCAGGGCGACAGGCGTGCGATCAGCCAGTTGGCGCTTTCTTCCGCGCGCGTGTAAAGCAGACGATCGTGCAGCCGAGACGGCCGCCCCTGCCAGAATTCGATCGCGTCGGGCACCAGACGGTAGCCACCCCAGTGCGGCGGACGCGGAGGATTTTCGCCGTATTGCAGGCTGATTTCGCGTTCGCGTACTTCGAGTTGCGAACGGCTTTCAATCACCTGACTCTGATTCGATGCCCATGCGCCGATCCGCGAGCCGAGCGGACGAGACGCGAAATACGCGTCACTGTCTGCTTCGCTCGTTTTGACGACGCGGCCCTCGATGCGCACCTGGCGTTCGAGTTCGATCCAGTGAAACAGCAGGCTCGCGTAGGGGTTCACGCTCAGTTCGCGGCCCTTGCGGCTTTCATAGTTGGTGAAGAATACGAAACCGCGCTCGTCGACGCCCTTGATGAGCACGATGCGTGCCGAAGGCCGGCCGCGCGCGTCGACCGTGGCCAGCGTCATTGCATTCGGCTCGGGCAGCTTGGCGTCGATGGCCTGCTGGAACCACGTGTCGAATTGACGGAACGGATCGTGGTTGACGTCGGCAACGTCCAGTGAGTCCAGCGAGTAGTTTTTTCGAAGCTCGGCGAGTGAGATCATGTTCTTATGCGAACGCTACAGTGTGGGCCAAGTATAGCTAAGGCGTCAGGGTTTTGCGCGCGAGCGGAGCAACATATGGCGCGGCGCATGTTGCGCCAGCGCAAGCCTGCAACATTGCGTCGCTGCTCGTGGTTCTGCGCGGCTGTTTTCACGTGTTCAGGCAAAATACGGGCTGCGCGCCCCATTTGCCAAAGCAATTTGCCAAGGCGATTTGCCAAAGCGCCGCCGCCTGCTTTGTTCCGCCTGTGTTTTCGAGCCCTGCCATCATGTCCAGCACCGCCGCGCAATCCGATCTTACTACCAGCCTCGACGCGAACGAAACCGCCGACCGCGCGCGCCGTTTCGGCGGCATCGCCCGTCTGTATGGCGCGCCCGCGCTCGCCGCATTCGAGGGTGCACACGTCGCGGTGATCGGCATCGGCGGGGTGGGGTCGTGGGTCGCGGAGGCGCTTGCGCGCAGCGCGCTCGGCACGCTGACGCTGATCGATCTCGACAACGTCGCAGAAAGCAACACGAACCGGCAGATTCACGCGCTCGACGGCAACTACGGAAAACCGAAGGTCGAAGCGATGGCCGAACGCATCGCGGCAATCAATCCGTACTGCGAGGTGCGGCTGATCGAGGACTTCGTCGAGCCGGACAATTTCGCGGCCACGCTCGGCGACGGCTTCGACTATGTGATCGACGCGATCGACAGCGTGCGCACGAAGACCGCGCTGATCGCATGGTGCGTCGAGCGCAAGCAGCCGCTGATCACGGTCGGCGGCGCGGGCGGTCAGCTCGACCCGACTCGGATCCGCATCGACGATCTCGCGCTGACGATCCAGGACCCGCTGCTGTCGAAGGTGCGCGGGCAGTTGCGCAAGCAGCATGGCTTTCCGCGCGGGCCGAAGGCGAAGTTCAAGGTGAACGCCGTGTATTCCGACGAGCCGCTGATCTATCCGGAAGCGGCCGTCTGCGATATCGATGAAGAAGCCGAGCACGTGAGCACGTCGCCGGGGCATACGGGGCCGGTCGGCTTGAACTGCGCGGGGTTTGGCTCCAGCGTGTGCGTGACCGCGAGCTTTGGTTTTGCGGCCGCGGCGTACGTGTTGCGGGAGCTGGCGAAGAAGGCGACGGTTTAGGTGGGAGCCCGGGCGGCGGTTTCAACCGCGCTGACCCAGGCTGCCATCGGGCAAAACATCACAATCGATCAATACAACGACGCGCTCAGCCTGCGCCGCCACTGCGACACCAGCTCCGGCTGATGCGCGGCCAGATCGAACACCGACAACATCGTCTTGCGGCCGATATCGTCGCGGAACGCGCGGTCGCGTTGCACGATCGCGAGCAGATGTTCGAGTGCCTGCGCGTATTTGCGTCGCGCGATAAACGCATTCGCAAGATCGAAGCGTGCTTCGAGATCGTCGGGATTGCCGGCGACGCGCGCTTCGAGCGCATCGGTGGGCAGCAGGTCCGCGGCGGCGTCCACCGCGTCGAGCCGCGTCTTGATCGCGTTGAAACGCGCGTCGATGCCTTGCGTGGTTTTCGGCGACAGCAGATCGACTTCGTTGCGGGCCTCATCGATGCGGTTGTCTTCGAGCAGTAACTCGATGCGGTCCATACGCGCGTCGTCGAAGCCCGGGTCGTACGCGAGCGCCGCTTGCAGCAGGTCGTAGGCGTCGTCGCGGCGGCCTTCGGCGAGCGCGGTCTGCGCTTCGATGCGCGCGGCCGGCGCCCCTTGCGGCACGAGCCGGTCGAGGAACTCGCGCAGTTGTCCTTCCGTCAGCACGCCGACGAACTGATCGACGGCCTGGCCGTCGGCGAACGCGATCACGTGCGGAATGCTGCGCACCTGGAAGTGCGCGGCCAGCTCGTGGTTCTCGTCCACGTTGACCTTCACGAGCTTCCATTTGCCGGCGGCTTCGGCTTCGAGCTTTTCGAGCATCGGGCCGAGACTCTTGCAGGGGCCGCACCACGGCGCCCAGAAATCGACCAGCACGGGGGCCAGCATCGACGCCTTGATGACGTCCTGTTCGAAAGTGGCCAGAGAGGTGTCCATTGCATCCTCGTCGATAGAAACGGTTTATGGTTAGCTGGGGCCGAATGGCACGAATTCAATGCCCACCCTGGCGCGCGGGCCCGGCGCCGTCACTTGCGCTGCGGCAGCGGAATCCATTCGGTTTCGCCGGGCACATGGCCCATTTCCTGATTGGTCCACGCGAGCTTCGCGGCTTCGATCTTCTCGCGCGAGCTCGCGACGAAATTCCATTCGATGAAGCGCTCGCCGTCGAGCTTCTCGCCGCCGAGCAGCATCACGCGCGCGCCGTGCGTGCTCGCGAGCGTGACGGTTTCGTCGAGCGCGAGCACGGCCATCTCGGCCGCTTCGAGCGGCGTGCCGTCGATTTCCAGATCGCCTTCCACCAGATATACACCGCGCTCCTCGTGCTCCGGTTCGAGCGCGAACGCGCTGCCCGGCGTGAAGTCGGCGGCGACGTACAGCGTGCCCGAAAACGTCGCGACCGGCGACACCGCGCCGAACGCGGTGCCCGCGATCACGCGCAGCGTCACGCCGTTGCGCTCGACGACCGGCAAGGTCGCCGCCGCATGATGCGCGAACGACGGCTCGGCGTCTTCATCGGCGAGCGGCAGCGCGACCCAGGTCTGGATGCCGTGAACCGTCTGGCCGCGCGCGCGGTCTTCCGGCGGCGTTCGCTCCGAATGGACGATGCCGCGCCCGGCCGTCATCCAGTTGACGTCGCCGGGGACGATCTTCTGCTCGGAGCCGAGGCTGTCGCGATGCATGATCGCGCCGTCGAACAGATAGGTGACGGTCGCGAGGCCGATATGCGGATGCGGGCGCACGTCGAGGCCGCTGCCGGGTTCGAGGGTCGCGGGGCCCATGTGGTCGAAGAAAATGAACGGGCCGACGAGGCGCGCCGCCATTGCAGGCAGCACGCGCCGCACGGTCAGATTGCCGATGTCGCGTAAGTGCGGTTTGAGGACGGCTTTGATCGAGGAAGTCATGGGCAGGCTCGACGGGAAAGTGGAAGGAGAAGGCTGGAATGATCGATTCTACTGCGCGTCGCGCGCTCCCGACGGCAACGGCGCACGCTCGCCACGAGCGGGCGCAACGAAGCGAATTTGCGGCCTCCGTTACACTGCCAGATTGCACCGTTTCATTGGAGACCCGGATGTCGCCCAGGGACTTGCTGCTCGCGCTGATCGTCGTGCTTGCGTGGGGCGTCAATTTCGTCGTGATCAAGGTCGGCCTGCATGGCGTGCCGCCGATGCTGCTCGGCGCGCTGCGCTTTACACTCGCTGCAGTGCCGGCGGTGTTTTTCGTCAAGCGGCCGCAGATGCCGTGGCGGTGGCTGTTCGCCTACGGCGCGACGATCTCGTTCGGGCAATTCGCGTTCCTGTTCTCGGCGATGTACGTCGGCATGCCGGCGGGGCTTGCATCGCTGGTGCTTCAGGCGCAGGCGTTTTTCACGCTGATCTTCGCGTCGCTGTTTCTGCACGAGCGCTTCCGTTTGCCGAACGTCGCGGGTCTGCTGATCGCCGCGGCGGGGCTCGCGGTGATCGGCCTGCAAGGCGGCCACACGCTGTCCGTCGCTGGTTTCCTGCTGACGCTGTGCGCCGCGTGCATGTGGGCACTCGGCAACATCGTTACGAAGAAGGTCGGCAAGGTCGATCTGGTCGGACTCGTCGTGTGGGGGAGCCTGATTCCGCCCCTGCCGTTTTTCGCGGCGTCGTTCGTGTTCGAAGGGCCGCGCGAGATCGCCGCCGCGTTGACTGGTATCAGCGCGCTGTCGATCTTCGCGATCGTCTATCTGGCGTTTATCGCGACGCTGCTCGGCTATGGCTTGTGGAGCCGTCTGCTGTCGCACTATCCGGCGAGCCAGGTCGCGCCGTTCTCGCTGCTGGTGCCAATCGTCGGACTCGCGTCGGCGTCGCTGCTGCTCGGCGAGCAACTGTCTGCGATGCAGGTGGCGGGCGCGTTGCTCGTGATGGCGGGGCTCGCGGTCAACGTGTTCGGCGGCTGGGTCGTGCAGCGCTTGATACCGGCACGCTGAGCAACCGTTGCGCCACGGGTTGCGAGCGTGAATAACAAAACGGCCGGAGGGCCGTTTTGTGATTGGCTCGTGTGTGCCGACATCACGTCATGCGGCTCTTTGCGAGCGGCGGATTCGCCGCGAAATAGCGCTTGATGCCGGTCAGGATCGCGCTGGCCATCCTTTCGCGATACGCGTCGTCGTTCAGGCGGCGCTCTTCGTCCGGATTGCTGATGAACGCGGTCTCGACGAGGATCGACGGAATGTCCGGCGCCTTCAGCACCGCGAAGCCGGCCTGCTCGACCGAGCCCTTGTGCAGCTTGTTGATGTCGCCGATCTCTTTGAGCACGAAGTTCCCGTAGCGCATCGAGTCGCGAATCTGCGCGGTGGTCGACATGTCGAACAGTGCGCGGTTCACGGTGGCGTCGTCGGACTTGATGTTGATGCCGCCGATCAGATCCGACGAGTTCTCCTTGTTCGCCATCCAGCGCGCGGCCGCGCTCGACGCGCCGTGCTCCGACAGCGCGAACACCGACGAGCCCTTCGCCTCGGGCGTCGTGAACGCGTCCGCGTGGATCGACACGAACAGGTCCGCGCCGACGCGGCGCGCTTTCTGCACGCGCACGTTCAGCGGCACGAAGAAGTCGGCGTCGCGCGTCATCATCGCGCGCATGTTCGGCTGCGCGTCGATCTTCGCGCGCAGCTTCTTCGCGATGTCGAGCGCGACGTGCTTCTCGTAGGTGCCTGCGCCGCCGATCGCGCCCGGGTCTTCGCCGCCATGACCCGGATCGATTGCGACGGTGAGCAGTCGCACGGTGTTGCTGCGGCTCGACTTCGGTGTGGTGAATGCGTAGGTGTCGCCGCTATCGCCGAGGTTGTCGTTGTTGCTGTCGAGACCGCGTGCGGTGCTGTTGCTGTTGGCGTTGCCACCCTTGTTGCGCGCCAGTGCGGCAGGCGGCGCGGAGGGCGCGGCCGGCGCCGTCGTGCCATGCGTGGGCGGATGCGGTACGCCCGCGGCGCCATTGCCCGCGCCACCGTTCTGCGCGTAGTGCTCGAAGAACGCTTCGCTGTTGTCGACCGGCGGCGCCGTGCCGGGGCCGGCAAGCGTCGCGGGCGGCGCGCTGTTTTCTTCGTTGAGCGCCTGCTGCTTGCGCTCGGTCTGCGCGAGCAGGTCCATCAACGGATCGGGCGCGACAGCCGGATACAGGTCGAACACGAGCCGGTACTTGTACGCGCCGACCGGCGGCAGCGCGAACACCTGCGGCTTCACCGAGCCCTTCAGGTCGAACACCATGCGCACCACGTGCGGCTGATACTGCCCGACCCGCACCGACGAAATCTGCGGATCGTTTGGTGTGATCTTCGAGACCAGCTCCTTCAGCGCCTGATCGAGGTCGAGGCCGTTCAGATCGACGACGAGCCGGTCCGGTCCCTGGAGCAGTTGCTGCGTGTTCTGCAGCGGCTGATCGGATTCGATCGTCACGCGCGTGTAGTCGCGCGCGGGCCACACGCGCACGCCGAGCACCGAGCTCGCAAACGCGAGACGCGGGGCGACGAGGCCGAGCACCAGCGTCGACGCACCCGCGCGCAGGATCTGCCGGCGCCGCCAGTTATGCGTTGCGCCCGCCGCCGATTCGATCGAATGGAACGGTTTGATTAACATCCTTCGAGACATGCCTTTCCTGATTCGCTATAAGCGCGTGCGACGAGTACGCGTGCGTCCGCGTTTGCGTCTGTGTTGCCGACGAGCCCGAGCGAAAAAACGAGATCCGGCACGCCGAGCAGCGGTCCCGCGCGTTGCGGCCATTCGACGAGGCAGACCGCGCCGGTGTCGAAATATTCGCGAAAGCCCGCGTCGGCCCATTCGGCCGGATCGGTGAATCTGTACAGATCGAAGTGATAGAGCGCGAGTTCCCCGGCGGGCCGCTCGAGCTCATACGGTTCGACGAGCGTGTAGGTCGGACTGCGCACGCGGCCGGTGTGGCCGAGGCCGCGCAAGGTCGCGCGCACGAGCGTGGTTTTGCCGGCGCCGAGGTCGCCGACCAGTTGGACTTGCAGGCCGTGGAACGCGAGGCTGCTTACAGCGCCAGGCTGGGCTGGCTGTGCTTGATGCGAGGCCGCGCGCACGCTTTCGATCGCCCGTGCGAAGCGCGCGCCGAACGCCTGCGTGGCGGCTTCGTCCGCGAGCGCGAAAGAGCGTTCGAGCAGCACGGGAGCGGACGGTAGGGGCGCGTGATCGGGATTGACAGGCATTCTCGTAAAATGGCGTGATGAACCGAAGTCCGAAGTCCCCTGTTTCCTGCACGCCCGCATCGGCCGATGATGCCGCGCGAGCTTCTGGCGCAACGTCCCGTTTCGACGAGGCGGCGCTTCGTGCGCTCGCGCTCGACATCAAGACGTGGGGCCGTGAACTCGGTTTCGGGGCGATCGGCATTAGCGATACCGATCTGTCGGCCGCCGAAGCGCCGCTTGCAGCGTGGCTCGAAGCGGGTTGCCACGGCGAGATGGATTATATGGCCAAACACGGCACGAAACGCGCGCGGCCGGCCGAGCTTGTGGCCGGCACGCGACGCGTGATCACCGCGCGCATCGCCTATTTGCCTGCGCAGACGCTGGGAGCAGAGGCGGCTGAAGGGGCGCATGAAGGGGGACATGAAGGGGGACATGAAAGCGCGCCTGAAAGCATGCCGCAAGACGTAACGCAACCCGCCTCACGCGCGACACCCCGCGCGCGCGACTGGCGCGCGGCCGAGCACGCGCGGCTCGCGGACCCGTCGACGGCGGTCGTGTCGATTTACGCGCGCGGCCGCGACTATCACAAGGTGATGCGCCAGCGCCTGCAACACCTGGCCGACCGGATCGAAGCGGTGATCGGGCCGTTCGGCTATCGCGTGTTCACCGATTCGGCGCCGGTGCTCGAAGTCGAGCTCGCCCAGAAGGCCGGCATCGGCTGGCGCGGCAAGCACACATTGCTGCTGCAGCGCGAGGCCGGCTCGCTGTTTTTCCTCGGCGAGATCTATGTCGACGTGCCGCTGCCGACCGACGCCGAAACCTCACCCGAGGCCGCGCCCGAAACGCCCGGCTCGCATTGCGGCAGCTGCGCGCGCTGCATCGGCGCCTGTCCGACCGGTGCGATCGTCGCGCCGTACAAGGTCGACGCGCGGCGTTGCATCTCGTATCTGACGATCGAGCTGAAGGGCAGTATTCCGCTCGACCTGCGGCCGTTGATCGGCAATCGGGTGTACGGCTGTGACGATTGCCAGCTCGTGTGTCCCTGGAACAAGTTCGCGCAGGCCGCACCGGTCGCCGATTTCGACGTGCGGCACGGGCTCGATCGCGCGTCGCTGGTCGAACTGTTCGCGTGGAGCGCTGAGGAGTTCGATACGCGCATGCTGGGCAGCGCGATTCGCCGCATCGGCTACGAGAGCTGGCTGCGCAATCTCGCGGTCGGCATGGGTAACGCGTTGCGCGCCGCGCCAGGAAGTCTCGACCTCGATGCCCGTGGCGCGATCGTGCTGGCTTTGAGGCAGCGAGCCGACGATCCGTCGGCGGTCGTGCGCGAGCATGTGGAATGGGCGCTCGAAGCGGCGTAAAGTCGTAGCAATTCGGTGTCGGCAATCTGGCACGCTAGGGTCTGTTTACATATGGAACGCACCCCAGTTCTGAATTTCATTCCAGGGGAATGCCCGCTATCGGCCGCATGGCGGCGTCGTGCGTCGCTCACGTGGCGCGGCCACGCAGCGCTCCTTACTCCTTGCCCTGCGCCCGATAGCGGGCATTCGCACGTGCGTTCCATATGTAAACAAACCCTAGAGGAGCAGGCAATCATGTTCAACGCAGTGATCGATGCGCCGTTCGGCAAGATCGGCATCCGGCTCGAAGGCGAAGCCGTGCGCGAGATCGTCTATCTGCCCGACTCGACGCCCAACGTCGCGCCCGACACGCCGCTCGCACGCGAGGTGGCCGAACAGATCGAGCGTTATTTCGAGCACGCGTCAGCGAAATTCGAGCTGCCGCTCGCCGAGTGCGGCACCGCGTTCCAGCGGCGCGTGTGGCAGGCGATCAGCGACATCCCGCCCGGCGTCGTGCTGACTTACGGACAACTCGCGAAGCAGCTCGGCAGCGTGCCGCGCGCGGTCGGCCAGGCGTGCGGCGCCAATTTCTTTCCGATCGTGATTCCGTGTCACCGCGTGGTGAGTTCGAGCGGCATCGGCGGCTTCGCGCACGATGGCGGCGACGGTTTCTTCCGCAACGTGAAGCGCTGGTTGCTCGCGCATGAAGGTGTGCCGTACGTATGAGCACGAGCACCACCACCGATACCGCTGTACACGTCGAAGACACAGCCGCCGCATCACCGCTGCTGCTGACCAGCTCCGCATCGATCGACGCCTTCTGCGACGCGCTGTGGCTCGAACATGGCCTGTCGCGCAACACGCTCGACGCGTATCGCCGCGACTTGCGGCTCTTCTGCGAATGGCTCGCGCACGCGCGCAGCGCTTCGCTCGACACCGCGAGCGAAGCCGACCTGAACGCCTACAGCGCGGCGCGGCAAAAGGACAAGGCGACTTCGGCGAACCGCCGGCTGTCGGTGTTTCGCCGCTATTACGCATGGGCGGTGCGCGAGCATCGCGCGGCCGCCGATCCGACCTTGCGCATCCGCTCGGCGAAGCAGCCGCCGCGATTTCCTTCGACGTTGAGCGAGGTCCAGGTCGAAGCGTTGCTCGGCGCACCCGACATCGACACGCCGCTCGGCTTGCGCGATCGCACGATGCTCGAGTTGATGTACGCGAGCGGCTTGCGCGTGACCGAACTGGTCACACTGAAAACCGTCGAGGTGGGACTCAACGAAGGCGTCGTGCGCGTCACTGGCAAGGGCTCGAAGGAGCGGCTGGTTCCGTTCGGCGAAGAGGCGCACGCGTGGATCGAGCGCTATCTGCGCGAGGCGCGCCCGGCGCTCCTCGGCCCGCGCGCGGCCGATGCGCTATTCGTGACGACACGCGCGGAAGGCATGACGCGCCAGCAGTTCTGGAACATCATCAAGCGACACGCGCAGGCTGCGGGCGTCCATGCGCCGTTGTCGCCGCACACGCTGCGGCACGCGTTCGCGACCCATCTGCTCAATCACGGCGCGGATCTGCGCGTCGTGCAATTGCTGCTCGGTCACACCGATATTTCGACGACGCAGATCTACACGCACGTCGCGCGAGAGCGGCTGAAATCGCTGCATGCGCAGCATCATCCGCGCGGGTGAGCATGACGTGAAGCGCGCGGGTGCCCGCGCGCTTCACACGAACTGGCGTAACCGGTGCTTGAGAATCTTGCCGGTCGATGCGGCCGGCAGCGCCGCGAGCACCTTCAGTTCGGCTGGCCGCTTATACGGCGCGAGCCGCTCGCCGCACCACGCGATCAACTCCGCGGGCGTGACCGTCGCGCCGGAAACCAGCTCGACGAACGCGATCACCTCCTCGTTGCCCTCGACCGCGCGTCCGATCACCGCCGACTGCACGACCTGCGGATGCGCGTTCAGCACGTGCTCGACCTCGGCCGGATACACGTTGAAGCCCGAGCGGATGATCAGCTCCTTGCTGCGCCCGACGATATGCAACGCGCCGTCCGCGGCCTGCCGCGCGAGGTCGCCGGTCTTCAGCCAGCCATCCTCGGTGACGATCGCGCGGGTCTGCTCGGGGTTGCGGTAATAGCCGAGCATCACGTTCGGCCCGCGCACCCATAGCTCGCCGATCTCGCCCCGCGCAGCTTCGGCGCCGTCGAGCCCGACGAACTTCACCTCAACGCCCGGAATGACCTCGCCGACCGAGCAATCGACGCGCGGCGCGTCGACCATCGTCTGCGACACGGTCGGGCTGCTTTCGGTCATGCCGTAGCCGTTGTGCAGCGGCAGACCGTACACCGCTTCGGCCTGCGCCGTCAGCGCGGCGTCGAGCGGCGAGCCGCCCGAGTAAGCGAAGCGCAGTCGCGGCGCGGACCATGCGTGGCCGTGCGTGTGCAGATGTTCGAGCAGCTTCGCGTGCATCGCCGGCACGCCCTGGAAGATCGAGACGTGCTCGGTGGCGAGGGCGAGGCGCACCGCTTCCGGCACGAAGCGCGGCGCAAGCCGCAACGTCGCGCCCGCATGCAGGCTGCCGAGGCACACCGACGCGAAGCCGTACACATGCGAGATCGGCAGCACCGCATAGACGACGTCGTCGGGCCCGACCTGGCGCAGCCGGCTCGACACGGCCGCGATGTACAGCAGATTGCGATGCGACAGCATCACGCCTTTCGGCGTGCCGGTGGTGCCGGTCGTGTAGATCAGCGCCGCGCATTGGCGGTCGCTGGCGGCTTCGACGGCTTCGGCTTGCACGGTGCTGTCCACCACATACGACCATGCGCCGATGTCCGCCGACAGCGTGGGTGCGTGCGTCGCTCGATGCCGCTCAGCATGCTGGCGTGCGTCGGGCGAGCCTTCGAGCGCATACGCGACGACGCGCGGTTGCGCATGCGCGCGGATCGGATCGAGTTCGGCGGCCGACAATCGGGCGTTCGACACTAGCGCCCACGCATCGAGCTTCGCGGTCGCGAACAGCAGCACGATTTGCGCGATGCTGTTCTCCGCGACGATCATCACGCGATCGCCGCCGCGCACGCCCCAGTCGCGCAGCAGCGCGGCGGCCGCATGGACGGCCTCGCGCAGTTGCGCGTTGGTCAGGCGGCGCGCATCTTCGATCAGCGCGACATGCCGCGGATCGCGTGCGGCGGCGAGCGCCGGAATGTCGCCGATGCGCGCGGGCAGGGCGGCGAGCAGCGCGGGGATATCGATCGTGGAACGGATGGATGAAGCCTGCTTCAACACTGTCTCCTCTTTACCGATTCGTAGCCCTGCGCGCAGTATCTCGCACCACGCCGGCATATTTTCGAACGATCGTGCCACAAGTGTCGAGCCCGCACAATTGGCCATCCGGCAAATAGCCGTTGTGCAAACTCGCCATTACAATGCGCCGATGAGCAAATCCAGACATGTGTCGGAAACACCCGCCACGCAGCTGCTGCGCCGCCACGGCGTCGCGTTCGGCGAGCATCCTTACGACTACGTCGAGCATGGCGGCACCGCGGAATCGTCGTGCCAGCTCGGCGTCGACGAGCATCACGTCGTGAAGACGCTGGTGATGGAAGACGAGCACGCGAAGCCGTTGATCGTGCTGATGCACGGCGATCGCACCGTCAGCACCAAAAACCTCGCGCGGCAGATCGGCGCGAAGCGCGTCGAGCCGTGCAAGCCCGAGGTCGCGAACCGGCATTCGGGTTATCTGATCGGCGGCACGTCGCCGTTCGGCACGCGCAAGCAGATGCCGGTGTATGTCGAGTCGACCATTCTCGAGATGGACAAAATCTGGTTGAACGGCGGGCGGCGCGGCTTTCTCGTCAGCATCGAGCCGAAGGTGCTCACCGATCTGCTCGCGGCAAAGCCGGTGCAATGCGCGAGCGTGGACTGACGCCGATGAGCGGGTTGACGTTTGCCTGAATGTTTTTCGCGCGGACGCATTCGGTAAAATGTGCGCCGCCCTGATTCGACGGGCATGCCCTGTTGCGGTTGGGGTATCGAATGTCAGACCGCGATCCTTATAAGAGTCCCAGATGCAAAACCTGATCGTCGCTGTCGTTGCCTATCTGATCGGTTCGTTGTCGTTTGCCGTGATCGTGAGCGCCGCGATGGGTCTCGACGACCCGCGCTCGTACGGCTCGGGCAACCCGGGCGCCACCAACGTGCTGCGCAGCGGCAGCAAGAAGGCCGCGATTCTGACGCTGATCGGCGACGCCTTCAAGGGCTGGCTGCCGGTATGGCTGGTCGTGCATTTCGGCGCGCGTTACGGGCTCGACGAGCGCGCGATCGCGATTGCGTCGCTTGCGGTGTTTTTCGGTCACCTGTATCCGATTTTCTTCCGCTTCAAGGGCGGCAAAGGCGTCGCGACCGCCGCGGGCGTGCTGCTCGCGATCAACCCGACGCTCGGCGTCGCGACCTTGCTAACCTGGCTGATCGTCGCGTTCTTTACGCGCTACTCGTCGCTCGCGGCGCTGTGCTCGGCGCTGTTCGCGCCGCTGTTCTACGTGTTTCTGTTCGGGCCGCGCATCGTCGCGCTCGCGGTTCTGGTGATGAGCCTGCTGCTCGTGTGGCGGCATCGCGGCAATATTGCGAAGCTGATGCGGGGGCAGGAGAGCCGTATCGGCGACAAAAAGAAGGCAGCCAGTCCGGCGGCGGGCAACGATCTTTGAAGTGGGCTGAGCGCTTCGCCCGGCCAGATGGCCCGATGCGAAGCGCTTCCGGGTCCGCGTGAGGCTCGTTGCAAGCCTGGCGCGTCGTGCCGCTTAGTCGCGGAAGTTGTTGAAGTCGAGCGGCGTGTCGGTCACGTCCTTGCGCAGCATCGCGATCACGCTTTGCAGATCATCGCGCTTCGCACCGGTGATGCGCACCGCATCGCCCTGAATGCTCGCCTGCACCTTGATCTTGCTGTCCTTCACCAGACGCACGATTTTCTTCGACAGATCGCCCGAGACGCCCTTCTTGATCTTGATGACCTGCTTGACCTTGTCGCCGCCGATCTTCTCGATCTTGCCGTAGTCGAGGAAGCGCACGTCGACGTTGCGCTTGGCCATTTTCGACAGCAGCACGTCCTTCACCTGGCCGAGCTTGAAGTCGTCGTCGGCGTACGCGGTGATTTCGTTTTCCTTGTGTTCCACGCGCGCGTCGGACCCCTTGAAGTCGAAACGCGTCGAAATTTCCTTGTTGGACTGCTCGATCGCGTTCTTGACTTCGATCATGTTCGCTTCGCAGACGACGTCAAACGATGGCATTGCTTTCTCCCAATAGTGCGGCAGTGCGCGACACAGCCGGTCGGCTGAGCGCGAGGCACTCGCTATAATCACGGACCGGACGTCATTTTACCGACGCCGCTCTCTTTTGCCCAAGGCCGCCGCGCGGCGTCGCGACGGCGGGCGATCCCGCGTCGGGCGGCGCCGCTCGTGTCGTCAGGCGCGTCATTGTTGGTTTTTGTCGTTTCCTGTTGCTTCCCGTCGTTGCCCTGTTGCCATTCCGATGTCCCAATCCGCTCTTGCCGCTCCCGCCGTCGCGTCCCTCATGGCCGGCTATCCGCTGAAGGCCCACAACACGTTCGGCTTCGACGTGCGCGCGCAGTTCGCGTGCCTGATCGAGCGTGAGGAACAGTTGCTCGCCGCGGTGCGCGATCCGCGCGTCGAGGGCCTGCCGCGCCTCGTGCTGGGCGGTGGCAGCAACGTCATGCTGACCGGCGACTTCGCCGGGCTCGTGCTGCTGGTGGCGCTGCGCGGGCGCCGCGTGGTGCGCGAGGATCAGGATGCGTGGTATGTCGAGGCGGCTGGCGGCGAGCCGTGGCACGAGTTCGTCGCGTGGACGTTGGCGCAGGGCATGCCCGGCCTCGAGAATCTCGCGCTGATACCTGGCACGGTCGGCGCGGCGCCAATCCAGAACATCGGCGCGTACGGGCTCGAAATTTGCGAACGCTTCGCGTCGCTGCGGGCGATCGAGCTCGCGACCGGCGAGGCCGTCGAACTCGACGGCGATGCGTGCCGGTTCGGCTATCGCGACAGCCTTTTCAAGCGGGAAGGGCGCGAGCGCTTCGTGATTGCGTCGGTGACGTTCCGTTTGCCGAAGGCGTGGCAGCCGCGCGCGGGCTACGCGGATCTCGCGCGCGAGCTGGCGGCGCGCGGTCATGCGGCGAGCGCTGGCCAAGCCGAGGGTGCGGCCACGCAGCCGACCGCGCAAGCCATTTTCGATGCGGTCGTCGCCGTGCGGCGTGCGAAGCTGCCCGATCCGCTCGAACTGGGCAACGCGGGGAGCTTCTTCAAGAATCCGGTAATCGATGCCGCCCAGTTCGAGGCGCTGAAGCGTCGCGAGCCGGAAGTCGTGTCGTATGTGCAAGCGGATGGGCGGGTGAAGCTGGCGGCTGGCTGGCTGATCGACCGATGCGGCTGGAAGGGCCGCGCGATGGGCGCGGCGGCCGTGCATGAGCGACAGGCGCTGGTGCTGGTGAATCGCGGTGGCGCGAGCGGCACGGAAGTGTTGGCGCTGGCACGGGCGATCCAGCACGACGTGTTCGAGCGATTCGGCGTGGAACTGGAGGCGGAGCCAGTTTGCCTGTGAGCGGCAGTTCTCTCTTTTCGCGCTGAGTTGCCCCGCGGAGCGTCGCCGCCGACGAATGCAAAAGGCGCCGGGAGTTTCCTCCCGGCGCCTTTTTTGTGCCCGCGGTTCCGGCGGGTGTATGGACCAGCGGCTCGCTCAGTGATTGAGCTTGCCGAGCAGCAGGTATTCCATCAACGCCTTCTGCACGTGCAGACGGTTTTCCGCCTCATCCCACACGACGCTCTGCGGTCCGTCGATCACTTCCGCGCTGACTTCTTCGCCGCGATGCGCGGGCAGGCAGTGCATGAAGAGCGCGTCGGGATTCGCGCGCGCCATCATGTCGGCGTCGACGCACCAGTCTGCGAAGGCCTTCTTGCGCGCTTCGTTCTCGGCCTCGAAGCCCATGCTGGTCCACACGTCGGTGGTGACGAGATCGGCGCCCGTGCAGGCTTCGTTCGGGTCGTCGAATTCCTCGTAGAACGACGCGCTTTCCGCCGCGACGAGCGCGCGGTCGAGCTTGTAGCCGGGCGGCGTGGACAGGCGCAGCCTGAACCCGAGAATCTGCGCGGCTTCGATCCACGTGTACAGCATGTTATTCGCGTCGCCGACCCACGCGACCGTCTTGTCGCGAATTGGACCGCGATGCTCAAAGTACGTGAAGATGTCTGCGAGCACCTGACACGGGTGGTATTCGTTCGTGAGCCCGTTAATCACCGGCACGCGCGAATTCTCGGCGAAGCGCTGGATGATGTCCTGGCCGAACGTGCGGATCATGATGATGTCGACCATGCGCGAGATGACCTGCGCGGCGTCTTCGATCGGCTCGCCGCGGCCGAGCTGCGTGTCGCGCGTGCTCATGAACACGGCGTGGCCGCCCAGCTGGAAGATGCCGGCTTCGAATGACAGGCGCGTGCGTGTCGAATTCTTTTCGAAGATCATCGCCAGCGTGCGGTCATGCAGCGGGTGATAGGTCTCGTAGTTCTTGAATTTGCGTTTCAGGATGCGCGCGCGCTCCAGCACGTACTCGTAGTCTTCCAGCGAGAAGTCCTTGAACTGCAGGTAGTGGCGAATTTTCTTGGCGGTCATGAAACAAATACGGCGGTCTCACCCGGCAGGGTTGCCGGACTGCGCCGCCGTCGGTCTGGTGGTAACTCCATGCAGCATAAAGGATTTCGCCTCGTTTGACGAGTCGGCGGGAAGGCGCCGCAAGCGATTCGAAAGCGTCGTATCGGGCTTCGGGGGGCATAGGAAGGCGCTTGTGTGCGCTGCGGAAAAAGGCCCGCTGCGCTATAATCTACGGGTTATCCCAAAGCCCAGCAGGCCGACGTTTCGCATGAAGAAACGCGGCTCGCGCGGCGCGGAAAGCCTGTCACGGCGTGGCCGTCATGACAGACGCCAGAGCGGTTCAGCCGGTTCGCCGCAGCGGTTCTCGTGGTGCGGTTCGTCATTGTTGCGTTAGCGCCAGATCCCACGCACGTCGCAGGTGGCTGCAAGCGCTTGCCGTACATGCCGCTTGCGGTGAGTTCGAGCGTACAACTGGCGTCGCCGGTTGGTCGTCATTCCGCTGGGCAGTCACACAGGTATTTCTACATGGCCGAAGCAGCTCCAATCGAATATTTCATTCAGGGCATTACGTCGACCGGAAAAAAATTTCGGCCGAGCGACTGGTCGGAGCGGCTCGCGGGCGTCATGTCGTCGTTCGGGCCCGGCGTGAGGAAGGGGCCGAACGCCTATATGCAGTACTCGCTGTACGTGCGGCCGACCATGATCGGCGACCTCAAATGCGTGATTCTCGATTCGCGGCTGCGCGACATCGAACCAATGGCCTTCGATTTCGTTATGAACTTCGCGAAAGACAACGACCTGCTGGTCACCGAGGCGTGTGAGCTGGAACTCGAGCATGCGCCTGCGCCGCAAGCCAAACGGCACGTCATCTGATGTAAGTCGACCGGATCGGCAAAAGCAAAAAAACAAAAACCCGCAAGCAGCGGGTTTTTTTGTGACTGGCAATTCAACCAAAACAAAAAAGCCCGCCAAAGCGGGCTTCTTGTGCAGCGGAAACAGGAGGTAGCCCGCCGAAACGGGCCGACCGGAATTACTGCGCTGCGGGCGCTTGCAGACCCTTGACGGCTGCAGCGAGGCGGCTCTTGTTGCGAGCTGCCTTGTTCTTGTGAACGATGTTCTTGTCGGCGATGATGTCGATGGTCTTCGACGATGCCTTGAAGATTTCGGCGGCCTTAGCGTGATCGCCTGCGTCGATTGCCTTGCGGACAGCCTTGATAGCCGTGCGGAACTTCGAGCGCAGTGCCGAGTTGTGCGAGTTTGCCTTCGCGGCCTGGCGGGCGCGCTTGCGTGCTTGTGCGGAGTTAGCCATGACGGTTCCTTATCCTGTTCCTGTTTCCAGTACCCGGCCTTCAATGATGAGGCGAGGTGCTGCTTCTCGATCCGAACCCTTGGAAGCGATTGCCCAAGGGCGCAAAAGTGTCGAAAAAATCGATCGAACTACGCGAAGGCGGGCCCGTGTTTCAAGGCATCCGGATGTATTGACAGGCGGCGCTGCGCCAACCTGAGAACCGCGTCCGAAGACCATTCGAAAACTGAGCAAGCTTCGAAACCGACGATTATAGCAACAAAATCAGGCACGTGACAACGGAAAACACGCGCCGGCGCCACAATGACCGGAGCGGCGTCATGTCGGCGCGTATGTGCTGGCCCTCCTGCGAGGGCGCCGATGGAGGCGGGGGCGCTGCCGGGAAGACCGCAGAAAACACAAAAAATCGCGCTTTCCAGCCGATCGCGGCGAACGTCCGCGTGGCAAATCGGTCCGAATCGCGTTCTGGCTCGTCGCCCGCATTGGCGGGACCCGTATAATAAGCGCCCCATGAATCTATTCCGAGCCCTGCTGACGGTCAGCGGCTTCACGCTGCTGTCGCGCGTGACCGGACTGGCCCGTGAAACGCTGATCGCCCGTGCGTTCGGCGCCAGTCAATACACCGACGCTTTCTACGTCGCCTTTCGCATTCCGAACCTGCTGCGTCGCATTTCCGCCGAAGGCGCGTTCTCGCAGGCCTTCGTGCCGATCCTCGCGGAGTTCAAGAACCAGCAAGGCCACGACGCCACCAAGGCGCTCGTCGACGCGACTTCGACCGTGCTCGCGTGGGCGCTCGCCGTGCTGTCAGTGATCGGCGTGGTCGGCGCGTCGGGCGTCGTGTTCGTCGTGGCGTCGGGCCTCGCGCACGAGGGCCACGCGTACCAGCTTGCGGTCGCGATGACGCGCATCATGTTCCCATACATCATTTTCATCTCGCTGACGTCGCTGGCGTCGGGCGTGCTGAATACGTACAAGAACTTTTCGTTGCCCGCGTTCGCGCCCGTGCTGTTGAACGTCGCGTTCATCGTCTCCGCCGTATTCCTCGCGCCGCGCCTGCAAACGCCGGTCTATGCGCTCGCCTGGGCAGTAATCGTCGGCGGCGTGCTGCAATTCGTCGTGCAGCTGCCGGGCCTCAAGAAGATCGACATGGTGCCGCTCATCGGCCTGAACCCGCTGCGCGCGCTCGCGCATCGCGGCGTAAAGCGGGTGCTCGCGAAGATGGTGCCGGCGATGTTCGCGGTGTCGGTCGCGCAGATCAGCCTGATCATCAACACCAACATCGCGTCGCACATCGGCCCCGGCGCGGTGTCGTGGATCAACTACGCCGACCGGTTGATGGAGTTTCCGACCGCGCTGCTCGGCGTCGCGCTGGGCACGATCCTGCTGCCGAGCCTGTCGAAGGCGCACGTCGATGCCGACTCGCATGAGTATTCGTCGCTGCTCGACTGGGGACTGCGCGTCACGTTCCTGCTCGCCGCGCCGAGCGCGATCGCGCTGTTCTTTTTCGCCCAGCCGCTGACAGCGGTGCTGTTCAACTACGGCAAGTTCGACGGCAATGCGGTCGTGATGGTGAGCCGCGCGCTCGCCGCCTACGGAGTCGGCCTGATCGGCCTCATCCTGATCAAGATCCTCGCGCCGGGCTTTTACGCGAAGCAAGACATCAAGACGCCAGTGAAGATCGGCATCGGCGTGCTGGTCGTCACGCAGCTGAGCAACTACGTGTTCGTGCCGGTGTTCGCGCATGCGGGTCTCACGCTGAGCGTCGGGCTCGGCGCTTGCGTCAATGCGTTGCTGCTATTCATTGGTCTGCGCAAACGTGGCATTTATATGCCGTCGAGCGGCTGGCTCAAGTTTTTCGTGCAGTTGCTCGGAGCGTGCCTCGTGCTCGCCGGCGTGATGCGCTGGCTCGCGATCAGCTTCGACTGGATCGGCATGCATACCCAGCCGGTCAGCCGCATGGTGTTGCTCGGTGCGTGTCTCGTGCTGTTCGCCGCGCTGTATTTCGGTATGCTTTGGCTGATGGGCTTCAAGTACGCGTATTTCAGAAGGCGAGTGAAGTGATCACCATGTCGCGGGTTCTCGATTATTTCAGTACGCTCGTCGCCGAAGACGAGAGCCTGCCGCTGACCGAGACGGCGCTCTCGATCGCGCAGGATGCCTATCCCGACCTCGATCTGCAGTCGGTGCTCGCCGAGATCGACGAGCTGGTGCTGCGGCTGCGGCGCCGCATGCCCGACGATGCCGACATCCGTCAGAAGGTTGGCATCCTCAATCGTTTCTTTTTTCGCGAACTCGGTTTCGCGAGCAACCTGAACGATTACTACGACCCCGACAACAGCCATCTGAACGTCGTACTCAAACGTCGCCGCGGCATTCCGATTTCGCTCGCGGTGCTCTATCTGGAGATGGCCGAGCAATTCGGCGTTCCGGTGCGTGGGGTGTCGTTTCCAGGCCACTTCCTGCTGCGCGTGACGATGCCCGACGGCGACGTGATGCTCGATCCGACCACCGGTCATTCGCTGTCCGAAGCGCAGATGGTCGAGATGCTCGAGCCGTACGTCGCGTCGGCTGGCGATTCGGTCGGGCGCGCGCTACGCATGCTGCTGCAACCGGCCACGCATCGCGAGATCGTCGCGCGGATGTTGCGTAACCTGAAGGCGATCTATCTGCAGACCGAGCGTTGGCAACGTCTGCTCGCGGTGCAGCAACGGCTCGTCATTCTGCTGCCGGACAATATCGAGGAAGTGCGGGATCGCGGTTTCGCGTATGCGCGGCTCGATTATCTGCGGCCCGCGCTTGACGACCTCGAAAGCTATCTCGGCGATCGCCCCGATGCGGAAGATGCCACCGTAGTCGAGTCGCAGTTGCATGAATTGCGGCAGCGCGCGCGGCATGATGGCGGCGAATAGCGACGCGCGTTTTCACGCTGCATAAAACACAAACGCCTGCACATGTCGCACATGCACAGGCGTTTTTTATCGCCGTATGCAGGCCTTGGCCAAGCATCGGCGACCAGATCGATCGCTAAGCGATCCTCACTTCGGCTGCATGCGGATCGCGCCGTCCAGCCGGATCACCTCGCCGTTCAGCATCGGATTGTCGAAGATCTGCTTGGCGAGCATCGCGTATTCGGCCGGTTTGCCGAGGCGCGGCGGGAACGGCACCATCGCACCGAGCGCGTCCTGCACTTCCTGCGGCATGCCGAGCAGCATCGGCGTTTCGAAGAGGCCGGGGGCGATCGTCATCACGCGGATCGCGTTGCGCGACAGGTCTCGCGCGATCGGCAGCGTCATACCGACCACGCCAGCCTTCGACGCGGAGTAGGCCGCCTGGCCGATCTGGCCGTCGAACGCGGCGACCGATGCGGTGTTGATGATCACGCCGCGCTCGCCGTTGGCGTTCGGCTCGTTCTTCGACATTTGCACCGCGGCGAGCCGGATCATGTTGAACGTGCCGATCAGATTGATCGAGATCGTGCGCGTGAACAGATCGAGCGAATGGGGGCCATCCTTGCCGACGGTCTTCGCGGCCGGCGCGACGCCCGCGCAGTTGACGAGACCCCGCAGCGTACCGAGCTTCGTCGCGGCTTCGACGGCCTGTTGCGCGTCCTCTTCCCGGCTCACGTCGCATTTGACGAAAGCGCCGCCGAGTTCCTTTGCGAGCGCCTCGCCCGCGTCCAGATTCAGGTCGGCGAGGACGACTTTGCCGCCGTTCTCGACGAGCAGGCGCGCGGTGGCAGCGCCGAGCCCTGATGCGCCGCCGGTGATCAGGAACACGTTGTCACGAATTTCCATGTCTTCTCCTTTGCTACGGTTGTTCAGTGCGGTCTCGAGCGAAGCATTTTTCGACGACGATCGATTGTAGCGGCTGTGCTGCGCTGCGGAAAGCGAAGCGGGCGGCGGCATGCAAGCGCTATGGAAACCTAACTGGTTCCGCTGGGCGTTCCCCACCGCTTGCCGCTTTTGGTTTACGCACCGAGCCAAATAAAAAAACCCGCCCAACGTGGGCGGGTTTTGGTCAAACGAAAACAGCGGTAATGTTTGGACCAAGCCGGCTTACTTCAGCGCGTCGAACGCGCGGGCGCGAATTTCATCGACGCTGCCGAGGCCCGAAATGCGGCGATATTGGGGCGCCTTCACCGAGCTCGACGTATCGCCGTTCTTCGCCCAGCCGTTGTAGTACTCGATCAGCGGCTTGGTTTGCGATTCGTACACTTCCAGACGCTTCTTGACCGTTTCTTCCTTGTCGTCGTCGCGCTGGATCAGCGGCTCGCCGGTCACGTCGTCGATGCCCTCGACCTTCGGCGGATTGAACGTCACGTGATAGGTGCGGCCCGACGCGGGGTGCGAGCGACGGCCGCTCATGCGCACGATGATCTCGTCGAACGGCACGTCGATTTCGAGCACGTAGTCGATCGCGACACCGGCCTGCTTCATTGCTTCGGCTTGCGGAATCGTGCGCGGGAAGCCGTCGAACAGATAGCCGTTCGCGCAGTCCGGCTGCCGGAGACGTTCCTTCACGAGGTTGATGATCAGCTCATCCGTGACGAGCTCGCCGGCGTCCATGAAGCGCTTTGCTTCGAGGCCGAGCGGCGTGCCAGCCTTGACGGCCGCGCGCAGCATGTCGCCGGTCGAAATTTGCGGGATGCCGAACTTTTCCTTGATGAAGTTGGCCTGAGTGCCTTTGCCGGCACCCGGTGCACCCAACAGGATCAAACGCATGGATATCTCCAGATCTATGTGAATTCTTTGTTGACGCGGCATGCTTCCCGGCGATTCTCGCAGGTTCCGCATCGGCTACCGTCGGCTACCTCGCGCTGCACGTCGAATACGACGGCGCTGCAAGATCCGCACGGCGCGACCGGGATAACCCGAGTGTCGGCTGCGCTGGGAGGCGCGCATAACCGTTCGATTATGCCACGGCTTCCCGCGCTCAAGACCCGAATAAGGCCCGTACGCGCGCGAGATCGGCGGGGGTATCGACCCCCGGCAACGGTACGTCTTGCGTGACGAGGACCGCGATGCGCTCGCCATGCCACATCGCGCGCAGTTGTTCGAGCGCTTCGACCTGCTCGATCGGCGAGATCGCGAGGCTCGGGTACGTGCGCAGAAATTTCGCGCGATACGCGTACAGGCCGATGTGCCGGTATACGACGGCGGGCGCGGGCGGCGTCGGCATCGACGCGACGTTGGGCCAGTGCGGTTGCCATGCGTCGCGCGCCCACGGGATCGGCGCGCGCGAGAAATACAGCGCGACGCCGCGCGCATCGGGCACGACCTTGACCACGTTCGGATTGAAGATTTCGGCGGGATCGGTGATCGGATGCGCGGCCGTCGCGATCGCGCAGTCGCTCGTCGTTGCCAGATGCGCGGCGACGCCGCGCACGAGCGCCGGGTCGATCAGCGGCTCGTCGCCCTGCACGTTGACGACGATCGTGTCGTCGCTCCAGCCGAAACGCGTCGCCACTTCCGCGAGACGGTCGGTGCCCGACGGATGGTCGGCGCGCGTGAGTACCGCGTCGAAGCCGTGGTCTCGCGCCGCGTCGAGCACTTCCTGCGCGTCCGACGCGACCAGCACCTGTTGCGCGCCCGATTCGCGCGCGCGCTCCGCGACGCGCACGACCATCGGTTTGCCGCCGATGTCCGCGAGCGGCTTGTTGGGCAGACGCGTCGACGCGAGGCGGGCCGGCACGACGGCGATAAACGGATGAGGGGTGGTGTGGATCATCGGATCAGGAACGGGCGGCGATCAGGCCGGAGGAAGAGGCTGCGCGCGCGACGCTCACGCGCAGGGTCGGACATGAGCCGGAGCGGCGAAAACCGCTGCGGATCGATTTTGGAGCGCATGCGGGGAGGGCGCGGTGGCATCGATGAAGCCTGCCTTGACCCGCGCGCGAGCGAAACGACGCGACGCCTCGCGCTGCAGTGGCGCTGCGGGTCAGGCGACCGAGCCGGGATTCAGATCGACTGGCGTGCCTTCGACGGTCTGCCGCGCTTCGTCGACGAGCATCACGGGAATGCCGTCGCGGATCGGATAGGCGAGCTTGTCCGCGTTGCAGATCAGTTCCTGCGCGGCGCGGTCGTAGCTGAGCGGGCCCTTGCAGATCGGGCAGACGAGGATTTCAAGCAGGCGAGCGTCCACGGACTTTCTCCACAACTAATGCAGTGAGGCGGTGATCAAGCGCGGCTTCGACCGGGACTACCCAGATGCGCGCGTCGTGCCAGGCCCCCAATTTTACCGCATCCTTTTCCGTAATCAGGATCGCGTCGGCGTCGACGTCGGTGAACGGATTGCGCTCGAACGCGTAGTGGTCGGGCAGCGCGCGCGTCGTGGGCGCGAGGCCGGCCGCGCGCACTGTCGCGAAAAAGCGTTCCGGCGCGCCGATGCCGGCCGCGGCCAGCACGCGTTGACCGGCGAATTGCGCAAGCGGGCGGCGCAGCGCGGGATTGTCGAGATGCCACGCGTCGGCAGCGGCGAGCTGCAGTGCGAACGTGTTCGGCCACGCGGGCAGCGTGCGCGCATACGGATCGTTGATCAGCGTCGCGTCGCGGCGGCGCGACAGCGGCTCGCGCAGCGGCCCGGCCGGTAGCAGGAAACCGTTGCCGCCGAGCCGGTGATCGAATACGACGAGTTCGACATCGCGCGCGAGGCGATAGTGCTGCAAGCCGTCGTCGCTGACGAGCACGTCGACGTCGCGATGCGCGGCGCACAACGCCTGCGCGGCGGCGACGCGGTCCGGACAGACCCACACGGGTGCGCCGGTGCGGCGCGCGATCAGCAACGGCTCGTCTCCGCCGACCCGTGCCGACGAACCGGGCGTGACCTGGGTCGGCGTGCTCACGCGCGCGCCGTAACCGCGCGACACGATGCCGGGCGTTAAGCCCGCGGCGCGCAACGCTTCGACGAGCGCGATGACGGTCGGCGTCTTGCCAGTGCCCCCGACCGTCACGTTGCCGACCACCACCACCGGCACGCCGACGCGCACCGATTTCAGCCAGCCGAGCGAAAACGCGGCGCGGCGCGCGGCCGCGACTGCGCCGAACACGCAGGCGAGCGGCGTCAGCGCCCAGGCGAGCGGTCCACGTTGCTGCCATTCGCGCGAGAGGCGCGCTCCGAGACGGTCGCTGAGTTCGCTCATGGGCGGGTTGCGAGCACGGACTGCGCCGTGCGCACTACGCGGGGTCAACATCAACGGTTCTCCGGGCAATCGAATGCGAATACGGGTCGAAAAATGAGGTGCGAGAGGCGCGGCGAAAGGGCCCGCGTCCAGTGGCCTCGGGCCGGCAAGCTCTCCGCCGCGCTGCGCGATCGACATGCCGTCGAACCCGGCACTGTAGCGCGCGGGCGTCCCGCCCGGCAAGTCGCGTAAGGTCCAACGCCAGGGCAATTGCATCAAAAGACCGGCATTCCAAGCACTCGAGCCCGATAGTGTTCATCGAATCCGGCCTTGAGCCGCTTGTTCTTTATGCCGACCTTGGTGGCTTTGTCAGCGCGCAGTAGATTCGACACGATGCGGCGCAAGATCGCGAAGTTTTGCGCCGCATTGTCCACCCGGGCACGACATTGATCCTCGCCAAAGGCAACATCGAGCACCCAATGCATGCTGTTTTCGATGGCCCAGTGAGCGCGCACCGCCTCGTTGATCCGTTTCGGGTCAGCAGGCAGGCTGTTCACGTAGTACCGCCGCTCCAGCGAAGCACGGCCGTCGATCTCGCGGGTGGCCTCAACCATCGCCACCGAGCGCAGGCCGGCCCATTTGCCGTCCTCATCCAGCCAGTCAATCATGTCGGTCGCAACGCACTGGCGCGTCTCGATTCTTCCGTGCACTTTCTTGCCTGTCTGACAGTGCTCAGCGAAGCGCACGCTGCGCAGGGACTGTGTGCGCTGTGCATCGAACAGCTGCACGATCGCTTCATGCAAGGCAGGCGGGTTGCCTTTGACCGCAAGCACATACTCTGCACCTCCAGCCACGATCTTCGCCGCGATCTCCCGCTGGCAACCCATCGCGTCGATCGTCACGATCGCACCCTTGAGCAGCAAGGCATCCAGCAATGCCGGGATCGCGGTTATTTCGTTGCTTTTATCTGCAGTCCTGACCTGGCCCAAGGTCGCCCCCAATGCGCCACAATAAGCCGATACCAGATGGATCGCGCTACGACCCATGCCGTGCGAGCGCCGTACTGTCTTGCCGTCAATTGCCACCACCTGGCCCGCGACTGCAGGACAAATACCGCTTACCCATCGCACAAAGCACGCTTCGAACTGCCGCGCATCAAGCGCCGCGAATACGCGTCCGAACGTGTCATGCGAGGCAATCCCGTTGCGCAGAGGCAAGTACCGGCGCAGCCACTCCAGTTGTCCCTGCGCCCACAAAGCGATCCCCACCCAGGTGTCGGCACCCGACAGGATCGCCGCCAGGGCAACCACCAGCATTTCCGTCAGATCATGCTCCGGGGTGCGTACACGCGGGTCCTTCAGGTCCCCAAACGCGTCTTGCAAACTCAACGGCTCGTATTCGTCGTCCACACCACTCCCGGCTCTTGGCAAAACCAAGAGTTAACGCTTCTTCGCAGCAGTTTACAACCCCCATTCGTAACCCATTGTGGGTAAACAATTTTTCATGCGATTGCCCTGCCATGCGACCCACGCCACCGAGGAAACGCGGGCATCCTCCCAGTCTTGAGCGCCCTCGACAGAACCAGGCCATGGAGACGACATGACTCCGGTTACATGGACACCCCAAATCAACCTTATGGCGTCCACTTTTCGGGGACCAGATCATCAGCGACAGGTGTCTGACCATGGTGAATGACGCTGACTAGGGTTCATTGGATTGGCGACGTATGACTTGTCTGTGATGGGTGACGCAAGGATTACGCCATAAACCTGCAGACCGATTCCTCCCGGTGACAGGGCGGAGCCCGTTAGCAAGCTATTCGTGCTTCCTGCGGTCGGCGCCGCGCGGGCTACGGCCGCGGTCGTGGCGAGCGGTATTCGCTATAGACCGAAGGCATGAATCTTGTGATCGCTGCCGCCCGCAACGAACAGCTGTCCGTTCACGACGGTCGGCGATGCGAAGATGCCCCCGGTGATCCGGTCAGCCGGCGCTAGGCTATCGGTGCTCCAGAGTACATTTCCAGTCGTCGCGTCCAAGGCGAACACCTGGCTTGCGACGCCATCGGCGTAGTACACGACGCCGTTTGCGACGATGGGCGAAATGGCGGGGTTGTTCTTCGTCGCGTTTGCGCCGATCGGCTGCTGCCAGGCAAGGCTGACGGAACAGTTGCTGCCAACGGCCAGCGCGAGGAGCCCGTGGTTGTTCAACGCGACAGGTGAGTCGGACGGCGCCGCGACGTAAAGTTGGTTCAACACCGGATCGAACGCAGGCTGGCCGATGTTGACGCCGGCACTCGAACTCTGGGCAATCGCCAACGTCTGGATGGGGCCTGACTGCTGGATGGTGGCCCGGTTATAGATGAACAGGTTGCCGCTCTTTTGGTAGGCCGCAAGCATCGTTGGGCAGCCGGGACGCTGGAACAGCACCGCCGTCGCACCGAAGTCCACGTCTGGCACAGCAACGGTCGGAGCGAGCGGCGAGTTGGACGCGGCCGCCGCCAGCGTTGGGGTTAGCTTGACGACGTGTTCTGCGAACCCGGCATTTTCCGGATTGGCGAAAGCGTTTCCCGTTAGCGCGTAGACGACTGTCCCGTCAGGCGGGATCGATACGCCTCCCGCACCCCAGATGCCGCCCCCTTCCGGCCCGTTCGCACCGGTCGGGTACCAGCGTTCCAGAATCGTCGGCGGGTTGCTGGTCGATACGTGGACGAGCTGTCCATGGTACGGCCGGGTATCGCACGGGTCGCCGGCCGTAGCGACGTATAGCGAGGTGCCGATGATCGCGGGGCTGCCGTAGACGAACGTCCTCGGCCAGGAATTCGCCGCGTCGGGAATAGGCAGGTTGAAGCCGGGCGTATCCGCGCCGGTTGCGAGGTCGTATGCGTGCAGGTAGCCTCTGCCGCTCACGATGTATAGCCGGTTGGTGGAACGGTCGATGGTGGGCGTCCCCATGAAACCGGCGTTGCCGCCCGACAAGGCCAAGTCCTCGCAGCTGGTTTGCACGGCAGGCACGCTTTGTTGCCAGATGATGGCCCCGGTGGAAGCGTTCAGCGCGAACGTGGTCCCCAGCAGCGTCGCCGCATAGACGACATCGGTCAACGTGCCGTTGATGTTCACGCCTGTAGCCAACGTCGGCTGAGTCAGGATGGCGCCGCCAAGGTCGGTCGCCCAGTGCGTCACCAAGCCCTTGCGCACAGTGGTCGGGTTAAGCACGGTCTCGACGGGGTTGTTCCCGGTTCGCTGCATGTCCATGCCGAATGTGGGCCAGTCGGTCGCCGTGAAGGACGAGGCAGCCGCTGCTCCGGGTGTCCGGGCTCGTGTCGCGGCGCTCACAGCCGCAGGCGCCTGGTATGGCGCGTTCGCCGTCAGCGTCGGACCCTGACCGCCGGGGACGCTGGGCGGAAGGTGGCCGTTCACGAAATTCTGTTGGCTCACCGGCGATCCATCGAGCGCACTGGCGGGCGGCATGTTCGGTTTGGCGGACGAACCCGAGCGGCCATGAGGCGGCATTGGAGAGGTTTGCGCGAGCGCGCTTAAGCCGGCAAAAATGGCGAGAATCATAGTGGCGACCCGCTCAACCTTCTTAAGACCGGCGTGTGCGGTGGTCATGGGGACACCTTCGGGGACGTGGAGTTGGTGCGCTTATCGTGTGAAGACAGCACACCGACGGCTTTTGGCCGTAGCACCCTTGCTTAAGACCCGCTTCAGCGTGCGGGTGGCGGTGGCCTTACAGACAGGAAGAGCCCAAGAAGAGCTCGGGAAGGACGGCACGCCAGCGAATATATCTTAGTATTCCGTCATGCGAAATTCAACCACGCATGGGCTGGCCGCCAGGGCAATCGCATCAAGAGACCTGCATTCCTAGCACTCGAGCCCGATAGTGTTCATCGAATCCGGCCTTGAGCCGCTTGTTCTTTATGCCGACCTTGGTGGCTTTGTCAGCGCGCAGTAGATTCGACACGATGCGGCGCAAGATCGCGAAGTTTTGCGCCGCATTGTCCACCCGGGCACGACATTGATCCTCGCCAAAGGCAACATCGAGCACCCAATGCATGCTGTTTTCGATGGCCCAGTGAGCGCGCACCGCCTCGTTGATCCGTTTCGGGAGCAGGCAGGCTGTTCACGTAGTACCGCCGCTCCAGCGAAGCACGGCCGTCGATCTCGCGGGTGGCCTCAACCATCGCCACCGAGCGCAGGCCGGCCCATTTGCCGTCCTCATCCAGCCAGTCAATCATGTCGGTCGCAACGCACTGGCGCGTCTCGATTCTTCCGTGCACTTTCTTGCCTGTCTGACAGTGCTCAGCGAAGCGCACGCTGCGCAGGGACTGTGTGCGCTGTGCATCGAACAGCTGCACGATCGCTTCATGCAAGGCAGGCTGGTTGCCTTTGACCGCAAGCACATACTCTGCACCTCCAGCCACGATCTTCGCCGCGATCTCCCGCTGGCAACCCATCGCGTCGATCGTCACGATCGCACCCTTGAGCAGCAAGGCATCCAGCAATGCCGGGATCGCGGTTATTTCGTTGCTTTTATCTGCAGTCCTGACCTGGCCCAAGGTCGCCCCCAACGCGCCGCAATAGGCCGATACCAGATGGATCGCGCTACGACCCATGCCGTGCGAGCGCCGTACTGTCTTGCCGTCAATTGCCACCACCTGGCCCGCGACTGCAGGACAGATACCGCTTACCCATCGCACAAAGCACGCTTCGAACTGCCGCGCATCAAGCGCCGCGAATACGCGTCCGAACGTGTCATGCGAGGCAATCCCGTTGCGCAGAGGCAAGTACCGGCGCAGCCACTCCAGTTGTCCCTGCGCCCACAAAGCGATCCCCACCCAGGTGTCGGCACCCGACAGGATCGCCGCCAGGGCAACCACCAGCATTTCCGTCAGATCATGCTCCGGGGTGCGTACACGCGGGTCCTTCAGGTCCCCAAACGCGTCTTGCAAACTCAACGGCTCGTATTCGTCGTCCACACCACTCCCGGCTCTTGGCAAAACCAAGAGTTAACGCTTCTTCGCAGCAGTTTACAACCCCCATTCGTAACCCATTGTGGGTAAACAATTTTTCGTGCGATTGCCCTGGGTCCAACGCACGCCGCTCCACGCTATGTGCGGTTGCTCACAGTCTGTGGATAACTTTGTGGAGAACCTGCCGTCCGATCCTCCCGAAGGGCCATTCCGTGCGCTTTGGATCGTAGTACCCGCTCGCTATCGAGATGCAAACGCCATATAAATCAAGGCTCTGCCTGGAATTCATTGACGTTGGCGGGCGTTCTGGCGGAATTCGTCAGGCGGTTCCCGCCATGTGGACACTTTTAACAATCTTGCGATTCCGGCTGGACGCCGCTCTTCGCCCGGTCTATCGTCTGTCCGGCCAGCGCTATTTATTCCTTGCATGAACCCCGAAAATCCTTTTGCTTCTGCGGCCACATCAGGTGGTGAGGTCGTCGTTCCCGTCTCCGCGCTCAATCGCGCGATCGGCACGATGCTCGAACGCTCGTTTCCGCTCGTTTGGGTCGCGGGTGAAGTGTCGAACTTCACGCGCGCCGCGAGCGGCCATTGGTACTTCTCGATCAAGGACGCGCAGGCGCAGATGCGCTGCGTGATGTTCCGCGGTCGAGCTCAGTACGCCGAATTCATGCCGCGCGAAGGCGATCGCATCGAAGTGCGCGCCCTCGTCACGATGTACGAGCCGCGTGGCGAACTGCAGCTTAATGTCGAAGCGGTGCGCCGCACCGGCCAGGGGCGTCTGTACGAAGCGTTTCTGCGGTTGAAGGCGCAACTCGAGGCCGAGGGGTTGTTTGCCGCCGAGCGCAAGCGCGCACTGCCGACGCATCCGTGCGCGATCGGTATCGTCACGTCGTTGCAGGCGGCCGCATTGCGCGATGTGCTGACGACGCTGTCGCGTCGCGCGCCGCATATTCCGGTGATCGTTTATCCGGCGCCGGTGCAGGGCGCGGGCGTCAGCGCGAAGCTCGCGGCGATGGTCGAGGCGGCTGGCGCGCGCCGCGAGGTCGACGTGCTGATCGTGTGTCGCGGCGGCGGCTCGATCGAAGATCTGTGGGCGTTCAACGAAGAAGTGCTCGCGCGCGCGATTGCGGAAAGCGTCATACCCGTGGTGAGCGGCGTCGGTCACGAGACCGATTTCACGATTGCCGATTTCGCCGCCGACGTACGTGCACCGACGCCGACCGGTGCCGCCGAACTCGTCAGTCCACAGCGCGTCATGCTGCTGCGCGAACTTGATCATCGGCACGCGACGCTCGCGCGCGCGTTCGGCCGCATGATGGAGCGGCGCGCGCAGCAGCTCGACTGGCTGGTGCGCCGGCTCGTGTCGCCCGCCGAGCGGCTCGCTCGGCAGCGCACGCATCTGCAGCAGTTGCGCGTTCGGCTCGCGGCGGCGGGCGCCCGGCCGGTGCGCGACGCTCGTGCGCGATTTTCGTTGCTGCAGATGCGCTGGCAACGCTGGCGTCCGGATCTCGCGGCCGAGCGCACGCGCGTCAACGTGATGGCGCAGCGTCTGAATGCGGCGCTATCGCGCCGGCATGAACGACAGGTCGCGCGCATCGACATGCTCAGCGCGCGACTCGAAGTGCTGAGTCCACAGCGCACGCTCGAGCGCGGTTATGCGGCCGTGCTCGATGCGCAAAGCGGTCGGGCGATTCGCACGCCGTCGTCGCTGAAACCTGGACGTCGTCTGACGATGCATCTCGCCGAAGGCTCGGCCGATGTCGCGCTCGCCGACGTGCAGGCGCGTCTGACCGACGGTTTCTGACGTTTCGCCGGTGGGCGCGTGACGCCTGTTTACTGTCTTCCGACGAACCGGGCACGCGCCATGCGCGCCCTTCTCATGGGCCTTGCGCACGGCGTGTTCGACCTGCCGGACATAAAGGCCGTTGGTTTGCGGGGTTATTCCAACTCGCCTACAATCGAGTGCTCGATAGCGTCATCCGCAGACTCCCCACAACAGATACAGAGAAGGAAAGCACCATGGAACATACGCTCCCGCCGCTGCCGTTTGCGAAAAACGCGCTCGCTCCGCACATGTCGGAAGAGACGCTCGAGTTTCACTATGGCAAGCATCACCAGACCTATGTGACCAACCTGAACAATCTGATCAAGGGCACGGAGTTCGAGAACCTGTCGCTGGAAGAGATCGTCAAGAAGTCGTCGGGCGGTATCTTCAACAATTCGGCTCAGGTGTGGAATCACACGTTCTTCTGGAACAGCCTGTCGCCGCAAGGTGGCGGCGCACCGACCGGCGCGCTGGCTGACGCCATCAACGCGAAGTGGGGTTCGTTCGACAAGTTCAAGGAAGAGTTTGCGAAGACCGCGGTCGGCACGTTCGGCTCGGGCTGGGCATGGCTCGTGAAGAAGGCTGATGGTTCGCTCGACCTCGTGTCGACGAGCAACGCCGCCACGCCGCTCACCACCGACGCGAAGGCTCTGCTGACGATCGACGTGTGGGAGCACGCTTACTACATCGACTATCGCAATGCGCGTCCGAAGTTCGTCGAGGCGTACTGGAACATCGTCAACTGGGACTTCGCAGCGAAAAACTTCGCTTGAGATTGCCGGTTGCAGCTCGCCGTCTGATGTCGTGATCCTTGCGGTCGCGATTGAAGATGGGAGCCAGAGACGAAAGCCCTCCATCGCGAGGGCTTTTTCTTTCTGGAGGCGATTGGAAGGGGAGGGATTGGTATTGCTTACCACCGAGGGATGCCCTTCTTACGCGCTTCTGAAAGAAGTTTGTCACAGTTGGTAACTGCGGTTTGGCGGAGCGCGGCGACAAGTGAAATGGCCCTCGTGTTGCCTCACGAAGGAATGTTACCCGACGGATTGTTGTCGTTTCGGTTTCTTTCTTCTTTTCTTTCGGGGGTTTGCCGGGCGCGAAGCGCCCGGCCCCCGCCGGCTTTCAACTTTTCCGCAGCTCACACTTGAGCGGGCGTCTCGGCGGACTTGTGCAGGCAGCCCAGGACCATTTCTTTCACGCGCTCGGCGCGCCATGCCTTGACCCGGCGCTGTAGCGTTCGAAGCTGTGCCTTGCTCGCATAGGCGTCCGGAACCATCGTCGCCAACCGGTCCATCAATTCATTCGCCGACACAGCGGGTTCGGCGATCAGCCACCCTTCGATAACCGGCCACGCGTCGGCGAAAGGATCCACCCGGGTTTTCCACCAGTGCTTTGCCTTGGGTTGCTTTCGGTGCGTTGGACGTGCTTCCCCTTCCTTCCACGCCGAAGAGAGGCTCGCGAGGAAGACGGCAACGTCTGATTCGTCTGCTGGCGCTGCGTCAGCGCGCACGCCGTGGGCCGCGAACTCGCTCAATGTCTGCTGAGCCGTTCGCATCTCCTGCAGCAGGCGCACAGGATCGAGGCTGTTGAACTGCGCCTTCAGCTTTTCCTTGATAGCTGGTTCGACGCTGTCGTGTGCCAGAAGCCGATCGCACGGCGTCGCCGGCGCAAAGTAGACCTTATGCACGCGCGCGCCATCGCGCGTCTTGGACTTCAGCTTGAACGAAGGCTGGAAGAAGTTGATGTATAGCCGCGATGACGCGTACAGCTGCGCCAGCGCGTTCCTCGCATCGGCGCCGCTCAGGCGGCCATAACCGACCAGTCGCCGAACGACGGAGCCGTTCTTCTGCTCCACCCAGGCCTGATCGTTCTTCTTGTGGGCCCGCGAGCGGGTCTGCTCAAGACCATGTTCCTTGCAGTAGTCGAAGACGCTCTGGTTCATGAATGCGGTGTCGTTATCCGAGTCCACTCCAAGCATCGCGAATGGCAGATCGGCGCCACCTTGTCAAACGCCTCTATAACCAGCATCTGGTTGCGTACTCGCATGGCCACGCATTCTGTCCAGCCGCTGGCGATATCGGTCAGCGTCAGCGTGTGGACGAAGTCACCGTCGGTCTTCGGACCGCCACAGTGTTCGACCATGTCGATCTCGAAGAAGCCTGGCGGCGGATCGCGCCAGTCGGCGAAGGTGCGCACCGGGATGCTGCGCCGGATGGCCGAGCCCACACCCTTGCGGCGTTTGCGCTGCCCGTCGATCTGCAAACGTGCATTGGCCAGCATGCGATCGATGGTCGCCGCGCTGACCTCAAGGAGTTTGGCCTTGATGACCGGATCTAGGTCGAGACGGCCGTGCCGCTCCATGGCATCAACCAGCTTCGGAATCAACGCCTTCAGGCGCTTGCCGCAGACCCGGTCGGCCGCTTCCCACAACACCGTCAGCGCTTGGCGTACCGCTTCGTCGTACCCCCGGTTGCGCTCGCGCGTCCCCTTTGCCGCGCCGGGCTGCTCCCGCAGCAGCCGGATGGCGTGCTTGCGGTGATATCCGGTCAGAGCCACGAACTCGTCGAGAATCCTGATCCGGTCACCAAACGCCGCGCTGCTATACCGCAACTGCAATGCTGCGACCAACTCCTTGCGTGTCGTCATGCTGATTTGCCTCGTCACCTCGTGTCGCTCCCGCCGGACAATCCGGCGGGTAGCAAACTACGTGAGGCAACAGGTCAGCGCGAGTTGCATTTCTGATGAGTCAATGCGCCCTGCGGCTAATCGTCGGGGCCAGAATTCGTGGACATCTGTCGGTGCCGATGAGCCCGGTCCCCGCCCGTCCACTTCGCCGAACTGGCGGGGGCGGGCGCGCTGGCGGCGGACGGTTCATGTACTGGAAGTTCTGCGCGGTCGCGGCGCTCGGGAAGGTCGTCGTGCCCGGTTGCTGGAGTACGACGTTCGGCGCGGCCGGCGTCATGGGGCAAACCCGGGCGCGCTGCAGGCGACGCAAGCCCCTGCGGCGGCGAGAATGAGCCGGTTCAAAGAGGCGTCCTTCGTGTGGTCGATTGGTTGGCGGAGATCGTTTGACGCGAGTGTTGGCCGCGCTTGTTGTCAATTGATTGCCAGCTCATCTACAAGCATTACTTGATATAACGTACGAATCGCCGCAGCGACTCGCGGCAAGATCGAGGCCAGCCAGCCGGGCAAAAACTTTCTGTAACTGAGCCGTAACCACGGAATTTCGCGATTAGCCTAACGTTTGAATTCCAATCCTCCGAAGTGCGCCACCATGATTTCCAGCAATAAAACGATCAGCCTGGCGATGCCCGCCGCCGTCATCGCGCTCGCGTTAGGCGGTTGCGCAGTGGCGCCACCGAGCGGCCCGAGCATAGCCGCGATGCCGCGCAGCGGCGAGCCGCTCAGCCAGTTCCAGCAGAACGACTACGCGTGCCGCGACTACGCGAATCAATCGACGAATCCGTCCGGCGCTGCGCAGGCGGCCACCACGAACAGCGTGAACAGCGCGGCGCTCGGCACGCTCGGCGGCGCGGCGATCGGCGCGCTATTCGGCGCCGCGGCAGGCAACGCCGGCGCGGGCGCGGCGATCGGCGCCGGCAGCGGTCTGCTGATCGGGGGCGCGACCGGCGCGAATGGCGCCCAGTATTCGGCGACCGGCATGCAGGCGCGCTACGACACCGCGTACGCCCAGTGCATGACCTCGAAGGGCGAGACGATTGTTCAGCCGCAGCCTTACTATTCGACGCAACCGGTGTACATCGCGCCCCGTCCTTATTACGCGCCGCCTCCGCCCGTCATGTACGCGCCTTATCCGGCTTACTGAGCGGTGATAGCTGAGGCCGGCCGGCTTGCCTGTCTTGCATTGTCGGCCGGTACTGCATTTCAAGTCCGAAGGACGGTTGGGCGGTAGCTTTTAGTGACGATCGTCGAATCCGTGCCGCTACTTATTCCGCGCTGTCGGTCGATGCCGCTTTGCGCGGGCGACGGCTCCGGGACGCCGTTTTACGGGCTGCCTTCCTGGCCGCCTCAGATGCTTCTTCCGAGTTGATTGCTGGAGGAGGGGGCTCGGCCGGCGCTGCGATCTCCGGTACTTCCTCGATCGTGCGTGGCGTGCTTTTCTTCACTTTCTTCGCGGCCGTTTTGCGCGAGGCGCGCTTTTTGGCGCTTTGACGCAGCGCGGGTTGGTCGCTGTCGGTGGAATGGTCGGTTCCTTGGCGGCCGAAAACGACTTGTTCAGCGGCTGCATCCGCTTTCGCTGTTACAGCGCGAGCTTTGGACTCTTCAGTTATCGGTTCAGTGACGAACTCATGTGGGAGCGGCGCGTGTTCACGCGGTTCCTGCCGCTCGACCTCTTCGGCGGGTTCGGCGTGTTCGGTGAGAGCCGGAGCGGTAGCCGCATGCTCTTCATCAGCCGTTTCGTGGTGACCGCGCTTGCCGTGCGCGGCCTCCTGCTGACCCCGCCCCAACTTGCGGATGTTGCGCTCCTTGCGCCGCGACTTGTGCTTGCCGCCCGACTCGGACGCGGCCGCTTGCGCAGCTTGCGCCGCCTGCGCTTCATACGAATGTTCGGCCGATACCGCTTCAGCCGACCCCGTTTCGGCAGACTCCACCGCGGTTTCGCCGATGGTTTCACTTGCCGCTTCACTCGCGACGTTCACGGCCGTGCTTCGATAGACATACGCGCCTGACTTTTCATCGCGGCCGAATTCGAGCAGCCCGCGCGCCTGCGCTTCTTCAAGCAGATTGCCGAAAGCACGAAACCCGTAATACGTCTCGTTGAAATCCGGTTTGCGCCGTTTGATCGCGTTCTTCAGCACGGACGCCCAGATCTTGCCGCTGTCGCCACGTTCGGAAGCGAGCGCGTCGAAGGTCTGCACCGCAATTTCAACGGCCTTGCTGCGGCGCTTCTCCAGATCCTCCTTGGGCGGGGCTTTCTCTTCGTCAGGCGCACGTTTGGCTGCCTGCTGCGCGCTCTGCTGCTGGCGCGATGATTCACGCCTCACGACTGTGCGCTGACTTTCGCGTACGAGATCGTCGTAAAAAAAGAACTCGTCGCAATTCGCAATCAGCAAGTCCGAGGTGGACTGTTGCACACCGACGCCGATCACCTGTTTGGCGTTCTCGCGCAGCTTCGACACGAGCGGCGAGAAATCCGAATCACCACTGATGATGACGAACGTATTGACGTGCGATTTCGTATAACAGAGATCGAGCGCATCGACGACGAGCCGGATGTCGGCGGAATTCTTGCCCGATTGGCGCACGTGCGGAATTTCGATCAACTCGAAATTGGCCTCGTGCATCGCGCCTTTGAAGCTCTTGTAACGATCCCAGTCGCAATACGCTTTCTTGACGACGATGCTGCCCTTCAGCAGCAGGCGCTCGAGCACCAGCTTGATGTCGAACTTGTCGTACTTCGCGTCGCGCACGCCAAGCGCGACATTCTCGAAGTCGCAGAACAGCGCCATGCTGACGTTTTCGTTGGATGACGCCATGTGTATCTCCATTGAAGCGGTCGTCGAAGTCGACGAATCGCGACATGATAGCGATTCCAGCGAAGGTGAGCAGCTTTTGTGGTGCGCTCGCACCGATCGGTAGGTGGAATTTGCAGCAAGCGGTCCGACCGGTGGTCCAGCGGGCGGCTCGATGTCAGTTCCGTTACAGGGTGTCGCGACGGCCTGCGTTGTTCCATGTCGCGCGAGCTTCCAGCACGTCATCGATCAATCCGTATTCCCTCGCTTCGAGCGCCGACATGAAGTTGTCGCGGTCGGTATCGCGCGCGATTTCTTCGATGCTGCGTCCGGTGCGCTCGGCCATCATCGCATTGAGACGCGCTCGTACATACAGCACCTCCTTGGCCTGGATTTCGATGTCCGCCGCGGTGCCCTGACCGCCGCCCGACGGCTGGTGAATCATGATGCGCGCATTGGGTAGCGCATATCGTTTGCCGCATTGACCCGCGGTGAGCAGAAAGGTGCCCATGCTCGCGGCAAAACCCGTGCACAAGGTCGAGACCTCCGGCTTGATGAACTGCATGGTGTCGTAAATCGCGAGGCCGTCATACACGGAGCCGCCGGGCGAGTTGATGTAAAAAGAAATATCCTTGTCGGGGTTCTCCGATTCGAGAAACAGCAATTGCGCGACGATCAGACTGGCTGACTGCTCGTTCACGGGCCCGACAAGAAAGACGATGCGCTCGCGCAGCAGGCGGGAGTAGATGTCATAGGCACGTTCGCCCCGGCCGGATTGTTCGATCACCGTGGGCACAAGGCCGAGGCCGGAGACAGACGGGTAACTGGAAGGCATGGATTCCTCGTTCAGGATGGATGGCGCGGGCATTCCGGGATGCGCAGGCCGCCGCGGATCAGAAGCCGCGTGACATGCGCCGGTTGTTGCTCATTTGACGAAGCAGCCGCTGGCGTTGTGACAGAGAATTTTTTTTGCGCCGCGCTGTCACATCACCGGTTGCCCATGCGTCAAGCTCAGGAATACCGAGCATGACGCGCGCCTGAGCCATGCCACCGGTATGCAGCCGCTTTTTCACCACGCACTATCGGGAGGTCTACGCATGACGGAACAGGGAATCGACAAGGCATCCAGTTTCGAGGCCGCGCGCGCCCGTCTGCTGGCACTCGCATATCGGATGCTCGGCAGTCGCGCGGAGGCCGAAGACGTGGTGCAGGATGTCTGGCTCAAATGGCACCTGGCCGATACGCAGGCGGTGCAAACGCCCGTCGCGTGGCTCACCACGCTCACCACGCGCACGGCGATCGACCGTCTGCGGCATGCACAGCGCGAGCGTGCGGCACAGGCTAGCGGCTGGTTGCCGGAGCCGTGGCTCGACGAGGTCGCACCATCGGCGGAGGAGTTGGCGTTGCGAGCGGCAGATATGTCGTACGGCGTGATGCTGCTTCTCGAACATCTGAAGCCAGACGAACGAGCGGCGCTCGTCCTGCATGAAGCGTTCGAGTGTGGCTATGCGGAAATCGCCTCGATTCTCGAGCGCACACCGGCCGCTTGCCGGCAAATGGTTCATCGCGCCAAGGAGCGTCTGAGACGTGCGGGGGCGCCGTTGGAGCGACCCGATCCGGCGGCGCATGGGCGAATCGTCGAGCGTTTGCGCGCGGCGCTCGAAGCGCAAGATCGGGCGGGCCTGCTACAGCTTTTCAGCGATGCGCCGCAACTGATCAGCGACGTCCCTTTGTACGCTCCGCCCCCTCCGTTCCCCACAGCCAACCCGGCCCTTGGAGCACAAGGGCCAACACCTGAAACCGAAGCGCAATGCGACCGCGAACCGGGTTCAGCTCCGAAGTGGATGGCTGTAGTCACATCGCTCGCACAACGGGCGAGCCATGCCGAGGTGGTGTCGATGGCGGGTGCGGTGTGCATCGCACTGTTCTGCGACGGCGACATCGTCGGGCTAATCGACGTGGTGACGGATGGCAAAACGGACCTTTCGGCGAAAATCGTCTCGCTGCGCATCCTGACCAGCGCCGCGCATCTGCAGGCGGCCAACCAGATGCTGGGCCGTGATGCGGTCACGGAACTGCTTGCCCGCATCAAGGACCATCCGGGGGCGTCAGTTACGGTGAGCCGCGACTTCCCAGTTGATGTCGACGCATAGTACCTGCGTACCATGCGATGTGTGCGCGGCAATCGAGGCGGTCACGCACAGATGCGCTTCGTTGATCGACAGATACGGCGGCGTCAGATGAACCCGCCCCGGTTGACGCATCGCCTGAATGAAGTACGGGCGGCGCTCCCAACTCGCGCCTTCGGAATGCAGCAGCGGGCTGAAGCGCTTTGCGCGTTGCGATGTGCGGCCCGGCGGCAGCACGTTGTCGCCGATCTGCCGCCCCGAACCGTCCAAAACAAAGCAGCGCGCCGTTTCTCCGAGCGCGAGCAGAGGTGCGGTCGCCTGCGTGATCGATTCCCCGGCAACCAACTGCACGGCGGCTGCCTCGAGCGCCGTGACATACGGCGCGAGCCGCGCGGATTGCGCTTTCTCTCGAGCGGCAACGCGTTCGCGCAGCGAAGCGGAGAGCGAATCCATCAGGCCAGCGGCAACTTGCGGCTTGACGGGTTCGACGCTCGGACCCGCGAAAAATGCGCCCTGGACGAAGTCGACATTGCATTCGAGCGCGATCAGCGCATCACGTTCGGTGCTCAGACCGCCCATCAGCACCAGTTGCCCAGACTCGTGCAACAGAGAGACGAGGCCCGGCAACACGCGCTCGATATGCGAGTGTTCACTCGCTTGCGCGAGGATGCAGCGGTCGAGCGTGACGATGTCCGGCCGCAGATTCCACACCCGGTCGATGTTCGAATGCTTGGCGCCAAAGCCGTCGAGCGCGATCAGGAAACCGGACTTGCGCAGCGAATCGACGATTTCGGCGAAGCGCGTGGTTTCGCCGCCAGCCTGTTCGGATACTTCGAGCACCACGCGCTGCGGCGGCAGGCCCAGCGCCTTCAGGCTGGCAAGCAGCGCGTCGCCGTAGCTGGTGTCCATCAGTGCGGCCGGATGCAGGCTGAGGAAGAGCCATTCGTCGTGGCTGTCGAATGCGTTGAAGTTGCCGAGGTGCAGCGATTCGGCCAGCCGTCCGAGTTCCAGCAGATCGCCGCGTCGCGCGGCCTGCGTAAAGACTTCGTGCGAGGGCACTTGCCGCTCATGCTCGTCGTGCACGCGCAGCGACGCGTGATACCCGATCGCGCGCCGGTGCGATACCGAAAAGACCGGCTGAAACACGCTGAAAACGGTGTAGCCGCCATAGACAACGGTACGCCGGGAGCCTTCGTCGCCGGCCATCGGGCGTGGTGGCTGGAAGCCGGGAGGATCGAGTTCGATCATGCTCATCGTGTCAGTCGTGTGGAAATGGCGGCGCTTGCAGGGCCAGGCAGGAGTTCGCGCGCGCAGACCAAGAGCTTACAGGACGAGCAAGAACTATGCGCGTGTTCGAACAAAGCTCGAGCGTCCACCAGCAATGCTCCGAGGAAATCATTGCGCGCCCGCCGCTGTACGAAGGCGATAACGCGCACTTCGCTGGTGCGGGACGCGCCCTGTTGCGGGTCGGCGACGCTGTGCAAGCGTGCTGCGTGCGGCGCGCGCGGAGCGATGCCCGGAAATCCGTTCGCGACTGCACGAGGATGCGTCGTCCTGGCTCGTGCGGCTTTCAAGTTCGCTCCGAAGGATCGGTCTTTTTCGCGGGCGTGCGAATCTCCGGCGACAACTGCGCAAAGATCCATGACGAGCATGCGGTGATGATGCCGACACACAGGAACGTCGCATGAAACGCGGGCAGCGAACTGGCGCCGGTCACGCGTTGCATGATGCCGGTAAAGGTTGTCAGCAACGCACCGGCCACCGTCACGCCGAGACTCATCGAGAGCATCTGCACGAGCGAAAACAGGCTATTGCCGCTGCTGGCGCCGCCGGTGCCGAGGTCCTTCAACGTCAACGTGTTCATCGCGGTGAACTGCATCGAGTTCACGCCGCCGAACATCGCCAGTTGCACGAGCCGCAGCCACAGCGGCTGATGCGTGCTCGTGAGCGCGAAACTCGCCATCATCAGACCGACCAGAATCGTGTTCGCCATCAGCACGCGCCGGTAGCTGTACTTCAGAATCAGCTTCGTCACGAGGCGCTTCGTCGCCATGCCCGCGGCCGCCACGGGCAGCATCATCAGCCCGGCTTCGAATGCGCTATAGCCGAGGCTCACCTGCAACAGCAGAGGAATCAGGTAGGGCATCGAGCCGCTGCCGATCCGCGCGAACAGATTACCGAGCAGCCCAACGCTAAACGTGTGGATCTTGAACAGATCGAGCGGGAAGATCGGCGCGGGCTCGCGCACCGCGTGCAGCCCATACGCAACGAAGCACGCCATGCTCAGAATCAGCAGCACCAGCACCGTCGCATGTTGAATGCCGAACTCGGTGCGGCCATCGAGCGCGAACGAAATCGCCACCATGCCCACCACCAGCAACAGGTAGCCGCCAAGGTCGAATTTGCCCGTGTGTTCGTTGCGGCTATCTGGCATGAAGATAAACGTAGCGATGCAGCCCACGATGCCCACCGGCACGTTGATCAGAAAGATCCAGTGCCACGACGCGATCTTGACGAGCCAGCCGCCGAGCGTCGGTCCGATCAACGGTCCGATCAGCCCCGGAATCGCCACGAACGACAACGCCGGCAGATAGCGCTCAGCCGGAAAGGTTCGCAGCACCGCGAGCCGCCCAACCGGCAGAAGCATCGCGCCGCCCACGCCTTGCAGAACGCGAAAGAGCACCAGTTGGTTCAGCGTATGCGCGTTCGCGCACAGCAACGAGCCCACCGCGAACACGAGGATCGCACTGAAGAACACGCGCCGCGTGCCGAGTCTGTCGGCGAGCCAGCCGGACACGGGGATCATCACCGCCATCGTCAGCGAGTAGGCGATCACCACCGATTGCATGCGCAGCGGCAGCTCGCCGAGGCTTGTCGCCATCGCGGGCAGCGCGGTGTTGACGATCGTCGAATCGAGCGTCTGCATGAAGAAGCCGGTGGCGACCAGCCACAGCATCACGGTCAGCGAGCGGGGCGAAGGACCCGAGGGGATATCGGGAGCGAGGGCGGGCGGAGGCGGCGTCGTGGACATATGAGGCGGCTGGGCGCGCTCGGTCGGGCTGGGACTCGCTATTCTAGGGAAAAGCGGGTCCCGGCGCAGCGGGCGGCGCAGCGTTGCGCGGGTGTCGGCACTGCGTCACGGCCGCGCTCCGCGCCATGTTCACGCATCAGGCGGCAACTGCGCCGCCGCATGAAAAAACGCCTGCGCCCGTGGCTCGTTGCCAAACGCCACATGAATCCTGATCCACGGGCTCACCTCCCGGTTCGGCCTGAAGTGTTGTCCAGGCAGCACCGTCACTCCGAGGGGCACGCCGCATTCAACGAGCCGCTCGGCGTCCGCGACATGCGGCACGCGTGCCCACACGAACTTGCCGCCCGCTGGTTCTTCGAAGATCTCCCAGCCGGCATCTTCGAGTGTCTGGACGGTCGAGCCGAGCGCGCCGCGCATCTGGCGGCGCAGTCGCTCCAGATATTTGCGATATGCGCCGCGCTCCAGCATCGACACCGCCACCGCTTCGGCAAAGCGCGAACAGCCGATGCTCGTCAGCATCTTGATGTCGACCAGGTCCTTGATGATCGCGTGACTCGCAACCACGCAACCGACCCGTAGCGAAGACGACAGCGTTTTCGACAATCCGCCGATGTAGATCACCTGTTCGAGTTGGTCGAGGGTGGCCAGGCGGTCGGTGAGCTCGGTCTGAAAATCCGCGTAGATATCGTCCTCGATGATCTGGAAGCCATGCTCTCGCGCCATTTGCAGCAAACGGAATGCGACCTGCGGTGCGACCGTGGTGCCGGTCGGATTGTGGAACACGGTGTTGATCAGCAGCAATCTGGGCCGGTGCAGCTTCAGTTGCGCCTGCATCGTGTCGAGGTCGGGACCATTGCCGGTGCGTGGAATGCCGATCAGCTTCATGCCGTGCAGGCGCAACAGGCCGTACAGGTTGTAGTAACCGGGGTCCTCGACAAAGATCGTGTCGCCTGGCTTGAGCAAGTAGCGCACCAGCAGATCGAACGCCTGGCTCGCGCCATTGGTGATCAGAATCTGCGATGCGTCTGCCTGGATGCCCAACTGGCCAATGCGGCCGCGCAACTGTTCGCGCAAGACCGGGTTGCCGAGCGGCGTCGCGTACTCGACCATGCTAGCCGGATCGGTTCGCGACACGTGGCGGATCGCCTGCGCAATGCCATCGATGTCGCGCCAGCTTTCGGGGATGAAACCGGTGCTGAGCTTCAGCGTCTCGCCCGGAAAGTTGAATTGCTCGAGCAGATGGTCCGACTCGACATCGGCGCGGCGCGGGTCCGAAGTGCCCTGGCAGGGCATGTCTGTCGGTTGGCGATCGGCGACGTAAAAGCCGGAGCCGTGGCGCGAGTCGACATAGCCGAGCGACACCAACCGGTCGTATGCCTCGATCACCGGAAAGCGGCTTACGCCGAAGTCGGCGGCGAACTGGCGGATCGACGGCAGCTTTGAGCCAGGATGCGCATTGCGCGAGCGGATCCACGCCGAGACGCCCGCGACGATCTGCTCGGTCAGCGGCAAGCCGTTGTCCCGATCGAGCTGGATTTCGAGTTTCATACGCTTGCCTTCTGTCGCCGGCCTGCGAACGCGAAAGTTTTAAACCTGCGCCGCGCGAGCCATGCCAACTGTTCGGTTTTTTGACTGAACAGTTCCGATGAAAGTGTTCGGAACTGTGCATGGGTCTCCGATCATCGCACGTCAATAATCGGTACAACAGAAAGTTCATCGAGGAGAACGGCGATGCGAGAAGTGCGAGTTTTCGAGCTGGAACATGGCGAGCCCGTCACGGCCTGGCGGGTTGCGCGTCCGACGATTTTCAAGGTGATCAGCGGCAACGTCTGGCTGACCGTCGAGGGCGAGCATGAGGATCACTGGCTGGCGGCGGGGCAGTCGATCGAGTTGGCGCGTGGATCGGTGGCATGGATCAGCGCCGGGCGGGCCGGGGCGCGTTTTGCACTGGCGAGCGGCTCGGAACGCAAGCTGCCGACGCTGCTATTCGGCTGGCCGATGCCGGCTTGGCTGGCGCGTCGGCCAGGCGTGGTCTGATGCAGGGCGAACGGCGAGCCGCCTCTTCCTGGCCCCTAAGCAGCACCTCCCGCCTCATACTCCCCGATATACCGCGCCCGCGGCCGGATCAACCGGCCATCGCGCGCCTGCTCCATCGCGTGCGCGATCCAGCCGACCACCCGCCCGAGCGCGAACAGCGTGAACGCGGCCCCGCCCGGCAAGGCGAGTACGCGCTCGATCGCGGCAAGCGCGAAATCCACCGTCGGCTCCGCGCCGGTCGTGTCGCGCACCGCTCGCGCGACCTGCAGCACCTCGTTGAGCGGCGAGCGGGCTGGCGCGCAGTCGGCGAGCATCGTCAGCAATAACCGCGCGCGCGGATCACCGTCCGGATAGAGCGGATGACCGAAGCCCGACAGCACCGGACCTTGCGCGCCGTGCTCGTAGCGCGCGAGACGGTTCGCCAGATAGCGGTCCAGCTCGGGCGAGCGCGACGCCTCATCGAGCAGCGCGGCGATGCGCACGGTTTCGCCGCCGTGACGCGGCCCGGAAAGCGCCGCGAGCCCGCCCGCGACCGCACCGAACAGGTGCGTGCCCGTCGACGTGATACAACGGACCGTGAACGTCGACGCGTTCAGCTCGTGATCCGCGCAGGCGACCAAGGCCGCGCGCAGCAGTCCGCTTTGCTGACGGCTGCGCACCCGCCAGGCCGTCGCGATCTGCCGATGCAGCGGTTCGTTCGACGGCGCCGCCGGCAGCATCGCGGCGGCCAGCAGCCGCATCACGGCGCACGCGGTGTCGAGCTGCGCATCGCGACCGAGCGCCCACACGCGCGGCATCTGCGCGGCGGCGGCCGGCAGCAGCACCAGCGCGCGATCGAGCGGCGTGCTGTCACTCCACAGCTTGAGCCACGCGGCCCATTGCGCGGGGGCGAGCGGCACGACGGGCGCATCGGCGATGCGCCGCGCGCTGCATTCCCACAACAGCGCCGCGACGTCTTCGAGTGACGCACTGCGCGCGAGCTCGATCGCATCGTGCCCGCGATACAGCAGCCGACCGTCCGCGACCAGCGTGATCGACGATTCGAGCACCGGTACGCCCCAGTCGAGCACCTTCTGCGCGACCTTGCCGGCGCGTTTGCCGTCCGCCTTGCGACGCGCGAGGCGGCGCACCTCGGCGGCATCGTAGAGCCGATGCCTGCCTTGCGCATCCGGCGACGAGCCGAGCATGCCTCGGCTCACATACGCGTACAGCGTTGGCAAGCTTACGCCGAGCGTTGCGGCCGCTTCGGCGGCGGTCAGGTAAATCGAGGCTGGCATAAAAGTGCGTATAAACCGAAGAAATCAATATATGTTGATTATCATAATCAAGATTGATTGCGGCATGGCGCAAATTTAGACTCGGTGTACCTGCTTCCTGTCCGCGCGGCCAGCGCGCCCGATCCCATGACGCCCGAACTCGCCCTCAAGCACATCTGGACCCTCGCCGGCTGCGATCCGGTCGCGCTGCACGCCGTGTCGCTCGCCGGCGCGGATCCCGGCTTGCCGTCGGTCTACCGTGTCGGCAGCCTTGCGGCGTCGACCATCGCCGCGACGGGCCTCGCCGCCGCCGAATACTGGCGCTTGCGCAGCGGTCGCCTGCAACAGGTGTCGGTGCAGATGCGTCGCGCGCTGGCGGCGTTTCGCAGCGAACGCTATTTGCGGATCGACGATGGGCCGCCGCCCGCGCTGCGCGATCCGGTCACCGGCTTCTATGAAACGGGCGACGGCCGCTGGATCCAGCTGCATACGAATTTCGCGCATCACTTGAAGGGCGTGCTCGAGGTGCTCGGCTGTGACAATGGGCGGCCCTCCGTGGCGGCCGCGATTCGCGGCTGGGAGGGCGCGACGCTCGATCAAACGCTCGCCGACGCGGGCCTGTGCGCCGCCTTGATTCGCACGCCCGACGAATGGGCCGCGCTCGAGCAGGCCAAAGCGATCGCGCGCTTGCCGCTGTTCGAGATCGAGCGCATCGGTGACGCCCCGGCCGAGCCACCGCGCCACGCCGCCGCTGACGCCGAGCTTGGCATCGACCGTCCGCTCGCGGGTGTGCGGGTGCTGGATCTGTCGCGGATCATCGCGGGACCGGTGGCCGGCCGCGCGCTCGCGCATCATGGCGCGGACGTGTTGACGATCAACGGGCCGCATCTGCCGAACATCGCGCCGCTCGTGATCGACAACGGCCGCGGCAAGCGTTCGGCAATCGTCGATCTGCGCGAGGCGGCGGGCTGCGACACGTTGCGCGGACTCGCGCGCGATGCCGACGTGTTCCTGCAGGCCTATCGTCCGGGCGCGCTCAAGGCGCGCGGCTTCGGGCCGGACGAGCTGGCACGGCTGCGGCCCGGCATCGTCTATGTCTCGGTGTGCGCGTACGGGCACACAGGGCCGTCGGCGCAGCGACGCGGCTTCGATAGTCTGGTGCAGTCGGCGAGCGGCATCGCGTGGACCGAGCGCGCGGCGGCGGGTTCAGCCGAGCCGCGGCATCTGCCGTGTCAGGCGCTCGATCACGCGACCGGCTATCTGGCCGCGTTCGGCGCGATGGTCGCGCTCGCGCGGCGCGCTCGCGAGGGCGGCAGCTGGCATGTGAAGGTGTCTCTTGCGCAGACGGGGCGTTGGCTGCGGTCGTTCGGGCTGCTGGCCGACGGACAGCAGGCGCCCGAGGTGTCGCTCGACGATGTGCGCGATTGCGTCGGGAGCGTGCAATCGGAGTTCGGGTGTGTGCTTGGCGTGCTGCCGGCGGAGGAACTGGAGCAGACGCCGGCGTTTTATGCGCTGCCGCCGGCGCGCATCGGCGCGCACGAAGCCCGATGGACGTGACGGTTGGAGCGGGCGGCGCGTTCAGGTTGGGAACGCGGCGTACCTAACCGCTCACCGTGTCACAGCTTACTTTCGCAACTCCGCCACGAAGTCGTAGTAATCGTTGCGGCAGTACGTGTCCGTCAGTTCGATCGCGCGCTGATCCGCCGTATAACCCACGCGCGTGATCAACAGCAACGCCTCGTTCGGTGCGATGCTCATTTGCTGCGCGATCTCGTCGCTCGCGTTCACCGCGCGGAAGTGCTGCAACGCGCGCACGATCGTCAGTCCGCGATTCTCCAGATACGTGTACAGCGAGTCGCCGATCGCTTGTGGATCGGGAATCACCGCGGCCGGGAACGTCGAATTCTCGACCGCCATCACGATGCCGTCGGCGAGCCGCAGCCGCCGCAGCCGCGTGACCGCGGCGGCCGGCGACAGCCCCAGCTGGATCACCTCGTCGCGATTGGCCGGCGAGATTTCGCGCGACAGCCACTTCGAACTAGGCGTGAAGCCGCGCCGCCGCAGCATTTCGCTGAAGCTCGACAGACGCGACAACGGATCTTCGTAGCGCGGCGTGATGAAGCTACCCGCGCCTTGGGTGCGGCGGATCAAACCCTGCTCCACGAGCAGCGCGATCGCCTTGCGCGACGTGATGCGCGACACGCCGAGCGCCTCCGACAGCACGCGCTCCGAAGGCAGCGCCTCGCCGGCGTTCCAGCGGTTTTCGTGGATCGCGCTGCCGAGCTTGCGGGCAAGTTGCAGATAGAGCGGCGTGTCGTTTTCCGGGTCCGGGCGCAGGTCGCGCCAGCGGTCTTCCGAGGCAGAGGTCATGGGGCTCACGCAAGATGGGCAAGCAGCAATTTTAAAACATCGGCGCGTCCCGTTATAGCTGGCTTTTGCCAGGCGCGCCGTTGTGAGGCCGCGGAGCCGTTAAACTCGTCGCCAGGTTTTTAGTAGCATGCGTTGCGTGATGAGGCGGCGGGCCAGCGCATCGCATCTGGATCGAGCCACTTTCGAGGAGTCAGCATGACGAGCGAGATCGCAAGCGTGAGCCTGCCGGGCGGCGAGCGCATGCCAGCACTGGGGCAGGGCACGTGGGAAATGGGCGAGCAGCGGGCACGACGCGCGGCGGAAATCGATGCGCTGCGCTGCGGCATCGAACTCGGCATGACGCTGATCGATACCGCCGAAATGTACGGCGACGGCGCGACCGAGTCGCTGCTCGGCGAAGCGCTCGCGGGTTTGCGCGACAAGGTGTTTCTGGTCAGCAAGGTGTATCCCCACAACGCCAGCCGGCGCGGCGTGATCGCCGCGTGCGAGCAGAGCCTGAAGCGTCTGAAAACGGACCGGCTCGATCTGTATCTGCTGCACTGGCGTGGCTCGGTGCCGCTCGCGGACACCGTCGACGGCTTCGAGGCGCTGCGGCGCGCGGGCAAGATCCGTCACTGGGGCGTCAGCAACTTCGATACCGACGACATGGAAGAACTCGTCGCGACGCCAGGCGGCGACGCGTGCGCGACCAACCAGATTCTGTACAACGTGGCGCGGCGCGGGCCGGAGTTCGATCTGTTGCCGTGGCTCGCCGCGCGCGGCATGCCGGCGATGGCGTACAGCCCGGTCGATCATGCGCGGCTGCCGAAACGCTCGCCGCTCGACGATATCGCCGACGCGCGCGGCGTCTCGGTGTTTCAGGTGGCGCTCGCGTGGGTGCTGGGCAAGCCCAATGTGTGCGCGATTCCGAAGGCGGCGCGCGTCGAGCATGTGCGCGACAACCATCGCGCGTCGCAACTGGTGCTGGAAGCCGGCGAACTCGCCGCGCTCGACGCGTACTTCAAGCCGCCGCGCGGCAAGCGTGCACTGGAGATCTTGTAAGCGCAGGCGCGGCCGCCGTCCGTTGCGGAACGGCGGCGCGCGAGGCTCGACGCGCTGTGGGCGTCGATGACGCCGCTCGTGCTGAGGCGGCGCTCAGGTGCAGGGATGGTGCTGATGCACGGAGCCGAGCACGGCGACTTCGGCGGGGGTGTGCTGCAGCGCGTCGTCCGGCACCTGGGTGGCATCGGCGAGGAAGTCGTCGACGATCGACGACACCGCCACGTCGCGCAGGCATAGCGACACGCGCTGCGTTTCGTTGGCGGGGAGGGTTGCTCGTTGCGAGAGGAACAGCACGCCGTATTGATAGCCGTGGATGATGCCGCGGATCGCGCCGACGCATTGCCCTTGCGCGACGTTGTCGTGGCGCTGTTTGCAGCTCTGGACCAGCGAGTAGGCGGAGAAGCTCGGGTCGACCGGTGGCGCCGCTTGCGACAAGGTTTGCGCCATTGGCTGCGCGGGTGTTTGCGCATTGGCGAGCGATGCGAGGCCCAGGGCGGCAGCCGCCAGCACGGCGGCTGCCGTGCGAGTCGCGGAGGGGGGGACGCTTCTATGCATGTTGTGGGCCCTCATATCGAACGATGAATTTGATATGAGGCGGTCGTCTCGGATTGGTTCCATAACACTCGCACGCAATGGAGGTTGTGTTCCCGCCGCTCGCGGTGCGGTTCGCGCGATGGCGCGAGGCGCGGCGCGCGCGCTCTCCGAGCCATTCCGTCAGCGCACGCCGAAGGCGGGCGGGCCGCTCCGACCGGCCTCCGGCGGTGACGCCCGACCGGGGGATCGGGACATCACCGCCGTTGCCAGCGGATAGCGGACAGTATGCCGGGACATGTCGCCGGCGGGTAGGGCGCGGGGGCCCCTACCCGGGGCAACGGGCGACGCCTGGTGCCCGTTCCCGCCACCGTTGCCACTGCCGCCGCTGCCGCCACCCTTGCCTCCGTGACCGCCGCCGAAGCCTCCGCCAAAGCCTCCGCCGAACCCGCCACCGAAGCCACCACCGAAGCCACCACCATTCGCACCGCCGCGCCGCCATGACCGCTGCCGTTGCCACTGCCGCCGCCGAGCCGCCCGCAGCCCGGACCGCCGAGCCCGCCGCAGCCGGCCGGCGCGAACACCGAGGCGGCGTCGTCGGCGGCTGTGGCCGTGCCAGCCTCGGCGCCGGTCGCCGCGCCGTCGTTCTGCACGAGCAGCAGCGGCGTTGAATCGCCGGGTTGCGCCCGCGACGCGTCGGTCAGCACAATCCAGCGAGGGATCACGTCGGTCGACGTCCCGTACGCGGTCCCGCCCGCCAACACCGCGAGGACCACCGCGCCGCGCATCATTGCACAGTAGTACTGATCTGATTTTCCGGTCTTCATCGCGCGTCTCCAGAGCGAAGGACGGTACCTCGCTGCCGCCTTCGCGGGTCGCCCCAGCGGCGGCCGACCTGTCTGCACGCGGGTCTTGTCGAACCCCCGGTCCGTTGTGTCGAAGTTGTCCGTGCGTCGCTGCCGTGCTGATCGCGCGAGGTCGCGCCATCGCGTGGTGACGCTCGTCGTGCGGATATGCGCGGCGTTGCGCGCCCGGTTTGGCTTCGAATCGCTGGCTGTTAATTTAGCGATATCCATGCCACACGCCGCAAAGCCTTGAAGCGACACGGGCGATATCGGGATGTGCGATGCGCACGCCGGAAAAACGCCTCAAAACGTTGCGACGATGAAACGCGCGGACGCAAAAGCGTGTTCCGACGCGGGATTCGTTAAGAGGGGCGGTGTGCGTCGATGAGGTTCGAGTCGAGGCTAGCTGGCGTTTTCCGACGCATCGTCGGAATTGCCGCCATACGTCGGGTCGCTCGCGTTGTCGTCGCGCGGCTCGTTTTGCAGCTCGCGAAGTGTGGCGACCGGAATATGGCAGCGAATCCGGTGCGCGGAAGACGAATCGGCGGCGCCGTCCGCGTCGAGAAACGGCGGGTCCTGCTGCTCGCAGATCGCGCCGAGCTTACGTGGACAGCGCGTGTGAAACACGCAGCCCGACGGCATCGCGCCGGGCCCGGGCAACTCGCCGGTGAGACGGATACGCGTACGTTGATGCATCTCGCCGGACGCGCCGTCGCCCGGCAGCGTCGGCACGGCGGACAGCAGCGCCTCGGTATAGGGATGCTGCGGTCCATCCAACACGGCCGCCGCCGGGCCGATTTCGAGCAGCCGGCCGAGGTAGAGCACCGCGATGCGATCCGACACATAGCGGACCACGTGCAGATCGTGCGAGATGAATACGTAGCTGACGCCGCGCTCGCGCTGCAGATCGGCGAGCAGGTTCAGAATCGCGGCCTGCACCGACACGTCGAGCGATGAAGTCGGCTCATCGCACACGACGACGCGTGGTTCCCCGGCGAACGCGCGCGCGATCGCGACGCGCTGCTTGAGTCCGCCCGAAAGCTGGCGTGAACGTGCGTCCAGATAGCGCTCGGGCAGCCGCACGGCGTCCGTCAGCGTGGCGAGCCGTGCGTCGATCTCGGGCCCGCGCAGCGCGGTGAAGCGCGCGAGCGCACGGCCGATCAGCCGCTTGACCGAATGCGCTCGATTGAGCGCCGAGTCCGGATTCTGGAATACGATCTGCAGCGATTTCAGCTGCTCGTCGCTGCGTCGTGTGACGCGCGCGGCGAGCGGGGCGCCGTCGAGTTCGAGCACGCTGCCGGCATCGGGTGCGATCAGGCCGAGCAGTAGTCGCGCGAGCGTTGTCTTGCCGCTGCCCGATTCGCCGACGAGGCCGAGCGTCTCGCCGCTCGCGAGTTCGAGCGACACGTCGTCGACCGCGCGCAGCGGGACGCCCGATACGTGGAATGTTTTCGACAGGTTCCGAGCGCGCAAGACCGGCGCAGAGGGCGCGCGCGGCGCCGCGTTGGATGATGCGGCCGCCACCGGCGCCGCGCTCGATGTCGCACGCGGCAGTTCGATCGCACGCTCGTGATAGTGGCAGCGCGCCATCTGATCGCCATGCCGGGCGCCGAGGCGATAGGGCGGCGGCGCGTCGCGGCGGCAGCGCTCGTCGGCGAGACGGCAACGCTCCGCATAGATGCAGCCCTGCGTGACCGAGCCCGGCAGAGGCAGGCCGCCCGCGATCGTATCGAGCCGCTCGCTGTCCTTGCTGCGTCCGGCCGTCGGCAGGCAGCGCAGCAACCCGACCGTGTACGGATGACGCGGCCGTGCGAACACGTCCTGAGTCGCGCCTTCCTCGACCAGCTTGCCCGCGTACAGCACGCCGACGCGTTCGCACATGCGGCCGATCACCGCGAGGTTGTGGCTGATGAACAGCACCGCGGTGCCGAGTTCCTCGCGCAACTGTGCGACGAGGTCGAGCACTTCCGCTTCGACGGTCGCGTCGAGGCCGGTGGTCGGTTCGTCGAGAATCAGCAGCGCGGGGTTCGACGCGAGCGCCATCGCGATCACGACGCGCTGCTGCATGCCGCCCGACAATTGATGCGGATAGCTGTTCATCACGCGCTCGGGCGCCGCGATGCGGACGCGTTTGAGTATCTCGAGCGTGCGTTGCAGCGCCTCGTCGCGCGCGACGCCGGCCGCCTCGAATGCTTCGGAAACCTGACGGGCGATCGTCAGCGATGGATTCAGTGCGCGCCCCGGGTCCTGGTAGACCATCGAGACGGTCGTCGCACGCATGCTGCGCAGGGCGTCGGCACCCAGCTTCTGCACGTCCTCACCGGCGATTACGATCTTGCCGGCCTTCACCTTGCCATTGCGCGGCAGATAGCGCAGCGTCGCCATTGCCACGGTCGACTTGCCGCAACCGGATTCGCCGACGAGCCCATACGCCTCGCCGCGTCGCACGCGAAACGATACGTCCTGCAGCACTTCGCGATCGCGTCCGCGGATCCGGTAGGTGACCGTCAGGCCGACCACGGTCAGCGCATCGGTGCGATCGCTTTTCGACACGTCGAACGCGGCGAACGAGGAGGGTGGTGGGCCGTTCATTGGTCGAGCACTCCCTGCACGCCATCGGCGATCAGATTGACGCCGACCACCAGTGACGCGATCGCGCCCGCCGCGAACACGACGGTCCACCACGCGCCGCCCGCCATCAACGTGTACGACTCGGACAGCGCGAGCCCCCAGTCGGCCGACGGCGGCTGGATGCCGAAGCCGAGGAACGACAGCGTCGCGACCGCGAAGATCGCATAGCCGAGCCGCACCGTTGCTTCGACGACGATCGGCGGCAGCACGTTCGGCAGGATCTCCGCGAACATGATGTACGGCGCGCGTTCGCCGCGCAGCTGCGCGGCGGCCACATAGTCGAGATGCCGCTCTGCGAACACGGCGGCGCGCACGGTGCGGGCTGTTATCGGGGTGAAGGTGGTGCCGATCACGAGAATCACCGTGAAGTTCGACGCACCGACCGCGGCGAGCGCGAGCAGCGCGACGATCACGAGCGGCAGCGCGAGCACCGCGTCGATCATGCGGCCGATCACGTCGTCGACCCAGCCGTCGAAGTAGCCGACCAGTAGGCCGAGCGCGGTGCCCGCCGCGGTGCCGAGCAGTGTCGCGAGCGGCGCGATCGTCAGGATGTCGCGCGCGCCGACGATCACGCGCGAGAATACGTCGCGGCCGAGCTGATCGGTGCCGAACCAGTGCGTGCGATCGGGCGGCGTCAGCGAATTGAGCGGATCGGACGCGTACGGATCGAGATGCACGAACCACGGCCCGGCGATCGCGCAGACGATCCACCACGCGACGATCAGCGCGCCCACGATGAAGGTCGGCGAACCGAGGAGCAGGAGCAGGCGCGGGAAACGCGGCTCGGAGCCCGGTGCGCCTGGCGCGGGCGAGCCTGGTGGTGTCGATGAAGCCGGCGGCACGGTCGTATTCATTCGGCGGTCCTCACCCGCAGTCGCGGATTGAGCAGCACGTGCAGCGCATCGGCGACCAGATTCGCGAGCGTATAGACGACGCCGATCGTCAGTACGCCCGCTTCGAGCATTGGAAAGTCCTTCGCCTTGGCGGCGTTGTAGATCAGTGAGCCGATGCCCTGGTAGTGGAACAGCGTCTCGACCACCACGAGTCCGCCAATCATGTAGCCGAGTTGGGTGGCGGCGACGGTGATCGTCGGCAGCAGCGCATTGCGCAGCACGTGCCGCCAGATCACGACGTGGCGCGGCAGGCCCTTGAGGATGGCGGTGCGCGTGTAGTCGGCGTCGAGCGCTTCGACGGTGCCCGCGCGTGCCATTCGCGCGATGTAGCCGAAGAACACGAGGACGAGCGGCAGCACCGGCAGCACCAGATGCCGCAGCTGTTCGAGCACGCTCGCATCGGGCGGATATGAGGCCTCGATGGGCAGCCAGCGCAGCCACACGCCGAACACGAGAATCAGCACGATCGACGACACGAACTCCGGCACCACGGTCGCCGACAGCCCGGCGATGCTGATCGTGCGATCGAGCCAGCGCCCCGCATGCATCGCCGACCACACGCCGCCCGCGATGCCGAGCGGCACGACGACGATGAACGCGAGCAGACCGAGCTTCGCCGAATGCCCGAGCGCATCGGCGATGAACGGCCTGACCGGTTCGCGATACGCGTACGACAGCCCCATGTTGCCGCGCACGAAATGCGTGATCCAGTCGATGTATTGCGTGAGCAGCGGCCGGTCGGCGCCGAGCTGATGATCGAGCGCGGCGACCGCGCGCGCATCGGCGAGCGGCCCGAGCACCGCGCGGCCGATATCGCCGGGCAGCAGCTGGCCGCCCGCGAACACGATCACCGACAGCAGCCACAGCGTGATCAGCGAAAGACCCGCGCGCGTCGCGAGAAAACGCGCGACGCGGCCCGCGTTGCCGTTCGTCGCGCGCGGCGGACGCGATGTATTCGAGGCGGGAGAGGGCGCCGGAGCCGACATCGTGAGTTCTCCTGCGAAAAGCGAGACGGACAGCGCACTGCTTACGCGCTGAGCGTCGCGCGATCGAAATACAGTTGCGCGAGCGCAGTGAAGCGCACGCCGTTCACGCCCTTGCGCATCGCGATCAGCTGATCGTAGAAGAACGGGATGATCAGCGGCGTTTCGTCGAGCAATAGCGTCTGGATCTGCCCGGAGATTTTCTTTTGCGTGGCGAGATCGATCGCCGCGACGAACTGCGCGACCAGTTGATCGTATTGCGGATTCTTGAAGTGCGCGGCGTTCCATGTGCCGTTGCTCGTCAGCGTCGCGTTGAGGAACACGTTCGGCACGCCGCGATGGCCGTAATCGGTGATGCCGAGCGGCGAGTCGAGCCAGTCGGATTTGCCCGGCGTGCCCGCGCCGTAGTAGAGCGATTGGCTCTCGACCTTCAGATTGATGCGCACGCCGATCGCCTTCGCGGCGTTCTGCACGACGACTGCGAGGTCGGGGATCTCCATGTATTTTTCGGTGGTCAGCGTGACGTCGAAACCATTCGGCACGCCGGCCTGCGCGAGCAGCTGCTTCGCCTTCGCGACGTCGATTTTGCGTTGCGGCACGCCCGCATCCGACGATGGAAACACCGGCGCGAACGGGCTGTCGTTGCCGAGTTGTGCGCGACCCTTGAAGAGACCACGCACGATCACGTCGCGATCGAGCGACAACGCGAGTGCCTGACGCACGCGCTTGTCCTTGAAGAGCGGGCTGTCGTTGCGCATGTGAATCTGGCGGTGCGCGCTCGACTTGACGCCGACCGCCTTGTAGTCCGGATTGTTCAGGATGGCCGCGCCGCCCTGCACGGTGAACGTGCCCATCACGTCGGCCTGATGGCCTTGCAACGCGAGCAGTTGAGCCTGCTCGTCGGCGTAGAACGAAAACTGTACGCGTTGCGGTAACGCTTTTTCGCCCCAGTAGTCGGGATTGCGCACGAACGACGCGCCAACCTTCGGCCGATACTTTTCGAATTTGAACGGACCCGTGCCGATGAAACTCTTTTCGTAGTTGCCCGCGAAGTTCGCAGGCAGGATCACCGCGTTGTAATTATCCGAGGAAACGTAGTACGGGAAATTGCCGGTCGGCGCGTCGAGATGAAACTCCACCGTGTGTTCGTCGACGACCTTCGCGCCGCCTTTCGACAGCACGCCCTTTAGTACCGATAGCGCGGCCGAGCCGCTCGCGGGATCGGCGAGACGGTCGAAGGTCGAGACCACGTCTTTCGCGCCGAAGCTCTGGCCGTCGTGGAATTTCACGTTCTGGCGCAGTTTGAAGGTCCACACGTCGCCCTTGTCGTTCGGCTTCCACGACAGCGCGAGCGCGGGCTTCAGCATCAGCTTCTCGCCGTCGTCGTCGATCAGGAATTCGCCGGTCTGGTTCAGCAGCGCGAGACTCGCGGCGTCAGTCACCGTCAGCGGATCGACGGCGCCCGCTGGCGTCAGATGCGCGACGCGGATCGTCTGGTTCGACGTGGGCGGTGCACCTTGCGCCCGCGCTCGCGGCGCGCCGAGCAGGCCGCCACCCGCGAGCGACAGACCGATCACGCTCGCATGTCGTAGCAGTTCGCGGCGCGTGATGCGGCCGGCGACAAACTCGTCGAGGGCGTGGTTGCCGTAGGCGTCGGCTGTGAGGCGGGCTGCGTCCAATGCGTCAGGTGCGAGAAATCGGTCCGCTGGCGTTTTCATCGATGGCGTGTCCAACCCGTTCTGTTGCTGGTTCGGAGGCGTCGCGCGAGCCGCGTGACGCCGCGAGGGGCAGCGCGCCTTCCGATGGGCGGCTGGATGTGGTGGGGCCGCTATCGCGAATGGGCAACGCTGTGCAGAGCGGTCTCAGTGTAAGCGATTGCTCGCGGCTCTGGCGCACCGGGGGCCCGCCGCGCTAGTCGATCGGCCGATAAATGACGCGCGGTGTGTCGTCGTCACAACGGTTACCGGACGCGTGCTCGCGAGGGGCGGCCGCGATTGTGGACGGATTGGCGGAGCAACACGGTGCGAAATGCGGTTTCGAACTCCACAAGGTGGAACTCTCAAAGAAACCTACGGTGTAGATCGGTTTCTCGGTAGGCCAGGTCAAGCAAGAGAAAGCTGATTTCTTCGGCGGCCTCATCGGCCATTCGATACGGGGCGGTGTGCTCTTGAATAAGCCCGATCTGCGTTGAGGTGCCGCGCGGCCGGGATGGCAGCTTCGAACCGATGCTGATGCGCAAGCACGACCGACGCTTCACATGCTTCGACGACAGGACCAGTGAAGGTCCGCGGAAGACGCTGAGCTACGAAACGTCAGCCGAACGGTTCGAGCAGAGATTTCTACGGAGACCTCATGGACAGTCTTCATGAGGAGATTGTCCTATGCATTCCGTCGCTTGTGTCGAATGAGCTTTTCCCGTGGCCACTTATCGTGCCGCCGTATCCGGCCGTCTCCAGCGATGAAACAGCACCGAGCCGATCCAGCACGCCATGAAGGCCGCGACGATCGCATAGCCGAGCGCGCCGAAATGATCGTTGATTCCGACGATGGCATCCGGCACCCCGCCGCTCCAGCCGAAGCGATCCGACAGCAGCCCCAGCGCCTCGGCGCCGCCAATCACGATCGCGACCATCGCCGACACGAACGTGATGCTCGCGTTGTAGTAAAGCTTGCGCTTCGGGTCGTCCATCGCCCAGCCGTACGCGTGCACCATCAGCACGTTGTCGGTCGAATCGACAAGCGTCATGCCGGCCGTGAAGAGCGCCGGGAACACGAGGATCGAATAGAGCGGCAGGCCAGTGCTGGCCTGCGACGCAGCGATCGCGAGCAGGCCGATCTCGGTCGCGGTGTCGAAGCCGAGACCGAACAGCACGCCGACCGGATACATGTGCCAGCTTTTCGTGACCAGCCGAAACAGCGGCCGCAATGCGCGCGACAGCAGCCCGGCTGGGGCGAGCGCATCGGCTGACGCTGTAGTCGCAACGTCGCCACGTTGCGTGTGCCGGTAGCGGCGCCACACGTCGCGCAGGACCACTAGATTGACCGCCGCGAGCACCAGCAGGAACGACGCGGAAACCAGTGTCCCGAGCGTGCCACCAACTTCCTTGAAGCTTTCGAAGCGCCCATTCAGCGAATGCGTGGTCCAGGCGATGCCGATCGTCGCCGCGATCACGATCGTCGAATGGCCGAGCGAAAACGCGAGCCCGATCCCGACCGGTCGCATGCCGGTTTGCATCAGCTTGCGCGTAACGGCATCGATCGCCGCGATGTGGTCGGCGTCGACCGCATGACGCAGACCGAAGCCATACGCGAGCAGCGCGGTGCCGAGCAGCAGCGGGTAGTGGCGAAACGCGATTAGCGCCCACAGCCATGCGCCGAGGTTGGCGGCGAGCAGCACCGCGTAGAGCGCGACGAGGCGAGGGCGCAGCGAGGCGTTAGGCGTCATGTGACACGAGCGGATGAATGGATAGGTTGATGAGCGGCTTAGTGATCGTGCGGATGCTTGTGGATCGGATCGACCCAGTAGACCGTTTCCGGCTGCTCCACCGCGTCGATGTTCAAATTGACGACGACCGCTTCATTGTCGCTGCGCACGAGCACGCATTCGAGCGGCTCGTCGGTGCTCGCGTTGATCTCCTGATGCGGCACATAGGGCGGCACGAAGATGAAGTCGCCGGGACCGGCCTCGGCGGTGAATTCCAGATGCTCGCCCCAGCGCATGCGCGCCTGGCCGCGCACAACGTAGATCACGCTTTCGAGCGCGCCATGATGATGCGCGCCGGTCTTCGCATTCGGATGGATCGTCACGGTGCCGGCCCAGATTTTCTGCGCGCCGACGCGCGCCGCGTTGATCGCGGCCGCGCGGTTCATGCCCGGCGTTTGCGCGGTGTTGGTGTCGAGCTGATCGCCGCGGATAACCTTCACGCCGTGTTCGCGCCAGTCGATCTGCTGGCTGGCTTCGGCGGCTTCGTGCTCGGCCCGGTAATGCGGATGTTCATGATCGTGGCTCATCGTGTCTCCTCCTCGGCTGGCGTGCCGCGTTCGAGTCATTCCCTTCGGTCTTACGATTCAGGCGCGTGCCGCATGGCTGATCAACATTCTGGCACGTTCAAAAAACGGGTGCGTGGCTCGACGATGCAAACGGCGCCATAAAAAAAGCCCGCTCACAGGGAGCGGGCTTCGGCTTGTCGCGCTCAACGCCGCCGCGTCAGCGTCATTGCTTCTTCGTGTTGATCACGGCCTCGGCGACATTGCTCGGCGTCTCGGCGTAATGCTTGAACTCCATCGTGTAGGTCGCGCGGCCTTGGGTGGCCGAGCGCAGCGACGTCGAATAGCCGAACATCTCGGCGAGCGGCACCTCCGCGCGCACCAGCTTGCCGCCGCCGCCCGCGATGTCTTCCATGCCCTGCACCATGCCGCGCCGGCTCGACAGGTCGCCCATCACGTTGCCCATGAAGTCCTCGGGCGTTTCCACCTCGACGGCCATCATCGGTTCGAGCAGGATGGGCTTCGCCTTGCGCATCGCTTCCTTGAACGCTATCGAGCCGGCCATGCGGAACGCGTTTTCGTTCGAGTCGACGTCGTGGTACGAACCGAAGGTCAGCGTGACCTTCACGTCGACGACCGGATAGCCCGCGAGCACGCCGGCTTTCAGCGTTTCCACGATGCCCTTGTCGACCGCGGGGATGAATTCGCGCGGAATCACGCCGCCCTTGATCGCGTCTACGAATTCGTAGCCCTTGCCCTGCTCGGACGGCTCCAGCGTAATCACCGCGTGGCCATACTGACCGCGGCCGCCCGACTGCTTGACGAACTTGCCTTCGACGTCCTCGACCTTGTTGCGCACGGTTTCGCGATACGCGACCTGCGGCTTGCCGACGGTCGCTTCCACGCCGAACTCGCGCTTCATCCGGTCGACCAGAATTTCGAGGTGCAGCTCGCCCATGCCGGAGATGATCGTCTGTCCGGATTCCTCATCGGTCTGCACGCGGAACGACGGGTCTTCCTGCGCGAGACGGTTCAGCGCGATGCCCATCTTTTCCTGGTCGGCCTTGGTCTTCGGTTCGACAGCCTGCGAGATCACCGGGTCCGGGAAGATCATCTTTTCAAGGATGATCACATGATCAGGATCGCAGAGCGTGTCGCCGGTGGTCGCTTCCTTCAGGCCGACGGCCGCGGCGATGTCGCCCGCGTAGACCTCCTTGATTTCCTTGCGCTCGTTCGCGTGCATCTGCAGGATCCGGCCGAGGCGTTCCTTCTTTTCCTTGACCGCGTTGTAGACCGTGTCGCCCGAATTGACGACGCCCGAGTACACGCGGAAGAAGATCAGCTGACCGACGAACGGATCGGTCATGATCTTGAAGGCGAGCGCCGAGAACGGATCGTCGTCGTTGGGATGACGCTCGATTTCCTTGTCGTGCTCGTCGTGACCGGTGATCGCGGGCACGTCGACCGGCGACGGCAGATAGTCGATCACCGCGTCGAGCATCGCCTGCACGCCCTTGTTCTTGAACGCGCTGCCGCACAACATCGGCACGATCTCGTTGGCGATCGTGCGCGCGCGGATGCCGTGCTTGATTTCGGCTTCGCTCAGCGGTTCGCCGCCGAGGTACTTCTCGAGCAGTTCCTCGTTCGCCTCGGCCGCGGCCTCGACCATCTTGTCGTGCCATTCCTTCGCGGTGGCCGCGAGTTCAGCCGGGATGTCGCGGTACTCGAACTTGATGCCCTGGCTGTCGTCGTCCCAGTAGATCGCCTTCATCTTGACGAGGTCGACCACGCCCTGGAAGTGCTCTTCCGCGCCGATCGGAATCTGGATCGGCACGGCGACCCCCTTCAGACGATCGCCGATCTGCCGCTGCACGCGGAAGAAGTCCGCGCCGACGCGGTCCATCTTGTTGACGAATGCGATGCGCGGCACCTTGTACTTGTTCGCCTGGCGCCACACGGTCTCCGATTGCGGCTGCACGCCGCCGACCGAGTCGTACACCATGCAGGCGCCGTCGAGCACGCGCATCGAGCGCTCGACTTCGATCGTGAAGTCGACGTGCCCGGGGGTGTCGATGATGTTGATCCGATGCTCGGGATAGTTGCCGGCCATGCCTTTCCAGAACGCGGTCGTGGCCGCCGACGTGATCGTGATGCCGCGCTCCTGCTCCTGTTCCATCCAGTCCATCGTCGCCGCACCGTCGTGAACCTCGCCGATCTTGTGGGTCACGCCGGTGTAGAACAGGATCCGTTCGGTAGTGGTGGTTTTGCCGGCATCGATGTGAGCGCTGATGCCGATATTCCGGTAGCGCTCGATGGGAGTCTTGCGGGGCACGTGAATCTCCTTGTAATGGCGCGCCTGAAACGCATGCCGGGCGACCGCGTGGGCCGCCCGGGGAGTCTGAGTGGTGCTTTATCTGGCGTTACCTTATCGAGATTACAAGGATAGCGCGTCGATTGGTCTTTTGCATGAATCCTGCCAGCCGGCGCGAAGGCTGGTGGCGCGGGGCTGAGCGGGCGAAAAAAAGCCGGCGCCTCGGGTTGAGACGCCGGCATTTCGCGGGACAGCGTGGCGGGACGGTGCCCCCGCTCAGAGGCCGCTCCGGGGCCATTTACGGGGCTGCACGGACACGCGGCCCGGCGGTGAGGGTCTTACTGCGTGATACCCGGCACCGGCGGTAAGCCCTGGATCTGCATGCCCGGCTTGATGCCCTTCGCCGAGAACCAGCCCTTGGGCATTTCCAGCGCGAACACGCCGTTGTGCGTCGGGCAGTGGTTGTTGGTGGTCTCGGCCTGCATCTCGTCGATGTCGGTGATCGTGCCGTCGGCGCGCATGAATGCGATCGACAGCGGGATCAGCGTGTTCTTCATCCAGAAGCAGTGGCCCGCGTTCTCGTTGAACACGAACAGCATCCCTTCGTTCGGCGCCAGCTTCGTGCGATACATCAAGCCCTGTTCGCGGTCCGCGTCGTTGGCGGCGACGGCCGCGTCGATCACGAACATGCCAGCGGTCAGCTTGACGCGCGGAAACTCGCTCGGCTGCTTGGCGCCCGGCGGCATCTGCTGCGCCTGGGCGGGAGCCGTGGTGACGACGAACGACAGCGCCGCGAGCGGCAGTGCTACGGCAATGGCGAAACGCGCCATCGACGAGCGCATGGAAAATCGCACGGCAAGACTCCTTGCTGAAATTGACTCGCGCATGTTACGCGAGCGCGTCAAAAACAAAAAGGCAGATCGCCTTGCGGTGATCTGCCTTACAACGCCGTAAGAACGGCAATGAAGCTGGTTCTTTACTGCGTTTTTACAAGCAACTTACTCCGAAGCTGCCGAAGCTGCAGCTGCTGCCTTCTTGTGCGACTTCTTGTGAGCGTGCTTGGTGGTCTTCTTTGCCGACGAAGCTGCTGCCGCCGGAGCTGCCGAAGCTGCTTCCGGTGCCGATGCTTGTGCGAATGCTGCCGTTGCGAAGAGGCCAGCGACCAGAGCGGCGATCAGTTTGTTCATTTTGTGAATCCTCAGCTTGAGTTAATTAACCAAATGACCCGGCATATGTAGAGTCATGTCGGTAAACGTGCCATCCACGTTTCGGTTGACAGCCGCATCGAACAAATTTTTCGACGCGTCTGCTAGCGCTCGGACTTTCGTACTCGCCGCGCGAAAACGGCGTATGCAAATGTCTTTAAGGCTGAATGCCGGATAGCTTCGGCGGCATCTGCGTCGGATAACGCGTGGAGTTGTACGGCGGTTGACGCGAATCGCGCGGAAATTTTGATCGTGATGACACGCGATCAAACCGCGTGGCGCAGGCTCGCGGCGAGCCCACTTGTTTCACGCATTTCGGGCCTGCGTTTCACGCATTATTTTGCGTGCTGCTACAACGAGTTAGCTTGATTGTCACAGCCGTGAAACGGATTTGGAGTGAGCACGTGCAGGCTGATTCGCGCGTGCGTGAGTTCGGTACGCGGTGTTGCGGCGATGAACGAACCATCGTCAAATCATGTTCAGGCGACGCCATCCCACGGCGCGTTCGCTCGCAACTCCGTGCTTTGTCCAGGTTGCAGTCCGAGTGAAAAAATGTCAAGCGCACCGATGCCGACGCGCACGAGACGCAGCGTCGGAAAACCCACCGCCGCCGTCATGCGACGCACCTGACGGTTCTTGCCTTCGGTGATCGACAGCTCGATCCATGTGGTCGGGATCGCGGCGCGATAGCGGATCGGCGGCGTGCGCGCCCACAGCGAGCTGGACGGCTCAACATAGGTCGCCTGACATGGGCGTGTCACGTAGTCGCCGAGATCGACGCCGCGCGCGAGCTTTTTCAACGCGGCGTCGTCGAGCGCGCCTTCGACTTGCGCCCAATAGCGTTTGACGAGCTTGTGACGCGGCTCGGCGATGCGCGCCTGCAGCGCGCCGTCGTCGGTGAGCAGCAGCAGGCCTTCGCTATCGGAGTCGAGCCGGCCGGCCGGATAGACGCCGGGTAGCCTGACCCAGTCGGCAAGCGACGTCCGCGTCTCGTGTGGCGAAAATTGACAGATGGTGCCGAACGGCTTGTTGAGGGCGAGAAGGCGCATAGGAGAGCGATACGGCAGAGCGATACGGCGCGATGATAATGCATAAACCGGGACGCAGATTCTTCTATCTTATAGAGGAGCGTGGCGCGTTCGAGAGGCCGTCTATGTTGGAAAACCCGGAGCGAGGGGCGGCCGCGTCGCGCGTGGGACGTGGGCTAGAATAGCGGCCAGGCCGCTCGCGACGGTTCGGCATTGCGCGGCGAGGGCGTCTCTTTCGCAGTCTCCCATCAGCTTTTGCACAGCTTTCACTGGAGTCCGATCATGCCGTATCAGCACATCAAGATTCCGACAGGTGGCGATCAGATCACCGTCAACGCCGACTTCTCGCTCAACGTTTCCGACGAGCCGATCATCCCGTACATCGAAGGCGACGGCACTGGTCTGGACATCACGCCGGTCATGCTCAAGGTCGTGGATGCGGCGGTCGAAAAGGCGTACGGCGGCAAGAAGAAAATCCACTGGATGGAAATCTACGCGGGCGAGAAGGCGACCCGGGTGTACGGCCCGGACGTATGGCTGCCGGACGAAACGCTGCAGGCGGTCAAGGAATACATCGTGTCGATCAAGGGGCCGCTCACCACGCCAGTCGGGGGCGGCATCCGCTCGCTGAACGTCGCGTTGCGCCAGGAACTGGACCTCTATGTGTGCCTGCGCCCGGTGCGATATTTGAAGGGGGTGCCGTCGCCGGTGCGCGAGCCCGAGAAGACCAACATGGTGATCTTCCGCGAGAACTCGGAAGACATCTACGCGGGCATCGAATGGCCAGCTGAATCCGAACAGGCGAAGAAGATCATCAAGTTCTTGCGCGAAGAAATGGGCGTGAAGAAGATCCGCTTTCCGGATTCGTCGGGTATCGGCATCAAGCCGGTGTCGCGCGAAGGTACCGAGCGTCTGGTGCGCAAGGCGATCCAGTACGCGATCGACAATGAACGCCGCTCGGTCACGCTGGTGCACAAGGGCAACATCATGAAGTACACCGAAGGCGCGTTTCGCGACTACGGCTACGCGCTCGCGCAGAAGGAGTTCAACGCGGAGCTGATCGACGGCGGTCCCTGGATGAAAGTCAGGAATCCGAAGACCGGCGGCGATGTCGTCGTGAAGGACGTGATTGCCGACGCGTTCCTGCAGCAGATCCTGCTGCGCCCGGCCGAATACGACGTGATCGCCACGCTGAACCTGAACGGCGACTACATCTCGGACGCGCTCGCCGCGCAGGTCGGCGGAATCGGAATCGCGCCTGGCGCGAACCTGTCGGATTCGGTTGCGATGTTCGAAGCGACGCACGGCACGGCGCCGAAATACGCGGGCAAGGATTACGTGAATCCCGGCTCGGAAATCCTGTCAGCGGAAATGATGCTGCGCCACCTGGGCTGGTTCGAGGCGGCGGATCTGATAATCAGCTCGATGGAAAAATCGATCCTGCAAAAGCGCGTTACTTACGATTTTGCCCGCCTGATGGAAGGCGCGACCCAGGTGTCGTGCTCGGCATTTGGGCAAGTGATGATCGAAAATATGTAATTAACGCGCCGGGATTATGCGATTCGCATAAAAACCCCGGCGCCAGCAAACGGCCGGGGTATTTTATTACCCGGAATTTTCGCGCGGCTTTCCGCCGGAAAATCCGTTGCAATAGAAAGCCGCCGCAAAAAAGAAACCCGGCGCGGAGCCGGGTTTCAAAAAGGCCGGTATCGAAACGTTTCAGGCTGGCGCCTGAATGTTCGATGCCTGTTTGCCTTTCGGGCCTTGCACGACTTCGAAGGTGACCTTCTGGCCTTCCTTCAGCGTCTTGAAGCCATTCATCTGGATGGCCGAGAAGTGTGCAAACAGATCCTCGCCGCCCTCGTCAGGCGTGATGAATCCGAAACCCTTTGCGTCGTTAAACCATTTGACCGTACCAGTTGCCATTCCAACTTCCCCTGTAACTCATGTCACTACCACGAGCCCTCGAAAAGCCACGACCACGCGAGGCAGTCGTTCCCTCCTCACAAGCTCACCATCGGCATTTTTTCGAAATTATGGCTTGGTGAAAAAAGTGCCAGCTTGATTGTTGGGGCTCTTTATTCGAGTGTCAAGAAAATTTTGAGACGTCGTTGTCGCGTTGCAAACAGGCCGCTTTCCAGGGTTTTTACCGCTTCCGTATGTGCGGTGGCGCAAGCGGCGTGGCTTGAAAAGTCGCATAATCCACTCACATGCTGACTGTGCCCGCGGCGCTGACGCCCAGCGCGGCGAGCGCTCGCAGCCAGTACCGGCAGGTTGTGCGATACTCGATCCGACCGCGGTGCAGCACGCACCGCGCATGACAGGATCGGGGCCGGCACCGCAATCGGCCCGTCGAAAACGCGCAGGCCAGGCCGAACATGACAGCGTCGTGACCGCCGGGTGGCAGCGAACGGGCTCATCGGCCGGGCGGCCGGGTTCTGACAGGATTGCGGGCCTGTCCTAGTTGTTTAGAATGGGTGTATGGCGATTATCCCGGACAAGCAGGACGGCACCGTACTGGAGCGGCAGGAGCAGAAACTCAAGCCGCCGTCCATGTACAAGGTGGTGCTGCTGAATGACGACTTCACGCCGATGGAATTTGTCGTGATGATCGTGCAGGAATATTTCAATAAGGATCGTGAAACCGCAACGCAGGTCATGTTGAAGGTGCATCGCGAGGGCAGGGGAGTTTGTGGGGTCTATACGCGGGACATCGCGTCGACCAAAGTCGAGCAAGTCGTTACCCACGCACGGCAGGCCGGGCATCCGCTGCAGTGTGTGATGGAGGAAGCATGATTGCCCAGGAACTGGAAGTCAGCCTGCATATGGCGTTCATGGAAGCGCGCCAGGCAAGGCACGAGTTCATAACGGTCGAACATCTTTTGCTCGCGCTGTTGGATAACCCGACGGCGGCAGAGGTACTGCGCGCATGCGCGGCCAATATCGAGGATCTGCGCCAGAACCTGCGCAACTTCATTCATGACAACACGCCGACCGTGCCGGGCACGGACGACGTCGACACGCAGCCCACGCTCGGTTTCCAGCGTGTGATCCAGCGCGCGATCATGCATGTGCAGTCCACCTCGAACGGCAAGAAGGAAGTGACCGGCGCGAACGTGCTGGTCGCGATCTTCGGCGAGAAGGACTCGCATGCGGTGTACTACCTGCAGCAGCAGGGCGTCACGCGTCTGGACGTAGTCAATTTCATCTCGCACGGCATCGCCAAGACGGGCAGTTCGGACGCCGCGAAGGCGAGCGACGCGAATGCCGAGTCCGACGAAGCCGCCGCGCAGAAGGAAACGCCGCTCGCCCAGTTCACGCAGAACCTGAACCAGATGGCGAAGGACGGCCGCATCGATCCACTGATCGGACGTGAGTCGGAAGTCGAGCGTGTGGTGCAGGTGCTGTGCCGCCGCCGCAAGAACAATCCGCTGCTGGTCGGCGAGGCCGGTGTCGGCAAGACCGCGATCGCCGAAGGGCTCGCATGGCGCATCACGCGCGGCGAAGTGCCGGACATCCTGGCCGATGCCCAGGTGTATTCGCTCGACATGGGCGCGCTGCTCGCGGGCACCAAGTATCGCGGCGACTTCGAGCAGCGTCTGAAGACGGTGCTGAAGGAACTGAAGGAGCGTCCGCACGCCATTCTTTTCATCGACGAAATCCATACGCTGATCGGCGCGGGCGCCGCATCGGGCGGCACGCTGGACGCGTCGAACCTGCTGAAGCCGGCGCTTTCGTCGGGCACGCTGAAGTGCATCGGCGCAACCACCTTCACCGAATATCGCGGCATCTTCGAAAAGGACGCGGCGCTGTCGCGTCGTTTCCAGAAGATCGACGTGACCGAGCCGACCGTCGAGCAGACGGTCGCGATCCTGCGCGGGCTGAAGTCGCGCTTCGAAGAGCACCACGGCGTCAAGTATTCGTCGGGTGCGCTGTCGGCGGCGGCTGAGCTGTCGGCGCGCTTCATCACCGATCGTCATTTGCCGGACAAGGCGATCGACGTGATCGACGAAGCGGGCGCGGCGCAGCGCATTCTGCCGAAGTCGAAGCAGAAGAAGACGATCGGCAAGAACGAGATCGAGGAAATCATCTCGAAGATCGCGCGCGTGCCGGCGCAAAGCGTGTCGCAGGACGATCGCAGCAAGCTGCAAACGCTCGACCGCGATCTGAAGAGCGTCGTGTTTGGTCAAGATCCGGCTATCGACGCGCTGTCGGCCGCGATCAAGATGGCGCGCGCGGGCCTCGGCAAGCTCGACAAGCCGATCGGCGCATTCCTGTTCTCGGGTCCGACCGGCGTCGGCAAGACCGAGGTCGCGAAGCAGCTCGCGTTCACGCTCGGCATCGAGCTGATCCGCTTCGACATGTCGGAGTACATGGAGCGTCACGCGGTGAGCCGGCTGATTGGCGCGCCGCCGGGCTACGTCGGTTTCGACCAGGGTGGCCTGCTGACCGAGGCGATCACGAAGAAGCCGCACTGCGTGCTGCTGCTCGACGAAATCGAAAAGGCGCATCCGGACATCTTCAACGTGCTGCTGCAGGTGATGGACCACGGCACGCTGACGGACAACAACGGGCGTAAGGCGGACTTCCGTAACGTCATCATCATCATGACGACGAACGCGGGCGCCGAGGCGATGGGCAAGTCGGTGATCGGCTTCACGAACCGCCGCGAGGCGGGCGACGAGATGGTCGACATCAAGCGCATGTTCACGCCGGAGTTCCGCAACCGTCTGGACGCGACGATCAGCTTCCGGTCGCTCGATGAGGAAATCATCATGCGCGTGGTCGACAAATTCCTGATGCAGCTGGAAGATCAGCTGCACGAGAAGAAGGTCGATGCGCTGTTCACCGATGCGCTGCGCAAGCATCTGGCGAAGCACGGTTTCGATCCGCTGATGGGCGCGCGGCCAATGCAGCGCCTGATCCAGGACACGATCCGTCGCGCGCTCGCCGACGAGCTGCTGTTCGGCAAGCTGATGAACGGCGGCCGCGTGACGGTCGACGTCGATGCCGACGACAAGGTGCAGTTGACCTTCGACGAGCATCCGGCGCCACGCAATCCGAATCCGGAGGCGGTGGAAGTCGAGTGATGTCAGTCAGGCCGACGTTGCGTTGAGCTGGCCGGACACCAAAGGCAGAACGGCGCGGGTTTTATCCCGCGCCGTTTTTTTATGCTCTGGTTTTTTCTCACGGCGTGCGCTGAAGGCGCCAGCCGCCGCGTCGCAGCAATCGATCAATGCTTGCCGGTGCTACCAAACCCGCCCGCGCCGCGCACGCTTTCCTCGAAGTCATCGACGATATTGAACCCGGCCTGCACGACGGGCACGATCACCAGTTGCGCGAGGCGTTCCATCGGATTCAGCACGAATGTCGTCTCGCCGCGATTCCACGTCGAGATCATCAGTTGGCCCTGGTAATCGGAATCGATCAGGCCGACCAGATTGCCGAGCACGATCCCATGCTTATGGCCGAGACCCGAGCGCGGCAGAATCAACGCCGCATAACCGGGGTCGCCGACGTGGATCGCGAGTCCGGTTGGCACCAGCGCGGTTTCGCCGGGTTTCAGCGTCAGCGGTTCGTCGAGGCAGGCGCGCAGATCGAGGCCGGCGCTACCGGTCGTCGCGTAAGCGGGGAGCTGTTCGCGCATGCGCTGATCGAGAATCTTCAGGTCGAGTTTCATTCAGGTTCGATAGTTGGGGGTGAGATTGGTGAAGGGGCACGCGGCTGACTGGCAACGCCTTTGCGATCAAGCCGCCTGGTTCGAGCCGAGCTGAAACGCGTCGGCGAGCAGTTCGTAGGAGCGCAAGCGCGCACGATAGCTGCCGGCGACGGTCAGCACCATCAGCTCGTCGGCCTGGAACTGCTGCTGTAAATCCGTGAGCCGTTCGGTCACGCGCTCAGGCGTGCCGATGATGCTGCGCGGCTTTTCTCGGTCGATCACGAGTTGCTCGCGCTCGCCATATTCCTGCGCGATGCCTTGTTCGATCGAGGGTATCGGTTCGTTCAGACCATACGCCATCTGCACGCGACGCAGATCGACGGCTTTTTCGAGGTCCGCGGCTTCCTGCTCGGTATCCGCGCAGATCACGAAGACCGCGGCCGCCAGATACGGCCGCGACGCGTCGTTGCCATGCTGGAAGCGCTCGCGATACGCCAGCGCGACCTGTTTGCCGAAATGCGCGTTGATGAAATGCGCGAACGAAAAGCGGATGCCGAGCTGCGCCGCGAGCAAACCGCCGAAGTCGCTCGAGCCGAGCATCCACAGCTGCGGGCGCGTATCGATCTGCGGCTGCAGCAGCACGCCCTGCGCGAGATGGTCGTCGGGCAGCGCGCCGTGCATGAGGCCGAGCAACTCGGCGACCTGCTGCGGAAAAAGCTCGCCGCGATTGTAAGCGCCGGCGGCGACCGCCTGCGCGGTGCGCATGTCGCCGCCCGGCGCGCGTCCGACGCCGAGATCGACGCGATTCGGAAACAGCGCCTCGAGCATCATGAACTGCTCGGCGACCTTGAACGGGCTGTAGTACGGCAGCATGATGCCGCCCGAGCCGATGCGAATGCGTTTGGTCACGCTGCCGAGGCGCGCCAGCATCACTTCAGGGCAGGGATTCGACACGCCGCGCAGGCCGTGGTGCTCGGCGCACCAGTAGCGCGTGTAGCCGAGGTCGTCGGCGAGTTGCGCGAGTTCGACGGTCGCGGCGATCGCATCCGCCACCGAATGGCCGGCGATCACCGGTGTTTGATCGAGCACGGAGAGTGGCGTCATGGCAGTAGTGCTCCAGGTGATTCCGGTCGGCTAACCGGGCAAAGATGGCAGGGCCACACGGGTCCACTGCCGCTCGCTCGTTCAGCCAACCGGACTGATGCCGGGCGGCAGACGCTTTGCGATTTCCGTGATCAGCGCGCGCGCCAGCGTCTGCTTGTCGGCGCGTGGCAGCTTCGTCGCGCGGCCTGCTTCGAACAGAATCACTTCGTTGTCGTCGAGCCCGAACGTTTGCGGCCCCAGATTGCCGATCAGCAGCGGCACGTTCTTGCGGGCGCGCTTTTCCTCGCCGTGGACTTCGAGGTTGTCGCTTTCGGCGGCGAAGCCGACCGCGAACGGCGGCTTCGGCAGCCCGGCGACCGCGGCGAGGATGTCTGGATTCTCGACGAATGAAAAGCTCGGCAGCGCGTGCTCGGCGGTCTTCTTGATCTTCTGACCGCTGACGTGGTCGACGCGCCAGTCGGCCACCGCCGCGACGCCGATGAAAATGTCCGCCGCCGCGACCGCGCGCATCACCGCGTCGTGCATCTGCTGCGCGGTCTGCACGTCCTCGCGCAAGACGCCCCACGGCGTTTCCAGCGCGACCGGACCGGCCACCAGATGCACGTCGGCGCCGGCCTGCTGCGCGGCGCGCGCGAGCGCGAAGCCCATCTTGCCGCTCGAACGATTGGTGATGCCGCGCACCGGGTCGAGCGGTTCGAAGGTCGGCCCGGCGGTCAGCAGCACGCGCCGGCCGGACAGGATTTTCGGCGCGAAGAACGACGCGACCGCCTCGTAGGTCGCGGCCGCTTCGAGCATGCGCCCATCGCCGATTTCGCCGCAGGCCTGCGGGCCCGAATCGGGGCCGAGCACCTCGACGCCGTCCGCGCGCAGTTGCGCGACGTTGCGTTGCGTGGCCGGGTTCTGCCACATCTGCCGGTTCATCGCCGGCACGACGAGCAGCGGGCAGTCGCGTGCGATGCACAGCGTCGACAGCAGATCGTCGGCCATGCCGTGCGCGAGCTTGGCGAGGAAGTCGGTCGACGCCGGCGCGATCACGATCGCATCGGCTTCGCGCGATAGATCGATGTGCGCCATGTTGTTCGGCACGCGACCGTCCCACTGGCTCGTGAAGACCGGCCGGCCCGACAGCGCCTGCATCGTGACGGGGGTGATGAACTGGGTGGCCGCTTCGGTCATGACGACCTGCACGGTCGCACCTGCCTTGGTCAGCAGACGCGTGAGTTCGGCGATCTTGTAGCAGGCGATGCCGCCCGTCATGCCGAGGACGAGGTGTTTGCCTGCGAGTTCTGCGGTTGCCAACGAAAGCCTCCGACAAAGCGTGATCGCGCGGCGGCGCGAGGGCGTTGCCCGTCGTCGCCGCGCGCTTCAAACCGGACCTGAGGCACGGCTCGCGCAGCCGCGACCGTGCATCACGTCGGCGACGTTAGCGTGTGCCGCGTACCCGCCGCAGCTCGTCGATCACGAGCAGGATCGCGCCGATCGTGATCGCGCTGTCGGCGAGATTGAACGCCGGCCAGTGCCAGCCGCCCACGTGGAAATCGAGGAAGTCGATCACGTGGCCGTACGCGAGCCGGTCGATCACATTGCCGAGCGCGCCGCCGAGAATCAGCGCGAGCGCCGTGCAGAACATTTTCTGCCCGCTATGCCGCTTGAGCAGATAGCAGATCACGAGCGCCGCGACCACGCCGAGCGCGGTGAATGCCCAGCGCTGCCAGCCGCCCGCCATCGCGAGGAAGCTGAACGCGGCGCCGCGGTTGAACACGAGAATCAGGTTGAAGAACGGCGTGACCTCGTGCGGCACACCGTAGGCGAACACCTTGCGCACGGCGATTTTCGTCAGCTGGTCGAACAGGATGACGATCAGCGCGATGCCGAGCCAGGGTGCGAGCGAACTGCTTCCGGTGCGCGTTTTCGACATGGTTCTCGCCATTATGCCGCGCTCCTCGATTCGCCACTGCCGAACAGGTTGCTGAAGCAGCGGCCGCACAGCGACGGATGCTCGGCGTTCGCGCCGACGTCCGCGCGATAGTGCCAGCAGCGCTCGCACTTCAGGTACTTCGACGCGATCACTTCGACGCCTTCATCGGCTTCGCTGTCGACCTTGACGACGCTCGCCGCCGACGTGATCAGCACGAACTTCAGGTCGTCGCCGAGACTCGCGAGTGCGTCGTAACGCGCGCCGCTCGCGCGGATTTCGACTTCCGCCTGCAGCGACGAGCCGATCAGGTTCGCGACCCGCGCCTCTTCGAGCGCCTTGGTCACGTCGCCGCGCACCGCGCGCAGCAGCGTCCACTTGTCGAGCAGCGCGCCCGCGTCCGGCACGGCCGGGTACGCGTGGTACGTCTCGGTGAAGATCGTCTCGCTATTGGGCTGGAACACCTTCCACGCTTCTTCCGCGGTGAACGACAGGAACGGGGCCATCACGCGCAGCAGCCCGTGAGCGATGTGGTAGAGCGCGGTCTGCGCCGAGCGGCGGGCGACCGAATCCGCCGCGGTCGTGTAGAGGCGGTCCTTCAGCACGTCGAGGTAGAAGCCGCCCAGGTCTTCCGAGCAGAACGTCTGCAACTTGGCGACGACAGGGTGGAACTCGTACTTCTCGTAGTGCGCGAGGATGTCGTTCTGCAGATTCGCCGACAGCGTCACCGCGTAACGGTCGATTTCGAGCCAGTCTTCGACCGGACGCGCGTGCTGCGCGAAGTCGAAGTCCGACAGGTTCGCGAGCAGGAAGCGCAGCGTATTGCGGATGCGGCGATAGCCTTCCGTCACGCGCTTCAGGATTTCCTCGGAGATCGCGAGCTCGCCCGAGTAGTCGGTCGACGCGATCCACAGGCGGATGATTTCCGCGCCGAGGCGGTTTGCGACTTCATGCGGATCGATGCCGTTGCCGAGCGACTTGCTCATCTTGCGGCCTTCGCCGTCGACGGTGAAGCCATGCGTGAGCAGCGCGTTGTAGGGCGGGCGGCCGTCGAGCATCGACGCGGTCAACAGCGACGAATGGAACCAGCCGCGATGCTGGTCCGAGCCTTCGAGGTACAGGTCGGCCGGAAACTGCAGCTCGTCCTTGTGCGAGCCGCGCAGCACGTGCCAGTGCGTGGTGCCTGAATCGAACCATACGTCGAGCGTGTCGCGGTTCTTATCGTACAGGTTGGCGTCGTCGCCGATCAGCTCTCGCGGATCGACCGTCTGCCATGCCTCGATGCCTTCCTTCTCGACGCGCTGCGCGACCTGTTCGAGCAACTCCAGCGTGCGCGGATGCAGCTCGCCGGTTTCCTTGTGCACGAAGAACGCCATCGGCACGCCCCACTGGCGCTGCCGCGACAGCGTCCAGTCCGGGCGGTTCGCGATCATGCTGAAGAGGCGCTGCTTGCCCCAGGACGGATAGAACGCCGTGTTCTCGATGCCTTCGAGTGCGGTCTCGCGCAGCGTCTTGTCGCCGTCGTTCGGCTTCACGTCCATGCCGGCGAACCACTGCGAAGTGGCGCGGTAGATGATCGGCGTCTTGTGGCGCCAGCAGTGCATATAGCTGTGCGTGTACTTTTCGGTGCGCAGCAGCGAGCCGGCGCCTTGCAGCGCCTCGACGATCTGCGGATTGGCCGCCCAGATCGACAGGCCGCCGAACAGCGCGAGCGACTCGATGTAGCGGCCGTCGCCCATCACCGGATTGATGATGTCCGAGTCAGCCATGCCGTGCGCCTTGCACGACACGAAGTCTTCCACGCCGTACGCCGGCGACGAGTGCACGATGCCGGTGCCGGTTTCGGTCGTCACGTAGTCGCCGAGGTAGACCGGCGCGGTGCGCTTGTAGCCCGGATGCGCGGACGCGAGCGGGTGGTTGAAGCGCAGGTTCACGAGCTTTTCGCCCGGCGTCGTCGCGACGACCGTGCCTTCGAGGCCGTACAGCTTCAGGCACGCCTCGACGCGTTCCTCAGCGAGGATCAGCAGGCCGCGCGGCGTGTCGACGAGCGCGTAGACGAGTTCCGGATGCAGGTTCAGCGCCTGGTTGGCGGGGATGGTCCACGGCGTGGTGGTCCAGATCACGATGCCGCCTTCGTTGCGCGGCAGCGCGGCGAGGCCGAACGCCTGCGCGGTCTTCTCAGGTTCGGCGAAGCTGAACAGCACGTCGATGGTCGGATCGGTCTTGTCCTTGTACTCGACTTCCGCTTCGGCGAGCGCCGAGCCGCAGTCGAAACACCAGTTGACCGGCTTCAGGCCGCGGAATACGTAGCCCTTTTCCATGATCTTCGCGAGCGCGCGGATTTCGCCGGCTTCATTCGCGAAGTTCATCGTCTTGTACGGATTGTCCCAGTCGCCGAGCACGCCCAGACGGCGGAAGCCCGCCTTCTGCTTCTCGATCTGCTCGGTCGCGTAGGCGCGCGCCTTCTGCATCACTTCGGCCGCCGGCAGCGACTTGCCGAACTGCTTTTCGATCTGGATTTCGATCGGCATGCCGTGACAGTCCCAGCCCGGCACGTAGACCGCGTCGAAGCCCGCCAGATTGCGCGCCTTGACGATCATGTCCTTCAGGATTTTGTTCACCGCGTGACCGAGGTGGATGTCGCCGTTCGCATACGGCGGGCCGTCGTGCAGGATGAACTTCGTGCGGCCCCTGGAGGCGGCGCGCGGATCTTGTCGTACACCTTGCGTTCCTGCCAGTCCTTGACCCATTGCGGCTCGCGCTTGGGCAGGTCGCCGCGCATCGGGAACGGTGTGTCGAGCAGGTTGACCGGGTAGCGGGACTGCGGTTTCGAATCAGCTTTCTTGTTGCTCATGATGTGGGTGGCGGTGAATTCGTTTCTATGCGTAGCAGCGCGCGGATTGCGCGCTGCGCGAGGAGCGTGGGACGCGCCCGGCAGGCGGCTCCGCGTGAAGCCCGGACGCCCTTCGATGCGCGCGGCGACGGTTCGTGCGGCGCGCCGCGCCGGCCCGAACCGCGGCGGTTATCTAATTCGGTCGGTGGCCGAGGTGGCGAAACCGGTGGAACGGCTGCCCGGCGTGCCGGCGCCGACCGCAGCGAACCATGCGCGCGCATTGGCGACGTCGCGCGCGATCGCGGCGGTCAGAGTTTCGAGGTCGACGAACTTCTCCTCGTCGCGCAGCTTCTTCAGAAATTCGACGCGCACGAGTTTGCCATACGCGTCGCCGTGCCAATCGAGCAGGTGCACTTCGAGCAGCACACGGCCGGAATCGTCGACGGTGGGGCGCAGGCCGAGGCTCGCGACGCCCGGCAGCGGTTGGTCGGCGATGCCGTGCACCTGTACGACGAAGATGCCGGCCAATGCCGGACGCTTGTGCGTGATCGGCAGATTGAGCGTCGGAAAGCCGAGATCGCGGCCGAGCTTCATGCCATGGGTAACGTGGCCGCTGATCAGATAGTCGCGGCCGAGCGCTGCGCGCGCCGAGTCGAGGTCGCCCGCGACCAGCGCCGCGCGCACGCCCGAGCTCGAGATGCGCGCGCCCGACGGATCGGCGACCGTCGCCATCTGTTCGACTTCGAAACCGTACTGCTTGCCGGCCGTCCGCAGCGACGCGAAATCGCCGGCGCGCTTCGCGCCGTAGCGGAAGTCGTCGCCGATCATGATCCAGCGCGCGTGCAAGCCGTTGACGATGATCCGCTCGACGAACGCATCTGGCGACTGGCTCGCGAACGTGTGATTGAAGTGCTCGACGACGACCCGGTCGACCCCGTTGGTGCGCAGCGCCTCGAGCTTGTCGCGCAGCATCGCGATGCGCGGCGGCGCCCCGGCCGGGTTGAAGAACTCGCGCGGGTGCGGCTCGAAGGTCATCACGCAGACGGGCAGGCCACGCGCGTTCGCGGCCGCGCGCACGTGGGCGAGCAGAGCCTGGTGGCCGCGGTGGACACCGTCGAAGTTGCCGATGGTCAGCGCGCACGGCGCGCGGCTCTCGGCATTGGGAAGGCCGCGGAAGACTCTCACGATAGCGGGTTGCAGGCGTTGCTGCGATTGCAATAGGGGCGCGGGCGGGGTGCCGCAAAACAATCGATTATAAACGCTTGGCGCAACAGACGGCTGCGCGGTCGCGGTCCGGCGATTGCCGAATGATAAAATCCGCGCATGAAAAAACTCGTCATCCTGATTTCCGGGCGGGGTAGCAACATGGAAGCCATCGTGCGCGCCTGCGCGAGCGAGGGCTGGCCGGCGCGGGTCGCCGCCGTGATTGCCAACCGTCCCGATGCCGCGGGGCTCGCGTTCGCGGCGTCGCATGGCATCGCCACGGCGGTGGTCGACCACCGCCAGTTTCCGGATCGCGACAGCTTCGACGCGGCACTCGCCGAGCAGATCGACGCGTTCGCGCCGGACCTCGTCGTGCTCGCGGGCTTCATGCGGGTGCTGACCGAGCGCTTCGTCGACCATTACGCAGCGCGCATGCTGAACGTGCACCCGTCATTGCTGCCGAGCTTTCCAGGTCTGAAGACCCATCAGCAGGCGCTCGACGCCGGCGTGCGGTTCCACGGCGCGTCGGTGCATTTTGTCACATCAAAGCTGGATCACGGGCCGATCGTCTTGCAGTCGGCGGTGCCTGTCGAGGCGGGCGATACCGCACAGACCCTCGCCGCACGCGTGCTCGCCACCGAGCACATCATTTATCCACGCGCGGTGCGCTGGTTCGTCGAAGGGCGTCTCGCTCTGGACGGCTCGCGCGTCACGCTTACGCCGTCGGAGCCGCAATGGCTCTTTGCCGGTCACACCGCCGGAGAGGGCGCATGAGCATGAGATTGCATGGTTTCCTGATTGGACAAACTGAAACGCTGCTGGCCGAAGTGCTGCGGCTGAACGGCCCCGCCGACGCCACCACGAGCCGCTTCTTCCGCGCGCATCCGAAGCTCGGGCACGCCGAGCGCGGCGTGATCGCCGAGGCGGTGTTCGCCGTGCTGCGCCGCCGGATGGAGTTCGCGCATCTGGCCGAAAGCGGCACTGGCAGCCCCGCGCGCCGCATGGCGCTGCTGGGCCTGATGCAGACGGCCGGACGCTCGGCGCTCAAGCCGTTCGTCACCGAGGCCGAGGCGACGTGGCTCGAACACGTGGCGAAGATCGACCCGGAAAGCCTGCCACTGCGGATTCGCCTGAATCTGCCCGACTGGATCAGCCAGGCGCTCAGCTCGCGCTTCGAGCCCGCCGAGCTCGCGCAGCTGGCCGCCGCGCTGAACTACCCGGCGCCGCTCGATCTGCGCGCGAACCCGATCAAGGCGAGCCGCGACGACGTGCTGGGTGCGCTGTCGAAGGCGGGCATCGAGGCGGGCGCGACGCCGTTCGCGCCGCTCGGGGTGCGCGTGGTCGGCAAGCCGGCGCTCACCAAGCTCGACGCGTTCCAGCAGGGCTGGCTCGAAGTGCAGGACGAGGGCAGCCAGCTGCTGTGCTCGGTGGTCGCGCCTCGGCGCGGCGAGATGATCGTCGATTTCTGTGCGGGCGCGGGCGGCAAGACGCTGGCGCTCGGCGCGGCAATGCGCTCGACCGGCCGGCTCTACGCGTTCGATATCTCCGAGCGGCGTCTCGCGAAGCTGAAGCCGCGTCTCGCGCGCAGCGGCCTGTCGAACGTGAACCCGGTGCTGATCGACAGCGAACACGACGCGAAGATCAAGCGTCTGGCTGGCAAGATCGACCGCGTGCTCGTCGATGCACCGTGCAGCGGCCTCGGCACGCTGCGCCGCAACCCGGATCTGAAGTGGCGCCAGTCGCCGGAGTCGATCGCCGAGCTGGCGCCGAAGCAGGCGTCGATTCTCACGAGCGCGGCGCGTCTCGTGAAGAAGGGCGGCCGGCTCGTCTATGCTACGTGTTCGATTCTCGAAGCCGAAAACGAGGCGGTCGTGCAGCAGTTCCTCGCCGATCACCCTGATTTCGCGCTGGTGCCGGTGCGCGACGTCCTTGCCGAGCAGCGTATCGAGCTGGAGATGGGCGACTACCTGTCGCTGTGGCCGCACCGCCACGCGACCGACGGCTTTTTCGCCGCCGTGCTCGAGCGCCAGAGCTAGGCAACCGGCTGCAGGCCGGCGCGCGGATTGGCGGATGAATCCGCGCGCGCCGGCCATTCCGGCGACATCCATGCATACGACTTTACCCACATGTTCAGCGACATCGCGCGCGACTTCGGTCAGCGCGTGATGCTGTGGCAGGTCGCGATCCTGCTTGCGACGCTGCTCGTCGCGTGGCTGCTCGCGCGGACGCTGCGCCGCCGCATCAAGCGGCCGCAATCGACGCGCTACGAGAGCCTGCGTTTCGGCATGGAAAGCCTCGACCGGGGCGGCTTTTCCGCTGATCGGCGCGGCACTGGTGTGGGCTCGCGCGGGCGATCGCCGGCCAGTTCATGGACACCGCGCTGCTCGATCTGGCGCTGGTGCCGCTCGCCGGCATCGGGCTGATCTACATCGTGTTCTTCTTCGCGCGGCGGGTGTTCAACCGCGAAGGTGGCGAGCATCCGTGGCTGTTTCTCGTCGAGAAGATCGTGTCGGTAGTCGTATGGATCGGCATGGTACTCACGCTGTTGGGCATTCAGAACGCCGTGATCGCGTGGATGGACAGCGTGAGCTTTCGCGTCGGTAATGCGCATATGACGCTGCTGTCGCTGATCACGGGGCTGTTGTGGGTCGCCGTCACGTTGATTGTCGCGATGTGGCTCGGCTCGTCGTTCGAAGATCGCCTGATGCGCTCGAAGACGCTCGACGCGAATCTGAAGGTCGTGGTCGCGCGCGTCGGCCGAGCGGCCTTCGTGCTGGCGGCGATCCTGATCAGCCCGTCGATCGTCGGCATCGACATCACGGTGCTCGGCGTGTTCGGCGTCGCGCTCGGCGTTGGGCTCGGCTTCGGCATGCAGAAGATCGCGAGCAACTATGTATCGGGGTTCATCATCCTTCTCGATCGCTCGTTGCGGATCGGCGACACGATCAACGTGAGCGGCCTGCAGGGCCGCGTCACGCAGATCCGCACACGCTATACCGTGGTGCGCGGACTCGACGGCATCGAGACGCTGATTCCGAACGAAAAGCTGATCACCGACGTCGTGCAGAACCAGTCGTCGTATCTGACCCGCGGCTATGCGCGGGAGGCCGTGCAGATCGCCTACACATCCGACGTCGAGCCGGCGATGACGCTGCTCGCCCAGGCCGCCGCCGACGTGCCGCGGGTGTTGCGCGAACCGGCGCCGACGCCATTTCTGGTCGGCTTTGGCCCGGACGACATCAATCTCGGGTTGGGTTTCTGGATCGAAGATGCGGCGAGCGGCAGGCGTGGCGTGCTCTCGACTGTCAACTTCAATATCTGGCGTCTCTTTTCCGAGCACGGCATCACTATTGCGCTCCCGCAACGCGAGGTGCGCATCGTTGGTCAGGCAAGCGGCGCAATGCCGCACCCGGTGGCGATGACCGATCTGGTTTCCGACACCACGTCCGATCCGGCGCTCAGGCCCGCCAACCGTGCCGCCAACGACGGCCGTTAAGCCCCATTTCGCGCCGCGGCAAGGCATGCGCCAGTGTCCAGGCAATCGCTATCGACTTGATTGCGCACAAAAAATCCCTATTTGTTACAAACACTTGGAACCCTTCAAGTAGAATATCGTCCTATCCCGCTGTATGCTTTCACTTTCATGACACGCGCGCCGCGTGTGCTTCGTATCTCTCGTTCTGCAGGTAACTTACCTTGTTGAATTCTTTGCTCGATTTCCTTGCCCACGGGCTGCTGCGTTTCTCGTGGTGGCAACTCGTCGTGTACACGCTGATCGTGACGCACATCACGATTATCGGCGTGACCGTCTATCTGCATCGCTGCCAGGCGCATCGCGCGCTGGATCTGCACCCGATCGCCAGTCATTTTTTCCGCTTCTGGCTGTGGATGACCACCGGCATGCTGACCGGCCAGTGGGCCGCGATTCATCGCAAGCACCACGCGAAATGCGAGACCGAAGAGGATCCGCACAGCCCGCAGACGCGCGGCATCTGGAAGGTGCTGCTCGAAGGCGCCGAGCTCTATCGCACCGAAGCGAAAAACGAAGAAACGATGCGCAAGTTCAGTCACGGTACGCCGAACGACTGGATGGAGCGCAACGTCTACACGAAGTACCCGATTCTTGGCGTGAGCCTCATGATGGTGATCAACGTCGCGCTGTTCGGCGCCGTCGGCCTGACCATCTGGGCCGTGCAGATGGTGTGGATCCCTTTCTGGGCCGCGGGCGTGGTCAACGGCCTCGCGCACTTCTGGGGCTATCGCAACTTCAATTCGTCGGACGCGAGCACTAACATTTTCCCGTGGGGCATCATCATCGGTGGCGAAGAGCTGCATAACAATCACCACACGTATGCGACGTCGGCGAAGCTGTCGAACAAGTGGTACGAGTTCGACATTGGCTGGATGTACATCCGCATCATGCAGGCGTTTCGTCTGGCCAAAGTGAAGAAGGTCGCACCGACGCCGCGCCTGACCACCGGCAAGCTCGTGCTCGATCAGGACACGCTGCAGGCCGTGCTCGCGAACCGCTACGAAGTGATGGCGCGTTACGCGAAAGCGATCAAGCGCGCATACCGCCAGGAGCTCGCGCATCTGAAGGAAGTTGGCGCGCGCGAAAAGTATCAGGTGATGCGTGGTGCGCGCAGCTGGTTCCACAAGGAAGAGGCGGGCTTGAACGAGCCGCAGAAGCTCCAGCTGCCGCAGATTTTCGCGAACAGCCAGAAGCTGAAGACCTACATCGACATGCGCAACGAACTGGCGGCAATGTGGGAGCGCTCCAACGCGTCGCGCGAGCAATTGCTGGTGCAATTGCAGGACTGGTGCCATCGCGCAGAGCAGAGCGGTATCAAGGCGCTGCAAGACTTCGCGATGCGACTGCGTCGCTATGCCTGAAATCCATTAAAATTTCAGGACGTCACAAAACCCCGCGTTGGCGGGGTTTTACATTTTTGGGCCGTGGAAATGCATTGCGCGTGTAGCGCGATCGGCAAGCCGCGGCGGCCAGGTGAGGGCAGAGGAGATGATGGAGAAGCAGGCGATCAGGACCGTCGAATTCGATCGGCCTCAGGCGCAGGGCACGACCTGCGGGATCGGGCAGGCGTGGGCGAAGGTGCCCGAGACGCCGTCGGCGGAAGAAAAGCGCGCGCTGAAGGCGCGCATTCGCGAATTACTCAAGCGCGAGAAAGCGGTGCTGGTCGCGCACTATTATGTCGACGCCGAATTGCAGGAACTCGCCGACGAAACCGGCGGTTGCGTGGCCGATTCGCTGGAAATGGCGCGCTTCGGCCGCGATCACGAAGCGCAGACGCTGGTGGTCGCGGGCGTGCGCTTCATGGGCGAGACCGCAAAAATCCTCAGTCCAGACAAGCGCATTCTGATGCCGGATCTGGATGCGACCTGTTCGCTCGACCTCGGTTGTCCGGTCGACGAGTTCTCGGCGTTCTGCGACGCACACCCGGACCGCACGGTGGTCGTGTACGCGAACACGAGCGCGGCCGTGAAGGCGCGCGCGGACTGGATGGTGACGTCGTCGATCGGGTTGGAGATCGTCGCCGATCTGCATGCGCGCGGCGAGAAGATCATCTGGGCGCCGGACCGTCATCTCGGCAGCTACATCCAGGGCAAGACCGGCGCGGACATGCTGATGTGGCAGGGCTCGTGCCTCGTGCACGATGAATTCAAGGGCATCGAACTCGATCTGCTGCGCGCCGATTATCCGCACGCGAAGGTGCTCGTGCATCCGGAGTCGCCGGCCAACGTGGTCGCCCAGGCGGACGTGGTCGGCTCGACCACGCAGTTGATCGACGCCGCGCAGAAGCTCGACGCGACGCACTTCATCGTCGCGACCGACCTCGGCATCCTGCACAAGATGCAACTCGCCGCGCCCGGCAAGACGCTGATTGCCGCGCCGACGGCCGGCAACAGCGCGACCTGCAAGAGCTGCGCGCATTGCCCGTGGATGGCGATGAACGGACTCGCCAATCTGGCCGATGTGCTCGAGCGCGGCCACAACGAAATCTTCGTCGAGCGCGGGATCGGCGAGCGTGCGCGTCTGCCTATCGATCGCATGCTCGATTTCGCGGCGCGTCACAAGAAGCGCGTGCAGGCGAGCGGCGATCTCGCGCGCGACGCGCAACTGTATTCAAATGTGGGGGCAGCGTAATGAAGGTGGTGGAGAAGGCGCCTGAGCAGGTAGTGGCGCGCGAAGGGGCCGACGCAGTGTCGCCGCTTTTCGCGGCGATTCACGCGCAATATGGCGTGGCGTTCGACGCGGCGCTCGCGCGCAATGTCGCCGATGCACTCGCCGAAGATATCGGCACCGGCGATCAGACCGGCCGCCTCGTGCCTGCCGATGACGTTCGCGACGCGCGCATCATCGTGCGCGAGGAAGCGGTACTGTGCGGCGTGCCGTGGTTCGACGCGGTGATGCGCGCGGTCGATCCTCGCATCGTAGTTCAATGGCGTTACCGCGAGGGCGACCGCATGAGCGCCGACACGACGGTCTGCGATCTTCGCGGGCCGGTGCGCGCGCTGCTGACCGCCGAGCGCAACGCGATGAATTTCCTGCAGCTGCTGTCGGGCGTGGCGAGCGCGACGCGCCGCTATGTCGACGCGATTGCTCACACGCACGCGCGCATTCTCGATACGCGCAAGACGCTCCCGGGCTTGCGGCTCGCGCAGAAGTACGCGGTGCGCATCGGCGGCGGTGCGAACCAGCGGCTCGCTCTGTACGACGGCATTCTGATCAAGGAAAACCATATCGCCGCGGCCGGCGGCTTGGGCGCGGCGATGGACGCGGCGCTCGCGTTGAATGCGGGCGTGCCGATCCAGATCGAAGTCGAAACGCTCGAACAACTGGAAACTGCGCTCGCGCATGGCGCGCAGTCGATCCTGCTCGACAACTTCTCGTTCGACATGATGCGCGACGCGGTTCGCATCACGGCCGGGCGCGCGGTGCTCGAAGTGTCCGGCGGCGTGAATTTCGAGACCGTGCGCACGATCGCGGAGACTGGCGTGGACCGCGTGTCGATTGGTGCACTGACCAAAGACGTGCGCGCGACCGACTACTCGATGCGGATCGTTTGAGCGCCGCGCGTTTTAGCGTGACAGTCGACGCTCGTGATGACTTAACAAGGGCCATTGCCGGAGCTTACCGGCAATGGCCTTGTCGTTTGTGGCGTCGTTTCAGCGTGTATTTCGGCCCAAGGCTGTCAGGTATTGGGCCTGCGTACATACTTCGGCGTGAGCACCGTCGGTAGCGCCTTGGGTAATGTGGATGGCCAGTCGCGGCTGAAGTGCAGGCCGCGGCTTTCGCGCCGCGAGCGCGCGCTGTCCACGATCAGCGACGCCACATCGACCAGATTGCGCAGTTCCAGCAGATCGCGGCTCACCTTGAAGTTCGCGTAGTACTCGTGGATCTCGTCGCGCAGCAACGCGAGCCGATGCTTCGCGCGCTCGAGCCGCTTGTCGGTGCGCACGATACCGACGTAGTTCCACATCAGCCGGCGCAGTTCGTCCCAGTTGTGCGCGACCACGACCTCCTCGTCCGGATCGGACACGCGGCTTTCGTCCCAGGCAGGCAGCGGCGCGTGAACGGCGGCAGCGAAGCCTTCCGCTTCGATCGCCTTGGCGGCGGAGCGGCCGATCACGAGGCATTCGAGCAGCGAATTGCTGGCAAGTCGGTTCGCGCCGTGCAGGCCGGTGCAGGACGTTTCGCCGACCGCGTAGAGACCCGCGAGATCGGTGCGGCCCGCCAGATCGGTGACGACGCCGCCGCACGTGTAATGCGCGGCCGGTACCACTGGAATCGGCTCTTTCGTGATGTCGATGCCGAACTCGAGGCAACGTGCCAGGATCGTCGGGAAATGCTCTTGCAGGAACTCGGCCGGCTGGTGGCTGATGTCGAGGTACACGCAATCGATGCCGCGTTTCTTGATCTCGAAGTCGATCGCCCGCGCGACGATGTCGCGCGGCGCAAGCTCCGCGCGCTCGTCGTGATTGGGCATGAAGCGCGTGCCGTCCGGCAGTTTCAGAATGCCGCCTTCGCCGCGCACTGCTTCCGAAATCAGGAACGACTTCGCGTACGGGTGAAACAGGCACGTCGGGTGGAACTGGATGAATTCCATGTTCGACACGCGGCAGCCAGCGCGCCATGCCATCGCGATGCCGTCGCCGGTCGCGGTGTCGGGGTTGGTCGTGTACAGGTAGACCTTGCCGGCGCCGCCGGTCGCGAGCACCGTATGCGGCGCTTCGATCGTAACGGTGCGGCCGCTTTGCAGATCGAGCGCATACAGACCATGGCAGCGGCGGCCGGGCAGGCCGAGGCGTTCGGACGTGATCAGGTCGATTGCGTGATGTTCTTCGAACAGCGTGATGTTCGGATGCTGGCGCACCTGCTCGCTGAGCGTGGCGACGACCGCATGGCCCGTCGCATCGGCCGCGTGAATGATCCGGCGATGGCTATGACCGCCTTCGCGCGTCAAATGAAAGCCCAGTTCGGCGGCCTCGTCTTTCGTGAACGGCACGCCCTGTCCGATCAGCCATTCGATCGCGGCGCGCCCATGCTCGACGATAAAGCGTGTCGCCGCCTCGTCGCACAGGCCGCCGCCTGCGATCAGCGTATCGCGTACGTGACTCTCGACGCTGTCCGCCGAATCGAGCACCGCGGCGATGCCGCCTTGCGCCCAGTCGCTAGCGCCTTCGGTCAGCGATCGCTTGGCGATCACAGCAACTCGCCGTGTCTGCGCGAGATTGAGCGCGACGCTCAAACCAGCCAGACCGCTACCGACAATCGCCACATCGAATTCCATTGCCCACATCTCCGTCTTTCGTTTTGCGATGACGGCGCGCGAACCGCACGCCGCGAAAACGACAAAGGATACGCGCCGCAACGCCCTGGCGAAAGCTGGCCAAACGGAATAGGGCGATTCGCGCGCGCATTGCGGAGCTATCGCGAGGTCCGCGCAAAAACAAAAAAGCCTCGCACGGATGCGAGGCTTTTCATGTTTTTGCCTTCGTCAGGCTGGAGAGCCAAGATTACTTGATCTTGGTTTCCTTGTAGTCAACGTGCTTGCGAATGACCGGATCAAATTTCTTGATCAGCATCTTTTCCGGCATGTTGCGTTTGTTCTTCGTGGTCGTGTAGAAGTGACCCGTGCCTGCGGTCGATTCCAGCTTGATCTTGTCGCGTGCGCCTTTCGCCATGATTTACTCCTTAGGCTTCACCGCGTGCGCGCAAATCTGCGAGCACAGCGTCGATACCGTTCTTGTCGATCAGGCGCAGGCCGGCGTTCGAAACGCGCAGACGCACCCAACGGTTTTCGCTTTCCACCCAGATGCGGCGGTTTTGCAGGTTCGGCAGGAACCGGCGCTTGGTCTTGTTGTTCGCGTGGGAAACGTTGTTGCCGCTCATCGGCGCTTTCCCAGTTACTTGGCATACGCGTGCCATGAGAGCACTCCTAATACGCTAATTCTGAGTTCGAACGCCGTGAAAGTTTCCCGAAAAGAGCCGCGCTGAAAGTGTGCGAAGTTGCGCCGAATTTGCATCGAGACACTTCGCTACCACAGCCGCCTGACCTTTGCGGAACGCCTTGATGGCTTCGGAACAGGGGGGTTGGAAATAGGCAAACCGGAATTCTAGCAGAAAAAAAGCCTCAAAATCAAACCTTATTTGCGATGCGGGACGCTGCGCCGTACGGCGGCACTTCCGCTTCCCGCGCTCGAGCGGGCTTGCGCGCGAGCCCCGGCCAGCCGGCGCGGGCGAACGAATATACGGTGTCCGCGCCGATCACCAGATGATCGATCAACTGCACATCGACGAGCGCGAGCGCGTCGCGCAGCGTCTGCGTGAGGCGGCAGTCGCTGGCACTCGGCTCGACGGCGCCGGACGGATGATTATGCGCGACGATCAGGCTGGCCGCGTTCGCGGCGAGCGCCCGCCGCACGATCTCGCGCGGATATACGGCCATGCGCGTGAGCGAGCCGCGCGCGCTTTCCTCGCAGCGGATCAGCCGATGCCGGGCGTCGAGAAACAGCGACACGAACACCTCCTGCGGCTGTCCGCCGATCAGAAGGCGCAGATAACTTTCGACCGCTTCGGGCGAATTCATTAGCGGGCGCTTGCGCATCTTGTCGACCAGCGAGCGACGCGCCATTTCCATGATCGCGAGTAATTGCGCTTTTTTCGCGGGGCCGATGCCGCGAATGCCGTCGAAGTCCGCATAAGTCGCGTCGAGCATCGCGCGCAGGGAGCCGAAGCGATCCAGCAGCGCCCGCGCGACGCTGAACACGTCGTGACCGGGCAGGCCCGAGCCGAGCACGAGCGCGATCATTTCGGTGTCCGACAGCACGTGGGGGCCCTGCTCAATCAGTCGCTCGCGCGGCATGTCGCGCCGGAGCCATTTACCCCGAAACAGTTGCCGCCGGCAGCGGGCGGTGGAGCCGGCGGCTTTTGACGGGGCCTCGGCCGACCGATTCGCGGCGGCTTTCACGCCGCCTCCGGCGCGTGCCGGCGCCTTCGGTCGTCGCAGCGTTGGCGCAGGTGTTTCGTCGATTGTGCTGGCGAAATCAGCCATATATATAGAGTCCTCCGCGTAAGGTTGACGGCGCACGCGGCGCAATGCGCCGCCGGGCCGTGCCGCCCTCGCGCGCGACGGACTCAAGCCGGCGCCCGCTAGGTGGCTTACAATAGACACTTTGCGCACGGCACGCCGACGGTTTGCCACACGCGTCGACTGCCCCGCGGCGCACGCGTGCAGCGCTTCGACTGAGCGAGCATTGCATGAGCATCATCGATATTTCCGAGGTGAAACCCGGTTCACACGTCACGCTGCATTACCGGCTTTCCCTTGCCGATGGCGCCGAAGTGATCAACACGTTCAACGACAAGCCGGCCACGCTGCTGCTCGGCGCCGGTCAACTGGCGCCGCCGCTGGAAGATATTTTGCTGGGTTTGAAGGTGGGCCACCATTCGACCTTTCAGCTAGCGCCGGGGCAGGCGTTCGGCCCGCGCAATCCGGATCTGATCCAGCGCGTGTCCGTCGCCACGCTGCGGGAGAACAGCGTGATCGGCGAGGATTTTTCCCCGGGTGACCTGGTCGAATTCAACGCGCCGGGCGGCGGGCGCTATGCCGGCGTACTGAAGGAAGTCGGCGAAACGTCGGCCCTGTTCGATTTCAATCACCCGCTTGCCGGCCAGGCGCTGGCGTTTGAAGTGAAAATCATCGGGATTCTGTAAACATGAGCATCACGGATACGACTCTTGCCGAAGCGGAGATCCTGCTGGCCCAGCCACGCGGGTTCTGCGCCGGCGTCGACCGGGCGATCGAGATCGTCGAGCGGGCCATCAAGCTGTATGGCTCGCCGATCTACGTGCGTCACGAAATCGTCCATAACGCCTATGTGGTCGAAGACCTGCGCAAGAAGGGAGCGATCTTCATCGAGAACCTGGACGAAGTGCCGGCGGGCAACACGGTGATCTTCAGCGCGCATGGCGTGTCGAAGGCCGTGCGCTCGGAGGCCGAGTCGCGCGGGCTGCGGGTGTACGACGCCACTTGTCCGCTCGTGACCAAGGTGCATATCGAAGTCGCAAAGATGCGCCAGGATGGTTTCGACATCGTGATGATTGGCCACAAGGGCCACCCGGAAGTCGAAGGCACGATGGGCCAGGCGGCCGAGGGCATGCATCTGGTCGAGGACATCGAGGATGTGCAGGCATTGCAGCTCGCCGATCCGGAGCGGATCGCCTTCGTCACGCAAACCACGCTGTCGGTCGACGACGCCGCCGAAATCATCGGCGCGCTGAAGGCCAAGTACCCGTCCATCCGTGAGCCGAAGAAGCAGGACATCTGCTACGCCACGCAGAATCGCCAGGACGCAGTGAAGTTCATGGCGCCGCAGTGCGACATCGTGATCGTCGTCGGCAGTCCGAACAGCTCGAATTCGAACCGCTTGCGCGAGCTCGCCGAGAAGCTCGGCGTGCCAGCCTATATGGTCGATTCGCCCGATCAGATCGATCCGGTTTGGGTCGAGGGCAAGCGCCGCATTGGCGTGACCGCCGGTGCGTCGGCGCCGGAGGTGCTGGCGCAGGCGGTGATCGCGCGTCTGCGTGAACTGGGTGTGCGCAACGTGCGCGCGCTCGAGGGCATCGAGGAGAACATCGCGTTCCCCCGCTACCGCGTGGGCTCGGTCTGCCAGCCTGACAATCCGTTAGCATCGCTGAAAGGAAAGCGCGCCCGAGGGCGCGCTTTTTTATGGCGCGAGTCTGTTGATCCACCGAGTATATTGGGTGCCAGATCGAACGAATTCACACATTTCCGTGTTCTCGCGCACAAATCATTTTGAAAAGTGACCGGGTCTTTTATTGATTTTCGATCGATGCGTCCCCGTTTTAACCTTGCCAGGCAGGTTAAGACGAATTAATCGTGCACTGAATTAGTGCGTCTTGACGAGCACACGACAAAAAGAACATACCGGACGCAGGCCCCGCCTATCCGGCATGCGGACCGACGGGCCGCAACACTTGATGCCATCGGGCCCGGCGACGGTGCAACTGGTGCACGAAAACAGATCGCAACCGGGTTGCGCTTTTTAGCGGATTTTGCTTTCGATATCAGGTTGCAATGCAGGAAAACCCCACCGGTTCAACAATATTGCCACCCGCATAATTGGAGTTACAATGCGCGCGTTCTCAAGGCCTTGAGGTCCTGGACAGTGGATTTTGCAAGGCGCAGGAGACCTTACTTGATGCGAGTCAAATTTGCTTACGCCGTGTCCATCGCGGCCGCGGTTGCGATGCTGACCGCGTGCGGCAAGAAACAGGATGGCGAAGCGGGAACGGGCGCATCGGCGGCCTCGGCTGCGGCGGTTGCCGCCGCGAGCGAAGCGACTATCGTGAAGATCGGTCATGCGGCTCCGTTGACGGGCGGCATCGCGCACCTGGGCAAGGACAACGAAAATGGGGCGCGCCTCGCGGTCGAGGAAACCAATGCGCAGGGTTTGACGATCGACGGTCGCAAGATCCAGTTGCAACTCGACGCGCAGGACGATGCGGCCGACCCGAAAACCGGCACCGCCGTTGCGCAGAAGCTGGTCGACGATCACGTGGTTGCGGTGATCGGACACCTGAACTCCGGGGTCTCGATTCCGGCGTCGAAGATCTATAGCGACGCGAGCATCGTCGAGATCTCGCCGTCGTCGACGAATCCGGCCTATACGCAGCAAGGGTTCAAGACGACCTATCGGGTGGTCGCGACCGACGCGCAGCAGGGTCCGGCGCTCGCCAATTACGCGACGAAGGCGCTGGGCGCCAAACGCATCGCGGTCGTGGACGATGCGACCGCCTACGGCAAAGGTCTCGCGGACGAGTTCGCGAAGACCGCCGAGGCGAGCGGCGCGAAGATCGTCGCGCGGGAGGCGACGAGCGACAAGGCCACGGATTTCCGGGCCATTCTCACGAAGATCAAGAGTGTTCAGCCGGACGCCATCATGTTCGGCGGCATGGACGCGACGGGCGGGCCGTTTACGAAGCAGGCGGCGGCGCTCGGTATCAGGGCAAAAATCCTTGGCGGCGACGGTGTGTGTACCGACAAGGTAGGTGAGCTGGCGGGTACCGCCGTGCAAAACCTGGTCTGTTCGGAAGCAGGACTCGCGCTTTCGAAAATGACCAATGGAGGGGACTTCGAAAAGAAGTACGAGGACCGCTTCCACACGCCGGTGCAGATTTACGCGCCGTTCACGTATGACGCTGTGTACGTGATCGTCGATGCAATGAAGCGCGCTAATTCGATCGAGGCGCCCAAGGTGCTGGCTGCGATGCCTTCGACCGATTACAACGGGGTAATCGGCCACATCGCGTTCGACGACAAGGGTGATTTGAAAGAGGGCGCCATTACGCTTTACGACTTCAAGGACGGCAAGAAGGCAGTGCTCGACGTCGTAAAGATGTGATGACGGGAAGTTCGGCCTGACGGCACCGACACCATCCAACGGTGCCGTTTTTGCATCCGCCCAAGGGGAGTTCGCGACCGCATCACGGTCGTCAGGGCAAGCCGGCAGCGGATAACCCTTACCGGTCTTTTACATCAGTACCCGCAGTGCCGTTGAGATTCGTAGCGCATCACCGCCGACCGGCAGATGAAAAACGCGAATCCAGTCGCACGGGCTAAGGAGCATTAAATGGATATCTTCATCCAGCAGATCCTGAATGGACTGGTGCTTGGCAGTGTCTATGCCATCATCGCACTGGGCTACACAATGGTTTACGGCATTCTGGGCATCATCAACTTTGCTCACGGCGATGTGTTGATGGTGGGCGCGATGGTTGCGCTCTCCGCCATAGGTGTGCTCCAGAACCACTTCCCCGGCCTCGGCAATGTGCTGACGCTCGTGATCGCGTTGATCATCGCGGCGGCGGTCTGCGCGGTGGTCGGCTACACGATCGAGCGGGTCGCCTACCGGCCGTTGCGGCGTGCGCCGCGTCTCGCGCCGCTGATCACCGCGATCGGTGTGTCGATTCTGCTGCAGACGCTCGCGATGATGATCTGGTCGCGCAATCCGCTGCCGTTCCCGCAACTGCTGCCCACCGACCCGATCAACGTGATCAAGGCCACCGACACGACACCCGGCGCCGTGATCTCGATGACTGAAATCGTGATCATCGTGGCGGCGTTCCTCGTGATGGGCGGCCTCCTGCTGCTCGTGCACAAGACCAGGCTCGGCCGTGCGATGCGCGCGATCGCCGAGAACCCGAACGTCGCCAGTCTGATGGGCGTGAACCCGAACTTCGTGATTTCGGCGACCTTCATGATCGGCTCGGCGCTGGCTGCGCTCGCTGGCGTGATGATCGCGTCCGAATACGGCAACGCGCATTTCTACATGGGCTTCATCCCAGGCCTGAAGGCATTTACCGCGGCGGTGCTCGGCGGTATCGGCAATCTCGGCGGCGCGATGGTCGGCGGCGTGCTCCTCGGCCTGATCGAGCAGTTGGGTGCCGGCTATATCGGCAACCTCACAGGCGGCGTGTTCGGCAGTAACTACCAGGACGTGTTCGCGTTCATCGTGCTGATCGTCGTGCTGGTGTTCCGTCCGTCGGGCCTGCTCGGCGAACGTGTCGCGGATCGCGCCTGATCCCGGGCCACAAGGAGTCAACAATCATGACCTCAATTCAACCGATCGAGCCGTCCACGACGCTCATCCCCGAAAAGAACCGCACGAAGACGCTGACCATCGGTATTCTCACGGCGATCTTCGTGATCGCGGCGCCGATGGTCATCGGCGCCGCGGGCGGCAACTATTGGGTTCGCGTGCTCGACTTCGCGATGCTGTACGTGATGCTCGCGCTGGGCCTGAACGTGGTGGTCGGCTTTGCCGGCCTGCTGGACTTGGGCTACATCGCGTTCTACGCGATCGGCGCCTACACGGCCGCGCTGCTGAGCTCACCGCACCTCGCGACGCAATTCGAGTGGATCGCACATCTCGCGCCGAACGGCATCCACGTGCCGATCTGGATCATCGCGCCGATCGCGATGGCGCTCGCCGCGATGTTCGGGATTCTGCTCGGTGCGCCGACACTGCGTCTGCGTGGCGACTACCTCGCGATCGTGACCCTCGGCTTCGGGGAAATCGTGCGGATCTTCATGAACAACCTCGACCGTCCGGTGAACATCACCAACGGCCCGAAGGGGATCACGGGCATCGACCCGGTGCAGGTCGGCGGCTTCAGCCTCGCGCAGACGCACTCGCTGTTCGGCATGCAGTTTCCGTCGGTGTACCTGTACTACTACCTGTTCGTGCTGTGCGCGCTGTTCGTGATCTGGACCTGTACGCGCTTGCAGCATTCGCGTATCGGCCGCGCGTGGGCCGCGATCCGCGAAGACGAAATCGCCGCCAAGGCGATGGGCATCAATACCCGTAACGTGAAGCTGCTTGCGTTCGCGATGGGCGCGTCGTTCGGCGGCCTGTCGGGCGCGATGTTCGGCTCGTTCCAGGGTTTCGTGTCGCCGGAATCGTTCACGTTCTGGGAATCGGTCGTGGTGCTCGCCTGCGTGGTGCTCGGCGGCATGGGCCACATTCCGGGCGTGATCCTCGGCGCGGTGCTGCTCGCGGTGTTCCCCGAGTTCCTGCGCTCGACGATGGGTCCGCTGCAGAACATGATCTTCGGCCATGAAATCGTCGATACCGAAGTGATCCGTCAGTTGCTGTACGGCCTCGCGATGGTCGTGATCATGCTGTACCGCTCGGAAGGCCTGTGGCCCGCGCCGAAGCACGAAGACAGGATTGCGAAGCTGGCGAAGCGTGGCGGCAAGAAGCCGGTGCGCGCATAAGGTCCGGTGGAGAAAAAGACATGAGCGATAACGTAAGCAACAACGCGACGACCCGACTGTCGGTGAAGGGCGTCAACAAGCGCTTCGGCGGCCTTCAGGCGCTTTCCGAGGTCGGCCTGCAGATCCGCGCGGGCGAGATCTACGGCCTGATCGGCCCGAACGGCGCGGGCAAGACCACCTTCTTCAATGTGATCACGGGTCTGTACACGCCGGATTCAGGCGAGTTCAAGCTCGACGGCGAGAGCTACACACCGACCGCGGTCTATCAGGTCGCGAAGGCGGGCATTGCGCGCACGTTCCAGAACATCCGTCTGTTCGGCGGCATGACCGCGCTCGAAAACGTGATGGTCGGCCGTCATGTGCGCACGAAGCACGGTCTGCTCGGCGCGGTGTTCCAGACGCCGGCCGAACGCCAGGAAGAGCGCGAGATCAAGGAGCGCGCGCTCGAACTGCTCGACTACGTCGGCATTACGCAGTACGCGGACTATACGTCGCGCAACCTGTCGTATGGCCACCAGCGGCGGCTCGAAATCGCGCGTGCGCTGGCGACCGATCCGAAGCTGCTCGCGCTCGACGAACCGGCGGCCGGCATGAACGCCACCGAGAAGGTCGAACTGACCAGGCTGCTCGACAAGATCCGTGCGGACGGCAAGACGATTCTGCTGATCGAACACGACGTGAAGCTCGTGATGGGTCTGTGCAATCAGATGACGGTGCTCGACTACGGCAAGGTGATTGCGCAAGGTCTGCCGCAGGACGTGCAGAAGGATGCGAAGGTGATCGAAGCTTATCTGGGTGCGGGGGTCCACTGATGTCCACGACGCAAGCAATGTTGAAAATCAAGGGCCTGCAGGTCAACTACGGTGGCATCCAGGCGGTCAAGGGTGTCGACCTCGAGGTCGGGCAGGGCGAACTCGTCACCCTGATCGGCGCGAACGGCGCGGGCAAAACCACGACGATGAAGGCGATCACCGGCCTGAAGGCGTATGCGGCCGGCGACATCGAGTACATGGGTCAGTCGATCAAGGGCCTGCCCGCGCATGAGCTTCTGAAGCGCGGTCTCGCGATGGTGCCGGAAGGGCGCGGCATTTTCGCGCGCATGTCGATCGTCGAGAATATGCAGATGGGTGCCTATCTGCGCAACGATGACGATGGCATCAAGTCGGACGTCGAGCGCATGTTCGGCTTCTTTCCGCGTCTGAAGGAGCGTGCATCGCAATACGCGGGCACGCTGTCGGGCGGCGAGCAGCAGATGCTCGCGATGGCACGCGCGATCATCTCGCGGCCCAAACTGCTGCTGCTCGACGAACCGTCGATGGGTCTGTCGCCGATCATGGTCGAGAAGATCTTCGAAGTGGTGCGCCTGATTTCCTCTGAAGGCATGACCGTGCTGCTCGTCGAGCAGAACGCGCGGCTCGCGCTGCAGGCGGCGAATCGCGGCTACGTGATGGACTCCGGTTTGATCACGATGTCGGGCGACGCGAAGCAGATGCTCGACGATCCGAAGGTTCGGGCCGCCTATCTGGGTGAATGAGTGGGTGAATGAGTGGGTGAATAGTTGGACGTATGCCCTTTGCGCATACGTCCGGCTTGCAACGCGCCCCACGATGCAACGTCGTGGGGCGCGTTTTATTTTTCTGGCTGGGGCGTGAATTATGGGAGTCGGCCAATAACCGAACTGATTTCGTCTTTTGTGAACGCACGCAGCGTTTGCGAGCGGACATTGCCGGCTGAGCCGAGCGCGAAGCCGAAAGCGAGAAGGCTCTGCTCGTCTGCCGCTTCGACGACCGAGACAATGTCGTATTCCCCTAAGGTCCAGTAGATCTGCTTCATCTCGCAGCCAAAAGTTTTCGCCATCTCTGCCGCCTGTCCGGCTCGCTGCGCGCTGTTCTTTACCGCGCGGATACCCTGATCCGTGAATTGCATGAGCACCACATAAGTCACCATGAAGATTCCCCTGAGGATTCAAACGTGTTGGGACTCAGATGCATGAGCCGCCCCGGGGAGCGTCGCGAACCGCCGCAAACGTGTCTTTCCAGCACCGGCGTCGTCTCGTGCGTAAACGATTCTAGGCAATCCAACTGCTCGCCATCTGCTATTTGTCCGAATCCGCCGATATGTGCGCTGCTTGCGGGAGAACCATTGAAAAAGCCGCATGCGTCAAGCAACGCATGCGGCTTTCTTTAATCAGGCGTACGACGCGAATCAACTGGCCGGGGCCGCGTCGGCGTATTGGCCGAGCCGCTTGCCGAGGCTGATCACCGCATCGGTGCGATACCCGAGCGCATCGTAGAACGCCCGTATTTCAGCCGTTGCCGACGACAGTACCTGCAGGTTCAGCTTCGGACAACCAAGCTTCGTCAACTCGCTCTCGACGTGCGCGACGAGCCGCGTGCCGATGCCATGACGTCGCAGCGATGCGTCGACCGCGAGCGAATACAGCCAGCCGCGGTGTCCATCATAGCCGCCCATTACAGTGCCGACGATGCGTCCATCGAGCACCGCGACGAAGAACAGCTCCGGTTGCGTCGCGAGCTTGTTCGCGATCGACAGACGCGGATTGCGCTGCGGTCTCGTCACGTCGCGATACTCGGGAAACACCGCCTGCCACAGCGCGATCACCGCTTCGGTATCGGTCGCGTCGAAGCGGCGGATCGACAGCGTCGTGTTCGTCGTCATCGGTGCGCTCCGTGGGTGATTACAGCGAGTCGAGAACCGAGCGCAGCATCGCCAGCATCTGGTCGATTTCTTCGGTCGTCACGTTAAGCGCCGGCATGAAGCGCAGCAGGTTCGGACGCGCGGCGTTCAGCAGCACGCCGTCGGGTTGCATGTCGCGCGCCTTCTCGACAATCTGGTTGCCGATGTCCTTGCCGAGCAGCAGCGCGCGCAGCAGACCCTCGCCGCGCTCGCCCTTGAAGCCGCGCTCCTCGGACAGCTCGAGCAGCTTCGTGCGCAGATATTCGCCGCGCGAGCGCACGCCTTCGAGGAAGCCCGGCGCCGTCAGCTGCGAGATCACCGAGTAGCCGACCGCGGTCATCAGCGGATTGCCGTTGTAGGTGCCGCCCTGATCGCCCGCTTCGAACACGGCGATTTCCGCCTTCGACAGCAGCGCCGCGAGCGGCACGCCGCCGCCGATGCCTTTGCCGAGCGTCATGATGTCCGGCTCGATGCCCGACAGCTGATACGCGAACAGCGTGCCGGCGCGACCACAGCCGCTTTGCACTTCGTCGACGATCAGCAAGACGTTGTGTTTTTTCGTCAGCTCGCGCAGTTGCTGCATGAACTCGCGGGTTGCGGGGATCACGCCGCCTTCGCCCTGGATCGGCTCGAGCATCACCGCGACGGTCTTCGCGTTGATCAGCTTTTCCACCGACGCGATGTCGTTCAGGTCCGCCTTCGGGAAGCCCGGCACCTGCGGCGCGTAGATCGTGTCCCAGCCCGGCTTGCCGCTGGCCGACATCGTCGCGAGCGTGCGGCCGTGGAAGCTGTGGTCGAACGTGATGATCTCGAACGCGCCGTCCTTGAACTTCCTGCCCCACTTGCGCGCGAGCTTGATCGCGCCTTCGTTCGCCTCGGCGCCGCTGTTCGCGAAGAACACCTTGTCGAAGCAGCTGTGCTGCGTGAGCAGGCCCGCGAGCTTCGCCATCGGCTCGTTGTAGAACGCCGGCGACGGGTTGATCAGCAGCTTGGCCTGCTGGTTCAGCGCTTCGATCATGCCGTCGTTGCAGTGGCCGAGGCTATTGACCGCCCAGCCCTGAATGAAATCCAGGTAGCGCTTGCCGTTGTTGTCGTAAAGCCACGAGCCTTTGCCGTGCGTGAAAACGATTTCAGGTCGGTTCGTGATGTACATCAGCGAATCGATTGGATACTCATTGAAATTCATGACGGCAGGCTCCAGGCAAAAGGGTAAGAGCAGGGTGAAGAAACGGTGACAGTTTGGCCAATAAAAACGGCGGCCGGAAAAACAGAAAAGCCACGGCATGCCGTGGCTTTCATGATTCGAACAGCTTGCGCCCAGGTTTTGTGTGGCGCGAGTCCGTGACGAAGCCAGCGGCGTCCCTAGGGGAGCGGCGAGCGGCGACGTCGGATTTCGGACTGGATGCGGTTCATGCGCGAAAGAATACGATAAGAAAAGTGCCGGTGTAAACCTTGAATTTGCGCTGGCGCTGCATTGGGGGGAATTTGCCGCCGTGCAATCAGACCGCGTTCGCGAGATCGGCCGCGCTGGTGAACGAGTCCGCGTAGAACTCGTCTTCCGGCAACTGGTGATGCTGCGTGAAGTCGCGCAGCGCCGATTCGACCATCACCGGCGCGCCGCATGCATACACCTGGTAGGCCGACAGATCGGGCAGATCCTCGATCACCGCCCGATGCACGAAGCCCGTGCGGCCCGTCCATGCGTCGCCCGCATCGGGCTCGGAGAGCACCGGCACGAACTTGAAGTTCGGAATCTCGCGCGCCCATTGCTCGGCGAGTTCGAGCAGATACAGGTCTTTCTTGCGGCGCGCGCCCCAGTAGAGCGTCATGGGGCGCGTCATGCTCTTGAACACCGCATGCTCGACGATCGCCTTCAGCGGCGCGAAGCCGGTGCCCGACGCGAGCAGCACGATCGGCCTGTCCGAGTCTTCGCGCAGGAAGAACGTGCCGAGCGGCGCTTCGAAGCGCAGGATGTCGCGCTCCTTCATCGTGTTGAACACATGGTCTGTGAACGCACCGCCGGGCATGTGGCGGATGTGCAGCTCGACCGGGCCTTCGACGTGCGGCGCGCTCGCCATCGAATAGCTGCGGCGCTTGCCGTCCTTCAGGATGAATTCGAGGTACTGGCCGGCCAGATATTGCAGACGTTCGTTGGCGGGCAGTTGCAGCTTCACGACGATCACGTCGTCGGCCTTGCGCTCGATCGCGTTCACGCGGCACGGCAGCTTCTTGACCTGCACATCGCCGACGCCGGCCACTTCGCGGATGTCGACTTCGAGATCGGAGCACGCGGTCGCGCAGCACAGGAGCGCCATGCCGCGCGTCTTTTCGTCGTTCGACAGCGCCGACGACGAGTGCGCGCGCTGTTCGACCTCGCCGCTCACGACCGTGCCTTTGCACGAACCGCACGCGCCGTTCTTGCAGCCGTACGGCAGGCCGACGCCTTGACGCAGCGCTGCGGAGAGCACCGGTTCGTCCTGTTCTACCTGAAACTGCCGGCCGGTTTGCCGGAGCGTGACGTTAAATGCCATAAAGTGTTCGGAATCGAAAATTCGGAATCGTATGCGGACCCGCCGGATCAACCGCGCGGTACCTGTTGCGTGTGACCGCTACAATGCGCCCACCATGAAAGCGACACGAAACTTCCGCCGGCCGCGCGTGCTGATCGTAGGATGCGGCGACGTCGGCATGCGCTGCGTGCCCCTCTTGCGGCCGCGCGCGCGTATCTTCGCGTTGACGAGCCATGCAGCGCGCTGCGATGAGTTGCGCGCCGCGGGCGTGATGCCGCTCGTCGGCGATCTCGACGCGCGCGGCAGCCTCAAACGGCTCGCGCGCCTCGCGCCGACGGTGCTGCATCTCGCGCCCCCGCAGAAGTCCGGCGACGACGATCGACGCACTCGCGCGCTGCTTGCGACGTTAGGTGCCGGGGGCCGCATGAACGCTTGCGCGGCGAGGTCGTCCGTCGCGCCGATCGCGCGGTTGCGCCGTACGCGCGCTTCAGGTCTGGACGCTGAAACACCCGATATTGTACTCGACGGGGTGCGCCGGACCGGCGCTTCGCGCGCACCGGTGCGCATCGTTTACGCGAGCACGACGGGCGTCTACGGCGATTGCGGCGGCGCGTGGATCGACGAAACGCGCGCACCACGGCCCGCGAATGCGCGCGCCAAACGTCGCGTGTCGGCCGAACGGCAGTTGCGGCGCGCGACGGCGCGCGGCAGCGTCGCCACGAGCATCGCGCGGATCCCGGGCATCTATGCGCGCAACCGTCTGCCGCTCGCGCGGCTCGAAAGAGGCACGCCGGCGCTCGTCGATGCCGACGACGTCTACACGAATCACATCCACGCCGACGACCTCGCCGCGATCCTCGTGCGTCTCGCCACGCATGGCCGGCCAGCGCGCGCACTGCACGCGTCCGACGATTCGTCGCTGAAAATGGGGGAGTATTTCGACGCGGTCGCCGATGCGTTCGGGCTCGCGCGCCCGCCGCGCATCACGAGAGAGCAGGCGGAGCAGCAGATCGATCCGATGCTGCTGTCGTTCATGCGCGAGTCGCGCCGGCTCGTGAACCGGCGTCTGAAGGAGGAATTGCGGGTACGTCTGCGTTATCCGAGCGTCGAGGATTTTTTGCGCGAGGCGAACGGGAAACGCGGCTAGGTCGGCAGCAGAAACAAAATGCCGCCTCGCGAGGGCCGGGTTGCCCCGCAGAGCGTATCCGCCGCACCGCATCAATGCGCCGCGCAAAACGAGCTGCGCGGTCCAGCCGGCATCAGGTCAGCGCAGGCAGCACTTCCAGCAACAGGAAGCACAGCATGCCGCCGATCAATGCGCCGATCAGATTCGGATGGTACTTGTGCCGCAGCCGCATGATGACCAGCAATCCGCCGACCAGTAGCAGTGCAAAGCAGATAAACGCGGTCATCGCGTGCGAAAACGCCATCGTGCCGTCGATTTGCATGGCGCCCCTCCTTGAAACCTTTGTAGTCGTTTGTTTAGACGAGTATAGGGCGACATGTAAGCAACGGCATGCTGCAACGCAACGGCCTATGTTCGGTGCACCGCAATGCGCGCGGGGTTTCTCCGGCGCATCAAGGGCTAAGGCGGCCCCTCGTTACGGCTAGTCGTTTACCCGGCCCGCAGCGCGGCAAGGCCCGCTGCGTCGAGCCATTGCCATGCCCCGGGCGCGAGCGCCGCGGGAAGCGCGAGCCCACCGATCCGTTCGCGATGCAGCGCCTCGCAGCGGTTGCCCGAGGCCGCGATCATCCGCTTGACCTGGTGGTATTTGCCTTCGAGCACGGTGAGCGCGAGCGTGTGAGTGTCGCGCGCCTGGGCGTCGAGCGCGGCGCTGGGTTTCGTTTCGCCGTGCAGCAGCACGCCGTCGCGCAGCGCGGCGAGCTGCGCGTCGTCGAGCGGATGGCGCGTGGTCGCGACGTAGAGCTTCGGCACCTTGCGTTTCGGCGACGTGAACTGATGCACGAACTTGCCGTCGTCGGAGAGCAGCAGGAGGCCCGTGGTGTCCTGATCGAGACGGCCGACGCACTGCACGCCGCGCTCGGCGAACTGCGGCGGCAGCAGGCTGAACACGCTCAGATGATGCTGCGGATCGCGCGAGCATTCGTAGCCGATGGGCTTGTTCAGCAGCAGATACGCGTGCTCGCGATACGGCCATTCGACGCCGTCGACGCTAAAACGCAACGCGCCGCCATCAACAGCGAAATCGGCGTCGGCATCGGTGCAAATCGCACCGTCGACGCTGACGCGGCCGTCGCCGATCAGCGCGCGGCATTGGCGGCGCGAACCGAAACCTTGAGTGAAGAGGATGCTTTCGAGATTCATGGCGAGCGAAGAATAACACCGCAAGAAGCGGAGCGCCCCGCAAGTCCCAGGCGCCGACGATGAATGCCTCACGTCAAACTCGGGAGTGCATCGATGTCCGCCACGTCTTCCCCTTCGTCGTCTTCGCCGTCCAATGCGCAACGTCTGCCCCGCGCATTCCAGCGCCTCGCCTGGTCGAACCTGTGCGCGCAATCGGCGGAGCAGATCAGCCTCGCCGCCGCGCCGCTCGTCGCGGTGTTCGCGCTCGGCGCCAACGCGCGCGATACCGGTCTGCTGCAAACCGCGCAGACGCTGCCGTTCCTGTTGCTGTCGATGCCGCTAGGCGTCTGGGCCGACCGCCGCTCGCGCCGCGTGCTCATGACGCTCGCCGAGAGCGTGCGGGTCTGCGCGATGCTGTGCGTGCTGCTGCTGCTGGTGCTCACGCATGCGCTGAGCCTGCCGCTGCTCGCCGCGCTCGGCTTCGTCGCCGCGACGGGTACGGTCGCCTACAACGTTGCGGCGCCCTCGCTGGTGCCGTCGATCGTGCCGCGCGACGCCTATGCGAGCGCGAACGGCCGGCTCGAACTCGCGCGCAGCGTCGCGTATTCGGCGGGGCCGGCGCTGGGGGGCGTGCTGGTCGGCTGGATCGGCGCGGGCTGGGCGTATGGCGGCGCGGCGATGTTGTCGGCGTTCGCGGTCGCGTTGCTGGCGGGATTGCGCGAGCCGCCGCGCGCGGCCGCGCCGCGGCGGCATTTCATGCTGGAGCTGCGCGACGGCACGCGCTTCGTGCTGCGCGATCCGTTGCTGCTGCCGATGCTGCTGACCGCCGTGTTCTTCAATCTCGGCTTCTTCATCCTGCAGGCGGTCTATGTGCCTTACGCGGTGCATCGGCTGGGGCTCAATGCCTCGGCGGTCGGCGTGACGCTCGGCGCGTACGGGGTCGGCATGGTCTGCGGCGCGCTCGCCGCGCCCGCGGTCGCGCGGCGTCTCGCATTCGGCCGTCTGCTGATCGTCGGACCGTCGTGCGGGCTGCTCGCGTCGCTCGTGATGGTGGCGACGCTGATCGTCCCATCGTTCTGGCTCGCGCTCGCGAGCTTCTTCCTGCTCGGCGCGGGACCAATCCTGTGGGTCGTCGGCTCGACCACGCTGCGTCAGGCGATCACGCCCGAACGGATGATCGGCCGCGTGTCCGCGCTGATCAGCACCGCCACCTACGGCGCGCGGCCGGTGGGCGCGCTGCTCGGCGCCGCGCTCAGCGCGCACTGGAGCATCGACGTGTGTCTGGTCGCGGCGTCGCTCGCGTTCGTCGTGCAGGCGCTGATCATCGTGATGTCGCCGGCGGCGCGGCTCCTGGGCATTCCCGAACAGAGCGCTGCGGCGTGCTGAGCGGCGGAGCTCGGCACGCGATGAAGCCACCCATCGCCCCGATGAAAATGGATTTTCATCGGGGTGCGGCATGGCGTGGATGCTGAACTCCATTGTCTGAAGACCTTCGGTCGGCAAAAACCCTCGAAATAATGGAAATGAATTTTTTTCGGCGCGTGTTTCATGTAAACATAATTTCATCTCATTCGCATAGAACAACCGCGCCTGTCCGTTCGCATGATCCATCACCCGTCCGCTGTGCCGAACCCCGCCGAGCAGGCCATTGCCACGCGCATCACCGCTGCGATGCCGACGCTCACGCCAATCCACCAGCGCATGGGCGAGTACGTGCTGGCCCATCTGTTCCGCGCGGCGACGATGCGTATCGACGAGCTCGCGAGCGTGGTCGGCGCGTCGGTCGCGAGCGCGAATCGCTTTGCGCGCGCGCTCGGCTTCGACGGTTATCCGCAGTTTCGCGAGGCGCTCGTGCGTGGCTTCGAGGCGACGCTCGCGCCGGTCGAGCGGCTGCGCAGCGCGCAGGAAACGCTCGCGGTCGGTGACGATCTGATCGACGCGTCGCTCGAGCAGGCCGCCAACAATCTGTACGCAACGCGTACGTCGATCGATCGCGCGACCGCCGACGCCGCCGTCGACGCGATCATCGCCGCGCGTCGCGTATTCGTGATCGGCTTCGGCGCCAGCGCGTTTCTCGCGAGCCTGATGGAGCACGGACTGCTGCCGTATCACGACAACGTGCATTCGCTGGCGCTGAACGGCGGGCCGTCGCATGCGGCGCGGCACCTCGTGGGTTCGGGTCCGGGCGATCTCGTGATCGGCATCGCGTTTCCGCGCTATGTCGAGGACACGATCGAGCTCGCGCGCCGCGCCTCCGAACGCGGCGCGCGCGTGCTCGCGCTCACCGACGGTCCGCGCTCGCCGCTCGTGCGGTTCGCGGACCTGGCGCTGTATGTCCGCACCGACCGGCGTCTCGCGTCGAATGCCGATTCGGCCGTGCTCGCGGTCATCGAGGCGTTGTGCGACGCGGTCGCGTATCGCGCGCAACGCTCGGTCAAGGCGGCCGCCGAGGTCAGCGAGTTCGTGCTGCCGTGGCTGTTCGATCCGCAGTCGGGCGCGGCCGGCGCCGCGCAGGAGCCGGCGCGCGCCCTGAGCAAAGCCGCGCGCGCGAGGGCTGCAAGGCTAAAACACAGCGACGGCGCAAAGGCTGACAGCACCCAAGCCAGAAGCACGAAAGCCAGGGATGCCGAAGCAAAAGCCATCACAGCACCCCGCACTCCCCGATCCACCCGCACTCCACGATCCAAACGATGAACTCCAACGCAGTCATTGCCATCCACGGCGGGGCAGGGACGATCCTGCGCACGTCGATGTCGGCCAGCGCCGAAACCGGATATCACGCGGCGCTCAACGCGGTGCTGAGCGCTGGCCAGCGCGTGCTCGCCGACGGCGGCAGCGCGCTCGACGCGGTCAGCGAAGCGGTGCGGCTGCTCGAAGACTGCGCGCTCTTCAATGCGGGCCACGGCGCGGTCTACACGGCGGCCGGCACGCACGAACTCGACGCCGCGATCATGGACGGCCGCACGCTCGACGCGGGCGCGATCTGTTGCGTGACGCGCGTGCGCAATCCGATTCTCGCCGCGCGCCGCGTGCTCGAGCGCAGCGACCACGTGCTGTTCACCGGTGACGGCGCGGAAGCGTTCGCGGCCGCGCAGGGGCTCGAGTTCGTCGACAACAGCTACTTCGATACCGACGCGCGCTATCGGCAATGGCAACTGGCGCGTGAGCAGCAGCGTCCGATGCTCGATCACGACGCCGCGACGCTCGCGTCCACGGCTTCGAGCAACGACGACCCGACGCCGCACGAGCCGATCGATCCCAATCGCAAGTTCGGCACCGTCGGCGCAGTCGCGCTCGACCGACACGGGCATCTCGCCGCGGCGACCTCGACGGGCGGCGTGACCAACAAGCAGGTGGGCCGCGTCGGCGATACGCCGCTGATCGGCGCGGGCTGCTACGCGGACGACGCGACCTGCGCGGTATCGACCACCGGCTCCGGCGAAATGTTCATGCGCATGGTCGCCGCCTACGACGTCGCCGCGCAGATGGCCTATCGCCAGGTCTCGCTCGAAGAAGCCGCGCACCACGTCGTGATGAACCGCTTGCCGAAGATCGACGGACGCGGCGGCCTCGTCGCCGTCGACGCGCGGGGCAACGTCACGCTGCCGTTCAATACCGAGGGTATGTACCGCGGTTTCGCGCGGCTCGGCGAAGCGCCGGTGACGGCGATCTATCGCTAGCCGCTGGCGCGTGTCGCCACATGCCTGAGGCCGCGTTAGCCGCGTTCGAATTCAAAGCAAAGGAACCACCGTGCCTTCTTCCTCGCACACCGCCAGCCCGCTTATCGAAACCCTGCCGCCGCAGCGCGTGCTCGCGGTCGACGATCTGACGGTCGCGTTCCGCCGCGGCGACTCGACCTTCAACGCGGTGCGCAATCTGTCGTTCACGGTCGAGCGCGGCGAGACGCTCGCGATCGTCGGCGAATCGGGCTCGGGCAAGTCGGTCACGTCGCTGGCGCTGATGCGGCTGATCGAGCATGGCGGCGGCCGTCTTGCCGGCGGCAGCATCGCATTCCGGCGGCGCGACGGCAGCGTGCTCGATCTCGCGAAGGCGTCGTCCGGCACGATGCGCACAGTTCGCGGCGCCGACATCGCGATGATCTTCCAGGAGCCGATGACCTCGCTCAATCCGGTCTTCACGGTCGGCGATCAGATCAGCGAGGCGATCGCGCTGCACCAGGGCAAGAGCCGCGAGGCCGCGCGCGCCGAAACCCTGCGTCTGCTCGAGATCGTGCGGATTCCCGAGGCAAGGCGCGTCGCGGCGCGTTACCCGCATCAGCTGTCGGGCGGCATGCGCCAGCGCGTGATGATTGCGATGGCGTTGTCGTGCAAGCCCGCGCTGCTGATCGCCGATGAACCGACCACCGCGCTCGACGTGACGATCCAGGCGCAGATCCTGCAACTGATTCGCGGCTTGCAGGACGAGATGAACATGGGCGTGATCTTCATTACGCACGACATGGGCGTGGTTGCCGAAGTGGCCGACCGCGTGCTCGTGATGTATCGCGGCGAGAAGGTCGAGGAGGGCGCGTCGGACGCGCTGTTCGCCGCGCCGTCGCATCCGTACACGAAGGCGCTGCTCGCGGCGGTGCCTCGTCTCGGCTCGATGCAGGGCACCAATCAGCCCGCGCGCTTTCCGATCCTGAGCGTCGAGCAGGCCGGCGCGAACGGCGCCGATGCGGCGGTGCAGCCGGCGGCGGCTGTCGCCGAAGAAGCGCAGCCGCTGGTGCGCGACGACACGCCGCCGATCCTGCGCGTGCGCGATCTGGTCACGCGCTTTGCGGTCCGTAGCGGCCTGTTCGGCCGTATGACGGGCCGTGTGCATGCGGTCGAAAAAGTCAGCTTCGATCTGCGGCCCGGCGAAACGCTCGCGCTGGTCGGCGAGTCGGGCTGCGGCAAGTCGACCACGGGCCGCTCGCTGCTGAGACTCGTCGAAAGTCAGAGTGGCTCGATCGAATTCGCTGGCAAGGAAATCAGCTCGCTGACCGGGCCCGCGTTGCAGGCGCTGCGCCGCGATATCCAGTTTATTTTCCAGGACCCGTTCGCGTCGTTGAATCCGCGCTTGACCGTCGGCTTCTCGATCATGGAGCCGCTGCTCGTGCATGGCGTCGCGCAGGGTGGACAAGCGCAGGCGCGCGTCGCGTGGCTGCTCGAGAAAGTCGGTTTGCCGGCCGAGGCCGCGCGCCGCTATCCGCATGAGTTTTCGGGCGGGCAGCGTCAGCGTATCGCGATTGCTCGCGCGCTCGCGCTGAATCCGAAGGTCGTGATCGCCGATGAATCGGTGTCCGCGCTCGACGTCTCCGTGCAGGCGCAGATCGTCAATCTGATGCTCGACCTGCAGCGCGAGCTCGGCGTCGCGTATCTGTTCATTTCGCACGACATGGCGGTGGTCGAGCGTGTGAGCCATCGCGTCGCGGTGATGTATCTCGGCCAGATCGTCGAGATCGGTCCGCGTCGCGCGGTGTTCGAGGCGCCCCAGCATCCGTACACGAAGAAGCTGATGAGCGCGGTGCCGGTCGCCGATCCCGCGCGCCGTCACGCGAAACGCATGCTCGCCGCCGACGATATTCCGAGCCCGATTCGCGCGCTGCACGACGAGCCGGTCGTCGCGCCGCTCGTCGCGGTGGGACCGGATCATTTCGTCGCGCAGCATCGCGTCGGCGGCGCTTATTGAGCGAAGCGCCGCATCGCATTGAAGCGGCAGACCTGAAGCGCGAGACCCGAAGCATCAGCAATCGAAGCAACAGCAAGAGAAACATCAGCAATAGAAGCCACGCCAATCATAGCGGCCCCTGTCACATCCTTAACTCGCAGCCTGGAGCAATCTCATGAACCTGCTGTTCCCGTCCTCTCCGTTTCGTTTGCGCGCGCTCGTCAGCGGCGGCGCGGTGGTGTTCGCGACGCTCGCGGGCAATCTGGCGCACGCCGAAACGACGGCCGTGATGGCCGTCGCGTCGACCTTCACGTCGCTCGATCCGTACGACGCGAACGACACGCTGTCGCAGGCGGTCGCGAAATCGTTCTATCAGGGGCTGTTCGGCTTCGACAAGGACATGAAGCTCGTCAACGTGCTCGCCGACAGCTATGAGGCGAGCCCCGACGCGCGCGTCTATACGATCAAGCTGCGCCATGGCGTGAAGTTCCAGGACGGCACCGACTTCAATGCGGCCGCCGTGAAGGCGAACTTCGACCGCGTGACCGATCCGGCCAACAAGCTGAAGCGCTACAACATGTTTAGCCGCATCGAGAAAACGGAAGTGGTCGATCCGTACACGGTGCGCGTCACGCTGAAAACGCCGTTCTCGGCGTTCATCAACGTGCTCGCGCATCCGTCTGCGGTGATGATCTCGCCGGACGCGCTGAAGAAGTACGGCAAGGACATCGCGTTTCATCCGGTCGGCACGGGCCCGTTCGAACTCGTGAAGTGGGACCCGGCCGGCGACCTGACCGTGAAGAAGTTCGCCGGCTACTGGAAGAAGGGTTATCCGAAGATCGATGCGATCGACTGGAAGCCGGTCGTCGACAACAACACGCGCGCCGCGCTGATGCGCACCGGCGAAGCGGACTTCGCGTTCCAGGTGCCGTTCGAACAGGCCGCGCAACTGCAGTCGAGCCCGAAGGTCGATCTGATCGCGGCGCCGTCGATCATTGAGCGCTACATCAGCATGAACATGAACCAGAAGCCGTTCGACAACCCGAAGGTGCGTGAAGCGCTGAATTACGCGGTCAACAAGGAAGCGCTGACGAAGGTCGCGTTCGCCGGGTACGCGACGCCGGCCGACGGCGTCGTGCCGCAGGGCGTCGACTATGCGGTCAAGCTCGGACCCTGGCCGTACGATCCCGCGAAGGCGCGCGAACTGCTGAAGGAAGCGGGTTATCCGAACGGCTTCGAAACGACGCTGTGGTCCGCGTATAACTACTCGACCGCGCAGAAGGTGATCCAGTTCGTGCAGCAGCAGCTCGCGCAGGTCGGCATCAAGGCCAGCGTCGAGGCGCTCGAAGCGGGTCAGCGCGTCGCCAAGGTCGAAAGCGCGCAGGACCCGGCGACCGCGCCGGTGCGGATGTACTACGCGGGCTGGTCGTCGTCGACCGGCGAGGCGGACTGGGCGATCAGCCCGCTGCTCGCGGGCTACTCGTTCCCGCCGAAGATGGTCAACACGTCGTACTACAGGAGCGACGCGGTCGACAACGATCTGAAGCAGGCGCTCGAAACGACCGACCGCACGCAGAAGGCCGCGCTCTACACCGATGCGCAGAAGCGCATCTGGGCCGACGCGCCGTGGATCTTTCTCGTCAAGGAGAAGGTCGTGTATGCGCGCAGCAAGCGTCTGTCGGGCGCTTACGTCGCGCCGGACGGCTCGTTCAACTTCGACGAGATCGCGATCAAGTGATGACCTGACGAGGCGGCATGCGCAGGCGGCGGTTCACCCAGCCCGCCGCCGCGCCGCCGCCGCACACGAGTCCTCGTTGCCCGCCTGATTTGCCGCTCATTTGCCGCTCATTTGCCGGATTGGTTTCATGCTGAACTTCCTCGTCAAACGTCTGCTAGGCCTGCTGCCGACGCTCTTCATCGTCGCCGTGCTGGTGTTCCTGTTCGTGCATCTGCTGCCGGGCGATCCGGCGCGGCTCGCCGCCGGTCCTGAAGCGGACGAGGCGACCGTGGCGCTCGTGCGCTCCGACCTCGGGCTCGACAAGCCGCTGCCGCAGCAGTTCGTCCGTTTCTTCTGGCGGATGGCGCATGGCGACTTCGGCGTTTCGACGCGCAGCAAGCGGCCGGTGAGCCAGGAGATCGCGGAACGCTTCTTCCCGACGTTGTGGCTGACGATCGCGAGTATGGTGTGGGCGGTCGTGATCGGCATGGCGATCGGCATCGCTTCGGCGGTGTGGCGCAACCGCTGGCCGGACCGCCTGGGCATGACGCTCGCGGTGTCGGGCATTTCGTTTCCGGCGTTCGCGCTCGGCATGCTGCTGATGCAGATTTTCTCGGTGCAGCTCGGCTGGCTGCCGATCGTCGGCGACGGTTCGTGGCGCAGCTACGTGCTGCCGTCGCTGACGCTCGGCGCGGCGGTCGCGGCCGTAATGGCGCGCTTCACGCGGGCCTCGTTCGTCGAGGTGCTGCACGAGGACTTCGTGCGCACCGCGCGCGCGAAGGGCGTGCCTGAGCGGCTCGTGATCATCAAGCACTGCCTGCGCAACGCGCTGATTCCCGTCGTCACGATGATGGGACTGCAGTTCGGCTTTCTGCTCGGCGGCTCGATCGTCGTCGAGGTGGTGTTCAACTGGCCGGGCCTCGGCCGTTTGCTCGTCGATGCCGTGTCGATGCGCGACTATCCGATCATTCAGGCCGAGGTGCTGTTGTTCTCGCTCGAATTCATCATCATCAACCTGATCGTCGACGTGCTGTACGCGGTGATCAACCCGACCATCCGTTTCAAGTGAGGCCCGCATGAGCACCACTGCCACCGGGCCGAATGCGGCCACTCCCGTTGCCTCCGAAAGCGCGATCCGCACACCGTGGAGCGAATTCTGGCGCAAGTTCCGCAAGCAGCATGTCGCGCTGGCCGCCGGCGTGTTCGTGCTGCTGCTGATCGTGGTCGCGATCATCGCGCCGCATATCGTGCGGTACGACCCCGAGAACTTCTTCGACTACGACGCGCTGAACGCGGGGCCGTCGGCCGCGCACTGGTTCGGCGTCGATTCGCTGGGCCGCGATATCTTCAGCCGCATCCTCGTCGGCTCGCGCATTTCGCTCGAGGCAGGCTTTCTGTCCGTGGCGATCGGCGCGGTGATCGGCACGTTCTTCGGTCTGCTTGCCGGTTACTACGAGGGCTGGTGGGATCGCATCACAATGCGCGTGGCCGACGTGCTGTTCGCGTTCCCCGGCATTCTGCTCGCGATCGGCGTGGTCGCGATTCTCGGCAACGGCATGATCAACGTGATCTGCGCCGTGGCGATCTTCAGCATTCCGGCGTTCGCGCGGCTCGTGCGCGGCAATACGCTGATGCTCAAGCAGCTCACCTATATCGAGGCGGCGCGCAGCATCGGCGCGTCGGACTGGACCATCATGGCGCGGCACATTCTGCCGGGCACGATTTCATCGGTCGTCGTGTATCTGACGATGCGCATCGGCACGTCGATCATCACGGCGGCGAGCCTGTCGTTTCTCGGCTTGGGCGCGCAGCCGCCGACGCCCGAGTGGGGCGCGATGCTCAACGAAGCTCGCGCCGATATGGTGACCGCGCCGCATATCGCGCTGTTTCCGAGCCTCGCCATTTTTCTGACCGTGCTCGCGTTCAACCTGCTCGGCGACGGCCTGCGCGACGCGCTCGATCCGAAGCTGGATCGGCCATGAGCATGAGTAACCATCATTCGGCTGAGCGCGCGCCGCACATCGGCACGTTGCCGGCCGGAACGCTCGGCACGATCGCCGACGTGGACGGCGTCAGCGTCGGTCATTGCACGCTTGCCGAAGGCGCGCTGCAGACCGGCGTGACCGTGATCCGGCCGCATCGCGGCGATCCGTTCGTCGACAAGGTGCCGGCCGCCGCGTCGGTGATCAACGGCTTCGGCAAGAGCGTCGGGCTCGTGCAGCTCGACGAACTCGGCACGCTGGAGACGCCGATCGCGCTGACCAACACCTTCGGCGTCGGCGTGCTCGCGCAGGCGCAGATCCGCGCGGCGATTCGCGCGAATCCGCGCATCGGCCGCGAATGGTCGACGGTCAATCCGCTCGTGTTCGAATGCAACGACGGCTACCTGAACGACATTCAGGCGCTTGCCGTGACCGAACAGCACTTCAACGAAGCATTCGACGCGGCAAGCGCCGATGTCGCGAGCGGTGCGCTCGGCGCGGGGCGCGGCATGTCGTGTTTCGATCTGAAGGGCGGCATCGGCACTGCGTCGCGCGTGTTCAGTGCGGCGGGCCGCGACTACACCGTTGGCGCGCTCGTGCTTGCCAACTTCGGCCGTCTGCCGATGCTGACGATCGACGGCACGCCGCTCGGCCGCATGCTGGCCGAACGCGCGGCCGTCGCTGAGGCGGCGAATGCTGCCAGTGCCGCTGCTAACGCGACTCCCGAGCAACCCGAGCAAGGCTCGATCATCATGATCATCGCGACCGATGCGCCGCTCGACGCGCGCCAGCTGAAACGCCTGTCGTTGCGCGCGGCGGCCGGTCTCGCGCGTACCGGCTCGGTATACGGCCACGGCAGCGGCGATATCGCGCTGGCGTTTTCGACCGCGTACACGGTGCCGCACGGCGCGGACTTCGTCGTGCTGCCGCCGCTGGTCGCGGATCACTGTATGGACCCGCTGTTTCGCGCCTGCGCCGACAGCGTCGAGCAGGCGATCGTCGATGCATTGTGGAGCGCCGAGACCGTCACCGGTCGCGACGGCCATCGGCGGCTGTCGCTGCGCGACAGCGTGCCGGACCTTGCCCACCTGCTGAGGAATTCCGCGCGATGAAAGTCCTGATCTCCACCGACATCGAAGGCATCGCCGGCGTGTTCCATGCCGAGCAGACGCGCGCGGGCAACGGCGAATACGAAGCCGCGCGACGCTGGATGACGCTCGAAGCCAACGCGGCCATCGAAGGCGCGTTCGCGGGCGGCGCGACCGACGTGTGGGTCAATGATTCGCACGGCGGCTTTCGCAACCTGCTGCCCGATCTGCTCGATCCGCGCGCCCAGCTCGTGCTCGGCAAGCCGCGCACGCTCGGCATGATGGCCGGGCTCGAATACGGTGCGGCGCTGGTCTTCATGATCGGCTATCACGCGAAGGCGCAAACGCGCGGCATCCTCGCGCACACGATCAACAGCTTTGCGTTCGCGCGCGTGGCGTTCAACGGCGTGGAGCTGGGCGAAGCGGGGCTGTACGGTGCGCTCGCCGAAGAATATGGCGCGCGGGTGGTGCTTTTATCGGGTGACGACGTGTTCGCCGAGGAAACCGCGCCGCGTTTTCCCGGTGCGCGTTTCGTCGTCACGAAGACCGCAAGCGGGCAAGCAAGCGGCGTCACGCGGTCGCCCGCGAGCGTGCGCGAGGCGCTGCGGGCCGCCGCGCGCGACGTGGTCCGTCAGCATGTCGAAGCGGGCCGCGCACCTGCCGCGACGCGCGCGGAGCCGCGAGCAATCGACTGCGAACTGCGCGTGCAAACGAGCGGGCTCGCCGATCTGTTCTGCCAATGGCCGACGCTTACGCGCGTCGATGGCGTGACGTTGCGCTTCAGTGCGGCGTCGGCCGAGCATGCGGTGCGGATGCTGAACTGTCTGTCGGCGATGTCGTTCATGCTGCGCTGAGCCGCGCGGCGTCGAGCCGGCGGCTTACTGCTGCTGCCGGCTCAACTCGCGCGCCGCGTGATCGATCGCCTCCGCCACCGCCCCGGCGTGCGACACCGGCGCGAGATGGCTCGACGCGACCGGCACCACCTTCGCACCGATGCGCCCGGCGATCATTCTCTGCAGATCGGGCGACACCGCGTGGTCTTTCGTCGTCAGCACGTACCACGACGGTTTGTCCTTCCAGCCGACCTGATCGACCGGTTCGTCGAATGCGCTCGCGGCGATCGGCACCTGCGCGGCGGCGAGCACGCGTGCGACGGTCTCGGGCACGTCGGCGGCGAGATCGGCGTGATAGCGCGCGCGGTCGATCCACAAGAACCCGTTCGCGTCCTTGCTGATGCTCTGGCCGGCCGGCATCGGCCCGCCGGCCTTCATCACGTCCATCGCCGATTCGTGCAGTTGCGGCGCAAGCGCGGCGACATACACGAGCCCGGCGACGTTCGGCGCATTCGCGGCGACCTCGGTGATCACGACGCCGCCCCACGAGTGCCCGACCAGCAGCACCGGACCGTTCTCGCGATCAAGCACGCGGCGGGTCGCGGCGACGTCGTCGGCGAGCGAGGTCAGCGGATTCTGCACCGAGCTCACGTGATAACCCTTTTGCTGCAGCTTCGCGACCACGCCGTTCCAGCTCGATCCGTCGACGAACGCGCCATGCACGAGCACGATGTTGCGCACCGGGCCGCCGAGCGCGGCGGCAGGCGGCTTGCTGGCAGTAGCGGGGGCCGGCGCTGGCGCTGGCTGGCCGCTTGCCTGCGACGCGGCGTCATCGGCCGTTTGCTGGGCGGTGGGCACCGTCTGCGCGAGCGCGGACGTACTGACGCCCGCGAAACAGAGGCACAACACGGCGGCGCAAAGCAGACGTTTGGGCAACATAGTGAAGCTCCGCGGCATGAAAAGTGGACTTCGGCAACATACCCAGGCGCCATCCCCGTGACAATCACAATCCGCGCGCTTAAGTGCGGCGCAGAACCAAGCGGGCGGCTCCGAATGTCAGAGGAATATCGGTTGGGTAAAACTAGCGGTTTTGCCAGACCGAACGGTACGGTCCAGCCGTGCAATCTGCCACGGCGCTGCCTTCGACAGCGTTCTACACCCAGCGGCGACATGCGGCGATCTCCACCCAGCAGGATGTAATGAATAGTGCAAGCAGCAAGAGGGTCTGAAGCGCGGGCTCAAGAATCGTCACATCCAGTTGATCGCGCTGGGCGGCGCGATCGGCACGGGCCTCTTTCTCGGCTCCGCCAGCGTGCTGCGGGCCGCCGGTCCGTCGATGATCCTCGGCTACGCGATCGGCGGCGTCATCGCGTACATGATAATGCGCCAGCTCGGCGAGATGGTCGCGCAGGAGCCGGTCGCCGGCTCGTTCAGCCACTTCGCGTACAAGTACTGGGGCGATTTCCCGGGCTTCCTGTCGGGCTGGAACTACTGGGTGTTCTATGTGCTCGTCAGCATGGCCGAACTGACCGCGGTCGGCACCTACGTGCATTTCTGGTGGCCGGGCGTGCCGACGTGGCTGTCGGCGCTGGTGTGCTTCGCGATCATCAACGCGATCAATCTCGCCAACGTGAAGGCCTACGGCGAAACCGAGTTCTGGTTCGCGATCATCAAGGTCGCGGCGGTGATCGGCATGATCGTATTCGGCGGCTATCTGCTGATTAGCGGTCACGGCGGCCCGCAGGCGACGGTCGCGAACCTGTGGAGCCACGGCGGCTTTTTCCCGCACGGCTTTCACGGTCTCTTCATGATGCTCGCGGTGATCATGTTCTCGTTCGGTGGGCTGGAGCTGATCGGCATTACGGCGGCCAAGGCCGCCGAGCCGCTGAAAAGCATTCCGAAGGCCGTGAACCAGGTGATCCTGCGGATCCTGATTTTCTATATCTGCTCGCTCGCGGTGCTGCTGTCGCTGTATCCGTGGAACGAGGTGGCGGCGGGCGGCAGCCCGTTCGTGATGATCTTCTCGCAGATGGGCTCGTCGCTGACCGCCGACGTGCTGAACGTGGTCGTGCTGACCGCGGCGCTGTCGGTGTACAACAGCGGCGTCTACGCGAATAGCCGCATGCTGTACGGCCTCGCCGAACAGGGCAACGCGCCGCGCGCGCTGCTGAAGGTCGACCGGCGAGGCGTGCCGTATCTGGCGATCGGTCTGTCGGCGCTCGCGACGTTCGCGTGCGTGATCATCAATTACGTGATCCCGGGGGAAGCGCTCGGACTGCTGATGTCGCTCGTGGTCGCGGCGCTGGTGCTGAACTGGGCGCTGATCAGCCTCACGCATCTGAAGTCGCGCAAGGCGATGGTAACCGCGGGCGAAACGCTGGTGTTCCGCTCGTTCTGGTTCCCGGTCAGCAACTGGATCTGCCTGGCATTCATGGCGCTGATCCTGGTGATTCTGGCGCTGACGCCGGGCTTGTCGATCTCGGTGTGGCTGGCGCCGGCATGGCTCGTGCTGGTGTGGGGCGGCTACGTGATCAAGCGACGCCGCGAGGTTGCGCGCGCTGGCATGGGGGTCGCGAGCCGATAAGCGCCGATCGGCGCGACGTGCGTGGCATTCCGCGGCGAACACGGCGATTCGCTGCCAACGAACGATCTTCGCGCGCCGAAGTTCCCGACATAGGTCGGTCTCGTGTGGGCGAGCGCACAGATCGATTTTTGCGAATCGGTAATCTCTGTCCGGTCGTCCGGCACGAAGCCGGCATGGCTGGCCATGCCGGCCATCCCCGGATCGTACCGGCGACATGGTCTGCTGGTACGCCCCCGCTAGCGAGGGTCTCAAGGGCGCAGCAACTCCCACGTTGATTGACGTACCGCGGAGAGACACCATGTTCAACGCAGGCGCCGTACGGACGAGGTCGAACTTCGGCGCGGGTGCCGCGCTCCTTTTGCTGATTGCGGTAGCCTGCCTCGCGCTGCGTATCCTGCACGTCGTCGCCAGGTTTCGTGGCAACGTCCCTGACGCCTTCGGCGATTTCAATTTCTACCTGTACGCCTTCAACGTCGTGCTGCATGACCCGGCGCGCCTGTACGACCTCGACGCGCTCATCGCGTTTTTGCAGGGCATCGGCGCGCGCTCGACGGGCGACGACATCTTCTACGCCTACCCGCCGCAGTTCGCGCTGGTGTTTGCGCCGCTCGCGCTGCTGACGCCGCTCGCCGCGAAAATCGTCTGGGTGAGTGCGTCGATCGTGTTGTTCTCGGTGGCTTTGTATCTCGTCGTCACGATGGCGTACCGCGGCACGGAGCGCAGCGTGAATCTGCTGCTGGTGGCGGTCGCGCTGCTGAGCTTTCCGCTCGTCGAAGATACCTACGACGGCCAATCGAACGAACTGCTGTTCTTCCTGTTGGTTGCGACTTTCGCGCTGCTCGAGCGTGGCAAAGGTTATGCCGCTGGACTCTTTCTTGGCTTTGCGATCGCGATCAAGCTCACGCCCCTGGCCGTTGCCGGCCTGCTGTTGCTGCGTCGCGAATGGCGGACGTTCGTGATGGCGAGCGTCGTTGCGATTGCGTTGACGTTGATCACCGGAGTGCGCCTCGGCTTCGACGTTTTGTGGCACTACTTCGTGTCGGACATGCCGCGCCTGAACGGCATGGCACTGGCGATGAGCGGTGGCGGCGCGCCGATGAACAATGCCGTGAGGGGCGCGCTGCAGACGCTATCGGCGACGATCGGCATGCCGGTGTCCGGTACGTTGCTGTCGACTGCTTCGCATGCGTTGGTGCTGGCTGCTTGCCTGCTGTCCGCGTATCTGGTGTTGCGCCGCCATCGGGACAGCCGCATCGACTACGCGCTCGCGTCGATGACGATGCTCGTGGCTTATCCGATCCTCGAGCCGATCCACATGGTGCTGGCGTTGATCCCGTTGCTGATTTTGCTGGGCACCGCCTTCGAAGCGCGCGGCGGGCAGCTGTCGGCGCTCGGTCCGAGACTGGAGATGCTGCTGGCCGCGGTCGTCGTGGTCTTGCTGTTCTTTGCGGCGCGATTCGTGTCCTACACGGTCGCGGCGCTGATCATTTACGGGCTCTGTGTCGCAAGGTACTTCCGCCGTCGGGAATGAGGCGGCGAGGGCGTGCTTACCAGCCTGGATGAATGATCCCGGTGTGGCTAAAGGGTTTTTGACGGGAGATGCGACTGAGTCGCCCCGTTGCCTTCAATCTCGCCCATCAGATAATCGATGAATGACGCTATTCGCGAAGAAACGGCTGTATTGCGGTAATAGACAGCATGGATTGGCTGACGGACGTGCTTGGTCTGACGGGCGAGGATCCGCACGAGACGCCCTGTTTCGCGGTCCCGGTCGGTCATGAAATCCGACAGGCAGACAACGCCCACGCCTTCGAGCGCCAGTTGACGAAGCGTCTCGCCGCTCGATGAACTTGCCACCGGCTCGATACGGTACGGCTCACCGTCGGCACCGAGCAACGTCCGGACATTGAGCGACTCCGGTTGTGTAAAGCCCAGCAGTACGTGCTTGCCAAGGCCAGCGACCTCGCGCGGATGTCCGTGCGCCTCGAGATAGTCGGGACTCGCAAGAACACGCACGTGGCTACTGCCAACAAGCCGGCTATGCAGCGTCGAATCCTTGAGCCGGCCAATTTAGGTCGAGATATTGGGCAGCTGCCGTCATCGAGCCGGTATCGACCACGGCCATGAAAGTCGCCAATTCGTCGAGGGTGATATTCATTCTTGATTTTTTTTCAAAAGAATTTTGTTTATAGACCCGTTTGTGAACAAAAGTAAAGCTGGCAGACTTGATCCGTCAGAATCCTCAATTCCTTCGCGAGGGAATACAGCCGCCGGAGGGCGCAGGCGCGCTGTCGAGTCTGGTGAGACAAAACTTTCTCCGATGTCACGGAGATTTAATAAATCAAACAGGCTGTTTCTGGAGACATCCGCCGCGACGTTCAGGCTTCTGCAGACGGGGCAACTACTCTGCTTAGTCGGAATGCGACTGACATCGGCATAAAGCCGGCGCGCAACTCCCCTCGATCAAATGCGAGCACAAACATGACGGTTACCGAGCGACCCGCGAATTACGGCACCAGCATGATCGACCTGGGCCGGTTTCAGATCGATTTGGAGATGCGGACGCTGCACCAAAGCGGCACGCTCGTGCCTGTCGGATCTCGCGCCTTCGATATTCTTGCCGTGCTCGTGTCGGCCGCTGGACGACTCGTTACGAAAGACGAATTGTTGGATAGTGTCTGGCCGAAAACCGTCGTCGAAGAAAATAATATCCAGGTCCATCTGTCCGCGTTACGCAAAATACTTGGTGAGGATCGCAACCTGATTGTCACGATCCCTGGTCGCGGGTATCGGTTGCGACAACGACCCGTTGAGAGCCGGGCTCCTGCGGTCGAGTCCCGAGCCTTCAGACGTAGCCTGCCGCTACGCGAAACCCGGCTCACAGGCCGCGACGCAGCCGTTCGGCAGATCAGCACGTTGCTCCAGACTACGCAGGTATTGACGCTGACTGGAGCCGGCGGTATAGGGAAGACGAGCCTGGCTATAGAGGTGGCACGGCAGGCATCGAACGATTTTTCCCGCGCTGTGTGTTTTGTCGAACTTGCCACGGCAACAACCGAAGATGCGGTCCTATGCGAGGTCGCCGAAGCATGCGGGCTGTCCACGCTCGATGCTGTAGTCGACATTGCGCAACTGGCTGCGTCGGTTTCCGGCAAACGTCTGCTCCTCGTGCTGGATAACGCCGAGCATGTGATCGACGCCGTCGCGCGGATCGTCGACGCACTCGTAGCGGCAAGCGAAATTCTGCGTGTGATGGTAACGAGTCGTGAACCGCTTCGCCTGATGCAAGAGACGGTGTACCGGGTCGAGCCACTCGACGTGCCGCCTTCGCATTCAACCCATGCGGAGATCGTTCACTTTTCAGCGGTAAAGTTGTTTTTGCTGCGCGTCAATTCAATCCAACGGTATGCATACGCCGGCTGCGAGGAAATTCATCTCATCGGCGAGATCTGCCGCCGGCTGGACGGCATTCCTTTGGCGATCGAGCTGGCAGCGGCGCGCGTCGCTGGCCTCGGCGTTGAGGGTGTTCATCGCTTTCTGCACGACCGTTTCAGTTTGCTGACGGGCGGCTACCGGACCGCTCTGCCACGCCATCAAACCTTACGTGCGACGTTCGACTGGAGTTTCTTCATACTGAATCCATGCCATCAGTTACTGTTCAGGCGCCTCGCGGTATTCAGCGGCGGCTTTACGTTCGATGCGATGTGCGCGGTGGTGTGCGACAAGAAATACGCTGTGACGGACGCGATCGGCGGCATCGGCGATCTGGTGGCGAAATCGCTCGTCAACATTGAGCTGGAGGGACCGGTAAGCAGGTATCGCCTTTCCGATTCGGCACGTGCCTATGCGCTGGAGAAGCTGCATGCGGAAGGCGAGCAGAAGCTGATCGCGGCGCGCCATGCACGCTATGTCTCCCATTGCTTGCGACCGTGTCTGGCTGACAGTGTCGCTGAACAACTGGACCGGGAAATCGATTTCCGGCAGTCGCTGGATGATGCACGCAGCGCTTTCGATTGGGCGTTCTCGCAGCATGGCGATACGCGGATTGGAGTCGAGCTCGCGGCAGGTCTCACAGAGGCGCTGTTCGATGCGGGCCTGATTCACGAATGCTGCACGCGTGCTGAGCAGGCCATCGATGCGCTTGAAGAACTGCCCCCTGCCTCGGTGGACTCAGACACCGAAATGCGCGTACGTGCCACTCTCGCCTCGGCATTGATCTATGCTCAGGGGCCCGTGTCAAAGTCGGAACAATTGTGGACGGAAGTGCTGGCTCTTGCTGGCGATACAGGCGACCAGGTTCGGCATGCCCAGGCACTCTGGGGGCTGTGGAACACGTTGCTTTCCTCTGGGAACGTATACGGGTCGATGAATTACGCCAGACGATTCCAGCGATTTGCCAGCCATCGTGGCACGGCCTGGCAAATTGTTCTTGGGGATCAGCTGGTCGCAATTTCGCAGCATTGCCTCGGCGAGCACGAGCAGGCAAAGTTGGTCCTGGCGAACGCAATGAAGCGTTTCGACCAGTTGGAGAACGATCCACAACGCGATGGCAGATTCGCGGTCGATCCCATGGCGATGTGCAACGGCACGTTGGTCCGGATCGCATGGCTACAAGGTGACACCGAGGCGTCGCTGGCGCTTGTTGACGTACTTATCAACCAGGTTCGCTCGGAGACCCTCGAACCGTCGCTGACTCACGTGCTGGGCGCGGGGGCAATACCGCTGGCGCTGATTTCCGGCGACCTGGAGCGTGCCACGCGCTATATCGACATAATGCGATCGCAAGCTGCGCAAAATGGTTTCGGGATCTGGCTCGATTACTGCGCCTGTCTTGGCGCATGCCGGGACATACTCGACGGACAAGGGGTTACAGCGACGGCGCTGCTCGAGGAAAAGCTCGATGCACTCCTGTCGCGCGGCTTCAGGCGTCTGGTTACCCCAATCATCGTAACCTGCGCTGAAGCGTTGATTGCGCAGGGACGTTTGGCGGAGGCGTCCCGCCGGCTGAGCGACGTACACAATTTCTGCCTGAAAAACGGTGAGCTGTTTTTCCTGCCGGAGGTCTGGCGAGGACGTGGCGCGCTCGCCCAGGCTGAAGCCCGCGGTCTCGCACCCGATAGCAACGCCGCTCTGAACAAGCTCGCGATTGCGTTCAGCTGCTTTCAGGAGTCAATCGAACTGTCGCGGACGCAGGGAGCGAAAATGTGGGAGTTACGGGCGTCGATGGCGCTGGCGCGCCTGCTCCATGCAAACGACCGGACGGCTGAGGCCGTCGCACTGCTTGCCAGCCTTGCAGCGGACTTCGACGAGACGGGCACTGCTTTCGATATCCAGGCGTTGTTCAAATTTCTCGGAGCATTGCGAGATCATCAAGCCGTGGCAGGCATTGAGGTCCGGCCTGCTGGCTCGCCTGCGACAGTTTGAATTCTGATGGTCGCCGCCGCGCTCAGTTATCAGCTCTTGCCTCTATACAGAGCCGTGCGCAAGTCCGTCTTCGCCCCGTATTGCGTTCCGTGTCTTTTACTGGCGCTCTCGATTCTGGAATTGTTGACGCCCATTAGCGGGCCGGTGTCAAGTGAGCAATCCACATCCCCGGCTGCACCAGCAGCCGTTTCCCAGTTCTGCCGTAATGCGTCCATGGGGGTTCGCACAATTGCTTGGGCTGCCGGGTTGTCGGCGCCAATCCATAGCTGGCTCGCATTCCGGGCGATCCGCTTTTACTGCATATCGGCGATGGCGGCACGGCATCCCATTCAATCTCGGTGGCTGTTCGCCAGTCAACAATCAGGGCTTGCCGGTCGCCGTCGAAACTCTTACGCATCGACGCATGCACGAACTGATCCGGGAAAGTGCGATTGGCACGCCGCTGTTTGCGCGCGTCTCCAGATAGTCGGCCCATTTCTGCATCATCACCCGGCGTTCCTTGATGAACTTCGTGCGGTTATAGGCCGTGCCGAGTTTGTCCGGCACCGTGTGCGCGAGTTGATGTTCGATCACTTCCGGCTTCTGTTCGAGTTCCTCATGCAGGATCGTGCGCGCCATCGCACGAAAGCCGTGTCCCGTGATCTGCGTGCGCGTGTCGTAGCCGAGCCTTCGCAGTGCTGCATTGATCGTGGCCTCGCTCATTGGCCGCTTGCGATCGCGTGCGCCAGGGAACACATGGCGGCCCGCACCGGTGAGTGCGTACAGTTCACGCAGAGAATGGCGACCGACTGCTTGGAAAGCGGCACCAGATGCTCAGTCTCAGTCCTGGTGACGAGGTAGCGCCATTCGCCCTTGTCCAGATCGAATTGGGACCATTCGGCCTGACAAAGCTCTCCCGGCCGGACAAACAGTAGCGGCGCCAGTCTGAGCGCGCAGAGGACAGGGAATGTGCCGGCGAACCCGTCGAACGCACGCAGCATCTCGCCGACCTTGGTCGGATCTGTGATCGAAGCGAAGTGGGTTGTTTGTGCCGGTGGAATCGCGCCGACCAGATCCCGAGCGGGGTCGGCCTTGCAATGCCCCTCTTTGATGACCGCGCGAAACTTTTTTTACTCCGCGAATATGCTTTCCAGCTCGGTGAGCCACATGCGTTGAAGAGGGCAGTCAAATATCTGGAGGAGCAGCAGCAACTCCACCGACGTGTCGCGCACGAAATGCTGCATACAGGCTGTCAGGTGTGGCTGTGAGTACCGCCATTCCTGAATCATTCTAGTGTCGTGAGTTAAAAATTCATTGAAATATGTTCGCTGCGTACTAAAGTGTCTTGTGTAGCACTGGTATGAGGACGTGGCGATGAGCGGAAGACCTAAGGCGGAGCTCGTACTGAGCGAATCGGAGCGCGAACAGCTTAAAGCGTTGACGATGCGACGCAAGACGGCGCAGGCGTTGGCTTTGCGAGCACGCATCGTGCTGGCCTGTGCCGATGGCATGGACAACCGGATAGTTGCAACGAGACACCGTGTGAGTCAGCAGACCGTTTGCAAGTGGCGGGCGCGCTTCGTTGCAGATCGTCTGGATGGATTGCTCGACGCGCCGCGGCCGGGCGCGCCCCGAACGATCGGTGATTCGCGCGTCGACGCAGTGATCGCGAAGACGCTCGAGTCTGTGCCTGCGGGGGCCACGCACTGGAGCACGCGTACGATGGCGCGCGAGATGAATCTCTCGCAAACGGCGGTGAGCCGAATCTGGCGTGCTTTCGGGTTGCAGCCGCATCGGCAGGAGACCTTCAAACTTTCCAGCGATCCGCTGTTTGTCGACAAGGTGCGCGATATCGTCGGGCTTTACCTCGATCCGCCGCTCAAGGCCATGGTGTTGTGCGTGGACGAAAAGAGCCAGATTCAGGCGCTGGATCGCACGCAGCCAATCCTGCCGTTGGCACCGGGCATTCCCGAGCGGCGCACCCACGATTACATGCGCCACGGCACGACCACGCTGTTCGCTGCATTAGACATCGCCACCGGTGAAGTGATCGGGGAGTTGCACCGGCGCCATCGCAGCAGCGAATTTCTGCAGTTCCTACGCACGATCGAAGCCAACGTTCCGCAGTCGCTGGACGTGCATCTGGTGATGGACAATTACGGCACGCATAAGACGCCTTCGATCAAGGCATGGTTTGCTCGCCATCCTCGCTTCCATGTTCATTTCACGCCGACCTCGGCGTCGTGGCTCAATCAGGTTGAACGATGGTTCGCCACGCTTACAGAGAAGTACCTTCGACGCGGCACGCATCGTTCGACCCGCCAACTCGAAGACGCCGTCCGCCATTACCTTGAGGGCTACAACGCAGATCCTCATCCCTTCGCCTGGAGCAAGTCGGCCGACGAGATCCTGACCAGCCTTGAACGGTTTTGTATGCGGGTCCAGAAGGCCGAAGGACGCGCGCGATGAATATCAATACCGATTCGATCGACGAAGCCGTCCTCGCACTTCTCTATCTGACCCTGCACGATCACAACCGGGCATGGAAGGGCTTCGACTGGGATGTGTTGAATCGGCTCTACGAACGAGGCCTCATCGGCGACCCGGTTAATAAAACGAAGTCTGTCATCTTCACGGAAGAAGGATTACGTGAGTCCGAGCGGCTCTTTAAGCAGCATTTCGTCATCGCTGACTCTACAGGACGTTAATGCAACGAACTTACAACTCAGGACACTAGCTTCGAGACGCTTTCCGCTTCCTCGACTCGACCCGTCGTGACAGGTCGGTCAACAGCCATCTAGCGACTACGTCAGGTCCGTTCATGTCGTGGCTGGCGAACTTGATTTCGTCCTCGAAGTAGACGATAACCGTGCCGCTCATGACACGATAGCGGCCCCGATAGCGGGTGCCATTCAATTCGACTTCGATTTCCTTGGTGGATTCGTAATCTTCGACCATCAACACCGCTCTGTAGTAACTATGACGAGTCGAACTTACCCAATCACATGAGGTACGTCAACGACACAGGAGCAGGAGCCTTTCTGTGCCCTTCTTTCAACGCGGCAGAATGTGGCGTTGCACGGCGTCGCGCTGGTTATCGATGTCAATGCGGCCCTAGTGCCGATGTCGCAAATTCTCGCGGACGCGCTTGGCCACGAGGACTGTCATGTAATCCATTATCCGTGCGCCGTGGCTGTATTCGGCCCACGTGTCCTCATACAGCTTCGACACGGTCTCGGTGGGGGTATTGGTGTCAGAGGCAATAGCCTTGATGACATCTTCAACGTTGGGCTGGGCCATGGCGCTCTCCTGGCGTTGAGTAGGAACGGCAGCTTCGGGAGGTCGATTAGACGACGCTGCCCGGCCATATGCAAATTGAATAGACCTATCGCTTCGTTTTGTCTGTAGAGACACTCTTGCGTTCTCTCGACCACTGGTGCGCTTACTCCACTGCTCCGTGCCCGACACGGATGAGCTGCGAAATGCTTATGCCCGACGCGCACTATACAAATTCAATCTTTTCAGCTACTTGTCCAACTTGCCCGTGAATTGTCCACAGCCTTGCGAACAGATTGTGTGGACAACTTGATGGTCCTGGCCCGAGGGCGCATCTCCAATGCAGTCTGGTAATCGCAAATTAACGGTGTATACTGTTTATACCGTTAATCAGTCTGGAGATGGTCATGAGTGAACCCAGCGTGAGGAAGCCGACGAAGAAGGCCTTTCACTTCCCGAAGAATGCCAACGGCCATGCGAAAGTCGATGAGAAGCCAGCGGATGAGAAGAGTATGGCCGCAGCCGCAGCGCCAGATGTCCAGCCAGCTCCGACGAAGGCCAACAAACAGAAGCGCGCGAAACCCGTTGAGGCCGCACAGGTCAGTCCAGCAGCAGAGGTGAAAGCGAAACGCGCGAAGAAAGAGAAGGTGGTGCGCGACAGCTTCACGATGCCGAAGTCCGACTACGAGAAAATCGCGGTACTGAAACAGAAGTGTCTCGACGCCGGCGTCTCGGTGAAAAAAGGCGAGCTTCTGCGCGCCGGTCTGCTCTTGCTGGACTCGGCGCCCACCATCGAGGGTCTGCTGGCAGCTGTTTCTGCGGTCGAAACCGTCAAGACTGGTCGACCAGCAAAATCATAGCTGTGCCACGGTCCGAGCGGATTGCCGTGCGGACCGGGGTTCGCCGCTGTGCTTCGCTGGATGCTCCTGCATGTTTCGTGGAGCTTCGACCACCGTTCCTTACGACTGGACCCTAAACTGATACCGCGGTCACGAAACCGAATGGCGATTAGGCAAATAGCCGGGGCGGTTGAAGGGGATTCCGATGCCACACGAGCACCTTTCCAGTCGATTCGACGCTGACATCAACCACGTATTGTCCAAGGTGTTCGAGATGGGCGGCTTCGTTGAATCGCAAGTCGTCAATGCGATGCAGGCGCTTAACCACCTCGATTTGGACATGGTCGACAGAATCTTTGCCGACGAGCGTCGACTCAACGCCATCGAAGTGGAAGTCGATGAGGAGTGCATCAACATAATCGCGCGGTATCAGCCGGCTGCACGCGACCTGCGTCTGCTGATGGCTATCTCGAAGACGGTCACGAACCTCGAGCGTGCAGGGGATGAAGCGCGGAAAGTCGCGAAGCGGACTCGGCGAATTGCAGAAGACGGCAACACAATGGCCATCAATATCGCGGAAATCGCGTTATCCGGTGAGATGGCCATGACTATCCTCCGCCGTGCACTTGATGCATTCGCGCGCCGCGACACAGGTGCTGCAGCACAAATCCTCCGCGATGACGACGCTATCGATGACCAGTTTCGTTTGTTCGTCTATAAGCTGGTGAAGTACATGAGGGAGGCTCCCCGAATCATCCCCATCGCGCTGGACTACCTCTTCATCGCAAAGGCCATCGAACGCATTGGCGACCATGCGACGAACATAGCGGAATTAGTCATCTACATTGTCAAGGGCAAGGACGTGCGCCACGTTTCCCGTGAACAACTCGAGCGCGAAGCCTTCGGTCAATGACAGAGCGCGAAAGCAGGACGAAGCCGGGAGCGCACCGGTCGCGAAGACGGACTGACAACTGCGCGAGTCGCGAACGTGAGCCGACCGGAGAGCTCGACCTTCATGCGTTCATCGAAGGTGGTAGATACAGGATTGCCGCATTGAGCGATGCTCGTAGGACGACCGTTGAAGAGCGAATCTGGAGGTTCGTGCTTCGATTGAGGCACGTTGCGATAGACCATCGGAAGCGGGCGCTTTCGGGCGAGTGAGTGTGGAACATTCTGTCTGGCTATCACAGCCTAAAGGTCGCGCCGCACGCAACAAAGGGACCGCCGAGGCTACCAAGGGGGCAGAGGTCCGAGCCTCAAATGCCGGATTTGCAGACGCGTGTCTACTGCCGTTCACGTTGTGCAATTCATGCAGCTGAACGCGTCGAAGGCCCAATGCAAAAAAGCCGCCCGTAAGGCGGCTCTGTCGCATACAGCTGATGGTGCCGGGGCCGGAATGGAAAAATTCCGGCTATCGCTTTGCTGGAGCGGGTTCGTGGAATTTTGCCGGTACGGATACCACCAAAAATACCACCGGGCGTGGGTACTAGGTCATTCACGTGCTTTTGGCTGGCCATTCTGTCTTTTGCATATGTGTCATGTCGAGACTCCGCTTGACACGTATTGGGCCGTATTCGACCCGATATAGATAGTCCGTTCCGCTTTCATTGATACTGGTGGGACTGGCAGCTCGCTGCCAGTCAATGCGGAACATGCACCCGTGGACTACGAATAAGTCGACCCAAACGCCTGGACGATTGCCGCTTTAGCTTCGAGTCCACGGGTGCGCTTGCGTCCGATAACGAATACTCAGGGTTCGCCGTCGCACCGGCTCACTATATTGCCTTCGCTGAACGCAAGCATGCATGTCCCTACCGGGTAATCTATCACTTGCGGAGGTTCGCATGGCGCCGCTATCGAATCAGCATTTCAAGGCTTTTGTCGGCATCGACTGGGCCGATACCAAACATGACATCTGCCTGCAGCAGGCTGGCGACGACAGGCGCGAGTTCGACTGCATTCCTCACCAGGTTACACGCATCGATGAATGGGCAAAGGTATTACATCGGCGCTTTGGTGGCCCCATCGCGATCGCGCTTGAGCTGGCCAGAGGGCCGATCGTCTCTGTGTTGCAGAAACATGCGTTCTTCACACTGTTCCCGGTCAATCCCGCAATGCTTGCGAAGTACCGTGAGGCGTTCAAACCGAGCCGGGCCAAGGACGATCCCACCGATGCCGAGCTGGCACTCGACCTGCTGCTGCGCCATCCTGAGCGGTTCAGCCCGCTCAGGCCGCAGAGCGCCGGCATGCGTTCCTTGCTGAGCCTGATCGAACAGCGTCGTGAACTGGTCGGCGACAAGACCGGGTTCACCAACCGGCTAACCAACGCACTCAAGCAGTATTACCCTCAACCCCTGGAATGGTTCGACGATATCGACACGGTACTGTTCTGTGATTTCCTGACCCGCTGGCCAACTCTGCCAGCAGTCAGGCGCGCGAGCAGAAAGACCCTTGAAACGTTCTTCCATGCGCACAACTGTCGGCGGGCCAAACTGATTGAGGGACGTCTGGAATCGATCCGTTGTGCTGCATCGCTCACTGATGATCCCGGGATCGTTGCGCCTCACCGCTTGCTCGCATTGATGTTGGTTTCGCAACTGCGCACAGCGCTCGCTGCGATCGACGTGTTCGACAAGGAGATCGCGGCAGTCGCACGCACGCTGCCCGACTTCGACCTGTTTGACAGCTTGCCCGGCGCAGGTCCGCATCTGACACCGCGCCTGCTGGCTGCATTCGGTGAGCAACGTGACCGCTTCAGCGGCGCTGATGAACTGCAGAAGTACTCCGGCATCGCGCCGGTCACCGAGCGCAGCGGCAAGAAGTGCTGGGTGCACTGGCGCTGGCAATGCCCGACCTTCCTGCGCCAGACCTTCGTCGAATGGGCCGGCCAGACCATCAACAAATCGTTCTGGGCCGGCGCCTATTACCGGCAACAGCGGGCGAAGGGCAGCTCGTATCAGGCCGCCGTGAGGGCGTTGGCGTTCAAGTGGATACGGATCCTCTACCGCTGCTGGCAGACCGGCACACGATACGACGAGAGCGTCTACCTCAACGCCCTCAGGAAGCGTGGCTCGTCACTCCTCAGGAACCTCGAACTTCCGGGGTAACCCGTTCCGGTCGACGATTAGGCAGCTGGTTCCGGGGCCGTGGGTTGCCTTCATTTGACGTGATGTCGCGAGTTGTCCACGGCCGGCCGGCGGGTCGCCTGTTATGACCATGACGCTGGCCGGCGGTGGGCAACTCGCCAGGTGGCGTGCGACGTTTCTTGGACATACGCCGTTTCATGAATGAGCGACACCCGAGACTACAGGGTCAAGGATGTGGGCTGCACATGCCCCCGGAAAAACCTTGACGGACCGCCTCAGGGCGTGAAGGGGGCGCCGACGGCCTCGTCTAGACTGCTTCTCAGGGGAAGATCGGTGTCGTGGGCTCCGCGCCTTCGAGATCGGCCTTCGGAAAATGCTGCGCGACCATCTGCTTGATCTCATGTTCGCGCGATGCAGGCACGTCGGCCACGATCAAGATCTGGCCATCACGTATGGCGCCACGAAAGCGCTCGAGTCGTGCATTCGGTTCGTCGACGCCGATCATCGCGGCCGTCCAGGGCCCGAAGCCCGCACCCGCCAACGTCAATGCGCTGACGGCGCCGCCCGCAATAGCGAACTCAGCGGGAGGAAAGACCAGCGCCACGAGGCCGAGAAGCGCGCCGGTCGCACCGCCGAGCGCCACGCCGCGTTCGAGCGAGTGCACGACGTCGCTGCTACGCAGCAAGGATGCCTCGGGTAACTGTCCGAGTGCGACACTGTGATTCGCGAGGACACGGATATGTCGCGATGTGATCCGCGCCTGCAGCAAGTCGTCGTGCGCACGTCGCACACGTGAACAGACCCTAAACACCCGGCGCCCTTGGAAAACGGCCGCCTCGGCAACCAATGCTGGAGGCGGCCGTTTTGCATTGCATCGCGGCAAGGGACTCCTCCATTCGCCCGATCCGTATATGGGGCGCGCTTCCCCCTGGCGCTGTCTTGCACGATGCAGAGGAGAGGACTACCTTTGCTTTAGAGCCGCTTACAATGCTCAGCGAAGCGGTCCTGGCAGAAGTGCCGGCGCAGGCAGTACGAAGTACGGCAGGCGGCACAACGACGGCCAGGAGCCTTTTTTGTTAGCGGCTCCAGCGAGTGACGCGCAGCGAGGTGGACTATGGCGCTTGCGATTGCCCTGAGCCTGATCATCGCATTGGCGGTAGGGTTTCACCTTGCCAGTCCCTGGTGGATCACGCCGATCGCCTCGAACTGGGTGCGCATGGACGACATGCTGACGATCACACTCGTCATTACCGGCGCGCTCTTCATCGCGATCAACCTGTTCATCGTGGTCGCACTGGTGCGCTACCGCAACCGCAGGGGGCATCGCGCTGCTTACGAGCCGCACAACAAGCGGCTGGAATGGTGGCTGATCGGGCTGACCACTGTCGGCGTGGCAGCGTTGCTGGCACCGGGGCTCTTCGTCTACGCAGACTTCGTACGGCCGCCGCGCAACGTGCTGCAGATGGAAGTGTTCGGCCAGCAATGGCAATGGCGCTTCCGCTTTGCCGGCCCCGGAGGCAAGCTGGGCACGACGGACGTGCGCTACATCAGCAACGACAACCCTTTCGGCCTGAACCCCGCCGACCCCAACGGCCGTGACAACTACCTGATCGAGACGCCCGAGGTGCACCTGCCGCTCAACCAGCCGATCCAGGTCCTGACACGGTCGCGCGACGTGCTGCACGACTTCTACGTACCGGCGTTCCGTGCGCGCATGAACATGGTGCCCGGCATGGTGACCACCTTCTGGTTCACGCCGACCAAGGCAGGGCGTTACGACATCCTGTGCGCGCAGCTTTGCGGTATCGGGCACTCCAACATGCGCGGCGTGGTGGTGGTGGAAGACAAAGCATCGTTCTCGCGCTGGCTGGCGCAGCAGAGCACGTTCGCGCAGCGGCAGCAGGCCACGGTGCAGGCCGCATCCGCTGCTGCAGGCGGCAGCGCCAAGGCGCTTGCTGACCAGGGCAAGACGCTCGCAGAGGGCAAAGGCTGCTTCGCCTGCCATACCGTGGACGGCAGTCCGCGCGTGGGCCCCACCTGGAAGGGCCTCTACGGCAAGACCGAAACGATGGCCGACGGTAGCACCGCTAAGGTGGACGAAGCCTATCTGCGCGCCTTCATCCGCAACCCGAAGGCCCGCGTCGTGAAGGGCTTCGCACCCATCATGCCGACCTTCGACCTGAGCGAGCAGGAGCTGACCGCGCTTGTGGCCTACATCGAATCGCAAGGCGGCCCGGCCGCCAGCAACGCAACCAATCCCTAGCGGAGCAGACGCAATGCCTTACGCGCACACTGACCACGCCCCACAAAGCTTCTGGACCCGCTATGTCTGGAGCCAGGACCACAAGGTCATCGCCGTGCAGTATTCGCTGACGGCCATCGCCATCGGTCTGGTCGGCCTTGTGTTGTCGGACCTGATGCGGTTGCAGCTCGGCTTTCCGGGCAAGTTCAGTTTCATCGACGCCAACCACTACTACCAGTTCGTCACCATGCACGGGATGATCATGGTGATCTACCTGCTGACGGCGCTGTTTCTGGGCGGCTTCGGCAACTACCTGATCCCGCTGATGCTGGGTGCGCGCGACATGGTGTTCCCGTTTCTCAACATGCTGAGCTACTGGGTCTACCTGCTAGCCGTGCTCGTGCTGGTGGCGAGCTTCTTCGTGCCTGGCGGGCCGACCGGCGCGGGCTGGACGCTGTATCCACCCCAGGCCATCCTGCCGGGCACGCCGGGCGTGGAATGGGGCATCGTGTTGATGCTGGTGTCGCTGGCGATCTTCATCGTCGCGGCAACGATGGGCGGCTTGAATTACGTCACCACCACGCTGCAGGCGCGCACGCGCGGCATGACGCTCATGCGCATGCCGCTCACGGTGTGGGGCATCTTCATCGCGACCATCATGGCACTGCTGGCGTTTCCAGCGCTGTTCGTGTCAGCGGTGATGATGCTACTTGACAGGGCACTCGGCACCAGTTTCTTCATACCGGCCGTGGTGTCGATGGGGCAGACGCTCAAGCATGCCGGCGGCAGCCCGCTGCTGTTCCAGCACCTGTTCTGGTTCTTCGGGCATCCGGAGGTCTACATCGTCGCGCTGCCGGCCTTTGGCATTGCGTCGGACCTCATCAGCACGCACGCGCGCAAGAGCATCTTCGGCTACAAGATGATGGTGTGGGCCATCGTCGTCATCGGTGCGCTGAGCTTCGTGGTCTGGGCGCACCACATGTTCATCGCCGGCATGAATCCGTACTTCGGCTTCTTCTTTGCCACCACCACGCTCATCATCGCCATCCCGACCGCCCTCAAGGTCTACAACTGGGTGCTGACGCTGTGGCGCGGCGATATCCACCTGACCGTGCCGATGCTGTTTGCCATCGGCTTCATCAGCACCTTCGTCCTGGGTGGGCTGACCGGGCTCTATCTCGGCAACGTGAGCGTGGACATTCCGCTGTCGAACACGTACTTCGTGGTGGCGCACTTCCATATGGTGATGGCCGTGTCGCCGATCCTGGTGGTGTTCGGCGGCATCTACCACTGGTATCCGAAGGTGACGGGCCGCATGCTCAACGACACGCTCGGGCGCATGCACTTCTGGGTCACCTTCCTCGGCACCTATGCGATCTACTTCCCGATGCACTATCTCGGCATCCTGGGCATGCCGCGGCGGTATTACGCGTATGAGGGCTTCAGCTTCATTCCATCTTCGGCGCAGACGCTCAACACGTTCATCACCGTCATTGCGCTGATCGTTGCAGTGGCGCAGTTGCTGTTCCTGTACAACCTGGCGTGGAGCCTGGTGCGCGGCAAGCGTGCCGACAGCAACCCTTGGCGGGCCACCACGCTGGAATGGCAGACGCCGCAAACGCCGCCAGTGCATGGCAATTGGGGCGCCGCGCCGCCCGTCGTTTACCGCTGGGCGTACGAATACAGCCCGACGGGGCAGGAGGAAGACTTCGTCCCGCAAAACCAGCCGCCTGCGACGGCGCCTGAGCCGGCCTCCCACCCGACGCTTCAACCCGGAGAGGCACGCGAATGACCACACTGCCCCGCTCCTTCGTTCCTGACGCGCCACCTGTCTCGCCGAATGCGAGCCGCATCGGCCTGATCGTCTTCATGGCGGTGGCAACGACATTGTTTTCACTGCTGTTGTTCGCCTATGCAATGCGTATGCGCGAGCCCGACTGGCAGCCGATCCCGCATCCAGCGCTGCTGTGGTGGAACACCGGCGCGCTGGTGCTGGCAAGCATTGCCATGCAGCGTGCCCGGCAGATTACCTTGCACCGCGCGGCGTGGCTGGTGTCGGGCGGTGTGCTGGCGGCCGTGTTCGTAATCGGACAACTGGCCGCCTGGCGCATGCTGTCGGCGGCCGGGCAGACCGTCACCGTCAATCCTTCCAATAGCTTCCTCTACCTGCTCACCGGCCTGCACGGGTTGCATGTGCTGGGCGGGCTGGTGGCCTGGGCCGTGACGATCGCGCTTCTCCAGCGCGCGGACCCCTTCCGAACCCACCGCGCCATCGCGCTTTGCGCCATCTACTGGCATTTCCTGCTGGCTGTCTGGCTCGTGCTGCTGGCGGCGATGTGGTGGATCACCCCTGAGTTCGTCGCCGCCATCTGCGGGCCGCTGTATGGAGCCGCGCCATGACCACGCCCACGCTCCCCACCGAATCCGCTGCCACCACGCCCACCGACGCCGGGCCTGACGGCTGGCGCGGCATCGTCACGGACTGGTCGGCCGACCGCGAAGCCTTCAAGGTGCCGTGGGGCAAGGCGATGATGTGGATCTTCCTGCTATCGGACACCTTCATCTTCAGCAGCTTCCTGATCGGCTACATGACGGTGCGGATGTCGACCACGGTGCCGTGGCCTGACACTTCCAAAGTGTTCGCGCTCACTGTGGGCGGCGTGGATGTGCCTTTGCTGCTGATCGCCATCATGACGTTCATCCTGATCAGCAGCAGCGGCACCATGGCGATGGCCGTCAACTTTGGCTACCGGCGCAACGCAAAGCGCGCCGCCGCACTGTTGCTCGCGACCGCGCTGCTGGGCGCGACCTTCGTGTCGATGCAGGCCTTCGAATGGACCAAGCTGATCGTCCATGAAGGTATCCGCCCTTGGGGCAACCCGATGGGCGCGGCGCAGTTTGGCGCGTGCTTCTTCATGATCACCGGGTTCCACGGCTTTCACGTGAGCTGCGGTGTGATCTACCTGCTGCTGATCGCACGCAAGATCCTGCAGCCGGGGTTCACCGAGCACGGCAACTTCCAGATCGTGGAGATTGCCGGCTTGTACTGGCACTTCGTCGACCTGGTGTGGGTGTTCATCTTTGCGCTGTTCTATTTGTGGTGAGGCAGACCATGGACCACACCGATCCCGCCCATCGGCCCGACGCCGCGCACGGCCAGCAGCATCCGATCGGCATCTACCTGAAAATCTGGGGCCTGCTGTTCGTACTGAGCACGATGTCGTACATGGTGGATTACTTCCACGTGCAGGGCCTGCTGCGCTGGGCGCTGATCGTCGTGCTCATGATCGCCAAGGCCGGGCTGATTGTGTCGATTTTCATGCACATGATGTGGGAGCGGCTGGCGCTGGTGTACGCCATCCTGATGCCGCCCTTGGGCTTGCTGGTGCTGATGGTGCTGATGGCTGCCGAAGCGCATCACACCTTCGGCATGCGGGAACTCTTCTTCCACTGACCCCTGCGCCGACCGTTCCTCAGGTGAGTGCCTGGAACGCACCGCTCTGAATACAAAACGACCCGACAAATGCCGGGCCGTTTTTGTTTCCTGGCTCGCTGAAAATCTCAGCGAAAAACACCTTCAAATCAGGCGTGCTTCTCACTGAATTCGTTGAGCGGCTCAGGCTGCTTGAGCGGATCGAAGTCGGCCCACCGCCCTTGTTGCCAGCGGCCGGTCGCGCGTTCGATCGCCGCGCCTCCCGCATCGCGCAGCACCCGTGCGGCGTCCAACTGGCTGTCCGGCGACACGTGTACGGCCACCAGCACGCCGGAATCACGGGTTTCTTCGTTGCTGGCTTCACGCGTGCGCATCATCGCGCCGACCAATGAACCGACATACGCACTCACCCCGGCCGCGATCAGCGACATGATAAGCGGCGCCGAAAACGCCGCGAAGATCCCGACGCCGACCACGGCGCCAACCGCTGCGCCAATCGCGATGCCCATCTCGGCACCCTTCGGCGCCTCCCTCGCGTTTGCGTCGGCGCTGATATCGCCGCCGGGCCGAAAACGCGCGTGCTGGCCGATCGGATTGACGAAAAACAGTGTGACGTCCTCCTCGACAAAACCGGCATTGAAGAGCCGTTGCGCCGCGTTTTCAGCGGCGGGGAATGTCGTAAAGCGTGCTGCGACGATGAGCGACATGTGGCCTCCTTCCATCGTTGACTAGCGGTTGCAGACTATGCCGCCCCACCTCACCCGCGCCGAGACAGAGGTGCATGCGGTGGCACGCGCCGGGACTATGCCGTGATGCCGCGATCGGGTTCCATGCCGTCCACTCTGAACAGTCCGCTATGTAACACTACTCCTTTGCCGCCGTTCTGGTCGATCGATTCCGCGCAAACCGAGCGGATAGGATTGCGGCCGTTGTCGAAAGCAGCCATTAAGGCGGATTCCAGCGCGGAATGGGCGCCGAAATGATCTTCCAGCGGCTCGGCGGTAATTGCCGCACCAACCGGCTCGCCGTCGACGGGCGCCGTAAAGCGCAGTGTCTGAAAAGACTAATTATCGATCCGCTGACAGGTCTGCCGCGGCCAACAGCTGACGTGCCTCAAGGGCCTCTTGCACGTACAGTTCAGCACGCCACGTCGTCGCCAGAACGAGGATCATCCGTCGGGGTGTCGACAGCCATGCGAAGCTATCAGTCTCGCGAGTTGGAGGACTAGAATGAATTATTCGAATCAATCGGGAGACAAATTGTGCAACTTCACATGGATTCCCATCATTTCACACACGGCCAGCTCGACTGGCGGGCAGCCGTGCTGGCAGGCGTTATTGCGGGCGTTGTGTTCCTGGTGCTAGGGGTTATCCTGATGGCACTGACGACGGGCGGAAGTCTGCTGGAGCCCCCACGCATGGTCGCCGCGATCATTCTGGGACGAGGTGCATTGCGATCGCCGCAAGCATTCTCAATTGGCATCGTGCTCGCGGCCCTTGTGGTGCATTTTGCCCTTGCCATCGTATTCGCGCTTATCCTCGGTCTGATCATGACGTCATTCAACCTTGACTCGAGCGTGGGGATGGCTTCACTGGCGGGTGGCGCTTTCGCTGTAGCCGTTTACCTGATTAATTTCTACGGCATGACACAGTTTTTTCCGTGGTTCGCAGAAGCGCGCAACTCGGCCAGCCTGTTCGCTCACATCGTCTTGGGTATCGTGGCGGCGAACCTGTACATGAGACTGGAGCGCAACGCATCCCCTAGGGTCAAGGCGGACGCGGGCGGCCCGTCGTAGTCCGGTGCCGTGTTGATCGACCGGTCTCCAGAGCAGAAAAGGCTCGCCGCGCAACAACATGAGCGCCTTGCCGAGATCGTCATGCTCGGCCACTCCGGTGAAAGCGCCGTTCGACATGTGCGAGGATGCTGCGCGATAGACGCGGCGAGCACCGCCAGCGCCGTCGCGACGAACGGCACGCAGATGAAGTGCCACAGGTAGATACCGTAGCGAGCGGAACGGTGACATTGCAAGTGGCGTGGACGCTGGCGGCACGCGCATTGCGCGTCACGAATGGCTCCACGATGCGGGACTTTCGATCATGTACGCATACTTCAGGCGGTCGTACGGGCCTGGCCCTTTTGACGGCGAGGGAGGTGTGCCGAGCCGCGAGTGGCGCCTCAAGCGCAACTGCTCCCTCACGCCGCGGCAGTCGCTCGCCGCGACCGTGTTCCTCATGGCGCTCGTCCTCGCGATCGGCGTGGCAGCGGCATTCGCATTCGGCGTGTGGCTCGCGCTGCCCTTCTCGATGCTTTGCACCGTGGCCGTCGGCATCGCCTTTATCGCCTACTCCAGGCACGCGACGGACGGCGAGGTGCTGAGGTTCGCGCCCCCGTTCGTGATCGTCGAAATACACGAGCGCGGACGGCGCACGATGCATCGGATGAATGCGGCCCGCTTGGCCGTGTCTGTCGGCGACAGCGATGGCGCCGTCTACCTTTGCGACGGCTGGCAGCGTATTCCCGTCGGACGGCAACTGCCTGCCGCCGCCCGCGCGGAGTTTGTGCGTCAATTGCGCCGCTTTATCGTGGCCGACTGTTGACATGCCGGCCGATGATCGCCCGGCATGTCTGATCGGCCTCACAGCAACACGCCGAGCGCCCCGACGATGCCGATGCCGCACGCGATGCTCACGCCAATGATCGGCGCCACGCGAAATGCGCCGCGCACTCGCTCTGCAGCGAGCAACACAGTGCCGCTCGCCAGCGCGATCAGCTATCCTGCAACCAACGGCAGCAGCAAAGCGTTGAGCACCTTGGCGACGATGTTGAGCGATAGAGGGTCCGGCACGCGCGCGACGAACACCACACTGCGGTCACCGTTGACCCCGTAGAACCATCGCGCCTCGAACAGATGCAAGGCCAGTGAACGGCGCTAGCCCGCGATTTCACCGAAGCCCCACGCGAGGGATCGAATCGCGTTGCATCCGGTTGCGAAATCTGTGAGGCGCCTTCACCGATTCCAGCGTCATTGAAAGACGATAACGGGCATGGTGCCCATAACCGGCGCAAGCCTATCCTGCAGTTCCTATTTTCTTTGTTGTTTTTGACGTGCGATTTCAAAGGCAAAGAGATCGCCGAAGGATGCTGTTGAATCGTTACTGAACGGACCGTTAGGTCGGTTGACATGATGCGCGTGCCGGTGCTCCTTCTGTCTTCAAACGCAAGACAAGTGCGAGCATACCGCGAAGCAATCGTCTCAGATCCAGTTGCGACGCGCGTGAGCAACTGCGTCACTTCGGGTGATGTAGAAATTCTTGACCGTCAGTTGCGACACAAACGAACGCGGCATCCGCGGCTCCCCTCCAGAACCACATATTTTCAATCTCACGCACATGTTTGCGGAGCAAGAGCGAAACGACGACTGCTGTTGCGAGTTGTCCACGAAACAAAAAGTACGTTATACCAGGCAATTCTATGCTCGTTCGAAGTATTCCGAAAATGTCTACTTCCAGTCTCAATGCGGCATTGACGTACCGTTGGATGACGTACACGATTGGCTGAAACCCACTCGTCACCCAATGCAAACGGAAGGTCATCATGCCCGCACCGAAGACTTACACCAAAGCACAATGGGATGAGTTCGCCCGGCGACTCGATGCGCTGCCGGAAAAGCCGCCATCGGAGCAGCGCGTCACCGTTCGCGATGCAATGTCGAAGGTCCGTGCCCAGATCAATGGAGCTCGTGCGAAGGGGTATTCGCTTGAGCAACTGATCGATGAGGCGAAGCGGGCAGGTATCGACATAACGGCGAGTGCGCTTCGCTACGCACTCCAGGATACGAAGAAGCGACGAACAAACACCCGTCGAACGTTCGACTCACAGCAACCGTCAGGCAAAGTGAACCTGGCTGTCACTCGCTCAGTTGCGCGGGTATCGGGTCAGCCGAGCGGCACAGGATCACGAGCACAGATGGCAGGCGACAACAGCAAAGCCGGATCGATGGTCATGCAGGACGCGTTCAGTTTCCCGATCGCGCCGGATACGGACAATCTTTAAACGCAAATGCGATTGAGACCGCTCACCACAGTCGAGGTTTTTTCGCCCAACTGAAAGTTGACTCAGTGGAGCAGGGCGTCTACGGTTGCACACACATTGGCATGCCTGCAATTTCCCAGTGCTGCCGTTAAGTCGCAGGTCTCCCGCTCCCTATACGAATAACCCGCGCACCCAAACGAAGCCGATCCAAATAGTCGGCCCATTTCTGCATCATCACGCGGCGTTCCTTGATGAACTTCGTGCGGTTATAGGCTGAGCCAAGATTGTCCGGCACCATATGCGCGAGTTGATGCTCGATCACTTCCGGCTTCTGTTCGAGTTCCTCATGCAGGATCGTGCGCGCCATCGCACGAAAGCCGTGTCCCGTGATCTCCGTACGCGTGTCGTAGCCAAGTCTGCGCAGCGCGGCATTGATCGCCGCCTCGCTCATCGGCCGCTTGCGATCACGCGCGCCGGGGAACACATAGCGGCCAGCGCCGCTGAGTGCGTGCAGTTCACGCAGAATTGCGACTGACTGTGTGGAAAGCGGTACCAGATGCTCGGACTCAGTCTTGGTGACGAGGTAGCGCCATTCGCATTTGTCCAGATCGAATTGGGACCACTGGGCCTGCCGAAGCTCCCCGGGCCGGACAAACAGTAGCGGCGCTAGTCTGAGCGCGCAGAGGACAGGGAAGGTGCCGGCGAACCCGTCGAACGCACGCAGCATCTCGCCGACCTTGGTCGGCTCGGTGATCGAAGCGAAGTGGGTTGTTTGCGCCGGTGGAATAGCGCCGACCAGATCCCGAGCGGGGTCGGTCTTGCAATGTCCCTCTTTGATTCCGTAGCGGAATACCCGGCTAATCTCGCTGCGCGCACGATGGGCAGTGAAGCGGGCGCCGCGGCTGTCGATGCGCTTCAGGACGGCCAGAATCTCGGGCGCGTCGATGTCGGAAATCGGGCGCTTGCCAAGCCACGGGAACACGTCGTTTTTCATGCGGGCCAGCGTCTTCGCGTGCTGGGCGGGCGCGACGCCGCTCTTGCGCTCATCGATCCAGCCGCGCGCGACTGCCTCGAAAGAGTTGGCCGCTGCGAGCCTGGCAGCTCGTTTTTCGAGGCGCTTGACGTTGCTTGGGTCCAATCCCGCAGACAATTTTTGGCGGGCCTCGTCGCGTTTTTTCCGCGCCGCCAGCAGCGACACGTCCGGATAGACACCAAGCGCAAGCGTTTTGTCCTTGCCGGCGAACCGGTAGTTCATCCGCCAGTATTTCGCGCCGGACTTGTCGAGCTGGAGATACATGCGACCACTGTCCGCAAGACGGTTGCCGGTTCCTTCGGGGTTGTACCGTGCTTTCCTAACCTGGACATCGGTCAGCGACATGGTGGTATCTCCCGCCGGATAAAACCTGGTAACGAGCCAGATACCACCAAAAATACCACCACATACCACCGGCAGTCGACAGGTCAAGTCGGACCGTCGGAGAATAAAAAAACCCCGTAAGACCTTGATCTTACGGGGTTTCTCGGAATACTTCGGCACTTGCCGGAACATCTTTTGGTGCCCAGGGCCGGAATCGAACCGGCACGCCTTGCGGCGGGGGATTTTGAGTCCCCTGCGTCTACCAATTTCACCACCTGGGCAGATACTGCAGCGCGCGCATCGGGAGTTCAGCGCGCGAGGAAGACGCAGATTATGGCCGAAAATCGGTAGACGGGCAAGTCGATTACCTTCACCCGCCACAGCGCGTTCGCGGCGAGCGGTGCTCAGACCGTGCGCGAGAATCGTGTGAGCGTCTGCTCGCCCAGATAGCGGTCAAATACCATCGCGAGATTGCGCACGAGCATGCGGCCGGCCATTCGCACTTCGAGCTTGCGTGCGCCGAGCGAGATCAGCCCGTCGTCTTCGAATGAACGCAGACGCGCGAGTTCCGGCGCGAACGTGTCGGCGAAGTGGATTCCGTACGCCGCTTCGAATTCGTCGAAGCGCAGTTCGAGATTGCACATCAGCTGCGTGATCACGTCGCGCCGCAGACGGTCGTCGGCGGACAGGCGGATGCCGCGCGCGATCGCGAGCCGGCCCGCATCGATCGAGTCGGTGTAAGCGGGCAGCTCTCGCGCGTTCTGCGCGTACACGTCGCCGACCTTGCCGATCGACGAGGCGCCAAAGCCGATCAGATCGCACTCGGCCCGCGTGCTATAGCCCTGGAAATTGCGATGCAGCGTGCGCTGCGCCTGCGCGCGTGCGAGCTCGTCGGTGGGCAGCGCGAAGTGATCCATGCCGATGTACACATAACCCGCCTCAGTCAGCCGTTCGACGACCCGTTGCAGCAGAGCCAGCCGCTCCTCGCTCGACGGCAGCGGCGCTGGATCCATCTGGCGCTGCATCTTGAAGAGCTGCGGCATGTGCGCATACGCGAACACCGACAGCCGGTCCGGCGCCAGTTCGAGCATCGTGTCGAGCGTGCGGCTGAAGCTTGCGACGGTTTGATGCGGCAGCCCGTAAATCAGATCGACGCCGATCGAATGAAAACCGTACGCGCGCGCCGCCTGCATCACCGATGCGGTCGTCTCGAACGGCTGGATGCGATTGATCGCCTGCTGCACGCGCGGATCGAAGTCCTGCACGCCGAGGCTCAGCCGGTTGAAGCCGAGGCGACGCAGAAGCGCGACCGTGTCGGGCGACGCCTCGCGCGGATCGACCTCGATCGAATATTCGGCTTGATCGTCGGGCAGAAGTTTGAAGTGCTCGCGCGTCGCGGCCATCAGCTCGGCCATCTCGTTATGCGACAAAAACGTCGGCGTGCCGCCGCCCCAATGCAATTGCGACACGGGCCGCTGTGTATCGAAACACGCCGCCTGCAAGCCGATTTCGCGTTTGAGCCGCTCAAGGTACTGCCGCCCATGCGCGCGATTTTTCGTCACGACCTTGTTGCAGCCGCAGTAGAAGCACACGGTGTCGCAAAACGGAATGTGGAAGTACAGAGACAGATCGGTCGACGCGGCACCCGGGTCGGCGGCGGCGCGGTGATAGTCGGCGGTGTCGAACGATTCGCGGAACTGCGGCGCGGTCGGATAGGACGTATACCGGGGACCGTTCGCGCTGTAGCGCGCGAGCAGGTCGGGGCGGAACAGGGTGTCGGTTTGGGACATGAGCGGTATCGGACGGTGGGCGGCTCTCGCAGCGTGCCGCGTGTCATGGTCAGTCAGCAGCTTTGAGGTTACGGGCGTGCCCGCGGGACCCGATTGTGTAGAAAGGTCGCACGGACAGGCAGTGGCACAATGCGGGTCTGGCAACACATTGCCAAGGTTTGAGTTCAGGAAAGATGACGTGGATCAACGGTTGAACAGTGCTCGGGTGGACGCTCACGCGTGCCGTCCCGATTGCGGCGCGTGCTGTATCGCGCCGTCGATTTCGAGCCCGATTCCGGGCATGCCGAACGGCAAGCCGGCGGGCGTGCGCTGCGTGCAACTCGGCGACGATCTGCGCTGCGCGATCTTCGGCCGGCCGGAGCGGCCCGCATGCTGCTCGAGTCTGCAGCCGCAACTCGAGATGTGCGGCGCGAATCGCGGCGAAGCGCTCGCGTGGCTCACGCAACTCGAGGCGCAAACACAACCGGCATCCCGTCCATGACGCGCGGCATGCGGTAAACGCCGTTGCTGACCACACCCGTCAACGCAAGCCGATGTCCGCAAGGGCTTCCACAGGAGATTTCGCATGACTCGACCCGCAGCGCCGGCCCGGCGCCGCTTTCTGCGCGCTGCGCTGACCGGCTGCAGCGTGCTTGGCATCACTGCGTCGCTCGCGGCTTGCGCGAGCCCGACGTTTCCGTTCATGCCGTCGCACTACACGTTCTCGCAGAAGCAGGTGCAGGAGGCCGTGCAGCGCAAGTTCCCGTATCAGCACACGGTGTCGCAGGTGTTCGACGTCGCGCTGAGCAATCCGGTGGTGGGCATGCTGCCCGATGCGAACCGCGTGCAGGTGAAGCTCGACGCGCGTTTCGCGAGTCCGTTCCTGCAGCAGCCGGTCGATGGCGTGTTCACGCTGTCGAGTGAACTTGCATACGACGCGGCGAGCCGTTCGGTGATCCTCAAGTCGCCGAGTGTCGACAACGTCAGCGTGAGCGGCCAGGCGCAGATGTACACGCAGCAGATCAACGCGGCCGCCGCGCTGCTCGCGACCCAATTGCTGACCAACTATCCCATCTACACGTTCAAGCCCGAGCAACTGCAATTTGCCGGCGTCAACTACGAACCCGGTACAATCACCATCCTTACAAACGGCATACGCGTGCAGATCGTCGAAAGATGACGCGCACGCGCGGCCACGAGGGCCGCGCATGCCAGTCATGACCGTGCGGGCCCATTTCGTTGCGACAACCTACCGCGATAAGGGGCACGGATGGACTGGCTACTGGCTTGCAAGGCGCTGATTCTGGGCGTGGTCGAGGGTTTGACGGAGTTCTTGCCGGTGTCGAGCACCGGGCATCTGATCGTCGTCGGCAGTCTGCTGGATTTCTCCGACGAGCACGCGAAGACCTTCGATGTCGTGATCCAGCTCGGCGCGATTCTCGCCGTGTGCTGGGAGTTTCGCCGGCGTATCGGCAACGTGATCGTGGGGCTGCCGAGCCGGCCCGAGGCGCGCCGCTTCGCGCTGAGCGTGATCATTGCGACGATTCCGGCAGTCGTGCTCGGCCTGCTGTTCGAGAAGTCGATCAAGGAGGGGCTGTTTTCACCGGTCCCGGTCGCGTTTGCGCTGGTCGCAGGCGGCGTCGTGATCCTGTGGGCGGAGGCGCGTCAGCGCGCGCGCGGCGACGCGGCGGTGCGGGTGCGCAGCATCGACGATCTGAGCCCGCTCGATGCGTTGAAAGTCGGCCTCGCACAGTGCTTCGCGCTGATTCCGGGGACCTCGCGCTCGGGCTCGACGATCATCGGCGGCATGCTGTTCGGCATCGAGCGCCGCGCCGCGACCGAGTTTTCATTCTTTCTCGCGATTCCGATCATCTTCGGCGCGACGGCCTATGAGCTGTACAAGGACTGGCACCTGCTCACCACCGACGCGCTCGGCAGCTTCGCGCTCGGCTTCGCGGCCGCGTTCGTCAGTGCGTTCGTCTGCATCCGCTGGCTGCTGCGCTATGTCGCGTCGCACGACTTCACGGTGTTCGCGTGGTATCGGATCGGCTTTGGCCTGCTGATCCTTCTGATCGGTTATAGCGGCGGGTTGAGTTGGGCCGATTGAGATTTCCCGTGCGATGAAAAAAGGTCCGCGTATGCGGACCTTTTTTTGTTGGCTTGCCGTCCCGTCGTGTTAATCGGCGCCGCGCTTGCGGAACACGAGGTCCCACACGCCGTGGCCGAGCCGCAGGCCACGCCGTTCGAACTTCGTCACCGGACGATAGTCGGGCCGCGGCGCGTAGGTGTCGGCGGTGTTTTCGAGCCGCGGATCGGCGCCGAGCACTTCGAGCATCTGTTCGGCGTAGTTCTGCCAGTCGGTCGCGCAATGCAGATACGCATCCGGCTTCAGACGCGACACGAGCAGCGCGACGAACTTCGGCTGGATCAGCCGGCGCTTGTGATGGCGCGCCTTGTGCCACGGGTCGGGGAAAAAGATGTGCACGCCGTCGAGGCTGTCGGGCGCGATCATGTGCTCGAGCACTTCGACCGCGTCGTGCTGGATGATGCGGATGTTCGTCAGCGACTGCTCGCCGATCAGCTTCAGCAACGCGCCGACGCCGGGCTCGTGGACTTCGACGCCCAGGAAGTCGTCGTCGGGACGCTGCGCGGCGATCTCCGCGGTGGTGGCGCCCATGCCGAAGCCGATCTCCAGCACGCGTGGCGCTTCGCGGCCGAACACGCCGGTCCAGTCGGGTTGTTGTGGTGCATAGGGCACGACGAAGCGCGGGCCGAACTCATCGAGCGCGCGGCGCTGGCCGGTCGACACGCGACCCGCGCGCGTGACGAAGCTGCGGACGCGGCGGTGATGAAGCGTGTCTGCCGGCGTTGCACCCGGCGTGCCGTCGACGTCGTTCGTCTCGTTGCAGGCTGGCTGGTCGGCTGCGCTCGTGGGGGTCGGGGCGTCGTCCGGGAGACCGGAGTCGTTTGGATCGTGGATCATCGTCGATGCTGCTGCAAGGGTGAGGGCTGCGCGGCTTGCGCGCTGTGCCGGGCCGTTGCCACTACAAAAAAGCCGCCTTCAGGGAGGCGGCTCTTGCTGGATTCCGCTGAACACTCAGCGGGAAACTGGAGCGGGCGATGGGAATCGAACCCACGGCTCTAGCTTGGGAAGCTAGGGTATTACCATTATACGACGCCCGCAGAACTCACGATTTTACAGGCTTTTGGGCCGTTTGGGCAGGGGTATGGCTCGCGCGCACGAGCAGTCGACCCGTCTTTTCGCTTCTGCGGTTCGAACGGCGCGAGCCTTCAGACTGTGTCTGCGCCCGCCGTTAACCCGAATACTGCCCAACACCGTGCGCTTGCGCACCCGCAAGCCGGCACGAACCCGGCGCTTCCCATCCCGACCAAGAGATTTTCCCAAGATGCAGTGGCTTTCCAATCTGAAACTGAGCCAGAAGCTTGTCGGCTCGTTGATGCTGTGCGCGTTCGTAACGGCCATCGTCGGCACGGTCGGTGTGCTGAAGGTGCGCGAAGTCGCGACGATGCAAACCGAAATGTACGACCGCGAATTCGTGCCTGTGCGCGACGACGGCACCGCCGCGTGGCAGGCCGCTTCGCACTTCCGGCGCCTCTATTCGTACATCCTGAATCCGGAGCCGGCAGGCCGCGCCGATACGGCGCGCCTGAATCACGGCGGTGAAGCGGCGATCCTGTCGGCATTCGACTACGAGCGCAAGCACGCGACCACCGACGCGCAGAAGCAATTGCTGAACGACTTCGACGCCGCCTATCCGGCCTATATGAGTTCGGTCGCGAAGGTGATGGCGCTGGCCGATCAGGGCGATCAGACCGGCGCGCTCGCCGAGCTCAAATCGACCACCGACCCGCTGCACGTCAAGCTGCGCACGCTGATGATCAAGCTGTCCGACGTGCGGGATGAGTTGGCCAGACAGCGTGTCGCGAACGGCGTCGAGATGGTTCGCTCGGTGACGTGGTGGATCGCGAGCTGCGCGGTCGTCGGCGTCGCGGTTGCGATCGGCCTGGGGCTGCTGGTGACGCGCGCGGTCGTGCGGCAGATCGGCGGCGAACCGGCCGAAGTCGCGAAGGTCGTCGAGCAGATCGCGGGCGGCGACTTGAGCCAGCGACTGCACACCGGCGCCGCCGACGACGGCAGCATCTTGCGCGCGGTCGCGCACATGCAGGAGCGTCTCGCGGCGACGATCGGTTCGATTCGCGAAAGCGCCGAGTCGGTCAGCATCGCTTCGCAGCAGATCGCGAGCGGCAACATCGATCTGTCCGCTCGCACCGAAGAGCAGGCCGCTTCGCTCGAACAGACCGCGGCGAGCATGTCGGAATTGACGCAGACCGTGACCCGCAACAGCGACAACGCGCGCAACGCGAGCGCGCTCGCGACTGAGGCGGCACAGGTCGCCAACACCGGCAACACTGCCGTCGAGGGCATGGTGCGCACCATCGGTGATATCAGCGGCAGTTCGACGAAGATCTCGGAGATCACCGGCGTGATCGAGGGCATCGCGTTCCAAACCAATATTCTCGCGTTGAACGCGGCGGTCGAGGCCGCGCGCGCGGGCGAGCAGGGGCGCGGTTTCGCGGTGGTCGCGAGCGAGGTGCGCAACCTCGCGCAGCGCTCGGCGAGCGCGGCCAAGGAGATCAAGGAGATGATCACGACGTCGGTCGCGATCATCGAAGGCGGCACGCAGCAGGTAGCCGAAGTCAGCACGACGATGGCGGATATCAAGGCCGCGATTCATCGCGTGTCGGATATCGTCAGCGAGATCGCAACGGCCTCCGAAGAGCAGAACCGCAGCATTCACCAGGTCGGCCAGGCCGTCACGCAGATGGACGAGACCACGCAGCGGAACGCGGCGCTCGTCGAACAGGCCGCGGCGGCCGCGCAATCGCTTGAGACGCAGGCGCGCAAGATGAAGCAGACGGTGTCGGTGTTCCGGACGGGGGAGAGCCGCGGTTTCGCGGCAGCCGTGTAGAAGCCGGCGCCGAGTCAAGCGGCCGCCGCGCGTCAGCCCAACTTTCCCGCGCAATCAGCTCAGATCACAAAATAAGTCAGCTGAACCGCCGCGCGCGTGACGACCATCTGCAGCACCTGCACGATCACGAACAGCAGGATCGGCGACAGATCGATGCCGCCGAATTTCGGCAGCACGCGACGCAACGGATTCAGAAACGGCGCGGTTAGCTGATACAGAATCGGCATCGCGGGCGAACGCGGATTGAGCCACGACAGCAGCGCCATCAGGATCGTCATCCAGATGATCAGATTGAGCGCCCACTTGATCGCGGTGAGTACCGCGACGATCAGCAGCGTCGGCACGAGCGTCAGCGGATCCGCGCCCGTCAGCACGATCATCAGGACGACGTAGATGATCGCGGCGATCAGCGTCGCGACCACGCTCGCCCAGTCGATGTTGCGCGTGCTCGGCAGGATGCGCCGCAGCGGCAGCACGATCCAGTTGGTCGCCTGCAGCACGGCGTTCGAGACCGGGTTGTACGGCGGCAGGCGCACAACCTGCAGCCACGCCCGCAACAGCAGCGCGGCGCCAAACAGCGTGAAAACGGTATTGAGCAGAAAACGGGCGATATCGCCAAACATCTCGTGTCCTTATGCTTCTGATGACGGCCGCCGACCGGCCGCGGGCTGCCGGCGTCGCCCGATCGGTGCGTGCCGGCGGTTTTCTGGATTTACCCGGTTAGCCAACCGGAGGTTCGACGTCATTGCGCGCCGCCTCCCGATGGCTGTCTGTCCGGCATCACACGGAAATCCGGACCTCGCTGACCAGGATCGTGCCGTTGCCGCCGTCGGTGTAGTTCGGGATATCCGCTAATAGTTGCTCGGACGCGGGCTTGAACACTTTATAGAAGTCGTCCGCGCCATCGAACAGGAAGTGTCCCGCGGCCACGTAAGGCGGTGGCGTGCCGGGCGGCCCGGCGTTCAGGCCCGCGTCGACCGACCAGCCTTTCAGCGCCGGCCCGAACAGCTTCGCCGCGAGCGGCATATGGGTCGCGCAGTAGTAGTCCATGTCGAAGCGGCCGTTTTCCCGGTACGGGTAGAGGATGCTGACCTTGATCATTGTGCGTTCTCGTCTGTTGGTCCCGAAGCGCGGCGCGGGTCGTCGCGTGGTTGGCCCGGCGTACCGGACGTCACATTATCACGGCTTACTTGACGCTTGCACCTGCCGCGGCCTGATTCAGCGAGCGGCCCAGCGATTCTTCCACAGCTTCGGAGATCGCTTCAATCGTCGCGGCCGGCGTTGCGCGACGTCGGGCCAGGTTGACCGCGCGGCGCGTCAGCAGACCATACAGCGCGGCATGGTCGCCGCCGAGGCCTTCGAGCAGCGTTAGCTGCTTCTCGACGACACCCGTGTCGCCGCGCGATACCGGCCCCGCGAGCGCGTTCGGCAGGCCTTTGTCGCGCGCGGTTTCGATCGTGCCGGCGAGCATCGGCAGCAGCGCGCGCAGCGCGTCGTCTTCGGCGAAGCCGAGCGTGCGCCACAACGCCACGCATTCGGCGAGGCTGCAGAGCGCGAAGCTCGCCGCGTAGTGCGCGGCGGCGTGATACAGCATGCGGCCGCCCGGCGGAATCGACAGCGGATGGCAGCGCAGCGCGAGCGCGAGCGCGGTCAGCGTCTCCTTCAGTTCGCCGTCGGCTTCGATCGTCACCGAGCAGCCAACGATACGCTCGAGATCGGCGAGCTCGCCGCTAAATAGATACAACGGATGAAAGCCGCCGATCGCCGCGCCCTGATCGCGCGCTGGCGCGAGCAGTTCGACCGGCGAGGCGCCGCTGCAGTGCACGAGCGCTTTGCCGGGGTGGCTTGCCGCATTGCCTCCAAAGCGGAGTGTGTGCGCTGTCGTACCGATGCTGTCGTCAGGAACGGCTAAAAAAACGATATCGGCGGCGTCGACGACCTGTTGCGGGTCGTCAGTGGCCGCGCAGTGTGCGATCTGGTCGGCGAGCCAGCGCGCGGAATCGGCTGAGCGGCTCGCCACCGCGGTGACCGGATAGCCGGCGCGCGCAAACGCGAGCGCGAGACAACGCGCGAGCCGCCCCGCGCCGATGAAGCCGACGCGCGGCAAGGAAGACTGGGACATGGTCACCTGCTCCAGACGGATCGTGTGAACGGGAAAGCAGCAGTATCTCGCATCCGGCGAAGCGTGGCCGCGATCCGGCCCCTTGCACGGTTCGACAGCGGTCGTCGGATAAGTTTGCGGGCGATATGGCGCCAACGGTCGGTCATCGGGTGGCGTGACGCCCACGGTTGTGAAAACTGCTCACAATCGTACGTGACAGGAACAGTGGTCGACGAGCCGGTTTGGCAGTCGTATTTTCCGTACTTCGTTCGCAGTCAGAAATTCGGGAGGGTCGAGATGAGTATTTTTTCTTACCGAAAGCACTTGCGGTTCCTGACGCGCGCCCAGCGCCGTCGCTGGTGGGATCAGAGAAAGCGCCTTACGCCGCGCGTGCGGATCAGCGGCGCATACGTGCCGCCCAACGTGTCCCGCGAATTCGTGTACGTGAAGGTCGGCTAGTCGCGCAGTCCTTCGCAGGTGACAAAATGCCCGGCCTCGAGCAATTGAGCCGGGCATTTTTTGTTGGGAATTTTCTTCCGGCTGTCAGGATTGAAGCGAATTTGTAATTAAAGATTACCGATGCGCGAACTCAAACCCCCGCGCTCGATCCGACCTGTGACGCGCGGCCCGTCGCCCGCGTGCAACCCCTTGATTCCCGGCTGATTTGGCTCAGGTCGCGGCGGCACGTAGGCGCGCTCACGCCGCGCTCGGCAAAACGCTTCGGCTCGCCCTTGCAATTTGCAACAAATGCGAACATTTCGGCCGGGGCTTTTTGGATACATTGGTTTCGCAGCATGCGAGGCATGCGCAGTCGGCGACCTTGGCAGGCCGCGCTAGGAGAATAGAAGTGAAAAAGATCGTTCCGTTTGTCGTTGCAGCCGCACTCGGCTTGGGACTTGCCGGGGCCGCTGAGGCAGGTGTTTCCGTCGGTATCGGCCTTGGGGTGCCGATCGCGCCGGCCTATCCGGTCTATGCGGCGCCGCCGCCTGTCTATTACGCCCCGCCGCCTCCGCCGGTGTACGCGCCGCCGGTTGTGTTCGCACCGGCTCCGGTGGTGGTCGGAGGCTATTACGGCTATGGCCGCCCTTACTATCGTGGCTACTACCACGGCTACCATGGCTACTATCGCGGCTACGGGCACTCGTACTATCGTCATTAAGAAGTGCGGGCGCGCTTGACGCGCGTGGGAACGTCGACGGCGTAACGCCGGCTTGTGCCGGGTTACGTCGTTTCTTTTTGTGTCGCTGGTTTTTGCTTTCCGCAGCGTTCCTGGCTGGTGTCGCGCGCTCGCGCGAGCGCCGTTCCAAAGCATCGAGGAAGCTGGGAGAATGGTTGCTTCGCCACCGCTCCAGGAGAGTTTCGCCGATGCAAGCGCTTCCCGCTCCCACCTTCGATGACGTCCTCGACGCCGCGGCGCGTCTCGAAGGCGTCGCGCACCGCACCCCCGTTCTGACGTCGAGCACGTTCGACGAGCGCACTGGCGCGTCGGTGTTCTTCAAGTGCGAAAACTTCCAGCGCATGGGCGCGTTCAAGTTCCGCGGCGCGTACAACGCGATTTCGCATTTCGACGCGGAGCAGCGCAAGGCGGGCGTGCTGACCTATTCGTCGGGCAATCACGCGCAGGCGATCGCGCTGTCGGCGCGCCTCGCCGGCATTCACGCGACGATCGTGATGCCGCACGACGCACCTGAGGCCAAGGTCGCCGCGACCAAAGGCTACGGCGGCGAAGTGATCACCTACGACCGCTACAAGGAAAATCGCGAGGAAATCGGCCGCCGGCTCGCCGAAGAGCGCGGCATGACGCTGATCCCGCCGTACGATCATCCGCACGTGATCGCCGGCCAGGGCACCGCGGTCAAAGAACTGATCGACGAAACCGGTCCGCTCGACATGTTGTTCGTGTGCCTTGGCGGCGGCGGGTTGATCAGTGGCAGCGCATTGTCGGCGGCCGCGCTGAGCCCGGCCTGCGCGGTGATCGGCATCGAGCCCGAGGCGGGCAACGACGGCCAGCAGTCGCTCGCACGCGGCGAGATCGTTCATATCGACGCGCCGCGCACGATTGCCGATGGCGCCGCCTCGACGCATCTGGGCCACTACACGTTCGCGGTCATCCGCCAGCTGGTCGCGCGAATCGAAACGGTCAGCGATGCGCAACTGATCGAGACGATGCGCTTTTTCGCGCAGCGCATGAAGATCGTCGTCGAACCGACTGGTTGTCTCGCGGCGGCGGCGGTGCTGAACGGCGTCGTGCCGGTGAAGGGCAAGCGCGTCGGCGTGGTGGTGAGCGGTGGCAATGTCGATCTGCCGAAGCTCGCGCAGTACCTCGCATGAGCGGCTCACGTCGAGTCGCATGAAGAAAAACGGCTCGCCGATGCGAGCCGTTTTTTTGTTCGCGAGCCGCTTCAGCTTGCCACTTGCGCGGTGCTCTGCACGATCAGATCCCGATACCCGTTGACGATCACGCTGTATGAAGGCGAACAGCAGCGCCGACAGAACGTGACACGCGCGCAGCAGACCGGCGCCCGCGCGCTTGCGTCCCTGGCTGCCGAGCCCGCAGATGAAAAGCGTCCAGCACAGGCCGCCCAGAAAGAATCCGCCGAGGAAGATCAGCGCGGTTGTCGGGCTCGTTGCGCCGGCCTTCGCGATCAGCGCGCCGCCGACCGCCGCGAACCACAGGATCGCCGACGGCGACGACACCGCGAGCAGCACGCCGCGCAGAAACCCGCGCCATGCAGACTGATGCGGCGCAGCCGCGTCGCCTTCGCCGGCAACAGCTTGCGCCGTGGCCGGGAACATCGCTTCACGCGCCATTTTCCAGGTGAGAAACAGGAGGATCGCCGCGCCGCCGATCCATACGACCCAGCGCACCGATTCGAACTGCAGCAGCGCGGCCATGCCCGCGAGCGCGAGCGTCGCGTAAATGAGATCGCCGACGCACGAGCCGAGGCCGAGCCAGAAGCCCGGCCGAAAGCCGTGCGACAGCGTCAGCGAAATGACCGCGACGTTGACGAGACCGATATCGAGGCACAGCGACAAGGACAGAAAAAAGCCGTCCGACATCATTGAAAAAGCGTGCATCCGCGCGAGCGCTCCATCCGTTATTGATTGTGTTGTCCCGCGCGCGTTACAGGCCGAGGCCCAACTCGTTCCACAAGCTATCGATACGCTGTTTGACCGCGTCGTCCATCATGATCGGGCGGCCCCATTCGCGGTCGGTTTCGCCCGGCCACTTGTTGGTTGCGTCGAGCCCCATCTTCGAGCCGAGGCCGGCTACCGGCGACGCGAAATCGAGATAGTCGATCGGCGTGCGGTCGACGAGCACCGTGTCGCGCGTCGGGTCCACTCGCGTGGTGATCGCCCAGATCACTTCCTTCCAGTCCCGGATATTGACGTCCTCATCGACGACGACGATGAACTTCGTATACATGAACTGCCGCAGGAAGCTCCACACGCCGAACATCACGCGTTTCGCGTGGCCGGGGTAGCTCTTCTTCATTTGCACGATCGCCATGCGGTAACTGCAGCCTTCGGGCGGCAGATAGAAGTCCGTGATCTCGGTGAACTGCTTCTGCAGCAGCGGTACGAACACTTCGTTCAGCGCGACGCCGAGCACCGCCGGCTCGTCGGGCGGTCTGCCGGTGTAGGTGGAGTGATAGATCGCGTCGCGGCGCATCGTGATGCGCTCGACCGTGAAGACCGGGAACCACTCCTGTTCGTTGTAGTAGCCGGTGTGATCGCCATACGGGCCTTCGAGCGCGTGTTCATACGTGGCCGACGCACCCTTCGACGGACGCGGCGGAGCGCCGGCCGGGGCGGGCGAGGGTGCGCCTTCCTGCGGATAGATGAAGCCCTCGAGCACGATCTCGGCGCGCGCGGGGACCTGCAGACCGTCGACGCCCGGTGTGACGCATTTCGCGAGCTCGGTGCGCCCGCCGCGCAGCAGGCCGGCGAACTGGTATTCGGACAGCGTGTCGGGTACCGGCGTGACCGCGCCGAGAATCGTCGCCGGGTCCGCACCGAGCACGACGGCCACCGGATACGGCTTGCCGGGATTTTTCAGCGCGAACTCACGAAAATCGAGCGCGCCGCCGCGATGCGCCAGCCAGCGCATGATCAGCTTGTTACGCCCGATCAGTTGCTGGCGATAGATACCCAGGTTTTGTCGACTCTTGTTCGGCCCTTTCGTGACGGTCAGACCCCAGGTGATCAACGGCCCGGCATCGCCGGGCCAGCAGGTCTGAATGGGCAATTTGGCAAGGTCGACGTCATTGCCTTCCCAGACGATTTCCTGGCAGGGCGGTGCGTTGACCGTCTTCGGCGCCATGTCCCACACGGCCTTCGCTAGCGACAGCAGCTTGCCGGCGTCCTTGAGCCCTTTCGGCGGCTCGGGTTCCTTCAACGCGGAGAGTAGCCGACCGACATCGCGCAGCGATTCGAGCGCCGCCTGGTCGCCCGCGCCCGCTTCGGCATCGATGCCCATGCCAAGCGCGACGCGGCGCGGCGTGCCGAACAGATTGCCGAGCACCGGGAACGCGTGCCGCTCGGTGTTCTCGAACAACAGAGCCGGGCCGCCCGCGCGGAGCACACGGTCGCAAAGTTCGGTCATTTCGAGATTCGGCGACACTTTTTGCGAAATTCGGCGCAATTCACCGATCGCCTCGAGGCGGCCGATGAAATCGCGTAAGTCCTTGTATTTCATCTGTGACGGTTCAGGGCCGCATGCACGGCGCATAGGACGGGGAGGGCAGGAGGAACGGCGTTGGTACCTATCTGACGCAAAAAATGATTGTCGATTTTACCTGCGTTAGCCACCGCACGTAGATCAACCAAATCGTGTAGTCCAAACAGCCAGGGTCGGATCGCCCGAAACGCGCATTGAGCGCGGTTCTCGGGTGACTGAACACTGTTCATAATTACAAATAGTTATAATTCTTGGATTCTATAGTGTTGACGATCTATAAAACCGTGCATAGAATCCGTCCACATTGGTTGCAGGGCGTTAACCTTTTTACCGTCGCCCCCGGTCCTCAGACGCAACGCGTCACCGTTTTGCTTCCTTGCGGGGTAGAACGGCATTGTTGAAGTCCCTCACCAGCGTCCACCAACGCTGGTTTTTCGCGTGGGAGCCAAGCCCGATACACATCGAGTATGTGTGGGCTGTTTTTGAGATGGCTCCCCAAACGGTATTTGTTGCCGTTTTCCCGACGTCGCTGCTGCCCAACCAGAGAGCACGCGATGTCTTGACTCTGCGAGCGCACTGTACCGCCTGATTTGTCCCGGCGGAGTTCGCGGATCATGCAAGATGGGAGATCTGAATGAACGCCTGGTTATCGTGGCGTCCCGATGAGCGTATTGCGCAGGTTGTGCGCGGTGCGCTGCGCAGCGGGACGCGACTGAGTCATCACCTGTTCAGCATTGTCGGCGGGATCGCCGTGGTGCTGGCTCTCGCACTGTGGCTGATGCCGACCTGGCGCGGCGCGCTCGCCGCGCGTCTGATGCCGGTCATTTCCGCCGCCGTGCAAGCGGGCCCCGCCCGCCTGCTGCAAGGCAATCCGCTGCCCGCCATCGGACCGACCAGAAACGCCGACGCATCCTCCGACGAATCGCTGTCGGCCAATTCACCGAACACGCTGACCACGCCGAGTCCCACCGATGGCTCGAACGACGGCAGCATGACCCTCACCGCGGCCACCACCAGCTTCGACGGCGCGTTCGACGGCGCCGGCACGTCGGGCGCGAGCGCCGCCGCGCTCAACGGCCTCGATCCACGCACGATGCAGGGCGTCAGCGCGCTCGCACGTCTGATTCCGCAGCAGCGCGTGTCCGCCGATGCACGCGATGACCGCGTGCTCGTGTCGAGCCACGAGCAGGACCTGGTCGCGTCGTACCTCGCGCGGCGTTATCGCGTCGCTCAGGAGCCCGTCGGCGAGCTCGTAAAAGCCGCGTTCGACACCGGCCGCGAAGTCGGCCTCGATCCGCTGCTGCTGCTGTCAGTGATGGCGATCGAATCGGGCTTCAATCCGTACGCCGAGAGCGGCGTGGGCGCGCAGGGCCTTATGCAGGTGATGTCGAAGGTGCATTCGGACAAATTCCAGTATTTCGGCGGCCAAAGCGCGGCGCTCGAACCGCTCGCGAACATCAAGGTCGGCGCGCTCGTGCTGAAGGATTGCATCGCGCGTGGCGGCTCGCTGCCGGGCGGCCTGCGTCTGTACGTCGGCTCGACCACGCCGGATGACGGCGGCTACGGCGCGAAGGTGATGGCCGAGCGCGGTCGTCTGCGCGACGTCGCTCGCGGCCGTAAGGTGCCGATCAATGCGCCGCAGGCTCCGGTGCTGACCGCGTCGGCCACGCCGGCGCCAGTCGCGGCGACGAGCGGTGGCAACGGCAAGCGCGTTCAGGTGACGCTGCAAGGCGGTCACGCGCTGAGCCCGGCGACGTCGGCGGAGCACACGCAGCCGGCCGATCAGGACGACGCGAGCGCCAATTCGACGACGCGCCACGTGGCGTCGGCCTCGGAGCTGGGGGCTTGAGTTAGACGTTGCCGTGCCGCATGAAAACAAGGACACCCTCGGGTGTCCTTTTTTGCGTCTGGCAGGCCGGTTGCTGCCGAATCAATCCCGTTGCGTCAATGCCGCCCGAACAGCTTTGCCAGCCGCTCGACCGCCTCTTCGAGCTTTGGATACGCGGTCGCATACGACAGCCGGATGTAGTCCTTCGGCGCGTGCGTGCCGAAGTCCATGCCCGGCACCAGCACGACCCCGGCATCGTGCAGCATCGCCTTCGTGAGCGCCGCGCTGTCGCCGGCCGCCGGATGCGCGACGCCACGGCAGTCTGCGTACACGTAGAACGCGCCGTCCGGCATCACTGGCACGGAGAAGCCGAGCGATTCGAGCGCCGGCGCGATGAAGTCGCGGCGTCGCTTGAATTCGAGGCGCCGCGCTTCGTAGATCGCGATTGTCTCCGGCTCGAAACAGGCGAGCGCCGCGTGCTGCGCGAGCGCCGACGCGCAGATGAACAGATTCTGCGCGAGCTTTTCGAACGCGCTGACCATCGCGGGCGGCACGACGAGCCAGCCGAGGCGCCAGCCGGTCATGTTGAAGTACTTCGAGAAGCTGTTGACGGTGACCACGTCGTCGCCGAACGACAGCGCCGACACCGGCTTGGCGTCGTAGCTGAGGCCCTGGTAGATCTCGTCGACGATCGTGAAGCCGCCGCGCGCGCGCACGGCCTTGACGATGCGCTCGAGTTCGGCCGGCTCGATCGACGTGCCGGTCGGATTCGACGGGGACGCGAGCAGCACGCCGCGGGTGCGCTCGCCCCACAGGCGTTCGACGTCGGCGGCGGTCAGCTGGAAGCGCTCGGCCGGCCCGCTCGGCACCATCACCGGCTTGCCTTCGGCGGCGATCACGAAATGGCGGTTGCACGGATAGCACGGGTCGGGCATCAATACTTCGTCGTCGCGATCGACGAGCGCCGCGCACGCCAGCAAGAGCGCGGCCGATGCACCCGCGGTCACCACGATCCGCGCCGGATCGACGTCGATGCCGTAGAACTCGGCGTAATGCGCGGAAATCGCATCGCGCAGCGCGTGCACGCCGAGCGCGCTGGTGTACTGCGTGACGCCGCGGCGCAGCGCGCTCGCGGCCGCCTCGATGACCGGCTCGGGCGCCGTGAAATCCGGCTCGCCGATGCCCATGTGAATGATGTCGCGCCCCGCGCGTTCGAGCAGCACGGCCTCCTTGGCCAGTTCCATCACATAGAAAGGCTGGATGGCATCGACGCGCGCGGCAAGCCGCACGAGAGGTTCGGTCACGGAGTTCATACGGTCAGTCCAGTTCAGAAGCAGAACGGCGCCTACCCATCAAATGATGCGTTCATCGATGCGCGCAGCGCCGTCCTTGCGGGCGATCGAGGTGCTTCGCCCTGTGCAGTGCGACGTGGCAGGGAGCCGATGCGCGGCATGGCCCCACCGGCGCCGCGCTCAGCTCTTGCGAGCCGCCTGCGTCTCGGTGGCGCGCAGTTGCGCCGAGAGCTTGTCGAGCACGCCGTTCACGTACTTGTAGCCGTCCGAGCCGCCGAACGTCTTGGTCAGCTCGACTGCTTCGTTGATGACCACGCGATACGGAATGTCGACGTGATTCTTCAGTTCGAACGCGGCGACCAGCAGCACCGCGCGTTCGACCGGCGACAGTTGATCGATCGGACGGTCGAGGCACGGCGCGATCGCGGCGGAAAGTGCTTCGGAATCGCGCATCACGCCATGCAGGATCGCGTCCAGGTGCTCGTGATCGGCCTTGTCGTAACCTTGCGCGCCGCGCAGTTGCGCGTCGATCTCACCGCCGGGCGAGCCCGACAGCAGCCACTGGTAAAGCCCCTGCGTAGCCAGTTCGCGGGAGCGTCGGCGTGCGCTCTTCATGCCTCTTCCTCGTCATCTTCGTCTTCATCTTCGTCGTCATCGCCGCCGAGCTGCTCGAGCGCGACCGCGAGGTTCGCCATTTCGACAGCCACGCGCGCGGCGTCGCGACCCTTCTCGGTCATGCGCGCGACGGCTTGCTCGTCGTTCTCGGTGGTAAGCACCGCGTTCGCGACCGGAATGCCGAAGTCGAGGCCGATGCGCGTGATGCCCGCGCCGCTTTCGTTCGAAACCAGCTCGAAGTGGTAGGTCTCGCCGCGGATCACCGCGCCGAGCGCGATCAGCGCGTCGAATTGCGCGCTTTCGGCGAGCTTTTGCAGCGCGAGCGGGATTTCCAGCGCGCCCGGCACCGTGACGAGCAGCACGTCTTCGCCGGTCACGCCGAGGCGTTCGAGTTCTTCGATGCAGGAGTCGGCGAGGCCGTTACAGACGGGTTCGTTAAAGCGCGCCTGGACGATGCCGATGCGCAGTCCGTCGCCGTCGAGATTCGGTTGGTATTGTCCGATTTCCATATGAATTCCGTAGTGTTTGAGTGGGCGCGAGGCGCGTGAGTGGCCGGATCAGAGTTGTGGGGCTTGCGTTTTGCTGCCGGGCATCGGAATGAAGCCCGTGACTTCGAGACCATAACCCGACATGCTGCCGAGCTTGCGTGGGTTCGACAGCACCTGCATCTTGCCGACGCCGAGTTCGCGCAGAATCTGCGCGCCGATGCCGTAGGTCTTGAAGTCGACCGGCCGGCGCTTCAGCGCGTCCGCTTTTTCCTTCGAGTCGAACGCCTTGAAGACGTCGATCAGATGGTCTTTCGAGTCGCCGCAGTTCAGCAGTACGACCACGCCGAGATCGCGTTCTGCGATTTCCTGGATGGCCGCGTCCAGCGTCCACGAATGGGTGGATTCGCCGACTTCGAGCAGATCCAGCACCGACAGCGGCTCGTGCACGCGCACCGGCGTGTCGCGATCGGGCATCGGCGTGCCGCGCACTAGCGCGATGTGCGGCTGGCCGCTCGGCTGATCGAGATACATGACCGCGCGGAACGCGCCGTGCGCGGTTTGCATCGTACGTTCGCAAACACGCTCGACGATCGACTCGGTGCGGCTGCGATAGTGAATCAGATCGGCGATCGTGCCGGTCTTCAGGCCGTGCTCCTTGCCGAACTCGAGCAGGTCCGGCAGACGCGCCATCGTGCCGTCGTCCTTGATCACTTCGCAGATCACCGCGGCAGGCGTGAGGCCCGCGAGCCTCGTGAAGTCGCAGCCGGCCTCGGTATGGCCGGCGCGCACCAGCACGCCGCCCGGCTGGGCCATGATCGGGAAGATATGACCCGGCTGCACGATGTGCTCGGCTTTCGCGTCCGGCGCGACCGCGGCCGCGATCGTGCGGGCCCGGTCGGCTGCCGAGATGCCGGTCGTCACGCCTTCGGCCGCTTCGATGCTGACCGTGAACGCGGTGCCGTACTGCGTGCCGTTGCGGTAGGTCATCAGCGGCAGGTTCAGCTGCTTGCAGCGATCCTGGGTCAGCGTCAGGCAGATCAGGCCGCGGCCGTAGCGAGCCATGAAATTGATCGCTTCCGGAGTGACAAACTCGGCGGCGATCACGAGGTCGCCCTCGTTCTCGCGGTCTTCTTCGTCGACGAGGATCACCATCCGGCCGGCTTTCAGTTCGGCAATGATCTCTTGGGTGGAGGCGAGCGTCATGTTGGCGAGTTTTTCGGGAAAGCGCGTATTTTACGCCACGCGCGGGCCCAAGTCGCCTCCGCCAGACGACATAGGCCGTTTGGCCGACTGTGACGAGCCGGGCGGGGTTGCCATGCTCGTCGAAACGGTGGGCGAGCGCGCGACTGGCGTTGGCGGCAACGCGAAGTATGCTCCAGCGCGGCCCGCTTTACGGATGGCAATAGTGCGGAACGGTACTTGCGGCGCAGCAGGCAGTTTCGTCTCACTACCACCCGGAGACCGGAATGTCGGGAACCGTCGGCTGTTGCATCAATGAAGGGCGTAACGCGTGCGCGCAAGGAGCGCGTCGATGAAGCGCGGCGCCACGAGCGGGGGCTCGTCGCAAGCGCCCGTGAGCGCGCTGCGCGCGAGCGCGTACCGCATTCCGACCGACGCGCCGGAGGCCGACGGCACGTTCGCGTGGGACGCGACCACGCTGGTCGTCGTCGAGATCGACGCGGGCGGCGACACCGGCATCGGCTACACGTACAGCGATGCTTGCATCGTCGCGCTGATCCAGGGCGCGCTCGCCGCCTGCGTGCTGAATCACGACGGATTGGACGTCGGCGCGCATTGGCAACGGTTGCAACGCCAGGTGCGCAATCTCGGCCGCGCGGGACTGGCCGCGACAGCCATTTCGGCAATCGACTGCGCGCTGTGGGACCTGAAGGCGAAGCTGCTCGGCGTGCCGCTCGTCAGGCTGCTCGGCGCGTTGCGCCCGGCCGTGCCGGCTTACGGCAGCGGCGGCTTCACCACGTATACGAACCAGCGCTTGCAGCAGCAGTTCGCCGGCTGGGTCGCGCAGGACGGCTGCCGGTGGGTAAAGATGAAAATCGGCAGCGAGCCGGACAAGGACCCGGCGCGCGTCGCGGCGGCGCGCGCGGCGATCGGCGGCGCGGGCCTGTTCGTCGACGCGAACGGCGCGTTCACGCCGCAACGGGCGCTGTACTACGCGCAACGTTTCGCCGAGCACCAGGTGAGCTGGTTCGAGGAGCCCGTGTCTTCGGACGACGAAGCGGGCCTGCGCGGCGTACGCGAGCGCGTGCCGGCCGGCATGGAGATCGCCGCCGGCGAATACGGCTACACGCTCGACGACTTCCGCCACCTGCTCGCGGCGGGGGCCGTCGACGTGCTGCAGGCCGACGCGAGCCGTTGCGGCGGCATCACCGGTTTTCTGCAGGCCGCCGCGCTGTGCGACGCGTATCACGTGCCGCTGTCCGCGCATTGCGCACCGGCGTTGCATCTGCACGTCGCGTGCGCGGCGCCGCGCTTGCGCCATCAGGAGTGGTTCCATGACCACGTCCGGATCGAAGCCATGCTGTTCGACGGTGCGCCGCGTTTGCGCGACGGCCAGATGGAGCCGGATCTGTCGCGGCCCGGTTGCGGGCTCGAGTTCAAGCATGGTGACGCCGAGCGTTACCTCATCAAATAAAGCAGGCCACGACAAGGAACCGATATCGATGGGCTCTTCGCGCTTACCGGATTGCTGTACACGGCGGCGGCCGTGACGGCCGTCGCGGCGTTGGCCGCGCGCGGCGCGGGAAGACCTGAGTCGCACCGCGAACGGCGTGAGAGCGGCCCGCAACACCATGAGCGTCGGGCATCCGTGACGTTCCCGACGTGTGCCGCCCGCAGCCATCAGCGCGCGCCGGCGCGCGTGCACGCGAGCGAACCCACCGCCAAGGTGGAGGCACACGTCGAAGCGGCCCGCACCTTCAACCACAGCTCCGCGCTGCTCGCGCTGTCGGTGCTCGCCGACAGCGCGATGGAGCATTACCGCGGCTCGTTCGACAACCCCGCGATGTTCACGCCACTCGTCAGCGCGAGTCTGTCGCTCGCCGCGGGCCTGCATGGTGGCGCGGATCGTCGCGGCCAGACGCATCGCGCGCGCCATGCGATCTATCTGACCGCGGCGGCGACGGCCATCGCCGGCACGGGCTTCCATTTCCACAACGTGATGAACCGGCCGGGCGGCTGGAGTTGGAACAACCTGTTTCACGCGGCACCGCTCGGCGCGCCGAGCGCGTTGCTGCTGTCAGGCGCGCTCGGTGCGGTCGCCGAACGCTTGCGCGACGAGCCCGCGGACGACCCGCAACTGCTCGGCATGCCGGCCGGTCAGGCGCTCGGTCTGCTGGTCGCGGCGGGTCTCGTCGGCACGGTGGGGGAGGCCGCGCTGCTGCATTTTCGTGGCGCGTTTCAGCATCGCGCGATGTACGCGCCGGTCAGCATTCCGCCCATCACCGCCGCGCTGCTCGCGCATGCCGCGCTGTCCGCTCCGCGCGAGCGTTGGTACACGCGGCTCTGGTTACGCATCACGACCGTGCTCGGCTTTGTCGGCGCGGGTTTTCACGCGCGCGGGATCGCGCGTCGCCAGGGCGGCTGGCGCAACTGGAGCCAGAATCTGTTCGACGGGCCGCCGCTGCCCGCGCCGCCGAGCTTTTCCGCGCTGGCGCTCGCCGGGCTCGCCGCACTGCGTCTGCGGGAGACTGAAAAATGACGAACCGACCACGCTCGACCCGAACCACCCGCTATCCCGGCTACGACGTGCTCGACAAACGCACGACGCCGTCGTGGGACGCGCACACCCGCGCGGTGATCGCCGAGCGCCTCGCGACACCGCTTGAGCCGCGCTTTTTCAACGCGGTCGAATGGCTCGCGGTCACGTCGCTGTGCGCCCGCATCGTGCCGCAAGCGAATGCGCAACCGGTGGTGCCGCTCGCCGCGCTGCTCGACGCGCGGCTCGCCGGCAATGGCAACGACGGCTACCGCGACGCCCGTTTGCCGCCGATGCGCGACGCCTGGCGCATCGGCCTCGCCGCGCTCGATGCCGAGTGCCGCGAGCGCGGCGGCCTGCCGTTCGCGAGCCTCGCGGAGGACACGCAGATCGCGCTGCTCGGCGAGATGCAGCGCGGCGAACTGACGAACCCCGCGTGGCGCGGCATGCCGTCGAAGCTGTTCTTCGGCGAGCGCGTGCTGCACGACATCTGCGGCCTCTACTACTCGCACCCGCACGCGTGGAGCGAGATCGGCTTCGGCGGCCCGGCGAATCCGCGCGGCTATGTGCGCATGTACTTGAATCGCCGCGATCCGTGGGAGGCGGTCGAAGCGACGCCCGACACCCATGAGCAGGCCGCGAAGGAGAACCGCCGTGTCCGATGACGCGCAGCAACGGCCGCGCGGCAAGGACGGCCGCGCACCCGATGTGTTCCAGCGCGGCGGCTGGGTGCCGATGCGCGCGTACGCTGACGGCGAGGAAGTCGATTTCGCGATCGTCGGCACCGGCGCCGGCGGTGGCACGCTTGCGTGCCGGCTTGCGGAAAAAGGCTTCAAGGTCGTCGCGTTCGATGCCGGCGCGTGGTGGCGTCCGCTCGAAGAGTTCGCGTCTGACGAAGCGCATCAGGAAAAACTGTTCTGGACCGACGAGCGCATCTGCGACGGCGACAATCCGCTGAAGCTCGGCAACAACAACAGCGGCAAGGCGGTGGGCGGCAGCACGGTCCATTTCGCGATGGTGTCGCTGCGTTTTCGGCCCGAGTGGTTCAAGTCGCGCAGCGTGCTCGGCTATGGCGCCGACTGGCCGCTCGACTGGCGCGAGATGTGGCACTACTACGGCGAGGTCGAGGACGCGCTGAAAATCTCCGGACCGGTGAACTATCCGTGGGGGCCGCAGCGGCCGCGCTATCCGTATCGCGCGCATGAGCTGAACGCGGCGGCGCTGGTGCTCGCGCGCGGCGCCGAGGCGCTCGGCATCGGCTGGAGCCCGACGCCGCTCGCGACCCTCTCCGCGCCCCGTGGCCGCGCGCATCCGTGCGTGTACCGCGGCTTTTGCGTGTCCGGCTGGGCGACCAACGCGAAGCAAAGCGCGCTCGTCACGTGGATCCCGCGTGCGCTGCGAGCCGGCGCCGAGGTACGCGATCTGGCGATGGTCGGCCGCGTCGTCACCAACGACGCGGGGCTCGCCACCGGCGTCGAATATCTGCGCGAAGGACGCTGGCGATTCCAGCGCGCGAATCACGTGGTGGTGGCCGGCTACGCGATCGAAACGCCGCGCCTGTTGCTGATGTCGGCCAACAGCCGCTTTCCCGACGGACTCGCGAACAGTTCGGGACTCGTGGGCAAATACCTGATGGCGCAGTCGAATCAAGCCGTCTACGGCACCTTCGATGAAGACATCCGCTGGTACAAGGGGCCGCCGTCGCTCGCGCTCACCGAGCACTGGAACTACGAAGACAAGGGCAAAGATTTTTTCGGCGGCTACTGCTACATGAGCCAGGGGCCGCTGCCGAACGGATGGGTCGCGGTGCAGAATGGCCGCGGCTTGTGGGGCGACGCGCTCGGCGCGGAGATGCTCAAGTACAACCACCAGGCGGGGCTGAAGATCGTCGGCGAGATGCTGCCGCAGCAGCGCAACCGCGTGACGCTTGCCGACGAGAAGGACCAGTACGGGCTGCCGATCGCGCGCGTCACCTATTCATGGTGCGACAACGACAAGCGACTCATCGCGCATTCGCTCGACTTCATGGAGCAGGCGCTCGCGGCCGCCGGCGGCAAGGAGATCTGGCGCGAGACCGACGACACCTGCCACCTGAACGGCACCGCGCGCATGGGTGACGATCCGTCGACGAGCGTCGTCGACGCGGACTGCCGCAGTTGGGACATCCGCAACCTGTGGGTGTGCGACGGCTCGGTGTTTCCGACCGTCGGCGGCGTGAATCCGTCGCTGACGATTCAGGCGATCGCGTGTCGCACCGCCGAGCGCATCGCCGCGCTAGCCGCGCGCGGCGAGTTGTAGGGGGAGTGTTGCCCGCGCGCATGAACCGCAGTCCGAAACGATGGAGTACTCACTGCGCGATCCGGATGGTTACACAACATGCTCTGCATGCATCGAACATTGACCCAAGTCATGTTTCAGGCGCAAAAACGGCCTCTTTTTCGATGCCCCACCTGCATGGTGCAATGCAAAATTCATAGAAAGGCCGGGCTTGCTGACCTCACCATACCCTGCAGGTATGAAAAAGGACAGGAAAAGTATTGGACGGGCCAAACGGGCGAAGGGTATAAAAACATCCAATGAACTCACTTCTCGCCGCAGCCGCCATGACCCAAGCGACCATCGAACGTATCGAAACCCGCCTCGTCGATCTGCCGACGATCCGCCCTCACAAGCTGTCGGTCGCCACGATGTACGGGCAGACGCTGATGCTGGTCAAGGTGTACTGCAGCGACGGCATCGTCGGGATTGGCGAAGGCACCACGATCGCCGGCATGGCCTATGGCCCGGAAAGCCCCGAAGCCATGAAGCTCGCGATCGACGCCTACTTCGCCCCGGCGATGATCGGCAAGGACGCGACGCAGATCCAGTCGCTGATGGCGCACCTCGGCAAGCTGGTCAAGGTCAATCATTTCTCGAAGAGCGCGCTCGAAACCGCGCTGCTCGACGCGCAAGGCAAACGTCTCGGCGTGCCGGTGAGCGAGCTGCTCGGCGGCCGTCGTCGTGAGCGCCTGCCGGTTGCGTGGACGCTCGCGTCGGGCGATACCGCGAAGGACATCGCCGAAGCCGAGCACATGCTCGACGTGCGCCGCCACAAAGTCTTCAAGCTGAAGATCGGCGCGAAGGAACTGAAGACCGACATCAAGCACGTCGCCGAGATCAAGAGAGCGGTCGGCGAGCGCGCCGCGGTGCGCGTCGACGTGAACATGGCGTGGAGCGAGACCCAGGCCACCTGGGCGATTCCGGCGCTGGCCGACGCGGGCTGCGATCTGGTCGAGCAGCCGGTCGCGTCCGCCGCGGCACTCGCGCGACTGATGCGCCGCTTCCCGGTCGCGCTGATGGCCGACGAAGTCCTGCAAGGCCCGGACAGCGCGTTCGAGATCGCGAAGAACGGCGGCGCCGATGTGTTCGCGATCAAGATCGAACAGAGCGGGGGCCTGTTCGCCGCGCAGCGCGTGGCCGCGATCGCAGATGCCGCCGGCATCGAGCTGTACGGCGGCACGATGCTCGAAGGTGCGTTCAGCACGGTGGCGTCGGCGCATCTGTTCGCGAGCTTCGCGAATCTGCAATGGGGCACCGAGCTGTTCGGGCCGCTGCTGATCACCGAAGAAATTCTGACCACGCCGCTCGACTACAGCGACTTCGAACTGACCGTGCCGAACGGCCCGGGTCTCGGCATCGAACTCGACGAGGCGAAGGTCAAGCGATTCACGCGAGACGGGCTGATGAAGGTCACCCGCTAAACGGATTTAGAACAAGAGGATTCAACGATGCTTTTCCATGTGCGAATGGACGTGCACCTGCCGGTCGACATGCCGGCCGAAGTGGCGAACGAAATCAAGACCCGCGAGAAGGCTTACTCGCAGGAGCTCCAGCGTAGCGGCAAGTGGCGTCATATCTGGCGCCTCGTTGGCGAGTACGCGAATTACAGCATCTTCGATGTAGAGAGCAATGCCGAACTTCACGACATTCTGTCCGGCTTGCCTCTGTTCCCGTACATGAAGATTTCGGTGACGCCTCTGTGTCGTCACCCGTCGTCGATTCGGGACGGCGACATCTGAGCCCAGGGGCCAGGCGCTTTTGACGGCGAGCGCATCCAAAGCCATCTTTTCCCCCTATACCAACTGGAGACAGTCATCGTGAGCGTCAAAGTATTTGAAACGAAAGAAGTGCAGGATCTGCTGAAAGCCGCTTCCAACGTCGATGCCGGGAATGGCAACGCGCGTTTCCAGCAGATCGTATTCCGTCTGCTGGGCGACCTGTTCAAGGCAATCGACGACCTCGACATCACGCCCGACGAAATCTGGGCCGGCGTCAACTATCTGAACAAGCTCGGTCAGGACGGCGAAGCGGCGTTGCTCGCGGCCGGCCTCGGTCTCGAGAAGTATCTCGACATCCGCATGGACGCCGAGGACAAGAAGATCGGTCTCGAAGGCGGCACGCCGCGTACGATCGAAGGCCCGCTGTACGTCGCGGGCGCGACGGTGCGCGAGGGCGTCTCGAAGATCGACATCAACCCGGACGAAGACGCGGGCCCGCTCGTGATTCGCGGCACGGTCAAGGATCTGGACGGCAAGCCGGTCGCCGGCGCGATTGTCGAGTGCTGGCACGCGAACTCGAAGGGCTTCTACTCGCACTTCGATCCGACCGGCGCGCAGAGCGACTTCAACCTGCGCGGCGCGGTGAAGACCGGCGCCGACGGCAAGTACGAGGTCCGCACGCTGATGCCGGTAGGCTACGGCTGCCCGCCGCACGGCTCGACGCAGCAGCTGCTGAACGTGCTGGGCCGTCACGGCAACCGTCCGGCGCACGTGCACTTCTTCGTCAGCAGCGACGGCCATCGCAAGCTGACCACGCAGTTCAACATCGAAGGCGATCCGCTGATCTGGGACGACTTCGCGTATGCAACGCGCGAAGAGCTGATTCCGCCGGTCGTCGAGAAAAGCGGTGGCGCGGCGCTGGGCCTGAAGGCCGATACGTACAAGGACATCGAGTTCAACTTCACGATCACGCCGCTGGTCCAGGGTAAGGACAACCAGCTCGTCCATCGTCTGCGCGCTTCGGCCGAAGCGTGATCGCACGAGGCGGCGCCGTGGCGACACGGCCGCCGTCTTTCGTTGCCAACGGCCGGCGGTCCTGCCGGCCGAATCCCGGAAGCGTCGAGGAGTCGACGGTGTCTAGCAAACTTCGTGAGCAGGCAGCACACGATGTCGCGTCCGTGCTGCCCGATCGGGCCCACGAGCTGGCGCGTCTGCTGATTCTGATCGACGACAGTGAACCGGTCGTCACCGTCGTCGGCAAATACAACCACGGCAAGAGCAGCCTGCTCAACGAGCTGTTGGGCCGCGATGCGTTCGCGGTGTCCGACCGGCGCGAAACGGTGCGCCTGTCCGACAGCGTGCATCAGGGCGTGCGCTGGCTCGACGCACCCGGACTCGACGCCGACGTCGGCAGCGAAGACGACCGCGAAGCGTTGCGCGCCGCGTGGCTGAAGTCCGACATTCGCCTGTTCGTGCATGCCGCGAAAGAGGGCGAACTCGACGCGAAAGAACTGACGCTGTTGACCGAGCTCGACGCCGGCCGCGTCAGGACCGGGCGGCAAACGCTGTTCGTGCTGTCGCAAGTCGACCAGTTCCTCGACGACGCCGCGTTGCTCGACATCACCGGACCGGCGCTCGCACATAAACGGCGCAAGCGGGCCGAGGTGCTGCTGCATCATCTGGAAGAGAACGTGCTCGGCAGCCTGCAAAGCGACGTGCTGCCGTTGCTTGGCGATCTGGGCGAGTCGCGCAAGGGGCGCTCGCAAGGCTCGAGCAACAGCAGGAGCAGCTTGCCAACGTGGTGTGGCGCGGCATCGTGCCGACGCTGCCCGCGTTGCTCGATGCGCATGCGGCGACGCATGACGTGATCGGGCTGTGCAACGCGCTGTCGCAGTCGATCTTCGAGCTGTATCGTCGCGAGGCAGACAGGCTGTTGGGCGATTATCTGATCAAGCCCGACGCTTCGGTCGCGACCATCGAACTCGCTGACGATGTGGGTTTCGACGATATCGTCGTCGAGCGTGCGGGCGCAAAATGGACCGGTGCGCGAAGTGGTGGGCGTCGATCGCTCAGCTGACGATGCTCGCGCGGCGTCTCGAGGCGTCGATGGCGACGCATGAGGAAGGCTTGCTCGATCTGAAGTCGCAGGTGCGGTCGGAAACTATCTGAAGCGCCCTTCAAACGCCAGGCCTCAGCGTGATCGTGAACGACCGTGGTGTCTCACCGTTTTCATCGCGCGGCATCGGGTCGGAGCGCTTGACCGCCTCGATGGCGGCCTTGTCCCACGCCCGATCGCCACTCGATCGAACGATCTTTACCGATTGGAGGCTGCCAGACGACGTGCAGTGCACTTCGACCACGGTTTCGCGATTCCCGGTCTTGCCATTCCAGACGATATTGGGCTGCACGCGTTGCCGGACGAGTTCTGCGTAGTCGAATACTTTCGGCGCGGACGCCGGTTGTCGAGGCGCCGCCGAAGCGAAATTTTTCAGCGCCGAGATCAGTGACGCCGCCGAACGTCTGCTGCTGTCGAGTTCCGCTAGCGTGATCCATTCGCGCGCGGGTTGTGGCGTTTTATCGAACGCCTGGCGGTAAAAGCGCATGGCCTTGCACCACGCCTCGGGCGAAAGCTCGCCTTGGCGGCCGCTCGTCAACAGCCCCAGATCATCGGCCTCGGAAGGGGCGCGATTCAGCGCGTCCGCGAGCGACGCCGACAGCGCCAGTTGCCCGCGCAGCCGTTGTCCTTGGCGTGACTTGCGGCAGCGGCGTGGTCTGCGTCGACTGTTTGACGAGGTTGAACATCGCCTGCAGTTGCGCCTGCAGTTCCGCGTCGGTCTCCTTATCCATCGACAGATAGCGCGACGTGATCAGCTGCAGATTCTTGAGCCCGCCGCAATCGGGCGGTGCGTTGTTCAGCGCGCGCGTCGTCAGGCTCATCAGCCGTTCGCGGTCCTGCTGCGAGATGCGCGCCATGCCGTCCAGCACGCCTAGCGCGCGAGCGAGCACAGCGGGACCCGCCGTAGCCGCATTGCTGTCGGACGAAAAGTAGTAGCGCTGAATGTCCGGATCGGCTGTCAGTTTCTGCGCCCAGTCCGCGATCAGCTTCGCTTTGGACGAGCGGGCCGGGATGCCTAAGCGGTTGGCCAGTTCGGCGGCATCGAGCGGTTGGCCGGGTAGAAACGGCAAGGCGGTCGACAGCAGCGAAGAACCGGTCGCGCCCGCGGGAGAAGACGGCGGTCGTGTGGAGTCCGCGTTGCTTGCGGTCGCCGCGACGCCTGCGCCGGAGCGAGCCGTATCGCCGCTCGCGTGCGGTAGATTGAAAACGAAATTCGTTTCGACCGCCACAGGCTGATTGTCCATGCCCGTGAGGGGACTGCACTGGGCACGCCGCGATGCCTGAAGGGCGAGGTTGTCGAACGCCGGATTGCCGGACGAGACTTCGACGACCACGTCGCTGATCTGTCCACGTTCGTCGACCCATGCACGCAGGATCGCATTGGGACGCGGCGCCTGCGCGACCGCAGCGCCGGCGGACTTCAGATCGTCGTTGGACAAACCGTAGGTGCAGGCCAGGCTCCGCGCGGACACGAAGTGCGGTGCCGACGTGATCGTGGCACTGGCTGCGCCCGTACCGACGATGCAGGCAAGGATCAGCGACGCTTTCGTCAGGTGCACACGCAGCGGATTCCAGCGACGGAGCAGGTGCGGCTCTTTCATTGTGTTTGTCAGCTTCGGATCGTGCACGCGCGCTGGGTCACGGCCCCGGATTCGCCTCGCTCAAACCGGCTTGCCGCGCAGATCGATCGCTTTCCCGATACGCACCGAGCATGCGCTCCTGGTATCGCGTAACGGTCTCGAGGCAAGTGTGCAGGTTACGTCGAGGATGGATCGCCATCGCGCGGCGCATTGAGCATCCGCTCCACATAGCGCGCGATCAGATCGATCTCCAGATTCACTTTTACCCCGTCGTGCAGATGCTTGAGCGCCGTCACCTGCACGGTATGCGGAATCAGATTGATCGAAAACTCGCAGCCGTCGTCGCGATCAACGATGGAGTTCACGGTCAGGCTCACGCCATTGACCGTAATCGATCCCTTGTACGCGAGATAACGACCGATGTCGCGCGGCGCGAGAATGCGCAGCTCGTGCGATTCGCCGACTGGCGCAAAACGCGTGACGATACCGAGTCCGTCGACGTGTCCGGACACGATATGTCCACCGAGCCGGTCGTGCGCGCGCAGCGCTTTCTCGAGATTGACCTCGCCGGTTTCGCCGAGACCGGCCGTGCGGTTCAGGCTCTCGCGCGAGACGTCGACCTCGAACGAATGAGCGGTCTTCGCGACCACCGTCATGCAGGCGCCCTGGATCGTGATGCTGTCGCCGAGTTGCACATCGGCGAGGTCGAGCCCGCCCGCCTCGACGTTCAGGCGCACGCCCGCGTCGCCGCCCGTGCCGAGCGGCTTGACTGATTCGATGCGGCCCACTGCCGCGACGATTCCTGTAAACATCGTGCTAGTCCTTGATCATTTCGAAACGGTGGGAGACACAGTGTCGGTCCCGGGTAAGGCTGTCGGCGCGAAACGCGCGAGGATCCGCAGATCGTCGCCGATCCGCTCGACCGTGTGGAAATTCAGCTTCACGCGGTCTTCGAGCTGGTCAGGCGCGTCCAGATTGAACATGCTCATCGAGTCCACGCCGAGCAGGCTCGGCGCGAGATAGACCAGCAGTTCATCGACGCAGCCTTCGCGCAGCAGCGAGCCGTTGAGCTTGTAGCCGGCTTCGACGTGCAGCTCGTTGACGTGACGCTCGCCGAGCACGCTCAGCATGCGCGGGAGATCCACCTTGCCGAACGCGTTCGGCAGCGGCACGATCTCGGCGCCGCGCTCGCGCAGCGCGCTCGCGCGTTTTTCGAGGCGCGCGTCGAGCTCGCCGCAGAAGATCAGCGTCGGCGCGCCGGCCAGGATCTGCGCGTCGAGCGGCACGTCGAGCTGGCTGTCGATCAGCACGCGGTGCGGTTGGCGCGGTGTATCGACCGCGCGCACGGTCATGCGCGGATTGTCCTCACGCACAGTGCCGATGCCGGTCAGGATCGCCGACGCGCGCGCACGCCACGCATGACCGTCGGCCCGCGCGGCCGCGCTCGTGATCCACTGGCTCTCACCCGACGGCAAGCCGGTGCGGCCATCGAGCGACGCCGCCACTTTCATGCGCACCCACGGACGGCCGCGCGTCATGCGCGACACGAAGCCGATGTTCAGCTCCCGCGCTTCGTTCGCGAGCAACCCGCAGCGCACTTCGATACCAGCTTCGCGCAGCATCGCGAGACCGCGGCCGGAGACCTGCGGGTTGGGATCTTCCATCGCCGCGATCACGCGGCCGATCTGCGCTTCGATCAGCGCGTTCGCGCACGGCGGCGTGCGGCCGAAATGGCTGCACGGTTCGAGCGTCACGTAGGCGGTCGCGCCGCGCAGGTCGTGGCCGCGCGAGCGCGCGTCCTTCAGCGCGCGAATTTCGGCGTGATCCTGGCCGGCCGGCTGCGTGAAGCCTTCGCCGATCACCTCGCCGTTTCTGACGAGCACGCAACCGACCCGCGGATTCGGGTCGGCCGTGTACATGCCGTGCTTCGCGAGCGCGAGCGCGCGTTCCATGTGGACGAAATCGGTTTGCGAGAACATCGGTGTCCGTTGTGGTGCGGTGTCTGGGTCGTGCGAGTTGCGGCCTTTGCTTCGGGCCCGGCTTCAGCCCTTCAATGCTGCGAACGCGCCGTGCGCGGCGTCGATCGTCGCGTCGATCACCGCGTCGTCGTGCGCGCTCGACACGAAGCCGGCCTCATACGCGGACGGCGCGAAGTACACGCCCGCATCGAGCATCTTGTGGAAGAACGCGTTGAAGCGCGGCACATCGCTCTTCGTGACGTCGGCGAAGCTCGTCGGGATCGATTCGCGAAAGTAGATGCCGAACATGCCGCCGAGCGCATCGGCCGCGAACGGCACGTCCGCTTCGCGTGCCGCCCGCGCGAGCCCTTGCGCGAGACGCGTGGTGCGCGCGCCGAGCGTGTCGTAGAAGCCGGGCGCCTGGATCAGCTGCAGCGTCTTCAGGCCGGCCGCGACCGCGATCGGATTGCCCGACAGCGTGCCCGCCTGATAGACGCCGCCGAGCGGCGCGAGGTGAGCCATGATGTCGCGCCGGCCGCCGAACGCCGCCGCCGGCATGCCGCCGCCGATTACCTTGCCGAGGCAGGTGAGGTCCGGCGTGATGCCGTAGAGTTGCTGCGCGCCGCCGAGCGCGACGCGGAAGCCGCACATCACTTCGTCGAAAATCAGCACCGCGCCGTACTCGGTGCACAGGCGCCGCAGCGCCTGCAGGAATTCAGGGGTCGCGCGCACGAGGTTCATGTTGCCCGCGACCGGCTCGACGATCACCGAGGCGATCTCGTTGCCGAACGCCTTGAACGCTTCTTCGAGCTCGGCGACGTTGTTGTATTCGAGCACGGTGGTGTGCTTCGCGATATCGACCGGCACGCCCGCCGAGGTCGGATTGCCGAAGGTCAGGAGGCCCGAGCCGGCCTTCACGAGCAGGCTGTCCGCGTGGCCGTGATAGCAGCCTTCGAACTTGACGATGCGGCTGCGGTTCGTGAAGCCGCGCGCGAGACGCAGCGCGCTCATCGTCGCCTCGGTGCCGCTCGACACCATGCGCACCTGTTCGATCGACGGCACCAGCTTGCAGATTTCCTCGGCGATCTCGACTTCCGACTCGGTCGGCGCGCCGAACGAAAAGCCATTCACGAGCGCGCGCTGCACGGCTTCCAGCACTTCGGGATGAACGTGGCCGAGGATCATGGGGCCCCACGAGCCGATGTAGTCGGTATAGCGCTGGCCGTCCGCGTCCCAGAAGTACGGGCCTTGCGCGCGCTCGATGAAACGCGGTGTGCCGCCGACGGAACGGAAAGCGCGCACCGGCGAATTCACGCCGCCGGGGATCGTGCGTTGCGCGCGTTCGAAGAGGGTTTCGTTTCTGGACATGGCGATGGCTGGAATAGGGAGCAGGGGTTGCGCAGCGGCGCAAAGGGCCTCGGACGATTCCCGCGGACACTTCGCGCGATGCTGGGATGGATCGAGAAATTGTACCGGAGTCGGCGCCGGCGGGCTGTGCGGGCGGGCGGTCGCGGCGGCGCGTGTTTCGCCTAGCTGCCCGGTGCGGGTATCGTCGGCGGCTTGCGCCTGCCGGTCAATTCGGCCCAGCGCTTCTCCAGCGCGCCTTCGGCGATCGGCTTGATGATCGTGCCCGAGCTTTGCGCATCCCACGTCTGCACCGAGAACGGATGCACACGCAGTTGATCGCGCGTGATGACCGGCGCGTGATGCGCATCGACGAGCCAGTCGTAGACGAAATCGATGCACAGCCGGTAGCCGCGTTTGGTCGACGCGTCGGGGACTTCGTAGGGCGCGCGTGTCACGTAGCCAGAACCGAAGATGCCCTTCGGCTCCTGCGCGACGCGATGCAGGAACACGCGATCGCCGGGCAGGATGCCGCGCGCAAAGCCGCAGCCCCACACGTCGGCCACCGCGTCGCCGGCCGCCACGCGTTTCGCGATGTCGGGCAACTCGGGCCACGGCCATTTTTTGGGGCTCCAGATCAGCAGGAAGGCGGTCATCGCGGGTTCGAACGGGATCAGGGGAAGGCTGTTGCGCGACGTCGAGCTTTTATGTCGGGCCGTCAGGCTGCGCATACGGAAGCGCGTTGGGCATGCTGGCGGCAGCTTAACCGATCGAGGCGGATTGCGCCGCGCCGCGCTGTCGCGCAACGTCCACGCAGCGGGCCACGAGCGCCGTCAGCGGATTAACCGTCGCGTACAATCGAGCCGGTCAACTGATGGTCGTTCCCGCTTCACCCGTTCCGCTGCCGATGCCGGCGCGGCGTTCCATCCGGATTTCCCATGTCTCACGTCGTCAGACGCCGGCCCGATGGCCGGCTGATCCTGTTGCTCGGCGCGCTGGCCGCGTGCGGGCCGATTTCCATCGACATGTATCTGCCGAGCCTGCCGACCATCGCGCAGGCCTTCGCGGTCGGCACGGGCGCCGCGCAATCGACGCTGACGAGCTTCATGTTCGGCTTTTCGATCGGCATGCTGCTGTACGGTCCGCTGTCCGATACCTATGGCCGTCGGCCGATCCTGCTTGGCGGCATCATCATGTATGCGCTCGCGAGCATCGCCTGCTCGCTGTCGGTCTCGATCGGCTCGCTGGTCGGTTTCCGCTTCGTGCAGGCGTTGGGCGCGGGCGCGGCGTCGGTGCTGGCTCGCGCGATCGCGCGCGACGCGCACGAGCCGGGCGACGCGGCGCGCGTCCTGTCGATGATCGCGATCGTCACGGCGATCGGTCCACTGCTCGCGCCGCTGATCGGCGGACAGTTGCTGCTGCTGGGCGGCTGGCGCGCCGTGTTCGTCGCGCTGACGCTGTTCGGTTCCGTGTGCGCGGTGACCGCATTCCTGAAGGTGCCGGAGACGTGGCCGCGCGAGATGCGCGCGCAGTCGGCGCTGCTGAAGTCGTTCGGCGCGTATGGCACGCTGCTGCGCGATCCGGTCGCCTGGGGACACATGTTGTGCGGCGGCATGGCGTTCGCGTCGATGTTCGCGTACATCACGGCGACGCCGTTCGTATACATCGAGTATTTCCACGTGTCCGCGCAGCACTATGGATTCCTGTTCGCGCTGAACATCGTCGGCATCATGTTCGGCAATTACCTGAACACGCGGCTCGTCGGCCGGCTCGGGCCGGTGCCGATCATCTCGTTCGCGGCGACCGTGAGCTTCGTCGCGTCGCTGTTCGTGTCCGTCGTGTCGCTGACGGGGTGGGGCGGCTTATGGTCGATCGTGTTCGGACTGTTCTTCGTCGTCAGCGTGGTGGGCGTGTTGTCCGCCAACTGCACGACCGATCTGATGCATCGCTATCCCGCCAACGCGGGCGCCGCGGCGGCCGTGTTCGGCGCGGTGCAGCTCGCGCTCGGCGCACTGTCGAGCCTCGCGGTCGGACTGTGGCAGGACGGCACGCCGAAGGGCATGGGTATCGTGGTCGGCGTGGCGGGCTGTTTGTGCTTTGTCGGACGCATGCTCGTGATGCGTTGGCACGGGACGAAGTCGCCGGTTGCGGCTGTGTGAGCGTGTTGTTCGGATATCGAGGGTGAGCACTGCGCGAGCGCTGTGAAAACGGCGTGAAAACTGGATGACGATCGTGCTATTCCGGCTGTGGGCATCGGCCGACGCGTGAGTTCATCGGACGCGTCTCCGGAAAACACCTGGTGTTGCGCGCGCACCACCGTGCGTCGCGGTTTGCATTGCTATGATGAAGTCACTGTTCCTCGGAGCGGCACTCATGGCGATCAAAGACCTGATGAACGGCGAACGGCAATTTGCCGCATTCGCCGAAGCGCAACGGCTGGCCGACAGCGGCGCTTATTACGATTACACCGACATCGAATACGTCTTGCGCTTTGATCACGGTTTGACGGATGTATCGGCTCTGCTCGATAGCCAGTTGATGCACCGCGATCTGAATCGTCGTTGCGCGGATGCGCGCGAAAAGCTCGAGATGGCGGACGCGTGATGCGTGTTGAGTCGTGCGCGGGTTCGTGCTGAATGAAGCATGGCGATGAATCGCTCCGAGATTTTCACTTCTGGAGTGGTTGATGACCGATAGCACGCACGCCTCACGTTTGCCCCACACCGACAATCCCGCCGCGCTGGCGAAACCCGGCGGCCACTACAGTCATGTCGCGGTCGCGAATGGCTTCGTCTTCGTGTCCGGGCAATTGCCGATCAACGCGCAAGGCGAAAAGCTCGCCGATGCGTCGTTCGACGCGCAGGCCGAACAGGTTCTGGCCAATGTGAAGGCGGCGCTCGAAAGCGTCGGCAGCAGCGTCGCGCAACTGGTGCAGGTGCGCGTGTATGTCGTCGATGTCGAACATTGGGCGAGCTTCAATCAGATCTATGCGGGCTGGGCCGGCGAGGCAAGGCCGGCGCGCGCGGTCGTGCCGGTGCCGCAGTTGCACTATGGGTTCAAGATCGAGGTTGAGGCGGTGGCGGTGGTTTGAATTCGACATTACAGCCATATAGCAACTACGGCATGACTTTCTCTGTGGCGGCCGCTAATTCTCGACATAGAGAACTCATGCCGATCGGGCAAGATGACGTTGAAAGCTTGGCGATTCTGGAAAGATCGTCGGTGTCTAGCGTCGTATCGATGTGGCGGAGCACAAAGGCTTTCAACGACGGATTACGTTTTATCAATACACCTAGTTGCGGCAAAGTGTGCCAGTGATCCACTAGCAGACGCGCAACAGCTTCTGAGTTGCCTTCCGCGATTTCGCCATCGTCACGCTGCGCGTACTTGTTGAACGCCTCATTCACGTTTGCCCACGTGTCGAGGTGATCGATTGCGGCATCCGCCGCACTTGCCTCACGCTCCGTGCAGGTTTTGCCATACGCAACCGGCATCCACGCTAGTGCAATGAAGGCGACCACACCCATGAGACGCGTCAAAAAATAGGTGCACTTGCGTCTATCCATGAGTATGTCCCGCAAGATTCCTGGCTCGATTAAGCTCAGTTGCCGCGCGCGCGGCCACGGGATCATTGAACTCTAGCGTTGCGGCTGCCATAGGTGCTATGGGCGAACTCCTAAAGCAAGGCCGATCCGATCTCGTAAGCAGGGCGGCAGCGCGCTCAGTCGCACTCTATCGATCGCGTCTGTATTGCCTTCGTTTCTATCTCGGTCTTGATTTCAGCGTGAAGCGCCGGGCGACCAACAGCGCGATCCAACAGTTGGCGCGACGCCGCCAGCCGCACCTGTTCGCCGCTGTGGCGCATCAGGTTGATCTGCGTCGCGATCGAATTCGGCGGGTTCTTTGGGGGCAGAAACGAAATACGGGCCGAAAGGCCCGTATTCATTGGATGTCTGGCGGAGGCGGTGAGATTCGAACTCACGGAAGGATTGCTCCTTCGCCGGTTTTCAAGACCGGTGCCTTAAACCACTCGGCCACACCTCCAAGCCGCAAATTGTAACCCGAAAAGACTTCGCTGCCGAGTCTAGGTGACCCGCCATCACTGCGGATCTTTCAGGAACAGCGCCTGCAAGTCGTTCAGGAACGCCTGGCCGAGTGGCGTCGGCGCGATCCGTTCGTGGTCGCGTGTGATCAGCTTGCGCTGTTCGGCTTCCTGCAACGCCGGCTCGATCGTCGTGATCGACAGGCCCGTGCGCTCGATGAACCGATGCACCGGAAATCCTTCCACCAGGCGCAGCGCGTTCAGCATGAACTCGAACGGCAGATCGCGCGGCCCGACCTCATGCTCTTCCTGCACGCCTGTGCCAGCCCTGGCCTGCTCGATGAACGTGGTCGGATGTTTGTAGCGCGCCTGGCGCACGATGCGATTAGGAAACGACAGCTTCGTATGCGCGCCCGCGCCGATGCCGAGATAGTCGCCGAAGCGCCAGTAGTTCAGATTGTGTTTGCTCTGCCGATGCGGCTGCGCATACGCGGACACCTCGTAGCGCCCGTAGCCGGCCTCGGCGGTGCGTTGATGAATCCAGTCCTGCATGTCTGCGGACGCGTCGTCGTCGGGCAACGCGGGAGGAAACCTGGCGAATAGCGTGTTCGGTTCGAGCGTCAGGTGATACAGCGACAGATGCGGCGGCGCAAACGACAACGCCGTCTCCACGTCGGTCTGGCATTCGGCGAGCGTTTGCTTGGGCAACGCGAACATCAGGTCGAGGTTGAAGTTGTCGAACGTGGTCGCGGCGACTTCGACCGCGTGGCGTGCCTGCGCCGCGTCGTGAATGCGGCCGAGCGCCTTCAGATGCGTTTCGTTGAAACTCTGGATGCCCACCGACAGCCGGTTCACGCCGCTCGCGCGAAACTGCGCGAACTTGTCGGCTTCGAACGTGCCGGGGTTCGCTTCGAGCGTGATTTCCGCGTCGGCGTCGAGCGGCAGCAGCGCGCGAATATCCGACAGCATGCGATCGAGCCCCGCCGCCGACAGCAAACTAGGCGTGCCGCCGCCGATGAACACCGTATGCACCTGGCGGCCCCAGATCAGTGGCAAGGCCATTTCCAGGTCGGCGCGCAACGCGTCGAGGTAGTCGTTCTCCGGGAACGTCTCGCCTTTCCACTCGTGCGAATTGAAGTCGCAGTAGGGGCACTTGCGCACGCACCACGGGAAATGCACGTACAGCGCAAGTGGCGGCAGCGACGTCAAACGGATGCTGCCCGGCGACGTGAACGCACTGACGACACCCTTGCCGATGTCCGCCGGCGTCGATCGGATCGGAATCACGCTTCCTCCGACAGACGCGCGAGCAGTTGCCGCAGCGCGATCGCGCGATGGCTGCTCGCGTTCTTGAACGCCGGCTCGAGTTCGGCGGCGCTCGCGTTCAGCGACGGCAGATAGAAGTACGGGTCGTAACCGAAGCCATGCTCGCCGCGCGGCGCGTCCAGGATTTCGCCATGCCAGCGGCCTTCGGCGATCAGCGGTTCGGGATCGTCCGCGTGACGCACGAGTGCGAGCACGCAGTAGTAATAGCCGCGGCGGTCGCTCACGTCGCGCAGTTCGTCGACAAGGCGCGCGTTGTTCGCCGCGTCGCTTTTCTCGCCGCCGGCGAGTTGCGCGAAGCGGGCCGAGCAGACGCCCGGCGCGCCGCGCAGCGCGCGCACGCAAAGGCCCGAGTCGTCGGCGAGCGCGGGCAGGCCGGTGAGCCGCGCAGCGTGACGGGCCTTCGTCAGCGCGTTTTCGACGAAGGTGGGATGCGGTTCTTCCGCTTCCGGCACGTTGAGCTCGCCTTGCGCGATCAACTCGATGCCGGCCGCGCCGAGCAGCGCCGCAAATTCGCGCAGCTTGCCCGCGTTGTTCGACGCGAGCACGACCTTTTTCAGCGGCATTCCCGACGTTACGCCGTGAGCATTGTTCCCGCCACCGTCCTGACGAACCGCATTCACTGCTGCACTCCCAGCGCCTCTTTCTGCTTCGCGATCAGCGTGCTGATGCCGTCGCTCGCGAGATCGAGCAGCGCATTCATTTCTTCGCGCGAGAACGGCACGCCTTCCGCGGTGCCCTGAATTTCGACGAAGCCGCCCGCCCCCGTCATTACGACGTTCATGTCGGTGTCGCACTGCGAGTCTTCGTCGTAGTCGAGGTCGAGCACCGGCACGCCGTCGTACACGCCGACCGAAATCGCGGCGACGTAATCCAGGATCGGCGAGCTTTCGATGCGGCCCGTGGCAAGCAATCTGGCGACCGCATCATGCGCGGCGACGAACGCGCCGGTGATGCTCGCGGTGCGTGTGCCGCCATCGGCCTGGATCACGTCGCAGTCGAGATTGAGCGTGCGCGCGCCGAGCTTCTCGAGATCGAACACCGAGCGCAGCGCGCGGCCGATCAGCCGCTGGATTTCCTGCGTGCGGCCGGTCTGTTTGCCGCGCGCGGCTTCACGGTCGCTGCGGGTATGCGTGGCGCGCGGCAGCATGCCGTATTCGGCGGTGAGCCAGCCCTGGCCGCGATCGCGCAGAAACGGCGGTACGCTCTCGCTGACGCTCGCGGTGCAGATCACCTTGGTGTCGCCGAATTCGACCAGCACCGAGCCCTCCGCATGCTTCGTGTAGTGACGCGTGATGCGCACGTCGCGCAACTGGTGGGGCTGGCGGCCGCTGGGGCGTTGGGTGTCGTTGCTCATGTCGGAATGGGTCGGGATGGATCGGGATGGGCCGGAAGAGGGCAGAGGCAAAACTGTAATTTTACCGCCGATCGGGTAGGGCGGTTGCCCATACGGATGGCGCGCCAAGTTGTGGGCGACGCGTGCGGCATCCGTACGTAAGGGGCATCTTAACGACGAGCGGCAATCTGTAGTGATATGGCGACCGCGCGCCGAGCCGCATCCCTGCTCGCTCGCGAGGGGATGGCTGCGACAAAAATGGGATAATGCCGATTCCCCGCCCCGCGTCTCGTACACGCCGGGCGATCCGCTTCTCAGGCCATCGTCTACCGCTTGGCCGCAATCGCGAGAAATACGATGATCTACAGCATGACTGGCTATGCGAGCGCCACGCGCGAACTCGTGGCAGCCTCGGGCACGGGTGGCGTCAGCGTGTCGGTCGAATTGCGCACGGTGAACTCGCGCTTTCTCGATCTGAACTTCCGCATGCCGGAAGACGTGCGCGTCGTCGAACCGACGCTGCGCGAGATGCTGATGAACAAGCTGTCGCGCGGCAAGGTCGACATTCGCGTGAATCTGCAGCGCAGCGAGCAGTCGGCGAACGCGGGCGCGATCAACCGCGACGCGCTCGCGCAACTCGCGCAGCTGGAACGCACGGTGCTCGAGACGTTTCCTGAAGCCGGCCGTCTGCGTACCGGCGAAATTCTGCGCTGGCCGGGCGTGCTCGCCGAAAGCGGCATCGCGCCCGAGACGCTGCGCGACGCGGTGCTCGGATGCGGCAAGCAGGCGATCGCGGACCTGATCGACGTGCGCGCGCGCGAAGGCGCGCAACTCGCGACGATGCTGCTAGCCAACGTCACCGAAATGGAGACGATCGTCGTGAAGATCACCCCGCTCGTGCCCGAGCTGATTGCGCGACATCAGCAGAAAATCGTCGAGCGTCTGCAGGAAGCGCTCGGCATCGCCGCGCCGGATGCGGCCGCGACGATCGTGTCGCGCGAAGAGATCAACGAGCGGATTCGCCAGGAAGTGACGATGTACGGCATTCGCATCGACATCGCCGAAGAGCTGTCGCGCCTCACCGCGCACCTGAACGAAACGCGTCACGTGATCGAGAAGGGCGGCAAGGTCGGCAAGCGGCTCGACTTCATGATGCAGGAGCTGAACCGCGAAGCGAACACGCTCGGTTCGAAGGCGGCGGCGAAGGAACTCGCGGATTCGTCGATGACGCTGAAGCTCTTGATCGAACAGATGCGCGAGCAGGTACAGAATCTCGAATAAGGCTGGAGCACGACACATCATGACCGACCACCATCCACGCGAAACCGGCGCGGCGCGCCATTCGTACGCCGGCGCTTATCCCGGCAACCTGTTCATGGTCGTCGCGCCGTCGGGCGCGGGCAAGTCGACGCTCGTGAACGCGTTGCTCGCGAGCGACGACGCGATCCGTCTGTCGATCTCCTACACGACGCGCCCGCCGCGTCCGAAGGAGCAGGACGGCGAGCACTATCACTTCACGACCGTCGAAGATTTCATGCAGCGTCACGACGCGGGCGAGTTTCTCGAAAGCGCGGAAGTGCACGGCAACTATTACGGCACGTCGCGCGTGTGGATCGAGGAGCAGATGAAAAACGGCCATGACGTGCTGCTCGAAATCGACTGGCAGGGTGCGCAGCAGGTGAAGAAGCAATTCCACAACGCGGTGGAGATTTTCATTCTGCCGCCGTCGCTCGAAGCGCTCGAAGAGCGTCTGAAAAAGCGCGGCCAGGACCAGCCGAACGTAATCACGCGACGCTTGCTCGCGGCGGGCGGCGAGATCGCGCACGCGGCCGAAGCGGAGTACGTCGTGATCAACGAGAACTTCGATCGCGCGCTGGCGGAGTTGCAGTGCCTCGTCGGCGCGACGCGCTCGCGCTTCGCGTCGCAGTACGCGCGTCACACGCAGCTTTTCATGCAGCTCGGCATCCACCTGCCGCACGCGTGAGCGCGGTGTGGTGTCAAGCACATAAGGTAGAATAAGCAACATACTGAGAAGGAACCCAACATGGCCCGCATTACCGTCGAAGACTGCCTCAAACAGATCCCGAACCGTTTCGAACTCGCGCTTGCCGCAACCTATCGCGCGCGTCAGCTCGCTCAAGGCCACACGCCGAAAATCGAAAGCCGCGACAAGCCCACCGTCCTCGCGCTGCGTGAAATCGCATCGGGTCAGGTCGGCGTCGAAATGCTGAAGAAGGTGCCGGTCTAAGGCCCACGGATTTTCGTTTTCGACTTGCCGGTATTCGCCACACCGGATTGCTCAACGTGCAGAACTGCGTCCAACCCTGACCGCTACCGGAGGCGACCATGAGTGCTACCCCGCCCGCCGCCCCGGAAGCGGAGCACGACACCGACTCGCCGTCCTCTGCACGCAAGTACATCGACGCGGTCCTCGAGCAATCGTTTCGCCATCTGTTCGGGCCGACCGCCACGCCGGAGCAGCCGCGCCGGCATGACGTCGTCTCCATCGCCAATCTGACGTCTGCGCTGTCCGGCTATCTGCAGCCGGAAGAGATCAAGGACATCAAGGCGGCGTTCCACTTCAGCGACGAAGCCCACCTCGGCCAGTATCGCCAGAGCGGCGAGCCCTACATCACGCATCCGGTCGCCGTCGCGCAAATCTGCGCGGGCTGGAATCTCGACGCCCAGGCGATCATGGCGGCGCTGCTGCACGACGTGATGGAAGACCAGGGCGTGACCAAGGCGGAGCTCGCCGAGCGCTTCGGCGCGAAGGTCGCGGAGCTGGTCGACGGGTTGTCCAAGCTGGACAAGATGGAGTTTCGCAATCGCGAGGAAGCTCAAGCGGAGAACTTCCGCAAGATGCTGCTCGCGATGGCGCGCGACGTGCGCGTGATCCTCGTGAAGCTCGCCGACCGGCTGCACAACATGCGCACGCTCGGCGCGGTGCCGCCGGAGAAACGTCGCCGTGTCGCGCGCGAAACGCTAGACATTTACGCGCCGATCGCTCACCGGCTCGGCCTGAATAATACCTATCGCGAGCTGCAGGACCTGAGCTTCGCGAACTTCAACCCGCACCGTTACGCGACACTCGAAAAAGCCGTGAAGGCGGCGCGCGGCAATCGTCGCGAGGTGGTCGGCAAGATTCTCGAGTCGGTGCAGCGCGCGATTGCGGACGCGAAGCTCGACGCCGAAGTCACCGGTCGCGAGAAAACCATCTTCAGCATCTACAAGAAGATGCGCGACAAGCAGCTGTCGTTTTCGCAGGTGCTCGACGTGTATGGTTTTCGCGTGGTCGTCGAGAGCGCGCTCGAGTGTTATACCTGCATCGGTGCGTTGCATGCGCTTTTCAAGCCTGTTCCGGGCAAGTTCAAGGATTACATCGCGATCCCGAAGGTGAACGGCTATCAGTCGCTGCACACCACGCTCGTCGGCCCGTTCGGCGCACCGATCGAGTTTCAGGTGCGCACGCGCAAGATGCACGAGATCGCCGAGGCGGGCGTTGCCGCGCACTGGCTGTACAAGAACGGCAGCGCGGATCTGAACGACGTGCAGAAGCGCGCGCACCAGTGGCTGAAGTCGCTGCTCGACATTCAGAGCGAAGCGGGCGATTCGAGCGAATTCCTCGAGCACGTGAAGATCGACCTGTTCCCGGATGCGGTCTACGTGTTCACGCCGAAGTCGAAGATCATGGCGCTGCCGCGCGGCGCCACCGCGCTCGACTTCGCGTACTCGATCCACAGCGACCTCGGCAACCAGTGCGTCGCGGTGAAGATCAACAACGAGCTGTTGCCGTTGCGTACCGAGCTGAAGAGCGGCGACATCGTCGAAGTCATCACGGCGCCGTATTCGAAGCCGAACCCCGCATGGCTCGGCTTCGTGCGCAGCGGCAAGGCGCGCTCGGCGATCCGTCATTATCTGAAGACGATGCGTCTGAACGAGTCGGTGCAGCTCGGCGAGCGTCTCGTCGATCAGGCGTTGAAGGGCTATGGCCTTGCGCTATCGGATGTGACGCCGGAGGCGTGGGAAAAGCTCGTGCAGTGGACGGGCAACAAGAACCGTCAGGAAATTTTCGCGGACATCGGTCTCGGCCGGCGGGTCGCCGCGGTGATGGCCAAGCGCATCGAAGTGCTGATGAGCGGGCGCGACGCCGACGACGACGGCTCGCGCTCCGAGTCCGGTTCGACGCCGCACGCGCCGCCGGTCGTCATCACCGGTACCGAGGGCATGTCGGTGCAGCTGTCCGCGTGTTGCCGTCCGATTCCGGGCGACGACATCATGGGCTATATCGGCATCGGTCTCGGCATGGCGATTCATACCACCGACTGCCGCGTCGCGCAGCGTATCCACCGGCGCGATCCGGGCCGCTGGATCGACGTCGCGTGGGCACCGCAGCCGGGGCGGCTGTTCGATGTCGCGGTCAAGGTACTGGTCAAGAACACCAAGGGCGTGTTCGCCCGCGTAGCGGCCGACATCACATCGGCGGACGCGAACATCGTCCATATCGCGATGGACGAAGATCTGTCGCAGGAATCCACGATTCTGCGCTTCGTGATCCAGGTCAGCGACCGGGTGCATCTGGCAAACGTGATGCGGCGCGTGCGCACGAATCTCGATGTGATGCGCATCACGCGTGAGCGGCCGAGCGAAGAGGGGCATCACCGCCACGACGGCGGCATGCGCATCGACCGCGAGCGCGCGGATTACTGAACGGCTTCCGGCTGGGCGTCGGCGCGGCTTGGTCTGGCGCTTCACGCCAGTCAGGCATCTTTCGTGCGGCGGTTCAGGATACATCTCAAGGCAGATCTCACCTGAACTCCAGGGGGAACGCAGATGAACGTGTCCGACCTTGCTGGCGTGGCGCTCGATTACTGGGTGGCGCGCAGCCTGCACGATTTCGTGCGCGAAATCTACTTTACCGATAGTGGCGAGACTGTTGCGATCCGCGGCAACGATCGTGGTCGTCCGTGGGACGGGCGTTTCACGCCTTCCGCGTCATGGGAGGCGGCTGCCGTTGTGCTCGAGCGCGCGATGCGGCTCGACGTGCGCGAGCAGAGCGATAAAGGCGCGGTATGCGTCGCTGAGTTCAAGGGCGGGCAGCGAGCCTCGGAGGGAATGGGCGACTCGCTGCGCATTGCTTTGCTGCGGGCGTTTGTAGTGAGCCATTTCGGCGATACCGTCCACGACGTGCTGCGCGAGCGCCAGGCACTGACCGGCATGCGGACCGAGACGATCGGCGAGCAAACGGTGGGCGGGGTCGTCGAGGACTTGCCGCACCCGGACGGGCAAATTGGGGATATCCAGTCGCCGCCGCGATGAGTTGCTGGTGCACGGGCACGGCATGGTGCGCCAGAAAAAACAAAGGGCCTTCCGGTTGGACGGCCCTTCATAGGTGGTGCGGCTGGCAGGATTCGAACCCACGACCCCTTGGTTCGTAGCCAAGTACTCTATCCAACTGAGCTACAGCCGCACGCAAAACGGTGATGCTTACTGTAAAAACTGATGAAATCTGAGAACTCCCTGTAAGGAGCGCTCTCGAATAAGGTGGTGCGGCTGGCAGGATTCGAACCCACGACCCCTTGGTTCGTAGCCAAGTACTCTATCCAACTGAGCTACAGCCGCACACAGAAACGAGATTATAGCCAACGGATTTGAAAAACGGAAGCCCATCACGGCGATTTGTGTCGCCGGCCCGATCGTGTAACCTCTTATGAGATTGTTGCTAGCTGCTGTTAATGGATGATTATGAACAAGGCCTTTGTCAAAGAGTCGAGCGAAGACAACGATGACGATCTCGACATCGCCCAGCCCGACGTGCCCGCCGGCACCAAAAACTACATGACTCCCGCCGGTCATCGGCGTATGCGTGATGAATTGCTGCATCTGATCGATGTCGAGCGGCCCGAGGTTGTCAAGCTCGTATCGTGGGCGGCGTCGAACGGCGACCGCTCGGAGAATGGCGACTACATCTACGGCAAACGCCGTCTGCGGGAAATCGACCGGCGCATCCGTTTTCTGACCAAGCGGCTCGATCTAGCCGAGGTCGTCGATAGCAGCCGGCAGGAAAACGTCGACCAGGTGTTTTTCGGCGCGACGGTCGACTATGCGACCGAGGACGGTGAAGAGCATCAGGTGACGATCGTCGGTGTCGACGAGGTCGACCTGGACATCGGGCACGTAAGCTGGATTTCGCCCATTGCGCGTGCGCTGCTAAAGGCTAAAGTCGGCGATACGGTCACGCTGTTCACGCCGGCCGGTTCGCAGCCGATCGATATTCTCGACGTCAAGTATCCGCTGCCTGATAGCGGCCGCTAGGCCTCTGGCGAGGACCTGGGCTCACGTGCACGCGCGCAGGCCTGCGCACAAAGCGGCAAAAACCCACGTCGGCACGGACATAAAAAAAGGCGCCGCGAACGGCGCCTTCTCTACTGCCAGTCCTTGTGCAGTGCTTAGAAGCGGTGACGCAGACCTGCGGTCACAGCGACTTGCTTGTTGTTGCCCGAAGCACCGCCCACGCCATTGATGTAGGCGTTAACGATCGAGTCTTCGTTTGCTGCCTGATACACGCCTTGCAGATACACGTCGGTACGCTTGGACAATGCGTACGCGGTTTGCAGGTTGACCTGGTTCCAGTGCACGTGCGTGCTGGAGAGGTTGGCGCGGGTGTACGTGTACGCGCCAGCGATGCTGATTGCCGGCGTCAGCGCGTAACGGGCGTTGGCTTCAAAGTTCTGGAACTGAGCGCTGTTGGTCGGGAAGCCGATGCCGCCCGTTATGCCCGATGAGGCCGCGCTGATACCTGCCAAGCCATGCAGGTTCGTCTGCGAGTACACGAGGCCGACCGTTGCCGGGCCGAACGCGTAGTTGGCGCCTGCGCCCCACGTTTGCTGACGCTGAGCGAAGAACGTGTTGTCGCCCGACACCGCGCCACCCGAGTTGAACGCAGCGGCTGCGCTGTTCGCGCCATTGCTGTTCAGTTGCATGTACGCAGCGGCAACGTTCAGGCCGCCCCAGTTATACGACGCGCCCGCACTGTAAGCGCGGTTGTTGGCGAAGCCGGCAGCCTGGTTCGAGAAGCCGTACAAGCCGCCAAACTTGAAGCCGCCGTAGTTCGCGCTCTGGAATTTGGCCGAATTGTTGATACGGAACGAGTTGTTCAAGTTGTCGTTGTCGAACGGGTGCGCGAACTGCGTGCCGCCGTACTGCGTGCCGGTCAGTGCCAGCGGGCCGACGTAGTCGACCATGCTGTCGTATTGACGGCCGAGGGTCACGGCACCGAACTGGTCGCTCGACAGACCGACGAAGGCCTGACGGCCGAACAGACGGCTGTTCTGCTTGAGCGTGCCGTCATTGATGCCGAAGCCGTTCTCCAACGTGAAGATGGCCTTCAGACCGCCGCCCAGATCTTCAGCGCCACGCAGGCCGAAACGGCTGCCGTTCACCGAGCCGCTCGTCATCGCCACGTTGGCGCCGTGCTGGTTACTACTCGGATTCGGATGCTGGTTGTTCGTATAAGTGATACCGGCGTCGATCAGGCCATACAGGGTGACGCTACTTTGCGCGTGCGCTGCCGTTACGAAAACGCCCGACAGGGCAGCGACCATGAGTGTCTTCTTCATTGATATAACTCCAAGAGCGAGAGAGGTATAAAACCCTGGCTTGGGAGACCTTCACGCGAGCGCTGCGAAAAGCGGAATCCGCGTGAGAAGCGCGTTGACCAGATCCGCGCCGGTTTCCGATTAGGCAGAGTGTAGAGAGACACTTCCAGGAGTTGGCGTTCCGATTCGCGCAATAAAGTATTACGCGAGAAGAAACGATCGTTAATCGCCATTCGAGCCTTATGGATAAAGGCTTTGCGCCGACTGGGCGGATTCGCCGTCTGAATTTTCCTAAAGCGCGTTGCTGATTCGCGACACCGAACGATGCGGAAAAACAACGGGAAGAAATGCGGGAAAACGATTGTTGTCGGTGCGGCAATAGACGATTGTTAATTGTGTGAATAATCGAACTTGCATATAACCGCTATACTGTAATTCCTGCTTTCCGAAGCAGACTTTTTCGTTGACGAAAAAGATCTCCAAACCTTTGTCAGCGCGACCTTCCAGTCGCGCTTTTTTTATGGCGGACGAGTTTCGCGAATGTCTCTAATGAGCGGGCGCGGTACCTTCCGCGTCGTCCCGGTCCGCCTGCGCGGACACGCTCCAGTCTTCCATCACATAACGGCGCGCATCCATTGGCGAGGAGAGCAGGTTCTGCCAGTGGTCTCCGTGCCACATCGGATCGAAGTCGAAAACGGTGCATGAATCCCCGGTCTGTGCGGGCTGGTCTGATATGACCTTTGCGTGCGAATGAGTGAGCCAGGTGAAGAGACGGTGAATTTCCTTGGACAGCATGGCAACCTCCTGAAGCGCATCGCTACAACTGATTTGCATCATGCGAGTGAGGCGGCGCCGCAACAAGTCGGACAAACACTTACGCAAAGATGGATTTTGTTACATTCGTATTGCATATTTTCGCAAATTTTTCCGTTTGCGGACTCGGATTATTTTCTTTCAGGTAAATTTGACGCATCTACCTATATCCGTGTAGTTTGAAGTCTTACCTTTTTATACGCTAAACGCATATGAAAAGTTTACTTGACGGTCATTCTCTGTTCCCCGTATAACGGCAAAGCCGAATTTGATTGGCTGTTTCTGTCTTGATCAGATATAGGCAACTGAATCGGGGTTAGATCGATTCGAGGGCAACGCCCGCTTTGGATTAATCACAGAGGGAAAACAGGAAATGGAAACTGGTGTCGTCAAATGGTTCAACGATGCTAAGGGTTTTGGCTTCATCACGTCGGACGCGGGTGGCGAGGATCTGTTCGCGCACTTTTCGGAGATCCGCAGCGAGGGCTTCAAGTCGTTGAAGGAAAATCAGCGCGTGTCTTTTGAAATCAAGACCAGCCCGAAGGGCAAGCAGGCGGCCAACATTCAGCCGCTGTAAATGCGCTGCGCTGGGCGCACCGCCCGCGCAGTCGGGAGCGAAAAACCCTCGCCGTCGCGCGAGGGTTTTTATTTTTATCTAGATGTCTCCCCAGCTCGGATCTTCGGTAACTGTGTGGTTCAAAAATACGCATTATTATCAGAAGATAATCCATCGAAACGAATTGACTACGTCTGGATTAATGGTCTGGTTTAAGCGTCTGCCGGATTTCAGCGCAAAATCGACGGCCCATGCCGACGCAGTTTCCAGTTGCGAACGCGGCGCGGTCTGGATGCGCAACGTCCAGCTGGTGCATACTTGCCGCAAATTCATGCGCCCGAATCCCTTGTCCCATGTCTGAACTGCTTTCGCCGGAACCGGCACCCGATGCACCCATCGTTTTCGTAGATCTCGAAACGACCGGCGGCTCCACGAGCGAGCACCGCATTACTGAGGTTGGCGTCGTCGAACTCGGGCTGGCCGGCGTCTCGCGCTGGAGCAGCCTGATCGACCCGCAACAGCCGATTCCGTCGTTCATCCAACAGCTGACCGGCATCACGAACGACATGGTGCGCGGCGCACCGACGTTCGAGTCGATCGCGCCCGCGTTGTTCGAGCGTTTGCACGGCAAGCTGTTCGTCGCGCACAACGCGAGTTTCGATCGCGGATTTTTACGCAGCGAATTTCGTCGCGCGGGAATCGCGTTCGATCCGGACGTGCTGTGCACGGTGCGGCTGTCGCGCGCGCTGTTTCCCGGCGAAAAGCGCCACGGTCTCGATGCGCTGGTCGAACGCCATGCGCTGGTGCCGTCCGACCGCCACCGCGCGCTCGCCGACGCCGATCTGATCTGGCAGTTCTGGCAGCGTCTGCCGACGCTCGTACCGCTGGAAGCGCTGCGCGCGCAGATCGAGCGCACGACGCGTCGCTACCGGCTCGCCGGCGACATCACCGAAGATTTGCTCGACACCGCGCCGGCTGGCTGTGGCGTGTATGCGTTTTATGGCGAAGACGATGCGCCGCTGTATGTCGGTCGCAGCGTGCGCGTGCGTCAGCGGCTGCGCTCGCATCTGACTGGCGAGCGGCGTTCGTCGAAGGATATGCGGCTAGCGCAGCTCGTGCGACGCGTCGAATGGCGCGCGACTGGCGGAGAGCTCGGCGCGATGCTCGCGGAGGCGCAGTGGATCGCAACGCTGCGGCCGGGCCACAACCGCTTGCCGCGCATGACGAAGAGCGATCCCGCGAACGCGCCGTGGCCGTTCGAGGGGCCCATCGTGTTCGAGGAGCGTGAGGACGCGCAGGGTATCTTCCACGTGGTCGATCGCTGGCGCTACCTCGGGCACGCGCCGTCGCTCGTCGCAGCGGCGCAGCTGCATGCGTCGACGCTGGCTGGGTCGTTCGAACTCTCGACGTACCGTATCCTGCAAAGCCATCTGGCGCGAGGCCTGCGCGTGATGCCGTTGAGCGTGTCGCGTGACAGCCCTGAGTCGAGCATCATCGCATGACGCTTATGCGACGTGCGCGCGCCGTGGCGTTACCGGAATCAGCCGGTGGCGCCGACTCCGCCCGTCTCGCACACGTGACCTAGTGCGTGCGTCAACGCGCTCGAATGCGCAGAGTCATAGCGCGTCAGCGCCTTCCAGTTAGCCAGCGATTGCGCGAGCCGTGACGGACAATCGTCCGCCGCGCGCAGCGGCTGCACGCGCGCCAGACTCGCCATCAACGATTGTGTCAGCTTGTCGAGCTGCGGTCGCGTGCTGGTTGCGAGATCGGGTGCGGGACCTTGCGGTGGCTGGGTGCGACGCCAGTTCGCGAAGAGCGCGTTCTGCACGTCTTTGCTCGCATCGATCTGATCCTGGAAGAACGCGCGGGCGAACGCCGGGTCGACGTTTGCCGCCGCGGCGCGCTTTGCCACCTCGGCGAGCAGCGCGTCTTCACGCGGCCTATCGGTGATCGGCTGGTGGTTCGCCCACTTCCAGCGCGCGACCGGCTCTGCGAGTGCAAGGCGCCGCGAAACTAGCGCGATCAGGCTCGTGAGCGCCGTGTCGTCGCCATCGGCGAGGGCGGGAGCGGGCGAGAAGGCGAAGGCGGCGGCGATGACGAGCGCGCATGACGCGCCGAAGCGATGCAAATGATTCATGAGGTGGACGTGGCCGGGCGGCCGTTGACGGAAAAACAGAAGAATAAATGATGCGCCGCAAACTGCGACCACCGGGCAGATTCACACGGATCGTCGGGGGACGTGGGCGAGAGAAGGAGCACGTATGCACGCGTTGGAACCGCGTGGCCCAGTGCAACTGCTGTGCTCAGGCGAGCTGATCCAGCGTCATGACGGAGATGTCGGACGCGTAATGAGGGCGCGAGTATTCGCCGCGCATGAAATCAACGAGCGCGAATGCTGCGCCGCGCCAAGGGACCATTACTTCGGATCGCACGACTTGCGTTGTTCGTCAAAGAAAGCGCGAACATGCTCGGGCAGCTCGGCTCCCAAAAACTCGACGGCCACAGGTTCCGGATCCGGGTAAAGAACTTTGTCCGGGGTCGGAATCTTCGGTGGTTTGGCATCCATGATCTTTCTCCTTTGCGAATCGATTATCGGCCTCGTTCCCCGCATCGCACCAGTGTCCGATGCGAGTCATACACACTCTGTTGCTTTAACGGCACAAGCCGACACACCAGCGGAGGGATTGAATAAAATTTATCGTCTGACTATCGCCTGCGTTTCGCGGTCTGCTTGATCCGCTTAATTGCCAGCGCGAAATCATCTCTTTCCCGCTCCTTCTGCCAGTCCCTCTCGAGACTTGTTCAGCCTATGCTTCAGCACGACCGATCGATATTGTCACTGCGCTGCATCTAACGTTTTCGCATGACCAAATCGTGACAAACTTGTGCATTGCCGCATCGACAGGTTTTTGGCTTTTCCTGAACTGAACGTACGCAATTTGCCGATTGCATAACTCGCGGTCTAATTCTTGGTAAACGACCCATTCCCCATCGCGTTGACCGCACAAAACACTATTTAAAGATTTTTGTCGTTAGTCAACTGACTGACAGTGGGTTGGCAAACTCATTCCCGCATTGCTGTGACAAAAGGACCTCATTTGGTGACAAGTCATGCGCAGCGCACCGGGCCACCTATGATTGAGGCGACTACTGATGGCTCGACGTGCGTTGGCAGACGGACACGCGAGGCGCAGCGCGGATGATGACGTTCTTCGTGTTCGGGGAGAGGTCGCGATGGAAAACGCTGTCTACTGGAACGGACGTCAGGTTGGCCTCGAATGCGCCGGCAGGATCTTGTGGTTCGCGTCGGCACCCGCGCAAGCGATAGCCGCATACGGCGCGCCACGCCAGCAGCCGAGCGCACAGGCCGATACCGTCGTTGCGCGCAACCTCGCGATGCCACGGTCGTACGACCCGCTCCATGTTCCCGACCAGGCTGGCCATGCGTTGCGCCGCGACGTCGCGCCGGACGCGGAGCGACGTTGACCGCAAACGGCTGTATCAGGCCCGAAGCGACTCGTCGGCGCACCCTCGAGACCTTACCGATCAAGTGAGGTGTCAGCGCACACACCGCGTTGCGGCGAACTTATACGTTGCAATTGCCGTGCTGCCGTGCTGCCGTGCTGCCCGTGCTGCCGTCGGCCTCTCACCCGTTGTCGGGCGAACCGGCAACCACACCCGCATCAGTCTGCAAAGAGCCGATACCGAAGGCCGGCTGCGCGAGGAGGGTAGGCCTGTCTCGCAACATCGTTGCATCAACACTATTTGCCGCTGGGAGCCGCGCATCGCGTGGCCGCACCTCTTTTACTTGGCGCTGCGTCGTGCTCACTTGCGTGAACGCCGGGGAATTCAATGCGAAAGATCTACGGCCTGACCGGACTGCGTGCGTTCGCGGCGTTGCTCGCGGTCGTTCATCACTTTGCCGACAACGAAGAGGGCTGCCACTCGGCATTGTGCAACTCATCGATAACTGGGTCTGGGGTGTCGACATCTTTTTCATGCTGCGCGGCTTCATCCTTGCCTATACGCATCTTCTTTCGCGAGCGACCGCGTTCGGCTGGGTCGACTATCGATCGTTTATCGTCAAGCGGTTTGCGCGCGTGTATCCGCTTTATCTGGTGACGTTTCTGGTGTTCGTCGGCCGATGTTTCGTCGCGAAGCGAGCTGGAACTTCGTGTCGTGGTCGATCAGCGCCGAATGGTTCGCCGTTCTGTTTCTGTTTTCCCTGTGCGCGAGAGTGCTGAGCCGGCTGTCGCGCGTGACTTTCGGTGTGATCGTGCTGGTGTGCTGGCTGACGTTGTGCGTGTACTGCTTCCTCTATAACGACGGCGATGTCGGGCTGACCACGTTCGGTGTGCTACGGATCGTGTTGCAGGCGTGGCGCGGGACATCTAGGATGACTTGCCCGACGAAATGGCGCTCCCAGTGTGCGATGCGAAACTACCCACCGAGGCTGGTGAACCGGCGAATCGGGATAACTGGCAAACGGCGGCGCAGCGGATAGCGGATGAGTTGTTCGAGCGCGATACCGCAAATGGTTGTCGTGACTCGCTCGCTGGCTATTCGCGACGGGTGGTAGAGGAAATGAAGGAGCGCTGGCGGTGGTTCAACGCGTATTTGCGCACGAACTGGCCATTGCGCTCCGCGATACCAATGCGGCGGTTTCGGCAAATCTCGTACGTGGGTCGCATATGCGTGCATTGATGCGTCGGACAGCGAAGCGCAGGACGGGGCGCGATGAGGCGCCTGAAATCTATTTCCACGTCACGCATACCATGCACTAGTACTTGCGTGGCCTCGCGCGAGCAGGGAGAGGAGCTTCTGGTTTCGGCCCAGTTTGGGTCGTTCAACAAAGAGCTATGAGAGTCCGATTCTCGCGCTTTCGGAGATCACCAAATGCTCGTTGGGGCAATCCGATTCAATCAAGAGTTGGAGCCTCCACCAAATCCCTCAGGATTACCCACAAGTAATGTGATGGTGCTATTCGTTTTGCCTGAATATTCGGTACATCATCGTGATTTCGTGGAGGACAAGAAATCCACGCCAGATGACGGTAGGACCAGGTGGACGATCATGCTTTCGAGCGAGATATCCGCCGAGTCTGGCGATCCACAAGATGACCTGCGCCAGTGATGGCGGTTTATCAGGTATTTCAGTACTGCCATGCGTACGACAGTAGAGGGCTCGCCACTCGATTGGCTGCAGCAATACTTCGCATGGCAGGTTGCCATCAAGCCTGGCAAGCAACATGGAGTACAGGATCCTCCAGCTTACGACGGCGAACAATGCGGTGGCGCGGACGAATCGATCGAGATTGCCAAATTGGCGGGCTTCAATGCGACAGCCACTTTTAAGCACACGATGCCACGATTCAATCGTCCATCGGCGCGCATACCATGCCAGACGCTCGAGGGCCTCTGCGTGTGTTTGCGTAGGCACCGAAGTCAGTAGAAGCCATTCCAATGGCTCTGCTCCTTCGTCTAAGTTCGTTTCCTGTGCATGAATTGCAAACACTTCAATTTCGGGAAGCTTCTCGCGACGACGATTTTGCGGCGGACGAAGGCGGACGGGCATGCAGCGCACAACCAGCCGTGCGGTGCGTGCCTGGCGGTTTTCGCGTGCAGGCACCTGCAGTTGCGCCTCTCCAAGCGCTGGCGAGGCCAGCACGGTTTCCCACAAATATCGATCGGGGTGAGCAACGCGTCGGTTCCACGACGCGCGCACCAACCAGTCGACACCGGCAGGCCGCTGCGCCAGGAACACATCATAGACGTCGCCTTCACGGTCGCTCACGCCGATGACATGCGTGCACGGACAGTGCGTCTTGAGTACGCCCAGTTGCTCGATGCCTTCGAGCCATTTCGCGCTCTCTTTCTGTTGTACGGTTCGTTGCCCGCGCAGATGTTTCTTGCCCAACTCCTCGTGCCTGCGTATCCAGGTCTTCATCCCGATCACCCCGAGCGGCAGACCCTCTGGCGTGAGCGCAAGCAGACTGTGTATCAGGAAACCACGCACATGTGGATCGGAGCCATATCCCAGACCTTCGGTTGCCCGCAGATGAGACAAATTGAACTCGGTGGTGTCCTGAACAGCAAGGACGACTGGCACCTGTTGCATACGACACAGCGTTTGACCGATGTGCCCACCCAGCACGCCATCGACATCCACGTGCGGGTTGTCGAAAAAACGATATGCCGCCTTCAGCTCCGAACCATTGAACGACTGCGGAAAAGAGCAATGTGGGCCCAACGAAAGCTTGCGTGCCAGCGTCACTAGCCGTCTGGTCAGGCGAGCGTCGCCGAGCTCGGCGGCGCCAAACTCTTCATTTGCCCAATCATCAAGGTCAGAGGTGTCCGACAATGCCCGGCATCACAGATCACGAACCGGATCAAAGTTAACATCGGTCGTCACCGTTTACAAGCCATCGCCCTTCAATCGCACAGTCGCGAGCGACTTATGGGTAATCCTGAGACCAAATCCGGGGCGGTTCACCACGTGAAACTCGATAGAAGACAAGTCCTCGAAGATGAGCTTTTGGAATGGGCTGTCCAAATCGTGCATGCCGTCGAACGTGAAAAGAATTTTTGACGGCGCGAATTGCTTGATTATCGTTTGAAGTAACGAATGTCCTGCGCCTTCCAGACAAAAGACTACCAGGTCGATATCAGAGAGACGGTCTGCGCTGTCCTTTGCAAAGGACCCCACAACCACCGCACCGGCGCATTCAGGCGATTCTCGAAGAGCATCGGCGATCCGAATGAGAAGCGCGGTCTGTAATGTCGTAGAGGGCTTGTTTCGCGACCTTTCGAGGAATTCTTCAAAGCTCATCGGAGACCCCACAGGATTGGAAGCTTGTTAGCGGTGGTCCGTTGATACGTTCCTGCGCCAGCCTTCGGTAACTGGCCGCGTTAGCTTCGGGGCGCGGCCTGTCACATCAGCCGCGTCCGGCCATCAAGAGACATTCGATTTGCCCGATCGAATGGCGGAAGTCCGGCGTGGATTTGACGCTGAATATCTGTCCACTTCTATAAAGAAATCCGCTCAACCTCTTCAAACTGGATCGCGCTCGAATGTTGGTCGTAGCGTTGCGTCGTGCGCGTCGACGCGTGAGTTTCCGCGCTTGCAACGTCATCAGGCGTCTGTTCGCGCGAAGCGTTTGCGAACAACGAGGCTAAAACTTTCCTCTAACGTCATAGTTGACGAATACATCAATATTGGGTGTAATATCACAATCCGTCCCGGACAGGTCGACTGACGACATAGCTGGCTGGCCGTTGGCAGGCGGCGATACCTGAAAGGTTCCCTTGTAGCCTAAGGCGCCTGGTGGCTGTAGTTTCCCGACTCCTCGTTGGTTCTCATTTAAATGGATTGAACGCAAAAATGAAGAAGATATTGATCGCCGCCGCAGTTGTTTTCAGCACTAGCGTGTTTGCAGGCGAAGCCCTCGTACCGAAGGTCTATCGCGAAATCGCCGTGGCGCCGACGAATCAGCGCGAAGCTGAAATCGCGTCGCTGTTCGATCGGTGGAATGAGGCGCTCGCAACGGGCGACGCCGACTCCGTTGCCCGGCTGTACGCACCCGATGCCGTACTGGAGCCAACGGTTTCCAATGAAATCCGCACGACTCCCGCCAGCATCAAAGACTATTTCGTGAAGTTTCTGAAGCTGAAACCGCACGGTACGATCAACCTCCGCGAGATCCGCTTGCTGAGCGACGATTCGGCGCTGGACACGGGCGTCTATACGTTCGACTTGGTGAAGAACGGCAAGCATCAGAAGGTGCATGCGCGCTATACATTCGTGTACAAGAAGGTTGATGGGGAGTGGAAGATCCTCAATCACCATTCGTCGACGATGCCGGAGTAACACTCCATTGAACAACCGCGCATGCTTCACGCGCAGAATCGAGGGGAATTTCGGCCGCCAACCGTCATAGATCAAATGAAAGCTGTCAACTGGAGATTGAGTCCGGCTAGCCCCTCGATAAGAATTCAAGTTCAACGAATTCCAAGCGCCGCTCGGCCCTGCCGCCAGAATTCTGGATTGACACAATTAATTTGCACTACAAACCTCATGGCGGCCTCCGGAAACTTTCTCGAAGTCGACGCGCTCAGGATCGGCCTCCACACGGTCAGGCTGCTTGCCCGCGTCGATACCGATACGCGGCACGATGTCGTGGCTACGCTGAGAGCTGCCTAAAAGCGAGGCCAGCGATCCGGCCGGCGGCAACACCAACCGCGTGAGTTCCAGAGTCCGTTCCATCGCCATTCAAAGCGAACACATGCCACATTCAGTTGAAATCGCCGGCACAGTCATCTTCGGACTGGCCCTGCTCCATACGCTCCTCGCGAAACGCTTCGAGGTTCTGGCCCACCGGCACCCGCACCACGCGGGCCTGTTTCACTTTCTCGGCGAAGTGGAAGTCGTCTTCGGCCTCTGGGCCCTGATCCTGTGTCTGGCTATCGTCGCGCTGGCCGGTTCTGCGCAGGCCGTGGCCTATGCTGAATCGCGCTCCTTCACCGAAGCCCTGTTTGTCTTCGTGATCATGGTGATCGCCGCGAGCCGGCCCATTCTCGACGCGGTCACGGCGCTCGTGTCGCACATCGCGCGTGTCCTTCCCGTCAAGACGGAAACAGGCGTCATCTGGCTTTCCCTGACCCTCGTTCCGTTGCTCGGCTCGTTCATCACGGAGCCGGCCGCAATGACGCTGGCAGCGCTGATCCTGCGAGACCGGCTTTTCAGGTCGCCGATCGCCGAACACTGGAAATATCTCACGCTCGCGGTGCTGTTTGTCAACGTGTCGGTCGGCGGCATGCTGACCGCCTACGCCGCGCCTCCGGTGCTGATGGTTGCCGCCGCCTGGGGATGGGACAGCGCGTTTATGGCGGCGCAGTTTGGCTGGAAGGCGGCCATCGCGGTGCTGGTCAACGCAACAGGCCTGCTGCTATTCATGCACCGCAAGCTCCCGAAGCACGCAGAGCGCAACGACGCGCCCGCCGCCGCGGTTCCTGTTCCGACGGGCGTCACGCTGATACACACCGGCTTTCTCGTCGCGGTGGTGCTGTCGGCCCATCACCCGGTTATCTTCATCGGTCTCCTGCTTTTCTTTTTGGGCTTCACGCAGGCATACGAGCAGTACCAGTCGCCGCTGATGTTGCGCGAGAGCCTGCTGGTAGCATTCTTTCTCGGAGGCCTGGTCGTGCTCGGGGGTTTGCAGCGATGGTGGCTGCAGCCGGTCGTCGCATCGCTCGATGCTTACGCACTTTATGCCGGCGCGCTTGGCCTGACGGCGATCATGGACAACGCGGCGATTACCTATCTCGGCTCGCTGATCGCGGGCCTTCCGGACCAGGCGAAGTACATGCTGCTGGCCGGCGCAGTCGCTGGAGGCGGTCTCACAGTGATCGCCAACGCGCCGAATCCCGCAGGACTCGCTATCGTGCACAAGGGATTCCATGATGAGTCAGTCAGCCTGCTCGGCCTGTTGATCGCTGCCATCGTGCCGACGTGCGTCGTCTCGGCAACGCTGCTTTTGCTGTAGGTTGCCGCACCGCTGTCCGGCAGTGCGCCCAACTGGCTGCGATTCGATGGCGCGCAGTCGCAGGACGCCGGGCCAGGATGAATAACGTCTTGCGGCGATAACCAACACCGGCCTGGATTTTGCACGAGACCACCACGACTGCGCAGGTCGCGGCCAGCGGCATGACGAACGCGCGTGACGGCAGCCTGCACTTGGCCGCGCAGACTGGCATTCCATCCCCTTCCAGTATTAGCGTTTCATTGCACTTTTGCGCCGGCGCGAATTCGTCATTCGCTCCGGCGTTTTGTCGTTTGTAATTGCTTTGCGCCCACTGGGGTGACGTTGCAGACGCGACAAGTATCAATTGGGTGAAAGGGGATTGTAATGGTGCGTTAAACCGATAAACTGGCTTCAACGACTAAGCACACAGGCTTCCGCCCCGGCGGTCGTTGTTTCGCTAACCAGTCTTTTCTTTCTGTTTCTGATGGAGGTCTCATGCAAGTCCTGTTCAAGTCCTGCGACATTGAAGCTGCACGCTTGCGCAGCTTCGCGCGCCAACGCACCGAGTTTGTGTTCCGCCGGATGGCCTGGCTGGTTTCCCGGGCCACCGTCAATCTCTCCGACGTCAACGGCCCGCGCCGCGGACTCGATAAGCGTTGCCAGGTGCAGGTGCAGGTGCCCGGTGCGAATCCGGTCGTGGTGACGTCGATTGCGAAAGACTGGCGCGGCGCCCTCGATCTCGCGCTTGCCCGCGCCGTTTCTTCGATCGTCCGGAGGCGCCAGGCGCGCCTCGCGAAGCGCCGCGCGAGTCAACGCGAGTGCACCTGGAGCGCTGAGCCTGATGCCGTCTAAGCAAGCCATGCTTGCACGGCTACGGTGGCATCGTACGAGCGGTATTGCTCGCAATTTGCGGTCCGCGATGGAAGACGCATTCGGGCGACCTTCGCGAGTTTCAGCCCTACACAGGAGCGGTTCTTATGTATTCACAAACAATCAATCAGTTGCGACGCCTTGCGCGTGTCGTGACGCGCGGTACCGCTGTACTGGCCATGGCGCTAGTGCTCGTCGCGGGCACTGTCGCATCCAACCATGCCGAAGCGAAGCGTATTGGCGGTGGCAGTAGCGTCGGCCGCCAGTCGCAGACGGCGTCGCCGTCCGGGCAAGGCCAACGGAGCCAGCAAGCTCAACCGGCGCAGCAGGCCGCGCCGGCGGCCGCTGCCGCGAAGCCAGCCAACCGCTGGATGGGCCCGCTCGCCGGCCTGGCCGCAGGACTTGGCATTGCCGCGCTGATGTCGTCGTTGGGGCTGGGTGAAGGGCTGGCCCAGATGCTGTCGAGCGTAGTGGTGATCGGCCTCGTGATTGTCGCCGGCATCATGCTGTTCCGCTTCATTGCCAACCGGCGCCGTCCGGATCTCGCTTATGGGCACGACGCGGCGAACGGGCAGCGCATGAACGGCTCCTTGCTCATGAATCAGAGCGGGCAGGCGGCGCCTGAGACGAATTTCGGTGCCTGGCCGCGCACAGCGATGAATCCCGCCGCAGCGGCACAAACAACGACAGTGCCGGGGCTGCCTGTCGGGCTCGATCAGGCGGTCTTGCTGGCATCGGCCAAGACCTTGTTTCTGCGTCTGCAACGCGCCTGGGACCAGAACGAACAAGGCGACCTTTTCGAGCTGACAACCCCGGAAATGTTCGCGGTGATCAAGCGGGACCTGGAAGATCGGGGCAACCAGCCGAGCCATACGGAATTCACGCAGCTGGACGTGGAATTGTTGACCACGGAACACAATGGCAGCGAAACGCTGGTTAGCCTTCGCTTTCACGGCCAGATGCGGGAAGACGAGGACGCGCAGACGGCGCAACCGTTTGAGGAGGTCTGGAACATCGTGGGCCACGGGCATGGCGACCAGGCCTGGCGACTGGCGGGGATACAGCAGATTGGCCGTTAGCATTGAGCGCGGTCGGAACCGGCAGCGGCTCGCTGCCGGTTAGCCCACAAGCGCTATTGCGCGACTCGCAAACGGCAACAAGACTAAAATCCGACGTCACACAAATCCGGGACTCATTTTATGCGCCGAGACTACTTTTCTCTTTGCCTGGCCACTGTCACGATGACATGCTTGCTAGGCGCTTGCGCGGCCTCGCCGCCCAGCAGCCCGTCACCCGTTGTCGGTGCAGATCGCGATGCACATGGTTGTATTGGTTCGGCTGGGTATTCCTGGTGTGAATCCACGCACCAATGCGAACGTCCTTGGGAACTCGCCAAGCAGAAGGGTTTCGCGCTCTCCGCAGAACAGTTTGCTCACTACTGCACGACTGGATCAGCCGATTAATCAATGACTTCAATGCGCGGACGCGTCAACGATAGCCTCGAGCGAGCAGCGTGCATGCTCGATAGAATCGGCTTGGCCCCACTTGTCGGCACTGGCAGATTTCCTGATTATGCCGGCAGGACGCTGTGTCGCATCCCCATCTCAAGGCGGCCATTCGGCCGACGGACAAGCAAACGGCAGAGCAGGGTCGCTTAGAGCCGATCACATCCACAACGGTCGCACCGTCGAACGCCCTGGCAAGCCGCTCCCGGCCGCTCCACCGATCCTCCGCCATGAAAGCCCCAGCCATCATGACGGCCGCGTGCAGGCCGCTGACCAGGTTGCCGGCCGTTCCGATGGCGAGCGATCCGAAGACACCTACTCCGAGTGCGCCTCCAATTTGACGCGCCGTGTTCAGCACGCCTGAAGCAATACCGACGGATCGCGGATCGATATTCGCAAGAACCGCAGTATTGATCGACGGAACCGCTAGCGCGACACCGACACCGATCGCCAGCAATGGCGCCGTAATCGCCAGGTAACTGCTGCTGACCTCGATCAGTCCGAGCGACAGGAAGCCGGCCGCCGCCAGAGCCTGCCCGACCGCCATCGGAAGACGGTAGCCGAACCGTGCCGTGAGGGCGCCAGACGCGAGGTTCGCCACGGTCACAACGCCGGTCGAGCGGCATATAGTGCCGCACGCTCTGGAAGAAGAGGCTCATCGCGAACATCAGCCCGTAATAGCCGAAGTTGAGCGACAGCCCTATCGCCGAACTCACATTGATGGTGGGTATCTGGAATAGTGAAAGCGGCAGCATCGGATGCCGTTGCCGCTTTTCCACCAGCACAAACAGTAGGCCGAACACGACGGAACAAGCGATACCCGTCCGCACAGCCGGACTTCCCCAACCCAGGCTTCCGCTTTCGACGACGCCGAACATCAGCGCGGCGAGCGCAACCACCGCCAACATCTGCCCCGGCAGATCGAAGCGGCGCGCTGCGTCACGGACAGTATCGGGCGCATGGGCTGGCGTCAGCCAGATGCCGGCAACACCGAACGGCACGTTGATCAGAAAGATGCTCGGCCAGCCGAAACAGTCGACCGGCCCCCCTCCCACGATCGGACCGGCCCCGAGCGCGAGCGCGGCCGTTCCGGCCCAGATACTCACGGCCTCGGCTCGCGCCCGAGGGTCGGGAAAGCTCGCGTTGAGCAGCGATAGCGGCGACGGCACGCACAACGCAGCCCCGACGCCCTGCGCCACCCGCGCCATGACCAGCATGGCCGCGCCGGTTGCGAAGCCGTATCCCACCGACGCCAAAGTAAATAATGCAAAGCCACTGACGAACACGCGCCGTGCCCCCAGCCGGTCACCGAGCGCGCCTGCGCTGAGCAGAAGGCAGGCGAACGCGATCGTGTAGGCATTGAGCACTGCTGGTCGCCGCGTTCGCGGTGATCGAAACGCGAGTCGCGCGACCAATGCTCGATTTGTCGTTGTTCCGCTATCCGTGTTTCGTTGGCGTGCAAGTGCTGCCGATCGCAACCTGCTACTGCTACATCGTGCTGCTCGTCGTGCTGCCACTGCGTTTCATCGGCGCCGACGGCTACAGCGAGATCGACGCCGGCTTGCTGAGGCTCGTGCTGTCTGCTCCCATGCTCGTTGTGCCGCTTGTCGCCGCGCTGCTAACGCGCTGGGTCCAGGTTACACGGTCGCAGGGACATGGCTATAAAGATTCTCTTCTTATCTCAATGGCTGTATTTCGGCCGCCAAGTCGCCTTATGTGTATTAGCCTGGACCGGACCTGACAGTTAGTCGGGGAAGCGAATTCAGGAAGTCTTCCCAGAAAAATTGCATGGGCTCGTAACCGATGCATCTGGGAAAGTACAACACATTGAAGATCGCCTATTCAAACTGCGTAGTTGGCGCTGCACCGTCCGACACCTCATTTCCCTTCGCGCGCATGCATTCCAGGTACGCGAGATAGTATCTTTGCTGCACATTCAGTTGTGCCCGTGACACGTTGGCATCGCGCTGATCGCGGGTGTCCACGCCGCGCGCCAGCTGCTCTCTCGCATACTGTTTGCACTGCGCATCGTCCCGCAGAAAGACGGTGAATGGCTTGTCGCGCCCCGGCTTCACAGCTACCGCCGGCCCAATTGGCTGCGACACGCATCCGGTGACAACCCCGGAAATCGTTACGGCAATCTGAACTCGGCAGAGAATACTCACGGCGTCCGTCCTAATCCGAAGCTCAAAAAGCATCTGTAGCCCAGTACACGCAATAGTGATAGCAGGACCATCACCATTGCAAGTCCCCTGGCTGCCATATCCGGGGCCCTTGCCAGTCGATATTGACCCATCACCGCGTGCGGGCTCTTTCCGGCCAATTTGGGACGTTCGACGGCAACGCTTAAACTGTTGACAATCATTGCTCCCTGACACGCACCGAACAAAATGAGCGCAATTGAACTGTTGAGACCTACGACCGCGTTGCTGCCGAGCTACGTTTCGGCTCTTGAGACGGGATGGTCACCTGACAATGTTCGTAAAGAGGTCGCTGCGCGCGAACAATTGCACGCTATCGAAGTGAGCGCGGAGGCATTTGTCGACGGCCTGGACGATCCAACCGCATCGGGCGGTCCGATTCCTTTGCCCGAGGCTCGACCGTCGCCTGTCTACCAAGCATTGTCCGATGGATTTGGGACGGCGATGTTAGCGGCGCAATCGGATTTCGTTGGCAGGCCGGGACTACCGAATTGCCGCCGAATGTGCTCGGACATATCGGCTTCTCTTTCGTGCCGTGGAAGAGAGGCAACGGCTACGCCAGGCAGGCGCTCAATTTGATGCTCGGCGAAGCGAGGCGACAGGGTTTGTCCTACGTCGAGCTAACGGTTGACCCCGAAAATATAGCTTCGCAGCGGGTTATCGGAGCATGCAATGGTGTCTTGATCGAGCGCTTCCGAAAGACGGCGGCCTATGGACTCGCTGAGTCTCTTCGCGACCGCATTGAACTAGGCCACTGACGAACCCGTCGAGCCCTCTTCGGCCATATACGGCCAAGCGGCATACCTCCGTGAATTGCTGACAATCGCTATCTGAAGCGTCGCCAGTCGCGAATCGGACATGTATGTCGTCCACTAGCGAAACGCCAGCGTCTGGAGGCGTGCATCTAAATTTCGGCAAAAGATGTTGAGGTAGCATCATCGAACTCAACGGGGGGAAGACGGTGTTTCGGGGAATCAAGTCTCACATAAACGCAATTGGCGTCCCTCTAGCCCGTCTGCTTCTCAGCGATCTGCTGAGGATCTTGGCAGAAATGGTTGGCTACATCACGCTCCCTTGGTGGATCGTTCATCTGGGCGGAGCACATGACTTGGCGATCTACAGCGTAAGCATTGCCGTCACCACGATTTTTGCAATGCCACTACTTTCGCCGCTTGGGGACCGCTACGCAAAGAGGCCGCAGATTGCATGGGGTCTGTGCGCCCTGATGGTCGTCGCCTTTACCCTAGCTACGCTCGCGTCCCTGTCCGACTACCGGCTTATGCTGATCGTCTGCATAGGCATGGTGACGGTTATCGCGAAAGCTTTCATCGATCCGGCTAGCTCCACCATTTCGGCTGAACTTGTTCCGGCGGATCGTTTGGCCAAAGTGCTTCGTCTTCGTAAATCGACGCAGGCGGCTGGCCGTGCCTTAGGACCCACATTGGCTGGCGCGACTCTGGCGTTGGGCGGTATCGCCGCAACACTTTGGATGAACGGCATTTTGCTCGGCGTCGCTGCCTACGTGACCTGGCAGCTTCCATCGCATACTCAGCCTAACGAACGCCATCGCGGTTTAGCCCGTTGGTGGGAAGACCTGCGCGCCGGACTGCATGCTAAATGGATCGTCCCGTTGGAGCGCGGCTGGACGCTTGTCAATTTCTTCGTTTGGATATTCCAGGGCCCTGCAGTCGGCATGCTGATCCCGCTCAAAGTTCAATCACTTGGGCTATCGGGTCTCTGGCTAGGTGCTAGCGAAGCGGCCTTATCCTTAGGTTTGCTTCTCGGCAGCTTTCGTGGTTCTGATGCGCTGGTCAGTCGTTTCGGCCGATTCAATGTCAGGGTAGGGGCCGCCATGTGCGAAGGGCTGGCGCTTGCTGCTTCGGGCTGGGCGCACTCACCCATCGTTCTCGTACTGGCGTTTACATGTGTGGGTTTCGCCAATGCATCGATGGGGCTCGTCGGCGCGACGCACCGTTCATTGGCTATCCCGCAGAACTTCCGCGTTCGCATTCTCGCTGCCAGCATGATGACCACGCAGATTGCGGGCATTCTTGGACCAATGATCGCAGGCGCTGCGCTCACGCATTGGGCGGTGGGCGAGGTCTATACATGCTTCGGCTTTGCCACTTGTTTGCTCGCTTTTGGTTTTGTCCTGATTCCGCGATCGCGCGAATTCTTTGCGCTCAACCACGATCAGGTGAAAGATTGGTTTCGTCACGAATATCCCCAGGCATTCAAAGCATCTGCGGTGCCCGAATCGAGACAAACTACGTAGATCGCAACGCGGCAAGTCTCGGGAAACGCCACGTGTATGTGCGGATCGGACTTACCCGAGACACGATCGAGTGACCGCTTTGTAGAAATTCAGTCGACCGCTCAGGGTCGGTACCAAGCGTTCGCAACTATATTTGCGAGGTAGGCTGCGCGGCCTTCGAATTGCGTTCAGCAGCCTAACATTGGCAATTGGCCGAGTCTTTAGACACCCCTATGAGGGCTGGCGAGGTTTTTCCAACCTTATATATGGGTCGAGATTGATTGGAAATATCGAACCGCAACGCAGCTCTTAGCGGGGGCATCGTGGCAAGACCGAGATTTGAGCCGACGCCATAGGACCGGGCAACAGTCAGGGCGCTGCTTCTGTGCGGTGTGCCAATAGCCCGCTGCCTTGCGCACGTCATCAATCCGACGACTCGCCGGGCGGTCACATACAAGACTTCCGCGGCGGCGTTTTACACAGAGATCGCAACCGCGCTGCAGGCGACCAATGCAGAAGTGGCCGCCAACCTCTTCCGAATCGCAACCGCGAACAACGAATCGTCGCCTACCGTGCAGGCGGCGATTTTCTGGCTGCGCACCAAGGCGGGCTGGAGGTATGCCAATGACTCGACACCGGCCAATCAGCAGGGCAACGGGTCGGAGATGGTCGGCACCGAAGAGAACGCCCGCGCCATTGTCAGGAACGTCCTGGCCGAATACGGGCGCGAGCGCCCGACCCACAGGGAGGCGACCCCGCTATCCGATGAGTAACCGCGTCCGCAATGCCAACGCCCCCGTCTGTACCCGCTTAGACGGCGGCAGCGTGAGTGGCGGGATGGGCTACCTTCAATTTCCGTGACATTGCGAACGGCACTATCGGCACTGCGCATTGACAAAAATTGCTTACACCAGCGCTTACACGGATCGCAGAAAGCAAAAAGCCCAGTCGTGAGGACTGGGCTAAGTGCTTGAATCTGTTGGTGCCGGAAAGAGGAATCGAACCCCCGACCTTCGCATTACGAATGCGCTGCTCTACCGTCTGAGCTATTCCGGCATCAGGAAAAACGAAATTATAGGGACTACTTTAGTGCCTTGGCAAGCCCCTTGAGGCATTTTTTTCTTTCGAGATCACTTCTTCGCTTCGAGGTGATAGCGGGTCACGCGATCGACCTCGTTCTTCGAGCCGAGGAACACCGCGACGCGCTCGTGCAGGCTCTTCGGCTGGATGTCGAGAATGCGCTTGTCGCCGTTGGTTGCGGCGCCGCCCGCCTGCTCGACGATGAATGCCATCGGATTGGCTTCGTACATCAGACGCAGCTTGCCCGGCTTGTCCGGCGTGCGCTTGTCGGCCGGGTACATGAAGATGCCGCCGCGACTCAGGATGCGATGCACGTCGGAGACCATCGACGCGATCCAGCGCATGTTGAAGTCGGCCTGACGCGAGCCGTCCTTACCCGCCTTCAGCTCGCCGATGTATTGCTGAACCGGCGGATACCAGTGGCGTTCGTTCGACGCGTTGATCGCGTACTCGCGCGTTTCGACGGGAATGCGCATGTCGCTTTGCGTGAGCACCCACGAGCCGAGCTCGCGATCGAGCGTGAAGCAGTTCACGCCGTTACCCGTGGTCAGCACGAGCACCGTTTGCGGGCCGTACACCGCATAGCCCGCCGCGACCTGCTGCGTGCCCGGCTGCAGGAACGATTGCTCGGTGGCCTGATGGCCGTCCGGGCAGCGCAGCACCGAGAAGATCGTACCGATCGACACGTTCACGTCGATGTTCGACGAGCCGTCGAGCGGATCGAACACGAGCAGATATTCGCCCTTCGGATAGTTTGCCGGAATCGGGAAGAATTGTTCCATTTCCTCGGAGGCCATGCCCGCGAGGTTGCCGCCCCATTCGTTCGCCTCGAGCAGAATTTCGTTCGAGAGGATGTCGAGCTTCTTCTGCACTTCGCCCTGGACGTTTTCGCTGCCCGCCGAGCCGAGCGCATCGCCGAGCGCGCCCTTGCTGACGTGGTAGCTGATCGCCTTGCACGCGCGCGCGACGACTTCGATCAGCAGGCGCAGGTCGGCGGGCAGGTTGTTGGTTTCGCGCTGCTGCTCGATCAGGTACTTCGTGAGAGTGGTACGACGTTGCAAAGACATTGCTGTACTCCGGAAGGCTAGAAGAATGATGGCATTTTAACCGCTCGTTTGTGTCGGCTCCGTGCTTTTGGTCGCACGGCCGGCTTCAGGTCTTGCGGCGCGCCTTGGCCGAGACGGTGCCGCTGACGCTGGCCGCGAGGGCTGCGGCCCGGGCGTGTCCGGCCGGCACGCGGGGCAGTTTCGGGCGCTCGGCGCGCGGCATCGGTTCGATTGCCCGTTCGATCTGCTCGCCGGCGGCGGTGGTGGCGACGCGCAGGTCGTAGGCGATTTGCAGATTGAGCCAGAACTGCGCGCTGGCGCCGAAGTAGCGCTCGAGCCGCAGCGCGGTATCGGCGGAGATTGCGCGGCGGCCGCGCACGACGTCGTTGATGCGCGGTGCCGGCACCCGCAGCGCGAGCGCGAGCGCGTTGACGGACATGCCGAGCGGCTCGAGGAACTCGCTGCGCAGAATTTCGCCCGGATGGATCTCGGCAATGGCCACGCCCGTATCGATGTCAAAGAAATCGATGCTGTTGAGCGCGGAGCGTTTGATGACCATGTCGGTCTCCCAGTAGTCAGTGATAGTCGATGATCTCGACATTCAGCGCGTCCTCGCCGACGAAGTGAAAACAGAGGCGCCACTGCGCATTGATGCGAATGCTCCATTGCCCGCTGCGCTGGCCTTGCAAGGCTTCGAGCCGGTTTCCGGGCGGCGCGTGCAAATTCGGGACGGAGCTCGCGGCGTCGATCATCAGCAACTAGCGATGCGCTAGCGCCTGGATCGAGCGTGGCAACGAATGCACGAACCTGCCCTGGCAAATTCTTGCGGTGGCCTTGTCTGCGAATGTCGTGATCGTCGAATCGTATAACGTACCGCGTTAAATGTAAACCATCAAACCTGGACGTATACTTTCTGCCCGGCGAGGTCCGATGAACAGTCGGCCAAACGGCTAACGGCGCGACACGAGCGCGTGAACGCAGTTGAAAACAACGCGAAAAAAAGCCGGCAACGCGTGCCGGCTTTCCGATGTGACTCGAGAACTCAGAGAGGCATCACGCCAACGCCTTCTCGACGATCTCGCGCACGTCGCGCGACTTGACCTGGGCGGCCACTTTCTCGAGCGCCGCGCGCATGCTGTCGCGCAGCGCCGGCGTGAAGCGTCGCCACAGTTCGAGCGAGCGCGCGAGGCGCGCGGCCACCTGCGGATTGAGCGCGTCGAGCGCGATCACCTGCTCGGCCCAGAATGCGTAGCCGGAGCCATCTGCCGCGTGGAACTGCGCGGGGTTCGCCGCGCAGAAGCTGAAAATCAGCGAACGCGCCCGGTTCGGATTCTTCAGGTTGAAGGCCGGATGCGTCATCAGCTTGCGCACCGTATCGATCACCGGATGTCGTGCGCCGCCGCGCTGGGTGGCCTGCAACGCGAACCATTTGTCGATGACGAGCGGCTCCTTCTCGAAGCGTCGATAGAAGTCGTCGAGCGCGTGCTGCGCCTCGGGGCTGCCGCCTTGCGGCGCGGCCGCGTTGAGCAGGGCCGACAGCGCGGCCGCGCGGTCGGTCATGTTGTTCGCGGTTTCATATTGCGCGGCCGCGAGACGCACGGCGTCCGCGGAGTCGTCGAGTTCGGTCAGATACGACAGCGCCAGATTCTTCAGCGCGCGCTGACCGGCGGCCTCGGGCGTCGTTTCATAGGCGCCCGGCGTGCGATGCTGCTCGTAGACCTTCAGCCAGTCGTCACGCAGCGCATTCGCGAGGCGCTTGCGCACGAACTGCCGTGCCGCGTGCACCGCGGCCGGATTCGATTCGGCCATCTGCTCGGCCAGATACGCTTCGGACGGCAGCATCAGTGCGAGCTCGCGGAACGCCGGCGACAGCGTCTCGTCGGTCAAAACGCGCGCGAATGCGGCGACGACCGAGTCGTCGAACTGCAGCGCCGCGCCCGTGGCCGCGCGCGCGGCCAGCGCGAGCAACTCGCGCGTGGCAAGCCGCTGGCCGGCTTCCCAGCGGTTGAACGGATCGCTGTCGTGCGCGAGCAGGAACGCGAGCTGTTCGCCCGTGTAGTCGTATTCGACGATCACCGGAGCCGAGAAATTGCGTAGCAGCGACGGCAGCGGTTCCTGTCCGACGTTGACGAACGTGAAGGTCTGCTCGGTCTGCGTGAATTCGAGCACGCGCGTGGTCGACTCCGACGCCTTCGCCTCGCCGTCGAGCTGCAGCGGCAGATCGCGGCCGTCCTTGCCGATCAGACCGATCGCGAACGGAATCAGCAGCGGCCCCTTCTGCGTTTCGCGCGCGGCGGCCGGCACGGCATCGCCGTAGCCCTGGCGCAGTGTCACGCTGTAGCGCTGCTGCGCGGCGTCGTAGCGCGTGCGCACCGACACGCGCGGCGTGCCGGCCTGGCTATACCAGCGCTCGAACTGCGCGAGGTCGCGGCCGTTCGCGTCGGCGAGCGCGTGACGGAAGTCGTCGCAGGTCACGGCCTGGCCGTCGTGACGCTTGAAGTACAGGTCCATGCCGTTGCGAAAGCCGTCGCGGCCGAACAGCGTCTGATACATCCGCACGACTTCCGAGCCTTTCTCGTAGACGGTCATCGTGTAGAAGTTGTTGATCTCGACGTAGCTTTCCGGGCGCACCGGATGCGCCATCGGGCCGGCGTCCTCGGCGAACTGCATCTGGCGCAGCACCCGCACGTCCTCGATGCGCTTGGTCGCGCGCGCGGCTTCGTCGGTGGCGCCGCCCGCCATGTCGGCCGAGAACTCCTGATCGCGAAACACCGTCAGGCCTTCCTTCAGGCTCAGCTGGAACCAGTCGCGGCAGGTCACGCGGTTGCCGGTCCAGTTGTGGAAGTACTCGTGGCCGACCACCGCCTCGATGTTCGAGAAGTCGGTGTCGGAGGCCGTTTCGGGGTTCGCGAGCACATACTTCGTGTTGAAGATGTTGAGCCCCTTGTTCTCCATCGCGCCCATGTTGAAGTCGCTGACCGCGACGATCATGAAGCGGTCCAGATCGAGTTCGAGCCCGAAGCGCTGTTCGTCCCAGCGGATCGAGTGGATCAGCGAATCCATCGCGTGACGGGTCTTGTCGAGATCGTGCGGCTCGACCCAGACCTGCAGCAGCTTTTCCTTGCCTGAGCCGGTCTTCACGCGTTCTTCGAGCGCGACGAGCTTGCCCGCGACGAGCGCGAACAGATAGCTCGGCTTCCTGAACGGGTCTTCCCAGCGCGCGAAATGGCGGCCGTCGGGCAACTCGCCTTGTTCGAGAAGATTGCCGTTCGACAGCAGCACCGGATAGTCGGCCTTGCTCGCGCGCAGCGTGACCGTGAAGCTCGCCATCACGTCGGGGCGGTCGAGGAAATAGGTGATGCGGCGAAAGCCCTCGGCCTCGCACTGCGTGAAGAAGTTGCCGCTCGACACATACAGCCCCGACAGCGTGGTGTTTTCCGCGGGATTGCAGATGCTGGTGAGGGTCAGCTCGAAGCTGTCCGGCACGTCGTCGAGCAGCAGGCCGTGCTCGTGGGGCTGCGCGTTCGGGAATGGCTTGCCGTCGATCGCGGCGCTGACGAACTCCAGTTGCTCGCCCATCAGTTCGAGATGCGCGGCGCGCGACGCATCCGGGTTGCGGCGAACTCGCATCGTGTTCCTGACGACCGTGCGTTCGGGGACCAGATCGAACTCCAGCGCGACGGTGTCGATCAGGAAGGCGGGCGGCGCGTAATCGGCGCGGCGGATCACATTGGGCGTTGCGGTATCGGCCATGGCGTTCTGTGGTGGTGTACTCGAGCGGTCGGGCGCGCAAACGGCGCGCGAGCCGGGCTTGGTCGGCTCATTGTACAAAGCCTCGGGCAATCGTGCGGAAGGGAAGGGGGCCGAGTCTCGGCGCCGGGTAGCGCTGCCGCTTTCGACGGACAGGGGAAGAACCTTTTACCGGCTGGCCAGTCAGCGTATTATCGGGCGCCGCGCGTGGCGGAGCGCCGGGATCGTCCGCCGGGCAGCGGATCGATCGCGCGACGGAATAATCTCGACTCAAGCAGAGTTTTAACTGAAGCAGAATAGATGCAATCAGAGGCATCACGAGGCAGACCATGAACATCGATCGATGGACCCGCCGCATCGCGCTGCTGTTCGTCGCGCTGACGGCGCTGCTGTCCGGCTGCACGACCTACGTGACCACGCAGGTCACGGCGTTCTCGGACTGGAGCGCAAGCGACGCGACGCGCACCTATGCGTTCACGCGGCACGAGGATCAGAAGAACAATCTCGAACTGAGCGCGTACGAGCGGATTGTCGCGAACGAGCTCGCCTTGCACGCGTTCCGCGAAGTCTCGCACGACGACGCGCGCTATCTGGTCGAGCTCGCCTATGGCATCCGCTCGGACATCGTGAGCGTCGCGCAGCCGGTCTACTACAACCCGTGGCCCGGTCCTTACTGGGGCCGGCCGTTCGATCCGTGGGGACCGTGGGGGCCTTTCCCGGCGACATACGTGAACCAGAGCTACCCGGTGTTCACGCATCTGCTCGGCATCCGGATCACCGAGCGCGTAAGCGGCCGGGAGGTCTACAACGTCACGGCGCGCAATGTCGACGAGGAGTCGTCGCTGGTGCGGGCGATGCCATATCTGGCGCGTAGCGCGCTGGCTGCTTTCCCGCTGGCCAACGGCGCGGTGCACACCGTGAAGATTCCGCTCGGCGGCGGCGGTGGCGGCGGCGACGCCAACGAAGTGTCGCTGCCGGCGGCCACGCCCCCCGCGGGCGCGGCGTCGGCGCCGAAGGCCGCGCAGTAGCTCAGACCCCGACCCCGAACAACGCCATCGCGCCCAGCACGACGAACATCACCGCGGCGATGCCGTGCACGAGCCTGGTCGGCAGGCGATGCGCGAAGCGGTCGCCGAGCAGGATCGCCGGCACGTTCGCGATCATCATGCCGAGCGTCGTGCCGGCCACCACGCCGAAGAAATCGTGAAAGCGCGCGGCGAGGGCGACCGTCGCAATCTGCGTCTTGTCGCCCATTTCCGCGAGGAAGAACGTGACGACCGTCGCGCCGAACACCCCGAAGTGCGTGCGGTTCGTGTTGGCTTCCTCGTCGTCGAGCTTGTCGGGCACGAGAATCCACAGCCCCATGCCGATAAACGACGCCGCCAGCGCCCAGCGCATGATGGTCGGCGTCAGCATCGAGCCGAGCCACGCGCCGAGCGCGCCGGCTCCCGCGTGATTGATCAGCGTCGCTGCGAGCACGCCGAGAATGATCGGCACGGGCTTGCGATAGCGCGCGGCCAGCACGAGCGACAGCAGTTGCGTCTTGTCGCCGATCTCGGCGAGCGCGACCGCTCCGGTCGAAATCAGAAAAGCTTGATTCACGTTGAATGGATTCCTCGGGCCGAAGATGAACGAGCGACGACCCACGACACGCCGGGCCCTGTTGCGGCGCGTGTGGATCATCGGTCTCGCCAGGCCAGAGGCTGCGACTGCCATGGCCGTGCAGGCCAAGTCTGTTGACAGTCGCCCCCGCGAACCACACGTGCGACGCACCGGCGAAGCGGTGCGGACGTGCCGCGGGGCGGCTACTCCCCAATGAGGGCCGGAGTATAGCAGGCGCGGGCGCATCGTTGCCACGAATGTTGTTTGCCCGGACGACGCGGCGTCGGTGTTTTCGCTCTGCGTCTTATTCGAAGAAAGACGAATGAAAGGTTTTTCGTCGGTTCCGGCGGCATTGTCGCGCCAGCGCCGACGCACGAGATCGCCTTCCGGTGCGTCGTCGCGGCCGGTCTTGTCAAACCGTCTAACAATGTGTTGCGTGACAGGCGCGGATACAGATGGATACGTCTTTCCTCGCCGATCTGATTCAAAATACTTGGTACTATTCGGCCACAAAAGGAGCCCGAGCCGCTATCCACTACACCGATTGTCAGGGGCGCCTGACAAATCGGGCCCGATCGCCGGTGCTGCATTCCCTGACAGGCAGACTGGTCGGTCCCGGGTTGGAACTTCCCGATCCGCGCGGCGGCGCTCGCCGTGACGGCTGTGTATTCCGTCAGGCGCTTGAGCCCCTTCCCCGTTTCCACGCGCGAACACCTATATGCCCGATCTGCACTGGACCATTCCGGTCGGTCGCTGGTCTAGCTGGCCGGCTACCTCGTCTGCCGCGCCCGATATCGGCTTCATAGAGCCGATCGTGCGGCGGCGTCTCAGCACGCTGTCCAAGGTGGCGCTCAAGGTCGCGCACGACTGCGTCGCGCAGGAACCCGCGCGCGTGGTGTTCGCTTCGCGGCACGGGGAGTTGCGGCGTACCACCGACATCCTGCGCAGCATCAGCGCCGGCGAGCCGGTGTCGCCGACCGCCTTCAGCCTGTCGGTGTTGAACGCGATGACCGGCGTGTTCGGGATTGCGCGCGGCGACCGCTCGGCCGCGAGCGCGGTATCGGCTGGAGCGCAGACGCTCGGCTATGCGCTGCTCGAAGCGTACGCGCAATACGCGACGCAACCGGATGCGCCGGTGCTGCTGGTGTATGCCGACGAACCGGCCGATCTCGCGTACGGCACGATCGAAGACGAAGTGCACGGCGGTGCGATCGCGGTGTTGCTCGACAAAGATGCGTCGGCTGGGCGCGTTGTTTGCTCTTTGACCCGCGCGGACGAGGAGGTGGCCGAGCAACGCGGCGACCCGCGATCCGCGTTGAGCGACGCCCCGAGCTTTCCGACCCAGAGCCAGGCGATGCTGCACTGCCTCGAAACCGGCCAGCCCGCGCGCTGGCAGCGCGCGGGCGCGCTGTGGCACTGGAGGTGGGATGAGCGCGCGGCTTGATTACGCGTGGCGTTTTTGCGCGACTGGCCTCGCTTTCGTCGCGTTCGGCGTGTGCGGCGTGCTGTTTTCTGTGCTCGTGTTTCCGCTCGCGTGGCTGTGGCCGCATCGCGCATCGCGGCAGCGCGCGGTGACCGTCGTGATTCACCGGTTTTTCCGCGCGCTCGTCGCGGTGCTGCGCGGTCTCGGCGTGATGGAACTCGAAGTGACCGGCGCCGAGGCGTTGTGCGCGGGCGGGCCGGCGATCGTCGTCGCGAATCACCCGACTTACCTCGACGTGATGGTTCTGCTGTCGTTGTCGCCGCGCGCGTGCTGCGTCGTGAAGCACGCGCACTGGCACAACCCGTGTTTCTGGGGCGTCGTGCGCGCGGCCGAATACGTGAGCAACGCGGACGCGATCGCGCTCGTCGAGGCCGGCGCGAAGCAGCTCGCGGCCGGCTATACGATGATCATTTTTCCGGAAGGCGCGCGCAGCCCGGCGCCGAACCGGCTGCACGCGTTTTCGCGCGGATTCGCGCACATGGCGCTGAAGGCCGGCGCGCCGATCGTGCCGGTATTGATGGATTGCGATCCGCCCGCGTTCACGCGGCAGATGCGCTGGTACGACGTGCCGGCGCGCGCTTTCCGGATGCGCGTGAACGTGCTCGCGCCGCTTGGCGTCGACGAGCTGGCCGCGCACGACACCACCGCGGCCATTGCGGCGCGCAGTGTGACGAATGCCGTAGAAGCCCACATTACCCAGCACCTGTTCGACTATGGATTCTTTAAAACTGGAAATTAAAAAGCTTCTGATCGAAGCCCTCGATCTCGAAGACCTGAGCCCCGCCGATATCGACGACGACGCCCCGTTGTTCGGTTCCGACGGCATCGGTCTCGATTCGATCGACGCGCTCGAAATCGGCATCGTGCTGCGCAAACAATACCAATTGACCATCGTGGCGAACGACGAACGCACGCGCGAGCACTTTCGCTCGATCAACACGCTTGCCGCGTTGGTCGAGAGTCGGCGCGAAGCGGCGCACGCTGCGAACGAAACCGCAAGGAAGGGGGTTTAATCGTGACCGAGACTGAGATTCTTGAGCGCATTCGCGCGATCTTTCAGGAAAACTTCGCGATCGAGCCGCAGCGCGTGACGCCCGACGCTCACCTGTTCGAAGACCTCGATCTCGACAGCATCGACGCGGTCGATCTCGCGATCAAGCTGCAGGAGATGACCGGCCGCCGCATCAAGCCGGAGAACTTCAAATCCGTGCGCACGGTCGGCGACGTGATCGGCGCGGTCGAATCGCTGCTCGCGGCGCAAGGCTGATGCCGGTCGCGCACCCGCGCACGCAGATGTCGCAGCCACGTCCCGCCGCAAGCGAATCCGGCGCGCGGCCTCACTGGAGCAGGACCGTCCTGCAGGTGCTGCTGAAACTCGCTTACCCCGCGCTGATCTTGTGCGCATGGCGCTGGGACGCGCCGCGTCTCGTCGGCGGCATGCTGCTGGTGACTTTGTGGCTGCAGCGCTGGGCCGGCGGCGGTCCGGTTGCGATGTCGCTGCGGCAGCTTTCCACGCTCGACTGGAGCGTGGTGGCGATGCTGAGCTGCGCATCGGCGACGATCGTCGTCACCGATAGCGAGCTGCTGCTGCGCTTCTATCCGTCGCTCGTCAATCTCGGTTTGCTGATCGCGTTCGGCGCGACGCTCGTGCGCGGGCCGTCGATGATCGAAAAATTTGCGCGCCTCGGCAGTCCCGATCTGCCGCCGGGTGCGGTGCGCTATACGCGGCGCGTGACCCAGGTCTGGTGCGTTTTCTTCGTGCTGAACGGCGCGTTTTCCGTCTACACCGCGCTCTATTGGAGCCGCGCGGCCTGGTCGCTGTACAACGGCGCGATCGCCTATGCACTGATCGGCGCGCTGCTGGCGGGCGAATACGTATGGCGACGTCTGTTCGTGCTGCCGCGCGCCGCGCGAGCGGATTCGGAGGCCGCCTGATGCTCGCGTTGCATGATCTGTTGTCGGCCGATGCCGCCCTTGCGACGTCCGCCGCACCGGTGTGCCGCGATGGCGCCGTGCTGCTCGATCGCGCGGCATTTCGCGCGCGCGTCGAGCGCTTGATCGAGCTCGTGCGAACGCCCGACGCGCGGCGCTGCGCGCTCTGCATCGACGATCCGTTCGAGTTCGCCTGCGCATTGTTCGCGCTGTTCGCCTGCGGCAAGGAGCCGGTGATTCCGGCCAATGCAACGCCGGGCTATCTCGCCGATCTCGCGGACGCCTACGACTTCCTGCTGACGGATGCGGATCTGCCGCCGTTCGTCGCAGCGACGCATCGCACGGCTCACACCGCCCACCCGATCGACGCCCACGCGCCGATGACGCTCTACACATCCGGCAGCAGCGGCACGCCGAAGCCGATCCGCAAGACGCTCGCGCAATTCAACGCCGAAGTCCACACGCTCGAACGGCAATGGGGCGCATTGCTCGGCGACGCGACGATGCTCGCGAGCGTGCCGCATCACCACATCTACGGTTTGCTGTTTCGCGTGTTGTGGCCGCTCGCGGCCGGCCGCGCCTTCGATCGCGCGATCGGCGTCGAGCCGCTGCAACTGCAGGCGCGCATCGCGCAATGCGGCGCGACGGCGGTGGTGTCGACGCCCGCGCAGCTGTCGCGTTGGCCCGCGTTGCCGGGCTTCGCCGCGCTTACGTCCGCGCCGCGCGCGTTCTTTTCGTCGGGTGGCCCGCTCGCGGCCGACGCCGCGCTGGCCTATGCGGCGAGCTACGGCGCGGCGCCGCTCGAAATCTACGGCAGCACGGAAACCGGCGGGATCGCGTGGCGGCGTCAGGATCAGGGCGACGCGTGGCAGCCGGTCGCCGGCGCCGAGGTGCGCCGCGACGACGACGGCGCGCTGTGCGTGCGCTCGCCGCATCTCGACCACGACGGCTGGCATCGCACCGGCGATCGCATCGCGTTCGATGCCGACGGGCGCTTCCGCTTGCAAGGGCGCCTTGACCGCGTGCTGAAGCTCGGCGGCAAGCGCGTCTCGCTGCCGGAACTCGAGGCGCGTCTCGCGCTGCATCCGTATGTCGCGCAGGCGGCGCTGGTGCCGCTCATAGGCGCGTCGCGCGAACGCGTCGGCGCGGTGGTCGCGCTGACCGAAGCGGGCGGCGCTGCGTTGTGCGACGAAGGCCGCGTCGCGCTGGCGAAAGCGCTGCGCCGGCATCTGGCCGATTACTTCGATGCGGTCGTGCTGCCGCGTCATTGGCGTTTTCGCGTGAGCCTGCCATTCGACGCGCGCGGCAAGCTGCCCGCGAGCGCGGTTGCGGCCGCGTTCGCGCCGCTCGCCGAGGGCATGGAAGTGCTCGCCGAAACGCGCGTCGGCGACACGCTGCACTACGTGCTGCGCGTGCCGCAGTCACTCCAGCATTTCGCCGGCCACTTTCCGGGTCTGCCGATTCTGCCGGGCGTCGTGCAGGTCGACTGGGCAGCGCGGCTCGCGGCCGGGCATTGGCCGCGCGTGCGAGAGGTGGCGTCGGTCGACCGCCTGAAGTTCATGGCGCCGGTGTCGCCCGGTGCGGTGCTCGAGCTCACGCTCGCCTATGATGCCGCGCGCCGGCGTGTGCAGTTCGCGTACCGGCTCGACGGACGCGAATGCGCGTCGGGCTTGCTCGTGCATCGGGAGGACGCGTGATGACGTTCGCGCCCTGCATCGTCATTCCGATCTACAACCACAAGGACGCGATCGGTGCGAGCGTCGCGCATCTCGCGGTGCACGGCCTGCCGATCTTCGTCGTCGACGACGGCAGCGACGCGCCGACCCAGCGGGTACTCGCCGCGCTCGCGCTGCAATACGCACAGCAGATGACCCTGCTGCGTCTGCCGGCAAACGGCGGCAAGGGCGCGGCAGTGATGGCGGGCCTGCGCGCGGCGCGCGCCGCGGGCTACACGCACGCGCTGCAGATCGACGCCGACGGCCAGCACGATGCGACCGACGTGCCGCGCTTCATCGATGCCGCGCGCGCCGAACCCGGCGCGGTGATTCTCGGCCGTCCGATCTACGACGACAGCGTGCCGAAGGCACGTCTGTACGGCCGCTATCTGACCCACGTGTGGGTGTGGATCGAGACGCTGTCGCTGACGATTCGCGATTCGATGTGCGGCTTTCGTCTATATCCGCTCGCGCTCGCGTGCGAACTGATCGACAGCGTGCGACTGCCCACGCGCATGGACTTCGACATCGAGATCCTCGTGCGTCTCTACTGGCGCCGCGCCGCGTTCCGCTCGATCCCGACGCGCGTGACCTACGCGGCCGACGGCGTGTCGCATTTCGACGTGCTGTGGGACAACATCCGAATCAGCCGCAGCCATACGCGGCTCGTGTTCGGGATGTTGTGGCGTCTGCCGATGCTGCTCGCGCACAAGCTGATGCCGCGCCGCGGCGCGCTGGCCGACGCCGCCGATGAACCCCGGCCCGAAGCCTGGTGGCGCATCGCCGAACGCGGCAGCCGCCTCGGCATGAGCCTGCTCGCGTTGAGCTGCAAGCTGTTCGGCCGCCGCTTCACCGCGCTGTGGCTGCATCCAGTCGTCGCGTATTTTCTGCTGACGGGCCGCGCGGCGCGCGCCGCTTCAGACAACTACTTCGCGCATCTGAACGCGGCCGCGCCGTCGGTGGAAACGCCGCGCCCGGGCTGGCTGTCCGCGTATCGCCATATGCTCGCGTTCGCGCAATCGGGCTTCGACAAGCTCGCCGCGTGGACCGGCCGCGTCGACGACACCGACGTCACGTTCGACGATCCTGCGGCGTTCGAAGCACTGATCGCGAGCGGCAAGGGCGCGCTCGTGATCGGCGCGCACCTCGGCAATCTGGAGATGATGCGCGCGCTCGCCATCCGCGGCGAACACGCGAAGGTCACGGCGGTCGTCTACACCGGGCACGCGCGCCGCTTCAATGAGGTGCTGGCGTCGTCGAATCGCGACTTCGCGCGGCATCTCCTCGAAGTCGGCGACTTCGGTCCCGAGACGGCGGTGCTGATGCAGCAGCGCATCGATGCCGGCGAACTGCTGGTGATCGTCGGCGATCGGGTGCCAGCGCGCGAGGCGGGACGCACCACCGACGCGCAATTTCTCGGCGCGAGCGCGCCGTTCGCGCAAGGACCCTACGTGCTCGCGCATGCGCTCGGCTGTCCGGTCTACCTGTTCTTCTGCCTGAAGGAAAGCGACGGTTACCGCATGTATTTCGAGCCGTTCGCCGAGCGCATCGAGCTGCCGCGCCGCGAACGCGCGCAGCATCTGGCAGCGTGGGCGCAACGCTACGCGCTGCGCCTCGAACACTATTGCCGCAAGGCCCCTTACCAATGGTTCAATTTCTTCGATTTCTGGGCCAGCCCCGAGCGAGGCGCAAATGGCCGACCATGACCTGAACGATGTGCGGCACGCACGCGCTGTTACGAGTGCCGCGGCGCATGTGGATGCCGGTGCCGCTGCCGATCGCGCGCCGGTCGTCGTCGGTGCACGCCGACTGACGATAGAAGAGGTTGTCGCGATTGCGCGGCAACGTGCGTGCGTCGCGCTGGGTGACGATCGCCAGGGAGTCAACGCATGAGCGAGTCCGCGAAAACGCAGCACGTGCTAGCCGCGAGCGCGACCGTCGAAGTGCCGTTTCACGACGTCGACGCGATGAACGTGTGCTGGCATGGCAACTATCTGAAGTACTTCGAGTTGGGCCGCGCGGCGCTGTTGCGAGCGTTCGATTACGACTATCGCCAGATGCGGGCGTCCGGCTATCTGTGGCCGATCGTCGAGGCGCATCTGAGGTACGTGCGGGCCGCCGTGTACGGACAGAAGATCGAAGTGCGCGCGCAACTGCTCGAATACGAAAACCGCCTGAAAATAGGCTATGAAATCGTCGATTGCGCATCGGGCGCGCGGCTCACGAAGGGCTATACGATCCAGGTCGCCGTCGATGCCGCCACCGAGGAATTGCAGTTCGTGTCGCCGCCGGTCGTATTCGAAAAACTGGAGCGCGTATGGGGACGGTGAACCGGTGCGCGCTGGGAGCGCTCGTGTCGCGGCTGGCGGGGGCGATCGTCGCAATAGGGGCGCTTGCATTGGCAGCGGCGTCGGCCGATGCGACCACCGCCAGCAATACGGCTCCAGCCGCCAACGCCGCCAACAACGCCAACGCCGCGCTCGTCTCGCAGATCGCCGCGCATCTCGCGCAGCCGAAGGGCGTGCGCGCGCAATTCACGCAGACGCAGACGCTTGCCGCGATGAAGCAGCCGCTCGTCAGCAACGGCACCTTGCTGTTCTTCCGTGAGCGCGGCGTGATCTGGCGGATCGATACGCCATACAAGGCCACCTACGTGATCACTGACGCTGGCGTCGCGCAGGTCGACGCCAGCGGCCGCCGCGTGAGCACGCATAGCGCGCAGGGCACCCGTGGCGTCGCGCAAGTGTCGAAGATGATGCGCGCGATGCTCGGCGGCGATCTGTCGGCGCTGTACTCGCAGTTCGACGTGAGCGCCGAAGGCAGCGCCGCGCAATGGCGCATGCGACTCACGCCGAATCAACCGCAGCTCGCGCAATCGATCAAGGGCCTCGACATGAGCGGCGGCGATTATCTGCAAAACCTGCGCATCACGCTCGCGAACGGCGACGTGACGAAGCTCGAGTTCGCGAACAGCACGGCCGTTGCCGAGCCGACGCCGGACGAGCGCAGCCTGTTCGGAGCGCCGTGATGGACATGCCGCAGCAGCGAACCGCGAAACATGCGTGGGGCGTGCGCGCCACATGGCTCGTGCTCGCGCTGCTGGCGGCGCTGTATTGCGGCTGGCGCTTCGTCGGAGCGTCGCCGCTCGAAACCGATCTGCTCGCGCTGCTGCCCGCGACCGAAGCGGACCCGGTCGCCGAGAAAGCGGTCGACACGCTCGCGAGCGCGCTCGGCGATCGCACCGTGCTGCTCGTCACGAGCCGCGACGATGCGCACGCGAAAGCGGCCGCGAAGCAGCTGGGCGCGTCGCTGCAAAAGAGCGGCGCATTCGCATCGGTGACGGCCGAACTGCCGCCGTTCGACCTGTCGCAGATCTCGGCGCTGTATTTGCCATACCGCTTCGGCCTGCTCGCGCCGGCCGATCGCACCGCGCTCGCGACCGCGCGTGCGACGACGCTGCACGACATGCTCGCGCAGCGCATCTACAGCCCGCTGCAAGGCGGCCTCAGTACGCAACTCGCCGACGATCCGTTCGGCTGGCTCGAACGCTGGCTCGGCAATCTGCCGCTCGCGACGTCGAATCTCGAAGTCGAGGACAACCTGCTGGTGTCGCATCGTCACGACGCGCATGGCGACATGACCAGCGTGCTGGTCATCGCGACGCTGCCGGGCTCCGCCTACGAAACGAAGACGCAGCGCGCGGTACACGCGGCGCTCGCCGATGCGGAAAGCGCGTTGCGTCAGACGTTCCCCGACGTATCGGTTGCACGCACGGGCGCCGTGTTCTACGCCGAGGCCGCGCGCAGCGCTTCCGAACGCGAGGTGCACGTGATCGGCATCGCGTCGCTCGCCGGCATCGCGCTGCTGATGATGTGGGTGTTCCGCTCGCCGCGTCTGTTGCTGCTCGGCTTCGTATCGACCGCGCTCGGCATCGTCTGCGCGCTCGCGGCGACGCTGCTGGTCTTCGGCAAGCTGCATCTGTTGACGCTCGTGTTCGGCGCGAGCCTGATCGGCGAGGCTGTCGATTACTCGATCCAGTATTTCGTCGTCTATCTCGGCGCGGGCCGCGACTGGGATGCGCGGCTCGGCGCGCGGAGGGTACGGCCCGCGCTGGGCGTTGCGCTGGCGACGAGCCTGCTCGGCTACGCGATCCTGATGTGGGTGCCGTTCCCCGCGTTGAAGCAGATCGCGTGCTTCGCGATGGTGGGCATTACGACCGCGTTCGCGTCGGTGCTGTGGCTGCTTCCCGCGCTGCTCACGCGCGCCCCGAAGCACAGCCCTCGGCGCCTGTTCGCGGGCGCGGCGCGGCTGCTCGCGCGCTGGCAGCATGCGCTCGGCGGCAAGCGCGCTTGGCTGGTCGCCGCGCTGCTGCTGATCGCGTCGGTGCCCGGCTGGCTGCGTCTGAGCAGCGACGACGACATCCATCTGCTGATCCAGCGCGATGCGTCGCTGGCCGCGCAGGAAGACACGGTGCGCGAGGCGGTCGGCGTCGATAACAGCGCGCAGTTTTTCGTCGTGCGCGGCGCGACCCAGGAAGCGGTGCTGCAACGCGCCGAAGCGCTCGGTGCGAAGCTCGATGCGCTGAACGGCAGCGCCGATAGCGTCGGCGGCTACCAGTCGGTCGCGCAGTTCGTGCCGTCCGCGCAACGTCAGCGCGAGGATCGCGCGCTGCTCGCGCAGCATGTGTTCGGCGACTCCGCCGCGTTGCGTGCGACGCTGCTGCAAGCGGGCTTCAAGGACGAAGTCGCCGATGCGTGGCTCGCCGGCTTCGCTCAGCCGCCCGCGCCGCTGACCGTCGAGCGCTGGATCGCGGCGCCGTGGTCGCAGCCGTATCGGCATCTGTGGCTCGGCGCGGTGGGATCGAACGACAAGAATCGGGCTCATCAACCTGGCTACGCGGCCGTCGTGATCCCGCAAGGCGTGACGCCGCGCAACGAGCCCGCGCTGATCGCGCTCGCGCGCGGCCTGCCCGGCGTCGTGTTCGTCGATAAGGCCGCGAGCGTGTCGAGGCTGTTCGGCGCGTATCGCGTGGATAGCGGCTGGTGGCTCGGCGGCGCGCTCGTGCTCGTGTGCGTGCTGCTGATGCTGCGCTACGGCGCGCGCGGGGGTATCGCCACGACCTTGCCCGTGCTGTTCGCGGTCGGCGTCGCGCTGGCGGTGTTCGGCTACGCGGGCGTGCCGCTCAATCTGTTCAACTGGCTCGCGCTGATGCTGGTGCTTGGCGTCGGCGCAAACTATGCGGTGTTCCTGCGCGAAGGCTGCGCGCGCGCAGAGGCGGATCTCGGCGCGGTGTGGACCGGCGTGCTGCTGTCGGCGGCGACCACGTTGTTGTCGTTCGGCATGCTCGGCATGAGCGCGATGCCCGCGCTCAAAAGCTTCGGCGCCACGCTCGCGCTCGGCATCGCGGTGGCGGTGCTGCTCGCGCCTCTTGGCATGCCATCGGCAGCGCGCTCGGGCAAGTCATCGGAACCACGGGGGGCGGCATGAAAGCGCCAACAGTTTATTTGCACGCGCTAGGCATGATCAACGCGCTCGGCGGCGACGTCGAAGAGATCGTGCCGGCGCTCGCCGCCGCGCGCTCGCCCGGCATGGGCAATGTGCATACCGGCATCGGCGACGCGTTCGTCGGCAGCGTGCTCGCGCCGCTCGATCTCGCGCCGCGCGCCGACCTCGCGCGCTACGACTGCCGCAACAACCGGCTGCTGCTCGCGGCGCTCGCGCAGATCGCGCCGGCGCTCGAAGCCGCGCGCGAGCGCTACGGCCCACAGCGCATCGGCATCGTGCTCGGCACCAGCACGTCGGGCATCGAGGCGGCCGAAACCGCGTTCGTCTATCACGCACGAGCCGGCGCGTTGCCGGCCAACTTCAACTATCGGCAAATGGAAATCGGCACCGCCGCGCCGTTCGCTGCCGCCGCGCTCGGCGTGCACGGGCCGGCGTTTACGATTTCGACCGCGTGTACGTCGAGCGCGAAGGCGCTCGCGTCGGCGCGTCGGCTGCTGCAATTGCAGCTATGCGATGCGGTTGTCGTCGGTGGTGTCGATTCGCTATGCGAATTGACGGTGCAGGGCTTTGCGTCGCTCGAATCGACCAGCAGCGCGCGCACCAATCCGATGAGCCGCAATCGCCGCGGCATCAACGTCGGCGAAGGGGCGGCCGTGTTCCTGATGAGCCGCGACGAAGCGGCGGTGCGGCTCGCGGGCCTCGGCGAATCGAGCGACGCGCATCATATTTCGGCGCCGGACCCGCAGGGCGTCGGTGGCGAACTCGCGCTTCGCGAAGCGCTCGCGGACGCGGGCATCGCGGCCTCGGCGGTCGGCTATGTGAATCTGCACGCGACCGCCACGCAGAAAAACGACGAAATGGAAGCGCATCTGATGGCGCGCGTGTTCCCCGGCGGCGTCGCCGCGAGCGGCACCAAGCCGTTGACCGGCCACCAGCTCGGCGCGGCCGGCGCGACCGAACTCGGCTTCGCGTGGCTCACGCTCGCGCGCGAGAACGCGACGCTGCCGCCGCATCTATGGGACGGCGAGGCCGATCCGGCGCTGCCCGCGCTCGATCTCGTCGCGGGCGCGCGCCATCTGCCGCGCGGCACGGGCACGCAGTACGCGATGAGCAATTCGTTCGCGTTCGGCGGCAGCAATGTCAGCCTGATTCTCGCCCGGTAAAGCGCATGACGACTCCGCCACTCACTGTCGAGCAACTCGTGCGTGAGCCGATCGAGGCGATCATCCCGCATCGCGGCAGCATGCTGCTGCTCGATGCGATCGACACGTTCGCCGACACCACGCTGAGCGCCTTCGCCAACGTCGACCCGCACGCATGGTATGCCGACGCCGCCGGCGCGATGCCCGCGTGGATCGGCGTCGAGCTGATGGCGCAGGCGATCGCCGCGCACATCGCGCTCGTCGCGATGCGCGGCGGGGGCCATGCGCGTCCCGGCGTGCTGCTCGGCTCGCGCAGCTATCAGGCCTTGCAGCCGGTGTTCCAGAGCGGCGCGCGTTTGCGCGTTCACGTGAGCGAGCTGCTGCGCAGCGACGCAGGCCACAGTGCCTACGAATGCACGATCGACGACGGCGACGCGCGCTGTGCCGAAGCGGTGATCAAGGTGTTTCAACCGCCCGATTTCCAGTCATTCATCGAAGGGAGTATCAGTTCATGAGCCGGCGAGTTCTCGTTACTGGCGCAAGCCGCGGCATCGGCCGCGCGATTGCGTACAAGTTGGCCGCCGACGGTTTCGCCGTGACCGTGCATTGCCGCACCGGACGCAGCGAAGCCGACGCGGTCGCGACGGGCATCGCCGCGCAGGGCGGCACGGCGCGCGTGCTGCAATTCGACGTGCGCGAGCGCGCCGTGTGCCGCGAGGCGCTCGAAGCCGACGTCGCCGCGCACGGTGCTTACTACGGCATCGTGTGCAGCGCGGGTGTCACGCGCGACGCGGCGTTTCCGGCGCTCACCGAAGAAGACTGGGACGTCGTGATCGAAACCGGCCTCGATGCCTTCTACAACGTCGTGCATCCGCTGACGATGCCGATGGTGCGCGCGCGCCAGGGCGGCCGTATCGTCACGATCGCGTCGGTGTCGGGCGTGATGGGCAATCGCGGCCAGGTCAATTACAGCGCCGCGAAAGCGGGACTGATCGGCGCGAGCAAGGCGCTCGCGGTCGAACTCGCGTCGCGCAACATCACCGTCAATTGCGTCGCGCCGGGGTTGATCGAAACCGGCATGCTCGAACAGGTGACGCTCGATCACGCGCTGAAGACCGTGCCGATGAACCGCGTCGGCCAGCCGGCGGAGGTCGCGTCGGTGGTGAGCTTTCTGATGTCGGATGGCGCGTCGTATGTGACGCGCCAGGTGATCGGCGTGAACGGCGGGATGGTCTGATGAAGCGCGTCGTCATCACCGGCATGGGCGGCGTGACTGCGTTCGGCGATAGCTGGGACGCGGTTCAAGCGCGCCTGAAGCGCGGCGAGAACGCGGTGCGGCGCATGACCGGGTGGGATTTTTTCGAGTCGCTGCATACGCGGCTCGCGTGTCCGCTGCCCGGCTTCACGACCCCCGCGCATTATCCGCGCAAGAAGGTGCGCTCGATGGGCCCGGTGTCGCTGTACTCGGTGCGCGCGAGCGAACTCGCGCTCGCCGACGCGGGCCTCGCCGACGACACGAGCATCGCCGACGGCCGCATGGGCGTCGCGTACGGTTCGTCGTCGGGCTCGGTGCAGCCTATCCGCGCGTTCGGCACGATGCTCGAAACCGGCTTGATGAGCAACGTCACGTCGAACAGCTACGTGCAGATGATGCCGCACACGACGGCCGTCAACGTGAGCCTGTTCTGGGACCTCAAAGGCCGCATCATCCCGACCTCGTGCGCGTGCGCGTCGGGCAGCCAGGCGATCGGCTATGCGTACGAGGCGATCCAGTCCGGCAAACAGACGCTGATGCTCGCGGGCGGCGCGGAAGAGCTGTCGGGTCCCGCGGTCGCCGTGTTCGACACGCTGTACGCGACCAGCACGCGCAACGACGAGCCGCATCTGACGCCGCGTCCGTTCGATGCCGCGCGCGACGGCCTCGTGGTCGGCGAGGGCGCGGCGACGCTCGTCCTCGAAGAATACGAGCATGCGCTGGCGCGCGGCGCGCGGATTCACGCGGAAGTGGTCGGCTTCGGCTGCAACTCGGACGGCGCGCACATGACGCAACCCACCGCCGACACGATGGCGCTCGCGATGCAACTCGCGCTGCGCGACGCGCAATTGCCACCCGAAGCGATTGCCTACGTGAACGCGCACGGTACGTCGACCGATCGCGGCGACATCGCCGAAAGCCATGCGACCGCGCAGACCTTCGGCGCGCGCATGCCGATCAGCTCGCTGAAAAGCTATGTGGGCCATACGCTAGGCGCGTGCGGCGCGATCGAGGCGTGGTGGACGATCGAGATGATGAAGCGCAATTGGTACGTGCCCACCCTGAATCTCGACCACCTCGATCCGGCTTGCGCGCCGCTGGATTACATCGTCGGCGGCGCGCGCGAGATCGACGCCGAGTACGTGATGAGCAACAACTTCGCGTTCGGCGGCATCAACACGTCGCTGATCTTCCGGCGCGTTCGATGAGTACAGGCCTGCAACGCGTGGTCGTGACCGGCATGGGCATCGTGTCGTGTCTCGGCAATACGCTCGACCAGGTCTGCGCGGCGTTGCGCGCGGGGCACTCGCGAATCGAACGTATCGATGCGTGGCGCGAGCGCGGGTTTGCGTCGCAAGTCGCGGGCGTGGCGTCGGTCGCGCACGAGGCGCCGTTCGAGCGCAAGCTCGAACGCTTCATGGGCGACACCGCGCGCTTTGCATGCCACGCGGCGCGACGCGCGATCGACGATGCAAGGCTCGACCTCGCTTCATTGCAGTCGCCGCGCGCGGGTGTCGTGATCGGCTCGGGCGTCGGCACGATGGCGAGCTACGACGCGGCGCTCGCGATCGCGCAAACGCGCGGCGTCGACAGGGTGCCGCCGTACACGGTGCCGCATACGATGAGCAGCACCGCGTCGGCAAACGTCGCGCAGATGTTCGGGCTCGAAGGCGTCAGCTATTCGCCGTCATCGGCATGCACGACGTCGGCGCTCGCGATCGGGCAGGCGATGCAGCTGATCCAGACCGGCCGCCAGCAGATCGTGCTCGCGGGCGGCAGCGAAGCGCTGCACGACAACACGACGCTGATGTTCGACGCGATGGGCGCGTTGTCGCGCCGCTTCAACGACATGCCCCGGAGCGCGTCGCGACCGTACGATACGCAGCGCGACGGTTTCGTGATCGCATCGGGCGGTGGTGTGCTCGTGCTCGAAGCGCTCGATCATGCGCTCGCGCGCGGCGCGCGCATCTACGCGGAACTGAGCGGCTTCGGCGATTGCACCGATCGCGCGGGCATGGTCGCGCCGCGTGCGGCCGGCATCGCGCGCGCGATGCGCGGCGCGCTCGAGCAGGCGGGCCAGCGTCCCGATTACGTGAACACGCATGCGCCGTCGACGCCGCTCGGCGATCTCGAAGACCTGCACGCGTTGCGCGACGTGTTCGGTGCATCGGCGCAAGGGTTGCCCGCGTTTTCGTCGACCAAGGGCATGACCGGACATTCGCTCGGCGCGTGCGGCGCGCACGAAGCGATCTATACGCTGTTGATGATGCGTGACGGCTTCATCGCGGCGACCGCGCTGGTCGATACGCCGGAGCCGCAAGTGCGGGACATGCCGCTCGTGCGCGTGACGCGCGACGTGCGCATCGACACGGCGATGTCGGTTTCTTTCGGGTTCGGCGGGAGTTGCGCGAGCCTGATGTTCGAAGCGTGGCGAGGCTCGCATACGGCGCGGCAACGCACGCAAACCGTTGGAGGAGTGATTTGAACAGCGATTCTTCAAAGCGGACCGCGGTCGACGTCGCGATCATCGGTGCGGGTCCCGCCGGCGCGGTGGCCGCTGCGCTGCTGCGTAAGGCGGGCCGCTCGGTGCTGGTGCTGGAGCGTCAGCACTTTCCGCGCTTCTCGATCGGCGAGAGCCTGTTGCCACAAAGCATGGCGTACCTCGAAGAGGCCGGCATGCTGCAGGCCGTCGTCGAGGCGGGCTTCCAGTACAAGAACGGCGCGCACTTCGTATATCGCGACCAGAGCTCGTCGTTCGACTTTCGCGACAAGCATTCGCCGGGCTGGGGCACCACGTACCAGGTCGAGCGCGCGGTGTTCGACGACGTGCTGATTCGCTGCGCGGCCGCGCAGGGTGCCGACGTGCGGTTCGGCCACACGGTGAGCGCGGTGCGCACGGGCGCGGCACCGGTGCTCGACGTCGTCGATGAAAGTGCCTGCGCGTATCGGGTCGAAGCGCATTTCGTGCTCGATGCGAGCGGCTTCGGGCGCGTGCTGCCGCGCCTGCTGAAGCTGGAGGCGCCGACGCGCATGCCGACGCGCGCCGCATTGTTCACGCACGTGCGCGACGGGCTCGCGCTCGACGACATCGATCGCAACAAGATCTGCATCGCGACGCATCCCGAGCGTCGCGACGTGTGGTTCTGGATGATTCCGCTCGCGGGCGGCCGTTCTTCGGTGGGATGTGTCGCCGAGGCGAGTTTTCTCGAGGTGCCCGAAACACAGCGCGAGGCGACGCTGCGCGCGCTGATCCGGCAGGAGCCGACGCTGAACCGTCTGATCGGGCAGGCGCCGTTCCTGATGCCGGTGCGGCAGATCGGCGGCTACGCGGCGAATGTCACGAGTCTGCATGGGCCGGGCTATGCGCTGCTCGGCAATGCGGGCGAGTTTCTCGATCCGGTGTTTTCGTCGGGCGTGACGATCGCGCTGCGCTCCGCGCATCTGGCGGCGCGCGCGCTGAATCGGCAGCTCGACGGCGCGACGGTCGACTGGTCAGCCGATTACGACGGGCCGTTGCGCAAGGGCATCGATACGTTCCGCGCATTCGTCGAGCGCTGGTACACGGGCGAGCTGCAGGACATCATCTACTACCCCGAACAGTCGCCGACGATCTGTCGCATGATCTGCGCGGTGCTCGCCGGCTATGCGTGGGACGAGTCGAATCCGTATGTCGCGGACCCGGTGCGGCGGCTCAACGCGTTGCACGAGGTGTGCAAGGCGGGCTGAGGCGGGCCGCCGCTTTGGGCGTGTCCCAGGGGATCGAGGGCAGTTGAGGTTTTGGGCTGTCGCCCATATACGGACAACCCCGAGCACGGTATCTATCTGGATGCTGCCAATCCGGGCAGCAACTTCAAATAGATCGTCGACACGCCTATGTCCTTGTCCGTATTTGAAATGCACTCCGTGGAGCTGCGCTGTCAAAGGCCCCTCGGTGCCTGTTATGTCATCTGCGATGAGCGGCACTACAAGGCGTGCCTCGGAAGGGCCGCAGACCTTCAGAAGGCCAAGGCGGAGACCCAGGAATTTCTCAGTATTGCCACATTGAATCAGAGAAAGTGGGAGGAGGACCTAACGCTGGTCAGGCGTCTCATTGATCGTCAGTTGCTGGCGTTTGATGGTGTGCGAAACTGGAACCCCAACACCGATGGCTGGTGGATCATTAATGCGCTTCTCGACGATCTGCGCAGAGGTGCTCGTCTTGCCATTAAAGGCCCTCGGGCTGACCTGTTTCCATGCCCCCCACAGCACACCGTTGAGCAATCTCGCGGCGAGGGCCGTCGGTCTCCCGAGCGGGGAACTCATGCTATCCGGCCGGGCTGATCCAGCCACCCGGCAAACCGGGCTGATTGCTCCACACGCGGCCACGGCAGTCAGCAGCAGCGACGGCGATCTGGCCCACGATGCGGGCGCCTCAACACTGCTCGGCGATGCCCAGCCGTTCGCATACCACGCTAACGACTTGTCGCGGGACTCGACGGAACTGGCTGGAATCCCGTTTGAGGGTATGCCCAACACGTGGGTTGAGAACGCGCCGGGGAAAAAGAAGCAACGGCGGATGTACGGTTCACAAGGGACGCCGACCATTGATATTGACTTCGACAACCATCATGGTCAGCCAAATCCGCACGCCCACAACTGGGACGACCAGGGCCGCGATCACGGCTGGCCGGTCTCCATACTTCCATAGGACAAGCCACCATGACCATCACAGATGCACTGGAACAGTTCGGCGGTTTTCATGACTGGCACCTGGATGCGATTGCGACCAGCAAGGAAGGTGGCGCCAATACACCAAACGTACTAACACTTGGGTTGTACGATGAGAGCCGGCGCGCAACCGTTACCTTTCTTGGAGTGACGCGCGCGAGCATCATTGATGGTGGATTGTTGAACATCGTCAATTCGATCGAGGTGTTGAAACCCGGTGATAAGGCATACGCCGCGGCAATCGAGGTACTCAAGAAATCCGCGCATTTTGGAAAGCGCCGTGCCGACCATATCGCATACGTTTTCTCAACGGTTGGCGCTGAGATTGCCGTCGAATTTGAGGCGCTCGAAATTGACACTGAATAGCCAATTTGTGAGCACTCGCGGACCAGGACGCGCACTAGCGTTTCTTCTGCAATTGGGGCGTCTCAACCGAAGCTGGTGTCAAGCCGCGATCTTCGCGCGCCCCGGCACGCGCTGGCGCGCGTCGTCGCGGCGATGCACGCACTTGCCGGCCGCATACGTTTCATACACGGCGCGATCGTCGCCGAGCAGCGCGAACGCGAACAGCAGCTCCTCGAGCGATTCGCGCCGCGCGGTGCGGCGCGCGAGCAGCGGCGTCGCCTGCGGATCGAGCACGACGAAGTCCGCTTCCGAGCCGTCCCTCAGGGTGCCGATCTTGTCGCCGAGATCGAGCGCTTCGGCCGCGCCGGCGGTCGCGAGATAGAACATGCGCGTCGCCGTCAGATGATGGCCGCCGAGGCGCGCAACCTTGTGCGCTTCGTTCATCGTCTGCAGCATCGAGAACGACGTGCCGCCGCCGACATCGGTCGCGAGCGCGATCGGCATGCCGGCCGAGTCGGCCTTGTCGAAGTCGAACAGGCCGCTGCCGAGGAACAGGTTCGATGTCGGGCAGTGCGACGCGAGCGCGCCGGTTTGCGCCATGCGCTTGCGGTCCTCGTCGTCGAGGTAGATGCAATGGCCGTACACCGCGCGACGACGCAAGAGCCCATAGTGATCGTAGATGTCGAGATAGCTGCGGTGGCCGGGGAACAGCTCGGCGACCCATTTCACCTCATCGGTGTTCTCGGCCACGTGGCTTTGAATGAACACGTCCGGATGCAGCCGCACGAGCGCGCCGCATGCTTCGAGCTGCGCTTCGGTCGAGGTCGGCGCGAAGCGCGGCGTCAGAGCGTACATCTGGCGGCCGCGATCGTGCCAGCGGCCGATCAGCTCGGCGCTGTCGTCGTAGCCCGATTGCGCGGTGTCGCGCAGGAACGCGGGGCAGTGGCGGTCCATCAGCACCTTGCCCGCGACCATGCGCAGATTGCGCGCTTCGCTCTCGGCGAAGAGGGCGTCGGCGGATTCCTTGTGCACCGTGCAGTACACGAGCGCGGTCGTCGTGCCGCAGGCGAGCAGTTCGTCGAGGAAAAAGCTCGCCGTGTCGCGGGCGTGCGCGATGTCGGCGAAGCGGCGCTCGGTTGGGAACGTGTACGTGTCGAGCCACGGCAGCAGACCCGGCGCCGGCGACGCGATCATGTCGGTCTGCGGATAGTGGATGTGGGTATCGATGAAGCCCGGCACGATCAGCTTGTCGCGCCGCTCCACGACCTGCGTACCGGGCGCGAGCCGCGACGCGAGCGCCGCATACGCGTCCGCCGCGACGACGCGGCCGTCTTCCACGATCAGGAGACCGTCCTCGTGGAACACCACGGCGTTCGGCGCGTGCGCCGGATCGCCGTTGAAGGTCAGCAGAGGGGCGCGGAATGCCGCTTGCGCCGCTTGCGCGGTATGAGCCGATTCAGTCATGGAAAAGCTGTCTCCGAATGTTGAAAGCTGGGCGGCGCAGGCAGCCGCAGCGGCAGCGGCTTCCCGGTTCGGGTCGTTGCCGTTTGCCCGAACGAAGCGAAGCCGCCGGCCGCCGACGTCGGTCGAGGCCCGTCGGTTGAAATCCGTCGGCGCGCGGCTCAGTGCCGCCAATGCGCGTCGAGCTTACCGATCAGCATGGCGCGTTCCTCGGGCGTCACGAACGAGGCCTCGAAGCCGTTGCGGATGATCGTGTAGACCTCGGCGTCGTCGAGTTTCAGCGCGTCGATCGTCGCCAGATAGTTCGCGTTCACGTAGCCGCCGAAATAGGCCGGATCGTCGGAATTGACGGTCACCGCGACGCCGCGATCGAGCAGGTCCTTCAGCGTGTGCCTGGTCAGGTCGTCGAACACGCACAGCTTCAGGTTCGACAGCGGGCACACGGTCAGCGCGACGCGCGTATCGGCGAGACGCGTAACGAGCGCCGGGTCCTCGATGCTGCGCACGCCGTGATCGACGCGGTCGACCTTCAGCACGTCGAGCGCCTCGTAGATGTAGGACGGCGGGCCTTCCTCGCCCGCATGCGCGACGAGCTTCAGACCGAGCGCGCGCGCCTTCGCGAACACGCGCTCGAACTTCGACGGCGGATGGCCGCGTTCCGACGAATCGAGCCCCACGCCGATCAGCCGATGCTCGTACTGCTCGAACAGCGGCAGCGCTTCGTCGAAGGTGGCGAGCGCATCGTCCTCGGACAGATGGCGCAGGAAACACAGGATCAGCTTGCTCGACATGCCGCGCTTCTCCGCGTCGGCGAGCGCGCGTTCGATGCCGGCCACGACGGTCGCGATCCGCACGCCGCGCTCGGTATGCGTCTGCGGGTCGAAAAAGATTTCGCTATGCACGACGTTGTCGGCGAGACAGTGCTCGACGTAGGCCATCGTCATGTCGTAGAAGTCCTGCTCGTGCAGCAGCACGCTCGCGCCCGCGTAGTAGATGTCGAGGAACGATTGCAGGTCGGTGAACGCATAGGCGGCGCGTAAGGCTTCCACCGAGTCGTAGGCGAGCTTCACGCCGTTGCGTTGCGCGAGCGCGAAAATCAGCTCGGGTTCGAGCGAGCCTTCGATGTGGATATGCAGCTCGGCCTTCGGTGCGCGCGCGGTTTTGTCGGCGAGCGTAACGGGGGAAACAGGGGTAGCGGTTGTCGGGTTCATCGTGGTTTGGAATTGTGTGGTGGGTAACGAGCGGCGCAGGCCGCGTATCAAACCGCCTGCGTCGGGTGGCGCGCACCCGCGTTCGCCTCGACGGCCTGCAACACCTGCGCGGCCGCCGAGATCGCGATGACCTCGGGCGACTTGTCGACGATGCCGTCGACACCGAGCGGACACTTCATCCGCGTGATCCGCGCCGGATCGATGCCGCGAGCCGCGAGCCGATGCTCGAACTGCTTGCGCTTGGTATGCGAGCCGATCATGCCGAAGAACGCGAAGTCGCCGCGCCGCAGGATGCGTTCGGCCAGTTCGAGATCGCGCGCGTGGTTGTGCGTCATCACGACGAAGTACGTGTTCGGCGCGGCCTGATCGATCGCCTCGTCGGGTGCGTCGTTCGCGTCGATCGTCACGTTCGCCGCGTGCAGCGCATCGAGCGACGGAAACTGCGCGTCGCGCTCGTCGACCCAGCGCACCGTGCAAGGCAGTGTCGCCAGCACGCGCACGAGCGCCGCGCCGACGTGACCGGCGCCGAACAGCACGACGGCGAATTCGCCCGGTGCGATGGTTTCGGTCAGGAGCGCGCTGCTGTCGTCGAAACCGGCGCCGTCCCACAGCAGACAGTCGGCGCCGTCGATGCCGGGCTCGGGCTCGGACAGCATCACCGCATCCGGCGCGGGGCCGAATGATACGCTACGCACCGTCGATTGCCCCGCCGCGAGGCGCTTGGCGAGCGACGTGAGCCAGCCGAGATCGCCGACGTCGAGCCGCTCGAACGCGAGGATCACGGCGCCGCCGCAGCACTGGCCGAGGCTCGGCCCCAGCGCGAAGCGTTCGAGCCGCCGCATGTGCGGCGCGCGCATGCCGTCGCGCAGCACCTGGCGCGCGGTATCGATCGCCTTCCATTCGAGGTGGCCGCCGCCAATCGTATGCTTGGCCGCCTCGCGCGTGACGATCATCTTCGTGCCGGCTTCGCGCGGCGCCGAACCTTCGACGCGCGCGACCGTCACCAGCACGGCGGCGTCGCCATGCGCGAGCAGATGTTGCAGGTCAGTGAGCCAGGCTTGCATCCGGCGATTCTCCGTGGGGGGCCGCGTGGGGCGTTTCCGCGGCGGGTTGCGTGTTTGTGTCGGTGCTATCGGGGTGCGCGGCGGCTTCGGTCCGATCTGCGGTCTGCGACGCGTTCATCGCACTCAACGTGTCCAGCGCATCGAGTATCGCCTCGGGCGTCGCCGGCGCGCGCAACGGCGGAGCATGTCGCGCGCCCGGCACTGCGGCCGCGATCGCGTCGCAAATCGCGAGAAACACCGAAAACGGCAGCAGCAACGGCGGCTCGCCGACCGCCTTCGAGCGGAACACGGTCGGCTCGGCGTTACTGTTGTCGTAGAGCCGAACGTGGAACGCGGCGGGCGTGTCGCTGACCGCGGGAATCTTGTACGTCGACGGCGCGTGCGTCATCAGGCGGCCGTCGCGGCTCCACCATAGCTCTTCAGTGGTGAGCCAGCCCATGCCCTGAATGAAGCCGCCTTCGATCTGGCCGAGATCGATCGCCGGATTGATCGACTGGCCCGCGTCGTGCAGCAAGTCCGCGCGCAGGAGCTTCCACTCGCCGGTCAGCGTATCGACGACGACCTCCGACACCGCCGCACCATACGCGAAGTAATAGAACGGATGACCGGTCAGCGACTTCGCATCCCAATGCACTTTCGGCGTCGCGTAGAAGCCGTCCGACCACAACTGCACGCGCGCGAGATACGCGGCGTTGACGAGCTGTTCGAACGGCAGCGCGCCGCCGTTCACCGACACGCTGCCGCGCGCGAATTGCACGTCGTTCGCGTCGCCGCCGAGCTGGCGTGCCGCGAGTTCCGCGAGCCGCGCGCGGATCGTCTGCGCGGCGGCTTCGGCAGCCATGCCGTTCAGGTCGCTGCCGGTCGAGGCCGCCGTTGCCGACGTGTTGGCGATCTTCGAGGTGTCGGTCGCGGTCACCCGGACGCGCGCTAACGGCAAGCCGAACTGGTTCGCGACCACCTGCGCGACTTTCGTGTTGAGCCCCTGGCCCATCTCGGTGCCGCCGTGATTGACGAGCACGGAGCCGTCCTTGTACACGTGCACGAGCGCGCCGGCCTGATTCAGGAACGGCACGTTGAACGAGATGCCGAACTTGACCGGCGAAAACGCGAGGCCGCGTTTGAGCACGGGACTCTTCGCATTGAATTCGGCGAGTGCCGCGCGACGCGCGCGGTAGTCACTCGAATCTAGCAGCGCGTCGGTCAGCGGCGCGATGATGTTGTCTTCGACGCGTTGTCCGTACGGCGTCGTATCGCGTTCGCCGACGCCGTAGTAATTCGCGAGCCGCACGTCGAGCGGATCGAGCCGCAGCTCGCGCGCGATGCCGTCGAGCAGCACCTCCATCACGAGCGCGCCCTGCGGTCCGCCGAAGCCGCGAAACGCGGTGTTCGACTGGGTATTGGTCTTGCAGCACAGCGCGACGATATCGACGTCGGACAGGTAGTACGCGTTGTCGAAGTGGCACACCGCGCGCGTCGCGACCGCGCCGGACAGATCCGCGGAATAGCCGGCGCGCAATGCGATTTCGACGCGCACGCCAAGCAGGCGGCCTTGCTCGTCAAAGCCCGCTTCGTACTCGTAGACCGCATCGTGGCGCTTGCCGGTGATCAGAAAGTCGTCGTCGCGATCGGCGCGCAGCTTGACCGGGCGACGCAGGCGTTGCGCCGCAAGCGCGGCCACGCACGCGAACAGCGCCGATTGCGATTCCTTGCCGCCGAAGCCGCCGCCCATGCGCCGGCATTCGCAGACGACGTTATGCGCGGGCCAGTCGAGCATGTGCGCGACGACCTGCTGCATTTCGCTCGGATGCTGCGTCGAGCTGTAGACGAGCATGCCGTCCATTTCCTTCGGCACCGCATAGGCGATCTGGCCTTCGAGATAGAACTGCTCCTGGCCGCCGACCTCGAACGTGCCAGCCAGTCGATGCGGCGCGGCGGCGATCTTCGCGTCGGGGTCGCCGCGCCGCAGATGCAGTGGCGGCAGCACGAACTGTTTCGCGGCTTTCGCATCGGCGGCGGTGAGGATCGCGTCGAGCGGCTCGTAGCGGATCACGTCGTCGCTTTTCGCGAGCGCGGCGGCGCGACGTGCGAGTTCGTGGCTCTCGGCGATCACCGCGAAGACCGGCTGGCCCAGATAGAGCACTTCGCCGTCGGCGAGGATCGGATCGTCGTGCAGCACCGGGCCGCAATTGTTTTCGCCGGGGATATCGTCGGCGCTCAGCACCGCGATCACGCCGGGCGCGTTTCTCACCGCGTCGAGATCCATCGACACGATGCGCGCATGCGCATGGCGCGACAGGCCGAGCGCCGCGTGCAGCGTGCCGTGCAGCTCGGCGATGTCGTCCGTGTAGGTCGCTTCGCCGCTGACGTGCAGCGCGGCGGATTCGTGCGGCAGCGGTACGCCGATCGACGCGTCCTCGCGTTGATCGGCACGCGCGCCCGCGCGTTCGATAAAGGCATCGGTGCGGTTCATCACGGCGACTCCTTCACGACGGCTGCGTCCGCCTCGAACGCGAACGCGTTCACGTCGCAGAGCGCGAGCGGCGCGTCGTCGCGCGTTTCGAGGTAGAAGCGCCACAGCAGATTGCGCGCGATCTTCAGCCGATACGCGCTCGACGCGCGCATGTCGGTGAGCGGCTGATAGTCGGCGGCGAGCGCGTCCATCGCGCGACGGGCCGTCGGTTCGTCCCACGCCGCGCCGTTGAGGGCGGCTTCGGCATGCGCGGCCCGCTTCGGCGTCGCCGCCATGCCGCCGAACGCGACCCGCGCCGCGCGGATCGTGCCATCTTCCGCGACGTGCAGCGCAAACGCCGCGCACACCGCCGAGATGTCCTGGTCGTAACGCTTCGCCACCTTGTAGGTGCGAAACCGCAGCGCGCCGGCCGGCCGAGGCACGCGCAGCGCGCTGACGAATTCGCCTTCCGCGAGCGCGGTCTTCTGATAGCCGAGGTAGAACGCGTCGAGCGGCACGGTGCGGGTCGTGCGATCGCGGCGCAACTCGACGGCGGCGCCGAGCGCGAGCAGTGCCGGCATCGAATCGCCGATCGGCGAGCCGTTCGCGACGTTGCCGCCGAGCGTGCCCGCATTGCGGATCGGCAGCGATGCGAAGCGCGTCCATAGTTCGGCGAGTTCGGGGTAGTCGGCGGTGAGCGCCGCGTATGCGTCCTCGAGCGTGACCGCCGCACCGATGGTCTGCGTTTGCGCGTCGCGCGCGATCGTCTTCAGTTCCGCGACGTTGCCGGTGTACAGCAGGTCGCCGAGATCGCGGAACTGCTTGGTGACCCACAAGCCGACGTCGGTGCTGCCCGCGACGATGCGCGCGTCCGGATACTGCGCGCGCAGGCTCGCGAACGCGTCGAGCGTGAGCGGGGCGTGGAAGGTGGGCGAGCCGAAGGCGGCGCCGCGGGTGCCGGGCGCGCTGTATTCGAACGTGTCTTCGCGTTGCAGCGTGCGCAGCGTGGCCGCGATTGCCTCGCGATCGAGCGCGACGCGTGGATGCTGCGCGTAGTCGAACATCTTCTGCGCGGCGTCGATGATCGGCCGGTAGCCCGTGCATCGGCACAGATTGCCGGACAGCGCGGCGTCGATTTCATGGCGGGTCGGCAGGCCGGCGCTGACGGGCTGGTTCTCGTAGAGCGCCCACATAGACATGACGAAGCCAGGTGTGCAGAAGCCGCATTGCGAACCGTGACAGTCGACCAACGCCTGCTGCACCGGATGCAGCGCGCCGTTCGCGGCGCGCAGGTCTTCGACGGTGAAGAGGGCGCGGCCGTCGAGTGTCGGCAGGAACTGGATGCAGGCATTGACCGCCTTCAACGTGAGGTCGCCGCGCGCATCGAGTTCGCCGATCACGACCGTGCATGCGCCGCAGTCGCCTTCCGCGCAGCCTTCCTTGGTGCCGGTGCAGCGTAAGTCCTCGCGCAGGTGCTGCAGCACGGTGCGCGTCGCGGGAACGCCCGCGACCTCGCGGACGGCCCCCTGGTGGTAGAAGCGGATGGTTTGCGTTGTCATGGCGAATCGGAAGACAGTGCGGACCGGGCGCGCGTTACGCATGGGGTCGCAAAAGCCGGCCTCGCGCACGTAGATCGCCATCCATACCCGAAGATAGCACTACCCCGGCCAGAAAATATTTCCCGTGTCGCATGAAGCTCATGCGGCGGCGGTCATGATCCCCGTACGATTCGCGCCGAGGCGAGAAGTTGCCTGCGCGGAGCGGGGGCCGAGAGGAACGGCGCGCGATCGCGGAACGTCGCGCAGAAAAAACGCCGGACTTCGGTGCCCAGCATGGGCAACACCAAGTTCGGCGTCATTGGCGATGCGAATCGGTAAGCACCCTGGCGGCGAGTGCGGCGCTTCAGGCGGCGATCGAAGCTCGCTCGACCAGGCTTGCCCGCCGTCAGGACACCCGACGATGGCGATTGCGCACCAGGCTCAGCACCAGCGCGACGAACGCGACGATAAACGCGACGCCCGACCACATCGGCAGCGTCAGCCCGAGAATCGGCGGATATGCGGTTTCGCACAGGCCCGCGACCTTGAACACGCTCGGCAGCCAGTGCGCGGGGGGCAGGCTGTCGACCACCGGCTGCAGTGCGTCGAAGCCGCAGCTGAAGCCAGGATTCGCCTGGATGTACACATGGCGCGCCGCGGTCGCGATGCCGGCGAGCGCCGACAGCGCCGCCATCACTTCGAGCAGGCGCACGCCGCGCCAGTGCCTGAACCACGCGCCGAGGAACGCGAAGATCGCGATCAGCAGGAAGAAATAGCGCTGGATGATGCACAGCGGGCACGGGTCTTCGCGCAGGCCGAACTGCAGATACAACGCACCGCCCACGAGGGCGAGGCAGATCAGGCCGAGCAGAACCAGCAGGGTGCGCTCGCGGCGCAGCATTGCGGAGTCGTTAGTCATGGATCATCGATTGGTCTGAAGACGAAAGGGCGGGTGCCCGCGATTCTAGCGCGAACCCCGGCCGCGCCGGGCGGGAAACCCCGGCGTTCTTTACCGGATCGCTTTCAGCACTGCCTCGGCCGCGCGGCCGATCGCGAGCAGCGCGTCGTCGGCGTGCGGTGCGCCCGCCAGCATCAGGCCGACCGGCGCGTCGCCGCGCAGATGGCACGGCAGCGACAGCGCGCAGCTATCGAGGAAGTTGAACGCGCTCGGATTGCGCAGGATCAGCGCATTGGTGCGGCCGAACGCGTCGTCGTCGTTGAGCAGGTCGGCGAGGCGCGGCGGCACGACCGGCACGGTCGGCGCGACGACCGCGTCGAAACGCTGCCACAGCGTGCGCGCGGCTTCGTCGAGCATCGCGTCGCGCTCGGCGACGAGGTCCAGATAATCGACCGCGCTGGCCGGCTGCCCCTTCATGATGCGCACGAGCACGCGCGGATCGTACTGCTCGCGATGCTTGTCGAGCAGCGGACGATGCCACGCATACGCCTCGATCGACGAAAAGCCAAAGCGGTTGATCTCCGGCAGCCGGTCGAGCGGCGCGAAGCGCACCTCGCTGACGATCGCGCCGGCCGCCTCCAGATGCTTGAGCGCGGTATCGATCGCGCGCGCGACTTCGGGCTCGACGCCGTCGGTCACGAAATTGGTCAGCACGCCGAGGCGCACGCCTTCGAGCGGCCGCGCGGCCGGGATGCGCGGCTCGAGCCCGGCGAGCATCCGGTCGACCAGCGCGCAGCATGCGACCGACACGCCGATCGGCCCGAACGAATCGAGCGTCGACGACAGCGGCACGCCGCCCTGCTTCGGGATGCGCGCGGCGGTCGGCTTGAAGCCGGTCAGCCCGCACAAGGCGGCCGGGATGCGGATCGAGCCGCCGGTGTCGGTGCCGAGCGCGACCGCGGCCATGCCGTCGGCGACCGACGCGGCCGCGCCCGACGACGAGCCGCCCGAAATCCGCTCGTCGCCCTTCACGCCGCGCCGGTACGGCGACAGCGGATGGCCGTAGTGCGGATTCAGGCCGAGTCCGGAAAACGCGAACTCGCTCATGTTGGTCCGCCCGACGATCACGGCGCCGGCCCGCTTCAGACGCGCGACCGCGACCGCGTCGGCCTTCGCGGCGGGCGCGTCGGCGAGCACGACGGAGCCCGCGCGGGTCGGCTGGCCTTCGATGTCGAACAGGTCCTTGACCGATAGCGGAATCCCGGCGAGCGGCGACAGCACGGTGCCGGCCGCACGCAGGCGGTCGTGCGCGTCGGCGGCGGCGCGCGCGGCGTCGGTGTCGACGTGCATGAAGACGGCGGCGCCCTGGCCAGCCGGATCGGCGATCCGGTCCAGCGCGGTTTCGACGAGCGCGCGGCTCGTCGTGCGGCCGGCGGCGAGATCGGCGGCAAGCTGGGCAAGCGGCGGGAAGGGGGCGAATTCAGTGGCCATGATGTCGGTAGAAATCCGGTTGAGCGCAGCGCGGGCGCATGAGCGAGGCAGTGCGGAGCCAAAGGGAAAGGTCCGTCCGCATTGTAGAGCAAGGTTTTGCGGCCGAGCGGCCTGCTACTGGCGGCGCGGCGCGCGAATTCGCCAAAAAGATGGCTGGTTCGTTTGCTACACTGCGCTTTCCGAGATTACTGTTTGTAAGGAAGGCGCTCATGCACCATGGCATCGGCTTCATCCAGGATCTGGCCGTCGTGATGGCGCTGGCCGGCGTCGTCACCGTGCTGTTCCATCGCCTGAAGCAACCGGTGGTGCTCGGCTATATCGCGGCCGGCGTGATCATCGGACCGTACACGCCGCCGTTCCAATTGATCCACGACGAACAGACGATCCAGACGCTCGGCGAGCTGGGTGTCGTGTTCCTGATGTTTTCGCTGGGCCTCGAATTCAGCCTGCGCAAGCTGTTCAAGGTCGGCGCGACGGCGATCGTCGCCGCGCTCTCCGAAATCGTGCTGATGCTGTGGATCGGCTACGAGATCGGCAGCGCGTTCGGCTGGACTCCGATGGACTCGCTGTTCCTCGGCGCGATCCTCGCGATCTCGTCGACGACGATCATCGTGAAGGCGCTGTCCGATCTCGGACTCAAACGCGAAAGCTTCGCGCAGCTCGTGTTCGGCATTCTGATCGTCGAGGACATTCTCGGTATCGCGATGCTCGTGCTGCTGACCGGCATCGCGCAGACCGGGCAGCTGTCGGCCGGGCTCGCGGCCGTCACGCTCGGCAAGCTGCTGCTGTTCATGACGGTGTCGCTGCTGGTCGGCGTGCTGCTCGTGCCGCGCGCGCTGAACTACGTCGCGCGCACGGGCAGCGACGAGATGATGCTCGTGTCCGTGCTCGGCTTCTGCTTCGGCTTCTGTCTGCTGGTCGTCAAGCTCGATTACAGCATCGCGCTCGGCGCGTTCCTGATCGGCGCGATCATGGCCGAGTCGCGCCATCTGCATCGGATCGAGCATCTGATCGCGCCGCTGCGCGACGCGTTTTCCGCGATCTTCTTCGTGACGATCGGACTGATGCTGAACCCGGCCGTGATGCTCGACTACGGATGGCCGATCGCCGTGATCACGCTCGCGGTGATCGTCGGCAAGATCGTGTCGTGCGGGCTCGGCACGTTTCTGTCGGGGCAGGACGCGCGCACCTCGATGCGCGTCGGCATGACCGTGTCGCAGATCGGCGAGTTCTCGTTCATCATCGCGACGCTCGGTCTGACGTTGAAGGTGACGAGCGGGTTTCTGTATCCGATCGCGGTCGCCGTGTCGGCATTGACGACGCTGACGACGCCATATCTGATCCGCGTCGCCGATCCGCTCACGCGCCGCATCGGGCAGGCGATGCCCGCCACGTTGTCCAACGTGTTCGGCATGTACGGGCAATGGCTGCGCAGTTTGATCACGGCGCGCGGCGAGCCGACGCTCATCAGCATGACGCGGCGGATCGTATTGCAGATCGCGGTGAATCTCGCGCTCGTCGCGGCCATTTTCCTGGCCGTGTCGTATAGCGCGCCGCATAGCGGCCGGCTGCTCGCGCACTGGCTCGACGAAGAGCCGCTGCAACGCGTCGTGCAGTGGAGCGTCGCGCTCGTCGTTTCGCTGCCGTTTCTCGTGGCCGTGTATCGCAAGACCAAGTCGCTCGCGCTGCTGCTCGCCGAAGTCAGCGTGCAGCCGACCACCGCGGGACGCTTCACGAGCGCGCTGCGTCACGCGATCGCCGATCTCGTGCCGATCGTGTCGATGATCGGCGTGTTTCTGCTGGTGGCGGCGCTGTCGGGCAGCATCCTGCCGCCGACCGGCCTGCTCGTCGCGGTGCTCGTGTGCGCCGCGCTGCTGCTCGCGCTCGTGTGGCGCTGGTGCGTGAAGATTCATGCGTCGATGCAGATCGCGTTGCGGGAAACCTTCGAAGAGCGGCCGGATCCTTGACTCATCGGGGTCGGTGTAACGCTTCGCAACAATGTGAGCAATTGTGTGCGGGTTTGCGGGGCCTGCAGCACTGACGGATAATCAGGGCATATTCATTCGTTCGCGTGTAAGGCGCCCGTCCGACAGTCATGAGCGAAAACAAACCCGAAAACGCCGGCACGACCGGCAGTCCGCAGCCGGCCTCCCCCGCGCCGAGCAGCGCACCGGCCGAACCGGCCGCCTCGCTTCCTCCGTCGCATGAAGATGCCACCCGGTCGGCCGCCAAAGACACGAGCCCGGCGGCCGAGGAGGCGATCGCGAGGTCGTCGAGCGACGATCCGCTCAGCGCATCGTCGGTCACGCCCGAAGATCCGCGAACGGCGCGGCTGCGCGACGCGGCCGAGGCGCGCAGCGCCGCCGCCGAATCGACCGCGCGGCAGGAAGCCAAGGTGCACGAGCGCGAAGCGCGGCGCGCTGGTACGTACGCCGGCGGCGCGACCATGGTGAAACCCGAGCCAGTCGTCAAACCGACGGCGGCCGCCGGCAAGCCGCACGCGGGGGGCATTAGCGCCGCGGACATCGCCACCGACGACGAAATCGCCACCGAGGCAGCCGCCGCACCCGCGGCGCGCGCGCCCGGCTCGCCGCCGCCCGGTTTCGGCGCGGCACCCGATTTCAGCGCCACGAACCCGCCGCCACCCAACGCGCTTCCGCCGTCGCCACCGCGTTATCTGAAGCAGAGCGACTCCGCGTGGAGCGTGTTCGGCCGCATCATCGCGGCGCGCGCGCGGCAGCTGTTCGATCGCGCGGGGCAGCGGATCACGCAGCGCACGCTGCGCATCGGCGTGTCGGCGCGCATCTTCCATCCGGAACCGGGCGCGAAGGGCTTGCGCGGCAAGACGCTGCAGTATCTGGAGGAGTCGATCGCGCACTGGGTGATGTCGCGCGACGTGCTGGTGTTCATGATCCCGACCGTTGGTCATCAGGGCATGCTGCACCCGAGCAACATCCGCCTGCGCGACTATGCGAAGCATCTCGATGGCCTGCTGCTGCAAGGCGGCGCCGACGTGTCGCCGCAGACGTATGCGGAATCGGCGACCAGCCACGAATGGCCCGGTGACCGCGTGCGCGACATGTACGAGCTCGAGCTGCTGCACGAGTTCGTCGAATCGGGCAAGCCGGTGCTCGGCGTGTGCCGCGGCTGTCAGCTGATCAATGTCGCGTTCGGCGGCACGCTATATCAGGACATCGCGACCGAAGTGCCCACCGCGAACGCCCACGTCAACGAAAACTACGATCAGCACCGGCACGGCGTGCATTTTCCGGATGGCTCGACGCTGCTGAACATGTTCCCCGGACGACGCGACGCGATCGTCAATTCGATCCACCATCAGGCGGTAAAGACGCTGGGCCGCGATCTGAATATCGAGGCGGTGTCGGCGTCGGACGGCATCATCGAGGCAGTGCGCTACCGGCGCGCGCCATTCGTGATGGGCGTGCAGTGGCACCCCGAGTTTCATCGCGCGGGCGGCCCGGAGCTGCTCGATTGCACACCGTTGCTCGATACGTTCCTGCGGGTCGCGCGCGAGACGCGGTTTTAAGCATGGCGGGTTTGCGTTGGCGCGGCGTGCGCGGTCGAGGTTGAGTCCGCGGCGTGGTTGCGCATCGGTCCCGCGCTTTCGCTGTTTTCCCCAGCCCGACGGAGCCATTCCATCCATCTGACGCACTGTCACGTTATGTGGCAGTGCGTTTTCTTCTCTCGAAATAATCAGGAGTGCGAGATGGGTGGCGTCTTTATTTTGCGACTGTGATTTCGGGATGGAGTGATTCGCTGCACCAACCATCTATCTCGATTTCGAGCGTGTCCATACAGTGCCCACGAGCTTCGCGTCGCGATAAATCCGCGCGATAATCCAACGTCATTCTGGATCGGCGTGGAGCAGGCATATGAAGTACTCCTTGGTTATCCGGCGCGCTATGTTGCTCGCCGGTGTCTATGCGTTATGGCATACGGGTGTTGCGGTGGCACAGCAGGACAGCGTGAGCGCGCCGCTGGTGGGCACGCGGCCGGCTCCAGGGGAGTTGGCGCCGCGAGAGGCTGGCCCCCAGTCCGTCGCTGAGCCCGAGGTGTCCGCGAATACCCCCTCCGCCGCGCGCGGCGACGTCGCCGATTTGATCCAGTTGATCCACGACGCGAACCTCAGCGAACTGCGCACGACCTACAACGGCAGCTACGGTGCGAGCCTGTTCTTCCATCCGCCGCGGATGACGTACTACGTCGCGTTGTTTCAGAACAAGCATTTCTGGCGCGTGATCAGGAGCGATTCGGCAGAGCGCGCGGAAGCGATCTACGCCGGTTTCGCGCAGCAGACGCAGCAACTCGCGGACGTCGAGATTCATCGCACGCGGTTGCAGGCGCAGAATGCGTATCTGCAGGGCAGCATCGCGATATCGCAGCAGCGGGCGCAACGGCTGCAGACCGATCTCGACGTCGCCCGCACGCAGCAGGCGAAGGTCGACGACCGGCAGCGGCAGACGCGCGACGAGGCGCTCGCGCTGCGCGCGGAGCGCGACAACGCGCAGGCGCAATTGCGTCAGCTTCAAAGCGCGGTCACGCGCTTGCAGCAGCAGACGGAAGCGGGTTTGCCTGCGTCGAAGTAACGGCGGCGCTCATTGCGCGAATTGTTCCGGGATTTCGGTGACGCGACGCTGCGATATGTGGTTCATCCACTCGGTGCTATTTGCCGGCAGATTGTTCGACACGGTGGAGCGCGGCAGCGGCGCGACGTCGCGCAAAGACATCATGGCGAACGTCGTTACATCAGCGTATCCGTCTTCGCCGAACCTGGTACGAACGCGCGCTTCATGCGATGGGTCATTCGCGGCATGGCGATTTACCGGAAGCGGATGCGTTTGCACGCGAAGCGCACGACGCGGAGGCGATGAGTGAATCGTGTCACGCGGGGTGGGCGCATGTCGCGTGGCGGTGCGCTGAGGCAAAGCCACGATGCGCGCGGGTGCGGCGGCGGCCACGTCGACAGGTAATGGCGGAAGCCCAGGAGCCGGTGTGACGGCCTCCGCAATCACCGGTGCCTCGGCACTCGCAACCAGATGCTGCGCACGACGCTTTTCTAGCGGCGCCGGCGCATCACGACGGGGCATCAGAGCTTGCGCCGATTTCAGCATGTCGGAGGTCATATGCCGCTGCGCCGGAGGCTGATCGACGATCCACCACGCCAGCACCAGGACGCAGCCGATTACGCCGGCACTCGCCGCGACCGTTCGCCGATGCCGCACAGTGCGCCGCTGCGCGATTCGCGGCGAGCGGGCCTTGAGCGCGATTCGCATTGGACCCTGAGGCACCTTCCGTTGCATAGCGGGATGCGCCGCCGTCGCGGTATTCGACGGTTCCCCGGCAGGCTGCGTGGCGTTCGCGACGGGCGTCTCTGCCGGCCGCTTCATGTCAGTTAGCACGCCGGTCAGCACGCCGTCGATCGACACCCACTGCCCATACGACAGCAACTGCTGATCTCTGACGCACATGGTGCGCAGCAGCGCGGCATACAGCGAATCGAGCCCGGTTCGCCAGCGCTGAGCGCCGGACAGCAACGCCCAGTCGCGGCCGAACGGTTCGGGCAGGTGGTCGAGCGCACGGAGAGGGGGAAGCGCAAATGCGCCTTCGATCAAGATGAGCGGCGTGCTGGTCATCGGTTTCTTCCGGTGTCTCGGACAGGCTCACCGGTGCGGCAGTGACGGAATCTGTAGGGGGCCGATGAAGCCATCGGCAACAGAAAATCATGCCTCGAAACTACGTCGTCCACCGTTCAGATGACTCCGAAAACAGGGACGCTGCCGGCGCGCGCCGTCCCCGCGACGCCACGCGCTTCACGCACACTCAACCACGGCGTTCAAGCCTTCAACCGGTACACGTAGCGCAACGCGGTGATATCCACGCCGCCCATCTGATCGGGCTCCGCGCCGACCAACTGCCAGCCGTGTCGCTCGTAAAAGCCGATCGCCGCCGTATTGCCCTCGAGCACGTACAGATACAGCTGTGCCTCGCCTTGCGCGCGCGTCCAGTCTACGGCCGCGTGCATCAGTGTTTTGCCGACGCCGATGCCCTGATAACCGGGCAGCGCATGCAGGTTGTCGAGCAGCACACCCCACGCGGACTCGGGCTGGCGCTCGACACACACGAAGCCGGCCGGCTCGCCGGCCAGCTCGGCGATCAGCACGATGCGGCGCTCGCCGCCCGGCGCGCCGAGACGTGCTTCCCAATAGGCGGCGCGTTCGCGCGTGACTTCGCCGTCGAGGAACGCGTCGGGCAACAGACCGCGATAGGTCGCCTGCCAACTGGCGCTGTGGATCGACGCAATCAGCGCGGCGTCCTCGAGCGTGGCGGGGCGCAGGGAAAGAGCAGGGGTGGTTCGCATCCGAGTAATCGACTGAATGGCCTCGCGCGGACAGTCTACCGCCGCCCGCGGGTGTCGCGCGTAAGCAGACTGTATGCGTTTCGCGTCGACCCTATCAGCAGTAACATTACGTGGCTTCGGCCCGACATCGAGCTCAGCGTTTACCCTCATATCGAATGAGCCCCGTGAGCAGCAAAATGCGGCGCCCCCGGACGCACTTGCTTATACCTGTGCGTCCGCCTGCAGCATCCGCTTGCCAAACGCAGTGGATCGTTTCAACTGCCCGCTCGTCACCGTCCGCGTCGATCCGTCCGACAGGGCGGCGGGCCCATCTGAGAGTGTCATGTCTACAGCGACCCACGCCGCTTCCACCACCGAAGAATCCAAGGTCAAGACAGTGTTCCGCGTTGTCAGCGGCAACTTTCTTGAAATGTACGACTTCATGGTCTATGGCTACTACGCTTCCGCGATCGCCAAGACCTACTTTCCTGGCGGCAGCGATTTCGCGTCGCTGATGCTGTCGCTGTCCGTGTTCGGCGCGGGCTTCCTGATGCGTCCGCTCGGCGCGATCGTGCTCGGCGCCTACATCGACCATCACGGCCGTCGCAAAGGCCTGATCCTCACACTGAGCCTGATGGCGCTCGGCACCCTGACGGTCGCAACGATACCGGGCTACGCGACCATCGGGCTCGTGGCGCCCGTGCTGGTGCTGCTCGGCCGGCTGCTGCAAGGCTTCTCCGCCGGCGCTGAACTCGGCGGCGTGTCGGTGTATCTGTCGGAGATCGCGACGAAGGGCAACAAGGGCTTCTATTGCTCGTGGCAATCGGGCAGCCAGCAGGTCGCGGTGGTATTCGCCGCGCTGATCGGCGTGATGCTCAACAAGATTCTGCCCGCCGAGCAGATGTTCGCGTGGGGCTGGCGCGTGCCGTTCCTGATCGGCTGTCTGATCGTGCCGTTCCTGTTCATCATCCGCCGCTCGCTGCAGGAAACCGAGGAGTTCACGGCGCGCAAGCATCGTCCGAGCGTGGGCGAGATCCTGAAGTCGATGCTCGCGAACTACCCGATCGTGCTGGGCGGCATGGGCATGGTCGTCATGACGACCGTGTCGTTCTACATGATCACCGCTTACACGCCGACCTTCGGCAGGGAAGTGCTGAAGCTGTCGGCGATCGACGCGCTCGTCGTCACCGTCTGCGTCGGTATCTCAAATCTGATCTGGCTGCCGTTGTCCGGCGCGTTGTCGGACCGCATCGGCCGCCGTCCGGTGCTGCTCGCGTTCACGATCCTGACGATCCTCACCGCGTATCCGGCGCTGCAATGGCTCGTCGCCGAACCGTCGTTCGCGCGTCTGCTCGCGGTGCAGCTGTGGTTGTCGTTCCTGTACGGCTGCTACAACGGCGCGATGGTCGTCGCGCTGACCGAAGTGATGCCGGTCGAAGTGCGAACCGCTGGCTTCTCACTCGCGTACAGTCTCGCGACGACGATCGGCGGCTTCACGCCGGCCATCGCCACGCTGCTGATCCACGTGACCAGCAACAAGGCGGCGCCGGGCCTGGTCCTCGGCGTGGCGGCAATCTGCGGTCTGCTCGCGACGCTGTTCCTGTATCGCACGCCGGAGTCACGCAATCAGTATCGGGCGGCCTGACGGTTCACTTCGTGTTCTGAAAACAAAAGACCCCGCGATAGCGGGGTCTTTTGTTTGCGGCGTGTGGTCTGTGGCTACCCGTGCCGCAATTCGTTAGCGACCGCCTCGACGACTTCATCCCACGCGCCCGGCCGCGGCTGACGCACGAGCGTCGCGCCGGGATACCACGGGCTGCGCGTATCGCCGTCGAACCAGCGCCAGTCGGCGGCGAACGGCAGCATCAGCCACAGCGGCTTGCGCAGCGCGCCCGCGAGGTGCGCGATCGACGTGTCGATCGACACCACCGCGTCGAGCCGCTCGACGATCGCCGCGGTATCCGCGAAATCATCGATACGGTGGTCGAAGCGATGGATCGCGGCCGCGCGCGGATGCGCATCGAGCGCCGCGCGGTCGTCCTCGGACAGATCGGGCTGCAACACGATCCAGTCGATGCCATCCAGTGCGAACAGCGGCTCCAGCGCGGCGAGCGGCATCGTGCGGGTTTCGTTGCGCTGGATGCGCCCCGACCATGCGATCCCGATCTTGCGCTTCGCCTGACCGCCGAGCGAGCCGCGCCATTTGCGGCCATAGGCCGGCGGCACGCTCAGATAGGGCGTGCGCGCGTCAATCGTGTCGTAGCGCGTGCCGAGCGCTAGCGGCAGGCTCAAGAGCGGAATCTGCAGATCGGCGGCGGGGCGCGGCTGGCCCTGCGCGATCAGCGAGACGCGCCATTCCTGCGCGACGGGCGCGAAGAGCGGCACCAAGTGCGGCTGCACTTCCAGCACGACGCGCGCGGCGCGAAGCGCTGCGCGCGGTACGAAGCGCACGAACTGCAGCGTGTCGCCGAAACCCTGTTCGGCATGGATCAGCAGCGTGTATTTTTCGATCGACTCGCCGTGCCAGCGCGGCAACGTCTGGATCACCGGTTGCGCGACGGTTTGCAAGCGCCATTCGTATTCGGGCAACCCGCGCTCGAAGTCGCGCATCGCGAGCCACGCGAGCGCGCGGTTCATATGCGCGGACGCGAGATCCGGGCGCAGCCGCAACGCCTGATCGAGCGCGCGCACCGCGGCCGTGTGCGCGCCGAGCGCCTGGTGCGCGGTGCCGAGCGCAAGCCACGCGAGCGCGAATTGCGGATCGAGCCCGACCGCGCGCTCCAGATACGGCAGCGCCTGTTCGGCACAGCCGAGCGCCGCGAGCGCGTTGCCTATGCCATAGATCGCGGGCGGCAGGTTCGGCTGCAGACGCAGCGCCGCTTCAAATGACGCGACTGCCTGCGCATGGCGGCCGGTCGCATCGAACGTATTCGCGAGATTGAAGTGCGCGGCGACGAAGCGCGGCTCGGCGGCGAGCGCGGCCTCGAAGCAGGGCACCGCCTCGTTCGGCCGATCGAGCGCGTTCAGCGACATGCCCATGTTGTTCAGCGCGCCCGCGTGACCGGGGCGCAGCTCGAGCGCGCGCCGGAACGACTCGATCGCGTCCGCGTGACGGCCGAGCGCGTGCAGCGCGTTGCCGAGATTGTTGTGCGACGACGCGTCGTTCGGCTGCAGGCGCAGCGAACGTTCGAACGCATCGGCGGCGTCTTCGTGACGGCCTAGCGACGCGTACGCGTTGCCGAGGTTGTAGTGCGCCATCGGGAAGCTCGGCGCGAGCGTCAGCGCGTTGCGGAACTGCTCGATCGCGGCGTCGATCTGGCCGAGCGCCTTCAGCGCATTGCCGAGGTTCAGCTGCAGCGCCGCGTCTTCGGGGCGCAGATCGACCGCGCGCCGCACCAGCGCCGCCGCTTCGGCGTGCTGGCCCTGCTGGTGGCGCAGCACGCCGAGCAGATGCAGCGCGTCGACGTGGCTGGGGTCGTGGTCGAGCGTGGCGCGGTAGCCGCGTTCGGCGTCGTCGAGGCGGCCGTCACGATGCGCCGCGAATGCGCGGTCAAATACAGGTTGCATGACGGGGAGGGCATTTGGATCAATCAGACTGAGGGCGCATTTTCCCATACTTGCGCAAGCGGCCCGGATTTGCGCGGAGCGTGAGTTCATGGGCAACGACGGATGGAACCCCCGCGCGACCCGTCTTGCCGACGCGCGATTGATGCAGCGCACCCGTGTGCGCAAGAGCGGCGGCGTACACTAGAACGCATTGTTGCCTCCGGAGTTCCGCATGGACGCTGCCGCCTACGACGCGTCGCCGGTGCTGATCGTCGGGGCCGGTCCCACCGGACTTGCCGCAGCGATGAGTCTCGCGCGCGCCCACATCCCCGTGCGCCTGATCGACAAGGCACCGCAGCCGAAGCCTTACTCGCGCGCGATCGGCATTCAGGCACGTACGCTCGAACTGCTCGAGCAGCATCGGCTGGTCGAACCGTTTCTCGAGCTCGGCCATCGCGCGCGCGTGGCGAATCTGTTTTCGAACGGCATGCGGCTTGCGCAGCTCGATTTCGACCCGTTGCACACGCGCTATCCCTATCTGCTGTTTCTCGATCAGTCGGTGACCGAGCGGCTCCTGACCGAGCATCTGGCGACGCTCGGCGTGAAGGTCGAGCGCGGCGTCGAGCTCGTGGCGTTCATGCAAGGCTCCGCGAGCGTTCAGGCGACCTTGCGCCGCGCGGACGGCCGCACGGAAGCCATGCGCCCGTCGTATCTGATCGCGGCCGATGGCGCGCACAGTTCGATTCGCCATCGCCTCGACCTGAACTTCGAGGGCAAGACCTTCGACCAGACCTTTCTGCTCGCCGACCTGCACGCCGAAACCGACTGGCCCGACGACGAGTTCCACATTTTCGCGTCGGGCGACGGTCTCGTCGCGCTGTTTCCGATGGGCCACGGCCGCCATCGTCTGATCGCCGATCATGCGGTCGAGCCGTCGGGCAGCGCCGCACCGCCGGCCCCCGCGGTGCTCGGCGAGCCGCCGCTGGAGCGGGCGCCGGCGCCGTCGCTCGAACAATGCAAGGCGCTGATCGCGCGACGCGTGCGCGAGCGCGTCGACGTGTCGGATCTGGCGTGGTCGGCGTACTTCCACGTGAACAGCCGGATGGTCGATCGGCTGCGCGTGGGCCGCATCTTCCTCGCCGGCGATGCCGCGCACGTACACAGCCCCGCGGCCGCACAGGGCATGAACACCGGCATCCAGGAAGCGCTCAATCTCGGCTGGAAGCTCGCGCGCGTGATCGGCGGCGCGGCGCCGGATCGTCTGCTCGACACGTATCACGCCGAGCGACATCCGATCGAGCGCGAGGTGCTGCGGCAGACCGGTTTCATCACGCAGATGGCCGAGGCCGATCATGGACCGATGAAGCTGCTGCGCGAGCGCGTGATGCCGGTGCTGGCCACGCTCGGTCCGCTGCGCGATGCCGCACGCGCGACGATCAGCGAGCTGTCGATCCAATACCGGCGCAGTCCGCTGACGCTCGAACGCGTGCTCGACGGCGGCCCGCGCGCGGGCGAGCGCGCACCCGATGCGCTCGTGCACGTCGTCGACGGTCCGCTCGGGCGCGCGCCGGGCGTCGGCTGCATTTTCGATCTGCACGATCCGGCGTTCTTCTCGCTGTTTCTGCTGTTGCCGCCGCTGCCCGTCGATGGCACGCCGCTCGATCCCGCCGCGAAACATGCACCGCCGCCGGACCCCGAAGTAGAAAAGCTCGCCGCCGAGGTCGAGCGGCTGCTGCCGAACGCGGTGCGGATCTGGCGCGTCACCGATACGAGCGGCGACGGCGGCCCGGCATTGTCCGAATCGTATGGGCGCACGCGGCCGTCGTTTTATCTGGTGCGGCCCGACGGCTACATCAGCGCGCGCGGACGCACCGGCTCGGCCCTGCACGGTCTCGTACGGCACTGCGAAGCGTGGTTTACGGTTGGGGGAGAGATATCGGAACAGGCGACGTTGTGATTGGCGCCGCCTGTTGCCTGGCATGGGCACGCACGCGGCTGCGGATCGCGCCGCCGTGCCTGGTTGATTGGGGGGAAACGGCCCGAGCCTAAGCCGCCGGCGCCTGGGCCTGCGCCGGCGTCAACTTCTCGCGATACCTGACGATCGCCTCGCGCGTGAAGTCCGATAGCGCGATGTCATACGTGTCCGGCGCTTCGTCGAGCGTCGCGAGCAGCGCGCGCCGCATGCGCGGCTCCCAGAAGCGGCGGATGTGTTCGGCGACGCCGGTCAGCGCTTCCTCGTGGTCGGGCATCGACTCGAAGAAGTCGCCGATCCGGTTCGCCATGTCGATCAGATTCCGATTGTCCATCGCTCGCCTCACTTGCCCGACGTCGTGCTGGCCAGCTCGCGCTGCTTCAGCAGTTCGAGCTGTTCGCTATTGAAGCGCGAATAGTCCTTCTGCCATTGCGACGGCTGCTCGACCGGCATCACCTGCACCGCGGTCACCTTGTATTCGGGGCAGTTGGTCGCCCAGTCGGAGCTGTCGGTCGTGATCACGTTCGCGCCCGATTCGGGGAAGTGGAACGTCGTATAGACGACGCCCGGCTGCATCCGCTCCGTCACCTTCGCGCGCAACACGGTCTGCCCCGCGCGCGATTCGATGCCGACCCAGTCGCCGGTTTTGATGCCGCGTTCCTCGGCATCGTGCGGATGCAGTTCGAGCCGGTCTTCGTCATGCCAGCGCGAGTTCTCGGTGCGGCGCGTCTGCGCGCCGACGTTGTACTGCGACAGAATGCGCCCGGTCGTCAGCAGCAACGGATACTTGCGCGTGACCTTCTCCGGCGATGCGATGAACTTCGTGATCACGAACCTGCCCTTGCCGCGCACGAAGGTGTCGACGTGCATCGTCGGCGTGCCGTCGGGAGCGTCCTCGTTGCATGGCCACTGGATGCTGCCCATTTCGTCGATCTTCTGGTACGACACGCCGTGGAAGGTCGGTGTGAGCCGCGCGATTTCGTCCATGATCTCGGACGGATGCGTGTAGTCCATCTCGTAGCCGAGCGCGCGCGACAGCAACTGCGTGACTTCCCAGTCCGCGTAGCCGCCGAGCGGCGGCATCACCTTGCGCACGCGCGAGATGCGGCGCTCGGCATTGGTGAACGTGCCGTCCTTTTCGAGGAACGACGAGCCGGGCAGCAGCACGTGTGCATACTTGGCGGTCTCGTTCAGGAAGATGTCCTGCACGACGATGCATTCCATCGACGACAGCGCCGCCGCCACATGATGCGTGTTCGGGTCCGACTGCACGATGTCCTCGCCCTGGCAGTACAGACCCTTGAAACTGCCGTGCAGCGCGGCGTCGAACATGTTCGGAATGCGCAGGCCAGGTTCCGGTTGCAGTGTGACGGCCCAGGCGTTTTCGAACTGCGTGCGCACGAGCGGATCGCCGATGTGACGATAGCCGGGCAGCTCGTGCGGGAACGAGCCCATGTCGCACGAACCCTGCACGTTGTTCTGGCCGCGCAGCGGATTCACGCCGACACCTTCGCGGCCGATGTTGCCGGTCGCCATCGCCAGGTTCGCGATGCCGATCACCATCGTCGAGCCTTGCGCGTGTTCGGTAACGCCGAGGCCGTAGTAGATCGCGGCGTTGCCGGCGCTCGCGTAGATGCGCGCGGCTTCGCGTACCTGTTGCGCGGGCACGCCGGTCGCCGCTTCGGTCGCTTCCGGCGAGTTCTCCGGCAGCGCGACGAAATCGCGCCACTGTTCGAACGCGCGGGTTTCGCAGCGCTCGGCGACGAACGCTTCGTCGAGCAGGCCCTCGGTGACGATCACGTGCGCGAGCGCGTTGACGATCGCGACGTTGGTGCCGGGCCGCAATTGCAGATGATGCGACGCCTTCACGTGCGGCGTATCGACGATGTCGATCCGGCGCGGATCGACGACGATCAGCTTCGCACCCTCGCGCACGCGCCGCTTCAGACGCGAGGCGAACACCGGGTGGCCGTCGGTCGGATTCGCGCCGATCACCATGATGACGTCGGCCTTATCGACCGATGCGAACGTCTGGGTGCCCGCCGATTCGCCGATCGTGGTTTTCAGACCGTAGCCGGTCGGCGAATGGCAGACGCGCGCGCAGGTGTCGACGTTGTTGTTGCCGAACGCGGCGCGCACGAGCTTCTGTACGAGGTACGTCTCTTCGTTCGTGCAGCGCGACGACGTGATGCCGCCGATCGAATCGCGCCCATGCTTCGCCTGGATGCGACGGAATTCCGATGCCGCGTACGAGATCGCTTCGTCCCAGCTGACTTCGCGCCACGGGTCGGTGATCGTCGCGCGGATCATCGGCTTCGTGATGCGGTCCTTGTGCGTCGCGTAGCCCCATGCGAAGCGACCCTTTACGCACGCATGGCCTTCGTTGGCCTGGCCGTTCTTGTGCGGCACCATCCGCACGACCTGGTTGCCCTTCATCTCTGCCTTCAACGAGCAACCGACGCCGCAATAGGCACAGGTGGTGACGACCGAGTGCTCGGGCTGGCCGAGCATCACGACGGACTTTTCCTGCAAGGTCGCGGTCGGGCACGCGGCCACGCAGGCGCCGCACGACACGCACTCCGATTCCATGAACGGCTGGTTCTCGCTGGCCGCGACGCGAGATTCGAAGCCGCGTCCGGTGATCGTCAGCGCGAACGTGCCCTGGGTTTCCTCGCACGCGCGCACGCAGCGATTGCAGACGATGCACTTCGCCGGGTCGTACGTGAAGTACGGATTCGATTCGTCCTTTTTGTCCTTCAGATGATTCGCGCCGTCGAAGCCGTAGCGCACTTCGCGCAGGCCGGTCACGCCCGCCATGTCCTGCAGTTCGCAGTCGCCGTTGGCGGGGCAGGTCAGGCAATCGAGCGGATGGTCGGAGATGTACAGTTCCATCACGTTGCGACGCAGCGACTGCAGACGGTCGGTCTGCGTGCGCACCTTCATGCCGGCTTCGACCGGTGTCGTGCACGAAGCCGGATAGCCGCGCCGTCCTTCGATCTCGACCAGACAGAGACGGCATGAGCCGAACGGTTCGAGCGAATCGGTCGCGCACAGCTTCGGCACGTTGACGCCAGCTTCAGCCGCCGCGCGCATCACCGACGTGCCCGCCGGTACGGTCACCGCCTGCCCGTCGATTTCGAGCGTCACGTCGACGTCCGAGTTACGGGCGGGGGTGCCGTAGTCGGTCTCGTCGGAGAAGGCGCTGGCGGCGCGTGCCAGGGCTTGCGACTTGCATGCGCAGTTGCCTGAGCCGCAGCCGCCCCCCAGGGGGACTTCCTTCGGGGCGCCGGCGGGGGAGTTGAACTGGTCGGACATGGTGAACTCCTGGAGTCAGGCCGCGGCCGCTTTGGTGGCGTGGTCGGCAGTGGGATCGGCGGCGAGACCGAAGTCTTCAGGGAAATGATCGAGCGCGGACAGCACCGGATAGGGCGTCATGCCGCCCATCGCGCACAGCGAGCCGGCTACCATCGTGTCGCACAGATCGCGCAGCAATTGCACCTGACGCGTCGACGTGTCGCCGCTGCGAATCCGCGCGATCACCTCGACGCCGCGCGTCGAGCCGATCCGGCACGGCGTGCATTTGCCGCACGATTCGAGTGCGCAGAAGTGCATCGCGTATTGCGCGAGTTCGGCAAGGTTCGACGTGTCGTCATGCACGACCAGACCGCCGTGGCCGATCACCGCGCCGACCGCCGCATAGGCTTCATAGTCCATCGGAATGTCCCACTGGCTTGGCGGCAGATAGGTGCCGAGCGGACCGCCGACCTGCACCGCGCGCGCCGGCCGGCCGCTCGCGGTGCCGCCGCCGAAGTCGTCGAGCAGTTGGCGCAATGTCACGCCGAACGCGAGTTCGACGAGACCGCCTCGCTTGATGTTGCCGGCCAGTTGGAACGGCAGCGTGCCACGCGAGCGGCCCATGCCGAAGTCTTTATAGAACGCGGCGCCGCGCGCGAAGATGATCGGCACGGTGGCGAGCGTGATCGCGTTGTTGATCACGGTGGGCTGGCCATAAAGACCCACGAGTGCGGGCACCGGCGGCTTTGCGCGGACGATGCCGCGCTTGCCTTCGAGCGATTCCAGCATCGCGGTTTCCTCGCCGCACACATACGAGCCCGCGCCTTTCGCCACGAACAGCTCGAAACGCTGCCCGCTCGAGAGCACGCTGTCGCCGAGCCAGCCGGCTGTGCGCGCACGGGCGATGGCAGCTTCAAGCGTCGCGATCGAGTGCGGGTATTCGCTGCGCACATAGATGTAGCCGACGCTCGCGCCGGTCACGACGCCGGCGATGATCATGCCTTCGATGAGCACGTACGGATCGCTTTCCATCACGAGACGATCGGAGAAGGTGCCGGAATCGCCTTCGTCGGCATTGCAGACGACGTACTTCTGCGGGGCCTTCGCGCCGCGCACCGTGCGCCACTTGATGCCGGCCGGGAAGGCCGCGCCGCCGCGGCCGCGCAGACCGGATTCGATCAGCGCTTCGCAGGCGGCATCGCCGTCGGTTTGCAGGGCGTTGCGTAGGCCTTCGAGGCCGCCGTGCGCGACGTAATCGTCGATGGACAGCGGGTCGGTGATGCCGATCCGCGCGAAGGTCAGGCGCTGCTGCTTCTTCAGATACGGAATCTCGTCGACCACGCCGACGCGCCGCGCATGCTCGCCGCCCTCGACGAAGCCCGCGTCGAACAACGCGGCGACGTCTTCCACGTCGACATTCGCATAGCCGATGCGGCCTTCGGGCGTCGCAACTTCGACGAGCGGTTCGAGCCACAGCAACCCGCGCGAACCGTTGCGGATCAGTTCGATCGCAATGCCGCGGCGCGCGGCTTCGCTGGCAATGGCTTCGGCCAGCGCATCGGCGCCGAGCGCGAGCGCCGACGAATCTCGCGGAACATAGATGCGCGTCATGCCGGCACCTCCACGCATTTGCGGGCAGCGGCGAACAGCGCGTCGAATTTTTGCGGCGACACGCGCGCGTGCAGCGTGCCGTTGAGCATCATCGCCGGCGACAGCGCGCATTGGCCGAGGCAGTACACCGATTCGAGCTCCACCGTTGCGCCGTCATGGTGACCGGCGTCGAAGCGGCAACCGGTGTGCGCCTCGATGTGCTGGGCAAGCGCCTCGGTGCCCATGCTGCGGCACGCTTCGGCGCGGCACAGCTGCACCGTGACGGGCGCGGCCGGTGAGGTGCGAAAGTGATGGTAGTAAGTGATGACGCCGTGCACTTCCGCTCGCGACAGGTTCAGCGCGCGGGCGAGCGGTCCGACCGCCGCGGGTGGCACAAAGCCGAGTTCGTCCTGGATCGCGTGCAGGATCGTGATGAGTGTGCGGCCCGGCTGCGCGTGACGTTGCACGAGCTGATCCGGCGCCGTGGCGAGAGAATCGTCCAAAGGGGGCTCCTCCAAAGCGATATATGCACTTGTTATTCATAATGCATGCACGTATGCTTCGCTTATTCGATATGGTATAGCCGAAAGATAGGCGCGCCGACCGGCGCGCGCAATAGGAAACAGTCAAACATATATGGTCAGGATCGAATGTCAGGTCGATCTGGTGGTCAAGGGCGCGGACGGCCGCGAGGCCAGCCTGTCTGACGTGGTGCCGCTGCTCGCGCTCGTCGATGTATCTGGCAGCATTGCGCAGGCCGCGGCGCTTAAGGGTTTGTCCTATCGGCACGCATGGGGCTTGCTGCGCAGCATCGAGGAGCGGCTTGGTGGTCCTCTGATCGCGAAAGAGCGTGGGCGCGGCTCGGCGTTGTCCGAGCTCGGTCACGCGGTGCTGCGCGGGCAGCGGCTCTGCGGCGAGCGGCTCGACGGCAATTTGCAGGCCCTCGCGAGCGAAGTGGCGAGCGATCTGAACCGCTGGCTTGCGCCTCCCGCCGATGACGTGCGCATCCACGCGTCGCACGGTTACGCGGTGGCCGCGCTCGTTACGGCGCTGGTCGCCAACGATCTGCCGGTCGAGATCAAGTACCGCGACAGCGCCGAGGCGGTCAGTGCGCTCGCGCGCGGCGAGTGCGATCTGGCGGGCTTTCATCTGCCGCTCGGCGAGTTCCGCGCGGTGTGCGCCGATACCTACCGGCGCTGGCTCGATCCGCAACGCCATGTGCTCGTGCATCTGACCCGACGCAAGCAGGGCCTGTTCATCGGCAAGGGCAATCCGAAGCGGATCGGCGGGCTTGGCGATCTGGCGCGCGACGACATCCGTTTCGTCAACCGCCAGCCCGGCTCGGGTACGCGGATGCTGCTCGATCTCGCGCTGCGACAGGTCGGTGTGGACCCGGACCGCGTCAACGGCTATGCGTCGACCGAGCTGACGCACTCGGCGATCGCGGCGTTCGTCGCGAGCGGCATGGCGGACATAGGCTTCGGCGTCGAACCGGCCGCGCATCATTTCGGGCTCGACTTCATTCCGATCGTCGACGAGGACTATTACTTCGCGTGCGATCGCGCGCACCTCTCTCGCGCGCCGCTCGCGACGGTGATCAACCTGTTGCGCGGCAGCGCGTTTCACCAACGCGTCGAGCAACTCGCCGGCTACGATCCGTGCGACTGCGGCAGGCTCGTCGATCTGGACGAGGGGCTCGGCGGGGCGCTCGCGTAACGGCGGAGTAAGAGCCTGTAACCAGAAAAGCGGTGGCGCTCGGCGTGCGCGGCTGCGCAGCGCGCCGGTTTCGGCTACTCTCTTGGCTTCGTATCCGCCTTTACCGCGCGCCAAGCTGCGCTGAATCGACATGAAAGCTCTTCTCCATGCATGTGCCGCCGCTGCCGCGGCTGGTGTGCTCTGTGCCACCGTCTCCGTCGCTTACGCGCAAAATTCGCCTGGCGTGCCGGGTGGCATCCTGACCGACGAATTCCGCATTAACGAGCATCCGCAGATGCCATTCGCCGCGTCCGCCCCGTCGGACAAGTATCAGCACGGCCAACGTTCGCAGGCGCGCAAGCGCGGCGACATCGGCGATCCGAATGGCTGCAATCTGCAGTGCCCGAAAGACGAATAAGAATTGGCTCGGGCTTCGCTCGAGCTTCGAGGTTTGACGCAACGCCGGCCCTTGGGTCGGCGTTGTGCTTTGTGGCGGGGGCGATGGCGCCCCAGTTGCCGGCCGGAGTGGCTTCTTATGGCCTGGCGATGTGCCAGATTTCCTTGAAGCCGTCCCCCTTTGCATCGCCCGCCTGCTTGTCGGCCGCGTAGTGATACAGCGGATGACCCTTGTACGTCCATTGTTGCTTACCGTCTGCGCTCGGGATCGGCGTCCGGTCGCCCGACGGCTTGTCGGTCGGCGCCGCCGTGGCCGCCGGCCAGTTGCTCATGCAGCCGCCGGTGCAGGCGCTGACGCCGGGCGTGGTGTCCTTGTCGAACGTGTAGAGCGTCATGCCGTCAGCGGTGACGAAGCGGCCGTCGGACAGTTTGGGCGGATCGGCGAAGGCGCCGGCGTGTAGCACGGCGAGTGCGAGCGGGGCCAGCAGAGCGATGGTCTTGCGCATGACGCAGGCTCCTGTTTTGGCGACGTGGTTGACGAGTGACGACTCGTTTCGAGCTACGAGTATAGGCAGCGGCCGCGGATTTACCGGGGCGTGTTGTGCGTCCCCGCTGAGTGAAGGGGAGACGTGTGGCCGGCCCGTAAAGCGTCGCGGACGGTGCCGAAAATAAAAAACCCCGGCAGCGTTACGCTACCGGGGTTTTTCGGGGCTGTTCATCGCGAACGTTCCAGGTATTTGGTGGCCGGTGGGTCTGCGGATTGACGACGTGCGCCAGGCAGCGGCCGATCGGCACGCCGCAGATGAGCAGCGCCCGGACCGCAGCGCGGCCCTCAGAGGTTGGCTCGAATCTCGGTCGTGCCATGATGCACTCCGCAAAAGGTGTTCCGGCGGGTCGTATTTCCAGTGAAACCCGACCCCCATGGAAGGTTGGAAAAACCTCGTCTGCGCTCACAGGGGGCCGTCAAGATTGGGGGGTTTTTACGTACGTTAAGCTGCGGAGCGCGATTCGATCGGCGCTCCAGCCTGGCTCGGTAGTGTAGTTGCGAATGCCTGCTAGCGGCCCCGATCCGGCCACTGCATACAGCGCCACTTCAATGGCAGCTTCCAAGGGTGCAACGGTCACCCGAGCCTTCGTGTCAGCCGACGTGCTGCCATGCGGCGGGCGATATGCCGGCGTTCAATGTCCGTCACGAAGCGATACGCGGCACCACTGATAGACGAGCACCCCCTTGCCGATCCCTGCCGGATACGGAACACAAGAGGCGGGATCCAGCGCGAAACCGTTGCGCTCAAACATCGGAATCGCCGACTCACGATCCGCGCGGTTCTCCGCGGCAGTATCCCTCATGTCGTCGGCACGCAGGCCCAGTTTGCACTGTCTGGTACCGCTCGCAACAGGCACCACCGAGGCGTGCAGATGTAGTCGCGTGATCGTCCAGCGCATGGCATCGCAACCCCGTTGAGTGCGCGTCAGCCCGGCGCCATCCACGAGTCCGTTCATGGCCGTGATGTTGTCGATCCGCCAGTTGTATTCGCCGTCGATAATCGCAAAGGCTGGTCCGCTACGTTCCCGGACGATTTCCCGCAGGCGGTCGTCGAACGCCGGCGTCCGGGGAAAACTGCTCTCCAGCTGCATGAATGCGACCTTTTCAGGAAACAGCGTCGCCAGCCATGGCCATGCCCGGTATCGGGTCGTTGCAATAATGACGCTCGTGCGTTCCGGCTGAGCAATGGCCGGAACCTCTGCATGATAGAGCGGGTCGGCCCACCCTTCGTGACCCCATGTGCGGGCGCCGCCGGTCACCACGACCGCAGTCGCGATCACAATCAGCGAGCCAGCGGCACGCCGCGCTGGACGGTACGGCAACAACTGATGCAGCAACATCCAGATGACAAACGGCGCAAGCACCTCGACCGCGACGATATAGCGGTAGATGCTGAACATCTTCATCCACATGACATAGCCGATTGCCACGAACAGCACGACGAAGCGCGCGCGCGGATCGAGCGCCCCGGTCTTGCGGCGCATCGTCATCCGGATAGCGCTGGTCGCGAGCCACAGCCAGAAGAGAACATAGGCGATCGGCCAGATGATCTGACGGATCGGCGTCTCGCCGACGCGCTGCGAATTCGCCGTAAAGATGAACGGCCAGAACGCGGTGTCGAACCAGCCGTGCGGCCGCCATCGTGCATCCCCAACTGCGTCGGTCCGGGCAAGCGGATTCGGAAAGTACATGCCGAACTGTGGATACAACGGATTACCGAATGTCTTCCACATGTGGAACAGCCAGTAGCCACCTGTCGTGGCAAGGCCCAGCAGCACGCCGATGCCGAACAACACGCTCAGGCGCAACCTGACAACGGCGCGGTCGGGATAACTCAGCAGCGCTGCGCACAGCGCGACCGCGTAGACGGAATTGGTCAGCTTCAGACCGGCGCCGAGGCCCATGACAAAGCCACTGGCGATGGTAACGATCACTGCGCGGCCTGCCCAAAGGCCCAGCCGTTCCCAACCGGAAAGAAGCATGAGCAGACTCGCCAGAGTGAACAACGCGGTCGTGTCGTCACCCATCGAATTCCCAAGCCCGGACAGAAAGTTTCCGGTCAGGCAACCGGCCAGCGCGAGAAGCAGCGGAACGCGATAACGATCACCTTCAGGCAGCACCGGGAGCGCCTTTTGCACGATGGCCAGAATGAAAACGAAACTCAGACCATGCAGCGCGCCCATCGCGAAACCGACCACCCGCGACGGCAGATGCGTGTTAGCCAGGTAGAAGAGCAGATCGAGCAGCGGGTTGAAGTAGGACTGGATACCCGGCGGCGCGAGATCGGTCTGCAGCTTGCCGTGCAGCCACGCGAACGGGTTGTACATGTGGTAGTTGTACAGGTCGAAGTTCGAGTCGGCCCCGAGCCAGAGCGAGTACAGACCGAAGCATAGCGGCACGAGTATGCGAGCCATGGCCAGCGCGCGCGGCGTGTTCAGGTTGATCCCGCGCGCTCGCGAATGCGGCGACGTCGAAGGAGAAACAGGTTCAGTGCTCGACATGATTATCGTTGTGATCGGTGACGAAACACCCACCATCTCGCGGACGCGAAATTCACGACCAGGCCCGCTAGCGAACCCAGCGCGACGCCGCAAAAAGGCAGGAAAATACTGCGGGGCAGTGTCAGCACCGCCGCGCTGTAAACCGCGTAGTTGACGCCTCCGCCGGCGGACATGGCGGCGAGATACCGCCACCATTCATGCCACGCTGAGCCCGCGCGGCGGTCAGGAAACGTGAAACGCCGGTTGACCTGCCAGGTAACCCAGACGGCCATCAGGAACGACACCGCGCGCCCCGCGAAGTACCCTAGCCCCAGCCGCAGCGCGATCCACAATACGCCGGCGTCGACGACAAAGCCGGCCACGCCGGCGACAGCGAAACGCAAGACCTGGGCGCGCACGTCAGCGTTGCTCCGCTGAAGGGCGCGGCGCAGCCAGTGACAGGTAAGCGAAGCGTTTCATTTCGGCACGTCCACGCGTCACGGTGTCCAGCACGATCCCGCATGTGAGCAGGATTGCACCAAACAACATAATCGCAGCGCATAACAACGCCGTAGGCAGCCGCGGCACAAGCCCGGTGCGCAGGTAATCATCGAACACCGGGATGGCCAGCAACAGGGACAGGAGCGTGCAGGCAAAAAAACCGGCTGAAAAAAACAGCAATGGCCTCTCCGCCTTGAAGAGCCTCACGATCATCAGCAGGATCCGCAGGCCATCGGCCCCACGTATTCAGCTTGCTTGCCGAGCCTTCCGGCCGGGCGCCGTATGCGGTGGCCAGCTCGGCCACGGGCATACGCAACTCCAGCGCATGCACGGTAAGCTCCGTTTCGGTTTCAAAGCCCGCCGCATGGGCAGGGAACGACTTCACGAAGCGGCGCGAAAACGCCCGGTAGCCGGACAGCATGTCAGTGAACGTCCGGCCAAACAGCGTTGCCACGCATCGCGTGAGCATCCGGTTGCCGAACCGGTGGCCGCGCCGGTATGCCTCACGCTCGTCTGAAACGCGCGTGCCGACAACCATGTCCAGCCCGCCGGCGAGGAGCGTCTGTACAAGTTGCGGCGCCGCCTTTGCGTCGTACGTGCCGTCGCCGTCGACCAGCACGTAGACGTCCGCCTCAATGTCGGCGAACATGCGGCGGATCACGTTGCCTTTGCCCTGGTCAGATACCGTGCGAACGAGCGCGCCAGCTTCGCGGGCAACAGCAGCGGTGCCGTCGGACGAGTTGTTGTCGAACACGTATATCGCTGATTCCGGCAACGCCCGCTGGAAATCGCGCACGACGGCAGTGATCGTCGCAGCCTCGTTATGGCAGGGCACCAGCACTGCAATGCGTTGATCGGCAGACGCCTGCCCGACTGAGCGCAAAACCCCTTCCGATTGTTTCGACGGTGCGCTGGATGACCGGCCCATGTTTTTCCCTGTTCATTGTTGGCGCGATTATAGGGCAGTCGCATGGGCCTGCAGCTCCTGCACAACGAAGGCAGCGCCAGTCCGGTTGTAAACGTACGGCGTGCCCGCAAACAGAGCGAGCGCTGTCGCCCATTTGCGCCCGCGTAGGTCGCCGGATTCGTGGGCGCGCGGCGACGGCGGGCCTCGGCCAGGGTTATCGTTGGATACTTGCCCAGCGCGAGCCGTTTCTTGCGGCCCTCAAACCGGTGCTTCATGCGCCAGAGGCGGCTACCGGTCGGCGACACCTCGATGTACAGGCCGCCGCCGTCGAACAGACGGTACGGTTTGACGCGGGGCGTCGTGTTGCGAATGACGATATCGGTCAGGGGCATGATGCGAGGGGCACGGGCGGCTGGCGCAGTGGCGGTGCTCCGTAAAATGCCCCTCGATGCTACTGGGTGTCAATGGGGGGCGTTGGAGGTTGCTGGCAAGAAAAAACCCGCCAAGCCTAGGCTCTAGCGGGTTTTTTGGCGGCGTTGGGCACCGCTGGAACAAATAATGGTGGAGGCGGCGGGAATCGAACCCGCGTCCAGAAGTCCTCTACGACCAGTTCTACATGTTTAGTTCTGTCTTTTGATTTAACCGCAGCGACGCGGACGAACACGCTGCGCTACGGCGATTCACTAAATTTTCGACCCGGACGTCGTGACGCCGCCAAGGCTTAACTGACGTATATGACCTCTGTCGGTATTGCTACCGGTCTTGCGACACTAGCCCGTCAGTGAACTAGGCAGAGGACGGCGGCCCTTAGGCTGCCAGTGCGAACGTATCGTCGTTTGCAGTTACGTTTTTCCCATTGATTAACGAGGTGACGGGTCCTCGACATGCCCTAGCCGCTTCGCAACCCCTGTCGAAACCAGGTCGCCCCCGCGGTTCGTTGCTCACATATGTGAGCCAAAGGAGATTTTACAATAGATCGAGGGCCGCGTCGTGCGTCTTTGGTGGCTGCTGAATGGTGCAACATGGTTAACAAGAGTGCGGGACGGGCCCTTCAGGCGATCAGCCTGACTTTGTCAGCCGATGTCGCGCAGCAGGGTTTGCAACTCGGCCGTCGATTCTACGACGTGTTGCGCGTGCCACCGTGTCGGCGGAATGTCGTTGCCGCAATAGCCGTACGCCGCGGCGACGGTCTTCATGCCGGCGGCAAAACCGGCCTGCACGTCGCGCAGATCGTCGCCGATATAGACAACGCGCTCCGGCGCGATGTCCAGCTCACGCGCCGCGTGCAGCAACGGCGCGGGGTGCGGCTTCGAATGCGGGGTCGTGTCGCCGCTCACCACGCAGCCGGCGCGCTCCTCTAGCCCGAGTTGCGCGACGAGCGGCTCGGTAAGCCGCGCGACCTTATTCGTGACAATGCCCCAGCGCACGTCGCGCGCGTCGAGTTCGTCGAGCACTTCCGCGATACCCGGAAAGAGCGTCGTCTCGATGCACAGATCTGCTTCGTAGTTCGCGAGAAACTCCTCGCGCATCGATGCGAATTCGTGATGATCGGGCCCGATGCCGAACGCCCCGCAGATCAGTCCGCGCGCTCCGGCTGAAGCCAGCGGGCGCAGCTTCTCGAGCGGCACCATCTCGAGCCCCCGGTCGTGGCGCATCTTGTTGACGGCGGCCGCGAGGTCGGGCGCCGTGTCGGCAAGCGTGCCGTCGAGGTCGAAAAGCACGGCGAGGCAAAAGCCGAGCGTGTCGTCGTTGTCTTCGCGTTGCGGCAGGGGAGTCGGGTCGCTCATTGTTCGTTTCGGATACGGCGGATCGGGGCGGTTCGGGTAATTCAGGCGTCGCGGCGACAGGCGAGCATATAGTTGACGCTCGTGTCGGACGACAGCGCGAAATGTTTGCTGAGCGGGTTGTACACGATGCCCTTGATGTCCGCCGTGCGCAACTGGGCGGCGCGCACGAAGCCGGCGAGCTCCGACGGGCGGATGAAGCGCGCGTAGTCGTGCGTGCCCATCGGCAGCATTCGCGCGATGTATTCGGCGCCGATCACCGCGAACAGATACGACTTGACATTGCGGTTCAGCGTGGAGAAAAACACCCAGCCGCCCGGCTTCACGAGATTCTTGCAGGCCTCGACGATCGCGTCCGGCCTGGGCACGTGCTCGAGCATTTCCATGCAGGTGACCACGTCATAGGTGCCCGGTTCGCGTGCGGCCAGCGCCTCAGCCGCGATTTCTTCGTAATCGACGGTTACACCGCTTTCGAGACCGTGAAGATCGGCGACACCGAGTGCCTGCGTCGACAGATCGATGCCCTTCACATGAGCGCCCAAACCTGCCATCGATTCCGACAGGATGCCGCCGCCGCAGCCGATATCGAGCACCTTTTTGCCGGCGAGATGGGCGTGGGCGTCGATCCAGCTTAGACGAATCGGATTCAGTTCGTGCAGCGGCTTGAATTCCGCGTTCGGGTCCCACCAACGATGCGCGAGGTCGCTGAATTTCTGTAGTTCGTGGGGATCGGCGTTGGTCATGAAGGCTGCCTCGATGAAAGCGGTGAGCGGACGCTCGAGGATAAACCGTCAGTATATAGGGCGAGAGAAAGAGCGGCAAAAGCGCGTCGGGCAGCGGGCGCTGATGCAAGCTGCGAGCCGCTGGTGGCGGAACGGGACGCTCCTGCGTCGCGCATCACGTCAGGTCGCGGCACCCGCACATAAAAAAAGCCCCGCCGAAGCGGGGCTTTCGATACTGCGGTAATTTTCCAGCTTACTGCTTCGGCGTACCGACAACTTCGACTTCCACGCGGCGGTCCGGTGCGAGGCAGGCGATGAGTTGCTTGCGGTTCTTCTGGTTGCAACCGGTGGTAACCGGGTTGCGCGGACCCTTGCCTTCCGTGTAGATACGGTTGGCTTCGACGCCCTTGCTGACCAGGAAGGCCTTCACAGCTTGAGCACGACGCAGCGACAGACGGTCGTTGTAGGCGACGGAACCGATACGGTCGGTGTGGCCCGTAGCAACGACGACTTCGAGGTTGATGCCCTGGATCTTCGATGCCAGTTCGCTCAGACGTTCCTTGCCGGCCGGCTTCAGGATTGCCTTGTCGAAGTCGAACAGCGCATCAGCTTGATACGTAATCTTTTCGCTGGAGATAGCCGGAGCCGGAGCGACCGGTGCCGGCGGGGTCGGAGCCTGAGCAACCAGAGCGCCGTCGCACTTGGCGTTAGCCGTTGCGGGCGTCCAGAATGCATCGCGCCAGCAAAGCTCGTTCGTGCCGTTCATCCACACGTATTCGCCAGTACCATTCACCCAGTTGTCGTTGGTAGCTTGTCGCGATGCCGGCACCGACTGCGCCATGGCGGATGCAGCCATAACTGCGGTAGCTGCAATGAACGCGAGCTTTGAAAGTTTATTCATATTTCTCCTCTCGAAATTGAGATTACCGCAGGTTTACTGCGAGCCTGTTGACGAAGACCAGTCATACATTGCTCGAAGTATAACATTGGTGAGGAACAAAAACCGTCTGTGTAGACTTCGAGCAGCGTCTCGACTCTTTGTGCGTTGGCATTTTGCCATATCGTTCCCTTCCGACGAAAAAAAAATCCGTCCCCGATCAAATCCCCCTCCAATTGTGGTGCATGCGCAACAGGTGTTTTCGTCTGAGCGGTCCGCCGGCTCTGGCTGAGCGGCGAATCGGTCCCCTGCAGGAATCGAGCCTGAGGAGACCGAAATTGTGCGATCGGCGAAGTGTTGGCGGGTGCCCCTCTATATGTATACGTACCTTCGTCGGGCGTGGATTCGTGGCATGTTAGAATCGTGTGATGCGTTGCGCCTGCAATGCTTACGCGAAGAAGCGGCGAAACCCCGCCTTCGCACGTAAAAGATACGGATAATGGATCAATTCGCCAAAGAGACTCTGCCAATCTCCCTTGAGGAGGAAATGCGCCGTTCGTATCTCGATTACGCGATGAGCGTGATCGTAGGGCGAGCGCTTCCCGATGTCCGCGATGGCCTGAAGCCGGTGCACCGGCGCGTGCTGTACGCGATGCACGAGCTGAACAACGACTGGAACCGCGCCTACAAGAAGTCGGCGCGTATCGTCGGCGACGTCATCGGTAAATACCATCCGCACGGCGACACCGCTGTCTACGACACGATCGTACGGATGGCGCAGGACTTCTCGCTGCGCTACATGCTCGTCGACGGCCAGGGGAACTTCGGTTCCGTCGACGGCGACAACGCCGCGGCGATGCGTTACACCGAAATCCGCATGGCGAAGATCGGCCACGAACTGCTGGCCGACATCGACAAGGAAACGGTCGACTTCGTGCCGAACTACGACGGCAGCGAGAACGAGCCGGCCATCCTGCCCGCGCGCATCCCTAATCTGCTGATCAATGGCTCGTCCGGCATCGCGGTCGGCATGGCGACCAATATCCCGCCGCACAACCTCAATGAAGTCGTCGACGCGTGTCAGCATCTGCTGAAAAATCCGGAAGCGACGATCGACGAGCTGATCGAGATCATCCCCGCGCCCGACTTCCCGACCGCCGGCATCATCTACGGCGTGGCCGGCGTGCGCGACGGCTATCGCACCGGTCGCGGCCGCGTCGTGATGCGCGCGCTGACGCACTTCGAGGAAATCGACCGTGGCCAGCGCATGGCGATCATTGTCGACGAACTGCCATATCAGGTGAACAAGCGCTCGCTGCTCGAGCGCATCGCCGAGCTCGTCAACGAGAAGAAGCTCGAAGGCATTTCCGACATCCGCGACGAATCCGACAAGAGCGGCATGCGTGTCGTGATCGAGCTGAAGCGCGGCGAAGTGCCCGAGGTCGTGCTGAACAATCTGTACAAGGCGACCCAGCTTCAGGACACGTTCGGTATGAACATGGTCGCGCTCGTCGACGGCCAGCCGAAGCTCCTGAATCTGAAGGAAATGCTGAGGTGCTTCCTGTCGCATCGCCGGGAAGTGCTGACGCGGCGCACCGTCTATGAACTGCGCAAGGCGCGCGAACGTGGTCACGTGCTCGAAGGTCTCGCGGTTGCGCTCGCGAACATCGACGAATTCATCGCGCTCATCAAGGCCGCGCCGACACCGCCTATCGCCAAGCAGGAGCTGATGTCGCGCGCGTGGGATTCGTCGCTCGTGCGCGAAATGCTGTCGCGCGCCGAGTCGGAAAACGCGTCGGCGGGCGGTCGCGAAGCTTATCGTCCGGAGGGACTGAACCCGTCGTTCGGCATGCAGACCGACGGCCTCTACCGTCTGTCCGATACGCAGGCGCAGGAAATCCTGCAGATGCGCCTGCAGCGACTGACCGGTCTCGAGCAAGACAAGATCATCGGCGAGTACCGTGACGTGATGGCGCAGATCGCTGACCTGCTGGACATTCTGGCTCGCCCGGAACGCATTTCGGCGATCATCGTCGACGAACTCACGTCCATCAAGGCCGAATTCGGCGATGCGCGTCGCTCGAAGATCGAGTTGAACGCGACCGAGCTGAACACCGAAGACCTGATCACGCCGCAGGAAATGGTTGTGACGATGTCGCACGCGGGCTACGTGAAATCGCAACCGTTGTCCGAATATCGAGCCCAGAAGCGCGGTGGTCGTGGCAAGCAGGCCACTTCCATGAAGGAAGACGACTGGATCGACACGCTGTTCATTGCCAATACGCACGACCACATCCTGTGCTTCTCGAACCGCGGCCGTGTGTACTGGGTCAAGGTCTACGAAGTGCCGCAGGGTTCGCGCAATTCGCGCGGCCGGCCGATTGTCAATATGTTCCCGCTGCAAGAAGGCGAAAAGATCACGGTCGTGCTGCCGGTCAAGGAGTTCTCGGCCGACAAGTTCGTGTTCATGGCGACCGCGTTGGGAACGGTAAAAAAGACGCCGCTGGAAGCATTTAGCCGGCCGCTGCGCAAGGGTATTATTGCGGTCGGTCTCGATGAGGGCGATTACCTGATCGGCGCCGCGATCACCGACGGCCAGCACGACGTGATGCTGTTCTCGGATTCGGGCAAGGCAGTGCGCTTCGACGAAAACGACGTGCGTCCGATGGGCCGCGAGGCGCGCGGCGTGCGCGGCATGCAACTCGAGGACGGCCAGAACGTGATCGCGTTGCTGGTGGCCGGCGACGAGCAGCAGTCGGTGCTCACTGCAACCGAGAATGGCTACGGCAAGCGCACCCCAATCACCGAGTACACGCGTCACGGCCGCGGCACGAAGGGCATGATCGCAATCCAGACGTCGGAGCGTAACGGCAAGGTCGTTGCCGCGACGCTAGTGGACCCGGAAGCGCAGATCATGCTGATTACCACGACGGGCGTGCTGATTCGCACGCGCGTGTCGGAAATTCGCGAAATGGGACGCGCAACGCAAGGTGTTACACTCATCAGCCTTGACGAAGGGACCAAGCTGTCCGGTCTGCAACAGGTAGCTGAGGCCGAGGGCGAGTCGGAAAGCGATTCCGACGGCTCCGCTGAAGGTGATAACGGCGGTGAGGGCGGCGGCGCGTCTTGATCCGTGCCAGCGGCTTTCAGTCTCAGTTAATACGTTGAAGCTACGCTGCGGGTCACCGCGTATCGGGCCGGTACGCCTTCCCGTGTGGCGTGCAGTTCAAGTTAATTTCTCTTAGGGAGTAATGATGCAAAAACGATTCAAACAACTGATGTTGCTGGCTGCCATCGTGCCGACCTTCGCCATGGCTCAAGCGCTGCAGAACCAGGCGCCTGCGGCTCCGGCTGCCGCAGCAGCACCGGTTGATCCGGCCAAGCAAGCTGCCATCAAGGAGCTGCTCGACGCCATCGATGCGCAGAAGCTGGTTGGCGCAATCGGCAACAGCGCGCAGATGCAGGCCAAGCAGCTCGTTCCGGCAATCCTGTCGGACGCGCTGACCGAGAACAAGACGATGACGGACAAGCAGAAGCAGGCCGCCGTGCCGACGCTGCAAAAGAACGCGGTGCCGAAGCTGGTGGACAGCGCGGGCCAGGTGTTCGCGACCGACTCTTTCCGTCAGGACGCGATGCAATCTCAGTACGACGCGTACGCGAAGTACTACAGCACGTCGGAAATCAAGGATCTGACCACGTTCTACAAGAGCCCGACCGGTCGCAAGTTCATCCAGGTGCAAGACCAGGTTGGCCGCGACGTCGTGAACGGTCTGATGCAGAAGTACATGCCGGAATCGATCAAGGCAACGCGTGACCAGGCCGACAAGGAAGTCGCATCGGTCAAGCCGGCTGCCAAGTAAATTCCGCTCGCAGGCTGCGCTGATCAGCCGGCCTGTCGTCGCGCCCGCTGGGCCACCCGGCGTGGCGGGTTGGCGGCGACAATGCGATAATGGTCGTTTGCGCACTGGCGCAGACGGCCATTTTCTTTTTCGGCGAGCCATTTCGCAGTTCTTTTCGCCGATTCCCGCGCGACTTCGTTATTTCGCGCCCGCTTCCAGGACCTCACATGCGCGTCTTTAATTTCTCCGCCGGCCCGGCGGCCATGCCTGAAGAAGTGCTGCGCCAGGCAGCCGACGAGATGCTGAATTGGCAAGGCAGTGGTATGAGCGTGATGGAAATGAGCCATCGCGGCAAGGAATTCATGTTGATCCACGAGGAAGCGCTGACCGATCTGCGCGAGTTGCTGCAGGTGCCGGCAAGCCACCGCATCCTGTTTCTGCAGGGCGGCGGACTCGGCGAAAACGCGATCGTGCCGATGAACCTGCTCGGCTCGAAACCGCGCGCGGATTTCGTCATCACCGGCTCGTGGTCGGAGAAATCGTTCAAGGAAGCGCAGAAATACGGCAGCGTGCATCTCGCCGCGACCGGCAAGACAGCCGAGGGCTTCACCCGCGCGCCGGCGCGCTCGGAATGGCAGCTGTCGGACGATCCGGCTTACGTGCACCTGTGCACCAACGAGACCATTCACGGCGTCGAAACCTTCGAGATTCCCGACCTAGGCGATATTCCGCTCGTCGCGGACGCATCGTCGCATATCCTGTCGCGCCCGATGGACATCGCCAAATACGGCGTGCTATTCGGCGGTGCGCAGAAGAACATCGGCATGGCCGGCGTGACGGTCGTGATCGTGCGTGAGGACATGCTCGATCGCGCGATGCCGATCTGCCCGTCGGCGTTCGAATGGAAGACCGTCGCCGAGAACAATTCGATGTACAACACTCCGCCCACCTACGCGATCTATATCGCCGGGCTCGTGTTCAAGTGGTTGAAGAAGCAGGGCGGCCTCCTGGCGATGGAGGCACGCAACCTCGAAAAATCGAAGCTGCTGTACGACACGATCGACTCGAGCAGCTTCTATCTGAACAAGGTCGAGCGTGGCTCGCGCTCCCGGATGAACGTACCGTTCTTTCTCGTCGACGAGTCGCGCAACGAAGATTTCCTGTCCGGCGCGAAAACGCGGGGATTGGTGCAGCTAAAGGGCCACAAGTCCGTCGGCGGCATGCGGGCGTCGATTTATAACGCCGTCCCGCTCGAAGGCGTCAAAGCGCTTGTCGAATACATGAAGGAATTCGAACAGCGCAGTGCCTGAGTCACACTGACCGGCAGGCGTGCGCATCTTTTCCAGCAGTTACCCGGCAAAGCCGTTTTACGCATGGACGACGAACTCAATACACGACTCAAACCTCTGCGCGATCGCATCGACGCGCTCGACGCGCAGCTGATCGCGCTCCTGAACCAGCGCGCGTCGGTCGCGCTCGAAGTGGGGGAGGTCAAGAAGCATTTCAACGCACCGGTGTTCCGACCCGAGCGCGAGATGCAGGTGATCGCGCGCCTGCAGGAGATGAGCGCGGGGCCGCTTGCGGACGAACACATCAGCGCGATCTGGCGCGAGATCATGGCCGCAAGCCGCGCGCTCGAAAAGACCATCAAGGCCGCGTACCTCGGGCCCGTCGGCACCTATAGCGAACAGGCGATGCATGAGTACTTCGGTCAGTCGATCGAAGGGCTGCCGTGCCCGTCGATCGATGAAGTGTTCCGCTCGGTCGAGGCGGGCGCCGCCGACTACGGCGTCCTGCCGGTCGAGAATTCGACCGAAGGCGCGGTGTCGCGCACGCTGGATCTGCTGCTGCAAACGCAGCTGACCATCGGCGGCGAACTCGCATTGCCGATTCATCACAACCTGCTCACGCAAAACGGGCTCGCCGGCGTCACGCGCGTGTGCGCGCACGCCCAGGCGCTCGCGCAGTGCCAGCGCTGGCTGTCGACCAACGCGCCGCATCTCGAGCGCCAGGCGGTGTCGAGCAACGCGGAAGCTGCACGGATGGCAGCCGAAGATCCGACGGTTGCGGCCATCGCCGGCGACCGCGCCGCGATCCACTACGGCCTGCAGGTCACCAACGCGCTGATCCAGGACGATCCGCACAACCGCACACGCTTCGTGATGATCGGCAAGCAGCCGACCGGTCCGAGCGGCTACGACCAGACCTCGCTGATTGTGTCGGTCGTGAACGAACCGGGTGCGATGGTCAAGCTGCTCGAGCCGCTGGCGCGCCACGGCGTGTCGATGACGCGTTTCGAATCGCGCCCGGCGCGCGTCGGCACTTGGGAGTACTACTTCTATATCGACGTCGAAGGCCATCGCGACGACCCGGCCGTGGCCGCCGCGCTCGCCGGGCTCGGCGAGAAGGCCGCGTTCCTGAAGATACTCGGCTCGTATCCGCGCGCCCGGTAAGGGCTGGCAGCGCAGTCCGGGCGGCGCCAAGTGCGCTGCCCGAACGCATATTTCACTATCCATCGTCGTTCGGAGATTTTCATGACAGCGTCTTTCGGCCCTTCCTATGTGCGTGCGATCGCGCCGTACATCGCCGGCAAGCCGATTTCGGAAGTGGCCCGCGAGTTTGGTCTCGACGAGGCGAGCATCGTGAAGCTGGCATCGAACGAGAATCCGCTCGGCATGCCGGAATCCGCGCAGCGCGCGATGGCGCAGGCGATCGCCGACCTCGGCCGCTATCCGGACTCGAACGGTTTCGAACTGAAGGCGGCACTCGCCGCGCGCTACGGCGTGCCGGCCGAGTGGATCACGCTCGGCAACGGCAGCAATGACATCCTCGAACTCGCCGCGCACGCGTTCGTCGAGAAGGGCCAGGCGGTAGTGTTCTCGGAGTATTCGTTCGCGGTCTATGCGCTCGCAACGCAAGGCGTCGGCGCGCGCGCGATCGTCGTGCCGGCCGTGCACTATGGTCACGACCTCGACGCGATGCTTGCCGCGATCGACGACGACACGCGTCTCGTGTTCGTCGCCAATCCCAACAATCCGACCGGTACGTTCGTCGACGGTCCGACGCTCAAGGCGTTTCTCAGCAAAGTGCCGCGCCATGTGGTCGTCGTGCTCGACGAGGCATACACCGAGTATCTGTCGGCGGACAAGCGCTATGACTCGATCGACTGGGTGCGCCGCTATCCGAACCTGCTGGTGTCGCGCACTTTCTCGAAGGCGTTCGGCCTGGCGGGCCTGCGTATCGGCTTCGCGATCGCGCAGCCCGGATTGACCGATCTGCTGAATCGACTGCGTCAGCCGTTTAACGTCAATACGCTCGCGCAGGCCGCGGCGATTGCGGCACTGAACGATAGCGCGTTTCTGGAAAAGAGCGCGGCGCTGAACGCGCAGGGCTATAAGCTTCTGACCGAGGCGTTCGACAGGCTCGGTCTCGAATACGTGCCGTCCGAAGGTAACTTCGTGCTCGTGCGCGTCGGCGGTGACGACGAAGCCGGCGCCCGGGTGAATGTCGCGCTGCTGAAACAGGCTGTGATCGTGCGACCGGTCGGCAACTACGGTTTGCCGCAGTGGCTACGCATCACGATCGGCCTGCCGGAGGAAAACGGAGCGTTCCTCGCGGCGCTCGAAAAGACGCTTGCCGAGCCTGCCGCTGCGTAAGCATTGCTCCTTGATCCCGCGCGTCGGCCGGCAGGAGCGGCGCGCTTATTGTCCGTATTGTGTGAGCGAAGTGGCCGCGTTTTCTTTTAACAAGCTGGTGATTTTCGGTGTCGGCCTGATCGGCGGATCGCTCGCGCGCGCGTTGCGTGAACGCGGCGAGGCCGGCGGGGCACGCACGGTGGTTGGGGTGGGACGGACGTCCGCGTCGAGCGAGCGCGCGTTGGCGCTCGGGGTGATCGACGGCGCTGCGGCGCTCACCGACGACGCCGCGCTGCGCGACGCGCTAGCGGGCGCGGACTTCGTGCTGCTCGCGGCGCCGGTCGCGCAGACACAGCCGCTGCTCGAACGCATCGCGCTGCATCTCGACGCCAACACGATCGTCACCGATGCGGGCAGCACCAAGTCCGACGTGGTCGCCGCCGCGCGCGCGGCGCTCGGTGCACGGATCGGTCAGTTCGTGCCGGGCCATCCGATCGCCGGCCGCGAGTCGAGCGGCGTCGACGCCGCGTTGCCCGATCTGTACGTGAACCGCAACGTCGTGCTGTGCCCGCTGCCGGAGAACGCGCCGGAAGCGGTCGAGCGCGTCGCGGCGATGTGGCGCGCCACCGGCGCCTTGGTGCGGGACATGACGCCGCAGCAGCACGACCGCGTGTTCGCGTCGGTCAGTCATCTACCGCACGTGCTGTCGTTCGCGCTCGTCGAACAGATCCTCAGTTCGTCCGACGCCGCTTTGAAGTTCTCGTTCGCGGCGGGCGGATTCCGCGACTTCACGCGCATCGCCGCGTCGAGTCCGGAGATGTGGCGCGACGTCTGCGTTGCCAATCGCGCGGCGCTGCTCGACGAACTCGACGCGTATACCGCGGTGCTCGCGCGCCTGCGCACGGCGATCGAGGCCGGCGACGGCGCCGCGCTCGAAGCGGTGTTCGCGCGCTCGCGCGTCGCGCGCAGTCAGTGGCAGGAGCAGCGCGCGGCTGGCGTGGCCGCCAGCGACGCGTCCAAATAACCGGAAACTGGACACATCATGGAATTCCTCGATCTCGGACCTTTTTCCCGTGCGTCCGGCACGATTCGTCTGCCCGGCTCGAAGAGCATCTCGAACCGCGTGCTGCTGCTCGCCGCGCTCGCCGAAGGCGAGACGACGATCACGAACCTGCTCGATTCCGATGACACCCGCGTGATGCTCGCCGCGCTCGAAAAGCTTGGCGTACGTCTGAAGCGCGACGGTGACACCTGCGTCGTGACCGGCACGCGCGGCGCGTTCACCGCGCGAACGGCCGACCTGTTCCTCGGCAACGCGGGTACGGCGGTGCGTCCGCTGACCGCGGCCCTCTCCGTGAACGGCGGCGACTACCGGATCCACGGCGTGCCGCGCATGCACGAGCGGCCGATCGGCGATCTCGTCGACGGCCTGCGCCAGATCGGCGCGAAGATCGACTACGAACAGAACGAAGGCTATCCGCCGCTACGCATCCGTCCCGCCCAGATCACGGCCGACGCGCTGATCCGCGTGCGCGGCGACGTGTCGAGCCAGTTTCTGACCTCGCTGCTGATGACGCTGCCGCTCTTGCGCACCGCGAGCGGCGTCACCACCGTGCAGGTCGACGGCGAGCTGATCTCGAAGCCCTACATCGAGATCACGATCAAGCTGATGGCGCGCTTCGGCATCGACGTCGAGCGTCACGGCTGGCACCAGTTCGTGGTGCCGGCCGGGCAGCGTTATCAGTCGCCAGGCACGATCATGGTGGAAGGGGATGCGTCGTCGGCGTCGTATTTCCTCGCCGCGGGAGCGCTCGGCGGCGGCCCGCTGAGAGTGGAAGGGGTGGGCCGCGCGAGCATCCAGGGCGACGTCGGCTTTGCCGATGCGCTGATCAAGATGGGCGCGAACCTGCAGATGGGCGAGGACTGGATCGAAGTGCGCGGCGTCGGCAACGACCATGGCAAGCTCGATCCGATCGACATGGACTTCAACCTGATCCCCGACGCGGCGATGACGATCGCGGTCGCCGCGCTGTTCGCGGACGGCACGACCACGCTGCGCAACATCGCAAGCTGGCGCGTCAAGGAAACCGACCGCATCGCCGCGATGGCGACCGAGTTGCGCAAGGTCGGCGCGAAGGCGCAGGAGGGCGAGGATTTCCTCGTCGTCACGCCGCCCGAAAAGCTCATCCCGAATGCCGCGATCGACACCTACGACGACCACCGTATGGCGATGTGCTTCTCGCTCGTGAGCTTGGGCGGTGTGCCGATCCGCATCAACGACCCGAGGTGCGTCGGCAAGACGTTCCCCGATTATTTCGAGCGCTTCACGGCGCTCGCGCAACCCTGATGCAATCCAGATTCGCGTGCGAATCGCCCGATGTGCGACATTTTTAGATGAAACCGATCCGTCCCTTTCACCAGACGCCCGTCATTACGATCGACGGCCCCAGCGCCTCCGGCAAAGGCACCGTGGCCGCGATGGTGGCCGCCAATCTCGGCTTTCACCTGCTCGACAGCGGCGCGCTCTACCGGCTCGCGGCACTCGCGAGCCTGCGCTACGGCATCGCGGCGGACGACGTCGACGCACTTGTCAAACTGATCGACGACCTCCATATCACGTTTCGCGAGGGGCTCGCGCAGCTCGACGGCGTCGATGTATCGACCGAAATTCGTGCCGAGGAAGTGGGCAGCCGCGCCTCGGCGATTGCCGTTCACGCGCCGGTGCGAACCGCGCTGGTGGCGCGTCAGCGGGCGTTTCGCAAGGAGCCGGGGCTCGTCGCCGACGGGCGCGACATGGGCACCGTGATCTTTCAGGATGCCGTGCTGAAGGTGTTCATGACGGCGAGCGTCGAAGCCCGCGCGACGCGCCGGCATAAGCAATTGATCCAAAAAGGATTTTCTGCTAATATAGATGACTTGCTCCGGGATTTGCGTGAGCGCGACGAGCGTGACAGTCAGCGCGCGGCCGCGCCGCTCAAGCCCGCGGCGGATGCAAAGCTGCTTGATACCTCCGCATTGTCGGTCGACCAGGCGGTCGAGCAGGTGGTGCAATGGTATGAAGTGCTGGTCCGGCGTGCGTAACTGAAACGGTCATGCGGTCGTGGCCAGACAGCGGCAGTCCTGTTGTTGGTAGGTGCTTCGCGATGGTCGCGAAGCGTTGTTTTTTTAACCCTTTAACCCCGCGTGGCGTTCGCGTATTTGCCGCAGTTGCTGACCAGTCCGGTGAGCCAGGCGTTGCGAAGACCATGCAAACTCTGATTTTTATGTCCGACCTGCAAACCTCTACCCCGAATACCGAATCTTTTGCGGCTCTGTTCGAAGAGTCGCTGACCAAGCAGGACATGCGCGCTGGCGAAGTGATCTCCGCGGAAGTCGTGCGTGTCGACCACAACTTCGTGGTCGTGAACGCTGGTCTGAAGTCCGAAGCCTACATCCCGCTCGAAGAGTTCCTGAACGACGCGGGCGAGGTAGAAGTGCAGGCGGGCGACTTCGTTTCCGTCGCGATCGACGCGCTGGAAAACGGCTATGGCGACACCATCCTGTCGCGTGACAAGGCGAAGCGTCTGGCTTCGTGGCTGTCGCTGGAAAAGGCGCTGGACAACAACGAACTCGTAACCGGCACGATCACGGGCAAGGTCAAGGGCGGTATGACCGTGATGGTCAACGGCATCCGCGCGTTCCTGCCGGGTTCGCTGGTTGATACGCGTCCGGTCAAGGACACCACCCCGTACGAAGGCAAGACGCTCGAATTCCGCGTCATCAAGCTCGACCGCAAGCGTAACAACGTCGTGCTGTCGCGCCGCGCTGTCATCGAGGCAACGCAAGGCGAAGAGCGCGCGAAGCTGCTCGAAACGCTAAAGGAAGGCGCGATCGTCGAAGGCGTGGTCAAGAACATCACCGACTACGGCGCGTTCGTGGACCTCGGCGGTATCGACGGCCTGCTGCACATCACGGACATCGCATGGCGTCGTGTGCGTCACCCGAGCGAAGTTCTGTCGGTTGGCCAGGAAGTCACCGCGAAGATCCTCAAGTTCGACCAGGAAAAGAACCGCGTTTCGCTCGGTATCAAGCAACTGGGCGACGATCCGTGGGAAGGCATCTCGCGTCGTTACCCGTCGGGCACGCGTCTGTTCGGTAAGGTCACCAACATCACCGACTATGGCGCATTCGTCGAAGTGGAATCGGGCATCGAAGGCCTCGTCCACGTGTCGGAAATGGACTGGACCAACAAGAACGTTGCTCCGTCGAAGGTTGTCCAATTGGGCGACGAAGTCGAAGTCATGGTTCTCGAAATCGACGAAGACCGCCGTCGTATCAGCCTCGGCATGAAGCAGTGCAAGCCGAACCCGTGGGACGACTTCAGCCGCAACTTCAAGAAGGGCGACAAGATCAGCGGCGCCATCAAGTCGATCACCGACTTCGGCGTGTTCATCGGTCTGCCGGGCGGCATCGACGGTCTGGTTCACCTGTCGGATCTGTCGTGGAGCGAAACCGGCGAGGAAGCCGTTCGCAAGTACAAGAAGGGCGACGAAGTGGAAGCGATCGTTCTCGGCATCGACGTCGAGAAGGAACGTATTTCGCTGGGTATCAAGCAGCTCGAAGGCGACCCGTTCAGCAACTACGTTGCAATGAACGACAAGGGTTCGGTCGTCGACGGTACGGTCAAGTCGGTGGACGCGAAGGGTGCTGTGGTCCAGCTGTCGGGTGAAGTCGAAGGCTACCTGCGTGCTTCGGAAATCGCCCAGGACCGCGTGGAAGACGCTCGCAACGTGCTGAAGGAAGGCGACAAGGTCAACGCGATGATCATCAACATCGATCGCAAGTCGCGTGGCATCAACCTGTCGATCAAGGCGAAGGATTCGGCTGAGCAGCAGGAAGCCATCCGCGGTCTCGCTGCTTCGGATTCGAGCGCAGCCGCCACCGGCACGACGAACCTCGGCGCGCTGCTGAAGGCCAAGCTCGACGGCCAGAACCAGTAAGCCTGAGAGGTCTGCTGCAGTATGACCAAATCGGAATTGGTCGCCCAGCTGGCTACGCGGTTTCCGCAACTTGTTCTGAAGGATGCGGATTTCGCGGTGAAGACGATGCTCGATGCGATGTCGGAGGCGCTTGCCAAAGGTCATCGCATCGAAATTCGTGGCTTCGGCAGCTTCGGCCTCAACCGCCGTCCCTCCCGCGTCGGACGCAATCCGAAGTCGGGCGAGAAGGTGCTGGTACCTGAGAAGCACGTACCGCACTTCAAGCCGGGCAAGGAATTGCGCGAGCGGGTGGATCGTCGCGCGGGCGAGCCGCTGAAGGCCGAAGAGCCGGATGACGACCTTTAATGACTCCGCTGTGCGTCTTGCAGCGTGGCATAGCTAGCGTCAGCGGCCAAAGCCAGTCGGCAAAATACCAGGAAAAGCGCCTTCGGGCGCTTTTTTTTCGTCCATCGTTTGAGAAGAGGGCGCCTCCCGCTGCGGCCTTTGCATTTCGCGAATCACCCGTAAGTGCGTCATCCCGCCACTTGCTGCCCAGCCCCGAGGTCATCCATTACAATACGGGTCACTTCGGCGCGGGCAACACCGTGGCGCGACGCGTCATCGAGCCGGCGTCACCCCGCAACTGCCGTCAAGAGATCTATTCATGAAATTTATCGTCTGGCTGATCCGTGTGCTGGTGTTCGTGCTGCTGCTGGTGCTGGCGCTCTCCAACACGCAACCCGCTACGCTGAATTTCCTCGCCGGCTACGTCTGGTCGGCGCCTCTGATTCTGATCGGTCTCGCGTTTTTCGTGATCGGCTTGCTCGCGGGGCTCGTGTCGGCGATGCCGGCCGTCGTACGTCTGCGCATGGAGAATGGCCGGCTCAGGCGCGAGTTGCGCGTGGCGCGCGAAACTCCAGCCGTCGTTGAGCAGCCGCCGATGCCGCCGCTGATCTGAACTCCGTTGCGCCGCGCGCTCTGAGCGCGGCTTTTCGTTTTCGCTTTCCCGCACATTTGCATTAATCGCATGGATCTAGACTTCTGGTGGCTGCTGGTCATACCCGTCGCATTCGCGTTCGGCTGGATGGCGGCGCGCTACGACCTCAAGACGCTGCTGTCCGAAAGCGCGAACCTGCCGCGGTCCTATTTTCGCGGCCTGAACTTCCTGCTCAACGAGCAGCCCGACCAGGCGATCGACGCATTCATCGAGGTCGTCAAGCTCGACCCTGAAACGGTCGAATTGCATTTCGCGCTCGGCAATCTATTCCGCCGGCGCGGCGAAACGGATCGAGCGATCCGCGTGCATCAAAATCTGCTGAGCCGCGCGGACCTGCCTGTCAGTGAGCGCGATCACGCGCAGTACGAACTCGGCCAGGACTTCCTGAAAGCGGGTCTGCTCGACCGTGCCGAGGAAACCTTCCGCTCGCTGCAGGCGGGCGATTACGCACTGGGCGCTCAACGCGCGCTGTTGACGATCTACGAGATCGAGAAGGACTGGGTCAAGTCGATCGATACCGCGCGACATCTCGAAACGATGGGCGCACCGTCGCTCGACAAGGAAATCGCGCAGTTCCATTGCGAACTTGCTCAGGAAGCGCTGCAGCAGAAGAAACCGGACGAAGCGCGTCATCAGCTCGGTCTCGCGCTGAAGGCGAACCCGACCAACGTGCGCGCGACGATCCTGTTCGGCGACGTCGACGCGGCCGGCGGCGCGTCCGAAGCGGCGATCGGTCAATGGCGCGGCGTCGAGGAGCAGAACCCCGCGTATCTGCCGCTCGTCGCCGAGAAAATCATGAAGGCGTATGAAGCGCTCGGCCGCGCGCAGGAGGGCGCCGATCTGCTGACCACGTGGGTCGACCGTCATCCGAGCAACGATCTGCTCGACGTCGCGTATCAGCACGTCGCGTCGCTGCGCGGCGCCGATGCCGCGCATGCGCTCGCGCGCACGCAGATGCAGAAGTCGCCGAATCTGGCCGGCATGACGCGTCTGCTCGAAGCGCAGCAGGCCATCGCCGAAGAGCCGCGGCGCAGCGAGCTCGAACTGATGCACACACTGATCCGCCAGCGCACCAAGAATCTGCCACGCTATACGTGCCAGAATTGTGGTTTCCGGGCCCGGCTTTTCTACTGGCAGTGCCCGGGATGCAGCGGTTGGGAAACCTATGCACCGCGCCGCGTCGAGCCGATTGCCGCGTCGAGTTGACGCCGCACGGGCGGCTTTGGCCGCGTCGGCGTTCATTGCGACGCAACCGCTCCGCGAATTTCGCAACGAGTTTATCGCCGGCCTCATGAGCGGCATTCATTACCGGAACCTTCCACCGGAAAGCGTATGAAAATCACCATTATCGGCACCGGCTATGTGGGCCTTGTCACCGGCGCGTGTCTCGCCGAAATCGGCAATGACGTCTTCTGTCTCGACGTCGATCAGCGCAAGATCGACATCCTCAACAAAGGCGGCGTGCCGATTCACGAACCGGGCTTGCAGGAGATGATCGCCCGCACGCGCGCGGCTGGCCGCATCACGTTCTCGACCGATGTCGCCGCGAGCGTCGCGCACGGCGACGTGCAGTTCATCGCGGTCGGCACGCCGCCCGACGAAGACGGCTCCGCCGATCTGCAATATGTGCTCGAGGCCGCGCGCAACATCGGCCGCACGATGAATGGTTTCAAGGTGATCGTCGACAAATCGACGGTGCCGGTCGGCACCGCGCAGCGCGTGCGCGCGGTGATCAATGAAGAGCTCGCGAAACGCGGGCTCGCCGGCAGCGCGCAGCATCGCTTCTCGGTCGTGTCGAATCCCGAGTTCCTGAAGGAAGGTGCGGCCGTCGACGACTTCATGCGCCCCGACCGTATCGTGATCGGTATCGACGAAGACGAACCGGGCGTGCGGGCGCGCGAAATGATGAAGCGTCTGTACGCGCCGTTCAACCGCAATCACGAACGCACGCTGTACATGGACGTTCGCTCGGCCGAGTTCACCAAGTACGCGGCCAACGCGATGCTCGCGACGCGCATCTCGTTCATGAACGAGATGTCGAATCTCGCGGACAAAGTCGGCGCCGACATCGAAGCGGTGCGCCGCGGCATCGGTTCCGATCCGCGCATCGGCTATCACTTCCTGTATGCGGGCTGCGGCTATGGCGGCTCGTGCTTCCCGAAGGACGTGCAGGCGTTGATTCGCACCGCGAGCGAGAGCGGCCATAACCTGCGGATTCTCGAGGCGGTCGAGGAAGTGAACTACCAGCAGAAGGACGTGCTCGTGAACAAGATCACCGCGAAGCTCGGCGAGGATTTGAGCGGCCGCGCGTTCGCGGTGTGGGGTCTCGCGTTCAAGCCGAATACCGACGACATGCGCGAGGCGCCGAGCCGTCGCGTGATCAGCGAGTTGCTTGCGCGCGGCGCGAACGTGCGTGCGTACGATCCGGTCGCCGTGACCGAGGCGCGTCGCGTATTCGCGATGGATCTGCACGCTGCGCCGGAGCAGCTGGCGCGTCTCACGTTCACGAGCACTCAGGACGAAACGCTGATCGGCGCCGACGCGCTCGTGATCGTGACCGAATGGAAGGAATTCAAGAGTCCTGATTTCGTGCATCTGAAATCGGTGCTGAAGACACCGCTGATTTTCGACGGCCGCAATCTGTACGAACCGGACGCGATGACCGAGCTCGGTATCGACTACCACGCCATTGGACGCCCCTATGCCCAACCCTCTGAACTTCCGGTCGATGCCTGAGGCCATGCCCGCGGCGCCCGCGTCCACGACGGCGCAGAAGCTCACGGTCGTGCCGCGCGCGCAGCTCAACGCGGCGCGCGTGCTGGTGGTCGGCGACGTGATGCTCGACCGATACTGGTTCGGCGACGTCAACCGCATTTCTCCGGAGGCGCCCGTGCCGGTCGTGCACGTGCAGCGCCAGGAAGATCGGCTGGGCGGCGCGGCGAACGTCGCGCGCAACGCGGTCGCGCTCAGCGCGCAGGCGGGTCTTTTGTGCGTGGTCGGTCATGACGAGCCCGGCGAGCGCATCGTGCAGCTGCTCGGCGAGAGCGGCGTCACGCCGCATCTGGAACGCGATCCGGCCTTGCTGACGACGATCAAGCTGCGCGTGCTGTCGCGTCAGCAACAGTTGCTGCGCGTCGATTTCGAAAACTCGCCGGCACACGAGGTGCTGCTCGCGGGCCTCGCGCGTTTCGACGAGCTGCTGCCATCGTACGACGTGATCCTGATGTCCGACTACGCGAAGGGCGGCCTCACGCACGTCACGCAAATGATCGCGAAGGCGCACGCGGCTGGCAAACCGGTGTTGGTCGATCCGAAGGGCGACGACTGGGAGCGCTATCGCGGCGCGACGCTGATCACGCCGAATCGCGCGGAATTGCGCGAGGTCGTCGGACAGTGGAAGTCCGAGGAAGATCTGATCGCGCGCGTCACGAAGCTGCGCGCCGAGCTCCAGTTCAAGGCGCTGCTGCTGACGCGCTCGGAGGCGGGCATGACGCTGTTCTCCGACGATGGCATCCTGCACGCGTCGGCCGTTGCGCGCGAAGTGTATGATGTGTCGGGCGCGGGCGACACCGTGATCGCGACACTCGCCGCGATGCTCGGCGCGGGTCTTTCGCTCGTCGACGCGGTCGGACTCGCGAATCGCGCGGCCGGCATCGTGGTCGGCAAACTGGGCACCGCCACCGTCGACTACGACGAACTCTTTTCCTGATGCAGCCCGCGGGGCGCCGTCGTCCGACGGACCAGCGGGCCCCGCGCGGCGTTGACTGAACGAAGCTCACTACCGCAGGATCACCATGACCGTCATCGTCACCGGCGCGGCCGGTTTTATCGGCAGCAATCTCGTGAAGGCGCTCAACGAGCGCGGCGAACAGCGCATCATCGCCGTCGATAACCTCACGCGCGCGGACAAGTTCAGGAATCTGGTCGACTGCGAAATCGACGACTATCTCGACAAAACCGAATTCGTCGAGCGCTTCAGGCGCGGCGACTTCGGCAAGGTGCGCGCGATATTCCACGAAGGCGCCTGCTCGGACACGATGGAAACCGACGGCCGCTACATGATGGACAACAACTACCGCTATAGCCGCGACGTGCTGGACATCTGCCTCGCGCAGAACGTCCAGTTCCTGTACGCGTCGTCGGCGGCGACATATGGAGGCTCGAGCCGCTTCGTCGAGGAGCGCGAGGTCGAGCAGCCGCTGAACGTGTACGGCTATTCGAAGTTCCTGTTCGATCAGGTGATTCGCCGCGTGCTGGCCACCGCGAAGAGCCAGATCGTGGGCTTCCGTTATTTCAACGTCTACGGTCCGCGCGAAACGCACAAGGCGCGCATGGCGTCGGTCGCGTTTCACAACTTCAACCAGTTCCGCGCCGAGGGCAAGGTCAAGCTGTTCGGCGAGTACAACGGCTATGCGGCCGGCGAGCAGACGCGCGATTTCATCTCGGTCGAAGACGTCGTCAAGGTCAACCTGTTTTTCTTCGATCATCCGGAGAAGTCAGGCATTTTCAATCTCGGCACCGCGCCGCGCGCAGCCGTTCAACGATATCGCGAGCACTGTGGTCAACACGCTGCGCGCGCTGAACAACGAGCCGGCGCTGTCGCTTGCGGATCAGGTGCAACGCGGGCTGATCGAATACATTCCGTTCCCCGACGCGCTGCGCGGCAAGTATCAGTGCTTCACGCAGGCCGATCAGTCGAAACTGCGCACGGCCGGCTACGATGCGCCGTTTCTGAGCGTGCAGGAAGGTGTCGATCGTTACGTGCGTTGGCTGTTCGGCCAGGTGTGATTCGTACGTCATCCTCTTTAAACTGGAATCTCCTGGCCGGTGATGGTCGCCGGCCAGTGGCAACAGGGAGATTCCAATATGTTTCGAAAAGTACTGGTTACCGCGGCGATGCTCGCCGCTTTCGGCCACGCGTATGCGGCGGTCGACGTCAACACGGCTAACGAAGACGCGCTGCGCGGCATCAAGGGCATCGGTCCGGCAAAAGCCAAAGCGATTGTCGAGGAACGTAATGCGCACGGCCCGTTCAAGGACGCGGCGGATCTCGGCAAGCGCGTCAAGGGCATGGGCGCGCACACCATCGAGCGCCTGCAGGCGGAGGGTCTCGCTGTCGGACCGGCTGGCGCGGCTGCTAGCACGCAGGTTGCGGCAGCTGCGGCGGGCAAGGAGCCGGCCGCTACGGCCGCGTCCGCCGCCACGCAGAAGGGCGCCGCCGCAGTGGCGGTGAAGAAGTAAACGGCCGCGAGCCTTGCGCGTGCCATGCTGACGAGCGGCTTGCGGCGCGCAGGGTTCGCGAACGTTCCATTGCATCGATTGGTACACACGTATTCCCGCGGCTCGCAGCCGCGGGCTTTTTGCGTCGCAACCGCCATGCATCCATGCGGACAGAAGGGCTGCAGGGCAGCGCCGGAGATCGTGGTTTAGAATCGATGGATTGAAGACACTATTTCGCGCATCGATTGCTAGACCCCATATGGCATACAAAACGATTGAAGACACGGTCGGCAATACGCCGCTCGTACAACTCGTCCGGCTTCCCGACGACGAGATCCGTAGCCGCAACAATGTGATCCTCGCGAAGCTCGAGGGCAACAATCCTGCGGGGTCGGTGAAAGACCGGCCAGCGTTGTCGATGATCAAGAAGGCAGAAGCGCGCGGACGCATCAAGCCGGGCGACACGCTGATCGAATCGACGAGCGGCAACACCGGCATCGCGCTCGCGATGGCCGCCGCGGTCCGCGGCTACAAGATGGTGCTGATCATGCCGGAAGATCTGTCGGTCGAGCGCCGTCAGAGCATGGCCGCCTACGGCGCGGAAATCATTCTGACGCCGGTCAAAGGCGGCATGGAATACGCCCGCGATCTCGCCGAGCAGATGCAGCGCGAGGGGAAGGGCATCATCCTCGATCAGTTCGCGAACCCGGACAATCCGGCCTCGCACATCGAAGGCACGGGCCCGGAAATCTGGCGCGACACGGAAGGGCGCATCACGCACTTCGTGTCGTCGATGGGCACGACCGGCACGATCATGGGCGTGTCGACGTATCTGAAAACGCAGAACCAGCAGATCGAAATCATCGGCGCGCAGCCGGAAGAGGGCTCGCGTATTCCGGGTATTCGCAAGTGGCCGGAAGCGTATCTGCCGAAAATCTTCGACCGCAGCCGCGTCGACCGCGTGGAGAACGTCAGTCAATCCGCGGCCGAGGCGATGGCGCGCCGCCTTGCGTCGGTCGAAGGCATCTTCGCGGGCATTTCGTCGGGTGGCGCGTGCGAAGTCGCGCTGCGCATCGCGCGTCAGGTCGAGAACGCGACGATCGTGTTCATCGTCTGCGATCGCGGCGACCGTTATCTGTCCACGGGGGTATTTCCCGCGTAAGCGGGTCGCCGGCGCCTTCGCGGGTGCACGAACCAATAAAAATGCGCCGGTCGAGCCGGCGCTTTTTTACGTGCTTCAACGCGAGGCGCGCACGGCGACTCGCGGCGCGACTCACTGCGAATCTGAGTTCGACTGATCCGCCTGGCCTTGCGACGCGCCGCCGTTGTTGGCCGCTTTCGCGGCATTCGCCGCATCGAACGCCTCCATCTGCGCCTTGACCTTCTGACCGAGCTGGTACACCGCGAGCGCATAGAAGAAGCTGCGGTTGTAGCGCGTGAGCACGTAGAAATTCTTCAGGCCGAGCACGAACTCGGTGCCGCGTCCCGGCGTCGTCAGATCGACCACCGTGACCGGCGTGCCCGCTTCGGAAGCAATGTCGACGTTCGGCTCGTTCAGCACGAGGCCGGCACGCAGCAACTGGTCGAGCGGCCAGTGCGGCTCCGGCTGCCCATTGGCCGCGGCCTGCGCGACACCGAGGCTGCCCGCGTCCGAGCCGATTCGCCATACCACCGGCCGCCCGCTTTCCCAGCCGTTCTGGCGCAGATAATTCGCGACGCTGCCGATCGCATCCGCATCGCTCGTGCGCAGATCGATGCGCTTGTTGCCTTCGTAGTCGACCGCGTATTGGACGATGCTGCTCGGCAGGAACTGCGGAATGCCGATCGCGCCGGTGTACGAGCCGAGCACCGTGTTCGGGTCGATCTGCGCGTCGCGCGTCCACACCAGGTAGTCTTCGAGATTCTTGCGGAAGGTCGCCTGGCGGTCCGCGCGATTCGCGGTGTTCGGATAATCGAAGCTCAGCGTGGTCAGCGCATCGAGCACGCGGAAATTACCCATGTAGCGACCGTAGATCGTCTCGACGCCGATGATGCCGACGATCATCTCCGGCGGCACGCCGAACTCCTGATACGCGCGCTGCAGCGTGGCCCGGTTCTCGCGCCAGAACTGCACGCCGGCATTGACGCGCACCGGGTCGAGGAAGCGCGCCTGATACGAGCGCCAGTTCTTGACCGACGGCGTCGGTGACGGGGTGACCAGCTTCACTGCGGTCGCCGAGTAGCTGACGCCGGTGAACAGCGCGTGCAGCGACGCTTCGTCGAAATCGTAGCGCGCGACCATCTCGTTGATGAACGCATCGACGTTCGCGTTGTTCGCATAGCGCTGCGGAATGATCTCTTCCTCGAACGTCTGTCCTTGCGGTACGGGCTGCTGCGGCTGGCTCTGCGCGAGTTGCACCGGTGCTTTCCTCGTGGCGCTTTGCGCGCTCGCGGGACTTGCTGCGATGAACATGCACGATGCGACGATCAGTGAGGCGGCGTGGGTGCCGAGGCGAAGCCGGTTGCGTGGGGATCCTGCGGACAGAGCAAGCTTGACGGTCATGGTGAGCAGTGAGCGCGATGCGTGAAAGGCTGGAAGCAGTCGGAAAGCGGCAGGAACGAAACGGCGAATAACGGGTCGGGGAAGTATACCCGACGGCTCCCGCAAAACCGTGCTGAATCGGCGACAGCGGCGTCGTGTGGTAATTTGACGAATGGAGGCGCGCGGGGGCGCGCGCCGCTCGACGGAGACACGCCGCGCGCGCAGTTCATGCGCCGCGCCGCAGAAGAGACGCACAACACGAACTATGGCAACAGGCTTCTATTCCCACCCCGACTGTCTGCTGCACGACATGGGGCAGTGGCACCCGGAGTGTCCCGCGCGCCTGCAGGCGATCGAGGATCAACTGATCGCAAGCCGCATCGACGCGCTGATCGAGCGCGAATCGCCGCCGCTCGTCGACGAGGCCGCGCTGCTGCGAGTGCACACGCAGGCGCACGTCGACTACATCCGCGGTCGCTCGCCCGTCGAGGGCGTGGCCGAGATCGATCCCGACACGACGATGAATCCGCACACGTGGCAGGCCGCGTTGCGCGCCGCGGGCGCGGCGGTCGCCGCCACCGACGCGGTGATCGAAGGCCGCTACGACAACGCGTTCTGCAGCGTGCGGCCGCCGGGCCATCACGCGGAGCCGGCGCGTGCGATGGGCTTCTGCTTTTTCAACAACATCGCGATCGCCGCGCGCCACGCGCTCGACGTGCATGGTCTCGCGCGCGTCGCCATCATCGACTTCGACGTGCATCACGGCAACGGCACCGAGGCCGCGTTCTCGGGCGACCCGCGCGTGCTGATGTGCAGCATCTTCCAGCACCCGTTCTATCCGTTCACGGGCGCCGACAACCAGGCGTCCAACATGTGCAACGTGCCGATGCCGGCGCGTTCGAACGGCATGGCCGTGCGCGAAGCGGTCGATATGCTGTGGTTGCCGCGCCTGCACGAATTCAGGCCGGAGATGCTGTTCATCTCGGCCGGCTTCGACGCGCATCGCGAGGACGACCTCGGCAACATGGGCCTCGTCGAAGACGATTACGCGTGGATCACCGACCAGATGCGCGAGATCGCGCGGCGTTATGCGCGTGGGCGCATCGTCAGTTGTCTCGAGGGCGGCTACAACCTGTCGGCGCTCGGACGCAGCGTGGTCGCGCACGTGCGGTCGCTGGCGGAGATCTGAGGTTGCCCGCCTGCACGCGGCGACAGCGGCTCGAAAGCCAGCGAGCGAAAATCGACATTCACGCACCGAGGAGCGAGCCATGAACGCCAGTCCCGCCAGCACCGGCGACGCGTCGCTGGTCACGATCGAACACGACGCATATCGCGTAGCGGGCGTCGTGCGCGTGACGATGAACCGGCCCGATGCGTTCAACGCGCTGTCCGAAGCGTTGCTCGACGGACTGCAGCAGACGCTGACCGGGATCGCGAAGACCGATGCCCGCGTGGTCGTGATCACCGGCGCTGGCCGCGCGTTCTGCGCGGGGCACGACCTCAAGGAAATGCGCGCGGCGCCATCGCTTGCTTACTACCAGCAGCTGTTCGCGCGCTGCACGAAGCTGATGCTGACGATCCAGCGCATGCCGCAGCCGGTGATCGCGCGCGTGCATGGCATCGCGACCGCCGCCGGCTGCCAGCTGGTCGCAATGTGCGATCTCGCGGTCGCCGCCGATACCGCGCGCTTCGCCGTATCGGGCGTGAACCTCGGATTATTCTGCGCGACACCGTCGGTGCCGCTGTCGCGCAACCTGTCGCGCAAGGCCGCGCTCGAAATGCTGCTGACCGGCGATTTCATCGATGCCGCCGAAGCGCGCAAGCAGGGGCTCGTGAACCGCGTCGCCCCAGCCGATGCGCTCGACGACGAAGTCGCGCGGCTCGCCGCGAGCATCTGCGCGAAGCCGGTCGAAGCTGTCAGCGCGGGCAAGGGCCTGTTCTACCGGCAGCTCGAAATGGGTATCGAAGCCGCGTACCAGCTCGCGGGGCAGACGATGGCCTGCAACATGATGGACGACTCGGCGCTCGAAGGCGTGCAGGCTTTCATCGACAAACGCGCGCCGGAGTGGAAGCGGTAGTCGACGGCCAGCAAGCGCCGCGTCTCGTCAACTCGGTCCCACCGCCCGCCTTTCGATCCACTCGACCAACGCCTCGATCACCCGATCGCGATCGAGGTCGTTCATCGTCTCGTGGTAGCTACCCTCGTGCAGCGTGAGCGTCTTGTCCGGCGAGCCCGCGTGCTCGCCGAACGCGCGGCTGCCGTCGGGCTCGGTCAGTTTGTCGTCGGTGCCATGAAACACGAGCAGCGGCATGCGCAGCCTCGCGCGTCCGCGTTCGATGCGCGCCATCGCGAGCAGCAGTTCGGCGCCCGTGCGCGCCGGAATCGCGTCGTGATGCACGAGCGGATCGTTGAGGTTGGCTTTGACCACCGGCTGAAGGCGCGAGAGTAGCGCAGGGTCGATCTTCATCGCCGGGAAGCTTGGGTAGACGCGGCTGATCACCTGGCTTAGCGCGAGCATCCACTTCGGCACGTCGCGGCCCGGCGCGAGCGCGGGGCTCGACAGGATCAGGCCGGCAAGGCGCCGCCCGCTCGCGTCGAGGCGCTCTATCGCATACAGCGCCGCCACCGCGCCACCCATGCTGTGACCCATCAGGAATAACGGCGCACAGCTTTGCGCGGCGGCGTCGAGCAGCGCCTGCGCATCGAGCAGGTAGTCGTCGAAGCGTCTCACATAGGCGCGCTTGCCGGGCGCGTGGCCGTGGCCGCGCAGATCGATTGCGACGAGTTCGATGCCCGCCGCGTTGAGCCGGCCCGCTACGGCGGCGTAACGGCCGGCGTGCTCGGCGAGGCCGTGCAGCAGCGCGACCGTCGCGCGTATGGGCCCGTTCGGCCGCCAGCGATACAGCGGCAACTCGATGCCATCGCCGGTCGTCACCGACCCGCGCTGCGGCGCATCTTTATTGAGACTGCCGGCGCTCGCGCGCACGGTGTGGCTCGGAGAAGTCTGCATGGCGGCGGCCTGTGCTGAAGGAGGGTGGCCCGATCATAGTCGTAGCGGCGCGAAGCGCGTGAGCTTCGTGCATAAGGCGCGGCTCTAATGTCCTCAGGTTATGAAAAGATCGAAATTGATTATTAAAAGGCATGTCGTCGCTGCGGTAGAATGACGACCTCAAATCCCAATAAAAGAAACGGCGGCCGCTTGTCGGGAGCACGATGCTCGCCGGCAGCCTCCGCCGTTTTCGTTTGTCCATGATCGAAATACGCAATGTTTCCCAGCGGTTTGCCGGGCCCCGGGGGTGGGTCGAGGCGCTGCACAACGTCAATCTGACGATTCCGGCGGGCGAGGTGTTCGGCATCATCGGCCGCAGCGGCGCGGGCAAGAGCACGCTCGTGCGCACGATCAACCTGCTGACGCGCCCATCCGAGGGCAACATCCTCGTCAACGGCCGCGATCTGACGACGCTGCCCGCCGCGCAACTGCGCGACGCGCGTCGCGAGATCGGCATGATCTTCCAGCACTTCAATCTGTTGTCGTCGCGCACCGTGTACGACAACGTCGCGCTGCCGCTCGAACTGGCCGGCATGAAGCGCGACGAGATCGAGGCGAACGTGCTGCCGCTGCTCGAGCTCGTCGGTCTGTCGGCGCAGAAGGATCGCTATCCGGCGCAGATCAGCGGCGGGCAGAAGCAGCGCGTGGGCATCGCGCGGGCGCTCGCGAGCAAGCCGAAGGTGCTGCTGTCGGACGAGGCGACCTCCGCGCTCGACCCCGAAACCACCCGCGCGATCCTCGATCTGCTCAAGCGCATCAACCGCGAACTGAACCTGACGATCGTGCTGATCACTCACCAGATGGACGTGATCAAGCAGGTCTGCGATCGCGTCGCGGTGCTCGACGCGGGCCGCGTCGTCGAAGAGGGCAAGGTGATCGAGGTGTTCCTGCAGCCGCACCACGAAGTCACGCGCGCGCTGATCGGCGACGTGATCGCGCAGGAGCTGCCGCCCGCCATGAAGGCGCGCGTCGCGCAGCGGTTGAAGACCGGCAGCGGCCATCTGCTGCGCCTCGCGTTCACCGGTTCGGGCGTCGATCAGCCGATCCTGTCGGAGACGATTCGCCGCTACGAGCTCGACTTCAACATCCTGCACGGCCAGATCGACGAGATCCAGGGGCAGGCGTTCGGCTCGCTTGCGGTGCTCGCGGGCGGCGAGCCGGCCAAGGTCGCGCAGGCGATCACGTTTCTGCGCGAGCAGGGTGTCGTCGTGGAGGAGCTCTCGCATGTTGAGTGAAATGTTCGATATGTTCGTCCAGTCGTTCTGGGAGACGCTCATCATGGTGGGCATCTCCGGACTGATTGGCGCCGTGGTCGGCGTGCCGCTCGGCGTGCTGCTGTATCTGACCGACCGTCAGGGCGTGCTCGAAAACGTCGCGTTGAATCGCGTGATGGGCGTTATCGTCAACGCGGTGCGCTCGACGCCGTTCATCATCCTGCTGGTCGCCGTCATTCCGTTCACGCGACTTGTCGTCGGTTCGTCGATCGGCACCGCGGCCGCGATCGTGCCGCTGACGGTCGCCGCGGCGCCGTTCATCGCGCGCCTGGTCGAAACGGCGCTGCGCGAGGTCGATCGCGGGCTCATCGAGGCGGCCCAGGCGATGGGCGCGACCACCAGCCAGATCGTCCTCAAGGTGCTGTTGCCGGAATCGCTGCCGGGGGTGGTCGCCGGGTTGACGATCACGTTCGTGTCGCTGGTCGGCTATTCGGCGATGGCCGGCGCGATCGGCGGCGGCGGTCTTGGTGACCTCGGCATCCGCTACGGCTATCAGCGCTTCCTGCCGGAAGTGATGCTTGCGGTCGTGCTGATACTGATCGTGTTCGTGCAACTGGTGCAGTCGTTTGGGGATTGGCTCGTGCGTCGTCTGAGCCACAAATAAACAAGGGCGTTCGGAAGCCCGCTAAGAAAGATTCGGAAAAGGTCCATCATGCAACGTCGCTTCATTCTCAAGCTGGCCGCCGCATTCGGCGCGGCTTCGCTGTTCGCCACCACTGCGGCGCATGCCGAAGACACGATCAAGGTTGGTGTCACCGGCGGCCCGCACGCGCAGATCATGGACGTTGTGAAGACGGTCGCCGCGAAGAACGGCCTGAACATCAAGATCGTCGAATTCTCCGACTACGTGCAGCCGAACGCGGCGCTCGCGGGCGGCGATCTGGACGCGAACAGCTACCAGCACGACCCGTACTTGCAGGCGCAGGTGAAGGATCGCGGCTACAAGCTGATCCGTATCGCCGATACGGTCACGTACCCGATGGGTATCTACTCGAAGAAGGTGAAGTCGCTCGCCGAACTGCAGCCGGGCGCGAAGATCGCCGTGCCGAACGACCCGACCAACGGCGGCCGCGCGCTGCTGTTGCTGCAGAAGCAGGGCTTGCTGAAGCTGCGCGCCGAGGCGGGTCTGAAGGCGACGCCGCTCGACATCGTCGACAATCCGAAGAAACTAAAGATCGTCGAGCTTGACGCGGCGCAGATTCCGCGTTCGCTGGGCGATGTCGATGCCGCCGCGATCAACACCAACTTCGCGATGGAAGCGGGCCTCAAGCCAACGCAGGACGCTATCGCGATCGAGGACCGGAAAGGTCCGTACGTGAACGTGATCGCGATTCGCGAAGCGGACAAGAACAAGCCGTGGGTCGCGAAGCTAGTCGCGGCGTACCACTCGCCGGAAGTGAAGCAGTTCGTCGACAGCAAATTCGGCGGCTCGGTGATCACCTCCTGGTGATGCAACGCCCGCGGACCTCGCAGAACACGACGGCAATGCGAAATTAGAGGTCTGAGTCGGAACCCGGGGTTGTCTCCCGGGTTTTTTGGAGATTAAAATAGAACGATCGTTCGATATTGCCGTCACTCCGCTGAGGAGCGATATCCTCCCGCAAAGCGCCCGCGACACGGCTGTCATGAGGGCAGTCGCTATAATGTTCATCGGGTTGACGTATTCGTAACTTTGGAGCGTGTGCATGAAAATTCTGGTGCCAGTGAAAAGAGTGGTCGACTACAACGTGAAGGTCCGCGTGAAATCGGACGGTACGGGCGTCGATATCGCGAACGTGAAGTTGTCGATGAATCCGTTCGACGAAATCGCGGTTGAAGAAGCCGTGCGTCTGAGGGAAGCGGGCGTCGCGACCGAAGTGATCGCCGTGTCGGCGGGTGTTGCGCAGGCGCAGGAAACCCTGCGCACCGCGCTCGCGATCGGCGCGGATCGCGCGATCCTGATCGAATCGAACGAAGACCTGCAGCCGCTCGCCGTCGCGAAGCTGCTCAAGGCGCTCGTCGACAGGGAGCAGCCGCAACTGGTGATCCTCGGCAAACAGGCCATCGACGACGACTCCAACCAGACCGGCCAGATGCTCGCCGCGCTCGCGAACCTGCCACAGGCGACGTTCGCGTCGAAGCTTGTCGTGGCGGACGGCAAGGCGACGGTGTCGCGTGAAGTGGACGGCGGCGCGGAAACGCTGTCGCTGACGCTGCCGGCCGTGGTCACGACCGATCTGCGCCTGAACGAGCCGCGCTACGTAACGCTGCCGAACATCATGAAGGCGAAGAAAAAGCCGCTGGAAACGGTCAAGCCCGAAGACCTCGGCGTCGATGTCACGCCGCGTCTGAAGACGCTGAAAGTCGCCGAGCCGCCCAGGCGCTCCGCCGGTGTGAAGGTGCCGGACGTGAAGACGCTGGTCGAGAAGCTGAAGACCGAAGCGAAGGTGCTGTGAGGAGACCCAAGAAATGACGAACCTGGTAATTGCAGAACACGACAATGCGTCGATCAAGGCCGCGACGCTGAACACGATCGCAGCGGCTCGGAAGATCGGCGGTGATATTCACGTGCTGGTCGCGGGGCATAACGCGCAGGGCGCGGCCGATGCGGCAGCGAAGATCGCTGGTGTCAGCAAGGTGCTGCTCGCCGATGCGCCGCAACTGGCCGCAGGCCTCGCGGAAAACGTCGAAGCAACGGTCCTGACGCTTGTGCAAGATGCGGCGAAGCACTATTCGCACATCCTCGCGCCGGCCACTGCTTACGGCAAGAACATCGCGCCGCGTATCGCCGCGAAGCTCGACGTCGCGCAGATCAGCGACATCACCGCAGTGGATAGCGCCGACACGTTCGAGCGTCCGATTTACGCGGGCAACGCCATCGCGATCGTGCAATCGGCTGACCCGATCAAGGTCATCACCGTGCGCTCGACCGGTTTTGATGCCGTCGCGGCCGAAGGCGGCAGCGCAGCGGTCGAGAAGATCGAAGCGGCAGCAGACGCCGGCATCTCGCAGTTCGTGAGCCGCGAAGTGACGAAGCTCGATCGTCCGGAACTGACGAGCGCGAAGATCATCGTGTCGGGTGGGCGTGGTCTGGGCAATGGCGAGAACTACATGAAGGTGCTCGAGCCGCTGGCCGACAAGCTCGGCGCGGCACTGGGCGCATCGCGTGCGGCGGTCGACGCGGGCTTCGTGCCGAACGACTATCAGGTCGGCCAGACCGGCAAGATTGTCGCGCCGCAACTGTACGTCGCGGTCGGCATCTCGGGTGCGATCCAGCATCTGGCCGGCATGAAGGACTCGAAGGTCATCGTCGCGATCAACAAGGACGAAGAAGCGCCGATTTTCAGCGTGGCCGATTACGGCCTGGTTGGCGATCTGTTCACCCTCGTGCCGGAACTCGTGAGCGAACTCGGCTAAGCGCCGCGGCGCCTGAAAGAGGCCGCCGAAAGCAAGCGAAGGGCGCAGGACCGACCAAGTCCCGCGCCCTTTTTTCATATCAAGGGAGGAGAACCGAAATGAGCTATACGGCGCCCATCAAGGACATGCTGTTCGTGATGAAAGAACTGGCCGGACTCGAAGACATCGCGAAGCTGCCCGGCTTCGAGGACGCGAACCTCGACACCGCGCGGGCCGTGCTCGACGAGTCGGCGAAACTATGCGGCGAAGTGCTCGCGCCGCTGAACGTCGACGGCGATCGCAATCCGAGCAGTTGGAAGGATGGCGTGGTCACTGCGACGCCGGGTTTCAGGGAAGCCTTCCGCCAGTTTGCCGAAGGCGGTTGGCAGGGCGTGCAACATCCGCTCGACTACGAAGGCCAGGGCCTGCCGAAGCTGATCGCGACGCCTTGCATCGAAATGCTCAACGCGTCGAACCTCTCTTTTGCGCTGTGTCCGTTGCTGACCGACGGCGCCATCGAAGCGCTGCTAACCGCTGGCAGCGAAGCGCAAAAACAGACCTATGTGCCCAAGCTGATTTCCGGCGAATGGACCGGTACGATGAACCTGACCGAGCCGCAGGCCGGCTCCGATCTCGCGCTCGTACGCACGCGCGCCGAGCCGCAGGCCGACGGTTCATTCAAGCTGTTCGGCACGAAGATTTTCATCACGTGGGGCGAGCACGACATGGCGAAGAACATCGTGCATCTGGTGCTCGCACGCACGCCGAACGCGCCCGATGGCGTGAAAGGCATTTCGCTGTTCCTTGTGCCGAAGTTTCTCGTCAACGAAGACGGCTCGCTCGGTGAGCGCAACGACGTGCATTGCGTGTCGATCGAGCACAAGCTCGGCATCAAGGCGAGCCCGACCGCGGTGCTGCAGTTCGGCGATCACGGCGGCGCGCTCGGTCAGCTGATCGGCGAAGAGAATCGTGGCCTCGAATACATGTTCATCATGATGAACGCCGCCCGTTTCGCGGTCGGCATGCAAGGTGTCGCGATCTCGGATCGCGCATATCAGAAGGCGGTCGCGTATGCGAAAGAGCGTGTGCAGAGCCGTCCCGTGGACGGCTCCGCGAAGCAGTCGGTCGCGATCATCCAGCACCCGGACGTGCGCCGCATGCTGTCGACGATGCGCAGCCTCACCGAGGCGTCGCGCGCGCTCGCCTACGTCGCGGCCTCGCACTGCGATATCGCGCATCGTCATCCGGACGATGCGACGCGCGCGAAGCATCAGGCGATCTACGAATACCTCGTGCCGATCGTGAAGGGCTGGAGCACGGAGCTGTCGATCGACGTGACGAGCCTCGGCGTGCAGGTGCATGGCGGCATGGGCTTCATCGAGGAAACCGGCGCTGCCCAGTACTACCGCGACGCGCGCATTCTACCGATTTACGAAGGCACGACCGCGATCCAGGCCAACGACCTGATCGGTCGCAAGACGCTACGCGACGGCGGCAAGGTCGCGAAGGAACTGCTCGCTGGCCTCGCCGAAACGGTTGAAGCGCTTGGCGAGCAGCGGGGTGCGGCGTTCGCGTCGATGCGCACGCAGCTCGCGCAGGGCCAGCGCGCGCTTGGCGCGGTCGTCGATTTCGTCGTCGCCAATGCGAAGGGCGATCCGAATGCGGTGTTCGCGGGCAGCGTGCCCTATCTGAAGCTCGCGGGCATCGTGCTGGGCGGCTGGCAGATGGCGCGTGCGCAGCTTGCCGCGGCGACGAAGCGAGACGAGGACCCAGCGTTTCATGACGCGAAGATCGCGACCGCGCGGTTCTACGCCGAGCACGTGTTGCCACAGGCGGCGGCGCTCGAAGTGGCGATCGTCAGCGCGAAGGGGGGCGAGGGCGTGCTGGATTTGTCGGAAGACCAGTTCTGAGCATGCCTCGATGCCGGCCGCGATCGCGGCAGCACATTGAAATGCAAACGGCGCCCCGCGAGGCGCCGTTTGTTGGTACGGCTGCAGTTTGTTGCGGCCTGCGCCGCGGCCAGGGCCGCGTCAGCGCACGCACTCAAACTCACGCATACGCCGGCCGATGCTCGCCCGCGGTCTCGCCGAGATAGCGATGCACCGACAGATCGTCCGCGCGAATCGCGGGCTGCTTGCCCGACATCAAGTCGGCGAGCAGTTGGCCCGAGCCGCACGACATCGTCCAGCCAAGCGTGCCGTGGCCGGTGTTCAGGAACAGGTTCGGAACCGGCGTGCGGCCGACGATCGGCGTGCCGTCCGGCGTCATCGGCCGCAGACCGGTCCAGAACGTCGCCTTCGACGTGTCGCCGCCGCTTGGGAACAGGTCATTCACAGAAAGCTCGAGCGTCTCGCGGCGCGCCTGGCGCAGCGATTTGTCGAAGCCGACGATCTCGGCCATCCCGCCGACGCGAATCCGGTCATCGAAGCGCGTGATCGCGATCTTGTAGGTCTCATCGAGCACGGTCGACACCGGCGCGGCAGCCGCGTCGACGATCGGTGCGGTGATCGAATAGCCCTTCAGCGGATAGACCGGAATCTTCACTATGCCATCGAGGAAGCGCGTCGAATACGAGCCGAGCGCGACCACGAACGAATCCGCGCGCACGAGTTCGCCGGAGCACTGGACGCCGGCGATGCGGCCGCCCGCCATCGCGAGCGCGTCGATCGACGTGTTGTAGCGGAACTTGACGCCCAGTTCCTCGGCGAGCGCCGCGAGGCGCGTCGTGAACATCTGGCAGTCGCCGGTTTCGTCGCCGGGCAGGCGCAGGCCGCCGGTGAGCTTGTGCGACACCGCGGCGAGTGCTGGTTCGGCCTTGGCGAGTTCGTCGGCCGTCAGCAGTTCGTATGCCACGTTGGCTTCCTGCAGCACAGCGATGTCTTTCGCGGCGCCGTCGAACTGCTGTTGCGTGCGAAATACCTGCAGCGTGCCGCCGGTGCGGCCTTCGTACTGGATGCGGGTGTCGGCGCGCAACGCCTGCAGGCAGTCGCGGCTGTATTCGGCCAGCCGCACCATACGGCCCTTGTTCACCGCATAGCGCGGCGCCGTGCAGTTCTGCAGCATCTGCCTCATCCATTGCAGTTGGAACGCGGTGCCGTCGAGGCGAATCGCTAGCGGCGCGTGCTTCTGGAACATCCACTTGACGGCCTTCAGCGGGACGCCCGGGGCGGCCCACGGCGAAGCGTAGCCCGGCGAGATCTGGCCCGCGTTGGCGAAACTGGTTTCGAGCGCCGGGCCGGCCTCGCGATCGATGACGGTCACTTCATGACCGGCGCGCGCGAGGTAATACGCACTCGTCACGCCGACGACGCCACTGCCCAAAACGACGACTCGCATAGATGCTCCAGATATCCAAAAATTGAGTGAGGGCAAGGCGCTCGCCGGAGGTTCGATCTGATTCGATTCGGCGAGCTGCAACGTGAGGTGAAATACCGTTTGCCCAGTGTTAACCGCTATACTATTGGCAGTGAGACAGGTTTTGTTATCGTATTTTCATCATTTTTAGAAAAAACACCATGCGTACCCAGCGCCAGCCCGTGCGGGCTCTCGACAAGCTCGATCACAAGATCCTGCGGCTCCTGCAGCAGGACGGCCGTATGGCGATGAAGGACCTGGCGGAGCAGGTCGGTCTGTCGGTGACGCCGTGCATCGAGCGCGTCAAGCGGATGGAGCGCGACAGCGTGATCACCGGCTACTACGCGCGCGTGAACCCGGCCGAGCTGGGCGCGGCGCTGCTCGTGTTCGTCGAGATCACGCTCGATCACAAGAGTGGCAACATGTTCGACCTGTTCCGGCGCGAGGTGCAGAAGATCCCCGAGGTGCTCGAGTGCCACCTCGTGTCGGGCGATTTCGACTATCTGATCAAGGCGCGCATCGGCGAAATGGCCGATTACCGCAAGTTGCTCGGCGATATCCTGCTGCAGCTGCCGGGCGCGGTGCAGTCGAAGAGCTATGTGGTGATGGAGGAAATCAAGGAGACGCTGACGATCGCGGTGGGCGAGTAGGTGCCGGTTCACTGAGGGGTTCGACGCGCATCAAGCGACCAACGAAGTGCTCGACAAACGGCGTAAATACTGTATATTTATACAGGTGTTTTGCGCCGCTTTCCTTTGGCGCTTCCTGTTTGCGTTCGCTTTGTGTGGCCCGCCGTGGATGACCCCGACACCCCTGACATTCCCGAATTTCCGATCGCGCCGCCGGCGCCTCGCAAGGGGCGCGGCGCCGTCACGAACCTGCAAGGTCGCTACGAAGTCGACCAGCGCGAAACCGTCCACGACGGCTGGCAGACGGCCGACGAAGACGGGGAGCCGAAGGTCCTGCGCACGCAGGTGTTCGAGGAGCGCGCAAAAACCATCCTCACACGCAATGCGTCGCCGGACATTCCGTTCAGTGTGTCGCTGAATCCTTACCGGGGCTGCGAACACGGCTGCATCTATTGCTTCGCGCGGCCCACGCACAGCTACCTGGGCTTGTCGCCCGGGCTCGATTTCGAAAGCCGCATCTACGCGAAGATCAACGCGCCCGAACTGCTCGAGCGTGAAATGTCGAAGAAATCCTATGTACCCGAGCCGATCGCGCTCGGCGTCGCCACCGATGCATGGCAGCCGGCCGAACGTGACTTGCGTCTTACGCGTCGTGTGATCGAGGTGCTCAGCGAGCGCAACCACCCGTTCGCGGCGATCACCAAATCATCGCTGATCGAGCGCGACATCGACCTGCTTGCGCCGATGGCCGGGCGCGGGCAATTCATGGCGGCGATCACCATCACCACGCTGGACGCCGACATCGCGCGCACGCTCGAACCGCGCGCGGCCACGCCGTCGCGCCGGCTGCGCACGATCCGTACGCTCAGCGAGGCGGGCATTCCGGTCGGCGTCAGCATCGCGCCGGTGATCCCGTTCGTCACCGAACCGGATATGGAGCGCGTGCTCGAAGCATGCGCCGAAGCGGGCGCCAGCAATGCGAGCTATATCGTGCTGCGGCTGCCGTGGGAGGTCGCGCCGCTGTTCAAGGATTGGCTGGGCGCACATTTCCCGGATCGGGCCGAGCGCGTGATGAGCCGTGTGCGCGACATGCGAGGCGGCAAGGATTACGATTCTTCGTTCTCGACCCGCATGAAGGGAGAGGGCTTATGGGCGGATCTGCTCAGGCAGCGCTTTCACAAGGCCGTGCGCCGGTTAGGGTTGAACGGGCGCGACCGCGGCATTCTCGACATGTCGCATTTCCGCCGGATCGAGCCGCCGCGCGCCGAGCAGGTGAGCGCACCGGCGTGCGACAATCCGCAACTGAGGCTTTTCTAGCGCGCAGGAACGTCTGCGGGTCCCGCCACGGGGGCATTACTGCGAAATCGCTTTGGCCGCTTCGACCTGACTTTCGAAGTAGGTCTGGAACGCGAGCGCGAGACCGGTCATCAGCAGAAACGCACCGATCAGCAGCGAAAAGATCACGACGAAAATGACCGTCCAGCCGGAGCGGCTTTTGCGTTGCGTGCGGGTGTTGAATTGCGCATCCCATTTCTGATCAGGACGCAGCCCGTAGACGAGCGCCGCCAGAAACGCGGCAAAAAGCGAAACCGCGCCGATCGGCGCGAGCACCCAGCCCAGGATCGACGCGCGCTCGGTCGCGACCAGCAGCATCACGCCGGGAATGCCGATCAGCGTGCCGAGTAGATGCGCCCAGCCGTAGATGTCCCGGGTGCCGTACAGATAGAAGCGGTGGGCGCCGAGGCTGCCGAACAGGAACGCCAACGCGGCGGTGAGCGTCTTGGATCTGAAGCGCGGGGAAGTCGAGGCAGCGGTGGGCATGAACGCGTGGGCAGAGTGACGGGCGGCCGAAAGGAGCGGCGCGCCGTGGGGGCGCGGACCGACGCGCATTCTACGCCTGCGGCGCGCGGGTGGTCACGTGGAGGTCGATCGCCCAGGCTGAAAGCGGGGCGGCGAGATGCGCCGGACCTGGCTCAAGGTGAGTGCAGCCGTTCAGCCGGACATGCGTGGATCCGCGCGTTACGGCGCTGAATACGTGACGCGATAGATCGCGCCGGCGGTATCGTCGCTGATCAGTAGCGAACCGTCTGGCAGCGGCAACACGTCGGCGGGGCGGCCCCAGACCGATTCGCCGGGTTGCAGCCAGCCTTCGGCAAAGACCTGTTGGCGTGCGTGGCTGCCGTCAGGGTCGGTGATCACGCGCACGACGCGGTAGCCGACCTTCTTGCTGCGGTTCCACGAGCCGTGCTCGGCGATGAAGATATTGTTGCGGTAGTCGGCTGGAAACATCGGGCCGTCGTAGAAGCGCATGCCTAGCGCCGCCACGTGCGCGCCAAGCTTGACCACTGGCGGCGTGAATTCGCTGCACGGATGATCCTTGCCGAACTCGGGGTCGGGCGTGTCGCCGCCGTGACAGTACGGAAAGCCAAAGTTCATGCCGACTAGCGGCGCGCGGTTGAGCTTGTCGCTCGGAATATCGTCGCCGAGCAGGTCGCGACCGTTGTCGGTGAACCAAAGTTCGTGGGTGACCGGATGCCACGCGAAGCCGACCGAATTGCGGATGCCGCGCGCGACGACCTCGTAGTGGCTGCCGTCCGGGTTCATGCGGCCAATCATCGCAAAGCGGTCCGGATCTCTCTGGCAAATGTTGCACGGCGCGCCTTGCGGCACGTACAGCTTGCCATCCGGGCCGAACGCGATGAATTTCCAGCCGTGATGCGTGTCCGTTGGCAGCTTGTCGGTGACAACGACCGGTTTCGGCGGATCGTTCAGGTGCGAGTCGATCGCATCGAAGCGCACGATTTTCGACACGGCCGACACATAGAGTGCGCCGCCGCGCCACGCGACGCCGGCGGGCATCTGCAGCCCGGACGCGATCACGTGGTGACCCGTCACGCGGCCGTTCCGCAGCTCGAGCGCATACACATGGCCATCGTCGCTGCCCACGTAGAGAATGCCCTTGGGCGACAACGTCATCGCGCGCGCGCTCGGCACCTCGTCCGACAACACTTCGATGTGAAAGCCCGGCGGCAGCTTGATTTTCTCGATGGGCAGCGCGGCGATTGCCGTCAACGCCTGCGCGGCGATAACCGCGGCCGCTAACGCACGTAGAATCCGGCTGCACGAGGTGCGCGAAAGTCCAGCAAAGCGTACGAAAAAGGCAAAAAAGGCGACCGGAAACGGGAGTTTCGGCTGGCGTTGCACAGGCGCTCCTTCAGGTAATTCGGGCGTTTGAGCGGGTTCTCGCACCTCTTGTAGAAGGTGGGTGCAGCCCGGTTCCGCAGTTTATCCCGGTAAGTGTTTGTTATGGCGTCGGTTTCCCGCTATAATCGCGTGTTTCAGTCGTTCCGAACCCCGGTTTTCAAGGATTCTAGTATGGTCATCATCCGCTTGGCTCGTGGCGGCTCCAAGAAGCGCCCGTTCTACAACATTGTCGCCACCGACTCGCGCAGCCGTCGTGACGGTCGCTTCATCGAGCGCGTCGGTTTCTACAATCCGGTCGCTACGAAGGGCGAGTCCCTGCGTATCGCTCAGGATCGCCTGACGTACTGGCAAGGTGTTGGCGCGCAACTGTCGCCGACCGTCGAACGTCTCGTGAAGGAAGCGCAAAAGGCGCAGCCGGCTGCTTGATATGGCGGCCCGCAGGCGTATCGTCGTCGGTTCGGCCGGCGGCTCGCGCAACTCGCGTGAGCAGTCCGACGCGCAATTTGTTTTACTGAAGCAGACGCCAAAGCAGGCTGCGAAGTTGTTGTCGAGGTTATTCGATGTCTGAGCGTGATTCCGGCAGTTCTGGTAGCGTCAAGGCAGGTTCGCGCGCAAAGGCGTCTGGTCAGGCGTCGTTCGGTGCATTCGTCCGCAAGCCGGTCGAACGAACCGACGGCAAGGCGAAAGAGGCGCATGCCAATGCCGCGAACGCCAATTTCGAAGCTGCAGAAATGCGCATCGAAACGGCGGCGAGCTGGCCGGCCGATGCGGTCGAAGTCGGCGCAATCGTCGACGCCTATGGTCTCAAAGGCTGGGTCAAGGTAGCCGCGCATGCGGATGCCGGGCAAGGCGGCGACGTCTTGCTGAGCGCGAAGCACTGGTGGCTGCTGAAAGGCCAGGAGCGCAAATCGGCGCCGTCCTTGCAGGCCAAAACACATAGCGACAGCGTGGTCGCCCGTCTGGGTGGCGTCGCTGACCGCGATACGGCGTTGGCTTTGCGCGGTTCTCGCGTATACATCAGCCGTAGCGAATTTCCGGCGCTCGAAGCCGACGAATTCTACTGGGTCGATCTGATCGGCCTGGACGTGGTGAATCTCGCCGGGCTCAACCTCGGCAAAGTCGCCAGCATGATCGACAACGGCGCGCAGTCGGTGCTGCGCATCGAATATCCGGCTACCGACAAAAACGGCAAACCGGTCGCAGGCGAGCGTTTGATCCCGTTCGTCGGCGTCTTTGTCAAAACGGTGGACCAGGCGGCAAAGCATATCGTCGTCGACTGGGAAGCTGACTATTGAAATCTATCGTTGAGCGGGGAGAGCGATGCAGTTCGATGTCGTGACGCTCTTTCCAGAAATGTTCCGCGCGCTGACTGACTGGGGTATCACCAGCCGGGCCGCGAAGCAGCAGCGCTATGGGTTGCGTACGTGGAATCCGCGCGATTTCACGACCGACAACTACCGCACGATCGACGATCGCCCATACGGCGGCGGCCCCGGCATGGTTATGCTGGCCCGGCCGCTCGAAGACGCGATCAGTGCCGCGAAAGCGGCGCAGTCGGAGCAGGGCATCTGTGCGTCGCGCGTTGTGATGATGTCGCCGCAAGGCGACGCACTGAATCACGAGCGCGTGATGAAGTTCACGGCCGAACCCGGTCTGATCCTGTTGTGCGGGCGCTACGAAGCGATCGACCAGCGTCTGCTGGACCGTGTCGTCGACGAAGAAGTAAGCCTTGGCGACTTCGTGCTGTCGGGCGGCGAGTTGCCCGCGATGGCGTTGATGGATGCGGTCGTGCGTCAATTGCCTGGCGTGCTGAACGACTCACAGTCGGCGGTGCAGGATAGCTTCGTCGATGTGCTGCTCGATTGTCCACACTACACGCGTCCCGAGGAATACCAGGGCGTGCGGGTGCCTGATGTGCTGCTCGGCGGCCATCATGCGGAAATCGAAGCGTGGCGGCGGCGCGAAGCATTGCGCAACACGTTGAACAAGCGGCCCGATCTGATCGTGAAGGCCAGAAAGAACAGAATGCTGAGCCGTGCCGACGAGGCGTGGCTAGCGAGTCTCGCGAAGGAAGAGCCGAAGGCCTGAGGCCCCGGTCTTTCGAGCGGACACAAGGCGGTGCCGCACATGCGTGTGCGGTGCCAGATGTGAACCCATCCTCTATCGGGGCCGTAGCCCAACGCAGTAAGCGTGTGGGGCAGGTACGAACGCCGACAAGATGGATCTAGGAGTCAGTGATGAATCTGATTGCAAAACTCGAGCAGGAAGAAATCGCGCGCGCTCTCGGCGAAAAGACCATTCCGGATTTTGGTCCGGGCGATACGGTCATCGTCAGCGTGAACGTGGTTGAAGGTACGCGTAAGCGTGTGCAGGCTTACGAAGGTGTCGTGATCGCCAAGCGTAATCGTGGTCTGAATTCGTCGTTCATCGTCCGTAAGATTTCGTCGGGCGAAGGCGTCGAGCGTACGTTCCAGACGTATTCGCCGCTGCTGGCTAGCATCGTCGTCAAGCGTCGCGGCGATGTGCGTCGTGCGAAGCTGTACTATCTGCGCGAGCGTTCGGGCAAGTCGGCTCGAATCAAGGAAAAGCTGGTCTCGAAAGACCGCGCTGCTTCCCAAGCGTAAATGCTGTAAGAAAAAGCACCCCTCGCGGGTGCTTTTTTGTTGGCCAGGTCAAAATAGCGGCATGTCCCCGCTCATCAGAGAGACCCGTTGATCCGCCCCGTCTTTGAGCCCGAAACTCTGCCTGTCATCGCGACAGGCGCCGATCTGCCACCGGTCGCGCGCGAGCGTCTGACGCCCGATGCACTGCGGGCGCGCTTTGATCGGCAGCTTGCCTGGACACCCGAGAAAATTGCCGATGCGCCGTGGCGCAATACCGACCTCGATCCGCGCGTGGCCGCGGTGCTGGTGCCGCTCGTCGTGCGCGCGCGTGGCCTTACCGTGTTGCTCACGCAGCGCGCGGACCATCTGAACGATCACGCCGGTCAGGTGAGTTTTCCCGGCGGTCGCCAGGAACCGTTCGACGCTGATGCGACCGCAACGGCTCTGCGCGAAGCGCACGAAGAGGTGGGCCTCGACGCGTCGCGCGTCGAAGTTCTCGGCGCGTTGCCCGACTATCTGACTGGCACCGGCTTTCGCGTGTCGCCGGTCATCGCTCTTGTGCACCCGCCGTTCTCGCTGGAGATCGATACGCTCGAAGTGGCCGAGGTCTTCGAAGTGCCGCTCGCGTTCCTGATGGACCCGTGCAACCACGAAGAACGCCTGTTCCGCTACGAGGGCGGAGAGCGCCGCTTCTTCGCGATGCCATATCCGCGCGGCGAATTGACGGTGGCTCCGGAGGCCGCCGAGCAGCGCGGCGCGCACCACGCGCAGACGGTCACGCCAGCAGCCGTGCAAGGCGGCCATCATTTCATCTGGGGCGCGACGGCGGCGATGCTGCGCAACCTGTATCGGTTCCTCGCCGCATAAATTACGTGACTCGCATCGCCGCGTCGACGATGCACAGTTGCGCGAACGACGCACTTGTCGGCGCTTTGTCAGCATCCGCGTTCAGACTCATCCGACCCTGTGCTATCGTTATAAAACAATCGTAAAAACTTAAAAAGCACGGCGCATCGCATGACTTTTTTCTCCGTATTGCTGGCTCTGATCATTGAACAGGTACGCGCGCTGTCGCCGAACAATCCGTTGTCCGCGTTGCTTCAATACCATGCGGAGTCGGCGGCGCACGGATTCGATGCTGGCAAGCAACGTCACGGTCTGCTCGCGTGGCTCGTCGTGGTGGTGCCCTGGACGCTCGCGGTCGCGCTCGTCTACTACGTGCTGTATCACATCCACTTCATGCTCGCGTTCCTGTGGAACGTCGTGGTGCTGTACTTCACGCTCGGCTTCCGGCAGTTCAGCCATTACTTCACCGACATCCATCTCGCGTTGAACAACGACGACGTGCCACGCGCGCGCGAAATTCTCAACGAATGGACCGGGCTCGAGACCGTCGACATGCCGGTCAGCGAGATCGTGCGTCACACGCTGATCCACGCGGTGGTCGCGTCGCATCGCCATGTGTTCGGCGTGTTCTTCTGGTTTCTGATTCCGGTCGGTCCCGCTGGCGCGGTGCTGTACCGTTGCGCGGAATATCTCGCGCGCGCATGGGCGCGGCCGGCCGACGACCGCACCGTCGCGTTTTCGAGCTTCGCGCAGCGCGCGTTCTTCGTGATCGACTGGGTGCCGGCGCGGCTGACGTCGCTGGGCTTTGCGATCGTCGGCAATTTCGAGGATGCGATTTACGCGTGGCGCAACCATGCGCGGCAGTGGCCCGATACGAACGACGGCGTGTTGCTCGCCGCGGGCAGCGGGGCGCTCGGCGCGCGCCTGGCCGGGCCACTCGCGGAGCCGTCGAGCCTCGACGCGCTCGCCACCGGCGACGGCGGTCCGATGCAGGTCGGCGACGACTGCACGCCGCGCACGCTGCAATCGGCAGTGGGGCTGGTGTGGCGTGCAGTCGTACTGTGGATGATCCTGCTGTTGATGCTGACCATCGCGGTGTGGCTCGCCTGAAGCGGCCAAGCCACGCGCGCCGCACAAGAAGAAGTCGGGCAATGCCCGGCTTCTTCAATTTCCGACTCCGCTTCACCCCTTCAACGGATCGCGCACAGTCCCGCATTGCCAGCACACGGTGAACTGCGCCTCGAGCACCTCGCCGCACTGCTGACATTGCCATGGAGGCGCGCCCGGAGCCGGTCCTCGCGAGGCCGCTTCGATCAGCCGCCGCGCGATCGCCTCATCGCGTTCATCGACGAGCCACAGCTCCGGCGCGCACTGGTCGGCCGGAATCTCACCGAGCGCACCGTTCAGATAGCGGTTGTGCAGCTCGCAAGCGATGCCGGCGGTCTCCAGCACGTTGACCCAATGCTGTCCGATGATCAGGTTCGGCGCGCGCATCAGTTTCATGTCAGCGGACAATCTGGCTCGCCTCGTGCACGAGCTGCGCATAAAGCGCATGCCGTTCGCGGCGGATGCGCCCGTCGGCGACGGCTTCGAGGATCGCGCAGCCAGGCTCGTGCAAATGATGGCAGTTATAGAAACGGCAGTTTGGCAGCAGCGGCCGGAACTCGGGGAACGCGCGTTCGAGCCGGCCTTCGGTCAGGTGATGCAGGCCGAATTCCTGAAAGCCCGGCGAGTCGATCAGCGCGCCGGCCGCGCCGTTGACGCCATTCACGCCGGTCGTGCCCTCCGACCGCGGCAGCGGATAAAGACGCGTGAACGTCGTGGTATGGCGCCCGCTGTTCAACGCGGTCGAGATCTCGCGCGTCGCGACTTCGGCATCGGGAATCAGCAGGTTCACGAGTGTCGATTTGCCCATGCCGGACTGGCCGAGCAGCAGCGTCGCGTGACCATGCAGATGTTCGGTCAGCGTTGCGCGTGCCGCCTCGGGCTGCATCCGGATCGACGCTTCGAGCACCGGATAGCCGAGCGCGCGATACGGCTCGAGCCGCTTGCGCGCGCCGTCCAGAGCATCGGTGACGTCGATCTTGTTCAGCACGATCAGCGGCTTCAATTCGTTCGCCTCGGCGGCGACGAGCGCGCGGCCGAGCAGATCCTCGCTGAAATGAGGCTCGGTGGCGAGCACGATCAGCAACTGGTCGAGGTTCGCGGCGAACAGCTTCGACTTGTACTGATCCGAGCGATACAGCAGATTGCGCCGCTCGCCGATCTCGACGATCACGCCTTGATCCGCCGAGGTCGGCTCATAGATCACGCGATCGCCGACCGCGACCTCGCTGCGCTTGCCGCGTGGGAAACATTGCAGCAACGCGCCGCCGTCCTCAGGAGCGACCAGATAGTGGCGGCCGTGCGCGGCCACCACGAGGCCGCCCGTGCGCGCGCCGTGCATGCCGGATGCGGTGGCCGACGCGCCGCGCGCCGCCTTCTTCGGAGCGCGGCCGCTCATGCGTGCTGCAGCAGTCGGTCGATCCGCTGCGAGGCCGGCGGATGCGAATAGTAGAACGCGGTGTAGATCGGATCGGGCGTCAGCGTCGACGCGTTGTCCTCATACAGCTTGACGAGCGCGTTGACGAGATCGTGCGCGTCGGTTTGCGTCGCCGCGAACGCGTCGGCTTCGAACTCGTGCTTGCGCGAACTGAGACTGCCGAGCGGCGTGACGAAGAACATGAACACCGGCAGCGCGAGGAAGAACAGCACGAGCGCGAGTCCGCTATTGCCGCCGACGAGCGACGGCCGCACGCCGAGCCCTTCGTAGAACCACACGCATTGCGTCAGCCAGCCGAGCAGCGCGAGCATCGCGAGGCTGATCGCGAACGTGACCAGCATGCGCTTCGTCACGTGACGACGCTTGAAGTGGCCGAGCTCGTGCGCGAGCACCGCTTCGATCTCGCGGCCCGACAGGCGCGCGAGCAGCGTGTCGAAAAACACGATGCGCTTGCTCGCGCCGAAGCCGGTGAAGTACGCGTTGCCGTGCGCCGAACGGCGGCTGCCGTCCATCACGAACAGGCCCTTCGCGGCGAAGCCGCAGCGCTTCATCAGCGCCTCGATGCGGGTCACGAGCGCTTCATCCTTCAGCGGCTCGAACTTGTTGAAGAGCGGCGCGATGAAGGTCGGGAAAATCAGCAGGCCGAACATCTGGAACGCGACCCACACGACCCATGCCCACAGCCACCACAGGTTGCCCGCGCGGTTCATCAGCCACAGCACGACGAACAACAACGGCAGGCCGAACGCGATGCCGAGCAGCGCGCCCTTCAGACGGTCGAAAAAGAACAGGCTTTTGCTCATGCGATTGAAGCCGAAGCGTTGCTCGACGACGAACTGCCGGTAGTAATCGAACGGCAGGTCGATCGCGCTCGTGATCGCGATCACAGCGGCAACCAGCGCGATCTGACCGACGTAGCCGCGGCCGAGCCAGTCGGAGATCGCGAGATCGAGCATCTGCACGCCGCCGAGCAGCGTGAGCCAGATCAGCACGGCCGCGCCGACGACGATCTCGACCATCGCGAGCCGCGTGCGCTCGACCGTGTAGTCGGCCGCGCGCTGATGCGCGGTGAGCGCGATGGTGTTCGCGAACTGGCTCGGCACCTGTTCGCGATGCGCGACGACGAAGCGGATCTGCCGCGACGCGAGCCAGAGTTTGGTGCCGACCATCGCGACGACGGCGATGACGAACAGGGCGGTGAAGTACAGGGTAGGCATCCGGGGATTCCGTGGTATCTATGCGAGAATTATATGTTTCTTCCCGCCTTGCGGCGGAGATACGGTTTAACGCGACGGTTCAACGCAATAGCTCCGGGTAGCAGTTCAGGGCGGCGCTTTGGCGCGGCCGGCCCGGCTCGAACCGCGCGAATCGATTTCAAACGAACACATGCCGCGCCGCGCGGGTTTCCAGCTAAGCCGCGCCGCGCGGCCCTCAGGGTTGCCTTCATGACTGACATCCTCGCATCCACCGAACAGCCGCCGCTCGTGCGCAGCGACATGAATCTCGTCTGGCTGGACATGGAAATGACCGGGCTCGAGCCCGACACCGACCGCATCATCGAGATCGCGGTGGTGGTGACGAATTCGACGCTCGACAGGATGGTCGAAGGTCCGGTGCTCGCGATTCATCAGAGCGATGAATCGCTCGCGAAGATGGACGAGTGGAACCAGAACACGCATGGCCGCTCGGGGCTGATCGATCGCGTGAAGGCGTCGACGGTCAGCGAGGCCGACGCGACCGCACAGATCCGCGAGTTCCTCGGCCAGTACGTGCCGCCGGGCAAGTCGCCGATGTGCGGCAACTCGATCTGCCAGGACCGCCGCTTCATGGCGCGCTGGATGCCGGATCTGGAGAGCTTCTTCCACTACCGCAACCTCGACGTGAGCACGCTGAAGGAGTTGTGCCGGCGCTGGCAGCCGGTCATCTACAAGGGCTTCCAGAAGCGCGCGATGCACACGGCGCTGGCCGATATCCACGAGTCGATCGACGAGCTGAAGTACTACCGCGAGCATTTCCTCGTGCCGTCGGCGCCGGACGCCGCCGCGAGCGCTCAGTAAAGCGCGGGCCTGCACGGGCAGGCCACGAACCTCGAACCTCAGTCTTGCCGCGGCGCGCGTTGCGCGCTTTTCGGCCGGAACGCCTTGACCACGTCGACGTTCGTTTCTACGTAAGGGCCGCCGATCAGGTCGATGCAGTACGGCACCGCCGCGAAAATCCCTGGCACCTTGACCATGCCGTCATCGCGCAGGCCTTCCAGCGTTTCCGTGATGGATTTCGGCTGGCCGGGCAGGTTGATGATCAGCGCGGCGTGTCGTTCGGTTTCGCGGATCACCGCGACCTGGCGCGACAGGATCGCGGTCGGCACGAAATTCAGGCTGATCTGCCGCATCTGCTCGCCGAAGCCGGGCATCTCCCTGGTCGCGACAGCGAGCGTCGCCTCGGGCGTCACGTCGCGGCGCGATGGGCCGGTGCCCCCGGTCGTCAGCACCAGATCGCAGCCCACTTCGTCGACCAGCTCGATCAGCGTCGCCGAGATGGTCGGCGCGTCGTCGGCGATCAGCCGCGTCACCACCTGCCATGGCGAGCTCAAGGCCGCGCCGAGCCACTCCTGCAGCGCCGGAATGCCCTTGTCCTCGTACACGCCCGTCGACGCGCGGTCGCTGATCGACACGAGGCCGATCACGATTTCGTCGGGGTGCTGACGTTGCTTACGTCGATCAGGCGTCGCGGTCGTCATCGTCGTCTTCCGCGGCGAGGTTGGGGGCGTGCGCGTCGTCCGCTTCGTCGTCTGTGCCTGCTGCGCTCTTGACCCACTGGAACAACTCGCGGAAGTAGCGCGGCGGCTTGCTCTGCTCCGCTTCCTTGCGCGCGTTGCGGATCAGCGTGCGGCCCTGCTGCGGATCGGCGCTCGGGTGCTGGCGGATGAATTCGGTCAGCGCGGCGTCGTCGGCAAGCAGCTTTTCGCGGGTGCGCTCGATCCAGTGGAGCTTCGCCGTCTCCGACTTGTTGATGCCCTTGTAGGTGTCGAGCGCGGTGCGCAGCGCGGCGGTTTCGGTGTCGAGCAGCGAGCGCATCACGCGGCCGACGTACTGGATCTGGCGGCGCTTGCCTTCGTGGTCGGTGATGCGGCGCGCTTCGCGCACGGCTTCGTCGAGCTTTTCGGGCATCGGCATGCGCTTGAGCGCGTCTTTCGGCAGCGCGACGAGTTCCAAGCCCAGATCCTGCAGCGCTTGCATTTCGCGCTTGACCTGAGACTTGCTCGGACGATCGTAGCCGTTTTCGTCGACTTCCGTGACGACGGATTCGATCGGTTGAATGCGGGTTTTGCGTGTCATGCCGGTATTGTAACTTGCCGCGCCGGCCCGACCCGCGGCGGCGCGTACCTTGCTATGATCGCGGGATTGCATTTATCCCGCACCCGCGCGCCTGCCCCGAATACGGAGTGCATACCCAGGGCCGCGCGGCCCCAACAGGACGGCAACCACAATGGCAGCAGACATGGACGTCAAGCAGCGCTTTTTTCCGCATACCCAGGATGAGCTGAAGGAAATCGCCTCGGACATCCTCCGTCACGCGACGGCGCTCGGCGGTACCGACGCCGCGACCGAAATCTCCGAAGGCGACGGCCTGTCCGTCTCGGTACGGCGCGGCGAAGTCGAGACGATCGAGCACAACCGCGACAAGATGGTCGGCGTGACGGTGTTCATCGGCAACAAGCGCGGCAACGCGAGCACCTCGGACTTCTCGCCGCAGGCATTGAAGGACACGGTCGCGGCCGCCTACAACATCGCGCGCTTCACCGCCGAGGACGATTGCGCGGGCCTCGCCGAAGCCGAGCTGCTCGAAACCGCGCCGCGCGACCTCGATCTGTACCACCCGTGGAATCTGTCCGCCGACGAAGCGGTCGAAATCGCGCGCCGTGCCGAAGACGCCGCGTTCGCGACCGATCCGCAGATCAAGAACTCGGAAGGCGCGAGCGTGTCGGCACAGCACTCGCAGTTCGTGCTGGCGACCTCGCGCGGCTTCCTCGCCGGCTATCCGTATTCGCGCCACTACGTCGCGTGCGCGCCGATCGCCGGCAGCGGCCGCAACATGCAGCGCGACGACTGGTACACGTCGACGCGCAGCGCCGACGAACTCGCCGATCCCGAAGCGGTCGGTCGTTACGCGGCGCAGCGCGCGCTCGCGCGCATCGGCGCGCGCGGTCTCGACACGCGCAAGGTGCCGGTGCTGTTCGAGGCGCCGCTCGCGGCGGGCCTGCTCGGCGCGTTCGTGCAGGCGACGAGCGGCGGCGCGCTGTATCGCAAGACTTCGTTTCTGGTCGACAGCCTCGGCAAGCCGGTGTTCGCGCCGCACGTGCAGGTGGTCGAAGACCCGCACGTCGCGCGCGCGATGGGCAGCGCGCCGTTCGACGAGGAAGGCGTGCGCACGCGCCAGCGCTCGGTCGTGAAGGACGGCGTCGTCGAGGGCTACTTCCTGTCCACCTATTCGGCGCGCAAGCTCGGCATGAAGACCACCGGCAACGCGGGCGGCTCGCACAACCTGTCGCTGCTCAGTTCGAACACGCGCCCCGAGGACGACTTCGAGGCGATGCTGAAGAAGCTCGGCACGGGTCTGCTGCTGACCGAGCTGATGGGGCAGGGCGTCAATTACGTGACCGGCGACTACTCGCGCGGCGCGTCGGGTTTCTGGGTCGAGAACGGCAAGATCCAGTATCCGGTCGAGGAAATCACGGTCGCGAGCACGCTGCAGGAGATGTTCCGCCATATCGTCGCGATCGGCGCGGATACGATCACGCGCGGCACCAAGCAGACCGGCTCGGTGCTGATCGAGCGGATGACGATCGCGGGGCAGTAAGCCGCACGGCTCGTTCCGGCGCAGCCCCGTATCAAACGAAAACGCCACGCAACTGAACGTTGCGTGGCGTTTTTTATCGCTTGCGTGGCGCCGCCTGCCGTCAGACGTCCTTGCGCTGATACGTGACGAATGCGTAATCGAAGTCGTTGGGCGCATTCGAGTGATGCGCCTCGCGCGCGATTTCTTCCCACACGCGTGGGTCGATCGCGGGGAAGGTCGCGTCGCCGTCGAAGTCGGCGGCGATTTCGGTGACGATCAGCTTGTCCGCATGGCGCAGCCCTTCGTCGTAGAGCTCTGCGCCGCCGATCAGAAACGCCTGCGGCGCCTGGTCCTGCGCGGCGAGCGCGAGCGCTTCGTCGAGATTGGTCGCGGTGTCGCAGCCCTGAAAGCGTCGCGAGGCATCGCGCGTGACGACTATGTTGCGGCGTCCCGGCAGTGGCCGGCCGATCGATTCATGCGTTTTGCGGCCCATGATGATGGGCGCGCCCATCGTCGTGCGCTTGAAGAATTTGAGGTCTTCGGGCAGTCGCCAGGGCAACTGGTTGTCGCGGCCGATCACGCCGTTGCTGGCGCGAGCGACGATCAGGGTGAGCGTCGTCATCGAATGGAAAGAGGAGGGTAACCGGGCGATTCTACCCGAGCCGTCGATGCACACCGACGCGTACCCGCCTCTCACTCCCGCGCCGGCCCGTCCGCGGGGAGCGCTCCCTTGTCGTCGGCGCTGCCCGGTTCGCGCAAGCCGTGCACGCCCATCAGCCGATACAGCGTCACGCGGGAAATGTTCAGATCCACCGCCGCCTCGTTCAACCGGTGCCGATGGCGCAGCAGCGCGGCCTCGATCGCGCGCTTCTCGGCAGCCTCGCGCGCCTGCGTGAGCGTCATGCTTTCCTGTTCGGTGTAGCCCGCGAGGTCGAGGTCGTCGGCCGAGATCAGCTTGTTCTCGGCCATCACGATCGCGCGGCGCACGCGGTTGATCAGCTCGCGCACGTTGCCGGGCCAGTTGTAGTTGTAGAGCGCCTCGATCGCCGACGGCGTGAAGCCGCGAATCTTGCGCGCGTTGTCGGTCTTGAACTTGTGCAGCATGTGGTACGCGAGAATCTCGATGTCCCGCCCCCGCGCGCGCAGCGGCGGCTCATCGACGCGTAGCACGCACAGGCGATGAAACAGATCCGCACGGAACTGGCCCTCGCGCATCGCGCCGTCGAGATCGACGTGGGTCGCCGAGATGATGCGCACGTCGACCGGAATCGATTCGCGTCCGCCGAGCCGCTCGATCTTGCCTTCCTGCAGAAAGCGCAGCAGGCTCGCCTGGCTTTCGAGCGGCAGATCGCCGATCTCGTCGAGAAACAGCGTGCCGCCGTCTGCCGCCTCGACGCGGCCGATCTTGCGCTGATTCGCGCCGGTAAAGGCGCCGCGCTCGTAGCCGAACAGTTCGGATTGAAGAAGATGATGCGGGATCGCGCCGCAGTTGATCGGCGTGAAAGGCGCCTTGCGGCGCGGCGAGCGCTCGTGGATTGCGAGCGCGGTCAGCTCCTTGCCAGTGCCCGATTCGCCCGCGATGAACACGCTCGCGTCGGTGTTCGCGACCTTGCGGATCGTGCGAAAAAGCTGTTGCATCGCCTCGCAGGTGCCGACCATTTCCTCGTCGCCCGCTTCGCTGACGGGCGGCGGAAGTTCCGGGTCGCACAGCGCGACCATGCCGAACGCGTGGCCGGCCAGATAGTCGATCGTCGCGTGCGCGACGGGCAGCTTCACGAAGTCGAAGCAGTAGTGGCGCACGAGGCGTCGCACGAGCGGATCGTCGAGCCGCTCGTTGGTCGCAAGCGCGATCCAGCCGATCTGCTGCTGACGCAGGCTCGCCTCGAGCCCGCCGATGTCGCGCGGCGCGAAGCTCGCCAGATCGACGATTCCCGCGCATGCGATGTCAGGTTTCACGAGCCGCCCGAGTTCGTGCGCCGAGCGCGCCGCCGCGACCTGCCAGCCGCGGCTTTTCAGATGCGCGATCAGCGTTTCGTCGGGCGTGCGCGCGACGTACAGCAGCTGTCGCGCGACGCCGCGCACCGCGGCGCTCGCCGGGGCGCCGGCCTGGTTGCTTGCCGGGGGGGCGACGCCCGGCGCCGCCGCGGACCCAGCGGACGACACGGCGGCGCGCTGCTTCGGCACCGCGAGCGACAGATGCGATCCCGCTGCCGCGACGGAAGCCACGCTGTTCAGATGAGGTGATTCACGCACGTTCGACCTCGTATCGTTGGCACGTCAGAAGGTGTACGGAAAGCGCATGCCGACCACAAAGTTCGGCGCGTCGGGTGTGAGTCCGATCGATACCGAGCCGTTGATGGTCAGATGCTTGTTCACGACGTGGTTCAGGCCAAAATTCATCGCCGCGGCCGTGGTTTCGCTGCCCGGCACCTTCTGATAGCTGCCGCCCGGCGACTTGGTCTGCGACTCGGGTTCGAGCGCCATCGTGAACGACACGCTGGCCGAATCCTTGTCGGAGAACGCGAGCGCGACGCCTCCGCCGAACTGCACGATGTCGCCGAGCTTGACCGTCGCCGGTTCGGTTTGTCCCTGCACCGACGAGATGTCCGCGAACGAACGCGCAAGGTTGTAGGTATAGGAAACGCTGCCGAACAGCACGACCGGGTCGTAGGTCTTCAGCACCGACAGACCCGCCGTGATGTTCCAGAAGCCGGTGCCGGTCGGCAGTCTGGTCGGCACGACGAGGTTGGTGTTGTCCGCGTCGACCTGCACGACTTTTTCGCCGAACGGCGAGCTGCCGGTCGGCGCCTTCACGCGCAGACTGCCGACCACGTCCGGCAAGGCATTGGTTTCCCTGACGAACTGGTAGTAGATGCCGAAGTTCACGTCGCCGATGTCGTGACTCGACACCGTCGCGTCCGACAGCGTGCTCGCCGCGCCGCCCGCGCCGCCGACGATGAAGGTGCTGCGCCGATACACGTACGGCACGTCGACGTCGACATTGATGCGGTCGGACACGCCGTAGCGCGTGTCGAGGTCCGCCATCACCTGGTGCGACTTGGTCTGGCCGAGGTTGATGTTGCCGAGGAAAATCGCGTCGAGCGCGAGGAAGCCCGACAACTGCAACTGGCGACGGTCGTAGTAGGTGTCGCTGATGCCGAAGTCCATCGTCAGCTTGTGGTCGAAGAGCGGCGCATGCTCGCGTTGCACGACCGCCTGCTCGGCCTGCGTGCGCACCGGTTCGTTCGCGCGCTGGGTCCGGCCGACCGCGCCGCTGCCGTCGGTGGCGGCGGGCAGGCCGCCGGCGCCGGCGTTGCCTGCATTGCTGCCGTCGGGCGTCGGCGGATTGACCGGCACGCCGGTCGCGGTGCCGGTGGTGCCCGCCGGCGCGGGCGCGCCGGGCGCGATCTGCGCGAGCGGCGGCAGCGGCACCGGCAGGCCGTCGGCGCCGGGCTGCTCGGCCACCGTGTCGCTGCCAGCGGGGGCGCCGGCGCCCGGCACGCCGCGTCCGCGCTGCGCCATCTCGAGTTCGGTGACCTGCCGTTCGAGCGAATGGATCTGCCGCTGCTGCTCGTCGATGACGCGCATCAGCGTGTTCAGACGGTCCTCCACGGATTGACCGGCGAGCGCCTGCGCGCTCGCCGACTGAGAAAGAGCCCACAGCATGACGGCGGCCGGAATGGCCGCGAGAGCCATGCGCGGCGCCCTGGTCGATGTCACTTTTTTCATTTTTTGCTCCCCCGGTGATCCGGCCGCGCGGTGCTGACTGCGCGGCCGTTTCTTTACTGCTTGTGCTGCAACTGGCGGTGGCGGCCCGCCTCGTTATCTCCTGTTTTGCAGTGCCTGTAGCACGCCCAACTGACGAAGCATCGAAGCCGACATCTGCTGGGTTTGCAGATGCAGTTGCAGGGCGTTGGCGACTTGCTGGTTATTGCCTGCAATCTGCAGCAACTGGGCGATCTGCCCGTTGCTCGGCGCGATGGTCTGGGTGGCGAGCCCAGCGGGTGTCTGCAGCGCCACGTTCACGCCGTTGCTGCCGAACGAAATGCCGGCTTTCATGGAGCCGGTCGAATTGCTGGCCGATGCCGACGGCGCGTTGGCGGAGCCCGTCAGCGTCAAGGCGCTGTTGTTGAAGTCGATTAGCGTGGAGTTCGTGCCGCTGTTGCGATCGCCCGCGACCTGGGTGACCTGCGACACGCCATTGACGCCGACGCTCTGGCCGCCGCGCGCCTGGGCATTCGGGTTGGCACCCGAATCGCCTGGATGGCCGTGCGCGCCGCCGCTCACGCTGGCGAACGTGCTGACGGAGCTGGTGAGCTGGCCGCCGCCGTTCTGCACCGCGCTCAGCGATCCCTGGGCGAGCGCGCTCGCGCCGTTGGGCAACTGCCATTGCGAAATGACGTTCAGCACGAAGCCGGAGATCATCGTCGCGCCGGCGTATTTGCCGGTCTGGGTCGCGAGCACGTCGTCGCCGACGAGTTGCACCCGCAGGGGCGCGGCGCCTGGCTCCGGCGGTATCGAAAGTTCGGGAGCCGGTGGCGAGGCGGCGCCCTCCGAAGCGTGGGCAAGGCCGCCTGCGCCGCAGGCGATGGTGCAGAGCACGAACCCAAGCTGTGTGAAGTGTGACTTCATGGCGGGATCAGAACATGTCTGCCTTGTTCAAGCCGTACTCGAAAAAGGGAGTCGCGGCGGTGCCGGCTGCCAGCGCAGCGGCGCGCAGCTTCAGCGCGAGCGACTCGTTGTCCACCAACAGTGGTGAATCCTCCCTGAAGGGTTTGCCGAGGACCGCGAACACGAGACCGTTCCAGGTCTTCGCGAAGTCCTCTTCGAGCACGATGCGATTGCCGAGCGCCGGGTCCGCGATGAACACGCGGCCGTCCTGCGCATGTTTGACGATCACGAAATGCTCATAGCCGTCGATGTTCATCAGGACCATCACCGGGATCTGAAGATGGTGGAGCGCTTCGACGTTGACGCGAAAGCCGCGGCCGCGCAGTCCGATGGTCTCGACGAAGTGCTTCATGTCGAGCATCGAGAAGCCGTTCTTGACGACGACTTCGGGCGTTGAAAAGACCATCATCCGGCGAATCAGTTCGGGTTCCGGAATGTCGATGCCGTAGCCGTACTTGAGGAGGGTGGCGAGCGCCGCCGCGCCGCAGCTGTAATCGAATTGCTGATTGACGATGTGGTTGTAGCGCAGGTCCTTCATCGAACGGACCGTCTTCGTCAACGGCACGCCGACGAACGTGGACGTGTCGATGCTCGACTGTGCGGCGGCGTAATCCGCGCACAGCACGCACCCTGCCAGCGCTACGGCGAACGGTAGCGCCGGGAACCCCTTGAACCCGGTCATGCTGGTCTCCTGCCCGATCCGCGCCGGCAGCTTCTATGGCTGCCGGCGCGCCCTTCCGACTGCTTTGTGCTTCTTCTGCCTGCCCGCGCTCGCCGCGTCGTCGGCTTACTTGCCGCTGTTCAGCGCCGCGATGGCGAGGCCGTTGTGCTGCAAGTTACCCGCGCCGCCGGCGATGTTCACGCCGATGTTTCCGGAGGCGCCTTTCAGCGTATCGGCACCCAGAGTCGCGGTGCCCTGGAATTGCCCGTGGACGGTCATCGTCGCGGATTGCGAGTTGTCGTCCGTCGCATCCATCGCGGTGGTCAGCGCCTTGCCCGGCGAGGTCGTCGTCACGGCGCCGGCAAGCGCGTTGTCCTGCGCGTTGCCGATACCGGAAGCGATGTTCACACCGACGTTGCCCGTCACACCCGACAGCGACCCGTTGCCGATCGACGCGTTCAGATTGAAGTTGTGGATCGTTGCGCTGCCGCCCGAGGACTGCACGTTGAAGTCCTGCGCGTTGCCGAACACGTTGCCGACGTCGACCGAGGCGAGCGACACGTCGTTGCTCTGCGCGTTGTCGATGCCTTCCGCGATGTTGATGCCAAGGTTGCCCGACACGTTGCTGGCTGCGTTGGTGCCGGTGGTTGCATTCAGCGTGGCGGCCGCTTCGTTGTTGATGTGCTGCGTGATCGAGCCGCGCGTCGTCACGTCGGTCGTCGACATGCCTGTGTCGATGCCCCATGCGGCGCCATACGAGTCGCTCGACGACGAGCGGCTGCGCGAGTAGCCCGACGATTGCTCGCCGACCATCGCATAGCCGGAGCCTTCGCTCGCCCTGAAGCCCCACGAACGGCTTTGCCCGGACGCTTCGCTCGCTTCGAAGCCGCCGGCGACGCCCGACGAGTTCGCGTAGCTCGATTCGCGATAACCGGCCTGCAGGCCGCCGCGGGCGCTGAACGAGCCGCTGCCGTGCGAGAACGTGTTGTGGTCCTGATAGCTGTAGCTGCCGTCGATCGAGCCGCCGGCCGACAGATGGCCGCCCGAGTTCTGACTTGTGTGAGAGAAGCTGCCCGCGATGCCGGCTACCTGCTGGCTGGTTTCATAGCCGCCGCTCGTGACGCTCGCGCTCTGGCTGCCGTACGCATAGCCGCCGGAGGCTTCGAAGCCCTGCGAGCCCGAGCTCGACGACGTATGGTTTTGCGTCGTGAACGCGAATGCCGAGCCGCCGCCTCTGACCGACGTTCTGCTGTTGTTCAGGGTCGTGGTCACGTTGCCGCTGGTGTAGGTCTGAGCCTGCGGATCGAGCGTCGCATTCACGTTGACGGTCTGATTGTTGTTGATCACCGCGTTAGCCGTGCTGGAGACATGCACGCAGCCAAACAGTCCGACCAGACCTTCGACGCCGACCATCTCGCCGACGACCGTCGTATTGAACAGGTAGGCCTTCTGCGGCGCGGCAAGCACGCTGCCGGATGCGGCAACGAGAACGGCCGTGGCAATAAGAGTGCGCTTCATGATTCGCTCCGATACTTAAGTGTGGTCAGTTAAAAAAAGTGCCCGCCGGGGGACGGAGCACAAAACTGTTTGCCGTGGCATTACCGGCGCCGGCTGCCTGGTTGATCTGCACGATTCCGTTCGCGTTGCGCAAGGCATCGCAGGAAATGCTTGCCTCGTGCACGCCGTGAATCGCGTTGGACTGCCCCGGACTGCCGTTTTTCGGGGCCGTCGCGGATAGCTCCCCATCCGAGACGGTCTCGACTCCGAGCGCCGCAGTCCCGATCTGGGTGCTGTTGCGCTGCAGATTCCCTGCTCCGGCCGACTGGTTCACCAGCACCGCGCCGGATGTGTTCGAAAACGCATTGGCTTCGATCGACGCCTGTGCGCGCGGCACGTTCGCGGCCACCGACGCGCTTTGCACGCTCGCGTTCGCATTGCCGAGCGCGGCGCCGTTCGTCACCGTGATCTGGTTGGCCTGCGCGTTGTCGAGGCCAGCCGTTTCGTTGACCGTGATCGCGCCCGTCGCGCCCATGCCCGCGCCGGGGCCGATCGTCGCGATGGCGCCGACGATGGGCACCGCTTGCGCCTGCGCATGAGCCGCGCCGGCGACGAACGCAGCGACGCCCATGCACAGGCACGCGCAGACGCGCAGGGCCGGGCGTGCCGCAGCGATTTGCAGCGAGCGCGGCGAGGGTCGCTGGCGTGTGCTCATTTCAGACCTCCGAGCGCACCGCCGAGCACGTTCGATAGCGGCGCGAGCGCGCCAGTCACCGACGAGCCGATCGTGCCACCGACACCCGTCGCCGGTCCGCCGATGCCGCCCGGGTTCAGCGGGATCGTGTTGCCGGTCGCCTTGCCGGAGAGGATCTGCGTGACGGCCTGCATGCCGGTGCCGCCGAGTACGCCGCCGGCGGCGACGCCGTTCGAGCCGTGCGCGTTCGTCAGATCGGTGTCGCCGACGAGCGTCGCGATCGTCGGATCGAACGAGTTGGCCGGGAACGTGGTGGCGCGCACGGCGACCGGGTCCTGGTCGCGCGGCACGGGGACGAACGCGTCACGCGGCGTGACGCTGCGCTCGACGACGAAGTCGCCCGGATTGGCGACCTGCTCGGCATAGGCATGGCTTGCGAAGCAGGCGGTGACGAAGACGCTGGCGAGAAGGGCGGTGCCGGCCGAAGCGGCGCGCGGCAAGACGGGAGCGTTGCTGAACGACGCCGCCGGCAGCCCGAGGGCGTGCGGCGTCTGTTGGTTCGTACTCATGTCCCGGTCCCTTCTCTCTTGTTGCCTGTGTCCCGCCGTCGTGGGGCGCGTCACCGCTCGCGCGGCCACCGGTCCTGCATTGCCTGGTTATTTGCCGTCTGTTCGTTGCTTCGTCCTGCTTACTTGCGCTGGTATGTCGCGACGTTGCCCTGGGCCGCGCGCGCGGCATCGACGGGCACCGGCAGCGGCGAGGGTGGCGCGATCTCGTCCCACAACGTCACCTGGTTGCCGCCGCTTTGCATCAACCGGGGCGTCGCGGCGACCATCAACATGCCGACCGCGCCGCCGCGTTGCCGTGACAGCATCTGGTCATCGAGCGAAATATCGTTCATGGATGCAGCATCGGCAGCCGGGGTCGACGGATTGGCGGCAACCTGGCTGTCGTCCTCCGCGGCAACCGGCGTGGTGGCTTGCAGGCTGGCGGAGGCGGGGTCGGCGGCATCGCTGGAATCCGTCAGCGTGGCGAATCGCGCCGGGCCGGCTTGCGCTGTCGGAGTGCCGGCACTCGCCGGCAGGGCGCTGAACGCGAGAGCTGCGCAGATCGCGAAGTATGGTGCGCGGCGCCTTATCAGATCGATGCGCAATGCGAGTCGCATGATGTGTCTCCCTGGTGCACGCCAATTAGCGAAACGTGTGCCATCGCTCGCAATCCATTGATACGTCTGGCGCCAACCAGCACAAACAGACTAATGCGTTCCAAATCGGGAAAAAACGTTGCAGCCCTGAAACGGATCAGCAGAAAATACCTATAATTCGTTAATCCGCGAGGTACGAAATACTGTCGCGAGAACGAAAAGCGCTTCCACTAATGTTTTATTTGTCGGCTGAATAAATCGCGATCGGCCGCCAAGCCTTGATGGGCAACGGGTCCATCGATTAAATTCGCATAATTGTTTTCGAAGCGGCGCGCGTATAGTAAGCTCTCGAAAACAGCTGCACATTTAAAAAAAGGCCCATATCGGGCCGTCTCGAACACACACGCCGCTTTCTTGGGGATCAGCTGTCCGCACGGAATGGAATGGCCGTTCGGGTTTTGCGATTCGCGAATCCTGGACGAGTCAGCGTGTCTGAACCGCAATTTCAGGTGCATGCGTCGTCCTTAACGTTCGTTGACGAGAGGATCTGAATAATGGAACCCGCAACGCGGCAACTGATTTACGTTTCGCGTGACCCGAGCGCGGAACTGAATACGCGTTTTATGCAGCGTGGCTGGCATGTCGAAGTCGTGGGATCGGCGCGCGATGCGCGCCGGGCAGTGCGCACCGGCTCGGCTGCTGGCGGCCTGCTCGATCTGTCCAGTGATTTCCAGCCGCACGAAATCGCCGCTTTTGAATCCTGTTTGACCATGCCGAACGTCGGCTGGGTCGCTGCCACTACGCCTGGCCAACTCCAGGACGCCGCGTTGCGCCGGCTCGTGCGCGACTACTGTTTCGATTACGTGACGGTGCCGTCTTCGGGCGACCGTATCGTCGACTCGGTCGGTCATGCGTACGGCATGATCTCGCTGAGCGAAACGGCGTCGCACGACGGCTCGCAAGGCGCCGAGGGCGAGATGGTCGGCTCGTGCGACGCGATGCTCGCGCTGTTCCGCTCGATCCGCAAGGTCGCGATGACCGACGCGCCGGTGTTCATCTCCGGCGAATCGGGTACCGGCAAGGAGCTGACGGCAGTCGCCATTCATGAACGCTCGGCGCGGCGCAACGCGCCGTTCGTGCCGATCAATTGCGGTGCGATCCCGCCGCATCTTCTGCAATCGGAGCTGTTCGGCTATGAGCGCGGTGCGTTCACCGGCGCGAACCAGCGCAAGATCGGCCGGGTCGAGGCGGCCAACGGCGGCACGCTGTTTCTCGACGAAATCGGTGATCTGCCGCTCGAAAGCCAGGCGAGCCTGTTGCGCTTCCTGCAGGAGCGCAAGGTCGAGCGGCTCGGCGGCCATGGCGCGATCGACGTCGACGTGCGCATCATTTCGGCCACGCACGTGGACATGACCGCGGCGATGATCGAAGGGCGCTTCCGTTCCGACCTCTATCACCGCCTCTGCGTGCTGCAGATCGACGAGCCGCCGCTGCGCGCGCGCGGCAAGGACATCGAACTGCTCGCGCGGCACATGCTCGAACGTTTCAAGAAGGATGCGAGCCGCCGCCTGCGTGGCTTCGCGCCCGACGCGATCGCCGCGCTGCATAACTACGGCTGGCCCGGCAACGTTCGCGAACTGATCAATCGGGTGCGGCGCGCGATCGTGATGTCGGAGGGGCGCGCGATCACCGCGCGCGACCTCGAACTTGCCGAATACGTCGAGATCGTGCCGGTGTCGCTCGCGCAGGCGCGCGAAGCGGCCGAGCGTCAGGCGATCGAGCTTGCGTTGCTGCGGCATCGCGGGCGGCTCGGAGACGCGGCGCAGGAACTTGGCATCTCGCGAGTAACGCTGTACCGGCTGCTGTGCTCGCACGGCATGCGTCATATGGAAGGTGAGCCGATGGCGCCGCCGCACGGCGATTTGCCGGCGTCGGTGCAGCATCTGTAGGCGGCGGCGGGCGAGCGGCGAGACTGGCGACGTGGCATGTGAAGGTCTGGCGCGTCGCCTGGGTCTCGGGCTGTGCCGGTTCGGACGGATTGACTGTGCCTTCCGGGCGCAGCGACGCCAGCCGGCAAGCGTCGCGTCGAAGCACTTTTGCATGCACGTGTTTGCCGCCCGTATATCGCGTACCGCGGTGTTTTCCTTTCCGTCTGATATTTCCCTCGATATTCCCCATGCGGCGCGCCATGCCACGGCGGCGTGCGGTCGCGCTTGTTAGAATCGGGTTTTGCTCAATTCCGTGTGCGCGCCTGATCGGGTTCGCGCCGCGCCGAAGGAAACTGCATGAAACAATACCTGGACCTCGTCCGTACGATTCTCGACACCGGCACGTGGCAGGAAAACCGCACCGGCATCCGCACCATCAGCATGCCCGGCGCGATGCTGCGCTTCGATCTGCAACAAGGCTTTCCAGCGGTCACGACGAAGAAGCTCGCGTTCAAGTCGGCGATCGGCGAGTTGGTCGGCTTTCTGCGTGCTTCGCGCAGCGCCGCGGATTTCCGCGAGCTCGGCTGCAAGGTGTGGGACGGGAACGCGAATCAGAACGCGCAGTGGCTCGCCAATCCGTATCGCGAGGGCCCGGATGATCTCGGTGATGTCTACGGCGTGCAATGGCGCAAGTGGCCGGCCTACAAGGTGCTCGACGCCAGCGCGAGTGCGCAACTCGCTGACGCGCAGGCGCGCGGTTTTCGAGTGATCACGCAGTTCGACGAAGAAGGCCGCTCGAAGGTGCTGCTTTACAAGGCGATCGACCAGCTGCGCCAGTGTCTCGACACGATCATGCAGAACCCCGCCGATCGACGCATTCTGTTCCATGCCTGGAACCCAGCCGTGCTCGACCAGATCGCTCTACCGGCTTGCCATCTGCTGTACCAGTTTCTGCCGAACGTTACGCGCCGCGAAATTTCGCTGTGCCTGTATATCCGCAGCAACGACGTCGGGCTTGGCACGCCCTTCAATCTGACCGAAGGCGCGGCGCTGCTGCATCTGGTCGGACGACTGACGGGCTATACGCCGCGCTGGTTCAGCTATTTCATCGGCGATGCGCATATCTACGAGAATCAGCTCGATATGCTGCACCAGCAGCTTGAGCGCGAACCGTACGAGAGTCCGCGGCTCGCGATTTCCGATTGCGTGCCCGACTACGCGAAGACCGGCATGTACGAGCCGGAATGGCTCGAGACGATCGAGCCTGCGGATTTCTCTCTGGTCGGCTATCGGCATCACGAGCCGCTGACGGCGCCGATGGCGATCTGATGCCGGTGGGAGCGGGGCGGTAGCGCTCGCCCTCGTCGTCGTCGAATAACAAAAGCCCCGCGATGGTTTGCATCGCGGGGCTTTTTTGTGTGCGCCCAGCATGGGCGCACTCCTGGAGGTGCAAGTCCTCCCATAAGCTGACCACAGCGAATGAAGTGAAGCGCAACTGCGTAAGGGTGACCGAGCGTGGGGAGGAAGCGTGGAGCAAAGCCGTGAGCCGATGGACAAGAACCGGATATGAGGCGGCACCGATCAGGGCGAGCGGGCACGAATCTGCGAAGCTCTTGTGGTCAAGGATTGGTGCCGTAAATCCGGCGGTTGTGCGGTGAAGGAGTGCGTTCTTACCTGGGGAGATCTCGCCTCATGCCTGAAAGGGCAACGGTGTCGAACCGGAGCGGGAAGTCAGCCGAGGTCGTAGTAGTCACAGGACAGGTCGGCAAGGCTGAAGCTGGTGACGAAGGACCGAACGGGAAGGAGTGTTCAGGGATATGCCGATGCGGCAGGCAATGCGTCAGATGCCCGTGCAAACGGGGCGAGCGGGAGCAGCGCGTGGTGAAGCTGCGCATGTACCTGTGAGCGACGAAGCCGGCTGCCCGCGGCATGAACCCGGGAGCACAGGGTCAGCGTTGCTGGAAGCGGCGTTGACGAGAGAGAACCTGAAGCGGGCGTTCAAACGGGTGCGGGCCAACAAAGGAGCCGCTGGGGTGGATGGTCTGGGCGTTGACCAGACTGCGCGCCATCTGGTGACGGCGTGGCCAGCGATTCGTGAACAACTGCTGAAGGGGACGTACCGGCCCAGCCCGGTACGGCGGGTGACGATTCCGAAGCCGGACGGAGGCGAGCGCGAGCCTGGTATCCCGACGGTAACGGACCGGTTGATCCAGCAGGCTCTGCTGCAGGTGCTGCAGCCGGTTCTGGATCCCACCTTCAGCGAGCATAGCTACGGCTTCCGGCCCGGACGGCGTGCACACGATGCGGTGCTTGCCGCGCAGTCGTACGTGCAGTCAGGCCGGCGAATCGTGGTGGACGTTGACCTGGAGAAGTTCTTCGACCGGGTCAACCACGACATCCTGATCGACCGCCTACAGAAACGCATTGGAGACGCTGGTGTAATCCGGCTGATCAGGGCGTATCTGAACAGCGGCATCATGGATGATGGAGTGGTTCAGCAGCGAGCCCAGGGCACGCCGCAAGGCGGGCCGCTATCGCCGCTGCTGGCCAACGTGTTGCTGGATGAGGTGGACAAGGAACTGGAGCGGCGGGGCCACTGCTTTGCGCGCTACGCCGACGATGCGAACGTGTATGTTCGTAGCCGCCGCGCGGGCGAACGGGTAATGGTGCTGCTGCGACGTCTGTATGGGCGATTGCGCCTGAAGGTCAACGAGACCAAAAGTGCGGTCGCGAGTGTGTTCGGTCGCAAGTTCCTGGGTTACAGCTTATGGGTGGCTCCAGGCGGTGTGGTCAAGCGCAAGGTGGCGGCCAAACCGCTGCTGGCGTTCAGGCACCGCATTCGTGAACTGACCCGCCGATCTGGCGGGCGCAGCATGAAGGACGTGGTGGCACGGTTGCGGACTTATGTGCAGGGCTGGAGGAGGGCATACTTCCGGTTGGCGCAAACCCCCAGAGTCTGGCGTGAGCTGGATGAGTGGCTGCGCCACCGACTACGCGCCATCCAGCTTAAGCATTGGCGCCGTGGCTCAACCATCTACCGGGAACTGCGCGCGCTGGGCGCGTCATGCTCTGTGGCACAACAGGTGGCGGCGAACAGTCGCCGCTGGTGGTGCAACAGCGGCAAGCTCCTCAACAGCGTGCTGACCATCACTTACTTCGATCAGCTGGGTGTGCCCCGACTCTCCTAACCTCAACTTCCCGAACCGCCCGGTGCGGACCCGCATGCCGGGTGGTGTGGCAGGGGCGCAGCCTCAGGCTGCCCCCTATGCCGATTGCCGCGACGGCAGGCGTCCTGCTCAGCTCTTGTGATGCTCGTCGCGATTGCCGCCGCCCTGGTGCTGCTCGGCATGTTGCGGTTGCGGCTGGGGTTGCGGACGTGGCTGCTGCACCTGCTGGGGCCGCGGTTCCGGGCGTGGCTGCTGCATCTGCGGACGCGGCTCGGGCCGGGCTTGCGGCATCGGCTGTGGACGCGGTTCGAAATGCGGCTGCTGCGCCTGCTGGAACTGCGGTTCGGGCCGAGGGGCTTGCGGCATCGGCTGCGGACGCGGTTCGACACGCGGCTGTTGCGCCTGCTGGATCTGCGGTTCGGGTCGAGGGGCTTGCGGCATCGGCTGCGGACGCGCTTCGACACGCGGCTGTTGCGCCTGCTGCATTTGTGGTTCGGGACGCGATTGCTGCGGCGGGACGGCGTGCGGCGCCTGTTGCGTCACAGGCGGATGCCAGTTTGGCACACGCGCCTGTTGCTGCGCGGCCGGGTTGTCCGGCGGATGGGGCGCACCGGCCTGTTGCGCGAAGCTCGGCTGTTGCGGGCCGCCCGGTTGCGCCATGCGCGTTGCCTGCTGCGCCATCGGGGTATGCGGCTGCGTCCATGCCGGCTGAGATCTGCCGACCGCGCTCCATTCCTGCGGCGCGCCGCGCTGCCGTGTGTACGCCGCCGTGTTGGATGAATTCCCACCGGCTGCTTGCGGCGGCCGCGGCACACCATTCGACGGATGGCCCATATTGCCCGCGAGCCCGCTCTCGCCAGACTGCGGCGGACGCGGGTTGCCGACCATCTGCGGCGGCATGCCCGGACGCGCTTGCGGCGCTTCGCCATGCGGCCCCACGACGCCGGCTTCGGCGGGCCGCTGGCCAGCCTGCTCGACGCCATGCGGGCCGTTACCGCCCATTGCGCTGGGGGCGCCAGGCGCGCCAGGCGCACCCGCCGCCATCCCCGGCGGACGTCCCGGCACATGCGATTGCACGACCCGCACGTTCGCCATCGGCAGCGCGCTCGGTGCGCCGGTCATATGCGCCGGCACCGCGGTGCGCACGACCGGCTGGCCGCCGCCGGGCACCCGACCGCCGCTTTGCGCGAAGCGCTGCGCGAGTTCGTCGTGATAAGCGGCCGGCATGACGGGATTGCGAGTCGCGACGACCGGCCGGCCGACGACGCTCGCCGGTGGCCGGTAGTTCGCGCGCCGGAGATCCGACCCGAAGCTTTCGCGCACCGGCGCGATCCCCGGTGCGCCCGGGTTGATCCGCGCGTTGCGCCACTGCGCCGGATCGACCTTCTGCGAAAAGCGTCGGACTGGCTGGCCGTGCACGAACGCTGTCGCCGGCACGGCTGTCACACCGCCCGGCACGCGATAGTTCACGTATGTGTTGTGGATGTTCACGTTGCGGCGGTAGTCGTTGACCATCGTCGTGCGGTTCACGCGGTTGTAGTACCCAGCGCTCCAGCGGTCGTGATCGCCCCAATGCGGATGCCACCGCTCCCCCGGCCCGAGCGGAAACCACGCGACGCCCGCCGCGACGACGCCGCCGACCGCCAGGTTCACACCCCAGTCGACGCCGCCGTCGTCGTCGCCGACGAATGCGACCAGCGCCGGCGCATAGACCGGCGCCGCGTCCGCTTCGAGCGGACCTGGCACCCAGGCCCACGTGCCGTCGACCTCGGCCCAGCGGCCGTAGTGGTACGGCGCGAAGCCCCAAGGTTGGTCGTCGACCCAGGTCCAGCCCCACGGCGCCTGCCAGACCCAGTGGCCGTCGTGATACGGCGCCCAGCCGGCCGGCGTCGCGTTCGGCACCCACACTTCGCCGTACTGCGGCGTCTCGCGCCATGTGCCGTTGGCATCGAGGTCCTCGTAGCCGGGGATGTCGCGCGACACATAGCGCGCCGACAGCGAGCGGTCTTCGCTGGCGTCGCGGCTGGCGGCCCACTGGTCGAGCTCGTCGGCTGCGGGGGCGCGGTTGTCGGCGACTTGCTGCAGGCTGGTGCCGGCAAAGCGGATCTGCTGACCCGCCGCGACCGGCATCTGGCTGCCGTCGCCGTACGCGATCGCGCTGCCGCTGCGCACGGTGACGGTCGTACTGCTGCCGTCCGGCGCGACGTCGACGCGGTAGTCGCCGGGACCATTTACGCCGAGCGCAAGGTTCGGCGTGTCGATTTCATACGACGAGCCCGGCGCGAACTCGCGCACGCGCGTCGATAGCGTGCCTTGCGCGACTTTCAGTTGTGCGGTCGTGTCGTCGAGATTGAGCACGTCGAGGCTCGTGTTCTGGCCGAGGCGCACCGCGGTCGAGCCGATGTGCAGCTCGGAGCGTGCGTTCTGGTCGTTCCATAGCTGGTCGCCGGTCGTCAGTGGCCGGTTGATCTGCGCGTACGACCAGTCGGTCGCGCCGGCGGGCTCGGTGGTCACGGCGCCGGCCGTGTAGTTCAGACGCGCGATGCGCCCCGGCGGATCGACGCCCGACGGATCGCCGCCCGGCCCGACGGCCGTCGCGGCCTGTGGCGTGGGTGTTGCTTGCTGCGCCAGGGCGCTCTGCGCCGCGAGCGCGACGACGGCGGCCGCGATCAGCGTATAGCCGCTCATCCGGCGTTGGATCCCGGCATGCTGCACGGGCTGCTTGGCGTGTGTCATGACTGATCTCCGACGGACGTGGCACTGGGCCGGGTCCCTTCAGTCACTGTACCTGCCGCCTATGTTTCAAGACCCGCTCATTTGTAAGGTGGATTCGCTGGCGTGTAACAAAAGGTCTCGCCACGTCGGGCCGCCGGCAGGTGAACGGTCTATCCGGCCAGAAACGCATCGAATTGTTGATGGCCGGCCGGCGTGACGCGCAGCACGCGCGGCCGCTCGGTCCGCTCGACCCAGCCATGCGCCGACCACGCATCGAGCAACGCCGCGCCGAGCGCGCCGCCCAGATGCGGTCGGCGCATGCTCCAGTCGAGGCAGGTGCAAGCGAAGCGCCGCCGTCGGGTCTTCTGCGCGGCCATATCGATGCCCCAGTCGGCGAAGCGGGCGACGCCCTGCGCGGTCGCTTCGAGCGATGCGCCGTCTTGCGTCAGCAGTCCGCGCTCGAGCATGCGCTCGAACATGCGCACCGACAGCTCGCCTGCCATGTGGTCGTAACAGGTGCGCGCGTAGCGCATTTCTAGCGGCACGGTGCGTGCCGGACGCGGCACGGAGCGCAGTGGCGCGCTGACCTGCGCGACGTTGGCGAGTGCTTCGATCGATGCGGCGATGTCCGCCGACGCGATACGGAAATAGCGATGCCGGCCGCGCACTTCGAGCGCGAGCAGCCCGCCGTCGGTGAGCCGTCCGAGATGGGCGCTCGCCGCCGATGGCGACAGCCCCGCGATCATCGTCAGTTCGCCGGCTGGGCGGGCGCTGCCGTCCATTAACGCCCACAGCATCGCAGCGCGGCCGGGATCGGCGAGTAGCGCGCCGATGCGGCTCAGGCCGGGGAAGTGGTTCTGGTCGTCTAAGAGGGGGGCGGTCATGGCGCGTCTCCTGAATGGGCGGCACAGGGCAACGCGGTCCAATCGCAAAGCCCGCCGCCACGATTCCTACTCTACGCGCATCGGGTATTCGATGTTTCAGCTTCGCGTGAACAATCAATGCGACGGACGTGTCCGGCTCGCCCGCGTTTGCGCGTCGTCGCGGGCCACCAGGCTAGAATCGAAGCCTGTCCTTGCAGGAAATCGATGTGATGAAAACTCTTCTCGCCGTCGCCGCGGCGGTTCTGCTGTCCAGCGCCTGCGCGGGGGGCGGAGCCGGCTCGGGGTCTGCCGGTAGCGGCAGCATCAACATGTACGGCACCGTCGACACAGGGATCAGCGTCCACAACTAGGCCCACAGTCGGCCCATCGGCGCGCTTCGCGCCGCGTCCCCAATCGACGCCGCGCCGCGCGCAATATTGCGCTCGTATAATCGCCTCCTTTCAATGCATCCGATTGACCGGAGTCAAGATGAGCACTGTTCCCACCGCACCGCTGGACCGTTCGGAAACCACCTTCCGCTTTCTCGCCGAGCCGACCTCGGTCAACTTCGGCGGCAAGGTGCATGGCGGCGCGCTGATGAAGTGGATCGACGAAACCGCCTACGCATGCGCGGCGGTATGGTCTGGGCGCTATTGCGTGACGGTCAGCGTCGGCAATATCCGTTTCCGTCGCCCGATCCTCGTCGGCAATCTGGTCGAGCTGCGCGCGCGCGTCGTCGCGACGGGCCGCACTAGCATGCACATCCACGTGTCGGTGCACGCGGGCGACCCGAAAGGCGGCGAACTGCTGCAGACCACCGACTGTCTCGTCGTAATGGTCGCCGTCAACGAGAACGGCCATCCGGTGCCGGTGGCCGCCTTCCTGCCAGAGACCGAGGAGCAGAAACGCCTCGCCAGGTACGCGATGGACGTGAAGGAAGCGCTCGACGCGATCGTCGAGCTGAAGCCGGAAGAAGTCGCGCAGGGAAAGATCTAAGCGCAGCGCATCATCATGCGGTGCGTCCGACCATATCCTTCGGTCGCACCCACTCGTCGAACTGCTGCTCGGTGACATAGCCGAGCGCCAGCGCCGACGCCTTCAGCGTCGTGCCTTCCTTATGCGCCTTCTTCGCGATCTGCGCGGCCTTGTCGTAGCCGATGTGCGGATTGAGCGCCGTCACCAGCATCAGCGATTCGTTAAGCAAGGTATCGATGCGCTCATGATTCGGCTCGATGCCGGCCGCGCAGTTGTCGTTGAAGCTGTGCGCGCCGTCGGCGAGCAGGCGCACCGACTGCAGCACGTTGTGCGCGATCATCGGACGGAACACGTTGAGCTCGAAGTTGCCGCTCGCGCCGCCGATGTTCACGGCGACATCGTTGCCGAACACCTGCGCGCACAGCATCGTCAACGCTTCGGACTGGGTCGGATTGACCTTGCCCGGCATGATCGAGCTGCCCGGCTCGTTTTCGGGGATCGACAGCTCGCCGAGACCGCAGCGTGGGCCGCTCGCGAGCCAGCGGATGTCGTTGGCGATCTTGTTCAGGCTCGCTGCCACCGTTTTGAGCGCGCCGTGCGCGAATACCAGCGCGTCGGCGGCTGCCATCACCTCGAACTTGTTCGGCGCCGACACGAACGGCAGACCGGTCAGCTTGCCGATCGCGGCGGCGACGCCGTCGGCGAACTTTGGATGCGCGTTCAGTCCCGTGCCGACCGCGGTGCCGCCCCTGCGCAAGCTCGTACAGATGCGGCAACGCCGACTCGACGTGCCGGATGCCGTGCTCGAGCTGCGCAACATAGCCCGAGAATTCCTGGCCGAGCGTGAGCGGCGTCGCGTCCTGCAGGTGCGTGCGGCCGATCTTGACGACGTCGGTGAACGCTTTCGCCTTGCCGTCGAGCGTGTCGCGCAACGTCTTCAGCGCGGGCAGCAGATGCTTGACGATGACATCCGCGGCAGCCACGTGCATCGCGGTCGGAAACACGTCGTTCGACGACTGCCCGCGATTCACGTCATCGTTCGGATGCACCTTGCGCGCTTCGCCGCGCTCGCCGCCGAGCAGCTCGCTCGCGCGGTTGGCGATCACCTCGTTCAGGTTCATGTTGGTCTGCGTGCCCGAGCCGGTCTGCCAGACCGCCAGCGGAAATTCGTCCGGATGCTTGCCGTCGATGATCTCGTCGGCCGCCTGGATGATCGCGCGGGCCTTCTGCTCGTCGAGCACACCGAGGCCGAGGTTGACCTCGGCGGCCGCGCGCTTGATCACCGCGAGCGCGGTGATCAGCTCGGGCGACTGCTTTTCCGTCGAAATCTTGAAGTTCTGCAGCGAGCGCTGCGTCTGCGCGCCCCACAGGCGGGCGTTCGGCACCGCGATTTCGCCGAACGTGTCGCGCTCCATCCGTACGTCTTCAGTCATGGTTGACTCCGCTTCTCAAAGTCCCGAGTTGACAGGCAATAACGAGAATAGACCCGTTAGCGCATTCCGGTAAAAACCGGCCTGCGGATCGAAAATGTAGGTGCGTGTCTGGCCGTCCTCGACGTCGGTCCAGACGAGCGGCGACAGGGGCGCGCCGATCGAGCGCAGATAGGCGAGCTGGGCCGCGTCGGCGAGCGTCACGTGGTAGCTGTGATCGGACTGGATGGCACGCTCGAAGATGCTGGCGACCTGATTCGCGAGTTCGGGGCTGTGGATCACGAGTGCGAGCTCGGTGTTCAGATTGGCCGAGCGCGGGTCGAGGTTCATCGAGCCGATGACGAGAATCTGGTGGTCAATCACATAAGTCTTCGCATGCAAACTCGCGCGCGAACGCGAGCCGACCAGCCCCACGTTCGGCGCGTCCTGGTATGACCTGAATTCGTACAGTTCGACGCCTGCCTTTAGCAGCGGCACCCGGAACGGGCTGTAGCCGGCCTGCACGGCGACCGCGTCGGTAGCCGCGAGCGAGTTGGTCAGCACTGCGATGCGGATGCCGCGGCGCGTGAGCTCGCCGGCCGCCTGCACGCCCGACGCGTGCGGCACGAAGTAGGGCGACACGATCAGGAAGTCGTGCTGCGCGTCGCGCATCAGTTCGCGCAGCCGCGCGAGCGGCGGGCTCACGTAGTCCGGCGACGGATGCGCGATCTTCTCCGGCAGGTCCGCCCTGAATTCCGCACCCGCCCACGTGAGGCCGAGCTGCTCGCTCGTAATCTGCGCGGCGAGCGGCGTCGCGTTCAGCGGTTTCGCGTTGTACGGATCGGCATTGGTGCGCCAGTGGTGGCGCAGGTCGTCGCGCGTCTGGTCGAGTTCTTTCTGGTCGAATTTCTGCTTGTTCAGCGCGGGCAGCGGATGGGCGAGGTCGCTGTTCCAGTAGTCGTCAAAACTCGCTGAGACGTCGGCGACGATCGGGCCCGCCGCGAGCACGTCCATGTCGCGGAACTGCAGCGTTTCGCTGGCGCTGAAGTACTCGTCGCCAAGATTGCGCCCGCCGACGATCGCGAGCTGGTTGTCCGCGATCATCGCCTTGTTGTGCATGCGGCGCGTGAAGTGGCCGATCTGCGTGAACACGTTCGTGGTGCGCTCGAACATGCCTTGCTGGGCGCTGCCGAACGGATTGAAGACGCGAATCTCGATGTTGTCGTGCGAGTTCAGCCCCGCCATGATGCGGTCGATGTCCTTGAAGTTCAGATCGTCGACCAGCATGCGCACGCGCACGCCGTGATCGGCCGCATACAGCGCGGCGCCGAGCAGCAGCTTGCCGGTAGTGTCCTCGTTGGCAATGTAGTACTGCATGTCGAGGGTTTTGGTCGCCGCGCGCGCGAGCGCGATGCGCATCTGCAACGCGTCGGTGCCGTTCGCCAGCACGCGAAAGCCCGACTGCTCCGGATGCTTCGCCTCGAACGGCGCGAGCGCTTCGCGCAGCGGCGTTTCCGCGGTGGCGGGGAGTGCGTGCGTGAGCTGGCGGTTGAACGCGGTGGCGGGCGGCTTCGTCGCGCAGGCGGCCACAAATGCCGCCGCGCAACAGAGCAGGAAAAATTGCCTCGTCGTGCTGACTATCGCGTGGCGGCGCGCGGCCCGCCGATGTTGTTCGAATTGGCCCTGCACGCTGTTTTCCCCTTGTTTTGCAAGCTTTTCGCGTGGCGACAGCGAAGGCCTGCGCACGCTGTCGAGAAAACCATTCTAAGGGAATTGGGGCGCGTGTTCGTCGTTCGTCTGCAAACGCAGCAGAGTGCCGCGCGTCGGTCGGGAGGGCGCCGCGATTCGGTGATCCATCACCCGATGCGAACCGCGGCGCGCCGACGCTCTATCAGACGCGCCCGGCGTGCAGCGCGCGCTCGCCGTCGGGATGGGTCGAGCCTTTCGCCGGGCGACCCGCCCACACTCCCGCGAGCAGCGAGCCCGACAGGTTGTGCCAGACCGAGAACAGCGCACCCGGCAGCGCGGCCAGCGGCGTGAAGTAGAGCTTGCCGAGCGTCGCGGCGAGACCGGAGTTCTGCATGCCCACTTCGATCGCGAGCGTACGGCAGACGGCTTCGTCGAAACCGAGCAGACGGCCGCCCCAGTAGCCGCCGAGCAGGCCGATGCCGTTGTGCAGGATGACGCCGACCATCACGACGAGGCCCACCGACGCGATGCTCTTCTGCGTGCCGCCCACCACCGCGCCGATGATCAGCACGATCGCGACCATCGACACGAGCGGCAGGATCGGTTCGATCTTGCGCACGAGCTTGCCGAACAGATGATTGACGACGAGACCGACGACGATCGGCAGCGCGACTATCTGCAGGATGCTCGTCAGCATGCCGTGCACGTCGACGACGATCGACGCGTCGACGTAAAGGCGCGTGAGCAGCGGGGTCGCGAACACGCCGACGAGCGTCGACAGCGCGCTGATCGTCACTGACAGCGCGACGTCGCCGCGCGCGAGATAAATCATCACGTTCGATGCGGTGCCGCTGGCGACGCTGCCGACCAGCACCATGCCGGCGGTCAGGTCGGGCGGCATGCGCAGCGCCTTGGCGATGACCCACGCGGCGAGCGGCATCACGAGGTAGTGCAGCACGATGCCGGCGATCACCGGCGCGGGCCGCGAAAACACGCGCAGGAAATCGCCGGCCGACAGCGTGACGCCCATCGCCAGCATGATGATCGTGAGGAGCGTGGTGACGTGCGGCGCAACGCCGGAAAACGAGGTCGGCGACAGGTACGCGGCGACCGAGACGAGCACGGCCCAGAGCGGGAACAGGCGGGTGACGCGGGCAAGCATGGCGGGTGGTCCTTGGTTATGTTGTATCGCGGGAAAGCGGGGCTGCGGCGCGGCCGGGTGTCGGCTGGCGTTGCGGCGTTTGCCGCGCCAATGCGGGTGAAGCGGCTACGGCGAGCGCCGTGGCGAAAGCGCGGCAAGAACGGGCGGCCAATTGCAGCCGCTCGCGACGCGGGCAATGGTGAGTGCGCGCGCGACGCCAGTCCGGCGCCTGCCTTCGTGAGGCGCGCCGTCGTGCGGTTCGTGGCGCGTGAGCGCGGGTTAGCGCTCGCATGCCGCGGCGGCCATTTTACCTTTTACAGGGAGTGCTTCAGGAGTGGAGCGTACGGCTACTTCGCTCAAATGGAGCGCGCGGGCGGCGTGGCCGATGCGGCCGTCGGCGCCTGCCGCCGGCTTAGCCTGTGAAAACGCAGCGTCATCAGCAGCGCGACGCTCGCGAGACCTGCGGCGAGCCCCCACCACAAGCCGCGCGCGCCGAGGCCGGCGTGAAACGCGAGCAGATAGCCGGTCGGAAAACCGATCACCCAGTAGCCGAACGCAGCCGCGATCATCGGCACGCGCGTGTCCTTCAGGCCGCGCAGACAACCGGAGCCCACCGCCTGCATCCCATCGACGATCTGGAAAATCGCCGCCACGCCGAGCAGCGAACTGGCGAGCGCGATGGTCGGCGCGTTGGCCGGGTCGTCCAGATGCAGATACAGACCGACGATCCAGTGCGGCGCGGTGATCAGCACGAGGCCCGACATCGACATGAAGCCGACGCCGAGTGCGAGCGCGACGAAGCCCGCGTGGCGCGCGGCGAGCGGCTGACCGGCGCCGGCCCAGTAGCCGACCCGCACGTTGGCCGCCTGGCCGATCGACAGCGGCACCATGAACGCGACCGACGCGACGTTCAGCGCGATCTGATGCGCGGCCAGTTGCGATTCGCCGAGCAGGCCGACCATCAGGCCAGTGGCGAGGAACAGCGTCGACTCGACGCCGTAGGTGATCGCGACCGGCCAGCCGATGCCGAACAATTCGCCCATCAACGGCAGCTTCGGCCGCGTCGCGACGACGAAATGGCGGAAGCGCGGCCGCAGATGCAGCAGCGCCATCAGCACGAGCGCGGTCAGCCACACGGTGATCGTGGTCGCGGCCGCCGAGCCGAGAAAACCCAGCCGCGGCAGCCCGTACGCGCCGTGGATGAGCCCGTAGTTCAGGAAGCCGTTCACACCGACGCTCGTGATCGACACCCACAACAGGCGCCGTGCCGCGCCGATCGCCGGCAGAAACGAGCGCATCAGGCCGACGCCGATCAGGCTCGCGGGTGCGCCCCAGCGCAACACCGCCGCGTATCGGCCGACGTTGTGCGCGAGCAGGCCCGGCTCGCCGACCGCGAGCAGGACCCTCGACGCGAACGACAGCAGGATGAACGCCGGCACCGACAGCAGCACCGACAGCACGAAACCGGTCCAGTAAATATGCGGCACCCGGCCGTCGTCCTGCGCGCCGCGCGCGTGCGCGACGCTGACGCTGACCGAGGTCAGCACGCCCTGCAGCAGCGTGACGACGACGAAAAAGAGGTTCGCGCCGAGGCCGCCGGCGGCGAGCGCATCGGGGCCGAGCGAGCCGAGCAGGATCGTGTCGGTGACGCTCATCGCCATTTGCGACAGTTGCGCGATCGCGAGCGGCGCGGCGAGCCGCGCGGTGTCGGCCGCGTGGCGGGATAGGGTCGGCGGCCGGCTGGCCGCGCGGGCGAAGCTGGGTTGAGTCATCGAATGCCTGACGGCGAAAAGTGGCAACAGCGGTGGCAACAGCGGTGGCAACAGCGATGGCGTCAGCGAAAGGCGGGCGCAAGCGGCGCCGCATTGCATCTCGCCGCGCGCTCCGACGGGCGTTGGAGCGGCCGGGCAGCGGGCGGGAAAAAACGCGACGCGGCGGCGAGCCGGTCAGCCGACTCCACGCCCGTGGCGCGGTTCGTCGTTTACCTGTCGAAACCGACAGCTTATTGCCTTCCCCCGGCCGCTGTCGATGGACGACGCACAATTCTGGTGCGTGCCGTCCTGCGATTTTCCGGACTGCCGTCAGCCTTCGTGGACCGCGATCCGCGTATCGCCGAGCAGCACGACCTGGCCCGCGCGGATCTTGCAGGTCTTACGCGTCTCGACCCGGCCATCGACCATCACGGCGCCGTCGGCAACCATCATTTTCGCGGAGCCGCCACTATCCGCGAGGCCCGTGATCTTCAGCAGATTGTGGAGTTCGACGTATTCGCCGGTCAGCGTGAAATTGAGGTTGGGCATGGCGTTTGCACCTTGGGCACGGGGTCGCGTTGGGGTTCGCATCATAAAGCAAGCGCACGCGGAGCGGCGGCGCGGCCATCCAGCGAGCTCTTCGCGCAAGCAAATGAAAGTAGATGTTATTCAAATGTCGGAAAGTGAAACGTTCCGTAACGCAGGTCGCACCGGACGGATTTCACTCCTAGAGTGCAGTTCAGCAGCAAAGCCCGCTGGCTTGCGGGATCACTCCCCGGCCACCCGTCCAGCGACGCACAGACCGGACGAGGCGCGCGCGACGTTCCGTCATCACGACGCCAGAGAGTCCGCCCGTGTCACAACAACCCAGAGAGGATAGCCATGACCCAGATTCGTTCGCTCCTGATCGGTACCGCCCTCACTGCTTTTGCCGCGACGGCCGCCGTTGCGCAGACCGCGCAGCCGGCAGCAGGCATCGGCGCTCAGGCGCAGATCCAGAGCCAGGGCGCCGCCGACATGGCGCCGCCATCCGCGGCTGGCGCCCAGCGCATGCAGGTGCCGCCTTCGACGCAAGGCATGCAGCAAGTCCCGGGCGCACCCGCCGCGCAAGGCGTCGAGGCGCCGCCGCCGGCCCGTTTGACGGCTTCGGGCTCCACCGACCCGCTCGTGCAGAAGCGCGACGCCGACGCGAAGGCCAACGCCGAGTATCGCGCGGCCAGGAAGTCCTCGAAAGCGGAATTGAAGGCGGAGCAGAAGGCCGCGAAGGACCAGTACAAGGAGCAGGTGCGCGGCGCGAAGCTGAACCAGAAGGCGGACAAACAGACCGCCAATAACGAAATGAAGATGAACATGGAAGGGCAGGCTGCCGCGCAGGGCGATGGCGCGGACGTCAAGCACTAAGCCCTGCTGGATGCCGCGGCGCGTGGGTCTGTGAGGCTCGCGCGCCGCGGGCGCTGTCGCTTGGCAGGATGTACTTCAGGGAGATTTCAGATGAACATCAACCATTCCACCCGAAACCGCATTTACGCCGCCCTGATGGCGGGTTGTCTATCGTCGGCGGTGTTCGCGCAGACGACCGACCCGGCCGCGGCGCCCCCCACGCATGCGGACAAAAAGGCCGCGAAAGCACAGACGAAGACCGACAGGAAAGCCGCGCTTGCCCAGGCGAAAGCGGACAAGACCACAGCCGACGCGCAGGCCGACGCCGACAAGGCCAGCGCTGCTGCCAATCTGAAGGACGTGAAGAAACAGTAGTGCGCGGCGTAGACCGGCGGATAGGCGCCCGAAAAAAGGGGCGCTTGTCGCATGAGGTTGTATGGATATACAGTATGCGTCGCATCCTGAAAATCCATCCAACCCGCGAAACCGATTAGTGTCCACCGTCGCCGAATCCGCTCCGTCGTTCGATACCGCCGCCTGGCTAGCGAAGCTCAACGACGCCCAACGCGAAGCCGTCGAATACGGGACCGACACGCCAGACGCGCTGCCCGGCGCACTGCTCGTGATCGCGGGCGCCGGCTCCGGCAAGACCAACACGCTCGCGCACCGCGTCGCCAATCTGGTGGTGAAGGGCGCCGATCCGCAGCGCATCCTGCTGTTGACCTTCTCGCGCCGCGCGGCGCTCGAAATGATCCGCCGCGTGACCCGCATCGCGGGCGCCGCGGCCACTACCGTCGGCCCACGCGCCGCGCTCGCGCAAGGGCTCACGTGGGCGGGTACCTTCCATAGTGTCGGCGCGCGGCTGTTGCGCGAATACGCGGATCTGATCGGCCTCGCGCCCGCGTTCACGATCAATGACCGCGAAGACTCCGCGGACTTGATGAACCTCGTGCGCCACGAGCTTGGACTGTCCGCGAAGGAGCGGCGCTTTCCGGCGAAGGGCACCTGCTTCGCGATCTACTCGCGTGTCGTCAACACCGGCTCATCGCTCGGCCAGGTATTGGACCGCGCGTTTCCGTGGTGTCGCGAGTGGGAGGACGATCTGCGCCGGCTGTTCGCCGCATACGTCGACGCCAAACAGAAGCAGAGCGTGCTCGACTACGACGATCTGCTGCTCTACTGGTCGCACATGGCCGCCGAGCCCAGCATCGCGGCCGATCTGTCGGCGCGTTTCGATCATGTTCTGGTCGACGAATACCAGGACACCAACCGCCTGCAGGCGTCGATCCTGCTCGCAATGAAGCCAGACGGCCGTGGCCTGACCGTGGTCGGCGACGACGCGCAGTCCATCTATTCGTTTCGCGGCGCGACGGTGCGCAATATCCTCGACTTTCCCACGCAGTTCGAGCCGCCCGCCAGGCAGGTCACGCTCGAGCGCAACTATCGCTCGACCGAGCCGATTCTCGCCGCGTCGAACGCGGTGATCGAACTCGCGAGCGAGCGCTACACCAAGAATCTGTGGACCGACAAGGCGTCGGCGCAGCGCCCGCGCCTCGTCACGGTCGCCGACGATGCCGCGCAAGCTCGCTACGTCGTCGAGCAGGTGCTCGAGGCGCGCGAGCAGGGCGTGAAGCTGAAGTCGCAGGCGGTATTGTTTCGCGCTGCGCATCACAGTGCCGCGCTCGAGATCGAGCTCACGCGGCGCAACATTCCATTCGTCAAGTTCGGCGGGCTCAAATTTCTCGACTCGGTGCATGTGAAGGACGTGCTCGCGGTGCTGCGCTGGGCCGAGAATCCGCGCGATCGCGTCGCCGGCTTTCGCGTCGTGCAGCTGCTGCCGGGCGTCGGCCCGGCCACCGCGGCGAAGGTGCTCGACGACATCGTCGCGCGCGCGGACGGCGGCGATCCGGTCGCGACCGCGGGCGGTGTGCTGGCCGCGTTTGCGGCGCCCGCGCGCACGCAGGAAGACTGGCATCCGTTCGTCAAGCTGATGTCGGGCGTGTACGGCCGGCAAACGCCGTGGCCCGCCGAGTTCGAGATGGTGCGACGCTGGTACGAACCGCATCTGGAGCGCAATCACGAGGACGCCGCGATCCGTCACGCGGACCTGCTGCAGATGGAAAGCATTGCGGGTACGTATCCGTCGCGAGAACGCTTCCTGACCGAGTTGACGCTCGATCCGCCCGACGCGACCAGCGACGAATCCGGCGTGCCGCTGATCGACGAGGACTACCTGATCCTGTCGACGATCCATTCGGCGAAGGGTCAGGAGTGGCGCCACGTGTTCGTGCTGAACGGCGTCGACGGCTGCATTCCTTCCGATCTCGGCACCGGCAGCGACGAGGAAATCGACGAGGAGCGGCGCCTGCTTTACGTGGCGATGACGCGCGCGAAGGAAGACCTGCACATCGTCGTGCCGCAGCGCTTTTACGTGCACAACCAGACGCATCTGGGCGACCGCCATGTGTGGGCGTCGCGCACGCGCTTCATCGCCACGCCGATGCTGCCGCTGTTCGACGCCTATGCATGGCCGCGCATTGCGGTGGCGAGCGCGCCGAGCGCGGCTGGGCTCGCCGCGGCCGCCCAGGCGAAGATCGAGATCGCGGCGAAGCTCAGGAAGATGTGGGATTGAGCGGTTAGCACCGCGCGTTGGGATCGACGCGCGGGCAGGGGGCGCGTTTATCCGACGAAGGGACGCGCGCCGCGCGGGCCAGTGGAAGCTCAGCGCGACTGCCGCTGCCGTTGCTGCGCGACCGGAGGCGGCGGCACGAAGAAATTGCGCAGCCATGCCGCCAGCCGCGAGAACACGTCGTACGGCTCCTCGACGAAAATCTCCGGCTTCAAGAGCCGCAGATACTCCATGATCTGCTGCGCTTCCTGCTTCTGGAACGTGCCGTGCGAAATGCCTAGCCGCAACAGCCCACGCAGTTCGCCGAGCTTCTCGCGCGCGGTGCTGCCCACGCTCGTCTCGCACGCGACCTTCGCCTCGTAGACGCGCTGGCGCAGCGATTCGACGAGCCGCCATGCCGGCGTCTGCATCACTTCCTCGAGTGCCTGAATGTCCTGCACGGTGCTCTTGATCTGCGAGGCGAGGGGGTCGACCAGCGTCGCGTCGCCTTCCGCTTCCTTGACGATTGCGGCGGCCCACTCGCGGCATTGCCTGGTGAGCTCCTCGGGCGTCCATTCCGAGCGCGCCGCGAAACCGAACCCGAACTCGCCCGCCTGCCGCATCAGGATCGACACGACGTCCGGGAATTCCTTGTCGAGCGTGCGTTTGGCCCACGCGTACTGGCCGCCTTGCAGCATCCGCTGTACCGCGTGCTCGGTGAGCGGCACCATGTTGTCGAGCAGCTTGGCGCGTAAGAAATCCTCGAACGACGGCGTCGCGAACTGCGGATCGAGCTTCAGCGAGACCCGTAAAAAGGCCTCGAAGTCCTTGCGCAGCGACGCGACGGTCTCGTCCTTGAGCTTCAGGGTGATTTGACCCATGTGTTATCCCGTTTAATGCGGCCGCGCGCGGCGCGCCGTCGCAAGATCGCCCGGCCGCTCGCGGACCGAGGCGACGCGACGCCGGATGCCGACGCGCTTGATTCCAGCCTGTTGCCGCGTAACCAGCGGGACGACTCCCGATGAGCGGACCTCGACTGCATATCGGCGGGGTAGCGGGAAACTTGAGGGCGGCCCGGCGACGCGCGGGCGCTTTGGAGGGAAGCTTCGGGCAATGGCCCGCTTGGGAGTCGCTTGAACGGGAGTGCGCGGCCCGCGACGCGGCGAGGTGTCGACGGGACCGCTGATGAGTCGATGAGCGTAGAGACAGGGCGCGCTTACTTCAGCACCACGCCCTGCCAGACGAAGAACACGCCTAGACCGACTGCGATCGTCAGCAGCGGCCGGCGCGTCAGCGCGCTAACGACGATCGCGGCGAGCGCGCCGACCAGCTGCGGATTGCGCCAGCTCAGCTCGGCGTTGTTGCCGTGCGGCGACACGGCCATCGGGACGATGATCGCGGTCAGCACGGTGACCGGCACGAAGCTAAGCGCGGTGCGCAGAAGCGGCGGGAACACGAGCCGGTCGCCGAGCACGAACACGGTCGCGCGGATCAACCACGTAATCGCGGCCATGCCGACGATCAGAACGACGTAGTTCATCGCGTGGCCTCCACGGGACGGCGCGCGCCACGCAGGTTCAGACGCGACATCGACAGCAGCACGCCGACCGCGACTCCCGCGAACACTGCGCCGAGCAGGCCGAGCTTGTACGGCCACGCCTGCCAGAAAAACGCCAGCGTGCCGGCGGTGACGGCCGCCGCGATATAGCGCAGCGCGACCAGTTGCGGCACGACGATCGCAATGAACGTCGCAACCATCGCAAAGTCGAGACCGAGCGACTGCAGGCCGGGGAAGGCCGCGCCGAACAGCAGGCCGGCGACGGTCCATAGCTGCCAGTTCAGATACATCGCGACGCCGGCGCCGAAGAAGTAGTACGGGCCGACCGTGCCGGGCTCGCGATGCCGGTAGTGCTCCCACGCGACCGCGAAGACTTCGTCGGTGAGCAGCGCGCCGAGCGCCCAACGCCAGCGCTTCGGCAGATGCGCGACGTGCGGCGCGAGCGTCGCGCTATACAGCACATGACGCAGATTGACGACGAGCGTGGTCGACCAGATCACGGCGAAGCTCGCATGCCCGGCGATCAGCCCGAGCGCGATGAACTGCGCGGAGCCCGCGAAAACGACGAGCGACATCAACTGGCCGTGCCACAGATGCAGCGGGCTGGAGGTCACGAGCGTGCCGAAAATGACGCCGAACGGCGCGGCGCCGACCATCATCGGGATGATGTCGCGCGCGCCGGCGGCGAATTCTTTGAGATGGCCGTCCCGGGTGGGCTGTCCTTGGGTGGAATCGGTCAATCTAAGCCTCCTTGATTTCGGAAGCATAGCGGCTGACCGGCGTTCGGACTTGTACGTTCTTGCGGCGGGTTGCTGATGGGGTGCTACGGTGTAGCGGGGGGATGGCTGATGACGGGCTGACGGATTGCGGCGGCACGCTCACGGCGCGCGGTGCAGGCGCCGGCGGTGCCGCTTCGCGTTACGAACCGCGCTGCGTTCCTTGCCATTGGCCCGGCGGCACGCCGAACATGCGCCGGAAATGCCGCGTGAAATGGCTCTGATCGGTGAAGCCGCTCGCGGCGGCGACGTCGGTCACCGGGACGCCGGCGCGCAACGGCGCGAGCGCGCGCTGCAGGCGCACCTGATTGCGCCACGCGTGGGGCGGCAGGCCGGTCGATTGGGTGAATAGCCGCGCCGCGTGGAACGACGACAGACCCGCTGCCTTCGCGACCTCGGCGAGCGTCACCGGTTCGACGAGGTCGCCGGTCAGACGCTCCTGCATCAGTGCGACGCGAGTGTCGTCGGTGGCGACGCGAGCGGCGGCGGGGCGCGTCCGCGCATAGCGGACCAGCAACGTGGACAGCGCGTCGAGCATCGCGGTTTCGGCGGCGAGCGCGTCGTCGCCGGCTTCGAGCAGACGGTGGGCGTGCGCGAGCCGCGTCGCGAGATCGGAATCGCGGATCACGCCGGGCGCGAACCACGGTAAGGCCTGCGGCTTGCCGGCGACTTCGTCGGCCAGCGCGCAGAGGAACTCGACCGGCGCATACATCACGCGATACCGCCAGCCCGCTTCGACCGCCTTCGACCCCGTATGCAACTCGCCCGGGTTGATGACCGGCACGCTGCCCGCTTCGGCGACATGGTGCTCGCCGCTATACCGATAGCATTCCGCACCCGCGACGATCACCGGGATCGTGTAGGCGTCGTGCCAATGCGGCGCGAACTCGTGATCGTGATATTCGGCAGTGAGCAGATCCGCGCCGGGCAGTAGCGGCGTGCGCCAGTAGCGGGCGGAATCGCGGAAACGAGGGGTGGCGGTCATGACGAAAGTCTAGCTGGACCGGTCAGTTTAACGCGTCGTTGTCGGGGACGGCGGCGGGTGTGCAGCGCCGCGCCGCGTGCCGCTGGTGCCGTCAATTGCCGGTACTTGTCCTGACTTGCCCTTACTTGACCGGAATCGTCGTGCCATTGGGCATGGGCACGGCGCTCACGCTGTTTTTCGCGCTGCCGCTGACGACGCGGTCGCTGTAGGTCAGATAGACCAGGGCGTTGCGCTTCGTGTCGACCACGCGCACCACGTGCAGCGACTTGAAGATCAGCGACATGCTGACCGAGAACACGTCGTCCTTCTGCTTGACGGGGCCGGTGAAATGCAACTCCCCGACCTGGCGGCACGCGATCGACGCCTCGGTCGGATCTTCGGCGATGCCGAGCGTGCCTTTGACGCCGCCCGTCCGCGCCCGCGACACGTAGCAGGTGACGCCTTGCACGACGGGATCGTCATACGCCTCCACGACCACGCGGTCGGAGCCGGTAACGTGAAAATTCGTATTGACGCTGGCGATTTCTTCGCCGCGCGCCGAAGAAAGCAGCAGGGCGCCGACGGCCGCGAGCGCGATGCGTAGCGAGGTGGATTTCATGAGCGTGCCGGTTGAGTGTCTGGAGTGTGCCGGCGCCAGAGCGGGCGAAACGTGCGCCGTGAAGTCGCCATCGTATAACGGCGCGCGGCGCGCGTGAGGCTGTCCATCGTGGCACAAAAACAAAAAGGCCCGCATGGATGCGGGCCTTTCGAAATTTTTGGCTCCTCGACCTGGGCTCGAACCAGGGACCTACGGATTAACAGTCCGGCGCTCTACCGACTGAGCTATCGAGGAACAGCAGTACAACTTGATCTACATAAAAAAACCCGTCTTGATTAACGGGCTTTTGCAATTCTTGGCTCCTCGACCTGGGCTCGAACCAGGGACCTACGGATTAACAGTCCGGCGCTCTACCGACTGAGCTATCGAGGAACAGAACAACAACAGCAGAGAAGCGAAATTGTAGAAGCAGCTGAAACGTCTGTCAATACCTCGGCGTTCATCCTGATACTGAATCTGAACGGCCAAGGCAGGTGACAGGCGGCCGCGCTCAGCGCGCGAGCAGCGCGAGCTTTTCCTTCACATCCTTGAATTCCTCGGCTTCCGGCAGCGGCGCCTTGGTCTTCGTGATGCTCGGCCACGCTTTCGCCAGGTCGGCGTTCAGCGCGATGAAGTCCTGCTGGTCGCCCGGCACGTCTTCTTCGGCATAGATGGCGTTCACCGGGCACTCGGCCACGCACACGGCGCAGTCGATGCATTCATCGGGGTCGATCGCGAGGAAGTTGGGACCTTCGCGAAAGCAGTCCACCGGGCACACATCGACGCAGTCGGTATAGCGGCACTTGATGCAGCTTTCGGTCACAACGTGAGTCATTCAGGCAGCTCCTGCATGCGGAATCGGGGAAGGCGCGGACGCCAAAAGACATATTGTAACGTAACGTCAACATGCGCATAAAGCAGCGGGCCGTGCGTCTTATATATGTTTTTGTGATTAGTTTATGGGGTGCCGCGAGCGGCCGCGGAATGGCGGCGAAGGCCGGTGGCACGCTGGATGCGGACGCATTCGGGTAACATGCATCAGGTTGGCGCGCCGCTCGGCTCAGCGCGTCCGTTGCAAGGGTGCAGTGAGCCCTTTTCGTTTTTTCAGCGGTCCAGTTCGTACCATCATGATTATTACTTCGCTGCTCGATACCGATCTGTACAAGTTCACGATGATGCAGGTGGTGTTGCATCACTTCCCCGCCGCCAACGTGGAGTACCGCTTCCGCTGCCGCACGCCGAACGTCGATCTGGTGCCGTACATCGACGAGATTCGCGACGAAGTGCGCAAACTCTGCGAACTGCGTTTCACCGACGACGAACTCGACTACCTGCGCCGCATGCGCTTCATCAAGGGCGACTTCATCGAGTTCCTCGCGTTGTTCCATCTGAACGAGAAGTACATTTCGATCACGCCGTCGCCGAAGGGCAATGGCGAAATCGACATCGACATCAGGGGGCCGTGGCTGCATACGATCCTCTTCGAAATTCCGGTGCTCGCGATCGTCAATGAAGTCTATTTCCGCAACACCCAGCAAACGCCCGACTATCACGTAGGCCGTGGCCGTCTGCTCGACAAGATCCAACTGCTCGGCGCTCGTCCGGAGTTCGCCGACTGCAAGATCGCCGATTACGGCACGCGCCGCCGCTTCTCGAAGCAATGGCACGAGGAAGTGATCCTCACGCTGAAGGACGGTCTCGGCGAGCAGTTCGCCGGCACGAGCAACGTCTTCTACGCGATGAAGCACAGCCTGACACCGCTCGGCACGATGGCGCACGAGTACCTGCAGGCTTGCCAGGCGCTCGGTCCGCGTCTGCGCGACTCGCAGATCTTCGGCTTCGAGATGTGGGCGAAGGAATATCGCGGCGACCTCGGGATCGCGCTCTCCGACGTGTACGGCATGCAGGCGTTCCTGCGCGACTTCGACATGTACTTCTGCAAGCTGTTCGACGGCGCTCGCCACGATTCCGGCGACCCATTCGACTGGGGCGAGCGCCTGCTCAAACACTACGAGGCGAATCGTTGCGACCCGCGCACCAAGGTGCTCGTGTTCTCCGACGCGCTCGACATCCCGAAGGTGCTGCAGCTATACGAGCGCTTCCGCGGCCGCTGCAAGCTCGCGTTTGGCGTGGGCACCAATCTGACCAACGACCTCGGCTACAACCCGCTGCAGATCGTGATCAAGATGGTTCGTTGCAACGGTCAGCCGGTCGCGAAATTGTCGGACTCGCCGGGCAAGAACATGTGCGAGGACAAGGCGTATCTTGCGTATCTGCGCCAGGTGTTCGGCATCGCGCAGCCGGAAGAAGAAGCGGCCAGGTAGCGCGCTTTGCGGACTGCTTTTCGGTTCATCGCCTGACCATGATCTGCTCGCGCTCGGGGGGCACGGCGAACAGTGTCGCCGCGCGATCGACTGGCGGCAATATGCCGTTCGGCCAGGGTGTTCGCGCGGAGCGCGGCCGGTATAATCCTCGCCATATCGCACGGCCGTCGACACGAGGATTTCTCCCATGGACACATCGATTGCCCGCCGCAACATCCTGGCGCGCATCCGCGCCGCGCAAGGGCGCGAGCCCGAACCGAGCGCCGCCGAGCGCGAAGCCGCGGCGGACTATCTCGCGCGTCATCCGGCCGGCCCGCGTCCGGACATGCCCACCGATCTGCGCGCGCGCTTCATCGAGGAAGCGCAGAAAATGGCGAGTACTGTCGACACCGTTCAGACCTTCGCCGATGTACCCGCCGCCGCGCATCGCTATCTGACGCAACACGGTTTGCCGTTGCAGGCCATCGCGTGGCAAACGCTGCGCGATCTGCCGTGGGCCGCAGCCGGCCTCGCCGTCGAATATCGCAAACCGCAAGACAATGACGTGGTCGGTCTCACCGGCTGTTTCTGCGCGACCGCGGAGACCGGCACGCTCGTGTTGCTGTCCGGTCCCGAGACGTATGCGTCGGCCGGGCTGCTGCCGGAGACGCACATCGCGATCGTGCCGGGCTCGCGCATCGTCGCGGGTCATGAAGAGGCGTTCGACCTGATCCGCAAGGAACGCGGCGAGCTGCCGCGCGCGGTCAATTTCGTGTCGGGACCATCGCGCACCGGCGACATCGAGCAGACCATCGTGCTGGGCGCGCACGGCCCCTATCGGGTGCATGCGATCGTCGTGCAGGATGCTTGAACGCGTCGCGCGGCGGCGTGCCAGCGCATACGCGACACACGCGATATCTGTCGTGCGTGCGGTTGCAAGCCGTCGCGCGGCCTGTCTCGGCATGAATTCGCAGGCCGGCCGCGCGGGCCGGTGGCTCGCCGTTGCGTCGATGCTTGCGCTGTGCTCGCCGTCCGTGCAGGCTGAGACGCTCGACGGCGCGCGCTTGTCGGCGTTGTGGGGCTTGCCCTTCGCGGGTGTGCTGCTGTCGATCGCGATCTTTCCGCTGATCGCGCCAGCCCTCTGGCATCACCACTTCGGCAAGATCGCCGCGGCGTGGGCGCTCGCGTTCATCGTGCCGTTTGCCGTGAGCTTCGGCGCGAGCGCGGCGCTCGGCGCGCTCGCGCATGCCATGCTCGACGAGTACATCCCGTTCATCATCCTGCTGACCGCGCTCTATACCGTCGCGGGCGGCATCTGCGTGGGCGGCAACCTGCATGGCACACCGCGTCTGAACACCGCGATTCTCGCGCTCGGCACCTTGCTCGCGAGCGTGATGGGTACGACCGGCGCGGCGATGCTGCTGATCCGCCCGTTGCTGCGCGCAAACGACAATCGCCGCCACGTGACCCACGTGGTCGTGTTCTTCATCTTCCTCGTCGCGAACGTCGGTGGCGCGCTGTCGCCGCTCGGCGACCCGCCGCTGTTCCTCGGTTTTCTCGAAGGCGTGAGCTTTTTCTGGACCACTACGCATCTCGCGCCCCCGATGCTGTTCGTGAGCGGCCTGCTGCTTGCCGTTTTCTATGCACTCGACTCGTACTACTTTCACCAGCGCGAGGAAGTGCGTTCGGCTTTCCTCGATCCGACGCCCGACGGCGCGCCGCTCGGCATCGACGGCAAGATCAATTTCGTGCTGCTCGCCGCGGTGATCGCGCTCGTGCTGATGAGCGGACTCTGGCGCCCGCAAATCACATTCGACGTGCTCGGCACGCACGTCGCGTTGCAAAACATCGTGCGCGACGCCGCGCTGATCGCCGTCACGCTGCTATCGCTCGCGTGGACACCGCGCGCGGCCCGCGCGGGCAACGACTTCAAGTGGGCGCCGATCGAGGAAGTCGCCAAACTGTTCGCCGGCATCTTCGTGACGATCGTGCCGGTCATCATGATCCTGCGCGCGGGAGAAGCCGGCGCGTTCGCGGGCATCGTCCATCTGGTCAATGATCCGTCAGGCGAGCCGCGCGACATCATGTACTTCTGGGCGACCGGCCTGCTATCTTCGTTTCTCGACAACGCGCCGACCTACCTCGTGTTCTTCAACCTGGCCGGCGGCGATGCGCAGACCTTGATGACCACCGGCGCGACCACGCTCGCGGCGATTTCGGCCGGCGCCGTGTTCATGGGCGCGAACACCTACATCGGCAACGCGCCGAACTTCATGGTGAAGGCGATCGCGCAATCGCGCGGCGTGCGCATGCCGAGCTTTTTTGCGTATCTGGGCTGGTCCGGCGCGGTGCTGCTGCCGTTGTTCGCGCTGACTGGCTGGCTCTTTTTTGAACGCTGACTCTGCAACGCCGAGACAATCCCTCGACGTGCGATACGGAGACTTGCATTGCAGAAAATCCTCGTTGCCCGTTCGATCTTTCCCGACGTGATCGACCAGCTCAAGCAGTACTTCGACGTCGACTGGAACGAGGGCGACGTGTTGCCCGCCGACGAACTGAAGCGCCGTCTCGCGGACAAGGACGGCGCGCTGACGGCCGGCGAGATGATCGACGCGGGCGTGCTCGCCGCGGCGCCGCGTCTGCGCGTCGTGTCGAACATGGCGGTCGGCTACAACAACTTCGACATGGCCGCGTTCAACGCGGCGAACGTACTCGGCACCAACACGCCGGACGTGCTGAACGAATCGACCGCCGATTTCGGCTGGGCGCTGATGATGGCCGCCGCGCGCCGCATCGCCGAATCGGAGCACTGGCTGCGCGCCGGACATTGGCAGAAGTGGAGCTACGATGGCTTCCTCGGCAACGACCTATACGGTTCGACGCTCGGCGTGATCGGCATGGGCCGCATCGGCCAGGCGCTCGCGCGGCGCGCGCAGGGCTTCAACATGCGGGTCCTCTATCACAATCGCTCGCGCGTCGCGCCGCAAATAGAGGCCGAGCTGAACGCGGAGTACGTGTCGAAAGAGGATCTGCTGCGGCGCGCCGACCACGTCGTGCTGGTGCTGCCGTACAACAAAGGCAACCACCACACGATCGGCGCGGCCGAACTGGCGCTGATGAAGCCGAGCGCGACGCTCACCAACATCGCGCGCGGCGGCATCGTCGACGATGCGGCGTTGGCCGACGCGCTGCGTGACAGGCGCATCGCGGCGGCCGGTCTGGACGTGTTCGAAGGCGAGCCGCAGCTGCACCCGGCGCTGCTGAACGTGCCGAACGTCGTGCTGACGCCGCACATCGCGAGCGCGACCGAAACCACGCGCCGCGCCATGGCGAATCTCGCCGCGGACAACCTGATCGCCGGCCTCGGCGCAGGACCGCGCGCCGGTCAGCCGCCGAATCCGATCAACCCCGACGTGATCGGCAAGGCGCGTTCATGACAATGATTCTGGTGGCGGCCGTCGCGGTGCTGGCGGTTGCCCTCGTGATCGCACTGGCCTTGCTGCTACGCGGTCACGACCGCACGGAGCAGCGCGAACAGTTCGAGATGCTGAACGAACGCGTCGATGCCGTTGTCGACGCGCAGGCGCATACCGCCGAGCGGCTCGAGCGGCAACTGCGCAACGACATCGCCGAGACCGCGCGCGTGTCGCGCACCGAGCAAAGCAGCGGCTTCGCGCATTTTCAGCAGACGCTCGCCGCGCAGTTCAGCAGCATGACGACGGTGCAGGGCGGCAAGATCGACGGCTTCGCGCAACAGCTCGACGCCGTGCGTCACAGCCTGCAGGCACAGGCGCAGCAGGCGCGCGACGAGCAGGGCCGCTCGCTGAAGCAGTTCGGCGACACGCTGAGCCTGCAACTCGGGCAACTAACCGAGGCGAACGACCGGCGCTTCGCCGAAGTGCGCGCGACGATCGAGCAGCGTCTGAAGGACATCGAGGCGAACAACGCGACGCGGCTCGAGGAAATGCGCCGTACCGTGGACGAAAAACTGCACGCAACGCTTGAGCAGCGTCTCGGCGAGTCGTTCAAGCTCGTGTCCGACCGGCTCGAACAGGTGCATCGCGGCCTCGGTGAAATGCAGACGCTGGCGGCCGGCGTCGGCGATCTGAAGCGCGTGCTGACCAACGTGAAGACGCGCGGCACGTGGGGCGAAGTGCAACTCGAAGCCTTGCTCGAACAACTGCTGACCGTCGATCAATACGCGAAGAACGTCGCGACGGTGCCGAAGAGCGCCGATCGCGTGGAGTTCGCGATTCGTCTGCCGGGGCGGCCGGAGCCCGGCGGCGCGAATACGCCGGTATGGCTGCCGATCGACGCCAAATTCCCGCGCGAGGACTACGAGCGGCTGATCGAAGCGCAGGAGCGCGCCGATCCGGTCGCGGTCGAGGAAGCATCGCGCGCGCTCGAAGTGCGAATTCGCGCGGAGGCGCGCACGATCGCGGAGAAGTACGTGGCGCCGCCGCATACGACCGACTTCGCGCTGCTGTTCCTGCCGACCGAAGGCCTGTACGCGGAAGTGCTGCGCCGACCGGGACTCACGGATCAGCTGCAGCGGGACTATCGCGTGACGATTGCGGGGCCGACCACGCTGACCGCGTTGCTCAATAGTCTGCAGATGGGTTTCCGCACGCTCGCGATCGAAAAGCGTTCGAGCGAGGTGTGGCAGGTACTCGGCGCGGTGAAGACGGAGTTCGGCAAATTCGGCGACGTGCTCGCGAAGACCAAGGCGCAGCTCGAAACCGTCACGCGTTCGATCGAGGCCGCGGAAACGCGCACGCGCATGATGAACCGCAAGCTGCGCGACGTCGAGGCGTTACCGGGCGACGAGGCGAGCGGGTTGATCGGCGATGCGCTGTCGAATGTGGAGCCTGATGAGCAATGAGGGGCGAGGCGCTGGAATTCACGCCCTTGCAGCCAGCCGCGCCAGCGCATCGCCCGTCACGCGCACGACGCGCCAGTCCGGCAACACCGTCGCCCCCATCTTCTGATAGAAGCTGATCGCCGGCTGATTCCAGTCGAGCACGGTCCACTCGAAGCGCGCGCATTGCCGCTCCACGGCCAGTGCCGCGACGTGTCGCAGAAGCGCGGTGCCGAGCCCGCTGCCCCGCTGCGCGGGCGGCACGTAGACGTCTTCGAGATAGAGCCCGCGGCGGCCCGCGAAGCTCGAAAAATTGTGGAAGAACAGTGCATAGCCCACGATGCTCCCCGCGTCTTCGGCAACCAGCGCTTCGATCGACGGCCGCGCGCCGAACAGCGCGTCGCGCAGGCTATCTTCCGTCGCGACGAAGATGTGCGTGAGGTTCTCGAACTGCGCGAGTTCGTAGGTGAGCGCGAAGATCGCGCCGGTATCCGTGGGCTTGGCGGCGCGGATCGTCGCGGGCATTACGCTTCTTCCGGTGCGTCAGCCAGATGGATTTCGATACCACCGAAGCGCGACGCGACCCAGTTGTAGGCGTGGCACGCGATCCACAACAGCACGAAGCCGAGGATCGCGTTCAGCAGCAGCGCGCTGAACACCGTGCTCAGCTCGACCGAGCCATAGCGCACGAACGCGACCACCACGCCGAGCAGCACGATCGGCACCGAGAACGTCAGATACACGAGGATCAGCGCTTTGGCCGTCTGTCCTGGTGCGATGAACGAGATCTGTTTTTTCATGTAAGTCAAACCCGTGTGTCGTAGTAGTGATAGTGGGTGGAGTGTCGATGAAGTGCTGCTGCGGTGCCGATGTCGTGCGATCGATGCGCCGCCTGGAACGTCAGATGAGCCCGTCGAACAGCATGATCGACACGCGATCGCCGACGTCGATGTCGCCCTCGTCGTGGCCGAGCACGATGAAGCAGTTCGCTTCGCTCATCGAGCTCAGCACGCCTGAGCTTTGCGACCCGGTCGGGCTCACGTGCCAGTGTCCGTGCGCGTCCTGCACGGCGATGCCGCGCTGGAATTCGGTGCGGCCCGCGCGCTTGCCCACCGCCACGCGGCTCGTCGCGTGAATCACCGGCAGCGGCCGCGGCGTCGCGCCGGCCATCAGCAGCAGCGCTTCGCGCACGATCTGATAGAACGTCACCATCACGGCGACCGGATTGCCGGGCAGGCCGAAGAATAGCGCAGGTTTGCCGAGCCCGGGCTGTGCGCCGGACCACAGGCGGCCGAACGCGAGCGGCCGGCCGGGGCGCATCGCGAGACTCCAGAAGGCGACGTCGCCGAAGGTCTGTAGCAGCTGCTTCGTGAAGTCCGCTTCGCCCACCGACACGCCGCCCGAAGTCAGCACCACGTCGGCGTTGGCCGCGGCACTGCGCAGCGCGGCTTCGAGCGCGGCCGGCTCGTCACGCACGACGCCGAGATCGAGCGCGTCGATGTTCAGGTGCCGCAGCATCGCAAACAGCGTGTAGCGGTTGCTGTCGTAGACCGAGCCCGCGTCGAGCGGCTCGCCGAGCGAGCGCAGTTCGTCGCCGGTCGAAAAGAACGCGACGCGCAAACGCCGCCGCACGCTGACTTCGCCAATGCCGAGCGACGCGAGCAGGCCGAGGTCCGACGCGCGCACGATGCGGCCGGCATGCAGCGCGACGTGGCCGCGCGCGAGATCTTCGCCGGCGCGGCGGCGGTTCGCGCCCGCCGCCACCGCGCTGGCGGCGAAGCGGATCGACGTGGAATCCGCACCGTCGCGCTCCACCTGTTCCTGCGGCACGACGGTGTCGCAACCGGCAGGCATGCAGGCGCCCGTCATCACGCGCACGCACTGGTTCGCCGCGACGCGGCCCGTGAACGGATGACCGGCGAGCGCCTTGCCGGCGACCGTCAGCTCGACGCTGTCCGCGCCGCCTCGCATACCGGCCGCGAGCGCCGCGTGATTGAACGCGTAGCCGTCCATCGCGGAGTTGTCGTGCGCGGGCACGTCGATCGGCGACACGATGTCGGCGGCTAGCACGCGGTCGAGTGCATCGCGCAACGCCAAGCGCTCGACGGCCGCGACCGGCGTCGCCCACTGCCGGACGATCGCCTGAGCGGCCGGGACGGGTAGCGCATGAGGATCGTACTGCGCGACGCAGCGGGAAAAGTCGTTGAGCGTGGTCATGAATGGCTGGGCGTCGCGACCGGTGACGGGCGCGGCTGTTGCCGTGCGGCCGGAGCGGATGTCAGCCGGGGCCCCGATTGCGTTCGAGGTCGGCGAGTTCTTGTAACGAGTTGGCATTGTAGAACGCGCGCTCGTCGGCAAAGACGACTTCGACCGTCTTGTGGCGCGCGTACCACGCGCGGACCTTGCGCTCGCCGGAGGCCAGAAACGCGGCCAGGTCGTCCGCGACGGCGGTGCGCATCAGCGCGAATACCGGGTGTAGGGAGATTTCTCCACCGGTGTCGACGGTGGTGGCCGTTGCGATGTCGGCGTGGTTCGCGTCGAGCGCATCCGCGAGGCGCGCGGCGAGGTCGGCCGGTAGCCACGGCGAATCGCAGGGCGCGCTCAGCAGGTACGCCGTGCCGGCGGCGCGCAGTCCGGCGAGCATGCCGGCGAGCGGGCCGGGAAAGTCGGGGAGGGTGTCGGCGACGAGCGTTGCGCGATATGGCGCGCCGAGCGCCGCATAGGTGTCGGGATGGCGGTTCGCGCTGATCATCAGCGGGCCGGTCTGCGGCGCGAGGCGCCGCAGCACGTGAGCGGCGAGCGGTTCGCCGTGCAGCGGCCGCAACCCCTTGTCGACGCCGCCCATGCGCGTGCCGCGCCCGCCCGCGAGCACGAGGCCAGTGATCTGTTCGCGGGGGATGGACATGCGTCGGCCGCTCAGCCGCCGATGTAGGACATTTCCACGCGACGCTTGGCCGGCTCGCCCTGATCGGCCGGCTGGCTGCCGCGCAGCTGCGAGTAGCGGTCGCCGCGGCCATGCCAGATTTCGGCGATGGCGGTGGCGATCCCGGCATCGCTCGCACCGCCGCGCAACAGCGCGCGCAGGTCATGTCCGGTCGATGCGAACAGGCACAGGTATAGCTTGCCCTCGGTCGACAAACGCGCGCGCGTGCAATTGCCGCAGAACGCGCGGGTGACGCTCGAAATGACGCCGATCTCGCCGCCGCCGTCGACATAACCCCAGCGTTGCGCAGTTTCGGCGGCGCTGTGCGCTTCGAGCGGCACCAGCGGGAGATGCTCGGCGATGCGCGTGACGACGTCGGCGGAAGGCAGCACTTCGGTCATGTTCCAGCCGTTCGAGGTGCCGACGTCCATGTACTCGATGAAGCGCAGCACCGCGCCCGTGCCTTTGAAATGACGCGCCATGGGGACGATTTCGCCGTCGTTGGTACCGCGTTTGACGACCATGTTTACTTTGACCGGCGCGAGCCCGACCGCGTGCGCGGCGGCGATGCCATCGAGCACGTCGGCGACCGCGAAGTCGGCGTCGTTCATGCGGCGGAACAGCGCATCGTCGAGCGCATCGAGGCTGACGGTCACGCGCGTGAGGCCGGCGTCCTTCAGGCTGCGCGCCTTGCGCGCGAGCAGCGAGCCGTTGGTGGTCAGCGTGAGATCGAGCGGACGGCCCGCAGGCGTGGTCAACCGGGCGAGCCGTTCGATCAGGAATTCGAGGTTCTTGCGCAGTAGCGGCTCGCCGCCGGTCAGGCGAATTTTCTCGACGCCATGCGCGACGAACAACTGCGCGAGCCGCTCGATTTCCTCGAAACTCAATAACGCGCTGTGCGGCAGGAAAGCATAGTCCTTGTCGAACACTGCGCGCGGCATGCAATACACGCAGCGGAAGTTGCAGCGGTCCGTCACCGAGATGCGCAGATCGTGCAGCGGACGCGCGAGCGCATCGTGCAGCACGCCGCTAGGTGTCTGCACTGGGCCGGTGATGACCGGCGCTGCGCTGAGATCGGCAACAGGAATGATGCGTCGTGACATGAAATGCTTCGTCAGGTGCTTTAACGGACCGGGATGATTGATTCTATCGGAAATGCCGGTGGCGGCAGGTGCGCGACGGACGTTGTCGGGGTATACGGGGAGCGGAGCGGCGCGGCTCGCGGCGACAAATGACCGCCTAAAGAAAAAGCCCGCCGGAAAGGGCGGGCTTTTTCACGAACAACGACGCGGCTTACTGCGGATGCTTGATCGTTTCGACCTGTTGCATCGGCGCGTGGTCGACTGGCGGCAGCGCCTTGCGCTCACGGATCACGCGCGGCGGCTTGACCGTCTGCGCCGCCGCTTCCTGCGCGGCACGCAGCTTGTCGGCGTCGGTGTTCACCCAGGTCAGGCCAGCCTGCTCGAGGATCGGCTGCAAGGCGTCGGCCGATGCGGCGGCGGGGGCTGCGCTGCGGACGGGGGCCGGCTGCGGGGCCGCGGCGACGGGCGCCGGTTCGACCACGGCCGGTTCCGTTGCGACGACCGGTTGCGGCTCGACGATTTCGGCCTGCGGTGCCGGCACGGCTGCCGGCGCTTCGACGATCGTGGCCGGAGCCGCGGTGTCGAGCGCAGCCGGGACGGCTCGCGGTTCGGTCGGGACGGTCGGCTGCACTTCCAGGGCCGGCTCGACTGCCGGGGATTCGGCATGCGCGGCGGGTTCGACCGAAGCGGCCGGCGTAACCGGTTCGCTCGCGGCCGACGCGGCTTGCTCTGCCTGCGCTGGCGCTTCGATAGCCGGCTCCGCCGCCACGGGTTCGATCGACGCCGCCGGGGCCTCTTCCACCGGCACGACCTTTTCGGTCTTCGCGGCATTCTCCGCGGCGAGAGCCGGCGTTTCGGCTGCCGCATGCAGTTCGGCCACGACGGCGCTTTCCGTTGCGACAGCGGCGACCACCACTTCGACCGGGGTCACTTCCTTCGCTTCGCTGACTGCAGGCGTGTGCTCGACCGGCTGCTGGGTGCGCACCGGCGCTTCGTCGCTGGCGGCAACGTTGTCGCCTTCTGCTTCCGCGACATCCGCCGCGAGATTGCCATTCACGTCCTCTTCACGCTCGCGACGACCACCACGACGGCCGCGGCGGCGACGACGACGCTCTTCGCCGTCACGTGCGACTGTTTCCTGATCGACCGGCACGCCATTTTCACCCGCTGCGGCGCGGATGTGCGCCAGTTCGTCGGCAGCTTGCGTGTCGGTTTGCGTCAGCGCCGAGACGGCTTCCGCCTGCGGCTTGCGACGCTCGCCACGCTCGACGCGTTCAGCGCGCTCGCCACGCTCGCCACGCTCGCGACGCTCACCGCGTGCCGTGCCTTCGACGGCTTCCGCGCGCTCGGCGCCGCGGGTGTCGCGTTCGCGAGCCTCGCGCGGTTCACGCGCTTCACGCGGCTCCCGAGCCTCACGCAGTTCACGGCCTTCACGCGCCTCACGCGGTTCGCGTTGCTCACGCGGCGCGCGCGGTTCGCGGCCCTCGCGTGCCTCGCGGCCTTCGCGTTCCTCGCGACGCGGCGACGGCTGCTGACCTTGCGCCTGACGGCCGCCGGTCACGCCTTCGCCACGCGCTGCCGCGTCGCGACCGCCTGCGCCGCCACGGCGATTGCGGTTGCGATCGCCGCCGCGCTCGCCCGTGCGCTCACCGCGCTCGGCGCGCTCGCCGCGTTGCGGACGGGCCTGCTTGTCGGTGGTGGCCGGCGCCGCGGGTGCCGGAGCAGCCGGCTGCATGCCGAAGAGATTCTTCAGCCAGCCGATGAAGCCGCCGCTGGCCGGCGTCACCGCGACCGGAGCGGGGGTAGCCGCCGGGCGGACCGGCGCGCTCGGCGCGGGCTTCTCGGGCGTGATGCCCTTGACCGCCGCTTCCTGCTTCGGCTTCACTTCCTCAGCGCGCTTGCTGTAGCCGGTTTCCGATTCGAGTTCGCGGGCCGCTTCTTCGGCCATCTTCCACGATGCGCGCGGCTCGTCGAGGCGCGCGTCGTCGTGACGCAGACGCTCGAGCTTGTAGTGCGGCGTGTCGAGGTGCTTGTTCGGGATCAGCACGACGTTGACCTTGAAACGCGACTCGATCTTGTTGATTTCGGCGCGCTTCTCGTTCAACAGGAAGGCGGTCACTTCGACCGGCACCTGGCAGTGGATCGCCGCGGTGTTTTCCTTCATCGCTTCTTCCTGAATGATCCGCAGCACTTGCAGCGCGGACGATTCGGTATCGCGGATGTGGCCCGTGCCGTTACAGCGCGGACACGTCACATGGCTGCCTTCCGACAGCGCCGGACGCAGACGCTGACGCGACAGCTCCATGAGGCCGAAGCGCGAGATCTTGCCCATCTGGACGCGGGCGCGGTCGTGCTTGAGCGCGTCTTTCAGGCGCTGTTCGACTTCGCGCTGGCTCTTGGCCGATTCCATGTCGATGAAGTCGATCACGATCAGGCCGCCCAGGTCGCGCAGACGCAGCTGGCGGGCGACTTCGTCGGCGGCTTCGAGGTTCGTGCGCGCGGCCGTTTCCTCGATGTCCGCGCCCTTGGTGGCGCGCGCCGAGTTCACGTCGATCGCGACGAGCGCTTCGGTGTGGTCGATGACGATCGCGCCGCCCGACGGCAGCGGCACGGTGCGCGAGTACGCGGTTTCGATCTGGTGCTCGATCTGGAAGCGCGAGAAGAGCGGCACGTCGTCGTGATAGCGCTTTACCTTGCCGACGTTGTCCGGCATCACGATGTCCATGAAGGCGCGGGCCTGGTCATGGATTTCGGTCGTGTCGATCAGGATTTCGCCGATGTCGGGCTGGAAGTAGTCGCGAATCGCGCGGATCACGAGGCTCGATTCGAGATAGATCAGCATCGGCTGGCCGGCCGTGCCACTTTGCGACGCGGCTTCGATTGCGCGCCACAGCTGCATCAGGTAGTTCAGATCCCATTGCAGCTCTTCGGCGCTGCGGCCGATGCCGGCCGTGCGCGCGATGATGCTCATGCCTTCCGGCAGTTGCAGCTGCGCCATGGTTTCGCGCAGTTCCTGACGGTCGTCGCCTTCGATCCGGCGCGACACGCCGCCGCCGCGCGGGTTGTTCGGCATCAGCACCAGATAGCGGCCGGCGAGCGAGATGAACGTGGTCAGGGCTGCGCCCTTGTTGCCGCGTTCTTCCTTTTCGACCTGGACGATCAGTTCCTGACCTTCCTTCAGTGCGTCCTGGATGCGTGCGGAACGCATGTCGACGCCATCGCGGAAGTACTGGCGGGCGACTTCCTTGAACGGCAGGAAGCCGTGACGGTCTTCGCCGTAGTTGACGAAGCAGGCCTCGAGCGACGGCTCGATGCGCGTGATGATGCCCTTGTAAATATTGCCTTTGCGCTGTTCGCGGCCGGCGGTTTCGATATCGATGTCGATGAGTTTTTGCCCATCGACGATGGCGACGCGCAGTTCTTCCTGCTGCGTCGCGTTGAACAACATTCGTTTCATTGAACGGCTCCAGAACGGCCTCGCCAGCCCAGCTGCGCGGTTGTCAGTCGCGAGAGCGGGGAGAGTAGGCGTGCCGCGTCTTTTTGTGTTTTCACAAACACGCTGGAGCGGGAAAGATGGCGGGAGAATTGCCTGAGAGGGCCCAGCCCGATAAAAAAGGGCACGGTGCCGCAGGGCACATGCGAACACGGCTTCAAATCATGGCCTGACACGCCGCGTTTAGCCAGCAGACCTTCATAAGTCTTCGCCCTCTGAAGCCGGCGCGCCAATTGGGCGCGCGAGCGAAGGGCCGAAGTCCGCGGTCATGCCGCAACGGGAAGTTCGCGCAGGCGGCGCGTCTTTTCCTGCTGGGGGTGTCTCGCCTTCTTTTGACGTCGCCATATCTTGTACTTTCTACAAGACGCCTTGGGCGCACGCCGTATTTTCGCGACTTGCAGCTTCGTCCAGCTGGGCGTCATACCACCCGGATCACGAAGCTGAAAGCTAAATTCTTTTTTACCAAAATTCCGTTACCGTCGAAGCCGACCTTGACCGAACGCGCCTGCGGGCGCCGTCCCTGCCGGGAGCTGACTTCGTGCGTGCAACTTGTTGCATCTCATTTTCAGGGCGAGCAACCAGACCCCGGCGCAAGTAAAATAACGGTTTATCGCTTGCGCTCGCGCAATCCGCCCGCATTCCGGACACTGCGCCGGCCGTCGCGGACTGCTGGGCAAATTATATTCAGAATGAAAGAGTTAGGCAAAACATCCCAGAGATCGGTTGCAGGCGCGGTCGAAGACTCGGTTTCAAGCGACCAGGTTTCGCTGATCGAAATCGACGACCGGTCGGCTGGTCAGCGCATCGACAATTTCCTGCTGCGCGTCTGCAAGGGCGTGCCGAAAAGCCATATTTATCGCATCCTGCGCAGCGGTGAAGTGCGCGTGAACAAGGGCCGGATCGACGCGCAGTACCGGCTCGAACTGGGCGATCTGGTGCGTGTGCCGCCGATCCGCGTCGCGCAGCCGAATCAGGCCGCAGCCCGCGTGCCCGTGCCCGCGCCGGGCTTTCACATCCTGTTCGAAGACGAGCATCTGCTCGTGATCGACAAGCCGGCTGGCGTTGCGGTCCACGGGGGCAGCGGCGTCGCGTTCGGTGTAATCGAGCAGATGCGCGAGGCGCGGCCGCAGGCGAAATTCCTGGAACTGGTGCATCGACTGGATCGAGAGACCTCGGGCATCCTGATGCTCGCGAAGAAGCGCGCGGCGCTCGTCAATCTGCACGAGCAGATTCGCGATAACCGGATGGACAAGCGCTACTACGCTTGCGTGCACGGCGAATGGGCGAGCGACTGGGGTCGCCGCCGCGTGGTAAAGGAGCCACTTCACAAGTACCTGACCGCCGACGGCGAGCGCCGCGTGCGCGTGCAGGTCGATGGCCTCGCTTCGCACACGATCTTCAATCTGGTCGAGCGCTGGCCGGAATATGCGCTGCTGGAGGCGGAACTGAAGACGGGGCGTACGCACCAGATTCGCGTGCATCTGCAGCATCTGGCACTACCGATCGTCGGTGACGCCAAATATGGTGATTTCGCGCTGAACAAGGCGCTTGCGCGCGCCAACGCGAAGCCCGGCATCAAGCGGATGTTTCTGCACGCTTACCGGCTCAAGCTCACGCATCCTGCGACGGGCGCGCCGCTGCAGCTGGAGGCACCGCTGCCTGCCGACTGCCGCGGCTTTATAGAACAACTCAACGAACTGCGCACTGGGTTCAACCCGGAGACGACCTTGCATGGCTAGAGAGCAATTCGATCTGATCGTGTTTGACTGGGATGGCACGCTGATGGATTCCACCGCGCATATCACGCGCAGCATCCAGGCGGCGTGCCGCGATCTCGGCCTGCCGGTTCCCGCGGACGAAGCCGCGAGCTACGTCATCGGCCTCGGCCTGCGCGACGCGCTGCAGATTGCCGCGCCGACGCTCGATCCGGCTGACTACCCGCGGCTTTCTGAGCGTTACCGCTTCCATTTTCTTGTAAAAGACCAGACTACGGAGCTGTTCCCCGGCGTGCGCGAGATGCTCCAGGAGTTGCGCGACGTCGGCTATCTGCTCGCGGTCGCGACCGGCAAGAGCCGCGTCGGGCTCAATCGCGCGCTTGACCAGGCGCGCCTGACGAGCCTGTTCGACGGCACGCGCTGCGCTGACGAAACCTTCTCGAAACCGCATCCGGCCATGCTGCACGAGCTCACTCGCGAATTGGGGCAGGATACGGCGCGCACGGTCATGATCGGCGATACGACACACGATCTGCAGATGGCGCTCAACGCCGGCGTGGCGGGCATTGGCGTGACTTATGGCGCGCATCCGGCGAATTCGCTGAATGCGATGTCACCGAAGTTCGTGGCGTCGAGCATCAGCGATCTGTCCGGTTGGTTGCGGGAGAACGCATGAGCGCCGACGGCGTGGGTACTGCTACTGCCGCGGCTGCGCAGGCAGTGCGCATTTGCGCGGCCGACGAGCTGGTCGACGGTGGCGACGGCATCCGGCGCGACGCGCGGCTCGGCGGGCAGGATGCCGTGGTGTTTTTTGTCCGCTATGATGGCTGCGCCTACGGCTATTTGAACCGTTGCGCTCATGTGCCGATGGAGCTCGACTGGCAGGAAGGGCAGTTCTTCGAATCGTCCGGCTTATACTTGATGTGCGCGACACATGGCGCGATTTACGCGCCGGATACTGGCAAATGCGTCGGTGGTCCGTGTCGCGGGGGCAGATTGCGTCCCGTGCAGGTCGAGGAACGCGATACGCTCGAGGGCCGTGCGGTATTCTGGCTGCCTGACGGCGATTTGCTGCCGGTTACGCGCTGATTTCCTCTTCCAATTTTCCACTGTCCGCATGTCCGACAATTTGACCCCCGAAAAGGATCCTGCCTCGGGAGGCGGCTCCCGTGCATCCGCCGACCAGCCCGGCTGGGAAAGGGCCGCGCTCGAGCGCATCGCGCTCGCCGCGATCAACGAGCAACGCGCCGCGCGACGTTGGCGGATTTTCTTCCGCTTCCTGTTCCTCGCAGTGCTCGCGCTGGCGGTATGGGGTGCGCTGAACTTCTCGGGCGAGCGGGTCGCCACGACTGGCCGTCATACGGCAATGGTTTCGCTTGATGGCGAGATCGCAACGGATGCGCGTGCGAACGCCGAAGATATCAACACTGCACTCGATTCCGCGTTTGAAGATTCCGACACAGCCGGCGTGATTCTTTATTGCAACAGCCCGGGCGGCAGTCCAGTGCAAGCGGGCATTATCAACAGCGAAGTTCGGCGATTGCGCGGCAAATATCCGTCTATTCCGCTATATGTCGTGGTCGGCGACATGTGCGCGTCCGGCGGCTACTACGCGGCCGCGGCGGCGGAGAAGATCTATGTCGACAAGGCGAGTATCGTCGGTTCGATCGGCGTGCTGATGGACAGCTTTGGTTTCACCGGCCTGATGGACAAGTTGGGGATTCAGCGCCGACTGCACACATCGGGTGAGAACAAAGGCTTTTTTGATCCGTTTTCGCCCGAAACGCCGAAGATGGACGAACATGCGCAGGTTATGCTCGATCAGATCCACGCGCAGTTCATCGACGCGGTGCGTCAAGGGCGCGGCAAGCGTCTGCGTGAGACACCGGACATGTTCTCGGGTCTATTCTGGACGGGGCAGAAGAGCGTCGAACTTGGACTCGCGGACGGCTTTGGCGATGCAGATTACGTCGCGCGGGAGATCTTCAAGGCGCCGGATATCATCGATTACACGGTGAAAGAGAGCATTACGGATCGCGTTGCCCGCAAATTCGGCGCGGCCGTCGGCGCCGGCGCGGTTCGGGCGATGGCGCTCGGCGCGAAAATGAATCTGCGTTGAATCCACAGTTCAAAAAGGCCGCCCGCGCGGTCGGTTTTGGCCGATCGCGCGGACTTTGCGTTGTGAGTTTCGGGCCCAGGTCGCCCTCAGCTGCCTGGCCGGTGCCTACGTTCAGGCCGCCAGAATCAGAAAAATCGCCGGCCGCTTATGCAGGTCGATCTCCGCCTTCTTGTTCCAGTCGGCGACGCTCCGGCTTGCGATCACTTCGCTCGGCAGCGTCAGATCGACCGCCACGCAGACCAGCGTCGACGGCGCGCAGGTCGCGAGCAAGGTATCGAGCAGCGCGCGATTCCGGTACGGCGTTTCGATGAAGATCTGCGTTTGCTTGCTCTTGCGCGACTGCTGCTCGAGTTCGCGCAGACGTTTAGCGCGCTCGGTGACGTCGACGGGCAGGTAGCCGTGAAACGCGAAGCTTTGGCCGTTCAGCCCCGATGCCATCAGCGCGAGCAGAATCGAACTCGGCCCGACCAGCGGCACAACCTTTACGCCGCGCTCGTGCGCGCGTCGCACCAGCAGCGCGCCCGGGTCCGCGACTGCAGGGCAGCCAGCCTCGGAGACGAGGCCCGCATCGGTGCCCGACAGCAGCGGCGCGAGCAGCTTGTCGATTTCGCCGGCCGGCGTATTGACGTTCAGTTCGCGAATCTCGATTTCTTGAATCGGCCGATCGGGGCCGACTTTCTTCAGGAACGCGCGCGTGGTTTTGGCGTTTTCGCCAATGTAATAGTGCAGCGACGCGGCGCGGGCGCGTACGGGCGCGGGCAGCACCAGATCGAGCGCGCTTGCGTCGCCTTCGCCGAGCGTGTTGGGAATGAGATAGAGCGTACCGGTCATCGGGCCCCCAAAAGCGGGTAGTTGGCCGCGAGCAGCATGTGCGACAGCGCGATAAGCGGCAGGCCGACGAGCGCGGTCGGGTCGTCGGAATGGATGGCCTCCAGCAGCGCGATGCCAAGCCCTTCGGATTTGGCGCTACCGGCCACGTCGTACGGTGTTTCAGCGTGCAGGTAGGCGTCGAGGGCCGCGTCCGGCAGATCGCGAAAGCGCACGCGGGTGATCACGTCGATCGTTTGCGCGCTGTCCGTCGCGCTGTCGAACAGACACAGCGCGCTGTGAAACAAAACGTCGCGGCCGCGCATCGCCTGCAATTGCGCGAGTGCCCTGTCGTGCGTGCCGGGTTTGCCGATCTGCAGGCCGTCGTAGGTGGCGACCTGGTCGGAGCCGATCACGAGCGCGTGTTGGTCGGCGGCGAGGCCTTGGGCGGCCGCACGCGCTTTGGCTTCGGCGAGGCGCAGCGCAGTGGCTTCGGGCGTTTCGGCGGCGAGCGGGGTTTCGTCGATCGCAGGCACGACGACGTCGAACGGCACGCGCAGGCGTTCGAGCAACTCGCGGCGATACCGCGAACTCGACGCCAGAATCAGGCGTGGCGGGCGTTTGGAGGATTCAGGCATAGTTTGCGGGCAACGGGAGCGGCGGGTCGTACGGGGTCGCGCGAGGCTCCCGTACGTACGGGCTTAAGTGTTTGACTCGAAAAGACAAAACGGATATCATTTCGGGCTTTTCACGGTATGCTTGCACTTGAAGGGTCTCGGCGCGTTCAGCGGCTTTCGGCAGTCGGAAGGTTGAAGAAAAGCCCGGCAGGGTGAACGCAACGGCCGCGGGCCCCACTGGCTGCCCCGCACACCGGATTATCTTCGCGGCGGATCTGATCATCCTTCGCGAATCACCCCGGCAACATGCTTGCCGACGCAGGAGCGCACATGACTCAACATCCTGGCAAACCTGCAGGTCTGTCCGACCCGCATGAACTCGATCTGTTCGAATTTGCGCGGAGCGGGCGTCAGGCCGCGGGTGTCGTGCGCGTCTCGCAACTGCCGCGCATGTTAAACGAAGTCCCGGCGGAAGCGCCAGATCGCGACACCGTGTTCACATGGCAGGCCGAAGGGACGACGCAGCCGGAATTGCAGGACGATGGCACCGAAGGTTCCCAGCCTTATCTGCGGCTGGCGATTCACGGTGCCGCGTGGCTCGAATGCCAGCGGTGCTTGACGCCGTATTCGCAGGCGTTCAACGTCGATGCAACTTACCGGATCGTCAATACGGAGGCGGAAGCCGAAGAGTTTCCGCTGGACGAGGATCAAGTCGAGGTGATCGTCGGCTCGCGCCAGTTCGATCTCATCGACTTGATCGAAGAAGAGTTGCTGCTTTCCTTGCCGCTCGTGCCCAAACACGAGGTCTGTCCCGAAGTGCACGAGAGCCTTGTCTCGGGCACGGACGGTAGCGAAGGCGAAGGCGAGGGCGACGAAGCCGCGCAGGAAGAAGCTGGCGATGCCAGCAAGCCGGACCAGTCCAGCGAGCGGCGCAATCCGTTCGCGGCGCTCGAAAGTCTGAAACGCGACGAACCGGGCGGCAAGAAGCGCTAAACAGTTGCAGGGGGCGCGATGCGGGCGCATTGGCCATTCGGCCAGTGGTTAAGTCCGCGTCGGGCTGTGTTAGAATTCGGAAAATTTTTTGGAGTTTTAGTCATGGCAGTTCAACAAAACAAGAAGTCGCCGTCGAAGCGCGGCATGCACCGTTCGCACGATTTCCTGACGGCAGCGCCGATGGCCGTCGAGCCGAGCACGGGCGAAGTGCATCTGCGTCACCACATTAGCCCGAACGGCTACTATCGCGGCAAGAAAGTCGTCAAGACGAAAAACGACTAATCGTTGACTGCGATGCGCCCTGTGGCGTTTCGCGTAGCGATCGGCTCGCTTGACATTTTCCCGGTTCGGCAAAAAGGCGGCATTCAACTGCCGCTTTTTTGTGTCTGAAATTCGTCGCACTCCATGACAGTAAAGCTCACGATAGATTGCATGGGAGGCGACCACGGCCCGTCCGTGACCGTTCCCGCTGCCGTCAACTTCGTTCGTTCGCATCCCGACGCGCAGTTGCTGCTCGTCGGCATTGAAAGTGCGATTCGTGCGCAGCTGAAGAAGCTCAAGGCTCAGGATCTGCCGGCGCTGACCGTCGTACCTGCTACCGAGGTCGTCGCGATGGACGACCCGGTCGAGGTCGCGTTGCGCAAGAAAAAAGATTCGTCGATGCGCGTGGCGCTGAACCGCGTCAAGGAAGACGAGGCGCAAGCCTGCATCTCCGCCGGCAATACCGGCGCGTTGATGGCGGTCTCGCGCTATGTGCTGAAAACGCTGTCGGGCATCGAACGCCCGGCCATCGCGTTTGCCCTGCCTAATCCCACCGGCTATACGATGATGCTCGACCTGGGCGCCAACGTCGACTGCGAGCCGCAGCATCTGCTGCAGTTCGCCGAGATGGGGCACGCGCTCGTGTCCGCGCTCGAAGGAAAAGAGCGGCCCACCATCGGCCTGCTCAACATCGGCGAAGAAGTCATCAAGGGCAACGACATCATCAAGCGCGCCGGCGAACTGCTGCGTGCGAGTACACTCAACTTTCATGGCAATGTCGAAGGCGACGACATCTACAAGGGCACCGTAGACGTGATCGTCTGCGATGGCTTTGTCGGCAATGTCGCGCTGAAGACCTCGGAAGGTCTCGCGCAGATGCTGTCCAACATCATCAAGGAAGAGTTCGGCCGTTCGTGGCTGACCAAGGTGATGGCGGTGCTCGCGCTGCCGGTATTGATGCGCTTCAAGAAACGCGTCGATCATCGGCAATATAACGGCGCCGCGCTGCTCGGCTTGCGCGGTCTCGTGATCAAAAGCCACGGTGCAGCCGATGCCTACGCGTTTGAGTGGGCTATCAAACGCGGGTATGATGCCGTCAAAAACGGCGTGCTGGAGCGCCTTGCGCGGGCGATGGAAGAGAACGCGGGTTCTCTCGAACAGGCGGCGCGCGACGCAAGCGGTGCGGGTCACGCAAGCCCGATCGCAGGCCAGCCGGCCGAGCCCTACGCTGCGCAATCCTCGAAGGCATAATGGCTCAATCCACAATCTACTCCCGCGTGCTGGGCACCGGCAGCTGTCTGCCGCCCAACCGCGTCACCAATCAGGATCTGGCTGAGCGTCTCGCCAGGCAAGGCGTTGAAACGAGCGACGAATGGATCGTCGCGCGCACGGGCATCCATGCGCGTCACTTCGCCGAGCCGGACGTCTCGACCAGCGACCTCGCGTTGATCGCCTCGCAGCGAGCGATCGAAGCGGCGGACATCGATCCGCAGTCCATCGACCTGATCGTCGTCGCCACCTCCACGCCGGACTTCGTGTTCCCGAGCACCGCCTGCCTGCTGCAGAACAAGCTCAGGATCAAGAATCACGGTGCCGCGTTCGACGTACAGGCGGTCTGCTCCGGCTTCGCCTATGCGGTGGCGACGGTGGACGCCCTGATTCGCAGCGGCCAGCATCGCACGGCGCTCGTGGTCGGCGCGGAAACTTTCTCGCGCATTCTCGATTTCAACGACCGCACCACCTGCGTGCTGTTCGGCGACGGCGCCGGCGCCGTGATCCTGCAAGCGTCCGACGCACCGGGCGTGCTTTCGAGCGCGCTGCACGCGGACGGCAGCCATTCGAACATTCTGTGCACGCCGGGCAACGTGAATGGCGGCGTGGTCGCCGGCAGCGCCTTCCTGCACATGGACGGTCAGGCGGTGTTCAAGCTTGCCGTCAACGTGCTCGAGAAGGTCGCGATCGAAGCATTGGAAAAAGCCGATCTGAAGCCCGAGCAGATCGACTGGCTGATTCCGCATCAGGCCAACATCCGCATCATGCAAAGCACCTGCCGCAAGCTCGGCCTGCCGCAGGAGCGCATGGTCGTCACGGTGGGCGAGCATGGCAATACGTCGGCGGCGTCCATTCCGCTTGCACTCGACGTCGCGGTGCGCGACGGCCGCATCAAGCGCGGCCATAACGTGCTGATCGAAGGCGTCGGCGGCGGCTTCACGTGGGGCGCGTCGGTCATCCGCTACTGAGCGGGACGACGCATTCCGGGGCGTCGCTGGCGGCGCCCGTGCGGCCGGAATAACACCGCGCGCCATCTGGCAGCCGCGGCCGGCCGCCACATCCGATCAAACAGATTTTGGGGACGATATGAAATTCGCGTTCGTTTTTCCTGGGCAGGGTTCGCAGGCGGTCGGCATGCTCAACGCATTCGCCGAATACGCGATCGTGCGTGAGACGGTTCAGGAAGCCTCCGACGCACTCAACCAGGACCTCGGCAAGCTGATCGCCGAAGGCCCCGCCGAAGATCTCAATCTCACCACCAATACCCAGCCGGTCATGCTGACCGCGGCCTACGCTATCTATCGCGCGTGGCAGCAGGCGGGCGGCCCGGCGCCGGCGCTCGTCGCCGGCCATAGCCTTGGCGAATACACGGCGCTCGTCGCGGCCGGCGCGCTTGCGTTCCGCGACGCGGTGCCGCTCGTGCGTTTCCGTGCGCAGGCGATGCAAACCGCGGTACCGGTGGGCGAAGGCGGCATGGCCGCGATTCTCGGCCTCGACGACGACACGGTGCGCGCGGTCTGCGCGGAAGCGTCGGCGGCGGGCGTCGTCGAAGCGGTCAATTTCAATGCGCCGGCGCAAGTCGTGATCGCGGGCCACAAAGCCGCGGTCGAGAAAGCCTGCGAAGTCGCGAAGGCGAAGGGCGCGAAGCGCGCGCTACCGCTGCCGGTGTCGGCGCCGTTCCACTCGTCGCTGCTCAAGCCGGCGTCGGATCAATTGCGCGAATACCTCGCGAGCATCGAGGTGCAGGTGCCGTCGATTCCCGTCATCAACAACGTCGACGTCGCCGTGGTCAACGAGCCGGCCAAAATCAAGGACGCGCTCGTGCGCCAGGCGGCTGGTGCGGTGCGCTGGGTCGAATGCGTACAGGCAATGGCAGCGCAGGGCGTCACGCACGTGATCGAATGCGGTCCGGGCAAGGTCCTTGCGGGTTTGACCAGGCGCATCGACGGCAATCTCGTCGGCGCGTCGGTGTTCGATCCGGCATCGCTCGAAGAAACGCTGAAGCTCGTGACGGCAGACTGAGCGCGCATTCGCGAACGGGTATCGACCGAGCAATGCCGCGCTGGCGCGGCATTGCTCGACAGACGAATCAACAAGAATCAATGAGCCCTATTTGAAGGGCATCCGGACTGACAGATGGAAAAGACTCTCGACAAGCAGATCGCAATCGTGACGGGCGCATCGCGCGGCATCGGCCGTGCGATCGCGATGGAACTCGCGCGTCAGGGCGCGACGGTGATCGGCACCGCGACGAGCGAAAGCGGCGCGACGGCGATCACCGAAGCGTTCAAGGCGGCGGGCGTGAACGGCCGCGGCGCGGTGCTCGACGTCAACGACGCGGCCGCGGCCGAAGCGCTGATCGACGGCACCGTCAAGGAATTCGGCGCGCTGAACGTGCTGGTGAACAACGCCGGCATCACGCGGGATCAACTGGCGATGCGCATGAAGGACGACGACTGGGACGCCGTGGTCGACACCAACCTGAAGTCGGTGTTCCGTCTGTCGCGTGCGGTGCTGCGCCCGATGATGAAAGCGAAGGGCGGTCGGATCATCAACATCACGTCGGTGGTCGGCTCGGCCGGCAACCCGGGGCAGATCAACTACGCGGCCGCGAAGGCCGGCGTCGCGGGCATGACGCGCGCACTCGCGCGCGAGATCGGCAGCCGCGGCATCACTGTCAATTGCGTGGCACCTGGTTTCATCGATACCGACATGACGAAGGCGCTGCCCGAAGAGCAGCAGACTGCGCTGAAAACGCAGATTCCGCTCGGCCGTCTCGGCAGCCCGGAAGACATCGCGCACGCGGTCGCGTTCCTCGCGTCGCCGCAAGCGGGCTACATCACCGGCACGACGCTGCACGTGAACGGCGGCATGTATATGCAGTAACCAATTTCGGTTACTATCCGCGCCTTGATGCGTTTGCGGAAAGCACGAGGCGCATGCGTTGACAGGAACCCGATGCGCCGCTTTTTTGCCGGGTCAAACCTGATAAAATGCGCGCACCTGTATTTTTGAACTTCTTTTCCCTTGGAGGGGTAATGGACAATATCGAACAGCGCGTCAAGAAGATCGTCGCGGAACAACTGGGCGTTGCGGAAGCGGAAATCAAGAACGAAGCGTCGTTCGTGAACGATCTTGGCGCCGACTCGCTCGACACCGTTGAACTCGTGATGGCCCTCGAAGACGAATTCGGCATGGAAATTCCAGATGAAGAAGCCGAGAAGATCACCACCGTTCAGCAAGCGATCGACTACGCTCGCGCAAACGTCAAGGCCTAAGGTCATTCGCGCCTGCGTTTCTGCACGGGCCGCGCATGACGCCCTGCCGTGCGGCTTGCCGGCGCCAGCAGGGTCGACGCTATCGGGCGTGTCCACTGGCACACCGTACGTCGCGCCGCTTGCCACGCGGGAGCCAGCGATGTTGACAGCGCAACTTTCCGCGCGATTGCCGACTTAAACAGCCACAGGGCACACAGGGCGATTCCTGTGGCCGCTGTGGCTTTTGCTTTTTGTCATCTATGAAAAAGGGGTTACCGTGAGCCGCCGTCGTGTTGTTGTTACAGGCCTGGGGCTGATTTCGCCTGTTGGCAATAATGTTGCCGATGGCTGGGCCAATCTGGTCGCCGGCAAGCCTGGGATTGCAAATATCACGAAGTTCGATGCGTCGAACTTCTCGACTCGTTTCGCCGGCGAGGTGAAGGGCTTCAATATCGAGGACTACATCCCCGGTAAGGAAGCGCGCCACATGGATACGTTCATCCATTACGGCGTGGCTGCGGGCATCCAGGCGATGCGGGACAGCGGCCTCGAAGTCACCGACGAGAATTCGGAGCGCATTGGCGTGGTGGTCGGTTCGGGCATCGGCGGTCTGCCGATGATCGAAATCACCCAAACCGAATTGCTCAATCGCGGCCCGCGTCGCATTTCGCCATTCTTCGTGCCGGCTTCGATCATCAACATGATCTCCGGCCACCTGTCGATCAAGTTTGGCATCAAGGGTCCGAATCTGTCGATCGTTACCGCGTGTACGACCGGTCTGCACTGCATCGGCGAGGCTTCGCGCCTGATCGAATATGGCGACGCCGACGTGATGATCGCGGGCGGTGCGGAATCGACCGTGTCGCCGCTCGGTATCGGCGGCTTTGCGGCGGCGCGCGCGCTGTCGCAACGCAATGACGATCCGGCTACCGCGAGCCGTCCGTGGGACAAGGACCGCGACGGCTTCGTGCTGGGCGAAGGCGCCGGCGTAATGGTGCTCGAAGAATACGAGCACGCGAAGGCGCGTGGCGCGAAGATCTACGCGGAAATCGGCGGCTACGGCATGAGCGGCGATGCGTATCACATGACCGCGCCGCTCGAAGACGGTGACGGCGCACGCCGCTGCATGCTCGCAGCGCTGAAGAACGCGGGCATCAACGGCGATCAGGTGAGAGCTACCTGAACGCGCACGGCACGTCCACGCCACTCGGCGATCTGGCGGAAACGACCGGCATCAAGCGGGCGTTCGGCGACCACGCGAAGAACATGGTCGTCAACTCGACCAAGTCGATGACGGGTCACCTGCTGGGCGGCGCTGGCGGTCTGGAGTCGGTGTTCACGGTGCTCGCCGTGCATCACCAGGTGTCGCCTCCGACCATCAATATTTTCAACCAGGACCCGGCCTGTGATCTCGATTACTGCGCGAACACCGCGCGGGAAATGAAGATCGACGTCGCGCTGAAGAACTCGTTCGGGTTCGGCGGCACGAACGGCACGCTGGTGTTCAAGCGCGCCTGATCGCCTGATCCCGGGTGACGCGTCGGTTCACGACGCCGGCTTCGCCGGCGCTTTCCCCCGCACCGGCAACGTTGGGTAGGGCAGCGCAGCGGATCACGCTGCGTCGCTCTATCGCAATGCGTGCCGCGGTGGGAGCGTTCGTGCTGATTGCGACGTTAGCCGTTTATACCTGTCTCGCGCCGCGAGTGGGCGCTTGGCAGGCCGCTCCGTTGACGCTCGCCGTCGCAGCACTGCTCATGCTCTGCGCGGCGAGGCATGACGCGGCGCAGGCCATCGCGCTGCATGTCGCGATGGGCGAGATTTCCGCCTGGAACCACGCGGGTGAGTTGCTCGCGCGGGGCCGCATGGTCGGTTGCGCGCAGTGGAGCGGCCGTTTGCTCGTGCTTGAGCTCGATCCCGAGGGTGGTCGAAGGCGCGGCCTCATGCGCGCACCGACGGGTCGCAGGCGCTCCCTGCTGCTCGCCGCGGACGCGCTGCCGTCCGCTATTTTCCGCGAACTTTCCGTGCTGGGCCGGCGTGCGGCCGGCGCCTGACTGTAACGACTGTAACCGCTGTTACCGTAGTAACGTGCCCTCACGAGGGGGACGCTACAATGGTCCCCCGCCATGCGCCCTATAGTTAAGTTAACGGATTTATCAGGTGAGCGAAAAAGAAATTGATCAGGTGCTGGTCGAGCGCGTCCAGAAGGGCGACAAGGCCGCGTTCGAGCTTCTGGTCTCCAAATACCACCGCAAGATTCTCCGGCTGATCTCGCGTCTCGTGCGGGACCCCGCCGAAGTCGAAGACGTCGCGCAAGACGCTTTTATCAAGGCGTATCGCGCGTTGCCGCAGTTTCGCGGCGAGTCGGCGTTTTATACGTGGTTGTACCGGATTGCGGTCAATACCGCGAAGAACTACCTTGCCACCCAGGGCCGGCGCGCGCCGACCTCGACCGAAGCGGATGCTGAAGAAGCTGAAACTTTCTCCGATGCCGACCAACTAAGGGATATCAACACACCTGAGTCGATGTTGATGAGCAAGCAGATCGCTGAGACGGTCAATGCTGCGATGGCGGTTTTACCGGAAGAATTGCGCACCGCCATTACTCTCCGAGAAATTGAGGGTTTGAGTTACGAGGAAATCGCCGAAATGATGGGTTGCCCGATTGGCACAGTCAGATCACGAATTTTCCGCGCTCGCGAAGCCATTGCGGCAAAATTGCGACCGTTGCTTGACACACCCGAAGGCAAGCGCTGGTAGACGTTTCCGAGCGTCCAGCCGGCTTGGCGGGGCAGCGGTGCAATATCTGGATTAGTGGTGTCACTACGGGGTATTTGGAAGATGGGGAGCATCATGGGGTCGGTCTCGATGCAATCGCAAGCGGGCTCGCACAGCGAGCGTCTGTCAGCTTTCGTCGACGGTGAGTTGTTCGGCGAAGAGCATGTGAATCTGGACAAGTTTCTTGCGGAACTGGGCGGCGATGATCGCGCTGCCTGGTCGAGCTACCACCTGATCGGCGACGCGTTACGTTCCGACGATCTGGCAGTCAGCCCCGCACGGAGCAGTGCCTTTCTGAGCGGGTTTGCCGCGCGTCTGGAAAGCGAGCCGCATGTGCTGGCGCCCGCCGCCGCGTCTGCATCGGTCGCGCGCCGTCTGCTCGGGCTGCGCCGGCGAGTCGTGCCGGCTTTTGCCGTCGCTGCCGCGGCCGCTACGTTGACCTGGATCGTCGTGCCGCAGCTGCAGGGCGTGCCGGGTGGTCCGGGTGCGCAGATCGCTTCGCTTCAATCGCACGGCGACGCGGTGCAGCGTGTCGCCATGGCCTCGGTGCCCGAGCAAGACTCCAACATCATTCGCGACGCGAGCCTCGATCAGTACCTCGAAGCTCATCAGCAATTCGCGCAACAACCGGCGATGGCAGGCTCGATGCCGGTGATTCGCGCTGCCTCAGTCTCCACGCAGGGCCAATAGTTTGATGCAGACTCCGCGGTTCAATAAAACGACTATCTGGGGGCGGTTGCCAGCATTTCTGTTCTGCGCAGCCGTGTTGTTGTCCGCTACACCGCGGGTCTTCGCACAAGACGATCCTGCCGTCGCCCGTCGCACGGCGGCGGAACTGCTCGACCGCATCCATCAGGCCGCCCAGCAGCAGAACTACGAGGGCGCGTTCGTCTATCAGCGGCGGCAGTTTCGTGCAGACGTCACGCATCGCACATTACTCCACGCGTACGGACGGCGAGTTCGAGCAGCTCGAAAGCCTCGACGGCAAGCCGCGCAAAATGCTGCGTCACAACGACGACATGTACACGTTCTTGCCGGAGCGGCGTATCGTGGTCTTCGAAAAACGGCAGAACAAGGACTCATTCCCTGCGCTGCTGTCGGTGAACGGCGAGCAGGTGCTGTCCGTCTACGAGCCGAAGATGCTTGACGACGACCGCGTCGCGGGCGTCGACAGCCTCGTGATGGAACTCGATCCGAAAGACGCGTACCGCTTCACGTACAAGCTGTGGGCAGACAAAAAGTCCGGTCTGCTGTTGCGCGCGCAGACGCTCGACCCGAGCGGTCAGGTGCTCGAGCAGTTGTCGTTTTCGCAGGTCCGTATCGGCGTGCCGGTCGACAAGACGGGCATCGTCAACGGCATCCGCAATCTCACGGGCTGGACGGTAGTGCGTCCGCCAGTCGAGCCGGTCGACATGGCCGCGCAGGGTTGGCAAATCATGCCGTCGGTACCGGGCTTCCATATGATCCGCCAGTTGCGTCGTCCGATGGCCTCGCGCGAGGCGGGGCAGCCTCCGATCCCGGTCGACCAGGCCGTGTTTTCCGACGGCCTCGCAGCGATTTCGGTGTTCGTCGAGCCCGTCGAGAAAAATACGCGTAAGGAAGGCACGGGCGATAGCGGCGCGACGCACGTACTGGTCAAGCGTCAGGGCGACTTCTGGATTACCCTGCTCGGTGAAGTGCCCCAAACCACATTGCAGCAGTTCGCGTCTGCCATAGAATACAAAGCTCCGAAGTAACCCTTCCGAATCCTGAAATCCCTCGGCTTGCTACGATATGACGACTTTCTCGGTGCGCAAATTCCTCGCGGCCGTAGTGGTGGCGGCGTGTTTGCCGCTTGTGCCGCATATGGCATCGGCGGCTCCCGCTGCCAACCTGCCCGACTTCACCGACCTCGTCGACAAGGTCGGCCCGGCGGTCGTCAACATTCGCACGACAACGCGCGTGTCGAACGGTAGTTCCCGCGGCGGCCTGCCGCCGGGTATGGACGACGGCGACATGTCGGAGTTCTTCCGGCGCTTCTTCGGGATTCCGTTGCCGCAGTCACCGCAATCGCCGCACGGGGGTGATAACGGGGGCGGCGGCGGTAGTGGCGGCAGCCCGGATTCACCGGACAACTCGGACGCCGAGCAGAACAGCGGGGTAGGCTCGGGCTTCATCCTGTCGGCGGACGGCTACGTGATGACCAACGCGCATGTCATCGACGACGCGGACACGATCTACGTGACGCTGACCGACAAGCGCGAATTCAAGGCGAAGCTGATCGGCGTCGACGACCGTACCGACGTCGCGGTCGTGAAGATCAACGCGTCGAACCTGCCGACCATCACGATCGGCGATTCGAACAAGGTGCGCGTCGGCGAATGGGTTGTCGCGATCGGTTCGCCGTTCGGTCTCGAAAACACGGTGACTGCCGGTATCGTCAGCGCGAAGGGACGCGACACCGGCGACTACCTGCCGTTCATCCAGACTGATGTGGCCGTCAATCCGGGCAATTCGGGCGGTCCGCTGATCAACATGCAGGGCGAGGTGATCGGCATCAATTCGCAGATCTATAGCCGCACCGGCGGGTTCATGGGCATTTCGTTCGCGATTCCGATCGACGAGGCGATGCGCGTGGCCGATCAGCTGAAGAGTTCGGGCAAGGTGGTGCGCGGCCGCATCGCGGTGGCGATTGGTGAAGTGACGAAGGACGTCGCCGATTCGCTCGGTTTGCCGAAGGCGCAGGGCGCACTTGTGAGCAGCGTGGAGCCGGGCGGACCCGCCGATAAGGCCGGCGTGCAGCCGGGCGACATCATCCTGAAGTTCAACGCTCATTCGGTCGACACGGCGACGGACCTGCCGCGCATGGTCGGCGATACGAAGCCGGGCACGAAGACGTCGATCACGATCTGGCGCAAGGGTCAAACGCGCGAACTGCCGGTCACGATCGCAGAAATGCAGCCGGACAAGGTCGCGAAGGCGGATCAGAAGAAGCCGCAAGCGCCAAAGCAGCGCGCGACCAACGCGCTCGGCATCGCGGTCAGCGACATTCCCGCCGATCAGCAGAAAGCGCTGAAGATTCAGAACGGCGTGCAGGTCGACGCGGTCGACGGTCCGGCCGCGCGTGTTGGGCTCCAAAAGGGCGACATCATCCTGCGGGTTGGCGATACGGATGTGACGAGCGCGAAACAGTTCGACGAGCTGACCTCACACCTCGATTCGCAGAAGATGGTCGCGTTGCTGGTTCGTCGCGGCGACAACACGCAGTTCGTGCCGATTCGTCCGCGCAGCGCGCAGAAATGACGAAGACGGTATCGCTCACGCTCTATGGGCGCGCGTGGTGCCATCTGTGCGAGGAGATGCGCGCTGCGCTCGAGCCGTTGCTGGCCGAGTTCGGAGCGCAGCTGGCGCTGATCGACGTCGACAGCGATCCGTTGCTCGAAGCGCGTTACAACGAGTTGGTGCCGGTGCTGGTTTGCGATGGCGTCGAACTGTGCCACTACCATCTCGACGAAGCACCCGTGCGGGCAGCATTGGCTGCACATGCGTCGCGTGTCGCGGCGGCATCCTGATACGCACCCGCGCGGCATCTGGTTTCGCGCGATCCATGCGCATTTTTGCCGCGGCTCACTGCGATGCGCACAGTAATTTTCTCGCATCCTCTACGCCGTCTTGAGGCCCGCGCTTCGCAAGATGCGCCGGCCGATGGGCTTTTCGGCTAAAATAGATAAGATTTTCACCTACTTACAAGGCGTGCTCCGCTATTGTCCGGGCGCGCCTTTTCGCTTGATCGGCACTGAATGGATCATATTCGTAACTTCTCGATCATTGCGCACATCGACCATGGCAAGTCGACGCTCGCCGATCGCATCATCCAGATTTGTGGCGGTCTGTCCGACCGCGAGATGGAAGCTCAGGTGCTCGACTCGATGGATCTCGAGCGCGAGCGCGGCATTACCATCAAGGCGCAAACCGCCGCGTTGTCGTACCGCGCGCGCGATGGGCAGCTCTACAACCTGAACATGATCGACACCCCGGGGCACGTCGACTTCTCGTACGAAGTCAGCCGCTCGCTGTCCGCGTGCGAAGGCGCGCTGCTCGTCGTCGACGCGAGCCAGGGCGTGGAGGCGCAAACCGTCGCCAATTGCTACACGGCCATCGAACTCGGCGTCGAAGTGGTGCCGGTGTTGAACAAGATCGATCTCCCTGCGGCGAACCCCGAAAACGCGATCGCCGAGATCGAGGACGTGATCGGCATCGACGCGACCGACGCGACGCATTGCAGCGCGAAAACGGGCCTCGGCGTCGAAGACGTGCTCGAAGCGCTGATCGTGAGAGTGCCGCCGCCGAAGGGCGATCCGCAAGCGCCGCTGCAGGCTCTCATCATCGACTCGTGGTTCGACAACTACGTCGGCGTCGTGATGCTGGTGCGCATCGTCAACGGCACGCTGCGTCCGAAGGACAAGATCCGGCTGATGGCAACCGGCGCGCAGTATCCGGTTGAACATATCGGCGTGTTCACGCCGAAGTCGAAGGATCTCGAATCACTGTCGGCGGGGCAGGTGGGCTTCATCATCGCTGGCATCAAGGAACTCGCGGCGGCGAAGGTCGGCGACACGGTTACGCTCGTGAACCAGCCGGCGGCCGTGCCGCTGCCGGGTTTCAAGGAAGTGAAGCCGCAGGTGTTCGCGGGTCTGTATCCGGTCGAAGCGAATCAGTACGACGCGCTGCGCGATTCGCTCGAAAAGCTGAAGCTGAACGACGCATCGCTGCAGTACGAACCGGAAGTGTCGCAGGCGCTCGGTTTCGGTTTCCGCTGCGGCTTCCTCGGTTTGTTGCACATGGAAATCGTGCAGGAACGTCTCGAACGTGAGTTCGACATGGACCTGATCACGACGGCGCCGACCGTGGTCTACGAAGTCCTGCAGCGCGACGGCACGACCCTGATGGTCGAGAATCCGGCCAAGATGCCGGAGCCGTCGAAGATCGAGGAAGTGCGCGAGCCGATCGTCACCGTGAACCTGTACATGCCGCAAGACTACGTCGGCGCGGTGATCACGTTGTGTACGCAGAAGCGCGGCAACCAGATCAACATGCAGTATCACGGTCGTCAGGTTCAGCTTACGTACGAAATTCCGATGGGTGAAGTCGTGCTCGATTTCTTCGACCGTCTGAAGTCGATTTCGCGCGGTTATGCGTCGATGGATTACGAGTTCAAGGAATACCGCGCGTCGGACGTCGTGAAGGTCGACATGCTGATCAACGGCGACAAGGTCGATGCGCTGTCGGTTATCGTGCACCGTTCGCAAAGCCAGTACCGCGGCCGCGAAGTGGCGGCGAAAATGCGCGAGCTGATTCCGCGTCAGATGTACGACGTAGCGGTTCAAGCCACGATCGGTTCGAACATTATTGCGCGCGAAAACATTAAAGCGTTGCGTAAGAACGTGCTGGCAAAATGCTACGGCGGTGATATCACGCGCAAGAAGAAGCTGCTTGAAAAGCAGAAGGCGGGCAAGAAGCGAATGAAGCAGGTGGGCTCGGTTGAAATCCCGCAAGAGGCTTTCCTCGCTATTCTGCGTGTCGAAGACAAATAAGTTGAATAACGGAACCCTATGAATTTTGCGCTGATTCTTTTTGTGCTCGTCGTTTTGACGGGTGTCGCATGGGTCGCGGACAAACTGGTTTTCCTGCCGAAACGGCGCCGCGAGGCGGAAGCCGCAGTCGCCGAATTCGATCGTCAGCAGGCACGCATCGGCGAGCGTTTCGCCGATGAAAACGCCGCGCAAACGCGCGCGCGTCTGCGCGACGACAAGCTGCGTCAGCCGTGGTGGCTCGAATATACGGCGAGCTTTTTTCCGGTGATTCTGGTGGTGTTCGTCGTGCGCTCGTTCGTGATCGAGCCGTTCAAGATCCCATCGGGCTCCATGGTGCCGACGCTGCTGGTGGGCGACTTCATCCTCGTCAATAAATTCGAATATGGTCTACGTTTGCCGATTACCAACACGAGGATCACGCAGGGCAGTCCGGTCCATCGCGGCGACGTGGTGGTGTTCCGTTATCCGAAAGACGAATCGGTCGACTACATCAAGCGCGTCATTGGTCTGCCCGGCGACGTGATCGAGTATCAGGACAAGAAACTCACGATCAACGGCAAGCCGGTGCCTGAAACGCCGTTGCCCGATTATCTCGACGAAGAGCGTCTCGGTTATGCGAAGCAGTTCCAGGAAGATATCGACGGCCGCAAGAACGCGATTCTGAATAATCCGGCGGTGCCGCCGTTCATCGTCGGTGCGGAAGATTATCCGTATCGCGACAACTGCCAGTACAACGCGCGTGGCGTGATCTGCAAAGTGCCGCCGGGCAATTTCTTCATGATGGGCGATAACCGCGACAACAGCGCGGATAGCCGGTACTGGGGTTTTGCGCCTGAACGCAATATCGTCGGCCGCGCATTTTTCATCTGGATGAACTTCAGCGATCTGCGGCGCATCGGCTCTTTCCAGTGAGTCGCGTGCATTGATCGCTTCATGAGCGCTTCTCACACGCCGCGCGAATAACCGGCACCCGGTTATCTCGGTCGCGGCGTGTTGTCATGCTACTTTAAGAACTCGCGGTAACGTCGTTTCACCACGCTTTTTCCGCTGGCGCCCCGTGTTTCCGCCGGGTCAGGCGCCCGCGTTATACTCTGCCCATGCCCCTATCTCCGTTGGAAAGCCGTTTGCGCTACGAATTTCGCAATGCGGAATTGCTGCGCCAGGCTCTAACACACCGCAGTCATAGCTCCACGCATAACGAACGGCTCGAATTTCTCGGCGACTCCGTTCTGAATTGCGCGGTGGCTGCGCTTTTGTTCCAACGTTTCGGCAAACTCGACGAAGGCGACCTGTCTCGCGTGCGCGCCAATCTGGTCAAACAGCAGTCCCTCTACGAGATTGCTCAGGCACTCAATATTTCGGAGGGCCTGCGCCTCGGCGAGGGCGAGTTGCGCAGCGGCGGCTTCCGCCGCCCGTCGATCCTCGCGGATACGCTCGAGGCGGTGCTCGGTGCGATATTTCTGGACGGCGGATTCGAGGCTGCGCAGACGGTCATCAAGCGCCTTTACGTACCGATTCTCGATCATATCGACCCGCGTACGCTCGGCAAGGACGCGAAGACGCTGCTGCAGGAGTATCTGCAAGGCCACAAGATTGCGTTGCCTACTTATACGGTCGTCGCCACGCATGGTGCGGCGCACAATCAGCAGTTCGAAGTGGAATGTACGGTGCCGAAGCTGGACGTCAAGGTGTCTGGCTCCGGCGCGAGCCGTCGCGCGGCGGAGCAGGCGGCCGCAAAGAAGGCGCTCGACGAAGTGATGGCCGCGGCGCCTGCCGTGGTCGCGAAGCCGAAGCGCTCGAAGGGCGCGCGTGCCGCGAAAAATGCCGAGCAGGAAATCGTGCCGGGCGTGACCGGCGTACAGGCCGCACTGGATTTGCGCACACCGGATCGCAAGAGCGCGCGCGGTGAAGGGCGCGCGGCTGTCGCGCTGGAAGCGCACGCCGACAAACCTTCCGTGGAAAAATCAGCCGCTGAAAGACCGGCGACCGAGCGTGCCGCGCCGGGTGCCGCCGGTGCGCCGTTGGCTGTAATTCGTGCCGCGCATGTGGAGTACAGCGGACAGGACAAGCCGGAGCGCGCCGAAAAGTCCGAAAAGACGGAGAGGGCCGACAAGGTTTCGATCCACGCGGGCGAGAAATCTGTCGACAAGCCGGCCGAAAAACCCGCAGCGGACAAAACCCCCGACCTCAAAGCCGACACGCCGTCACACGCTCGCGGCACAGACCGTCAGCGCAGCCGCGAAGCCGCGCCGGGTACTGCTGCATCGGGCGTGACCGCCGCGCCCGCGTCGGTTGTCTCGGTGCCCCCGGCACCTGCCGAACACGAAACCGGCGTCGCCGACGCGGTGCAAACGCGCGTCGCCGATGCGGGCCATTGATTGCCATCGGCGTGCGCGTCGCGCGCGCCGAACTGAACCTACCGTAGTCCGAATATGAACGCTCCCACTCCCACTGGTTTTCGCTGCGGCATGGTCGCGATCGTCGGCCGCCCGAATGTCGGCAAGTCCACGCTGATGAACGCGCTGGTCGGCCAGAAAGTCAGCATCACGTCGCGCAAGGCGCAGACCACGCGCCATCGCATTACCGGCATCAATACGCTCGAAGACGCCCAGTACATCTTCGTCGACACGCCCGGTTTTCAGACCAAACACAGCGGCGCCCTGAACCGCTCGCTGAATCGCGCCGTTACATCGACGCTGACCTCGGTCGACGCGATCCTGTTCGTCATCGAAGCAGGCCGCTTCGGCCCTGACGACCAGAAGGTACTCGACCTGATCCCGGCGAAGGTCCCGACGCTGCTGATCGCGAACAAGCTCGATCGCGTGTCGGATAAAGACTCGCTGTTCCCGTTCATGCAGCAGATGAGCACGCTGCGCGAGTTCAACGAGATCGTGCCGCTGTCGGCGAAAAATTCCGACGACATCAAACGTCTGATGGCCACCGTCAAGCCGTTCCTGCCGGAAGGCGAGCCGATCTACGGCGAGGACGACCTGACCGATCGCAGCGAGCGCTTCCTTGCCGCCGAAATCCTGCGCGAGAAAGTCTTCCGCTGGACCGGCGACGAGCTGCCGTACACGAGCACCGTGCTGATCGAGAAGTTCGAAACCGAAGGGCGGCTGCGCCGTATCTTCGCGACGATCCTCGTCGATCGCGACATGCACAAGGCGATGATCATCGGCCAGAAGGGCGCGAAGCTGAAGCAGATCAGCACCGAGGCTCGCCTCGACATGGCAAAGCTGTTCGACGGGCCGGTGTACCTCGAGACCTTCGTCAAGGTGAAGAGCGGCTGGGCCGACAACGAAGCCGGGCTTCGTGCGTATGGGTACGAATGACGCGTGGATGACGCTCAATTCAGACGAGGCTTCGGATCAGCCGGAGCACGAACCGTCTCGGCCCACGCGTAGCGCGAGGAAATCGTCGGCCGACGCAAAAAGCGCAGAAAGCGCGAAAAGCGCACCCGCCGACGGTGGCGAGCCACGCAAGACGCCGGCGCGCCGCGCGCCGCGCACCTCCACATCCGAATATCGGATCACCGAGCAGCCCGCGTTCGTGCTGCATAGCTATCCGTATCGCGAGACCAGCCTGATCATCGACGTGCTGTCGCGCGATCACGGCCGTCTCGCGCTGGTCGCAAAGGGCGCGAAGCGCCCGCACTCCGCGCTGCGCGGCGTGCTGCAAACGTTCCAGCCGCTGTCGCTCGCGTGGTCGGGCAAGTCCGAAATGCGCACGCTGACCGGCGCCGAATGGGTCGGCGGCATGCTGCCGCTGACCGGCGACGCGCTGCTGTGCGGTTTCTATGTCAACGAACTGCTGGTGCGCTTCTGCGCGCGCGAAGACCCGCATCTTCAGTTGTTCCATCACTACGTCGTCACGCTGACGCGGCTCGCGCACGATGAGCCGCCGGTGCAGGTGCTACGCTCGTTCGAACGCGTGCTGCTACGCGAGACCGGTTACGCGATGGCGCTCGACCGCACGGTCGCGCGCAAAGCGGTGCTCGCCGACGGCCGCTACGTGTTCGATCCCGAGCGCGGAGTACGCGAGGCATCGGACGAATGGCCCGCGCAGTGGCCGGTAGTGACGGGACAAACCTTGCTCGATATGGAAAAGGACGATTACCATCGAGCACAGACCGTCGCGCAAAGCAAAACGCTGATGCGCTTCCTGCTCAACACCTATCTCGGCGGCGCGCCGCTTGCTACCCGCCAGATCCTGATCGACCTGCAGAACCTATGAGCTTCTTCCTGACTTCGCCGACCGCGATCGATCTCGGCGTGAACATCGACCACGTCGCCACGCTGCGCAACGCGCGTGGCACGTCCTATCCCGATCCGATCCGCGCCGCGCTGATGGCCGAAGAAGCCGGCGCCGACGCGATCACGCTGCATCTACGCGAAGACCGCCGGCATATCGTCGACGCCGACGTACACAAGCTGCGTCCGCTGCTGAAAACGCGCATGAATCTCGAATGCGCGGTCACACCGGAAATGCTCGACATCGCGTGCGCAGTGCAACCGCACGACGTGTGCCTCGTGCCGGAAAAGCGCGAGGAGCTGACGACCGAAGGCGGTCTCGACGTCGCCGGACAGTTCGAGGCGGTGCGCGCCGCATGCAAGCAACTGGCGGACGCGAGCTCGCGCGTGTCGCTCTTCATCGACCCCGAGGAGACGCAGATTCGCGCCGCGCACGAAGCCGGCGCGCCGGTGATCGAGCTGCACACAGGCCGTTACGCGGAAGCTCATGATCCCGCGGAACAGCAGCGCGAATACGAGCGCATCGTGCGAGCAGTCGAATTCGGCGCGACGCTCGGCCTCAAAGTGAACGCGGGCCACGGCCTGCACTACACGAACGTGCAGCAGATCGCGGCGATCGACGGCATCGTCGAACTCAACATCGGCCATGCGGTCGTCGCGCACGCGATCTTCGCGGGCTGGGACAACGCGGTGCGCGAGATGAAGGCGATCATGGTCGCCGCGCGTCTCGGCGCGCGCGCGTAACGCAACCTGGCGACGGACGCACGCATGGCAATCTACGGAATCGGCACGGACATCGTTCAGGTCAGCCGCGTAGCAGCGGTGATGACTCGCACCAATGGCCGTTTCGCGGAGAAGGTGCTCGGTCCCGACGAACTACGCGTGTACCACGCGCGCCACGCCCGTTCGGCGGCGCGCGGTCTCGCGTTTCTTGCGACGCGCTTCTCGGCGAAAGAGGCGTTCTCGAAGGCAATCGGCCTCGGCATGCACTGGCCGATGAGCTGGCGCGCGCTGCAAACGCTGAACCGGCCGAGCGGCGAGCCGATGGTGGTCGCCTCTGGCGAGCTGGCCGACTGGCTCGACGCGCGCGGCATCACGGCGCGCGTGACGATCAGCGACGAGCGCGACTACGCGGTGTCGTTCGTGATCGCGGAGACGCAGCGGCCGGGCGATACGGAAGTTTCGTTGGCGGCGTCGGCGTCGGCGTCGCGGGCTTCGTCCGCCCGTCCCGCCACAGAATGAAAAGGTTGAGCGCGGCCGCTGGCGGTCGCGTTTGTGTTGTCTCACAGTCCTTTCCAGCGGAATTCGATGAAAACCACACCCGGACCGGTGATGCTCGACGTGGTCGGCAAAACGCTGAACCGCGATGACAAAAGGCGTCTCGCTCACCCCATGACCGGCGGCGTGATCCTGTTCGCGCGCCACTACGAGAGCCGCGCGCAACTGGTCGGGCTGACCGATGCCATCCGCGCGATTCGCCCGGATCTGCTGATCGCCGTCGATCACGAAGGCGGCCGCGTGCAGCGCTTTCGCACCGACGGCTTCACGGTGCTGCCGTCGATGGGTAAGCTCGGCGCGCTGTGGGACCAGGACGTGCTGCACGCGACCAAGGTGACGACCGCGGTCGGCTATATCCTCGCCGCGGAACTGCGCGCGTGCGGTATCGACATGAGCTTCACGCCGGTGCTCGACCTCGACTATGGGCACTCGCAGGTGATCGGCGATCGCGCGTTCCATCGCGATGCGCGCGTGGTCGCGCTGCTCGCGAAGAGTTTGAACCACGGCCTCGCGCTCGCCGGCATGAGCAATTGCGGCAAGCATTTTCCAGGGCACGGATTCGCGCAGGCAGATTCGCACGTCGCGATGCCCGTCGACGAACGCCCGATCGACGAAATCCTCGGCAACGACGTCGCGCCGTACGACTGGCTCGGTCTGTCGCTTGGCGCGGTGCTGCCCGCGCACGTCGTCTATCCGCGGGTCGATGCGAAGCCGGCCGGCTTCTCGCGCATCTGGTTGCAGGACATCCTGCGCGGCAAGCTTGGCTTCGAAGGCGCGATCTTCAGCGACGATCTGTCGATGGAAGCCGCGCGCCAGGGCGGCACGCTGACCGAAGGTGCGCAAGCGGCTCTGGAGGCCGGCTGCGACATGGTGCTGATCTGCAACCAGCCGGACGAAGCGAAGAAGGTGCTCGACGCGCTGCGCGTCACGCCGTCGAGGGAATCGCAGCGGCGGCTGAAGCGCATGCGGCCGCGCGGTAAAGCGCTCACGTGGAGCAAGCTGATGGCCGAGCCACGGTACGCCGAAGCGCAGAGGCTACTGCGCAGTACGTTTGCATAAACGGAAATGGCGCCTTGAAGCAATTCAAGGCGCCATTTTTTATCAGCTTCGAACGGTGCGAGCCGCCGTCAAGCTTTGCTTGACAACCGCAGCACGCGCGATCCGATCGCTCAGTTCAAGCGCATGCGCTGCAACTTGTTGTACAGCGTCTTCGGGCTGATTCCCAGCAACGACGCCGCTCGATGCCGCGTGCCGCCGACCGCGTCGAGCGTCGCGCGAATCAGCATTTCTTCGACGTCCGCGAGGGGCGTACCGACGGTCACCTGCACGCGACTGCCGTTCAGATCGCGGCCGTTCGCCGTGCTGGCTTCGTCGGCGCGCAACGACTCGATCACGTCGCCCGATGCCTGATAAGCGCGCCGCACGCGCTCCTGCAGTTCGCGCACGTTGCCCGGCCAGTCGTACGCGAGGCATTCGCGCAGGAAATTCGGCCCCGCCTGCTTCGCGACCTCGGCCGTACCGCGCGCGGTCGCTTCCACATTCAGTTCGTCGACGGCTGCCTGCGCAATCAGCACCGGATCTTCACCACGCTCGCGCAGCGGCGGCAGCATGACCGCGGCGGCTTCGAGGCGCAGCGCGAGGTCCTGATGCAGCGAGCCGTCCGCGACCGCCGCGCGCGGCGACTTGCGCGTCGACGCGATGAGCCGGAAGTCGGTCACGATCTGGCTGGTACCGCCCACGCGCATGAAGGTCTGCGAATCGAGCGCGCGCAACAGCGCTTCCTGCTGCGTACGCGGCAGCTCGGTGATTTCGTTGATGAACAACGTGCCGCCGCTCGCCTGTTCGAAGAGGCCCGGCTCGCGCTGCTCGGCGCCGCCGAACGCTCCGCGTTCGTGACCGAACAGCATGCTGTCGAGCGAGCGATTGAGCCCGCCCGCGGTCGCGCCGCGGCAATCGAACGTGACGAACGGGCCTTTGCGGCGGCGGCTCATGTCGTGCAGCGTGCGCGCGGCGATCTGCTTGCCGGTGCCAGCCTCGCCGGAGATCAGCACCGCGGCTTCTGTCGGCGCAAGACGCTCGATCGTGTCGTACACGTGCTGAATGGCGCCGCTGCGACCGAGCATCGAGCCGAAGCGCCCAAGCTGACGCAGCGCCGCGCGCAGCGCCTGGACCTCCTCGGTCAGCTCGTAAGGCCGCGGAATGCGCGCGAGCAGGCTGCGCAGGCGCGGAATGTTGACCGGCTTCAGCAGATAGTCCCAGATTCCGTGCCGCAAGCCCTCGATCGCACTCTCGACGGTCGCATTGCCGGTCATCACGATCACCGGAAGCGCGCCGCCCGGCGGATGCGCGGGCAGATGCTGCAACAGATCGAGGCCGCTGCCGTCCGGCAGATTCAGGTCGACGAGCACGACGTCGGGGATGAAGCGCGTCAATGCGCCGCGGGCCTCGGCGAGCGTGGTCGCGGTGTCGACTGAAAAGCCGTCGGCGGCGAGGATTGCCGACAGACCGGACAGGCTATTGGGATCGTCTTCAACAATCAGGGCGTGTGGCATGGCGAGCGCAATTTTATGAATGGGTTGAATGCCCGGTGCGCCGCCAACGCTGATGGCGCGCACCGCGGACTCTGGGGGCTCGATGACAGGCTAAACGAACGGTGCTTGGGCGATGAAAAAACGACAGCCGCCGGCACTGCGCCTTGAGTCACGCGGGCCGGCGCCTGTAGTTCCTTCACTGGTCCTGTCAGAAATCCCGGTTGCTATCGAAAAACCGGCGCACTTCGAGTTCCGCCTGTTCACGGGTTTTGCCATAGCGTTCCTGAATCAGACCAGCGAGCTTGTCGGCCCGGCCTTCGGCCTTGGTCAACTCGTCGTCCGTCAGTTCGCCCCATGCGGTCTTCGCCTTGCCGATCATCTGTCTCCATTTACCTTCAGCGATGTCGTTGTTCATGGTGCCTCTCCCAGGAGTGGAAAATGAGCGATACTCGCGTAACTCTCCCCACCTAGCAGAGATCGTGCCAAAGAGCGTGGATGAAATCGATCAAGGGCTTGCCGCGCGCCCAACGCGAAAACCGGATGTCGCGATGGTAATTTTGAGAAATTTGCCGGTAAAGTTTTCCTAAACCATACACGGCGCGACAGAAAAGAAAAAGCGCCCAAAAATTGAGCGCTTTTTGTGCAGGCCGGCAGGGCGCCGGCGCTGGCGGGGTGACGCAGACGGGCGCTTAGGCGCGGCTGCGGTACTCGTGCGTACGCGTGTCGATTTCGATCTTGTCGCCGATGTTGCAGAAGAGCGGCACTTGCAGTTCGAAGCCGGTGTTCAGCTTGGCGTTCTTCAGCACCTTGCCCGACGACGTATCGCCCTTGACGGCCGGTTCCGTGTAGATGATTTCGCGAACCAGCGTGGTCGGCAGTTCGACCGAGATCGCCTTCTCGTTGTAGAACACGACTTCGCAAGCCATGCCGTCTTCGAGGTAGTGCATCGCGTCGCCCATCATTTCGGCTTCGACTTCGTACTGGTTGTAGTCGGCGTCCATGAACACGTACATCGGGTCGGCGAAGTACGAGTACGTCACTTCCTTGCGCTCGAGCACGACGACGTCGAACTTGTCGTCCGCCTTGTACACGGTTTCCATGCCTGCGCCGGTCAGCAGGTTCTTGAACTTCATCTTGACGACGGCGGAGTTACGGCCCGATTTGTTGTATTCGGCCTTTTGCACGACCATTGCGTCTGCGCCGATCATCACGACGTTGCCGGTGCGGAGTTCCTGTGCGGTCTTCATAAAACTGTCCTGTACGAGATAAATAGCTTAACTGTTGCTCAACGGCATACGGCGCAAGCGGCTTCGGCGTTTCGCCCACCGCCTGCCGCGCGCCGCGTGAAGCGGCCGCGCAGCCCGTATGCGTGAAACGGGACCGGCTCGCGGCGAAAACCCGGGGGCGTAATGCCTCGGCGTTCCACCTGTCCGTTACCTGATTTTTACCCTGTTCGGGCGTGTACACGAGTGGCGCCGATCTGCAACACGCCCAAACATACGTCCCTTTTTTGACATTCGCGTGCCCGACCGGAAGACTGGGACGCGTGCTGTGTTTTTCGAGGGGACCGGTCAGACGGGCTGACCATGGGGTAGTTGGTCTAATCGGACCGCGCTTGCGTCGTCGGCCGTTGGATAACCGCTTATTTTAACTGAGTTTTTGCGAACGAGGTCAGATTTCCGGCGAGATCGCCGACTTGCGCGAGTTCGACCGCCCAGCCAGCGGCGCGCCGTTTCAGGGCCGGATAGTGGCGCTGGAATTCCGCCCAGTCCGGCTGACCAGCGCCGTTCCACGCGTGCCAGAAGCGCTCGAGCGCGGCGCGCGCGTCAGCTGGGAGCGTGCGGGTGTAGTGCGCAAGTGCGGCGTCGAGCTTTGGCAGATGGGCGTCGTCGGCCTGCGGATAGATGTGCCAGACGAACGGCTTGGCGGCCCACTGCGCGCGCACGAACGAGTCCTCGCCGCGTACGAAATTGACGTCGCTCGCCCAGAGCAGTGCGTCGTAGCCAGGCTGTTCGGTGAACGCGAGCGCGTGCGCGCTGAGGTTGCCGAGTGTCGCATGGGTGCCCGCTGCAAACGACGGTAGGCCGAAAAAGCGCGCCAGAGCGCCGGAAATGCGTCCTTCGGGCACCAGCAGCACGATCGGGCTTGCGTTGTCGCGCCATTGTTCGAGCAGGCTGTCGATGGCCGGGTTTTCGTAGGCGAACAGCGACACGACCGTCGCGTCGGCGGGCGGCGGCGCGTGGCCCGTGACGTTGCGCCACCAGTCGGTGCGCGCGGCGGGCGATCCTTCGAACGCGGCGCGTGCCGCGTCGAGATCGCGCTCCTTCAGGACGCCGCCGGTGCCGGGGCCGAGTCCGGGGAAAAAGAAGGTCTTGCTGAGTGCGTAGCGCGGATGCGGCGATGGCCGCAGATGAAAATCGGCGATCCAGTCCTCGGCGCTCAGATATTCGAGGTTGAACCAGAGCGGCGCGCTCGCTCGCTCTGCCATCGCCGCGATATAGACGGGCGGCAGTTCGCAGGCGAACGCCTCGATCACGACGTCGGCGACTTCGAGCCTATCGCCAGCATGGGACGGCTCGTGCCAATGCTCGACGACGATGCCGTCGAGCGTCTGCCGCGCACGCTCCAGCTCGAGCGACGGGCACAGCCTCCTGAACGCATGCAGATCGTCGACGAACACGCGCACCTGCCAGCCGTGCTCGCGCGCGAGTTGGCGCGCAAGGCGCCAGCACACGCCGATGTCGCCGAAGTTGTCGATCACCGCGCAGAAGATATCGCAGGCGATCGGGTTGGCAGGGGCGGCGGGTGATCCGGAATCGGGCGCGACGGAGGACATGGCGGCTCGGCTGGCTCGGTGATTCCGGCGAACGGAGCGGGTTCGAACGAACGCGGAATGTTCTAAACTGGCGATTCTAAAGCCTCGCTCGCGATCGCGCGCGCCCTTTGTCCGCCATGCGGGCCGCATCGGCGACACGCGACATGACCCCCGGCGCACGATGCCGGGCACCCGGCGGCGCAATCGGCGCAATCAGTGCAATCGGTGCAAGCGGCGAGGCAGCGCGAGACAGTCCCACCCCAATCGATCCCGCATGACCGAACCCGAAGCCAGCGACGCCCCCGACACCTTCGAGCCGAAAACAGTGCTCGCCCAACTGCCGCATCTGCCCGGCGTCTACCGCTATTACGACACGAGTGGCGCGGTGCTCTACGTCGGCAAGGCGCGCGATCTGAAGAAGCGCGTATCGAGCTACTTCACGAAGACGCAGCTGTCGCCGCGTATCGCGATGATGGTCACGCGCATCGCGCGCATCGAGACCACGGTCACGCGTTCCGAGGCCGAGGCGCTGCTGCTCGAAAACAACCTGATCAAGGCGCTCACGCCGCGTTACAACATCCTGTTTCGCGACGACAAGTCGTATCCCTATCTGAAGCTGACCGGGCACAAGTTTCCGCGCATGGCCTATTACCGCGGCTCGGTCGATCGCAAGAACCAGTACTTCGGCCCGTTCCCGAGCGCGTGGGCGGTGCGCGAGAGCATCCAGATCCTGCAGCGCGTGTTCCAGCTGCGCACCTGCGAAGACTCGGTGTTCAGCAACCGCACGCGGCCGTGTCTGCTGCATCAGATCGGCCGTTGCACGGCGCCGTGCGTCGCGAACATCAGCGAGGAGGATTACGCGCGCGACGTCGCCAACGCGTCGCGCTTTCTGCTCGGCCGCCAGGGCGAGGTGATGAAGGAGCTCGAGCAGAAGATGCATGCGTTCGCGAGCGAGCTGAAGTTCGAGCAGGCCGCGGCGGTGCGCAACCAGATGAGTTCGCTGTCGACGGTGCTGCATCAGCAGGCAATCGAAGTCGGCAGCGACAGCGACGTCGACATTCTCGCGGTAGTCGCGCTGGGCGGCCGCGTGTGCGTGAATCTCGCGATGGTGCGCGGCGGACGACATCTCGGCGACAAGGCGTACTTTCCCACGCACGTGGAGAGCGCGTTGACGGCGGAGGAAGGCGGGCTCGAAGAAGACGGCGATCAGGACGATGCATCGGCGGATGTGCGAGCGGTCGCGCCATCGGCCGCGGCGGCGAGCGCCTCGGCCGATGCGCTCGCGATCGCTCAGGACATGCCGTCGGAAGACGAGGACGCCGATGGTAGCGAAGAAGACGCGATCGACGAGGCTGCCGAAGCGACCCCGGACGCCGTCAGCGACGAAGTCGCGGACGAAGGCACAGACGGAAACGCAGAGTCCGGCCCCGCGGCGAAGCGCCGCAACGGCCGCGCACTGGGCGGCATCGAATCCGAAGTGCTCGAAGCATTCATCGCGCAGCATTACCTCGGCAATCGCGTGCCGCCGGTGCTGGTGGTCAGCCACGCGCCGGCGCGCGAACTCGTCGACGTGCTGATCGAGCAGGCGGGCCACAAGGTGACCGTACTGCGTCAACCGCAAGGACAGCGGCGCGCGTGGCTCGCGATGGCCGAGCAGAACGCGCGGCTCGCGCTCGCGCGCCTGCTCTCCGAACAGGGCTCGCAGCAGGCGCGCACGCGCGCGTTGACCGACACGCTCGGCATGGAGTGCGACGACCTCGCGCATCTGCGCATCGAATGCTTCGACATCAGTCACACGATGGGCGAGGCGACGCAGGCGTCCTGCGTCGTCTATCACCACCACAAGATGCAGTCGTCCGAGTATCGCCGCTACAACATCGCCGGCATCACGCCCGGTGACGATTACGCGGCGATGCGCCAGGTGCTCACGCGCCGCTACGAAAAGATGGTCGCGCAGGCCGCCGCGAATGCGAGCGACGAAGCCGCCGAATCGCAAAGTGACGCGGCCGCCGATCCCGCGCTCGCCGCCGATGCCGCCGAGCCGGCCGCGGCCGGCGGCGTGCTGCCGACCATCGTGCTGATCGACGGCGGCAAGGGGCAGGTGGAGATCGCGCGGCAGGTGTTCACGGAGTTGGGGCTCGATACTGGCATGCTCGTCGGCGTCGCGAAAGGCGAGGGGCGCAAGGTCGGTCTCGAGACGCTGATTTTCGCAGACGGCCGCACGCCGCTCGAACTCGGCAAGGAAAGCGCCGCGCTGATGCTGGTCGCGCAGATCCGCGACGAAGCGCATCGTTTCGCGATCACCGGCATGCGCGCCAAACGCGGCAAGACGCGCCAGACCTCGCGGCTCGAAGAACTAGAAGGCGTAGGGGCGAAGCGGCGTCAGCGCCTGCTGGCGCGCTTTGGCGGCTTGCGCGGCGTGGTGGCCGCGAGCGTAGAGGATCTCGCGAGCGTCGAAGGCATTTCGCAGGCGCTCGCCGAGCAGATCTACCGGCAACTGCATTGAATTGGCGGGCCACGCCGCGCTGTGATTGGAACGACGGTTCGTCGGACCCGAGGCGTCGCGCTGCGGCTGGCTGCGAACCACGCGCGGGGGCGGCTCGCTTGCCGCCCCCGCGCGGCCATGCCTGGGCGCGCTTGCTTGTGGCAGGCCCTGTGACACGGCACAATTGCAACTTACTCGTCAGACGCTGCGCCTGCCCCATGCCGTTTAATTTCCCGATATTCCTGACCTGGCTGCGGATCGTGCTGATTCCGCTCGTCGTCGGTGTGTTCTATTTGCCCGACATGATGATGAGCCCCGCGCACCGCAATCTCGCGGCCGCGACGATCTTCATCCTGGCGGCGCTCACCGACTGGTTCGACGGCTTTCTGGCCCGCAAATGGAATCAGACCTCGGCGTTCGGCGCGTTTCTCGATCCGGTCGCCGACAAACTGATGGTGACCGCGGCGCTGCTCGTGCTCGTGCAACTCACGCGGATCGATTCCGCGATCGCGCTCGTGATCGTCGGACGTGAAATCGCGATCTCGGCGCTACGCGAATGGATGGCGCAGATCGGTGCGTCGAAGAGCGTCGCGGTGAACTCGCTCGGCAAGTTCAAGACCGCTTGCCAGATGGTCGCGATTCCGATGCTGCTGTTCTATGGCCCGCTGCCGCTCGGTGGCGGCGTGACGGTCGACACGCGCGTGTGGGGCCTGTGGCTGATCTATCTGGCTGCGTTCCTGACGATCTGGTCGATGCTGTACTACATGAAGCTCGCGTGGCCGCAGATTCGCGAGCGCGGCGGCATTGCGTGACGGTGTGAAGAGAAGAGCTCGGGGGGCGCAAAAGTGTGTTCGAACCCCGCACTACTGCGAGAGAAATATTTTCTTTAAAACAGATGGGCAAAAGGGGTTGACACGTTTCAGTCGATTCTCCATAATTTCGCTTCTTCGATGCACGCAACGCGAAACCACCGGAGACGCAGTAAAGCAGTAGCGGTAAATGCAGCACAACGCGGGAATAGCTCAGTTGGTAGAGCGCAACCTTGCCAAGGTTGAGGTCGCGAGTTCGAGCCTCGTTTCCCGCTCCAGTATTTGAAGCATCGCGTTGTTTGGCGAAGTAAAAAAAGGCAGCGCGGTGAAGCAGTTCAATGCGGGAGTAGCTCAGTTGGTAGAGCGCAACCTTGCCAAGGTTGAGGTCGCGAGTTCGAGCCTCGTCTCCCGCTCCATACATCAGGGGAAGCAGCGCTTCCCTTTTTGTTTGGAAGGCCGCTCGTTCTGAACTTTCCAGAGCTTCGGTTCTTCTGGTAATCACCAGATAAATCTGCGAACCCGTGTCCAGGTTCCAGTCCGCTTGCGGCGCGATAGCAAAGCGGTTATGCAGCGGCCTGCAAAGCCGTTTAGGCCGGTTCGACTCCGGCTCGCGCCTCCAGTCTTTGATGTAAAGCGAAAGCCCCGACTTGTCGGGGCTTTTCTTTTTCTGTTCCTCTCTTCGCCAGCCTTGTCGATCGTCGTCATCAATGTGAGCGGAGCGGTCGATCCGACCGCGTGCCGCAGACGATTCCTCCGAATCGATCAGAAATTGAGCGCGGATTTAATCGACTGCACGGCAGCGGTGTTCAGGAAGTAGTAGTTCTCTTGCAGCGTACCGCCTCCGAGCGGCGCTATCTCCATCGTTGTGCCGCTCCTGATCATGTAACCCGCGTAGATGCCGCCGTTGTACTGGTAATACACGCGATAGTCGGTCGTGCTGCCCCGAGCACGCTGTTGGCCACCCATGCGCGAACGCCCTGCAACGTGACGATCTGGCCATCGGAAAGCTGATAGGTCTTGTCGTCCGTCGTGCTGGCGTAGGGAAAGAAACTTTCCAGCGTCGATACCGTTGCCGAGTGCGGCGCCTCCGGTTTTTTTGGACACAGATTTGGGGTAAAACGTGTGATCCAAACTGGAGTGGTTGATGTTGAAGAAAACCAATGCGAATGCGGTTGCGCCAGAGGCGCTGGAAGGAGCGCGTAGCGCGACTGGAAGCGCCTCTGGCGCCGCCGAAGTCAAACGGTGGTCGACCGGCCGCAAACGTAGCGTGGTCCTTCGGTTACTGCGGGGCGAACCTGTTGACGCCGTGTCCCGCGAAGTCGGCGTGACGATCGCCGAGCTCGAGCAATGGCGTGAGCTGGCACTGGCCGGCATGGAGGCCGGCCTGAAGACACGGACCAGCGATCCACTGCAAGCGCGGCTCAATGACGCCGTGCGACGCGTTGGCGAGCTGTCCATGGAAAACGAGATTCTGCGCAGGGAACGTGAACTGCAGGCCCGTCGCCCTTTGACCGGTCGGAGATCGTCGACATGAGCCACGAGATCTCCGCCAGTGCAGGCAAGCCCTTTGGATTGCAACGGGTTTGCCAGGTGCTCGAATTCCCGCGCTCGACGATCTATGCCATCCGTGCCAGAGCGAGCACCAGGGTGACGCCGATGGTTCCGCGCAGGCGTGGACCGAAGCCGAAGATGCACGATGCTGACCTGCTGAAGGCCATCCGCGATGATCTCGCGGCTTCACCATTCAGCGGCGAGGGGCACCGCAAGGTCTGGGCGCGGCTGCGCATCGTGCACGACATCCGCGTCTCCCGGACCCGCGTCCTGCGGTTGATGCGCGAGCACCGGTTGCTCTCGCCGCACCGTCAGGCACGGGGCGAACCCAGCCTTCACGACGGCCGGATCACGACTGATCGCCCCAATGAGATGTGGGGCACCGACGGCGTGCGCATTGCCACCGTGGACGACGGCATGGTGTGGATCTTCTCGGCCGTTGATCACTGCGATGGCATGTGCACCGGCATCCATGCCGCGAAAATCGGTGACCGCTTCGCGGCCCTCGAGCCTATCTCCCAGGGGCTGCTGGGCGCGTTTGGCTCGGTAGCCGCCGACTCGGGCCGCGGGTTGTCGCTGCGCATGGACCACGGTTCGCAATACACCTCGGATGACTTCCGCGACCAGATCAGGTTCTGGGGCATCACGCCGAGCTACGCCTTCGTCGCCGAACCCCAGACCAACGGCGTCGCTGAGCGGTTCAACCGGACCATGAAGGAACAAGCTATTCATGGGCGCATCTTCAAGAACCTGGAGGAAGTTCGCGCTGCCGCCATCGCGTTCAGGGATCGATACAATCGCAACTGGCGCCTTGAAAAGCTGGGCTTCAAATCACCCCTCGAAGCCCGTCAGGAACGGCTGATGAAGCTGGCCGCCTGAGTTGCAAGAGCGTGTCCAAACAACCGGAGCCGGTACAATACCGTTGCCGAGCAGGGCGTCGGACTACTGCCTGTCGTAGCCGGTGAGATGCAGTCGTAGGTGTACAACTCGTCTCCGACCGTTTGCCGCACCACCTTGATGTAGGCAGCGCCTGCTTGCCAGTTTGCCTGCGGGCTATACAGCGATTGCCCGTTGATCGTATTCGTGATCAGGCCCAACGCGCTATTCGTGAAGAGTTCGGACGGCGTCGCGGATATCAGACCGCTCAGCGAAACGACGGTGTAACTGGTGCCGAGCAAGGTGCGGATCACGGTACTACCGTCCGCCGCCAGATAGTCTTCCTGCACGTTGGGTCCCACGTAGCTGACCCGCGCCTGCGCGCGGGAACTGCGCCGACATACACAGCGCCATTGACGATCTGGCGTCCATTGGTCAACGTGGGGAGCTTGAGCGCCGACGAGAGCGAAGCCGTCCCGGCGATCAGCGACTGAGTGCCCGTGGAGGGGCTTTGAGCGATGCTGGAGTCGATGGTGAAAAACGTGCTACTCCAGCCGACCGATAGCCTGCCCGCCGAATTCGCGCTGAGCGAAAGGCTGCCATCGACATAATGCAGTCCACCGTTAGACGTGAGTGCAGAGCTCTCATAGTTCTTCTGCGCGTCGCTCAAACTCGAGGTGCTGGCCGTCGATCCCGAATTGCTGGACGAACCTCCGCCGCAGGCGGACAACATCAACGCGCTCGTTGCAGCCAGAATGGCGGGTCTGATTACTGGTCGTTTTTGGTGGTCTTTCATTTGTATTTTGTTTTCTTTCTAATTTATATCGTGACTATTAATGTCGTCAATTCAGCGTGGGCTGGCAGCATTCTAGCGACATTCATGTAAAGTGCTCACCGGCTTTTTGCTTTTTAAAGTCCGTCGTCGAGTATTCGCCCGGATATTCGCGGCTGCTTATTCGTTGCACATAAAACTATATTCGACCTATGAAAAAATAAGAACCGCCGCGCTGCTATTGAGCCTCGCTTTGCCGTTGTCGGCGATTGCGCAATCGGCGCCGGCGCCCGACGTCAGACCCGGGGACACCTGGACATATACGTCGACGAGCGAGAGAGGGCCGTCGGGCTGGAACCAGACGCACGAGCAGGTGACGGTGCTGCGGGCGACGCCATCGCACATCTATTTCGAATCGAAGATCTCGGGTTCGACGCAGGCGCCACGCGAAGTGATCGCCGGAGCGGACTGGAGCCGCGAGCGCAGCGTGAACGGCACCGATACAGTCGTGAACCGGCCGTTCGCGTTTCCGTTGTCGCGGGGCAAGAGCTGGACGGTCGAATGCGCCGAGCAGCATCCGAACCGGGTATTCGCTTCGCAGAAGTGGAACCCGCAGTATCGGGTGGTCGGAACGGAAACCGTCGAAGTGCCCGCCGGCAAATTCCAGGTGATCAAGATCGAAGCCGAAGGCGACTGGGTCGCGCAACTCGAGCCGCGGCGGACGGTCACGCAAGCCACCCCGGTCGAGCAGGGCGACACCGCGATGATCACGCATGCGCAGAGAATCGGTCCTGTTCAGGCGACGGGACGCAGGTATAAAGCGTTTTGGTATGTGCCGGAAGTCGGCCGTTGGGTGAAATCGGTGGAAGAGTATTACGGCAGCAATGGCGTGAGAAACGAGCGATATACGACCGAACTCGAGTCGTTTAAAAAAGGCGGGCAATAATCGGGTTCAGGCGTTTGATGCGTTCCCGCATTCATTGGGGGATCGCAGATATCGCGTCTGATTTTTTGGCTCACGCGCGAGCAGCGCATTCCGATTAACGGCGTGCACGGCACGCGCAGGGGAAGGGCAACGCACGCCGGCGCGCCTCATCCAGGCCGGGCGATAGAATCGCACCATCGTCATCGCCCGTTTTCATTGAAGCCGCATGTATTTCCAACTCGCCGGCACTCAGGTCCGCCTGCTCGGCTCGATGCATCTGTTTCCCGCGACGAGCCGTCGAACGCCGCCATGGGTCGCCGAAGCCTATGACTGGGCCGACGCGCTCGTATTCGAGTCCGACCCAGCAACGATCCTGCCGTTTCTCAAAGCCGACGCACACCCCGACGCCGCGCAACTGCGGCCCCGGATGCGCGACGATGCCTGGACTCAACTGCAGGCGCTGTGGCCGACCGATGGCCTGCTCGCGCCGCTTGAAACACTGCGTCCGTGGGCCGCGCTGATCGTCGCGCCGACGCTGCTGCAGCAGGTCGTCGAGGGTGTCGAGCCGCGCATGTTGCGCTCGGCGCTTGCGCAGGCGAAGCCGTATCGATATCTCGAGTCCGCGCGGGACGTCGCAGTCGCGCTCGAATCGATTCCGCTCGAAGCCATTGCCGCGGCGCTCGACATGCTGATGGCCGACCGCGGCGAACCGCAGCGCACGCTCGAACGGATGCACGCGGCGTGGCTGGAGGGCGATCTGCACGCGATACAGCAAATCGCCGTCGAATCGCCGATGTTCAATCTGGCCGGCATCCGTCAGGCGATTCTCGACGTGCGCAATCGCGCGTGGGCCGCGCGGCTGAGCGAATTGCTGGAGGTTCGCGAGCGCACGCTGGTGGTCGTCGGCGCGCTGCATCTATGCGGCCCTGGACTGTCTCGCGCGACCCGTGCAAGCGGTGTTCTGAACGCGTGCGCGGCTTTCGCGACTGAATACAGCCGTGTCGACCGCCCGGATGCCAGGCCTGCGCATGCTCGATGACGAGGCGCGCGGCATAATTGCGGATCGTTGCCTGCGCTGTCGCGCATTGACCCTGAAAGCTACCGATGACTGAACCGCAACACACCGCCGCCGCGCGGCTCGCCCAGCTCGAATGGCGCTGGAAGCCGTTCGGGAACCTCACGAGCGTCGAAGTCTATGAGATGCTGGCCGCCCGCAGCGCGGTGTTCGTCGTCGAACAGAACTGCGTGTATGGCGATATCGATGGGCTCGACGTCGACGCCTGGCATCTGCTTGCGTATGGCACCGGCGACGGTGCGGCGCTGCCGCCGTTGGCCGGCTATCTGCGCGTGTTGTTGCCCGATGCGGCGGATGCCGATGTGCGCATCGGCCGGGTGTTGACGACCGCGCCGTTTCGCGGCATCGGTCTCGGCAATGCGATGCTCGAACGCTCGCTCGCGCAAATCCGTGCGCAGTGGCCCGATACGCCGATCCGTCTCCACGCGCAGGCGCATCTGCAAGGTTTTTACGGTGCGTTCGGCTTCATGCCGGTCTCGGAGATTCACGACGAAGACGGCATCCCGCATGTGTGGATGCGCGCGCTGTGAACGCGAACGGGTCAGCGGGGCACGTTCGTGGTCGTCGACGCCGCATGCGTGAGCCCGCGCGCCGCTTTTGCACGCCGCTCGGCGCGCAGGCGTCCGCGAGACGACAGCCGCATCCAGTGACGCAGCGCGATCAGCGCGCCGACCACGCTCATCATCGAACCCGGAATCCATAGCAGGAGCCCGCCGATCTGCTGATCGCGCATCGGGCTCAGCCAGGTGAACGCGCGGCCGCAGATCGAGTAGATCGGATACAACTCGTGCGTCGTAAAAAAGATGAATGCGCCGAGAACGATCTGCGGCGGAATCGCCGCGATCACGACGAGCACGCGCTTGCCCGGAGACAGACGCGCGGGCGGCGCCGGACGCGGATCGAGTACGAGCCACCAGAACAGCAGGCCGTCGATCGCCATGCTCCAGTTCATTACGCGATAGAGCCGCCAGTCGAGCATCGCGACGAAATGGATCGGCGACAGCAGCCAGAAATAGATCAGCCCGACGAATAGCGTGACCGCGACGACCGGGTGCATGACGACGTCGAGCGCCGTGCGCACGAGCGGTGTTTGCAGCGCGGGCCGCACGAAGCGCTGTCGCCAGCGCAACGGAATTCCCGCGCGCAACGCCGCGCCCGGATACGACAGCGCAATGAAGAACGGCCCGAGATGATGCAGCACCAGATGCTGCAAGCGATGCATGAAGAATTCATGCTCGAAGAAATAATCGAGCCGCGTATGCAGCACGACATACAGCGCGACCAGCCCGAACCAGAATGACAGACGCCGCGCGAACGACAGCCGCGCCTTGCGCGCGCCGCGCACGAACAGGATCGCGGGGATCAGCAACGCGATCACGACGGTCGGCGAAAACTCCCAGGGATCGAGCCAGTAGAGCAGGTTCATGGCGATGGCGCGTGCGGTGGCGGCGCCCCGTAGTGCCGCTTACTTGGTCTGGCCCGGCGACTTGACCGCGAACGGCGCGCTCACTGTTTCGCCGTCGGAGAACTTCAGCGTCAGACGCACGGTGTCGCCCGGCGCGACCTTGTGCTTCGCGTCCTCGAGCATCACGTGATAGCCGCCCGGCGCGATCGCGACCTGGCCATGCGCGGGCACCGTCAGCTTGTCGACCATCACCATCTTCTGCGTCGAACCGTTCGATACGGTTTGATGCAGCATCGCATCGCCGTAGTCGTCGCTCGACACATCGACTAGGTCGATCGGCTTGTCGCTCGCGTTGACGAGCGTCGCATAGCCGGCCGCGGGCAGGTTGTTCGGCAGCCAGCGCACCCACGCGTCCTTGATGCTGATCGCGTGAGCATCGGCCGCTTGCGCGGCCGACGCGGCGCCGAGTGACAGCGCGAGCGCGCAGGCGAGGGAAGCGATTGGTTTGAGCTTGATCGTCATGATGGAATGGAGTGGGATCAAAGAAGAATCAGGATTGGTCATCGATGATGCGGCGTAGGTTCTGCGCGATCGCATCGGGCGTGTCGTGATCGGTGGCGAGCAGGCGCGCGCGGCCCCGGCTGTCGAACACATAGACGGCGGAGCTGTGCGTGACCTCGTAGTTGCCGTTCGGGTCGCGCTTTTCCATCTGATAAGCGACACGATAGCGCTTGGCCAGCGACTCGATCTGCCAGTCGGTGCCGGTCAGCCCTTCGGCGTGCTGTGCGTCGAACGCGCCGACATAGTCGTGCAAGGCCCGCGGCGTGTCGCGCGCGGGATCGACGGTGATGAACAGAATGCGCACTTTCTCCGCTTCGGGACCGAGCTTGCCGAGCACCTGCATCAGACGGCCCATCGTTTCGGGACAGACGTCCGGGCAATGCGTGTAGCCGAAGTAAACCAGCGACGTGCGGCCCCTGAACGACGCGGCGTTGACGGGACGGCCGGTGTCGTCGGTCAAGGTGAAGTCCAGATCCGGCAGGTGGCCGGTCACGTTGGTCAACTGCCACGGCTCGGCGCGCTGTGTGCAACCGGTCAGCGCGGCGAGCGCGACCAGCGTGCCCAGCGCAGCTGCCGCCGCAAACCGGCGTGCCAACCCGTGCATCAAGCGGTGTGTGAGTCGCTTGGGTCGTGAGCGCGACAGGTTCGGCCGCGGGCGCTGGGGTGGCAGGATCGGGAACAAAGCAGGGTTCAATGACTCGATTGAAGAGCAGGCAACACGAATCGATGGAGCAGGGGCCGCACCGTCGCCCGACCATGCCGCGCAAGATTCGCGCGCGACACGCGATTGATTGAGAGCGTGCAACGATGTCCATCACACTGACGGTCCGCGTGGCAGCGACTGTAGCGCAAAATTGGCGCCGGCGTCGCGCGGTGCGCCGGGTGCACGAATTGCGAGTCAATTTGCCGCAGCCGGCTGAAAGCTCGGCGAAACCGAATCGTTGCGCATTTGAACGCAATCGACGCAAGCAGACGGACAGACCGTCCATCGGGCTTGAGTCCCAGCTTACTTTCTCGAAAAATTGACGGATGCGCGGTAAGATGCGCACACTTTTCCGGCCATAGTTGGCTGAAAGGCGAACCCAGGCGATGCAAGCACTTCCGGCTGTTCTGTCTCCGAGCGAGACGGCATTTTTCTTCGACTTCGATGGCACGCTCGTCGAACTCGCCCCCACACCGGACGGCGTGCTGGTGCAGCCGCGCATGATCGACCTGCTGCGTGAACTGCGCAGTCTGACGAATGGCGCGGTCGCGGTGGTGTCGGGGCGCGGCATCGACAGCATCGACAGTTTTCTCGGCATGCCCGATCTGCCGGTCGCGGGTCTGCACGGCGCCGAGCGGCGCGATGCGAATGGCGACACGCAGCGCATCGGCTTTCACGACGAGCGCCTGTTGCGCATGGAGCGGGTGCTCGCGCAGGTCGTCAACGAACATCCGGGCATGCTGCTCGAGATCAAGGGCGCGGCGCTCGCGCTGCACTACCGCAACGCGCCGGACCGCGAGCCGGTCGCGCGCGAGGCGACCGAGCGGCTCGTCGCCGATTACCCCGCTTCTTACGTGCTGCAGCCCGGCAAGATGGTCTACGAGATCAAGCCGAAGGACGTCGACAAGGGCCGCGCGACGCGCGCGTTCCTCGACGAGCTGCCGTTCACCGGCCGCACGCCGATCTTCGCCGGCGACGATCTGACCGACGAGAAGGGCTTCGCGGTCGTCAACGAGCGTGGTGGTCTGTCGATCAAGGTTGGCGCGGGCGAAACGATGGCGCGCACGCGCGTCGAGTCGGTGTCGTCACTGCTCGACTGGCTCGAAACGATTGTCGCGGCGGCGCGCGGCGCATGACGCCGGCGGCCCCGTTCAACGAAAACAACATACTGCATCGGGAATCGCGCTGCATGAGCCGACTGATCATTGTTTCGAACCGGGTGGCGCCTATTTCGGAGGGCGGTCCGGCGGCGGGCGGTCTGGCGGTCGGCGTGTACGACGCGCTGAAGGAGACCGGCGGCATGTGGTTCGGCTGGAGCGGCGACGTGCTGACCTCCGGCCAGCCGCAGATCAAGCTCGAGGAGCGCGGTCCGGTGACCTTCGCGACCGTCCCGCTGATGCGGCGCGATTACGACCAGTACTACCGTGGTTTCTCGAACGCGACGCTGTGGCCCGCGTTCCACTATCGATCCGACCTGCTGCATTACGACCGGCACGACTTCGAAGGCTACTGCCGCGTCAACGCGTGGCTCGCGCAGCAACTCGTGCCGCTCCTGCGCGAGGACGACGTGATCTGGGTGCACGACTATCACCTGATTCCGTTCGCTCAGGCGCTGCGCTCGGCAGGCGTGAAGAACCGCATCGGTTTTTTTCTGCACATTCCGTTTCCGGCCGCGCAGGTGCTGCTGACGGTGCCGCCGCATCGCGAGCTCGTCGAGGCGCTGTGTTCGTTCGACCTGCTCGGCTTCCAGACCGGTCCCGATCTGCGCGCGTTCTGCGACTACGTGATCAACGAGGCGGGCGGCTCGATCGACGCGTCGGCGAAAGGACCGCTGAGCGTGCATGCGTTCGGCCGCATGTTGCGCGCCTCTGCGTATCCGATCGGCGTCTATCCGGACGAGATCGCGGAGCTCGCGAAGGCGGGCGAACGCGGCAAGCCGGTGCGCACGATGAAGGCGACGCTGCATTCGCGCAAGCTGATCATGAGTGTCGACCGGCTCGATTATTCGAAGGGGCTGGTCGAGCGATTCCGCGCGTTCGAGCGCCTGCTCGAGCATACGGCCGCGCAGCGCAACAAGGTGTCGTTCCTGCAGATCGCCCCGCCGACGCGCGCCGACCTGCACGCGTATCAAGACATCCGGCTACAGCTCGAAGGCGAGTCGGGACGGATCAACGGACGTTTCGCCGAGCTGGACTGGACGCCGATCCTATACATCCACAAGCAGTACGAGCGCTCGGTGCTGGCGGCGCTGTTCCGTACCGCGCACGTCGGCTATGTGACGCCGTTGCGCGACGGCATGAACCTCGTTGCGAAGGAATACGTGTCGGCGCAGGATCCGGAGAATCCCGGCGTGCTGGTGCTGTCGCGCTTCGCGGGCGCGGCGCAGGAGCTCGACGGCGCGCTGATCGTCAATCCGGTCGATATCGACGGCATGGCCGAAGCGCTCGCGCGGGCGCTCGACATGCCGCTCGCCGAGCGCCAGGGGCGCTATCGCGACATGATGGCGCAGCTGCGCGAGAACAACGTGTCGGTGTGGCGCGATAACTTCATGCGCGATCTGCAGAGCGTCGAGGGCGCGAAGCGCGCCAGAAGCGGGAAAGCGCGCGCGGCCACGGGTGCTGCGGGCGCCGCGCGGAAGAGGGCGGCGCGCGAGAGCGTGACCGGCTAAGCCAAGCCGGGCCGCGAGACAGACAGCAAAAAGCCGCTCCAGGGAGCGGCTTTTTTCAAGCGATGCGCACTCGTGGACCCAGCGTGCGTCAGGCTACGTGCTGTTCGTCGACCTTCTTGCCGCCGATATGCAGCGTCTGGCCCTTGCCATACTGCTTCGAGAGCAGGTCGCGATAGAGACCAGGACGCTGGCGCAGTTCTTCCGGCGTGCCGTCGTCGATGACCTTGCCGGCGCTCATCACGATGATCCGGTCGAAGTTGTTCAGCGTCGACAGACGGTGCGCGATCGCGATCACGGTGCGGCCGACCATCAGGCGGTCGAGCGCCTTCTGGATCGCTTCCTCGGACGCGCTGTCGAGCGCGGACGTGGCTTCGTCGAGCAGCAGGATCGGCGCGTTTTTCAGAATCGCGCGCGCGATCGCGATGCGCTGGCGCTGACCGCCCGACAGCTTCACGCCGCGGTCGCCCACGATCGTGTCGTAGCCTTCCGGCATCGCTTCGATAAAGTCCGCGCAACGCGCCTCGCGCGCGGCGGCGAGCACTTCCTCGCGGCTCGCGTCCGGGCGGCCGTACGCGATGTTCTCGTACACCGTGCGATGGAACAGCGAGATGTCCTGGGGCACCAGCGCGATCGCGTGGCGCAGGCTGTCCTGGGTAATCGACGCGATGTCCTGGCCGTCGATCTTGATCGCGCCACCCTGGGTCTCGTAGAAGCGCTGCAACAGCGCGAGCACGGTCGATTTGCCGGCGCCCGACTTGCCGATCAGCCCGACGCGCTGACCCGGTTCGATATCGAGGTCGAAGTGATCGAGAATCGGCCGGCGGCGCGGATAGGCGAACGTGACGCCGTCGAACGTGACGCGGCCGCCCTGCGGCACGAGTTCGGTCGCGTCGTCGCGATCGGGCATGCCGTGCGGTTCGAGCAGCGTGCGCACGGCCTCTGCGAGTCGCGCGACGTGCTGCGTGACGTCGACGAGCGCGACGGCGAGATCGCGCGTGCCGTGCAGGATCGTGAAGCCGAGCGAGCTGACGAGCACGATGTCGCCCGAGGTCGCGCGGCCCTGGTCCCACAGCCATAGCGCCCAGCCGAGCAGGCCGGCCGACAGCAGCGCGGTGATCACGGCGTGCAGCAGACGCAGCTTTTCCAGGTACAGCAGGCTTTGCTGGCGCGCGTCCATTTCCGACTTGACCGTCGAAGCAAAGCGGTGCTGTTCGCGGAACGTCATGCCGAACGCGCGCACGAGCCCCATATTGCTGATCACGTCGACAAGCTCGCCGTCGACCGATGCCGCCTTGGTCGCGAAATTATGGTGACGCGCGGAACCGCGGCCCGCGAGCTTGTACAGAACGACCGACAGGATCGCCGAGCACAGCATCAGGCCGGCGGCCATCAGCGGGTTCACCGCGATGATCATCACGATCGCGCCGAGCACCGCGATGCACGGCGGCAGCACGTTCCACGCGGTGGTGTTTTCGGCGGTGTAGACGGCGTTCGAGGTCGCGGTGATCCGGCTTGCCAGCATGCCGGGCTGCTTTTCGGCGTAGTAGGTCGGCGAGTGGCCGCTCAGGTACTGAAACAGGTCGCGCCGCAAATCGCCCGTCACGGCGACGAACGTGTGCGCGGCGAACCAGCCGCCGATCCGCCACAACAGGTTGTCGGCAGCGATCAGGCCGACGAGGATCGCGAACGCGCCCCACAGCGGTCCCGGATGATGCCTGCCGCCGCCGAGCACGTCGATCAGATGTTTGATCGCGTACTGCGAAGCGAGTGCACAGCCCACGGCCGCAAACACGCTGCACAACACGATCGCATGCGCGAGCGGATGGCGGCGGATAAAGCGGAAGAGAAACGCAAGCGGCCGGTGCGCATAGCTCGCGAGCTTGGCGTTCTGGGCGTTACGCTGGGCGATGGTCAAGTGTTCCAATTGAGCTGAGATCGATGTGTTGCGGGTTGTGCATGCAATGCGCGGACCACACGGACAAGCATGGCTCTCCGTGAAGCCGATGCTTCGCATTGTAAACATGCAAAGGCGATTGCGCCCTGTGTATCCGGGCTTTGACGCGATTGATTTCGCGATGGACCTCCGCGATCTGCGTCGTCCCGACATACCAGCCGACGGGCCATTCAGGCAGATTGCGGAAAATTTCGAGATATAATTACAGATTACATTCAACCGCGCTGCGGCAATTTTGCAATTCCTACCGGCAACGTTGATGGGCGAGAGCTCACAGACACGGTACCGCCGCGCCTCCCGAAACCTCGTGGATACTGTAGGACTGTCTTAGAAAACAAGGGTTTGCAAAGTGTTTCGCGTTTGTAACAACGTAAAGACTTTGAAATGCTGCGGTGCTGCAACAATCCGGGCATCGATAATGCGTGCTCGTTAGCCCGGCAATTTTTCTGACAGTTTGTCAACGTCGGTGCAACGGGCGCGTTTACTCGCACATGCCCAGTCGCTGATCCACTTGTCCGGGCTCGTTACCAAGCGATCCATCGCAGGATTTCTCAAAAGAATCAGGCCCGCGCCGGCATTTCCGGCCAGACTGCCCTGGCGAGCAAGCGAGTCGCTTTTTCCAAATGCAGTACTTTTGCCTGATTTTTTATAGGAGTTCGTCAATATGCGAATCGCTCAAATCGCTCCGCTGCACGAGGCGGTTCCTCCCAAGCTGTACGGTGGTACGGAACGCGTGGTGTCCTATCTGACCGAGGCGCTGGTCGAGCAGGGCCACGACGTCACGCTGTTTGCAAGCGGTGATTCGCAAACCTCGGCGAAGCTCGAAGCTTTCTGGCCGCAGGCGCTGCGCCTCGACCCGACGATCCGCGACGTGATGGCGCCGCACATGCTGTTGCTCGAAGAAGTGCGCCGCCGCGCGGACGAATTCGACGTGCTGCATTTCCACATCGACTACTACCCGTTCTCGCTGTTCGCGCGTCAGCCTGTGCCGTTCGTCACGACGCTGCACGGCCGTCTCGATCTGCCTGAACTGCAGCCGATCTTCAACACGTTCAATGACGTGCCGGTCGTGTCGATCTCGGACAACCAGCGCATTCCGCTGCCGCAGGCGCACTGGCTGCAAACCGTCTATCACGGTTTGCCGGAAGACGTGCTCAAGCCGATTCCCAACGTCGAGCCCGGCTACCTCGCATTCCTGGGCCGCGTCTCGCCGGAGAAGGGGCTTGACAGGGCGATTCGCATCGCCGGGCAGGCAGGCATGAAACTCAAGGTCGCCGCCAAGATCGACAAGGCCGACCGTGCCTACTACGAAGAAGTCATCAAGCCGCTGATGTCGTTGTCGCACGTCGAGTACATCGGCGAAATCGGCGAAGCTGAAAAGCGCGAGTTTCTCGGCAATGCGCACGCACTGGTGTTCCCGATCGACTGGCCGGAGCCCTTCGGTCTCGTGATGATCGAGGCGATGGCTTGCGGCACGCCGGTGATCGCGTTCAATCGCGGTTCGGTGCCGGAAGTGATCGAAAACGGCGTGTCGGGTTTCGTCGTCGAGGACGAAATCAGCGCGGTCGCCGCCGTCAAACGTCTGCACACGCTGCCCCGCGCTGGCGTGCGCAAGGCGTTCGAGGCACGCTTCTCGTCAAAGGTGATGGCGCAGAACTACGTCGCCACCTATGAAGAGCTGCTGCGCCGCAAACATCGCACGGTGCTGCGCGAAGTCAACGCGGGCTGATTGGCGGTTGATTCGCCGCAGTTGTTTCGCCGCGGTTGTTTCGCGGTAGATAAAACGCAGTCGGCAGCAACTCGTTGCACGCTTCCTTCGTTGCCCTGAACGCCCCGCCGGCACGTCGCCGGCGGGGCGTTGTTGCATGCGCGCTGCGCTTTTCGTCGGTGCACAACTGAAAATACGGGTTTCCGCGCGGCGCGAACGAGCCAGTCTCGGTAATATCCCTATAATTGCCGTGCCGCAAATTGGGCTGCGGTGCCGCCGACGACAGGAGGATGCCTTGGCGAGAACGAAAGAGACGCGCGCGAACGCCGCGCCCGGCGCCGGAACGATTTTCACGTTGCGCGCCATCGGTCTCGTGCTCGCCGCCCGCTGGTTTTTCTCGATGTCCGAGATGAAGCTGACCACCGCGCTGACCGCGATGGCGTCTTCACCGTGGGCATGTATCAACCTCGTTTTTCTGTTCCTGCTGATCTTCCTGCCGGGCGCGCACGCCGTGGCGGAGCGTCCGTTCCATCCGTTGCCGCAATGGCTGCGTCAGGCGCTGCGCCTGTTCGCGTTCCTCGGGTTTTTGTTTGCGCTGTGGTCGGTCGGCGCGTTCGTCGCGAGCGCAGGCTGGCGTCGCGCGATGCAGGCCGTCGCGGCCAGCAACGGTTGGCTCGTCGCGGCGCCGGTGCTGTATGCGATCGTCTTGTGGATCTGCCGGCCGCTGCCGTTGTGGCGCACCAATGTGGCGGCGCGGCGCTTTGCGATCGGCCGCTATGCGGTGTCGCTCGATCCGCTGACCCGCACCGTCGTCGTGTGGGCCGAGCGGCGCAAGGTGGGGCAATACGATGCGCGCGAATTGTCGGTGCGCTGGGCGAGCGGTTCCAATGCGCGCGCGACGCCGGCGCCCGCGGTCGCGTTCGGCGCGGCGGGCGAGGCCGGCGCGTCGGCGGCGCCGAGAGGGTCGGTCGCGGCGCCCTCGCTTGCGCGCAGCGCGTTCGGCGTACGTCCGAAGGTCGAGTTGCTGTGGGATTCGCCGGCCGCCGCGGGTCATAACCGGCAGACCGTTTTCCGCGCCGCGCTGACGACCGAAGGCGATCGCGTCGCCGCCCGCGCGCTCGACACGACGCTGCGCCAGGTCTGACGCTGCATGTTTTGTGCTATCGGTCACATCGCGTGGCCGATGCACGCATCCCGAAGCGAAGCTTCGTCGATAATGCAATCAAGGCGCCCGGCCTGCAGGCGGGCGAGTGGGACACTCATCGATCGTATTGCGTCTTTCGCAGGAGTCGCCATGCTGGTTCGCTGGTTGCTTGCCGCCCTTCATCTGCTCGCTTATGGTTTTGCGCTCGCGTCGATTCTCAGACGCACGTGGTCGCTGCGTCGCGCGTCGGTGCCCGCCGCGTTGCGTTCGGTGTTCCGCGCCGATTCAGGCTGGGGCATCGCCGCGCTGGTGCTGATCGTGACCGGCCTGATGCGCGTGTTCGGTAGCTATGAGAAGGGCGCCGACTACTACCTGCACCAGCCGCTCTTTCACGTGAAGATGACGTTGCTGGTGCTGATCCTGATCCTCGAAGTGCCCACGATGCTCGGCCTGATGCGCTGGCGCGCGTCGATCCGCAGCGGCGCGGCGCCGAATCTGAAGAAGGCGCGATCCTACGCGCATTTCAGCGTGATCCAGACCGTACTGCTGGTTCTGATGGTGTTTGCCGCGACCGGAATGGCGCGCGGCATCGGGTTGCCCGCCGGCGCGGTGTAGCGCGGCGGGCCTTCTATTGCCAGTGGCTAGTGGTGCCAGGCGTGGCGTCGTTTGCCGTGAAGCCTGGTGCATGCCTGCGTCGCGCTAGCCGACCAACAAGCCAGAATCGTCGACCCGGTCGGCTTTGACCTTTGCCGACTCGCGCACGAGCTCCGGCTCGCCGAGACCCTTGATCAGCTCCAGCGCCTGACGCTCGAACAAGCGACGGTACAAGCCGCTGTCGCGTTTGATCAGCGCGTCGTGGCTGCCTTCCTCGATCACCTTGCCCTTGTCGAGCACGAGGAGCCGGTCGAGCGCGCGCACCGTCGACAGACGATGCGCGACCACCAGCGTCGTGCGCCCCTGCATCAGCCGCTCCATCGCGCGCTGGATCAGCACTTCGCTTTCGCTGTCGAGGCTCGACGTGGCTTCGTCGAGAATCAGGATCGGCGCATCGGCGAGAAAAGCCCGCGCGATCGCGACGCGTTGACGCTCGCCGCCCGATAGCTTGATGCCGCGTTCGCCGACCAGCGTGTCGTAGCCGTTCGGCAGCGCGGCGATGAAGTCGTGCGCGCTCGCGAGCCGCGCGGCCCGCTCGATGTCGGGGCGGCTCGCGCCGGGCCGTGCATACGCGATGTTCTCGGCAAGCGAGCGGTGAAACAGTATCGGCTCCTGCTGGACGATCGCGATCTGGCTGCGCAGCGACGCTTGCTGGACCTGCGCGATGTCCTGGCCGTCAATCGTGATCCGCCCGCCCGAAATGTCGTGAAGGCGCTGGATCAGCTTGATGAAGGTCGTCTTGCCCGAGCCGGAATGACCGACCAGCCCGACGCGCTCGCCCGGCGCGATGCGGATGGAAAAGTCGTCGTAGAGCGGCCGGCTGTGCGCGCCATAGTGAAACGACACGTGCTCGAAGCGGATCTCGCCGTCGCGGATTGCGATGGCGCCGGCGCCGGGACGATCCTCGACGCCGAGCGGCTGACTCTCGAGTGACACCAGTTCCTCCATGTCGTTGACCGAGCGCTGCAGGTTACGGATGTGCATGCCGATGTCACGCAAATAGCCTTGCAGCATGAAGAACATCGTCAGCGCGAACGTGATGTCGCCGACGCTCGCTTCGCCGCGTGCCCACAGCAGTAGCGCCACGCCGAGAATCGCCGCCTGGATCGCGGCCAGCATGCCGCCCTGGAGGCCGCCGTTGAGCGTGCCGCGCACCCACGTGCGGCGTGTGCGTTGCCGCCATTTGCCGATCACGTGCGCGAGGCGCGCTTCCTCGCGCGCTTCCGCGCCGAATGCCTTGACGACGCCGTTGCAGCTGACCGCATCGGCGAGCGCGCCGCCCATGCGTGTGTCCCACGCGTTCGCGAGACGCGCGGACGGCGCGACGAAGCCCAGCGACACCGTCACGGTCACGCCGATGTACAGCAGCGAGCCGATGCCGACGACGATGCCCATCATGAGCCAGCGCGAGCCGAGCAGCAGGGTCGCGCCGATCAGCATCACCAGCGATGGCAGCAGCGCGATCAGCAGCGTGTCATTCAGCAGATCGAGCGCCCACATGCCGCGCGTGATCTTGCGCACGGTCGAACCGGCGAAGCTGTTCGCGTGCCAGTCGGTCGAAAAGCGCTGCACGCGATGAAACGCGCGCGCGGTGATCTCGCTCATCATCTTCAGCGTGAAGCGGATGATGTTGAAGTACACGCCCTGGCGCAGCAGCGTCGCGGTGAGGCCGAGCGCGGCGAGCGCGCCGAAGGCCGTGAGCGCGTGATGCCAGACGGGCGCCGACGACGCCGGACCGGCCGCGATCGCGTCGACGAGACGTCCGGCGAAGACCGGCGTCAGGATGTCCGCGCCCGCCGTGAACAGCGCGAGCGCCGCGATCACGACGATGCGCCCCGGCTGTTGCGCCCAGTGACGGAAGGTGAAGCCGAGGACATCCTTGAAGGCTTGTCCGCGAAAGTCGAGTTTTCTGTTGGCCATTTGCTTTGGGCCCGGCGAAGCACGAGCGCGCCGAGATTTCAGTCAGAAGCGAAAAAGGGTAGACAGCCAGCGGATGCCGGAATGCGCGCGGGAACGCGCGAAAAAATACGACGGCAAACAACGGCAACGGAACAACGGACTGTCTGGAATGAACGCGCTGCGCCTGCCGAGGCGGCGGCGCATCAGCGACAACGCTGCGGCTTCAAGGTCGCATCGGTCGTGGCGGACGGGCCGGCGGTCGTGGAACAATGCGGGGGAGCGCGCGATGCACTGCAAACATGTGGCGCCTCCCTGAGATGGTTCAAGATGGAGAAACCGGACGGAGCCGGATCGGGCGAATGTCCGTTTGCCGAATATAGCAATAGTGCGGGGCGCTCGCCAACCTACGGAACGACGTGGTTCTATAGCCAACGATATCTCGTATGGCGCACGCGACGTATTTGCCGGCAAATAGAAAAAGGGCTTACGCATTGCTGCGTAAGCCCTTTTGTCTTCGGTGATCGACACACCAAGAATCTGGTGGGTAGTACTGGGATCGAACCAGTGACCCCTGCCGTGTGAAGGCAGTGCTCTACCGCTGAGCTAACCACCCGAAGAGATTAAGATTATGTCAGGGAATTTAGGGTTCGTCTAGTCTTTTTTAAGCAGTTTGCTCATCAGTTGCTGGCGCGGGTTCAAGACGCCATACGCTCGCGCCTTTGAGTGCCTTGTCGAGATCGTCGAGTACGGCTTCGTGCGCGGTGCTTTCGTCGTCGCTCGCAGCGATCACGACCAGCTCCAGCGAGTCGAGTGCAACACGCGGCGCATGCGTATCGCCGCCGACCTGCGCTTCGCCGAGCATGTCGATGACGAGGCTTTCCTGACCGCGCGTCATCGCCAGATAGACCTCGGCGAGCAGTTCCGAGTCGAGCAGCGCGCCATGCAGCGTACGGTGCGCATTGCTGATGCCGAAGCGGTCGCACAGCGCATCGAGCGAATTGCGCTTGCCGGGGAACATCTGCTTGGCTTGCGCGAGCGTGTCGATGATCTCGCCGCAGTGCATGCTCACTGGCGGCAGACCGAGCAGCGCGAACTCGGCGTCGAGAAAGCCGATGTCGAATGGCGCGTTGTGGATGATCAGGTCTGCGTCCTGGATGAAATCGCGGAACTGGTCGATGATCTCCGCGAACTTCGGCTTGTCGCTCAAAAATTCCGTGGTGAGGCCGTGCACCGCGAGCGCGCCCGGATCGCTGTCGCGCTCGGGGTTGATATAGAAGTGCAGGTTGTTGCCGGTCAGCCGGCGGTTCACGAGCTCGACGCAACCGAGTTCGAGAATCCGGTCGCCGCCGCGGGCGTTCAGGCCGGTAGTTTCGGTATCGAGGATCAGTTGACGCATGTCGGATTAGCCTGCTTCGAAAAAATTGCGGAAAAAATGCGGGGAGGGCGGCGCGCGGTGTTGGCGATGCGCGCACGCTCTTTACATCTCGGCGAGCGATGCCACGCCGCGATTGGCCAACTGATCGGCGCGCTCGTTTTCCGGGTGGCCATTGTGGCCGCGCACCCAGCGCCATTCAATCTCGTGTTGCGCGACGAGCGCATCGAGCCGCTTCCACAGATCGGCGTTCTTGACCGGCTGTTTCGCCGCGGTGACCCAGCCTTTCTTCTTCCAGCCGTGAATCCACTCGCTGATGCCTTTCTGTACGTACTGCGAGTCGGTGTGCACGATCGCCTTGCACGGGCGCTTCAACGCCTCGAGCGCGGAAATCACGCCCATCAGCTCCATGCGATTGTTGGTCGTGTTGGCCTCGCCGCCGAACAGTTCTTTTTCCTGGCTGCCGAAGCGCAGCAACGCGCCCCAGCCGCCAGGTCCGGGATTGCCCTTGCAGGCGCCGTCGGTATAGATGTCGATGTGATCTGGAGTCATTCGGTGTGGTTTCGTGTGTTCGGGGTGGCGGCGGGCGCGAGGCCCGCCGCGAGCACGGGCTTTTTCACTTTGAGCGGCCCGACGAGACGCATGCCGGGCACGCGCTTGATCGCCTTGATCATGTAGGTGGCGCCGAAAATCGGCCACCAGCGGTCGCCGGCGGCTTCCATGAAGCCGTAACGCGCGAGCCATTGATCGCTCGCGAGCGGCGGACGATAGCAGCCGAAGCGCCCGCGTTCAAGGTCGAAGCCGAGCAGCTTAATCCAGTCCTTCAGGCGCGTGAACGCGATCAGATCGACGGCGGAGGGCACGAACGGGCGGCCTGTCATCTTGCCGATCGACTGCCGTACGCCCCACAGCGACAACGAGTTGAAGCCGAGGATGATCAGTTGGCCTTCGGGCACCAGCACGCGTTCGGCTTCGCGCAACAGCCGGTGCGGGTCGCTGGTGAATTCGAGCGTATGCGGCATCACGAGCAGGTCGACGCTTTGCGCTTCAAACGGCAGATCGAGCAGGTCGCACCAGACCGCGCTGCGCCCGGCCGGCGCGTGCAGACCAGGGGCGCCTGGCGCGGCGTTCGCGGGGTTGTCGTCGCCAGCGTCGCCAGCCTTGCCCGCGCTGCTGATGCCGCTCACGCTGCCACGACGTGCCCTGCGCGGATACGTGTACGGCGCGCTCGCGCCGCTCGCCGCGTCGAGCACGAGGCCGCGGCACGGCATGCGGTTCTCGCGCAGCGCGTCGAGCTGCGGCAGGCCGAGTTGCAGCGCATGATAGCCGAACACGTCCGACACCACGCGATCGAGCTGGGTTTGCTCCCAGTCGAGCACGTAGCGGCCTGGCGGCGAATCGGTCCAGGCGGGCCAGTCTATAATCGCTCGGTCAGTCATATTAAAAATGCGTCGCCTATGAATGCGCTCGAGTACGTACCGGTCCCGGCGTTTGAAGACAATTACATCTGGGTCATTGCTGACGGACACCGCGCGGTCGTCGTCGATCCGGGCGAAGCCGCCCCTGTGCGCGCCTGTCTGGCCCAACGAGGCTGGCGGCTGAGCGCTATTTTACTCACGCACCATCATCAAGACCACGTCGGCGGGGTGGCCGATCTGCTGAACGGCCAGGACGTGCCGGTCTACGGCCCCGCCGGCGAAGCGATCGCGCACCTGACACATCGTCTGAAAAGTGGCGATCACGTGACGATCGCTGCACCCGCACTTGAATTCAGCGTGCTCGACGTGCCCGGTCACACGAGCGGACACATCGCCTATTTCCAGGCGGCTGATACGCGCGGCACACCGCACGTGTTTTGCGGCGACACACTGTTCGCGTGCGGTTGCGGGCGCCTTTTCGAAGGCACGCCGCAGCAGATGCTGAATTCGCTCGATGCGCTCGCCGCGCTGCCCGGCGCAACCGAAGTGCATTGCGCACACGAATACACGCTGTCGAACATTCGCTTCGCGCTCGCTTGCGAGCCGCAGAATGCCGAACTGCAGGCATGGCGCGACAAGGCGAACGAGTTGCGCGCCCGCCACCAGCCGACGCTGCCGACCACGATCGCGCACGAACTCGCGGTCAATCCGTTCCTGCGCGCAGGCGAGCCGGCGATCCAGTCGAACCTCGAAGCACGTTTGCACGAAACGGTGTCTGACCGGCTGAAGGCCTTCACATTGATGCGCGAATGGAAGAACCGCTTCCGTTGATCCGGAGCGCATTCGGCGGTTCTTCACGCGATGAATCGGAAAAATTCGCCAAGCCCCAGATTTGGTTGATTTTTTTCTTGATTTTCCAATTGACGGAAACGTTGACGTTTCGTACTATCGGCTGCAAATTCCAGCCCTTGTGGAAACCGAGACGTTCATGCGATTTATCTTAAGTGCGTTATTGGTCCTGACACTCGCCGCGTGCGCGAGTCAGGGACCGACGACGAATACCGCCACTAACCCCGCCAGCCAGCAGGCCGTAGCCGACGCCCTTCGCAAGAACGCCACCGCTAAAGAAACCATCAACGTCGACCAGAGCTCCGTCAATCAGTTGACGAGCCAGGACGCCGATCTGTGGGGCCGCATTCGCCGTGGCTTCCAGATGCCGGACCTGCAGAGCGACCTCGTCGACATGCAGCTTAACTGGTATCTGCAGCGTCCCGATTACGTGCAGCGCATGACCGAGCGCTCGCAGAAATACCTGTATCACATCGTCGAGGAACTTGAGTCGCGCCATATGCCGACCGAGCTCGCGCTCTTGCCGTTCATCGAGTCTGCATATAGCCCGCAGGCTTTGTCGGTCGCCAAGGCTGCGGGTATGTGGCAGTTCATGCCGGGCACGGGCCGGACCTACAACCTGAAGCAGAACATGTGGCAGGACGAGCGCCGCGACGTGCTTGCATCGACCAGTGCCGCGCTCGACTACCTGTCGAACCTGCACGACATGTTCGGCGACTGGCAACTCGCGCTCGCTGCGTATAACTGGGGCGAGGGCAACGTGCAGCGCGCGATCGCGCGCAACGAGGCGGCGGGTCTGCCGACCGACTACATGAGCCTGCGTCTGCCGAACGAAACGCGCAACTACGTGCCGAAGCTGCAAGCGGTCAAGAACCTCGTGATGAACCCGCAGATGTACGGGCTCACGCTGCCGTCTATTCCGAACCACCCGTACTTCGTGACGGTCACGACCTCGCACGACATCGACGTCGACGTCGCCGCGCGGCTCGCCAATATGTCGACGGACGAGTTCCGTTCGCTGAACCCGTCGTTCAGGAAGCCGGTGATTCTCGGCGCGACGCAGCCGCAGATTCTGTTGCCTTTCGACAACGCGTCCGCGTTCGAGCGCAATCTGAAAACGTACTCGGGCTCGCTGTCGTCCTGGACCACCTACACGGTCGACGCACGCGCGACGCCCGCGGCGATCGCACAGAAGATCGGCGTCGACCCCGACACGCTGATGGAAGTGAACAAGATTCCGGTCGGTATGCGGCTGAAGCCGGGCTCGACGATCGTCGTGCCGCGCGGCTCGGACGACGACGAGGACATCAGCGCCGACGTCGCCGAAAGCGCGGTGCTCGCGATGGAACCCGACGTACCCGACACGCGCAAGATGCTGATCCGCGTGCGTCGCAATCAGTCGATGGCGGCCATCGCGGTGCGCTACGGCGTGTCGGTCGGTCAGCTGAAGGCGTGGAACAGGACGCATCGCGATCAGATTTCGCGCGGCCAGGTGATCGTGCTGCACGTGCCGGTCGGCAAGCCGGTACCCAGCGAGCCGGGTCCGGAAAAGATCGCCGCCGACGTGCAAGGCGGCAGTGTGCAGAAGATTGGCGTCCACGTCGCAGACACACATGGTGATTCGCGCTACGATAAAAAGAAAGGGCGCGGCCACTCCGCCATCGTCAAGGTCTCCGAGCCGGGCGGCAAGGGTAACAACCCGGCGGCGCCCGTTACCAGCAAGGGCAAGGTCGAGAAGGTCTCGGCCTCGGAGCCCGGCAAGGCATCGAAGGCCGCGGCTGAGAGCCGCCCGAAGACCGTGGCCAACGCGAAGAAGAAGGGTAAATAGACCAATAGCGGCTCTCACGGTAGTGACCACATGCGTTGCGGGGGCAGCGCATGGATTGCGCTCCGATCACGTACCGTGTTCATCCAACGCCGTCACCTCAGGGTGACGGCGTTTTTCATTGCGCGGACGCTTCCTGCGCGTTTGTGGTATTTACTTTATTGTTCGTGCTTCGGCCGCGTTGGCCGCGGGGTGCCGGTCCGTCCTGATCCGTCCGAACCTCGGGAGAGGTTCTTGAGGTCATTTCCAGGTTTACTTCCTGATTCATGTCGTCGACCCAACTGCGCGTCTTTCTGCTTTTTTCCGCCGGCTACTTCGTCTCTTATGTGTTTCGCGGCGTCAATCTTGGTTTCGCGCCGTTCATCACGCGCGATCTCGGTCTGTCAGCCGCCGATCTGGGTGTGCTGACGAGTCTGTATTTCCTCGGTTTCGCGGGCGCGCAGATCCCCGCTGGCGTGCTGCTCGATCACTTCGGGGCGCGTCGCGTGACGTCCGTCATGCTGCTTTTTGCCGCGCTCGGCATCTGGGTATTCGGCGCCGCGCACAGTCTCGGCATGATGATGGTCGGGCGGCTGCTGATCGGCGTTGGCGTGTCGGTGTGCCTCGGCGCCGCGTTCAAGGCGCTCGCGCAGCATTTTCCGGTGGCGCGTTTGCCATTGATGAACGGGCTTGTGATGGCGATCGGCGGTTTCGGCGGCGTGATGGTCGGTTCGCCGCTCACGTGGGTGCTCGGTTTTTCCAGCTGGCGCCCGGTTTGCGTCGGACTCGGTGTGATGACGGTAGCGGTTGCGCTCGCGCAATGGACGCTCGCTCCGGACGCGCGCGAAACGCATCGCCAGGCGAGCATCGTCGCGCAGTTCAAGGGTACGTGGCATATCCTGCGCAGCGCGGCATTCTGGAAAATCGCGTCGTTCTCGGTCGTTACGCAAGGCGTCTTCTACGCGATGCAGTCGTTGTGGGTCGGAGCATGGCTGCGCGACGTACAAGGCTTCGAGCCGCACCAGGCGGCGGCGCTCGTGTCGATTCTCGGCTTCGCGATGATGGCCGGCTGCGCCGGTTTCGGCGCGGCGGCGCGTAGTCTCGAGCGGCGCGGCCTCTCGCTGTACGCGTTCTGCGGCATCGGCATGGCGCTATATGTGCTGACGCAGATGCTCATCATGTTTAACGCGCCGTTGCCGGCGAGCCTGTTGTGGGCCGCCTACGGCATCTTCGGCGGCACCGGGATTCTGAGCTACGCGGTGATGGCGCGGCATTTCCCGCCGCAGATGATCGGCCGGGTCAACACGACGCTGACGCTAATTATTTTTCTGCTGATCTTCGGTTTCCAGATCGGCGTTGGCGCGGTGCTGTCGCACTGGCCGGCGAGCGGCGGGCATTACCCGGCGCTCGCGCATCTTAGCGCGTGGGAAATCCTCGTCGCGCTGCAGGTGCTGAGTGCGATCTGGTACGTGTTGCCGGGTCGGCAGCTTGTCCGTTCGGGCGAGATGCGCGCGGAGCAGGAGGCCTGAACGGCCGCGCCAGGCCTTGCGTCGGAGCCGGAGGGGCCGCCACGGCGGTTCGGTCCTGTCAATATTGGTGTCTCGACAGAACCGCATAGACAGGCGTGGCAAGCATCTGGCGACGCGGCCCGGCAAGGCTTTGAAGGTCCGCCCAGGCACGTCGCCTCAACGCCTCGTCCTATCTCCGATTTGGAGGGAACAGTGGATTCAGGCTATAATTTCAAGGTTTGAGCTTATCCACCCGCACCCTAGCGCCTACCTCCCCCATACCGTTCATCCGCCGCGCGCCATTGGCGTAGCAAGAAGGGCCCCACACCCAGCCGAGTCGTCCACACAATGGACTCATCGCGCCCCTTGCAGCGTCACCGGCAGCTCGCGAGCGAGTCTGCGCGCGCATCCACGATGTGTTTCGCTGCGGCTTGCAATCGGATAGACAGGTGGCAACAGGGTGTTCCCCCAAGGAGTCTCCCGTGTTGCCGTCATTTTCTCCCGCTCTACTCGCGCTCGCCGACGGCACGGTCTTTCGTGGTTATTCGATCGGCGCCCCCGGGCATGCCATCGGTGAAGTCGTGTTCAACACTGCCATCACCGGCTATCAGGAAATCCTGACTGACCCGAGCTACGCGCGCCAGATCGTGACCCTCACGTACCCGCATATCGGCAACGTCGGCGTGAACGCCGAAGACGTCGAAGCGACGAAAGTCCATGCCGCCGGCCTGATCATCCGTGATCTGCCGGTTCTCGCGTCGAACTTCCGCATGGAGGGCACGCTCCCGCAATATCTGCAGGACGAAGGCGTGGTCGCCATCGCCGGCATCGACACCCGCAAGCTGACCCGCCTCCTGCGCGACAAGGGCGCGCAAAACGGCGCGATCCTCGCTGGTTCCGACGACGAAGCGAAGGCCATCGAACTCGCGCGCTCGTTCCCGGGCCTCGCCGGCATGGACCTCGCGAAGGTCGTGTCGACCCAGGAAACCTACGAGTGGACCAAAACCGAATGGCGTCTGGGCACGGGCTACGGCGAGCAGAAAGCGCCGACGTACCGCGTGGTCGCATTCGACTACGGCGTCAAGCAGAACATCCTGCGCATGCTGGCCGAGCGCGGCTGCCATGTCACCGTGCTGCCGGCGCAAGCGAGCGCCGCTGACGCGCTCGAGCTCAACCCCGACGGCGTGTTCCTGTCGAACGGCCCGGGCGACCCTGAGCCGTGCGACTACGCGATCGCGGCGACCAGGGAGTTCATCGAGCGCGGCATTCCGACCTTCGGCATCTGCCTGGGCCACCAGATCATGGGCCTCGCGGTCGGCGCGAAGACGATGAAGATGAAGACCGGCCATCACGGCGCGAACCATCCGGTCAAGGATCTCGAAGACGGCCGCGTGGTGATCACGTCGCAGAACCATGGTTTCGCGGTCGATGCCGACACGCTGCCCGCCAACGCGCGCGTGACCCACGTGTCGCTGTTCGACGGCACGCTGCAGGGCTTCGCGCTGACCGACAAGCCGGCGTTCTGCTTCCAGGGCCACCCGGAAGCATCGCCCGGTCCGAACGACATCGCGTACCTGTTCGACCGCTTCACCGCGTTGATGGACGCGCACAAGAACGGCAAGAGCGCAGCGGCTTGAAGTAGTACAGGCCGGCCGCAGAGGCCAGCCGGAAACGGCTCGCGGCGGCCGCCGCAGCCCGCGGCGCTACGCGGCGGGCATGCCGCGAAACAGCGCGCGCAACGTGAATACGCCGCGCGCCGACGGAAAGAATTCAGGAATACATTAGCGAGAGCGTTATGCCCAAGCGGACAGACATCAAGAGCATCCTCATCATCGGCGCGGGTCCGATCATCATCGGTCAGGCGTGCGAGTTCGATTATTCGGGCGCGCAGGCATGCAAGGCGCTGCGTGAGGAAGGCTACAAGGTCATTCTCGTCAACAGCAATCCGGCGACGATCATGACCGACCCGAACACGGCCGACGTGACCTATATCGAGCCGATCACGTGGGAAGTGGTCGAGCGCATCATCGCGAAGGAGCGCCCGGACGCGATCCTGCCGACGATGGGCGGCCAGACCGCGCTGAACTGCGCGCTCGACCTGCACGCGCACGGCGTGCTGGCGAAGTACGAGGTCGAGCTGATCGGCGCATCGCCGGAAGCGATCGACAAGGCGGAAGACCGTCAGAAGTTCAAGGACGCGATGACGAAGATCGGCCTCGGTTCGGCCAAGTCGGGCACCGCGCATTCGATGGAAGAAGCGCTGCAGGTACAGGCGAAGATCGCCGTGGAAACTGGCAGCGGCGGCTATCCGGTCGTGATCCGTCCGTCGTTCACGCTGGGCGGCTCGGGCGGCGGCATCGCGTACAACCGCGACGAGTTCGAAGAGATCTGCAAGCGCGGTCTCGACCTGTCGCCGACGCGCGAGTTGCTGATCGAAGAGTCGCTGCTCGGCTGGAAAGAGTACGAAATGGAAGTGGTCCGCGACAAGGCGGATAACTGCATCATCGTCTGCTCGATCGAAAACCTCGACCCGATGGGCATCCACACCGGCGACTCGATCACCGTCGCGCCGGCGCAGACCCTGACCGACAAGGAATACCAGATTCTGCGTAACGCGTCGCTCGCGGTGCTGCGCGAGATCGGCGTCGACACCGGCGGATCGAACGTGCAGTTCTCGATCAATCCAAAAGACGGCCGCATGATCGTGATCGAAATGAACCCGCGCGTGTCGCGCTCGTCGGCGCTGGCGTCGAAGGCAACCGGCTTCCCGATCGCGAAGGTCGCGGCGAAGCTGGCGGTCGGCTACACGCTGGATGAACTCAAGAACGAAATCACCGGCGGCCAGACCCCGGCGTCGTTCGAACCGACGATCGACTACGTCGTCACGAAGATCCCCCGTTTCGCGTTCGAGAAATTCCGTGAAGCCGATTCGCGCCTGACCACGCAGATGAAGTCGGTAGGCGAAGTGATGGCGATTGGCCGCACGTTCCAGGAGTCATTCCAGAAGGCGCTGCGCGGCCTCGAAGTCGGCGTCGACGGTCTCGATGAAAAGACCGCCAATCGCGATGAGATCATCCGCGAGATCGGCGAAGCTGGTCCGGATCGCATCTGGTATGTTGGCGACGCGTTCCGTGTGGGCATGGGCGCGCAAGAGATCTTCGAGGAGACCGCAATCGACCCGTGGTTCCTCGCGCAGATCGAGCAGATCGTGCTGAAGGAAAAGGCGCTGGCAGGCCGCGCGCTGGCGAGCCTGACGAAGGAGGAGCTGAAGTATCTGAAACAGAGCGGCTTCTCGGATCGTCGTCTGGCCAAGTTGCTCGGCGCGAAGCCGGCGGACGTGCGCGCGCGTCGTATCGAGTTGAACGTGCGTCCGGTGTATAAGCGCGTCGACACCTGCGCGGCCGAGTTCGCAACCAGGACCGCGTACATGTACTCGACCTACGAGGAAGAGTGCGAAGCGAATCCGACCAGCAACAAGAAGATCATGGTGCTGGGCGGCGGCCCGAACCGGATCGGCCAGGGTATCGAGTTCGACTACTGCTGCGTGCATGCCGCGCTCGCGATGCGCGAGGACGGCTATGAAACGATCATGGTCAACTGCAACCCCGAAACCGTGTCGACCGACTACGACACCTCCGACCGTCTGTACTTCGAATCGCTGACGCTCGAAGACGTGCTCGAAATCGTCGACAAGGAAAAGCCGGTCGGCGTGATCGTGCAGTACGGCGGCCAGACGCCGCTGAAGCTCGCGCTCGACCTCGAGGCGAACGGTGTGCCGATCATCGGTACGTCGCCGGACATGATCGACGCGGCCGAAGACCGCGAGCGCTTCCAGAAGCTGCTGCAGGACCTCGGTCTGCGCCAGCCGCCGAACCGCACCGCGCGCGCCGAAGACGAAGCACTGAAGCTCGCCGACGAAATCGGCTATCCGCTCGTCGTGCGTCCGTCGTACGTGCTGGGCGGCCGCGCGATGGAAATCGTCCACGAGCCGCGAGATCTCGAGCGCTATATGCGCGAGGCGGTGAAGGTGTCGAACGACTCGCCGGTGCTGCTCGACCGTTTCCTGAACGACGCGATCGAATGCGACGTGGATTGCATTTCCGATGGCGATGCCGTGTTCATCGGCGGCGTGATGGAGCACATCGAACAGGCGGGCGTGCACTCGGGCGACTCGGCCTGCTCGCTGCCGCCGTATTCGCTATCGAAGTCGACCGTGGCCGAACTGAAGCGCCAGACCGCCGCGATGGCGAAGGCGCTGAACGTGGTCGGCCTGATGAACGTGCAGTTCGCGATTCAGCAGGTACCGCAGGCTGACGGCTCGAAGGACGACATCATCTACGTGCTCGAAGTGAACCCGCGCGCGTCGCGCACGGTGCCGTACGTGTCGAAGGCGACCAGCCTGCCGCTCGCGAAGATCGCAGCGCGCGCGATGGTCGGCCAGAAGCTCGCCGCGCAAGGCGTGACGAAGGAAGTCGAGCCGCCGTACTTCAGCGTGAAGGAAGCGGTGTTCCCGTTCGTCAAGTTCCCGGCGGTCGACCCGGTGCTCGGACCTGAAATGCGTTCGACCGGCGAAGTAATGGGCGTCGGCCAGACGTTCGGCGAGGCTCTGTTCAAGTCGCAGCTCGCGGCGGGTTCGCGGCTGCCCGAATCGGGCACGGTGCTGCTGACCGTGATGGACGCCGACAAACCGAAGGCAGTCGAAGTCGCGCGCATGCTGCACGAGCTCGGCTACCCGATCGTCGCGACCAAGGGCACGGCTGCCGCGATCGAAGCGGCCGGCGTGCCAGTCAAGGTCGTCAACAAGGTGAAGGACGGCCGTCCGCACATCGTCGACATGATCAAGAACGGCGAGATCGCGCTCGTCTTCACGACCGTCGACGAAACGCGCGCGGCGATCGCCGATTCGCGTTCGATCCGCATGAGCGCGCAGGCGAACAAGGTCACCTACTACACGACGATGTCGGGCGCACGCGCGGCGGTGGAGGGTCTTCGTTATCTGAAGAACCTCGAAGTCTATGATTTACAAGGACTCCATGCTCGCCTAAACTAAGGCTTCGACTAGCTGTCCAAGATGTAAGTGCCGCGGTTAAGCGGCGTTCCGCAGGTGCTGCGGCCCGGGTTTGTCCACGGGCGGCGGCTTTCGCGGAATGCACTTAACCGCGGTGATTTTTTTTATGGCCGTTTTTTGCCTCCAGAGTTGTTTATGAGCACTATTCCATTGACGAAGCGCGGCGCAGACATGCTGCGCGATGAATTGCAGCGCCTGAAATCGGTTGAACGTCCGGCCGTGATCAACTCGATCGCGGAAGCGCGCGCCCAGGGCGATCTGTCGGAAAATGCGGAATACGACGCTGCGAAGGAAAAGCAGGGCTTCATCGAAGGCCGTATCGCCGAAATCGAGTCGAAGCTCGCGGGCGCGCAGGTGATCGATCCGTCGCAAGTGGAAGCGGACGGCCGCGTGGTGTTCGGCGCGACGCTCGAGCTCGAAGACCTCGAGTCGGGTGCGTCGGTCAAATACCAGATCGTCGGCGACGACGAAGCGGACATCGACCACGGCCTGATCTCGATCAGCTCGCCGATCGCGCGTGCGCTGATCGGCAAGTCGGAAGGCGACGTCGCGTCGGTGCAAGCGCCGGGCGGCGTGCGCGAATACGAAATCATCGCGGTCAGCTACATCTGAGGGTGGCGCCGGTGCCTTTGATGCCGCATCGTTTTTTCCGCCTGTTGACGGTGGTGTGGGTCGGTAGTCTGTTGACTATCGGCTATGCGGTTGCGCCCGTGCTGTTCACGACGCTCGACCGGATGACGGCGGGCGCCGTCGCCGCGCAGTTGTTTCGTATTCAGGGTGTGATTGGCGTCGTGTGCGGCATTTTGCTGCTCGGTCTCGCCAATTTGCTCGTGCGGCGCGGGAGTGGCGCATATCGCCGCTTGCGCTGGCTGCTCGCCGGTATGCTCGTATGCGTGCTGGTTGGCTATTTCGCGTTGCAGCCGTTCATGAACGCGATGCGCGTGGCGGCGCTCGAAGCGGGCAGCGATATCGGGCATTCCGTTTATGCGACGCGCTTCGGCATCCTGCATGGCGTGTCCAGTCTGTTCTACCTGATCGAGAGCCTGCTAGGGGTTGCGCTCGTTTGGCTGCTGCCGGCGCCTGTTGGTGCCGCGGCCGAGGAAGAGGGCGCGCGCGACGTCACGGGCAAGGTGGCGGGCTGAAGCTCGCGGGTGGCTGATGGTGTGACGGTGCGCGTGCCATGGCCGCCGGGCCGATGCCGATGCCCGCGATGAACCTCATCACATTGCGACGAATCGTCGCGATTCCGGTGGCCAACTACGGTTCATTCGCGCTGCTTCGGGCCTCGCGCTCAAGGCCGCCAATGCGCAGTGCGGAGTCGGTCCGCACCTTGGGCGCGTGTTCTCTTACTTCGACTGATGCGAACGCTTCGCGCTGGTTTGACGCTTCTTCGCGCGCTTGATGTTGCCGCCCTGCGTCACGCGTTCATTGCCGCGCACCAGCACCGCTTTCGCTCGCGGCTTGCGCATCGGCACGTCTGTCGGCTTGGCGACCTTGACGATGCGGGGTGGGCGTCCCTTGGCCGGCCGGGTTTCTTCGGCCGCCGCTTCGCGGGCGCTCGGCAACGCGCCGCGCTTCGCTTTTGCCGCCGGCGGTGCCGATTCTGGCTTCCAGATCACGAGCAGCTTGCCGATATGCTGGATCGGTGCAGCGTTCAACGCGTCGCAGATTTCTTCGTAGATAGCGATGCGCTCCTCGCGCTCATCGCCGAACACACGAATTTTGATCAGTTGATGCGCGGCGAGGTGCACCTTGATTTCGGCGAGCACAGCGTCGGTCAAGCCTTCGGCGCCGACGAGCACGACCGGTTTGAGCGGATGTGCCTGGGAGCGCAACTCGGCGCGTTGGTCGGAAGAGACTTTGAGGGCTGGCATGAAAAGTGGAAGACTCGACTAAAATGGCGGCTCCTGCGTTTTCGTCCGATCGCCGAGCGATTCGGGCGACTCGATTCAGCAGGGCGCGCGTCAGAACAACAGAATCGCGGATCGCCGCCAGTCTGGCGGGGGCCGCGCGAATTAACCGCGTATTATCCCCTAAAGCGCGACCCGACGCAGCAATAGTTCAATCTTTAATGGCAAAAAACAAGTTCAATACCGCGTGGCTGCACGACCACATCAACGATCCGTACGTCAAAATGGCGCAGCGGGAAGGTTATCGCGCCCGCGCGGCCTACAAGCTCAAGGAAATCGACGAGCAGGACAAGCTGATCCGTCCCGGGCAGGTAATCGTCGATCTCGGTTCCTCGCCGGGCAGCTGGAGCCAGTACGTGCGCAACAAGCTCGCGGGCGGCTCGCAGCGCAACGCGGAGCGCGAAGGTGGCATCGACGGCACGATCATCGCTTTGGACATTCTGCCGATGGAGCCGGTGGCCGACGTGCACTTCATCCAGGGCGATTTCCGCGAAGACTCGGTGCTGGTCCAGCTCGAAGAATTGGTCGGTGCGCGCCAGGTAGACCTTGTAATTTCGGATATGGCGCCCAACCTGTCGGGCGTGGCGATCGCGGATGCGGCGCGGATCGAGCATTTATGCGATCTCGCGCTCGAATTCGCGCAAAATCACCTGAAGCCGGATGGTGCCCTTTTAGTCAAATGCTTTCACGGCAGCGGGTATAGTCAGATTGTCGAAAAGTTCAAACGCCAATTCAAGGTGGTGGCGGCCCGCAAGCCGAAGGCGTCGCGGGATAAATCGTCAGAAACATTTATTTTGGGTAAGCATCTGAAGCGTCCCGCGTAGGGATGCGGCGAGCCGGTTCCATCTCTGCCAATAATGAGCCCGATGCGTCCGGAGACGGGCGTCAAGCCGGCCCGCTACCCTATTTCCGTGGTAGTGAAACGTTATGGCAGGGGTCTGCGGACTGGATTAGAATGCTTTCGTGGTGCCGCAAGGCAAATGTAGGCGCCCGTCTAAGTGAAGGAGTGGTGCTTTGAACAACAATATGTTTTCGAAAGCAGCAGTGTGGCTGGTGATCGCACTGGTGCTGTTTACGGTGTTCAAGCAGTTCGACAAGCCCCGTGTCCAGGAAGGCGTTTCCTATTCGCAGTTCATGGACGACGCGAAGAACGGCAAAGTCAAGAACGTCATTGTCCAGGGGCGGAACCTCACGGTCACTCCAGCAGACGGCCAGAAGTACCAGATCGTGTCGCCCGGCGACATCTGGATGGTCGGCGATCTGATGAAGTATGGCGTACAGGTGAGCGGCAAGGCTGACGACGAACCCAATGCACTGATGTCCGTGCTGTATTACCTCGGACCGACGATCTTGATCATTGGTTTCTGGTTTTACATGATGCGACAGATGCAGGGGGGCGGCAAAGGCGGGGCCTTCTCGTTTGGCAAGTCGCGCGCGCGACTGATCGACGAGAACAACAACGCAATCAATTTCACCGACGTCGCCGGTTGCGACGAAGCCAAGGAAGAAGTGTCGGAACTCGTCGACTTCCTGCGCGATCCGCAGAAATTCCAGAAGCTCGGTGGTCGTATTCCGCGCGGCGTGCTGCTCGTTGGCCCGCCGGGAACCGGTAAGACGCTGCTCGCGCGCGCCATCGCCGGCGAGGCGAAGGTGCCGTTCTTCAGCATTTCAGGTTCAGATTTCGTGGAAATGTTCGTCGGCGTTGGCGCGGCTCGCGTGCGCGACATGTTCGAGCAGGCCAAGAAGCACGCGCCGTGTATCGTGTTCATCGACGAAATCGACGCGGTCGGCCGTCATCGAGGCGCCGGCATGGGCGGCGGCAACGACGAGCGCGAACAGACGCTGAACCAGATGCTCGTCGAAATGGACGGCTTCGAGGCGAACTCGGGCGTCATCGTGATCGCCGCGACAAACCGTTCGGATGTGCTCGACAAGGCGCTGTTGCGTCCGGGCCGTTTCGACCGTCAGGTGTACGTGGGTCTGCCCGATATTCGCGGCCGCGAGCACATCATGAAGGTGCACCTGCGCAAGGTGCCGATCTCGAACGACGTCGATGCGGCAGTGATCGCGCGCGGCACGCCGGGTTTCTCGGGCGCAGATCTCGCAAACCTCGTCAACGAAGCAGCACTGTTCGCGGCGCGGCGCGGCAAGCGCATCGTCGAAATGACGGACTTCGAGGACGCGAAGGACAAGATCTTCATGGGTCCAGAGCGCAAGTCGGCTGTGATCCGCGAAGAATCGAAGCGTGCTACCGCGTATCACGAATCGGGTCACGCGGTGATCGCGAAGCTGTTGCCGAAGGCCGATCCGGTGCACAAGGTCACGATCATTCCGCGCGGCCGTGCGCTGGGCGTCACATGGCAATTGCCGGAGCATGACAACGAAACGTACTCGAAGGAATATCTGCTCGACCGTCTTGCCATCCTGTTCGGTGGCCGCGTCGCGGAAGAGCTGTTCCTGAACCTGATCAGCACCGGCGCGTCGGACGACTTCAACAAGGCGACGCAGACGGCTCGCGCAATGGTTGCCCGCTTCGGCATGACGGATGCGCTCGGACCGATGGTCTATGTCGACGACGAGAACGACGCTTCGCCGTTCGGCCGAGGCTTCACGCGGACCATTTCGGAAGCGACGCAACAGAAGGTCGACGCGGAAATCCGTCATGTGCTGGACGAGCAGTACAATCTCGCACGGCGCCTGCTCGAAGAGAACCGCGACAAGGTCGAAGCGATGACCGCCGCCCTGATGGAGTGGGAGACGATCGACGCCGATCAGATCAACGACATCATGGCAGGCCGTCCGCCGCGTTCACCGAAGAGCTCGCCGCCGTCGGCAAGCGACGCCTCGTCGGGCGGCAGCCCGGGCACCGAAGTCAAGCCGGGCAGCGCGACGGCGCCGGCCTGATCGGCAGCCAGAAGAAAGTGCGGGCCGGTGTGCTACACACCGGCCCGTTTTGCATTTATCCGTTCCAAGTGAAGCATTGCTACGTGTCGAAAGTCGATTCTTCTTCCGTACCCCTTCCAGAGCCGCTGCAGTGTGGCCGTTTCAAGCTGACGTTCGAACGCCCGTTGGTCATGGGCATCCTGAACGTCACTCCCGATTCCTTTTCCGATGGCGGCAAGTTCGCAATGCGCGGCGATGCGCTGCGCCAGGCCGAGCGCATGATGCTCGAGGGCGCGGACATCATCGATATCGGCGGGGAATCGACGCGTCCTGGCGCGCCGCCGGTGCCGCTCGACGAAGAACTGGAGCGCGTGTTGCCGCTCGTCGAGCAACTGCGTGGCGCGAACGTGCCATTGTCGGTTGATACGTACAAGCCGGAAGTGATGCGTCATGCGTTGAACGCGGGCGCCGACCTGATCAACGACATCTGGGGCTTCCGCATGCCCGGCGCGATCGACGCGGTGCGCGACAGCGACTGCGGCCTTTGTGTCATGCATATGCTAGGTGAGCCGCAGACCATGCAGCTGGGCCAGCCGCACTATGACGACGTCGTCGGCGAAGTGCGCCACTTCCTCGAGGAGCGTGTCGCGACGTTGCAGCAGGCGGGGATTGCGCGCGAGCGTATCAGCGTCGATCCGGGTTTCGGCTTCGGCAAGGTCGTCGTCGAGCATAACTACGCGCTGCTCGCGCATCTGCGCGACACGGCTCCGCGCGCCGCTTCGCCGTATCCGATTCTTGCGGGCATGTCGCGCAAGTCGATGGTTGGCGCGGTGACGGGGCGGCCGGCGCCGGAGCGCGTGGCCGGCAGCATCGCCGCGGCGGTGTGCGCGGCCGAACGGGGCGCCGCGATTCTGCGCGTACACGACGTCGCGCAAACAGTCGATGCATTGAAAGTATGGGCAACCCTGCGCGACGCGGACAAGCAGAGCCGCGCGCACGGTTGAACCCGCAGCCACGGACAGGGAGAACAAACATGGCACGTCGTTACTTCGGAACGGACGGCATTCGAGGCAAGGTCGGCGAAGGCCCGATCACGCCGGAATTCGTGTTGCGGCTCGGCTATGCGGCCGGCAAGGTGCTCGCGGGCGCCGATCAATGGGCGAAAACAGGCACCCGTCCGACCGTGCTGATCGGCAAGGACACGCGGGTGTCGGGCTACATGCTCGAAGCCGCGCTCGAATCGGGCTTCTCGGCCGCCGGCGTCGACGTGATGCTGGCCGGCCCGATGCCGACACCCGGCATCGCCTATCTGACGCGCGCACTGCGGCTTGCCGCGGGTGTCGTGATCAGCGCGTCGCACAACCCGTACTACGACAACGGCATCAAGTTCTTCTCGGCCGACGGCAACAAGCTGCCGGACGACGTCGAGGCGCAGATCGAGGAGCAACTCGAGCTGCCGCTCGCGTGCGCGGCCTCCGAGCAACTGGGCAAAGCGCGCCGTCTCGATGACGCAGCTGGCCGCTACATCGAGTTCTGCAAGAGCACATTCCCGGCCGCGTACGACCTGCGCGGCATGAAGCTCGTCGTCGATTGTGCGCATGGCGCCGCGTACGACGTCGCGCCGCACGTGTTCCATGAGCTCGGCGCGGAAGTGATCCCGATCGGCGTCTCGCCGAACGGCTTCAATATCAACGACGGCGTCGGCGCGACCGCGCCGGATGCGCTGGTTCGCGCGGTGCGCGCAAACCACGCGGACCTCGGTATCGCGCTCGATGGCGACGCCGACCGTCTGCAGGTCGTCGACGAGTCCGGCCGCCTTTTCAACGGCGACGAGCTGTTGTACGTGCTGGTCAAGGACCGTATCGCGACCGCCGGCCACGTGGAAGGAGCGGTCGGCACGCTGATGACCAACATGGCCGTGGAGGTCGCACTGCAGAATGTCGGCGTCAAGTTCGTGCGCGCCGCGGTCGGCGACCGCTATGTGCTCGAACAGCTTCGCGAGCACGGCTGGCAGCTCGGCGCCGAAGGTTCGGGCCACATTCTGTCACTCGATCGCCATTCGACCGGCGACGGCATCGTGTCCGCTCTGCTCGTGCTGGCGGCGATGCAGCGCAGCGGCAAATCGCTCGCGGATCTGCTCGACGGTGTCACCCTGTTTCCGCAGAAGCTGATCAACGTGCGCATGAAGCCCGGCTCGGACTGGAAGGGCAGCGAGACGATCCGCAGTGCGATCAAAGTGGCCGAAGGCGCGCTCGACGGCCGCGGCCGCGTGCTGATCCGCGCGTCGGGCACCGAGCCGGTACTGCGCGTGATGGTGGAGGCGCAGAACGTCGCGGACGCGCTCGAGCATTCTGAAGCGATTGCCGAAGCCGTGCGGGTAGCGACGGCCTGATCGATTCCCGAGTCGACGGCGGGCGGTGGCGGCCGCTTGCCGCCTGCCTGAGCGTCGCAGGCAGAAGATTCAGCGGGCTCCATAAACTGGGCGGCCGGGCTTTCGCACCCAACGAAGGCTCATTCCTCACCCCATCGAGTCCCCACTCCGCAGCCGCCAAAAGGACGGCACATCCCGCACAAAAACGACCTCCGAGCGCAGCGCAAACGTTCGCGCCCCATCTTTTTCGTCTACCTTGAAAAATGCGATGCAACGGGCATCGGCACAGCGGCAATTCGGCGGCTTCGGCACCTTTCACGGGGTAATATTACTGTCACATTTGATTCATTATCAGTCACGTTTTTGTCATAAAGAGACCCTAAGCTTCGCGGTGTTCAGTTTCACGCTCACACCACACGCTCACACCCCCTTGGAGGTCTCATGAAATTGATGCAAACCGTGTTCGCTGGCGTCGCTGGCGCGCTCTTCGCAATCGCAGCGCAAGCCGCAGACATCACCGGCGCGGGCAGCACGTTCGCGGCACCGATTTACACGAAGTGGGCCGACGCTTATCAGAAGACGCGGCGGCGGCAAGGTTAACTACCAAGGCATCGGTTCGTCGGGCGGCATCAAGCAGATCGAGGCGAAGACCGTCGATTTCGCAGGGTCGGACGCTCCGCTGAAGGACGACGAACTCGCGAAGGCAGGCCTGTTCCAGTTCCCGACGGTGGTCGGCGGCGTGGTGCCGGCAGTCAACGTGCCGGGCGTCAAGCCGGGCGAACTGGTGCTGTCGGGTGAAGTGCTCGGCGACATCTACCTGGGCAAGATCAAGAAGTGGAACGACCCGGCAATCGTCGCGCTGAACCCGAAGGTCAAGCTGCCGGATCTGGACATCGCCGTGGTGCGCCGCGCCGACGGTTCGGGCACCAGCTTCATCTGGACGAACTACCTGTCGAAGGTCAACCCGGAATGGAAGACGAAGGTCGGTGAAGGTGCGACGGTCAACTGGCCGACCGGCACGGGTGGCAAGGGCAACGACGGCGTCGCGGCTTTCGTGCAGCGTCTGCCGGGCGCGATCGGTTACGTCGAATGGGCGTACGCCAAGCAGAACCACATGAACTACGTCGCGATGAAGAACGAATCCGGCGCGGTGGTTCAGCCGGAGACCGACACGTTCAAGGCAGCGGCGGCTGGCGCCGACTGGTCGAAGTCGTTCTATCAGATCCTGACGAACGAGCCGGGCAAGAACGCATGGCCGATCGTCGGCGCGACGTTCGTGCTGCTGCACACGACGCAGGACAAGGCACCGCAAGGCGCGGAAACGCTGAAGTTCTTCGACTGGGCGTTCAAGAACGGCGGCCAGGCTGCGAACGATCTGGACTACATCTCGCTGCCGCAGTCGGTCGTCTCGGAAATCCGCACGCAGTGGAAGCAGAAGATCAAGGATTCGGCAGGCAAGACGCTCGCCGAGTAACAGGCGTAAGCTGGCGCGGTCGATCTGGGCCGCGCCCTGTAGCACCCCGGCCGTCCTCGTGCGAGGACGGCCTGTGACTTTCACGCGGCATGCGCCGCATGCATCACCGACCGCCCGACATGTGTCGTCCGGCAACTGGAAACAGGTCCCTCAGGCTCTCATGTCCGATATTCATTTAGCGTCCGGCACGAGCCGGGCCACTCCGCCTGGCCGCGCGTCGCAGCAAAAGGCGCCTGGCCGCTCGGGCGATGTGATTTTCGGCGGCCTCGCACGCCTTTCCGCCATCGTCACGCTGCTGCTGCTCGGCGGCATCATCGTGTCGCTGATCATCGCCTCGATGCCGTCGATTCGCGAGTTCGGTCTCGCGTTCCTGTGGACGGCGGTGTGGGATCCACCCAGCAAGCAATTTGGCGCGCTCGTGCCGATCTACGGCACTCTCGCGACGTCGATCATCGCTCTGCTCATCGCGGTGCCCGTCAGCTTTGGTATCGCGCTGTTTCTGACCGAACTGTCGCCCGCGTGGCTGCGCCGGCCGCTCGGCATCGCGATCGAGCTGCTTGCCGCGATTCCGTCGATCGTGTACGGCATGTGGGGTCTGCTCGTGTTCGCGCCGATCTTCGCGGTGTGGTTCCAGAAGCCGCTAGGCGCGGTGCTCGGCAGCATTCCGATCGTCGGCGCGCTGTTCGCCGGTCCGCCGATCGGCATCGGCATTCTGTGCGCGGGCGTGATCCTTGCGATCATGATCATCCCGTACATCGCAGCGGTGATGCGCGACGTGTTCGAAGTCACGCCGGTCCTGCTGAAGGAATCGGCGTACGGTATCGGCTGCACGACGTGGGAAGTGATGTGGAAGATCGTGCTGCCGTTCACGAAGAGCGGTGTGATAGGCGGCGTCATGCTCGGTCTCGGCCGCGCGCTGGGTGAGACGATGGCGGTCACGTTCGTGATCGGCAACACCAATCTGCTCGACAATATTTCGCTGTTTTCGCCGGGCAACAGCATCACCTCGGCGCTCGCCAATGAGTTCGCGGAAGCGGACCCGGGCCTGCATACGTCGGCCCTGATGGAACTCGGCCTGATCCTGTTCGTGATTACATTCATCGTGCTGGCGATTTCGAAAATCATGCTGCTGCGTCTCGAGAAAGGGGAGGGCGCGAAATGAGCGGGCCGTCCCTGAACATGCCGGGTCTGAAGGACGCCGCGACGCTAGAAACGATGCGCGTGCGTCTGCAAGGGCGCCGTCGCATGACCAACGCGCTTGCGCTGACGCTGTCGCTCGCGGCGATGGCGTTCGGCCTGCTGTGGCTCGTGTGGATTCTCTATACGACGCTGCGTCTTGGTATCGGCGGTCTGTCGGTCGAGCTGTTCACGCAGTCGACGCCGCCGCCGAACACCGATGGCGGCGGTCTCGCCAACGCGATCGTCGGCAGCGTGATGCTGGTGGGGCTCGCAACGTTCGTCGGCACGCCGATCGGCATCATGGCGGGCGTCTATCTCGCCGAATACGGCCAGAAGGGCTGGCTCGCGAACCTCACGCGCTTCATCAACGACATCCTGTTGTCGGCGCCGTCGATCGTGATTGGTCTGTTCGTCTACGCGCTCGTCGTCGCGAAGATGGGCCACTTCAGCGGCTGGGCCGGCGTGCTCTCGCTGGCGCTGCTGCAGATTCCGATCGTGATCCGCACGACCGAAAACATGCTGAAACTCGTGCCGAGCGCGATGCGTGAAGCCGCGTTCGCGCTCGGCACGCCGAAGTGGAAGATGGTGCTGTCGATCACGCTGAAGGCGTCGATCGCGGGCATCGTCACCGGTGTGCTGCTCGGTGTCGCGCGGATTGCCGGCGAAACCGCGCCGCTCCTCTTCACCGCGTTGTCGAACCAGTTCTTCTCGGTCGATATGGGCCAGCCGGTCGCGAACCTGCCGGTCACGATCTACAAGTTTGCGATGAGCCCGTTCGCGCAGTGGCAATCTCTCGCGTGGGCCGGCGTCTTCCTGATCACGCTCGCGGTGCTGGGACTGAACATCCTCGCGCGCACGATCTTCTCGAACAAGTAAGGGCGGAGTGAACCCGATGAACATGGCAGAAACCCAACTCAATCCGATCGGGCACGCAGCTGCGCCCGCGGGATCCGACCCCGAACACAGCGCTCACGCGCAAACGCCGTCGCGTCCGAAGATCGAGGTCAAGGACCTCAACTTCTTCTACGGCAAGTATCACGCGCTGAAGAACATCAATCTGCAGATTCCCGAAGGCAAGGTGACCGCGTTCATCGGCCCGTCGGGCTGCGGCAAGTCCACGCTGCTGCGTACCTTCAACAAGATGTACGCGCTCTACCCGGAGCAGCGCGCGGAAGGCGAGATCGTGATGGACGGCGAAAACCTGCTGACCTTGCGCCAGGACATTTCGCTGCTGCGCGCGCGCATCGGCATGGTGTTCCAGAAGCCGACGCCGTTCCCGATGTCGATCTACGACAACATCGCGTTCGGCGTGAAGATGTTCGAGAAGCTGTCGCGCTCGGAAATGGACGACCGCGTCGAATGGGCGCTGACCAAGGCGGCGCTGTGGAACGAAGTGAAGGACAAGCTCGGCCAGAGCGGCTACGGTTTGTCGGGCGGCCAGCAGCAGCGTCTGTGCATCGCGCGCGGTATTGCAATTCGCCCCGAAGTGCTGCTGCTCGACGAGCCCTGCTCGGCGCTCGACCCGATCTCGACGGGCCGCATCGAAGAGCTGATTGCTGAACTCAAGAGCGACTACACGGTGGTGATCGTTACGCACAACATGCAGCAGGCGGCCCGCTGTTCGGACTACACTGCCTATATGTATCTCGGTGAACTGATCGAATTCGGCGACACCGAAAAGATCTTCATCAAGCCGGTCCGCAAGGAAACCGAGGACTACATCACCGGCCGCTTCGGCTGATCCGCCGGGCAATACAACGGAGTACGACATGTCCGATAAACATCTGTCCAGCCAGTTCGACGCAGACCTCAACCTCGTTTCGTCGAAGGTGCTAGAAATGGGCGGCCTCGTCGAATCGCAGATCGTCAACGCGATGCAGGCGCTCAACGAATTCGACCTCAACATCGCGGAGCAGGTGATCGCCGCCGAAGACCGTCTGAACAAGATGGAAGTCGATATCGACGAGGAGTGCAGCAACATCATCGCGCGCCGTCAGCCGGCCGCGCGCGATCTGCGCCTGCTGATCGCGATCTCGAAGACCATCACGAACCTCGAGCGCGCCGGCGACGAAGCCGAAAAGATCGCGAAGCGCACCAAGCGTCTGATGGAAGACGGCGCATCGCGCACCATCAACATCGCCGAGATCAAGCTGTCGGGCGAAATGGCCGTGTCGATCTTGCGCCGTGCGCTGGACGCGTTCGCGCGTCTGGACACGGTCGCCGCCGCGCAGATCGTGCGCGACGACAAGGCGATCGACGAGGAATTCCGCGCGTTCGTGCGCAAGCTGATTTCGTATATGACCGAAGATCCGCGTTCGATCTCGGTGGGCCTCGACTTCCTGTTCATCGCCAAGGCAATCGAGCGGATCGGCGACCACGCGAAGAACATCGCGGAATTCATCATCTACATCGTCAAGGGTACCGACGTGCGGCACCAGTCGCGCGACGCGCTCGAACGCGAAGCGCTCAGCTAATCCAGAGATAAGGAACAGAGGTGCCGATGCCCAGCAGCATTCTCGTCATTGAAGATGAGCCCGCCATTTCCGAACTGATTTCGGTCAATCTTCAACACGCCGGGCACTGCCCGATTCGCGCGTACAACGCGGAGCAAGCGCACAACCTGATCAGCGACGTGCTGCCCGATCTCGTGCTGCTCGACTGGATGTTGCCGGGTAAATCGGGTATTTCGTTCGCGCGCGATCTGCGCAACAACGAGCGTACGAAGCATATCCCGATCATCATGCTGACCGCGCGAGGCGACGAGCAGGACAAGGTGCTCGGCCTCGAGATCGGCGCCGACGACTACGTGACGAAGCCGTTCTCGCCGAAGGAACTGATGGCGCGCATCAAGGCGGTGCTGCGCCGCCGCGCGCCGCAGCTGACCGAAGACGTGGTCGCAATCAACGGTCTGAAGCTCGATCCGGCCACGCACCGCGTCGCCGCGCATGCGGAAGGCAGCGAGATCAAGCTCGATCTCGGCCCGACCGAATTCCGTCTGCTGCACTTCTTCATGACTCACCCGGAGCGCGTGCACAGCCGCACGCAACTGCTGGATCAGGTGTGGGGCGATCACGTGTTCGTCGAAGAGCGGACCGTCGACGTGCATATCAAACGTCTGCGCGCGGCACTCAAGCCGGCCGGGTGCGATGCTATGATTGAAACGGTACGCGGCAGCGGTTACCGGCTGGCGAAGAGCGCCTGATAGCCGTCGGCGGCGCGCTGCATCGCATGGCGCAGTGCCGCCGTACCTCCCTCCTGCGCTGTATTTTCTCTTCGATCGCTAGACCATGAACATCATCTGGGCGCGCTCCATCGTATCGGTCGTGCTGCTTGCTGTTCTGTGCGCGGTGGTCGGCGCACTGCTGAACGTCAAGGCAGGGCTCGCTCTCGCCATCGTCCTGCTGCTCGCACAGAGCGTCTTCAGTACCTTCCACAAGCAGCGTCTGTGGCGTCTGCTCGACGCGCCGGTGTACGGCGAAGTGCCGAGCGCCCCCGGCATCTGGGGCGAAATCTATTATCGTCTGCACAAGCTCGCGAAGCGCTGGCACGCCCAGGTGCGCCAGGTCGAGCAGCAGCATTCGCGTTTCATCCAGGCGATCCAGGCGTCGCCTAACGGTGTCGCGATGCTCGACGATCATGATCAGATCGAGTGGTGCAACGCGATTTCCGAAAGCCACTTTGGGCTCGATGCGAAGCGCGATCTGCGTCAGCACATCACGCATCTGGTGCGTCATCCGGATTTCGTGCGCTATCTGAATTCGCATCGGTACGAGGAAATGCTGATCATGCGCGGCATGGGCGACAAGCGCCAGAACGTGCTGTCGGTGCAGGTGTTTCCTTACGGCGACAATCGCAAGCTCGTGCTGTCGCAGGACATCACCGAGCTCGAGCGCACCGATGCGATGCGGCGTGACTTCGTCGCCAACGTGTCGCACGAATTGAAAACACCGCTCACCGTGTTGTCCGGCTTTCTCGAGACGATGCGCGAGCTGCCGTTGGGCGAAGCCGAGCGCGCGCGTTATCTCGAGCTGATGGAGCAGCAGGCGTCGCGCATGCGTCATATCGTCAGCGATCTGCTCGTGCTCGCGACGCTCGAAGGCGACAACAAGCCGCCGAGCGATCAGATGATCGACATGCGCGCGGTGTTGCGGCATCTGCATGACGACGCGCAGAGCCTGTCCAGCGATCATCACAAGATCGTCTTCGATGCCGACGAAGCGCTGACCGTCACCGGCGTCGAAACCGAGATTTTCAGCGCATTCGGCAATCTGGTGACGAACGCGATCCGCTACACGCCGGACGGCGGCTCGATCAAGGTTAACTGGCGTGCGCAGAGTGGCCATGCGGTGTTCTCGGTCACCGATAGCGGTCTCGGCATTCCGGCCGCCGATATCCCGCGGCTCACCGAGCGCTTCTATCGCGTCGATCGCAGCCGTTCGCGCGACACGGGCGGCACCGGGCTCGGTCTCGCGATCGTCAAGCACGTACTGCAACGGCACGATGCGCAACTCGACGTGAAGAGCGAAGAAGGGCGCGGCAGCACGTTCACGGTGCGCTTTCCGGTGTATCGGACGGCGCGCTGTCAAACCGCACAGGTTTGAACGCGGCAGTCATACGACTGGTCGACGCATAAAAAAACCGCCTGAAAAAGGCGGTTTTTTTATGCGCGCACTACGAACAGAACTTGCCGAGCAGACTCATCTGAGCATTGCGCGACGCCTTGCCCGGCCGGCGCCGGCGATAGTGACCGTCGCTTTGCATCAGCCAGGCCGACTGGTTGTCGCCGAGAAACGCCGACAGCCCTTCCGCGATCACGCGCCGCTTCAGCCGCCGGTTGTTGAGCGGGAATGCGACTTCGACGCGCCGGAACAGATTGCGATCCATCCAGTCGGCGCTCGACAGATAGACCTGTTCCTTGCCGCCGTCGTAGAAGTAGTAGATGCGATGGTGTTCGAGAAAGCGCCCGACGATCGAGCGCACCGTGATGTTCTCGGAGAGCCCTTGCACGCCCGGCTGCAGCGAGCACACGCCGCGCACGATCAGATCGATCTTCACGCCGGCCTGCGATGCTTCGTACAGCTCGGCGATCACCGTCGGCTCGAGCAGCGCGTTCATCTTCGCGACGATGCGCGCCTTCTTGCCCGCGCGCGCATGCTCCGCTTCCTTGCGGATCGCGTCGACGAGCTTCGGATGCAGCGTGAACGGCGACTGCCACAGCTCGTGCAGCTTCAGCTCGCCGCCGATGCCGGTGAGCTGCTGGAACACATGGTGCACGTCTTCGCAGATCTTCTGATCGGCGGTCATCAGACCGAAATCGGTATAGAGGCGCGCGGTGCGCGGGTGATAGTTGCCCGTGCCGAGGTGCACGTAGCGCTTCAGGCTCGCCTTGCCGCCCGCCAACACGCGTCGCACGATCAGCATCATCTTCGCGTGGCACTTATGGCCGACTACGCCGTAGACCACGTGCGCGCCGACCGCTTCGAGCTGCGAGGCCCAGTTGATGTTGGTTTCCTCGTCGAAGCGCGCGAGCAGCTCGACGACCACCGTGACTTCCTTGCCGTTGCGCGCGGCCTGCATCAGCGCATCCATCAGCGGCGAGTCGGTGCCGGTCCGATAGATGGTCTGCTTGATCGCGACCACGTTCGGGTCCTTGGCCGCCTGCAACAGCAGCTCGAGCACCGGCTGGAAGCTCTCGTACGGATGATGCATCAGCACGTCGCCCTGGTCGATCACGTCGAACATGCTCGTACTGTTGGCGATCTGCGTCGGCGTCGACGGAATATGTGGCACGAACTTCAGATCGGGCCGGTCGACCATCTCGGGCAGCTGCATCAGCCGCACCAGATTGACGGGGCCGTTCACGTAGTAGCAGTCCTTGTTCGACAGACCGCTTTCGTCGAGCAGGCGCCGCACCACATGCGTGGGCGTTTCCGCCGACACTTCGAGCCGCACCGCATTGCCCAGATGCCGCGCCGGCAGTTCGCCCTGCAACGCGACGCGCAGATTGGTGATTTCGTCTTCGTCGACGAACAGCTCGCTGTTGCGCGTGATGCGAAACTGATTGCAGCTGCGCACGAAGAGATTCGGAAACAGCTCGCCGACGAAGCGTTGCAGCAGCGAGCTCAGCAGCACGAAGCCATGCGGATAACCCGACAAATCCTGCGGCATGCGCACGAGGCGCGGCAGCGCGCGCGGCGCCTGCACGATGCCCATCATCGCCTGGCGGCCGAACGCATCCTTGCCTTCGAGCTCGACGACGAAGTTCAGGCTCTTGTTCAGCACACGTGGAAATGGATGCGCGGGATCGAGACCGATCGGCGTCAACACCGGCAGCAGTTCGTCGAAGAAGTAGTTGCGCGCCCAGTCGGTCTGCGCGTCGCTCCATGCTTCGGTGCCGTGGAAATAGATGCCTTCCTGCTCGAGCGCGCTGAGCACCGTATCGTGCAGCATCGTGTACTGGCGATGCACGAGCTTCTGCGCGCGTTCGACCACGAGGTCGTACACGTGCTGCAGCGACATGCCGTCCGGCGACAGTGCGCCGGGGTTGTCGCGCATCTGTTCCTGAAGCCCGGCCATGCGGACTTCGAAGAATTCGTCGAGGTTACTACTGGTGATGCAGATAAAGCGGAGACGTTCGAGCAAGGGGACGGCGGGATCGGCGGCTTGCGCCAACACACGCTCGTTGAAACCCAGAATGCCCAGCTCGCGATTCAATAGGGGATAGCGGATGGACATCGGCGGCGAGATTGGAATGTCTGAAATGGAGACAGAAAGACGCTCGGAAATTCTCACGGTTTGATGACGTCCTGATGACGTCGGCGATGTTTTTTAGATTTTATGCCGCAATCGTCGTCTGTCGTCAATATGACGCGCTACCTATGCGACGATACCGAACTCCCTGCGCCGCGAGGTGACACCGTGAAGGCTGCTACGCTTAGAATGGCGTCTTTGAACAGTGCGGCTGGCCGCGACGCGCACCATGCGCCGAAGGCGCCGGGCAGGCGCCTGGCGCTGCCGGAGTCCGCCGCCACGCCCTCGACCGCAGCCGCCGCGCTCGCGCGCATGGAGTACGCTTACCCGATGGTCAATATTCCTCATCTCCTCGCCGCCGTCGACCTCGGTTCGAACAGCTTCCGGCTCATCGTGGGCCGGGTCGAGGAAACCGACGCGGGCAGCCAGATCTATCAGGTCGACGCCTTGCGCGAGCCGGTGCGGCTCGCGGCCGGGCTATCGAGCGACAAGATGCTCGATCGCGCATCGCAGGTGCGTGGCTGGGATGCGCTGAAGCGCTTCGGCGAGCGGTTGCGCGATTTTCATCCGGACCACGTGCGCGCGGTCGCGACCAATACGCTGCGCATCGCGAAGAATGCGGGCGAATTTCTCGGCGAAGCGCAGGCCGCGCTCGGTTTTCCGATCGAAGTGATCGCCGGGCGCGAGGAAGCGCGCCTGATTTATGCGGGCGCCGCGCACTCGGTGCCGGCGAGCGCGGGCAAGCGGCTCGTCGTCGATATCGGCGGTGGCTCGACGGAATTCATCATCGGCTCGCACTACACGCCGATCATGATGGAGAGCTTGTATATCGGCTGCGTGAGCCATAGCCGCGCGTTTTTCCCGGCCGGCAACGTCGACGAGTACACGATGCGCCAGGCCGAGCTCGCCGCGCGCCGCGAAATCCAGATCATTTCCGCCGAATACAAGAAGACCGGCTGGGAGCAGGCGATCGGCTCGTCGGGCACCGCGCGCGCGCTCGCCGAACTGGTGGAGGCGAACAATTTCAACGATGCGGGCGTCACCCACGGCATTTCGCGCGGCGGCCTCGAGCGGCTCAAGCGCGCGCTGATCAAGGCCGAAAACGTCAACCGGCTGAAACTGATTGCACTGAAGAGCGACCGCGTGCCGGTGCTCGCGGGCGGCCTGTCGATCATGATCGCGGTGTTCGACGAACTGGGCGTCGACTATGTCGACACCACCGACGGCGCGCTGCGCCTCGGCGTCATGTACGACCTGCTCGGCCGTTCGCAGCACGAGGACATGCGTACGGTGACGGTCGAGGGCTTCACGCGCCGCTATGGCGTCGATCGCCCGCAGGCGGGGCGCATCGGCAATCTGTCGACGAGCTTCTACGACCAGTTCGTCGAACCGGACGAGGAACGCCGCGCGGAAAACCGCATGTTCATCGGCTGGGCGGCGTCGCTGCACGAAATCGGGTTGTCGATCTCGCATAGCGCGTATCACAAACACTCGGCTTATATCGCAAGCAATGCCGACATGCCGGGCTTTTCGCGTACCGACCAGGCGCGCCTCGCCGCGCTCGTGCTCGGCCACGCGGGCAAGCTCGGCAAGCTGTCGCAGACGCGCGACGTCGAATGGCCGCTGCTGTTCTGTTTGCGGCTCGCGGCGTTGCTGTGCCGTCGACGCGCGGACGTCGGCCTGCCGGGCATCACGGTTGCTCAGGCGAACGGCGGTTACGAGGTACGTTTGCCGAACGAGTGGGTGGCCAACAATCCGTTGACGGATTACAGCCTGATCCAGGAGGCGGCGGAGTGGCAGAAAGTCGGGATTCCGTACCGTGTCGTTTATACGGACGATTGACGCGATGCGGATCGACGCACGCGTCGATTCGCGGCGTGTGCATGAACAAAAAAAGCCCTGCAAATGCAGGGCTTTTTCGTATCTCGGCGCAGCTTATCGCGGCAACGCATCGCCGAGGAAGTGCCGCGCATAGCGCGCGTTGATATCGGACAAACGGAACAGCGTCAGGAAATCCGCGGTATTGAAGTCGGGGTCCCACGCCGGTGCGCCGCAAATCTTCGCGCCGAGACGCAAGTAGCCCTTCACGAGCGGGGGCGGCGCGACGGCGGCACCCGTCTGCAGTTCGTCGACCGGCAGCGGCGTATGCGGGAACGCGCGATATTCGGGCGCGGTCAGCGCGTTGTCGCGCAGCGAGCAATACAGGTTCGCCGCATAGTGGCCGCCGTCGGCCATCGCGACGCTCGCGCAGCCGAGCATCGTCTCGTAGCCGTTGTGCTTCATGTACGCGGCGAGCCCAGCCCATAGCGACATGATCACCGAGCCGCTGCGATAGTCGGGATGCACGCACGAGCGGCCGACCTCGACCATCTTCGCGCGCAGATGCGTGAGACGCGACACGTCGAACTCGCTTTCCGCATATAGACGGCCGATGCGCGCGGCCTGATGCGGCGGCAGAGCGCGATACGTGCCGACTACTTTCAACGTGTCGAGATCGCGTACCAGCAAATGGTCGCAGTACGAATCGAAGGTATCGACGTCGAGGCCCGCGGGGCCGCTGAGGCGTGCGCCCATTTCGTCGGCGAAGACGCGATAGCGTAGACGCTGCGCTTCACGCAGCTCTTCGTCGGTACGCGCCCACGACACTTGCAGGCGATGCTGCGCGGTGACCGTTTCCTCGGCGCGCGGCAGACGGCGCGGTTCGAAAAGCGAGGCGAAGGGCAGGGTGGGCGTCGGCAGTTCTCGCATTGGCTGTCCTGGTCGAAAAGAGTGAGGATTTCTTTTTTCGCCAATGTAGTAACGCGCGGTGACGCTCGCATGGCAAAGCCGTGACGATTGGATGACTGCCCGTAAGCCCTCGCGTGGGTGCCTGTAATGTCGGAGGCGTCGCGCGACACGCGCGCTCAGATCAGATCGGGGCTGATGGCGGCGCGCAACACCGCCTCATCTTCGCCGTTGCGCTCGCGGCTCTCGATCCACCAGATGCCGGCTTTTTTCAGTGGCCAGCTCGCGCGGCTGTCGCCGAGCAGTTGCGCGGCGACGTGGCCGAGCGTCGGTTGATGGCCGACGATCACCACGGTTTGCGCGATGCCGCCGGGCCAGCCGGCCGCTTCCAGGACGTCGTTCGCGCTCGCGTTCGGCGCGAGTTCGCGCACGACGCGGTACTGGTCGCTCAACGTCTCGGCGGTCTGGATGGTGCGCACGGCGGGGCTCGCGAGTATGACCGCGTCGTCGGGCAAACGGGCGCGCAGCCATTTCGCGGCGTTCTGCGCCTGCTTGCGGCCGCGCGTGGTGAGCGCGCGGGAGAGATCGCTCGCGGCGACATCTTCTGCTTCGGCGTGACGCCAGAGGATCAGGTCCATGGGAGTCTCCTTTTTGAGCGGCTTGGGATGGCGTTGCGGTGGGCTTGCGCGTCTTCGCAGCGAGGTACCTGCCCAAGCACTGTCGCATGCGCGGGTGATGATTTGCAAGGCGAGTGCCTGACGGGTCGGCTGTCGGCGTCCACGTGAACGCGAGCCAAAAAAGCAAAAACCCGCGAAGCCGGAGGCTTCGCGGGTTTCGACCTGCTTTTCGTGGTCGGAGCGATAGGATTCGAACCTACGACCCTCTGATCCCAAATCAGATGCGCTACCAGGCTGCGCTACGCTCCGACGAATCCGGGAGTATAGGGGGTGCGGGCAGGAGCGTCAATCCCTTGGCGGCCCCAACCGCACGGGCAACGACGTTCACCGTAGCGGGCTCGCGCGGGCCTCGCGGTGGGCTATATACGCCCCATCAACAGCAGAACGATCACGATGATCAGCACGACGCCGACGAGTCCAGTCGGCCGATAGCCCCAGCCGCTGCTATACGGCCAGCTTGGCAACGCACCGATCAGCAGCAGGATGAGCACGATTAGCAGGATGGTTCCGACGGTCATGGCGTTCTCCTTTTGAGGGGGCCGCGAAATCGCTGGCCGCATCTTCACGCTGGTTTGGCGCACGCGCGCCGCGACAATTGATGCGGCGCGCGTCTGTTGCTGGGTCGGAATCAGCAAGGCATGTGCCCATCACCCGTTAAGCTCGATGCAGTGAGGCCTTGGACGAAGGCGCAGAAGGAGAGAGCGACGCAGGAAGCGTCGTCGTTCGATGTATGTATGCCCAAAGAACCGGAAAGGCGTTGCGCACGTCCAGCGGACCTCGATGCGCGCAGGCGCCGCAACGCCGGTCATCGCGTCATCGAGCGGACGCGCGACTGAGGCACCGTGACATGCCGGTGCCGCGGCCAGAGGCCATTCGGTCCGAGTCGAAGATCACCCGCATCAATGCCTTGGACGCCTCCAATGCGGCATATGTAGATGCTGATGCGTCCAGTGATGCAGCATGCCCTCGCCATCGTGTTCACGCCGGTAGGCCCGCGATTCGAAGATCGACAACGCCACCAGCACGATCAGGCCTATTGCGAGCCCGATCAGGCCCGCGATCGATTCACCGTCCATGGCAGTCTCCCGGTAGGTTCAGCCATGAAGCCATAGTAGCGCAGGTCCGGCGAAATCTCACGAAATGGAACGGGCGACGCACAAGGTGTGTGATGGCGTCGCGGAACGCGCTTTGCGGTTAGACTCTCGGCGCGCCGGCGGACGTCCGCCATCGCTTTGTCCCGGAGACGATTGCAAAATGACCCGCGTTCTGACTCTTGCCTTGCTGTTGTGTGCCGGCGTCGCCGGCTGTGCGGACAATCCGTCCGCGCATCGCGGCAGCCCACCACATGATCCCGCCGACTACCACGGCGTGCCCACCGACGATCGGCCGCCCGCGATGGTGCCCGCGCCCGTCGCACAGTGAGCGCTCGCTGAAGTGAAAACGATCGGGAAAGGGCGGGGAAAGCGAAGCACCGGCGCGGGCACGCCGGCACTTCTGACCCGTGCCGACTGTTCGCGCGGAGAGCACGGGCTGAGAGCATTCTAGGACGCGCTCGTTATGCGATATGTATGCGCTTGTTTCAAGCCGTAACGGTCTGTCGTCCGCCGAATAGCCAACGGTGCCCAGCGCACCGCGCTAGGCGGCCGCAATCCCCCGCGACACGCCCGGCAGGTAACGCGCGAGCGTTGCGCCGCGCGTGGCCATGAAGATCAGCAGCGCGATCCACAGCCCGTGATTGCCGTGCCACGCGAGCAATGCCGACGACGCCGCCACGAACACCGCAAGCGACACCACCATCGACATCATCAGCTCGCGCGTTCGCGTCGCGCCGATGAACACGCCGTCGAGCAGGAAGCCCCACACCGAAATGACCGGCGACAGCGCCGCCCACGGCAGATAGGTTTCGGCCGCGGCACGCACGGCGGCCTGATCGGTCAGCCGCTCGATGATCCACGCGCCCGCGCCCCAGTACACGCACGAGAAGCCGATCGCGCCGAGCGCCGACCACAGCGCGGTGACCTTGACCGCCTGCGCGAACGCGTGACGATCGCGCGCACCGATCGCCGCGCCGACCAGCGCCTCGGCCGCGTGCGCGAAGCCGTCGAGCCCGTACGCCATGAAGGTCTGGAAATTGAGTAGCAATGCGTTCGCGGCGAGCGTCGCGTCGCCTTGCCGCGCGCCGAGATGCGCGAACCAGCCGAACGACGACAGCAGGCACAGCGTGCGCACGAAGATGTCGCGATTGAGCACGACGAGCCGCTTCAGCGCGGTGGCGTCGAACAAGGCGGCGCGAGTCAGCGCGGGCAGGCCGCGCGGCCTGCCGTGCCATAGCAGCGTGAGGCCGAGGGCGAAGCCGAGCGCGTCGGCGGTCGCGGTAGCCGCGCCGATGCCGGCCACGCCCCAATGAAACGCGTACACATACAGCAGCACCGCGGCGATGTTCACGCTGTTGATGAAGACCTGCGACAGCAACGCGAGCCGCACCTGCTGCGTGCCGAGCAGCCAGCCGAGTATCACGTAGTTGCCGAGCGCGAGCGGCGCGGCCCAGATGCGCGCGTGGCAATAAATCTGCGCGTGCCGCTGCACGGCGTCGCTGCCGCCGATCGCCCGCAGCGCATAGTCGATCAGCGGTTGCTGCACGAGCAGCACCAGTGCGCCGATCGCGGCCGCCATCAGCAGTGCGCGCACGACGGTGTTGCGCAACTCGTCGCTGCGGCCCGCGCCGTGCGCCTGCGCGACGAGGCCGGTGGTGCCCATGCGCAGGAAGCCGAAGCCCCAGAACACGAAGTTGAAGAAGAGCCCGCCGAGCGCGACGCCGCCGAGGTAAGAGGCACTGTCCAGATGACCAGCGACGGCGGTGTCGACCGCGCCGAGGATCGGTTGCGTCAGATTCGCGAGGACGATCGGGAACGCGAGCGCGAGCACCCGGCGATGCCAGCGCACCGGCAGCGTCGGCGCGCTGGCTGGGTGTGCGGCGGTTTCGGAGGGCGCGGCGGGGGGCGTACCGGCATCGGGCGTCCTCGCGTCGTTCAAGAGCGCTCCTGCACGCACACCCAAGGCGAGACGACGACCGCCCACAGCTCGGGGTCGCGCGCGGCGAAATCGGCGGCCGTCTCCGACTGCACGCGCACGACGAGGCCGGAGGACAACCATTGGGCGACCCGGGTGGTGTCGTCGTTGGCGATTGCTTCGGCGACGCTCACGAGATCGAGGTCGCGCGCGACGTGCAGCAGTATGCCGCGCGCGAAGAAACGTTCGAGTTCGCTCCAGCCGATCTTGGCGGTTTCGCCGAGCAGCTTCGCATAAAGGGGTCTTTGGGAGGCGTCGTTGGAAGTCATCGTGGGCAGGGGCGGACGGGGCCGTCACTATAAACTATTGGCAAGGAACGACGGGCCGCGTGGCGGCCTTGCGCAACGCGCCGGACGGCCTTTTATGCAGCGCGGACTGAATCGGATTCTGAACCTGGATGCCGGCGGATTCAACGACGGCGGCACACGAGGCGTGCCGCCCATCAGCACCGGCCATTAATCGTCCGAATATTCAAAACTGAAACGAGTTTGAATGCGGTTTCACTATTGTCGGGGGAATTATCAATGTTAAAGATTTCACTATTCGCGAATTTGTTGTGAAGACGTATCGGCGCTTATTCGGAAGAGTTGCCGCGACTAATCGATGCGTTACGTGCGTTTCCGCACCAAGTTAATATTCGCAAGCCAAAGCGGCGTTATTGCCGAATGAGTTAGTGTTATTCGGCCAGACGTCTTTCCTCTGCCGGTTTGGCGGGGCTTTCCGCCGATAGCCCAGGAACATTAGCCGGTGCGATACTCCGACATTCCTGGTTTGAATGATTTGGCGTGTGGAGTATCCCAGCTGCGGCGCATTAAGCCGGTCTGATTCCGACATTTCCGATTCACGGATTGCGGAATCCGTACGCCGTGTAACATTGGCCGCAAAATTAATGCATTGCGCTTGGAAATACAGATTGTTAGATTTCGTTCTGGCGCATGGTGAACCGGTCCTTTGCCGATATGCGCCGAACCCCCGTTAGCCCGGCCTCGTGCCGGGCTTTTTTTTGAATGGATTTACGCGGATGTTTAACCTGCCGCCGCAGCGATCTTCACCGCGAATTCAATTCACATATGCGGCCGATGATGGCGGATTATTTTTTCGGCGCGAGACTCATGACCGGGGTGATCATTTTTGTCGGCGTGTGGCTAATCACGCTCGCGTTGCTGGTGCGCTTCGCCGCGCGCATCGATCCGCGCTCCGGGCGCTGGCGACGCCGCTAAGCGGTGACGCTCTGCCGCTCGGCGGCCACGTGTGCCGCACGGCGCGCTGCCTTTACTGCTTACAGCGGATGACCATCGAACGGTTTTTCACATTCGCGCCGAAAATCCCACCGATCGTGCCGCCCGACGTCGCGCCGTTGTCGACGTCTTTCGAAACCACGTCGTACCCGTAGTTGCCACAGGTTTCGCCTGCGCGCTTGTAGCACTCGGCCCAGCTCGTGCTGGCGTCGCTGCCGCTGCAGTTGATCGCGAAGCCGGTGTCGCCGCTCGGCAGATAGGTCATCGTGGTCGTGGTCGAGCAGCCGCCGAGGCCGCCGAGCGTCAGGAGGACAAGACTGATCGTTGCAGCCGTCGCGACGCGCGCCAATGGGCTTTTCATTTCAGATTCCTTGCAAAAAACGGAAGGGCGTGGCGCGCACCCACGCCGCTTCGAATTGAGCGTTTATAGCACGGCGGGTTCCCGCGCCCGCCGTCTAGCGTGGTGGCAGTTCTTTCGACGGATCGATCGAGCGGCCCTGGTATCGCAGTTCGAAATGCAGCATCACGCGATCGGTATCGGTGTCGCCCATTTCGGCGATTTTCTGGCCGCGCTTGACCGATTCGCCCTCCTTCACCAACAGCGCGCGGTTATGCGCGTAAGCGGTCAGATAGTCGGCGTTGTGCTTGAGGATCAGCAGATTGCCGTAGCCGCGCAGACCGTTGCCCGCATAGACGACGGTGCCAGGCGCCGCCGCGACGATGGGCGTGCCGGCCGCCGCGGAAATATCGATACCCTTCGAGTTGCCGCCGTCGAAACTGCGGAACACCGTGCCGTCGGCCGGCCATACCAGCGAGATCGGCGCGGGCGCGGTCGCCGGCGCAGTGTCCGCGGGCGCAGGACGCGGCGCGGCCGCCGCGCTCGCGCTGCCACTGCCACTGCTGCTACCGCCGCCGCCGCTGCGGATCGCGCCGCTCGTCGACGCCGCGCCGCCTGGCGGCGCGACGCGCAGCACCTGGCCGACCTCGATGCTGTCGGGATTGGTCAGATTGTTCCAGCGCGCGATGTTCTGCACCGATTGCCGGTTGCCGCGCGCGATTTTCGACAGCGTGTCGCCCCGTTCGACCCGGTAGTAGCCCGGCCCCACCGGCGCCGACCCACACGCGGCGAGCAGCGCGAGCAATGCCGCGCAGCCGAGTCGTTTGATTCTTGTCGTTTCCAGCATTGGACCTCGCAAAGCACTGCCGCGCGCGGATCCCGATCACGCGGCACAGACAGACAAAGCGTTCGATTCTAACGGTTTTGTGTTGCGCCCCCCGGCGAGGGGGGCGAAGTGGCGGGCGGCCGCTTCGAGCGGCTCGCCGCGGGCGTCGGCGTATCAGCTGGTCGTCTCGACGGTAATGCGCAGTGCCGCCGTTTCGGTTTGTCCCGGCTCGAGCCAGCGCAAACCTCGGCCGTTGTGGATCGCATCGGGCAACCCGAGCCACGGCTCCACGCAGTAAAAGTCCGACTGCGGCGTTTCAGTCCACGTCGTCACCGCGTACCAAGGCACCGAGCCGGGCCGCTGCAGATCGATCGTGATCACGCGATCGATGCCCGGCGCCTCGACCCTCACCGGTCGATCGGGCGTGCCGGTCAGGCAATGGAAGCGGTCGTAGATCCGGTCTTCGTCGAGCGTGTAGCTCGCTTCGCCCGGCTCGGCGGGGCTGATCGAGCCGTCCTCGAGCTGACGGCACCGCTCGGTGCGCGGCAGTTCGATCGTCGTCTGCGCGCGCTGCGTGTGCGGCAGCGTGAAGTAGAAGTGATGGCCGGCGTAGTAGGGCAGGCGCGCGTCGCCGGTATTGGTGGTGGTCAGCGTCACGTCGAGCGTGCGCGGATCGATGAGCTCGTAGGCGGCCTCGAAGCGGAAGCCGAACGGATAAGAGCCGCGGGTCGCTTCACTGTCGGTTAGAACCATCCGCAGGCCGGCGCCATGCACGTCGGCGTGAGGCTCGAACGGCAGGTCGCGCGCGAAGCCGTGCATCGGCAGCTCGCGCACGGTGCCCCGCGCGTCACGCCAATAGCCGATCTTGCCGTCGACGCGATGACGGCCGAGAAATGGAAACAGCAGCGGATTGCCGCCGCGAATCCGCGCGGGCACGCTCCAGTCGGCGTGCTCGGGCCAGTGAATCACCTCTTCGCCGTCGATCGTCCACGAAAGCAGACGGCCGCCGGCTTGCGGCGAAAAACGGAGCACCGAGGCGTCCTGGGCGATCTCGAGAATGTCCTGTTCCGGGGAGAGGGGCATGGTCAATAGCTAGCCAGATAGAGGTTGAGGGTCGCGCAAAGCGGCCGCGTGGGTCGGCCGTCGCATCTGCATCGAAGCGGCGTTTTGCGTCATTCGCTGCGACTGCGTGTCGCGCGGCGAAACCGCGATTTTGCGCTGCTTTGCGCTACGGGGAAACCCTTCCCGGGAAATTGCGGGTGTCGGAAAAGGGCGAATCCTATTGATAATCCGTCTGAGCGTCCGGTCCATCCGACTCCCGGGCGAATCGGCTCAGGAGGCATCATGGATCTCGCAATGGCAATGGCGGTGGCCTTATTCGGTATATTCACCGCCAGCACGTACTACTTCTTCCACTCTCTCAAGCGCTGATCCGCTGGTTTCATTCCCTGCTTTCGCAGCACGCGCGCGACGAATCCGCCGCCCGCTTTCTTGCTCTCGCGTAACAACGGTGTCGAGTTGTGACGCGGCGCGTCAATATCTCTCCGAATGTCGCCTAACCGCTTGGCGCTGGGTGTGTAGCCAGGCATAATCGGTGCGCCTTTGACGCGCCGGCTCCCCTTTTGTGCGGCGCGCAGTTCCCGACAACTTTGCTTACAAGGACCGCCGCGTGAACCTGTCGTTTCTCATTTTTCTGAGCGTGCTGCAAGGCGTTACCGAACTGTTTCCGGTGAGCAGCCTTGGCCACACGCTGCTCGTGCCAGCCGTGTTCGACATGCATATCGACAAGCATGCACCGCAACTGCTGCCATTCCTCGTCGCCCTGCATCTCGGCACCGCGTTCGCGCTGCTGTGGTACTTCCGCGCGCGCTGGTACGCGCTGGTGCGCGGTTTCTTCGCGTCGCTCGGCGGCCGCCGCAACGACGACGGTCACATGATGTGGGCGCTGATCATCGGTACGATTCCGGCGGGCCTTGTCGGCCTCGTGCTGGAAAAGCGCCTCGAGGCGCTTTTTCATGATCTGCGGATCGTCGCGATTGCGCTGATCGTGAATGGCGTGCTCCTGTGGTTCGGCGATCGTCTGCAACGCGCGCGCGCGCATCAACCGCCGGAAAAGCTGACGTTCCGCCAGGCGTTCTTCGTCGGCCTCGCGCAGATCGGCGCGCTGATTCCGGGCTTCTCGCGCAGTGGCCTGACGATGATCGCCGGCAATGCGGCCGGCCTCACCACCGAGAAAGCCGCCGAGTTTTCGTTCTTGCTCGGCACGCCGATCATTTTCGCGGCTGGCGTACTCGAACTGCCGAAGCTGCTTCACGCGCCGAGCCAGCTTGCCGACGCGGTGCTCGGCGGCGTGCTGACCGCGATCGCAGCGTACCTGAGCGTGCGTTTCCTGATGCGCTATTTCGAAGGCCGCGGACGTCTCGCGTCGTTCGGCGCGTACTGCGCGATCGCGGGGATCCTGTTCCTCGGCTGGTTCATGCTGCATCCGCAGCCGGTCTGAGCGCGCCGGGCGATCGGTTATAATCCGCGCCCGGTTGGTTGCAGGTCAGTTAGAATTTCAGTTTGTGGGAAATCGGGCGGCTCGCCGCGAGTGCCGGTTTCATGCAGATATCGATCCATACGGCAGTAGCTCAGCTGGATAGAGCATCGGCCTTCTAAGCCGAGGGTCGGGGGTTCGAGCCCCTCCTGCCGTACCAATAAAATCAGGTGTTTAGCCCGGTTTTGATAGCCGGGCTTTTTGCTTTCTGGAATCCGTGTAGGCACTGTGTAGGTAATCTCTAGCGACACGCGCTGGTGTAGCGTCGCGTGTCGCCAACTGGCACGAGCGGGTATTGCTGATCTGCCCAGCGCAGGCAAAGTTCGCGTCTAGTTGGGAAACGGTCAAGTCATCGCGCATGGGGTGCCCCGTCCGCTCGGACCATCAGGCGCCCGGCACGATAGCAAAGGCGTAGCGCCGCCGTCTCTGCGTGTAGCATTCACGCGGGCGCGCGCGAAGGGGGCAGAAGGTTCACCGCATCACTCTGCGGAGTACGCGGAGGCAACCCAAACCCGGCAGTCTGAGACTTGAGGAAGGCTTCCCGACACCGTGCAGGCAGCCTGCGAGGTGATGATCGACCACCCGACTGAGCGTCCGCTATCGGCCGATTCGCCTTTCCATTGTGAGTCGACGTCCGCTGATCGCATCTGTCGCCGATCGGCCAATTTCGGCCACTCGACGCCTTGGCTGTAATCGTCAACAATCGAACTCTTCGCGCTATGGCCGCGAGGCCGGTGCAACATTCGCAACTCGACGTCTAAATTCGAACTAAACGAAACTATGGAACCGCTTATTTCTGTTGCCTGGTTGCAAGAAAACCTGACAAGACCGGACCTCATTATTCTGGAGGCAGGCCTGCCATCGGCGGTTTCAGCCGGTGCAGTACCACCGCCTGAGGACGAGGGAATTCCAGGTTCCATATACGTTGATCTCAATAAGTATTTCGCAGACGAGGATCAGGTTTTACCTCACATGCTAGCCACACCATACAAATTTTCGGAGGATGCGCAGGCGCTGGGAGTAAATCAAGACCATACGATCGTTGTGTTTGATAAGTTTGGCATTTACGCAAGCCCGCGACTGCGGCTCGCATTCAAGGCCATGGGCCACGACAAGGTCACGGTGCTCAATGGCGGCCTGCCTGCCTGGCGAGCGACCGGTCCCACGAGTTCACCGAGTAAGTCCGGCTCGCGCAGACAGCCAGGCAACTTCATTGCGAACTTTCGACCGAGGGTGTTTTGCGACGCTGAATCTGTCTGCAAAGCGATGCAATCCGCTGAGCATGCGATTGTCGATGCGAGGTCTTCGGGGCGATTCAAGGGAACGGCTCCAGAGCCACGTGCGGGCCTGCGCGGCGGACATATCCCAGGCGCAGTAAATATGCCCTTCGACTCGGTACTCGATCAAGGCGTTATGCGTTCGGCGGACGAATTGCAAACCATCTTCGATAGTCATTCTTTGGCATCGAAGCGACTCATTTTTAGTTGTGGCTCCGGAGTGACGGCGTGCGTTCCCGCCCTAGCGGCGGAGGTGATCGGCGTAACTGATATAAAGGTATATGACGGCTCTTGGTCTGAATGGGGTGCCCGCCATGACTTGCCAGTAACCACCGACTGATTGACACGCTAGTCCCGCTTCACTGACGGGGAACCGTTCGAGGGGTAGCGTTCGAGTCGGCTCTCGCAGGGCAAGCCATTACGCGCTCGAATGACCGTTCAAGAGAAATGCGAGCGGCCGGAACGGGTCGGCTACGGAAGTTCGACGCGGAGGTGCGGCCGACGATCACCGGAGGCCGCTCGATTTCCGGGATCGGCCGAGGGTGTGTCAAAACTCGAAACTGCCAGGTTTTCGAGTGTCGCTTTACCCCTCCCCACGTGCCGCGAAGCCGATACAGCGCGTTCTGGTGGGTCGACTTTCGCACTCGACTACGAAGCAGCACGTTTTGACACACCCTCGGCCACAAGCGGTCGCTCATCGATGCGGTCATCTTGCCATTCGAACGTCGCTAGCGACATCGGGAACAGCCTTTGAGATCGACCGGCATGTGCACCGGGGAATCAGATGTTTGTCCGAGCCTTCGGTGAAAGCGTCCGATAGTCATTCTTTGAGCATGGCGGCCCCGGCTCCGAGACTGTTCGCGCCTTGGCGCGGCAGGCACACGGTTAACACGGCTTAAGTTGGAATCCGAATCGCGTCGATAGCGCCGTGATGTGCCTGCCCTGCTGCAACAAAATTCAGCGCACAACAGAGCGATGATGCGCGCGACACGTTGAGACGGTTGTCGGCGAAATGGCACAATAAATTATTGGCGCCTAAGCGCGCGGAGCAGGCAAGCGGGGCGCTCAGTAATGAATTGTCAGCGGCTCGGGATAGTGTTGCGTGAGCGAATAGGAGCTTTCGGGAGACCAGGCTTCCAACGTCTCCTGACCGGGCGAGCATCGGCCGCTTATCAAGAAAGACATAAACGTCGTCTGGACTGAGTAAGTGTCGCCCGCAATATATACGGTCGCATCGACTCCTTGTCTGACGATTTGGGATGGCCGTACTTGCGAGGTCGCGGCAGCGGTCGGAGTGATCAGCGGGCTGCCACTGCAGTCTGATGTCGGATATGCAGAGAAGTCGCCCGCCCATTGAAATTGCGACGCTGAATGCTGACTACCGTTACTGATGCTTACCCGTTGAATCGGAGCAAAAATCACCGCGCCGTTCACGAGAAGAACAGTGCCAAGCGGCTCATAGCTAATCAGCGGCCCCACCACCTTGCCTTGGCTGTCAAAGACCTTCGGGGTGCGTTGCCCACCCCGTTCGCCGCTTTCCCTACCGCCTGACCCGCTTCCGTCGAAGCCGTAAGACAAAGTCGCCATACTTAGGGCGAGGAGAGCAGCCACCAGCACTTTGCGCACTTGAACCTCCATTGTCAGTGATGCGGCTAGGGTCGGGACTGAGCCGTTGCGGACCATCACGAACTGAAACGTACTCCGTCTAAAGAATAGCTGCTGGCCTCGCGCAGGCATGCCGATGTCTCCGCGTTTCGCGCCATTTTGCTGTACGGTCGTGGCCACATGTCGCGGGCCCGCATTCCTGACGCTTCCTGCAGGTCAACGTGGGCCACGACAAACGGCATCCGCCGTGAGCCTGGGCGAGCTCGAACGGTTGCATTCGAACGGCTCGGAGGACCGCTAGCTGCTGCTAGTGATCGCCCGCCCGGCGGCGGGACAAGCCAGCGATTGCCTCCATCCACGGAGCTGGCCGGCGAGCAAACGAGGCGTGCTTCTGTTTTCGCCCAGCATCCGCTCTCCGATGTGACCAATCAAATGGCCGGTGGACCTCGGAAACTGCCGTCAAGGTTGTGCAGGCTCTACGTCCGCAGTGGGTCGAGTACGGCCGACCGCATCGGGCAGCAGTCGGCCGAGGGTGTGTCAAAACGTGCTGCTTCGTAGTCGAGTGCGAAAGTCGACCCACCAGAACGCGCTGTATCGGCTTCGCGGCACGTGGGGAGGGGTAAAGCGACGCTCGAAAACCTGGCAGTTTCGAGTTTTGACACACCCTCGGCCAGGAAGTGTCATTCGCCGCTACTGTTGACCAGACATTTAGACGTCGGTTCTGCAGCCGCCAGCGGCCATTGGCCACCGGAACACAACTGATCTTCCTGGTCCGCCTTCTTCGGGTTCGGTATATCTACAGCCTTGGTTTGGACCTTCCCTTGTTTCCCTTATGGTTAGCGCGTTCTGACCTGGCGAAGTGGCACAAAAGTCCCCATAAGAAGGTGCCAAACGCTGAGATATCGGCATGCATGCGCGACGCCAACTGCTATTCTTCAGACACGGCGACTCACGCGTCTCCGGTCGGCTCCGCGGGTCGTTGGTGGCCATTCCGCATGCATGCGGAAAGGGGGCTGTATGTCACGTCCAGAACAACTTCGGTCCGCGCGATGCGCACCCCATCGTCAACAGTCAAACCGACGCCTCTGGCTCGCCATTGGCATTTCGCTGGCTGGGCTGTCCCTGACACCCGTGGCGTTCGCGGCGGGCAGCCTTCCGCAGGGCGGCCGTTACGTCGCCGGCACGGGCACGATAGCGGGCGCGGGCAACAGCCTCGTGATCACCCAACCTGGTTCGACCCGCGGGGTAATCGACTGGAACAGCTTTTCGGTCGGCGGGAACAACAGCGTTAGGTTCGACAACGGCACGGGCGCAACCTTGAACAGGGTCACGGGCGGCTCGCCGTCGGCCATCCTCGGCAGACTCGGTGCAACCGGCAGCGTGTATGTGATCAATCCGCAGGGCATCGTCGTGGGGCCATCGGGCGTGATCAGCACGGGAGGCCGTTTCGTCGCGTCTACGCTCGATGTCTGCAACTGTGCGTTCATGAAGGGTGGCGCGCTCACGCTGTCGGGAGATTCGAATGCGAGCGTGATCAACCTCGGCAAAATCAGTTCGAGCGGCGGCGATGTCTTCCTGATCGCGCGACAGGCGGTCGTCAACGCGGGCACTATCAAAGCGCCTGCCGGCACGGTGGAACTGGCGGCAGGCGGTCAGGTGCTGTTGCAGGACTCGACCAGCAGCAGACAGGTTTTCGTGCAGACGGGCAGCGATGGTTTGGTCGTCAACGGGGGACGCATCGCAGCCGCCCAGATCAGCCTCCAGGCCGCCGATGGCAACGTGTATGCGCTCGCCGGCGGTGGCGCGCGCATCCGCGCGACGGGCACGGCGAACCGCGACGGACATGTGTGGCTCGTCGCCGACAGCGGCCGGGTCGAGCAGTCGGGCGTGATCACGGCCAGGAACGCGGACGGCAGCGGCGGAACGGTCGATACACAAGCGGCACAACTGACGTTCGGCAAGCACGCGGTGGTCGATGCAGGCCAATGGAATCTCTCGACGCCCGCTCTCACCATCGATGATGTCGCAGCGCATGCGTTGCAGCGCAGTCTGAACGCGGGCACTTCGGTCGACGTGACCACGACGGGCGCGAACGGTGCAACGGGCGACCTCGGCGTCGCGTCGAGCCTGCGCTGGTCCGGTCCGGCTTCGCTCACGCTTGCCGCGTACCACGATGTCTCGGTAGCGACGGGTACGACCATCGCGAACTCCGGTGCGGGCAACCTGACGTTGCGCGCCGACGCGTCGGGAATTGACAACGGTGGCAGCGTCATCAACAACGGCACGATCGACTGGTCGAAGAGTACGGGCGTCGTCAGCGCGCTCTACGATATGAACGGTAGTTACAGCCCCGGCACGCTTGTCGCCAATCCGGTATGGAGCGCACCGCTTTACAGCGGGCTCGTGACACAGATAACTGGTTATCAACTCGTCAATTCGGTCACGGACTTGCAGAATGTCGCGAACAACATGGCCGGCAACTACGCACTCGGCAAGGACATCGATGGAAGCAATTTCGCGTTCGTAACACTCGGTGTTCCTCCCCCTGAGGTTCCGATTATGTTCACCGGCCAGTTCGACGGTATGTGGCATACGATTTCCAACGTCGTGCCGAGCCGTCTCGCGATATTTGGTGATATTGGCGCAACCGGTGTCGTGCGCGACGTGAACGTCAACTCGAACGTGAGCCTCACGGCTCCCTTTGAAACCTTACCCCTCGGCGCCGGGATACTGGCCTTTTATAACTACGGAACGATCGCCAACGTCTTTACCTCCGGGGCCTTTGGCACAGTGGTCAGCAATGCATACACCGAGATCGCCGGACTTGTCGCTGAGAACGACGGGCTGATCGCGCGCTCGGGCAGCAGCGCAACCCTCCAGGGGGGTCATGCCGCCGGGCTGGCCCTCACTAACGGAGGCACGATCACTGAGTCATACACAACCGGATCAGTCACCGGAGTAGGTTCCCCCCTCTCCGCGGGAGGACTCGTGTTGAGCAACGAAAGTGTAAGGTACGGCGTGGGACACGGAGGAACGCTCACACCAGGAACGATCACTCAGTCTTTCGTTGCGGGTCCCGTGAGTTCGGGCACGACCGGCAGTTCGACCACGACCGGCGGCATCTGCGCACCCACCGGTTGCGCTGGCATCATCGGGAGCGACGTTTACTGGAACGTACAGACAACCGGACAGTCGTCGAGCGGCGGCAACCTGCCAGCGTCGAACGGGCTCACTACGGCCCAGATGAGCGACCCGGCCAGTTTTGTTGGCTGGGATTTCGGGCCGAACGGCGCATGGACGATGCCGCCCGGAGCGACGCACCCCGTTCTGACCTGGCAAGTCACCGGGCACTGAACCTTAGGCACCGTACCGACGCTTGCATGAGCGTCTGCCGCGTCGCGGGACGCGGCAGACAGATTTTTCGCGAGTTTCGCCCTGCCGTGGTCGTTCTTCCCGGCGGATGACATGCACCGATTCACGCAGAGCGTACGACCGAAAGCCGTCTTGCTACCCGTACGCATGGCCGGGAATCGCGAACGTTCGTTGGCGAAGCACATCCGGCCAACGATCCGCCTGACACCGATCAATTGGAAGGCCGATATACTCTGCGAACCGCCATTCAGTCGGCGACAGCCCGAGCGGCCGAGAAGGGTCGAGAAGGAGCGTTCGACTTCCTGGCTTGCGGCCGTCCGCCGCAAACTTGAATTATGGCCCTGCCATGCATCGCTGCCTCGTGTGGCAGCAGAGTGGATTCCGCCATTTCGGAGCGGGAAGCCGATATATCGGTTAGTCATCACGCGGTCGCACTGATTCGACCTGAGGGCTGCCGCCGGCTCGCGCGTGTGCGATACCTGTAAGGTCACGAGGCCCAACAAGGCGCAAAACGGATTCGCGATGAGGTACCGCGATCCGAGCCCACACCCATTCCAACTCGGCGCAGTCCCGTTCCCGATTTCGACATGCAAAATTTTTTGAAATTTCTTTACCTGTCTTTGGCCACGAATCGTATGGGACCCATTTTCAAAGCGATTTTTGGTGTGCCGGGGGCAGAAATTCATCAATAGCACGGTGCCGAGAGAATGCTTTTCGACAATCCTTTCAGTGCTGGAATCGCTGCAATCACCCGCTGAAAACCACATCAGACGAGTATCAAAGCGGATTGAACTACCTGCCATGAAATCTTCCGCTGAACCGGGAGGCTTCGCCGGACTGCCCCGAAGCAGCCCACCCGATGGAAACGGATGTCTGGCTCTGGCCCTCGCCTCACATGACGTCAGAAAACGACCGTTTCCTAACATGTTCAGCAATCAACTCACTCCATGTTGGAAAAATAGCCTTTTTCATTGCTAACGGTCCGCAATATTCTGACGGTGATTTCTAACAGTTTTCACCGGAATCACAATGGCAACGTTCGGTTATGGCCGCGTCAGCACACGCGAGCAGTCCACGGAAAACCAGCGCCTCGAAATTGAAGGGGCGGGCTACGCGGTCGATTGCTGGTTTGCCGACACCATCAGCGGGAAGACCAGCGCCAGCCAGCGCCCGCAATTTGCCGCCCTGCTGGCGAAGATTCGCGATGGCGAAACGCTCGTTGTCTCGAAGCTCGACCGGCTCGGGCGGGATGCGCAGGACGTGGGCGCGACGGTCGAGTTGCTGCGCGCACGCAAAATGGCCGTGATCGTTCTACAGCTCGGCAAGCTCGACCTCGCCTCGCCCGCTGGAAAGATGATGCTCACCATGCTCGCGGCGGTCGCCGAGATGGAGCGTGACCTGCTGGTCGAGCTCACGCAGGCGGGACTGGCCCGCGCGAAGGACGAGGACAAGACACTCGGCCGCCCGGCGAAGACGACGCCCGAGCAGCGCGCGGAGATAGTCGGTACGGCCGAGGCGAAAGTATCAGCTCGCTGGCCCGGCTGTACTCGATCTCGCGCGCCAGTATCTTGACCGTCGTGAATCAGGCCTGATTGGTGCACGCAAAAAACGCAAAAGCCGAATTTGCGGTTTTTTTGTAAAGTAGGACCCAAAACGCAAAAGACGCACCCCCTATAGGGGTGCGTCGTTTTGCGTCCGCTGATTTGTGGCTTCTGGTCGAATTGTTTTCGGGTAGCGTGTTGATCCGCTATTACCCAAATGACCCATGACAGAACGCTACATCTACCGCTGCGCCGCATGCGGCAATACGGCCGAGATCGATTTTCCCGATGGCGAGGCGACGACGCATCCCAAGTGCTGTGGCGTGCCGGTCCCGCCTACACGGGACACCGGCCCGCTGTTTTGGCTCCAAGGTGGCGATAGCGCGCCCTTGTGGGTCGAGCCGCCACGCCCCCCCTTCGAGCCTAGGCAGTCGCTGTACGAGTGGCAGTGGCTGTACGAGTTGATAGACGGCGCAAACCTGCTTAAGACGGGCAAAGTGGTTCTTTCACCGAAAGCCGCAGTGGCGCTGTGCGGTGGCGATCATAGGGAAGCCGACCCACTGTCCGCTGTCAAGGCGGCGATTAGAGACGCGCATGCAACCCTGATCGATCGGTTCGAGAGCGCCGACCCCAAGGTCGATCGGACACTTGCGGACTGGTGGGCCATCGCCAAGGCGAAGGGCCTTGACTACCACCCGCATTTCGACGCCATGATGCTTGCGAACGGGTTTGGGCAGGGGAGCGACAAAGCCGCCGTAACCGATCCAGCGAAACCGATACCCGTGCGCCAGCAGCAAGAGGAGGCGATCTTGCTGGAGATCGCCGCACTTAAATACACGGCCACAGCGCTTCCCCAAAACCCGGATGGAAAACCAGGGGTAAGGGCCGAGGTCAGGAAAAGATTACCTAGGTTCACCGGCAGCATGTTTGAGAAAGCCTGGCAGAGGCTGCTCGACGACAAGCGGATCGCTTATAAGACGTGCGGCGACCCTGCCCCCTAACCCTACCCCAAAATGGAGTAGGGGAGACACTTGCGAAGGGGGAGGGTGCGCAGGTTCCAATCGGTTCTCCATTCAACAAAAAGGGAAACCGATGAACCTGAAAACGCCTGCCCACTCTCTCACCACCGCCGAACTCGCGGCGTGGCTGAACCTTCGCCCGCAGACCATCCGCAAACGCTATAGCGCGACCGGCAGCTATTTCGGGGTGGTCCCTAAGAAGGGACCTAATCGTCTTTTGCTGTGGCCCGCCGATTCTGTCGAGCAACTGGCGGGAGATGCGTAATGCCGAATGAATCCATCCAAAGATGGGATGACGCCATCGACGAGGCCGAGTGCTACCTGTTCCATGGTCTGAAGGCCATTAAGAAAGCATTGGCCGAGGAGGGTTTGAAAGAGGCCGACACCGGCGCTGCACTGGCGGCGTTCATGCTCGTTGCGCAGCGCGCACACGATCGCATGGAAGATAAAGCAAAGGGTGCGGCGAAGCGTGCAGGAGTCTAAAACCGACTTCTATCCCGGTTTCCCCTCACACTAAAGAAAACCCCGGACCAGCTGTTCATAGCAGCCTCCGGGGCGGTAAGTATAACTAAATAATAACATGATATCGCACCAACCCACTCAGGTACATCAGCCTATGGTGATGGCACCCCGCCCGATCATCGCATCTCTCGGCCAAGGCAACCGTGGCGCTATCACCAAAAAGGGAACGCTGGACTTTGCCACGCTGACGGCCCTCGCCTCAAAGCCGCAGCAGAATCCCATGCCGCATAGCGACTTCATGGCCCTCGATACCGCAACGAAGAGCAAGGCCAAAGCCGGCGATCCGTTCGTCGCGTTCGCATCTTTCAAAGACAACAAGCGCGACGGTGCGTCCTTCGAGTACGGCTCGGCAATCCCGCTCGACTTTGACCGCGGTTGCGCAGAATTATACGCCGCGCTTGTGCGCGGCGATGTGCTCGCCCTCTTTGCCTATTTATGGCATACGACCCGCTCCCATACGCAGGAGCACCCTCGCATCCGTGTGATTGTTCCTGTCGGACGTAATTTTTCGCGTGCCGAACACCGCCCGCTGGTTGAAGCCATCGCCGCATATTTCCCCGCGCCGCTTGACCGTGGCTCGTTGGAAGCTGAGCGCATCATGTATCGACCCGTGCAAAACCAGGGCGCTGAGTTCAAGTGCGGCGCGCATGCTGGCGACGGCTACCTGAACCCGGACTATTACCTGGCGAACGTCGATCCCGAAGTGTTGAAGCAGATAGCAACGCGCGGGGCGCTGGCAGTCGTGGACGACGACTTTAGCGCGTTGGAGTTTAAACACCCCGACCCGCGCTGGACCCTTGAGCGTGTCAAAGACGAGCTGCTCTCGTATCTCGACCCGAATTCCGATGAATGGGGTCGGGCACGCTGGTTGAAGTTGGGCATGATCCTGCATCACCAAGGTGATGGCGACGACGAGTGGTGCGGGCTGTGGGATGCCTGGTCCTCGAACGACGAGCGCGTGAATGCGGACGGCGTTTTGATGTACCAGCCGGGCTTGTGCGAAAAGGAATGGGAGAGCTTTGGCGACCGGCGAGACGCCGTGACGATTGGAACTCTCAAGCATTGGGTGAAGGAAGTGCGGGCGGTGGCGGAGAAAGACAGTCAGAACGCCGACGAGCCGGAGCCCATGCAGAAATCTCCGGCGAAGCGCTTTGAGTTGCGCTCTGCTGCCGACCTAGCGAATATGCCGCCGCTGGAGTGGATGCTGCGCGGGGTGCTGCCGCGCGAAGGCATTGCCGCGCTGTTCGGCCCCCCCGGCTGCGGCAAGTCCTTTCTGGCGCTCGCCATTGCCGCCGCCGTGGCGGGCGGCGACCCTGACTGGTCCGGACGCCGCATCACCCAATGCCCGGTGGTGTACTGCGCCTTGGAAGGGGAGGCGGGCATGGGCAAACGCGTCAAGGCGTGGGCGCTGCACCATGGAAAGCCGTTGCCTCATGACCTGCGTTTCGTGACCGAATCGTTCGACCTGCGCAAACGGGCGGACCTCGTCGAGCTTGCCGAGGCGATCCGCAACGCTGGCGGCGCTGGGGGGCTGGTGGTGCTCGACACGCTGAACCGCGCCGCGCCAGGAGCCGACGAGAACTCGTCCGTGGATATGGGCAACATCATCGCGGCCGCCAAGATGTTGCAGGCGTGGCTTGGCGGCCTGGTGCTGCTGGTGCATCACACCGGCAAGGACGCGACGAAGGGACTGCGGGGGCATTCGAGCCTGCTCGCAGCGCTCGATTCCGCCATTGAGGTGACTGACCGGCGAGAGTGGGTCATCGCCAAGTCCAAGGATGATGAAACCGGCGGCGTGCATGCCTTTGCGCTGCGCGTCGTGGCGCTGGGCGACGATGAGTACAGCGATCCGATCACGAGCTGCGTTGTCGAGTCCGACAGCACCATGCAGGAAGTGCGCCGCCCCAAGCCTCAAGGGACGAAGCAGACCCTCGTCCACGACGCCCTGAAGCAGTTGCTGCGCGAATCGATGGACCACGGCAAAGAGGGCTCGCCGGAGGATTGTCCGTGCGTCGAACTGGAAGCCGCCATCACTGCCGCCAGCGCGGCGCTCATCGACGAAGATCTGAAGCGCCGTCGCACCACTGCCAAGCGGGCAATCGAGGCGATGGCGTCGCGTCGCCTGTATCAGGTCAAAAACAACTGGCTGTGGGCTGCTTGAGCATGGACGCAAAAGACGCAAAAAAGCGAATTTGCGTGTTTTGTGTCCATCTCGGTCAGTTAAGAAGCACGTTCGAGCGACCGCCTTCATTCCCGTTTGAGACAGTCATACATCTATCGAAAGTGGCGTGCGGCCGGCGCGCCCGATTCGCTAGCGTCTTTGTCGGCTCGACTCAGGTCCCACGGCCACCAAAAGCTTGCACAGTTTCGTAAGTCCGAAAAAGCGGGGCATCCAACAGACGTAAGTGTCGCTGAAGTGGCATAACGAAGACGCTTGGAAGTGAGGCCAACGAGAAGGGAGGGGGAGAATGAAAAGCGTGGCGATCGCAATGTTGTCAGGTTTGTTTGGCCTCTTCATCGCCAAAGTTCTCATAGAGCAGGTTTTTGGCCCCGATCCAGTCTTGCTCAGAACCATCGGCATCGTGTGGGTTCTCGCGATGGTTGGGGTGATTCGGGCTCTGAAGTGGCGGGCTTAATCCTGTATGCAAAGCCGTTAAGACGGGTAAAAAATGATTTACCAAGAGGAATACTTATGAAGCCGATTCTAATGTCAGCAACTGTGGCGCTGCTTGCTGTAATTCAACCCGCCTATGCTCAAAACGTACAGATGGCTCCCAATGGCACTTATGTTGGCGGTACCCCACAGATGGCTCCCAGTGGGTCTTATGTCGGCGGCATTCCGCACATGGCACCCGATGGCTCATATGTCGGCGGCGCTCCGCACATGGCACCCGATGGGTCTTACGTTGGGACCAGTGATTAGAGTCGAATTCGAGCCGCGCTATAACGCGGGGCGCTCCGGCGCCCCGAATTCTCCAATTCAGTTCTCTAGCAATCGCTGACCAGATTCGAGTGGCCAACCGCTTCGATCTTTGAGGCTTTCGCGAGCATCGGAGCGAATGTACAACGAGGAATTACAGCAACAATACGCTAACACGCCCGCATGGCTTAAGGAGACTAGATAAATGAAAACGATTATCGTAATAACGCTTGCCTCAGTCCTCGCTGGTTGCAGCGGCATGGGCGGCGCCATGTTCGCTGGCGCCCTTCAAGGACTCGGCGATGCCGGTCAGCAGGCCCTGCGCCAATGATCTGGCGGGCGCTCCCGTCCCAAGTAGTGGCACTGTATCGCGGTCGCCGCCCTACAAGGCAGTGGAACATTTTTTCGTTCCGGTAACGGATTTTGGGCGAGGGCCATGTCGGGCCCGCCACGCGGCCTGGTGCCCGGCGCGTTCGAACCGCATCACTCCATCAGGCGCATCTGCCCGCGCGCCTCGAGCTGCTGCTGCTCGGGCACCTTGGCCTTGCGGCGCTTGCGCGGCCCTTCGCGCAGACACATGACCATCACCGTTCTGGCCTCATCGTCGGTACACGCGAATCCATCCGGTCGCGTCACCGTGATCGTGTATTCGTCGTTCAGGTCGGCCGGCGCCTGCCGCGCTTTACCGGGTAGTTCGAGAAAGATTTTGGGCATCATGGTAAGTGCCTTTGCCTGAGTTGGCGCGCACGGCGATCGAATGTCGAACCGCACGGTGGTCGCGCGGCGTGAAGAACACGCGCATCGCCGGCAGCGAGTGGACGAGCCGCCAAGTTGCCAGTCGACCGATCGCCATCGTGATCGGTGGCTTGACGACGTTTAACCTGAGTGCTGGCCGCACCGTCGCACTTCTTCCCCTGCGTCGTGCTGCGGGTTTCTCGGTGTCTGATCGACACTGCGCGCCCTTCCACGACGAAAGTGTCTGCCGGACGTTTTCACCGAACTAGGCGTTTGCCAACATTCAAGCACTGCTGACTACCTCTGCGCGCCGAATCTTGCCGACACCGTGACGGCCACGCTCATCGTAGTCACACCACGACACGCAGACCGACAACCACATCGTCGACCCGGAATTGAATCCCGGCCTGCCCTAGGACCCATGCCTCGATCTTATCGTGCCACATGCGAAGCAGGTCGAGCGGCCGGCGGCGGTAGTGCTTTTCGGCAATCGCGCTCGGCTTGTGGCCTTGGATCTGAGCAACAACGCCGACTGGGCATTCTACCCATTCGCTCAATGTCCCGAACGAGCGGCGCAGGCCGTGCAAGCTCACATGAGGTAGGCCCGCAGCGGCGAGTGCCTGATTGTGCGCGTATCGCGGCTCGGCAATCTTGCCGTCAGCGGCGGTCTTGCTGGCGAACACCCAAGGCGACGGTTGCCATTTTCCGCCGCGCCCCTGCAAGCGACGTAGCTGCCGGACGTTGGGCGGCGTGTCGTTTATCCGCTTCAGTTCGCGGAGTAGTGATGCGAGGTATGGCGTCAGCGGGATGACGCGCGAACCCTCAACCTTGTCGGCGATGGACAGGGAGCGCCACTTAAAATCAACGTCGTGCCATTTCAGCGCGGCCATTTCCTCACGCCGCGCGCCAGTGATGAGCAGCGCTTGCAGGTATGCGCAGATAATCGGATTGCCAATCTTGCGCACAGCATCAAACCACGCCGGTAGCTGCTCGCGCTGCAAACAGTCGTCCCTTGCGTTGGTGCGCGGCACCGCCTCACGGACTGAGCGCGCGTTATAGACGTTCTGCGCAGCGATGCCGGAATACTCCGGTCGGTCGTCACACCAGCGAATAAATGCCCGCAGCTTGCGGTAAGACTGCTCGGCGTTGGTCGGGCGGTTTTGCGCCTCGGCTTCAAGCCATGCAGCTATCGTCTCGGCGGTCAGGCTCGATAGCTTCAGGCGCATAAGCGGCGCAAGCGGCCCCGGCACCGTCAACCCCGCCCCCCGGCGTTTCTCCGCGCCGCCAGCGTGAGCCAGATTTTCATGATCCTTATAGTGGCGCTCGCTCCACTTGGCCCGGCTCGCGTCAAGATATGCTCGCCAAGCATCGCCTACCGTCGCGTCCTGACGGCGCGATTCGAGCCTGCGGGCCTCATGGGCGGCGCGCTGTTCTGCCTTTTCTTCGCGTGGGTCTATGTGTCGGTCCAAGAGAGCCTTGAGCCGCGCAGCCTCTTGCCGCGCACCCAGGCGCTCTATCTTTTTGCCGGTCGGATCGATCGTGACGTACGACTCAATGGGCCACGCATCAGGTGCGCCAATCGTGATGCGCAACGTCTTGCCGAACAAGCGGCCCTCATAGATGTACGCCTTCCGCCCGGATGCCGTAACGCGAAGCCCCAGCCCTTGCTGCTTCCGGTCCCAAAAGATGGTTTGTTGCCGCCCCGGATCGCACTGGTGGCCCGCCACTCGCTCGGGCGTGAAGTTCTCTTTTTTCATCAGATTTCCTACATGGATGTGCCGTGTAGGCACTGTGTAGGCAAATAATACGGTAATCAATCAATTTTTATCAACACGGTTGAATGCAGGTATTTGCCTAAAGACCTTATCTGACAGGGTTTTGTGGCTTTTCATGGAAACGGATCAATGCCGATAAATGCCAGAACGTTCGGCCTTCTAAGCCGAGGGTGGGGGGTTCGAGTCCCTCCTGCCGTACCAGAATCATCGAAGGGTTACAGGCGTCACGCCTGTAACCCTTTTTGTTTTTGTGCAATGTTGCGCGCCCGGTGGCTGCCAGGTTGTCGCGTGTTCGTACGGCTCGCTTCGGGTGTTTCCCGACTCAGGAAATCGCGCGCGGCGCCGTTAATTCAACAGAACTGTGTGACGCGCCGCGATGGAGGAACCAGCGTGAACCGACTTAGCCTCAACACCAAACTCTGGCTCGCGCTGCTGATTACGTGGCTCGGCCTGCTCGGCCTCGGCGGCTGGGCCGCATGGCAGTCGCGCGCGACGATGCTGGCCGAGCGCAAGTCGGCGGTGCAGAACGTCGTGGAAAGCGCGTACGGCATCGTCGCCGACTACGCGCAGCGCGCCGACCAGCACGAGCTGACGCCCGAACAGGCGCGGCAGCAGGCGCTGGCGCGGCTGTCCGCGATCCGCTACCCCGGCAGCGGCTACATGATCGTGTCGACTGCCAGGCCGGTCGTGATCATGCATCCGATGCTCGCCGATCTGCGCAACAAGGACGTGTCGCACTACGCGGACAGCGACGGCAAGCTGCTGTTCGTCGAAATGGTCAAGGTCGCGCAGGCGCACGGGCAGGGCTTCGTCGATTACATGGGCCGCCTCGCCGGCAACAACGAGCGCGTGCCGAAGATCAGCTTCGTCAAGCGCTTTGCCGCGTGGGACTGGTTTCTGATTTCGGGTGTCTACGTCAACGACATCGACGCGGCGTTCCGCGCCAACCTGCTGCGCTATCTGCTGACGATCCTCGTGATCGGCAGCTTCAGCACCCTCGCGCTTGTGCTGATCATCCGCAACGTGAAGCGCAGTCTCGGCGGCGAGCCCGCCTATGCGGCGAGCGTCGCGGAGACGATCGCCGACGGCGATCTGTCGTGCCCGGTCACACTGGCCGGCGACGATCAGGAAAGCATGCTGTTCGCGATGCAGCGCATGCAAAGCCGCCTCGCCGACGCGATCCGGCGCATTCGCGGCGGCACCGAAACGATCACGGTCGCGGCCGAAGAGATCGCCGCGGGCAATCTTGATCTGTCGGCGCGGACGGAACAGCAGGCGTCGTCGCTCGGCGAAACGGCCGCGAGCATGGAGCAGCTGACGGCGACCGTCAAGCAGAACGCCGACAACGCGCTGCAGGCCAACCGCATGGCGCGCTCGGCGTCGCAGCTCGCGGGCGAGGGCGGCGAGGCCGTGCAGCACGTCGTCGCGAACATGCAAAGCATCGCGGCGAGCTCGGCGCGGGTGGTCGATATCATCGGCGTGATCGAAAGCATCGCGTTTCAGACCAACATCCTCGCGCTGAACGCGGCCGTCGAAGCCGCGCGCGCCGGCGAGGAGGGCCGCGGCTTCGCGGTCGTCGCGGGCGAGGTGCGCAACCTCGCGCGCCGCAGCGCCGACGCGGCCAAGGAGATCAAGACGTTGATCGAGGATTCGGTCGCGCGCGTCGGCAGCGGCAAGACGCTCGTCGAGAAGGCGGGCGGCACGATGGAGTCGCTCGTCGATGCGGTGAAGGGCGTGACCGACATCATCAGCGAGATTTCCGCCGCGTCCGACGAGCAGAGCCGCGGCATCGAGCAGGTCAATCTCGCGATCGCGCAGATGGACGAGACCACGCAGCAGAACGCGGCGATGGTCGAACAGGCGGCGGCCGCCGCGCAGTCGATGCAGGAGCAGGCGCAGATGCTGCGCGACGTCGTCAACACGTTCCGCCTGCAGGGGACGGCCGCCGCGCGTTGATGGCCGCGGCGATGGCGCGCTGCCTGCCGAAGTGTGCATGCTATGCTTTTGAGGTCAGGATCAAAAGCCGCCGTGCGCCCGTGCGCGCCGTGCACACTTCGAGGAGAGTCCTACATGTCGACGCGAACCCGTGTGCTGTTCCACCTCAGTGCCGCGAGCCTCCTGCTCGGCGCGGCGATCGGCGCGCAAGCTGCGAACCTTGGCTTTCTGAGCGACACGCCGATCACCTATATGAGACAGCGTGACAACGACTCGATCAAGCATGCGGTCATGAGCGCGCTCAATGACAGGAAGGACGGCGAGAGCTTCACGTGGGTCAACGACGGCACCGGCAATAGCGTGAAGATCGACGCGACCATTTCGATGGACAGCACCTCGACCAAAGGCGGACGCACCTGCCGCATCCTCGGGGTCGTACTCAATGCGAAAGGGCAATCGATGAACCTGCGTCCGAACTTCTGCAAGGAAGGTGGCGCCTGGCAGCTGCAGAAGCGTTGAGCATGCGTGAGCGCGGCGCGAGAGGTGCATGCAGTGAGGCTGCGCGATGAGCCCGCGAATCGTCTCGTGCGGGATCGTGCTGCTCGATCCCGACGGACGCGTGCTGCTCGCGCACGCCACCGAAACGACGCACTGGGACATCCCGAAAGGCCAGTGCGAGGACGGCGAGGCGCCGCAGGTGACGGCGCTGCGCGAGATGGTCGAGGAAACCGGCATCGCGCTCGAGGCCGATCGGCTGAAGGATCTCGGCCTGTTCGTCTACCGGCGCGACAAGGACCTGCATCTGTTCGCGGCGCGCGCGGGTGTCGGCGAGCTCGATCTGAGCACGTGCACCTGCACGTCGCTGTTTCCGCGCCGCTCGGACGGCACGCTGATCCCCGAAATGGACGACTACCGTTGGGCGTCGATCGAAGAGGTGCCGCGCTATGCGAGCCGTAGTCTGACGCGGCTCTTCGAGACGACGCTGTCGCTCACGGAGTTGCACCGGTCGCTATAGACGGCGCACGCCGCCTTCAATCGAGCGCGTGGTCGTTCGGATGCGCGAACAACGCGCGGTTCTGCTCGGACAGCGGGAAATTGACGTTGATGCCATGCGGCGGAATCGGCTGCGTGAACCACTGCCGATACAGACGCTCGGCGTCGCCGGACGTCTGCGAGCGCACGATCACGCGATTCACGAGCGCGCGGAACGGCTCGTCGCCCTTGCGGAACATGCACGCATAAACCTCGTAGCCAAGCGGCGTGCCCGTCACGATGAAATCGTCGGGATGCGGGTCGGTCGCCTTGAAACCGTAGACGATCGGCTCGTCCATCACGAACGCCACCGCGTGACCGTCCTTCATCGCGTTGAAGGCGTCCTGATGGTCGCGCACGCTCATGATGCGCATGTTCAGCTGCTTGTCGGTGTTGAGGCTGCGCAGCAGGCGCTCGTCGGACGTGCCCGCGGTCGTCACGACCGGCTTGCCGGCCAGATCGGGGAAATCGGTGATGCCGCTGTTCCTGCGCGTGATCATGCGCACCGCGTACTGGAAAATGCTGTCTGAAAACGCGGCGACGTTCTCGCGCTCGACCGTGTGCGTGGTCGAGCCGCATTCGAGATCGATCTGGTTGTTCAGCAGCATCGGCGTGCGGTTCGACGACGTCACCGTGATTTCGTGAACCCGCAGCTGCGCCATGCCGAGCGTTTTCCTGATTTCATCGACGATCTGCATCGCGATCGCCTGCGAGTAGCCGACCGTGCGCTTGCCGTCGAAGTACGAGAACGGGATCGACGCCTCTCGCACGCCGAGCACGACGACGCCGTCGTCGTGGATCTTTCTCAGCGTGCCGGTCAGTTCATCCGCGCGGGCGGGGCCGGCGAACGCGAGCGCGCCCCAGGCGGCCAGCGTAAGCAGCACGCTGTGCATGCCGCGTAGCAGACGCGGGAAGCGTGAGCCGCACGCGTTCCGTGCGACGCGAACCCTACCTTCAGACCCTTCCCCGTGGCGGTCTGCAACCTTCATCGGACCTCCCGGACCGGCGCGCTCAGGCGAGCGCGCAGTGAGTGTCGATCGAAACATCCGGCAACCCGGATGGGCCCGCAACGCCGGGCCCTCGCTGGCGCGGTCTCAGGCCGGCTTGCCCCAACTGTCGCGCAGACTGACGATGCGGTTGAATACGGGCTTACCCGGCTTCGAATCGACGCGGTCGGCGACGAAGTAGCCGTGGCGCTCGAACTGGTAGCGCTGCTCCGGCAGCGCATGGCGCGCGCCGGTTTCGAGGTAGGCCTGGACCACGCGCTTCGAGTCCGGATTCAGCGCTTCGAGGAAGTCGCGGCCGCCGGCGTCCGGTTGCGGTTCCTTGAACAGCCGGTCGTAGATGCGCACTTCGGCAGGGCACGCGGCCGCCGCGCTGACCCAGTGGATGTTGCCCTTGACCTTGTAATTGTTCGCGCCTTCGGTGCCCGATTTGCTGTCCGGGAAGTAGTTGCAGTGCACCGCGACGATATTGCCGTTCTCGTCCTTGTCCGCGTGCGTGCATTCGATCACGTAGCCGTAGCGCAGCCGCACCTTGTTGCCCGGGAACAGGCGGAAGTAGCCCTTCGGCGGCGTCTCCGTGAAGTCCTCGCGCTCGATCCACAACTCGCGCGAAATCGGAAACTCGCGCAGGCCCTGTTCCGGATGATGCGGATGCACCGGTGCGTGGCACGGCTCGGTGAGGCGTTCGGGGAAGTTGTCGATGATCAGCTTGACCGGATCGAGCACGGCGGCAATGCGCGGCGCCTTCTCGTCGAGATCGTCGCGCAGCGCGCCTTCGAACACGCTCATGTCGATCCACGAGTCGACCTTGGTCACGCCGATGCGCTCGCAGAACAGCTGGATCGACTCGGGCGTGAAGCCACGCCGGCGCAAGCCGACGATGGTCGGCATGCGTGGGTCGTCCCAGCCTTCCACATGGCCTTCGTTGACGAGTTGCAGCAGCTTGCGCTTGCTGGTGATCGCATAGGTCAGGTTCAGGCGCGAAAACTCGATTTGCTGCGGCAGCGGACGCCCGAAGACACCGGCCTCGGCGAGTTCGTTCAGGATCCAGTCGTACAGTGGGCGGTGATCTTCGAACTCGAGCGTGCACAGCGAATGCGTGATGTTTTCGAGCGCGTCCGAGATGCAGTGCGTGTAGTCGTACATCGGGTACACGCACCAGGCGTCGCCCGTACGGTAGTGATGCGCGAAGCGGATGCGGTAGATGACCGGGTCGCGCATGTTGAAGTTCGGCGACGACATGTCGATCTTCGCGCGCAGCACGTGCTCGCCTTCCTTGAACTCGCCCGCCTTCATGCGGCGGAACAGGTCGAGGTTTTCCGCGACCGAACGCTCGCGGAAGCGCGACGGCGTGCCGACTTCGGTGGCCGAGCCGCGGTTCGCGCGGATTTCCTCGGCCGACTGGCTATCCACGTACGCGCGGCCGCGCTGGATCAGCAGCTCCGCGAACTCGTATAGCTTGTCGTAGTAGTCGCTCGCGAAGTACAGATGCTCGGTGCGGTCCTTTTCCCATTCGAAGCCGAGCCAACGCACGGAGTCGATGATCGACTCGACGTACTCGACGCTTTCCTTTTCCGGATTGGTGTCGTCGAAGCGCAGATGGCACACGCCGCCGTAGCTGCGCGCGATGCCGAAGTTCAGGCAGATGCTCTTTGCGTGACCGATGTGCAGATAGCCGTTCGGCTCCGGCGGGAAGCGCGTTTCGACACGCTGGTTCCATTTGCCGGTGCGGTTGTCGTCGTCGATGATGTTGCGGATGAAATTGGATGCCGCGGGCGCGTCGTTGCGTTCGGTATTCATGCGAGAAGATGAGAGTCCGTGGGGGCGCGCAATGCGCCCGTGTAGCCGTCAATTCTACCTGACGAGCCCGTTCGCGGCAGGTGGTTGCGGCGCGCAGCCAACGGCGGAGTGGGTTTGGCGCGGCTGCCGGAGTCAGGGAAGCCGGCGCGCGGGGCTGTAACAGGAGGTAAAACGGGTTGGCGACGCGCGACGCGCCGACTTAGGATGCGCTGCTGCGCGCGGCCCGCGCGCCTGTGCTGGGCCTTCGCGCGGGGCGGGCTTGCCCGAGCCGTCCACGCTGTCCTTCATCTTCCTGCACGAGGCTGCGCTGCTCGTGCGCCATGCTCGCCTCGTTGCCGGAGTTTTCTCGGATGTTTGTCCCGACGCACGGCGCGTTTCGCGCGCCCTTTGCCCGCGCTTTGGCTAGCGCCCGATTTTCTTGCCGTAACCGTCGTGTGCTCGCTTCGGCCTGGTTTGCCGCGCTTGCCGTGAACGTGGCCGCGCCGCTGTCCGCCGCCGCGAAAACACCGGCGCCGAAGCCGGCGCTCGATGCGTCGGCAGTCGCCGCGCCGGATAGCTACAGCGCTGACACCGCGCAGCAGATCTTCGCCGCAGGCGGCAACGCGGTCGATGCCGCGGTTGCGATGGCCTTCACGCTCGCCGTCACGCGGCCCGATGCGGGCAACCTCGGCGGCGGCGGTTTCATGACGCTGCTGGTTGACGGCAAGCCGTATTTTCTCGACTATCGCGAGCGCGCACCGCAGCAGGCGACCCGCGACATGTACCTCGACGACAAGGGCAACGTGGCGCCGGGCATGAGCACGGTCGGGCATCGCGCGGCGGCCGTGCCGGGCACTGTCGATGGCATGTGGGAAGCGCAGCGGCGCTTCGGCAAGCTCAAATGGAAGCAGGTGCTCGCGCCCGCGATCCGTTACGCGACCGACGGCTTCCAGGTCGACCCGCGGCTGCGGCAGCGACGCGACGCGGCCGCGAAGAGTTTCGCCGGCAAGACCAATTTCGACGCCTACTTCGCGAACCTGAAGGCGGGCGCGATGCTGCGCCAACCGGAACTCGCGCAGACGCTGGGGCGGATCGCGAGCGACGGCGGCCGCGAGTTTTACGAGGGCCGCACCGCTCAAATGATCGCCGCGCAGATGTACGGCCACGGCCTGATCACGAGCCAGGATCTGAGCCAGTACAAGGCCCTGTGGCGCGAGCCGCTCGCGGCCGACTGGCACGGCTACCGCGTGATCACCGCGCCGCCGCCGAGCTCGGGCGGCCTCGGGCTGATCCAGATGCTGAAGATGCGGGCCGATCTGCAGCCAGCGTTCGACGGCCTTGCGTTGAATTCAGCGCCGTACATCCATCTGATCGCGCAGATCGAGGATCGCGTGTTCGCGGACCGGCAGCGCCATATCGGCGACCCGGACGCATCGCCGGTGCCGGTCGCGAAGCTGATCGACGACGCCTACCTCGCGCAGCGCGCGGCCGAAGTCAAAGCCGACGAAGCGCCGGCCGCCGCGACGGTGAAACCCGGTGTCGACGGCGGCGCGGCGACGGAGAAGACGCAAACCACGCATTTCTCGGTGGTCGACAAATGGGGCAACGCGGTGTCGAACACCTACACGCTGAACGGCGATTTCGGCTCGGGCGTCGTGGTGGACGGCGGCGGGTTCCTGCTGAACGATGCGATGGACGATTTCGTGATCAAGCCAGCCGTCGCTGGCGCGACGGGCGCGTCGACACCCGGCGCCGCCGATGCCGAGCCGGATGCGATCGCGCCGGGCCGCCGCCCGATTTCGTCGATGACGCCCACGCTGCTGCTGAAGGACGGCAAGATCGCGCTAGCGATCGGCACGCCCGGCGGCTCTCGCATCCTGACGACGATCTTCCAGGTGATGACGAATCTGTACGACTTCGACATGTCACCGACGGACGCGCTCGCCGCGATGCGTTTCCATCATCAGCTGCTGCCGCAAAAGACGATCTACTTCGAGCCGTACCGTCCCGCGCCGGATGAGCTCGCCACGCAATTGAAGGCGCTCGGCTTTACGGTCGAGCAGCAGTCGTTCAACGGCGACGTGCAGATGATCCGCGTGGACGGCACGACACCCGAGCCCGCGAGCGATCCCCGTGGTGGCGGCGTGGCACGCGTAATACGGTAGACGGCCCGCCGCGCTATCCCGCGAGTGGGCGATAAGCCGAAAACGGGGAAGCACGATGACCGAACACCAACCAACCACACTCGTTCTGCCGGGCTATCTGGACTCCGGCCCAGGCCACTGGCAAACGCGCTGGGAAGCGCTCGATCCCGCGTTCGTCCGCGTGCAGATGCCGGACTGGGACCACCCTTCGCGCGACGCCTGGTGCCGCACGCTGGCCGCCGCGCTTGACGCCGTGGACGCGCCGATCGTGTTCGCCGCTCACAGCCTCGGCTGTCTGACCACGGCGTTCTGGGCCTCGCAGTACGCAAGCGCGGCGCAGCTTGCGAAGGTGGCCGGCGCGCTGCTGGTCGCCGTGCCCGATCCGGACGAAGCGCACTTCCCGAGGGACGCGGGCGGCTTTGCGCCGGTGCCGCTCACCCGCCTGCCGTTTGCGACGATCGTGGTGGCGAGCAGCGACGATCCTTATGGCGGCGTGGCGTTTTCACAAACCTGCGCGAACGCGTGGGGCAGCCGCTGGATCGGGATCGGCGCGCGCGGCCACATCAACGCCGACAGCGGTCTCGACGATTGGGACGAGGGGCGGGGCTGGCTGGCTTCGCTAATGGCGATGCGCTGAGTCTCGCCGCCTCCTCGATCAGATCACCGCTTTGCGCTTCAACTCGGCAATCGTCTGCGCGTCGTATCCGAGCACGTCGCTCAGCACCCGCTCGGTATGCTCGCCAAGCAGCGGCGGATGGCTCAGCGCCTGCGGCGGCGTGCCGGTCATGGTGATCGGATTGCGCACGAGCTTGACCGTGCCGCCCGACGGATGCGGCAGATCGACCTGCAGACCGCGCGCGACCACCTGCTCGTTGTCGAACACTTCGTCGAGGTTGTTGATCGGCCCGCACGGCACGCCGGCCGCTTCGAGCGCCGCGATCCATTGCTGCTTGCCCTGCCGGCGGACCATGTCCGCGAGCATTGGCACGAGCAGTTCGCGGTTGCGCACGCGCGCGGGGTTGGTTGCGAAACGCTCGTCGTCGGCGAGTTCCGGGCGGCCGCCCACTTCGACGAACTTGCGGAACTGTCCGTCGTTGCCGACCGCGACGATGATCCAGCCATCGCTGGTCTGGAAGGTCTGGTAGGGCACGATGTTCGGATGCGCATTGCCCCAGCGCGCCGGCGGCTGGCCGCTCGCGAGGTAGTTCGAGTTCATGTTGGCGAGCATCGCGACCTGCACGTCGAGCAGCGCCATGTCGATGTATTGGCCAACGCCCGTGCGGTCGCGGTGCGTGAGCGCGGTCAGCACCGCGATCGTCGAGTACATGCCGGTCATCAGGTCGGCGATCGCGACGCCGGCCTTCTGCGGGCCGCCGCCCGGCTGACCATCGCGCTCGCCGGTGATGCTCATGAAGCCGCCGATCCCCTGCACGATGAAGTCGTAACCGGCGCGTTGCGCATACGGGCCGGTCTGCCCGAAGCCCGTCACCGAGCAGTAGATCAGGTCGGGCCTGACCTCTTTGAGCGAGTCATAGTCGAGGCCGTACTTCTTCAACTGGCCGACCTTGTAGTTCTCGAGCACGACGTCGCTTTGTGCGGCCAGTTCGCGCACGATCCGCTGACCCTCGGGCGACGCGATGTCGAGCGTGACCGAGCGCTTGTTGCGGTTCGCCGCGAGATAGTAGGCGGCCTCGCGCGTGTCCGCGCCGTCCGGCGTTTTCAGATAGGGAGGCCCCCAGTGGCGCGTGTCGTCGCCGACCTCGGGGCGTTCGATCTTGATGACGTCGGCGCCGAAATCGGCGAGCGTCTGCGCGCACCACGGACCGGCGAGCACGCGGGTGAGGTCCAGCACGCGGATGTGACTGAGAGCGCCCATGTTCTTGAATGTCTCCTGATGGTTGCAGGCCGCGCGGCGAGCTGCCATGCGTTATTTCGCGCGAAGTTTCGTGGAAGTCATCTTAAGCGATTCGCGCTCGCGGGCGCAGTCAGCCGAACGTCATGGCGCGGATCGGACGATCGGACACGCGAGCGCCAACCAGGCGGCGCGCAGTGCCGCGCGCGCTTGCCGATCCCGTATAATCAGTCGTTTAAAGAAACAGACAGTTGGCGCATCCCACCGACCGCCAGTCTCCGTCAGGAACCGTCAGGACCGTCCCCCGCCCGCTATGAAAGCCGCTGAAATCCGCGAGAAATTCCTCAAGTTCTTCGAATCGAAGGGCCATACGATCGTCCGTTCGTCGAGCCTCGTGCCCGGCAACGACCCGACACTGCTCTTCACCAATTCGGGGATGGTGCAGTTCAAAGATGTGTTCCTCGGCGCGGAATCGCGTCCGTATTCGCGGGCCACGACCGCGCAGCGCAGCGTGCGCGCTGGCGGCAAGCACAACGACCTCGAGAACGTCGGCTACACCGCGCGTCATCACACGTTCTTCGAGATGCTCGGCAACTTCTCGTTCGGCGACTACTTCAAGCGCGACGCGATCCACTACGCGTGGGAACTGCTGACCGGCGTCTACCAGCTGCCCAAAGACAAGCTCTGGGTCACCGTCTACCAGGAAGACGACGAAGCGCACGACATCTGGGCGAAGGAAGTGGGCGTGCCGGTCGCGCGCATCATCCGCATCGGCGACAACAAGGGCGCGCGCTACGCATCGGACAACTTCTGGCAGATGGCCGACACCGGCCCGTGCGGCCCGTGCTCGGAAATCTTCTACGACCACGGCCCGGATGTGTGGGGCGGCCCGCCGGGATCGCCCGAGGAAGACGGCGACCGCTACATCGAAATCTGGAACCTCGTGTTCATGCAGTTCAACCGCGACGCGCAGGGCAACATGACGCCGCTGCCGAAGCAATGCGTGGACACCGGCATGGGCCTCGAGCGCATCGCCGCGGTGCTGCAGCACGTGCACAGCAACTACGAGATCGACCTGTTCCAGGCGCTCATTCAAGCCGCTGGCCGCGAAACCGGCGTGACCGATCTGGGCAACAACTCGCTGAAGGTGATCGCCGATCACATCCGCGCGTGCTCGTTCCTGATCGTCGACGGCGTGATTCCTGGCAACGAAGGCCGCGGCTACGTGCTGCGCCGTATCGTGCGCCGCGCGATCCGCCACGGCTACAAACTCGGCAAGAAGGGTTCGTTCTTCCATCGCCTCGTCGCCGACCTCGTCGCGCAGATGGGCGACGCTTACCCTGAACTGAAGCAGGCCGAGCAGCGCGTGACCGACGTGCTGCGTCAGGAAGAAGAGCGCTTCTTCGAGACGATCGAGCACGGCATGTCGATTCTCGAGGCCGCATTGGCCGATCTCGACGCCAGGGGTGGCAAGACGCTCGACGGCGAACTCGCGTTCAAGCTGCACGACACCTACGGCTTCCCGCTCGACCTGACGGCGGACGTCTGCCGCGAGCGCGAAGTGACGGTCGACGAACCCGCATTCGACGACGCGATGGCGCGTCAGCGCGAGCAGGCTCGCGCGGCGGGCAAGTTCAAGATGGCGCAGGGTCTCGAATACTCGGGCGCGAAGACCACCTTCCACGGCTACGAAGAAATCGTCTTCGACGACGCCAAGGTCGTCGCGCTGTACGTCGATGGCGCGTCGGTGCAGCAGGCGCAGGCCGGCCAGCAGGCGGTCGTCGTGCTCGATCACACGCCGTTCTATGCGGAGTCGGGCGGCCAGGTCGGCGACCAGGGCGTGCTCGCGAACGCCAGCACGCGCTTTGCGGTCGTCGATACGCTGAAGGTTCAGGCCGACGTGGTCGGCCACCACGGCACGCTCGAGCAGGGCACGCTGAAGCTCGGCGACATCGTCAAGGCCGAAATCGACGCGGTGCGCCGCGCCCGCACGGCGCGCAACCACTCGGCCACGCACCTGATGCACAAGGCGCTGCGCGAAGTGCTCGGTTCGCACGTGCAGCAGAAGGGCTCGCTCGTCGACGCCGACAAGACCCGCTTCGACTTCGCCCACAACGCGCCGATGACGGACGAGCAGATCCGCCGCGTCGAGGAAATCGTCAACGCCGAAGTGCTGGCGAACGCGCCCGGCATCGTGCGTGTAATGTCGTACGACGAGGCGGTGAAGGGCGGCGCAATGGCGCTGTTCGGCGAAAAGTACGGCGACGAAGTGCGCGTGCTCGACCTCGGCTTCTCGCGTGAGCTGTGCGGCGGTACGCACGTGAATCGCTCGGGCGACATCGGTTTCTTCAAGATCGTGATGGAAGGCGGCGTCGCGGCCGGTATCCGTCGCGTCGAGGCGATCACCGGCGACAACGCGGTGCGCTACGTGCAGGAGCTCGAAGCGCGCGTCAACGCGGCCGCGGCCGTGCTGAAGGCACAACCGGCGGAACTCACGCAGCGCATCGGCCAGGTGCAAGACCAGGTGAAGGCGCTCGAGAAAGAACTGGGCGCGCTGAAGTCGAAGATGGCGTCGAGCCAGGGCGACGAACTCGCGGGCCAGGCGATCGAAGTCGGCGGTGTGCATGTGCTCGCGGCGACGCTCGAAGGCGCGGACGTGAAGACGCTGCGCGAAACGGTCGACAAGCTCAAGGACAAGCTGAAGAGCGCGGCGATCGTGCTCGCGTCGGTGGAAGGCGGCAAGGTCAGCCTGATCGCGGGTGTGACCGCAGACGCGAGCAAGAAGGTCAAGGCGGGCGAACTGGTCAACTTCGTGGCCCAGCAGGTGGGCGGCAAGGGCGGCGGCCGTCCGGACATGGCGCAGGCCGGCGGTACCGAGCCGGCCAACCTGCCGGCGGCGCTCGCGGGCGTCAAGGGCTGGGTCGAAGGGCAGCTTTGATTCTGATAGTCGGTTGAGTCCGGCTCGACGCGAAGTCGAGCCGGGTTCGACGAAGGGGCCACGCGGTGCGCCAGCAGGATCGGCGCGTTGCGTGGCCCCTTCGCTTTTGCTGAAGCCGACCGGGTTGCGCCGAACCTTGTTGCCGGGGCGGATTCAACGATCAGACCACGTTCGCATCCGCGGACGCCACCGCATCCACCTCGGCCGTCCCTTCCTGCGACGCCACCAGCGTGCGTCGCAACGCATTGAGCGCCGACGAAAAATGCCCGCGTCGCCACACCAGCAGCGTGTCGATCATGCCGATATCGGGCAATTCGTGCACTGCGATATTGCTCGTGTCGGTCTGCAGATCGAGCACCGAGCGCGGCGCGACCGCGACGCCCGCGCCGGCCGCCACGCACGCGACGATCGCGTGATACGAGCCGAGCTCCAGCACCCGTTGCGGCCGCGTGCCGTGCTCCAGATACCACTTCTCGATATACGCGCGATAAGCGCAGCCCCGCTCGAACGCGATCAGCGTCGATAGCGCGATGTCGCGCACTTCGCGGATCGGCCGATGACCGCGCGGCGTCAGCATCACGAGTTCCTCGCGGAAGATCGGCACGGTCTCGAACAGATCGCCGAGCGTGGCCGGATCTAGCGGCGTCGCGACCAGCGCCGCATCGACCTCGAACTCGCGCACCCGCTCGATCAGCCTGCCGGTCGTGCCGGTCTCCAATTCCAGTTCGACGGCCGGCCATTGCTGGTGATATTGCGCGAGCAGGCCCGGCAGACGCGTCGCCGCGACGCTTTCCATCGTGCCGAGACGCAGACGCCCGCTCGGACGATCCTCGCGCACCGCGTGCCGCGCCTCGTCGGCGAGCGCGAGCAGCCGTTCCGCGTAGGGCAGCAGCGTCTCGCCGGCCGGCGTCAGCACGAGGCGGCGGCCGTCGCGGATGAACAGCTCGGTGCCGAGCTGCTCCTCGAGCTGCTTGATGCGCGTGGTCACGTTCGATTGCACGCGATTGAGCTTCGCCGCGGCGCGCGTCACGCCGTTTTCGCGCACGACCGCGCGAAAAATGGTCAGAGCGGCCAGATCCATGATTCTCTCCTGGCGATGAATAACATCCTAATTATTCACTTTTCGTGATCAAAAGGTCAAGCTAATATGGATTCACACCATCGCCGATTGACCGTCCGACCATGAACGATCTCGCTTCCCACGCGTACCCGCGCTTCCACGAGCCGCACACCGCCCGGCGCGCGGCGCTCGCCTGCATGGTCACGTTGGCCGTCGCGCTCGGTATCGGGCGCTTCGCATTCACGCCGCTGCTGCCGCTGATGCTGCACGGCGCCGCGCTCGGCCAGCCGCAGATCGATATCCAGCATGGCGGCTGGCTCGCATCGTTCAATTACGCCGGTTATTTCGCCGGCGCGATGACGTGCGCGGCGCTGCGGGTCGAGCCCGCGCGCATGGTGCGCGTCGGACTCGCCGCGACCGTGCTGCTGACGCTCGCGATGGGCGTCACCGGCCAGTTCTGGGCGTGGGCGCTGGTGCGCTTCGTCGCCGGCGCGGTCAGCGCATGGACCTTCGTGTTCGCGTCGCAGTGGGGCTTGCGGCGGCTCGCGGAACTCGGCGCGCAGGCGTGGAGCGGCGTCATCTATACGGGGCCGGGCGTGGGCATCGTCGGCACCGGCTTGCTGGTCAGCGTCGCGGGCGGCTATGGCGCGGTGGTCGGATGGATCGGCTTTGCGGTGATCGGCGCGGTGCTGTCGGTGCTGGTGTGGCCGGTGTTTGGCGAAGCGCTGCGTGCGGGAATAGCGAAGCCTGCCGCTGCAAGCTCCGCAACCGCAAAGCCCGCCACCGGATCGCGCGCCAGCACAAACCAGCCGCCTCGTACGGCCGGCATTCAGACGAGCCATGCCGTCCACCGCGCCGACGCGTTCTGGCTGGTCCTGCTCTACGGCATACCGGGCTTCGGCTACATCATCACCGCGACCTTTTTGCCGGTCATCGCGCGTCACGCGTTGCCGGGCTCGGCGTGGCCGGACCTGTTCTGGCCGATGTTCGGTGCGGCGCTGATCGTCGGCGCGTTGCTCGCCGCGCGTTTGCCCGTGCATTGGGACAACCGCGCGCTGCTCGCGGGCTCGTATGTGCTGCAGGCGCTCGGCATCGCGCTGGGCATCGTGTGGCCGACGGCGGGCGGGATCTCGCTCGGCAGCATCCTGATTGGCCTGCCGTTCACCGCGATCACGCTATTCGCGATGCGCGAGGCGCGGCGTCTGCGCGGCGACTACGCGGCCGGGCTGATGGGTTATGCGACGGCGGCCTATGGCATCGGTCAGATCGCAGGTCCGTTGATGGCCGCGCCGATTGCCGCGCGCACGGGGTCGTTTTCGCTGGCGCTGTGGCTCGCCGCGGGCGCGCTGCTGGCGGGGGCGGCGGGCCTCATCGCGGTGACGCGCGTGCCGCGTGGCCCGCGCCGTGGCCGCATGCCGGATTGCGGTTGCAGCTAAGACGCGAAAACAAATCTCGCACGAGCGCACTAAAATGACCGCTTTCCGTCATTCCCTCGCGCCTGTCGCCGGGCGCGTCGCTCGACCATGCAACATTTCGCGTCCGACAACTACGCCGGCATCTGTCCCGAAGCGCTCGACGCGCTGATCGCCGCCAACAACAGCGGCCACGAGCCGGCCTACGGCGACGACTCCTGGACCAACCAGGTCTGCGACCGTCTGCGCGACCTGTTTCAGACCGATTGCGAGGTGTTCTTCGTGTTCAACGGCACGGCGGCCAATTCGCTCGCGCTCGCGTCGCTGTGCCAGTCGTACCACTCGGTGATTTGCCACGAACTCGCGCACATCGAGACCGACGAGTGCGGCGGTCCCGAGTTCTTTTCGGGCGGCTCGAAACTGCTGACGGCGCCGGGCATCGCCGGCAAGCTCACGCCCGATGCGATCGAGTCCATCGTCACGCGGCGCGCCGATATCCACTATCCGAAGCCCAAGGTCGTCACGCTGACGCAGTCGACCGAGGTCGGCACCGTCTACAGCGTCGAGGAAGTCCGCGCCATCGCGGCGATCGCGAAGCGTCGTCATCTGAAGGTGCACATGGACGGCGCGCGCTTCGCGAACGCGGCCGCCGCGCTCGACGTGCATCCGTCGGAGATTACGTGGCGCGCGGGCGTCGACGTGCTGTGTTTCGGCGGCACCAAGAACGGCTTGCCGGTCGGCGAGGCGGTGGTGTTCTTCGACCGCGCGCTCGCCGACGATTTCGCCTATCGGTTGAAGCAGGCGGGACAGCTCGCATCGAAGATGCGCTTCATCTCCGCGCCGTGGCTCGGCCTGCTCGACAACGACGTATGGCTGCGCAATGCGCGTCACGCGAACGCGATGGCGCGTCTGCTGGAGACGCGGTTGCAGGAAATCCCCGGCGTGAGCATCATGTTTGCGAGCGAATCGAACGCGGTGTTCGCGCAGTTGCCGCCGCGTGCCGCGAAGGCGATGCGCGCGCGCGGCTGGAAGTTCTACGAGTTCATCGGCGCGGGCGGTTGCCGGCTGATGTGCGCATGGGACACGCAGCCCGACACGGTCGAGCGTTTCGCCGCCGACGTGCGTGAGCTGTGCGTCGCGTGATGGAAGACGCGTGAGGTTGCTGGAACCCGAGTTACCACCGGCGCCTGGATGCACCACTCGGCACACTCGCGAAGCCACCCAACTACGCCCCGCTAAAAAACACGAAACAAAGAGACGTCCCCCGCCATGACCGAGTACCGATTCTGTCCCCGCTGCGCGAAGCCCCTGACCGAACGCGCCGACCCCGACCACGAGGGCGGCCGCGTCCGTCAGAGCTGTCCCGATACCGAGTGCGGCTACGTCCATTGGAATAACCCGCTGCCGGTCGTCGCGGCGATCGTCGAGTACGAGGGCAAGATCCTGCTTGCGCGCAATGCCGCGTGGCCCGAGGGCATGTTCGCGCTGATCACCGGTTTCCTCGAAAACGGCGAGACGCCGGAGCAGGGCATCGCGCGCGAAGTGATGGAGGAGACGTCGCTGCACGCCGAGTCGGTCGAGCTGATCGGCGTGTACGAATTCATCCGCAAGAACGAACTGATCATCGCGTATCACGTGAAGGCGCATGGGACGATCGCGCTGTCGCCCGAGCTGCTCGAATACCGGCTCGTCGAGCCCGCGAAGCTGCGGCCGTGGCGCGCGGGCACCGGCCAGGCGCTCGGCGAATGGATGCGGCGACGCGGTTTGCCGTTCGAATTCGTCGAGCGGCCGGGGCAGTGAGGCGTTCGGCCCATCGAGCCGCAACATTAGCCAGCACACAGACGACGCAGAAATCACAGCCAACATGGAGACAGCCCACAACGCACGCGACACCACACGATTCGGCACATCCATCGACGCATCACCGAACCGATCATCCACGTCAATCGGCGGTCAATGAGCGCACGCTCAGGGAGAAAACGGCATGGCCTACATCTACTACCTGACCCATATTCATCTGGGCTACGACGCACTGTCGCAACTGTCGTCCGAGTGCGCGCGCATCGGCATCGAGCGGCCTCTGGTGATCAGCGACAAGGGCGTCGTCGCGGCCGGCATTGCGCGGCAGGCACTCGACGCGCTGAAGCTCGGCGACGTGCCGCTGTTCGACGACACGCCGTCGAACCCGACCGAGGAAATGGTGCTCGCGGCCGCCCAGGTGTATCGCGACGAGCGCTGCGACGGGCTGATCGCGGTGGGCGGCGGTTCGTCGATCGATCTCGCGAAGGGCGTCGCGATTGCGGCCACGCATCCGGGGCCGCTCACGCAGTACGCGACGATCGAAGGCGGCAGCGCGAAGATCACCGACGCCGTCGCGCCGCTGATCGCGATTCCGACCACGGCCGGCACTGGCAGCGAAGTCGCGCGCGGCGCGATCGTGATTCTGAACGACGGCCGCAAGCTCGGCTTTCACTCGTGGAATCTGCTGCCGAAATCGGCGCTGTGCGATCCCGGTCTCACGCTCGGCCTGCCGCCGGGGCTGACCGCCGCGACTGGCATGGACGCGATCGCGCATTGCATCGAGACCTTCCTCGCGCCGGCCTTCAATCCGCCCGCCGACGGTATCGCGCTCGACGGCCTCGAACGCGCGTGGCACAACATCGAGCGCGCGTGCGCGGACGGCCGCGATCGCGAGGCGCGCCTGAACATGATGAGCGCGTCGATGCAGGGCGGGATGGCGTTCCAGAAGGGCCTCGGCTGTGTGCACTCGCTGTCGCATCCGCTGGGCGGCCTGAAGGTGAACGGCCGCACGTCGCTGCATCACGGCACGCTGAACGCGGTCGTGCTGCCCGCGGTGCTGCGCTTCAACGAGCGCGCGCCGAGCGTGGTGGCCGAGCGTCGCTATGCGCGCATGCGTCGCGTGATGGGGGTGCCCGAGCATGCGGATCTCGCGCAGGCGCTGTTCGACATGACGGCGCGGCTTGGACTGCCGACCGGCCTCAGGCAGATGGGCGTCGACGAAAGCATGTTAGAGAAGGTCGTGCAGGGCGCGCTGGTCGACCATTGTCATCGCACGAATCCGCGCGAGGCGAGCGCCGACGACTATCGCCGCATGCTGACCGAGTCGCTGTGATCCTCGCATCCACCAACCGCCACGTCCGATGAACAAACCCGCCCCCGCCGGCCGCGCCGCGTATCCGCACTTCCTGCCGATCACCACGCGCTGGATGGACAACGACGTCTACGGCCACGTGAACAACGTCGTCTACTACAGCTATTTCGACACCGTCGTGAACGAGTATCTGATCCGCGCGCGCGTACTCGATTTCGAACACGGCACGACGATCGGGCTGGTCGTCGAGACGCAGTGCAACTACTTCGCGCCGCTCGTGTTTCCCGATCGCATCGACGCGGGCTTGCGCGTCGCGCGGCTCGGCACGTCGAGCGTGCGCTACGAGGTGGGGCTATTTCGCGACGGCGACGCCGAGCCCGCCGCGCAAGGACACTTCGTGCACGTCTACGTGGATCGCGCGACGCGTCGTCCCGTGAACCTGCCCGCCGAGCTGCGCGCGGCGCTCGAACCGTTGTGCGTCGTCGGGCCGGCGGACTAGACGCGTGCAGTCGTTCATCATCACTCTGCTCAACGGCCTGAGCTACGGGCTGTTGCTGTTCATGCTGTCGGCCGGGCTGACGCTGATCTTCAGCATGCTCGGCGTGCTCAACTTTGCGCATGCGAGCTTCTATATGCTCGGCGCGTACGTCGGCTTTTCGGTGGCGGCGCGCGCCGGCTTCTGGAGCGCGCTGGTGGTTGCGCCGCTCCTCGTCGGTCTGCTCGGCGCGGCGCTCGAACGCTGGCTGCTGCGGCGCGTGCGCGGGCACGGGCATCTGCCCGAACTGCTGCTGACGTTCGGCGCCGCCTATCTGCTCGGCGAACTCGTCAAGCTCGGCTGGGGGCTCGGTCCGCTGTCGGCGAGGATTCCGGCGGTGCTCGACGGTCCGCTGTTCTCGCTGTACGGCGCGGTCTTCACGCGCTACCGCGCGTTCATGATGGCGGTGTCGCTCGCGATGCTCGCGGCGCTCGTCGCGATGCTGCGCGTGTCGAAGACGGGCTTGATCGTGCGCGCCGCGCTCACGCATGCGCAGGCCGTCGAAGCGCTCGGGCACGACGTGCCGCGCGTGTTCACCGGCGTGTTCGCGGCCGGCACCGCGCTCGCCGCGCTGGCCGGCGTGATCGGCGCGCCGCTGTTCGTCATCGAGCCGGCGATGGCGGAGTCGCTCGGCTCGATCGTGTTCGTCGTGGTCGTGATCGGCGGGCTCGGATCGCTGAGCGGGGCGCTCGTCGCATCGCTGCTGGTGGGGTGCCTGCAAACGCTGGCGGTCGCGAGCGATCTGTCGTTGGGCGACGTGGTGTCGCTCGCCGGCGCGGTGCTGCCGCCCGAATGGGACGCGCTGACGCTCGCGCAACTGGCGCCGCTGCTGCCGTACCTGCTGCTCGTCGCGGTGCTGGCGACGAGGCCGCGCGGGCTGTTCGGACGGCGTGACGATCATGCGTAAGCGGAGCGGGTCGTCAAACGCGCTGGAAGGCGAGGTGCCGCCTCGCGGGGCCGGCCGTGCGCTCGCGCCGTGGCTCGCGCTCGTCGCCTTTCTGGCCGCACCGCCTTTCATCTGGCCGCACAGCTGGCTGCTCGGCTATCTCGCGCAAAGCGCGACGCTGATCGTGTTCGCGCTGTCGTACAACCTGCTGCTCGGCGGGACCGGGCTGCTGTCGTTCGGACACGCCGCTTATGCGGGGCTCGGCGCGTTGATCGCCGCGCGGGTGTTCAACGCGGGCGGCATGCCGCTCGTGCTGCTGCCGTTGGTCGGCGGCATCGGCGGCGCGCTGTGCGGTGTGCTGTTCGGCTTCATCGCGACGCGCCGTGCCGGCACCGCATTCGCGATGATCACGCTCGGTCTCGGCGAGCTAGTCGTCGCGGCCGCGTGGACGCTGCCGGGCTGGTTCGGCGGCGAGGCGGGCGTCGCGATCGATCGCGCGAGCGGGCCACTCTTCGGCGGCTGGAGCTTCGGTCCGGCGCGCGAGGCCTATGCGCTGATCGCGCTGTGGAGCGTCGTCGCCAGTGTCGCGCTGTTCGCGCTGTCGCGCACACCGTTCATGCGGCTCGCGAACGCTGTGCGCGACAACCCGGCGCGCGCGGCGGCGATCGGCTGCTATCCGCGGCGGGTTCGCTATGGCGTGATCGTGCTGTCGGCGTTTTTCGCGGGCATCTCGGGCACGCTCGGGCTGATCAATATCGAGCTCGTATCGACTGAGAGCGTCGGCATGATGCGCTCGGGCGCGGTGCTGATCGCGACCGTGATCGGCGGCACGGCGGCGTTCTTCGGGCCGGTCGCGGGGGCGATCGTACTGACGTTTTTCAGCGTGGTGGTCGCCAGTGTCACGCGGGCGTGGCTGTTCTATCTCGGGCTGTTCTTCGTCGTCGTCGTGCTGGCCGCGCCGGATGGGCTCGCCGGCTTTGCCTCGCGGCAGACGGCGTGGATTGCCGCCAACGGCTGGCGACCTTGCCGCGCCGCGTATTTGTGGAGCGCGGCGGCGGGGTTGCTGTGGCTCGCGGCCATCGTGTTCGCGGTGCAGTGGGCCTATGCGGCGCAGTTCGGCGCGGACGAAGGTGCGGTTTCAGGTGTGTTGTTCGGCGCATTGTTCGGCGCCGGTGCAGGTGCAGGTGCGGGCGCTGGCGCGGGTACCGATGTCACCGTCGCGCCGCCGCTGTCGCCGCTTGCCGCCTCGCCGCTTCCTCTTGCGCTGGCGCTCGTTGCGCTCGCCGCTCTGGCTGCGCTGACCACGCGCCACGCGCTGCGCGCGCATGCGCGCATCACGGCCCATGCACGCGCGGCACGATTCCCCGGAGCCGCACGATGATCCCCGCACTCGCGCTCCACGGCATCGAAAAGCGTTTCGGCTCGACGCAAATTCTGCGCGGCGTCGATCTCGCGATCGAGCCAGGCGAGCGGCACGCGCTGATCGGCCCGAACGGCGCGGGCAAGTCCACGCTGTTCAACCTGATCGGGGGCTGCGCGCGGCCGAGCGCGGGGCGTATCCACCTGTTCGGCGCGGACATCACGCGGCTCGCGCCGGCCGCGATCGCGCGCCGTGGCCTCGCGCGCAGCTTTCAGAGCACCAGCGTGTTCGCACGGCTGTCCGTGTTTGACAACCTGCGCTGCGCGGCGCAGCTTGCCGAGCGCGATCGCACGCGCTGGTGGCAGCGTCTGACCGGCACGGCCGCGGTCGATGCGCGCGCCGCCGACGTGCTCGACGCGGTCGGCCTCGGCGCGCGCCGCGACGTCGCGGCCGGCACGCTCAGCTACGCGGAGCAGCGCGCGCTCGACCTCGGCATCGCGCTCGCGGGCGGCGCGCACACGCTGCTGCTCGACGAACCGACGGCGGGCATGAACCGCGCGGAAGCGGCACGCGCGATCGAGCTGATCCGCGACACCACCGCCGGCCGCACGCTGCTGATGGTCGAGCACGATATGGATGTGGTGTTCGCGATCGCCGATCGCATTTCGGTGCTGGTGCAAGGGCGCATCATCGCAAGTGGATCGCCGGCCGCGATTCGCGCGGACGCGGCGGTCCGGGCCGCGTATCTGGGCGAACGCTTCGACGTCGGCTCAGGCGCGCGGGCGGGTGATGAACCGGACCACGGAGCAGGCCGATGAGCGCGCTGCTCGACATTTGCGACCTGAATGCGTGGTACGGCGCGAGCCAGGCGCTGCACGGCGTCACGCTGAGCATCGAGCCCGGCGAAGTGGTCGCGCTGGTCGGCCGCAACGGCTCGGGCCGCTCGACGCTCGCACGCGCGATCATGGGCCTCGTGCGCTGCGAGGGCGAACTGCGTTTCGCGGGGCGTTCGCTCGCCGGTCGGCGCACGTTCGAGATCGCGCGGCTCGGGCTCGGCTATGTGGCCGAGCATCGCGACGTGTTCGCCGCGCTGAGCGTGCATGAAAACCTGCTGCTCGGCATTGCGCCGGCTGCCGCATCGCGTGCGCGCGGCCGCGCGGCGCGCTTCACGCTCGACGACGCGTACGCGCTGTTCCCGGTGCTCGCCGGGCGCAAGCGCACGCGCGCCGGCGCGCTGTCGGGCGGCGAGCAACAGATGCTCGCACTCGCGCGGGCGCTGCTCGGAGATCCCGATCTGCTGTTGATCGACGAGCCCAGCGAAGGGCTCGCGAGTCTCGTGATGCAGCAGGTCGCCGCCTGTCTGCACGCGCTGCGCGAGCGTGGCGTCGCGATGTTGCTGATCGAGCAGCGGCTCGTGATCGCGCGGGACATCGCGTGCCGCGTCGCGGTGATGGGGCACGGCGAGATCGTGTTCGACGGCGCGCTGGCGTCGTTTATGTCGCGCGACGACGTGACGCGCGAATGGCTCGGGGTTGGCTGACGCGCGACTACGGACTAGTTAGTCAAGCATCCTTGTTGATGATCCATTCGTGCGCCGGATCGTTATGGAAATGCCAGACCCGCTGGCTGCCCGCCATCACGTTCAGATAATACGAGTCGTAGCCGTACGGCACGATGACCGGGTGATAGCCGCGCGGCACCATCACGACGTCGTGATCCTCGACGGCCATCGATTCGTCGATATCGCGTGAGTCGGTGTACACGCGTTGGAATGCGAAGCCTTGCGGCGGATCGAGCCGGTGGTAATAGGTCTCTTCGAGCGAGCTTTCGAGCGGGATATTGTCGGTGTCGTGCTTGTGCGGCGGGTAGCTCGACGCGTGACCGCCCGGCGTTCTCACTTCGACCACCAGCAGCGATTCCGCCGGCTCGGTGTGCGGAAGAATGTCGCACACGTAACGCGTATTTAGCGACTTACCACGCGTCGAGCGTTTCATCGACGCTGGCTCGATCAGCCGCGCCGGATACTCGCCCTTGGCCGGCGCGCTCGCGACACCGATCTCCGCGTCGCGGCATGCGCGCACCGTCGCACGCACCTTCGGCGGCAAATACACCGCGTACGGCGCCGCGTCTTCGAACACGCTGTCGCGTGAACCGAGCGAGCTCCACGTCGTGCCCGGCGTTTCGATATCGACCGCGCCGCTCAGCACGACGATGCAAGCTTCACGCGCCGGCTCGAACACGTAGACGAGTTCGTTCGCGCCGAGCCGGTACGCGGCGAATCCCACATAGCGCCAGCAGGCCGACTGCGGCGTCACGCGCGCGATCGTCTGGCCTTCGCGCTCTGCCTTCACTAATAAGCTCATGCTGCCTCCTTGCCGAGCGGCGCATCGACGAGCGCCCGCAAAGTTCCATATCCCTTCTGCGCATAGTCGAACGGCGGCGCGACCACCGGGTCCTGCTCCGCCTCGACGACGAGCCAGCCGCAATAACCGTGCCGCTTCAACCGGTCGATCAGCGCCGGAAAATCGACCGCGCCGTCGCCGGGCACCGTGAACGCACCGGCGATCACCGCATCGAGAAAACTCCAGTTGCGATTGCGTGCGAGCTTCATCACGGCGGGGCGCACGTCCTTGCAGTGCACGTGGCAAACGCGCGCGATGTGTTGGTCGAGCACGGCCAACGGATCGCCGCCCGCCAACGTGATGTGTCCGGCGTCGAACAGCAGGCCGACCGCGTCGCTTGTGCGCGCCATCAACTGATCGACGTCGGCAGGCGTTTCGACGTACGCGCCCATATGATGATGATAGGCGAGCCGCACGCCGCGACTCAGCGTATAACGCGCGAATTCATCGACGCGTGCCGCGTAGCCGGTCCATTGCGTGTCGCTGAAAAAGCGCGGCCGTTGATACAGCGGGCGCGGCGCGCCCTGGATCGAATCGGCGACTTCACCATACACCATCACGGTCGCGCCGTTCTGCGCGAGCAACTCCAGATGCGGGCCGACCGCGTCGATTTCTTCGGCGACGCTGCGCCTGGCCAGTTGTCCCGAGTACCAGCCAGACACGAGCGCGAGGCCGTATTGCGCGAGCAGCGTTTTCAGCGCTTGCGGCTCGCGAGGAAACTTGTTGCCGAGTTCGAAGCCCTGATAGCCGATCTGGCGACCCTCGGTCAGCGCGACTTCGAGCGGCGTCTCGCCGCCGAGCGACGGCAGGTCGTCGTTCATCCACGACAGCGGGTTGATGCCAATGCGTACGTCGAAAGCAGTCATGCCGGAGTCCTCATGGTTCTCAGTCGTGATCGCCGCCCTGTGACGGCGCAGGCGTCGCGGGCGGCGCCGCGCGCGCGGCGAGCTGCGCGTCGTACTTCGCGCGGGCGTCGCGCACCTCGGTGCGCGTCGACACTTCGGGCACCGCGACTTCCCACCACCAGCCACCATCTCCGGTGGTGCGAGCCGGGTCGGTGTCGATGCTGATCACGTACGTGCCTCGCGCCGCGCGCGCGCGTTGCAGTGCCGCTTCGAGCCCGGCGAGATTGCGCGCATGCTCGGCTTGCGCGCCGAGCGCGCGCGCATGCGCGGCGAAGTCGATGCGCGGCGCGCCTTCCGGTGCGTGCACGCAATCGTCGAGCAGATTGTTGAACGGTGCGCCACCGCAAGCCTGTTGCAGTCGATTGATGCAGCCGAAGCCGCGATTGTCGAGCACGACGACGATCAGCTTCGCGCCGAGCATCACCGAGCTCGCGATCTCGCTGTTCATCATCAGATAGCTGCCGTCGCCGAGAATCACGATCACCTCGCGCTCGGGCCGCGCGAGCTTGACGCCGAGGCCGCCCGCGATCTCGTAGCCCATGCACGAATAGCCGTATTCGACGTGATACGCGCCGGGCCGGCCCGCGCGCCATAGCTTGTGCAGATCGGCGGGCAGCGTGCCGGCCGCGCAGACGACGATGTCGTCGGTCGGCGAGTGCGCGCTCGAACGCTGCACCGCGCCGATCACGTCGCCCTCGTAGGGCAGTACCGCGTCGCGTTGCGGCGCGTGGGTGAGCGTTTGCACGGTGTCGCGCCAGCTCGCCGCGAGCTTGTGTGCGCGCGCGGTCCAGCTGCGCTCGGCGTGCCAGCCTTGCAGCGGCCCCGTTAGCGCATCGAGCGCGAGTTTCACATCGGCTTCGACGACGAAGCCGCGATGCTTGAGCGCGTCGAATCCGTTCGCGTTGATCGCGATCACGTCGGCTTGCGTGAACAGCGTGTTCGAGCCGGTCGTGAAGTCCTGCAGCCGCGTGCCGAGCGCGAGCACGCAGTCGGCGTCATGCGCAAGCGCGTTGGCAGCCGCTGAGCCGGTCACCCCGAGCGCGCCTGCATTCAGCGGATCGTTCCACGCGAGCGAGCTTTTGCCGGCCTGCGTTTCCGCGACCGGCACGCCATGCGCGCTTGCGAAGCGGTGCAGCGCATCGGCCGCGCGGCTGTACAGCACGCCGCCGCCCGCGACGATCAACGGACGCTTCGCGTGCCGCAAGCGCGCGCACGCGGCGTCGATATCGTCGCTACGCGGCGCGGGTGCATGAAAGCGCACGACACGCGGCGTGAAAAAGTCCTCCGGGAAGTCCCACGCCTGCGCCTGCACGTCCTGCGGCAGCGCCAGCGTGACGGGGCCGCACAACGCGGCATCGGTGAGCACGCGGATCGCGCGCGGCAGCGCGCTCAGCAATTGCGCAGGATGCACGATGCGGTCGAAGTAGCGCGACAGCGGCTTGAACGCGTCATTCGCGGACACGCCGCCATCGTTGAAATCCTCGACCTGCTGCAAGACCGGATCGGGCGCGCGCGACACGAAGATGTCGCCGGGCAACAGCAGCACCGGCAAACGGTTCACGTGCGCGAGCGCGGCCGCGGTCAGCAGATTGGTGGCACCTGGGCCGATCGACGTCGTCACGGCCATCATGCGGCGGCGAAAGTGCGCCTTCGCGTAGGCGATCGCACTGTGCGCCATCGCCTGCTCGTTGTGCGCGCGCAAGGTCGGCAGCGCGTCGCGATGCTGATACAGCGCCTCGCCGATGCCCGCGACGTTGCCGTGACCGAAAATCGCGAACACGCCGCCGAACAGCGGTTCGACGTTGGTGCCGTCTTCGCTGGCGACGCGTTGCGCGGCCAGATAGCGCACGAGCGCCTGCGCCATCGTCAGGCGAATCGCGCCGCTGGTGCGCGCAGGCGCGTGCGCTTGCGTCGCGCCGCTGGCGGATGGGGTGTCGTCATCCATGATGCGCTCGTTCATGCGGCCTGCTCCTGATGAGCGTGATGAGGTGTGCCATGCGCCGCCGGTTCGCCGCGCGCACCGCGCCACGCGGCGATCAGCGTTTCGAACGTGAGGCGCACGCGCGCGATCAGTTCGTCGTCGCCAATTTCACCAGCGAGCCACGCATGACTCGGTTCGTGAAAGATCGTGCGGCCGACCGTGAAGCCGCGGCACGTCGCCGCTTGCGCGGCCGCGCGAAAGCCCTCGCTCAACTGCTCGACCGCCGCCGATAAACCGAGCAGCACGACGCCACGGCAATACGGATCGCGCTCGGCGATCAACGCGTCGATGGCCTGCCATTGCGCGGCGTCCATCGGTTCGAGCTTCCACCACTCGGGGTAGATGCCGAGGTTGTACAGGCGCTTCAACGCGCGAAACACGATGTCCGGTCCCTGCGGCAGCGACGCATGCTTCGGAGGAATCACTTCGAGCAGCAGTTCGTGGCCGCTTGCCTGGGTCGCGTCATACAGCGCGCGCAGTTGCGCCTCCTGTTCGAGCCGCTGCTCGATCGGCTCGTCGGGATGAAACTGCACGAGGCATTTGACGACGTGTTCCTGCGGCCACGCGATCAACGTGGTGCCGATCGAACGACCATGATCGAACACGAGCGGCACGGAGCCGGGCAGTTCGACCGGGCGGCCGATCCACCAGCCGCGACCGGTCGCGGCATTCAGCGCGTCCTGACCATAGCGGTCGTCGATCAGTACGCCGATGCGTCCCTGCAAGTTCAATGCACGTTCGGTTTGCGCGACCGCTTCGACGAACAAGCCCTTCAACCGGGCAATGCGCGCTTCGTCGGCACCGGTCTGCTGCGCGAGTTCGAAGAACGGGTTGCGATGATCGAAAGCGAAGCCGAGCACCTCGTGCCACGCTTTGCGCGCCGGCGACACGCGATGCAGTCTTGCGAGCTTCGCATCGCGATCGGGGCGGCGCATGCGTTGCGGATCGGCCTGCGCTTCGCGCAGGAAGTAGTCGAGTTCGGCCGGTGTCGGCATCGCCGGGGCGCAGCCGTGCCGAGACACGACCAGCGCGCCACTCGCATTCGCGGCGCGCGCGCAGGCGTCGAGCGGCTGATCGCGCAGCCAGCCGGACAGGAAGCCGGAAGCGAACGCGTCGCCCGCGCCGAGCACGTTCAGCACTTCGACTTCGACGCCGCCATGAATCGGCGCATCGTCGAGCGATGCAGGCACCTCGCCGTCAATGATCTGACAGCCGAGCGGCCCGCGTTTCAGCACGAGCGTGGCCGGCGTCACCGCGCGCACCATCGCGAGCGCGTCGGCGAGGTCGGTCTTGCCGCTGGCGATGCGAAACTCTTCCTCGGTGCCGATCACCAGATCGAACAGCGGCAGAATCCGCTGCAAATGCGCGCTGACGCCTTCGCTCGCCACGAAACGCGTCTCGCCGTCGGCCTTGCCCGTGAGTCCCCACAGCACCGGGCGGTAGTCGATGTCGAGCACGGTGCGCACGTTGTTGCGGCGCGCGTAGTCGAGCGCGCGACGGCTCGTGCGATTGACCTGCTCGGTCGAGAAATGCGTGCCGGTGATCAGCAGCGCTTTCGACGACGCGATGAACGCCTCGTCGAAGTCGGCCTCGTCGACCGCCATGTCCGCGCAGTTCTCGCGGTAGAAGATCAGCGGAAAGGTGTCACGGTCCTTCAGGCCGAGCAGCACGAGCGCGGTCAGCCGATCGTGATCGATGCGCACGTGACTCACGTCGCAGCCTTCCTTCGTGAGCGTCTCCGTCAGGAAGCGCCCCATGTGATCGTTGCCGACGCGCGCCAGCATGGCTGCGGCAAGCCCGAGCCGCGCGCAGCCGAACGCGATGTTCGCTGACGAGCCGCCGAGATACTTCGCGAAGCTCGACACGTCTTCGAGCCGTGCGCCGACCTGCTGCGCGTACAGATCGACGGCCAGCCGGCCGAGGCACACGATGTCGCGGGCGCGCCCCGGCGCGAACCGGCTGTCCGCTGCGTTACCGCTGGAGGTGCTGGAGTGAGCCATGAATAGTCCTGAGTAACAGTGCGCGGTAGGTGCGCGTCGGCCAGCCGGGCGAAACGCGCCGAGGCTGGACGTGCCGCGCGAATCGGTCAGATCGTCGCGCCTTCGAGTTCGCCGATCATCTTCTGCATCTCGGCGCCGCCGGCCATCATGTCGAGCACTTCGTCCTTGCTGATCGTCTGTTTGGTGAACGTGCCGAGCGAGCGGCCGCGGTTGAGCAGCGTGAACGAATCGCCGATCGGATACGCGTGGTGCACGTTGTGCGTGATGAAGATCACCGAGATGCCTTTGGCGCGCGCCTTGTGGATCAGCTTCAGCACGTTGAAGCTCTGCTTGACGCCGAGCGCGGCGGTCGGTTCGTCGAGAATCAGCACGCGCGCGCCGAAGTGGATCGCACGCGCAATCGCCAGACATTGACGCTCGCCGCCCGACATCGTGCCGATCGGCTGATGCGGGTCGCGCACGTTGATGCCCATTTCGGCGAGCTTGTCGCGCGCGGTGGTTGCGCAGGTTTCGAGGTCCATCACGTTCAGAAGGCCGAACAGCTTTTTCTGCGGCTCGCGGCCCATGAAAAAATTGCGCGCGACCGATAGCAGCGGCACCAGCGCGAGATCCTGGTAGACGGTTGCGATACCGAGATCGAGCGCGTCTTTCGGCGACGTGAAGTGCACCGGTTTGCCGTCCACCCGGTAGGTGCCTTTGCTCGGCTGATACACGCCCGCGAGCGTCTTGATCAGCGTCGACTTGCCGGCGCCGTTGTCGCCGAGCAGGCAATGCACTTCGCCGCGTATGAGGCGCAGCGTGATGTCGTTCAGCGCGATGATGTTGCCGAAATAACGGCTGACGTTTTCCAGCGACAGAATGATGTCATCGGTGTTCTGTTCGGGGGTGCTCATCGTGAACCTCCGTCTAGCGCGATGCCGCGACGCGGCCGCGCACGTAGTGGTTGAACAGCACGGCGAACAGCAGCATCACGCCGAGGAACACGCGGAACCAGTCGGAATCGACGTTGGTGTACGTGATGCCGATCTGCACGACGCCGAAGATCAGCGCACCGAAGCATGCGCCGATCACGGAGCCGTAGCCGCCTGTCAGCAGCGTGCCGCCGATCACCGCGGCGATGATCGCCTCGAACTCCGCCTGCAAACCGCGGTCGGCCGCGGCTGAACCGATGTCGCACACCTGAAGTACTGCATACAGGGCCGAGCAGAACGCGGTCAGCACGAACAGCGAAATCTTCACGCGACGCACCGGCACGCCGACGTTCTTGGCCGCGGTGGCGTCGCCGCCGACCGCGAAAATCCAGTTGCCGAAGCGCGTCTTGGCGAGCGTGAACGCGCAGACCACGGCGAGCACGAGCCACCACAGCAGCACCTTGGGAATGCCCGGCACGAGCGGCGTGCCATTGTCGAGCATCTTCACGAGGCCGAGGTGGCCGAGCCATACGAACAGGCCTCTGAACGCGACGCCCTGGAAGAACGTGTGCGCGAACCAGTCCTGACGCGCGACGTCGCCGACGCCGGAGATGATGGTGCGATCGGCGAACATCACCGATAGCGCGAGCGTGAGACCGCGCAGAATGAACAGGAACGCGAGCGTGACGATGAACGACGGCAGGCGCGTGCGCATCACCAGATAGCCGTTGAGCGCGCCGAGCAGCATCGAGCCGACGAACGCGAACACGATCGCCAGCCAGATCGGCCAGTGGAAGTACATGGTCGGCAGCGCGACCATCATGCCGGCAAAGCCGATCATCGAACCGATCGACAGATCGAACTCGCCGGCGATCATCAGCAGGCACGCGCCGACCGAGATCAGACCGAGATACGCGGCGACCTGCGACCAGTTCATCACGCCGTCGAGATTGAACATCCCCGAGTTGCCGGCCGCCACGCCGAACACGATGAACACCATCACGGTGCCGGCAAGCGCCGCGAATTCCGGTCGGCCGAGCAGATGGCGGAACCAGGATTCCTCGCGCACGCGTTCGTCGACGGCAGCGGATTGCGAGACGGTCGTCGCAGCGGACTTTGCCGGATCCTGCGGATCAGGTGGCGGTTGCTTGCGGTGATGGGGATGAAACAGGTCGGCGACACCCATTGAAGCTCTCCTTGATACGCCCGCGACCGGCGGGTCGGCGCAATGCCGTGGGCCTTTGCGAATCCGCTGAGCGGGCGAGCGCCGGCAAGACGCCATGCGTCCCGCCGGTCACTGTTTTTTTAACCTTGCCGCCAGCGCGGCGGCTTAGGCGCGCGACGCGATGCGTTGCCGTGCGTCTAGCGGTATTGGCCGGCGTACTTCAGCACCTTGTCGACGTTGGCCTTCGTGATGAAGCCGGGGCCCGAGCCGATATTGCGCGGCCCGTACGACGGCGCGAGCCCATAAGTGGCAAGACGCTCCTTGAACTTCGGATTCGCCTGCAGGATTTCGCGGATCCTGGCCGGATCGGTGGTGTTGTTCTTCTTCACGATCGCGAGTACGGCAACCGGGATATAGCCCTGCAAGTACGGTTGCTGGTCGATCGCGAACTGGATCGTGCCGTCCTGGATGCCCTTCGCGATGTCGCTGTCGAAGTCGAACGTCGCGAACCAGATCTTGCCGGCGAGGCCCATCTGCTGCAGCGCCTTCAGCGTCGGATCGGCCGACAGCGGACCGAGCGTCAGCACCGCCTGGGTATCCGGATGGTTGCGCAGGAACGCGCTGACCTTCGACTGCACGCCGGTCGGGTCCTGGCCCGTGTCGAGCGTCGAGGTTTTGAAGTTGGCGCCGATCGCTTCGGCGAAACCGCGGCAGCGTTCGAACGAAGCCGGGTTCGTCGCGTAGTGGTTCACGCACAGGAACGACTTGATGCCGGCGGCCTTGGCCTTTTCTCCGGCGGCTTTGCCGGCCGCGAACTCGGGCTGGCCGACGTGCATGATCGCGCCGAGCTTCGCGCTTTGCTCCTCGGTGCCCGAATTGATCGTGACGAGCGGAATGTGCTTCTCGGTGACCTTCGCGATCGAGCTCTTCAGCACGTCGAAGTCGGCGATCGACACGATCACGCCGTCGTAGTTGCGCGCGGCCGCCTGCTCGACGAGACGCGCCATGTCGGCGATGTCGCCGTTCGGCGGATTGCGGTAGTCGGTCTGAACGTTGAAGTCCTCGTCGGCCTGCTTGATCGCGTTCTTGATCGTGTTCCACCACGAGTCCGAATCCGGCGCGTGGCTGATCAGCACGAAGTGGGCGTCCGCCGCGCGGGCGGCCGAGGCCGCGCCGAATCCCGTCGCCAACGTCAACGCCGTCACCAGAATCCTGAGCGTTGCCTTGCCTCTGCAAAGTCTCATTGTCTCCACCTTTCTCGGTCTGTCGTTCGTTATTGAGGGAGCGACTGGCGGGCGGCTTTCCATTCCGATGACCCACACAACGAGGCCGACGCGCCATCGCTCACGACCAAGAGTAGGTCATCTTCCGAAGCCTTGCAAAGAAAATTTCATGAGAAATAAAAATGGAAAATACGTTCCATTTGACGGGGCGGCCGCCTATACTCGGCAACGTCGGATGCACGTTGCGGCGCGCCGCGGGCGCGTCTGCCGCATTGCAGGAAACCCCGAGAGGCTGTCATGGCGGAACAGATCACCGAAGAAGCGGTGCCGAGCGTCGACGAATTGATGCAGCGCATCGCGGATACCTACGAGTCGCTGCCGCGGCAGTTGAAAAGCGTCGCGACGTACATCGAGCAGCATCGCTCGAGCGTGATGATGGATCGCACGAGCGATATCGCCGCGAGCTGCGGCGTGCATCCGTCGGCGGTCGTGCGCTTTGCGCAGCGCTTCGGCTTTTCCGGGTTTTCGGATCTGCAGGCGGTGTTTCGTCAGGCGTATACGGGGCAGGGCGTGTCGTCGTCGAGCTATCAGCAGCGCATCCGCAAGCTGATCGACGAGAAGCCCGGCACCTTGTCGGGCGGCGCGGTCGCGCGCGAGTTCATCGCCGCGTCGCGCGGCGGCCTCGAAGAACTCGAAGCGGGCCTCGACGACAAGCAGTTCGACGCCGCCGTGAAGATGCTGCAGCAGGCCGACAACATCTACGTGATCGGGGTGCGGCGCTCGTTTCCGGTCGCGAGCTACATCGTCTATGCGTTGCAGCACACGCACAAGCGCGTGCATCTGGTGTCTGGCTTCGGCGGCATGTATCGCGAGCAGATCCGCAGTGTCAGGAAGGGCGACGTGGTGATTGCGATCAGCTTCGCGCCGTACGGCAAGGAGACACAGTACTGTCTGCGCGTCGCGCATCATCTTCAGGCGAAGACGCTAGTCATTACGGATAGCCAACTGTCGCCGCTCGCACGCTACGCCAGCACGCAGCTGTACGTGAAAGAGGGCAGCGCGTTCGCGTTCCGCTCGCTGACCAGCACGATCTGCCTGTGCCAGGCGCTCTTCATCGCGCTCGCGTACAAGCTCGAACTGAACGTTGAAGAATCCAACGACACTGGAGGCTACGATGACTGACGCGGTAAACAGGATCGACGTCGCCGTATTCGGCGCGGGGCGCATCGGCAAGATCCATGCGGCGAATCTCGCGCGGCAGCCCGGCGTGCGGCTCAAATACGTGGTCGACGTGAATCGCGAGGCGGCCGCCGCGCTCGCCGCGCAGTATGGCGCGCAGGTTGTGGATAGCGACGGCGCGATCGGCGATGCATCGATCGGCGCGACCGTGATCTGTTCGAGCACCGACACGCATGCGGACCTGATCGTCAAATCGGCCGCGCAGAACAAGCACGTGTTCTGCGAGAAGCCGGTCGATCTCACGTTGGAGCGCGCGCGGATGTGCGCAGAAGCGGTGGAGCGCGCCGGTGTCGTGTGCATGATCGGTTTTCAGCGGCGCTTCGATCCGACGTTTTCCGCGTTGAAAGCGCGTCTCGACGCGGGCGAGATCGGCACGCCGGAAATGCTCGTCGTCACGAGCCGCGATCCGGGGGCGCCGCCGGTCGAGTACATCCGGCACTCGGGCGGCATCTTCAAGGACATGCTGATTCACGACTTCGACATCTGTCGCTGGATTCTCGACGACGAAGCCGACACGCTGCACGCCACCGGCAGTTGCCTCACCGACCCCGCGATCGCCGACGCGGGCGACATCGATTCGACCGCGGTGACGATCCGCACGAAACGCGGGCGGCTGTGCCAGATCAACACCGCGCGGCGCGCTGCCTACGGCTACGACCAGCGCTTCGAAGTGCTCGGCAGCACCGGCATGCTGCAAGCAGGCAACGTTCGGCCCACCGAAGTCACCGCGTACTCGAAGACGGAAGTATCGACCGACGTGCCCGAGGCGTTTTTTCTCGAACGCTATCGCGCGGCATACGCGCTCGAAATCGCGCATTTCTTCGACGCGGTCACGCATGGCAAGCCGGTGCGCACGACCGTCGCGGATGGCCTGAAAGCGCTCGAACTCGCGGAAGCCGCGACGCGGTCGTGGCGCGAGGGCCGTGCGATCAAACTCGGCGAGGCAGCGTGATGAAGCCCGCCACGGAGCGCTTGCGGATCGGCGTGGTCGGCCTTGGGCGGCTTGGCAAGCGGCATGCGGAGAATCTCGCGTATCGCGTGCCGGGCGCGACGCTCACGGCCGCGTGCAGTCCGCTCGAAGATGAACTCGCATGGGCGCGCGATGCGATGCATGGGTCGCTGCACGAACCGCGTCTCTACGCCGATTACGCGGACCTGCTCGTTGATCCGCACGTCGACGCGGTATGGCTCGTCACGCCTTCGTCGCTGCACGCGCAGCAGATCGTCGACGCATTGCGCGCCGGCAAGCATGTGTTCTGCGAAAAGCCGCTGTCGCTCGATGTTGCCGAATGCGAGCGCGTGCAGGCCGAAGCGGCGCGCTATGCGCACCTGCAGGCGACGATCGGCTTCATGCGCCGCTTCGATCCGAGCTACCGCGACGCGTTCGATAAAATCGCCGCGGGCCAGATCGGCCGGCCGTTCCTCGTGCGCTCGCAAACCACCGATAAAAACGACGACGACGGTTTCTTCGTGCGCTTCGCGGCGACCTCGGGCGGCATCTTTCTCGACTGCACGGTGCACGACATCGACGTCACCCGCTGGCTGCTCGGCAAGCCGCGCGCGACGCGCGTGTTCGCGGCGGGCACGGTCGCGCTGCACGAGGGTCTGCGAGAATTCGGCGACGTCGACAACGGTGTCGCGATCTGCGAATTCGAGGGCGGCAAGCTCGCGATGTTCTACGCGTCGCGCACGCAGGCGCACGGCAACGATACGCACAGCGAAGTGATCGGCACGGCGGGCGCGCTGATGATCGGCCGCAATCCGCGCGCGAACCGCGTCGAGATCTACGACGCGACCGGCATTCGCAACGAATGCACGCCGAACTTCTTCGACCGGTTCGAGGACGCGTTTCTGCACGAGGCACGCGCGTTCGTCGCATCGGTGCAAAAAGGGCCAGGGAAGGGCGATGCGGCACAGAGTGGCGCGACGCTCGCCGATGCGCTCGAAGCGACGCGTATCGGCGTGGCGCTGCGCGAGTCGCTGCAAAGCGGTGAGGCGGTGATGCTGTAACGGCGCGCGGCACGGCTCGCACGTGGAAATGGGCGTCGTGGCGATGCCCGGCGCCGCTGCTCCACCTGCTGTAGAATTTGACCCTCTGTCCGGCGTCGTCAGCGACGCCCCGTCCCGAAGGTCATCGTCGATGCAAATTCAGATTCACAAGGAAGTCGATGCGCGCGGGCTCATGTGCCCGCTGCCTATCCTGCGCGCCAAAAAGGCGCTCGCCGACATGGAAAGCGGCCAGATTCTCAAGGTGCTCGCCACCGATCCCGGCTCGCAGCGCGATTTCGCCGCGTTCGCGAAGCAGACCGGCAACGAGATCGTCGAAAGCTCGGCGCATGACAAGGTGTTTACGTTTCTGATGCGGCGTCGTTGAGCTGCATTCGGTAAAACTGTCCGTCCGATGTAAAAAAGAAGGCGCTGTCCCCATTATTCGGGGTACAGCGCCTTCTTCGTTTCAGCCGGACTTTCGACGTCAGCCTTCGAGAACCGGCGAGCGGGTACGCAGATATTCTTCGAAATCGGCGGCTACTTCCGGGTGACGCAGGGCGAACTCGACGGTCGCCTTCAGGTAACCCAGCTTGCTGCCGCAGTCGAAACGTGTGCCGTGATACTTGTACGCGAGCACCTGTTCGTCGGCGAGCAGCGACTGGATCGCGTCCGTCAGTTGCAATTCACCGCCCGCGCCCGGCTTGATAGAGCGCAGGTGTTCGAAGATGCGCGGCTTCAGCACATAACGGCCCACCACGCCGAGGTTCGACGGCGCCACGCCCGGCTCCGGCTTTTCGACGATGCCCGACATCTTGATGATCGAGTCTTCCCATTCCTTGCCGTCGACGATGCCGTACGATTTTGTATCTTGCGGCGGGATCTCTTCGACGCCGATCACCGAGCTGTGATAGTGATCGAACACCTCGATCATCTGCGTCATCACGGGCGGCGTGCCGTACAACAGGTCGTCCGCGAGAATCACGGCGAAAGGGTTGTCGCCGACCAACTTCTCGGCGCACAGCACGGCGTGGCCGAGGCCCAGCGCCTCGGCCTGGCGCACGTAGAAGCAGTCGACGTGGCTCGGCTTGATGCTGCGCACGAGTTCGAGCAGCTTGTCCTTGCCGCGCGCCTCGAGTTCGGCCTCGATCTCATAGGACTTGTCGAAATGATCTTCGATCGCGCGCTTGCTGCGGCCCGTGACGAAGATCATTTCGGTGATGCCGGCCGCCATCGCCTCTTCGACCGCGTACTGAATCAGCGGCTTGTCGACGATCGGCAGCATCTCCTTCGGGCTAGCCTTCGTGGCGGGGAGGAAGCGGGTGCCAAGACCTGCTACCGGAAAGACCGCCTTCGTAACTTTTAGCATGTGAGTACCCTAAGTCCTCTGGTTAAATCCTTGCCCGCCGTTGAGGGGGCGGGCGCCTCGGTCAGGCCGGCAAGCGGGAAAGTTGGGCTTTCAGCTTGCCGACGGTGGCTTCGAACTCGGCCAGCCGCTTCTGCTCCTGTTCCACGACCGCCGCCGGCGCCTTCGCAACGAAGGCCTGATTCTGCAGCTTACCGTTGCACTTGACGATTTCGGCGCTCAACCGCGTGATCTCTTTCGACAGGCGTTCGCGTTCGACCGCTGCGTCGATTTCGACCTTCAACACCAGCTTGTCCGTTCCTACGATAGCAATAGGCGCGCCATCCGCCTGGGCGTCGAGCGCGGCCTCGTCGGCGATGATCTGCACTTCCGACAGACGCGCAAGTGCCTGAGCGTAAGGCGCGAAAGTACGAAGACGCTCCGCATTGCCGGTGGCGAGCAACGGCACCTTCACCGCCGGCGACAGGTTCATTTCACCGCGCAGATTACGGCATGCATCGATCACCGCCTTGAGGTCGGTCGCCCACCGCTCGGCGTCTTCATCGAGCTTCGACGGCTCCGCGACGGGGTACTGCTGCACCATGATGGACGCCTCGCCCTCTGCCTTGCCTTCCGGGTAGCGTCCCGCGAGCGGCGCCACTTTCTGCCACAGCGCTTCGGTGATGAACGGGATCACCGGATGCGCGAGGCGCAGCACCGTTTCGAGCACACGCAAAAGCGTCCGCCGCGTGGCACGCTGCTGGTTCGGCTGCCCCGTCTGGATCTGCACTTTGGCGAGTTCGACGTACCAGTCACAATATTCGTCCCATACGAACTTGTATATGGCGTTGGCCACATTGTCAAAACGATAGTCGGAAAAACCCTTGACGACTTCCGCTTCCACGCGCTGCAGTTGCGACACGATCCAGCGGTCGGCCTGCGAGAAATGCAGATTGCCTTCTGGCCCGCATTCGCCACATTGCGCCGGCTGGCCGAAACCGCAGTCGTGGCCTTCGCAGTTCATCAGCACGAAGCGCGTGGCGTTCCACAGCTTGTTGCAGAAATTGCGATAGCCTTCGCAGCGCGCGAGGTCGAAATTGACGTTGCGGCCGAGCGTGGCCATCGACGCCATCGTGAAGCGCAGCGCGTCGGTGCCGAACGCCGGAATGCCGTCCGGAAACTCTTTGCGGGTCTTCTTCTCGATCGACGCGGCCAGCTTCGGATTCATCAGGCCGGTGGTGCGCTTCGCGACGAGCGCGTCGAGGTCGATGCCATCGACGATGTCGATCGGGTCGAGCGTGTTGCCCTTGCTCTTCGACATCTTCTGGCCTTCGGCGTCGCGCACGAGACCGTGCATATAGACCGTTTCGAACGGCACCTTGCCCGTGAAGTGCGTGGTCATCATGACCATGCGCGCGACCCAGAAGAAGATGATGTCGAAGCCGGTGACGAGCACCGACGACGGCATGAAGTGCTTGAGCTCTTCGGTTTCGTTCGGCCAGCCGAGCGACGAGAACGGCACCAGAGCGGACGAGAACCACGTGTCGAGCACGTCTTCGTCGCGCTTCAACGCCCCCGTGTAGCCGGCCGCGACGGCCTTTGCGCGCGCGTCCTCTTCGGTCTTGGCGACGAACACTTCGCCGTTCTCGCCGTACCACGCCGGAATCTGATGACCCCACCACAGCTGACGCGAGATGCACCAGTCCTGGATGTTTTCGAGCCACTGGTAGTACGTGGTGGTCCAGTTTTCCGGCACGAATTTGATCTGGCCGTTGCGCACGACGTCGAGCGCGGTTTCGGTGATCGACTTGCCCGGATTGAACGTGCCTTCAGGCGCCGGCTTGCTCATCGCGACGAACCACTGGTCGGTCAGCATCGGCTCGATCACGACGCCGGTGCGGTCGCCGCGCGGCACCATCAGCTTGTGCGGCTTGACCGATTCGAGCGCACCGAGCGCCTCGAGATCGGCGACCACCAGCTTGCGGGCTTCGAAACGGTCGAGGCCGCGGTATTTTTCGGGCGCGTTGTCGTTGATCTTCGCGTCGAGCGTGAGGATTTCGATTTGCGGCAGCTTGTGGCGCAGGCCGACCTGATAATCGTTGAAATCATGCGCGGGCGTGACCTTGACGACGCCTGTGCCGAATTCGCGGTCGACGTAATCGTCGGCAATGATCGGCACTTCGCGGTTCGACAGCGGCAGCGTGACGGTCTTGCCGATCAGGTGGGCGTAGCGCTCGTCTTCCGGGTGCACCATCACGGCGGTGTCGCCGAGCATGGTTTCCGGACGGGTGGTGGCGACGGGTGGTGGCGACGGTCAGATGGCCCGAGCCGTCGGTCAACGGATAGTGGATGTGCCACAGGTGGCCGTTTTCTTCTTCGCTGACCACTTCGAGGTCGGATACGGCGGTGAGCAGCACCGGGTCCCAGTTCACGAGGCGCTTGCCGCGATAGATCAGGCCCTGTTCATACAGACGCACGAACACGTCGCGCACGGTGGCCGACGTCTTGTCGTCCATCGTGAAGTATTCGCGCGACCAGTCGATCGATGCACCGAGACGACGCACCTGATTCGTGATCGTGGAGCCGGATTGCTGCTTCCACTCCCACACGCGCTCGAGGAACTTCTCGCGGCCGAGGTCGTGGCGCGACACGCCCTGTGCGTCGAGCTGGCGTTCGACGACGATCTGCGTAGCGATGCCCGCGTGGTCGGTGCCCGGCACCCACAGCGTGTTCTCGCCGAGCATGCGGTGATAGCGGGTCAGGCCGTCCATGATGGTCTGGTTGAACGCGTGGCCCATGTGAAGCGTGCCCGTGACGTTCGGCGGCGGCAGCTGGATCGAGAAATCCTTGCGGTTCGCGTCGAAGGAGGGCGCGGCGTAGGTGCGCTTTTCCCATTCAGGGCCCCAGTGGGCTTCGATGGTGTGGGGTTCGAAGCTTTTTGCAAGCGTCGAGGTCGGGTCGCTCGGGGTGTCGCTCATGTTTCTGTTAAAGGCAGGATTTTGGAGGCGGGGAAGGGTTGATTATAGCTGGACGAGGTTTTTTGCCGGCCGGCGGCCGGTGTGGACAGGGGGTTGCGCTTTTTTCGTTGTTCTGGCTTTGTTGGCCTTTCCTTGCTTTGTTATCGGTCTATTAGCGTTGCCCCTGTGCGGGGCGGCACCTACTTTCTTTGCTGCTGCAAAGAAAGTAGGCAAAGAAGACAGCTAAAACCGCAAACTCTTAAGCGGGTCCCTCGGTCTGCATGAGGTAGTGGTGCATCTGGAATCCGTGCCCCCGCACATTCCACGGTAGTGACAAGGCCGTCATTCTTCCGGCGGCGCTACGCGCGCCGAAACCCCGCTCAAAAACCACTGGTTGTTTCGGCGCATCGCCGAGGCGCAGCCGAGGGCCCCCGCTGCGCGGGCAAAACCATTGGTTTCCCAGGCAGACCCCGTCCGCGACGCACGTAGTGCGGAGTGGGAGCGGATGATGGCTTTGTCACGAACGGGGAATGTGCGGGGGCACGGATTCCAGATACACCACTACCCGCTCCAAGCCAGGGGACCCGCTTAAGAATTAGCGGTTTGAGCTGTCTTCTTTGCCTACTTTCTTTGCAGCAGCAAAGAAAGTAGGTGCCGCCCCGCACAGGGGCAACACTAATAGACCGATAAGTCAGCAAGGAAAGGCCAACACCGCAAAGAACACCACCCTCGCCTTAGCCCCGCATCCGCCTCCACAGCAAAAAACCCACCGCAATGACGTTAACCGCAACACCGTCGACAACAGCCAGCACCGGCAAAGGATCGCTCCACTTGTCCATGTTCGTCGTGCGCGAATAATAGGGCTCGCCGCTTCCATACGCTTCGTCCAGGTTAATCACGTTAACCGCAGCAACCGCAACGACAAGGGCAAGCAGAACTACGCCAGCGAGAAAACGGGCGATGCTGGACTTCCGCATGTCAGTACCTAACCGTCAAGGGAATGTAGCAATCTGGCGACGGCGTAGCCGCCTCCTTCAGGTCGCGTACGAAAGATTCCATCCCGGCATGCAGGTTGATACAACCCGCGCTACCCGCATGCGTGCCGCCGTGGATAAAAAAGCCGCCCCGTCCATACGTCTGTGTTCCGGGATAGACATGAATCGTGATCCGATGATCACCCCAGGCAGCACGCGGGGCAAAGTTGTACCAATGGTTCTCCCACATCTGCGAAGGCTCAATCCAATATTGGCCGGGGGGAATTGGACCCACGCCATCTTTGCGCTGACGCATCGACGAATAATCGAATTTTCCGCCGCTATCCGTTCTTCCGGACACGGCGGCATAGATACGGGAAGTCGAACCACTCATGGTCAAAAAACGACCGTTAAAGTTTAGAAATACTTGAGACCTCGCGCAAGCTGGAACACGCGGACTACCACGCTCCGAGGCGTATCGATCGGACATACAAACCTCAATATCTGGGGGAAAACGACCTGTCACGTTGATCGCCTCTACCCTACCTGGCGGTGCAGAAACAAGAAATGGGCGACGGATGAAAATGACGAACAACGACTTTCTTCTGTTGCCCTTCGCCCTTACGGCGAACCCGCTTGCCCCCCCTCCCGCCCGTGGCTATGCTTGTGCGCATAACCAGCGCCGCACCGGGCGCGCAATTTGTGATTCCGTTTCATCGAACCCCGTCCACTCCCGCCGCACGAGGATCGCCGCCGATGACCCGCTACCGCGATTTCCACCGCCGCTCGATCGACCACCCCGAAGCCTTCTGGCGCGAAGAAGCCCGGCGCATTCACTGGCACACGCCATTCGGCACCGTGCTCGACCGCTCGAAGCCGCCGTTCGCGCGCTGGTTCGTCGGCGGTCGCACGAATCTCTGCCATAACGCGGTCGATCGGCATCTGGCCGAACGCGCGCAGCAGAACGCGCTCGTCTACGTATCGACCGAAACCGGCATCGAGCGGCACTACACGTATGCCGATCTGTACGCCGAAATCAACCGGATGGCCGCCGTCATGCGCTCGCTCGGGGTGAAGCGCGGCGATGTCGTGCTGATCTATCTGCCGATGATCCCCGAGGCGCTGTTCGCGATGCTCGCGTGCGCGCGGCTCGGCGCGATCCACTCGGTCGTGTTCGGCGGCTTCGCGGCGCCGAACCTCGCCACGCGTATCGACGACGCGAAGCCCGTGCTGATCGTCACTGCCGACGCCGGCGCGCGCGGCGGCAAGGTGGTCGACTACACGCCGCTCGTCGACGAAGCGCTCGCGCGTGCCATGCACAAGACACCGCATGTGCTGCTGATCGACCGGCAGCTCGCGCCCGCGCGACTGAACGCGCCCTACCTCGTCGCCTACGAGCCGCTGCGCGAACAGTTCTTCGACGCCCACGTCCCGTGCGAGTGGCTCGAATCGAACGAGCCGTCGTACGTGCTGTACACGTCGGGCACGACCGGCAAACCGAAGGGCGTGCAGCGCGATGTCGGCGGCTACGCGGTCGCGCTCGCGGCATCGATGGAATACATCTTCGAGGGCAAGCCCGGCGACACCATGTTCACCGCGTCCGACGTCGGCTGGGTGGTCGGCCACAGCTACATCGTGTACGCGCCGCTGATCGCGGGGCTGACCACCGTGATGTACGAAGGCACGCCGATTCGTCCGGACGGCGGCATCTGGTGGCGGCTCGTCGAGCAGCACAAGATCAACCTGATGTTCACCGCGCCGACCGCGATACGCGTGCTGAAGAAGCAGGACCCGGCGCTGATGAAGGCAGCCGATCTGTCGAGCCTGCGCACGCTGTTTCTCGCCGGCGAACCACTCGACGAACCGACCGCCGAATGGATCTCCAACGCGTTGAACAAGCCGGTGATCGACAACTACTGGCAGACCGAAACCGGCTGGCCGATGCTCGCGATTCCGCGCGGCATCGAGGCGCTGCCGACCAAGCTCGGTTCGCCGGGCGTGCCCTCGATCGGCTATAGCCTGACCGTGCGCGACGAGCTGACCGGCGAGCCCTGCGCGCCCGGCGAGAAAGGCGTGCTGACGCTCGACTATCCGCTGCCTCCCGGCTGCATGTCGACGGTATGGGGCGACGACAAGCGCTTCGTCGGCACCTACTGGTCGAGCGTGCCGAACCAGCAGGTGTATTCGACGTTCGACTGGGGCGTGCAGGACGAAGACGGCTACGTGACGATCCTCGGCCGCACCGACGACGTCATCAACGTCGCGGGCCATCGCCTCGGCACGCGCGAGATCGAGGAGGCGCTGTCGAGCCATGCGGCTGTCGCGGAAGTCGCGGTGGTCGGTGTGACCGATCCGGTCAAGGGTCAGGCGGCGATGGCCTTCGTCGTGCTGCGCGGCGCGCAGGGAGAAGGCGACCCGAGCGAGCGCGCGCGGCTCGAAGCCGAACTGGCGATGACGGTCGACCGCCATCTCGGCTCGATTGCGCGGCCCGCGCGCGTGGTGATGGTATCGATGCTGCCGAAGACGCGCTCCGGCAAGCTATTGCGCCGCGCTATCGCGGCGCTCGCCGAAGGGCGCGAGCCGGGCGATTTGCCGACGATCGAAGATCCGGCCGCGCTGCAGCAGGTGCGCGACGCGCTCGGCGACGGCAGGAAGAAATAAGCGGGCGCTCAGCCCGCGGTGTCCCGCGTGCCGAGAAAGCGCGCGAGAATCGCGTTCGAATACGTGCCCGCGATCCCGGTCAGGAACGACATGAACGATCCGGGCGCATGGTCGTCGGCGGTATCGGAGATCGTGCGCACGACCGCGCACGGCACGCCGTACTCGTAGCAGACCTGCGCGATCGCCGCGCCTTCCATCTCGACCGCGAGCGCGTCGGGCAGCGCGTCGCGCAACGCCGCGACGGCCGCCGCGCTCGCGACGAACTGATCGCCGCTGACGATCAAGCCGCGATGCACGCGCGGCGCGCGCGTGCCGAAGCGCGCCGCGCAGGCCGCGCCTTCCTCGGCGACGAACTGCTCGCATGCGGCGGTTAGACGGTCGGCGAGCGCCGCATCGGTGGTGAAGCGCGACATGCCGAGCAGCGGTACCTCGAAGCGCGGAAACAGCGGCGATGCGTCGATATCGTGCTGCATCAGCGTGCTCGCGACGACGATATCGCCGACATGCACGTCGCCGCCGACGCCCCCCGCAACGCCGGTGAACACAATGGCTTCGACATCGAACGCGTGAATCAGTGCGCTGACCGTCGCGGCCGCCGCGACCTTGCCGACGCGCGCAAGCGTGACGACGCACGTCGTGCCGTGCACGGTGCCGACGTGGTAATCGCGCTGGCCGTGCGTGAGCGTGCGCACGCCGGACTCGGCGCGCATCGCTTCGATCAGGTCGCCGAGTTCCTGCGGCAACGCGGCCAGGATGCCGAGCGGCCGCCGCACGTCGTGGCTCGTGTTCAAGGACGCGCTCATTCGACCGCCTGCAATTTAGCCACCGCGAGCGCCAGCCACTTTTCGCCGTGCCGCTTGAAGCGGACCTGCGCCTTCGCGTCGGTGCCGCTGCCTTCGAGCGCGGTGATCGTGCCTTCGCCGAACTTCGTGTGGAACACCTGCTGGCCGACCCGGAAGCCCGTGTCGGCCGCGCGTTGCTCGTTCGCGAACGCGGGTGCCGGTGCGGAGGTCACCGCCGCCGTCGCCGTCGATCCGCCGCCGTAGCCCGGCCGCGCGAACCAGTCGCGCCCGTAGCCGGCGTTGTCCGAGCGGCCGCCCCAGCGCGAGCCCGCCTCGACCTTCGGCGTGAGCCACTTCAGCGTTTCCTGCGGCAATTCGTCGAAGAAGCGCGAGCGGATGTTGTAGCGGGTCTGGCCGTGCAGCATCCGGCTTTGCGCGAACGACAGGTACAGCCGCTCCTTCGCGCGCGTGATCGCAACGTACATCAGACGCCGCTCCTCTTCGAGGCCGTCGGCCTCCATCGCGCTGTTCTCGTGCGGGAACAGCCCCTCTTCGAGGCCGGTGATGAACACTGCGGTGAATTCGAGCCCCTTTGCCGCGTGCACCGTCATCAGCTGCACCGCTTCCTGGCCGGCCTGCGCCTGGTTGTCGCCCGCTTCGAGCGACGCGTGCGACAGGAAACCCGCCAACGGCGTCATCGTGTCGGGGTTTTGCGCCGGATCGGCGATGCCCGGCGCGTCGAGGACCACCGTGTTCGGATCGTCAGTCGCGACCGCGAGTTCGGGCGCGGCGCTGGCTCCTGGGCGCAGCGGAATCGAGCGCGCGGGCGTATCGAGCCCGTAGCCTTCTTCGCTGACGAACGCGGCGGCCGCGTTGACGAGTTCCTGCAGGTTCTCGAGCCGCTCCTGGCCTTCGCGCTCGTTCTGATAGAAGTCGGCGAGACCGCTCGCGCGGACCACGTACTCGACGGTCTCAGGCAGGCTCATCTGCTGCGTGTCGGCGCGCATCTTGCCGACGAGGTTCGCGAACGCGGCGAGGCTCGATCCCGCCTTGCCCGCGACGTACGGAATCGCCGCGGCCATCGAGCAGTTGTACAGACGCGCGGCGTCGGCGAGCTGTTCGATCGAACGCGCGCCGATGCCGCGCGTGGGGAAATTGACGACGCGGCCGAATGCGGTGTCGTCGTTCGGGTTGTCGATCAGGCGCAGATACGCGAGCGCGTGCTTGACTTCCTGACGCTCGAAAAAGCGCAGGCCGCCATACACGCGATACGCGATGCCCGCGTTGACGAGCGTGTGCTCGATCGTGCGCGACTGCGCGTTGCTGCGGTAGAGCACCGCGATTTCGCTGCGCGACAGGCCGGTGTTGATCAGCGCGCGGATCTCTTCGACGATCCAGCCGGCCTCCTGCGAATCGGTCGCCGATTCGTAGACGCGCACCGGTTCGCCGTGCCCCGCGTCGGTACGCAGATTCTTGCCGAGGCGTCGCGAGTTGTTCGCGATCAGCTGGTTGGCGGCATCGAGAATATGGCCGTGCGAACGATAGTTCTGCTCGAGCTTGATCAGATTGCGCACGTTGAACTCGTGCTCGAAGTCGCGCATGTTGCCGACGTTCGCGCCGCGGAACGCGTAGATCGACTGGTCGTCGTCGCCGACCGCGAAGATTGCGTTGTGCTGGCCCGCGAGTTGCTTCAGCCACGCGTATTGCAGCTTGTTGGTGTCCTGAAACTCGTCGACGAGGATGTGCCTGAAGCGCGCCTGGTAATGCGCGCGCAGCGGCGGATTGTGCGCGAGCAGTTCGTAGCAGCGCAGCAGCAGCTCGGGGAAGTCGACGACGCCTTCGCGCTGGCATTGCTGATCGTAGGCTTCGTAGAGTTCGACGAACTTGCGGTTGAAGTTGTCGGTGGCGTCGACGTCTTTGGGGCGCAGACCCTGCTCTTTCGCGTTGTTGATGAAGTACTGGAGATTTTTCGCGGGGTACTTTTCGTCGTCGATGTTGAGGCCCTTCATCAGGCGCTTGATCGCCGACAGCTGGTCCGCGGTATCGAGAATCTGGAACGTGGCGGGCAGCCCGGCGTCGCGGTGATGCGCGCGCAGCATACGGTTGCACAGGCCGTGGAACGTGCCGATCCACATGCCGCGCGTGTCGATCGGCAATAGCGCCGAGAGGCGCGCCATCATTTCGCGGGCGGCTTTGTTCGTGAAGGTCACCGCGAGGACGGTCGCGGGGGACGCGAGGCCTTGCTGGATCAGCCACGCGATGCGGGTGATCAGGACGCGGGTTTTGCCGCTCCCCGCGCCCGCCAGGATCAGGGCGGGCTCATTCGGGAGCGTTACGGCGGCGTGTTGTTCGGGGTTTAGATTCGAGAGGAGGTCGGGCATTTTTTTGCTGAGGCGCAGTTCGGGGGACATTATATGCCCCGGCGGGGGCGGCGCTTTTTTTGGTTTTTTTTGTTCTTCTGGATATGGGTTGGGTTTTTTTCGTTGTTCTGGCTTTGTTGGCCTTTCCTTGTTGGCTTATCGGTCTATTAGCGTTGCCCCTGTGCGGGGCGGCACCTACTTTCTTTGCTGCTGCAAAGAAAGTAGGCAAAGAAGACAGCTAAAACCGCCAGCCCATAAGCGGGTCCCCTGGCTTGGAAGGGGTAGTGGTGCATCTGGAATCAGTGCCCCCGCACATTCCGCCGTTCGTGACAAAGCCGTCATCCCTCCCACTCCGCACTACGTGCGTCGCGGATGGGTCTGCCAGGGAAACCAATGGTTTTGCCCGCGCAGCGGGGGCCCTCGGCTGCGCCTCGGCGATGCGCCGAAACAACCAGTGGTTTTTGAACGGGGTTTCGGCGCGCGTAGCGCCGCCGGAAGAATGACGGCCTTGTCACTACCGCGGAATGTGCGGGAGCAGGGATTCCAGATGCACCACTACCTCATGCAGACAGAGGGACCCGCTTAAGAGTTGGCGGTTTTAGCTGTCTTCTTTGCCTACTTTCTTTGCAGCAGCAAAGAAAGTAGGTGCCGCCCCGCACAGGGGCAACGCTAATAGACCGACAAGACAACAAGGAAAGGCCAACAAAGCACGATAAGGAAAAGCCCCCAACCCCGCGGCCCGCGCTCACCCTTTAACCCGCTTCCCTTCAACATCCGGCAACAAAACAGTCAGCACCCCAATCAACGGCAAAAACGAACAAACCTTATAAACAAACGCAATACTGGTAGCGTCAGCGAGTTCCCCAAGCACCGCGGCGCCCACGCCGCCAAGCCCAAAGGCAAAACCAAAGAACAACCCAGCCACCATCCCAACCTTCCCAGGAATCAACTCCTGCGCATAAACAAGAATCGCCGAGAACGCCGAGGCGAGCACCACCCCAATAACAACCGTCAGCACACCAGTCCAGAACAGATTCGCATACGGCAACAGCAGCGTAAAAGGCGCGACGCCAAGAATCGACACCCAGATCACGTACTTGCGCCCGATCTTGTCGCCGATCGGCCCGCCGATCACCGTCCCCGCCGCGACCGCCGCGAGGAACACGAACAGATGGATCTGCGCGGCCTGCACCGACAGATGGAACCTGTCGATCAGATAGAACGTGAAATAGCTATTGATGCTGGCGAGATAGAAGTACTTGGAGAACACCAGCAACACCAGCACGCTCATCGCCAGGATGATCTCGTTACGCGGCAGCGTCACATGCGCGCCCTGGCCGCGCGCCTTCCTGACCGACGGATGACGCTTGTACCAGCGGCCGATCTGCGTGAGCACGACGATCGCGACGAGCGCCGCCGCCGAGAACCACGCGATGCTGCGTTGCCCGTGCGGAATCACGATCAGCGCGGCGAGCAGCGGCCCGAGCGACGAACCCGCATTGCCGCCGACCTGGAACAACGACTGCGCGAGACCGTGACGGCCGCCCGAGGCCATCCGCGCGACTCGCGACGACTCCGGATGGAACACCGATGATCCGCAGCCGACCAGCGCCGCGGCGACCAGCAGCACGCCGAAGTTCGGCGCGACCGACATCAGCAGCAGCCCGGCCAGCGTGAAGCCCATGCCGACCGGCAGCGAGTACGGCTTCGGATGTTTGTCGGTATAGCTGCCGACGAGCGGCTGCAGCAGCGACGCGGTGATCTGGTAGGTCAGCGTGATCAGACCGATCTGCTCGAACGACAACGAGAAGTTGTCCTTGAACATCGGGTAGATGGCGAGGATCAGCGACTGGATCATGTCGTTGAGCAGGTGCGAAAAGCTGATCGCACCGAGCACGGAATACACCGTGCGCTGGACCTTGGCGGCCGCCGGCGCAGCGGCGGCCGGAGACGTGCTCGTCCCCGTGGTGGATGCGCCGGCAAGGGCGCTTTTATCGAGGCTCGTTTCCATGCGCTAGAAAAAAAGATCGGGAAAACGGTGGAATGAAAGATCGGCACCGAAAACCTGTGCGGGCAGCACGCCTCGTAGGCGCGTTCCGCGAAGCACTGCGGCGTTTCGTCGCGGCAACCGCCGTTTTGAATATTTAGCCGAAGTTTAATGTGGCCGGAGCGAATTGTAAGGACAAGTTTTGTCGCGAATCGGACAAGGGGGCGGATGACTTTCATTCGACGGTGAAAGGACGAATCGTCAGCTCTTTGCCTGAAGAAACTTTTTTTGGCGAGTTTTTGGCCACGGTATAAAGCGCTCGCGATTGCGCGGCTCACGAAGCGGCGCGTCGAACATGGAGCCGGGAACGGCAAGCGGCGCACGACCCGCCGCGGCCTGCACAAGCGAAATTCAAGATCGCGGGGCAGGCTGCCGTAGACCCGGAGAGATAAGTGGTGATGCCGGAACCGACCGTCCGGCGCGTCGACATGTGGGGACGGGGATTATGAAAGCAGTGGCACACAGCGCAGCGGCAACGAAGTTCAACGGCCTGTCGGTCAAGGCGACGCTGCGGATCGCGTTTGCGATTCTGCTCGCCGGCACGCTGCTGATCGGCGTGTTTTCGCTGCTGCAGATCGGCCGGCTGAACGCGTCCGCGCAATCGATCTACGACCAGGGCCACGTCGCGAGCCGCGCCGCCGAGGAAGCGCGCGGCCACATGCTGCGCGCGAGCCGCGCGCAAAAGATGCTGCTCACCGCGACCACGGCGAAGGAGCGCGACGAACTCGGGGCCGACATCGAGCGCGGCCTCGCGGGTCTCAACGAGCAACTGCGCACGCTCCAGCAGTACGTCGATAAGTCGGACGCGAAGGCGGTCGGCGTGCAGAAGGCGTTCGCCGCGGCGGTCGCGGCATGGAGCAGTCATCTGCGCGACTTCGTCACGCTCGTGAAAGCGCAGCCGCTCGATCTGTCGCAGATGAACTGGCAGGTCGGCACGCAGGACGTGTCGCTGCTCGTCGAAACCGGCAAGCTCGAAAAGCTCGTCGACGAACTCGTCGCGCAGCGCGGCACGGCCGCGAAGGCGACAATCGACGCGTCCGGCTTCATCTATCACTCGTCGTTCGTGATGATCGCGGTGATGACGCTCGCGCTGATCGTGCTCGCGTTCGGCATCGCCGCGTGGGTCGTGCGGCGGCTCACCGCGCAGCTCGGCGGCGAGCCCGCGTACGCCACGGAGATCGCGCGCCGCATCGCCGCGGGCGATCTGTCGAACCGCATCGCGCTCGGCGGCAAGGACCGTGCGAGCATGCTGTTCGCGCTGTCCGACATGCAAAGCGGACTCGCGACGACGGTTGCCGACATCGCGTCGAGCGCCGATGCGATTGCGACCGCGTCCGGGCAGATTTCGATGGGCAATCTCGATCTGTCGCAGCGTACCGAGCAGCAGGCGCTCGCGCTCGAGCGCACCGCGAGCAGCATGGAGCAGCTGACCTCGACGGTGCGTCAGAACGCCGACAACGCAAAGCAGGCGAGCACGCTCGCGAACAACGCGTCGGCGATCGCCGAGCAGGGCGGCGCGGTCGTGAGCCGCGTGGTCGCGACGATGAACGACATCAACGACAGCTCGCGCAGCATCGGCGACATCATCGGTGTGATCGAGGGGATCGCGTTCCAGACCAACATCCTCGCGTTGAACGCGGCCGTCGAGGCGGCGCGCGCGGGCGAGGAGGGGCGCGGCTTTTCGGTGGTCGCGGCGGAAGTGCGCAATCTCGCGCAGCGCAGCGCGGCGGCCGCGAAGGAGATCAAGGGCTTGATCCAGACTTCGGTCGAGCGCGTGAGCAACGGCTCGACGCTCGCCGCGGACGCTGGTCAGACGATGGACGAAGTCGTGAAGGCGGTGAAGCGCGTGACCGACATCATGGGCGAGATTTCGGCGGCGTCGTCCGAGCAGAGCGCCGGTATCGAGGCGATCAGTCTCGCGGTCACGCAGATGGACTCGGGCACGCAGCAGAACGCCGCGCTGGTGGAGGAGGCCACCGCCGCGGCCCGCTCGCTCGACGATCAGGCGCGCGGGCTGAAGGCGATGGTGGGGCAGTTCAGGCTATAAAAGGCGGCGCGGGCGTCAGCTCGCGTTGGCCAACGAGGAGCCGGAGCCTGTCCCCGGCCGCACCACCACCGTGCAGGTCGTGCCCGCCGCCAGCATCACGTCGGGCGGCACCGAGTCGATCCGCACGCGCACCGGCACGCGCTGCGCGAGGCGCACCCAGTTGAAGGTCGGATTCACGTCCGCGAGCAGTTCGTGGCTTTGCGGATTGTCGCGGTCGTAGATGCCGCGCGAGATGCTCTCCACGTGGCCTTGCAGCGTGCCGCCGCTCATCAGCCGCACTTCGGCCTGATCGCCGACGCGCACGTGCGGAAGCTTGGTTTCCTCGAAGTAGCCATACACCCAGAACGAGTGACTATCGACGATCGCGAGCTTCGCCGCGCCCGCGCTCGCATAGTCACCGCGGAACACGGAGAGGTTCGTCACGTAACCGTCGACCGGCGACACCACGCGCGTGCGCTCGAGGTTCAGCTTCGCGGCGTCGAGCGCGGCGAGTGCCTGCTGATAGGCGGCATCGGCGGCGGACGCGGTATGCGTCGCGTTTTCGCGGCTTTCCTTCGACACCACCTGCGAATCCATGTCGGCACGCCGTTGCGCGTCATCGCGCTTCATCTGCAATTCGGCCTTGCGCGCGGCAACGGCGGCCTGCGCCTGCTCGACCGCGATCTGGTAATGCGACGGATCGATCTGCATCAGCAGGTCGCCCTTCTTCACGAACTGGTTGTCCTTGACCGGCAGATCGACGATCGCCCCCGACACGTCCGGCGCGACGTTGACGATCTCGGCGCGCACGCGGCCGTCGCGGGTCCACGGTTCGTCCATGTAGTGGACCCACAGCACGCGGCCAATCACGATCGCGACGATGAAAATGACGGCTGTCGCGATGAAGCCCACAAGATTTCGGATGGTCATGTTTCGACTCTGATCAACGATAAACGGCGAGGCCGAGAAGGCCGCACACGGACACGAGCAAGCTGGCCCGGAACAGGGAGGGGTGCCACACCACGCGATAGAGGCCCGTATAGGCGATCACGCGATCGACGAGCCAGGTCAGCGCGGCGCCCGCGATGAACAGCAGCACAATGGCCGGCACATAGGCATCGAGCACGGCGATATCACGCGGCATGAGGAACTCCTTTTTCTTCTGATGCGTCCGCGCGCGCGCCGATCGCCGAGGCAAGCGGCGACTGCGGATCGAGCAGCGCGGTACGGATGAAATGCAGTTGACTGAGGATGCGCAATAGCTGATGGCGTTCTTCACGCGATGGCGTGAAGTCGGCCATTAGCTGCTGCACTTGCGCGATCGCATCGGCGGTCGCCGCGAGCGCGCGCGCGAAGTGCTGCCGCCGCGGCCGCTCGAACAGCGCCGCGAGCGCATCGCGCAGCGCGCGCAGCGCGACGCGCCACGGTGCCGCTTTGTGGTAGCGCGGCTCGTTGGGCAGCGTCGCGATTTCGCGGCGCAGGTCGATCACCGCGTTGCCGACCTCCAACACCGAAAACAGCCAGCGCAGCGTGTCGCGCTTCGTTTCGGGCTCGTTCTGCGACAGCGCGTTGATCTGGAACATCAGATCGCGCGCGCCGCTTTCGAAGCGCGAGCGCACGCGTGCCAGACCCGCGCGGCCGGCCAGCACCACCTGGCGCCGCAGGTCGACGAGCAGGCGGTTGCGCAGCCACGGCGTCGACGGCGGCAGCAGCACCGCGAACGCGATCGACGACACCAGCATCGACAGCACCAGCGCGAGCGCGTCGTTCATGAACGCGCTCGGGTCGTAGTGAACCACGTTGTCGGGGCCGGCGAGGAAGCAGAAGAAGATGCAGTAGCCGACGCCGTAGCCCGCGAGCGTCGGACGCGTGGTCATCAACACGCCGAGCAGCAGGAACGGCGTGAGCGCGACGCACAGCATCACGAAGCCGTCGATGTGCGGATACACGCCGAACACCGCGATCATGCCCATCAGCGTCGCGAGCACGGTGCCGCCGGCCATCTGGAACGCGGTGCGCTTCGGATCCGGCGACGCCGACGCGAGCGCGCACACGGCCGCCGCGTCCAACGTCAATGTCGAGCCGCTCGGCCACGCGGTGGCGATCCAGAACGCCCCGAGCACCATCATCACGATGGCCGCGCGCAGGCCCGCGACGCCGGCCGCGATCGCGTTGGTTTTCGGCTCGTAGCGCTCGATCCAGCGTTCGCGCGCGTGCGTGTCGACGGCGAGCGACGCGTAGGTCGCCGCGTACGCATGCAGGTCGTCGATGAAGCGGTACAGCAGCTCGGCGCCCGTGTCGAAATCGAGCAACGGCGCGTCGGGGTACGTTTCGAGCTCGCCGCGCGTCGCGCGCACGCGTTTGGGCAACTCGCTTCTGTAGGTGTCGAGCTGGGCCGCGGCGTGCGCGGCGTCGGCCGCGCTCAGCACCGGCTCGCCCGACTTCGCGAGCAACGGCGCGATCTGGTTGAAGTACGGTTCGAGCGCGGCGATTGCGATCGCCGCGCCGTGCGTGCCGCTGTCGCGCAGACGGTTCATCAGCTGATGCAGCGCGTGAAAGCGCGTCGACGCGGTCATGAACTCGCTGTTCAGACGCGCGAGGCGCCCGCCGCGCATCCTCGAATCGGGGCCTTCGAACACGGCGATGCTGCGCGCGGCCTCGAAGCCGACGATGTCGGCGACGAAGCGCGCATTGGTCGCCTCGGTCTGGGCGCGGTCGTTGCGCCCGGCAAGCGACGCCGACACGTACTCGACGAACGCCGAGAAGCGCGCACGCACGGTGCCGCGCATCTGCAGGCCGGCGAACTGCGGAAACACGAGGCCGCTGACCGCGCCCGCGCAGATGATGCCGATCACCACTTCCGCGACCCGCGTGAGCGCGCTCAGGAACGCGCCGTCCGGATGCTGCGAAGCGGGGATGCCGATCAGCGCGGCCGTGTAGCCCGCCAGCACGAAGCCGTACGAACGGAAGTTGCGATTGCGCGCGGCGCCGGCGGTGCAGATGCCGACCCAGATCGCGGTCGTGACGAGGAACAGCTCGGGCTGCTGCGCGAACAGTCCGATCAGCGCGAGCATCACGACGAGACCGACCAGCGTGCCGCAGATCCGGTAGAAGCTCTTCGCGAACACTGCGCCGCTTTGCGGCTGCATCACGATGAACACGGTGGTCATCGCGGTGCGCGGCTGCGGCAGATCGAGCTTCATCGCGATGCCGAGCGCGAGGAAGCACGCGGCGAGCGACTTGAACAGATAGATCCATACGAGGCCGTCGGTGCGCGCCCAGTGGGCGGCGGCTTCGTAGAGCGCGGCGAACGAGGCGGGGCGCGCGCTCGACGGGGAGGGCGAGGAGGACATGGCCTTCCTTACTCGGACGCGGGCGCGTTCGGGGCGCGCGAGGCGGTGGTGGCGGCGGTGATGGCGGCGTTGGTCCTGGCGTTGGCATCTGCTGTTGCCGTGTCGCTACTCGCCGCGCCGCTCTTGCTCTCGCCGCTGCCCTTGCCATGCGCCGGCAACGTTTCGTTATCCCGCGGACCGTTGGCCGGATCGTCGAGACCGCCGCCGAGCGCCGTCATCAACGACGCATGCGCGCCGAGCCGCTCGGCCTGCACTTTGGCGACGCCTTCCTGCGCGCGCAGCAACTGGTTTTGCGCGACCAGCACGTTCAGATAGTCGGTCAAGCCGCGCCGGTAGCCTTCGCGCGACAGCTCGTAGTTCCTGCGCGCGGCGGCGACCGAGCGGTCGGCGTCGTCGGCCTGGGTGGTCAGCGAACGGATGCGAATCACCTGGTCGGAGATGTCCTTCAGCGCGCCCACGATCGACTGGTTGTAGCGCTCGATGGCCTCGTCGTAGCCCGCCGACGCCGCGCCGAGCTGCGAGCGCAGCCGGCCGCCGTCGAAGATCGGCAGCGTCAGCGCGGGACCCACGCTCCAGCTATGCGACGGACTCTTCAGGAACTGGAACAGCGGCCCCATCGCCGCATAGCCGCCGATCGACGCGAGCAGGTTGATGTCCGGATAGAACCCGGCCTTGGCGACGTCGATGCCGCGCGCCTGCGCGGCGACCGTCCAGCGTGCCGCGACCACGTCGGGCCGGTGGCCGATCAGATCCGCGGGCAGCGCGGCCGGCAGACCAGCGGGCGCGGCGAGGGACAGCGCCGGGCGCTGGATCGCGTCGCCGGCGCCCGGACCCTTGCCCGCGAGCGCGGCCAACTGATTGCGGCCGAGCGCGATCTTCTCCTCGATCGCGTCGATCTGGCGCTCGTACTCGGGCATCGGCGTCTCGGCCTGGCTCACTTCGAGCTGCGTGCCGATGCCGCCCTTCAGGCGCCGGTTCGCGAGGTCGACGATCTGCTGCTGTTGCTGCAGCGTGGCCTTCGCGATGTCGAGCAACGCGTAGTTCAGCGACATCTCGATATAGGTGCGCACGACGTTCGCCTGCAGTTCGAGCTGAGCGGCGCGCGCGTCGGCGGCGCTGGCGTGCGCGAGGTCGAGCGCGCGCTCGGCGGCGTTCTTGTCCTTGCCCCAGAAATCGAGGTGATACGCGAGGCCGAGCGTGCCGGTGTTGTTCCACGACTGCTCGCCGGCGAGCGGCCCCGGACCGTAGAACACGTTGTCGGCCCACTGCTGGCGCTGGATCGACAGGCTGCCGTTGACTTGCGGCGCGAGCGCCGCACGCGCGACGCCGGCCATCGACGCCGCTTCGCGCACGCGCGCCTGGGCGACCGCGAGACTGGGATTGCCGGCTTGCGCGTCCGCGATCCACCGGTCCAGCTGCGGATCGTCATAGGCGCGCCACCAGTCGGCGGCGGGCCACTGCGCATCGGCGTTGGCGGCGCGGATTGCGTTGCCCGCATCGAGCGACGCAGGATTGATCGTGTGCGTTTGCGGCGCGACGCCTCCGGTACTTGCGCATCCGGCGATTGTTAATAGGATCGTAAGAACCGCGACTGCGGCGATCCCTTTGGGTACCGGGGACTGCACGATTTCCTCCAAATTTGACTATAGAAGCTTGTGTGCAATTATATTTTTTGATCGATTGCGGAATAACCGGTAAAGATGCAAGGCATTTTTACCCGACATGAGATAATCGCCATTGCTGTTCGTGTAACAATCGCTGCCGATTTCTGAGGATAGGTATGGACACGCTTCAAAACATGCGCGTTTTCGTCCGCGTCGTCGAAGCGGGCAGCTTCACGGGCGCCGCGCAGCATCTGAATACGACGACGGCCTATGCGTCGCGCGCGGTTTCCGATCTGGAAGCGCATCTGCGCACACGGCTTTTGAACCGGACCACGCGCCGCATCGCGCTGACTGAAGCTGGCGAGCGCTATCTGCAGCGCTGCGAGCAGATTCTCGCGTACGTGGATCAGGCGGAGGCCGAGGCGAGCGACGCGCACGCGCGTCCGTCCGGCAAGCTGAAGGTTCACGCGATGACGAGCTTCGGCCAGCACTACGTGGTGCCGGCCGTGGGCCGTTACCAGCAGCGCTACCCGGACGTGCATATCGAACTGACGCTCGCGCAGCGCATGCCTGATCTGCTCGACGAAGGCTTCGACGTCTCCCTGACGCTCGCGACCGGCCTGCCGGATTCGGGGCTCGTGTCGCAGCGCCTTGGCAGCGCGTTCAGCATTGCATGCGCGTCGCCGGCGTACCTCGAACGGCGCGGCGTGCCGCAAACGCCTGCGGACCTCGCGCAGCACGCCTGCCTGCAGATGGTGACGCCGGTGAATCCGCCGGACAAATGGACCTTCGACGGCCCGAACGGCGAGGAAACCGTCTCGCTCGGCGCGGCGACGTTCCAGGTGAACGTGGCCGAGGCGATGGTCGTGGCCGTCGCCCAGGGCATGGGCGTAGCGCTGATTCCGATCTACTCGGCGATCAGCCGTTTGCGCAGCGGCGAACTGCTGTGGCTGATGCCCGAGTACACGTCGCAGCAGATGAATCTGTATGCGCTGTATCCGTCGCGGCAGTATCTCGATGCGAAGATCCGCACGTGGGTTGAATTCCTGCGCGACGAGTTGCCTTCGACGCTGGCGGCGGATCAGGAGGAGTTGCGGCAGTTCGCGCGGACCTGAACGGTCTGCTCGTCATGCATTGACGTTCGAGCGGCACGCGGAGTGGGCACGCGGCGTGACAGCCTGTTACACACGCGCCACGTCGCAACATTTCTTTACTTCTGCCGCGCAGTCGATTTGTTAACGTGTCGTTCACGCATCGCCGCTCTGGCCGGACGCGCTGGATTCGCCGCCGTTCGGCGCCTCGCAACCACTGAAGGACGACACATCCATGGATACGCACCTGATGATCGGCTTGGCCGTCATGTTTGGACTGATCGGCGTCGCCGCGTCGCGCGATCTGCTGCGCCGCATGCGCGAACAGCAGCCGCAGCTCGTGCCGGTCGAGGTCGAGTCACAGGATGCGCCGCGGCGCGAGCGGTGAGCGGCGGCGGGTTGATCTGATGCAAGAGGCCCGCTAGCACGCGCTAGATCTCGACGACCTTGTCCCACGCAAACAGCGGATTTTCCCACTGGCGCGTGCGCCGGTCGAAATAGCCGCGCGGATTGCACACGACGCGGGTGCCGTCCACCACGTAGTCGAACGACGTATGCGTGTGGCCATGAATCCACAATGCGACAGGCGCGCGCACGAGCTCGGGCAGATGGTTGACGAAGCCCGCCGACACGCGGTCTTCGGCAAAACGCCCGGCCAGGCTCAGCCGATGCGGCGCGTGATGCGTGACCACGATCGTTTGGCCGGCGAACGGTTTGGCAAGCTCGCTTTCGAGCCACGCGCGCGCATGCTGGTGCAGCGCGAGCGAATCGGCGGGCGTGAAGTCGCGCGCGGCGTCGCGCGGGTCGTGCGGCCAGTTCATCTGGATCAGCCCGCGATAGTCGAGCATGACCCGGCGCGCGGCGACGATCGATTCCTCGATTGCATCCGGCGTCGCGCCATACAGCGCGAAGTCGGTCCACAACGTCGTGCCGAGCACGCGCCAGCGGCCCTGGCTGTCGACCAGCGCGGCGTTGTTCAGCACATGCACGTTGTCGACCTGCGCGGCCGCGTCGAGCATCGCGCTCTCCAGCGCGCCGAATTCACCGTCGTAGTACTCGTGATTGCCCGGCACGTAGACGACCGGCACCGCGTCGTCGAACGCCTGCGCGGCCCAGCGCGGGCCGGCCGCATGATTGTGGATGTCGCCCGCCAGCACCACGAGATCCGCCTGCGCATGCGGGATCAGTTCAGGCTCGTCGTTTTCCAGATGCAGATCGGACAGCACGCGAATCTTCACGGACGCGACTCCTGCAAAACGCCTGCACGCCGGATCGCGCAGGCTTCAGACACTAGCGTAGCACCTTGCCCGGATTCATCAGGTTCAGCGGATCGAGCGCCTGCTTGATCGCGCGCATCATCCGCACCTCGACGTCCTGCTTGTAGCGGGCGGCTTCGTCGATCTTCAACTGGCCGAGTCCGTGTTCCGCGCTGATGCTGCCGCGATGCGCATCGACGCTGTCGTAGACGATCCGGTTGATCGGGCTCTGGTACTGCCGCAGAAACGCCTTCGCATCGACGCCCTCGGGCGCCTGCACGTTGTAGTGCAGATTGCCGTCGCCGAGATGGCCGAACGTGACCATGCGCGCGCCCGGCGCGGCTTGCGCGATTGCCGCATCGGTCGCTTCGATGAAGTGGCCGACGCGTGAAATCGGCACCGCGATGTCGTGCTTGATGTTCAGGCCCTCCGCGGCCTGGGCGAGCGGAATGTGCTCGCGCAGATTCCAGAACGCTCGAGACTGCGCGAGGTTTTCCGCCACCACGGCGTCTTCCACGAGACCTTGTTCGAGCGCGGTTTCCATCAGCCCCTCGAACAGCGTGCGCGCGTGCACTTCGCTTTCGCTGTCCGACAGTTCGAGCAGCACGACCTGCGCATGTGGTTCGGCGAACGGATAACGCATCTGCTCGAAATGCCGGCCGACGAGGCGCAGGCAGAAATCCGACATCAGTTCGAAGCCGGTCAGGAGCGGCCCGGCGACGCGTTGCGTGAGCGCGAGAAAATCGAGCGTCGCATGCGGCGACGCGAGCGCGGCGAGCGCGGTGACGCGCGCGGCCGGCTGCGGATGCAGCTTGAGCACCGCCGCGGTGATCAGGCCGAGCGTGCCTTCCGCGCCGATGAACAGGTCGCGCAGATCGTAGCCGGTGTTGTCCTTGCGCAGCCCGCGCAGGCCGTCCCACAGTTCGCCTTGCGGCGTCACCACTTCGAGGCCGAGGCATAGCTCGCGCGTGTTGCCATAGCGCAGCACGCCGGTGCCGCCCGCATTGGTCGACAGATTGCCGCCGATCGTGCAGCTGCCTTCGGCGGCGAGGCTCAGCGGAAACAGACGCCCGGCTGCTTCGGCGTGCTTCTGCACGTCGGCGAGGATCACGCCGGCTTCGACCGTGATCGTGTTGTTGTGCGGATCGATGTCGCGCACGCGATTCAGGCGGCGCAGGCTGATGACCGCCTGCGCGCCGCTCGCGTCGGGTGTCGCGCCGCCCGCGAGGCCGGTATTGCCGCCCTGCGGCACCAGCGCGACGCAATGTTCGACCGCAAGCCTGACGAGCGCGGCGGCTTCCGCGGACGTGGCCGGGCACAACACCGCGCAGGCCGCGCCGGTGTAGCGGCGGCGCCAGTCGGTCAGAAAGGGAGCGGTGTCGTGCGGATCGGTCAGTACGTAAGTCGCGCCGATGGCGTCGCGGCAGGCGGCGAGAAAAGCGGTGTGGGTCATATAGATCGGTTGACGGTGTTGGGGCCTGGGCGTCAGGCGGGCGGGGTCGGTTCGCTGGCGGCTTGCTTTGTAGCCTGCTTTGCAGCCTGCTTCGCGGCTCGTTTCGCCGCGCGCTTGAACGGTCCGACATACGCGAGTGCGCAGGTGAAGAAGATCATGGCGAGCGCCGCTTGAAGCCAGCCGAGCCGCGCGCTCAAGCCATGATCGCTCCAGCCACGCACGACGCCTTCGGCGAAATACAGCAGGATCAGCATCGACGCCCATTGCATCGTGTAAAGCCGACGTCGCCACACGCCCGGCAACGCGGAGAGTAGCGGCAACGCTTTCAGCACGAGCAGCGAGCCGCCAGAGCGCAACGGCGCGAGCCACCATTCCCATGCGACGGCAAGCACGATCATCGAGACCAGTGTGAAAGCGGCGACGAGCGCGGCGGCAGCTTTGGGTTGCACGGGCACGACGGTTGTAGATGCCGGCGCGTTGGCCGCGAGGCTTGCGGGCGCCGCGTTCGCGTGGCCCCCGGAGTTCGTGGCCGCGAGTTCAGCGCCACCCGCGTCACGACGGGCGTCGTCGCGTTCGGTGGGTTGCGGATCCGGTTCGTTCACGGCTTTACGCTCACGGCCTTTCGGACATCGACGCCGCCGTGCGCGCAACGCGCGCACCAAGCGCAATCGCCAGCGTCCGTTCGTCGGCGGAGATGCCATGGCCGGTCGTGCCCGCGCGCGCGTAATGCGACGCGCCGTACGGCGTGCCGCCGGTCTGCGTGGTGGACAGCGCGCTCTCCGTGTATGGAATGCCGACGATCAGCATGCCGTGATGGAGCAGCGGCAGCATCATCGACAGCAGCGTGGATTCCTGGCCGCCGTGCAGGCTGCCGGTCGACGTGAACACGCAGGCCGGCTTGCCCGACAGTGCACCGGATAGCCACTGCGGCGTGGTGCCGTCGAGAAAGTATTTGAGCGCGGCCGCCATGTTGCCGAAGCGGGTCGGCGAACCGAGCGCGAGGCCCGTGCATTCTTCGAGGTCGCGCAGCTCGACGTACGGTGGTCCTTCGGTGGGAATGTCCGGCTCGCTCGCCTCGCAAACCGTGGAAACCGCCGGCACGGTGCGCACGCGCGCCTGCATGCCGGGGACGCTGTCGACGCCGTGCGCGATCGCCAGCGCAAGCTCGCGGGTGGCGCCGTGACGGCTGTAATAAAGCACGAGAATGTCTTTCATAGGCCTCATCATTGAACGGGTATTATAGGGGTTCGGTCAGTTGCACAGGCCGCTCATAGCCGTTCGGCCAGGAGCTTCGGCCAAACGCCGCGCGGAGTTCCCGCAGGCCCGGTCTGACGGTTCGGCAAGCAAGGAGGCAGGTTTGTTGGTTAGGGTGCGTTTCGATCTCGACACGCTCAAACGGCTCGCGCAATTCGCGGCGCAACGCATCGGCGAAGACCGGATTCCGCAGGTCGCGGGCAGCCTGACGTTCACGACGTTGCTCGCGCTCGTGCCGCTCGCCACCGTCGCGTTTGCGCTGTTCACCGCGTTTCCGATCTTCAGCTCGTTCCAGGCGTCGCTGCAGTTTTTTCTTGCCGACCACCTGATGCCCGCGCAACTGAACGATCAGATCTTCAAGTATCTGAACCAGTTCGCATCGAAGGCCAAAGGGCTGACCACGATCGGCATGATCATCCTGTTCGTCACCGCGGTGATGACGATGATGACCGTCGAGTCCGCGTTCAATGTGATCTGGCGCGTGCGCAAGGCGCGGCCCGTCGCGCAGCGCATTCTCGTGTACTGGGCGATCATCACGCTCGGTCCGATCCTGATCGGCGTGAGCCTGTCCATCTCGTCGTATGTGTTCACGCAATCGATGTCGTTTAGCGCCGCGCAGCGCATCACACCGCTGATCGAATGGGCGCTCGCGAGCGCCTCGCTGCCGTTCACGATGCTCGCGTTCACGATCCTTTACGTTTATCTGCCGAACTGCCGTGTCGAATGGCGCGACGCGGTGGTCGGCGGCGTGATCGCCGCGGTCGCGTTCGAGCTCGCCAAGCGCGGCTTCGGCTACTACGTGCGCCGTATTCCGACCTATACGGCGGTGTACGGCGCGTTCGCAGCGGTGCCGCTGTTCCTGGTGTGGATGTACCTGTGCTGGTTCATCACGCTGACCGGCGCGATGATCGCATCGGCGTTGCCGGCGATTCGCATCGGTCAGTTTCACCGCCCCGTGTTCTATGGCAGCAATCTGTTCGATTCGCTCGAATTGCTCGCGCGGCTGTGCGAAGCGCGTGAGGGCGGCAGACGCGGCTACACGATGCCCGAGCTTGCCCGGATGCTTCGCCGCGACAAGGATACGACGCTGATGCTGTTGCAGCGTCTCGAGGAGATCGAGTGGATCGCGCGGCTGGAGGAGGACCATACCGGCCCCCACTTCGTGCTCCTCGCGAACCCGGCGCAGGTGACCGTGCAGCGGCTGTACGACCTGTTCGTGATCGACCGCGCGGAGCTTACGTATCAGCTCGAACTCGACTCCACGCGCGTGGACGGCGGCATGCTGCTCGCCGCGCTCGACAGCGACCAGCTGAAGGTGACGCTCGCCGCGTTGCTCACCTCGCGCGCGGCGGCACGGGCGGCGCGACCCGGCGATGGCGAGCGCGCGGCGGCTTCGATGCCGCACCAGGCAGCGTGATAGGGTGGCCAGACTTCGGGCCGCCCCGATAAAACTACAACGAAATCTTCCCCACGCAGATGTCCTTGAACATCACCCAGTCGCCCATCAGGCTGTAAAACGGATGACGGAAGGTGGCAGGCCGGTTCTTTTCGAAGAAGAAATGGCCGACCCACGCAAAGCCGTAGCCGCACACCACGGCCGCCGGCAACCATAGCCAGTCGCCGGTGGCGAGCGCCATCGCGAGGCAGCCAATGACGCCGAGCGAGCCGACGAAATGCAGCCGCCGCGACACGAGATTGCGATGCTCGCTCAGGTAGTACGGATAAAACTCCGCGAAGTTCGCGAAGTGATCGGTATGTGCTGTATGAGCCATGACGGCCTCCGGAGGCTGAAAAAGACAGCTTCGATCATTCTCCGGCGATCGCCTGCCTGGCGCAACCTGGCCATTCGGCAGATGGCGCGGCGGGTTCGGCGTGGGTATCGTGGTCGTTCGGTAGTGATTCGGTGGCGATTCGCAACGGCATTCCCGACGGCATTCCCGACGGCCGCCCGCGGAGCACCGAGGCGCGCGGCGAGCGGCCATCGCGCGCCCCTTCAGCCCGCTTTGTGCGGCGGCCGCGAAGCGAAGTCGTACAGCGCATCGAGCGTCGCGTCGGGTTGCTCGGTCATCAACGCGTGGCCCGCATCGAGCCTGACGGTGTCGACCGGCGTGCCCGCCTGCGCGAGCGCATCGGCAAGCGCTTTCGCCGCGCGCGGCGGCGTCATCGCATCGCGCCGGCCAACGATCAGGCGCGTGGCGCAACGCACCTGCGCCGCACGAGCGTGGCCGTCCGCATAGGTATGGCAGGCGGTGAAGTCGGTGTGGAACAGATGCGGCTCGCCGCTGGCGGACACGTGCTCCATCAGCCGCTGGTTCATGCCGTGCAGCCAGAAACCGGGGCCGGGGCACGAGGGCTTCGCGGCGAGCGTCGAATGCGACCACTGGTTGACCATGCCGATTGCCTCGGGCTCGCGATTGAGCGCGGCGTCGAGCAGCGCGTCGGAGACCGTCATCGGCAGCGCGGTGGCGAGCAGCGCAAGATGCGTTGCGCGCTGCGGATAGCGGCCGGCGAAGTCGAGCGCGATCAGCGAGCCCATGCTGTGACCGGCGACGAACGCACGCGTGACGCCCACGGCGTCGAGCAACGCGGCGAGCCAGTCGGCCAGCGCGGCGATGCTGGCGAGCGCGGGGCCGGCGCTGCGTCGGTGGCCCGGCAGATCGACCGCGAGCACGCCGAAGCCGTGATGCGCGAAGTAGCGGCTTTGCAGCGCCCACACGCTGTGATCGTGCTCGGCACCGTGGATGAACACGGCGGTTGGCAGGCTCGCGTCGAAGGGTTTGCCGCCGGTGTAGGCGTAGGCCGGTTTGCCTTGAACGGTGACGATCATGCGGACTCCGGGCGGGCGGGGGTGCTCGTGGCGGCGGGCGCGGCAGTGGCGGTCTGTTGTGAGGCGCTGCTCGGCGTTGCGGTACGACCGCCGCTCGCCGGTTGCGCGGTTTTTTGCGCGGCCTTCAGCGCGCCCTTGAGATCGTCGATCAGGTCATCCGGATCTTCGAGCCCGATCGACAGACGGATCGTGCCTTCGGTGATACCGGCCGCGGCGAGCGCGGCGGCATCCATGCGGAAGTGCGTCGTCGATGCCGGGTGAATCACCAGCGAGCGCGCGTCGCCGACGTTCGCGAGGTGCGAGAAGAGCGTGAGCGCTTCGATGAAGGCGCGCCCGGCCGCGCGGTCGCCGCGCAGGTTGAAGCTGAACACGGCGCCGGCGCCGCGCGGTAGCAGCCGCCTGGAGAGCGCGTGGTCGGGATGCGTCGGCAACTCGGGATAGGCGACCGATTCGACCGCCGCATGACCGGCGAGAAACTCGACCACGCGCCGTGTGTTGACGACGTGACGCTCCATGCGCAACGGCAGTGTCTCGATGCCTTGCAGCAGCTGCCACGCGGCCTGCGGATGCAGGCACGCGCCGAAGTCGCGCAAGCCTTCCCGACGCGCGCGCAGCAGAAACGGCGCGACGGTGCTTTCCTCGGCGAATACCATGCCGTGGAAACCGTCGTACGGCTCGGTGAATTCGGGAAAGCGGCCGGAAGCCTCGAAGTCGAACGTGCCGCCGTCGACCAGCACCCCGCCGATCGTCGTGCCGTGGCCGCCGAGAAACTTGGTCGCCGAGTGGTAGACGAGGTCGGCGCCGTGCTCGAAGGGGCGCAGCAGGTAGGGCGTCGTGAAGGTCGAGTCGACCAGCAACGGCAGGCGGTGCGCGTGCGCGATCTGTGCGAGCGCGGCGATGTCGAGCACGTCGAGGCCCGGATTGCCGAGCGTTTCGCCGAATAGCAGGCGCGTGTTGGGGCGCAGCGCGGCGCGCCACGCGTCGAGGTCGCCGGGCTTGACGAAGGTCGTCTCAATACCGAAGCGTCGCAGCGTGTAATGCAGCAGATTGTGCGAGCCGCCGTACAGGGCGCTCGACGCGACGATGTGCGAACCCGCGCCCATCAGCGTCGCGATCGCCAGATGCAGCGCGGCCTGGCCGCTCGCGGTGCCGATCGCGCCGGCGCCGTTTTCGAGCGCGGCGACGCGCTCCTCGAACACGGCGACGGTCGGATTCGAGATGCGCGAGTAGACGTGGCCGGCGCGCTCCATGTTGAACAGCGCGGCGGCATGATCCGAGTCGCGGAACGAAAACGACGTGGTCTGGTAGATCGGCGTCGCGCGCGCGCCGGTGGCAGGGTCGGGGGCAGCGCCGGCGTGCAGCGCAAGCGTATCGAAACGGTTGGCGGACATCGTGGGCGGCGGGCCGCGAGCGGCCTCGCGAAAGATCGGGGTGGGCGGCCATCCTACCATTGGCGCGCGCCGCTTCAAGCGCGGTTTTCCCGCGGGTTCGTGCGGCTCGTGCCGGGAGCGGGGCATGCTCGCAAGCTGGAAGTCAGACGAATTCGAGTCTCCGAAGCCCGCCGCGCCTTGGCTGGCGGGCCGCTTTCCTTTTATGGGCCTTTCCGATAGGATCGAAAAAACATTTCATGCACTGCAAGATTGGCGGTATCAGGAGATAGATCATGCGAGTCAGCGACATTCTTAAAGTCAAGGGCAATACCCTTTTTACGGTCACGCCGGATACCACGCTGCATGACGCCGTCAATACCATGGCCGAGCACGACATCGGCTCGCTCGTCGTGATGGAGTACGGCGACCTCGTCGGCATGCTGACGTTTCGCGAAATCATTCTGACCTTGAGCGAGAACGGCGGCAGCGTCGGCACCTCGACGATCCGCAAGGTGATGGACGACCATCCGCTCACCTGCACGCCCGAAACCGACGTCAACGAAGTGCGCCGCATGATGCTCGAGCATCACGTGCGCTATCTGCCCGTCATGGAAAGTCGCACGCTGATGGGCGTCATCTCGTTTTACGACGTCGCGAAGGCGGTGGTCGAGGAGCAGGGGTTCGAGAACCGAATGCTGAAGGCCTATATCCGCGACTGGCCGGAAGAGCAGGAAGGACAGGACCAGCAGCCGGCGCGTTGATGCGCGTGGCTCGAAGGTCGCGCTCCGGCCGTCGCCGCGAGCGCGAACCCGCCGACAGGGCGCGCGCGCAAGCGGGCGCTTTTTTTGTGTCTGGAACTGGTGCGGGCGGATTGCGGGAGCCGCGTGCGCGAGTCGCGGCGATCCGCTTGCCGGCCGTGCCGCCCGCTTCATCGCCATTTTTCCGCGCCGTTCTCCTGACTTCATGAACGATCGTCCGTTGCCCGCCGCCCGCCGCGCCGCTCGCGCGCACGAAGCGCACGAATCCCAGTTCCGCCTGCTCGGCCAGCGCCGCTTCGCGCCGTTCTTCTGGACACAGTTTCTCGGCGCGATGAACGACAACGTGTTCAAGATCGGCTTCACGTCGCTCGTCACGTATCAGGCGGCGCGGTTTTCGGGCGTCGACCCGAAAACCGCTGCGTTCCTGATCTCCGCGATTTTCATTCTGCCTTTCGTGCTGTTTTCGGCCACTTCCGGCCAGATCGCGGACAAGTACGACAAAGCGTTGCTCACGCGCCTCGTCAAGACTTTCGAGATCGCGGTGATGCTGGTCGGCGGCGCGGGGTTCTGGCTGCATGGCGCGCCGTTGCTGTACCTGTGCACTTTCCTGATGGGCGTGCATTCGACGGTATTCGGGCCGGTCAAGTACTCGTATCTGCCGCAGCATCTGTCGCAGGCGGAGCTGGTCGGCGGCAACGGCATGGTCGAGATGGGCACTTTCGTCGCGATCCTGATCGGCACGATCGTCGGCGGCGCGGGCGCGGGGTTCGCCGAGCATGGCGCGGTGGTGCTCGCTTGCGCGTGTATCGCGATCGCGCTGATCGGGCGCGCCGTGTCGGGCTTCGTGCCGGCTACGCCCGCGCCGCAGCCCGGGTTGCGCATCAACTGGAACCCGGTCAGCGAAACGTGGCGCAATCTGAAGCTCGCGCACGAAAACCGCACGGTGTTTCTTGGTCTGCTCGGCATTTCGTGGCTGTGGTTCGTCGGCGCGACGTTCCTCGCGTCGTTCTTCAACTTCGCGAAGGACGTGCTGTCCGCCGATCCCGACGTCGTGACCGTGCTGCTCGCCACGTTTTCGATCGGCATCGGCATCGGCTCGCTGTTGTGCGAACGGCTCTCGAAGCGGCGGATCGAAGTCGGCCTCGTGCCGCTCGGCTCGATTGGCATGAGCGTGTTCGCGATCGATCTTTTTTTCGCGAGCCACGCGCTGCCGCCGGCGGGGCATCTGCTCAGCGTTGGCGAATTTCTCGCGCGGCTAGCGCATTGGCGCGTGCTCGCCGATCTGTTCCTGCTCGCGATGTTCGGCGGCTTTTACAGCGTGCCGCTGTATGCGCTGATCCAGAGTCGTAGTCAGCCGAGCCATCGCGCGCGCATCATCGCCGCGAACAACATCCTCAATTCGCTGTTCATGATCGTGTCGGCGCTGATGGCGGTGGGCCTGACCGCCGCGGGCTTCAGTATTCCGGCGATCTTCCTCGTCACCGCGCTTCTTAATGTGGTCGTCGCGGGCTACATCTATTCGCTCGTGCCCGAGTTCCTGCTGCGCTTCATCGCGTGGCTGCTCGTGCATACGTTCTACCGGATCCGGCTCGTGCACGCGGAGCGGATTCCGGAGCAGGGCGCGGCGGTGCTCGTGTGCAACCACGTCAGTTTCGTCGATGCGATCGTCATCATGGCCGAAAGCCCGCGGCCGATCCGCTTCGTGATGGACCACCAGATCTTCCGCTCGCCGTTCGTCGGCTGGCTGTTCCGGCACGCGAAGGCGATTCCGATCGCGTCCGCGCATCAGGACGCGGCGCTGCTCGCGCGTGCGTACGACCTGTGCGCGCAGGCGCTCGCGGACGGCGAACTCGTCTGCATCTTTCCCGAAGGGAAGCTGACGCGTACCGGCGAGCTGAATCCGTTTCGCCACGGCGTCGCCGAGATCGTCAGGCGGACGCCGGCGCCCGTCATTCCGATGGCGTTGCGCGGGCTGTGGGGCAGCGTGTTTTCGCGCGCGGTGGACGCAACCTGGCCGCGGCCGATCAGCAAAGGTGTGATGAGCCGGCTGAGCCTCGCCGTCGGCGAGCCGATCGACCCGGCGCTCGCGACGCCGGAGACACTGCAGCGGATCGTGACCGATCTGCGCGGCGCCCGCAAATAGTCGTGGGCCGGTGCGCGGACGCCGAGATGGCGAGCTCGCCCACCATCACCCGCTTTCGGCCGAGTGCGCCCTGGCCGATCGGCCATCGCCGTCGCCAGGCCCGGCTTCGAAGCGAGCGGGCTGGCATAATGGGGGTCTCCCCGTATTTCTTTGGACGACGCTCATGTCCGGCAACACGCTCGGTACGCTTTTCACTGTCACGACCTTCGGCGAATCGCACGGCCCCGCTATCGGCTGCGTGATCGACGGCTGCCCGCCGGGCATGGCGCTCAACGAAGCCGACATCCAGTTCGAACTCGATCGCCGCAAGCCGGGCACGTCGCGCCACGTGACGCAGCGCCAGGAAGAAGACAAGGTCGAGATCCTCTCGGGCGTGTTCGAAGGTCAAACCACCGGCGCGCCAATTGCGCTGCTGATCCGCAATACCGACCAGCGCAGCAAGGACTACGGCAACATCGCGGAAACGTTCCGCCCCGGCCACGCCGACTACACGTACTGGCAAAAGTACGGCATTCGCGATTACCGCGGTGGCGGCCGCTCGTCGGCACGGCTGACGGCGCCGACGGTCGCGGCGGGCGCGGTCGCGAAGAAGTGGCTGCGCGAGAAGTTCGGCACCGAAATTCGCGGCTATATGGCCGCGCTCGGCCAGATCGACGTGCCGTTCGTCGATTGGGCGCAGGTGCGCGAAAACCCGTTTTTCGCGCCGAATGCGGAGATCGTTCCGCAGCTCGAGGCGTATATGGACGCGCTGCGCAAGGACGGTGATTCGATCGGCGCGCGCATCAACGTGGTTGCCTCCGGCGTGCCGGTCGGCCTCGGCGAGCCGCTGTTCGACCGCCTCGACGCCGACATCGCGCACGCGATGATGGGCATCAACGCGGTGAAGGGTGTCGAGATCGGCGCGGGCTTCGCGAGCGTCGCGCAACGCGGCTCGGTGCATGGCGACGAGCTGACGCCGGAAGGTTTCGTCGGCAATCACGCGGGCGGCGTGCTCGGCGGTATTTCGACGGGGCAGGACATCACGGTGTCGATCGCGATCAAGCCGACGTCGAGCATTCGCACGCCGCGCCGTTCGATCGACAAGGCGGGGAACCCCGCGATCGTCGAAACCTTCGGGCGGCACGACCCCTGCGTCGGCATTCGTGCGACGCCGATCGCCGAGTCGATGCTTGCGCTCGTGCTGATCGATCACGCGCTGCGGCATCGCGCGCAATGCGGCGATGTGGCCGTGAGCACGCCGAAGATCGCGGCGAGCGCGCCGTAACCCTGACGCGGTCCCGCGATTGGCGGCGAACGAGCCGCCATAAAAAAGAATAGGGAAGGGGACCAACGAAACGCGCAAGAATGCGCGCAGACGAAAGCGCGAGCGCGCTATCGGAATTTGCCTACGCGACGCTGCCGGTTATCGCGCAGCGCCGCAAAGGCAGACGGCACATCAATCACATATTCGGATAGTTCGGACCGCCACCGCCTTCCGGCGTGACCCACACGATATTCTGCGTCGGGTCCTTGATATCGCAGGTCTTGCAGTGCACGCAGTTCTGCGCATTGATGACGAGCCGCTCGCTGCCATCGTCGTTCTTCACGAACTCGTACACTGCAGCGGGGCAATAACGCGCCTCCGGTCCCGCGTAGGTCTGCCAGTTCACGTTGACCGGCACGGTCGGATCCTTCAGCGTCAGGTGCGCCGGCTGATTTTCCTCGTGATTCGTGTTCGAGATGAACACCGAGGACAGCCGGTCGAACGTCAGCTTGCCGTCCGGCTTCGGATACGCGATCGGCTTGCACTGAGAAGCCGGCTTCAGCATTTCATGATCGGAATGCTGATGATGCAGCGTCCACGGCACGTTGCCGCCAAGCAGCTTCTGCTCGAGACCGACCATCAGCGTGCCGAGGTAGAGACCCTTGCTCATCCACTGCTTGAAGTTACGCGCGCGATACAGCTCGGTGTAGAGCCACGACGTCTTGAACGCTTCCGGGTAGGCGCTCAGTTCGTCCGACTGACGGCCGGCCTGGACGGCGTCGAACGCGGCATCGGCGGCGAGCATGCCGGTCTTGATCGCGGCGTGCGAACCCTTGATGCGCGACGCGTTCAGGAAACCCGCGTCGTCGCCGACCAGCGCACCGCCCGGGAACACCAGCTTCGGCAACGACATCAGGCCGCCCGCGGTGATCGCGCGCGCGCCGTAGGACACGCGCTTGCCGCCTTCGAGAATCGCGCGGATCGCCGGATGCGTCTTGTAGCGCTGGAATTCCTCGAACGGCGACAGATACGGATTCGAATAGCCGAGGCCGACCACGAAGCCGACCACGACCTGGTTGTTGTCCATGTGGTAGAGGAACGAGCCGCCGTACGTGTCGTTTTCGAGCGGCCAGCCGGCCGTGTGCATCACCAGACCCGGCTTGTGCCTGGCGGGATCGATCTCCCACAGCTCCTTGATACCGATGCCGTACACCTGCGGATCGACGCCGTCGCGCAGCTTGAACTTCTCGTTCAGCTGGCGGCCGAGGTGGCCGCGCGCGCCTTCGCAGAACAGCGTGTACTTTGCGTGCAACTCCATGCCGAGCTGGAAGTTCCCGGTCGGTTCGCCGTCCTTGCCGATGCCGAGGTTGCCGGTCGCGACGCCCTTGACCGAGCCGTCGTCGTTGTACAGCACTTCGGCCGCCGGAAAGCCAGGGAATATCTCGACGCCGAGCGCCTCGGCCTGCTGACCCAGCCAGCGCGTCACGTTCGCGAGGCTGATCACGTAGTTGCCGTGGTTCTTGAAATTGTCCGGCAGCGCCCAGGTCGGCACGCTCTTCGCGCCCGTCTCCGACAGGAACAGGAAGCGGTCTTCGGTCACGTCGACCGTCAGCGGCGCGCCTTTTTCCTTCCAGTCCGGGATCAGCTCGGTCAGCGCGCGCGGGTCCATCACCGCGCCCGACAGAATATGGGCCCCGATCTCAGAGCCTTTTTCGAGTACGCACACGCCAATGTCAGCGCCTCGTTCGGCGGCGCGCTGCTTCAGGCGAATGGCCGCCGACAGGCCCGCAGGGCCACCGCCGACGATGACGACGTCATACTCCATCGACTCGCGCGGGCCGTACTGCTCAATGAGACTTGCGGGGGTCATTGATGCTCCTCTTACCGTTAGAATGCTTTTTTCGGGTTCGTATTGTGGGCGATCGATTCCCGCGCCGCAACCTGAAAGCCACAGATTAGCACGACCGTACTATTTCATGATACGGTATAGACCCTTAGTCGGGTCCTACCGAACCCGTCAACCGCAGTTGTCACCACAACCGAACAAGGAAAGACAATGGGCCGTTCGATCAATCTGGAAGGCAAGGTCGCGCTGATTACGGGCGCCTCGAGCGGGCTGGGCAAGCGCTTCGCGCAGGTGCTGTCGCAGGCGCGGCGCGAAGGTCGTGCTGGCGAGCCGACGTACCGAGCGGCTCAAGGAGCTGCGCGCGGAAATCGAGGCGTCCGGCGGCGCCGCGCACGTCGTGTCGCTCGACGTGACCGACTATCAGAGCATCAAGTCGGCGGTCGCGCATGCGGAGACCGAGGCCGGCACCATCGATATCCTCGTCAACAACTCGGGCGTGTCGACCACGCAGAAGTTGTCCGAGGTCACGCCGGCGGACTTCGAATACGTGTTCGACACGAATACGCGCGGCGCGTTTTTCGTGGCGCAGGAAGTCGCCAAGCGCATGATCATGCGCGGCAACAACGCGCAGAAGCCGTCGTACCGGATCATCAACATCGCGTCGATGGCGGGCTTGCGCGTGCTGCCGCAAATCGGCCTGTATTCGATGAGCAAGGCCGCGGTCGTCCACATGACGAAGGCGATGGCGCTCGAGTGGGGCAAGCACGGCATCAATGTGAACGCGATCTGCCCCGGGTATATCGACACCGAGATCAACCATCACCACTGGTCGACCGATCAGGGCCAGAAACTCGTGGCGATGCTGCCGCGTCATCGGGTCGGCAAGCCGGAGGATCTCGATGGGCTGCTCCTGCTGCTCGCGGCGGATGAATCGCAGTTCATCAACGGCTCGGTGATCGTCGCCGACGACGGCTTCGGACTCGCGTGAGCGGGTCGTCCAAAGTTTCAACAATCAGGCAGAAAAAGGAAGAACGGAAGTACAGAATGAGCGATTTTCACGCAGTTTTCGAAATGACGATGCCGATCCGCTGGGGCGACATGGACGCCTTCGGTCACGTCAACAACACGGTTTATTTCCGCTACATGGAGCAGGTGCGGATTTCCTGGTTCGAGCACATGGACTTTGTCGGCCAGCGCGCGGACGGGCAGGGGCCGGTGATCGTCAATGCGTCGATGGAGTTTCTGAAGCAGCTGCACTATCCGGGCGACGTGATCGGCCGGATGTCGGTGGCGACACCGGGGCGCAGCAGCTTCGATACGGCTTTCGAGCTCCTGCGCGCCGATGAGCCGGATACGCTCTATGCGCGAGGCGCCGCGCGATGCGTGTGGATCGACTACGCGGCGGGCAAGTCGGTGCCGGTGCCTGACGTACTGCGCGCGGCCATCGAGAGCGCGGCGCTCGTCAAGGCGGCCTGAGCGCGCGGCTTGACAGCGCTGTCGCGCGCTTCAAACGCCCTCTCTCAATCTCCGAGCAGCCGCTGCAACAGCTCGGTCGCATTGCCCGTATCGTATTTGCGCATGAGCCGCGCGCGGTAGACGTCGACCGTGCGCGGGCTGATGTCGAGCACGCGGCCGATCTGCTTGCTGGTCTTGCCCGTCACCAGTTGCGCGGCGATTTCGCGCTCGCGTGGCGTCAGTTCCACCGCGACCCGCCGGGTTGCGCTCAAATCCTCGAAGGTCCAGACACCCGCCGCGTGCGGGTCGGTGCGCTGCTGCGCGCGGCCCGTCACGTGACACCAGAACAGCTCGCCGTTCGCGCGCTTCATGATCCGGTCGTCCGCGTAGCTGCCTTGCGCGGTCATGATCGGCGGAATGCGCGCGCCGATCCGCTCGAACTCATCCGCCGATGGATACAACACCTGGAACGACTGACCGATCAGCGCGTCGCGCGCGTAGCCGAATATCGACGCTAGCTCGTCGTTGCAGTCTTCGATGGTCCGCTCGCGGGACAGCACGAGTCCGATCGGCGCGAGGTGAAACGCAGTGCGGTAATCCAGGGCGGGCATGGGCGGGCGGCAAGTACTTATGTATTTTTGCGTATTGTGCCGCATGGCGGGCCCAGCGTACTCTTTCGGGCGGATGACAACGCGGCTCAAGCCGCGGATGACTAGAATGACGTAGCGGTATCGTGAGGCGACGTGAAGTTCGCCCGTTGCGATATCAGCCGCAATGATCCGGCGGACCACGTACAGGTTTCGGGTTTCCATAGAGGAAGGGACATACAGATGAACAAGGTCTATCCAGGCGCCGCCGAGGCGCTGAAGGACATCGTCAAGGACGGGCAGACGTTCGCCGTCGGCGGCTTCGGGTTATGCGGCATTCCTGAGGCGCTGATCGGTGCGCTGCGCGATTCGAAGGTGCAGGGCATCACCTGCATCAGCAACAACGCGGGCGTCGACGGTTTCGGCCTCGGCCTGCTGCTCGAGACGCGTCAGATCAAAAAGATGATCTCGTCGTACGTCGGCGAAAACAAGGAGTTCGAGCGCCAGTACCTGGCCGGCGAACTCGAGCTCGAATTCACGCCGCAAGGCACGCTCGCCGAGAAGCTGCGCGCGGGCGGCTCGGGCATCCCGGCGTTTTTCACGAACACCGGCTACGGCACGCAGATCGCCGAGGGCAAGGAAACCCGCCAGTTCGGCGAGAACCACTACGTGCTCGAACATTCGCTGACCGCCGATGTCGCGCTCGTCAAGGCATGGAAGGCCGACAAGGCCGGCAACCTGATCTATCGCCGCACCGCGCGCAACTTCAATCCGATGTGCGCGATGGCGGGCCGCATCACCGTCGCGGAAGTCGAAGAGATCGTCGAAGTGGGCGAGCTCGATCCGGACGCGATCCATACGCCTGGCATCTTCGTGCAGCGCATCGTGCTGAATGCGCATCCGGAAAAACGCATCGAACAACGCGTCGTCCGCGCGAAAGGAGACTGATCATGGCATGGACTCGTGACGAAATGGCCGCGCGCGCGGCGAAGGAACTGCAGGACGGCTTTTACGTGAACCTCGGCATCGGCTTGCCGACGCTGGTCGCGAACCACGTGCCGACGGGCGTCGAAGTGTGGCTGCAGTCGGAGAACGGTCTGCTCGGTATCGGCCCGTCGCCGACCGAAGACGAAGTCGACGCCGACCTGATCAACGCCGGCAAGCAAACGGTGACGACGTTGCCCGGTTCGTCGATTTTCTCTTCGGCGGATTCGTTCGCGATGATTCGCGGCGGCCACATCAATCTCGCGATTCTCGGTGCGATGCAGATCAGCAGGAAGGGCGATCTCGCGAACTGGATGATCCCGGGCAAGATGATCAAGGGCATGGGCGGCGCGATGGACCTGGTCGCAGGCGTCAAGCGAGTGGTCGTGCTGATGGAGCATGTCGCGAAGGGCGACCAGCACAAGATCCTCGAAGAATGCACGCTGCCGCTGACCGGCGTGGGTGTGGTCGACGAGATCATCACCGATCTCGGCGTGATCGAAGTGACCGAAAACGGCTTGAAAGTGACCGAACTCGCGCCGGGTGTGAGCGTCGACGAAATCAAGGCGAAAACCGGCGCACCGCTCGATGTGAGCGCGGTGAGCTGACGCGGGTTGAAACGCCGCTGCGCGCGTCGGCGCGACCGCGCGGCGGCAACGGTGTGTTCCGGACGGGCGAGACGTGAGTCTCGCCCGTTCTGTTTTTGGCGCGCGGCGGCGGATGCGCCGGACGGTTGGATCGACCTTCCTAAGCCTTCTGGCCGATGCTTGCCGCGCGACGAAGCGGTTTACAATCGTTTGCAGCCCAATCCGCAGCGTCTTTGCAAGGACACGAGATGACCGCAACGACTTCCGCTTCCACCACCGGGCGGCCCGCGCCGCGTCAACGTTACGTGCGGTGCGCGAGCGCTGCCGGCCTGCATCGCGTCGCCTATACCGAGTGGGGCGACCCGGACAATCCGCGCGTGTTGCTGTGCGTGCACGGACTCACGCGATCGGGGCGCGATTTCGACCGCCTCGCCGCCAACTTCGCGGACACCTATCGCGTGGTGTGCCCGGACGTGGTTGGCCGGGGCTTGTCGTCGTGGCTCGCGAACCCCAACTTATACGCGGTGCCGCAGTACGTCGCCGACATGGTCACACTGATCGCGCGGCTCGACGTCGACACCGTCGACTGGTTCGGCACCTCGATGGGCGGCCTGATCGGCATGGGGCTCGCCGGCCTGCCGGACACGCCGATCCGCAAGCTGCTGCTGAACGACGTCGGGCCGCATCTGGAGCCGGTCGCGGTCAAGCGCATCGGCGATTACCTTGGCAAGCCCGCGCGCTTCGAAACGCTGCAGCAGGGCGTTGACTATGCCGCGCAGCTCGCGCAGAGCTTCGGACCGCTGACTCCGGACGAATGGCGCGAAATCAATACGCCGTTGCTGCGCGAAGAGGACGGCGCATGGGTGCTGCGCTATGACCCGCGCATCGCGCAGCCGTTCGCGGCGGTCACCGAGGAAGCGGCGAAGCTCGGCGAGGCGGCGCTGTGGCATTCGCTCGCGTCGTTCCAGGGGCCGGTGCTGGTGGTGCGCGGCGAGCAGTCGGATTTGCTGTCGCGTGAAACGGTCGCGAAGATGGTGTCGACCGCGCGTGCCGCATCGAGCGTGGAGATCGCCGGCGTCGGGCATGCGCCGGCGTTCCTGGCGGCGGACCAGATCGCGCTCGCGAGGGAGTTCTTCATCGGTCAGGCCGCGAACGCGTCATAATATTGAGTTCCGCATGACGTTTTCATCGGCAGTGTCGTGTGGGACGTAGTTCGATTAACCCCTCAGCTCAGGACTTTTCATGGCAGTCATTCGTTATCACGTCGGCAAGCGTCTCTCGGAAATGGCCGTGCACAACGGCACCGTGTACCTCGCGGGTCAGATCGCCGAAGACGACGATCAGGACATCGCCGGCCAGACGCGCGAAGTGCTCGGCCACATCGACCGTCTGCTCGCCGAAGCGAACAGCGACAAGTCGCTGTTGCTGTCGGTGCAGATCTATATCTCGGACATGGCGCATTTCGCCGGCATGAACGCCGTGTGGGACGAGTGGGTCGCGCAGGGCGACACGCCGCCGCGCGCGACCGTCGAGGCAAAGCTCGCGAATTCGAAGTGCCTCGTCGAAATCGTCGTGATCGCGGCGCAGCGCAACTGAGTCGCGGCCGTCCGGCAGCACCGTGGTTGATTTTTCGTTGAATCGTCTGGCCCGGCGGGCCGTCGCACCATGAACACCGATACCGTTCCGAGCGCGCCTCATCCCCATCGTTCCTTCGACGAAGCGATGGCGTTCGTGCGCGAACATGCGGGCGAGGTGCGGCTGTCGTCGGGCGAATTGCTCGCGGATCACGCGGCGGGCACCGCGTCGATCATGCGCAAGCTCAACGTCGATCCGCCGGCGGTGCTGGCCGCTGCGCTGTTTGCGCTGACACCGCATCTGCGCGATCCGGAGCGCGTGATCGCCGACGACTTCGGCGAAGAAGTCGCCCAACTGGTCGGCGACGTACGCAAGCTGCTGCGGCTCGGCACGGTCAGTTCGCGCGCGGCGCAAAACGCGATGCCCGAGGCCGGGCGTGACGCGCAGGCTGCGCGCCGCGTGCAGGTCGAGGCGCTGCGCAAAATGCTGCTCGCGTTCGCGCAGGACATTCGCGTCGTGCTGATCCGCCTCGCGTCGCGGCTGCAAACGCTGCGTTATTACGCGGCCGCGAAGCTCACGCCGTCGCCCGACGTCGCACGCGAAACCCTCGATATCTACGCGCCGCTCGCGAACCGCCTCGGTATCTGGCAATTGAAGTGGGAGCTCGAGGACCTCGCGTTCCGTTTCGAGGAGCCGGACACCTACAAGCGCATCGCGAAACTGCTCGACGAGAAGCGCGTCGAGCGCGAGAGCTATGTCGCGCAGGCGATCGAACGCCTGCAGCAGGAGCTGGCCGCCGCGCATATCCGAGCGGAAGTGAGCGGTCGGCCGAAGCATATCTACAGCATCTGGCGCAAGATGCGCGGTAAGGAGCTGGACTTCGCCGAGTTGTACGACGTGCGCGCGTTTCGCGTGATCGTGCCGGACATCAAGGACTGCTACACCGTGCTCGGCATCGTGCACAACCTGTGGCAGCCGGTGCCGAAGGAGTTCGACGATTACATCTCCCGGCCGAAGCCGAACGGCTACAAGTCGCTGCACACCGTCGTGATCGGCGACGACGGCCGCGCGTTCGAAGTGCAGATCCGCACGCAGGAAATGCATCGCTTCGCCGAATACGGCGTGGCAGCGCACTGGCGCTACAAGGAAGCGGGTGCGCGCGGCTATGGTGGCACGTTCACCGCGAGCGAGAAATACGACGAGAAGATCGCCTGGCTGCGACAGCTGCTCGCATGGAAGGACGAAGTCTCCGAGGGCGAACATGGCGAAGCGGGCTCGGCACAGCCGTGGGAGCAGTTGCGCCAGGCCACGCTCGACGACGATCACATCTACGTGCTGACGCCGCAGGCGCGCGTGATTCCGTTGCCGCACGGCGCGACGCCGATCGACTTCGCGTTTCACCTGCACAGCGAGCTTGGGCATCGTTGCCGCGGCGCGCGCGTCGACGGCGCGATGGTGCCGCTCAACACGCCGCTGCAGAACGGCCAGACGGTCGAGGTCGTGGCGGTGAAGGAGGGCGGTCCGTCGCGCGACTGGCTTAATCCGCAACTTGGCTATCTGCAAAGCCCGCGCGCGCGGCAGAAGGTGCGCGCATGGTTCAACGCGGTGGAGTTACAGGAGCACATCGCGAACGGTCGCGCGATGGTTGAAAAAACCCTGCAGCGCGAAGGCAAGACCTCGGTCAATCTCGATCAACTGGCCGCGCGGCTCGGTTTCAAGACCACCGACGACCTGTTCTCCGTGGTCGGCAAGGAGGAGTTCAGTCTGAGGCTCGTCGAGCAGGCGTTGCAGGATGCGCCGCCGCCCGAGCCCGAGGTCGATGCGCCGGAGAAGTTCGAGAAACGCAGCAGCGGCGCGAGCGTCGCGCGCGGCGCATCCACGGGGGTGCTGGTGGTCGGCGTCGATGCGTTGCTCACCCAGCTCGCGCGCTGCTGCCGGCCGGCGCCGCCCGACGACATCTGCGGATTCGTTACGCGAGGCAAGGGCATGTCGGTTCATCGCAGCGACTGCGCGACGTTCCGCCGCATGGAGGAGCGCGCGCCGGAGCGCGTGCTTCAGACGGCGTGGTCGGCGGACGTGATGAGCGGCCGCGGCCACTCCGTCTACCCGGTCGACCTCAGCATCGAGGCGACGGACCGGCAAGGTCTGCTGCGCGATATCTCCGAAGTATTCGCGCGGGAAAAGATGAACGTGATCGGCGTAAGGACGCAATCGCGCCGCACTGCCGCGTTCATGCAATTTACCGTCGAGGTGTCGAGCTCCGCGCAGATTCAGCGCGCGTGCACGCTGCTGGGCGAGATCACGGGTGTCGTGCGGGCGGCGCGCAAGAACTGAGGCGCGGGCGGTTGGAAAAAGCCCCGCTAGTGGCGCGACGGATTAAAGTCGCTGCATAAAAGTACTTGCCAAGCTGCGCTATACCCCATATACTCTCGTCTCTTCAGGCTCGTAGCTCAGCTGGTTAGAGCACCACCTTGACATGGTGGGGGTCGTTGGTTCGAGTCCAATCGAGCCTACCAACGAAAATGAAATTCCGGCCTCGCTGGGGTTTCGCAAGCTGCAGTAAGCGCTTTGAGCGCAAAAAGGCGAATACGGTTATGACACCGCGAACGTTGACCGAAACCACTTCGGAACGACGCTAGTCGAGGACCACTTTCGCCAGTGAAGTTTGCATAAAATGTGAATGCGGCCCCTCGAAAGCGGGGCCGCATTTTTTTTATCTTTTTGACCCCGGTTGTATGTGCCGCCGCCGGTCGGCACCACGGAGAACGCAATGGTTTCGATACGTTTGCCTGACGGTTCTGTTCGACAGTACGAGCATCCGGTGACCGTCGCCGAAGTGGCCGCCTCGATCGGCCCCGGTCTCGCGAAAGCCGCGCTCGGCGGCAAGATCGACGGGGAGTTGGTCGATACGTCCGCGCTGATCGATCACGACGTGGCGCTCGCCATCGTCACGGAAAAGGACGCAGACGGTCTCGATATCATTCGCCACTCGACGGCGCACCTGCTCGCGTACGCGGTGAAGGATCTGTACCCGGAAGCGCAGGTCACGATCGGCCCGGTCATCGACAACGGTTTCTATTACGACTTCTACTATAACCGTCCTTTCACGCCGGAAGATCTCGAAAAGATCGAAAAGCGCATGCAAGAACTCTCGAAGAGGGACGAGCCGGTGTCGCGTCGCGTGGTGTCCCGCGACGAAGCGGTCGAGTACTTCAAGAGCATCGGTGAAAAGTACAAGGCCGAGATCATCGAATCGATCCCCGCTAGCGACGAAATCAAACTGTACTCGCATGGCGGCTTCACGGACCTGTGCCGCGGCCCCCACGTGCCGTCCACCGGCAAGCTGAAGGTCTTCAAGCTGATGAAAGTCGCGGGCGCGTACTGGCGTGGCGACTCGAAGAACGAGCAACTGCAGCGCATTTACGGCACGGCCTGGACGAAGAAGGAAGACCAGGAAGCGTATCTCCACATGCTCGAAGAAGCCGAGAAGCGCGACCATCGCAAGCTTGGCAAGCAGCTCGACCTGTTCCACATGCAGGACGAGTCGCCGGGCATGGTGTTCTGGCATCCGCGCGGCTGGACGCTGTGGCAGCAAGTCGAGCAGTACATGCGCCGTCGCGTGAACGACGCCGGCTACCTAGAAATCAAGACGCCGTTGATCATGGACCGCTCGCTGTGGGAAGCGTCGGGCCATTGGCAGAACTATCGTGAAAACATGTTCACGACGGAATCGGAAAAGCGCGACTACGCGATCAAGCCGATGAACTGCCCCGGTCACGTGCAGGTGTTCAACCACGGTCTGCGCTCGTATCGCGATCTGCCGCTGCGTTACGCGGAGTTCGGCTCGTGCCATCGGAACGAATCGTCGGGCGCGCTGCATGGACTGATGCGTGTGCGCGGCTTCGTGCAGGACGACGCGCATATTTTCTGTACCGAAGATCAGTTCATCAGCGAATCGATCGCGTTCAACACGCTGGCAATGAGCGTCTACCGCGACTTCGGCTTTGATAACGTCGAGATCAAGCTGTCACTGCGCCCCGATGCGCGCGCCGGCACCGACGAAACTTGGGATCGCGCGGAGCAGGGACTGCGCGAGGCGCTGACGGCCTGCGGCGTCACGTGGGAAGAGTTGCCCGGCGAGGGTGCATTCTACGGCCCGAAGGTCGAGTATCACATCAAGGACGCGCTCGGCCGCTCGTGGCAGTGCGGTACGCTGCAGCTCGATATGGTGTTGCCGGAGCGGCTGGGTGCCGAATACGTTGCCGAAGACAACAGTCGCCGTCGCCCGATCATGCTGCACCGGGCGATCGTCGGATCGATGGAGCGTTTCCTCGGGATTCTGATCGAGCACCATGCTGGTGCAATGCCCGCTTGGCTCGCGCCGATGCAGGTCGTTGTGATGAATATTGCGGAAAGTCAGGCCGAATACGCGCACGCGCTAGCCCAATCGTTGCAAAAACAAGGGGTTAGAGTCGAGGCCGATTTGCGCAACGAGAAGATTAGCTATAAAATACGCGAGCACACGCTGGAAAAGGTCCCGTACCTGTTGGTGGTCGGCGACAAGGAGCGTGAAGCGCAAACAGTAGCCGTGCGTGCCCGTGGTGGTGTCGATATGGGTGTAATGCCTGTTGACACCTTCATTGAGCGTCTGCGCCAGGAGGTGCAGTCGTTCAACTGAGCCACTTGGTACCCGGCTCGTTTTTTTTAATTTTTAGAGGAAACGTAACATCGCTACTGATAAGTCTGCGCACCGCATCAACGGTGAAATTACAGCACCCGAGGTGCGACTGGTCGGCGTCGAGAACGAACCGCTCGGCATCGTGAAACTCGCTGATGCGTTCCGCATGTCGGAACAGCAGGACGTAGATCTGGTCGAAATCGCTCCGCAAGCGGTTCCGCCGGTTTGCCGCTTGATGGACTACGGCAAGTTCAAGTACCAGGAAGCGAAGAAGCAACACGAGGCCAAGCTCAAGCAGAAGGTCATCCAGGTCAAGGAAGTCAAATTCCGCCCAGGTACCGACGACGGTGATTACAACGTCAAGCTGCGCAACCTCGTCCGCTTCCTCGAAGATGGCGACAAGACGAAAATCACGTTGCGTTTCCGTGGCCGCGAAATGGCTCACCAGGAAATCGGCATGCGCATGCTCGAACGCCTGCGCACCGACCTCGACGAAGTCGGTCAGGTCGAGCAGATGCCGAAAATGGAAGGGCGCCAGATGATCATGGTGCTCGCTCCGAAGAAAAAGAAGTAAGCGCGAAGCAGTTGGCCGGAGCGGCGGCGTGCCATGTGGCGCGCGCTCCGGAGGCGCAAGGTTGTTTGATGCTGTGCTGGGTGTCCGGCTTGGTGTCGGAAGGTTTCGGAACGTCGCGCATGCAAGTGCGCAGTGGTTCCCGAAAAGCGGCCGCTGGCGGTATCGGCGGTCTGCATACCAAGTGGAATGGGTTTCGAAGGGCGGGAAATGGCCATCTGGCCGACCGCACACCCATGTCCATCTAATAATGGAGTTGTCATGCCGAAGATGAAGACCAAGAAGAGCGCTGCAAAGCGCTTCGTGGTGCGTCCGGGCGGTACCGTCAAGCGCGGTCAAGCCTTCAAGCGTCACATTCTTACCAAGAAGACCACCAAGAACAAACGCCATCTGCGCGGCTCCACGGCAGTTCACGATTCCGATCTGAACTCCGTTCGCGCAATGCTGCCGTTCGCTTAACCCTTAACCGACACTCATAGGAGCGAAACATGCCTCGAGTAAAACGTGGGGTTACCGCACGGGCCCGTCACAAGAAGATCATCAAGCTGGCCAAGGGTTACCGCGGCCGTCGCAATAACGTCTATCGCATCGCCAAGCAAGCGGTCATGCGCGCAGGCCAATACGCCTACCGCGACCGCCGCAACAAGAAGCGTGTGTTCCGCGCACTGTGGATCACGCGTATCAACGCGGCGGTGCGTCAGCACGACATGACGTACAGCGTGTTCATCAACGGCCTGAAGAAGGCGTCGATCGAACTGGACCGTAAGGTGCTGGCCGACATGGCTGTGTTCGACAAGGCTGCTTTTGCTGCGATCGTTCAGCAGGTGAAAGCCGCCGTTGCAGCCTGATTGCGCTTCTGGCAATTAAAACTGCGTGGTTCGTTGCAGCGAACATCCGGTAGTCTCGGTGACGCTGCAACAAAAACGGGGCTCCTCACCGAGCCCCGTTTTTGTTGGTAGAACCAGGTTTGTTTCGATAGAACACTGACGTTGAAATGATGGGATCAATGGATCTGGACCAGATTGTCGCCGACGCGCAAAAAGCCTTCGCAGAAGCCTCCGACGTCACCACCCTCGAGAACGAGAAAGCGCGCTTTCTCGGTAAGGCGGGTGCGCTGACCGAGCTGTTGAAGGGCCTTGGCAAACTCGATCCCGAAGCGCGCAAGACCGAAGGCGCACGGATCAACCTCGTCAAGCAACAGGTTGAAGCCGCGCTGACGGCACGTCGTCAGGCGCTCGCCGACGCACTTCTGAACCAGCGTCTCGCTGCTGAAGCGATCGACGTCACGCTGCCGGGCCGCGGCGCCAATGCGGGTAGCCTGCACCCGGTGATGCGCACCTGGGAGCGCGTCGAACAGATTTTCCGTACGATCGGATTCGACGTGGCCGACGGCCCCGAGATCGAAACCGACTGGTACAACTTCACCTCGCTGAACAGCCCGGAAAACCATCCGGCGCGTTCGATGCAGGACACCTTCTACGTCGACGGCAAGGATGCCGACGGCCGCCCACTGCTGCTGCGCACGCATACGAGCCCGATGCAGGTGCGCTACGCGCGCACCAACTCGCCGCCGATAAAGGTGATCGTGCCTGGCCGCACGTATCGCGTGGATAGCGACGCGACGCATTCACCAATGTTCAACCAGGTCGAAGGCCTGTGGATTGACGAGAACATCAGCTTCGCGGACCTGAAGGGCGTCTATACCGACTTCCTGAAGAAATTCTTCGAGCGCGACGACATTCTCGTGCGCTTCCGTCCGTCGTATTTCCCGTTCACCGAACCGTCGGCCGAGATCGACATGCAGTTCGAAACGGGCAAGAACGCGGGCAAGTGGCTCGAAATTTCGGGCTCCGGCCAGGTGCATCCGACTGTGATCCGCAACATGGGTCTCGACCCGGAGCGCTACATCGGCTTCGCTTTCGGCAGTGGCCTCGAGCGTCTCACGATGCTGCGTTACGGCGTGCAGGACCTGCGCCTGTTTTTCGAAAACGACCTGCGTTTCCTGCGTCAATTCGCGTGACCCGGCGCGCGCGAGCGCGACGAAGCATAAATCGCGGCAGCGCACCTGGTGCGCGCCGCGAGCGTCCCCGGCAGAGCTCGCTGAACCGGCGCAAGACCACCGGGCTTTGCGAAGCATCTGCCGGACGTGGACCTAACCTGATCACAACGTACACAGAACCATGCAATTTCCGGAATCCTGGCTCAGAACTTTTGTCGATCCGCAACTGACCACCGACGAGTTGTCGCGCGCGTTGACGATGGCGGGTCTCGAAGTCGAAGACCTGCGGACGGCCGCGCCGCCGACCTCGAAGATCGTCGTCGGCCAGGTGCTGGAAGTCGTCAAGCACCCGGATGCGGACAAGCTCAACGTGTGTCAGGTCGACGCTGGCACCGGCGCGACGCTGAACATCGTGTGCGGCGCGCCGAATGTTGCACCCGGCATCAAGGTGCCGGTCGCGCTGGTCGGCGCGCAACTGCCGCCGGCCGAAGAGGGCGGCCCACCGTTCGCGATCAAGCTGTCGAAGCTGCGCGGCGTGGAAAGCCAGGGCATGCTGTGCTCGGCGCGCGAGCTGAAGCTCTCCGAAGATCACAGCGGTCTGATGATACTGCCGGAAGACACGCCGATCGGCCAGGACATCCGCGATACGCTCAATCTCGACGACACCGTTTTTGAAATCAAGCTGACGCCGAACAAGGCCGACTGTCTGTCGGTATTCGGCGTCGCGCGAGAAACGTCGGCGATTACCGGAGCGCCGCTGCGTCCGCTAGAAATCAAGCCGGCTCCGGTCACGCTCAACGAAACGCTGCCCGTGAAAATCTCCGCGCCCGATCTGTGCGGCCGTTTCTCGGGCCGCGTGATTCGCGGCGTCAATGCGCGCGCGAAGTCGCCGCAATGGATGGTCGAGCGTCTCGAGCGCTCCGGCCAGCGCAGCATTTCCGCGCTCGTCGACATCTCGAACTATGTGATGCTCGAGCTGGGGCGTCCGTCGCACGTGTTCGATCTCGACAAGATCCACGGCGGCATGGACGTACGCTGGGGCCGCAAGGGCGAAACGCTGAAGCTGCTGAACGGGAACACGGTCGAGCTCGACGAAACGGTCGGTGTGATCGCCGACGAGCAGCATATCGAAAGCCTCGCGGGCATCATGGGCGGCGACAGCACCGCGGTCACGCTCGACACCACCAACATCTATCTCGAGGCCGCGTTCTGGTGGCCCGACAGCATTCGTGGCCGCTCGCGCAAGTACAACTTCTCGACCGATGCGGGTCATCGCTTCGAGCGCGGCGTCGACTATGCCAGCACCGTCGATCATATCGAGTGCATCACGCAGCTGATCCTCGACATCTGCGGCGGCGAAGCGGGTCCGGTCGACGATCAGATCGTCAACGTCCCGAAGCGCGCGCCCGTGACGATGCGCGTTTCGCGCGCGAACCGCATCATCGGCGTCGCGATCGGCGCCGATGAAATCGCGCAGATCTTCACGCGCCTCGGCCTCTCGTTCGAGCGTGACGGCGATACGTTCTCGGTGATGCCGCCGTCGTATCGCTTCGATATCGAAATCGAAGAGGACCTGATCGAAGAGGTCGCGCGTATCCACGGCTTCGAAAAGATTCCGGCGCGCCCGCCGGTCGCGACCAGCGAAATGCGCGCGACCAACGAGACGCAACGCTCCATCCACGCGATCCGTCATGCGCTCGCCGCGCGCGACTACGCGGAAACGGTGAACTTCAGCTTCGTCGACGCGGAGTGGGAGCAGGACTTCGCAGGCAACAGCAACCCCGTGCGTCTGATCAACCCGATCGCGAGCCAGCTGTCGGTGATGCGCACGACGTTGTTCGGCAGCCTGATTCATGTGTTGCGCACGAATCTGAACCGTCGCGCGGCGGACCGCGTGCGCGTGTTTGAAGCAGGTCGCGTATTCCTGCACGATCCGTCGATCAAGGCCGGCGAGCTGACCGTCGAAGGTTTCGCGCAGCCGAAGATGATCGGCGCGCTCGCCTATGGGCCCGCGCTCGACGAGCAGTGGGGCGCACCGACGCGTGCCGTCGACTTCTTCGACGTGAAGGGCGACCTCGAAGCGCTGGTCGCACCGGCGGTCGCGCGGTTCGTACAGGCCGAGCATCCGGCGCTGCATCCGGGACGCAGCGCGCGTATCGAATTGAATGGTCGCGCAGTGGGCTGGATTGGCGAATTGCATCCGCGCTGGATGCAAAAATATGATTTGCCGCATGCGCCGATTCTGTTTGAAATCGAAGCGGAGGCATTAATGCAACGGGTATTGCCGATTCCGTCGGAAGTTTCAAAATTCCCGCCGGTACGACGTGATATTGCGGTGGTCGTCGATCAGAAAATCGAGGTTCAGGCGCTGCTCGACGAGCTTCAGAAGGCCCAGTCCGAACCGGCCTGCAAGGCTGTCCAGAAGGTTGCACTTTTCGACGAATTTCGTCCAAAATCAAACACTTCCGGTGGTCTGGCCGCGCACGAGAAAAGCCTTGCGTTCCGGGTGACCTTGCAAGATACTGGCGGAACCCTTCAGGATGAAACGGTCGATCTGGCTATTCAAACTCTGGTGGAACGTCTAGCTCGAGTATATGGCGCACGGTTGCGCGGATAACCCGCATTTAACAATTGCACGGCTGTTTCCGCATCCATTGTTTTACGCTTGGCGCGCCATTTGATAGATATGAATGAAATGAACTCGAGTGATTTCGAAGCCCTTCTTACGGCGCAACGCAGCGCCATGATTCGAGATATTCCGACATCATCCGCCGTCGTTTCCAATGAAACGCCGACACTCACCAAGGCGGAACTTGCCGAGTTGCTGTTCGACAATGTCGGGCTCAACAAGCGGGAAGCGAAGGACATGGTCGAGGCGTTCTTCGAGGTGATCCGCGATGCGCTCGAGAGCGGCGACAGCGTGAAGCTGTCGGGCTTCGGCAACTTCCAGTTGCGTGACAAACCGCAGCGTCCCGGCAGAAATCCGAAGACGGGCGAGGCGATTCCGATCGCGGCACGTCGCGTGGTGACGTTTCATGCAAGTCAAAAGCTGAAGGCGCTCGTCGAAAACGGCGCCGAAGCGAGCTTCGCGCGCTGATTGACTGGCGCGCTTTCGGGCAACCCACCACGGCTAACTGACGATGACAGCGACTATCGAAAAAGTCGTCTTGCCTCCGATTCCGGCGAAGCGGTACTTCACGATTGGTGAGGTCAGCGAACTTTGTGGGGTAAAGCCTCACGTGCTGCGTTACTGGGAGCAGGAGTTCACCCAGTTGAGGCCGGTCAAGCGGCGCGGCAATCGTCGGTATTATCAGCATCACGAGGTGCTGCTGATCCGGCGGATTCGAGAGTTGCTGTACGAGCAGGGTTTTACGATCAACGGGGCGCGCAACCGGCTCGATTCGCATGGCGGCGGTGGGCCGGATGCGGTGGTCGAAGAGGGTGAGGCTACCGCCGGAGTCGCGGGTCAGGTGCAGGCATCGGCGGCAACGGTTGCGGTCGATGTCGAGAAGTTACGCAAGGAACTGCAGAACGTAATCGATCTGCTGGGCCACTAATTCATGGACTTGTTCGCTTTGTTCGTGTCGAGCGGTTCTAATCGAATGAAGTGTCTGTTATAATTTTTCTTCTGTTCGGGGCGTAGCGCAGCCTGGTAGCGTACCTGCATGGGGTGCAGGTGGTCGGAGGTTCAAATCCTCTCGCCCCGACCAAAATTCGCTTTAAAATCAAGTGTGTAGATTCGCGTTGTGTTAAAAAAGTAGCCTCGAGTAGCCTCAGGTAGCCTACGTTTTAACACGACGCGTTGAAAGGTTCCCTCGCTTTTCCTCTCCCTTATCCCGCATTGCGTACGCTCGCGAGCTTCCGGCTCGAGGGCGAAAACGCGGCGATCGCGCGCGCGCCAATCGACTCGGTATCGACCGGCATCCAGCGCGCGTACGACTTGAGCGTTACGGTCATATCGCAATGCCCCATCTGCCTCGAGACCCAGCTCGGATTCTCGCCCGTCGAGATCATCATCGAGCCGTACGTATGCCTCGTCTGGTACGGGTTGCGATAGGCAACGCTCGCGCGCTCTAGCGCCTTGGTCCAGTTGCGGTAAATGTTATTCTTGATATTCCAGCGCCGTCCCGTATAGGGGTTGATAAAGACCGGCCCGCTCATGTCGGGGTTGCGTTTCTTCTGCGCCTGTAACGCCTCGCGCGCGGGCGCAAGTATCTGGACGTCTCGCCTGCCCGAGAGCGTCTTGGTCGTCTCGGCCTCTCCCTCTCCCTTGAACTCGCCTTTCGCCTTGCCTTTCGCGCGGGCGTCGTCGGTCATCGCGCGACGTACGCGGATGATCCCTTTCGCAAAGTCGATATCTTTCCAGTCGAGCGCGACGTATTCGCTCGGGCGCAGGCCCGTCCAGATCGCGAACTTGATCAGGTTCGCGAAGTCAGGCGGGGCAACCGCGAGGATCGCCTCGACCTCATCGCGCTCGAGCGGGTTTACTTCGTATTCCTTGCCTTTCGCGCGCACCGTACGCGCGACCGAGTAGCGCTTGCCATACATGACGTTCTCGGTCAGGAGGTTCTCCTCGACCGCATCCGCGATGCGCCGAGCGCAAACACGACTGGAGGTTCCCGAGGGACTTGTTGCCGCACTCGCGCTCCTCGAGCCACGCCTTGATCTGCGGCCAGCGCAACTCGTGAAGCGCGACCTTTCCGAATGCGGGGATCAGGCTGAACGCCGCGCCGCCGTCGAGCACTTGAGCGAACAGCGTGTTGAACGCCTTGACGACCGACGCGCCGGTGAGCTTCGCGATTTCCTCGGCGGCCGACGTGGTGTGACCGATGGTGAGGCCCATGTAGTCGTCGGTCAGCGGGTTCGTCACATCAACCAGCACCTTGCCTTCGAGCGATCCCAGTTCGGCGAGCGCGGCGGCGGCATTGCCGTACGGCACGGGCGAGCACGACGAGTTCGGCCTCTTTCGCGGCACCAGCCAGCGACGCGCTTTTGGCGCCAAATTGCGCGGCCACTTTTTCTGCGCCTTCGGGCTTGCGGCCGGTGACTTCAACCTGGTGACCGGCAGCGCTCAACTGCTTGACCATCGCCGCGCCGACATTCCCATATCCGACTACCGTGATTTGCATTTCGCTTCTCCTTGTTGAGTTTCGTGGAGAAGAATTTATGTGAGGTGTCCGATACGATAAATGCCGAGGATGTTGACAATGTGTTGACCGGTGAGTCGTTCGGGAGCACGAATATTCTTGAGCATTGCTGTGCTGTGCTGTGCTGTGCTGTGCTGCGCCGTGACGAGATCGCTTTTGCGGGCGGGACTTTCCATTGACTTTGGTTCGCACCGCATGTGTGCCTACGTCCTCACGTTCCTGGTCCTAATGCTCGAGCAGCATGCGCGACGGCTTTGTCACCCATTGAAAGGCCGTTGCAAAGCGGTACAACGCTATCCACAAGGCGCGGCCTTGCGTTGTTGCGAAGCGGTCGCAGGCCCCATGCGAAGCGAAGCGTCGCGGCGCATCCGGTATTTCGTTCATTTGATTGCGGAACTGATCCGCACCAGTCACCCATCGGGTTCACGGCGGGTGCCGGTGTTCTGGCCTTCGCCCCTGGCTCACGTGGAGCCCTCACCAACTAGAGAAATGACGCAGCAGGTGTCGTTTGAGTCCGGCCATTGAATCGCCGAAGCCGGGCAGGGTAGGACAGCGCGATACCCACACACCTTGCCGGAGCGGGCGTCAACCCGGCGGTTTTTGACGACATTATGGTCCGGCGACGCAACGAGCATTTGCGAGATTTGGCGCGTTCATTGCCGGGCAGCGCCGGCCGATGCAAGCCGTACACCTGGCCGGATGGCGGCGGCGCGTGTCTGAGCGCGGCCATGTGTGGTTGTCGATCACGCTGGTTGAAGCAAGCGGCTGCGCCGTGCACAGCCGCCGTGAATCAGTGCACCGAAGCACACCGCGAAACGGTCCACGATGAAGCGCGTCTGGTTCTGCGCCGCGCGACCGCGCCGTCAGGAAATAGTCGTCGATAGTCGCAAAGCCTTTCCGGATAAGCATTTGCGGTCAATGCCAGCAAATCTGGCACGAAGCCTGCATTCCATCGCTCAACTTGTATTCAAGATTGAACTCATGGAACGCAATGCTCCGTTCAAGGTTCGCGCGCTGCTAGACGCTTATCACCAAGGCGAAACATCGCCATGCGACACGGTCGCCACAGTGCTGCAACGTCTTGCCACCACGCATCGTCCAGAAGCGTGGATCCTTCGCGTGTCCGAAGCCTCGCTCGTCGCGCGCGCCACCGAACTCGAACGTCTGCTCGCCGACGAAGGCCCGGCGCTCTTCGCCCGCATGCCGCTCTTCGGCGTGCCGTTCGCGGTGAAGGACAACGTCGACGTCGCAGGGCTGCCGACCACCGCCGCATGCGATGCCTTCGCCTACACGCCGGACGAAACGGCGTTCGCGGTGGCGCGTCTGCTGGACGCGGGCGCGATTCTCGTCGGCAAGACCAATCTCGATCAGTTCGCGACGGGTCTCGTCGGCACGCGTTCGCCGTACGGCGCGGTGCGTCAGATCACGCGCGATGAATACGTGTCGGGCGGATCGAGTTCCGGTTCGGCGATTGCGGTCGCGACGGGCATCGTCGCGTTCTCGCTCGGCACCGATACCGCGGGTTCCGGACGCGTGCCTGCGGGCTTCAACGGGTTGGTGGGGCTCAAGCCGTCGCTCGGGCTCGTCAGCAAGCGCGGCGTCGTGCCGGCGTGCCGCACGCTCGATACGCTGTCGGTGTTCGCGCACGACGTCGCCGATGCCTGGCAAGTGCTCGACCGGCTCGCGTTCTACGACCCGCACGACGGTTACTCCAGGCCGCTGCCCTCGCGCGGTTTGCAACACGCGCCATTGCGCATCGCGATTCCCGACACGCTCACGTTCTTCGACGACCACCACGCATCGGCCGCCTTCGCCGCGACCATGGATGGCATCGCCAGGCATCTCGCGTTGACGCCGTCGACATTCGCCTTCGCGCCGTTGCAGCAAGTCGCCGCGCTTCTTTACGACGGCCCGTGGGTGGCCGAGCGCCGCGCCGCGCTCGGGACGTTTTTTATCACGCATCACCACGATATCGACACAACCGTCGCGAAGGTAATCGGCCAGGCGGAGCGTTTCGATGCGGCCGCCGCGTTCGACGGGCAGTACGCGCTTGCGAGGCTGAGGCGCCAAGCCGCAGCGCTTTTCGAGCACGCCGACGTGCTGATCGTGCCGACCACGCCGACGCACCCGACCATCGCCGACGTGCAGGCCAATCCGGTAGAGGTGAACAGCCGTCTGGGCGTCTATACGAACTTCGTCAATCTGCTCGATCTGTGTGCGCTCGCCGTGCCCGGCGTGCCGCGCGCCGACGGTCTGCCTGCGGGCGTGACGCTGATCGGCCCATCGGGCGCGGACCAGCAGATCGCGTTGCTCGGCGCGCGTATTCAGGCGCTGTTCAGCGAAGCCGTCGAGCAACGCGATGCCGACGCGATCGCGAGCCAGCCGCTGCCGATCCAGGAACCGGTCGTCATGCTCGCCGTGGTCGGTGCGCATCTGCGGGGCGAGCCGTTGAACTGGCAACTGCTGCAAGCCGGCGCGCGCTTCGTCGAAGCCACGACGACCGCGCCTCAATACCAGCTCTTTGCACTCGCCGGCACGTTGCCGCCGAAACCCGGCCTCGTGCGCCGGACGGGCGACGCGGCAGGAGGCGAAGCCATCGCTATCGAACTGTGGGAAGTGCCGCTGCGCACCTTCGGCGCGTTCGTCGCCGCCGTGCCCGCGCCGCTCGCCATCGGCACGCTCGAGACCATCGACGGACGCAGCGTGAAGGGCTTCGTCTGTGAGCCCTCGGCGATCGCGCACGGCGCGGGCGCCCTCGACATTACCGCTTACGGCGGCTGGCGCGCGTATCTCGCGCACCGCGCGCCGCAGCCGAACGCCTGATGCCCGTCATCGGAAATCCAGCATTCAGAACGCAGAGAACGGCCAACTCAAGGAAACCACACCATGACTCAACGTCGCGACTTCATCAAGCAGGCGGGCGCGCTTGCGCTCGGCAGCCTGCTGCCGCTCGAAAGCGTGTTCGCTGCCGAAAAGCTCACCGTCGGCGTGATCTACGTCGGCTCGAAGGGCGACTATGGCTACAACCAGGCGCAGGCCCAGGCCGCCGCGGTCATCAAAAAGATGCCGAACGTGAAGGTGGTCGAAGAAGAAAATGTGCCGGAAACGGTGGCCGCGCAGAAGTCGATGGAAGCCATGATCGAGCAGGACGGCGCGACGCTCGTTTTCGCCACCTCGTTCGGCTACTTCGATCCGCACGTGCTGAAGATGGCGGCCAGGTATCCGAAGGTGCGTTTCGCACATTGCGGCGGCCTCTGGAAGCAAGGCAACCCGTCGAACATCGCGAGCTACTTCGGCTACATCGACGAATGCCAGTACCTGAACGGCGTCGTCGCGGGCCACAGGAGCAAGAGCAAAAAGCTCGGTTTCGTCGCGGCCAAACCGATTCCGCAAGTGCTGCGCAACATCAACGCGTTCACGCTCGGCGCGCAGTCGGTCGATCCGTCCATCACGACACACGTCATTTTCACGGGCGACTGGTCGATGCCGGTCAAGGAAGCCGAAGCGACCAACAGTCTCGTCGATCAGGGTTGCGACGTGCTGACCTGCCACGTCGACGGTCCGAAGGTCGTGATCGAAACGGCGGAGAAGCGCGGCGCGATGAGCTGTGGTTACCACGCGAGCCAGGCGGCGCTCGCGCCGAAGGGCTATCTGACGGGCGCCGAGTGGGACTGGGCGACGCCGTACAAAACGCTCGTCACTGACGCGCAGACCGGCACGCCGCAGCCGAACATTCTGCGCGGCGGCCTCAAGGAAGGTTTCGTGAAGATGTCGCCCTATGGCGCCATGGTGACGGCCGCCGCGAAGACCAAAGCCGACGCCGTCAAGGCGCAGATGATGGCCGGCCAGTTCGTCATCTTCAAGGGCCCGCTGAAGGACAACAAGGGCGGCACCGCGATCGCGTCCGGCACGGCCTACGCTCAGACCGACATGACGCTCGAAAGCATGAATTATCTCGTCACGGGTGTGGTGGGCCAGATCTGATCCAGCGTGCTGACAGCGCAATTCGCGCAACTGAAGGAGAGACCATGCGTGCTCATGCTTCCACGGTGACGTCGCCCGGCATTGCCCGCGCGCTGCTCGGCGTGCTGCCCGCACTGCCGACGCTCGCGGCGGTCGCCGGCACGCTGCTGCTGTTCGCGATCTTTCTGCTCGTGCAGGGCCAGCCCGCGGGCGACGCGATCGTGCTGATCGCGCAAGGCGCATTCGGCTCGGCGTTCGCGTGGCAGAGCACGCTGCTGCGCGCCGCGCCGTTGATGCTCACCGCGCTGTGCGTGGCACTGCCTGCGCAGGTCGGCCTGATCGTGATCGGCGGCGAGGGCGCGCTCGCGCTCGGCGGACTCGCTGCGGCCGTCACGCCGCAACTGCTGCCGCACGGCACGCCGTGGTTCGTCGCGACGCCCGCGATGGCGCTGGCGGGCATGATCGTCGGCGGTGCGTGGATCGGCACGGTCGGCGCGTTGCGGCAGTGGCGCGGCGTGAACGAGACCATCAGCTCGCTGCTGATGTCGTATATCGCGATTGCGTTGTTCAAGCATCTGGTCGAAGGGCCGTTGCGCGATCCGGCGAGCCTGAACAAGCCGTCGACGCTGCCGCTGCCCGCTGCGTTCACGGTCGGCTCGCTGCCGGGACTCGATGTGCATTGGGGACTCTTCTGGGGCGCGCTCGCGTGCGTCGGCGCGTGGATCTTCGTGCGTCACAGCACCAAGGGTTTCGCGATGCGCGTGACGGGCGGCAACGCGCGCGCCGCGCGCCTCGTCGGCCTGCCAGTCAACTCGCTCGCGTTGACCGCATGCGTGCTCGGCGGCGCCGCCGCGGGACTCGCCGGCATGTTCGAAGTCTCGGCGGTGCAGGGCAGCGCGAACGCGTCGCTGCTCGCGGGGTACGGCTACGCGGGCATCCTCGTCGCATTCGCTGCACGGCAGAATCCGCTCGCGATCATCGCGTGCGCGCTGATGATCGGCGGCATCGAGGCGAGTGGCAGTCTGCTGCAACGCCGCCTCGATCTGCCCGACGCAACGACGCTCGTCTTGCAAGGCCTGCTGTTCGCAAACCTGCTCGCGTGGGAAGCGCTCGGCGGTCGGCTCGCCGCGTGGCGCGTGAAGTTGCAGGCGGTCGCGCAATCCGGACTGCCGCATCCGCTGGAGCAAACTCATGCCTGATCTGCACTCGCCCGTTGCCGTGCTGCTGCTCTCGCTCTTCGCGGGCGCGATTCGCGTCAGCACGCCGTATCTTTTCGTGAGCCTCGGTGAATGCCTGACCGAGAAGGGCGGTCGCGTGAATCTCGGGCTCGAAGGCATTCTCGTGTCGGGCGCGATGAGCGGTTACGCAGGCTCGTACCTGACCGGTTCGCCGTGGCTGGGCGTGCTGCTTGCCGGATGCGCGGGCCTGCTGCTCGGCTGCCTGCACGGACTCGTCTGCTCGCTGCCGCGCGTGTCCGACATCGCGTTCGGTATCGCGTTGATGCTGTTCGGCACCGGCCTCGCGTTCTATCTCGGCAAGCCGTTCATCGAGCCGCAAGCGGCGATGCTGCGCTCGTTCGACTTCGGCGCGTGGAGCGCTTCGCCGCAATTGCATAACGCGCTGCACGTGAATCCACTTTTCCTGATCGGCGTCGTGCTTGCGTTCGTTCTGCAATGGGGTTTGCGCTCCACACGCTGGGGCATGACGCTGCGGCTCGTCGGCGAAAACGCGGAGAGCGCGCGGGCGATGGGCTATCCGATCACGCGCGTACGCATCGCGGCGACGGCGGTCGGCGGATTTTTCGCGGGCGTCGGTGGCGCGTATCTGTCGCTCGTTTATCCGGGCAGCTGGAACGAAGGTCTGTCAAGCGGTCAGGGGTTGATGGCCGTCGCGCTCGTGATCTTCGCGCGCTGGCAGCCACTGCGCTGTCTGTGGGCGGCGCTGCTGTTCGGCGCGGCCGGCGCACTCGGCCCCGCGCTGCAGGCGATCGGCGTGACGAGCGGCTACTACCTGTTCAACGCCGCGCCGTACATGCTCACGCTCGCAATCATGATCGTCAACTGCCGGCCGGATCGCACGCTCGCAGGTGCGCCCGGCGAACTGAGTCTCACGCGCTGAAACCGCCGAAGCGATCCACCTACTTTTCGTCTCTCCGGGAGTCCGACATGGCCCGTTTCATCGAAGCCCGACCGTATCCGTGGCCCTACGACGGCGCGCTGCGCGCCGACAATACGGCGCTCATCATCATCGACATGCAGACGGACTTCTGCGGCATCGGCGGCTATGTCGACAAGATGGGCTACGACCTGTCGCTGACGCGCGCGCCGATCGAACCGATCAGCCGCGTGCTGGCAACGATGCGCGAGCAGGGTTTCACCATCATCCATACCCGCGAAGGACACCGGCCCGATCTGTCGGATCTTCCTGCCAACAAGCGCTGGCGCAGCCGCCGCGCGGGCACGGACGGCATCGGCATCGGCGACGACGGTCCGTGCGGCAAGATCCTCGTGCGCGGCGAACCGGGCTGGGACATCATCGACGAGCTGGCGCCGCTGCCGGGCGAGATCGTCATCGACAAGCCGGGCAAGGGCTCGTTCTGCGCCACCGATCTCGAACTCATTCTGCGCACGCGCGGCATCGTCAATCTGGTGCTGACCGGCATCACGACCGACGTGTGCGTGCATACGACGATGCGCGAAGCGAACGACCGCGGCTTCGAATGCACGGTTCTCGCCGACTGCTGTGGCGCGACCGACAAGGGCAATCACGACGCGGCACTGAACATGGTGCTGATGCAGGGCGGCGTGTTCGGCACGGTGTCGGATTCCAGCGCGCTGATCGCGGCGCTCGGACGCTGATCATGTCGACGCTCGCCAGAATGAAACCGCTGCCGTCACACACCGGCGCGCTCGGCATCGAGGTGCTCGGCGCGAGCAAGCGCTTCGGTGCTTTCCGCGCGCTCGACGACGTGACGCTCAAGGTGCGCGCCGGCACGCTGCACGCGCTGCTCGGCGAGAACGGCGCGGGCAAGAGCACGCTCGTGAAAGGTCTGGTCGGTTATGGCGTGCTCGACAGCGGCCAGATCGCCGCGGACGGCCGCGAAGTGCGCATTGCTTCGCCCCGCGATGCGCAGGCGCTCGGCATCGGCATGGTGTACCAGCATTTCACGCTGGCGGCGGGTTTGTCGGTGGAAGAGAACCTGCTTCTCGCGCGTGGCCGGATGCCGTGGAAAATCGACTGGCAAGCCGAACGCAAGGCGCTCGGCGCGTTCATGCGCGGCATGCCGTTCCGGCTCGCACTCGACACGCCGGTGTCGGGTCTCGCGGCCGGCGAAAAGCAGAAGCTCGAAATATTGAAGCAACTGTATCTGCGTCAGCGCTTCCTGATTCTCGACGAACCGACCTCGGTGCTGACGCCGCAGGAAGCGGACGAAGTGCTCGGCCTCATGCGCGATCTCGCGACGCGCAGCGAACTCACCGTGCTGATGATCACGCACAAATTCCGCGAAGTGATGGCCTACGCGGACGACGTCACGGTCCTGCGCAAGGGCCGCTTGGTCGGCAGTTGCGCGGTGCGCGACACCGACCGCGACCGCCTCGCATCGTGGATGATGGGCAGCGACGCCGGTTTCGACGCGCGCGCGACAGCTGGCATCGACGACGTGCGTCCTGCGCGCCGGCCGCTTGTCGCCGATGCGCCGGTGGCGCTCGAACTGTCGGCGCTGACGGTGGTGGACGATCGCGGACACGTGGCGGTGCGCGATGCGTCGCTCGCGGTGCGCGCGGGCGAGATTCTCGGCCTGGCGGGCGTGTCGGGCAATGGCCAGAAGGAGCTGATCGAGGCGCTGGTCGGCCAGCGGAGCGTGCGATCGGGCGACATGCGCGTGAAGGGAGAAGCGTACCGCGCGACGCGCGAAGCAATGACGCGTCTGAAAGTCTTCGCGTTGCCCGAGGAGCCGCTGCGTAATGCGTGTGTCGCGAATCTGAGCGTCGCGGAAAATCTCGCGTTGCGCGACTTCGATCGCTCGCCGTTGCGCGCGGGCGGCTGGCGGCTCAACCGTCGCGCGTTACGCGAACGCGCCGAACAGCGCGTTGCCGAGTTCAACGTGCTGCCGCCGGTGCCGGAGCGCGCGATCGGCACGCTGTCGGGCGGTAACGTGCAGCGCGCGGTACTGGCCCGCGAACTCGGCCAGCCGGTCGATGTGCTGATCGTCGCCAATCCGGTGTTCGGCCTCGACTTCGCGTCGGTGGCCGATATCCACGCGCGCATTCTCGCGGCCCGCGACGCGGGCGCGGCGGTGCTGCTGGTGAGCGAAGACCTCGACGAATTGCTGGAACTGGCCGACCGCATCGCGGTAATCGCGGAAGGGCGGCTCGTTTTCGAAACCGCCGTGGAAAACGCGGACCGCGTGGTGCTCGGGCGCCACATGGCCGGCCACGGCGACGATCGGCAACCCGAAGCGGCGGAGACCGCCGCCGCCTTTCATGGAGCATGACAGATGAGTTCGAGTGGACTCGGCGGATTGAACCGCTCGCCCGCGGGCGTCGTAATCGGCCTCGTGCAATTGCAGAATCCCAATGTAGAAACGCCCGCGCAGCTCGCGGCGCAGACGCAGCGCGTGGTCGAAGTGATCGGCAAGGCGCGGCGCAACAACGCGGCGATGGATCTCGTCGTGTTTCCGGAATACGCGTTGCATGGCCTTTCCATGCGCATCGACGACGCGATCATGTGCAGCCTCGACGGCCCCGAAGTGGCCGCGTTCAAGGCGGCGTGCGTCGAGCACCGCATCTGGGGCTGCTTTTCGATCATGGAGCGCAATCCAGGCGGCAATCCGTACAACAGCGGACTGATCATCGACGACCAAGGCGTAATCCAGCTCTACTACCGCAAGCTGCATCCGTGGGTGCCGGTCGAACCGTGGGAGCCGGGCAATCTCGGCGTGCCGGTCTGCACCGGGCCGCGCGGCGTGAAGCTCGGCCTCATCATCTGCCACGACGGTATGTTTCCGGAGATGGCACGCGAAACCGCCTACAAGGGCGCAGAAGTGATTCTGCGCACGGCGGGATACACCGCGCCGATCCGCCACGCGTGGCGCATCACCAATCAGTCGAACGCGTTCCAGAATCTCGCGCAGACCGCGAGCGTCTGTCTGTGCGGCAGCGACGGCACGTTCGATTCGATGGGCGAGGGCATGTTCTGCGATTTCGACGGAACGGTGATGGTGGAGGGCAGTCATCGCCCGGACGAGGTCATCGTCTGCGAGATGCGGCCCGATCTCGTGCGCGAGGCGCGTATCCATTGGGGCGTCGAAAACAACATCTATCAGTTCGGACACCGCGGCTACGTTGCGGTGACGGGCGGCGCGCAGGATTGCCCCTATACGTTCATGCATGACATGGTGCGCGGCGAATATCGTTTGCCTTGGGAGGCCGAGGTGCGCGTGACCGATGGCACTCCTTGCGGCTTCGCACCGCCGGAACGCACTTACAAGGGTTGACTGCCATGCCGACCGTCAACCAGGCGTTACCGTCGCCGTTCGCATTCGAGCCGTCGAAGACGGCGCTCGTCGTGATCGACATGCAACGCGATTTCATCGAGCTGGGCGGATTCGGCGCGGCGCTCGGCAACGACGTGTCGCTGCTCGCGGACATCGTGCCGGATGTCGCGCGGCTGATCGCGCATGCGCGCACGCACGGCTGGCACGTCGTGCACACGCGCGAATCGCACGTGCCTGATCTGTCCGATTGTCCGCCGGCGAAACGTCTGCGTGGGCAGCCGCGCGCGCGCATCGGCGACAAAGGGCCGATGGGACGCATACTCGTGCGAGGCGAACCGGGTAATGCAATCATCGAAGCGCTCGCGCCGATTGAAGGTGAACTCGTGATCGACAAGCCGGGCAAGGGTGCGTTCTACGCGACGCGGCTCGGCGAAGAGCTTGCGATGCGCGGCGTCACGCATCTCGTGTTTGCGGGCGTAACGACTGAAGTGTGCGTGCAGACCTCGATGCGCGAAGCGAATGATCGCGGTTACGACTGTCTCGTGATCGAAGGCGCGACCGCGAGCTACATTCCCGCGTTCAAGGAAGCAACGCTGGCGATGATCCGTTCGCAAGGCGGCATAGTCGGCTGGACTGCGACGCTCGAACAATTGCTGGAGGCCGACGCTTGACCACATCGCCAGTTATCAACGACCCGGCGATCGTCGCCGAAGTGACCGCCGTGTTCGAAGCCTACGAACGCGCGCTGGTCGATAACGACATCGGCACGATGAACGTGTTGTTCTGGGACGCACCGGAAACGGTACGCTATGGAATCGCCGAAATCCAGCACGGCGGCGAGGAGATTCGCGCGTGGCGGGAATCGTGCGTGCCGGTGCCGGCTTCGCGCAGACGGCATCGCACGGTCGTGACGACGTTCGGCCGCGACTATGCGACGGTCAGCACCACGTTCACCAGCGACGCGACGCCGCTCGTCGGCCGTCAGATGCAGTCGTGGGCGCGGCTTGGCGCGCACGATGCGCCGTTCGGCGGCTGGATCGTCGTTGCTGCGCACGTGAGCCTGATCAAAGCGCCCGATGTGCCCGACGTGCAAGCCGCCCACGGGAAACGCGGATAATGCGGGGACGATTTGCATGAGACTGGTCATCGAACCCAAACGGCTGACCGAAGCTAAAGACCCGATCGACGAACCGGACGACGTGGCGCCTGATGCGTCGAAAGTCGTCTATGGCGCGAACCCGCTTGCCGAGCAGGTGTATCTGCAACTCAAGCAGGACATTTTCGACTTCCGGCTGTTTCCGGGCGATCGCTTCTCGGAGACTGACATCGCGCAGCATTACGGCGTGTCGCGCACACCGATGCGCGACGCGCTGTTCCGTCTGCTACGCGAAGGCTATCTGGAAGTCGGCTTCCGGCGCGGCTGGAAAGTGTGCAACATCGACTTCGAGCGGCTCGATCAGCTGTACGACCTGCGCATCGTGCTCGAACTGGCTGCTATAGAGCGTGTGACGAGCGGCTCGAACAATCGCGCGATCGACGCGCTCAAGGCCATCTGGTGCGTGCCGCGCGACGCACGCGAGACCGATCCGGCGCGCATGTTCCGGCTCGACGAAGGCTTTCATCGCGGGCTGGTGGAAGCGACGGGCAACGCCGAAATGCTACGCGTGCATAACGAAGTGACCGAGCGCATTCGCATCGTGCGACGACTCGATTTCCTGAAGCCGCATCGCACCGACGCAACCTATGACGAGCACGCCACGATGCTCACGCTGATCGAACGCGGAAAGCTCGCCGAAGCCGGCATTATGCTGCGCGCGCATGTCACGCAGAGCAGGCTCGAAGTCCGCAAGATCACTGTTTCGATGCTCGCGCAGGCGCGGGACAGCAAGTTGCCGTTTGTGAGTTGAGGTAGGACGGGGAGCCGGCAAGAGGCTTTATCGAAATGTCGTGTTCTGGCTACCTTGAAATGACCCGCCCCAGGCGCCGACCGGGGCAGCAACGTTGCATTTCGTGAAGGCTAACCAGTCCTTGAGAGGTCGCATGGTTATATCCTGGGATGATGACGATGACGATGACGATGGCGATGCGTGAGTTCGACCCTTGGGACGTTGTTGAGGACATCGCCGACGTCACCAAAGGAATTGTTGCCTCGTGGCCGGATGAGGGGTCACTGATCGAAGGTCTCGTATGTCGTTGGAACTCGAAGAGCAAGGTAACCAGGTCGTATGAACTGGAAGCCACATAGGCGCTTTCGAACATCCACACCGCGTGGCCCATTCTGGACCCCTGGTGCACTCGACGAATAACCAGACGTAGCAATGCGCCGACGAATCGTCGTCCATGGACGAGTGGCGGTAAACGGCGACCGTTCCAATTGATGACGGAATATCTCGCGCGCTGGAAGGCGACGGCTTCGGCTAGACGGATCATTTGACGACACTCGCTTGTCGCGCCGCGGCGCCCAAAACCGGCGCTAGCCTACACCGGTCGCCGCATTTCGTCATTGGTGCATCGGCCAAAGTGCGCAAGCGCGCCTATCCCGAAGGTGCAATTGTTCGCTACGTCGTTGTCGTAGCGAAGGACAGCGCCCTCGTGCATCCGCAATGCAGTCCATCCGGCATCGGTCAACTTTTTTGATTCGTTTGGCAGGCTCAGCTCCTCAAGAACAGGCGAGTGCAATCTAGCAGACTTGTCACCGGCACGCGGTCGCATTCGCAAGCGCACACGAATCACAGCCCTTGAGCCCCCAACGCCACAAACCGCTCCAGATGATGATCCTCATCCCCAAGCTGATGATCGATCATCACGAGCCGCTTCGCGTAATGCGCGAGCGGCAGTTCCCACGTCATACCGATCCCGCCGTGCAACTGGATGCATTCCTCCGCGACTCGCGTGCCGATCCGGCCGATGCTGTACTTCGCCGCCGACACCGCGCGCTCGCGCGCGTTTCGTTCCCCGTCGAGCGCCGCCGCCGCGTTGATCACCGCCGAGCGCGCCTGCTCGATTTCGAGCAGCAAATCGGCCATGCGATGCTGCAACGCCTGGAAGCTGCCGATCGGCACGCCGAACTGCTTGCGCGTGCGCAGATAGTCGAGCGTGTAGTCTTTCGCGACGTCCATTGCGCCGACCGCTTCCGCGCACAGCGCGAGCACGCCGCAACTCACCGCATATTCGAGCGTCGCAAAGCCGTGATCCACTGAGCCGAGCACGGTGTCCTCGCCGAGCGTGACGTCGTCGAACGTCACTTCGGCCGCGCGTCCTCCGTCGATCTTTCGGTAGCCGCGCACGCTCACACCTGTCGCGTCCCTCGGCACCAGGAACAGCGTGATGCCGGCTTCGGCATCGTCCTCGCCGCTCGTGCGTGCCGAGACGAGGAACACCTGAGCATGCTCGCCATGCTGAACGACGGCCTTTGCGCCGTGCAACGTCCACACGCCGCTGTTGCCATTTACGCTGCGGCGCGCGCGCGTCGTCGCGACCCGGGCAAGCTCGTAATGACTGTCCGGTTCGCCATGCGCGAGCGCAACGATCCGCGAGCCGTCGATCAACGAACCCAGCGCCGCGTTCTGCACGCCGCCGCCGCTGCGAGCGATCGCCCGGCCGACGACCAGCGTATCGAGAAACGGTTCGACGACGAGCCCGCGGCCGATGCTCTCGAACACCACGGAAATATCGAACCCGCCGCCGCCAAAACCGCCGCTCGCTTCGTCGAACAGTGCGCCGATCACGCCAAGCTCCGCGAAGCGTGCCCACAATTCGGTGCTGAAGCCTTGCGTCGAGCGTGCGATTTCATCGCGCGTCGCGAAGCCGTACTGCTCGCTGATAAACCGATTCAGCGTATCCGCCAGCATGCGGCGGTCTTCGGTGTGCTGGAAATTCATGACGTGCGCCTCTTACAGTCCGAGGATCATTTTGGAAATGATGTTCTTCTGGATTTCGTTCGAGCCGCCGAAGATCGACAGCTTGCGATTATTGACGTACTGCGACGCGGCACTCGCGGCTTCGTCGGGGCCGACCGGCACGCCGTCGAAGCCTTCGTGCAGCGCTTCCTCGACGAATGGCTGCGCATAAGCGCCCATCGCACGCCGCGTCAGCGACGAGATCTCCTGACGGATCTCGGTGCCGCGAATCTTCAGCATCGAACTCTCGGCACCGGGCACGCCGCCGCCCGCCACGGCCGCGATCACCCGAAGGTTGGTCGTCTTCATGTTCTCGAGATCGATCTCGACGCGCGCCATGCGTGCCGCGAACGCCGGATCCTCGGCGAGCGGCCGGCCATTGCGCAGCTGTGTCGCGGCGATCTTGCGCAGACGGTTGAGGGCGGCGACGGAAAAGCCGACGCCGGCGATATTGGTGCGCTCGTACGTCAGCAGATATTTCGCGTAGGTCCAGCCCTTGTTTTCTTCGCCGACGAGATTTCCGGCCGGCACGCGCACGTCGGTGAAGAACACTTCATTGACCTCGTGCTCGCCGTCGAGCGTGATGATCGGCCGGACTTCGACGCCCGGCGCGTTCATGTCGATCAGCAGAAAGCTGATGCCTTCCTGTTTGCGCACGTCGGTCGCGGTGCGCACGAGGCAGAAAATCATGTTCGCGTAATGACCGAGTGTGGTCCACGTCTTCTGGCCATTGACGAGGTAGTGCTCGCCCTGCGCGTCCTTGCCGCGCACTGCCGTCGTCTTGACCGACGCGAGATCGGAGCCCGCGCCCGGCTCCGAATAGCCCTGGCACCACCAGTCGGAACCATCGAGAATGCGCGGCAGCCAGTGACGCTTCTGCGCCTCGCTGCCGTACTTGATCAGCACCGGCCCGAGCATGTTGACGCCGAACGGCACGACGCGTGGCGCGCCGGCGAGTGCGCATTCGTTTTCGAAGATGAATTTCTGCACTGCGCTCCAACCCGGGCCGCCGTACTCTTTCGGCCAGTGATTCGCGAGCCAGCCTTGCGCGTTCAGAATCGCGTGCCACTCGGCCATGTCGTCGCGCGTCAGACGCCGCCCGCCGTGCACCTTGCCGGCGAGACGTCGCGGGAGCTTGTCGCGCAGAAACGCCAGCACGCTGGCGCGAAAAGCTTCTTCCTCGGAGGTGAAGTTCGGATCCATCGCAGTCGTTCCGTCAGTGTTTGTGGTGGTTCAGGCCGTCGTGTTCAGGCTCGCGAAATCCGCGCCGCGCTCGACCAGATCGACGAGCAGCGGCGACGGCCGCCAGAACAGCGGGTCTTCCTTCGCGAACTCGCGGATGTCGGCGAGAATCGTCGGCAGGCCTACGCTATCCGCGTATTTCATCGGACCGCCGCGGTAGCGCGGAAAGCCGTAGCCGTGCAGCAGGGTCACGTCGACGTCGAGCGGGCGCAGCGCGATACCTTCGTGGACGACGTTCGCGCCTTCGTTGATCATCGCGGCCAGATAGCGGCGCATGATCTGCTCGTCGGTGAAGCTGCGCGGCGTGATGCCAGCGCGCGCACGCTCGGCGTCGATGATCGCCTCGACTTCGGGATCGGGCATGCCGCCGCGCGATCCTTCGGGGTACAGATAGAATCCGCGGCCGGTCTTCTGGCCGAACCAGCCGCGCTCGCACAGGCGGTCGGCGATCTGCACGTAGCGCGAGTTCGGGTCGCGCGTGGCCGCGCGGCGTTTGCGCGCCGCCCAGCCGATGTCGCCGCCCGCGAGGTCGACCACCTGAAACGGGCCCATCGGCAAGCCGAACGCGCGCACCGCCGCGTCGATCTGATACGGCGATGCACCGTCTTCCAGCAGCGCGTCCGCGGCGGCGCGGTACACGGCAAGCAGGCGATTGCCGATGAAGCCGTCGCACACGCCGGCGCGCACCGGCGTCTTGCGCAGCTTCTTCGCGAACTCGAACGCGGTCGCGACGACGTCGGCGCTGACCTGCTTCGGCACCACGACTTCGAGCAGCTTCATGATGTTGGCGGGCGAGAAGAAGTGCAGGCCGATTACGTCGGCGGGGCGCGAGATGCTGGCTGCGATCGCGTCGATGTCCAGATACGACGTGTTGGTCGCGAGCACCGCACCAGACTTGCAGACGCGATCGAGCTCGGCGAATACGGCCTTTTTGACGTCGAGATCTTCGAACACGGCTTCGATCACGAGGTCGGCGTGAGCAAGCGCATCGTACGACGTGCTGCCGCTCCAGCGCGCCATGGTCGCGGCTTTCTTCTCAGCGGTGAGGCGGCCCCTGGCGATCAGCCCGTCGTAGACCTTGTCGATGTGCGCGCGGCCACGTGCGAGCGCCGCTTCGTCGCGTTCGATCAGCGTGACGGGCAGCCCCGCGTCGAGCACTGCGACCGCAATGCCCGCGCCCATCGTCCCGCCGCCGATCACGCCGATCGCCTCGAGCGCGCGCGGTTTCGCGTCGCGCGTTTCGGGCGCCTTCAGCACTTCGCGCTCGGCGAAGAATGCGTGAACCAGGCCGGCGCGCTGCGGGCTGTCGAGGCATTGCAGGAACAGCTTGCGTTCGAGCTTCAAGCCCTCCTCGAAGGGCTGTTCGATCGCGGCTTCGACGGCATCGACGATTTTCAGCGGCGAGAACAGGCCGCGCGCTTTCTTCGCGGTTTCGTCACGCGCTTTCGCGACGGCGGCGCGGCTCGCGGCGCGATCGATCAATGCGGCGGCGTCGCGCGTGCGGCGTACCGGCGCGTGCGCGGCGAGCAACTCGTGCGCGTAGGCGAGCCCTTCGGCGAGGATGTCGCCGCTGTCGCCGAGACGGTCGACGAGGCCCAGCGCGAGCGCCTCCTTCGCGTTCGCGTGACGGCCGCTCAGCATCAGGTCGAGCGCCGCCGGCGCGCCGATCAGACGCGGCGTGCGTTGCGTGCCGCCCGCGCCAGGCAGCAGACCCAGCTGCACTTCGGGCAGGCCGAGCTTCGCGCCGTCGACGGCGATCCGGTAATGCGCGGCGAGCGCCACTTCGAGCCCGCCGCCGAGCGCGGCGCCATGCAGCGCGGCAATCACGGGTTTCGTGCATGCCTCGATGCGGTGGCACACGTCCGGTAGCGAAGGCGGCACCGGCGGCTTGCCGATCTCGCGAATATCGGCACCGGCGATGAAGTTGCGCCCCGCGCCGACGATCAGCACGGCTTCGATCGCGCGGTCGGCGTCGGCGGCTTCGATCGCGGCCAGCAGGCCGCGCCGCACGTCGGCGGATAGCGCATTGACCGGCGCGTGGTCGATCGTGACGAGCAGGACCTGGCCGTGCAATTCGCGCGTGACGACGTCGGCTGAGGAGGAAAGGGTCATCGTAGGGGTCTCCGTTTGAGGATGGCGAGGCGCGCCGGATCGTCCCATTCTGGAGTGGTCAACGTTCATTGACAATTACACCGTTGATTGACAGACTGTCAAAATTATTTTGACAAAGACTGGGCGAATGGACGTCAACTCGCTGACCCTGCTCGTCGACATCCTCGATGCCGGCAATCTGAGCGAAGCGGCACGCCGGCTCAAGATGAGCCGCGCGAACGTCAGCTATCACCTGAATCAGCTCGAGCGTTCGGTCGGCCTGCAATTGGTGCGACGCACCACGCGTCGCGTCGAGGCGACCGAGATCGGTCTGCGGCTCTACGAGCACGGCCGCACGATTCGCAACGCGCTGCTGGCCGCGCGCGAGTCGGTGACGACACTGGGCCAGAGCCTGCAGGGGCGCGTGCGGCTCAGCGTGCCGAGCGGCTATGGCCAGCTTGTGATGTCCGACTGGCTGATCGCGTTCAAGCGGCTGTATCCGGGTATCGTGCTCGATGTGATGTTCGAGAACCGTGTCGAGGATCTGATGCGCGAGGAGATCGACATCGCGGTGCGCGTGATGTCGGAGCCGCCGCAAAACCTCGTCGCGCGGGATATGGGGCCAGTCCGGTACGTGGCCTGCGCATCCCCCGAATTCGCGCGGACACACGGCATGCCCGCGACGCTCGACGACCTGCGCACCGCGCCGCTGATTACCGCGGCCGTGATCGGCAAGCAGTTGCGGCTCGCCGCGTATCTGCGCGACGAGCGTCATGAAGTCCTGCTCGAACCGACGATTATTTCGGAAAACTTTCTATTTTTGCGCCAGGCGGTGCTGGCCGGTCTCGGTGTCGGACTCGTGCCCGACTACGTGGTGCAGGACGATCTGAAGCTCGGCGCCGTGCTGACCGCGCTCGATGCCTGGCGGCTCAGCATCTTCGGCACGCACATGTACATGCTGTACATGCCGAATCGGCATCACACGCGCGCGGCGGCGACGTTCATCGACTTCGTGCTGGAGCAGGCGCAGGGCTCGGGCAGGGGCGGCGCGAACTGAAGCTGCGAACTCAGGCGCCGAGTCTGCGCGCGATGGCCGTCGTGACCATCGGCACGCCGACGCGCAGCAGCTTGCGCACACCTTCGTCGCTACCGACTTTGCCCACCGCGTTGTCGATCATCGCCTGCATCACGCTCGCCGGATAAAACTCGCGAAACAGCGTGTTGGCGCCGGTTTGCTCGAACACGTGGTGCAGGAACGACCCAACGGGGGGGCCGATGCGCTTGAACAGTCCCATCTTGACCACCCGGTTGTTCCACAGATGCAGCGTGTACGCATTGGAACAGAGCGCCGCGCACTCGTCGAAATAGCGCGGCAGGAACACCTTGTAGTAATCGTTGAAATGCACCGGATAGAACAGACTTTCGGGAAGACCCGCCTTCACGCCGTAGACGGCGGTCAACAGACGCGGGCCCGTGTCGCCCCACTTCAGTGCCGTGCCCTTCATTGCTTCGACACGTTCGATTAATTCGTGCAAGCGCGGCTGATCCGGGTCGAGCCGCAGCATCGCCGTGCAGATGCTCGATGAGGTCTCTCGCCCGATCAGGTCGCCCTTGGCGTTGAGATCGAAATCCCGCAACAGCAGCAGATCGGTATCGACCCAGATCTCGTCGGTCCTCGTGAACATCACGAAGCGGAAATAGTCCGTGAAATGCGCCATCGACGGTACGCCGTGAATCGGGAAATCGTGCAGCGAATCGCGCGGCAGTATCGTGGTCGCGTCCTTCGCGATCACGCCGGGCGGCAGAGTGTCGATCGGCTCATAGCTATAGAGCGCGACCTCGCTGCCATACAGCGTGAACGAATTCAGACAGGCGATCTCGTAGGGAGAAAGTTCCGGGCCATGCCAGAACGATGCAAATCTTGCCTTGCGCATATGTCATCCAGGGTAGCGATCGTGCGACGCAACATGCGCGCCGAACCTGTGTAACGATCCTAGACGGGCACGGCACAGGCCAGATGTAAAGGGCTTGAATCGCACAGGAGTTGTCGCAAAACGTTGAGTTCAGCGCAACGAGTCGGCGATTATGAGCGGGACTATGTCGTATCTGGCGAATTCAGTTGCGCACGGCAATGCATCAACTGAGTGCGCAAGGTCGTGGGCTAAACTGCGGAACACCGGCCATGCGCGCAGAAGTAGCAAGCGACGGACCATGCATCACGCCATGCAGCGGCAACGACGATATCCAGGAGACCCGATGAACCTCGACGGCGAGACTTACGATTCGCTCACGGCCAGATTCGCGTGGCGTATTCCACCGCGCTACAACATCGGCGTCGACACATGCGACAGGTGGGCCGATGGCTCGGGGCGTCTCGCGCTGATCTACGAAGACGCCGACGGCCGCGCGACCCGCTATACGTTCGACGAACTGAAAGCCCTGTCCGACCGCTTCGCCAATGCGCTGCTCGCGGCGGGCGCAGGGCGCGGCGAGCGCATCGGCATCTTTCTGTCGCAATCGATCGAAACGGCCATCGCGCATCTCGCGGCCTACAAGGCCGGCATGGTCGCGGTGCCGCTGTTCGCGCTGTTCGGGGTGGACGCGATCGAGCATCGGCTCGGCGACAGCGGCGCGCTCGCGCTGATCACCGATCACGCCGGCGTGCAAAAGATCGACGAAATTCGCGGCGCGCTGCCCGAGTTGCGACACGTGTTCAGTGTCGATATCGAGCAGGATGACGAAGCATCGGACGCGCCCGTGCGGTCGTTCTGGCAGGCGTTGAATGGCGCTTGCGCCGGGTTCACGCCGGCCGACACCGCCGCGGACGATCCGGCGATCATCATCTATACGTCGGGCACGACCGGAAAACCGAAGGGCGCGTTGCACGGGCATCGCGTTTTGCTCGGGCATCTGCCCGGCGTCGAGATGTCGCAGCAGGGCTTTCCCGCGCGCGCGACGCTGATGTGGACGCCCGCTGACTGGGCGTGGATCGGCGGGCTGTTCGACGTGCTGCTGCCATCGTGGCATCACGGTGTCGCAGTGCTGGCGCGCCGTTTTGCGAAATTCGACGGCCACGCCGCGTTCGATCTGCTCGCGCGTCACGCGGTCTCCCATGCGTTTCTACCGCCGACCGCGCTGAAGATGATGCGCGGCGTCGAGCGGCCCGCTCATCTGCGTCTCGCGTTGCAATCGGTCGCGAGCGGCGGCGAATCGCTGGGCGAGGAACTGATCGGCTGGGGGCGCGACGCACTCGGCGTGACGATCAACGAGTTCTACGGGCAGACCGAGTGCAACGTCGTGGTGTCGTCGTGCGCGGCGCTGTTCGAGCCGCGCTTCGGCGCGATCGGGCGCGCGGTGCCGGGGCACCATGTCGCGATCGTCGATGCCGCCGGCAACGAACTGCCGCCCGGCGCGATCGGCGATATCGCGGTGGCGGCGCCCGATCCGGTGATGTTTCTCGGCTACTGGCGCAATGAAGCGGCCACCAACGACAAATTCCGCGGCAGGTTTCTGCTGACCGGCGATCTCGGCACGCGCGACGCGGACGGCTTCATTCGCTTCGTCGGCCGTGGCGACGACGTGATCACGAGCGCCGGTTACCGGATTGGGCCGGCGTCGATCGAGGATTCGCTGCTGCGTCATCCGGCCGTCGCGATGGCGGCCGTGGTCGGCGCCCCCGATCGCGAGCGCACCGAAATCGTGATGGCGTTCGTCGTGCTGAAAGCGGGTTTCGTCGGCGACGATGCACTCGTGCGCGACATCCAGCAGCACGTGAAGACGCGTCTGGCCGCGCACGAATATCCGCGCGAGATTCGCTTCGTCGAAAGCCTGCCGATGACGGCCACCGGCAAGGTGATCCGCAAGACGCTGCGCGAGGCGGTGACGCACGGTCCGGACGCGATCTCACCGGCGAAAAACTGAGTCTGCTACGATGACCAACCCACGATGGGAATCACAGCGGAGAGATTGGATGCGCCCCGAGAGTGCAATGCGTTTCGACCAGGAGTTCGCGCCGCGCATTGCCGAGGCGATCGCCGCGTGTATCGCAAAGACCGTGCACACCGACGTGTTGCCGCATGGCGAACAGGGTCACCCCACCCGTGTGCGGATTCACGCCACGCCGCTCGATGAGCTCGGTCATTACCCGCATCCATTGAATCTGTATCTGACCTGGGACAGCGACGAAATCGAAAGGCTGATGGGCGAGCAGGGAGCGACGCGTTTCGCCAGATATCTGGCCGCGCTGCCGCGCAAGCTCAATGCGTGGACCCAGGCGCGCGAACTCGATTTCTCCACGCACACGCAGGGCGAGCCGGTTACGTTGATCGGCGGGCTCGATTTCGAATCGTAGACGCTCGCGCGCGATTGCGGGCTTGCGTTCGAGAGCTGGATAAAAAACGGCCGCTGTGCCCGAAGAGCCAGCGGCCGCTGCTTTTGCAGCGTTGGGTTACAGCGACGCTCAGCCGCCCAGTGCCGGATCGCTCATGCTGTTGTTTGCCGTCTCGACATGGCCGGCGATGCGGCGCGCGAACGTCGGGTCCGTATCGACGGTGATCGCGAGATCGTACCAGCCGTATGCTTTGCGCAGATCAAGGTACAGATTGTCGGTGTCGCCGCCGCGTACCGAATGCTTGATCACATGGCTCGCGTCGTACGCGTTGACGATCGTGAACTGGCAACGCGCGCTGCCGACGTTCTCGAGCCGCAGTTGCAGATTGCCGTTCGCGACATCGTAGCCTTCGGCGACGGCCGGCCGTGCGGTGTCCGAACCTTGCCACCAGTTCCGTGCGACCACCTTGCCCGCGAAGCGGCGCAGGAAGCCGTTCGGCCCGTGCACGCTGAAGTCGTAGCTGCCGTCGGCGTTGAGCAGCAGCGTGTCCTGCAGATGCTTGCCCGCTTCGACGGTATAGCTGCGCGGCGCGTCGGCGCTGTTGGCCGCGTACACGAGGAACACCGCGCCCGCGCGGCCCGTGTTGAGGAAGCGCATCGTCAGCTTGCCGCTCGAGCCTTCGTCGACGCGCACGAACAGTTCGTACGGCAACGCGCGCGCCGGGCGCACGCCCGCTTCCTGCTTCGGCACCGTCTGCACCGTCGGCGGTTGCGGCACGTAGTCCGGGTGACGGTTCTGGTCGGCCGGCACGTAGCCGCTCGTGCCCGGCAGCGATGGCACCGACGCGTTCGGATTCGCGAAGTTGAACGCGGAGGTCAGATCGCCGCACACCGCGAGACGCCACGGCGTGATGTTCGATTCGCCGAGATTGTGCTGCTGGCCGAAGCGCTTTTCGATGAAGCGGATCACTGACGTATGGTCGAACACTTCCGAGCACACGTAGCCGCCTTTGGACCACGGCGAGACCACCAGCATCGGCACGCGCGGTCCGAGCCCGTACGGCCCGGCGACGTTCTTCGGATCGCCCGCATAGATTTCGTGCGTGATGTCGACGGTCGACAAACCGTTCGCGCTCGACGCGGCCGCGAACGGTGCGGCGATGTGATCGAAGAAGCCGTCGTTTTCGTCGTAGTTGATCAGCAACACGGTCTTGCTCCACACGTCCGGGTTCGACGTGAGGATCTGTAGCACCTGATCGATGTACCACGCGCCGTAGTTGGTCGGCCAGTTCGGATGCTCGCTGTACGCTTCGGGCGCGACGATCCACGACACCTGCGGCAGCGTGCCGTTCTGCACGTCGCGCTTCAGAATGTCGAAGTAGCCGTCGCCGTTGGCCGCGTTGGTGCCGGTCCGCGCGTTGTCGTACAGCGGGTTGCCCGGCTGTGCGTTGCGGTACTGATTGAAATAGAGCAGCGAGTTGTCGCCGTAGTTGCCGATGTACGCGTTCTGCGTCCAGCCCCACGAGCCGTTCGCGTCGAGCCCGGTGCCGATGTCCTGATAGATCTTCCACGAGATGCCCGCGTTCTGCAGCACTTCGGGGTAGGTCGACCAGCCGTAGCCGAGTTCCGAATTGTCGATTACCGGACCGCCGCCGTTGCTGTCGTTGCCGACCCAGCCACTCCACATGTAGTAGCGATTCGGATCGGTCGGGCCCATCAGCGAGCAGTGGTAGGCGTCGCAGATCGTGAATGCGTCGGCGAGCTGATAGTGGAACGGGATGTCGTCGCGCGTCAGGTAGGCCATCGTGGTCGCGCCTTTCGACGGTACCCACTGATCGTTGCGGCCGCCGTTCCATGCGGCGTGCGTGGAGCCCCAGTCGTGCGCGAGATCCTGCAGGAATTGCAGGCCGAGGTTCGGCGCGCTCGGACGGAACGGCAGCACGTAGCTGGCGCCGCTGGCATCGGCGGCTTGCGGCTGATACCACACCGGCTGGCCGTTCGCGAGGTTGATCGCGCGCGTGTCGCCGAAGCCGCGCACGCCTTTGAGCGTGCCGAAGTAGTGGTCGAACGAACGGTTCTCCTGCATCAGCACGACGATGTGCTCGACGTCGCGGATCGTGCCGGTCCGGTTGTTGGCCGGAATCGCGAGCGCATTGCGGATGCCCGGCGGCAGCATGCTCAACGCGGTGAAGGAACCGGCGGCTTGCGCGGCCGAGCGCAGAAAATCACGACGATTGTTTGAGGTCATGGTTGGGGCGGTGGTGGCTTTGATCTTCGGTGGAGGAAAAAGGCACGGGGACGACAAATTGCGGTACTGAAACGGCGATGCTGCGTCGGACGCGAAGGCGGGCTAGCCGCCGCGCGCGGCGCGATTCTCAATCGACGGTATGGATGACGGGGCTGGCCAGCGGCGGCGAGGTGGCGGACAGCGCCGTGCCGGCTTCGGATGCGGGTGCCGCCGGTGTCTGGATCGTCAGCGTCGGCGGCCCGGAGTCGGCCGGCGGCGGGGCGATCGATGGGTCGCCGGGGTTAGCGGCGGAATGGTCGGTTGAACTGATCGTATTCGTGCTGGCGGGCGGGGCGTCGTCGCTGCACGCTCCTGCTAGCGCGCACAGCGCGATCACCGCGATGGCGCCCGTCAAACGTTTGCGACGGGGCGCACGAATCGGCTTCGACACGAAGGGCATGACACTGTCTCCGGGCGGGGAAGGGATGCCTCGCAATCGATGTGCCGAGGTCAGCGATGCAGCAGCATAATCGCCGATCCGTGTAATTTTTATGAAGTATCGGTAACAGGCGGACGCCGCTTATCGTTGTGCGCGCACGAATGCCGCGATGGCGTCGTTGAGCGCGGCGGGCGCGTCGCGATGCGGCGAGTGTCCGCATGCGTCGAGCTTTACGAGTTGGGCGTGCGGCACGCGCGCGGCGATCGTGTCGATCTGCGCCATCGTGCCGTAGTTGTCGTCGTGGCCCTGGATCGCGAGCAGCGGTCGACGGATCGGCGCGAGCGCCTCGACGATCGACCACCGCCTGAACGCAGGGTCGAGCCAGATATCGTTCCAGCCGTAGAACGCGGAATCGACGTCCGCGTGATAGCGGGCGAGCTTCGCGCGAAGATCGCTGGTTTCGTAAAGCTGCTTCGTTTGGGCGATGCTTTGCACCGAGATGTCTTCGACGAATACGTGCGGCGCGATCACGACCGCGCCCGCGAGCGCATCGGGGTACAGCGCCGCATACAGCAGCGCGATCGTACCGCCGTCGCTATGACCGATCACCCACATGCGTTGGCGTTGGCGCAGGTCGATATCGAGCGCGTCGAGCAGGGTGGGGAGGATGTCGCGCGCATGTGCGGTCATGAAATCGACCGGCCATTTGTCATCAGGCGCACGCGCTGTCGAGAGTCCGTAGCCTGGCCGCGAATAGACGAGCCCGCGCATGCCGAGTCGCGCGCACAATGTCTGCGGCCAGTCGCGCCACATCGCGATCGAGCCGAGACCTTCGTGCAGGAATACCGCGATCGGCGAATCGTCCTGCTGAGCATTCGCCTGCTCGTTGACCCAGCGGTACTCGATGCGCAGCGATCCATGCGATGCGCTCGCCGGCAGTTCGGCAAAGCGGCTGGCGGCACTCGCGCAGGAAGTGGCAGGGGCGGTACCTCGGTTCTGCATCAATGAATCACCTATGACTGTTCGCGTAGCTTGAAGCGTTGAATCTTGCCGGTGGCGGTCTTCGGCAGATCGTCGGTGAACACGATATCGCGCGGGTACTTGTGCGGCGCGAGCCGTTCCTTGACGAAGGTCTTCAGTTCCTCAGCGAGCAGGTCGGACGGCATGAAGTCGCGCTTGAGCACGACGAACGCGCGCGTTTTCACGAGCCCGCCATGATCGACGCCGACCACCGCCGCTTCGAGCACCGCCGGATGCGCGACGAGCACCATCTCGACCTCGACCGGCGACACATATTGGCCGCTCACTTTCAGCATGTCGTCGCTGCGGCCCGCGTAAACATAGCAGCCGTTCGCGAGACGCCGATATTTGTCGCCGCTTCTGATCCATTCGCCGAGAAACGTCGCGCGCGTTTTCTCGCGATTGCTCCAGTACATCAGCGCCGCGCTCGGCCCCTTGATGAACAGATCGCCGACTTCGCCATCGGGCACCGGCCGCCCGGCTTCGTCGCGCAACTCGACTTCGTAGCCCGGCACGGGGCGCCCGGTCGTGCCGTATTCGACTTCGCCCGCGCGATTCGACAGGAAGATGTGCAGCATTTCCGTCGAGCCGATGCCATCGAGAATCTCGGCGCCGAAGTGCGCGGTGAAGCGTTCGCCGACGTCGCGTGGCAACGCCTCGCCGGCCGACGCGCACACGCGGATCGCGACGTCGGCGCGCGCGGGCAGGTTGGGCGACACCAGCATGTTCGCGTACAAGGTCGGCACGCCGTAGAACACGGTCGGGCGATGCCGGACGAGGCGCGCGAAAATCGCCTCGGCGGTCGGGCGCTCGGCCATCAGGATCGCGGTCGCGCCGACCGACAGCGGAAACGTCAGCGCGTTGCCGAGCCCATATGCAAAGAACAGTTTCGCCGCCGAAAACACCACGTCGCTCTCGACGATGCCGAGCACCGGCTTCGCATACAGCTCGGCGGTCCAGTACAGATTCGCGTGCGTATGGACGGTGCCTTTCGGCTTGCCGGTCGAGCCCGACGAATAGAGCCAGAACGCGATGTCGTCTGCGTTGCTTGCGCAGCCTTTGACCGCGGGTAGCGCGGTGTCGACCAGCGTTTCGAAGCGGGGCGCCGCGAGCGGCGCTTCGGTGGAGGCGTGAGGCTGCGAGACGATCGGTTGGCAGCCGTCGTCGTCGATGCTGCTCAGCGCCTCCGTCACGTTAGGTAGCAACGGTTCCGATACGATCACCGCTCGCGCGTGGCTGTGCGTCAGCATGTACGTATAGTCGGCGGCGGTCAGCAAGGTGTTCGCGACGACCGGCACGATGCCGGCGTAAAGCGCGCCGAGAAATGCGACCGGCAGCGATACGGTGTCGAGCATCACGAGCAGCACGCGTTCCTCGGGATGTACGCCGAGCGCACGTAGTGCGCTGGCGCAGCGCCGCGCGCTCTGTTCGAGTTCGCCGTAGGTCATCGCGCCGTAGTCGTCGATATAGGCGACTTTGCTCGCGCGCGCTTCGTTCAACTGGAACAGATGCCTCGCGAAGTTGAACAGCGGGGGCGGCGGCGCAACCGGCTCGCGTGCGCTCGTTTCCAGCAGGGCTTCCATATGTCTCCTCCATCCGTGGACACGGTCCGGCTCTTGTGTGATCGTGATCTGCTCGCGGCTCACGCGCGCGTGAATTCGATCGCCCCTTGCGGCAGCAGATACAGCACCAGCGCCCGGCCGTCCGCGACGGTCGGACGATGCGCCGAGCCGGGGCCGTACACGCACCAGCCGGCCGGATGGCCGTCGAACGTCGCGCCGTCGGTGAGGGGCATGATCAGATCGATCTCGCCGTGCGGATGAACGTGGTGCGGACCGGCAATGTCCTGCATGTCGACGACGTCGACGGAAAAGCCGTGCGTGTCGGGCAGCGCCTTGAAGATGCGGCCGTAGCGGATGCCGCCGGCCTCGCGGTTGCACAGCCAGCCTTCGGCGACGCCGCTGCGGCATGCGTTCTCGAGTTCGTGAAAGGTGGGACTGCCGGCGGGCCAGGTGTCGTTCAGCCAGTCGGCGAGCGCGGCGTCGAGTGGCCGCCCGGCGAGTTGCCCAGTGACGCCTGCGATCAGGCGCTGGAATTCCTGTGGGGACATGCGAGCCTCCAGAAGCGCGCTCACGCAGGCCGGCCGCCGGATCGCCGGCCGCCGGAACTTGGGTGCTTGCGTATTGCGGCGCCGTCTCCGTGACGCGGCCGGAATGCCAAAGCGGCGCGCGACTGTGTTTGTGATTGGATCAGCTTTTGGCGAAAATTAAACCGTTCACCTGGTGCGTGTCAAGCACTATAGTACATGTATCGTAGTCACGAGGTCGAAAAACATGAATCCAAAGTACCCTCCCGCACGGTTGGACGAAACCGACGACGACGCGGCCCGCGCCGAACGCACCGAGCGCGTGGGTGAACGCACGGCCGAACGTGGCGGCGAGCGCGAAGAACGCGATCCGTTCCTGACCGCGATGGGCGAGCGTGTGCGTTTGCTGCGCGCGCGCCGCGGCATGACACGCAAGACGCTGGCGGCCGAAACCGGTTTGTCGGAGCGGCATCTGGCGAACCTCGAATCGGGCGTCGGCAATGCGTCGGTGCTGGTGCTGCGGCAGCTCGCGGCCACGCTGAACTGCTCGCTCGCCGAGGTGATCGGCGACGAAACCACCGCGTCCGCCGAATGGCTGCTGATCCGCGAGCTGCTGCAGGGGCGCGACCAGGCGGCACTGCAGCGCGCGCGCATCGCGCTCGCCGAGATGTTCGCGCAGGCGCCGCGCGACCCGCACCGCAAGGACCGCATCGCGCTGATCGGCCTGCGCGGCGCGGGTAAGTCGACGCTCGGGCGCATGCTCGCGCAGGAGCGCAAGGTGCCGTTCATCGAGCTCACGCGCGTGATCGAACAGCTCGCGGGCTGTCCGCCGTCGGAGATTCATTCGCTGTACGGCGCGAGCGCGTATCGACGCTACGAGCAACGCGCGCTCGAGGCGGTGATCCACGAGCATCCGCACGCGGTGATCGCGTCGCCGGGCGGGCTCGTGTCGGAATCGGGCACGTTCAATGTGCTGCTGTCGCACTGCTTCACCGTGTGGTTGCAGGCGACGCCCGAGGAACATATGCGCCGCGTCGTCGCGCAAGGCGATCTGCGGCCGATGTCCGGCAACCGCGAGGCGATGGACGACCTGAAGCGCATCCTCGCCGGGCGCGCCGAGCTGTACGGACGCGCGGACATGTCGTTCGACACCAGCGAAAAGACGCTCGCCGATGCGTACCTGCAGTTGCGCGACCATCTCGCCGCGCGTCTCGCGGCGGAAGCCCCCGACGAGGCGCGCGTGAACTGACCGATCGCGGGCGCCAGGGTTTCCCCGTGAAAATGCACTAAAGTGCTTTACGCGGGTGTGACGATGCACTATTGTTCAAAAAACAGATTGCATCGTCCAGCCAGGAGACGCCCCATGTCCACAGCACCCACCGCCGTTGCTCAGGCCGCGCCGGTCGACTATCGCACCGACCCGTCGCAGTACAGGCATTGGAAGCTCAGCTTCAACGGTCCGGTCGCGACGCTCGGCATCGACATCGCCGAGGACGGCGGCATTCGCGACGGCTACAAGCTGAAGCTCAATTCGTATGATCTCGGCGTCGACATCGAGCTTCACGACGCGATTCAGCGCATTCGCTTCGAGCATCCGGAAGTCCGCACGGTGGTGGTGACGAGCCTGAAGGACCGGGTGTTCTGCTCGGGCGCGAATATCTTCATGCTGGGGCTGTCATCGCACGCGTGGAAGGTCAACTTCTGCAAATTCACGAATGAAACGCGCAACGGGCTCGAAGATTCGTCGCGCCATTCGGGGCTCAAGTTTCTCGCCGCGGTGAACGGCGCGTGCGCGGGCGGCGGTTATGAACTCGCGCTCGCCTGCGATGAAATCTATCTGATCGACGATCGTTCCTCTTCGGTGTCGCTGCCGGAAGTGCCGCTGCTCGGCGTGCTGCCCGGCACCGGCGGACTCACGCGCGTGACCGATAAGCGCAAGGTGCGCCACGATCGCGCGGATATCTTCTGCACGGTGGTCGAGGGCGTGCGCGGCGAACGCGCGAAGGCCTGGCGTCTCGTCGACGAAGTCGTGAAGCCGAACCAGTTCGAGCAGGCCATTCAGGCGCGCGCGCTCGAACTCGGCGCGCACAGCGATCGTCCGGCCGGAGTGCCGGGCGTCGCGCTCACGCGCATCGAACGCACGGATCGCGAAGCTGGCCTCAGCTATCAGACGGTCGACGTCACGATCGATCGCGCAAAACGTATGGCGACCTTCACCGCGCGCGCGCCACAGACCGAGCAACCGACCGACCTCGCCGCGATCGTCGCGGCCGGCGCCAACTGGTGGCCGCTGCAATTCGCCCGCGAACTCGACGACGCGATCCTCTCGATGCGCACCAACGCGCTCGACATCGGCACCTGGGTGTTCAAGTCCGAAGGCGACGCGCGCCACCTGCTCGCGGTCGATGCGACGCTGCTGCAGCACCGGGATCACTGGTTCGTGCGCGAAACGATCGGCATGCTGCGCCGCACGCTCGCGCGCCTCGACGTGTCGTCGCGTTCCATCTTCACGCTGATCGAGCCGGGTTCATGCTTCGCCGGCACGTTCGCGGAACTCGCGTTCGCCGCCGATCGCACCTACATGGCCGCGCTGCCCGACAACGAGGACGAGGAGCCGGCGATCACGCTGTCGGAAGTCAACTTCGGCCTGTATCCGATGGTGACGCATCAGTCGCGGCTCGCGCGGCGCTTCTACGAGGAAGCCGAGCCGTTCGACGCGGCGCGCGCGCTGATCGGCCAGCCGGTCAAGGCGCTCGACGCGGAGCGCCTCGGTCTCGTCACCGCGTCGCCTGACGATATCGATTGGGCCGACGAAATCCGCATCGCGCTCGAAGAACGCGCGGCGATGTCGCCCGATGCCTTGACCGGCCTCGAAGCGAATCTGCGCTTCAATGGGCCGGAGACGATGGAGACGCGCATTTTCGGCCGTCTCACCGCCTGGCAGAACTGGATCTTCAACCGGCCGAACGCAGTGGGCGAGAAGGGGGCGCTCAAGGTGTACGGCAAGGGCAGCAAGGCGCAATTCGATGTGTCGCGCGTGTGAGATGCGCCGCGCTCACTCCGACTAAACGACGCCGCCTGCCGATACGCGCCTCTCGCCACTGCAGCTTCCGAACAGGGAATTGACCCAGGGAACCGACCATGTCCTCGATCAACTACAGCGAAAAGATTCCGAACAACGTCAACCTCGCCGACGACCGCGCGCTGCAACGCGCGCTCGAACAATGGCAGCCGAACTTTCTGTCATGGTGGGGCGACATGGGCCCGGAAGGCTCGCACGGTTACGACGTGTATCTGCGCACCGCGGTCAGCGTCGATGCGGGCGGCTGGGCGCACTTCCACCACGTGAAGATGCCCGAGTACCGCTGGGGCATTTTCCTCACGCCGGGCGAGCAGGATCGAACGATCCACTTCGGCGAGCACAAGGGCGAAGCCGCGTGGCAGGACGTGCCCGGCGAGCATCGCGCGAACCTGCGCCGCATCATCGTCACGCAGGGCGATACGGAACCGGCCTCGGTCGAGCAGCAGCGTCACCTCGGTTTGACCGCGCCGTCGCTGTACGATCTGCGCAACCTGTTCCAGGTCAACGTCGAGGAAGGCCGTCATCTGTGGGCGATGGTGTATCTGCTGCATCGCTACTTCGGCCGCGACGGTCGTGAGGAAGCCGAAGCCTTGCTCGGCCGTCGCTCGGGCGACGAGGACAACCCGCGCATTCTCGGCGCGTTCAACGAGAAAACGCCGGACTGGCTCGCGTTCTACATGTTCACGTACTTCACCGACCGCGACGGCAAGTTCCAGTTGTCGGCGCTCGCGGAGTCGGGCTTCGATCCGCTCGCGCGCACGACGAAGTTCATGCTGACCGAGGAAGCGCATCATATGTTCGTCGGCGAATCGGGCGTGTCGCGCGTGATCCAGCGCACCGCTCAGATGATGAACGAACTCGGCACCGACGACGTCGCGAAGATCCGCGCGGCCGGCGTGATCGATCTGCCGACCATCCAGCGCTATCTGAACTTCCATTACTCGGTCACGATCGACCTGTTCGGCGCCGATCATTCGTCGAACGCGGCGACGTTCTATAGCTCGGGTCTGAAGGGCCGCTACGAGGAAGGCAAGCGCGACGACGATCATCGCCTGAACGAGCATGCTTACAAGCTGCTCGACGTGCGGGACGGCAAGCTCGTCGAGCGCGAAGTGCCGATGCTCAACGCGATGAACGAAGTGCTGCGCGACGATTACATCAAGGACTCGGTTGCGGGCGTTGGGCGCTGGAACAAGGTGCTCGAGAAGGCCGGCATCGACTTTCGCATGACGGTGCCGCACAAGGCGTTCAACCGGCAGATCGGCACGTTCGCCGGCACGCGGGTGTCGCCGGACGGCCGCGTGCTCAGCGAAGCCGAATGGGCCGCCAACGAAGCGAACTGGCTCGCCACGCCGGAAGACCGCGCGTTCGTCGCTTCACTGATGGGCCGCGTCGCCGAGCCGGGCAAGTTCGCGAACTGGATCGCGCCGCCCGCGATTGGCGTGAACCGTCAGCCGGTCGATTTCGAATACGTGCGCTTCAACTGAAGCAGGCGAAGCACGAAAGGCGCGCTACGCGCTCGCCGTATCCAGGTGGAGGAAGTCATGAACGGCCCAGTATCGGTCGAAGTTCTGCGGCAGCATCTGATCGATCCGGAAATCTGCATTCGCTGCAATACCTGCGAAGAGACCTGTCCGATCGATGCGATCACGCACGACGACAACAACTACGTCGTGAAGGCCGACGTCTGCAACGGCTGCATGGCCTGCGTGCCGCCGTGCCCGACCGGCGCGATCGACAACTGGCGCACGGTGCTGAAGGCCGACGCGTATTCGATCGACGAGCAGTTTACGTGGGACGTGTTGCCGGAGCAGAACACGATGGCGGTGCCGGCTGAAGAACCGGTGGCCGCGTCCACCGCGGGCGACAGCGCCGCCGAAGCGGACGGCATCGAAGTGGATACCGTGCGTGGCGCGGTCGTGCCGCCGTGGTCGGCGGCGAAGCCGTACGTGAATCTCTACACGCATAAGGCGCCGACCACCGCGACGGTGGTCGGCAACTACCGGCTCACCGACAGCGCGACGTCGAGCGACATCCATCACATCGTGCTCGATTTCGGCTCGATGCCGTTTCCGGTGCTCGAAGGCCAGTCGATCGGCATTCTGCCGCCGGGAGCTGCCGCCGACGGCCGCGTGCATCACGCGCGCCAGTACTCGATCGCGAGTCCGCGCGATGGCGAGCGGCCCGGCTATAACAACGTGTCGCTGACGGTCAAGCGGGTGTCGCAGCAGCACGGGGACGCGATCGACGGCGTGTGCTCGAACTATCTGTGCGATCTGAAGAAGGGCGACGTGGTCAACGTGATCGGTCCGTTCGGCAGCACCTTCCTGATGCCGAATCATCCGAACTCGCATCTGCTGATGATCTGCACGGGCACCGGTTCCGCGCCGATGCGCGCGATGACCGAGTATCGCCGCCGCAAGCGCCTCAAAGGCGCGACCGGCAAGCTGATGCTGTTCTTCGGCGCGCGTACCAAGGAGGAGCTGCCGTACTTTGGACCGCTGACGAATCTGCCGAAGGATTTCATCGACACCACGCTCGCGTTTTCGCGCACCCCGGGACAGGCGAAGCGCTACGTGCAGGACGCAATGCGCGAACGTTCGGCCGACGTCGCGAACCTGCTGAAGGACGACAACACCTATATCTACGTGTGCGGCCTCAAGGGCATGGAGGACGGTGTGCTGCAGGCGCTCAAGGATATCGGCGAGCAGCATCAGCTCGATTGGGAAGCGTTGTGGGCGAAGCTGAAGCGGGAAGGGCGGCTGCATCTGGAGACGTACTGAGCGGCGCGCCGACACGCCGACCCACACCGAAAGCTCCGCGAAAAGGCCCCGCAAAGGCTCGTGAAAGCATGAGCGCTTGCGGGGCCTTTTTGCCTGCGCCATATGCTTGACAGAGCGCAGCGGCTGACCTGTGCGGATCGACGCACCGCGCGCGAAGCGCTTTGAAAATCGCGGACGGTTTGCTACAGTCGGCCCAGACAGCCGGCCGCCCGCCGGCACTCCCCGCCAAACGCGGCAGTCCGCCACCTGCGCAGGCACTCAGACGGAGCCGTCCGATGAAGCCGATTCGATCACTTGCGATGATTGCGCTGTTGCAGGCAGCACTGGCGCATCCGGCGAGCGCCGACGATCTCGCGCGGATCAAGGCATCGGGCGTGTTCCGGATCGGCACTGAAGGTACGTACGCCCCGTTCACCTACCACGACGACGCGGGCAAGCTGACCGGCTTCGACGTCGAGCTTGGGAGCGCGATCGCGCAGCGTCTCGGTGTCAAGCCGCAATTCATCGAAGGCAAATGGGAAGGACTGATCGCCGGTCTCGACGTCAATCGCTACGACGCGGTGATCAACGAGGTCGCGATCACCGACGAGCGCAAGCTCAAATACGATTACTCGGCCCCGTACATCACGTCGCACGCGGTGCTGATCGTCGCATCGGACAACACGACGATCAAATCTTTCGACGACCTGAAGGGCCGCAAATCGGCCAATACGCTGACCAGCAACGTCGGCAGGATCGCGGCCGCGCACGGCGCGCAGGTGATTCCGGCGCAGGGCTTCGACGAATCGATCGATCTGCTCGTCGCGGGCCGCGTCGATGCGACCGTCAACGATTCATTGTCGTTTCTCGACTACAGGAAGCGCGAGCCCGAGGCGAGGATCAAGGTCGTCGCGGTCGATACGTCGCCCGATAGCAGCGACAAGTCGGCCGTACTGATCCGCAAGGGCAATCCGAAGCTGCGCCTGGCGATCGACGACGCGCTCGCCGGCATGAGAAAAGACGGTACGTATCAGCGGATTTCGCTGAAGTACTTCGGCCGGGACGTGTTTCATTGACCGTCGGCCGAAACGTTGATGCGGATAAATCCAGATTAAAAAAGAAGGGGCGTCGAAACGCCCCTTCTTCGTTGTCATCAGGCCGTCGAACATACGGCGTGCCGCACGTTCAACGCGGCAGACGCTGGCCTCACACCGTCGCGTCGCTCAGCGCGGCGTCGAAGAAGCGCTCCTGGGCATCCGTGTTCACGCGTGCATACGCGCGGTTCACGCCGCTGATCACCGCGCGGATCGACGCGGTGATCAGGTTCGCATCGACACCGACGCCGAACGCGCTGCCGGCCACATCGGCGCCGGCCATTTCCGCGATCGCGATCGCGCGCGCATCGGCGCCCTGCGTGAGCGCGCGTTCCTCGTAGTGCTGGATGCGCACGGGCACGTCGAAGGCGTGCATCAGCGCGTCGAGCGGGCCGTTGCCGGCGCCGCTCAGCACGCGCGGCGTGCCGTTGATTTCGACGTTGAGCTTGATGTGCTCGCGGCCGTCATGCTCGGACAGGCTGTGGCTGATATAGCGGACCGGCTCGGCCGTGCGCACGTATTCCTGCTGGAACAGTTCCCAGATCTGCGCAGGCGTGACTTCCTGGCCGCTCTGGTCGGTGAAGCGCTGCACGGCCGAGCTGAAGTCGACCTGCAGACGGCGCGGCAACACGACGCCGTAGCTCTGTTCGAGCAGGTACGCGATACCGCCCTTGCCCGACTGGCTGTTCACGCGAATCACGGAGTCGTAGGTGCGGCCGAGGTCGTTCGGATCGATCGGCATGTACGGCACTTCCCAGATCGCGTCCGGCTTCTGCGCGGCGAAGCCCTTCTTGATCGCGTCCTGGTGCGAGCCCGAGAACGCGGTGAAGACGAGATCGCCGACATACGGGTGACGCGGATGCACCGGCAACTGCGTGCATTCCTCGGCCGTGCGCGCGACTTCGTTGATGTTCGAGAAATCGAGCTCGGGGTCGACGCCCTGCGTGTACAGGTTCAACGCGAGCGTGACGAGGTCGACGTTGCCGGTGCGCTCGCCGTTGCCGAACAGACAACCTTCGACGCGATCCGCACCCGCCATCACCGCGAGCTCCGCGGCCGCGACGGCCGTGCCGCGGTCGTTATGCGGGTGGACGGAGACGATCAGCGAGTCGCGGCGCGCGAGATTGCGGTGCATCCATTCGATCTGGTCCGCGTAGACGTTCGGCGTGGCCATTTCGACGGTGGCCGGCAGATTGACGATCGCCTTGTGCTCGGGCGTCGGTTGCCAGATGTCGAACACCGCGTCGCAGACTTCCTTCGCGAATTCGAGTTCGGTGCCGCTGAACACTTCCGGGCTGTATTGCAGCGTGAAGTGCGTGTCCGGTTGCGCGTCGGCGAGGCGCTTCATCGTGCGCGCGGCTTTCTGCGCGAGTTCGATCACGCCGCTCTTTTCGAGGCCGAACACGATCTTGCGGAATTCCGGCGCGGTCGCGTTGTACAGATGGACGATCGCGCGCGGGGCGCCGCGCAACGATTCGAAAGTACGCTCGATCAGATCGTCGCGCGCCTGCGTGAGCACTTCGATCGTCACGTCGTCGGGAATATGGCCGCCCTCGATCAGCTCGCGCACGAAGTTGAAATCGGTCTGCGACGCCGACGGAAACGCGACTTCGATTTCCTTGAAGCCGATCTGCACCAGCGTCTTGAACATGCGCATTTTGCGCTCGGCGTTCATCGGCTCGAACAGCGCCTGGTTGCCGTCGCGCAGGTCGGTGCTCATCCAGATCGGCGCGCGCGTGATGGTGCGCGACGGCCACTGGCGATCCGTCAAATTGATCGGCTTGAACGAACGGTACTTGGTAGCAGGATTTTTCAACATTTTCATCATCCGGGGGAGAGACCGTGGAACGGGTGTCGACCGGACGACGAAAACGCGATACTGGGCCGCCGGTCGGAAACCGGGGCTGGGTCAGTTACTGGGGATTCAAGCGATGCTTCGGTGTATCAGAGAGAAGCGGACGCGCGCAGCAGCAGACCTAGCCCGGTAGAGCGGGCTAGTAGTAGCGATAGGGTGGTCTGGGCGCGGTACATAGTGCGCAATGGGAACATATTATTGAGAAAGCGTCAAGGGCCGAGGTGGAGTGGGCCGCGGCCTGCTCGGCTGCAGAAGGGGGCGAGCGGCCGCTCGCAGGGAAGGTGCCGTGGGACGCTCGCGCGGCACCCGATTCAGGGGTGAGCTCACGAGGCGTCGTCAATTCACAGAGCAGGAGGTGAACATGAAAGGGGTAGCGAAGATATCCAGCCTCGCGAGAATCTGCGCGTGCGCGGCGTTGGCATGTGGGTTCGTCGGGCAGGCGGGCGCGCAGGGGCTCAGCGCGCAGAACGACGTGAACGCGCCGCAGAACAGTACGCGTCTGATGCCGCAGGCGGCGCGCGGCAGCGAGTATCCGACGCATGGCAACCAGCAGGCGGGCGAGCTGAATCTGAATCCGACCGATCCGCGTGCGCAACTGGTCAACGGCTTGCCGAACAACGCGAGCGCGGGCGGCTATGGCGCGCCGCTGGCGGGCGTGCGTATTTACGTGCAACCGCCCCAGCCGGCGAATTGAGACTGGCGAAGCAGGATCGGCAGACGAGGACTACGACGCTGAAGGCGGCAAGCTGAAGCGGTTGCGTGCCGCGCAGTCTTCGTCGACGCCCCGCGTTGATCACGCGCCGGACAAAAGTCGCAACGTATCGCTGCTCACAATCACCGATACGCCTATCGCGAGCAGGATCAGCGGCAGCAGCGCCGAGCCGTAGCGCCGGATCGGCGCGCCGAGCAACGGGTGGTCGACCAGCCATGCCGCGCCCGCGCACCAGAGCCCGATCATCACGACGAACACGAGCGAAACCAGCGCGTTCTCGGCGGGTGTACGACTCGCGTACAGCGGCACGTAGACGGCGAGGTTGTCCGAGCCGTTGGCGATGGCGACGCTCGCGACGGTCCAGCTCGATGAGCCGCGAACGGATGGCGGAGCGCTTGCGCGGCTGTCCTCGCTATCTTCGCTGGCGTTGCGCCGCGCGTGGCCGGGACCGAAGCGCTGCCAGGCCTTGTGCAGGCCCACGACGATCGGCAGCAAGCCGAGCAGGCCCACATAACCGGCCGGCAGGCGCGTGAGCAAGGCCGCGAGCACGAGCGCCGCGGCGACGAGGATCAAAGAGCCCGCGTACTGTCCCGCGACCACGCGGCGCCGCTCCACGCCCGTTTCGGTCAGAAAGCCGAGCAGCACGAACAGGTTGTCGATATTGGTCGCGGCGTAGGCGACGATCGCGAGCAGGACGAGGCTGAGCATGAAGAAGCCGAGATCGTTACCGGGAGTAGAGTCGTTTTGAATTCGCCGTGCAATGTGGGCAACCGGGCTGCCGGCTGCGCCATCGAGGACGCGGCCGGTCAACACGATGCCGATGCGCCGCGTCAAGGTCAAGCGGCAGGCGGCCGCGAAGTCGGGCGACGGGGTCGTAAGCTACAATGACCGAGGCCTGGAACAACGGAACATCGATGAAGATTCGCCTTCTCTCTATCGCCTGTGTCGCGAGCGCCGCGGCGCTGCTGGCGGCCTGCACGATCGGTACCCGCAATTCGAGCGCGTGCGAACAATTGATGCGCAGCAAGCTGGCCGAGGCGTCGTCGGGGATGTCGTCGGATACGCTGCGGGTCACGCATCGCGGGGCCGCGATTCGCGGCTCGCGCGTCGTGGTGGAGGGGACGATCGACCATCGGGTAAGCGCGTCCGAGGTGGCGGTCTCCGCGCCGCTCGCGGCATCGGCATCGCAAGCGGCGACGGACGTCAATGTGGCCGCGAAGCAGGCCGAGCCGAAGAGGGTCAGCACGCCGGCCGCCGCCGAGTGCACGTTCCACGGCGAAGAGCTGGACGTATTCCGCTGGCTCGCGCCGGCAAAGCTGGCCGCGCCGGCCGCGCAACCGGCCAGCACGGCGGGCTGAGTTCCCGTCCGCGTCTCGCGGCATCGCTGCGCATCCAACCCAATCAATCTCAGAACGCGTAATACGGCCCCTGGCCGGCCGACGTATTGCGGGCCGCAATCGCCGTGTAAATGCGTTTGCCGTAAAAGAACGGCAAGCCCCAGCCGAAGCCCTGACTCGAATTGCCGGCGAGATTGTCGAAAGCGTTGTTCGACGATGAGAACAGCGTGCTCGAATTGGCTATGTCGAATGACACCGTGCTCGACACGCCATCGATGCCGGTGATCGACGCGCTCGCCGACTGCGTCGAAGTCGGGCAGTACCAGAAGCCGCACAACGGGAACTGCGTCGAGTGGAAGAACAGGCCGTTCGAGCCGCTGTCGAGATAGCTCACCGCATAGGTCTGACCGCCCGAGTTCGTCGTCACGTAGCCGGTCGCGGCGTTCGCCTTCAGGACGTTCGGGCTCGTCAGCGTGTTGTTCGACTGGGTGCCGATGCCGAAGATCAACGAGCCCGACACGCTGGCCGCGCCCGCATCGGCGACGGCCGGCAGCTCGATCACGACGCCGTTGTTGTCGAGCGGGAAGCTGCTGACCGGGTTGGTCACCTGCTGTGCGAGCGGCTGCGCGGTTGCGGTGCAACCGCTCGTCGTGCAGCTGTAGTACCAGCGCGGCAATGCGGAGTTCGAGCAGCCGTTGCCGCAGTCGACCGGGAACAGGCCCACGCCGAGGATCCCGTTCGAGTGCAGGCTCGACACCGTCAGCAGCGACGCGCCGGCGTTCGCGCAGTCGGTGGGTGCGGCGGGCAGTGCACTGTCGGCGATTACCTGGATCGGAATCGATGACGCCTGTTGGCCAGCCATGCGTACGTCCGCGTTGCGGATCGAGCCCCACGCATAACCGCTGCCGAACACCGCGCATTCGGCGCTCACGCCGCCGCCCGCGGCGATGGTCGGCAGCGACAGGGTCGTCGGCAGCGCCGATGCGAGGATGCGCAGGCCGTTCGAGCCGGTGTCGACCTGGATGTCGTCGATTGTCGCGCAGTTGCTGGTGCCGGCCTGGCAGACGGTGACGCTCGTCGTCAGCATGTTGCGCGTATTGCCGGGCGATACGCCGACCGTGACCAACTGCACGTTGGGCGTGGTCGATTGCGGCACGTTCGCGCTCTGCGTCGTGTTCGACGCGCTCGTGGAACTGGCCGACGAGGTCGGCGCGGTCGCGGACGGCGTCGAGCCCGAGCCGGACGAGCTGGACGAGGAACTGCCGCCTCCGCCGCCGCAGCCGACGAGGGCCACGCAGACGATCAGAAGCAGGGCATGGAAACGCAAGGCGGATTTCATGGCGTGGCGATCCGTCGGGTGGAACTCAGGCGTGAAGGGGGCGCGAGCGACGCGTGCGGGGCGCACGCGTTACTGGATGTCGTCGGAGGTGACGCCGGCGGGCAAAGCCGCCGGCAGCCACGCGCGGCCGACGTAGCCGCGCATCGGTCCGCCGGACTCGACGATCACGTCGGCGCGCGTGACCCGCGACGAATGCAGATTGCCGCTGCCGGCCGCCGCCGCGGCGCCTGTCTTGTACGAGTCGCCGTATTTGCCGAGTAGCGCGTGCAGATCCGGCATCGTCGGGCCTTGCCACGCGTAGGCGACGATCAGGCCGGTGCTGGTCGCGTATTCGTTGATGGTCGTATTGCCAGCGTCGGTCCACGTGCGCTCGCGCAGTGCGCCATTGAGCAGCGTGCGCGGCGCGCTCGCGCCCGAAACCGCCTGGCTCGGCATCGTGCCGCCCAATTCGGCATGCGCGCCGAAGCTCGCGCAGCACGCGACGACGGCGATCGCCGAGGCGATCGCGGATGGATTGAGACAGGACTGGGACATGAGGCCTTCCTCGTTTGGCGCCGGATTTTTTATTGAGATAACTCGATTAACCTGGCGCCGGTTTTTTCTGGTCTTTGCACATCGCGGCGGACAGGACCGCGCGCCATGTTTAAAAACAAGCCGCATGCAGACCGGAAGCCCTTATTCGGCGGGCCTCCGGCAAAGACTTGGGAATACTCCCAATGTCAACTCGAAAGTGTTATTGAGTGTTAAATTTACCTCATAAGAAGGCAAATATCATGACGGGCGCGGACTTTTTTCCCGTGGTCGCTTCGTAGCCGTGGCATGCGGCGATTCGCGGGCAAACCCCAGTTTTTGCACAGGCCTCGCCGGGACCGGTAAAATGTTGGGTTGATCCACGGAAACTTGCCGTGGCGTAGCGGAAGGATTCCCCGAACATGACTGATTTTCGTCTCACCAAGCGGTTCGCAGTAATGCTCATGGCAGGCGGGCTGGTCGCCGGCTGCGGCACCTCGTCGCCGACCAAAATCGACTATAGGAGCGACTCCCGTTCGAAGCAGGTATCGCTTGCCGTACCGCCGAACATGATCGACGAGACGGCCGATCAGCGTTCGCTGCCGCCGCAGGGCGGCGAAACCTCGCTGTCCACGCTGAAACACGTGCAGGCACAGGCGCCGGCCGGCGACGCGGTCGCGGTCGTGCCGCCCGTCCAGGGCATCCACATCCAGCGCGACGGCACCGAGAGCTGGCTCGTGATCGACAATAAAACGCCCGATCAGGCCTGGCCGCAAATCCGCCGCTTCTGGCAGGAGCAGGGCTTCCTGCTCGTCGTCGACCAGCGCGACAAGGGCGTGATGGAAACCGACTGGAACGAAACCCACGCGCAGATCAACGACGGCTTTATCCGCAACACGCTGTCGAAGGCCATGGGCAACAGCTACGTGAGTTCGGAGCGCAACAAGTTCCGCACGCGTCTCGAAGCGGCGCCGAAGGGCGGCACCTATGTGTTCGTCAGCCAGAAAGGCATGCGTGAGGCGATCACCGGTACGAACAACGAGTCGACCCAGTGGCAACCCAAGCCGAACGACCCGGCGCTCGAGCAGGAATATCTGAAGCGCCTGATGGCCTCGCTCGCGCGGGCCGATTCGGGTAGCAACGCGGGTGGCACACAGAACGCCGAGCTGTCGCCCGCGGGCACGCAGATCGCGCCGAACGCGGCGACGGCGGGTGCGAAGTCGGCGACGGCCGCCGTTGTCGCGCAGAACGTCGCGCTCGCGGCGCAACCGCCTATGCCGGACGCGGATTCGGCCAACAACACGTCGGCGCAGCTTTCATCGACCGAACTCACGCTCGCCGAGCCGTATGACCGCGCGTGGCTGCGCGTGGGCCTCGCGCTCGATCGCAGCAATTTCACGGTCGACGATCGCGACCTGAGCCGCGGCCTCTATTTCGTGCGCTACGTCGATCCGAAGGATATGTCGTCGGCCGAGCAGGGCTTCTGGAGCCAGGTCTTCCACGGCAAGAAGGAGAAGGTCGCCAGGCAGTATCGCGTGAACGTGCGCGCGGTGACGCCGAACCAGACCCGCGTGGCCGTGGTCGACGACAAGGGTCAGCTCGACGAAAGCTCGCAGGCCAAGCAGATCATGAGCCTGATGGCCGACCAGCTGCACTGATACGAGAGCCTTGCGGCCGACGCCGCCGGTTCGACGAAACCGCCCGGAGAAATCCGGGCGGTTTTTTTTGACTATGCATTTGACGCGCGAAGGGCGCGCGCGTGAGCCGATGTAACGTGACCGGATCGGCAAGCCGCGACCCGGCGCGGTTGCCGATTGACTCCGTGCGCTCAGGTATCCGCGCGCCGCGTCCCCATCCACGGCAAGCGCTTGACTACGCCGGTCGCCAACGCGGTGCCGACCAGAATCACCGCGCACCCTTCAAGCATGCCGGGCGACACCGTCTCGCCGAGAAACAACGCGCCCCACAGAATGCCGAAGATCGGAATCACGAAGGTCACGGTGATCGCGCGCGTCGGCCCGGCGACCGCGATCAGATGGAAGAAAAGCATGTACGCGATGCCGGTACAGGCGACGCCGAGCGCGATCACCGCGCCCCACGCGCGCAGCGAGATCGGCGCGGCGGGCCAGTAGATGACCGCGAGCGGCAGCAGCACGATCGTCGCGCCGATCATCGTGCCGGTCGCGACGGTCAGCGCGTCGACACCAGTCAGGTGACGCTTCGTGTAGTTGGCGGCGATGCCGTAGAGCAGCGTCGCGCCGAGCGCGGCGCCGGCCGCGAGCGCGACGCTCAGCGGCGAGGCGGCCGAGCCGGCCGGCGCCGCGATCTGATCCCACACGAGCATCAGCACGCCGAGAAAGCCGACCACGAGACCGAGCGTGCGCAGTACGCTGAGCCGGTCGCGCAGCCACAGGAAGCCGACCAGCGCGCCCCACAGCGGCGCGCACGCATTGATCACCGACGTGACGCCCGCCGACAGCGTCAGCTCGGCATACGCGAACAGGCAGAATGGTGCCGCCGAATTGAGGATACCGACCACGAGCAGCGGCACTGCGCGCGTGCGCAACACGGTGGCGGACTGTTGCAGCGGCCGTCGCGCGATCAGCACGATCGCGAGAAAGAGTGCGCCGATGCCGACGCGCAGCGCCATCAGCGGCGCGACGCCGAAGTCGGTCACGCCGACGCGGATGAACAGGAACGATGCGCCCCACAGGGCAGCGAGGATCAGCAGTTGCAGCAGGTTTCTGGTTTTCATTGGAATGGCGCCACGCGCAGTTGAGTCGGGACGCCAGCTCATCGTAACAGTGCGATCGCGCGAATCGTTTCAGTACAGGATGAAACGGCAAGATCCGGGAGACCGCCGCGTCCGGTGAGGTCGATGGTAAGCGCTGCGAGGGCGCGCGCCAAACGAGCAATTCTCACCGATATGTGAGAAAAATTGCGATCAGGCGGAACGGCAGTGGGGAGGGATCGGAAACGGCGCCCGCGATGCGCGGGCGGCCGTCCGAAAAGATGTGAATTGCATTGCGCCGTTACTGGCGCGGCCTCAATGCGGAATCATCCATTGCAGGACGTTCTGCTGCGCCCAGACGAGCACGCCAAGCAGCACCGTCAGCAGAATCGAATGTTTGAAGGTCTTGGCGAACACGACGCCTTCCTTGCCCTTCAACTCGGTGGTCGCGACGCCGGTCGCGATGTTCTGCGGCGAGATCATCTTGCCCATCACGCCGCCCGACGAGTTGGTCGCCGCCATCAGCACCGGATTCAGATTGAGCTGGTTGGCCGCGACCACCTGCAGATTGCCGAACAGCGCATTGCCCGACGTATCGCTGCCCGACAGGAACACCGCCACCCAGCCGAGGAACGCCGACACGAGCGGAAACAGCGGCCCGACCGACGCAACGCCGAGACCGAGCGTGTAGGTGAGTCCCGAGTAGTTCATCAGGTAAGCGAGGCCGACGATCGTTGCCACGGTCAGGATCGCGATGCGCGTTTGCACCCACGTATCGGAGATCGCCTTGCCGAACTCGGCGGGCGAGAGCCGTACGACGAACGCCGTGATGAGCGCGGCGACGAGGATCGCGGTACCGGTCGCGAGCGGCTGGAAGTCCCAGATCGCGCCGTACGGCGTGTTGTAGAGCGTGATGAACACGGCCTTGTCGAGACCGGGCCACGACACCTTGATGTCGCCGATCGTGAAGATCCTCGCGATCGTCCAGATGATCACGACGACCGACACGATGATCCACGGATACCAGCCCTGTGCGCCGCCGATCTTGCCGCGCACCTCGCTGACGCGATCGACGTTGACCGCGAATTTCGGATCGACGGCGGGCTTCCAGACGCGCAGGAACGCAACGGTGAGGATCAGAGAAACCAGCGAAGACAGCACGTCGGTCAGGCTGTAGTTCACGAAGTTCGAGACGACGAACTGGGTCAGCGCGAAGCTCAGGCCCGAGACCAGCAGCACCGGCCAGATCCGCAGCATGTTGCGAAAACCCGCGTACACGCCGATCACATAGAAGGGCAGCAGGACCGCGAAGAAAGGCAATTGCCGCCCGACCATTTTCGCGAGCACGTCGGACGGCAGATGCGTGACCGCGCCGAGCACCGTGATCGGCACGCCGAGCGCGCCGAATGCGACTGGCGCGGTGTTGAAGATCAGCGTGAAGGTCAGCGCTTCGAGCGTCGGAAAGCCGAGCATGATCAGCAGCGAGCTCGTGATCGCGACCGGCGTGCCGAAACCCGAAATGCCCTCGAGCAGCGCGCCGAACGAAAAGCCGACCACGACGAGCACGATGCGCCGGTCGTTCGGCAGGTTGTCGATCATCCACAGGCGGAAGGCCTCGAAGCGTCCCGAGCGCTGCGCGATGTTGTACAGCAGGATCGCGGTGAACACGATCCACATCACTGGCCAGATCGCGAACACGACGCCAGCCGCGACCGAGTTGAACGCGAGCCCGACCGGAAACTGCCAGACGAAAATCGCCACGATCAAACCAATGATCAGTCCCGCGAGCGACGCTTGCCACGCGGGCCTGCGCGCCCAGCCGAGCAACGCGAGCACGACGATGATCGGCAGCGCGGCGACGATGAACGACGGAAAAAGCGAATTGCCAACCGGAGTGAGTAGTTGATGAAACATCACGTCTCCTTCGTTGTTGTGTAATTCGACGCGGGGGATTGCGCATGACGGCGCGTCGCTCTGACACGGCGGACGCTCGCAAGTGGCCTCGACAAAGCGGCGTCGCCCGATTTAAGCGGGTGCTGCATGAAACCTTCCAAGGATAGAGCGCCCTATCGGCGCGTCAAGCCGGGAAAGTACGGGCGGGGTATGCGCGGCGGAGGGCGATACGCGCGGAAAAACGACTCATGAAGAAGCGCGCGCGCCGGCAGTTGAAGTGCCGGCGCGTGCGCGCTCCGCGACGAAAGAGGACAGGTCAATGCGAGTGGCCGCCCCCATGACCGCCCCAATGGCCGCCCCAATGACCGCCCCAATAACCGCCAATGCCGATCGCAATCGACGGTCCGTAGTAGGCGGGGTAGCCGTAATAAGCGGGATAAGGATAAGCCGGCGGCGGATAGTAGGCGGGATAAACCGGCGGCGCCGCATACACGGGCGCGGGGACCGCATAACCGGGCGGCATGTCTTGCGGTGCGACCTGCATTTGCGCCTGGGCTTGAGGCGGCTGCTGTTGATCGGTCGCCGGCGCGGTTTGGTCGGCTGCGGTCGCGGGCGCGGTCGAATAGTACGACGGGTAATAGCCGGCGGGATAGTAGCCGGCGGGGTAATAGCAGCCTGCAAAAAAGAGACTCGAGGCGAGCACGCAAATCGCGGTGGCGGGCCGCGCGAACCTTGCGGAAAAACTGGATGAATCGCGTGGCGTCGAGAGGCGCACCACGCAAAGATGGGTGACGAAGCGGGACTTCATGGCGCGCTCCTCGATGAACCGATGCCGCCTTGCGCGACGTCGTTATGAGGAGCTTACGCTCTTGCCGCGGCAGCGCTGTGGCAAAACCGCAACCGCATATTTCAGTCTATTTCCACGCGCGTCGTCGGGACGAGGGCGCACCGCATCCGCCGCCCTCGGCAGTCCGGATCGTGGTTCGAAAAAATCGTTTGCTGTCCTGTATGAATCGTTAGACACGTCATCGGACGCAACGCTCACTTGCCGACCTGGTTACCGATGACGCCGCCTACCGCCGCGCCGCCCAGCGTCGACCAGCCATTGCCGCCGATCGCCGCGCCGGCCGCGCCGCCGACACCCGCGCCGATCGCGGTATCGCGTGTGCGTGGGGACATGTCGCCGCATGCCGCGAGACCCGCGACAAGTGAAAGGGCGGCTGCGACCGTACCAAGACGAGTACCGGGATGACGGATCGAATTCATGATGCTGACTCCGCTCGTTGTTGGAAACAGATGTTTCTTTCTCTCAGCACGCAACGTGCCTGCTCGATGCGGTGGAATAAAAAAGCCCGCCATGCCGGCGGGCTTCGATACTGCAGTGCTGGTTAGCGCGAATCGCGCAACCCGCTCATTGCCGTTGATAAATCTCCGCGCCTTGCTTCATGAACTCGATCGACTTTACTTCCATGCCTTTCTTCAGTGCTTCGTCGTCGGTGAGGCCTTGTTGCGCGGCGAACTCGCGTACGTCCTGGGTGATCTTCATCGAGCAGAAGTGCGGGCCGCACATCGAGCAGAAATGCGCGACCTTGGCCGAATCCTTCGGCAGCGTTTCGTCGTGGAATTCGCGCGCCTTGTCCGGGTCGAGACCGAGATTGAACTGGTCTTCCCAGCGGAATTCGAAGCGCGCCTTCGACAGCGCGTTGTCGCGCACCTGCGCACCCGGATGACCCTTCGCGAGATCGGCGGCATGCGCGGCGAGCTTGTACGTGATGATGCCGGTCTTCACGTCGTCCTTGTTCGGCAGACCGAGGTGTTCCTTCGGCGTCACGTAGCACAGCATCGCGGTGCCGAACCAGCCGATCATCGCGGCGCCAATGCCCGACGTGATGTGGTCGTAGCCCGGCGCGATGTCGGTGGTCAGCGGCCCGAGCGTGTAGAACGGCGCCTCGTCGCACCAGTCGAGCTGCAGGTCCATGTTTTCCTTGATCAGCTGCATCGGTACATGGCCCGGACCTTCGATCATCACCTGCACGTCGTGCTTCCACGCGATCTGCGTGAGTTCGCCGAGCGTCTTCAGCTCGCCCAGTTGCGCTTCGTCGTTCGCGTCGTAGATCGAGCCGGGACGCAGGCCGTCGCCGAGTGAGAAGGCCACGTCGTAGGCCTTCATGATTTCGCAGATCTCTTCGAAATGCTCGTACAGGAAGCTTTCCTTGTGATGCGCGAGACACCACTTCGCCATGATCGAGCCGCCGCGCGACACGATGCCGGTCATCCGGTTCGCCGTGAGCGGCACATATTGCAGACGCACGCCCGCGTGGATCGTGAAGTAGTCGACGCCTTGCTCGGCCTGCTCGATCAGCGTGTCGCGGAAGATTTCCCAGGTGAGGTCTTCAGCCTTGCCGTTGACCTTTTCGAGGGCCTGATAGATCGGCACCGTGCCGATCGGCACCGGGCTATTGCGGATGATCCATTCGCGCGTTTCATGAATGTGCTTGCCGGTCGACAGATCCATCACCGTGTCGCCGCCCCAGCGGATCGCCCACGTCATCTTGTCGACTTCCTCGCCGATCGACGATGTCACCGCCGAGTTGCCGATGTTCGCATTGACCTTCACGAGGAAGTTCCGGCCGATGATCATCGGCTCGCTTTCCGGGTGATTGATGTTGTTCGGGATGATCGCGCGGCCGCGCGCGATTTCCTCGCGCACGAATTCCGCGGTGATTTCGGTGAGGCCGTTCGGACCGAACGCGCTCGCGCCGAATGCCTGGCCGGGGTGCTGACGCCCCATCATCGCGGCGAGCTTCGCGCCGTTCGGGCCGCTCGTCTTCAGGGTCTCGAGGTATTCGGCACGGCGCTGGTTTTCGCGAATCGCGATGTATTCCATTTCCGGCGTGATGATGCCTTGCTTCGCGTAGTGCATCTGCGTCACGTTCCTGCCGGCGATCGCGCGGCGCGGCGTGCGATGCAGTCCCGGAAAACGCAGCTGCGCGGTGGCCGGATCGGCGGCGCGCTCGCGGCTGAAGCTGCTCGACAGACCGGTCAGCGGCTCGGTGTCGCCGCGCTCCTCGATCCACGCCTGGCGCAGCGCGGGTAGACCCGCGCGGATGTCGATCTCCGCGTCCGGGTCGGAGTAGGGGCCCGACGTGTCGTACACGTAGATCGGCGGATTCTTTTCGCCGCCGAAGCTGTCGGGCGTGTCGGCCTGCGAGATTTCGCGCATCGGCACGCGGATGTCGGGGCGCGAGCCGCTCACGTAGACCTTGCGCGAATTCGGCAACGGCGCGACGGCGGCCTCGTCCACGTGGGCTTCGGCGGAAATAAACTTCGGATTGGCGTTCATGCAAGTCTCCGTACAAAGTGGGGCGGCTAAGCAGGAGACCGAGATGGAAGTAGTCGGAAATCGCGGAGAGGTGAGGCCCTTGAGGCTGGAGCGAAATCCGTACGCTTCCCTGCGCTGGCATTATCCAGATCAGGTTCAAAGGGTATTTCTCACCCACGCAACACGGACCTCCAGCTCCGCGCTACGCAGGACCCCCGCGTTAGCAGCGCACACGATACACCGCCCGCCCGCGGTTTGGCAACCTGTCTGAATGATTCAAAAACTGGTCCGGATGAAACCAGACATCTCCTATGCTTGATTCGAGATCGCATCAGACAGGGCAACTTACAGCGAGGGAACGGCCGGCTTACAGTGAAAAATCGTCGGCGGCTTCAGGCTGATACAGGATTTTGTCGAGCTTGAGCACTTTCTGATCGCCGCTGGGTGGCGTGAAGCGGATGCTCTCGCCGCGGCGCGCGCCGAGCAGCGCGAGGCCAGCCGGCGAGAACACGTTCAGGCGCCCTTGCCCGAAATCGGCGTTGGGCGGATAGACGACGGTCCATGTCATCTGTTCGCCGCTCGCCGTGTCGATCAGCGTCGCTTGCGAGTTCATCGTGACGACGTCGGCGGGGATGTCGTGCGAGTCGACGATCACCGCGCGTTCGAGCACATCGTCGAGCATGTGCTGCAACTTGGCGTCGGCGGCCGCGTATTTCTCGAGGCGGGTCACGTCGAGTTCGGTCAGGTAGCAGGTTTTGATCTTCTTCATCATCAGGACTCCGGATAAGGCGGTCATGGAAGGCGGCGTGCAACGACCCATGGGGTGGTCGGCGGATGAGTGGACGAATGGGAGAGCCCGGTGCCCGGCGACGCGGCCCTGGGTATTGGCGGGCTGCGTCAGCGAGGGCGCCGGGCGGCGTGAAGCGGGACCGTTCGGGACGTCTCGCCGGGGCCGTGCGACGCGACGTCCGCGCGCGCGCACTCGCCTGCGCGGCATGGGCGCAAGCGGGCGAGAGCACGGAAAGTCGGACGACGCAGAGAAGTCACGGGCAAAACGACCAGGTGTTGGGGAAGAGCGATCGAGAGGTGCCGGGCGACAAAGCGTGAGGCCGCGCGGCAGCAGAGAGACGAAAGTTTGATGTTAGCACGCTGTCTCACGCAGCTCCGTTTGCGACGTCGCGCCCGTCGATTGACCGTTTTTGTGCGGTGCGAGAAGAAAGCGGTGAGGTCCGCATTGCGTTCAAGCCAGTCAGAGGATTGCCGTTAAACAAAGTGCAGCGAACGCCGCACTCCAGCGAAGCGATTCGCGGGATGGCGCGTGAATGGCGCGAGGCGACTCGCGCCGATTGACAAAGAGGTGCACATGAAAGCGGAAAGCAGGCGGTGGCGAACGTTCGGTCGCACAGTCGCGGTGGTGGCATTGCTTGCCGCGCCGCTGGCGGCGCCGGCGGCATCGACGGTGACGGGCGGCGTGATCCGGTTCGAGGGGATGATCGTTGCACCGCCGATGCAGATCAGCGTGGATACGGCGCCCCCTGGCGTCGCCGTCGGTAGCGCGAGCGTCGCGGGTCAGCGCTTCTCGCGCACGGTGACGTTCAGCGCGCCGCCGGGCGTCGTCAGCGGGGCCGATGTCGCGCTCGAAGTGAACGGCGGCACGCAGTCGCGCGATCTGGTGGCGGCGCGGTTCGTCGATGGCACCGGGCGCGTCGCGACGGCCCGCGACGGCCACTACGCGGTCGATCGCGCGGGCGGCGTGCTGTCGCTGAACGCGAAGCGCACCGATACGGATACGCGCGTGATGGTGGTGGTCAGTTACGACTGAGTCGCGGGCGAGCTTTGGCTGGCTCATCCCACGCCGGAAAAAAATTAAAAGAGGCTTGTCATAACCGGCCGCGCGGCTCGACAAACGTGCAGATTACGATCGGAGCACGTCATGTCGACCGCGCACAATCGCTCGATACTTCAGCGCTTTACGACTTTTTCGACGCCCGCCGTCGGCCTCGCGCTTTTTCTGCTGAGCGGTTCTGGCATCAGTGCGGCCGACGCGGCCGGGCCCCTATGCGCCACGCACAGCCCCGCGCACCGCGTCGCGCTCGTCGAGCTCTACAGCAGCGAGGGCTGCGATAGCTGCCCGCCCGCCGACCGCTGGCTCAGTCAATGGAAAGGCGACGGTGCCGCGCACGGCATCGTGCCGCTCGCGCTGCACGTCGACTACTGGAACAGCCTCGGCTGGACCGACCGCTTTTCCCAGCATCGCTTCACCGAACGTCAGCAAACGCTGACGCGTCTCGCGGGCGCGCACACGCTCTATACGCCGGAAGTGTTCGTCGCGGGCCGCGAGCTGCGCGACTGGTCGCAACGCGACAGTTTCGAGCGCCGCATCGACGAGCTCGTCGCCGAACCCGCCCAGGCGAGCGTCGCACTTGCGCTGAGCCCGCGTGCGCCCGGCGCGTTCGATGTCGATGCGCAGTTCAGCACGACGGCAGCCGCCGCCGCGGGTGCGTTGAGCGCCTATCTCGCGATCTATGAGAACGCGCTGACGACGCAGGTCGGCGCGGGCGAAAACCGCGGCGCGACGCTGCATCACGAGCGCGTCGTGCGCGCCTGGTTCGGGCCGGTGCCGCTCGTCTCCGGTCACGCGCGGATTCATCAGGACATCGATGTACACGCTGCGAGCGTCGATGCGCAAGCCGATCCGAGCGCCAACGCCGCCGACCGCTTCGGCGTGGTCGCGTTCGTCGAAAGCGACGCGAGCGGCGACGTGCTACAAGCGACCGACCTTCCCGCGTGCCGTTGATCGACCTCGCGCGCGCCGTACTCACTACCGCTGCTCGAGGAGAGCCCCATGTCCACACCCCACGCCTTGCGCCCCAGCGCACCCGCCGCGCCCACCGCGCCGAAGCGCGGCGTCATTCACCCGCTGTGGCTGCGCATCACGCATTGGCTGAATGCGCTCGCCGCGATCGTGATGATGCTGTCGGGCTGGCGCATCTACGACGCGTCGCCGATCTTTCCGGCGTTCACCTTCCCGACCGCGATCACGCTGGGCGGCTGGCTCGGCGGCGCTCTGCAATGGCACTTCGCGGCGATGTGGCTGCTGGTGTTCAACGGCCTCGTGTATGTCGCGCTGAATCTCGCGAGCGGGCGCTTCGTGCGCAAGTTCCTGCCGCTGACGCCGCGCGCGGTACTGCGCGATTTCGTCGCCGCGTTGCGCGGGAAGCTTTCGCATGGCGATCTGCGCGTCTACAACGCGGTGCAGAAATTCGCCTACCTTTTCGCGATCGCCGATCTGATCGTGCTCGTGCTATCGGGGCTCGCGATCTGGAAGTCGGTGCAGTTTCCGCTGCTGCGCGAACTGATGGGCGGCTACGACAACGCGCGCATCGTGCACTTCAGCGCGATGTCGCTGCTGGCCGCGTTTCTCGCCGTGCATCTGGCGATGGTCGCGCTCGTGCCGCGCTCGTTGCTCGCGATGTTGCGCGGACGTTGAGCCCGCGGCTACCCACGCGCATGCTCACGCTCATGAAAACCGCAACGCGAATTCCCTACGGATACCGAATCATGAACAAGCCGATCGAAAATCCAGCCGACCAAACCACGCAGCGTGTGAGCCACAAGCTCGACCGCGCATCGATCCTGCTCGATGCGAAGCGCGAACTGGCGATGCCGTCGCGACGCCTGTTCGGCAAGCAGCTCTTGACGCTCGGCGGCCTGTCGATGCTGACCGGCTGCTCGCTGACCGACGACGCTTCCGTGAACCGTTTTCTCACCGCCGTGTCGCGGCTGAACGATCGCGCGCAGGCCGCGCTGTTCGATCCGAAGCAGCTCGCGCCGACCTACACCGAAGCGCAGATCACGCGGCCGTTTCCATTCAACGCGTACTACGGCATCGACGAGGTGCCGCACGTCGACGGCTCAGATTATCAATTGAAGCTGAGCGGCCTCGTGACCGGCCAGCGCGTGTGGACGCTGCCCGAGCTGTACGCGCTGCCTCACGCGGAGCAGATCACGCGACATATCTGCGTCGAAGGCTGGAGCGCGATCGGCCGCTGGGGCGGCACGCCATTCGGCGATTTTCTGCGGCGCGTCGGCGCGGACACGACGGCGAAGTACGTCGGCTTCAAATGCGCGGACGACTACTTCGAAAGCATCGACATGCCGACCGCTTTGCATCCGCAAACGCTGCTGACGTTTTCCTACGACGGCGAACGGCTGCCCGCGAAATACGGCTACCCGATGAAGCTGCGCATGCCCACCAAGCTCGGCTACAAGAATCCGAAGCACATCGTCGAAATATTCGTCACCAACACGTATCCCGGCGGCTATTGGGTCGACCAGGGCTACAACTGGTTCGGAGGCTCCTGACGCATGCGGGCGCACGCGCGCTTGCGGCAGCGGCTTCGGAAGCACGCCGGCTCTCGCCGGCTTCGATTCATCCACCACCAAGGAGTCATCCCATGAAGAAGATTGCAGTTACCACGATCGCGTTGTTGATGCTGGCAAGCGGCGGCACGGCCTTCGCGCAGGCGAGCGGCGCGATGTCCAACGATGAGATGTCGAAGAATGCGATGTCGAAAGATTCGATGTCCAAAGACAGCATGTCGAAGGACGGCACGAAAAAGGACACGATGAAGCACGACTCGATGAAAAAGGGCGGCGACGCGATGAAGCACGAGGCGTCGGGCGCGATGGGCAACTGAGTCGGCGCCGAGCGTGCTTAGCGATCCTGCCGATGCGCGGCCGCGCATCGAAAGGATCCGACACTGACCGCAAGCCGGGGATGCGTCCCCGGCTTTTCTGTTGCGGGAAACCAAAAAGTTACGATTCTGTCGCGTGGCGTTCTCGGCGCTTACTGCATAATGCGGTGCGCGCCGCGGCTTTGCCAACCTTGCCGCCGCGCAGCGCGGCCGCGTTGCATCGCGTCGTTTTGACCGACGCGGCCGCCACCGCCGTTTCTGGCGCTTCCGGCGCCGCCCATCGTCTTACCGTTCCACCGACATGTCCGCCAGCCTCGCCCGTCCGACCGCATCGCCGATGCGGTGCCCGCCATCCCGCCCGAAAGGTATCGACGCAGGCTCGGCGCCTCGCGGGCATCGAGCGCATCGCGCGGGTCGAGTGGCGACGGCGGGCTGAAGCATGTCGCTGCAACGTTCAGCTTTTTCTCCGCGTGGCTGGCCGCCGCGCCTGCCGCAGTCGCGCAACGGGCGGATCGTGCTCGCGCTTGCCGTCGTTTATCTGGTGTGGGGCTCGACGTACCTCGGCGTGCACGTCGCGCTCGGCTCGTTCCCGCCGCTGCTGATGTCGGGCTTGCGCAACCTGTTCGCCGGCATCGGTCTGTTCGTGTTCGCCGCGCGCCGCAAGCCGATCTGGCCGAGCTTCGCCGAAATCCGCAACGCGGGCCTCGTCGGCACGATGCTGGTGGGTCTGTCGAGCGGCATGCTCGCCTACGGCATGCGCACGGTCGGCACCGGCACCGCGGCCGTGATGGTCGCGACCGTGCCGCTGTTCGCGACCGTGATCGCGGCCGTCGCCGGACGCAAGATCGGCCGCGGCGAATGGTTCGCGGTCGGGCTGGGGCTCGCCGGCATCGTGATTCTGAGTCACGGCGACAGCACGCCGGGCTCGACGGGCGGCAGTCTCGCGATTCTGTGCGGCGCACTGTTCTGGGCCGGCGGCGCGCATCTGGCCGGGCAGCTGAAGCTGCCGTCGGACCTGTTTCTGTCGACCTCGCTGCAGATCGGCCTCGGCGGCGCGATCTCGACGCTGGTCGCGTGGGCGTCGGGCGAGCGGATGCTCGAGCTGCATTTTCTGCCTCTCGCCGCGTTCCTGTATCTGATGTTGATTGGGACGATGGCGGCGTACGTCGCCTACGGTTATCTGATTCGCCACACGAGCCCGATCATCGCGAGCAGCTGCATGTATGTGAATCCGGTCGTCGCGGTCGCGCTGGGCGCGCTGCTGCTCGGCGAGCCGGTCACCCGCTCGACGGTAATCGCGACGATCGTGATTCTGATCAGCGTCGGCATGTCTTTCTGGTTCGATTACCGAAAGAAGCGCAGCGCCTGATAGCGGCGCGGTTCTCGTCGAACCGCGCGCCCGCTATCAAAGCCTTGCCGCCAGCTCCGCGCCCTCGCGGATCGCGCGCTTCGCATCGAGCTCGGTCGCGAGCTTCGCGCCGCCGATCACATGAAAACGCGGGCCGCCGCTGCCGTGGTTGCCGTCGACCGTCGACGGCAACAGCTCGCGCAACGACTCCTGCCCCGCGCACACGACGATCGTATCGACGTCGAGCCATGCGTCGGCACCGTCTCGCGCGATTCTGAGACCGCGCGCGCTGATCTCCCGATACTCGACGCCGCCGAACATTTGCACGCCGTTGCGCGCGAGCGTCGCGCGATGCACCCAGCCCGACGTCTTGCCGAGGTCCGCGCCGAGCTTGCCGGCCTTGCGCTGCAATAGCCAGATCTGCCGCACCGGTTGCGCGGCAACAGGCGGCTTCAGGCCGCCGCGCTCGCGCACCGCGAGGTCGACGCCCCATTCGTCGAGCCATGTATCGCGAGGCACCGGCAACGGCTCGCCCACGCGATGCAGCAGATACTCGCTGACGTCGAAGCCGATGCCGCCCGCGCCGATCACGGCGACGCGCGCGCCGACCGGCGCACCGCGCAGCACGTCGACATACGACAGCACGTTGGGCCCATCGATGCCGGCAATCGCCGGCCGCCGCGGCACGATGCCGGTCGCGACGTTGGCAAGACATGCAGGGACCGTGTAAGTGGGGGCCGCACGAACGATACACCGCGCGCCGGGGGGACGGCACGGCGATCCGCGAGGGTGGGTCGCCGTGCCGTTTCATCGCGTTCTGAAAACGCGTCGCGTCGAGTGCCAGCCAGCACGCGATCATTCACGAAAAGAAAGCCCGCCGCGGCATCCCGCGACGGGCTTTGCAAATCCTGCTGCCATGTGCCGGCTTATTTCGCCTTATCCGCCTCGTTCGTGATGGCGTGGCCGCCCTTCGAAATATCCTCGCCAGCGCCCGCCATCGTGTTGCAGCCGGTGACAAGCATGGCGGTTCCTGCGAGCACAAGCAAAGCGATCAGTCGAGTCATGAAACTTCTCCTTGTCGAGAATGCATCGGTTGATGTCGTCCGACCGGGGCCATGCCAGTCGATCAGGTCTCGATCCGGTTTCGAACCGGCCTGATTGCATGGTAAAAAAAGGGCGGGGGCGGCGCTGTCGGCCGTGCCGCGATTTTGTTGTAGGCGTGCTCCGGTGTTTGCGTCGGCGCACTCCTACAACGGCTTGGGGGCGCTGCGGCGAGCATCTGTCAGACGGGGCTTTGCGACGAAGTGGGCGGCGTGGCCGGCGACGTCGGCGGCTGATCGACCGAAGGCGTCGCGGCGCTCGCGCTCGGCATCACGACGTCGATGTCGGTGCCGTTTTGCGCGCCACGGCGGATGTCGAAGCGCCCGCCATGCGCGGCCACGCGCTGACGCATGCCGAGCAGGCCGTGCGTATGTGTGCGCTTCAGGTCGGCCGGCATGATACCGACGCCGTTGTCCGCGATATGCAGCGCGACCTCGCCGTCGCCGACCCGCAATGCGATTCCGACCTTCGAGGCCCGCGCGTACTTGGCGGCGTTCGTCAGCGATTCCTGCGCGACCCGAAACAGCGCGATTTCGGTCTGCTCGTCGAGCTGGATATCATCGGCGGGCAGGTGCAGCTCGAGCGTCCAGTTGTTGCGCTGCGCGGCTTCGTCGGCGAGCGTGCGCAGCGCGGTAACGAGCCCGAAATTGGCCAGCACGGTCGGCCGCATGTCCTCGATGATGCGCCGCTTCAAGGCGATGCCCTGGTCGAGATTGGCGAGCGCGCGCTGCAGCTTGTCGGCGATGTCCGGCTCGCTGTCCTTCAGCTTGCGGCGCGCCCATGCGACGTCCATCCGGCATGCGGTCAGAATCGCGCCGAGTTCGTCGTGCAACTCGCGCGCGAGCTGGGTCTTTTCGTTTTCGCTGACCGCCTGCAGATGCCAGCCGAGCGCTTCGAGCTGCCGCGTGCGCTCGTTGACGAGCTGGTCGAGTTCCTCCTGCTGCGTGATCAACTGACGCTGCGCGCGCGCCTGCCGGTCGATCTGGATGCCGAGATTGCGAAACAGCAGAATGAACAGCACGATGTTCAGCGCCGACAGACCCGCCGCGCACAGCGTCGACAGCCGCTGGTCGGCGCGGCTCGCGGCCAGCGCGTGCTGAGCGCGGCGCTCCTCATTGTCGCGCAGCAGCGCGAGCGTACTGTCGATCAGCGACGCGTCCGCCGGGTTGACGTCGCTCGCGGGCCCGCATGCGCCGAGATCGAGCGGATGCGGCGCGGCGTGCTGCATCGCGGCGGCGCCCGCGCCGATGCGCGCGTCGATCAGAGCGAGAATCTGCGTGAAGCTCGCGAGTTCCGCGCTGTCCGCGTGGCCGCCGCGATAGAAGTGGTCCAACTGCTGCGTGGTGTCGCGGATGCGCGCGGCGCTCGCGCAGAACGCGTGGGCGGATGCGTCGTCCTTCGTCACAAGAAACTGGTTTTGTTGCGCGGTGAGGCGCGACAGATCGCTCGCGAGTGTGCTCAGTCGCACGGTGACGTCGCGCGCTTCAAGCGCGGTTTCATACTCGGCGGTGATGCGCTGACGCGCGGTCTCCAGAATCACGAGGCCTCCCACCGTGATCACGATCGCCGCCGTCATCGCGATCGCCCAGCTGCGGTTGCGCATCCAGTCGGCGAGCCGCACCGTGGCGCGCGCGCCAGGTTGTTCCGGCGGGTTCTGCAGATTCGACACTTTCGGCTCCAGAAAGAGGGCATCGACTCCGGCATCGACTCCGGCATCGCGCGAAGCCGCGCGCGTAATGTCGTCGTAATCCAATGTAAGCGGATTCTCACACGAAAAACGGCGAGCGTCGGAATGCGCGCGGCGCCGCGCATCGATAGCATGGACCCGATCGTTCATGCAATGTTTCGGGAGGAAGCCATCATGTTGAAGTGGGCACTATTCTTCGCGATCGTCGCGGTGATCGCCGGTCTTCTCGGCTTCACCGGCATCGCCGCCGGCGCGGCGGCGATCGCGAAGTTCCTGTTCTTCGTCTTTGTCGTGCTGTGCGTGGTGTTCCTCGTGCTGGGCTTCGTCGTGACGAAGAAAACGATCGATTAGCGCGGCCATCGCAGTGGCGGCAAGCCGCGCCCTCACAGCAGGCGAGCGATTTGCTGGTAGTCGATTGGAAGGCCAACAAAAGGGAGAAATGCCATGCTTCACTATGCTCTCGTCTTCTTCGTGATTGCGATCATCGCAGCCGTGTTCGGCTTTACCGGCATCGCGGCCGGCGCGGCCGAAATCGCGAAGATCCTGTTCTACATCTTCCTCGTCGTGTTCGTGGTCACGTTGCTGCTCGGCGTGTTTCGAACCTAGCCGCGCGAGCCGGATGAACGCAACATGAGGTAGGCAGCGAAGTACGCAATGTAGGAACAGGTAGTCAACAAGGCGCGTGAACGCGCGGCGTTTGAACCCCCGATCGAGGCGCCCGCGTTCGAAGCGCGCCGTCATTCCACCCTCGGCGCATCAGGCGCGATTCGTGCTGATGCGCGATTCCCCCAGTACCGGATAAAGGAGAAGTTCGATGGCGAAGCAATCTGGCGACACGTTCGTGATGGACATCAAGAAGATCCGCGAGGACGCGCGCAAGCATATGTCGGATGGTCCGGTCACGCAGAGCTATGGCGCGAATCGCGAGACGGTGCTCAAGCTGCTCAACGACGCGCTCGCCACCGAGATCGTCTGCACGCTGCGCTACAAGCGCCATTACTTCATGGCGAAGGGCATCAATTCCGAAGCGGTCGCGACGGAATTCGCCGAGCACGCAACCGAAGAGCAGGAGCACGCCGATCGCATCGCCGAGCGCATCGTGCAGCTTGGCGGCGAACCGGATTTCGCGCCGGACGGCATCAAGGCACGCGCGCATTCGGAATACAAGGAAGGTACCGATCTGACCGACATGATTTGCGAGAACCTGATCGCGGAGCGCATCGCGATCGACACGTACCGCGAGATCGTACGGTATCTCGGCGAGAAGGACGTGACCACGCGCCGGCTGTTCGAGGAGATTCTCGCGGTCGAAGAAGAGCATGCCGACGATATGGCGGATCTGCTCGCGGGGCGCGAGTAGCGCACCAGGCGACAAGGGAAGCGTCGAAGGACCGGGTCGCGGGCGAACTCGGGAATGCCGGCGGCTGCGGTGCGATGCCGCCCTCGCATTCCGCGTTCAGCCGTGGCCCCGGATCATTACAATGTCCGCATCGGAGCGACTCCCTTTGCACGGAACCCAACCGATGATTCGAGTGCTGATAGCTGACGATCATGCGATCGTTCGAGGTGGTTTCAGACAGTTCGTCGCCGACGAGCCGGACATGTGCGTCGCCGCCGAGGCCGCCACCGGCGAGGAAGCGATCAGCCTCGTGCGCGAGCAGGCATTCGACGTCGTGCTGCTCGACATCGCGATGCCGGACAAGAACGGCATCGATACGTTGCGTGTGATCAAGCAGGTGCGTCCCGAGCAGGGCGTGCTGATTCTATCGGGCTATCCCGAGAGCCAGTACGCGATCAATCTGCTGCGCGCGGGCGCGAACGGCTATCTGAACAAGGACTGCGAGCCGGAAGAAATCGTGCGCGCGATCCGCTCGGTCGCGCGCGGGCATCGCTATCTGTCGGAGGCGGTCGCCGATACGCTTGCCGACAATCTCGACAAGCCTGCCGCCGGGCGTCCGCATGAAGCGCTGTCGGAGCGCGAATTCCAGATCTTCTGCAAGCTCGCGGCCGGCCAGTTGCCGACCGAGATTGCTGAAGAGCTGCATCTGTCGGTCAAAACGGTGAGCACGTATCGCGCGCGGGTGCTCGAGAAGATGCGTCTCGCGAACAACGCGGACCTCACGTATTACGCGATCAAAAATGGCCTGATCGAATGACGGACGATCGAGATATTCCGATGAACAGCGAACCGAACCCCGCTACCGAGTCAGCCAGCCGCGCGCCGTTGCGCGTGCTGCTGATCGAGGATTCGCCGCTGATCCGCCGCAGCCTCGTGGAGGCGATCGATGCGTCGGGCCTGCTGCGCGTGGCCGCTTATGCCGATTCCGCCGATCAGGCGATCGCGCTGCTCGGCGACGAAGCGTTCGACGCGGTGATCGTCGATTTGCAGCTGAAGCTGGGCTCGGGCGTGCCGGTGCTCGCGTATCTGCAGCGCGAGGGGCTGATCGATTCGATGTTCGCGGCGGTGCTGACCAATCACGCGTTGCCCGCGTACCGCGAGCGCTGCGAGCAGTATGGCGTGCGACACTTTTACGACAAATCGTTCGAGTTCGATCGCGTGCTCGATGCGCTGCATGAGTATGCGTTGGGGAGGGGTGGGGGAGTGTAACGACTCGACCGTAGTTGGCGTTTCTAGTCCTGTTTCCACGCTCCGCGCTTCATCGCTTCTTCGAGCATCCCAAGGGTAAGCGAACGTCCGCCGAGTGATTCTCGCGCGCTGGAACTGAACGGGGACTTCAACGCGGCCCCGACGATGTCGCGCTTTCGCATGTTGGCGGATGGAACGTGGTAAGCGACGTCGAAATCGCGCAGGTCCACGTGGAAGCGGTCAGCCCATGCCTGCATCACCTCGACGATTTTCGCCGGCTCCCAATCCAGATCGTGATACAGATCCATGTCACGGGTCAGCTTGTCGTCGAGAGGCAGCCCGGCGGGAGTGCGCATTTCGCGGATGAACCGAGCGAGATCGAGCCATACGTCGTTCATTACAGACGATCCTCCGGTTTCACCAGGCGGTTATATGCATTAACCGTCTTGTAGCCGATTATTGCCACGTCAGATGCGGTGATTATCCACCCCACTCCGGGAATTGCTCGACCGACGAATACGCCCAGATGGCTCGTCAACTTCACGCGCAGTAGTTCAGACTTGATCGGGCTGGGGACGACGCTTAACACGTCTATGAAAAATGGCTCAAGTCTTCGACTCGTGCCAAACTAGTCCGTTAAGCTATCCAGTAACGACGAATTATGAAATGGGCGCAGGATGATTCCGCGCGACGGAATGCGACAGGCGTTGCCAGGCTGCCCCCAGCGGTGGCAAATCGACAAGACGGTTCTTATCCGGCTCTGGTCAGCCTGATATCAATGCCCAGCCCGCGCCGGCAACCGCAAATGATTCCACGCGCCGAGCCCGGCAAACGCGATCCCCGCGATAGTTACGCCGACCCACCCGAACACCGGCCACACGATCGCGCCGACACCCGAGCCCAGCGCCCCGCCGATGAAATACGCAACCATGTACACGGTATTCACGCGGCTGCGCGCATCGGGCTTCAAGGCGTAGATGCGCGACTGATTCGAAATCTGCGCGGCCTGCACGCCGATGTCGAGAATGATCACGCCGACCACGAGTCCCGCGATGCTCTTCGCCGACGCACCGAAGATCACGAACGCGATCACGACCAGCACGAGCGACATGGTGATGATGGCGCGCGGTCCACGCCGGTCGGCGAACTTGCCCGCGAGCGGCGCGGCCAGCGCGCCGGCCGCGCCGACGATACCGAACAGCCCTGCCGCCTGCGGCCCGAGATGAAACGGCGCGCCCGCGAGCAGCAGCGCGAGCACCGACCAGAAAATGCTGAACGCGCCGAACAACGCCGCACCGGTCAGCGATGCCTCGCGCAGCGCGCGATGCTCGGTTACCAGGTGCCACATCGACACGAGCAGCTTGCCGTACGGCAACGTCGAGGTCGGCTGACTCTTCGGCAAACGCAAAATGATGACGACCGCGAGTGCGAGCAGCGCGACGACGGATGCGCCAAACACCGCGCGCCAGCCGAAGTATTCGGCGACGATGCCCGCCGCGGTCCGGGCGAGCAGGATGCCGAGCAGCAGGCCGCTCATCACGGTGCCGACCGCGTGGCCGCGCTCGGACGGCGGCGCGAGTTCGGCCGCGAACGGCACCGCCTGTTGCGCGATCGTCGCGAGCACGCCGATCGCGAGACTCGTGACGATCAGCACCGCGAGCGTCGGTGCCGACGCCGCAATGACGAGCGCGACGCACATGCCGGCGATCTGCAGCAGGATCAACAGACGCCGGTCGAAGCGATCGCCGAGCGGCGCGAGCAACAGCATGCCGGCGGCGTAGCCGAGCTGCGTGACGGCCGGCACCGCGCCGACCCATGACGCGCTGCCCGGAAACGACTGGCGGAAGTTACCGAGCAGCGGCTGGTTGAAATAGATGTTTGCGACCGAGACACCGGCGATCGTCGCGAGCAGCAGCAACACGCCGCGCAACGACCGGGCGGAGGAAGCGGAAGCGGAAGCGTCGGAAGTGGACATGACAGGGGCGGATCGACGGACCGGCCCATGCGCGGTCCTCAAGCGTGCCGATCATACCGGAGCGGCGGGGTTCGTGCTGACGGCCGCGCGAGGCTCGCCCGCGCAGCCGGTATCAGGCAGTTGCGAAGCGTGTCCGGCGGTTCAGTCGATCAACGCGCCAGCGTCGTAGAACGGATACGGGCCGTCGGCCGGGTCGACATACGCATGATGCGTGACGATGCCCGTCGCCGGATCGTAGTAATGGAGCGCATACGCGGGCGGCTCCATCACGAACGCCGACGGTCCGTCCTCGCGAAAATCGAGCGCCACCTGGTGCGCGGGCGCTGGAATCGCGCTCGCGATCGTGCCGCCGAAGCGCACGAACATCGACCGATGCACGTGCCCGCAGAGCACGCGCTCGACGTTGGGATGCTGTGCGATCAACGCCGCGAGCTTGTGCGACGCCGCCCGGTCGAGCCGGATCTCGTCCATATGCCCGATGCCGCACGCGAACGGCGGGTGATGCAGCGCGACCACGACCGGCTTGCCGCGCGCCGCATCGAGCTGCCGCTCGAGCCACGCGAGCCGCGTGTCGCACAGCATGCCGGCGCTCGAACCGGGCACCAGCGAATCGAGCGCGATCACGCGCAGCGGGCCGACGTCGAGCGCGTACTGCACGAACTCGCCGCCGCTCAGCAATTCCTCGCGCTCGGGAAACGCCGCGCGCAGCGCGTGGCGTTCGTCGTGATTGCCGACCATCAGGAAGTAGGGGATCGCGAGCGGCGCGAGCAGTGTTTTCAGGCGCGCGTACTGCTGGGGGTCGCCCTGATCGACGAGGTCGCCGGTGATCAACACCGCGTCGGGGCGCGGTGTGAGCGCGTTGAGCGCGTCGACGCAGCGCGCGAGGTAGGGGGCGGTATCGACGCGGCGATACGCGAGTGCGCCGGGTTGCTTGATATGCAGGTCGCTAATTTGAGCCAGCAGCATGACAGAGGTCCTTCGGGTTGCTTCGGGTCGGGCGCCAGGATGCGGCGCTGTTTTTACCTACGATAGCGCAATCAGTGCGTCCGGCTCGATCGAGATGCCGACCGGCGTGCCGCGCGCAAGCTCGATGCGGCCCGCGACGTCGACGAAGAGCGGCTCGGGCGCGGCACCGCCAATCGTCAGACGCGTGCGTTCGCCGAGGAACGCGGTGCTTTCGATCTGGCCGCGCAGCTGCGCGAGCGCGGGGTCGGTGAGCCGAGCATCCTCGGGGCGAAAGAAGATTTCGTGCGCGCTGCGTGCGTTCGACGCATGCGCGGGCAACGGCACGGCGCCGCCGCTCGTCGCCAGCATGCCGTCGCGCGGCTCGCCCGCGACGCGGTTGATCGTGCCGACGAACTGCGCGACCGTGCGATTGGCCGGACGATAGTAGATGTCGCGCGGCGAACCGATCTGCTCGATGCGTCCCGCGCTCATCACGACGATGCGATCGCCAAGCTCCATTGCTTCGGCCTGATCGTGCGTCACGTAGACGGTCGTGATGCCGAGTTCGCGCAACAGCGCGTTCATCTCGCTGCGCAATGCGTCGCGCAGACGCGCGTCGAGCGCGGTCAGCGGTTCGTCGAGCAGCAGCACGCGCGGCTGCACCGCGAGTGCGCGGGCGAGCGCCACACGTTGACGCTGGCCGCCCGACAGTTGATCGATCGGTTTGTCGGCGTGCGCGATGAGCCGCATCATGCCGAGCAGTTCGTCGACGCGTTGTCGCGCGACTGCGGCCGGCACGCGTTTGATCTTCAGACCGTAGCCGATGTTGCCGCGCACGGTCAGGTTCGGAAACAGCGCGTAGCTCTGGAACACCATGCCGACCGCGCGTTTTTCGATCGGCAGCGTGGTCACTTCGTCGTCGCCGAATGCGATGCGGCCGCCCGCGTCAGGTGTTTCGAGGCCCGCGATCAGGCGCAGCGTCGTCGTTTTGCCGCAGCCCGACGGTCCGAGCAGCACGAGGGTTTCGCCCGCGCCGATCGTCAGGTCGAGCGGTTCGAGCACGCGCGTGCCGCGAAACGTTTTGGCGCACTGCGTGAGCGTGATGGGAACCGAGGTCAGTTTCATGGCGTGTCGATGGGCTTCGAGGAAGAGGCGGCGCCGCGCTTCTTCGACGCGCTGCGCTGGCCGGTCGCATCGACGCCGAGCCATTGCATCGCGACGAGCAGCGGCATCGTCATGATGAAGAACAGGATCGTGTACGCGCTGCCGATCTCGATGCGCATCGACGCGTAGGTGTCGGCGAGGCCGACCGGCAGCGTCTTCGTGTCGGGCGTGTGCAGCATCCACGTGAGGTTGAATTCGCCGATCGACAGCGTGAGCACCGCGAGCGCGCCCGCGACGATGCCTGGCCGCGCGTTCGGCAGCACGATCGTGACGAAGCGCGGGAAGAAGCTCGCGCCGAGGCTCGCCGCGCCTTCTTCGAGCGTGCGCAGATCGCTGCTCGCGCAGACCGCCGCGACCGCGCGCACCATGAACGGTAGCGTGAACACCACATGCCCGACGACGATGAATGCCGCGCTCATCCGAAACGCCGTGAAGCCGCCGTAGATCACCAGCAGCGCGAGTGCCGATGCGAGGCCGGGCAGCGCGATCGGCAGCACCAGAAACTCTTCGACGATGCGTGCGAAGCGCGTCTTGCTGCGCGCGAGCACATAGCCCGCGGGCACGCCGGTCAGCAGCGTGACGACGAGCGTCGCCGCGGCCACTTCGAGCGACAGCCACACCGAGTCGTGATACTGGGTCCACACTTCGACGAGCCAGCGCAGCGTGAGTCCGCTCGACACACCCTTGAAGTAGTTGACCGTCAGCCCGGCGACGATCGACATGACGACCGGCACGATCAGGAACGCGCACAGCAGCAGTGTGACGAACCATTGACCCGCGGCGAGCCATGTTCGCGTGGAAGGCCACGCGCGTCGCGCGCGCGGTCGCGCTGCCGGTTGCGAAGACGGCGAAGGGGCGGTGATTGAGTTCATAGGTAGGTAGTCGTTGCGTTCGCGAACGCGCGGCTCCGGCGACGCGCCGTTCACGCGCTCGCCGCCACGCCCGAACCGCTCGCGCTGCGCGCGATCGCCAGCACTGCCCACGTGACGATGCCCAGCACGATCGACAGGCCCGCGGCCGTCACCATGTTCGCGTTCAGCGTGAACTCGGTATAGATGGTCATCGGCAGCACGTCGATGTCGGTGGCGAGCGTGAACGCCGTGCCGAACGCGCCCATCGCGGTCGCGAAGCACACGGCGCCCGCCGCGATCAGTCCGGGCGACAGCGCCGGCAACACGATGTCGCGCATGATGCGCCACGGCGATGCGCCGAGCGAGCGCGCGGCCTCTTCGAGCGATGCGTCGAGCTTGGTCGCCGATGCCATCACGGTGACGATCACGCGCGGAATCGAGAAGTACAGATAGCCCAGAAACAGGCCGCTCATCGAATACGCGAACACCCAGCGATCGCCCGCGAGTTTCAGCGACAGCGCGCCGATCAACCCCTGACGTCCGGCGAGCATGATGACCATGAAGCCCACGACGACGCCCGGAAACGCGAGCGGAAACGTCAGCAGCGCGAGCAGCGTGCGCTTGCCGGCGAACTCTCGACGCGCGAGCAGCAGCCCCGCGATCACCGACAGCACCAGCGTGGCCGCCGTGACCCCCGCCGACAGTACGACGGTCGCGCCAAGGCTCGACATGTAACGCGCATTCGTCAGCATTGCGCGATAGGTCGCGAACGCATGGCCGCCGCCGGAGAGCTGCGCGAGCGCGACCATCGGCAGCAGCCAGAACGCGATGAAGACCGCGAGCGCGGGCGCGAGCAACGCGATGCGCCAGCGCAGCGGGAACGTGACGTCGTTCAATGCATCACCTGTAGATAGCGCTCGCCGAAGCTCGACTGCTTGTCGGCCATCTTCGCGAAGTCGACCGGCTTCGCGCGCGCGTATTCGCTGGCGGGGAGGAACTGCGCGGCGGTCTGGGCGTTCATCGCGCTCGCGCGCACCGGCCGCAGATACGCCTGCGCCCACAGCTTCTGGCCTTCGTCGGACAGCACGAAATCGAGCACCTTCTTGCCGTTCGTTTCGTGCGGCGCGCCCTTCACGAGACTCATCACGTACGGCACCGAGATCGTGCCTTCCTGCGGAATCACGAACTCGACGTTCGCGTGATCCTTATACTTCGCGCGGTACGCGTCGAAGTCGTAGTCGAGCAGGATCGGAATTTCGCCGGACAGCACGCGCGCGTACGCGGTTTGCTTCGGCACGATCGGCGCGTTCGCCCTGAGCTTTCTGAACCAGTCGAGACCCGGCTCGAAGTTGTCGAGCGTGCCGCCGAGCGCCTGGTTCACCGCGACCGCGCCCGCATAGCCGACGAACGCGCTCGACGGATCGAGATAACCGATCATGCCTTTGTATTCGGGCTTCAGCAGATCGGCCCACGAGCGCGGCACCGGCTTGCCTTCGAGCGCGTCCTTGTTGACGAAGAAACCGAGCGTGCCCGAGTGGATCGTGAACCAGTAGCCTTGTGGGTCTTTCAGGCCGGCGGGAATGTCGTCCCAGTGCGCAGGCTTGTATGGCTGGATCACGCCCTTGTCCTTGGCCTGGAACGCCGACGATACGCCGAGATACACGACGTCGGCGACCGGGCTTTTCTGCTCGGCCATCAGCTGCGCGATCGATTGTCCTGAGTTCTTGTTGTCGAACGGGACGCGAATGCCGGTCTTTTGCTGGATCGCCTTGATCTGGCTCGCCCAGTCGGCCCATTCGGGCGGGCAGTTGTAGCAGATCGCGGTTTCGTCGGCGCGCGCGGCTTGCGGCGCGAGCGCGACGAGCGCCGCGCCGGCGACGAGCAGGCTCGCCGGCAGTGCGGTCGCGGCGGCGCGCGCGAGTTTCTGCCACAGCGGTATGAGCGAGGATGCGAAGCGTGAGGTTGAGCGGGGCACTGCGGGTCTCCCTGTGTCGGATGGGTTGCGCGGGTTGGGGATGACAGCCAGGGCGCGCGTATGCGCGTGCCTTCATTGGGCTTCTTATGCGAGCGGCTTTTCGATGGCGGCCGCAGCGCTCGGGACGTGGGTCGGCGACGCTCCGTCGAGATTCGCGGGCGACCCGAGCGCCGCGATCGTCGCGCCTTCGCGCAAGCTGTGCGGCAGCGTCAACGCGCGCGAGGTTGCGCAGAAGGCGCGCTCGTCGCGCGCGCCGCCGATGCGTGCGAGCAAGCGCTGCCACGCCGCACAGCCGATTTCGCGATTCGGCGCGCAGATGCTCGCGAGCGCCGGCGACAGCAGTTCGCCCATTGCGAGGCCGTCGAAGCCGAGAATCGACATGTCCTGCGGAATCCTCAGACGCGCGCGACGCAGGCCGCGCATCACGACCATCGCGAGCAGATCGTTGCTGCAGAAGAGGGCGGTCGGACGGTTTGCGCCGTGCGTCAGGTGCGCGAGCACGGACGGCGCGAGTTCGTCGGCGTTGAAATCGACTTCGAGCGCGGGCGCGGCCGTGAGGCCGGCCTGCTGCATCGCCTGCGTGTAGCCGAGATGACGCTGACGCGCGCGATCCGACGCCGCGAACGAGCCGGCCAGCATCAGGATGCGGCGATGGCCGTGCGCGATGAGCCGGCGCACGCCGTCGTAGGCGGCGAGGCGATTGTCGACCGACACCGACGGGCGGCGCACCGTGTCGTTGTGCATCAGTACGTATAGCAGGCCGTCGCGGTCGAGTTCGTCGAGCAGCGGATGGGTATCGGCATCGGCGACGGTCAGGATCAGTCCTTCGACGCGATGCTCGCGCAGAGTTTCGATTGCGTGACGTTCACGGTCCACGTCGTACTGCGTGGTCATCAGCATCAGCCGATAGCCTTGCGCTGACGCGAGATCGTCGATGCCTTGCAGGCATTCGGCGAACACCGGGTTCGCGAGCGTCGGCAGGACGACGCCGACGAGGCGCGTGCGCTCGCCGCGCAATTGCCGGCCGAGCGGGCTCGGGCGGAAGTTCAGCGCGTCGATCGACTGACGTACCTTGTCGAGCGTGACGGGGTTCACGGTGTGCGGCGCGTTGATCGCGCGCGATACCGTGGCGATGGAAAAGCCCGCGTGGGCGGCGACATCCTTGATCGTCGGCGTCATCGGTTTTCGGCCCGCTGTAATCGTTTTCGTGAGCGGATTATCGGCAACGTTTGTGACTTGGGGATGAATGCGGGTGTCGGGCGCTTTTTTGGGGCGGCCGCGGGGCGATGGTAGAATTCGCGACCACGCGCGATTGCCACCTCTGCCGGGGTGATGAAATTGGTAAACATAGCGGACTTAAAATCCGCCGCCTTCGGGCTTGCCGGTTCAAGTCCGGTCCCCGGCACCAAGAAGTATTCCACCTGATTCCTGTAAATTCCTTGAACCCTTGATGCAGCAATGCTTCGAGGGTTTTTTGTTTTCCAGAAAATTCGCGGAGTTCCATTGACATCCGGGGGCATGTGGGGACATCTTAGGGGGAATGTTGGTGAGTAGCCGACGTCCTTGCAAAAAATGCCCCCAGGAGGTCTTCATGCCCCTGACTGACATTGCTGTGCGTAGCGCAGCCCCTCGCGAGAGGGCCTATCGACTGACTGACGGTGGCGGGATGTATCTGGAGATTGCGCCGTCGGGAGGGAAATACTGGCGCCTCAAATACCGATTCGGTGGTAGAGAACGACGTTTAGCGCTAGGTGTGTACCCTGACGTATCGCTCGCGGCAGCGCGCAGGAAGCGAAGTGCGGCGCGTGAACAACTGGCGGCCGGGATCGACCCGAGCGACGTAAAAAAGGCTGATAAGCGCGCCGCAAGGCTCAACGCCAACAATTCATTTGAGGGTGTAGCCCGCGACTGGCTGGAGGAGCGCAAGTCGGTTGTGCAGATCGGTCAGCACGAAAAGACACTCGCCCGTCTGCAAAATGACGTATTCCCCTGGCTGGGCAAGCGTCCTATCACCGAGGTCGACGCGCCCGAGATTCTGGTGGTGCTCAAGCGGATCGATAGTAGGGGTGCGCGATATTCAGCGCACCGGGTACGCAGTGAAATCAGCCGCGTTTTCCGATATGCGATCAAGGAAGGCAAGGCAAAAAGCGATCCGGCAAAAGACCTGATCGGGGCGATTCCGCCTCCAATAGAAAAGCACTTTGCTGCGCTGACCGAACCCGCGAAGGTGGCGGAAATGCTCAGGGCCTTCGATGGCTTCTCGGGGACGTTTCCCGTGCTCTGCGCGCTCAAGCTTGCGCCGATGCTGTTCGTGCGGCCTGGCGAGCTTCGCCGGGCCGAGTGGGTGCAATTCGACCTGGATAAGGGGGAGTGGCGCTATCTAGTGACAAAGACGCGGACTCAACATTTGGTGCCACTTGCAACCCAAGCTGTGGCTCTCCTGCGAGAGTTGCAGGCACTGACCGGTAAAGGGCGTTTTGTTTTTCCCGGCGCTCGTTCGACGTTGCGTCCAATGAGCGAAGCGGCGATAAATGCCGCACTCAGACGACTGGGTTACGACACCCGAACGGAAATTACCGGCCACGGTTTTCGCGCGATGGCCCGTACCATCCTGCACGAGGAACTGGAGCAGAAACCAGAGGTGATCGAGCACCAACTCGCACATGCCGTACCGGACAATCTTGGCTCGGCGTATAACCGGACTAAGTTCATCAGGGAGCGCCGAGTGATGATGCAGTTGTGGGCGGACTATCTAGACAAGCTGAAGGCGGGCGCAAAGATAATTCGTATTGGTGGCGTGGCAGGCTGACTCCGAATCGGTGTAAGTTCGAGCGACAGTATGGGGTGCAGGTGGTCGGAGGTTCAAATCCTCTCGCCCCGACCAATTCCCCTCCTTGCTGGATAAGGGTTTCACCAGCAAAGTCTTATGTGGCGCGGGTCCGGGTCCGTGTGGATGCTACACAGCGAGTAGAATTCAGCTATGTGTACCCACCTGATAAAGCGCGGTTCTCGTTACTACATTCGCCGTCGAGTCCCGCTCGATCTCGTCTCGATCCTCGGTAAATCCGAGATCACTAAAGCACTCCGTACCAGCGACCGTGCTGAAGCCATTACACGTTGCCGACTCGAAGGCGTCCGCCTAGACGCCGAATGGTCGGCGCTTCGCGCAGCTTCCCAAGCCAAGCACGCCATCACACACGCCTCTGAGACAGCACGGACGACCGTCCGCAAGCGTGAAGCGGAAGACCGCGAGCGCGCTGCTGAGGAGGACCGCGAGTATTACTTCAGGTACGTTAAGGACGAAGGCGTTGAGGAGGAGGAGCGCGAGCGCTTCGAAGATGATGCCGCGCGCCAAGCTGCCGTGCTGCGTGAAGCCCATAAGCTCGCGGGCATCGCACCGCCTGCCGATACTCCATCCAACACTTCAGCGCGCATCTCGAAGCCCGCCAAGTCCCCGCGTAACACGTCCGGTCGCCTGTTGCCCGATGTCATCGACGCATGGGCCAGGGAACGCCAGCCCCAAGCCCGCACCGTGCAGATTGCCGAACGCTGCGCGCGCCGCTTCCGTGAGATGGTTGGCCCCGTCCTGGTCGCGTCTATCGAGCGCACCCACGTCGTCAGCTTCAAGGATGCGCTGCTGTCATCCGGCCAGACAGCCGTGAACACGGACAAAATTCTCACCATGCTCTCGACGGTGCTCTCGTACGCCCACGATCAGGGCTGGCTTGCATCGAATCCAGCTAAAGGCGTGAAGGTCGGCGCACGCTCGAATGCGAAGGCGGCCCGCCTGCCGTTCGATGTCGCGGCCCTCAAGCTAATCTTCGGCTCGCCCGTCTACACAGAACATGCGCGGCCAGCGGGTGGTGCTGGCGAAGCGTCGTATTGGCTTCCGCTGCTTGCTCTCTACACTGGCGCTCGGCTCGAAGAACTCGCGCAACTATCGCCCGCCGATGTCAGCGAGACACCGTACACGGACGCGCAAGGCGCGCGGCGCTCGTGCTGGACTATTCGAATCACGGACGAAGGCGCAGGGCAGGGCGTCAAGACAGCCACCTCACGCCGCCGCTTGCCCATCCATCCCGATCTGATCGCGCTTGGTTTCATCACGTACGCGCAGTCGATCGGCGGCCCACGTCTATTCCCCATGCTCAAGGCAGACACGGACGGGCGTGAAGGTGCACTATGGGGTAAGTGGTTCGGCAAGTGGATTCGCAAGCTTGGCGTCACGGACCCGCGAATGGTCTTTCACTCATTCCGTCACCTGCTGAAGCACACGATGCGAGAAGCAGGAGTAACAGAGGAAGTCAGCGACGCCATTACCGGCCATGCCTCGGCATCGGTGGGGAGACGCTACGGCGCGACCCTGTATCCGCTCGCGCCTCTTGTGGACGCCATGCAGCGCTATCGGATTCACGGAATGACTCTGCCTCAACCGTGGTCAAACTCGGGAGAATGACATGCAAAAGCCTGACAATCAGGATGCACAGCAGGGCGATGGTCCGCCGCCACAGCCGGGAGACGATCAGCAGCCGACAGAGTACGAGCATCCATGCAGGGGCGTGGTCCCGCCCGGTGGGCTAACGGACGACGACGAATAGCTTGCGCGGCTCGCGTCGGCTTCGCCTCGCTCGGCTGACGCCCGCGCCAACAGATGAACGGCGCGACACAAGGCGACTTCATCGCCCCGCGTTCGCGCTCTCTAACGTTACCTGCCAGCAATTCACGCCCGGAAACCCGCGTCCGCCAAGGCGCTCCGTCCGGGCCGCGTGTCACAAGCTCAATTCTCGCCGGTCAGCAGAGGTGGGCGCGCAAATTCGGACAGTCGGATAAGTGGAACGCTCGGGGCCTGAGCCGGCGATAATGCCGACAAAGGAACCAGGAAGATGACGAAGAGAACCCGACGGACGCACTCAGCCGCGTTCAAAGCGAAAGTGGCGATGGCGGCGGTCAAGGGCGAGCGGACGCTAGCCGAATTAGCGCAGCAGTTCGATGTGCACCCGAACCAGATCACCGAATGGAAGCGGCAGTTGCAGGAACGTGCCGCCGACGTGTTTGGCGCAGGCGGCACGGCGTCGAGCGAGCCGCAAGTCGATTTGAAGGAGCTACATGCGAAGATCGGCCAGCTCACGCTGGAGAACGATTTTTTAAGCGGCGCGCTCAACAAGGCGGGATTGCTGAGCGCAAAGCGATGATCGATCGTACACACGCATTGCCGGTCTCGCAGCAGGCGCGACTCGTTGGTATCGCAAGATCGAGCGTGTATTACCGGGCGCAACCGGTGAGCAACGCAGACCAGTTGCTGATGCGCCGGATCGATGAACTGCACATGGAGTTTCCGTTTGCCGGAGCGCGGATGCTGGCGCGACTGCTGCGTCGCGAGGGACACGAGATTGGCCGTCGGCACGTGCGCACGCTGATGAAGCGCATGGGTATCGAGGCGCTGTATTGCAAGCCGAATACGAGCCGACGCAATGCGCAGCACAAGATCTGGCCGTATCTGCTACGGGGCATGACGATCAGTCGGGCAAACCAGGTCTGGGCACTGGATACCAGTTATATCCCGATGGCGCGCGGCTTCGTGTATCTGACCGCCGTGGTGGACTGGGCCAGCCGGAAGGTACTGGCCCACCGCGTAGCGATCACGATGGAGGCGATGCACGCTGTCGAGGCGTTGGAAGAAGCGTTCGCGAAGTACGGGCAACCTGAGATCGTCAATACCGACCAGGGCAGCCAGTTCACCGCGATAGCGTTCACCGAGGCCGTGCTCAGCCGGGGCATCCGCCTGTCGATGGACGGCAAAGGTGCCTGGCGAGACAACGTGTTCGTCGAGCGCGTGTGGCGAAGCGTGAAATATGAAGAGGTGTATCTGAAAGCCTATGAATCGGTAGGCCACGCCCGGCGCTCAATCGGCGATTACATCAATCTGTACAACCAGAGACGGCCTCATTCGAGTCTGGAAGACCGCACGCCGGATGAGGCATACTTCGCAACACTGCCTGCGATCAAATTGGCAGCATGACTGCCCCGGACGTTCCACTTAAAAATATCGAGAACCTGTCCGAACAAGCGAGGCCACCTCTAAGGCCCGTCAGCGGCCTCGGCGCGGTGCGCCTTTATCTCGGCCAGGGCGTGGATCTGCTACGCGTCAGCCGACCGTTCGCCACTCTCAAGCCAGTACGCTGCGGCTCGGCTCGCGCGTGCGCTCAAGGTAGCTAGGCAGGCTGCCATGAATAGCTTCGATACCGGCACGCAGAGCGGCCAGTCGCGTGCCTCCGTTGCTGCCCTGTGTCCGGTACAGCGCGGCCAGCTTGCGCAGTTTGCGATTGCCTTGGAGCGGATGAAGCGGCGCGCTGCCTTTGGCGCGCTGCGCCTCCTGTTTCGTCGTAGTGGTCATGTCATTCCTCGTGATAGTGGTTGTGGCTTCGAAGCGACACGGTTCTGTGTCTTTCAAGTCGTCCGAAATCAACTAGGTGTCGAATCGACCTAACGACTAGGTGTGTGTCTGGAGAGGGTCCTGAAATGACAAGGGCCAGCCTCGCGGCCAGCCCATAAGCAAGAAGCCCACTCATGCCGGACCTCTCAGGTTCATCGTTGCTACTTCAACCAATACGGATTCGAACCGGGCACCTTCAACCTTCGGCGTCGGGGTCTGGCAACGCCAGCAGTCGGACCCGCGCTGCTTCCAGCAAATGCACGGCGTAGTCCACCACTACGTCAGGCGCTTCCATCAGAACCACGCGCCGCAGTTCGGCGCGGGCCTTCGTTACTTCAGCGCCTGCGGCCTCGATCGCGGCGCGCTGCATCATGGCGGTCACTGTCATTCAATTGTCCCCAGAACCTTCGAAAGGCGCTCGCTGTGCCAGCAAGGCGGCGGTCTTCTTCTTCTGCACCTTCAGGATTGTATTCGGTGCAACGCAGTACTCCTTCGCCAGCGCTCGGGCGCTCGTATCGCCCCGCGCCAGTGCTGCCCGAATCTCGGCCTTCTGTGCGTCCGTCAGGGCATCCGGCCTGCCGCCTACGCGCCCCTCGCTCCGTGCCTTCGCCAGCCCCGCGTGCGTCCGCTCGATCAGCAAGTCACGCTCGAACTGCGCAACGGCGGCCAGTACCGTAATCGTTAGGCGGCCCGCTGCGCTCGTCAGATCGGTCCCCGGAATGGCTAGGCAGTGCAGGCGGACACCCATCGCAGACAGCCGTTCAACGGTTGCCAGCACGTCGCTCGTGTTGCGGCCCAGTCGGTCCAGCTTCGTCACGACCAGCGTGTCCCCGGCTTCCAGCTTGTGCTCAACCAGCGCCCGGAACCCTGCGCGTTCCATCGCTGCCACGGTGCCGGATACCGTCTCCGCAATGGCGCGAGACTTCGGGATGTCGAAGCCTGCTTGCTTGGCTTCCAGTACCTGATTTGCAGTGTCCTGATCGGCGGTGGAGACTCGTGCGTAGAGAAACGTGCGGCTCATGTCGGTGTCCTGGTGTGTTCATCAAACGTGTGCACATACTGCCTCTGTTCATAAACGCCGTCAATGGCGTTGTTGCACATCTTTTGCGCCGCGTTGCTCGTGCGCAACATACGGTCGTTTGTTGAACACCTGCGCGAAGGGAGCGAATGTCGCGTTCTTTCATTAGACATGGTTTAATCAACGAAAACTCGGGGATCAAAATGACAAAATGGATCGCTGCGATAATCGCCGCCTGTTCGGTGGCATGCGCGTCGCAAGTGAACGCGCAAACCACCAAGCTAATGCTTTTCGGCGGTGAAGATCACAAGACGTACTTGGGATGCATAAACTGCTCCGAGTACGCGACGGACTCAGTTCACAATAAGTATGGCGACCACGGCTCGCCATACGCGACCGACAGCATCTTTAATCGTTACGGTCAATACGGATCGCCGTATTCAAATGACAGTCCTTGCAACCAATACGCGAACGACCCGCCTGTCATTGTTGACGGCAACGGCGCGTTCTATGGTCGACTGACACTGAATAGCTACCATCCGCAGGCCAATAAGAATGAGAGGTTACAGGGATGGCTCGCAGGCGTATGTGACCGCTAGTACCGTGCGCGCACGCCTACGGGGGCGCATGGCCGCACGTGCGCGGCGTAAGTCCTCGCGAACAAGCTCACCAAAATTGGTCCGGGGCCCCAGTACAATGTAACGTCAGACCTTATCGCAGACGCTTTCACTCTGCCCTCGCATACAACTATGAAAACCGCACCTTGGTATCTGGACTGGTCGCTTTGGAGCGCTGCAATTGCTTTCTGCGCGCTTGCCGTTTCGCTCGGTCCGCACATTTGGCGCTGGCTACGCCCTCCGAAACTTGACTTGGAACTTTACGAGCGCGTGGCCTTAACGCACAAGGTCGGCAACCCTCTACTACAGGTACGCGTGGTTGTGCGCAACCTTGGTGGGCGCGAGGTGCGCGTAACGTCCTTTGAGGCTAACCTTCGGCGCGATAACGGCGAGCCATTCAATTTGTCCGGTCTAAGCTATCTTCAGGCTCAGTCCGCGCCTCCACTGCTGTTCGCACCGTTTACGCTTAAAGCTCGTGACGAGTGGGGCTACGTGACTAATTTTTTTAGGCAACTGTCACGCGACAATGAGCGAGAGTATCGAGAAGTGGAATACGCGCTGCGTACAAACATAAACCAGAAGATCCACCAACGTCCGCCCGGAAGTACGCAGGCGATCACAGCAGACAACCAGTTCGTCGCGCCATTGGTAACAATGTACGGGCGAAATCCCATCCGCTGGCAAGCGGGGGAGTACCAACTCGTGCTTTCTGTCAAGACGACTATGAAGCGCGTCAAGGCAGAACGGACTTATCGCTTCACGATTTTCGAGTCCGATGTTGAACAACTGCGAAGGCTAACCGAGGACTACAACATGGGTGCGGGTATCTATTTTGACAATGTCGAGCGTCCCGCGTGGGTTTTTCCGTCCATCGCTCAGGTAGACACGACCCGTCGCACGTGATCCGGCGTGCGCCCCCCGCTTGTTTCTGTCCGCGCAGAGTACGCGATGGGCACGGCACAACCTCAGCAAGGATTTGAGTAATGGATGTAAGTTCAGCGGACAAACTGCTGCTTTGCGTGTTGTTCGTGATTCCCGGTTTCGTTGCGATGAAGACGTACGCGATTCTCAGTTCCGGGCCACGCCTTGACGCGTCAAAGGCCGTAATCGACGCAATCGCATTTAGCTGTTGCAACTACGCTGTGTTCGCTTTTCCGATCTACTGGATGCGCTATGCAGGACTGGCTACGCGACAACCTGTAGTCTATGCGATCGCTTGGGTCGGCATTCTCTTGGTGGGCCCACTGTTGTTGGCAGTCGGAGTCTTTATGCTACGCCGTGCAAAGTGGATGGGCCGCTGGTTGCCGCACCCGGTAGACCGCGCATGGGACTATGTATTCGGCAAACGTGAGCCGTTTTACCTGATAATCACATTGATTTCGGGTAAGCGAATAGGCGCGACGTACGGCAATAACTCATTCGCTTCCAGCTATCCTGCTGACCCCGAGATTTACGTAGAGGAAGCTTGGGATGTAGACGAAGCCGAAGGCTTTGTTCGGCGACACGTCAAAACACGCGGCTTGCTCATTGCGGGCAGCGCCATTGAGTCAATCGAGTTCATAGGACCATACGATGACGACGAACAAGGGAACGACGAAACCGGGGACACCGACGAACGACGGGTTCCAACCGATGCACAAGGGTTATCAGCCAACGAGCAAACCGAGCCCGGGCGCGGGATACCAGCCACCGACCGGGAATCTGCCACCGCCGCCGCCTCCGAAGAACAAGAAGTAGCCCACGAACAATGCGACAACGGGATTAAAGATGGGACCATTACCTCAAACACTTGAAGCACTCGCCCGAACGGGCGTGCACCTAGACCTTTCTGGTCATGCTTATTTGCCACAAACGCTGGAGAATTTGGTTCGGCTGGCCGCAGGGAGCGGGGGACATGTGACGATCAATGCGTCTAACTGCTTGCCGGTTACTCTGGAAAACCTCGCGCAAATCGGTGGCTCCCACGTCACATTCAAATTCTGAGTGTCATAACGGCTGCTTGCATCAGCGATAACGGCACGTCGAACTGCACGGCTTGCAACTGGTCTGGCAGATCGCCTACACTGTCGGCTGTCCCACAACCCGTATCCATGCGGTACGTGGATCAGCGCCAGAGCCTTACTGGGCGGGCCTCAGCGGGAGTCAAATCCTCTCGCCCCGACCAATAGATATAAGCAACTGGTTGCTAGTTTCGTGACTGTGCGGCTCGCAGGACGCCGGCGACATTCACGAAACTAGCAACCAGTTGTATACGAACCTGATCACCTCGGGTATCGGCTTGACCGCGGCGCGCATCGAGCGGCTCAAACTCGCGGGACTCGACCATATCCAGCTGTCGTTGCAGGACTCGACGCGCGAGCTCAACGACTTCGTGACGAGCACGCGCACGTTCGAGCTTAAGCGCGCGGTCGCGCGGCTGATCAAGTCGCACGATTATCCGATGGTGCTCAACTGCGTTCTGCATCGGTTCAACCTGCCGCATGTCGGGCAGATCATCGAGATGGCGCTCGATCTCGGCGCCGACTACCTCGAACTCGCCAACACGCAGTACTACGGCTGGGCCATGCTCAACCGCGACCAGTTGATGCCGACCGCGGAGCAGGTTGCCGAAGCGGAGGACACGGTGAACCGCTATCGCAAGCTGGTTGGCGAGCGCTGCCGGATCCTGTTCGTCGTCCCCGACTATTTCGAGCAGCGTCCGAAGGCGTGCATGAACGGCTGGGGCTCGGTGTTTCTCGGTGTCGCGCCGGATGGAACCGCGCTGCCGTGTCATGCGGCGCGCTCGCTGCCGGGGCTTGCGTTGCCCAACCTGCGTGACATGTCGCTCCGGCAGATCTGGTATGAAAGCGACGCGTTCAACGCGTTTCGCGGCGAAGGCTGGATGCGCGAGCCATGTCGCGACTGTGACGAACGGCATGGCGATCACGGCGGTTGCCGCTGCCAGGCCTGGATGTTGACCGGCGACCCGGCCGCGGCCGATCCGGTCTGCGCAAAGTCGGCGCATCACGGACAAGTCGTGCAAGCGGTGCAGGTGGCGCGCCATCCCAAACCCGTGGACGAGCGGCCGTTGATCTTTCGCAGCAACGAGAATTCGCTGGCGCGTTGAGGGGAGGGGCTGACGCGCCAGCTGGAGGGCATGGGGTACGACTCAAGCGACCGGATCGTGATCGACGAGATGCAGGCCTGCTTGCTGCACACGCCTGCATCGTATATGCCGCTTGTCGATACGCCGGGCGCGGGAAGGATCAACGTGGCGAAGGTTAAGCGCGGCCTGGAGGAGAGTGTCGCGAAGGAGCAGCGATAGGAACGGGAAAAATGCGTCTCTGGCGGCTTGGGAGTCGACGAGACCCAAACGTCTGATCTTGTTGATTGGGCGGTGCAGTTTACCTATCCTTTTATCCGGGCTTAAGTGCGGCCCGTGTGCTACTCAGCGGAAGGGGCGGACATGTCTACACCCAACAAACTTGGGCTAACCATCACCATTCCAAAGACAGTCTTCAGTTATCCCTGCAACTACAGTTTTGATCACTTTGTGCCGCTTACGGTGATGAAGGATAAATGCGGAATGGATGTGAAGATGGTTTGGGAATCTGCCGATGGCAATCTTTTGCATCTCGCGGGGGTGTATAGCAACGAGCTCATATCCGCGCCGATAAAGGCCACAGGCTGTTTCGCCAATCGAGGTTTTCATGTTTCCAGCAAGGTGGATACATACCTGGGACAAAGCAACGATGAGCACGGCTTTCCTGCCGAGATCGCACTAACCGGCCCGGGTGAAATGGTTCTATACCAGGTCTTCGTCTATGGCACGAAACCGTGGACGGTTGCGCCATGCTCAGGATTTCAGATTACCCATTCCGTTACAGATATCGGTGACGGAAAATTCAAGGTGACCACCACCAAGGAAGGCAAGGCGGTGCGCTTTCGTCACAGTATCGATGCTAGCGAAGGGGTCGTCGTGGAGGAGCCCGTTGAATATTCGTCGGAGGCGGGGCGGGGGCGTGCAATCGTGGTTCAGATCGTCCAGAGTGGCGGGATCAACCCGGCGATTCTGGTCAAGGCCGATCTCTGCATACGATGACGGTGCCTCTGCAATTCAGGTACCCAGTTCAGGCACACATTCCGCAACAGCAACGGCCGCTCTGATCAGCCGATCGAGATATGGACTTTTCCCCCGGCGACATCATTATCGAGTACGACGACAGTACCGACGAAGCGAAGCATGCGCTGATCTGGGTGGCTGACGCCAAGGGAAAAACCGTCATCCACAGCAAGGACGTCGGGAACCTGCAGGGAGTCGTGCAGCAGTCCGTCGGCGCGCTAGCGGTCACCGACGACGACATCAAGTACTTCGTCTATCGTTACGGGAACTCCGCCGTGGCCGAGGCGGCAGCGTGGTTCGCCGCAAGATGGACCACGCGCAGCGACGATCCCATGGTGGTTGGGATGGTGAAATATGCCGAAACGAAACAACAGGTCGTGAAGGCGACCGTTCCCTTCGGACGGCGCGGAGATGAATACCAGACCAATGAAGCCTGGACTGCCGACTCTTTGGTCCGCGCGGTGCGAGCCTGGCACCGCGGGATCACGGGCGTGAAGCTTTCCAGTCGCAAGGGAATCAGCTGCTCGCAGTTCGTCACGTACTGTTTTCAGGCAGCCAGCCTGCACGCCGCGCTGCACAACATGTCCCTGCAATCACAGAAGGCGAAGGACTTTCTGTTGGGCCCGCAAAATTTCGTGGCCTTGAAAAAGGGAAACCGCTACAGCCTCATCTACGAAGCCCTGAAACCCGTGGTTCAGGATCTGAATGGCTGCATCCCGCCCGGCATGCTGGTCGATGCGAAGACGACGGACGCCGAAAATCTGCAGAATTGCCTCGAACGTGAGAACAGCAAGTTCAAATGCGTGGGTGTAGTGGCGACGGATAACCGGACCAGACCCACTAAAGCCTGGATCGAGGAGGAAGAGAAGTCGGATTGACGCAGCGAGCGGCCCCGCGGCGATGCCGGCCTGACAGGGGCTGCTTCAGCATGTCTTGGAGGCGTGGCATGAGTGACGGGAGCAGGCCGTGGCATCTGCGGGAGCGCCAGTGGCCCGGGCTACGTGAGATTACCGGCCGGTCAGATACCGAAGACAGCAGGGGGAATTCAGGAGAATGTCATGCCGGTTACCAGGACCGTGATGTCGATTCACGATGATCAGACGGGAGAGGGTACAGCGCTCGCATTTCCCACGATGTCGACCTGTTCTGCGATTATCTGCGTCCTCGTCGACCGGCTCGTGGGCGTCCACAAAACCCAGGGCTGGCGCGGCAGCACAAACACTTTGTTCGCGCGCGCCGTCGCGTTGATCGGTGGTGACAGGGTCTACGAGCTCTATATCGCCGGCTGGAACGTGGGAAGTAAGGAATATCACAACATCAGTCAGATTCAGAATGCGCTGGGATGCGCCGATGTGGCGACCTATGTGCTCGACTACCACAACGCTGACGTCATCATCAAAAACAAACACAGCGGGGATCTGGTCAACCAGCAGGCTTTCCAGGCGCGAAAGGGGAAAGTCTTCACCCCCAGCCCAACCTCCGATCTGTGCACTTTTGCGTTTCATACCGGCAAGCGCAATCCCACCATCGGGATCAAGCGGTCGTCGAAGGTAAACATTACCGCCAGTGACAATGACGCCGTTCGCGAAAACCTCAAGCGAGAGGGGAGGGACGGGATGATGATCGCCGTGACAGAAGATATCCAGACGCCGAGCGATCATCTTCACATCCTGGACAAGCACCTGGATTTCGTTCACGTGGTTTGAATCACCGTGGCGTCCAGGCACGCAAAATTACACGAGGATCCGCGAGGGTGGCGATATGCGTCCCGGATTACTCATCCTCTGCCCGAGCGATCTGGACGCGAAAACCAGGTCGAGATGGGAAGTTGATATCAACGATCTTGTGGTTTTTGGGTTCAAGAGGAGTCGGGCTGTTACGCCACTCGCGTCAAAGATGCATGAGAGCGGACGGATCGGTGCGAGACCATTGCTGCGGCACACGACACTTTGGGAATAGCCATGAAAGACGTGACTGTCAGGATCAACGACACGCTTGGATTCATTCAAACCTCGGCAATCGGGACCTTCGCCGAGAAGGCCTGCGCGCACGCTCTGGCCAGTTCCTATATTCAGAACCACTATCCCCCGGCCAACGCGCACCAGGCCGGCTACGTGAATTTCTCAAACGGGATGTCGATGAAGAATCTGCACAACGCGGGTAACGAGGCCCAGCGCGAAATGCGACGCGTCATTTATCTCCTGTGGCATGCCATTGGAAACAATGCGCTCGCAAATCGGGCCACGACGCTCGGTGCCGGATTGTTGGCAGCTGAGTATCGCCGCCTGTTGCAGAAAGCCAGGATAGTAGAGGATGCACATCATGCGCGCGACCACGGCAGCAGAAATCTGCTGACGACCGTTATCCCGGCCGCGCCACTGCAGTTTCTCACAGACAACAAGATTATGGTTCGCGGTTCGACGGGCTATGCGCCAGATGCGCTAGACCGCAATCTCGTGAACTTTTACTTCACCTACGACGCGGCCCAGGATCGCTACATGTTCGTGCCTGTCGCGGGGGTTCCGGTTCCTGCAGGCGCGTACGGCTTTTCAGCAGCAAGCGTGCGCGCCGTGCACTGGACCGCCGTCCCCGGTAGAGGAATCGTGGTAATTCCGGGGCCACCGCCGGGCGCTGCCAGCTTTGGCGCCATCGACGGTATACGTCTCGATGGCTCCGACGTGATGGTCACCACACAGTTCACCGGCTGCAGTTTTTGCATGAAGGACGTGGGAGGGGTGATCTATGGCGCTCATATTTCGCCCAGCATTCCGGGGCATCCGAACCCGCACGTCGGCACTAGCATGGCCCAGCAGCTCTGCGGAATGAATGCTAACGTTGGCGCCGGCGATTTCGCGAATCATGCAGGTGCCGCCCCTTTCATGGTCTATGGCGCAGGGCACAGCAACATCGCCGGCTTTCCAAATGGCTACCCGGAGCCGGGCGTTGGCGCAAATCCACTCCAATACATGTGCATGATTGGCGTGCGAGTGGGCGGGCTTTGGCAGATCTTCTCCCAGCAAGTGTTCGTGGGCGGCGCATTCACCGCCTTTCAGGTTCTGTAGTGCAACGGTATCCGCTCGATCAGCCCGGCGCGCCTGCCTGCCTCTGCTGCTGCTCGAATTCTTACTCTTGTCGCGCTCGACGCCTCCGAAGATTGCGTGCCTCCGGGCGTCGATATCTGTCCAGGCGACGCGAACTGCACCAGGCCCGGTCAGTTCCTTACACAATCGAAGAGCCGACGACCGGTTGGGATGCCGAAAGATATGGACGGCCTGGAGGTATCGCTGACGGTATGGGCGGGCGCGATGGGACCCGAGTCGGGCCCAGCGTTGGGTTTGCGGCGGGGGGTGTCAATCGAGTGGGGATGACAAAAGGGGCGGCCCAGTAGTTGACGAGCGCAGAAAAGATGGGACACTCCAAGCCGCGACGACGAGGCCGAAGGCCGCCGAGAACCAGGCCTTTAGATCGCAAAGCCGGTCAATGTAATCAGCCCACTCCTGCATAACGCGGCAACGATCTTCGTCGAACGTTGTCCTGTCATAAGCCTTCTGGACGTCGCCGCGTTTTGCGTGCGCAAATTGCGCCTCTAGAACGTCGATGTCAATGCCCAAGCGTTCCCTCCCCACCGTGCGAAGCATGCCGCGGAATCCATGTGCCGCGTGCTTTCCCTGAAAGCCCATCTCTCGAAGCGCTTTGCTCTGGGGGGCGGTGCAAATGCGGCGTTTTCTGCCGCGCAGGCGAGGGAAAGACGTAGTCGCCGCGGCCCGTGAGCGTCTGAAGTTCTTTCAACAGCGCAACCGCTTGCTTTGGCAGTGGCACGATGTGTTCGTGTTGCATCTTCATCCGGAGTGCTGGCACATGCCATTCGGCGCCGTCGAGGTCCATTTCGTCCCACGGGACGCCTACGACCACGCCCGGGCGCAAACCAGTGAGCATCGTCAATTTCAGAGCGGCCCGCGTAATCGGCGAGTTATAGCCATTAATCGCTCTTACTAGCGGCGCGATCTCGGAGGGTTTCGTGATCGCCGGAATATGGCCTTTCTTGTGACGAGGGATCACTCCACGCAGCGACAGCGGAACGTCTTCCCTAAGGCCGTGTTGAATTGCATACGCACATGCCCCATCCGCCGCCCTTGGCCCCGGTATCCGTCACGCGAAGGTGTCGCCTGCCGTCACCGTACAGCCAGCCCTCGGCTTTCCATCCACCTACGTCTACCGTTGCTTCCGCAACCAGCCTCCCGGCCTGCTTCGCCTCGGCCAGCTTGCGGTAATGCTCGGCGCGGCTCACGACTCGCCGCCCCCGGTTGAGTAGCGGCCTCTCGTGCTGCACCATCGGGCGGCCCCGGCGCTTCGCTTGGCAGGCATAGCAAGAGCCGTCATGCACCCGCCGCGCCGTGCTGCCGCACTTCCGGCACGGCTCCCCCTGATACGTCTTGTTCCCGCGCATCGCAGCCCGCCAGCGGCCAGCGTCGAAGCGTCGCGAATGAAACGCCTCGCACTGGCTGCACTTCCGGCAATGGCGGATCAGGCTGTGCGTGAGTTTGCTTCTCGGCGGCTCGATACGTCCCCGGATCGGGTCATCAATCTGGCATCGCGGCCAGAGTAGGGGCGGGCGTCCGCGCCCTCGCTTGGCTGTCTCAGTCGTCATTTGATTGCCCTCTGTGTGCCCGACTGGGCGCGAACGGGCGGATTGCCGGAAGGAGGAGGGCACGCGCCTGCGTCGGCGTCCCCGGTCGCTAGCAACACGTGCCGCGCCGTCATCGGAGGAGGTTCTTCGAGCGCGCGCCTGACAGCAGCGGAATTCAGAAGTGCCCACATGGTCCGCATCACTGGCCGCCATAGAGTGCGTTAAGGTCGTCGTCGGAGGGGGCGATCTCAGCGGCCTTTGTGGTCACATTGCTAAAGTGGTCACAGTCCTTTGTGGTCACATTGCGCTTATCAGCGACCCACGATGGAAGCTCAACGCCCGCGTCGCGCAGAGCGCGCCGGTACGCCGCTCGCGTGTGTCGGTTCCCCTTCAGGAAGTACAGCCGTGCTTCGTCGTTGCTCTCCAACGCCGCGCCTGTGCTGCAGCTCATCGTGTCCATCGTATTCATCATGTTAGGTGTCCTGTGTGTTTATTGCGGTCCGCAGCCTTCTGCGGACCGTCGTGTGTTGGTTGCTCTGGCCGCTAGGACGCGCGTACGCCCTCTCTGGCGGGCCGCCGCGCCTTGGGCGGGCGTCGGTTAACCTGATCATCTCCAGCGGCTCTGCGGCCTTCCTGACGCGTCCGCCAGCGCTGTTGCTCGATGATGCGCTGGCAGCGCGTCTTGGCCTTGGCAAGCTGCGCGGCTACGGTCGATGCGCTCATGCTGTCTCCGGTACGCCAGTCAGGCCCTGCTCCGCGAGGAGAACCACAGCCCGCAACAGTGCGCGCTCCCGCTCCTGCGTGATCTTCCTATTGAGCGGCTTCTTCGGCAGTGTTCCGCCCGACAGCAGCGCGGCCAGCGTGGCCTCTGCTTCGAACTCGCCCACGGCATCTGTGGCCCATACAGGGTCGGCCAGCTTGCCGGTAATGGTCGCAATAAGGTTCTTACATTCGAAGGTGATCCCGGCTCCCTTGTTCGCCAGCATCAGCCCGAACTTGTGTTTTGCATCTGCGTCCTCTTTCAGATGGTAGGCCGCGCTCTTGTTACTCCCGCTGATCTGCCACTCGACACCGACCAGCGATTCACCCGCCATGATCCCGGCTTTACGCAGTGCAGGAAGGAGACGGCGCACGTTATCGGCGCGCTTACCGGTCAATTCCGCAAACCAATGGCACAGCTTGTCGAATCCGGGTGTGACACCTCGGCGGCTGTTGCGGAACTCCAGACAGAACGCTGCGAATGCTCGGGCCTCGGGTCTCAGTGCGCCGAGGATGGCTTCACGCCGCAGCATCTTCTCGCTGACGTGGCCTGCGATGGACAGGCCCGCTTTCCCTGCGTCTGCTGCCGGGATTACTTCACCGGTCACGAGATTGACGTAACTGACGGCTTCCCGTGCCTGATAGCGGGTGACGGTAAGCCCATTCACTCTCAGCGGCTTCGCGAGCCGTCGCCACTTCTGTACTGTCTCGAAGACTGCCCACTCGTCCACGGACTCTACGCGGTCGCAGGTGGTGATAAGGTCTGCCAAACACCGGCCATGCTTGTAAAGGGTGCTGCTCGGATGCTGCATTATTCGATCCTCGGTTAGCGTTGGGTGACTGGCTAGCGCGCGGTAAGTTATCTTATAGAGAAGTTATCTTATAGAGAACACTGCAAGTCATTGATTTAAAACGAAATGCACCCCTCTGAAAGTGAGGGAAATACTACGGCTGGTGGTTCGGGCGGCGGGTCAGGCGGCCAGCTTCTCCGTACGGTCGGCGGCGCGCGGGGCGCTTGCCTCCACCTGCTCGGCCAGAATTGAAGTTGACCCGCGAAAACGGACACCTATGCTTTTGATCAGGAGGTGTCGAAAATGGGCAGGCATCGTACCCCATACCCTGTGGAATTCCGGGCTCACATGGTCGAGCTGGTTAAGGCCGGAAGAACGCCTGAGGATCTGGCGCGCGAGTTCGAGCCGACCGAACAGACGATCAACAACTGGGTCGCGCAGGCCGATCGCGATGCGGGTGTGCGTCACGACGGGCTGACCACGGCCGAGCGGCAGGAACTCACACGGTTGCGTCGCGAGAACCGGCAACTGAAGATGGAAAGGGACATTCTCTCGCAGGCCGCGGCCTGGTTCGCGAGGGAGACGGGAGCCGTTCCGCCGAAGGGCGGTACGGATTCATGAGAGCGAACCGGGCCAGGTGGCCCATTGCCACGATGGCACGGCTGCTCAGGGTCTCCGCGAGCGGCTACTACGCATGGCTGGTGCGTGAGCCATCGAAACGCTCGTGTAGCGATGCGCAACTGCTCGAGCGCATCCGCACGCTGCATGCGAATTCACGCGGCACATATGGGGCGCCACGTATCCATGCGCAGCTCGCGTGGGAAGGCGTGCATGTGGGATGCAAGCGGGTCGCACGTCTGATGCACCTGGCCGGCCTGCATGGTGCGAGCCGGCGGCGCTGGCCACACACCACGCGGCAACGCGCGGGGGCTCGGCGCGCTCCGGATCTGGTGCGTCGGCACTTCTGCGCGGAGGCGACAAACATGCTGTGGGTGGCGGACGCCACCTACATCCCGACTGGCGAGGGGTTTCTGTATCTGGCCGTAGTCCTCGACGTGTTCAGTCGCCGAATTGTAGGCTGGGCGATGTCAAGCCATCTGGACACCGAACTGATGCTGCGCGCACTCGATATGGCGTTGCTGCAGCGACGCCACGAGGGCGTAATTCTACATTCGGACCAGGGATGCCAATACACCTCTATTGCATTCGGACGGCGCTGCCGCGAAGCCGGTGTGCAACCGTCGATGGGGACGGCCGGCGACGCGTACGACAACGCGATGTGCGAATCGTTCTTCGGCACGCTTGAAGCGGAGCTACTCTCGCGAGAACTCTTTGCGACTCGTGAACGGGCCCGGCAACGCATCTTCTGGTTCCTGGAGGGCTGGTACAACGTACGCCGCTTACACAGCGGCATTGGCTATCGTTCGCCGCTTGAATTCGAAAACCTCAACGTTAAAAGGCAAACCGTATCGCCTTGCGGGTTGTCCACCGGCGGGCAGCGTCATGGTCGTGAGAGGCGACCCGCCGCCCGCCCGTGGACAACCCGCGACTCAACACTCAACGGAGGTTAGATCGCATCAAATCGCAGGCTGCAAATCCGTCCGTCGAACGTACGCGATCCATTGACGACACCCCTCAGAGTAAGGGCGCGGTTCTCATGAGATGTGTTACAGGGCTCAGTCAGCGGAGATCGATGGGCATCTTCCAGGGCAAGAGCGCGTCGTAGTCGTCGACGGTCTGTGCCAGCGGGAGACGCTGTAATAGCCAGGTGAGATAGCGATACGGATCAATGCTGTTCGCCTTGCAGGTTTCGACCAGTGAGTAGAGATTGGCGCTCGCGTTTGCGCCATCGACGGTGTCAGCAAACAACCAGCCGCGGCGTCCCAGGCAGAACGGGCGAATGGAATTTTCGCAAGGGTTGTTCGATATGGGCCAGTTGCCGTCTTCAACGTAACGGATCAGCTTCGGCCACTGCCCGTGCAGATAGGTCAGCGCCTTGCCGAGCAGACTGTTGGGCACGACGCCAGGCGAGTGCTCAAGCATCAGCTTTTCGATAACATCGAGTACGCACGCGCTGTATCGTCGTCGCAATCGCTGTCGTCGCCCAGCCGTCCACGTCTGGCTTCGCGCTTCGGCCGCGAACAGTTTTCCGATCAGGCTGATGAAGCGTGTCGCGAGCAGATCGGGCGGGCGCGCTGCTTTGGGGACATTGTCTTCCGCCTTCACAAAGTACCGTCTTGCGTGCGTCCAGCATCCGAGGTGCACGAGCTGGTACTGTTCAGCGATGCCGTTGTAGGGTTCGTATCCATCGGTCATCAGGGCGGCACCTTTACGGACACCGGCAAACAGCCTGTCAGCCAGCCTGGCGCCACGACCTGGCGTATAGGTGAAGCAACGGATGGGGATGCCCGAACCGGTCATCTGCGCCCACAGATAGCTTTTCGTTTGCGGCTTTCGCCCTTGCTCCTTCAGGACCTGGAACGTCGTCTCGTCGCCGTAGATCAGTTCGGCATCGAGCAGCGCATCGCGCATCAGGTTGATGACGGGTTGCGTCGCAAGACCGACGCGGACCATGCTCGCGGCAATCGTGTTCGACGAGATGTCGCCGCCGAAGCGACGCAGCAGACCGGCCTGGCGATAGAGCGGCATGCCGAACTGGTACTTGCCGGTGGCGATCCACGCGAGCGCCGATTCACTCAGCAGCCCACGCGGGATGATACGGGGCGGTGCCGGCGTAACCTTGATGCCGAGATCGCAACATGGGCAGGCGTACTTGATACGCTGATGCTGGGTGACTCGCAACTGCTCGGGAATGACATTGAGCTGCTCACTGATCTCGACGCCGATCTCGACGAGCGCGTGTCCGTCGTGATCGCAGAAGCGCTCTGCCTCAGGGAGTTCGTGTCGCACGACATCACGCGGCAGATTGGGATCGAGAGGCTTGCGGTGGCCGCGCTTCTTGCGCTTGTGGGCCGCGACCTCGGTTCCGGGGGTATCTTCCTGCGCGGGAGTGGCGTTCGCGCCGAGCGCTTCGGCTTCGTTGAACAGGCCGAACTGGTCCGAGGCGCGCGCTTCGCTTTTCGCGCCAAACAGTTCGCGACGGTAAGCGCGCAGTCGTTCCTCGGCGAGATCGCGCTCAGCTGTCACGAGGCGCAGTGCGCTGCGAACCTCCTCATGATCGCGCTGAAGCGAACCATAGGCCTCTCGCATCGCGAGCAGTGCCTTGAGTTCGTCGGCGTCGATGATCACGTTGATCGGCATACCGCTTAGACCGGCACGCCGGTGACGTGTTCAGCTCACGCGTGCATAATTTCGACTGGGATGTCGCTGGACTGCGGCAATGTCGATGCCCTCGATAAGCCAGTGCAACTGCTCGACGCTCAGTGTCGCGACCCGGTTCGCGCTGTCAGGCCACACGAAGCGATCGTTTGCCTCGAGTCTCTTGAGCATGAGCCAGAAACCGTTGCCCTGCCAGCCCAGGATCTTGATGCGATCGCATCTCCGGTTGGTAAACACATAGAGCGAGGAATCCATCGGGTTCAAATGCATGGCCTGCTCCACGAGAATCGACAGGCTGTTCATGCCATACCGGAAGTCGACGGGTTCCCGATGCAGGTAGACCTTCAGGCCTTCGTCGAACCGGAACACGGCATCCTCCCCAGCATCTGGACCACGGTGGTCAGTTCGTCGATGCTCGCCTCGCCGAGATCAAACTCGACGCCGTTGGACAGTCGCACATGCAGTGCGAGCGTCAGCGATGGCGATGGCGATGGTGACGGCGGTGCGGTTGGCAGTGCTGGTGGTGCTGCAACGACAGGCACGAATGCCGTGGGCGAGGCGACAGGTGGGGAGCGTTTGCGCGAACCCGGGATGTCAATGGGCGCGCCATCAATCACCGCGAGCGCGCCCTCCAGTACGATTTCCTCCGGGGCATGCGGACGTTCCTGTTCGCCGGTAGCATCATCCTGCGATGCCGGCGAGATGCCTTTCTCGCGCTCCAGAAGGTACTTCGTGATCCACTTGCGTAGCAGGTTGGCGTTGATCCCGTGCTCCTGCGCCAGGCGGGCAACCGACACGCCAGAACGCAGCGCTTCCTCAACGAGCGCACGCTTGCCTTTATCGTCGTAACGACGGCGACCGTCGCTGCTGCGTCGAACTACTCTTAACTCTGGATCTTTGTCAGCCATAGGTGTCCACCTCCGGATAGGTGGACACCTATGCTCCTCGCTCCTGTCCCCAGCGGCTAGACGCCGAAAATGGATCGCTTACCGTCGAACCGGGTCAACCTCAGAATGCCGCGCTCCACCTTCTCGTGGATGAATGCCGTACGGACGGTACTCATCACGCACGCGCTCGTCACGCCGTTCACGGCTGCAAGGTCCGTTACCTTCTCGCCACGTAGGAACCCATTCACCAGCGTTTGCCGCTCGTCAGCGTCCAGCGCCTCAGTCTTGACGGCGCGGTGTACGTCAGCCGGGTGGATGCCAAGGTGTGCCGCCGTCAGATTGAACGGCTCATTGAAGTGATTGATGCGTGCTGCGCGGACAGCGCGGGGTGTGATTCGGGTCATGGTTGGTCCTTCTGATAAGAGAAAGCCCGCGCTGCTGGCGGGCCTTGAAGAAGCGGCCACGGCTACACCGTGACGCGCTGTATTGGGTCGGCTACTTCGGTGATCGCGCCACGCCATAGGTGCAGCGCTTCGTGTTGCGTGGCTATCGCCGCTTCGGCGTGCTCAGTCCCGATAGCCTCGGTTCACGTCGCGGACATTCCGCAGCAGCGCGTCCATCGGCTCATCGGCGCGCGCCAGAATCTCAACCGGGATCAACTCCGGCCTGCGAGCCACTGCGGCCAACAGTACGCGGCTCTGATTCGCCAGCGGCTGCTCGAATGGGCGTCCCTCGTACGTGCCGTGCACGGTGTACTTGCGGAGCGCATTCGCGTACTTGCCTTCGTCAATCGGCATGATCGCGTCGATCTCGTACGCGTCCACCTGCCGCTCGAAGTCGTTGCGCTCGATCTCGGGCATAGCTGCGCGGATCGCGGCCATCTCCGCTTCAATAGTGGGAAGGCCCTCGAACGCCTCGCGTAGCCGTGCATACTCAGCAGCAGCCGCACGTACGGCGTCGAGTCCTTGGCCCAACTGGGTCAGGCGGTGCTGTGCCTCCTGCACGCTGGAGAAACTGGTGTTGGTGATCGGTGCGGCGTGTGCCGCCGTTGCTGCTGCTTTGGTTGCTCGGGTCATGGTTGCTTCCTGTAAGTGAGTAGGGATACTAATTATCGGTGCCGTGGTGCGCCCACGGCGGGCGTCTGCCGTCAGACGATCAGAGGCGGCCAGCGATCATGCGGAAAGTGCAGCGGCAAGCTGCGGGTGTGTTGGCCCCGCCGACAGCGTGAATCGTTCGCGGGCCTACGATGTGCGCGCTCGAATGAAAGCGGCCAACGTCCTGATTCGCCGTGCCTGCCAGCCCATGCAGGGCAAGCTCGGGATACTTCAGGAGGTTTGCTGCGTCCTGCTCGCTCGCCGGGACCAGTCCTGCCGCCGCCGCGTATTCAAGCGGGTTGGTCGAATAGTTCCAGCTTGCGCCGCTGCCATCACGCAACGACGCGGGCATTGCGCCTGCCGTAAATGCATCCTGAGCGCTGCGGTCGATCTGCACCGGGTTCGCTGCCCCCGCGCCAATCGGACCCGCCCAGCCGGCCCCTCCGTTCGGACCTACGGACCAGCTACGGCTCTGCACCGCGCCGCTACCTGCGGATGGGAGTCGGCCATTGAATGCGCGGCGGTCGCTGGATGCGTCGAGTTGAGATTTCGGAAATGCCATGTGCGTTACTCCTTGGAATGCGGCGCTTACTGCGCCTTGGTTGTTCGCGGCTGTGCGCCGCTTGGTTGGGTTGATGCTCTGGCTGCTTAGAAGGCCCGCCAGCGGCCTCGGCGCATCGCGCCTAGTTCGTGCTATTCCGTCGCCGTCAAGCCAGTACGCTGCGGCTCGGTTCGCGGGTGCGCTCCAGATAGCTCGGCAAACTGCCGTGAGTGGCTTCGATGCCTGCGCGCAGTGCGGCTAGTCGCGTACCTCCGTTACTGCCTTGCGTTCGGTACAGCGCCGCCAGCTTGCGCAGCTTGCGATTGCCTTCGAGCGGATGAAGCGGCGCGCTGCCTTTGGCGCGCTGCGCCTTTTGTTTCGTCGTAGTGGTCATGTCATTCCTCGTGATAGTGGTTGTAGCTTCGAAGCGACACGGTTCTGTGTCTGCCGAGTCGTCCAAATTCAACTAGGCATCCGGGCGACGTTCTCTTGTCTGCTGAGTCGTCCGTAATCAACTAGGTGTCGAATCGACGCCCATCGACTAGGTGTGTCTGCTAAGTCGTTCGAAATGCAAAAGGGCCAGCCCCAAGGTCAGCCCATAAAGCACAAAGCCCGCTCAATGGCGGGCCTCGTGGCGGTCAGATTAGCACGCGCCAGCCCGTCACTCTGCGGCCTGCATCTCCTTAGAGACAGCCGCGATAGTGGCCCGCGAGCATTCAAGGTTGGTCTGTATCCACTGCCACGACAGCCCCTTGTCGAGCGCCTTGCGGATCGCATCCCGCTTCTCCGTGTCCACCGCGCGACCCTTGTACTTCCCCGGTGTAGCCTTGGCTTTCGCGATGCCCTCGGCCTGCCGCCTGCGCCTGTCCTCGTAGTCCTTCCGTGCAATCGCGGCCAACATGTCGAGCAACATGTCGTTGATCGCATCCAGCATCCGAGCCGTGAAGTCATCACCGCTGCCCGCCTTAAGCGCTGCGTACGATGTCGGCAGGTCGAGCGCAACAACGCGCACACCATGCGCCGAGATGTCGCCGCGCAGCTGCGCCCAGTCGTCAGCATTCAGGCGTGAGAGCCGGTCCACCTGCTCCAATAGCAGCACGTCGCCCGGTTCGCAATCCGATAGCAGCCGGAACAACTCAGGCCGTTGAAGGCTGGCACCGCTCTCGTTCTCCCAATACCACGAGGCCACCCGCACACCGTGCTCCTTGGCGAACGTCTGCAATGCACCCTTGGCGCGCTTCGCGTCCTGCTCGTCAGTGGACGCCCGCATGTAGGCACGAATCATCATCTCGACCGCTCCGGTACTGTTAAGGTGGTTAGATGGTACCGGTACTGCTGAGGTATCGCAAGCGGTATTTGCAGTACCGATTTGATCAGGTCGGTTCAGGTATGCCCTTCCAGTACCATCAAGACTTCGCCTTTTCTGCCGTTAACAAGCGAGCCATCAACAGACCATCCGCAGAGACTATGAAGAACTGGTACGCAAACATCACGAACGGGCAAAAGGTCTTCCTCTATTTGGTTTCCAGTTTGCTCATCCTCGTCTATGGCCTGGGCCTCATCCCCCTGGTGGTATTGATCTACCTGCAACTGGGCGTGCAGACACCTGCCAAGCAGGAGTGAACAGACTGGCACTTACTGCCGCAGCGCAGCGTCAGCGTCGAAACAGCGACCCCAGCACCATGCCACCCTCCCGGCTGGAAAGACGCGCGCCCGCGCCCGCCTATGGGGGCGCATGGACGCATGTGCGCGCCGTAAAGTCCCCGCGAATAGGTGCAGCAAAATCTCGGCGGCTTGTTTGGCGAACCCGACGCCGGATTCGTCCCGCCCACCGCCCGCTTACACTCTGTTACGATTATTATTCGTTTGCTGACTTTCCGTCGATTTTCGATTTCGCCCGACCAAATGATAAAAACCCTTGTTGTGATGGTTTCCGTAGTCACCCTTGCCGCTTGCGCTGCGGTAGTCGAACCGATGCCGACACCGGATGGAAAGCAAGGATTCTCAATTTCCTGTGACGGGTCCGCCGACAGTTGGACTAAATGCTACAAAGCTGCGGCGCAGGCGTGCGGCGGTAAGTACGACGTCATCAATAGCAACATGACCAGTACGCCGACAGGCTACGGCCCGATGGTCACTCGAAATCTCATCGTTAGCTGCAAGGGTTAGCGGGCGCGGGCGTGTGGCGTAAGTCCCCGCGAATAGGCATGGTGAAATCTGGTCTAGGCGGACTTGGCAGTCGAGTCAATACCCTGCTAAAAAATTAATAATAATAATAATCACCACGCCTAAGGGGCCGGCGTATCATTGCGCTCTTAACGAGCGGGCTGACTAAGAGTTGCTAAAATGAATCCGAAAATCATCTCTGTTTTCAATAATAAAGGCGGCGTCGGTAAAACTACTCTGACGTTTCACCTTGGACACGCGTTGGCAGGCATGGGGCACAAGGTGCTCATGGTGGACCTCGATCCTCAATGCAACCTTTCGATTTATGGCGTTCCGGTAGAGCGGATTCAATCTGTGTGGGATGACGAAACTCCGTACATTGACGAACCCGGCTTCGCTGATACCCGAAAGGTCGTCGCGGCGGACGATTTCAAGCGGCTGCTGACTGAGCCGCGCACCATGCACTTTCTTTTGAAGCCGACGGAGGAGGGGACCGCAGAACTAGAGTCGTTGCCGCCACCGATCGCTCTCGCCAAGAATTTGGATCTTATACCCGGGCGACTTACTTTGCACATGTTCGAGGAACAGATCTCTAGGCGGTGGAGCGATGCTTTCATCGGGCACCCGTTAGCTCTCCGCACGCTTGGCGAAATACGCCGTCTTATTTTGGCGTATGCTGAAGAGCATAAATACGAATACTGCATTGTTGATACGTCACCTAGTCTCGGATTGCTCAATAAGGTCGCGTTGAGTACGGTAGACGCATTCTTGGTTCCCTGTGCTCCGGACTTATTTAGTCTCTATGGGATTCGCAACATCGGGAATTCACTCCAGCGATGGGCACACGAATTTAAAACGCTTTACACGCTAATCTCGCCGACTCGGCGAGGGGCTTTGCCGGTGAAGATGGTTCGTTTTCTTGGCTACACCATTTACAACGCTAAGCGACGTGCGGGAGCCAGCGAATGGGACATGGCAGGTGCGCATTTTGATTACGCCCGCCAAATTCCCGAGACGATTGCCGGGCATTTGCCGTCAGAGTTAAGCGGGGGTATCTCGGAGGCGAGCCTGCGGTTGCCAATTGGCGAAATGTCAGTGATGCACTCTCATAACACATTTCCGTCCCACGCCCAAAAGTATCACAGTCCAATGTGGGAACTCCCCAATTTGGAGAATTTGGATGCGTCCGACAGCCCTACGATTCAAGCTAGTCGTCAAAAGTATTATGAAACTAAGGAAGCGTACGAGACATTCGCGGCTGATGTGATCGCTCGGATTGACGCTCTCGCGCCGAACGAGGCAACGCAATTATGAATGGACCGACGCCCGAGGAACTGGATGCCGCTCTAGCTGCTTTCGAGTCAAGGCGCGATCAAGTTGATTGGTTCCGCAAGCAAGTAGCGGATTTCTTCACGACGAGTCGGGTGCTGACTACCGGACCCCTACCGGCGGTTCATTCCGTTAAGTCCAGAGTGAAAGACGCGTCGCATCTAAAAGAGAAGATCGCAAGAAAGTGGAGTGCGGGTCCAATCACGGCGGAGAACTTTTTTGAACGTATCAACGACGCGGCCGGGGTAAGGGTATTGCATCTGCATTCCCGTCAATTAGAAAAGATTCATCGGGCGACGATGAGTCAGGTCGAGCAGGGTTACTGGTTTTTATCCGAACCTCCTGTTGCGTATAGTTGGGACCCAGAGGCGACGGCTTTCTTTCAAAGTCTTGGGCTGCGGGCAGAGACGCGTGAAACGTACTACACCAGTATTCACTACATCGTTAAGCCACAAGAGCGAGTAGACATTACCTGCGAGATTCAAGTGCGTACGCTGTTTGAGGAGGTTTGGGGAGAAATCGATCATGCCCTCAACTATCCGCAGCCGACCACGAGCCTACCTTGTAAAGAGCAACTCCGAGTCTTAGCAAAGCTAGCATCGACCGGCACGAGGTTGGCCGACGCTATTTTTGCAATTCGTGACAGTGAGTCTGCCGAGGTGAAATAACACCGCAGGATCCGCAATCGAACATGGACTGAGACGCGAGCGCGATACCGAGACGCGAGCGCGATACCGCAGGATAGCGGAGCAAAATCGGTCGTTCAAAAAAGCGCACCCAAGTTGTACTCAGTGTCAGCTTAGTCCGTGACGATCTTTCGAGCAATTTGCCACGTTGCGTTACAATACAAATTGTCCCACAACCCGTATCCATACGGTACGTGGATCAGCGCCAGAGCCTTACTGGGCGGTCCTCAGCGAGGTTCAAATCCTCTCGCCCCGACCAATAGATATAAGGCTTTCATGGCTTCGGCTCTGAGAGCCTTTTTCGTTTGGGGCCGATTTTGCCCCCACGTTTCCCCCACAGGACGGACGGCTCTCGCGGGAACAAAGCGGAATTTTCGGGGACGGTAGCGGACGCGTTCGTTGCTCAGTTCGGGACGGCTTTGCTCGCACGTTTACCGGTGCGTGCTATGCCCACGGCAACCGCACACACCGGTAACGACATGCCGTTTTCTGACGGTTAGAGGTGGCCTCGCTTGTTCGGACAGGTTCTCGATATTTTTAAGTGGAACGTCCGGGGCAGTCATGCTGCCAATTTGATCGCAGGCAGTGTTGCGAAGTATGCCTCATCCGGCGTGCGGTCTTCCAGACTCGAATGAGGCCGTCTCTGGTTGTACAGATTGATGTAATCGCCGATTGAGCGCCGGGCGTGGCCTACCGATTCATAGGCTTTCAGATACACCTCTTCATATTTCACGCTTCGCCACACGCGCTCGACGAACACGTTGTCTCGCCAGGCACCTTTGCCGTCCATCGACAGGCGGATGCCCCGGCTGAGCACGGCCTCGGTGAACGCTATCGCGGTGAACTGGCTGCCCTGGTCGGTATTGACGATCTCAGGTTGCCCGTACTTCGCGAACGCTTCTTCCAACGCCTCGACAGCGTGCATCGCCTCCATCGTGATCGCTACGCGGTGGGCCAGTACCTTCCGGCTGGCCCAGTCCACCACGGCGGTCAGATACACGAAGCCGCGCGCCATCGGGATATAACTGGTATCCAGTGCCCAGACCTGGTTTGCCCGACTGATCGTCATGCCCCGTAGCAGATACGGCCAGATCTTGTGCTGCGCATTGCGTCGGCTCGTATTCGGCTTGCAATACAGCGCCTCGATACCCATGCGCTTCATCAGCGTGCGCACGTGCCGACGGCCAATCTCGTGTCCCTCGCGACGCAGCAGTCGCGCCAGCATCCGCGCTCCGGCAAACGGAAACTCCATGTGCAGTTCATCGATCCGGCGCATCAGCAACTGGTCTGCGTTGCTCACCGGTTGCGCCCGGTAATACACGCTCGATCTTGCGATACCAACGAGTCGCGCCTGCTGCGAGACCGGCAATGCGTGTGTACGATCGATCATCGCTTTGCGCTCAGCAATCCCGCCTTGTTGAGCGCGCCGCTTAAAAAATCGTTCTCCAGCGTGAGCTGGCCGATCTTCGCATGTAGCTCCTTCAAATCGACTTGCGGCTCGCTCGACGCCGTGCCGCCTGCGCCAAACACGTCGGCGGCACGTTCCTGCAACTGCCGCTTCCATTCGGTGATCTGGTTCGGGTGCACATCGAACTGCTGCGCTAATTCGGCTAGCGTCCGCTCGCCCTTGACCGCCGCCATCGCCACTTTCGCTTTGAACGCGGCTGAGTGCGTCCGTCGGGTTCTCTTCGTCATCTTCCTGGTTCCTTTGTCGGCATTATCGCCGGCTCAGGCCCCGAGCGTTCCACTTATCCGACTGTCCGAATTTGCGCGCCCACCTCTCTTTCGGAGGGGCTAGCATTTTGCCGAACATTCCCGATGCCGTCGCGTCGCTGACGACAAACGCTACGTAGCGCCCACAGACGGCACAACGGACCCTCGCGGCGGGACGTGGCGCCGAATATGAAGGCCGGCGCGGCAGCAACTGCCCGCTGAACGAAGCGGACTGGGTCGTGACGAAGCACGGCGTGGCGCTCGTCGGCTACGAACGTTCCGTCGATGGTCGCGGCCGACGCGTCGTCGCTCTACGCGCACAATCTGCTCGACTTCCTGAATCTGATCGTCACGAAGGAAGGCGCGCTGAACATTGATCTCTCCGACGATATCGTCGCGGCCACGTTTCTGTCCCGCGATGGCGAAGTCGCGCGCAGATCATAAAGGAGAGCAGGGATGGAAGTCATCAATCACACGGTGATCAACCTGACCATCTTCGTGCTGGCGATCTACGTCGTCACGCTGCTGTATCCGGTCGCTTCTGTCTGCTTCATTCAGGCCCTCAAGGGGCTGTCGAATACGAAGATGGCGGGTATGGGCAATACCTTCGGCATGGTCCGGATGGCGATCGCTATCCGCTGATCGCCAAGCAGGCCGCAGCGGTCGGCTCGAATCTCGGCCCGGGCTCGGCCTGCTGCTGGTTGCGCTGGTGGATCTGCGGCGCAGTGGGCGCGTTCGTCGCGGCGCGCGTCGCCATAGGCATGAAAATAGCGGTGCCGGAGGCCGACATGATGTTCTTTGCCGTGTCGTTCGCCTCCATGCTCATATGCCTTACGCATCGTAATGCGTCATGTACTTCGTTTTCTATACCAATGTGCTGCGGCTTCAGTTGCGGTTTTCCATTGTTGCACAGAGTGCATCTACCGTAGGATTAACCGGGCCGTGCTAAGGTACCGACGTCCAAGTAGTTTGTCTGGGCATGAAGCCCGGCGGTCTTTTAACCTCGTACCCTAACCGTGGTCCGGACCAATATCGGGGCAGCTCTATATGAATTTCGACCGTCAACAACTGGAAACATTTTTTGCAGTCGTTGAGTTTCGACATTTTGGGCAAGCGGCGCGCGCGTTAAACATTACTCGTGGTGCTGTCTCCCAACGAATAATCGCTCTAGAAGAGTCGTTTGGTACGCCGTTGCTTGTGCGTGATGGGGTTACGCCAACACCGGCTGGTGAAGCGCTCCTTCGGCATATCCACATGCTAAGGTCATTGGAGGCGGATACTATTCAGCAAATCAAGCCAGGTGCACACGCGCGGGCAAAGACCGCAATTGCGGTCAATGCAGATTCGCTGGCGACATGGTTTGGCCCCGCCGCCTGTGCTATAGCGAAGGAGAGTTTCGCTCTGGAACTTATAGTCGACGACCAGGATCATACCCTGCCGGTATTGGCACGCGGAGAGGCTATCGGGTGTGTTTCGACGGCGAGTACTGCGCCGACCGGATTTGTTGCAGAACCTATTGGTGCGATGGAGTATGAATGTGTGGCTGCTCCGGAATTTTTTGCGGCCTGTTTTACGCATGGACTCAATATGCACAATATCCTGGCCGCCCCCGCTGTGCTCTTTAATCGAAAGGATGGCTTACATGCAGCGTTCCTTGAACGCCTGCTCGGTTTCCCAGTCAGCGGTTATGCCACGCATTATTTCCCCTCCCCAATGGCGCTCTTGACGGCGATTCTGGCGGGTGTCGGGTATGGTCTTGTTCCGTCCATGCAGGCTCAATCTCTGATTGATTCCGGTGATCTGGTTGCCTTGTCGCCGCGTAACAGAATTGCCGTTGATCTGTATTGGCATCATTGGGAGGTGGCACCGCCCAATGCGACCGCGATTAGCGAAACTGTGATGCGTGAGGCCCGTCGAGCATTGGTTCAACCAGCGCCCGCGTCATCCGGTAAGGGGGATGAGGGCGAAGTCGCGGACTGACCATTTGGGGACCCCTTCGGCCAATGTGGTAGCCGATGCCCAGCGCGGGTAGCTGAAGTAAAGTTGTTGGATCGGCGAACCATCAAAACTCCAATCGCAAGCGAAGTCGGCAACGCGAAAAGCAGGGGGGCCGCTTCAGGTATTTCTGTTGCCCCTGTCCAGCGCATCAGGTAACAGGTCATGGCGATGCAGAATCCGGTCACCATTGTTGCGTTGGCAATTGCATGCGAGACGGACGTACGTACTAAGCCGAATATTAGAAGCGGACCCACTGCGGAGATGTAGACCATATTGAGATCGATCATCATGTCGACGAGACTTTGTTCGCGCGTGGCGACGAGGGAACCCAGTACGACGGGCAGGACGCGGGACCAGATTGGTCCTGTCATGGAAGGTGGGCCGAGTGTGGCCATAGCTTCAGCCATCGCTCGCAGAATCGAGCATCCGGCACCAAGAGCTGTTAAGCCTAGTACGGCGACAACGAGACCGCTCGCGGCGCTCACTGCGTAACTCGAAAGGGTATGCATCAGTACAATCGGAACAACCTGTACGGGATCGACGACGTGCTCCAGATGCCAGACCGGGGCAGCCGCGATTACCGCGGAGGCCGGCAGAAATCCGATCAAGAACACGAGCGCTGCTGCAAACAGGCAGCCAGCGCGGGCCGTCGTAGGAGCTCGCGCTGCGACCACGAACTGTTGATAGTCCGCTCCACATATGACCATCACCACGACGGAGACGACGGTAAATCCGGTATGCGCCAGCGTCATTGTGCGAAGCCCATCCAAGAACTGCATTGGCGCATGCAGCCAGACGCTGAACCCATCCGTTTCGAGCAGCGTACGCACGAGTGCGACGTTGCACGCAAGCATGCAGATCGCGAATCCTGCGGCAAGCCATGAGAGCCGCATCAGCGAAAGGCAAATCAAAAGACCAGCTATCAGTAGGAGTGCCGTAGTCGGTCGAAAGCCGGCCAGCGTCAGTATTGCGGATCCTCCCCGCATCTGAGCAGCAAGGACACCGGTCATCCAGACGAGCGACAGTAGCGCTACGCTGCGGCTGACCGAGGCACCGTAGAGTTGATCAAATCTGACCCAGATGGATTGCCGTCCAATCGACAGGGCCGGCGCCCATGCGGCGAGTACGAGCAGACCCAAGGCGCTCGCGATTGCGTAGAGGCAGCCAGCCATCCCCCCGCGCAGGGCGAGTTCGCCTGTGCGCAGGAGAAAGCCAATACCGCAGCTCGTAGAGACCAGCAGGCTCGTTACCTGTGCCAGGTTCAATGTTCGTTCAGACATGAGCTGCTCCCCAACCCTTTACGCTGGCGTGTACGCCGCTCAGGTAGGTGTCGCAGATGATCGCTCGGCAATTGAACGCAGAAATGTGCTTCAGGTGTGCGTGCGCCTGCGGCAGATGGCGATAGGGAATATGCGGGAGGAGATGGTGTGTTAGGTGGTAGCCATTGTGATGCGGATGCAGCAAGGTCGAGGCGAATCCGTGGTCCGGAACGTCACGGGTGTATTGGAAAATTCCTCCGGGTTGCAGTCCGTAATGATCGGTCATTTCGCGGAACGTTGTGATGGCATGGAACACGGTACCTCTCGCAATCATCCACAGTGCGAAGAACAGAAGCGCGAAACGCATGCCGAAGACTACGTCGAGTAAGGTTTCGCATGAAACCCACCACAGAACGATCTCGAGCCGCTGGCGGTGTGCGAGTCGCCTTCCGGCGAAGTGCCCGAAGAGAGAACCAGCCAATATCGCTGGATTATTGAGTACTCGCCGGTAAGCGTCGAACCAGTGATCACCCTCATGCGTAACGCTCGATAGGTAGTCAGGGTCGTGAGTTGGATCGCCGAGCCAGGCATGATGCCGCGCGTGCTGGAGGCGGTAGAGCGTCAGGTCATTGAAGAGTGCTGGAGCGAGGAAGATGCGCGCCATCCAGTCATTGACGTTGCGGCGGGCACTCAGGTTTTGGTGGCTGGCTTCGTGCAGCAGGTTGCCGAGTGCCCGCTGCCGGTTGCCGATCACGAAGATTGCCACAACCGTAATCCAGGCGCCGATGCGGTAGGCACTCCAGACCGCAAAGCACATGATCGCCCAGTCCAAGGCGATGTCCAATAGCGATCGCCAAGCGCTGGCGCGAGGGATGTGCCAGCGTGCGCCTGTCAGGGCGATAGCTGAATGTATAGTTGTCTGATCGGCCATGACCGACGATGATGTGGCTAAACTCATCGCAGGCTCCTTCTGGTTACGTTAAGTCCCCGATGGAACTACTCTCGGATACGTTTTTGTGTCAGTAGAAGCATTGATCTGATCTTAGTCGGCCAATCGTATGTGGGAGGCTGCGGTTAGAACTGCTACGCAGCGTCTAGAATTTCTAAACACAGGGAGCGTGAACACCCTCTCCTGTGGCATAACGTCACTTTTTTCGGAGGGGTACGTTGAGCGAAAAGAATCTTGCAAAGCTGTGTGCGACTCTCCGTCCAGTTATGGCGGAGCCGACCTATGTCTATTGTTCTTTTCCAGACTCCGTCTTGCCGTCCGGGCTATTGGCCCTTTGTACCGTAAGGGAGCGAGAGGGGCTAACGGCAATCGTGGAGCGCGATGATGCCCAACGCCTTGGGTTGCCGTACACATACGATGCCCGTTTGATCACCTTGTCGGTTCATTCCAGCCTCGAGGCAGTTGGATTTATCGCAATAGTCAGCCGCGAACTCGCGGCGGCGGGTATCCCATGCAATACGATCGCGGGCTATTACCACGATCACATCCTCGTTCCGGTTGACCAGGTGGAAGAGGCAATGACCGTGTTGCGGACAATCGCGGCGACGTCCTGCGACTGTCCTTGAACTGGACTTGCACGTCAGATTTCGCGGACTGCCCGGGCCCGTTATTTTTTCTGCATTGCCGGCAATTTTCTTCGCGCCTACAGGTTCGGTCTTGCTCCGGTGTCATGTGTTCAATAAATTAAAGAAAACATAAGAAGATATGTCGGAGGACTGTCGGAGCATCTGGTCCAGTCGTGCTTTGACTGAGGGGACTACATTTACGACTCCGCGCAGAGTTGGGAAGGAGGGAATATGTTCGAATCGGCTGAGGATCATCCAGCCCCGACACTACCGGAAATCGATGCAAACCCTGATCTTGAATACTGGCGCCGTCGTAGTGAAGAATCGCAGGCTTTAATTGCACGTCTGACGGCCCGTCTTAGAGGGCGTGATCGTCGTATCAGGTTGCTGGAACTCGCCATATCCCGGACGGCCGTCATGCATCATGTCTGGGCCACACATCTGGAACACAGGCTCGAGCGGTTGCCTTTGGCCGGTGTGGCAGGTCAGGCCCGCAGGCATGAAGCCGTTTCAGAGCGTGAGGGCGCAGTAATTGTTCATCTTCCTCACCTGACGCACACTCTCGAGGCTCTTTTCGACGTTATGCGGGAGCATTGGTCGGAGTGGGATCCCGAACGACCGCCTAAATCTTCTACAGTTGCGCGCGCCATTGATGAGAAGCTGGGCCTCAAGGGGCAGGCCAATGGTGAAGCCTCGCGCAGCGCGCAGACCTTTGCTGCCGCACTGAGGCCGGATTCGGTTGTTGAGTCCGATGGCCGCCATCGCTGACGTTCACTACCCGACGGGATGTTCCGACGATATGACGGAATTGCCCGTCAGGTTCTCCCGCTGCTTGAATGGAGCCCATGCAGGAACTCATTCGGGCAATACAGCGGGAGGTCAATCATGTCCGATAGATTGCGTGGGGTGGGCGCGATATTGCGGCGCGGCCAGGTCGAACAGGAAGTCGGGCTGAAACGATCGACAATCTACCAGCGGATGCAGGAGGGGACTTTTCCGCGTCCGATCCGCCTGGGTGAACGGGCGGTTGGCTGGCGTGCGACCGACATCGAGCTTTTTCTTGAAGATCCCGCTGGGTATCGCACGCCCCCGTCCGACGACGAGGCACGCGATGGATGATCACCTGAAACCGCGTTCGCTCGATGCCCGTCTGGATAACTGGGCGAGTGCGAGTCGCGGTCCGTATGACCCGGCGGATGCAGTTCGCATAGAAGAGGCGTGGCGGCGGCTCGCAACGCCTCAGCGGGATTTGTTGCGCATGGTGTACCTGTGGCGCGCCGGTCGCGAAGTGATTTGCCGTCGACTCAGGATTCCACGATATCCGTGGTGCCGGTTTGAACTCGAACTGGCCTGCGCCAAGCAGGCATTAGCGGGTTTGCTGATGGAGAAGCCATGAGGTAGAACGGCCCGGCAATACGCTGGGAAACGGAGCAGATGGCCGATAAGATTCAATTTCGGTTGCCGGCGGTAAAGCTCCGTTCGTAGTCGACAATCTGTTCCGGTCAACGTGCCAATGTGTGATTGGCACAACCGAGTACGCGTGAGCGGCCCCGACGTATCGACGGATGCGTGTATGCACGGTGGTTATTTCACGTCCCGAAGCCTGCGTTTGAAGGCTTCTCTGCTTTGATCCCCTTGAGCTTGCGGTGAGCCTCTCGGCGCCGCGGGCTCCTCTTCCCGCTTCCGCTCTCATACGCCGGTGCTGCATTGATGGAAGGAAGCGGATCATGAAGATGTTTCAGCCGATAGTGGACGGATCGCGGTTGCGCACGATGCACGGCATCATGCGCCGGCGGTCGCTTGCCTTGTCGTTGCTCGCCGGTACGTCGGTCTTCGCGCCCGGCCTGGCTCTGGCTCACGCCGACGACTGGGGCTGCCAGGTTCTCCTCTGTCTCTCCAATCCGGGTGGTCCCGAACAATACGGCGCGTGCGTGCCGCCGATCGAGAAACTTTGGAACGCGCTGCGCCACGGCGATCCTTTCCCGACCTGTGATTTTGGCGCAGGCGGCTCGCAGGGTACGTTCGCGACCAACATCTTCGCGAGCGGTGCTTACTGCCGAGAAGATCTCCTGTACTGGGGCGGTCCCGAGCAGAGCGAGCTGCTGTGCCAAGCCACCGGGGCAATCAACGTCGAGATCGACAACCAGCTATATACCCGCGTCTGGTGGGACGTATCGGGTTCGGAACCGACGATCAACGAGTTCTATGGTGCGGGCAGCACGCAGGTGCCGTATGACCCGTCACAGTCCGCTGCGCTGTTCCTGCAGCCGACCGAACAGCAAAACGGCTTCGGTGAAGGAGGGCAATGATGCCGCCGCTCGATTTCACCACGCTCGCTCAGTTGTGTGCGCCACAAGTCGCATCGATCACTATGGCGGCGATCGTGAGGACTGAGTCGGGCTTCAATCCTTATGCGATCGGGGTCGTGCGAGGCCGGCTGGTGCGTCAGCCGGTGAGTGAGGCCGAGGCGGTGGCCACCGCCCATGCACTCGCTGCCGGTGGCTGGAATTTCAGCGTCGGGCTTGCACAGGTGAACCGTGCGAACTGGTCCATGTACGGGCTGAGCGAGCGGAGCGCCTTCGACCCGTGCCGTAACCTGGCCGCGGGCGCTGCAATACTGCGGGGCTGTTTCGAACTGGCGCGGCGCGCGCGAGCGGATACCATGCGCGATTTGCAGGCTGCACTTCGCGCGAGCCTGTCGTGCTACGCAAGCGGCAACTTCTCGACAGGGTACCGCACCGGCTATGTACAGCGGGTGGTCGATAACGCGCGGCTGCCGGTGCCACCGTTCTCTCATGCAGTCGTACCGGCGATTGAGCCCATTCCAGTTGTTCCGGTTGATCATGCCGTGCCTTCGAATCCGGTGCGATCCCGATCAGCTGATCACCCGGTATCGGAGCCACCTGACGCCTCACCGGGTACAAATGTTGGCGAGCCAGACAGCAGCGCCGTGGTGTTTTAGTCCACTGGACAGACGATAGCAGTCCCATCGAAAGCAGAAAGGAGTCAATGATGAATTCAGGAATGCATATTGTTAATCGGTGTTGTCGGAACATGCTGATCAGAGTTCAGCCCGGTCGCAAAGTGGGACGTCAAATCGCCGCTACGGTTACGACGATACTCGTTGCCTCCCCGGCTTGGGCACAGCTCTCGCAGGTAAACACTCTCCTGAGCACAATCCAGACGACGCTCCTCGGCGTGGGCGGCGTGATCTGCTCGATTTCCATCATCTGGGCGGGCTTCCGGATGATGTTCCAGCATGCCCGGTTCGGTGATATCGCAAACGTGTTTATCGGCGGTCTCTTTGTCGGTTGCGCGACGGTAATCGCCGGCATGCTGATTCCGACGAGCTGATCCGAGGCGACGAATCATGAACTCGCTCAAGGATCCGGTTTTCAAGGGATGCACGCGGCCCGCAATGATCTGGGGTGTACCGCTCGTGCCATTCCTCATGATTGGCGGCGGCATGCTGATTCCGGCTATCTGGGCGCTGCTGGCCAGTCCGCCGCTCGGCGTCGGACTGTTGTTCCTGATGATCCCGGTGTTCGTTGCGATGCGCGTCATCACGCGCCGCGACGACCAGCGCCTGGCGCAGTACGCATTGCGCCTGCGCATGGTCCTGCGTCAGGGTAACCGCCGCTCCTGGGGCGTACACGCTTACGTGCCGGTCCGCCTCAAGAGGAGGGCGTGACATGCCAGCTACCTCGAAACACGTCGCCGTCGCGAACCGCGAAGTGGCACTCGCCGACACCATCCCGTATTCGACGCACATGACGGATCAGGTGATCAGCACGCGCGAGGGCGACTACCTGCGGATCTGGAAGCTCGCGGGCATCGCATTCGAGGCCACCGATCCGGCCGACATCCTCGTGCGTCACGACGGATTCAACCAGCTGGTGCGTGGGCTGCCCGGCGGCCACGTGGCGCTCTGGTCGCATCGTCTGCGTCGGCGCGTGTCGGATCACTTTGCCACGCCATACGGCAACCGATTCTGCCAGGAACTGGCGACACGCTATTACGCGGGCTTTGCAGGCTACCGGATGATGGCAAACGAGCTTTATCTGACGCTCGTCTACCGGCCGAACCGCACGAAGCTGGGGCGCGTATTCAGTCGGGCTGCGCGTCGCACGCGTGACGATATCCGGCATGACCAGCATGAAGCACTCAAGGCAATGGACGAGCTGGCGGCTCAACTCGAATCAAGCCTGAAACCCTATGATCCGGTGGCGCTCGGGGCCTATCGCAAGCCAGGCCCTTATACCCGGCGTCCTCGCCGGTATTCGTCGGCGCTGGAACTGCTTGGCTATCTCGTCAATGCCGTCTGGGAGCCGCAGCCGGTTCCCTCGGGGTCAATCTGTGAGGCGCTGCCGACCTCCCGCCTGTTCGTCGGAGTGGAGAAGGTCGAGATCCGCATGCCAGCCGCGACACGGTATGCCGCGTTACTCGACCTGAAGGACTACCCCGAAGACACTGAGCCCGGCATGCTTAACGGCCTGCTGTACGGCGACTTCGAATATATCGAAACGCAGAGCTTCACCATCCTCGACAAGCCTGGCGCAAAGGAAGCGCTCGAGCGGCAGCGCAACCAGCTCATTGCCGGCGAAGATGTGGCGGTCTCCCAGATCGGGGCGATGGATCAGGCATTGAATGACCTGATCAACGGCGATTTCGTGCTTGGCGAGTATCACTATTCGCTTGCCGTACTGGCCGATACGCCTGAAGACGTGTCGAAGCACGTCGCGAAGGCGCGCACGCAGCTCGCCGACGCTGGATTCCAGACGGCGCTGATAGATCTCGTGGCCGATGCCGCGTGGTTTGCGCAGCTGCCGGGCAACTGGCGCTACCGGCCGCGTGAGGCAAAGCTCACGTCCCGGAATTTCTGTGGACTGTCCAGCCTGCACAATTTTGCGACCGGCAAGCGCGACGGCAATCCATGGGGCGAGGCGATCACGATCGTCAGGACGCCGAGCGGTCAGCCGCTGTATCTGAATTTCCACGTCACACAGGAGAAGCAGGATTCGGCCGATGCAAAGGCGCTCGCCAACACCCAGATCGTCGGCCAGGCCGGTGCGGGCAAAACGGTGCTTGAGCTGTTCCTGCTCGCGATGGCGATGAAGTACGGCGTCACGGCCGTGCTGTATGACAAGGACCGTGGTACCGAGATCGCGATTCGCGCGATGGGCGGCACCTACACCGTGTTTCGCCGTGGCGTGCCAACCGGGCTCAACCCGTTCCAGATGACACCCGATGAATCCGTGCTCGATTTCTGGGAGCGGCTCGTGCGCAAGCTCGTTGACACGGGTTGGCCGCTGTCCGCGAAAGACGAGCTCGACATCTCGCGCGCGGTGCGGGAAGTCGCCCGCATGGACAAGCCGTTGCGACGCCTGTCGATGCTGCGGCAACTGCTGCCGAACGTGGGCGAGAACAGCCTGCATGCGCGCCTCGCGAAATGGTGCATGGGCGGGCGGCTCGGCTGGGTGCTTGACAACCCGACCGACCGAATTGATCTTGCGCGCTCGGGTCTTTTGGGGTTCGACGACACCGACTTGCTGGATGATGCCGAAGTCTCGACGCCCGTCACGATGTACCTGCTGCACCGGACTGAAGGTCTGATCGACGGCCGTCGCTTCATCTACGTGATGACGGAGTTCTGGAAACGGCTCTCCGACCCCGTCTTCACGGATTTCGCGAAGAACAAGCAGAAGACGATCCGCAAGCAGAACGGCCTGGGGATTTTCGATACGCAGTCGCCGGCCGATGTGCTGCGCAGTGATATTGCGCGCGCACTGGTCGAGCAGAGCGCGACCTTCTTCTTTCTGCCGAACCCGCGGGCGGATTACGACGATTATGTGCACGGCTTCAAGCTGACCGAAGCGGAGTTCAACATCGTGCGCAATCTCGGCGAGAACAGCCGCATGTTCCTCGTCAAGCAAGGCCACCGCTCGGCCGTCGGGCGGCTTGACCTTGCGGGCCTGGGCGATGTGCTCGATGTGCTGTCTGGCACGACCGATAACGTCGAACTGCTCGACACGATCCGCGCACAGGTTGGCGACGACCCCGACGTGTGGTTGCCAGTTTTCCACGCGCATCTGGCGAAGCGCCGCGCAGCGCAGCGGGGAGGCGCGCGATGAGCGGCCTCTTTACCGCGATCGGCGGCACGCTCGAGAACGGCATGTCGACCTACGTGACGAACGTCTCGTCGGCGCTGTCGGGCGCGCTTGTTCCCGTCGTGACCACCGCCGTCACGATCTGGGTCGTCGCCTATGGGCTGGCGATCGTGCGGGGCGAGGCGCAGGAAGCTGTGCCCGCGTTCGCGTGGCGTGGGCTCAAGGTCGCCGCGATTCTCACCTTCGCGCTCGGCAGCGGCATCTATCAGCAGCAGGTCGTGACGGCCGTCAGTGGCGCGACGGCGGGCCTCGCCCAGACGATCCAGAACGCGGCAAACACGACGGGCGGAGGCAATCCCGGGTGCGGATCAGTCAGCGGCAGCAGCGTGACGGCAACTAGCGCGACCAGTATCTACCAGGCACTCGACTGCTACGACCAGCAGATCGATCTCGTGCTGGATGCTTATTCCGAAAAGGCCACGCATGAAGGGCTCAGCCCGAGTGGACTTGCCGCCGCCATTGGCGACATCGTGTGCGGATTCGTGGCCGCGGTGGGCGGTTCGATTTTCCTGATCGTGCTCGCGTTCGAGGTCGTGATGGGGCGCATGCTGCTTGACCTCGTGCTCGGGATCGGGCCGATCTTCATTGCCTGTGCCGCCTTCGCACCGACTGCCCGCTTCTTCGAGGCGTGGACCGCCAAAGTCGCGAATTACGCCCTGCTGCAGGTGCTGGTTGCAGCTTTCCTGGGCATGGCCCTGACGGCATTCTCGACCGAGCTCGCGCCGTTCCAGGTGACAACGTCGGCGCCCGGTACCAACCCGGCCGCCCTCGTTGCAGCGGGCCAGGCAGCGCTGGAGGCGTCGGCCGCGTGGGGCGCAGCACTCGGCATGTTTGCGACGGCCATTTTCCTGGCGATGGTCGGCTGGCAGTTGCCCTCTGTGGCGTCGGGGCTGTCTGGCGGCGCCACGGTATCCGGATTCGGGGCATTCGTGGCCGGTCTCGCGTCGCGCCGTATCACGACCGCGATCGGACAGGCATTCAATCGCACCGGAAACGGTCCGCGCCCCGGCGGCAAGATCCGCGACCGGACGGGCTCAGGCGGCGGGTCGGGAAATTCAGGTGGTGGTTCGATGCCCGCGTATCAACGCGCGGCACGCGCCAACCTCGGACAGCAGCGTAGTTGAGTGAGGTGATCATCATGACAGGACGATTCAGGACAGTCGGTATCGCAGTCATATGGGCGGGGCTTTCTTCCGCGGGTCATGCGCAGGGCATTCCGGTATTCGACGCGCAGAACGTGGCTCAGGCCATTGCGACGGTGCTCCAGCTTGAGCAGGAGGTCCAGCAGGAAATCCAGATCTACCGGTCGACGGTCGGCACGCGCGGCTTTGGTGCGCTACTGGGTAATCCGGTGGTTGCCGGCTCGCTGCCGTCGGACTGGCAGAGCGTCTATACCGCGGTTCAGAACGGAGGCTACGCCGGGCTGACCGGGAGCGCTCAGTCCCTGCGCTCGGCGAGTGAGATTTACAACTGCCAGGACCAGGCGGGTATCGACCAGCAGGTGTGCCAGCGCGCGTTGAACAAGCCGTTTCAGGACAAGGCGTTCGGCCTGCAGGCGTATCAGACCGAGCTGCAGGAACTGAACCAGATCCGGAGCCTGATGCAGCAGATCGACGTGACGCAGGACCCGAAGGGCGTGGCCGAGCTGCAGGCGCGCATCCAGACCGAGACCACCACGGTGGGTAACGAGATGACCAAGCTGCAGCTGTTCCGGATGGTGGCTGAGACGGAAGACAGGCTCGTGGCCGAGCAGCAGAGCGAGCTGGTACTGAGCCGTGCAGGGAATATCACCCGCTTGCAGGACCAGATGGTGCCGGCCTCGTTCGGGAACTGAGGGGGCGACCATGTACAGAATTCTGATTGGATCATTTTTAGTAAACTTCGTCATCCTTATTAGTGGATGTTCGTCAGGGCCGCCAAAGCCGGTCCTGCCGGACGGATCACATCGCGTGCCGATCAACCACGTTTTTCCCGTTCCGGCGTCATCCATTCCGTTGAAACCGCCCGCTGCATTGACCGTCGGAGCCGGATCATGAGCGCGCACGAAGACTATGGGCGCGTACTTGACATCGAGGCGTCGCTGACGCATCTGCAGGAGCGCTCCGAACGGCGGGCATGGCATGTTGCCTACGCCGCAGTCTGCGTGGCGGCGCTCAGTGCGGTGGCACTTGCTGTGATGGTGCCGTTCTACCGGGTTGTGCCGTTACCGATCGAGGTTGATCGCCTGACGGGCGAGTCCCAGGTGATCGACGTGCTCGATGCGCGTCATGTGCACACAAAGGAAATTCAGGACAAGCATTGGGTCGAGGCATACGTGCGTGCTCGTGAACGCTTCGACTGGGGCCTGCTGCAGATGGATTACGACAGCGTGCTGGCCATGAGCGATGACGTGGTCGCACGTGATTACCGGGGTATTTATAGCGGACCGGATGCGCTGGACCGGCAGCTTGGTCCGGGCACCGAACGGCGTGTGCGGATTCTCTCGACCACGCTGCCGCCCGATGAACCGGGGCATGCGGTGGTGCATCTCGAGCGCACGACGTTTAAAAACGGCCAGGCGAACGCCGAGCCCACGCAGCGTTTTGTGATCACGCTCGCTTACACCTACCGCCCACCTGTATTCACGCACGAAAGCGTTGCGGTCGCGAATCCGTTCGGTTTCAGGGTGACGGCTTACAGCCGGGATCCCGAATATACGCCGCCGGCTTCGACCGCGGCAGCGGGAGGTACGCCATGAGAGCACTTCCTTTCCCGGCGCTCTGGCTTGCGGGCCTGCTGGTGGTGAGCCTGTCTGCGCGCGCGTATGACGTGCCTGGCTGGTCCAACGATTCGCGGGTCCGGCAGATCGTGTATGCGTCCGACGCCGTTGTGCGTATCGAAGCACAGCGCGGCTTTGCCACCCATATTGCGCTCGATCTGCACGAACAGATCCAGGTGGTGGCGCCCGGCGATCACGACGGCTGGCAGGTGGTGGCGAACAGGGGCGACCACGACGTGTACCTGAAGCCGCAGCTTGCCGCGCATGACTCGAATCTCGAGATCCGCACGGACAAACGCAGCTACAGCTTCGATCTGGTGGTGCTGCCGCTGAAGGCGAAATTCGCCAACGGCGACGAGATGTATCGCGTGACCTTCGTGTACCCGGAGGAGATGAAGGCTCAGGCGCAGGCTGAAACCGAAGCTGAAGTCGTTTCCCGGCGCCTCGCCCAGTCGCCCGCGATACGCAACACCCGATATTCGATGCAGGCCATGCCGCATTCGGATGATATCGCGCCGACGGCGGCCTGGGACGATGGTCGGTTTACCTATATCCGCATTCCCAGCAACCGGCGGATCCCGGCGACGTTCCGGGTGGCGGACGACGGTACGGAAAGCGTGGTCGACAAACATATGGAAGGCGACACGATCGTCGTTCACGAGGTGGCGAAGCGCTTCGTGTTACGTCTCGGTGAGGAGGTTGTCGGTATCTGGAACGACGCGTATGACATGGATGGCGTGCCGCCCAATGATGGCACGACGGTTAGCGGCGTGAAACGCGTGTTGCGGAGTCGCGATGATGAGTGACGATACCCGCAACACGATCGAACCGGATGACCCCACTGATCGAGGCCAGGAGGCGCGTGACAGGGATTCCGCCGGTGAACCCGGAGCGTCTGCTGATCGCGGTATGCCGGTGCTCGGGCAGTACCGGGGCACGCGCCCGCGCGTCTGGTGGCTGACGCCGCTTGTCATCGTCCTGGTAGCCGGTGCCGGCACGGTCTGGACGATTCACACGTTCCTTGCGCGTCACGACGCAGAAGCGAAAGCGCATCGCGATGCCGTGGCGGAAACATCGACTCAGGGGCGCGTGTTCAACGACACGCCGGCTGCGGCGAGCGCGGCATCCGCGCCACCAGTGGCAAGCGCACCTGTCCCGGGGTCGGTGCCAGTCGTGGGCCGTCCACCTGTTTCGGTTCAGCATCGGGCACCTGCTCGCAGCTACTACGATGCGCCTTTACTCGCGGCGGGCAGCACGTCCGGGGCGGGGGGCCAGGAAGGTGGCGTGACGGGGACGCTCCCGGCGGCGGGTATATCTGGCGGAGTCGCGGAAGCAGCGTCGCCGGTGGCGGCAACCGTCTCCGCCGGGTCGGCTGCCGCACCCGGTCAGAGCGGGACCGGAGCACTTGCCCAGGCGTTGACCCCGACCGCCACGCCGCGGGTGCGCGCGGACATGCTGGGTAACCGCAGCCTCATCCTTGCGCAGGGTGCCAAGATCGACTGCGCAGGCGATACCGCTTTTGATTCGACCGAGGCAGGGCTGTCGAGCTGCACGGTGACAAAGAACGTCTATTCCGATGACGGGCGGGTAGTGCTGATCGAGCGCGGGTCCCAGATCAACAGCCAGTATCGCTCGAACCTGTCGCCGGGGCAGAAGCGGACCTTTATCCTCTCGGCCCGTATCGAGACGCCTCACGGTGTGACCGTCGAGATCGATTCGCCAGCGGCTGACTCGCTCGGGCGCATGGGGATTGACGGCTATGTGGATAACCACTGGCGTGCGCGTATCGGCGCGGCCATGCTGCTCGGCTTCGCCCAGGACGCGATCGGCTATCTGGCCACACGCGGCGGCAACAGCAATGGGTCCGTCGTTTACGAGAACACGCAGCAGCAGGGCAGCGACATGGCCACGCGGGTGCTCGACAGCACGATCAACATCCCGCCGACGCTGACGCAGAAGCAGGGAGCCGAATTTACGATCGTGGTTGCGCGTGATCTGGATTTCGGATCCGTCTACGCCCTACGGCCGGAGGCCACGCCATGATCGCCCACGCTGCCATGCAGGATCGAGCTGGCGATGCGGTGCTCGCGCGGCTTCCTGACGACGCATCGGTCCGCGAGCTGATGCGGCCATTCGCGCCGCTGCTCGACGATCCCGATGTCACGGAAGTGGTCATCAATCGTCCGCAGCGCGTGCTGACTGAGACACACCTCGGCTGGCACGGCCACGACTATGCCGATCTTGACTACGAGCGTCTGATGTCGTTCGCGGTGGCGGTCGCGACCCTCACAAACCAGGAAGTGTCGGCCCAGCATCCCGTTCTGTCCGCGCTGTTGCCCGATGACGCGCGTATCCAGATCGTGGTGCCGCCCGTCGTGCCGAGGCGTACGGTCTCGGTCACGATCCGCCGGCCGTCCGCAAGCGAAAAGAGCCTCGACGTGTATCGCGACGAAGGGTTGTTCGACGACATCGTGTGGCATCGTCCGGATGGCCTCGACGCGGCGCTGCCGGCGCTGCGCCCTGAGGATCGCAAGCTCGTCCAGTGCCTGGAGGCGCGGGACTGGGGGACGTTCTTCCGGCTGGCCGTGACCGGGAGGCTCAATATCGTCATCGTCGGCAATACGGGCTCCGGCAAGACCAGCTTCATGAAAACCTTGTGCCGGTCGATTCCGTCAACCGAGAGGATCGTGACGATCGAAGATGTCCGGGAACTGTTTATCCGACACATCGAGAACTGCGTCCACCTTCTGTACAGCAAGGGTGGGCACGGGCAGGCGCGCGTAATGCCGGCCGATCTGATCGCGAGCACGATGCGCATGCGGCCCGATCGCGTGCTGCTTGCCGAACTGCGGGGTGCTGAAGCCTATGACTTCCTGAAGTTGCTGACAACCGGACACGCAGGCTCGATCACCAGCTATCACGCATCGAGTGCAACGGTTGCGATCGAACGCTTTGCGCTGATGGCGAAAGAGCATCCCGAAGCCGCCGCATACGACGATGCCGCGCTGAAGCGCCTGCTGTTTCTGACCATCGACGTGATCGCGCACATGGAAGCGCACGCCCTTTACGACGGCGCGGGTAAGCAGATCGGCAAGCGCTGGGGCATGACGGAAATCTGGTTCGATCCTGTGCGCAAGGCGCGCACGGCGTTCGCGTGAGAACGGCATGAACACGAACCATCGATCCCTGACTCACGTGGAAGCCGCCGGCACGGTAGCGCATCACGCGCGGACCGCCCTGGTCACGCTCGTGATATTGGTGGTGGTAACGGGCGCTCTGGTGGCTTCGCTGTGGCTCGCGTCCTTCTTCCTGTACGCGAGCCTGCGACTGAATCCCTTCCATGCGGAGCTATGGGGTTGGCGCGATGCGCTGCTTGCCTGGCATGACGGCCAGATGCCGCACGGCGGCCGGCGCCTGGCGGGTGCGGCGCTTCTGGGCTTACTCGTTGCGGTGGGAGGGCCCTTGATGGGGCTTTACACACTATGGGAGCACTCTGGGCGTCGGCGCCTCTATGGCAGCGCGCGGTTTGCCAGTGAAGCGGAAATCCGCGCGGCGGGGTTGCTATGAATGCGCGCCCCGTTGCGGATGCACCAGCCATCGTCGTCGGCGTATGGCGGGGGCGTTATCTGCGCTTTACCGGTCAGCAGTTCGTGCTGCTCGCTGCTCCCGCACGCTCGGGCAAGGGTGTGGGCATCGTGATCCCGAACCTGTTGAGCTACCCCGATTCAGTCGTGGTACTCGACATCAAGCGTGAAAACTATGCGCTCACGGCCGGGTTCCGGCGTGCGCACGGGCAGGAGGTATATCTGTTCGATCCGTTCGCCGAGGATGGTCGCACGCATCGGTATAACCCGCTATCGGCGATCTCGGACGGGCTGTTCCGCGTAGGCGACATCCTCGCGATCGGTTATGCGCTGTATCCACCAGGCGGGCACGATGATTTCTGGAAGGACCAGGCGCGCAACCTGCTTCTGGGCATCGTGCTATTGCTGTGTGAGTGGCGCGACGCGAGAAGGACCGGGAAGGGGGAGTCGATTCCCGACTATCCGGTCACGATCGGCGAGGTGCTGCGGCAGTCGTCGGGCAACGGCATGCCGGTCAAGTCGTACCTGCAGCGCGCGCTCGTCCAGTACCGTGGTTTGCTGACCGGGCCATGTGTCGATGCGCTGAATCGATTCCTGTCGAACGACGACAAGGTACTTGCGAGCATTCTAGCGACGTTCCACGCGCCGCTCACGATCTGGGCCAACCCGGTTGTCGATGCGGCCACGAGCGCCAACGACTTTGATCCGCGCGACCTGCGGCGTCGTAGGATGTCGGTCTATATCGGGATCACGCCCGATCACCTGTCGGAAGCAGCCCTGATCGTGAATCTGCTGTTTTCGCAGGTTGTCAATCTCAACACGAAGCAGTTGCCCGAGGCCGATCCCGCACTCCGGTTCCAGTGCCTGCTGCTGCTCGACGAGATGACGGCGATTGGCAAGATCCACATTATCGCGCGCGCGGTGGCCTACATGGCGGGCTACAACCTGCGGCTGCTGTCCATCGTGCAGTCGGTTTCGCAACTCGAATCCGTCTACGGCAGGGCCGATGCGCGCACTTTCATCACGAACCACGCGATGCAGATCCTGTATGCACCGCGCGAGCAGAAAGATGCGAACGACTACTCCGAAATGCTCGGCACCTTCACAGATCAGTCCCGTAGCATCAGCCGATCGAATGCGATTTTTGGTGGCCGCGGTGGATCGAGCGAGAGCATATCCGAGCAGCGTAGGCCGCTACTGTTGCCGCAGGAGATCAAGGAGCTCGGGCGCGACAAGGAAATCATCGTGCTGGAGAACACCAAGCCGATCCTCGCCGACAGGATCTCCTACTGGCGTGATCCCGTCTTTGCCTCGCGGGTGTTAAGCGCACCATCGGTGCCTGCCATGAATCTCGCGCGTTTCAGTGCCCAGGTCGAGCGGCGGCTGCGCGAGGTGCAGCCCGAGGAGATCGATCCGGAAGGCACCGGCCTCGTTCATCTGCCGGCTGAGTATCTGGAAGTGCTGCAGGCCTGGGATCCGCGCGACCTGCCGCCGCGTCTGGCTGATCTCAGTGAGGACGAAGTGACAGCCTATGTCGAACGGCACTTCATGCTGCTGGGTGTCCCGGCCGCACGGCTTGCGCAGGCGAAGCGTCGCTTGTCGGTGGCGGACCTCGACGTCGCGGAGCTGGTGCCAGCTAAACCCATCCGTGCGAAGCGCAGACCTGTGCCCGCCGCCAGATCGGGTGTTGTGCAGATACAGGGAGGCCGGAAATGAGTGCACCGCATGTTGACGAGACCGCACGCGCGCGTGCTGCGCTCGCTGTAATTCCCGCGGACGAATACGGTACGTGGGTAGACATGGCATTTGCGCTCAAGAACGGCTTTGGTGACGCTGGTTTCGAGATCTGGGACGAATGGAGCCGCACGGCCGGCAATTACAACGAGCGTGCTGCCCGCACCACGTGGCGCTCGGTGAAGGAGTCGGGTGGCAAGACGCTCGCCTCGCTGTTCTGGCTCGCGCGGCAGCACGGTTTCGATCTGAAGCGCACGCATTATCCCGACCGGATGGCGACAACATTTGCGGCGAGTCCCGAAGTGCTTGAACGGCGGGTACGTGAAGAGGCACGGCAGCAGGCCCGTCATGAGGCGGTAGCCCGTGAAGCGCAGGCGATCTGGCAGTGGGCGCGCCCAGTCGGTCCGGAACACCCGTATCTCGTACGCAAGCACCTCCAGCCGGTGCCGGCACTGCGTGAGCTGGAGGCCGTTGAACTGCACGCGTTGCTGGGCTATGCGCCAGCGAGCGAAGAGCAGCCGCTCACGGGACGCGTGCTGGTGGTGCCGTTCTGGATCGGCGAGGCGATCTCTACGCTGGAGCTGATCGACGAACATGGCCTCAAATCCTCGCTGGCAGGTGGCCTCAAGAAGGGTGGGTACTGGATTGCCGGGCCGGCACCGGCCGCCGGAGACTCCTCCACACCGATCCTGATCGGCGAGGGCATGGCCACCGTACTGTCCGCCTACCGGGCGACGGACTGGCCGGCGCTCGCGACGCTGTCGAGCGGGACGCTGCCTCAGGTCGCCGCAATCCTGCGCGAACGATATCCCGACGTCGGGCTGGTTGTGCTTGGGGATCTCGGTCCGGGCGAGACCAGAGCCCGTCAGGCGGTGGAAGAGTCGCAGGCGCGTCTGGCACTGCCGGTATTCGCCAGCGGCGCGCGTATCAACGACAAGGTGCCGACCGATTTCAACGACATGGCGGTGCTGTCGGGCTTTGGGGATGTGGGCGATTGCCTGCGGGAAATCGCGTACCGGGATGTCGGGCTGGCGGCTGTGGGTATGGAGTCGACAGTAGGTATTGCAACCGGCGGAAAGCTGGACGACCTGAAGGAGGAAATCATGAGCCGCGTGAAAGAAACCCTGGTGAACGATGCAGAGGATGTTTCTCGTCGTCGCTCGTCGAAACGTACCGAGCCAAAGCAGCACAACACGCCGGAATCCTCTGCGCCGACGAGCGAATCAGCGACTCCAGAGCGCCCGCCAACCGAGCCTTCCGTGGTACCTCCGGCTGGTGGTTCTCCTGCGGTCGAGTCGCGACGTCTGGCGCCGATACGCCCACCGGTGGGTGAGCCGCTGTTCGAAGTGGCCGATGTGCCCAACGAGATCCGGGCGCTGGCCGAACATCGTTTCGGCACACCGTTGCGCATGGGGACACCGCGTGAGAACGGCGGCCCCTACCGCGGCGAGGTGTTCAACACTGAGCACTACCTGATCCAGGAGGTGGCGACGCGCAGTGTCGTCTTTCATCCAAAGGCGCAGATGGAGTTCGTCTCCGACCGGATCAGATGGATGGATCAGAACGCCCGGGTGAATGGCTCGGAATTGCAGGTCGGTTACGACGGTGACCGGCCGAAGGTCTATCCGTGGGATCGGGCGCGTGACCTGCTGGAGCGTACCGTCGGCTCACTCAAGAAATCCGCGCGTGAGTTGAATTTCAGTCCGAATCTCGAGGGAATGCTCGACCAGTTGCAGGCGCGATCGTGGGCACGAATACGCGAAGCACGCGCGGCGGCGCTGGAGCAGTCAAAGGAGCGGGCGGCGTCGCAGGATCCTCCCGGGCCGGACCGCTAAACCGTCGTCTCACGTGTCGCCGCTTGTGGCGAGTCGTACCTGATCAGGAAGAGATCGCATCATGACTGAAACATCACCTTTTACCCCTCCGGTCATCAACGTGATCGAGCACGATATTCCCGGGCGTCCGGGGTTTGCGGAGCAGTCCGGTGGCGATGGTCGGACCCGTCAACTGGATGCGACCGCGCTGGATGCCGTATCAGCCCGGCGCCGCCGCGAGTTCGACGCGGCGCGCTCACGCCTGCGTGATCAGGCGATCCGCGACGATGCCAAGGCGGTACGGCAGCCCGGTACGGGTCCGACTGCAGATGCGCCGTCGGGGAACAACGACACGGCGCGCGTGCCACTTGATCAGCCGCCCGAACGGGTTCGTAAGCGATACCTGCGTGCGGGTCACCAGTATTTCCTCAAAGATGCGCCGTATCAGCTCGCGTTCGAGGATCTGGGACCGTACCTCGTCACGGAACACAATCGGCCGGATGTGGTGGAGTCGATGGTAGACATCGTGGCGGCAAAATCGTGGCGTCGCGTTCGGGTGTCGGGACATGAGGTATTCCGAAGCGAAGTGTGGCTGCGGGGGACGTTGCTCGGAATCGAGGTGAGTGGCTACGAGCCGAAGATGGCGGATCTCGCGCGTTTGGCGGACGCCCGGCAGTCACGCCTGAACAACCGGATCGAGGCCGATGCGTCGATGCGTGCGACCGCATCGCAAGCGCGAGCAGAAGAGCCCAGCACACCGGCGCCCGCATCCGCATCCACGACCGAAATGCCTGGCGGGGTGGGCGGCACTGCTCGTGCGGCGGCGCCCCGCACCGGAGAACATGTGCGGCTACGCCAGGTTGAACGACAGCCGGCGACTGGCGACGAGCCTGATGCTCCGCGGCGGTATGCCGGCGAACTGCGCGAACATGACCGCGCACCCCATCAGAACAACCCCGCTCGCAGCGACTCGTATTACGTGATGTTCCGCGACGCGACGGGTGCCGACCACGTTGTCTGGGGTGTGGATCTCGAACGGGCGGTGCTGGAGTCGCGTGCCGAACCCGGGCACCAAGTTACGCTGGAAAACCTGGGTCGGCGGCTCGTCACGGTCAATGTGCCGATCCTCGATGACCACGGCATGGTGGTGGGCGAGGAAGAGAAGGACGTTTACCGCAATACCTGGCAGGTCGAAGTGGTGGAGCGCGAACGCTCGGCGGCCGGGCCTGTGTCCCGCTCCGGGCGCGCATTCGATCATGCCACGGCTCCTATTGGCAAGCCGATGAACGAGAACAGGCAGGGACGTCAGCCTTCCACGATATCCGACGAGGAAAAGGTTCTTCATCTGGCCGTTCTGGTCGGCGCCATGCGGGAGCAGGGGTTTAGCGCGCGGTCGATTTCACGCGTGCAGCGGCGTGCTGAACAGATGCTGGACGCGTTTGGCAAGGAGGGTATCCCATTGCCCCGGCCGAAGGTCTTTGATCCGACAGCACCTTCGGAGCGGGACAGCCGGGCACGGCCGGGTGACGCGGCGCGCACCGGTCCGCGAGATGGAGCGGACACCCACCGAACCCTCACCTGCGCGCTAGAGGGGGCCATGCCTCAGCGCGAACGCCTGTGCGTTGAACTCGGCGAAATGCGGCCGGCTTGGGATCAATGGTGCGCGCGCAGGGGGAGGACGGTTGGTGAAGGCGTGCGGCTACTGATGGCATCCGCACTGCGTGCGGATGCCGACGATACCGACATCCGTGCCGAAGCAAATCTCCGATGGGGCGCTGTCGGCGATCCTCGCGCTCGAATCGAGATCAGGCTGGCGCGCGCTGAACTGGAGGCGGTGGAGCGGCGTGCGGTAGCGTCAGGCCAGACCAGTAACCGCTGGATTGTTGCGTTGATCCGCGCGCAGTTCTTGAGGGAACCCCAGTTCGGCGTGCAGGAGATGCAAGTTCTGGCTGATTCGAACCGGCAGCTTGCCGCGATCAACCGGTGGCTTGGACAGATTGCGCGAGACGGAAGTTTGGCGGATATCGGACGAAATGGAGGTGGGAATATGGACGCAATCCGGGACGTGATAGATGTTCATCTGCGCGCCGTGGCAGCCGTAATTCGCGCGAATCTTGATCGATGGAGCCGGTGACATGCCTTATCCGAAGGTCTACATTGATGCGATGCTTTTGAACTGGGGCGACCGTCTGTTTCATGAACCGTTCAGGCATGCCCGCGCGCAGCGGCTTTCGCGTGCAGGCATGCGTGATGAAGCCACGCGCATGCGCGATCAATTGGCCCGGACACTCAGGCGCTCGCCTGAAGTCATGGTCAAAATTACCAACAAGGCGTCGAGTGCTCAGGGTATGGGCGCGGTGCGTCGGCACTTGCGCTATATCTCCCGCAACGGGCAGGTCGAACTGGAAGACCAGAACGGGGATTCGATTGCTGGTGCCGACGCTGTACGTGACCTTGTGCGGGCCTGGCAACTCGGAGGGTGGGGGATTCCGGAGACGAATACCCGTCGCGAGGTATTCAATATTCTGCTGTCGATGCCGCCGGGGACGAACCGACAGGCCGTGCGCGATGCTGCACGGGATTTCGCAGCGCTCGAGTTCGGGGATGGGCGCGCTTATGTGTTTGCGGCGCACGACGACGAGGCTCATCCGCATATCCATCTGAGCGTGCAAGTGCGTGGGCCGGATGGTCGGCGTCTCAATCCGCGCAAGCAGGATCTCTGGCGCTGGCGTGAACGGTTCGCAGAGCAGCTTCGCGAGCACGGCGTCGAAGCGAATGCGACACCCAGGCGCACGCGCGGCATTACGCAGCGTTATCCCAGGCAGGGTGTCGCGCACATGCTGGCGCGTGGAGAAGTGCCGATGTACTGGCGGGCGGCCGTGAGCACGGAGCAGAGGCAGGCAGGCTGGAAATCTCACGATGGAGTATTTGCTGCGTGGCGGGAGGTGGCGAAGGTGATGGCAGCGTCGCCCACAAAAGCGGATCGCGCGATGGCCGTCGACATTGTTGATTTCGTGAAAGCAATGCCAGTGCAGCGGGATGCGCCAGCTATTGGACCGCGACCGGAAAGGGAGCCCGTCGGCGGGAGTCCCATAGTGACGGACCGTGGCGCCCAACCCGATAAAACAGGTCCGGACATCGAGCGTTGATGCGGAGATGCCCAGATTGCCTCGGATCGGCGGCAAGTGGCATCTCATATCCTGCTCTTGCGCTTTCCGCTGCATCTCTGCCATATGGAGGTGTTTGCCGACGCCGCGGCACTTCTTCATGCGGCCGTGAGCGGGCTCCAACTAATGGGCCCATGTTCAAGGATCATGGATCGACAAACCATGCAGGTCCGCCCTTATAAGTCGCGAAAAGCAGGAAAAACATCACGATCACGAGAAGCGGAATACCGTAGAGGGCAACAGGGAAAAACAGCACGAACTGGAGAGACGAGCCGCCAACGCCGTGAAGGACGTCGGTCTCACGAACGTTTTCAACTACCAGCCAGATCGCCATAGCGAGGCCCATCGCCATGAGGACAAGTCCGCCGGACGGCTGCGTATGGCGAAGCGGGGCAGTTACCCAGAAATAGTATCCCCACCAGAGGAAATTGATGCCGATTGCCGCGAGCCAGAAGCCGCGCGCCGAAAAGAAACTGTGACGGAACCGACGCCGGCAATGGCGACTGAATAGCTGGATTCCCTTTGCAACCCCGCACAGGATAGCCACGACGATGGCGAGCTTCAGGATGTCCATGCGACGTTCTCCTTTGCGAGGTGCTCCTTTCTGCGCTGGATTCGCGGGAAAGACATGTCTCGCTATGTTCTTCCCCAATATAGACGGTCGTCGGACGAATGCAACGTGGCTTTCGTAGAGCGGTCAAGAATGGTGTGGTTGGAGACACGACGTGGCACATCACTATGCCGGTCACTGATTGTCAGAGAACGCGACAGGTTGATCGCTGTCTCCGTGCGACCACAGCAAAACTGTGGTCGGGTCCTTCCCACTGATTTTGTGAGTACTTCACCGGTTTAACGGAGATGAGTACATTGAGTGCGGGGGCGCTGTCGTTGTCTGCGAATCGCTGAAAAGGAGTAGTTGGAATCCTTAGCAATGTCGTGCCAGATTGCAGCGCCCATTGCAGACTCGAACTTGCGACAAGCGGTTTGCAAGACGGCGGACGGTTCAAGGATCAGTCTAGTCTTGCAGAGGCTTGATTTGCGTAAGGCGACTTTAGTGGCCGACATACAGCTATTGCGGTCAGGTACCCAAAGAAGGCTACCTTCGTCGCCGGCGATCCTAATACCGCCGCCAGTTATAGCTGCCAGTGAGTAGTTGATGACGCCGATGAGATCCGACGCTGGCCGGCAGGCGGAATGCGACGAGCAGGATCAAGTGTCGGCGCCGAAGGAAATTCGAGCCATCCATGCCGGACCGCGAGAGTAACCAGTGGATCAGGCACCGCTGTTTGACCACTCCCTGGCGCCCGCGGTAGGTGCAGCAAGGCCGGGCCGACCCGTAAATTCTCGGCTGCTTGGCTTGGAACTCGTTCCAGTAGCGCTCGTGCCGCGCGGTAGCGACTGCACACGCGTGAAGGATACGGGCGTGCGCAGACCAGGGGTGGAAAGTTACGAAGGCAAGACGCCCGCGCTGGGCGGCCACCCTGCCGCGCGCTTCTGGAGCGCTCTCCCACGGATACCGTTAAAGGCAAGCGCGATCGCGCGGGAGCTAAGCTCGATTCTGGTGTACGGGGAGTTGACGCGGGAGATTGAAGGCGGTGGAGGTTTTAGCTGAGAATCTGATTGTCGAAGTCGGAACCCAGCAAACAACAAACTATCCACCATGAAGAAGTTTACGGAAAAAGCGGTTGTAGGTCTATCGGAAGTCGGTCTGGGACTGGACGAGTTGGTGCGTCATGGAGCGCGGCAGGTGATCCAGCAGGCGATCGAAGCGGAGCTCGCGTCGCTGCTGGAGCGGTTCGAGAACGTCAAGACCCTGCATGGGCAGCGCGCCGTGGTGCGCAACGGCTATTTGCCGGAGCGCGAGGTGTTGACGGCGGCCGGCCCGATTGCCGTGAAGGTGCCGAAGGTTCGCGATCACTCAGGATCAGGTGTGAAGTTCAATTCGTCGATTGTGCCGCCGTATGTGAGGAAGTCGCCGCGCGTGAGTGCCGCGCTGCCATGGCTTTATCTGAAAGGCATCTCCACGGGCGACATGAGCGAAGCGCTGAGCGTGTTGCTCGGTGACGCCGCCAAAGGCCTGTCGGCCAATGTGGTGAGCCGTCTGAAGGCGCAGTGGGCCGACGAGCATGCGAGCTGGAGCCGACGCGATCTGTCGAAATCGCGCTACGTATATTGGTGGGTCGACGGCATTCACACCGGGCTGCGCAGCGAGAACTTGGACGGTCAATGTCTGCTGGTGATCATCGGCGAGAGCCTTGAAGATTCCAGGTGACTACGCGACGATCGTTGACCTCCGCCAACGCACCGACGGGAAAATAGACCATCAGAAAAATAAAAATTGCCAAAGCCCTCGGTGGCGCACCGTTTTCTTCATAGTGCGATCCAATAGAATTGTCAACACAAAGTATCAGGACATCAGAACCCCTCATCGCATGAAGCCCTTGGCATTCGACCTATAGTTGCGCGCGGCCGTTGCAAGTGCCTTTGTCGGGCCCTGATGTCAGCCGCGGTGGTCGGATCAATGGGTCGCCGCGGGTTGGTGCGTACCCGTTAGCGTCCTCAGGAACGCGACGATTGCGTCAATGTCCGATTCCGCCAATTGTTTGCCGACCTGATATGTCGCCATGTCACGTACAGCTTTGCGCAGATCGATGCGGCTGCCGTCGTGGAAATAGGGCGCGGTCAGCTCAACGTTGCGCAGCGTCGGCGTCTTGAACGCATGGCGATCGAGCGGATCTTTCGTAAAGTTGGCGCGGCCGTTGTCCGCGTCGGTGCGCGCGTAGCCCCGCGCGGCGAAGTAGTCGGCCGCGAGGCCCATCCGTTCGAACGACTGCCCGCCCAGATTTTTGCCAACGTGGCAGGTCGCGCAATGGTTTGCCTTGAATAACTGGTAGCCGCGCAGTTCCTCGCTATTCAGCACATCCCTGTCGCCGCGCAGGTAAGCATCGAAGCGACTCGGCGTTAGCAGTGTCATCTCATATTCGGCGATCGCGTCTGTGATGTTCTCGCCTGACCAACCGTCCGGGTACACCCGCAAGAACTGTTGCGTCAGCGATGAGTCCTGTTTCAGCTTATCGATGATCTCACTCCATGACGTGGACGCCATTTCGACCGGATTCAGCGGTGGGCCGCCGGCCTGTTCCTGCAGCGTGGCGGCGCGACCGTCCCAGAACTGCTTGCGGTTGAGTGCCGAGTTGAACACTGTCGGTGCGTTGATTGCACCCAACCGGCCACCCACGCCGGACGAAACCTTGTTTCCATCTACGCCGCCGATCGCTAGCTTGTGGCAGCTCGCACACGATATCGTGTTGTCCACCGATAGTCTGACATCGTTGAAAAGCTGCTTCCCGAGCGCGACTTTGCCCGCGTCAGTCGGCAACGAATGTGGCAACGGTTGTACCGGCTCGTTAGCGAACTCTGGTGCAACGCCGGGCGTCGCATATGCGCTGTGTCGCTGTGACGCGATCCAGTCGAGAAGCGCGCGTTGATCGTCGGCGCTCAAGCCGGTGGTCCAGTGTACGAAGCGGAACGGCTTTGGTGGCATGCTGCGTTCGTTCACAACGGTTTCCAGCTTTGCAAGATCGGCTTCGGGGGCCGGTACGCCACTTTCGAGCGCCGCGTACAGGCTGTCGATGCGGAAGTAGGCGAGGCCCGTCTGTATGTCGTGCTCGGCTAGCTGACGAATGCCCGGTAGCGCGGCATAGTTGGGCAGGACAGTTTTCGTCGAGTGGCAGTAATAGCACGCGTTTCGGTCCAACACTTCGCGGATGCCGGACGCTTGTGGGGACGCGGCCAGTCTCACGGCCGCTCTTTCCGCATAGTCCTTGTCGTGTATGTACGCGATACCGCTGTTGCAGAGATAGCCTATCAGCACGACGGCGATCGACACGATCAGCAGTTTCTTCACTTGCTCTCCTGTTTCGATTTTGGTCGGACCCATACCGTTTACATCGGGTAGGTCTTGATGTTGATATCGGCTGCAGAGCGATGACGTGCTGATCGTACAGAACGCACAGGAATTGACTGGTTCCGAGACAGGCGCGAAGGGGGGGCTGCCTATATAACGGACGGATCCTGAGCGAAATCAGTGACGTAGTGCCATGCCGAAAAGCGTTCGTCGAGTTGTTTGCGGTAGAGGGCGGCGCAGGAGATGTCTTCGCTCGGCCTACGCTTGTACATCTCGCACCGACTATCCGTAGTACTTGGCATTCTCTAGCCACGCCGCTTAAAGCGCGTCGATGTCAGAAGGCTCGCATGCGCATCGTCTATCTGAGCCAAGCCGCGCTCGATCAAACGCGGCTGGAGATAACTGAAGCTTAAGCGTACACGGGCTGCACCGCTCGGTCCATGGTGCTTTCCTTCGACGAGTTTCACATTGTGCTTCCGGCGCACCTCGCCGACCAATTCGGCGGAATCGACGCCTTCGGCAAGCGAGACCCAGAACGAAAATCCTCCACTCGGAATCTCGTAATCCGGTTTGCAGAATCGGCAGGCCTGTAACAGCCTATGCATTGCGTCGCGCTTGCTCCGGTAGTGCGTCCGTAGGTGTTCGACGTGAGCGTCCAAAGACGACGACTGCAATAAGGCGAGCGCCATATTGCTGACAATGGGACTCACACCTCCATCGCATTTCAGGTGGGCTAGGCGGTCGACAATTTCCGGCTCGGCCAGCACCCAGCCTACGCGAAGCCCGGGGCCTGAGATTTTGGAGAAGCTATGCACATTGATGATGTTACCACCCGCCTGCAGAATCTCGGGCGACGCGCCACCATAGGGCAACTCGCTATAAACCAGGTCCTGCACCAGCCGCACGCCGTTGCGGGACAGTAGAGCCTCCACCTCGACCATATGCCGGTGTGCAAAGTATCGTCCAGTCGGATTGTGGAACGCCGGAGTGGTGTAGTACAACTTGGCTCGCCCCTTTGCGTGCAGCAATGCTTGTTCGAGCAGATCGAGGTCGACGCCCGAGGGATCCGCACCTACTTGCACCACCGTGGCGCCCGCAATAGAGAAGATGCGCAACGCACCGAGATAGGACGGGTCCTCGGTCAGCACGACGTCTCCTGGGTCGATAAAAGCATCGGCGAGCAGTTGCAGGGCTTGTGAAGCGCCGTTCGTCAGAATGACATTGCCACGCCCCATCCGGTACCTTTGGCCAAGCTGTCCGCGCAGTTCGGGAAGGCCATAGGCGTCGGTGTACTGCGGTAGGTCGGAGATGCTGACGCCCGTCTGGACGGTAAGCGGGTCCGGCCATTGCAGGCGGGCGAACGTCAAAGGATCGGGAAGCCCATAGGCGAAGTCGACTGTGTCCTTGCCTGAGGTGTAGTCGAATATCCCATAACTGAGCGAAGTGCGACTGCGCATCGACATGACTGGCTCCATCGTTGGTTACGCGGCATCGACGGCGCGCTGGAAGCGCGATTGATATTGGCGGATGAACGAGTCGGCAATCGGCATTCCGAACGGCGGAAATTCGGCCGTCGCTCTGGGAGGCGTAGCCAATAGCGTGGCGTTTGCGCCGAGTGCCGGTGTCCAATTCTCGCCAAAGAACACGTTTCCATAGCGTTCGGCCAGGACTGGCATCACGGGATGGAGCATGCTCAGAAAGACGGATACGTGCACCGGCCGCCACGTTTCCGGGCTCGTGCCGAAGCCCGTCGCGACGAAGTATTCGTCAATCAGATCGAGGGCGTTCCAGAAGCGTACCTGGTCCATCGCGGTGATATAACGTTGGACTATGTCGTCGTGCGCCGGCGTAAGACCGCTTCCATCGACATTCGCCGAGTGCAGTGAATCGCGGCGGATGGCGCTTTCCCACGCAAGGATGTGCGAAGCCGACCGGATCAGTTCGCCGATCTGGAAATCGTTGTTGTTGGTGCCGAACGGCTTGGCAATCCGAGCGAGCGCATAGCGCAACACACTCGGGTCGACCTGCCGGGATACTTCATCTGCCCAGAGTGCATGGTCGCGGCTGGTCGAGAATTTCTCGCCCTCCAATTTGTAGAAGTCCTGTATCGAATGTTTTGCCGGAAGCGGATAGCCGCGCGCAAGCAGGCTGCCAGTCACGCCGATGGTGTAGTAGAAGCGGTTATCTTGGCCCATGAAAAACAGGAGGCGTGTATCGGGGTCGCGCATCACGGTGTCGTAGTTGACCTCGTCGCGCGCGCACTGCAAGCGGATCCCCGTCTCGAAACACCAAAGCCCCTCGAACCACGTCATCAACGTTTGCCCCGCAATCTTCGTGGGTGCTTCAAGTGTCACACCCCGGTCGAAAATGCGCGACATAGGCAGCGGCCGCAATTCGTCACGCAACCATGCACGCGCTTTACGCTGAATCGTTTGATCCCATTCACTCCCCTTGATCGCATCGTCAAGCATGGCTGCCATGCGAGGGATGTCGAAAACCGCCTGTTCGATGGGGCGAAGCGATAGCGGTTTGCCGCACGACGTGTGGCTTGGCGTTCGCAACTTCGAGTGCTGTTGCGCCAAACCGCAGTTTTCGCACAAGTTGCTGTCGGTGGACGCATCGCACGCGGGGCAGAGGCCGACGGCAAGCGAATCGGCCACGAACTCGTCACAGTTTTCGCAGTAGAGTTGATGTCCATCACGCACATCAATGTAGCCTGCAGCTTCCAGCTCGCGAAAGATCTTCAGACTGTTCTGCTTGTGCATAGCGTCCGTTGTTCTGACGAAGACATCGGGCTCGATGTGCATTGCCCGCAAGCAATCCATTATCTCGTCAATATGCAACTGCGCGACTTCGTCAATCGGGCGACCGAGCTTGCGCGCCTTCACTACCGTATAGGTGCCATGCTCGTCCGCACCTGTGACGTGGTAGGCGCGGTGACCTCTCATGCGTTGAAAGCGAACGAAAAGATCGGTGAGCAGATAGACCCCGCCGATATGGCCGAGATGCAGTTTGCCGTTCGGGCAGGGCGGTGCGGGGCAAACGAAAAAAGTGCGTGTGGCCACGTTAGTCCCACCATATCGATAGAAATTTCAGGCTCGCTGCCGGATCGGCATTGCGAATCGCGTGCTCCTGATTCGGCTCGATATAGAGCAGCGTTGAATCTGCCACTGGCCGCGCCTGGCCATTCACCTCGAAGACTCCCTTGCCTGAAATGAGTACCCACAGTTCATGCTCGGAATGGGAGTGCAGATTGACAGCGCCCGCCGGCACGACCTCAACAATCGACGCGCCGAACGCTGTTGTCAGGCCAGCGGGCAGATGTTCGAGCAGCCGGCAAACAAGAACGCCGTATTCCGGCCGCATCATGGATGGGTCAATCTGCTTTGTGTACACGCACATCCTCCGGTGAATTACATTAGGTGCGATAGAAAATGCCATTTGCCGGCTTCAGATTGTGGATATCCGATTCCTTGCCTTCGGGTGGGTTGTAGGCACGCTTCAGTTTGTTGTATTCCGTACGCGTGGGGCCACCAGTTGAGGCCCGCTGGAACACCAGATAGAGCGTGCGGCGCGAACGGTTGCTTTTGTTGGGCTGCGAATAGTGCGGCGCGTAGTCGTCGAAGACGAAGATGTCGCCGGCCTTCCAGGGCACGGGTTCCCACTTGAACGTCTCGGCCACTTCCGGATGAATCACGCCGCCGGCGTCCATCGGAAACACACCTTTCTGATGGTTGCCCGGACTGAAGAACAGGCCGCCGTTGTCCGGATCGGAATCGTCGATGCCGATGGCGACCACGGCATGCACCATGCGTTCAGGAATATTGTGGGGGATGTGATAGATGTCCTGATGCGGACGATAGCCGCCGCTGTCCGGGTACTTGAAGATGAGCAGTTCCTTGAGCATGCGGGTATCTTCATCGAGAAGCGATTCGACGGCCGTCTGGATGCGCTTGTCGGCCAGCAACAGGTCGCGCAGCTCGTCGTTGAAGTCCAAAAAATTCTCCATCTTTGAAACGATCTTGCGGTCATCCTCGGTCTTCTCGAACCACATCATCCATTTGTTTTCGCTGATTTCCCAGCGCGAGACATCGTTGACCAGAGCAGAAATCTTTTCGCGGGTGACCGGATCGAAAAAGCCCTCTACTTTTAAATATCCATCTTCATGCCACTTGGATTTTTGCGTTTCATTCAGCATACGAACCACCTCGTTAAGGAACGGAGTTTTCAAGGAGAAGTCAGGCGGCGAAATGCGCCTTCATTCGCATGACGCCGAGTAGCACGAGATTGGCGAGTACGGCGCCTAGCAGGACGACGAGCATTGCATCGGCGCCGAAAACGTGAATCAGGGCGCCACATAGGAAAGGGCATCCGAACAGACCGATGAAATAGGCAAGCGTAAAGATTTGCGAAGTCACCGGCACCGAAACGCCGTGGTCTCCGGCGAGGTTCACCGCCATGCCGTTCAGGGTCGAGTAGCTCAGTCCGTAGCCCGTGGCGAACAGCGCGGTAGCGACGATATAAAGCGTCGTGCTGCCGTGGTTCAACAGGAACAGTACGAGCGAGGCGCCGGTCAGCAAAAACAATGCGTGCGCAAGTCGCGCGGGCTTGATGCGTCCCATGGTTCTCGCGAGCGACAAGCGCAGTGCCACGCTGGTTATCGTGAACGTCAGGAAGAACAGGTCTGGCCTGAGGTTACGCGAGACGGCATAGGGTGTCTGGTAAGTCGCCAGCCCGGCGAAGACACAGGCTGCCAGTGCGATCATTGCGATCGGCACTGCTGTTCGTGCCCTGAGCAGGGCCAACGTGTCGGTCGCGGTAATGGCCACGCGCGTCATCGGCAAACAGGACCTATCCCTCATCGCGTCGCTGGCGATCTTGACGCAGACTGCCGCCACCGCGCATGCCGCAGCGAACAGAAGGTAGGCCAGCGCGATCGAGCCGGTATGTTGGGCGATCAGGCGGCTCAAAGGCGCCGCCATGCCTAGGCCGGCCATTTGCGTGCCGGAGACGAAGGTCAGGTACTGGATACGCGCGTTGGGGCACAGATGATGGATGATTTGCAGCGGCGCGAGTATGAAGAACACGGACCACCCAGCGCCCAACAGCAAACCGCCTGCATAGACGGCACGAATGTCCATTGGCGCAGCGGCGAAGCAGAGCATGCTGCCTGCCATGACGAGCGAGGCCAGCGCGATGGTCGGCATGACACCGATACGCTGGGCTATGCGCCCAGCCACGCAGCAGCAGATCATGGTCGAGACCATGCCGCTCGAAATCACGGCGCCGGCGACATCGCTCTTCATGCCCAGGGATTGCAGGTACTCGGGCAGGAGAAAACTCGTCCCGTACGAAGCGGCGATCACCAGTGAAGCAATCAGAAACGGAATGAACGCCCGTAATTGGAGGGATGCCGGCAAGTGCTCGGCGTGTGAGATCGCACGCTCGCCGGTCGATAGATAAATGGAGGAGCCAGTCATGCGCTTACGCCACTGCCGGTTGACGCGAGGCCTGAGGCGCGTCGCACAGTATCGATCCTGCTTCAGTCTTCTGATCCTCAAGGCTATCGAGCAGTTGCCGGTCCGGAACATCCGGATAGAACGCACGACCTAGCAGACTGTTGATGATGCGGCTGTTCCTGTACGCGACCAGCGAAAGATTGACGCTTTGCAGGCCATGCTGCACGCGGCTTTGGTTTTGCAGATACACGGGACCGGGCATTGGCGCATCGAAGCGCACGGCGTAATCGGGATCGAGCGTTGGCAGACCGTCTTCACGGCTTGCGCCGTCGAGCAGTTTCTGAACGAATGGCAAATGGCGCGGCTGAAAACCGGTTGCCAGGATGATTCTGTCCGCGCTTATGCCATTGCGCTGCGACGTGACGAGCGAGGTCAACCCGATATGCCAGCGACCGCTGCGGCGTGTGATCTCGTCCATTGTCACCGAAGGCAACAGACGAAAGCAGTCGGCTAGCGTGCCATGGACGCTGCGTTCATACAACGCTTCATAGAGCCGGTTGCACAGGCTGGCGGAGATGCCGTCGCTCGTGAGCTTTTCGCTTTCGACAATGGCCCGGCGCTGCTGGATCGGCAGCGTGTGAAAGCGTTGGCTATAACTGGGCATGTATGCTTCATTGACAAATGCGTTGTCGTCCATCGCAAACAGATTGGCGCGCGACGTCGCCCAAGTGATCTTGTCGGGACCTGACTCGGTCAGCATGTGCTCGACGACTTCCGCGCCGCTCTGCCCGCCGCCCACCACCAGCACATGTTCGTCTTCGCTGAACGGTTTCCGGTTAAGGTAGTCGTCTACGTGATAGACCGTCTCGCCGACCACCTGCCGCGCACATGCCGGCACCTTGGGTTCGACGCCGACCCCAACCACTACCGCGCGCGCATGATATGTGCGCGCGGTAGTGGTCACGCAATAGCCCTTATTGCAGGGCCTGATATCGATCACCTCCTCGCCGAATCGAAGCGTGTCCAGGCATTGCGCGACCCATTGGTAATAGTGGGTGAACTCACGTCGCGACGTGCTGTTTCCACCTTTATTCGCGAAGCTGTACAGGCGTCGATGTACAGCGAGATAGTTGAGAAAGGAATATGGGCTTGTGGGATTCACCAGGGTCACACAATCCTTGAGCGGCGACACCTGGAGTTGACTTTGGGGCAGCATGAGCCCCGGATGCCAGGAGAATTCTATGCGCTTCTCAAAGAAGAGCGCTCGCAAACCGGTGGGCTGAATGAGCGCCGCGAGGCTTAGATTGAACGGTCCGATACCAATACCGATGACGTCTAGCATGTCCATAGGAAGTTGTTCCGCCGTTAGAGGGGAATTGGCCAACCGATATAGTGCAGCGCAATTCCCGTCGACTAAGATTGAGACGGTGGTGCCGGCGTCCTGAGTAGCCGATGCTCGATGCAGGAAAACGAAAGCCGTAGATGACGATGGCTTTTCTTCCCAATGGCATTCTGACCAGCTTTGACATTACCTCGGGCGCCTGAGTTAATCATACGAGGAATTAAGAAGCTGAACACCTTGAACATACGCAAACCTTGCGGTGCGTCAATTGTCCACGAGGCGTTGTCGGATTCAGACGCCGGATCACCCGCAGTCCAAAGAGAGTTGTCACGTTGCTCAGTGGTTCGGATAACATCCGGGACTCAGAACATCGAATCGGTCTATCGTGGCCATCGCTTCCGGCGATCGTCATCAATCGCGTCGTGCGATGGTGAGGCCGGTTGAAAAAGTGGACGCCAACATTCCGTAAAATTGAGGAATGGAGGCATTGATGAACCGAATCCCAAGGCTGTGTACACGAAGGAATTTCGTGAAGAAGCAGTAAAGCTGGTAATAGCCGATGGCCTCGGCGTGTCCGAAGCCGCGTGTCGATTGTCAATTTCGATGAAGACGTTAGCAAACTGGGTTCGTGCTGCAAACGACGGCAAGCTGGAGAATGTTGGGCAGCATCAGAGACCACTGACAGAGGTCGAGGCCGAGCCGGGGCGGGTCAAGCGGGAATTGGCCGAAATAAAAATGGAGCGCGATCTGTTAAAAAAGTTCGCAACGTACTTCGCGACAGAGTCGCGGTGAAGTACGGCGTAGCTGAACAGATGCGACAGTAACATCCAGTGCGTTCAATGTGCCGGTTCCTGGGCGTGTCCATCAGTGGCTAGTTTGCCTGGCGCAAACGGCCGCTGTCGTTACACGCTCAGCAAGAGCGTCGACTCGAAGCATAGGTGCGTGCAACTCACGAGCGGACGCGAGAAACCTTTGGCCCGGAACGGCTACAGAACGATTTGGCGCACCGCGGCGTCCAGATTGGTGTTCACCGCATCATGCGTTTGCGCACGAAGCTCGGCCTGCGCTGCAAGCAAAAGCGCAAGTTCAAGGCGACGACCAATTCAACGCACGACCTGCCAGTCGCGCCGGATATACTGGACCGTGACTTCCGTGCGAGCGCTTCGAATCAGGCCTGGCGTGGTGACATCACTTACGTCGCGACCGATGAGGGATGGCTGTATCTGGCCGGCCACAAGGACCTGTTTAGCGGAGAAGTAGTCGGCTATGCGATGAGCGAGCGCATGACAAAACAGCTGGTAATGCGGGCGCTGTTTCGTGCCGTCGCATCTCACTGATCACCGGCTGGTCTAATACAGTATACGGACCGCGGTAGTCAGTACTGCGCCCATGCCTATCAGAAGCTCCTCAAACAGTCCGGCATGCAGGCATCAATGAGCAGACGCGGAGATTGTTTCGATAACGCACCAATTGAATCATTCTGGAGCTCACTGAAAAATGAGCTCGTCTATCATCGCAAGTTCGCGACCCGCGACCAGGCCCGCAACGAGATCACGGAATACATCGAAATCTTTTACAACCGGCAGCGCACACAGGCGCGTCTAGACTATCTGTCGCCGGCCGCTTTCACGCAGCGATTCCATTTGAGTAAAACCGCTGCTTAACCCGTTGGCGTCCACGAATTCCGACAAACCTCACAGTTGATCAGGTCGGCCAGTCGCACCAATGGGTGCTTCAGGCTGATCTGCTCGCGCAGCGGCTGCCGGAGAAATCTTGTTCCGGCACAGGCGTCTTCGGACCCATTTGCACCTCGTCGAAAAATGCAGGATTTACGCGTCAATATGCCAGGTTCCCGCAATTCCAACAACACCATTTCGGCCCCAAAGCCATGCCATATAAGGCTCGCCGGATTGTTCAGGCACGACTAATTAGCCGCCGATTTTCAACTTTAATCTAGAAGGTCGTTCGCATTCCGAATCTAAACACGCGTGCCGTGGAGTTGGGGTATGCCGGTTCCCCGTAATATAGGGCTTGCCCCAACGTGTAAGCGGACCCATTTTTATTTTTTGTTTGTGCATACCCGATATATATACTGGTGTTTTTCAAAAGAGAATAAAAAACACCGAGTCCTACAATGTACGAGCTTTTTGACTGAGTAATTCCATTCGAGGTGTCAATCAATTTGATAACTTGTGCCATTAATACGGTCGAACGGGTGATTTGGTAGCTCGCCCCAAGATTGGCAATTGCATACCGCAACGAATTATTCAACGATGATGCGCCAGTTATGATTGAATAGTCATCTTTGGTGTATCCGAGATATACTCTTACCGGCCCAATCCCATAGTTACCGCCGACACCCCATGCTTTGTAATATCCCTGATCCAATGCGTCTCTCTGATAGACATATCCGGCATGAAACGTTGCGGGGCCATTGGTGTAATTGATTGCCCCGCTAAAAGTTGTTCCGCCACTTGTAGATTTCGCAACACCGCCGAGACCGTACATGAACCCAACCGAGAATCCATAAATTTTCGGAGATGAGTAAAGAACGGAATTATTAACGCGGCACGTAATGACCTCGGTAAGGAGCGTAGCCTGGACGGTACCATTAGGCAAAGTACGATCAACGCCCCAGATGCTCCCTCCTAAGCCTCCCAAAAAAACGTCGTTGTCACTTATAGCAAGAAACTCTGGCGAGTATTGACGACCAAAAGTTAAAGTCCCTTCAGGACCTTCGAAGCCAATATACGCTTGCCGGCCGAAAAGTGCACCGCCCTGCTGTATGGTGCCGGCATTAGGCGCGAAACCACTCTCAAGTCTGAAAATAGCTTTGTAACCGTCGCCGAAGACTTGGCTACCCATAAGGCCAAGTCGCGATCCGAAGGTGCCGCCATTCGACATTTTAGTTAAGGTTCCTCTGCCCTGATTTGAGATATCAATGAGAACATCTAATGCTCCATATAGCGTAACGCCACTCTGCGCTCGGCTTGAATCGCACGCTAATCCAAAAAATACTCCCATCACCACTGCGTATACCGATTTTATCATTTGGAAGCCAAATCTCTTTTTGCTTCTGATGAACCAATATCGTGGTCATTGAACAAATCCGACAGAAAGTGGAGTTTCGCACTCCGTTACTATCTTCACGCCTCGATAATTGAGAATTGGGAATCTAGGCCCGGCATGATTCTCCAAGTTGCAGTCGTGAGCCGGGGGGCAGGGCTTGGTTGGGCAGGTGATCGTTAATAGGAGTTCAGCCGGAACATCGTTAGGCCATCCAGTACGTGAATGCGGAGACTTGCTGCCGATGTTGCAGACCGAGCCGTGCAACGTGCGAAGCCCTCGATGCATGAAAAGCCAACAACATCGCTTAGTCGACCCATTCATGAGCGTTGACGTAGGCAAAGGTCACCATCACCCCGTAGCCCTCGGCCCGAACCTGAAAGCGTTGGTACAGCAAAGCGCTGGCCCGACGATGAGGCCAAGCTGTGCACTCATCTCCGAACTGAAGACGTTCGGTGAACTTTTGTTCGTCGTAGATCACCCTCACCATCGAAGCATTGTCCGCGGCAGTCGCTCCTGACCTTGGTGTCTTAGTCGCATCCTTACCAGCCTGGCTATGCGCCGCATTGCCGACCTGCTCGATGGCAATGCCAAGATTGATGCGCGCGATGCCGCTGTCATTGCTATAGCCGCGCGCTCAATGCCGCTTACACTGCGCTGCCTCCGACTGGCTGACGTACTGCTCGCCGAAATCACCATGCTGTGCGGCCGCCACAACCTGCGCTGGATGCAGAGGTGCGGAAAGAGGACGCTCGGTTCATCGTCAAGCCCGAGCTCATATGCGGCTTCATGCCGGGGACCCGTACATAGGCGCCTGGTAAGTTCCGCAGTGAAGGCCGAGCCTCAAGGGTTCACTCCAACTACAGGCTCCGGTGGCTCAATGCGGATGCACCACGCAACGAACTGGAAGATGCTTCGGGCCGCTCACGAAGCTGGACGCAACGAATTCGATTTCGCCCGCCGGCTCAATAAGCCGCAACCTCGGGACCAGTTCCTCAAACAAGATGCGCATTTCCATGTTCGCGAGATGCTGACCCAGGCACACGTGGGCGCCGACGCCGAAAGCGAGATGCCGGTTCGGTTGGCGGTCGATATTGAATGCGAACGGCTCAGGGAAGACTTGCTCGTCACGATTTGCCGAGCCATAGCAGAGCATCAGCCAATCGCCCTTGCGGATTGTCCGACCCCGGACGTTGGTGTCGGCAGTCGCTGTGCGCATGAAATGACGCACCGGCGATGCGTAGCGAAGGGTTTCGTCGATAAACTGCGGAATCAGCGAACGATCCGTCTGTAGTCGCGGCAGTAGCTCAGGGAAGCGGCTCAACGCCCACATCGCGACCGATATGGACGACGAAACCGTATCATGTCCTGCTGCGGCGATGATCACGTAATAGCCAAGACGGGTCGCTTCATCGATAGGCTGTCCATTGATCACCGCGTTGGCCAGCAAGCTTGCGATATCGTTACGTGGGTTCTTCCGGCGGTCTTCGGTCAGGCGGTCGAAATAATCCTTGAAGTCGGCCACAATGGACAGCAGAGCCTTGCCCATCGCACCGCTCGCATCGCCTTGGCGCTGCACTTCGCGCTTGTATTCGGCATCCTCGCTTCCGAACATCTCCTGAGTCAGCGTCAACATGCGCAGGGAATCTTCCTGCGGAACGCCGAGAATATCCATGATCACGTTCAGTGGAAAATGCAATGCAAAGTCATTCGCAAAATCGATCACTTGCCCGCTGTGATGCAACAGCTTCGCGATCGACATATTTGCCAGCGATCGAATGCGGTCGTCAAGCTCGAGAATGCTGTTCGGCATGAACCACGACTGTGTCAGCGCACGTAGACTCTTGTGCTCGTCGCCGTCGAGGTGCACGAGCGATCGGACGATGTTTGGACTACCGGTGATGGAAATGATATGCTCGATCGACGCTCTTGGCCTGCAGACGACAGAATAGTCGCCGTTGCGGAACAAGACATTGTCTCGTGAAATCATGGAGACGTCGGCGTGTTTCGTGATCACCCAGAACGGATCATGTCCGTCCGCCATTGCGCGCCCGACAGGGTTGTTTGCACGCGCCCAAGTATAGGTTTCATGGAGACGATTGAGGTTGGTATAGGACTGCGGATCAACCAGATGGTTTGCTATGTCTTTCGGTAGGTCGTAATTTGGCATGCTCATGATATTGATAGTGCAGTTTGTTGGTGGACGGGCAGCACCGTCTAGGCAAGAGAAGGGCGCCTCTTCCCACCCCATTCCGCTATTGGGCTCCCCGCGGACTCAATGACTGGTCACGGCGGATTCAACCGGTCGATGCAATAGTTCGTTGGAATCGGTCCCCCGTTGGCGTAGGCACTGCAGCGTTCGCATCAGTAATGTGGGTGAACTGGCGTGACGGACGTCGATATCCGCCCTTCGTATTCGTTCATACTATCCGCGGTCTCCCTGTGTACCCTTAATCTAGGTCAACTCTTTTTGGTTAAGTGATCGCTCAGGTGGTCCTTGAGGGCTGCTGTTTGTCGGGCCAGTACGCAACAATCTGAGCCGGTCCCAGAGGAGGCGAAGCTTGAGCAGTTTGTGTTCGTGACCAAGATGCGCTGGCGCATCGAGCGCGACTATTAGGACCTGAAACAGGAGTTCGCGCTCGATCATTACGAGGGGCGCGACTGGCGTGGCTTTCACCACCACGCCAGAGTGAGTATCATCGCATATGGGTTTATGCTGGCTCAGCGACTCAGGATGGGATCAGATGCAAACGATAAAAAAACTTCCTTGACCGCACGCTGCCTGTCCTTCCCCCGGATTACATCCCACGGGGCAGTCCAGCGCGCATAACGTCACGTTCCTGATTTCGTTACCACGTTGCGTATCCTGCTTGGACTACGCCTCATACAAAGATGGTACTTTTCCTGTGCGGAAATAAACTGCACAACGAATTATATGACACAGTAAGACAAAGCCTGATGCGATCGGTTTTGTCGCTTCGTTCGCTCCCGCACAAACAATCTCTTCGTCGAATTGATTGAACATCTACTGCAGCCGCCTCATCGATGCAGATACCCGGACGTCGGGTGTGGACGTTCGCATTCGTAGCCCATCTGGCTGGCACTGTCAACTTGAGATCGCTGCCAGAAAGAATGTCGGGATGAAGAAGAGCAAATCACCGTACCACGGCTTTCATTTCCCGGCGGCGATCTTCAGTTGCGCGGTTCGTTGGTACTTTGGCTTCAATCTGAGTCTGCGCGACATCGAGGAGCTGTTGCTCGAACGTGGTGTGAGCGTGACCTACGAGACGATCCTCCAGTGGTGCGACTGAACCGGCCCGGGATTTCCGGAGGCTCCACTTCTTGAGAAAATGGAGCTATGGAAAACACCAAGAAGAAGTCCCCAAGGTACTCGCCGGAAGTTCGTGAGCGGGCTGTGCGAATGGTGCTGGAACACCAGGGCGACCGCGAATCGCAATGGAAAGTGATCGCGTCGATCGCAGCGAAATTTGGCTGCTCGGGTGAAACGCTGCGTAGCTGGGTGCGCAAGGAAGAGCGGGATCGGGGTTTGCGCCCGGGCACAAGCACGCAGGAGCAGGATCGGCTCAAGGAACTGGAGCGGGAGAACCGTGAGCTGCGCCAGGTTAATGAAATCCTGCGCAAGGCGTCAGCATATTTCGCACAGGCGGAGCTCGACCGCCGACCGAAGTGATGATCACGTTCATCGATGATCACCGGCACGTCTACGGGGTCGAGCCGATCTGCAGGGTGCTGCCAATTGCCCCGTCGACGTACTACACGCATGTGGCCCGCCGCGTCAATCCAGGCCTGGTGCCGCCGCGGGCCCAGCGCGACAGGATGCTCAAGGATGAGATCCGGCGCGTGTGGGAAGAAAATTTCCAGGTGTATGGCGCAGACAAGGTCTGGACGCAATTGAAGCGGGAAGGCATTGTCGCGGCGCGCTGCACGGTCGAGCGGCTGATGAAGCAGATGGGCCTGCGCGGTGTGGTACGGGGCAAGACGGTACGCACGACAGTGAGCGATGGTTCGACGCCGTGCCCGAAGGATCTCGTGAACCGGCAATTCACGGCCGAACGGCCCAATGCGCTGTGGGTGTCAGATTTTACCTATGTATCGAGCTGGCAGGGCTTCGTCTATGTCGCGTTCATCATTGACGTGTTCGCCCGACGCATTGTCGGCTGGCGTGTGTCGAGCTCGGCGCGCACGGACTTCGTTCTGGACGCACTGGAGCAGGCCTTGTACGAGCGACAGCCGGCGCAGCAGGACGGGTTGATACATCACAGCGACCGCGGCGTGCAATACGTATCGATCCGCTATACGGATCGGCTGGTCGAGGCTGGCATTGAGCCGTCAGTGGGCAGCGTGGGCGACTCCTACGATAACGCACTGGCGGAAACGATCAACGGCTTGTACAAGGCAGAGGTGATCCATCGCCTCGGACCATGGCGCAATCCGCAGGCCGTTGAAATTGCGACGCTCGAATGGGTCGACTGGTTCAACAATCGTCGGCTCTTCGGCCCCATCGGCAACATTCCACCTGCTGAGGCAGAAGCCGCTTATTATTCAAAACTCGCTGGGTCCGCCATCGCGGCGTGACTCAAGCAAAACAGCCTCCGGGAAACCCCTCAGGATTACCCACAAGTAATGTGATGGTGCTATTCGTTTTGCCTGAATATTCGGTACATCATCGTGATTTCGTGCAGGACAAGAAATCCACGCCAGATGACGGTAGGACCAGGTGGACGATCATGCTTTCGAGCGAGATATCCGCCGAGTCTGGCGATCCACAAGATGACCTGCGCGAGTGACGGCGGTTTATCAGGTATTTCAGTACTGCCATGCGTACGACAGTAGAGGGCTCGCCACTCGATTGGCTGCAGCAATACTTCGCATGGCAGGTTGCCATCAAGCCTGGCAAGCAACATGGAGTACAGGATCCTCCAGCTTACGACGGCGAACAATGCGGTGGCGCGGACGAATCGATCGAGATTGCCAAATTGGCGGGCTTCAATGCGACAGCCACTTTTAAGCACACGATGCCACGATTCAATCGTCCATCGGCGCGCATACCATGCCAGACGCTCGAGGGCCTCTGCGTGTGTTTGCGTAGGCACCGAAGTCAGTAGAAGCCATTCCAATGGCTCTGCTCCTTCGTCCAAGTTCGTTTCCTGTGCATGAATTGCAAACACTTCAATTTCGGGAAGCTTCTCGCGACGACGATTTTGCGGCGGACGAAGGCGTACGGGCATGCAGCGCACAACCAGCCGTGCGGTGCGTGCCTGGCGGTTTTCGCGTGCAGGCACCTGCAGTTGCGCCTCTCCAAGCACTGGCGAGGCCAGCACGGTTTCCCACAAATATCGATCGGGGTGAGCAACGCGTCGGTTCCACGACGCGCGCACCAACCAGTCGACACCGGCAGGCCGCTGCGCCAGGAACACGTCATAGACATCGCCTTCACGGTCGCTCACGCCGATGACATGCGTGCACGGACAGTGCGTCTTGAGTACGCCCAGTTGCTCGATGCCTTCGAGCCATTTCGCGCTCTCTTTCTGTTGTACGGTTCGTTGCCCGCGCAGATGTTTCTTGCCCAACTCCTCGTGCCTGCGTATCCAGGTCTTCATCCCGATCACCCCGAGTGGCAGCCCCTCTGGCGTGAGCGCAAGCAGACTGTGTATCAGGAAACCACGCACATGTGGATCGGAGCCATATCCCAGACCTTCGGTTGCCCGCAGATGAGACAAATTGAACTCGGTGGTGTCCTGAACAGCAAGGACGACTGGCACCTGTTGCATACGACACAGCGTTTGACCGATGTGCCCACCCAGCACGCCATCGACATCCACGTGCGGGTTGTCGAAAAAACGATATGCCGCCTTCAGCTCCGAACCATTGAACGACTGCGGAAAAGAGCAATGTGGGCCCAACGAAAGCTTGCGTGCCAGCGTCACGAGCCGTCTGGTCAGGCGAGCGTCGCCGAGCTCGGCGGCGCCAAACTCTTCATTTGCCCAATCATCAAGGTCAGAGGTGTCCGACAATGCCCGGCATCACAGATCACGAACCGGATCAAAGTTAACATCGGTCGTCACCGTTTACAAGCCATCGCCCTTCAATCGCACAGTCGCGAGCGACTTATGGGTAATCCTGAGGGGTTTCCCGGAGGCTGTTTTGCTTGAGTCACGCCGCGATGGCGGACCCAGCGAGTTTTGAATAATAAGCGGCTTCTGCCTCAGCAGGTGGAATGTTGCCGATGGGGCCGAAGAGCCGACGATTGTTGAACCAGTCGACCCATTCGAGCGTCGCAATTTCAACGGCCTGCGGATTGCGCCACGGTCCGAGGCGATGGATCACCTCTGCCTTGTACAAGCCGTTGATCGTTTCCGCCAGTGCGTTATCGTAGGAGTCGCCCACGCTGCCCACTGACGGCTCAATGCCAGCCTCGACCAGCCGATCCGTATAGCGGATCGATACGTATTGCACGCCGCGGTCGCTGTGATGTATCAACCCGTCCTGCTGCGCCGGCTGTCGCTCGTACAAGGCCTGCTCCAGTGCGTCCAGAACGAAGTCCGTGCGCGCCGAGCTCGACACACGCCAGCCGACAATGCGTCGGGCGAACACGTCAATGATGAACGCGACATAGACGAAGCCCTGCCAGCTCGATACATAGGTAAAATCTGACACCCACAGCGCATTGGGCCGTTCGGCCGTGAATTGCCGGTTCACGAGATCCTTCGGGCACGGCGTCGAACCATCGCTCACTGTCGTGCGTACCGTCTTGCCCCGCACCACACCGCGCAGGCCCATCTGCTTCATCAGCCGCTCGACCGTGCAGCGCGCCGCGACAATGCCTTCCCGCTTCAATTGCGTCCAGACCTTGTCTGCGCCATACACCTGGAAATTTTCTTCCCACACGCGCCGGATCTCATCCTTGAGCATCCTGTCGCGCTGGGCCCGCGGCGGCACCAGGCCTGGATTGACGCGGCGGGCCACATGCGTGTAGTACGTCGACGGGGCAATTGGCAGCACCCTGCAGATCGGCTCGACCCCGTAGACGTGCCGGTGATCATCGATGAACGTGATCATCACTTCGGTCGGCGGTCGAGCTCCGCCTGTGCGAAATATGCTGACGCCTTGCGCAGGATTTCATTAACCTGGCGCAGCTCACGGTTCTCCCGCTCCAGTTCCTTGAGCCGATCCTGCTCCTGCGTGCTTGTGCCCGGGCGCAAACCCCGATCCCGCTCTTCCTTGCGCACCCAGCTACGCAGCGTTTCACCCGAGCAGCCAAATTTCGCTGCGATCGACGCGATCACTTTCCATTGCGATTCGCGGTCGCCCTGGTGTTCCAGCACCATTCGCACAGCCCGCTCACGAACTTCCGGCGAGTACCTTGGGGACTTCTTCTTGGTGTTTTCCATAGCTCCATTTTCTCAAGAAGTGGAGCCTCCGGAAATCCCGGGCCGGTTCAATTCCATTCCTTGCGCGCTTCTTGCGCTCATAAAAACGCTTGGCCTGCGGGCAGTAGCGAATAGCATAGTTCGCCGCCTCGACAAACGCCCAGGCGAGGTACTTGTTTCCATTCTTCGTGTTGCCTTCCCCTTTCTTGCGGTTGTTGCTTTCCCGTCGGCTATCCACACAGCGACAATACGAGCTGAAGTTGCCAACGTCGGCAAAGCGCGTGATGGTCCACGTCTCTAGCATGATCGTTGTCGCCAGTACGGGGCCGACACCGGGTATCGACTTCAGCAGCGCATAATCCGGGCGCAGTTGTACACGCTCCATGAGTCGCTTCTGGAAGATGATGATTTCCTCCTGCAGCGTGCGCATCACCGCCAGACTGGCTTTCATGGCGAGCGTCACATCAGGCGCAAAACCGAGCGCGGTTACCTGCTCGTCGCTCAGATGCTTGATCACTTCTCCGGTCATCCGCTGACCTGTCTGTCGGGAAAGCAGGTTTTCGATTGAGAGTATCTGTGCGGTCCGGCAGCGCACCAGTTGCATTCGTTTGCGCGAGAGGTCCCGCACTGGCCGCTCTTCTGCTGGATAAATGTAGCCTTCTGGCAATAGCCTCAGACGCAGGAGTTGCGCAAGATGGGCTGCATCGGTGAAGTCGCCGCTGTATTTCAGACCCTCGTACTGCCTGATTGCCGCCGGGTTCGCCAGATGGACCTGATAGCCATCCCCCATCAACTCGTCCACCAGCCAGTACCAGTTGAACGTCGCTTCGATGACCACCCCGACCAGTTCGGCGCGGTACGGTGCCAGAGCGGCCCGAATCTGGATCGGATCGTTGGGTAATCGCCGCTGGTAGAGGACCCGGTCAACCTCATCACAGATCACCACCACACTGTTGTTCGAGTGCAAGTCGATTCCGCCAAACTTGTCCATGCTGACCTCCCGTGCATCAAGTCGGTTTGGACCTTGACTTTACGCTGGCCGTCGCTGCTGGACCGAAAGCAGGCCGGCTATATGATTATCAGTGTCATGGGAACAGAAGCTTCCGAAGCAATGAACTGATTGACGCGCATCAACCACGCTCGTTGAAGATCTGTGTAGTATTCATGCAGCTTCGTGAGCAACTGCGGGTTCGTACGGCCTACCATGCGGTCCAACACGTCCACGGTTCCCGACCTATGTCGCTTGGAAGTCGGAGCGCGAGCCCCCACACAGTTTTCCTGTGGGCGTAACCAGAATGTTACTTTCTCGGTATCAGTAAGCGAGGAATGAATGACGTGAGTACTGGCTGCTAGAAAGCCTCCGAGCGGTGCGGACCGGAAGTTTCTGTCGCCATAACGATTGTAGGTGGAGCAAAGTACGGTATGAGTAGGATTGCTTACGCTTCCAACGAAAGAATCGGTCGGCGAATGTTTATCAGGTGCCGTTGCCCTTTAAACTGTCCCTTGGAGATCGTGTGAGCCGCCTCGATGCCGCCGAGTAGGATGCGTGCGCACCGGAAACTCTTGAACCGGAACATGGGACGGGTGTATCGCTTGATCACCTGGTGGTCCTGCTCAGTTATATTGTTCAGGTACGTAGCCTGCCGGACCTTGAGGCGCCGCTTCTGTCGATCCAGGTTCGCCATTCAGGAATATCTATTTTTCGAATTCCGCCGGACCGAAGAACGGAGCGTTTGCGGGAAAACGCTTTTTCCAGCATCGGCAGCAGTTTGATGGCCCAACAATGTACGGTTGAATGTTCCGCTGAGACGCCTCGCTCCGTCATCATTTCTTTCAGGTGCCGAAGCCTCAACGGATAGATGGCGTGCCAACGCACAACAGGATCACATCAAATGGGTAGTGCAACCGTTTACAAACTCGCGTGAAGGTCGATTTCACCTTTTGCATCGTCAATTACGTCATCGACCTTTACTCTTCTAATTTAGAATATCAGCCTTACTGCGACAGAAACTCAGGGTGGCAAGAAGGACGGAGAGACACGAAACGTTGAGAGGAAGGTTCGATGAGATTTGAAGGAGCGCAAATGCTTGAAGAGGAGCGCTCCGGCCCGGCTCGTTATCCGACGTAAGCCCCCTATTTCCTGCTGCAGTCTCCTAGCTTTGATCGGAAATTTTGGCATTGTCATGATTCGGGTGGCGAGACTCGATTAACCAATTCTGTCCAACCATACATTCGACATGTCCAGCAGATATTACGAGCCCACCACCATTATCGCCATCGGCTCACCAAGTGATCGAATTCCGAAGGCTTCACAAAAGATCGCACCTTCGCAGGCTGAGCGCTTTATCGATGCATACCGGCACATTGGCTATCGTATTGCAGGCATTGACCCACTTGGGCTCCTCTCTCATCCGGACTTGTCGCAGTTGACGGCCGAGTTCCATGGACTCAGAGGAACTGACCTGCTAGTTGTACCCTATGTCGGATTCGAAGCGGCTAGCACTGTTGGAGAACTTGAACAGCGCCTCAAAAGCATTTACTGCGGAGCGATCGGACTGGATTGCAGTGGTGTTCGCGATGGGACAAGACAGCGCTGGCTCTTTGAGTATATGGAGTCACTGCCGGAGGACTTTGAGTTAGCCATCGAGAAGCGCCGCGCTGTGTTCTCTCGGCTCCTCTCTGCGGAGATGTGGGAACTACACGTTGCCGAAATCTTCGGTGACGCGAAACGATTTTCGCTAGAGGGGTGTGAGAGCCTGATTCCTCTGCTTGATGCCTTGATTGAAAGTGCCGGTCGCCACGCAGTGAGCCAGATGTTTCTTGGAATGTCCCACCGAGGCAGGCTGAATGCGTTCGTAAATGTAATGGACTTCCCGCCCGGAAAAGTCCTGACGTATCTAGACCCGGACTCTAATTTCGCTTTGCGGCAGACGGATCTACCGTACCATCTGGGCGCCATCGCCCTCAAAAAAACGCCGTACGGTGACGTGTCGGTGCAGCTTGCACCCAACCCTTCTCATCTGGAAAGCGTGTATCCGGTAGTCAGTGGGATGGCGCGTGCATATCAGGACGACCATCCAGAGAGTGGTTGCGTCCTGGTCGTGGTCCACGGTGACGCGGCTTTCGCGGGGCAGGGTGTCGTCATGGAAACGCTGATTCTCGCGCGGAAAAAGGGATACTCGCTGAACGGGGCGATCCACGTCATCGTTAATAATCAGATCGGCGGCACCACACCAAATCAGATCAACGTAGAGGCGAATGCGTATTGCACGGACGTCTCGAGAGTGGCCGATGTGCCTGTTCTGCACGTCAACGCTGACCACCCCGATGCTGTCGTGACGGCGGCGAAGCTCGCGCTCGAATACCGGATGACATTCAATTCGGACATTGTCATCGACTTGATCGGCTACCGCCGACTCGGCCACTTCGAGCAAGACATCCCGGCAATCACCCACCCGGCTCGGCAGCGCGCTATCGACTCTCATCCGACAGTAACAGAGCTGTATCACGGATTGTTCGAGGAGATCCCGCCAATCGATCTCCTGCGCAAGGAAGCGCTTCATCAGTTTGGTCGTGGAAAGGAGGCAGTCGATTCCAGCGTCGCACCTCGATTTGATCGGAACCTCGATGCGACGATTTCGATTCGGAGGCTGTCCCTCGAAAGGCTTCAGTCGCTAACCCAGGCGCTTACACGAGTTCCACAAGGGGTTGCGATTCATAAGTTCGTGGACAAGCTGCTCTCGATGTGGCGCGATGCTCTATCAGGTGAGGGAAATCAGGTAAGCTGGATCCTCGCGGAGAACCTCGCATATGCTTCGCTGCTCGACGATGGATATAGCGTCCGGATATCAGGAATGGATGTAGGGCGAGGTACCTTCATGCACCGGCACGCTGTATGGCATCTCCAGGGTGATCAGAAGGATGCTGGTGGCGTTCACATCCCGCTGACCAGTGTCTCTGCAGGGCAGGGTAAGTTTGATATTGTTAACTCGCCCTTGACAGAGGAGGCGGTGCTCGGTTTCGAGTATGGATATAGCGTCGAATCCCCCTCGCGCCTAACGATATGGGAGGCGCAATTGGGTGACTTCGCAAACAGCGCGCAAGTCATCATCGATCAATATATCGCGGCTGGCGAATACAAATGGGGTTATCAGTCAAGGCTAGTCGTTCTGTTGCCGCACGGTCACGAAGGAGACGGTTCGGAGCACTCGAACGGGTTTCTGGGCCGGTTCCTTCAACTTTGTGCAAGCGACAATTTGCGCGTCGTTTGTCCGTCGACGTCTGCTCAGTGGTTCCATATCTTGCGCCAGCAGGCCACGGCACGGCATCCCAAGCCACTCATCGTGATGGCACCAAAAACGCAACTTCACTCCGATATTCGGTCGCACTCGGTAGTATCGACATTCCTCGGAGGGGCGTTCTCTCCGGTGATCCGGGATAGCTCGATCTCTGACGCGAACCGTGTGAGGAGAGTCGTACTGTCTAGTGGGAAGTTTCACTATGCACTGCAAGGGGTCAGAGGTGATGCCGTTGATTCGGCTACCGCTTTGATACGGGTCGAGCAGCTCTATCCGTTTCCTCAACTCGAGCTTGCCTGCATTCTGGCTGAATTTAGTAACCTGCGGGAGGTTGTTTGGGCACAGGAAGAGGACGCAAACCAGGGGGCCTGGCGGTTTGTTCGCGACGAACTCGAGACCATCTTGCCGTCCGGATCTGTTCTTACGCCAGTCTGTCGCACCTCTACGGCATCGGGTGCACATTCGTCAGTTCGCGCACATCTCGCCGAACAGCATCGCCTGGTGACCGAGGCGTTGGGGCGAAGTGGACCTCCTGATTCTTCCAGTGTTAGCACTCGTGGGGAAGATGGCGTATCGGACAAGCCGGAAGCATCTACCAGGTGACGAACTAAACGGCTCGCTCTGCACCGAACTCGGCCTGATGTCATCTATGGCCGGAACCTGTCCGGTGGCCATCGAACTCAACAACCTGGTAAGGCCGCGTAGCTGCTGGCGTGGTCGCCCGTCGATACGCGGTAGCCCTTTAAGGTGCGAGGCGCCGGCAGCGCCTGCTGCCGTGCCGAAGCCGCTCAAAAATTCCACCTTTACGCGCGCTGACAGCGACCCGATAGCGCGGTTTGAGTTGACCCGGTTCGACGGATAGACTTGCAGTTGAGTTTAATGCGGTGCACGCCCGAACAGGTCACCTCGGTGAACATTGACATGTCGTCGGCGTTCATCAAGGGCATGGGCGAACATCTGCCCAATCCGCGGCTGACATTCGACAAGTTTCACGTCGTCGCCCACGCGCCCAAGGCGCTCGATACGGTCCGCCGCCAGCAGCAGAAAGCCGACCCGGAACTCAAGGGGATGGGCTGGACGCTGCTCAAGGACGTGAACAAACTGAATCTGGCGCAATTGACCGACCTCGAGGCGCTGGTCAGGCAGTACGCCACCAAACGCACCGCCCGCGCCTGGCTGTATCGCGAGCAACTGCGCGAGATTCTCGAGCGCAAGCAAATCCATGTTGTTTCCGCGATGTTGCCGGCAGTGGTGCACCAACGTCATGCGCTCGAAAGTCGAGCCGATGAAGGACGTGGCACGTCTGATTTGCCGGCACTTCGATGGCATCGTCGCCTGGACTCAGACCCGCCAGACCAACGGCTTCATCGAGGCCATCAACGGCTTGATTCAAGCTGCCAAGCGCAAGGCTCGCGGTTACACGCGCTTCACGACGATGCGCACCGTCCTCTTTCTCATCGCCGGCAAGCTGTATTTCTCCAGCTTCAACCCGCACGCTCCGTGAGCCCCGTCACCCACAGAATTTTGAAGAAGATGCCAAGTTTCCGAGGATGGCATCGAGGTTCCGCGGGTCGATGAGCAACCTCCGTCCGGGATAAGTGCTTGCGAAAATCGAGCCAGGGGCGGCCTGCTGATCGTCTTCGGACCGTAGCTGCGATAGAGCGAGCTGCCGGGACAATTGACCGCGTCGTACTGACCACTGAGCTGCAACGTCAGCAATCTTCGAACGGCGACGTAGCGAAAAGTGTTTCGTCGACTGACGGCGACAGACCAGTCCTGGTCAGTAACAAACCATCGCACCACACACGTTCGACACGTCCCCACGCACAGGCTGAAGCTGCGTCCGGGAAGAAACCTCGTCCGTGATAGTTGGCGCTCGTGTTGCAGAGCAACGGAATACCCGTCAGCTTTTCGTATTCGACCAGAAGTTGCGCCACCGGATGCTCGGAAGTTCTTGAAATGGTCTGCAATCGGGCAGATCCGTCAAGATGCACGACGGCAGGGATTTTTTCTCGCCATTCCGCGCGCGTCTGATGATCGAACAACATATAGGGATCAGGGCTCCCCGGGCTAAAAATGGTCGGCGCACGATCCTCAAGGCAAATTGGCGCCACGGGACGGAAGTGCTCTCGAAACTTGATGTCGTTGAGATGATCCTTCATTGTGGGCAAAGTCGCGGCGGCCAGAATGCTTCTGCCCCCCAATGCTCGTGGTCCGAGCTCGGCTCGGCCGGCAAGGAAAATGACGGGCTTGCTACTGGCGAGTATGCTGGCGAGTTCTGCAATGGAGCAAGTAGACGCCGTCCATCCGGGCGGTACTTGGCAACCTTTTAAGGCCGGTCCGCTATATACCGACCACTCCAGCGGCACGAAGCCCTTCTCGGCTGCCAGCGCGCAACAAGCGGCGCCAATCGCAGACCCGCTATCGTTGGGAAACGGCGGCACCCAGATTGCGTCGAACAAACCGCTCGCGCGCAGGGCGCTGTTCCATTTGATATTGAGTCCGCACCCGCCAGCGATGCACAAATTTTTCGGCCCCGCAATCGAATGGCGCTGCAGCGCGATACCCATTTCATGAACGAGAAGACGCTCGAGGAATACATGGAACGAGGCGAGTACGTCTTCGGGCGGCTTGGCTTCCAGTCGCAGCGCGCTTGCTTCGAAGAACTCTCCCACAGCTGCTAGTGACGCGTCCGCGCTGTGGATGTTCTCGCGATATGCTTGCGCACACTCCGTGTCGCCAGCAAAGCGTGCCTGATAAAGCTCGCGAAATACCTCAACGATATCTTCGTCAACGGAGCCGAGCGCGATGTAAGCCATCAGCTTGCCGGCCACACCCAGATCCCACCGGGCGCCGCCCGGCTTCTTATAAGGACCAAAGTGATGACCCGCCGCAGCGTAGATGTGACCTATCACGGGGAACAGGCAGTCAACATGGCGGGCGTGGTGGCGTTCTACATGGTAGAGGCGTGGGACGATGCCACCATCCCACACCAAACAGAATGCAGGTTGCCCGCTTTGGGCAAAGGGACTGGTGCAGTACGCGGAGGCCACATGGCCTGACACGTGAGGATAGCTTTTATAAGGAAAGGACTGGCCGCCGACAAGCAGTCCGGAGCCGTCGAGCGAAGCGAGAAGATCATCGGCTCGGCGTTCGGCATAAGGAGCCCCTTTCAGGCTGACGGGAATCGACCCACTGAGGACGCGAAACTGCGACTCGACTACTCCGTCCCAGCCGTCGATGACAAACTGGTCGATATCGTGCGCACGGAAACCATGCTCGGCCAATGCGATCGCGATCGCGTCGAGGTCGCCGATCGCCTGATACCGTGGATTGTTGTCTCGCTTTTCCTGCTCCACGCAAAAAACCAGTTTTCCATCCTCGACAAGGGCGATCGCTCCGTCGTGCGTCAGTTTGATCCCACAGATGCGCATAATATCTCCCGGCTTAAGGCTGGTAAGTTGGTCCACACGAAGGCGAAGCCGCGTTTCGAAAACAGGCGAGCAGACAGTCTTCATTCGACGACTGACCGACGCACCTCAAACGATCGATTTCAACCAGCTCTTCTTCCAGGATGGCTATGACCGTCTCGGCTCCGGCAATGTGGCCCCATCGCCGGCAATTGGCGTCGCGTGCCGATCCGAAAACCAGCTGTCCACCGGGCGCAAGCATCCGTGCTAAATTGCGGACAGCCGCGCGCACCTCGGCGCTGCCGTCGAGGTAATAGAGAACCTCCGCCACCACGACCAGATCGAACTGTTGCTCAGTCGAAAAATGCTGGACATCGGAGACGATCCAATTGATGTGTGGTGGGTCCATCATCCGTTCGCGTGTCCTGGCAATTGCGTGTGGCACGATATCGATCACGGTGAGCCGTTGGCAGTGCGGTGCCAATTTTTCCGTGAAGGCTCCGCCTGCGCATCCGACTTCGAGCGCATTTGTGACGGATCCCTGCGAAAGTGCCATCCGAAGCATTTGCCTGTGGCGCTCGTGCTCAAAGGGATTGCTGTCGAGCCGCCATGGATCGTCTGCGTCCAATTCCCGACGCAGCAATTCGAAGTTCGTTTGATGTGTCAATTCCGCCTACCTTTATGGTGCGCCGCTGCAAGTGTCCGGACCTTGGGCCGGGACTGGTGCTCCGTTGGAAACCGGCGTGTTGGTACAAGAACTGCACGGCGGCCAAACGCTATTGTTTAACGTTCTAGAAAAATAGCTCGCGAGCGCTGTTACCAGTTTCAGATCTTCAGCCACTCATTGGAAGGGCGTCGTTACCGTGACAACGCCCGTGGGGGATGTAGCCGAACCCGACGCTGTTCCCACAATCCGCGCAGCTCCTCGACGAGGGCTTCACGTCGAGTCTGCTCAGGCGTAATCGTATCGAGAAGATGTCCGAGCACGGCTTCGCCTTCGATCCGCATCAGCAGATCGAACAACTCATGTGAAATACGCACACTGTCACAGTTGGAGCCGCCGGTGCGAATTTCGCACACCGTCTCCTGACGATCCCGCGCTGTGTGAGCGCGGACTCGATAGAGCGATGCATAGGGCGGCAGTGAAACCGCGAGCGCGGTCCAATGTTCCTGCGTTGCGGGCCGCTTTTTGACGAGGAACGGCCCGACCACAAGTCCATCCAGCTCTGTCGTCAGAAATGTGGCAATCGCGTCTGCAACCGAATCTACGATCGGCTCAGCGTTGTTATTAAAGGAAGTATTGAGCAGAATTGGGATTCCTGTCCGCTTCTTGAACGCATTAATAACCTCCCAGTAGGGGGGATTGGTCTTGCGCGATACTGTTTGCAGCCGCGCTGTACCGTCAATGTGCGTGATGGCGCCGAGCAAGGGACGCTTGGAGTCGCGCACGCGAACTACAAAATTCATAAAAGGGAATTCGCGGGTGCCCTCTGGGAGGTCAAAAAATTCGCGCGCATCGTCCTCGAGCACTGATGGCGCGAACGGTCGGTAACCCTCACGCTTTTTGACCATGGCGTTGATCCGGTCCTTGTTTGCCGCCGGCCTGGGATCGGCAAGAATGCTGCGGTTGCCAAGCGCGCGTGGCCCGAACTCCGAACGACCCTGCACCCAGCCGATCACGGCGCCATTGGCCATCAAGTCCGCTGCTCTGCCTGCCACGTCATCACTGCGTTCAACGTCGAGGTGTCCGGCCCACGCATTCAATTCTTGCTCCACGACCAGATCGCTCCCCAGATCGGGCCCCCAATAAACCTCCTGCAATCGCTCACGCGGCGCGGGCCGACCGAAGTCGTTTGACATCATAAGGGCAGCGCCTAATGCGCAACCGGCGTCATGCGCTGCGGGCTGCACGAAGATGTCTTCGAAAAGTCCCGAATACAGCAGCTTACCGTTCATGGTGCAGTTATGAGCTACTCCTCCGGCTATGCACAGCCGCTTCATACCGGTGACCTCGCGATGATGGCGGAGAATGTGAAACACGATCCGCTCCAGCGCTTCCTGCAATGAAGCACCCACATCTCGATGCTGCTGTGTGAATGGCATTCCCTTTCGCCGGACCTGGATGCTGCGGAGCAACGTCGGACCGATGCGGTCCAGGTAGACGCGGTACTCACCGTTGGCGGACAGTTGATAGAATTGCTCGAAGAGCCCGCGATAGGGAGCGGGATCCCCATAAGGTGCAAGCCCCATGACCTTGTATTCGTCGAACAAGCCGTAACCGAGATACCGGATTGTTTCGAGATAAAACAGCCCTAGAGAATTATTCTCTGCGAAAGTCGCGAGTTGCGTAATTTCGGTTCCAGATCCGAGCGCCAAGAGCCCCGAGAGGAAATCACCGCCGCCATCGACCGCGAGGATCAGACTTTGCTCGAATCCAGACATCGCAAACGCGCTCACGGCATGCGCCAGATGGTGACTCACGAATGAGACTCGCGAAGGATCGACCTCGGTACCGAATTCCCGCATTAGTAAGTGACGCAGAAACAGCTTGGCATCCACCGGAATGGAGATGTTCGGCTGGGACAGGAACAGGCGTTCGAGCATAACGTTGCAATAGGCCTCGGTAGCGTAGAACGCGATGTGGTCGATATCGCTGAGCTGAATCCCTGCGGATGCGAGGCAGTATTCAATTGAACTGCTCGGGAACTTGTTAGAGTGCTTGATCCGGTTGAGGCGCTCCTCTTCGACGGCCGCTATTACGCGTCCGTCCCGGACAAGCACCGCAGCGCCGTCGTGCAGAAATGTGTTCGGCAGTTCGAGTGAATTTTCATGAACTTTGTCTAGCCCGCCGCTCACTCCTAAGCACAGCATGTTTCTCTCCTTCATCGTGGTAGGAAGCCCCTATTGGCAAGACTCGAACCCCTACCACATAGGTAGGGTATCGCTCGCCGCTGCGAACACCGGTCAGACGTCACCAGTCCCAAAGAATCTCGCGTAGGGTCCGTCTGCAAAATGGCGCCGCAATTCATGAAAATTCTGTACCGTTTGGTCCAGGGTCGCGTTTCTTTGGCGACGAAGGATGGCGCGACCAGAAAGCTGAAGCGCTGGAACCCCGAGGAAATCCCCAATCGTTGCCAAACATGCGGCGGGTTCGGAGGATGGCTCCCGATGCATGTGATTGATCGACAACTGCTGCAACGTCATTTCCTCGGCTTTGCTCAGTTCTACGACACACTTCATCCACTACCCGGCACCACGAAGGTGCCAGCAGGTTTGCGAAATTCAATCGGATTTACCAAGAACACTATCCTCCATGCCGTACAATTCGTAAAATCGTTTGTCTTGATGGAACACATCCACACTATGGATAAGTTGGGATCATGCGTTTCAAGGGCCTCGATCTAAATCTCCTCGTCGCGCTCGATGCTCTGATGACCGAGCGTAACCTCACTGCGGCGGCACGCAGCATCAACCTGAGCCAGCCGGCCATGAGCGCGGCCGTCGCCAGGCTACGCGCCTATTTCTGCGACGAACTATTTACGATGAGGGGCCGGGAACTTGTCCCAACACCGCGTGCAGAAGGGCTCGCTGCTCCAGTCCGGGAGGCTCTGGTGCACATCCAGCTCTCCGTTATTTCCCAGGACGTGTTCAACCCAGCCAAATCGGATCGCCGCTTCAGGATCATTCTTTCCGATTTCATGACAGTCGTATTTTTTCGAAAGATCGTGGAGCGTATTGCACGGGAAGCTCCCGCCGTCAGTTTCGAATTGCTGCCACTTGCCGATGACCCCGATGAGGTTCTCCGGCGCGGCGAAGCCGATTTTCTTATCTTGCCGGAATTTTTCATGTCGAGCGCGCACCCTAAAGCGAAGCTGTTCGAGGAGACGCTCGTGTGCGTAGGCTGCCGCACGAACCAGCAGCTATCAGGGCAGCTCACATTCGAGAGATATATGTCGATGGGGCACGTTGTGGTCAAGTTCGGGCGTGCGCGGCAGCCCTCCATCGAGGAATGGTTTTTGCTTCAGCACGGTCTCAAGAGACGGGACGAGGTCATCGTGCCGAGCTTTAGCATGATCCCGCCTATGCTATTAAACACTGACCGTATAGGGACGATGCCCTTAAGGCTGGTCAAGTATTTCGAAAAAACGATGCCTCTGCGGATCGTCGAACTTCCGCTGCCACGTCCCACATTCACCGAGGCCGTCCAATGGTCTGCCCTTCACAACAGTGATCCGGCAAGCAATTGGATGCTGGAGATAATATTGCAGGAGGCGTCACGCATGATTCCTCCGCCTAAGACCACGCGAAGACCAATCCAGCCAAGTTAGGAAATGGGATCTTTCAGCAAGGTTTTTGCGGCATGGATTTGTGGGGTTTCGAGGGTCTTGTGGCGATATAACGTATATCGCCACACCAGGCCTCATTCGGCGCGGTGACGGCAAACGCCTGATCGAGCAGGTTCGGCGCGACCGGCAAGCCGTGTGTCAATTTGGGTTGTTGCCTTGATTTGCGTTTCTGGTTGCAACGCAACCCCTGCTTGCGACGCAGTCTCTTTATCGGATGTACGCCGAATTGTCGGCACCGCTGGGCTACCGGTTTCCACGGCTCGCTGAAAAAACGTCCACGGCATGAAGTGGAGAAAATTCCTCTACAAGCGCGTGTGCGAGCGCGAGGCGTTGATTATCTGCAAGGCTTCAAACTGCGGCGATTGTGCCGATTTCGCGAATTGCTTCGGGCCAGAATGAAGATCTGGCTGTCTAGGTAGCCCAGCGTGCGCGCCCGCGCGAAGTGTGCGGTGAGCGTCGCCTTTGACTACTGAAACGATCGCCATGAACTGCAGCCATGCCGGGGACATATTGTCAATCTGTCAGCTGATCTTCCGGCGGCGATTATCGGGATCCGGACTGTGCGAGCAAGGCTTCCACGACGTCCAAGCCTATGCAATCGATCGGGTCCAGCCTGCGCAGCTTGGCGATCAGCTTCAGTGCAACGGCGCGCTCACCGCGCCGCACGCTGATGAACGCGAGCGCCTTCAGTGTGAAGAGCCAGAAGCGGCCCGGACCAGGAATGGTGAAGTCGGTGTCGCCCGGCTGTACCGCACACCAGTCGCTGTCGAGCGACGCTTGCCGGGCGGCGACCGCCAAAGCCTTGGTCGCGACCTCCTGCGCCTCGCCAAGTTCACCCCGGTTCGCATGGAACTTATACAGCAGATAGTAGGGTGGCAGGCAGCGCGGGTACGACAGGACCGCAGTCCACAACGCGGCGGCCACATCGTCATTGCTGCCGCCGCGGGTTCTCTCGATCAACTGTAGCACGGGGGAGGGAACGTTGCCGCCGAAGAGATCAGTCGATTCGATACCAGTAATGAGATTCATCAATTTGCTCCGATATGGTGAGTGGTGAGGCGTCCGGCCGCTTTTGCGGCGCTCGGAAGCCGATGTGACGATGGATGTGTTTGTCTACGCGAACCTGAACTGGATGCGATGCCCGCCGCGCGGACACGCCCATTCGAGGTTGTGATGGTCCGTGCACAGAATGCGGCAACTACGGGTCAATGTTCAGCTCAGTGCAGTCGGCGGTGAGGCCGGTCAAGAGCGTCGTTGCGACAGATCCGGCGAGATCCCGGGCCATCGAGGTTGCACCGAGCAGCAGAATCTCGGGGCGGTACTTGTTGACCAGGTCGGTCAGCCCCTTCGTGAACGGTTCGTTGCGATGGCCGAGCGACACAGTGTCGTGAATCACATACGCTTCGTCCGCGCCGAAACTGAACGCCTCACTGGCAAACTGCTCAGGCGGCTCGTCGGTACCGCCGAGCACGGCCACAGCGACACGACTGCCGAGTTTGTCGGCGAGCTTGTGCGCCTCACCGAGCAGCGCCCACGACACGCTATGCACGTGGCCGCGGTCGTGCTCGAGAAAGACCCAGACGCCCTGGTAGGCTTTCAGATGTTCGGGCAGATTGAGGTTACGGCCGGCGGCCCGTTTGACCGGCGCGGCCGGCTTCTTTTCCGAGGCAGCGGGCGAGTTCATGGGGCCCTCTTCATCAACAGGTCCGCCTCCAATGTCGGATGGCGAGCGAATATCTTGTGCACGAGTTTCAGCGAGACAACGAAGTCGTTGTAGGCCTTCTGCAGTAAGCATCGATAGACGGCGAGCACGGCCGTCGAGTTGTTACGCGGCAGTTCTTTCTGTTGCTCGATATACTGAAAGAAGCGCTTGAGGATGGGCAGGCGGCTCACGTTCACCACCTTCTCGTCGAATGCGATGTCGAAGAATCGCAGGAAATCCTCGGCCGACGACAGGTGACGCAGTTGTTCGATAACTTCTTGCATGTCGTTACTTCTATTGGACAAGTTTGGCCGCCATCCACACTCACGACACCTTCACCCGCGTGCTGTGGGCTTGGGTCAGGAAGCGGAGCAGATCGCTTGCATTTGGCGCCTGCTTGTACTGCGTGACGAAAGAGCGGATGCGCGCAAGCAGGAGCGGGATGAGCCGCTCCGACACCCTCACGCCTAGAGCGTCGTAGGCCTCACGCACACTTTGAGATCCAGAATGTTTCCCGAGTATCGTCGACCGTTGCCGGCCGAGCTCTGCTGGATCGAATCCCTCGTAGGTCGTGGGGTGCTTCGCGAGGCCGTCGGTGTGAATGCCCGACTCGTGAGTAAAGATGCTCCTACCGATGATGCTCTTGTGGAAGGAAACTGCGCGGCCTGAGGCTTGTTCGACCAGCGACGAAATGTCGGGCAGCGCTCTGGTGTCGACGCCAGTGTCTCGTCGCAGCAGGTGCCGCGCGCCCATCACGACTTCTTCCAGCGCTGCATTGCCGGCGCGCTCACCCAACCCGTTGACGGTGGTGCTCGCATGGGTCGCGCCGGCCCCAAGGGCGGCCAGTGTGTTGGCTGTGGCGAGCCCGAGATCGTCGTGCGCATGGATTTCGATCTCCAGATCGACGGCGACGCGCAGCGCTGCAATGGCGTAGAAGGTCTTAAAGGGGTCCAGGATACCGACAGTGTCGGCAAAGCGCACGCGCTGGGCTCCATGCTGCTGCGCGCATTGAGCCACTTCTATGAGAAATGAGGGATCCGCGCGCGAGGCGTCTTCCATGCCGAGGGAAATCTTGGGATGGTTTTTCGCTGCCTCGCCGACGACGCGTGCGATCTGCGCCAGTACCCAACTGCGCGACTGCCGCAGCTTGTGTTGCAAATGAATATCCGAAACGGGAACCGAGAGATGAACGATATCGGCATCGCAGCGCAATGCCGCGGTGAGATCCTCGTCGGTGAGGCGCCCCCAAACCATCAGGCGGGCGTCGAGGTTCAGGTCGACGATTGCAGCGATGCACGCCATTTCGTCTTCGCCCATGGCAGGAATTCCGATTTCGAGTTCGGCCACGCCGGCTTGCGACAGTGCGGCGGCGATCGCGCATTTTTCCTCGGTGCGAAACGCGACGCCGGCGGTCTGCTCGCCGTCACGAAGTGTCGTGTCATTGATGATCGGATTGAGCATGTCAGGTCTCTTGAGTTGTCGGCGATGGATCGCAAGCGTTGTGCCAAGCGAGCATCTACAGTCGGAGCACAATTTGCGGGATGTTGACCGGCACAATGTCGGGTTATGGCGGTGCATCGTCCGATTGTTCGTGTCGCGAATGTTACGTTCCGGACAATGCGGCCGCGCTGGAGGTGGCTCGATCGGTTCCATCCGCTAGCGGACAGAATGTCGAACTGATGTCGGTGGCGTCCCGCAGCGTTTTCGGAATTTCCGATAGATCGGCATCCCGATAAGCGTCGCCGACAAGCGGGTCTGGCAATGCCAGCTTCTCGTCGATGCCCGCAAGCCCCGCCGCGATCAGGGCCGCAAAAGCGGGATACGGATTCAGATCCGCACCGCCAATGCGGCACTCAACGCGGACGGCGTCCGAGCCTTCGCCGTAAAGGCGGAAACCGACCGTCCGATTGTCTTGGCTCCATGCGACCTTGGTCGGCGGAAACGTACCGATCTGGAATCGCTTGTAGGAGTTGATGTGGGGCGCCAGAAAGAGGGTGATGTCCTTCGAATATTTCTGCAGGCCCCCAAGGTAATGGTGCATCAGATTGAGACGTTTATATGTGGATGCGGTACGAACGCTTTGCCGCGCGGGCAACGTTTCACAGGGGAATCTTCCTGTCCGTGCAAAATCTGGCGGTGGGCCAGTGCCGACCTGATTGCGGTAAGGCTCAGAAGCTCCCAGGTTTCACGGAGTCGACGGATGCACAAATCGTTAGTCGGTAAGGGATTTTAGAAACCAACTGCTAGATTCTCAACGGAAAGCACGAGCGTCATCTAGATGCTTTGGGAGTGCGATGGACTCCAGGCATGCCGAGAGCGCGCGCGGGTCCTCGTTGAAGCAGGGAACGATGACATCCACGCCCGGCAGAGTGTCGGAGTCGATCAGGCCGTCCGACAGCGATGACACGTTTGTCGGCTGAGCATAAAGCGTCTGGGTGCTTTTATAGACAGTCGAGAGCAGCCCATAAAACGAGACAGCGACAGTGCTAGTTGCGCCACGTATGTTCATAGGGTGTCTGGTTTGTCCGCTTAGGTTGAGGAAGCGATCGGATTGCAAACCCCCGGTCATGCAATGCAGGAATCATGAGGGAAAGCGCCATGAGGGTCTGCTCGCGCCGACCAGCGTGAGTGCATCGTCCCAACTCATCGGGAGGGCATCCGTCGTGCAAGAGCACAATTGCACCCGGGCGGACAGAGGCCAGCACTGCGCTGATAATCGCGTCCACGCCGGGACGAGACCAGTCTCGCGGGTCTACCGACCAGTGGAGGGGCGCCAGACCAGCGCTCGCTGACGTAGTGAGCACTGCTTCGGTCCAGATGCCATACGGGGCACGCATATACCGCAGCGAAGCATGCGGGCTCGCCATCCTGATGACCCTGCTTGCCGTTAGTATTTCCTGTTGTACTTCGGTGGGTTCGCATCTGGACAGGTCCGGATGAGTCATAGTGTGGTTTGCGACCTCGTGCCCTTCTGCGATCATCCGTCGGATCAGCTTCGGCTGGTCCGCTGCGTACGCGCCGATGACGCAGAAAGTCGCTGGCACCCGGTGTTCCGCCAGCACATCGAGGACGTCCGGTGTGCAAAGTGGATTAGGGCCGTCGTCAAACGTCAAATAAACGCAGCGACGTCCGGTGGTGTCAGCGCACTCGCTGCGCACTTCGGATAAGCAGTGCCTCACAGCTCTGGCCCGTTCCGATCAATTATCGTTCCGGTCGGCCAATCGCTCATTGACCGTCCAATCGGTAAGACGACAATGAGTACGTCCTCGGTGCGCGTGGGCGGCGTGTCGAGATGCACTTCTCGAAGGGTCGACCTCACGCGAACTCCAGATACAATAGTCGCCAGACCGGGTCGGCCGAGCAGCCTTGCAATATGTTGCCGCAACGCGTGTCGAACCGTGCCGAAGCCGAATGGAGCGCCAAGTTCCTGCAACACGGGATACATCACGCGCATTAAATGAGGGATTCCGAGTCCCTCAAGATCCGGACGTACCGCGTACAATCCTAGTTCGGCCACTAGTAGATCGACTGCGCCAACCTTGATGAAACGACGCAGTGCGCCGATATGAGCCGCTACGCCGCGCGCGTCGTAGCCGATTACACGGACCTCTGGCCTCGCACCAGCCCAACTGTGATTGCCTTCGAATGGTTTTGCATTAAACACCCCGGTCGGTCCGTAGGTCTTTCGGAAGAACTCGGACAGTTCGATGTGGTCGGCGAGTCGCAACTCATTTTCCCAAACCACCCTCCACCGCACCTGAGAGCGCATGGAGAGAGGTCCTCTAGCTGTGGACACGGCAAAATTCACGACTGCCTCCTTTGCGCCGTCCGGCCTTTGAGGGTGGACCTGACGCACGCGAAAGACTTGCTGAGAAAGCGGTTCGATTTCAAGAAATCATCTGCACTCTGGGACAGTTCTGGGATGAAGCCCGAAGAAAAGAGCATTTCCGTCAACGCTTCACTGACCGATCGAACCTCATCCACGATGGAGAGTACATCGAGTGCGCGTGCCTTTCGCACCAGATTTACCAAAGCCTTCTCCCGCATCTTCCGCACGATCTGACCGCGATTGACACGAGATCCATTTCGCCAGGTCGCTGAAGCATTTGGCACCTGCAATCGGCTGCTCCCGATTCGTCGCGAAGCCAAGGCGAAGTCGAGGGTTGCCTCAACTGTCCGAAGGTTATCGGCCGATATAGAAAGGGTTTGGAGAACTATGCGAAGGTTTGCCGGTAGTAAGCGCCTACGCGACCTGCCAGACGCTTCTCGCGTCGTGTCGGCGCGATCTCCGGCCCGACGTTTTGCTACCGTATTCATGAGAGCGTCCACGAGAAATTGACTTGAAATTTGGTGCCGCATCCGCCGAGAAAGTTCAGCGAGTTCGGGATCTGCGATTTCCTTCGTCCAGGTGATGAAGCGTCGCCAGTGTTGCTTTATGTGCCCACCGTTATGGCCGTCCATCGGGCCGGACACGCCGCTGTTGCGCCATGCGTGAGCCAGTCACAGATCGACTGCCCGCTCACGCCGAGTTGCTCGACCGTGAGCTTGCGCTTGATCCTGTGTCCGAGCAGCGACAGGGCCGCCGCTCGCGTGCGCGTGTCCCGATGCATGTGATTGATCGACAACTGCTGCAACGTCATTTCCTCGGCTTCGCTCAGTTCTACGACACACTTCATCCGCTACCCCGGCACGACGAAGGCGCCAGCAGGTTTGCGAAATTGAAATGGATTTACCAGGAACACTATCCTCCATGCAGTACATTTCGTAAAATAGATTGTTTTGATGGAACGCATCCACACTATGGATAAGTTGGGATCATGCGTTTGAAGGGCCTCGATCTAAATCTGCTCGTCGTGCTCGATGCTCTGATGACTGAGCGTAATCTCACCGCGGCGGCACGCAGCATCAACCTGAGCCAGCCGGTCATGAGTGCGGCCGTCGCCCGGCTACGCGCCTATTTCCGCGATGAACTATTTACGATGAGGGGGGAGATAATATTGCAGGAGGCGTCACGCATGGTTCCTCCGCGTGAGACCGCGCGAAGACCAATCCACCCAAGTTAGAAAATGGCATCTTTCAGCAAGGTTTTTGCGTCATGGATTCGTGGGGTTTCGAGGGCTTTGTGGCGATATAACGTATATCGCCACACCAGGCCTGATTCGGCACGGTGACGGCAAACGCCTGATCGAGCAGGTTCGGCGCGACCGGCAAGCCGTGTGTCAATCTGGTTGTTGCCTTGAATTTGTGTTTTTGATTGCAACGCAACCCGTGCTTGCGACGCAGTCTCTTTATCGGATGTACGCCGACGTGCAAGCCATGCGCTCCGAGGTGCCTTTGCAGGCGTCCGGCCCCATAACTCTCGCGGGAGCGCTGATGTGCGGCATATATCTCCACCTCAAGCCGGGCCCCTGCTGCGCGCGGTGACGCCGCCATCGCTCTATCCACAAATCAAAGAAATAGTGCCGGTAGATAGTCGGTCCTGCAAAATTCAGATTGCGGTAGCGAGCCAAGCCAAGGGTGCGCCTGTCGGCGAACAGGACTCAGCCCATCGAAAGCGGTTGTGCCGAGCAAGCGCTCGGCTGCAGCGTGACATTGGCGAGTCAATGCAGCACCGCGAGGATAAAAAATACAGGCCCCAGGCCCTGACGGATGATGGCGCGCTCCAACCATCGCAGGTTGTAACCGGCAGCATGGCGTTGGATGGACTTGAGGCAGCAGTTTATGCAAGCGTGGGAGCGTCGAAGCCCCGCGCGTAGCAAGGCCCAGCTCAACGTCGTTCGCTACGCCGATGACTTTATTGTGACCGGTATGTCGAAAGAAGTGCCCGAATTCGAGGTGCTTCCGGCGGTCAGGCAGTTTATGGCCGCTCAAGGTCTGGAGCGCTCGGAAGAGAAGACCCGGATCACGAACATTGCAGACGGTTTCGATTTCCTTGGCCAGAACGTGCGCAAGTACGACGGCTACTGGCCCAGCGCCTGCCGTAAGCGCCTCATCTCGGCCGTTCTCTAAGCAGCCATAAATGGAGGTAATTTGGTTCCCACCAAATTTTTTGGCGGGAACCAAAGTGGCCGACATAGTAGATGGCAAGAACGAAGCGCCCGGTAGGCGCCCGAACTTTCCGCGCGAATTCAAGCGACAGCTGGTCGAACAGACCTTCGAACCGGGAGCTTCCGTATCGCTGGTCGCGCGTCGCAACGACATTAACACCAACCTGCTGTTCAGATGGCGTCGCCAATATCTTCAAGGCGTATTCGGAGCACCACATCCGGCGCATGTGCAACAGCAGTCAGAGGTTGACGTTGCACCGTTTCTTCCGGTGAGCGTTGTCGCCGAAACCGAGACATCGATGTCCATGCGCGAGGCTGTGTCGGAGAACGTCTGCGAGATCGAATTTGACCGTGCACGCCTGCGCATCCGCGGCAACGTGTCGCCTGATATGCTGCGGTTACTGGTACGAGAACTGTCCCGATGATCGGGCTGCCGGCGGGCACCCGCATCTGGATTGCGGCTGGCGTCACCGACATGCGTTCCGGATTTCAGGGCCTGGCGGCGAAGGTGCAAACTGCACTGGAGGAGAATCCGTTCGACGGGAACGTCTTCATCTTCCGGGGCAGGCGCGGTGACCTCATCAAAATCCTGTGGGCCACGGAGGACGGGCTATGGCTCCTGGCGAAGCGGCTTGAGCGAGGGCGGTTTGTCTGGCCGCAGGCCGACGGCGGTAAGGTCCATCTGACACAGGCACAACTCTCGATGCTACTCGAGGGCATTGACTGGCGGCAGCCGCGTCGAACCGCGGCGCTATCGGTGTTGTAAACGCTTCGGGGCACGCGTAAACTCCGGCGCATGACCGATGATGCCCGTCTTCCGGATGACGTCGATGCGCTTAAGGCCTTGCTGCTGGAGGCTCGTGCCCAGCTTGCCGAGCGCGATATCGAGATCGAACAGCTCAAGGCCCAGATCGACAAACTCAAACGGGTGCAGTTTGGCCGCAAGTCCGAGCAGCTGGACCGGCAGATCGAGCGGCTCGAAACGGAACTGGATGAGCTGAGCGGTGGGCGCGGTGTCGCGGATGTTCGCCGCGACCGCACATCGGGCACAAGTGTGCCCGCCGGCGCAGCAGCCTCGAAGGAGGCGTTGCCGCCCCATCTGCCGCGTGAAGAGCGCGTGCTCGAACCCGATCCGAGCTGCCCGAACTGCGGCAACACCATGCGGCCACTCGGCGAGGACGTGTCCGAGCAGCTTGCCCGTGTCGCCGCCATGTTCAAGGTGATTCGCACGATCCGCCGCAAGGCGGTCTGCACCTGCTGCAATCACATCTCGCAGCCGCCGATGCCGGGCTTGCCAATTGAGCGCAGCATCGCGCATCCGGGCCTGCTTGCTGACATCCTCGTTTCGAAGTTCGCTGATCATCAACCGCTGTACCGGCAGTCGGCAATTGCCGCGCGTGACGGCGTTAAGCTCGACCCCGCCAGCATGGGGCGCTGGGTCGGCCAGTGCGAGGCTTTGTGCGAGCCGTTGACCGAAGCGCTGCGCGTCTACACGATGGCAACGTTCAAGCTGCACGCGGACGACACGCCGATCCCGGTGCTTGCACCGGGCAACAAAAAGACGCGCACGGGTCGCCTGTGGGTGTACGTTCGCGACGACAGCCGTTCGGGCTCGACGGACCCGGCCGCAGTCTGGTTTGCCTACTCGCCCGACCGAAAGGGGATACATCCGCAGACTCATCTGGCCGGATTCAAGGGCGTCCTGCAGGCCGACGCCTACGGTGGTTTCGACGAGCTGTATGCAGGCGGCAAGATTCGTGAGGCGGCTTGCTGGGATCACGCGAGACGGTACATATACGACGTTCATGTCCGCACGCCGACTGAGTCGACAAGGCACGTACTCGAGCTGATCGGCGAACTCTACGACATTGAGGCTGATATCCGGGGCGAGCCCGCCGCCGAACGATTGCGCGTACGGCAGGAGAGAAGCCTCGCGGTGCTCGCGACCATCAAGGCGTGGATGACGGACAAGATCGCGACCCTGTCGGCAAAATCCGAGTTGGCCAAGGCGATACGCTACTCGCTCAATCAATGGAACGCACTCGTTCTGTACTGCGAAGACGGTCGTATTGAGATCAGCAACGCTCTCGCCGAAAACGCTCTGCGCTGTGTAAGTCTGGGGAGGAAAAACTTCCTGTTTGCAGGCTCCGACAGTGGAGGCGAACGGGCCGCTGCCATGTACGGTCTGATCGGCTCGTGCAAACTGAATGACATCAACCCCCGTGCATATCTGGAATACATCCTGACTCACATCGCGGACCACAAAATCAGTCGCATCGACGAACTGCTGCCCTGGAACATGGTCGGCAAGTTGCCCACGCAATCCACTCCGCCGTCAGCGACAACCTGATCGCCGCAACGTCTCCTGCCGGTATCCGCGAGGTATCGATCAACGCGTTACCGATAGCGTGCCACATGCGCGCGACACATCACGAACGGCCGACGCGAGGCGCTTACCGCCTGCCCGCGTTGCCCGCTCAAGGAACGATGTCACCCAGCGACTACCGGGGCATTCGACGATGGGAACATGAGCATATACTTGAGGCAATGCAGCGTCGGCTAGAGCGCAAGCCTGATGCAATGACCATCCGCAGAAGCACTGTCGAACATGTCTTCGGCACGCTGAAGCACTGGATTGGGGGCCACACACTTCCTGACCCGAACGCTCGGACGGGTCAGCACCGAAATGAGTCTACAGGTGTTGGCCTACCAACCTGAAGCGCGTCGTGAAGATACTTGGGGTTGCCAAAACAATAGAGGTAGTGAGGATGGCTGGCACCTAGAGCCCGGAGGGGCTTTTTTTTGCACTTGAAACGTTACGCTAACGCAGCCATGACTTATCAAACCAGATTAATCGGACCGATAGGCTCGGATCTGACGATCTGAAAACAGTTTCCATACGTCCTCGGCCAGTTCAAGACGGACATTTTGTCGCCCGACACGGAAGCGCTTCTTGTGCCAAATATCCCGCTGCGCCGGGTGGGCACGCCCGAAGAGGTCACAAAGATAGATCATCTTCGTCCTATGCTCGGATGCGGCGAGTTATCTCACGGGCACCGAGGCAGCAATCAATGATGGACGACACCTGTAATCGGCTGCACCTGGAGTAGACAAATCGCAGTTGATTTGAGCGACATCAATGGAACTCGCGTTCCTAACGGAATCCACACAGCGAGATCGCAAACGCAGAAAATAAGTAAATCAAGGCACTACAGTTTCACCGTCCTTCCATGAAAAGGCATTATCTTTTGAAGTCAGCCCGTGAAATTGGGCGCTAGATCGAGGATGATATGCAACACAATGCCCGCAAATCCGAACAAGGTGACGGGGAGCACGGTCCCCACAACGGGGACGTCGTCATGCTGCATATCGCTTCCGTACGCGAAAGGCCTAGCTCAAAGTCCGAGACGGACCACGCGGTCCCTATTGTGCAGTGGCACGAGAGCGTGCTTACCGGCATCTTCGAAATATCGAAGGTACTCACCGCCCCCTACCGGCTCGAAGTCACGTTGGCCAACGTCATTGATCTCCTGCAATCGTTTGTTCAGATGCGGCTCGGTATCGTCTCTCTCTTCGACGATGATGGCGTACCGGACATTACCGTTGGCGCGGACTGGAGCGAAGGCAGCGATGAGCACTACCGGATGCGCCTGCCGCAGAAGGCAATCGACCAGATCATGGCGTCGGACAGGCCGCTCGTCGCCGAGAACATAGCGGTGCATTCGGGCTTCAGTGCCGCCGACATGGGCGTGCTCGGTGCCTCCGACAACGTGCGAGTGTCGTTCATTGGCGTCCCTATTCGCATCGACGCGAAAGTCGTAGGCACGCTGACCATCGACCGCATCCTGGACTATGGGTCGAACTTCCGGCTCGATTACGACGTGCCGCTGCTTACCATGGTCGCCAACCTGGTGGGGCAGACGGTGAAGCTGCATCGCTTTTTCAAGAGCGACCGCGAGCGACTGATGGCGGGGAAGGACGGGCTGCAAAAGCCATTGTCCGAGCTCAAGCACCCTGCAGGGGAGCGTAAGAAGTTTCAGATCGAGGGGATCATTGGCGACAGCCCGGCGCTGCGCGGGCTGCTCGCGAAGATCGCGGTGGTAGCCGAATCGAACAGCACAGTTCTGTTGCGCGGCGAATCCGGTACCGGGAAGGAGCTGGTCGCCAAGGCCGTTCACGAGCTGTCGCCGCGCGCCAAGCGGCCCTTCATCAAGCTCAATTGCGCGGCGCTCCATGAGACGGTGCTGGAATCCGAATTGTTCGGTCATGAGAAGGGTGCCTTTACCAGCGCCTTCAATTCGCGCAAGGGGCGCTTCGAGCTCGCCGACAAGGGGACGCTCTTTTTGGACGAGATCGGCGAGATCTCGGCCTCGTTCCAGGCAAAGCTGCTGCGCGTCCTGCAGGAGCAAGAATTCGAGCGCGTCGGCAGCAACCAGACCATTAAGGTCGATGTTCGCGTGATTGCCGCCACGAATAAAAACCTGGAAGAGGCGGTGGCAAGGAACGAGTTCCGCGCCGACCTTTATTATCGCATCAGCGTGGTTCCCTTGCTGTTGCCGCCGTTGCGTGAAAGGCGCAGTGATATTCCGCTCCTCGCCGTTGAGTTTCTCAAGAATTTCAACAGCGAGAACGGCCGTACGCTGACCTTCGATGCGAGCGCGATTGAAGTATTGATGAACTGCGGTTTTCCCGGCAATGTCCGCGAGCTCGAGAATTGCGTGCAGCGGAGCGCGACCCTGGCGCCGGGACCAGCGATCGTGAGAAACGACTTTGCCTGCTGCCACGGCCAGTGCCTGTCCGCGATGCTGTGGAAGAGCCGATCGGACGAAATGGCGCTGCAGCCCGGGCCAATCGTACCAGTGCCCGTGAAGCCCGCTACGCCGCGGGCTGAGGCTGCGACGTCGGGCGCGGTTGCTGCGGTCCAGCCTGTCGGCAGCGAGCGGGCTCCGTTAGCGGCTTGCGGCGCAGTCCTCGGAAGTGATGCGAAGATGACCAACCGCGAGCGTCTCATCGCCGCCATGGAAAGATCCGGCTGGGTGCAGGCAAAGGCGGCGCGGCTGCTTGGACTGACGCCGCGCCAGATTGGCTACGCGCTGAGGAAATACGGTGTCGAGATCAAGCGTCTCTGAAAGGACTGTCGGACTTGCGGCGTGTCGGGGCCGCGACATCGCGACTGAGGCGAATGGCTCGGACAAGTCAAATCTGGATTTGGCGGACCTTGGCACGATCACGATCGGAAGCGGCCCCCGTGTCGGCGCTAATTCGGTAAGCGTCGAGAACAGCACGTCCGACCTTAGGGGGCGGTCCGTATCTCGACTAAGGTGGTGCGAACGCGGCGCTGTCATCGCCGGTTCGTTGGCCATGTCGCGCTCAGCGCACGGTCGACTGCTGCCACGCCGCCGGCTGCCAGATTGTCGTCGGCCAACGATGCGATGGCGGGCTGTTTGGACATCGTGTGTCTCCTCAGACGGACCGTTGCAGCGCCGAAGCCGAGGTGATCCGCCGGATCGAGTTGCCGTAGTTGTGCGATCAACTGTGTGGCGGTTTCGCGTTCGCCGCGCCGCAGGCCGATGAAGGCGAGCGCCTTTAGCGTGAACAGCCAGAAGCAGGCAGGACCGGGCGCGTGGAAGTTCGCGTCGCCGGCTTGTACCATCTGCCAGTTCTCATTCAACCCGGCGGCATGCGCAGATGCTATTAGTCCCAGATGGGCCGCGTGCTCTGCCTCATCGAGTTCGCAGCGTCCGGCATGGAACTTGTAGAGCAGATAGTAGGCGGCAAGGCTTTGCGGAGAGGTCAGCGTGACGCTCCACAGGACCGCGACGATCTGCTCGGCCGGCGCGCCGTGCAGGCCTTCGATGAGGCGCCGCATGGCGGCCGACACCTCGCCGCCGAACAGTTCGGTCGACTCGACCCCGGACAGCAGGTTCACCACACCGTCTCCGCAGGGATGAGGCGCTGCACCGGTTCGCCGCCTTCGAGGTGACGCGTGAAGATTTTCTCCGCGTCGGCCATCGTCACGCCGCTGTAGAGCACCGCGTCGGGATAGACGAGCACGTGCGCGCCCTGATCGCACGAGCCGAGGCAGCCCGAATACGTGATCGCGACGGTATCGGGCGCCTAGCGTTTCTGCTGTTCCGCCCAGAAGGCCTTCAGCAGCGCGGTCGAGCCCTTGCCGCCCGGCGCCCCGCGGATGCGGCGGCGGCCGGTTCTCGGTGCAAGCAAACACATGTCGTTCTGGTCTGGCAATGACGATGTTCCTCAACCGAACTTGAACAGGATGCCGTGACCACCGCGCGGGTAGTCCCACTCGATATTCTGGTGGTCGGTACAGAGGATGCGGCAACTGCCGCATTCGAGGCAGCCGTCGGTGATCAGCGTCACCGCGCCGTTGCCTTCGGCCTTGTAGCACGAGGCCGGGCAGACGAAGGTGCAACTCTTCGCGCTGCATTCGCTCTGGCAGACGTCGGCATCCTTGATGTGGACGTGCGGCCGTCCTGCATCGACGCGATAACGGTTCTGGAACAGCTTTTCCTCTACGTTGACGGGTAGGGTGCTCATCGGAAGGCCCTCAGGAGTTTGTAGGCGTCACCCACGATGCCGGAAAGCGAACGGGCTGTGCGGAAGCTCGAAAAAATCTCGCGCTCCTTGCTTTTCTTGTCCTTACCGTCGACCGTGATCATCGTGCGCGCGGCGCGCGCCATGAGGTCGGGGTAGGTCGTGAAGAACTGCGGATTCTGGTGCAGCACGGCCGGCATGTCGCGGTACTTGTGCAGGTCTTTCATCACGAAGCTCTGATCGAGCGCGGCCTTGTAGGCCTTGAGCGTGCCGGCGCGGTAGCCTTGGCCCGCGGCTTTCGCGTGGATCACCGTTTCGGCGGCGAGGCGTCCCGTGGTCATCGCAAGATTCGATCCTTCTCGGTGAGCGGCGTTCACGAAACCGCCTGAATCGCCAACGATCATCCAGCCGTTGCCGTAGACCTGCGGGATTGCGTGAAAACCGCCTTCGGGAATCAGATGCGCGCAATACTCCTTCATCTCGCCGCCCGCAATCAGCGGTGCGATCGACGGGTGCTGCTTCATCTTTTCGAGGAGCACGTAGGGGCTCGTGCGGTTGGGGTTTTTCTTGAAGTCGCTCAGCATGCAGCCCACGCCTATGGTGAGCGATTCCTTGTTGGTATAGAGGAAGCCAGTGCCCATCATGCCGTCGGTGATCCTGCCGACCATCTCGATCACGACGCCGTCGTCCTCGCCGACGTTGAAGCGCTGGCGGATCGTCTCCTCTGGCATGAAGAGAATCTCCTTGACGGCGAGCGCAACGTTGCCGGCCCCGATCTCTCCATGAAAGCCCGCCTTGCGCGCGAGCGTCGAATTCACGCCGTCGGCGAGCACCACCACGTCGGCATAGACATCGCCGTGCTCGCGATCGCACCGCACGCCGACCACCACGTCGCCGTCCATGATCAGTTCCTTCACCGTGGTCTCGCAGAGCAGCAGTGCGCCGGCTTCGCGCACTTTCGATGAAAACCACTTGTCGAACTGCGCGCGGATGATCGTATAGCGGTTATAGGGCGGCTTGTTGTAATCCTCGCTGCGCACATGTGTACCGACAAACGACGTATCGTCGAGCATCCACATCCGCTGCTCGATGATGTGGCGCTCCAGCGGCGCGTCGTCGCGGAAGTCCGGGATGATCTCTTCGAGCGCCTTCGCGTACAGGATCGCACCCTGAACGTTTTTGCTGCCCGGATATTCGCCCCGCTCGATCTGCAGCACTTCCAGACCTGCCTTGGCCATCGTGTAAGCGGCAGCGTTGCCGGACGGACCGGCGCCGACCACAATCACATCGAACTGTGAAGGTTTTCTCATCGTGATTCTCCTCAGGCAGCCTGCTTGCGGCGCCGGGTCAAATGCTCCACAAAAGCCTGCTTCAGCGCGGGCAACACTTGCAACGCATTGCCGACAATCCCGTAGTGTGCGAAATCGAAGATGGGTGCGTTCGGGTCGGTGTTGATCGCCACGATCACGTCTGCGCTTTCCATGCCCACGCGGTGCTGGATCGCGCCGGATATGCCGGCGGCGATGTAGAGCTTGGGCCGCACCGTCTTGCCGGTCTGTCCCACCTGGCGCTCCCCCTCGACCCAGCCGGCCTGCACGCATGGCCGGGTCGCACCCACTTCGCCGCCGAGCACGTTCGCCAGTTCGAACGCCAACTGGAAGTTCTCAGGGCTCTTCAACCCCTTGCCGCCGCTCACGATCACATCGGCATAGGGCAGGTTGATCCGGTTGCTGCTCGCATCCGGGATAAAGTCGAGCAGCCTCGTGACGATGTCCGTCTCGATCATCCCCAGCGTTCCATGGACGATGTTGCCGGTGCGTTCGGCGTCGCGCAGCGGCATCGGCATCACGCGCGGGCGCACCGTCGCCATCTGCGGACGGTACGCGAGCGTCATGATCGTGCACAACAGCGAGCCGCCGAAGGTGGGGCGCGTCGCCGCCAGCGCCCGCGACGCGGGATCGATGTTGAGTTCGGTGCAATCGGCGGTCAGCCCGGTCAGCAGGGTCGTCGCTACGGAGCCGGCGAGGTCGCGGCCCATCGACGTCGCGCCCAGCAGCAGGATCTCAGGCTGATGCCGGTTGACGAGGTCGGTCAGCCCTTTCGTGAACGGCTCGTTGCGATAGCCTTGCAAGACCGGGTCGTGGACGATGTACGCATCGTCCGCGCCGTAAGTGAAGGCTTCTGCGGCGAACTGTTCGAGCGGTTCATTCGCGCCGCCGAGCACCGCGATGCCCACTCGGCTGCCGAGCGTGTCGGCCAATTTGCGCGCTTCACCGAGCAGTTCCCACGAGACGCTGTGCACGTGTCCACGGTCGTGCTCGATAAAGACCCAGACGCCTTTGTAGGCCTTCAGGTGTTCCGGCAGTTCGAGGTTGCGTCCCGCACGGCCGGCGGGTTTCTTCGCGGGGGCGGCGGGTGCGTTCATGACCCCTCCTTCATCAGCAGGTCAGCTTCCAGGGTTGGATGGCGCGTGAAGATCTTTTGCAGCAGGTTCACCGACACGTCGCACAGACTCGATGCGTCGAGGTCGAGCATCTCCGCTTTCTCGCTGCGCGGCGTCGGTCCAAAGACTTTTCTGACCGCTGTCGGCGAGCCCTTCAGCCCGATCTTGCTGAGGTCTTCGATGCCGGCCTGTTCGCAGTTCCATTTGTGCACCGGATAGCCGGCCGCATGAATCATCGCGGGCAGCGTCGCAAAACGCAGTTCGTTGGTGTTCTCCAGCATTGTGATCAGGCACGGCAGCGCAGTCCTGAGCACCTGCACGCCGCCCTCGGCGCGTCGCTCGACGGTGATCGTGCGCGCATCGAGAACGGTCTCGACGATGCGCGACACGTAGGTCAGCAGTTGCAGCCCGAGGCGTTTGGCGATACCGGGGCCGACTTGCGCGGTGTCGCCGTCGATCGTCTGCTTGCCAGTGAACACGACGTCAACCGCTTGCTCCTTCGCGATCTGCTGGATACCCGCTGCTAGCGCGTACGACGTAGCGAGCGTATCCGCGCCAGCGAATGCACGGTCGGTGAGCAGCACGGCGTCGTCCGCGCCGAAGCTGATGCACTTGCGCAGCGCTTCCTCGGCCTGCGGCGGGCCCATGCAAAGCAACGTGACCTTGCCGCCGAAGCGGTCCTTCAGTCGCAGCGCCTCTTCGAGTGAAAACAGGTCATAGGGGTTGACGATCGCCGGAACACCCTGGCGCATGATCGTGTTGGTGACCGGATGAACGCGGATCTGCGTCGAGTCCGGGACCTGCTTGATGCAGACGACAATGTGCATGGTCTTAACGATGTGCATGGTCTTGCTCCACCTGTCAGGCAAGGGTGCGCGCGGGCAGCGACGCGCGCAGACTGTCGACTGAAACGTGCTGCCTCCCATTTGTGTCCCGGAACACCCTGAACACTTTTTCCTGCGCCGGCGTGGAGGTGACGAAGTCGCCGTAAGCCTTCAGCAGCAGCGCGTGATATGACGCGAACAGGGCGGGTTCGTCGCCTTCCGGCAGCGCGTCCTGTTGCTGGATGTACTGAAAGAAGCGCTTGAGGATGTGCAGTCGACTCACGTTGACGACCTTCTGGTCGAACGGAATGCCGAAGAACTGCAGGAAGTCCTCGGCTGAGGACAGCGCCTTGAGTTGCTGGACAAAGCTTTCCATCGCGTTTACTCCTTGCAAGCGGATGAGGATAGGTATGGACAGAGCGTCGGCTCGGCGAAGTACTTGTCGCAGGCGCCGCTGGTGGCACACGGCGTCGTCGTGCCCGACTGTTCGGGTCGCGCGACGCACTTCGTGAAGCCGACTACAACGCCGCTCATGACAATTCTCCGACGGTGTAGCGCAACTCGATCAGGAAGCGATACAGGTCGGCGGCGCTGGGCGTTTGCTTGTGCTGGGTGGCATGGTGGCGGATACGGGTCAGCAGCAGCACGAGCAGCTTTTCACTGACGGCCAGGCCGAGCGCGTCATAAGCCCGGCGCACGCTTTGCGAACCCGAATGCTTGCCGAGCACGACCGAGCGTTCGCGACCGAGTTCGGCAGGATCGAAGCTCTCGCAGGTCGATGCATTCTTCGCGAGCCCGTCTGTGTGGATGCCGGACTCGGGCCTGAATACGCTGGCGCCGACAATGCTTTTGTTCAGCGCGACCGGGCGTCCTGAAGCCCGTTCGACAAGCCGCGAGATGCTCAACAGCGCGGTCGTGTCGACGCCGGTGTTGCGACCCATGATATGGCGCACGCCCATCACGATCTCCTCCAGCGCGGCATTTCCGGCGCGTTCGCCGAGACCATTGACAGTGGTGCTGGAGTGGGTTGCGCCGGCGCGCAGTGCGGCAAGGGTGTTCGCGGTCGCGAGCCCGAGGTCGTTGCGCGCGTGGATTTCGATTTCCAGATCGACCGCGTCGTGCAATCGCGCAATCGCTTCATAGGTCGAAAAAGGATCGAGGATGCCGAGCGTGTCCGCAAAGCGGATGCGTTGCGCACCGCACTGTTGCGCGTGCCGCGCCACGTCGGCAAGGAACGAGGGGTCCGCGCGCGAGGCATCCTCCGCGCCCAGCGAAACCTTGCGGCCGCTTTTGACGGCGGCGCTGATCACGCGATTCACCTGCGCGAGCACCCACGAGCGCGGCTGGCGCAATTTGTGTTGAAGGTGAATATCGGACACGGGAATCGACAGGTGAATGATGTCGGGATTGCAGCACAAGGCCGACGCCAGGTCCGCGTCGGTGAGGCGGCCCCACACCATCAGATCGGCGTCGAGATTCAGCGCGACGATGGTCTGGATGCAATCGATTTCCTCGGCACCCATCGCGGGGATACCGATCTCCAGTTCGGATACGCCGGCGCTTGAGAGCGCCTCGGCAATCGCGCATTTTTCGGCAACCGTGAATGCGACGCCAGCGGTCTGTTCGCCGTCGCGCAGTGTGGTGTCGTTGATGATCGGATTCGACACGGGAAGTTGTCCTTTAGGCATTTGATCATACGGTTCGCAAGTACTGCGCCATGCACGGTTAGTGCGAATAGCCGCTTGCCGCGGGGCTTTCCGGTGTTCGCTTGCGCTGTGATGAAGCGGTTCCAACGAAGACCTGTCGCGAATGTCCTGTTTCGAACAGCCAGGTGTAGTGATGAACACGGCGCTGCAGAAAGCGATGCGCGATGCGATGGGCGTGGTCAGCCAGGACGTGCGGACGCGGTCGGCGCGATGCAAACGCTGTAAGGATTGGCTATCCATAGGAACGGCGATCCGGGAAGATAAACACAGGCGGCGGCTATCAGCGCGGCTATGCGCTCGCGGCGATGACCGCTACGGCGCTTGAAGAGGCCGCACAGCGCTAAGGACGCATGCCCTCAACGCTCACGCGCGAGGTCGCGCGTATGTGGCGGCAGTTCGATCGTCAGGTCGGCGTCGCGCAGCTTCACGCAGCCCGCGAGACGCGATTGCACGTCAAGGCCCCACGCATTGTCGAACTGGTTGTTCTCCTCGTCGTCGAGAGGCGCCAGTCAGTGAGATTTTCATGATTGCCTCACACGGAAAACGAACTGCCGCAGCCACAGGTGCTCTGCGCATTGGGGTTGTGAATGACGAAGCGCGAACCTTCCAGGCCGTCTTCGTAGTCGATGCGCGCGCCGGGCAGGTATTGCTGGCTCATCGAATCGACTAGCAGCGTGACGCCGTCCGTGACGATCTGCATGTCGTCGTCCGCCACCTGGTCGTCGAACGCGAAGCCGTACTGCAAGCCCGAACAGCCGCCGCCGGACACGTACAGCCGCAGCTTCAGGTTGGGATTGCCTTCTTCCTCGATCAACGAGGCCACTTTCGCAGCGGCCTGAGGCGTGAATTCGAGTAGGCCGGGCGTGACGCCGGGTGTGGCGGAAGCCGGTTGGGTGAGCGTTTCCATGGAGGTTCCTCTCAGGCTTGAATGGACTCACTTCGGGTTAGACGAGCAGGTCGGTTGCTCGGCGAGTTACAGGTCGTCGGCTGCTGCGCCTCGAATCGTCTGGCGCGAGCGAAAGTCAGACACGGCCGCCTTGATCGCGTCCTCGGCGAGAACCGAGCATTGGATCTCGACCGGCGGCAATGGCAGTTCCTCGACGATCTGATGCGTGCACAACGTCCCCGAACGCATGCCGCGCTCGTGGACGCCGCCGTGCATTCGGCACGCGATCCGCATGCGCGGCCGGAGCCCCACATACAGCGCGCCAATGCCTTTGGGGCCGTCCATCTTGTGAGCCGAGAACGACATCAGATCGACTGGCAAAGCGGCGAGATCGATCGGCACCTTGCCGGCGGCCTGCGCGGTATCCACGAGCGGCAGGATGCCCCGGGCGCGGCGGGGCGCGCCGATTGCGGCGATGTCCTGGATCACGCCCGTCTTGTTGTTGACGAACATCACCGACGCAAGCACGGCGCCCGGCTGGAGCGCTGCTTCGAACACGGCGAGGTCCACGAGACCGCTTTCTTGCACCGGCAACACTGTGACCTCGAAGCCATCGCGATCAAGTTCGAGCATCGCGCCGAGCACCGACTGGTGCTCGGTCGTGAGCGTCGCCAGGGGATTGCCTTTGGCGCGATGAAGGTGCGCGGCACCCTTGATCGCGAGGTTGTTCGATTCCGTCGCTCCGGAGGTCCAGACAATCGCGTGCGGGTCCGCGTTGACGAGCGAGCTGACCTGCTCGCGGGCCAGTTCCACCGCTTCTTCGCCGACCCAGTCATAGGCATGCGAACGGCTGGCAGGATTGCCGTACATATGGTCAGGTAAGGCAGCATGCGTCTGATCACGCGCGGATCGACCGGCGTGGTGGCGGCATGATCCAGAGGGACCGGGTTGGCGCCGCGCGGATGGAGGCCGGTACTGACGCGTTGGAAATCCGACATCGCAGGCTCCTGAAAGCGGGGTAATGCGACCTTCAGGGCAACTTCCATGCCAGTGGATTTTCACGCTCTAGTGGCCTCTTTCAGTTGGGCCGCTGTTGTTTCGCTGTTGTTTTTGTGTCGATGCGCCCGACGAGTGAGGATTGCCGCCGTTCTTTTTGTCGGATTTGTCGTTACGCGCGCGGGATTGCCATGCGCGATGGCTCGCGTAGAAATGCGCTTACTTCAAACGCTGTGTCTTTGCGTCGATCGTGCGCCTTGCGCTGGTACATCGAAAGCGCTCAGCGCACGAAGGGGAAGTCAATGGTGAACATTCAGGCAAGCGTTGCCCGGCAAGCGCTGGACGGCAACTACGAGGTGAGCAAGACGCTGGTTTCGTCGCTCGATGTGGCGAAAGCCTTCCGCGAGTCCCTGAACTATTTTGTGCAGACGATGGAGTGGCGGCGCGCCTTTGTGGTGCTGGCCGAACCGGACGGGCAACTGCGCGGCCTGAGCGCTACGGGTCTTTCGTGTGACGAGCAGTAGCGTCTTCAGTTCCGGCCCGGCGAAGGCACCGTCGGCCGCGCGTGAAGGAGCGGCATTGGGGTGATCGTGCCCAACGTGAACGATGAACCGGCGCTCCTGTTTGCATGGGTGGCGCGGTCCAGACAGCAGCGAGTCGTTCGTCGGGGCAATTGCGCGGCGTTGATTGAGTGCCTGCGGGAAAGCGAGCTGTTCGGCCACGAGAACGGTGCGTTCACCGGCGCGGAGGGGCCAAGTAAGCGCTGCTTCGAACTGGCGCACGGCGGTAGGCTGTTCCTTGACGAGATCGGCGATATCTCGCCGTCGTTTCAGGCCTCGCTGGTTCAGAACATGCTGTCCGGGTCGTGTGAGATTTGTCGCAACACCGACACGACGCAACGAAATTGTAGGGATACGTCGCGCGCCGGGATCAAACAGAACTGCGAAATATATCCTAACTCGTTGATTCCTGGCGTTCTTGTCGAGTGGCATGGATCTGGCTCTATGGCTTGCGCGCGGCCGCCGTTGGTTGCGAGGAGATATCCATGCAAGCGAGTTCAAATGCGAGCGACTTGCCCGCAGCGGCCTATATCAGCATCGGGCAGATTAAACCGCTCGGCGTGAAGATCGAAGACCCGTCCACCGGTGGCGGCTGCGGCACGCACGGTGGCGAGGGTAAGGCCAGCTGCGGCGCGTCGGGTAGTCTCGACGACATGCCGCCGGACATCTGGGAGAAGGTCAAGAATCACCCATGCTACTCGGAAGAAGCCCATCATCACTATGCGCGCATGCATGTGGCGGTGGCGCCGGCTTGCAACGTCCAGTGCAACTACTGCAACCGCAAATACGACTGCGCGAACGAGTCGCGTCCCGGCGTGGTCTCTCAGAAGCTAACGCCGCAACAGGCAGTGAAGAAGGTCGTGGCGGTCGCAAGCGAGATTCCACAGATGACGGTGCTTGGCATCGCCGGTCCCGGTGATTCGCTGGCGAGCCCCAAGAAGACCTTCGAGACGTTTCGGATGCTGCAGGAACAGGCGCCGGACATCAAGCTGTGCCTGTCGACCAATGGCTTGGCGTTGCCCGACCTCGTGGACGAAATCTGCAAGTACAACATCGACCACGTGACAATCACCATCAACATGGTCGACCCGGCGGTGGGCGAGAAAATCTATCCGTGGATTTTCTGGAAGCACAAGCGCGTGACCGGTTACGAAGCAGCCCGCATCCTTCATGACCGGCAGATGAAGGGTCTCGAGATGCTCACCGCACGCGGCGTGCTGACCAAGATCAACTCGGTGCTGATTCCCGGCATCAACGAGGAGCACCTGATCGAGGTCAACCGCGACGTCAAGAAACGCGGCGCGTTCCTGCATAACATCATGCCGCTGATCTCGGAGCCCGAGCACGGCACTCACTTTGGCCTGAGCGGCCAGCGCGGACCGACTGCGCAGGAACTCAAGGCCGTGCAGGACGCCTGCATGGGCGGGCGCCAACCTGATGCGTCATTGCCGCCAGTGCCGCGCGGATGCGGTTGGCCTGCTGGGCGAGGACCGCAGCGAGGATTTCACGCTCGACAAGATCGAGCAGATGGAAGTGGTCTACGACCTCGACCGCCGCCGTGAATACCAGAAGCGCGTCGAAGCCGAGCGTCAGGCGCAGCACGACGCGAAGCAGGAAGCGCTGGCTGTCTCTCGCGAGATCGGCATCGCCGACGGCATGAAGGCGCTGGTCGCGGTCGCAACGAAGGGCGGCGGCCGGGTCAACGAGCACTTCGGGCACGTCACGGAGTTTCAGATCTTCGAGGTCTCGGCAGCCGAAGCGCTGTTCGTCGGCCATCGCCGGGTGGACCTGTATTGCCTGGGCGGTTACGGCGACGACGAGCAACTACCGTCGGTCGTGCGCGCGCTCCACGACTGCCACGCGGTGCTGGTCGCGAAGATCGGCGCCTGCCCGAAAGACGAACTGGCGCAAGCGGGCATCGAGCCGGTCGATCAGTACGTCGGCGAATTTATCGAAAAAGCGGTGCTTGCTTGGTTCAACGACTATCGCAGTCGCATCGCCAGCGGCGCCATCGTGCACCGGGACCGCGGCGATGCTTCGATCCGCCAGGGTGCTTACACCTCGTCAGCCTCAGCGGCGTGACACCCCACACCCTTCCAGACAGGACAACAGGAGAGCCTCCATGCCTCTGAAGATAATTGCGTCCACCTGTACGGGATGCTCGGCCTGCGAACCCGAATGCCCCAATGTCGCGATCAGCGAGAAAGGCGGCGTGTTCGCGATCGACCCCAAGAAATGCACCGAATGCGAAGGCCACTACGACGACCCGCAGTGCGTCGCCGTGTGTCCCGTGGACGGCTGCATCGTTCAGGTTTGAGTCTGGCTCGTGGCCGGGCCGGCCATTCATCCATCAGGAGACTACGCATCATGCTGTCCAACGTAACTGTTACGAGCGCCGCCGAGAAGTTCATGCGTCGTATCGTGCGCTTTTCGGGCCTGCCGGCTGGCGCCGGCTTTCGTCTTGTGGTGAGCGCCGGCGGCTGTTCCGGCTATACCGCGGAATTCACCGCCGAGCCGGCGCTGCAACCAGGCGAACAGGAACTCGACATCAACGGCCTGCGCGTATTCCTGCCGGCTGAGAGCCGGCTGATGCTCGAAGGCATAACGATCGATTTCGCCGACACGCCAACTCAGTCCGGCTTTATCTTCTCCAATCCGAACCAGGTCGCTTGTGGTTGCAGCAGCAGTGCGGAGTCGGCGCCGCCGAGCGTGGCGACCATCGATGTCAGCGCGATTGGCCGCGGGCGGCCGCCGCTGCCGCGTCAGATCTCCTGAAGAGGAGCGATGGCGATGGAGTCAGGCGACCGTGCCCTCGACGACGCAATGACCGCGTTTGCGCAGAGCGCGATTGGCGGCGGCTTGCCGTCAGGCGTCAATGCATTGATCGCCGAGGCGGGTCGGTTGCGCGAGCGCCCCGACGAGGCGCTCGCGCTGTTGCAACGCGCCCGCGCCGCCGCGCCGCGCCATCCGGTGCCGTTGATCGCGCTGTACCGCTTTTACTTCTACGGCCATCAATTGGCGCAGGCACGTGCGATCGGCGAAGACGCGCTGGCGGTCGCCCGCACCGCGCTGGGCTCAGATTTCGGCGACGAACCGCTTGCGGCCGCGATCGTGACCACGCGTTATGACGCGGCCGCGCGTTTTTATCTGTTCACGCTGAAGGGCCTCGCGTACCTCAACATGCGTCTCGGCGACTTTGAAGAAGCGCGCATGCTACTGCGCGAATTGCGCCGGCTCGATCCCGAAGACCGGGTGGGGGGCGCGCTGCTTTCGCAGGTCTTGGATCGTCATGAGACCGGCGTCGGGTCCGACGATGCAATGGATGCGCTGAGTGCGTATCCGACGCGCGGCTGGACGGGGACGCAACCATGAGCGTACAGAACGTGCGCGTACCAGGCGGCGACATTGCACCGCGCCACTGGCAGGGCGGCCCGCTCGACTGCGCCGGCTGCGGGTACGTGCGGTTCCGCGAGTTGCCGGCGGAGCACGGTTGCGGGCCAGAGAGTCACGCCGGTGTGTTTTGTGTGCCGGCATTGCTCGGCGACCCGGACGAGATGGTCCGGCTGCAGCTCGCGTTGCGATTGCCGCAGGCGCAACTGGCGCGCCTGATCCACGATCCGCATCGCGAGGTGCGGATTCGCGTGGCGCAGCGCCTGTCGCCTGCTGCATTGGTCGGCATGCGGGGCGATTCCGACTACGGCGTGCGCGAATGGGTGGCGCAGCGTCTGCCGCTCGCGCTGCTGCCGCAGATGATCGGCGACCCTGATCGCGTAGTCCGGATGCGACTGGCCGAGCGTCTTGAGATGCCCGCGTTGCTGCGTATTGCCGACGACAGCAAGGTCGAGGTACGCCGCATCGTCGCCGAGCGTCTGCCCGCGACGCTGCTATCGCGCCTCGCGTTCGATCCCGATTGGCGAGTGCGCTGGGAAGTCGCGCGGCGCGCCGCTGGCGAAATCGTGGCGTCGCTGCTGGATGACGCGGACGAAGAGGTGCGCGCGCTCGCGCGGCAGCGCCGGCAGTCGGGCGAGGTCGCTAACGTGATGACCACCGGACAGACGCAACGATCAGCAGGAGTGAAGCATGGCTGACATCAACCGCGACGACGACCTGATCGAGGTCGCGTTTCCCCCGCGTTTCAACTACGGCGAGCGCGTGATCGCACGCGCGGTGATCCGCAACGACGGCACCTACAACGGCAAGGACATCGGCGAAGTGCTGGTGAACAAGGGCGAGATTGGCTACGTCACCAGCATCGACACCTTCCTTCAGCAGTTCTATATCTACGCGGTGTATTTCGTCGAGAGCGGCCACCGTGTCGGCATGCGCGCGAAAGAGCTATGCACGCTCGACAACCTGCCGGACGACGTGCTGCAAGGCTTGGGCGAGCGGGCGGAAGCGCTGCACAAGATCGGCACGCGGGTCCAGCCGGAAACGTCGCATCCGCAGGAGCCGTCAGCATGAGTATCGAACCGGTTCAGCCTGCTTATCAGTGGGGCATGCGCGTGATCGCGCTGGATGACCTGTGCAACGACGGCAGCTTTCCGGAGCGCGGCCAGGACGATTGTCTGGCCGAGGCGGGTACGGTCGGCGAAATCGTCAACGTCGGCCAGGTGGTTGAGAGCGGCGAGCCGGTCTATCTGGTGGAGTTCGGCAACTGTGTCGTCGGATGCACGGAGTATGAAATTGCGCCCGCACCCGCCGGCCTGCTACCCGAAGAAGGAGCCATGTCATGACGGTTCAGGCGAGCGCGCCAGAAGCGGCGGCGCCGCGCGACGGTTTGCGCGCGGGCCACCCGTTCGACCTGACCCAGCGCCAGATCGAGCAAGCGTTGCGCGAGCGTACCCGCTACCGCTATGTGCTGCCGCGCGTGCTGCGCGATGGGCAGGGGTTCCGTGTCGAGAGCCCGTGCTGCTCCCGCAATGTCGACGCGAATGGCGGGCTGATCGACATAGCCTGGCTCACGCGCGATGAAGACGGTATGTGGCACCTGAGCGCGCGCGATCATGCGTCGCACCGATGGATGCTCCAGCATGAGAGCACCGATCTGGCCGAGCTGCTGGACACGCTGTGCATCGATCGCGAATGCGTGTTCTGGCCGTGAAGCAAACTAACGGAGCCGGGCGACGATCTATCCCGACCACAACACGACCATGCCGCCAGCCTCCGCCGTGGCAGGCGATGCTGTCCATCCTGACGGATGTGTGGGGCAACGCGTCGTCGCAGCATGCCGTCGGGCAGCAGGCGAAGGGCACGCTCGCTGCGGCCCGCGCGACGCTCGCGCGAGCGCTCGGTTGCAAGCCCGCAGAGTTGATCTTCACCAGCGGCGCCACCGAAGCCAATCACCTGGCCGTGTGCGGGCTGCACGCGGCGGCGCCGGAGGGCCGGCACCGTGGCGTATCAGCGCGATCGAACATGCAGCGCACCTGAAGCTGGCGCGTGGGCTGGCTGCACGCGGCGTTTGCTTCGTCCACTGCTGGAGGAAGCAGCGCATCCCGCTTGAACCTGGTTTGAACCTGTCATCAATCTCCGGAGTCCGCAACCATGAAAGTCATGATCCGCAAGGACAGCAAGGGCGCGCTGAGCGCCTACGTGCCAAAGAAGGACCTGGAAGAGCCCATTGTCGCGATGGCGCAGCCCGGGATGTGGGGCGGTCTCGTCACGCTCGCGAACGGCTGGCAACTCGAATTGCCCGCGATGGCCGACGATACGCCACTGCCCATCACGGTCGAAGCGCGGCGCATTGCTGGCGTGGAGGAGTGAGATGAGCCTCAACGCCGAGCAATTGGACTTCGCGGCGGACCTGCTCCGCACGGCACCGACGCTACGCGACGCTGCCGCGCAATGGCACGAACGTTATCCCGAGGTGCGCACAATGCATGTCAGCGCAACGGTGATGCGCGACGAGACAGCAGCGCTCCGGTTCGGTGTGCGCAGTATCTATTTCGCGATATCGGCCGGGTATTACAGGACCATCACGCAGCGGCCTGAAGAGGCCGATGCGTTGATCCTGACTGAGGACAAGGCGCATGGAAATCGATGAGATCGCGTTGAGCGAACCGGCTTGCGCGGCGCGCGAGATCGATCTCGTCAACGCGGTGCTGCAATCCTCGCGTTGGAGCGACGGGCCGATGCTTGATTCGTTCGAGCGCGCGTTTGCGGGCTGGGTTGGCCGGGAGTATGCGGTCGCGGTGGCGAGCGGCACGCTCGCCACCTGGATTGCGTTGCGCGCGACGGGGATCGGCCCGGGAGACGAGGTGGTCTGCGCGTCGCACACCTGGCATCAGGTGGCGCAGGCGATCACGCTGGTGGGAGCCGTGCCGGTGTTCGCCGACATCGACTACTGGAGCGGTTGTCTGAGCGCCGAGAAAGCCGCGCAGAAGATCGGCCCTCGCACGCGCGCCATCCTCGCCGGCAATACCAACGGCCACCCGGCCGCGTGGGCGCTGCTGCGCGAACTGGCCGACGCGCAGCGCTTGCGGCTGATCGAAGACAGTACTGAGGCGTTGGGCTCGCGCTACCGGGGCCGCAACGTCGGCTGTTTCGGCGACGTATCAGTGTTCGACTTCTCCAGCCCGTCCGCGCTGTGCACAGGAGCGGGCGGCATGCTCGTCACCGACGATGACGAACTCGTCCATGAACTGCGCTATCTGCGCGAGCGGCGCGTCACGGACCGCGCGTCCGTCTCGGTCGGCTCGCGGGTGCCGCTGCAGGCGGGCATCAGTGATCTGACCGCCGCGCTCGGTCTCGCGCAACTGGCCGAACTCGACACGCGCCTCGCGCAGCGAAAGCAGGTCGAGACCTGGTATCACGAAGAGATGCAAAGCTTCGAAGGGATCAAGCCGGCCTACGTGGCCGAGGACGTCGAAGAAGTGCACTGGATGCTCTATGTTGTGCATTTGGGCAAGCGTTTCACGCAGAGCGCGCGCGCCCAAATGATCGACGACATGAAATCTTGCGGCATTGAGACGGTGGCCTACAGCCATCCGCTGCATCAGCAGTTCCACTACATGAACGCGGGCGATGCGATCGGCCGCAAGAGCGGCCTGTTGCCCGACACCGAGCGCATCGGCGATCGCGCGCTGGCGCTGCCGCTGCACACGCTGCTCGACACCGACCAGGTCAAGTACATCGTCAAGACGCTGAAAGACACCGCGACCAACGTGGGCGCTGGCGCCGCCATTTATCTGTGAGGCGCACTCCATGACCGTTTCAGTCCAGACCATCGCCGAACGCCTGTGTGCGGGCGGCGTCATTCCGTACCTGGGACCGGCGCTGCTCGCACTGTGCCCCGATACGGCCGTCCCTGCCACGCCGCTCGCGCTCGCCGAAATCATCACGGCCAAGGTCAGCGTGCTGCACAAGATCCGCACCCGGCTGACCCAGGCGGCGCAGTTCATCGAAAACTTCAAGCATCGCAAGTCGCTGGTGAGCGTCATGAATGAGGCCTTCGCCATGACGCCGACGCCGTCGGCACTGCATTGCGCGCTGGCTGCGATCGGCGCCGGGCTGGTTGTCGACAGCTGGTACGACGACACCTTCGCCTGCGCGCTGGCGCAGGCGCGGCCGCAGGGCGGCTGGGCGCAGTTGCAGGGGCTGTCGCAGGCCGAGCATTTCGGCCATTGGTTCGCGGCCTATAGCGCAGACGGCGCGTTGCTGGATGACGTGCCGGCCTCGGGCGCGCTGCTCTACAAGCCGATTGGCGGCCATGCGCCGGCCTCTAACTACCTGGTCTCTGACAGCGACTTCGTCGAAGTCATGACCGAGATCGATATCCAGACGCCCATTCCGCCCGCCGTGCAGGCGTGGCGCAGCGGTCGCAGTTTTTTGTTTCTGGGCTGCCGTTTCGATGACCAGCTCACACGCAGTTTCGCGCGCCAGATCATGAAGCGCTCCTCCGACATGCACTGGGCCGTGCTGTCCGACGAACCGACGCGTACGGAGGCGCGCTTTCTCGAAGAGCAGGGCATCACGTGCATCGCGATGCCGCTGGGCGGGTTCGCCGAAGCGTTGGTGGATGCCTTGCAACCCGCACTGGCCGCGTGAAGCGTGGCCGCTATCCATCGTTCTTTATCCGTAGCCTTTTATCAAGATCGCCGTCATGACCACATTGACCGTACTGCCTTCGGGCAAGACCTACGACGTTGCCGCCGGCGCGACTCTGCTGCAGGCAACTCGGCCTCGCGCTGGCGCGCGTACTGCATGCGCAGGACGTATCCGTCGTGGTCATCGAAGCGCGCGAGCGCGAGGGCGGCCGTGCTGACGCAATGTTGCGAAGCCACGCGTCGAGATACGGGCAGATGCCCTTCGCGCGTTCCAGCAGGCTGTCGGCGGTGGCCTGATCCAGCGTGCCGGCCATGAAGACGGTGAGACTGAGTGCCATCCCGTAGGCGCCCTCGAGGTTCATATACATCGACAGCGCGATTCCCCGTTGGGCTCAGCGCAGCAGCTTGCGGCGCTCGGCCGGCGAATAGTTGCTGAGGTGCCCTTCGCGCGCCGCCTGACGCCGCGCGCGGGAGATGATCGCGCGGCTCTTGCCGGGCGAGGCCGGCGCGCTGACCTGCTTGTCCAGCGCTGTGCCGCCGCATTGCGGGCAGACGGGCGTGTGGCCGGCGCGCACCAGCGTTTCGAATGCGTGGCCGCAGGCCGCGCAGCGGTAGTCGTACAGGGGCATAGTGATCAGATCTCCGTTTCAGGTGGATGGGGCGCAGCGGATCGCCCGTTGGTGCGAGCTGTGGTCTGTCATTGCGGCGCAGCCTTCGTGCGGCATGTCCGGGGCCGGTGCGTGCGCGCCGAGCCCGATCCAGGTGTGCACCAAGGCCGCATTGAAGCCGACCATGCGGCGCTCGTCGCATTGCATCAGCGGCCGACGGATCAGCAGCGGCTCGGCCAGCAACAGCGCCAGCGCGACATTGGCGTCGATCGTTTCCGGCACCACTTCGCTCGACTTGATGCGCCGTGCCGCGCGGTAGAACCTCTCGCTGACCGGCCGCGGCGCCATGAAGGCCCGCAGCGTGCGGCGGTCCAGAGCCAGCTCAATAGGTTGCGCACGTCGAGTGTGTGGCCGGCTATGCGCAGCAGGGCTTTCTGGCGCGCATTGCCGGAGCAGCCGGGCCTTTGGATGAGGTGGGCCATTGCCGGGGTTCTCAGGTTTGACGCAGCAGTTGCAGGCAGTCGAGGCTGGCCGCCGTGTCGATGGCAGTGAAGTCGTCCTGATAACGCACAGCCGGATCGGCGCCCAGCCCGAGCAGCGTGCGCACTTAACAACGGAAAGGGACACTAGCTGCGCTCGCTAAAACTTCATCCCGACGCCTATTCCCAGTACCAGTGGGTCGATGTCCAGCCGGCCCAACGAACTATCGCCGACCGAGGCGTCCGTGTGCATCCAGATCTTCTTGATATCCGCGTTGAGAAAGACGGTCTTCGTGATCTGCACGTCGACGCCAGCCTGCACCGCCGGACCGAAGCTGCTGCGTGATACCTGGATACCTTCGGAGCCCGCGCTCAGGCCGTCGTTGTAGAAGTACGTGTAGTTGACCCCCGCGCCGACATACGGTCGGATCATGCCAGCATGGTTGAAGTGATATTGCAGCAGCAGCGTCGGTGGCAGCACGTTCACGCCACCGAGATCGCCGAGGCCAGACGTCACGTGGTGCCGCGAGGTGGCGAGAATCAGCTCGATGCCGATCGCGTCGCGGATCATATAGGTCAGGTCCAACTCCGGCACGAGTGCGTTATTGACACCCACGCCGAGCGACGACAACGTGCCGCTGGTGTGTACTTCGGGCTCGATCGAGATGGCACGCAGACGCACGAGCACGTCACCGGCGTGGATCCCATCCGCCCGCACCTCGCCTGCCATCGTGCTTCCGTTCGCGCTTACGTCATCCGCGTATGCCAGCACTTCGAACAAACCGGTAGCGCACAGGCTTGCCACGATCATGACGGCCTTAATCAGCTTCATCGCTTTCCCCTTGTTGATGTATGCGGGGAATTGTCGACGCGCAAATCAGGGTGGCCCTTGCGCAAGATCAACCGGTCCCGAGCCCGAAGTCAAGTTGCGACATCGGGTCACGCGTAGGAATGTCGAGATAGCGGGAGCCTTGAGGACGGACTATGGGCCTTCAACCGCATTGACTGGTACCCAAGATGTTTCTCGCACCCGGAGGACCGATTTCGCAGCCATTGCCAAACTGCCTGCAGCCGCCGAACCGCACAGCCATGCGCGATGCTCCGCAGTTCAGATCTATCTGGCGGGTGCGAAAGCGCCGCGCGACACGCGTCGCGTACCCAGTGCCCGACCACTCAGGCTGTACGGCAGATCATTGGCAATTCGTGCCGCGGGCGAAGCCAGTCAGCTTCCCGAAGAAGCCGTTGTCAAGGCTATCTAGCGCACCCGACCCGCCCGTATCTGACGTCTTCCCGTCCTGGATGCACTTCTGGACGCTCGGCCGCAGGCTCTGCCGTCACCATCAACACGAGCTCGCCGGGGCGTGCCGTCCCGTTGCCCGGTCGCAGGCACATAATTTCAGGCGGCCGGCTTCGCGAGATTGCGCGCCTGAGCGTAGCGCTATTCCAGAACGAACGTCCGTGTATATCATGAACACGTCCCGCGCCTCGCCTCTCACCTACACAGGACTATCGCGCTAACGACACCTCGTATTGACACAGATCAGAGCTTTCCGGGCTCCATGCAGGACAATCGGGGCAACCGTGTTCGCGGCGCTGTCCGCGCGGAAGGTTCTGGAGATGGGGATGAAGAAACGAATACACCGCGAAGCAGATTATCAGCCGAAGCAGCGCACGCGGATGCGGGAAGCGGCATCCCGAACGCCTGACAGTCCGGAGATTCCCGCGGAGGTGGTTCGCCACTTCGACCGTTCGGGGCCTCGCTATACCTCATATCCCACCGCAGATCGATTTCACCCCGGGTTCGAGGAGCGGGCATACGAACGTCAGCTTGCCGCTCGTGCTACTGCCGAGAATAATCCGCCGCTCTCGCTATATGTTCATTTGCCGTTTTGCAGATCACTCTGCTACTTCTGCGCATGCAACAAGGTCATCACGCACGACCATGGCTGCAGCGCTAGATATCTGAGCTACCTCGTTCGTGAGATGGACCTGGTCGCGTCACATCTCGGACCTGACCGGCGAACCGTGCAGCTGCATCTGGGCGGTGGAACGCCGACCTTCTTTCCTGTTGCCGAGCTCGAAGAGCTTGTCCAGCAACTGCAGAACCGCTTCGCGTTCGCGATCGACGCAGAACTCGCCATCGAAATCGATCCGCGAACCGTCAGCACCAAAACGCTTTCACCACTCGCGCGCCTCGGCTTCAACCGAGCGAGCTTCGGCGTACAGGACTTTGCTACCGACGTCCAGCAGGCTGTCAATCGCATCCAGCCACTCGATGTGGTGGAACGCGCACTCAGCGGCGCACGCGATGCGGGATTTCTCTCAATTAACGTCGACCTGATCTACGGTTTGCCGCAGCAGACTGTCGCCAGCTTTGCCCACACACTAGACGAGGTGATCCGGCTGGCGCCCGATCGCGTCGCGCTCTACAACTACGCGCACCTACCAGACCGCTTCAAGGCCCAGCGATTAATTGACGCAGCCCAATTGCCATCGACCGAGGAGCGCCTGCGCATATTTATGCTCTCGGCCCAGCGCTTTCTCGATGCCGGATACATCTATATCGGTCTCGACCATTTCGCCAGACCCGACGACGAGCTGAGCATTGCGATGCGCAACGGTAGCCTCCATCGTAATTTCCAAGGCTACACGACGTACGCGGAGTGCGATCTGGTCGGCTTCGGTGTGTCGGCCATCGGCAAGATCGGCAGCGCGTACAGCCAGTCGACGAGCTCGTTGCAAAGCTACTACCGATCACTCGACGAAGGCCGGCTTCCGGTCGAACGCGGAATTTCCCTATCGCCTGACGATGCGTTGCGTCGGGAGGTGATCATGACGCTCATGTGCAGCGTGCCGCTGAATTTCGCGGCGATCTCGCTAGCGCATCAGATCGACTTCGTCCGCTATTTCTCAAGTGAGCTTACCGCCCTGGAACCATACCGGGAGGCGGGACTGGTGAGCATCGATGGAAACGGCATCTCGATTCCCCCAAAAGGCCGGTTCTTCGTGCGCGCAGTGGCCATGGTGTTCGACGGTTATCTGGAGCGCCCCTCGAGCTCGTCCTGGTCAAAACTGATCTAGCGGCACGACCGCCGGCGGCTGGCGCAAACAACGCGACGAGACGTGTTCGTCGAACTCCGAAATAGCAACGCCAAGGTGCGTATTCGCTGATCCGGATCAGATTGTCCCGCGCATCGAGAATGCTGCGAGCGTTGCATTACCCGCAAACCGCACCGTCAGCAAGGTGTTCCCCTGTTCACACGGGCGCCGTAAAGTCTGTCCTTCGTTCCGCGCCACGTGCCCGTCACGACCCTCGATTGCCAGATCGAGGCCATCCCTCGCAGCCTGGCTCTGCTTCTGTTCAGCCATGAAGACATGAGCGATCGCCTGATTTTGCCCGCGCACTGCGTCAGTGCACCGCACCCCGCCGCTTTGTTCATCCTTGATCGACATCAATCACAAAGCTGGCCGGTTGTCGGACCATGACGCTGCGAGTGTGATGCCGCATGCGTCAAGCCAGTTTCAGGTCAAAAGTGCCACAACCCGGACTTAACCACTATGACAGACAGAAAAGCCTTAAGGAAACGGTCGATAGCGATCGTCACGACATTGAGCGCCTGTCTATCGGGATGTGCTCTGACTGTGCTTGATCCAAAAGGGAGCGTCGGCGCGGCCGAGAAGTCGCTGATCGCCACCGCCACGTGGGCGATGCTGATCGTCGTGATCCCGGTGATCCTGCTGACGCTGTTCTTCGCGTGGCGCTACCGTGCGTCGAACCGTCACGCGGTCTATGCACCCAAATGGGCGCACTCGACGGCGATCGAGATCGTCTGCTGGACGATCCCCGCCCTGATCATCCTGTACCTCGGTATCCTGACGTGGCGCACCACGCATGAGCTCGACCCGTACCGGCCGCTGCAGTCGAGCGTGAAGCCGATCGACCTCGAGGTGGTCGCGCTCGACTGGAAGTGGCTCTTCATCTACCCGGACCTCGGCATTGCGTCGGTGAACCAGCTCGCCGTGCCAGTCGATACGCCGGTGAATTTCCGGATCACGTCGGACTCGGTGATGAACTCATTCTTCATCCCGCAACTCGGCACCCAGGTGTATGCAATGGTCGGCATGCAGACCCGTCTGCACCTGATCGCGGATGCACCGGGAAATTTCGAAGGCATGTCCGCCAACTTCAGCGGCAAGGGATTCGCCGACATGAAGTTCCGCACGCTCGCGACGAGCGCCCCCGACTTCGACGCATGGGTGCGGAAGGTCAAGGCTTCGCCGGACCGCCTGAGCATGGACGAATACGCCGAAGTCGCGAAGCCGAGCGAGAAGCAGTCGGTACGCTACTTCTCATCGATCGACCAGCACCTGTTTCGCAACATCGTTGCCCGATACAACAACGGCAACGTCACGGCCTTCCGCGACGCCGCCTGTCGCACGCAGACCACGGAGTAAGCCATGTTTGGAAAACTCACGCCCGGCGCGATTCCGTTCGATCAGCCGATCATCATGGGCGCGGCCGCGTTCATGGCGCTCATCGTGCTGGCGGTCATCGTCACGCTCACGAAGCTCGGCCGCTGGAAGTGGCTCTGGACCGAGTGGCTGACAAGCGTCGATCACAAGAAGATTGGCATCATGTACATCATCGTCGCGGTGCTGATGCTCATGCGCGGTTTTGTCGACGCCGTAATGATGCGGCTTCAGCTCGCGATCGCGTTTCACGGCCCCGGCTACCTGCCGCCGCACCACTACGACCAGATATTCACCGCGCACGGTGTCATCATGATTTTCTTCATGGCGATGGCGCTGATGGTCGGCCTCTTCAATCTTGTCGTGCCGCTGCAGATCGGCGCGCGCGACGTCGCCTTTCCGTTCCTGAATTCGCTGAGCTTCTGGATGACGGCGATCAGCGCGATCCTGATCAATCTGTCGCTCGTGATCGGCGAGTTCGCGCAGGTCGGCTGGCTCGCGTATCCACCGCTGTCGGAGCTGCAGTTCAGTCCCGGCGTCGGGGTCGACTACTATATCTGGAGTCTGCAGCTCTCCGGCGTCGGTACGCTGATTACCGCGATCAACTTCTTCGTGACGATAGTCAAGCTGCGCGCGCCCGGCATGACGCTGATGAAGATGCCGGTGTTCACGTGGACGGCGCTGTGCTCGAACGTGCTGATCATGGCAACGTTCCCGATCCTAACCGTGACGCTCGCACTGCTCGGCCTCGACCGCTACGCAGGCATGCACTTTTTCACAAATGAGCTCGGCGGCAACGCGATGCTGTACCTGAACCTGATCTGGGCGTGGGGCCACCCGGAGGTGTACATCCTCGTGCTGCCCGCGTTCGGCATCTACTCGGAAGTGATCGCGACCTTCGCGAAGAAACCGCTGTTTGGCTACAGAACGATGGTCTACGCGTCGTGCGCGATCACGGTGCTCGCATTCCTCGTGTGGGCGCACCACTTCTTCACGATGGGTTCCGGCGCGGACGTTAACGCGTTCTTCGGCATTATGACGATGGTCATCGCGATCCCCACGGGCGTGAAAATCTTCAACTGGCTGTTCACGATGTACCGCGGTCGCATCGAGTTCACCGCACCCGTGCTGTGGACGATCGGCTTCATGGTCACGTTCACGATCGGCGGCATGACGGGCGTGATGATGGCGATCCCGGGCGTGGACTTCGTGCTGCACAACAGCCTGTTCCTGATCGCGCACTTTCACAACGCGATCATAGGCGGCGTCGTGTTCGGCTATCTCGCAGGCTTCCATTACTGGTTCCCGAAGGCGTTCGGCTTCAAGCTTAACGAGAAGCTCGGCAAGCGGGCGTTCTGGTGCTGGTTCGTCGGCTTCTACGTGTCGTTCGTGCCGCTCTACGTGCTCGGCTTCATGGGCATGACCCGGCGCCTGAATCACTACGACAACCCGACCTGGCATCCCTGGCTGTTCGTCGCCGCATGCGGCGTGGTGCTGATCGCACTCGGTGTCGTGCACCAGATCGCCCAGGTCGTCGTGAGCGTGATCCATCGCAACGAGCCGGAATACGACGACCTGACGGGCGACCCGTGGAACGGCCGCACGCTCGAATGGGCCACCGCGTCGCCGCCCGCTGTCTACAACTTCGCGCGCATACCGGTCGTCCACAAGCTCGACGCGTTCGCGCACATGAAGGAAAGCGGCGCAGCAAATGCCGCACTGGCGCATTACGAGGACATCCACCTACCGTCGAACACCGCGGACGGGTTCCTGATCGGCGCATTCAGCCTCGTGCTCGGCTTCGCCGGCGTCTGGCACATCACGTGGCTCGCCGTGCTGGCCTTCGTCGCGATCGTCGCCGCGCTGATCGCGCGTAGCTTCCGCGACGACCATGGCTACGTGATTCCGGCCTCGCGCGTGCGCGAAATCGAAGCACGACGCGGCAGCGCACCCACCCCGGCCGCCCTTGAATTACCCGAATCCGCGGAGACCTGATCCATGACGCAATCTGCATTACTCGTCCATCACGGCAGGTCGAGCGTTGACCACGGCCCAACGCCCACCGTGTTCGGCTTCTGGCTGTACCTGATGACCGACTGCGTGCTGTTCGCGTCGCTGTTCGCCGTGTTCGCCGTAATGGCGCACCAGTTCGCGGGTGGTGCGTCCGGACGGGACCTGTTCGACATCCCGGGTGTCGCACTTGAAACCGGCGCGCTGCTGCTGAGCAGCACCACCTACGGCTTCGCGATGCTCGGCGCGCAGCGCCAGGGGCGTGGTGCCGTGATCTGCTGGCTCCTCGTGACGTTCGTGCTTGGCGCGCTGTTCCTCGCGTTAGAGCTGCGCGAGTTCTCGCACCTGGTCGCCGACGGTGCTGGGCCCAGTCGCAGCGCCTTCCTGTCGTCGTTCTTCACGCTGGTTGGCACCCACGGCCTGCACGTGACAGCCGGCCTCGTCTGGATGGCCGTGCTCGTCGTGCATGTCGTCCGCTCGCCTGAACTGTCCGGTCGCGACCTCACGAGTCTGACATGCCTGAGCCTCTTCTGGCACTTCCTCGACATCGTGTGGATCTGCGTGTTTTCGTTTGTCTATCTCGGGAGCATGCTCTAAATGGTCCATTCAGACTCGACGTCCACGACCGCCTCGCGTGGTGACGTCGCCGGTTATATCACCGGTTTCGTGCTTGCCGTGGCGCTGACTGCTGGCTCATTCTCGATCGTCACGCAACGGTTGCTGCCGTCCGGCTCCGCGATTATGGCGCTCGCGTTGCTGGCGTTCGTGCAGATCGTCGTGCATCTGGTGACGTTCCTGCATCTCGACCTGTCGCGCGGCCAGCGCTGGAACGTGCTGGCGTTATGCTACACCGCGCTCGCCGCGCTGTTCCTGATCTTCGGCACGATCTGGGTGATGCACAATGTCAGCATGAACATGATGTCGCGCTGACTCGCCACCAGCGCGAAACGGTCTGGTCACATCATCGCGGACACGGCATGCAGCCGTCGACCGCGTACGTAGTGTTTTGCTGCACCGCTCTACCGGTCATTCTTCATGAACAGTCCGAATCACCCCGTTCCCGCCAATGAGCCATTGCCCCATCGCAAGGTCATCCGCTCGTGGCTGACACCGTTCGCCGAACGCCGCACCGCCTACGCGCTTCTGCTGCTCGTGTTCGACTACGTTTTGCTATTGTGTGCGCTCGCCGCGAGCGTGTTCGCGCACGGGTTCGTGCTGAAGACCGTATTCGGATGCATGGCGGGCTTCGTCATCGGACGGCTCTTCGTCATCGGTCACGACGCATGTCATGAGAGCCTGACCCGGCACCGCACGCTCAACCGCTGGTTGGGCCGGATCGCCTTCCTGCCGTCGCTCACGCCGTACAGCCTGTGGCAAGTGGGTCACAACGTGGTGCATCACGGCTACACGAACCTGAAAGGCGTCGATTTTGTGTGGGCACCGCTGACGATCCAAGAATATCGCGCCTTGAGTGGGCCACGGCGCGCACTGGAACGTATCTATCGCAGCGGCTGGGCGCCCGGTCTCTACTACATGATCGAAATTTGGTGGACGAAGATGTTTTTCCCGTCGCGGGCCGCAATGCCGACCCGGCGCCCCGTGTTCTTCCGTGACTGCACGCTGGTATCGGTGTTCGCACTGCTGTGGATCGGCGCGCTCGCGTGGATCGCTCGCGCGACGCAGCGGGGGGTGGTTCCGTCAATCGCATGCGGGTTCGGGGTGCCGTTCCTGTTCTGGTGCGCGATGGTGGGTTTCGTCGTGTACGCGCACCACACGCATCCGCAAATCCGCTGGTACGACGATCGCGCGAAATGGGGGCGTTCGGATCCGTTCGTATCCACGACGGTGCACTTGACCTTTCGCTGGCGTTTTGGCGCGCTGTTTCATCACATCATGGAGCACACCGCGCATCACGTCGACATGAGTCTCCCTCTATACGGGCTCGTCGATGCTCAGCGAACCCTCGAAGCGATGCTTCCGGAACGGATCGTCGTGCAGCGGTTTTCGTGGCGTTGGTACTTCGACACCGCACGAGGCTGCAAACTATACGATTTTTCGACTGATCAGTGGACCGATTTCGCTGGTCGCGCGACGCACGTCCTTCTTAAGACTCGCTAACAAAAAGCCTGTCATCCGAAAGCAAGCAGCAGTTGCAGCCCGAGGTCGGCTGCCATGTCGAGCGCGCTGCGGCCATCCGGTGCGCACAGTTCTGCGTTCGCCCCATGCGCAAGCAGCATCTGCAGGACGTCGAGGCGACCGCTCGCGGCTGCCTGCATCGGGCATGTGATGTCGTCGTCGTTCACATGGTCGATCGGCGCGCCGGCGTCGATCAGCCGCAGGATGGTCGCGGGGCCGCCGTGCAGGCACGCGAACCAGAGCGCATGGTTGCCGTCGTCATCGAGCGCGTCGGCGCGTGCGCCGAGTGCGAGCAACGCTTCGACGACCGCGTCCTCGCCATGCTGCGCGGCGCGCATCAACGGGGTTTCGCCGTTCACGCAGCGCGAATGCGGATCAGGGAAGCCGTGGTACGCCAGCCACGTGGAAAGTGCGGCGGGCACGATCGTTTCGAGTTGTGCATCGGCGTTCCGGACAACGCGCGAGGCCAGGCGTTCGCGGAGGACGAAAGCAGTGTCGGTGTACATGATCATGGTCGCGTTCGGGTACAAGGGAACATCGGTTGGCGCAGCCGCGCGGGCGGCAGCCGTCGGACCCACGCCTCAGACGGGCCGGTTCTCGTTGGGGTTGCGCACCGGCCCCATCAATTCAAGTCCTTCGCTGTAGGTGATCGTGTCGAAGGTCACGTCGAACTTGATGGCCGCATCCGCTACCGCATCCAGCTTGCCGCCTGAGTCCTTTTTCTTCAATTCGTTCTTTTCGAGGTACAGCAGTTCGAGCATCTCGTTGTAGACGGTGGACTCGAGAATCGGCAGCACATAGAACATCGCGCCCGTGTACGGCACCTGATATCGCTTGCTCAGGTCGATGTTGTCGCAAAACAGAAAGTACTTGCCATCCGCCGAGAGCGTGTCGCTGAGCACCTCGGCCACGTCCTTCAGATGCTCGAAGCTCAACAGATACCCGGCGAAGAACGGCAAGTGCTTATGGCCGATCGTCGCGCATGCCATCACCTGATCGCAGGTCAGCTCCGGCGGCCGCGCTTCGTCGGCGAGCTTTGGGGCAAACCGCAGCGCAAGTTCGCCGCGGAAGCCGACCCGGCCGAACCTGTTCGTCAGCCCCTTGAGAACCGGGTTGAGCAGACGGCCTTCATGTTCGAGACGGGCGAACGCGGTGTCGTCGATCTCCTTGTGCGCGAGCGTTTCGGTCATCACAGATCCTTGGGTTAAACAGCGTTGAAGAGGGATTCACGTCTGCGTATTGCGCATCCGGTCGGCGATTTTGAAAAAGGCCTGCATCAGTTCATCGCGTAGCACCGGATCGACACCCGTCTCGTCGAACGCGGCGCGCATGCAAGCTAGCCACGCATCCCGTTCGGCGGTGCCGATCGCGAATGCGGCATGACGCATGCGCAGCCGTGGTTGGCCGCGCTGTGCCGAGTACCGCTTGTCGGCGCCGAGCCATTCGCACAGATACAGCACCAGCACGGCCTTCGTCGAAGACAGGTCCGGGTGATGCATCGCGCGAATGCGCTGCGCGTCGGCCCGCGTATCCATGTGCCGATAGAACGCATCGACAAGGCGGATGACGGCGGTCTCGCCGCCTAGACGGTCGAAGTGCGTCTCGCGTGGCACGGGTCGCGAAGGTTGGGTGGCTGGTGTGTCCATGGCGCGATCAACGCAATAACCGAACCAGGCCGCAAACCCGGCGATTGTCCGGCTGCACGCAGGCCGATGCGACAGAAATCGCACGACAAACGCGCCCGAATGGTTTCATTGGCGACGAAGTTCGCGTGGTTTGTCGCGAAATCGACAAGACAGAAGAGGAGTCCGCAAAAGTCCCGAACCAACCGCCGCAGCGCGGCGGGGCGGACGCGTCGCAGTACCGCTGGTGACGTGGCACAGAAGCTGCGTTTGGAGTCCAGCGCGGACACAGGTCCGGCCGATGCGTGACTCGATATAAGAAGACCCATACAGGCACGACAGGCTGACATGGTCGCGGTTACGCAACCCTGATTTCAACCCTTCTTCCTGAATGGAGAAATGCAATGTCTAAACTTCGGCAAATCGCGTTCTACGGTAAAGGCGGTATCGGCAAGTCGACCACCTCGCAGAACACCCTGGCAGCCCTGACTGAACTCGGGCAGAAAATCCTGATCGTCGGCTGCGATCCCAAGGCGGACTCTACCCGCCTGATCCTGCATCGCAAAGGCGCAGGACACCATCCTGTCGCTAGCGGCCGAAGCCGGCTCGGTGGAGGACCTCGAACTCGAGGACGTGATGAAGATCGGTTACCGCAACATCCGTTGCGTGGAGTCCGGTGGTCCGGAACCGGGCGTCGGCTGCGCGGGCCGTGGCGTCATCACGTCGATCAACTTCCTCGAAGAAAACGGCGCCTATGACGGCGTGGACTACGTGTCGTACGACGTGCTCGGCGACGTGGTGTGCGGCGGTTTCGCAATGCCGATTCGTGAGAACAAGGCGCAGGAAATCTACATTGTGATGTCCGGCGAAATGATGGCCATGTATGCGGCCAACAACATTTCAAAGGGCATTCTGAAGTACGCGAACAGCGGCGGTGTGCGGATCGGCGGGCTCGTGTGCAACGAGCGTCAGACCGACAAGGAACTCGAACTCGCCGAAGCGCTGGCGAAGATGCTCGGTTCGAAGCTGATCCACTTCGTGCCGCGCGATAACATCGTGCAGCACGCCGAGCTGCGCCGCATGACGGTGATCGAGTTCGCGCCCGAATCCAAACAGGCGGAAGAGTATCGCCAGCTCGCCACCAAGGTGCACAACAACGCGGGCAACGGGACGATCCCGACGCCGATCACGATGGATCAACTGGAAGACCTGTTAATGGAGCACGGAATCATGACGTCCATCGACGAATCGCAAGTCGGCAAGCCTGCAGCGGAACTGACCGCCTAAGCGAGCGCCGCCGCGCGCGGCCCGGTGTTCTTCTTCACGCGAAGAACCGGGCCATGCCGGCTACCCGCTGCCAGGCTTGATACTCACCCTATGGAGCATTCCCCCATGAGCGTCACTGTTGAAGAGCGCAAGGCCGCGAACAAGGCCCTGATCGATGAAGTTCTGAAGGCCTATCCGGAGAAGATGGCCAAACGGCGCGCCAAGCATTTGGGCACCTTCGAGGACGGCAAGCCCGACTGTGGCGTGAAATCAAACATCAAGTCATTGCCGGGCGGTGATGACGATTCGCGGTTGCGCGTACGCCGGCTCGAAGGGCGTGGTCTGGGGGCCCATCAAGGACATGATCCACATCAGTCATGGTCCGGTCGGTTGCGGCCAGTACTCGTGGGCCGCGCGTCGCAACTACTACATCGGCACTACCGGTATCGACACCTTCGTGACGATGCAGTTCACGTCGGACTTCCAGGAAAAGGACATCGTCTTCGGCGGCGACAAGAAGCTCGACAAGATCATCGACGAGATTCAGGAACTGTTTCCGCTGAACAAGGGCATCTCGATCCAGAGTGAATGCCCGATCGGCCTGATCGGCGACGACATCGAGGCGGTCTCTAAGAAGAAGAGTGCGCAGTATGAAGGGCACACCATTTTGCCGGTGCGCTGCGAAGGTTTTCGCGGCGTCAGCCAGTCGCTGGGCCACCATCTGGCTAACGATGCGATTCGAGACTGGATATTCGACAAGGCCGATCCGGACAAGCGGCCCGAATTTGTTTCGACGCCTTATGATGTTGCGATCATCGGCGATTACAACATCGGAGGCGATGCCTGGTCGAGCCGGATTCTGCTCGAAGAGATCGGCCTGCGCGTGATCGCGCAATGGTCGGGCGACGGCTCGATCGCCGAGCTCGAGAATACGCCCAAGGCCAAGCTCAATTTGCTGCATTGCTACCGCTCGATGAACTATATCAGCCGGCACATGGAAGAGAAGTACTGCATTCCGTGGGCGGAATACAACTTCTTCGGCCCGTCGATGATCGAGAAGAGCCTGCGCGAGATCGCCAGCCACTTCGACGACACCATCAAAGCCAACGCGGAGAGGGTGATCGCCAAGTATCGTCCCCTGGTCGATGCGGTGAACGCGAAGTTCAGAGCGCGCCTGCAGGATAAGACCGTGATGCTGTTCGTTGGCGGCCTGCGTCCGCGCCATGTGATCGGCGCCTACGAAGACCTCGGCATGAACGTGGTCGGCACCGGCTACGAATTCGGCCACAACGACGACTATCAGCGCACCACGCACTACGTGAAGGACGGCACACTGATTTACGACGACGTGACCGGCTACGAGTTCGAGAGGTTCGTCGAACAGGTCCAGCCCGATCTGGTCGGCTCCGGCATCAAGGAAAAGTACGTGTTCCAGAAGATGGGCGTGCCGTTTCGCCAGATGCACAGCTGGGACTATTCCGGTCCATATCACGGCTACGACGGCTACGCCATTTTCGCGCGCGACATGGACATGGCCATTTCCAGCCCGGTGTGGGGGCTCGCCAAGGCGCCCTGGAAGAAAACCCCCTAAGCGCCGGCCACCGCACCGATCACCGGACTGATCACCGGCCGGCAGGCCATTGAATTGAATATCAGGAGCATCCCGTGCCCCAATCTGCAGACAACATTCTCGACCAGGAACTCCTGTTCCGTGAGCCCGAGTACCAGAAAATTTTCCGCGCGAAAAAGGAAAACTTCGAGTTCAACCATTCAGACGAGCAGGTCAAGCAGATCGTCCGAGTGGACCAAGAGCGAAGACTACCGGCAAAAGAACTTTGCACGCGACTCGCTCACCATCAACCCGGCCAAGGCCTGCCAGCCGCTCGGCGCAGTGTACGTGGCCAACGGCTTTCACAAGACCCTCAGTTTTGTGCATGGCTCGCAGGGCTGTGTAGCGTTTTACCGCTCGCACTTCTCGCGTCACTTCAAGGAGCCGACCTCGTGCGTCAGCTCGTCGATGACCGAGGACGCGGCGGTGTTCGGCGGCATGAACAACATGATCGACGGCCTCGCAAATGCGTACAACCTGTACAAGCCCGACATGATCGCGGTCTCCACGACCTGCATGGCGGAAGTGATCGGCGATGACCTCGACGCGCTCATCAAGAACAGCAAGCAGAAGGGCAGCGTGCCGGAAGACTACGACGTGCCGTTCGCGCACACGCCGGCCTTCGTCGGCAGCCACGTGACCGGCTACGACAACGCGCTCCTCGGCATCCTCAGGCACTTCTGGGACGGCAAGGCCGGCACAGCGACGCCGCTTGAGCGTGTGCCCGACGACAGCGTTAACTTCATCGGCGGCTTCGACGGCTACGTGGTCGGCAACATGAAGGAAATTCGCCGCATCTTCGATCTGTTCGGCGTGACGGTGAACATCATCTGCGACCCATCCGAAACGTGGAATACGCCGACCGACGGCGAGTTCCGGATGTACGAAGGCGGCACGACCAAGGAGGAAGTCGAGCGCGCGTTGAGCGCGAAGGCGACCTTCGTGTTCCAGGAATACTGCTGCGAGAAGACCAGCAAGTTCATTGGCGAGCATGGACAGGAAGTGGTGGTGTTGAACTCGCCGGTTGGCGTCGCGGGCACCGATCAGTTCCTGATGGAAATCTCGCGCGTGACCGGCAAGCCGATTCCGGCGCAACTGGAGAAGGAGCGAGGCCAGCTCGTCGATGCGATGGCCGACAGCCAGGCTCACCTGCACGGCAAGCGCTTTGCACTCTACGGCGACCCGGACCAGATGCTGGGCTACACGCAGTTCCTGCTGGAACTCGGCGCCGAGCCGGCTCACGTGCTGGCGACCAACGGCAATGAAACCTGGGCTGCGAAGGTGCAGGCGCTGTTCGACGCGTCGCCCTACGGCGCCGGCTGCAAGGTGTATCCGAAACGCGATCTGTGGCACATGCGCTCACTGCTGTTTACAGAGCCGGTCGATTTCCTGATCGGCAACACCTATGGCAAATATCTCGAGCGCGATACCAAAACGCCGCTGATACGCATGGTGTTCCCGATCTTCGATCGCCACCATTACCATCGCTTCCCGACCTGGGGCTATGAAGGTGCGTTGCGGGTGCTGGTCACGCTGCTGGACGAGTTCTTCGAAGCGCTCGACGCCAACACGATCGACGTGGCGAAGACCGACTACAGCTACGACATCATTCGCTGACGAGGAGAGCGCGGCCATGGCAGACACAGCGGATGCATCGGGCGCGGCAGATGCAGTTCTGGCCGTAACGTCGAGGTCATCAACGGCTGGGTTTGCCTGCCCCGTGTGGGCGAGGCCGATCACCTCGTCCCGCTGCTCGAACACCCGAACCGGCAGGTGATCGACAAAGTGCTGCGGGGGGCCGCGCATGTGGCCGCCGGTTGCCGTTGACGCACGAGGAGATTGCGATTGCGCAGGGGGCAAGGTCGGCGGCTCGGCGGCAGTTCGACGCGAGCCCGGCGGGCATCGCGCCGCGGTTACCTCGTGCGGTGTGGGCGAAGATTCCGGCGGAGGGTGTCGAGTAGCGGGGCACCGCTGAAAACAAAATTGCTGCGCTGTTTGTAGCTAGCCTGCGTGACGAACCTAAGCGAGGGAGCGGGGCATGATTTATGTAGTCGAGCAGTCTGACTCAGGGCTGATGAGTGCGCGGTTCGCCCACGACGACTTTGAGCGCGAGGTGGCGGCGTCCGACCCGTTGAGCCTTGCGGAGATCAATGACGAGGTAACGCCGCGCGAACTGCTCGCGTTGTCGACGACGTTTCCGATGCGAACGGACGGGCAGAGTACCTGTCGATCTGTGCGGTGGGACTACGCGAAAGCTCCACGGATGCGCCGCGCGCTGACTGCTTACCTGGCTGTTCGCGAACCCTTGGGGCCGGACGCGTTGCTGGAGGCGCGCGCGAATGCGATCGCACGGGTCCTGCTCCATACGGAACGGCAAGGCAGGCAGTGAACGCGTGTTGTCGTTTTCTGTGTCGCGAACCGTCTGTCGCAAACCGTTCGAACCCGCCATTGCGATGCGCGCGAGCGACTGCTTCAGCGCCAATTGGCACGTTTTCAAGGCGTTTCCCGGTGGGATGGAACTTGCCACTAGAGAAACGTTCATCCATCAGGAGCACGTCATGTCTGCTTCGCTCAAAGCCCAAATCGCCGAAGTTTTCGACGAGCCGGGTTGCGACAAGAATCAAGGCAAGAGCGAGAAGGAACGCAAAAGGGGCTGCACGAAGCAGCTTTCGCCGGGTTCGGCCGCAGGCGGTTGCGCGTTCGACGGCGCGAAGATCGCTTTGCAGCCGGTGGTGGACGTCGCACACCTCGTGCACGGGCCGATTGCCTGTGAAGGTAACTCGTGGGACAACCGGCACGCCGCTTCATCCGGTTCGCAACTCTATCGCACCGGCTTCACCACCGATATCAACGAACTCGACGTGGTGTACGGCGGCGAGAAGCGCCTGTTCAGGAGCGTGCGCGAAATCATCGAGAAATACGATCCGCCCGCAGTGTTCGTCTACCAGACCTGCGTCACTGCGCTGATCGGCGACGACATCGAGGCGGTCTGCAAGCGCGCCACCGAACAATTTGGCAAGCCGGTGATTCCGGTCATTTCCCCCGGTTTCGCCGGGCCGAAGAATCTGGGCAACAAGCTTGGCGGCGAGGCGATCCTCAACTATGTGATCGGCACGCGCGAGCCCGAGTACACGACGCCGTATGACATCAACGTCATTGGCGAATACAACCTGTCGGGCGAACTCTGGCAGACCAAGCCGCTGCTCGACGCGCTAGGCATCCGTATCCTCTCGTGCATCTCCGGCGACGGGCGCTACAACGAGATCGCAAGTTCGCATCGCGCCAAGGTCAACATGATGGTCTGCTCGAAGTCGATGATCAACATCGCGGCAAAGATGCAGCGGCGCTACGGCATCCCTTACTTCGAGGGCTCGTTCTATGGAATCGGCGACATGAGCGACACGCTGCGCCATATCGCCAGCCTGCTCGTGCAGCAGGGTGCGCCGGACGATCTGCTCGAGCGGACCGAGCGCCTGATCGCCGCCGAGGAAGCGCGTGCGTGTGAGCGCATCGCGCACTACAAAGCGCGCCTTACCGGCAAGCGGGTGTTGCTCATCACAGGTGGCGTGAAGTCTTGGTCGGTGGTTTCCGCGCTGCAGGAAGCAGGGCTCGAAATCGTCGGCACCAGCGTCAAGAAGAGCACTAAGGAAGACAAGGACAAGATCAGGGAGATCATGGGCGACGACGCCCACATGATCGACGGTATGACGCCGCGCGAGATGTACGCGATGCTCAGGGACGCGCGGGCCGACATCATGCTGTCGGGTGGCCGCTCACAGTTCGTCGCACTGAAGGCCCGCATACCGTGGCTCGACATCAATCAGGAACGCCACCACCCTTATGGCGGCTACGAGGGGATCGTCGAGCTGGTGCATGAGATCGACCGCGCGATCTACAACCCGGTGTGGCAACAGGTGCGGATCCCTGCTCCGTGGGGCGACGACGGGGGAGCGCTCGGTGTGGTCCAAGCGAAAGCCGCGCGCCCGCTGTCGAGCGCCGCGCACGGGGGAGCGCTCGGTGTGGTCCAAGCGCAAGCCGCGCGCCCGCCGTCGAGCGCCCCGGGGTGGGGGCGATGAGCCTCGAACCCAGTATACCGACCTGACGCCCCCGAACTCGAGAAAATGCCATGGCCGATGTCGTCGAATCTATGAAAGCCTGTGCGGTCAATCCGCTCAAGATGAGCCAGCCGCTGGGCGCGAGCCTCGCGTTCCTTGGGCTCGATGCCTGCATGCCCGTGATGCACGGCTCGCAGGGCTGCACGTCGTTCGGCCTCGTGCTGCTGGTGCGCCACTTCAGGGAGGCGATCCCGCTGCAGACGACAGCCATGGACGAAGTCACCGCGGTGCTCGGCGGCTACGAGAACATCGAGGCCGCGCTGCTCAACATCCGCACGCGCGCTGCGCCGAAGGTCATCGCGATCTGTTCAACGGGTCTCACCGAGACCGAAGGCGACGACGTGGACGGCTATCTCGTTACCGTGCGCAAGCGCAAGCCCGAACTCAACGACACTGAGATCGTCTATGTGTCGACCCCCGACTATGTCGGCGCATTCGAAGACGGCTACCGGCATGCGATTACCGGCATCGTCAACGCGCTGGTCAAGGCGTTGCCAACGGTGGCCAATCAGGTGACGCTGCTGCCCGGCAGCCATCTATCGCCTGGCGACATCGACGAACTGCGCGAGATCATCGAAGCGTTCGGCTTCGATGTCATCGTGCTGCCCGACATTTCCGGCTCGCTCGACGGCCATGTCGCGCCGGACTGGCGCGGCACCACACTGGGCGGTACCACGCTCGCGGAGATCCGGGCCGCGGGTGCATCGGCATTTACGATTGGCGTGGGCGAGCAGACGCGCGACGGCGCTGAGGCATTGCATGCTATCGCCGGCACACCGTTCGAAGTGTTCGGGCGGCTCACCGGACTGGAACCCAACGATCGTCTGCTGCAATTGCTCGCGCAGCGCTCCGGACGACCCGTCCCCGCGAAATACCGGCGTCAGCGCAGCCAATTGCTCGATGCGATGCTAGATGGCCATTTCTACACTGGAGGCATCAAGGTCGCGATCGGCGCAGAGCCCGATCTGCTGTTCGCGGTCGGCAGCATGCTGCACGAGATGGGCGCGCAGTTGCGCTGCTGCATCAGCACGACGCGATCGCCCGCGCACGCGTTGCTGCCCGCTGATCAGGTCGTGATCGGCGATCTCGAAGACATGGAGCGCGCCGCGGCGGACTGCGACCTGCTGATCACCCATTCGCACGGCAGGCAGATGGCCGAGCACCTGCAAAAGCCGCTCTTCCGGATCGGTTTTCCGGTCTTCGACCGGGTTGGAAACGCACATCGACGCTACGTCGGCTACCGCGGCACGATGAACCTGATCTTTGAGATCGCCAACTTGATGATCGAGCAGATTCCGCATCACGATCCGGGCGACTGGCCGCTGCCGCAGGCCGCTATCGATCTGGCCGCGCGCGATCCGGCGCGGGAAGCGAGCATTCCTGTCGTCGCGGCCGGTGCTTGACCCACCTAAAGGAGCACACAGCATGAAGATCGCGTTCGCCACCCAGGACAGGCAGTTCGTCGATGCGCATTTTGGCTGGGCGAGGAGCATCGTCACCTACAACGTCACACCGGACGGCTACCAGTTCGTCGAGGCGTTCGACTTTGGTGGCAAGCTCGAAGAGGACGGCGACGAGGATAAGGTCGCGCCCAAGCTCGAAGCCGTCAAGGATTGCGCGATCCTGTACGTCGCCGCAATCGGCGGCTCGGCCGCGGCTCGAGTGGTTGCGCTGAAGATTCACCCGATCAAGGTGCCGCGGCCCGAGTCCATCGAGGAGATTCTCGGCAAGTTGCAACAGGTGCTGAAGGGCACGCCGCCGCCGTGGCTGCGCAAGGCGCTGGCGAAGGGTGGCGAACGTGTATACGACTTTGAAGACGATGAGGTATCCCATGGCTGAATCATCCGCAATTCCGTCCAAGGCCAGCGACGAAATGCTGCTGGTCGCACCGTTCGTGCAGCAGCTCGTCAGGCAGTTGCGCGCGCAGGACACCCACGGCGTGTGGGACGGAAAGACCGACCTGCAACTGCTCAAGCCGTACATCCACACGCCGGAGGAACGCCGCGCGATTCCGATCATGGGCGACCCCGACCCCGAAACGCTGTGGCGGCTCGAGCTTTTCTATAGCGCGATTGCGGTGGCGATCGAGCGTGAGACCGGCCAAATGGTTTCGCCGATGATGAAGATGAGCCACGAAGGCTTCGGCCGCATGGTGTTGCTCGCGGGGCGGCTCGTTGTCGTCAACAAGCAGTTGCGCGACGTACACCGGTTCGGCTTCGCTTCGCTGGAGAAGCTCGCCGAGGCGGGCGCAAAGCTTCTCGACGAAGCGGTCGAGGTGATCCGGATGTACCCCGCCGTCGCACAGTACGGCGCGTGAAGGAATCGTGAGGGGACCGAGACGATGAGCACCGATGCCGATGAACTCAAGGCGCACCTGAAGAAACTCAACGCGCAAGCGACCCGGGCGAAGTTGGACCTGCACGACCTCTCAGAGGAACTCCCGACCAACTGGGAGAACATTCTCGCTGTCGCCCAGCGCTGCCATGACGCCCACGCCGCGCTGATGGCAGCCCGCAAGGCTGCCGCTGCGGCAGCGGCCTGAACCAGCGAAGCCATGGAGCCACGTCATGAGCGATACCTTCAGCGTTACGCTGCCGAGCGGCGCCACCTGGACGCCGACCTTCGTCAACAGGCTCGACGAAGAAAAATGCATTGGTTGCGGACGTTGTTTCCGTGTCTGTCCGCGTGGCGTGCTGCAACTCGTCGGGCTTAACGAGGACGGCGCGCACGTCGCACTGGACGGCGACGACGAAGACGAAGACGACGACGAGTACGAGAAGAAGGTGATGATTATCGTGCATCGGGAACTGTGCGTCGGCTGCACCGCGTGCGCGAAGATCTGCCCGAAAAAGTGCTACACGCACGCAGCGGCCGTTCTCTGAGCGATGCCGCGATGAACGCCTATGCAACCCTGATGGCGTGTGCGGTGGATGTGGGCGATCCCACCGTGCTGGCACTGGCCGGCGTGCTGTCGAGCGGGTTCGAGCACCACGGCGTCGATGTGCTGCCGATGCCCGGACTGGACGCCGACCAGACGCGCCGAATGCTTGCGCGCTGGTTCCCGGGTGCCGGGCCGGCGCTCGGTCTTACGTGCGTCTTGTCGCCCGCCACGATGCCGCGTGACGACGAACTGGAGGACCTGGTGGCGTTGCTCAATCACCATGCCGATCCGCGCGCCGGCCCGGCAGACGAGGCGAACTGCGTGGCCCATGCATTGGCCTGCGCGAGCCTCGGGCAAAACCACCTTTGGCAAGACCTGCTTCTGCCGTCGCGGTGCGAGTTGTCCGCATTGATCAGCCACTGGTTTCCGCGGCTGGCCGCGAAGAATACGCATGACATGAAGTGGAAGAAGTTCTTCTACAAGCAACTGTGCGAGCGCGAGGGCCTGTTCATCTGCAAGGCGCCGAGTTGTGGTGTCTGTTCGGACCATGCGCTTTGCTTTAGAGCGGAGTAGGCAGCACGCGTCGGTCACCGCTTCGATTGTGTCGCATCGCGGGTGGCCGACTTCGTGGTCGAGTCCTGCGGCGGGCTGCTGTATTACGGCGAGCGGCATGCGCATCTGCAGGCGGGCTTTCGGGCCGCCGTTGCTGTTTGACGAAGAGGGCCGCGAACCTTGGTTGATTCAACTTTGGCACGCGTTCGACGGCGTCGGTTTCCCGCCCGCGCTGCGCGCCGACTTCTGGGGTTGGGCGAAGCCGCTGTCCGAGCATCGGCTGGCGCCGCACGCGCGTCATGCCGGCCGGACGCGCTACACGTACGACACGGTGCGTAGCTGGTTTCTCACTCCGGCAGCGGGCGAACGGCTTGCGGGCCATGCCACGAGGCACTCGCCATGAGACCCATGCCGCCTGCCGTTGCCGTAACGGTGCGATCCGAAGCGCAGCCCGTCATGAATCAGAACCGCGGCACATGCCTTCCCGACAGCAGTGCGAGCCTGTCGCTGGAGCGCGCGCGGGCACATGTCGCGAGCCTGCAGCACGAGTTGTTCGCGGTTGAGCAGGCGCTGCTCGACGACCGCGCATTGACGCGCGCATTGAGCGGGCGTCGATGGGTTTATGTGGGCGGGCGGCCAAGCACCAACGCCGTGCTGCGTGCGCTGGTGGAGGCGGCCGGAGGCGAGTTCGTTCATCACACCGGGACCATCGACGACGATAGCCGTGCCGAAGGCTTCGAGGCTTTGCTGTCAGGCGCCTACCGGGTGCTGTGCCCATTGGATCTGATCGACCCGGACTCGCTGGTCGCGCTGCGGCGGTTGTGCGCGCGTCACCGCGCGCCGTGGTCCGCTTTGCGTTCGTCGAGCGTGACGAGCTTCATCGCGGGCGTGTTGCGGGCTCGGCCTGCCCAGCCGCGCGGCGTGGTCGCAGCGTCGCGCTTCTGCCTGAGGCATGGCTGACGTCGTCATGACTTTACATACCGCGAGATGTGGGCGCAAAACTTGCCTTTGACGTGGTCTTTCCACGAGAGGGCCTGCAATGTCCGATTCCGCACACCGCTACGGCCTTTTCCTCAACGTCGAGAACCCCGCCGGCGACGCGCGCGATGCGCTGACGCAAACCGTGCGTAACGCGCCGGCCGCCCAAACGTTCGGCTGCCACGAGGTGTGGGTCGCCGACCTTCACTACAGGTCGTACGCGATCAGCAGCGCGCTGACGCCGCTGTTTGCCCACATCGCGACTCGTTTCCGGTGCTATCTCGGGCTGTGGGGATACCGTCGGCGGATGAGGCGCGTGCGCGGATGCACGAAGCGTTCGCGTTGATACGACATGGTGTTTTTCCTGGTCACTCGTACTGGCCATAGCTGGCATTAAGACATGAGGCGTCGACGTAACAGCGCCACCGACAGAAAGAACGGCAACACCGTGCAAATGCAGAGAGCGCCAATATGCAGGGCAACACTGCCCACCGGGCGTCCGAGCATCGCGGGACGGATAAGGTCGACGGAATGTGCGAGCGGCAAGAAGCGCGCTACGTCGCAAAAAACGGCAGGTAGCTTACTGATCGGGAAGATCACGCCGCTCAGGAGCACCATGGGCGTGAGAACGAGCGTTTGATAGAACACGAAGTAATCGTGACTGGGTGCAAGCGCCGTGAGGATCATCGCCAGACTCGCGAAGGCGAGGCCAGTCAGGGCTATGGCAGGCAATGCATAGAGAATGGATGACCACGCTGCATAACCCAGCACGGTGGCTACCACCATGACGGCGATGCCGGCAAAAAAGGCCCTGGTGGCGGCCCATGCCAGTTCACCGAGAACGATATCGCCGAGCGTGAGCCGTGTACACAGGATCGCTTCCCACATGCGCTGAACATGCATGCGAGAGAAAGCTGCGTAAATCGTTTCGAAGGTCGCGGAGGTCATCGCGCTCGTGGCGACCATACCCGCCGCGAGAAACGCGATATAAGATGCGCCATCGACGCGACCTACCATTATCCCGAAACCAAAGCCGAGGCCGAACAGATAAATCATAGGATCGGCAAGGTTACCGAGAATCGAGGCAAACGCGACTTTTTTCCATGCCAGATAGTTGTGGCGCCACACTGCAACCCAGTTCCACACGTTCGCGGGCAGGGCCGCTGCATAAAACTCTCTCATCGTTCACTCCTTCATCCCGCGCCCGGTTAACTGCAAAAAGACATCCTCGAGATTTGCGGGACGCTGTAAAAGGCGCAGCGCCGCGCGACCGCGCAACTGTACGCACACCCGTTCCGGATCGGACACATAGCAAAAGAGTGTCTCACCACTGACCTCGATACGCTGCGCGTGCGGCGCGATCAACGTGCGCAGCTCATGCGGATTGCCGCCGTGGATCTCGACCACGTGGCTCCCGATCTGTTCTGTGATCAGCGCGCGAGGCCCGCCTTCGGCGATCTTTCGCCCCTCCTCCAGCACACACAGTCGGTCGCACAACCGCTCGGCCTCTTCCATGAAATGGGTGGTCAAGAGGATCGTCTTGCCGCGCGCCAACAGGGAACGCAGGCGTTCCCAGATCAGGTGGCGCGCATGCGGGTCGAGACCCGTTGTAGGCTCGTCCATGACCAACAACTGTGGATCGTTGATCAGCGCGCGTGCCAGCATCAGCCGCCGCTTCATGCCACCGGATAGTTCGGTGACGCGCGCATCGACCTTGCTTTCGAGGCGGGCAAATTCGAGCAGCGACGGCACGACCGCTTCAATTTCACGTGTGCTCATGCCGAAGTAGCGCCCAAACACCAGAAGGTTCTCGCGCACGGTGAACCCAGGCTCGAGGTTGTCGAATTGCGGCACCACGCCAATGCTCATACGTGCCGAGCGAGCGCGCGCCGGCACTGGCTCCCCGAGCACGATGATCTTGCCTGCGTCGGGCGGCGCCATGCCGAGAACCATACGCACCGTCGTGCTCTTGCCCGCGCCATTTGGCCCTAGCAGACCGAAGCACTCTCCAGGCGCGACGCTGAACGACAATCCGTCGACTACGATCTTGTCGCCATATGACTTACTTACGCCGGCGAAGCTGATTGCTGCTTTGGACATGGAGATAAGAAGGGAAATTACGCACTCGTCTTAGAGAAAAAGAAGCCGTTCTGCTGCCGCGGCCCTATTGAAAACGCACTGGTCGATAGAACATCCTTGCCTGCCATGTGGGAGAGTTGCTGACAATGGAGTACCAGGATTTCGGTGAATGCACTCGCGTTGGGAAGGCGACAATCGAACCTTTGCGTGAGACGATCGCACTCAAGCGGACCCTGCCGATGGTGGGCGGTTCTGGGTTGGCGCAATATTCGAGATCCTATGTACGATTAACTAATTGCCATCGAATGCTTCGTCAGACGTTGCTAATGTTGAAGACTCACACGCGTGATCCGGTCGACGGTGCGGAGTTGCAGCTCTTGACGCTGAAGTCACGTTCGGCTTTGTAACCGGATCCGGAGTATCGACCTGTTTTTCATGAACGTTCGATACGTTGCCCGCAGAGCCACGGGACAGCCAATCGCTATTGCTCAATGTACACAGCGCATAGACTTTCAGGGGGAGCAAGAGAAAGAGGTTAATGGGTGTGTGAAGAGAAAAGCCAAGAAATCGAACCTGGCGAGCGCGAACCGATGCCACGCTACAGCGGATCATGGTCGATGATGCGATTATCAGGGCAGTCCACCACGGCACTGTCGCTGTCAATGCGAGCTGCGCGAGACCCGCTAGTAGCGATAAGCCGAGAAATAGCGAGCCCAGATTGTGTCCGACCACGTCCAGCGTAAGGTAACGATCGAGACAGGGCAGCAGGCGCAGCGAAAGGAACGTGTCCCGATACGTACTGCGCGCCCAGCGCAGTTGTTGGCGCAGATACGCCCCCAGTCTGTCTGGAACGACTGTCGCCGCAATGGCGTCGTGAACGTACACGGTCCGATAACCTGCCGTCAGCATGAGAATCGTCAGATGACGGTCCTCGCCGAAGTCGCTCGGCTTCCCGCGAAAAAATTGCGTCTCGTACTGATCTAGCAGCAAAAGGAGCGCGGACCGGCGGTACATAGCACATGGACCGCAGCAACACATAACAGCGCCGAAGCGAGCCTGTGCGGCGCGTTCTTCGTTGCAAGCCAGCCAGTACTCCATATCGATCAGACGGGTCAACCAGGTGTCGCTGCGGTTGCTGGCCGTCAACTGCCCCATGGCGGCGCCTATCGTCGCGTCTCGCATTGTCAATACGAGCTTCTTGACGACATCGGGCGCCAGCGTCGTGTCCGAGTCGACGTTGAGTACAAGTTCCCCGGATGAGGAGCGTATCGCGGCGATCTGTGCCTTGCGCTTTCCCATATTTTGGGGAAGCGTAATGAAGTTGAATCTCGGGTCGCGCGTGTATGCATCGTAAACCGACCTCACGGCGTCGAGATTCGCAGAACCATCATCAACCACATAGACGCGCAGTTTTCCGGCGTAGTCCTGGTTTGCGATGGACTCCAGGCATGCCGAGAGCGTGGGCGGGTCCTCGTTGAAGCAGGGAACGATGACATCCACGCCCGGCAGAGTGTCGGAGTCGACCAGGCCGTCCGACAGCGATGACACGTTTGTCGGCTGAGCATAAAGCGCCTGCGTGCTTTTATAGACAGTCGAAAGCAGCGCATAAAACGAGACAGCGACAGTGCTAGTTGCGGCAAGCATGTTCATAGGGTATCTGGTTCGTCCGGTGAGGTTGAGGAAGCGATCGGATTGCAAACCCCCGGTCATGCAATGCTGGAATCATGAGGGAAAGCGCCATGAGGGTCTGCTCGCGCCGACCAGCGCTCGCTGACGTAGTGAGCACTGCTTCGGTCCACATGCCATACGGGGCACGCATATACCGCAGCGAAGCATGCGGGCTCGCCATCCTGATGACCCTGCTTGCCGTTAGTATTTCCTGTTGTACTTCGGTGGGTTCGCATCTGGACAGGTCCGGACGAGTCATCGTGTGGTTTGCGACCTCGTGCCCGTCCGCGATCATCCGTCGGATCAGCTTCGGCTGGTCCGCTGCGTACGCGCCGATAACGCAGAATGTTGCTGGAACCCGGAATGGCCCGAATAAATCGAGAAAATTCGGTATGAAAAAGGAATTGATACTGTCGTCAAAGGTTAAGTAGACGTCGTGACATCCGGCGCGATCGTGGCACTCGTCGCGCGCCTCGGATACGCAATCGAAAACCTTCACAGATCTGGACCGTTTCGTTCAATTATCGAGCCAGTAGGCCGCTCCACGGTCGATAGTCCCAACCGAAAGGCTACGACGGGCACGGTTCCGGTAAGCTTAGGTGGCGCGTCGAGAGATACATCTAAAAGTATGGTAATCATGAAGACACGTCTAAACATTGTCGTAGTACTTATAAATTTGAAGTATTCGATCAATCAACTTCGATTTCCATTTCCGCAACGATAGGCTTCACTGTGCAACACAAAAATTGATTTGTAAAATCGATTGCGTTGATGCCTTGCATCTATAGCGTGGATATGTTGAGAAATGCGTTTTATGGGTTTCGATCTACATCTGCTCGTTGCGCTCGCGCGCATAGACCAATCCGCTGGCGTTAAGGTAGATCCGTTGTTGGAGCGACCGACGATGCCGGCTCATCGGACAACCATGCGCAAAAATCAAGGAAGTACTCCGCCTGAAGTGGGCATGCGATCTCACGCACCGCCAGCGTGCAGGGCGCCCTCAGCGTCGGTCTGGGGACGATCACGCAGTATCTTCAGCTTGCCGCAGCGGCAGGACTGGGCTAGGCGTCGGTCGAACATCTGGAAGAAGACGAGCTTGAGCGGCGCGTCCTGTCGCTCGCGCCGTCACCTTTGCGGTACTCGACTGCGACAGTCATATCAGTATCTGGGCCGTGGTCATGCGCAGAATGCCTGTCACAAAGGATCATTTAGGCGCGACACGACAGGTAGAGCACACTTGCAATAATTATGACCGTTCCGAGTGCTACCTGTATAGAAATGACCTCCCCCCAAATCAAATAGTCGAAAATGATTGCCCATACAATGCTGAGGTAACCAAATGAGGCGACGATTGGGGTGGCGACAGTCGCGACTGCGATCGTTAGCATAAGTTGCGCTACACCTGCAGTCAGCCCAAATAGAACCATGTACCCGAAATCCCTTAGATCTGGCGTTACCCAAGCGACGGGAAGTGACACTCCGCTAACAATCGTCGCTATGATTGTGTAATAGAAGACGATTGTCGCTGGCTCGTCAGTTCGCGAGAGTCTCTTGACTTGGATGACTGAACCGGCGCTAAACATAGCACTCAGCAGAATTAGAATCATTGCGCGCAGCGACGCACCATTGGCGCTAAATGGTGAGGAAGCCACCGCGACTCCCACGAATCCGGACATCGACGCTATCGCCGTAGGTAGGCGAAAACGCTCACCCAAGAACACGATGCCGAAAAAGCAGACAAAGATTGCTTCTGTCTCCTTCAGCGTTACAGCAGTTGATAAAGGCAGATATGGCACACCCGCAATGAAAAATCCTACTGCGGCAAGCCCTGTGACGGCTCTGATGAAATGACCGCCTAAGCGATAAATCGTGAGTTCCTTCCATTGAATGCGACGAGTCCCGAACACGAACGCGGCGGGAATTAATCCCGATAGCATCCGAAAGAACATCATCTCGTTCGCCGGATATCTTGCCGGAATGAGCTTCGCAACCGCATTGCTTATTGCGAAGAGAAGAATCGCGTAGAACATGAACGCAATCCCGCGCAGGTTTCTAAATCTTGTGCGAAAAAGCCGATTTTCGGTTGCCAACTTGTAGCCAGACTGCTCCGATGTCTCAAACGAATCGTGACTTATATGAGGATTCCATAACGTAACAAAATTCAAACCGACATACCGCAGAAGGCAGAATTTCGTTCTGCGCGTCATCACGAAAGGTTTTCTCATGTTGCGAAGGTCCCGCGAAAAGGAGTGCCTGCTCGATCGCGTGTGGTAACGAAGCCCACACGGCGCATACCGGCTAACTGTCGGGGCCATTTCAGCGCGGACGGAACGCTGATTTCAGCTCGGGCTGCGCGTGAGGGCTTCAGGCAGCACAGCCCTCAACGGACAACGCCATGGCTGTAGCGGCTGTCTCTTCGACACGGCGATCGACTTCGCATCGGGCGCGTCAAAAAAGATTGGTTGAGCAGCGTTAAGGACGTCGCGGTTTGTCGAAATATCCCAGGTCGGATAGCTTTCTGCATGCAGTTTTCGCACCATGTCGGCCTGAAAGCTCGAAATCCCCGGTGAACGAACTTTTGGCGCATTTCGCGAAATTGCCTCGGCTAACATTGCCGACGTCGGATTCCCGACAAACGGCGCGTGGTTTGTCGCAAGCGGTGCCTTCGTGTCCCGTCCTGGCGCGCGATTGGGTCCGTCACACTTCACGACGGATGACCCAGTCGCGCGGCATCGGCTACTACGCGACGACATATGGAATGAACGCCCCTAAGTACAGAGTGGGAGGCTCTATTGGAGGTGTTCGCGGGCCTACGGCACTAGCAGGCTGCGGAAATACACCCCAGCAGAAGCAACGTCCATCTCGCTGAGCGGTTGCCGCCGCAGATTTTCTGCATGGCGAAATTTCAACGCCAACCCAACGCCTTTTTCGACGGCTTGAGGCGCATTTTTCGCCCGATTACCGCGATTTCCGCTACTGCGGGCAGACCTGTCCTAGCGAACGCATGCGCACGAGGTTGTAGGCGGCCATGTTCAACACGAACATCTGGTCGACTTTTTCCAACCCGCGCACCATCACCTGGCGCATGCGCCCCACGGTCTTCGCCCATCCGAAGCCTTGTTCGATCAGCTTGCGCTTTTGCTGCGATATCGCATAGCCCACGCTGTGTGCGATGGCATCGGGCACTGCTGAACGACGACCCGAGGTGTTCTGTGCCACGTGCGGCGTGACCTTCATCTGCTGGCAGGCTTCGATGAATTCCTGTGCGTCGTAACCCTTGTCCGCGCCCAGCGTGATTTGCGCCGCCGCATCGCTCGATGCTTGCCGCGCATCGTTGATCATGACCTTGGCCGCGTCACGTTCGGCATGGCCGTCAGCGCAACTCACACGGGCGTTGACCACCAGCCCATGGCGGTTGTCCGTCAGCGTGTGGCCCATGTAACGCAGTTCGCTGGCCGTCTTGCCCTTGCGGTAAAGTCGTGCATCGGGATCGGTCTTCGACTCGTGCGTTTCGTTGCTCCGCTTGCTACCCTTGAAGCCGCCTTCCCCGCTGCTGTCGTCATCGTCCTTGCGCACAAAGCTCTTGTGCCCCGCCCAAGCCTGGATCAGCGTGCCATCCACGCTGAAGTGCTCGCCCGACAACCAGTTCTTCTTCTGCGCGATGGACAGTACTTCGTTGAAGAATTCGACCACCGCATCGTGCCGGATCAAACGCTCGCGGTTCTTCGTGAACACCGTCGGCACCCACACCGGATCGTCCATCGACAGGCCGATAAACCATCGAAACAGCAGGTTGTATTGCGTTTGCTCCATGAGCTGGCGTTCGGACCGGATGCTGTAAAGCACCTGCAGCAGCATGGCCCGCAGCAGTTTCTCCGGCGCGATGCTCGGGCGGCCGCCCTTGATGTCAGCCTCATACATTCCGGCAAACAACCGGTCCATCTTCGCCAGCGCCTCATTCGCCATGATGCGAATCGAGCGCAGCGGATGCGAGCCCGGAACGAAATCGTCCAGCTTGCGCACGGAAAACAGACTTTCGGTGAACGTGTCGGCGCCGCGCATGATCTCCTTGGGGGTCCGGTGAGCTTCTCACATCAACGCTTTTACTATCCGTCGCGATGACTTCCGCGTGAGGTATTTCCGCAACCTGCTAGGGCGCCAAATTGAAGATCATTGAGATGTATCCGTCAGCGGAACCCGTGTTCACGGGATCGCAAAGGGTAGATGTCAACAGTCGTTCGTAGCAGAGCGTACGAGACCCGCCAATGGCCTTCCGAATCATTAACGGCGATAGACGCAGTTTTCGCGTTCAGCCGGACCATTATGCCGACTCGCTCGCTCGGATGTTTGATCTATCTATCGGAACCGAGTTCGGTCATCGCTGTGGCCACAATATCACAGTCGATCACTGGGCCGGCGTGAGAGGCCTTGTAAGAAGCTCGCACCAACATACCTGCGCGATCTGAGTGCAAAAAGACCGTTTTGCCTCATAACCTCTCCGCACAGATGATTGTTCAGCGGTGGTTGATACGCGTTGCCTTACAAACACGTCGATATTCGGACAGATCTAACTCAAGATGCTGGATTTGTAACGTTTGCGACATGATCTGCACTGGCCGAGGAATCGCGTCTTGTTCTGCTCACCAGATTAACCCGTATATGAGCCGTTTAAAGAGGTGACCTCGTTCTGCGGTGGCACGTTCGTTGCATGCCGTCGTCGTGCTAACGCACAACTACTGATCGGCGTTCAGCCTTGCATGACGTCGCAATATTGGGTGGCGTCACAGAAAACTTCTGTTTGTTTATGCGGAGAGGACATGCCATTAAGGTTTCCAGTTTCAATCATCGGTGCCGGAAATTGTGGATGCGCTTTCGCGGCCGATTTGGCTAGTCGTGGATTCGAAGTTCTCCTTTACGGGAAGCCAGATCATCGTCGTAATATTGATGCGATCCGAGCGAACGGTCGCTTGTTGGCTAGCATGGCTATCACGGGTGAGTTTTATCCGACTGTAACTACTGATATGGATGAGGCCGTAAACTTCTCGCGTTTTCTCGTGGTTGCTGTTCCGGCATACGCGCATGACGACCTCATTGGCGATCTAAAAGGTTTCGATTTGAGTCGACATGTCATCATAGTCAATAATGCCAATTTTTTTTCGCCAATGGGTTCAAAAAAGCTAAACCCGCAGGCAGTTCTAGAGACAAATTCCTCGCCCTATGCGTCGTCGGTCAGGGACGGCGAAGTCCGGATCACTGGTATTAAGAATTGTTTGCCGATTGCTGCTTTTTCGAAGGCCATGGATGAGAAACAGTTGTCGCAAATCACCGCAATCTTTCCGGAAAGGCTTTTATGGTGGGATAACATTTTCGCAATTGGAATGCAGTCGAATAATGGTGTCATCCATCCTGTCGGGGGTATTTTAAATACGGGATGGATAGAAAGCACAAAAGGAGATTTTTTCTTCTATCGTGACGGGATCTCACCCTCGGTCGGAAGGGTCGTAGAGGCTGTGGACAATGAGCGATTGAAAATCGGAGAGGCTTTCGGTTTTCGACTGCCGACAGTCCTGGAGGAAATGATCGGCTTTTACGGCGGAGATAGTGTCAACTTCTCCGATTTCGCTTTCCAATCCAAAACTCATAACTCCACGAAGGTCAAAACGCCTGATCGTATGCAACATAGATATATATGTGAGGATATTCCATATATCTTGGTCCCTTGGTACGAACTCGGCGCCAGAGTGGGCATAGAGTCTCGGGCAATCAAAGCCGTGATCGAAATCGCTTCCTCCATCAACGGCGTTAACTATTTTCAAACTGGCCGTAATCTGAAGCGCCTCGGTGTAGACCACATGTCGAAGGCGGAGCTATTGCAATTCGTAGATAGCGCGACTTTCCGATTGCCGTTAGCTTCGGCTACTAAGAAGTGACCGCATCCATCGGGTAAATTGAATCGCCTTCGGAATCCTGGAGGCCGCTTGATTTTAAGTCGATACCGGCTGCAACAGTATTGTTGAATTGCGGGTAGTAGTTTGCTTCAGCATCGTCAGGCGGGGCGGGATATGGTTGAGCAGTTCCATCACCCTATGGCAGTTGGGCGCCGAAGAAAGGGCCGACGCAGGCACGCGCTGATGCGACGAACGCGCGCCTACATGTGCAAGCGCAAACATCACTCGCAGGAGATCACCGCGGAGGGCCGGCATGTGGGTGCGCTTGTGAGGACGCTCTCCGCTTCTGTAGGAACTGGGCTGGCGCAAGGCGCCGCCCACTAGGTTCGCTCGGAACGTGGACGAACGTCAATCGAGCGATATCTGGCCGGTTTAGAATTTATGACGCAGGCCGACGCGTGCAACCACCTGATTGCGATTCGACGATACGTCATCGGCCACCGGCACAAAGGCGAAGTCGAGGACGCTGCCAGTACGGTCACCACCGACGTGCTGATACGCACTCTGTACATAGACGTCCGTGCGCTTTGACAGTGAGTAATCAGCCATCAGCCCCGCAGTTTCGTAATTCGGCTTTAGCTTTCCAGTGGTGGCGTTGAAACCGCTCAGGGTGTACGTATACATCGCCCCGACGAAGAAGGCTGACGTGAACTGGTACTTGCCGTTGATTTCGAAATTCTGGTAACGCAGGTTGGAAAGCGTGCCCGAGGCTGGCGCAATCTTGCCGACGTATCCCGAAGATACCGGATTGGCGACGAAGGTATTCGAATACGAGATGCCCACGTTGGCCGAACCAAACGTGTAGGTTGCCCCCGCGCCGAAGATGCGCAGCTTGTTCCCCAGAAAATTTTCATCCGCAGCGGGATTGTTCCCGATTGCACCACCGGCGGTGGACGACTGGTTGTTCGCCTGCAGATAGGCGGCTTCCAGCAGCAGGCCGCCTATGACGTATTGGACGCCCATGCTGTACGCGCGATTGTTGGCGAAGTTGGTGTCGTTGCTAAAGCTGTACGTGCCGCCAAATTTAAAGCCAGCAATCTCGGGGCTTGTGTACTTGACAGTATTGTTGACACGGAACGTGTTGTCCGTGTTGTCGTTGTCGTACGGATGGGAGAACATGCCCCCGCCCCATGTGCCATTCGCCGTCGTTTGAGCCAGATAGTTGACGACGGAGTCGTACTGTCGACCGAGAGTAACCGTCCCGTATTGGTTGGATGCGACGCCGACCCACGCCTGTCGCCCAAACATCAGGCCACCCTGACCGAGCTTGCCATTATTGACATTAAAGCCGCTCTCCAACTGGAAAACTGCCTTGAGACCGCCGCCGAGATCCTCCGCTCCCTTCAAGCCCCAACGACCCCCTTGGACCGTACCGCTCTGGAGCTCGAACAGCTTGTCGCCACCGACGTTATTCGTATAGTTGATTCCTTCATCGATCAGACCGTAGAGCGTCACCGTACTTTGGGCCATTGCGGGAGCTGCGGCGGCTGACATCACGAAAGCTGCAAGAAGTTTGATTTTCATTGAGGTCTCCAAACGTTATATTGTGTGTCTCGATGCTTTTTTATGCGCAACCCTGGGTCGGGCACGCGGTCTTTTTTGCTGGGCAGTTGACGTCGATTAACCGCCGTAAATGTCGAACGTGAAGTACTTCTTTGCAATTCGGTCATACGTCCCGTCCTTGCGGAGACTGTCGATCGCACCGTTGATTGCTTCGAGCAGGGCTCTGTCACCCTTTCTCACACCGATGCTGACGCCGGGACCGAAGATGGCGGCGTCTTGGATGGCCGGACCTTGCGCGAAACCGAAATCACGACCCTGCGCAGCATCAGGAATCCCGACTCAGCCGTCGGCCCAGAAGCCAGTGCCGCATCGAGCCGCCCACCCGCGAGGTCATTCCAAACCTGGTCTTGCGAAGGGTAGGGCACAATGTCAACTCCATTCGTCCAATGCTTCCGTGCATAGGCTTCCTGTGTGCTTCCCTGCAAGACTCCGATATGCTCTTCGTTGGGCGATTCGGGCATTGCCACCAGAGCCGAGCCGCCCCTTACAACCAGCGCTTCGAAGTTGGCGTATATCTTGTGGCTGAAATCGATTGCCTTCGCGCAAATTGCATTACCCAGATCGATGTCAAATCCAACGAGCTCGCCACTCGGGGTTTTCGACTCAAATGGCGGGTAAGCGCTGTCGACTCCGAACTTAAGTTCCTTTCCATCGTACGCGAATGCCGCAAATGGAATGCACGTTGCGCACAAGGCGACCAGTAGCGTTTTAATCTTCATTTTGGTTTCTCGTAAACTCCAAGTCTGGATTTGCGGCATAGTACTTCTCCTTTTATTGCGTCGGTGGCGTCGGACTCGAACGCCCATCGAGCGCCGCGCCGGATGTAATGGCATCTAGGTTGGAACGGCATAGCCGTCGACCACAAGCCTCTTGAAGGTGTCCATTTGAAGCGGTCCAATCTCGGGAAGAATGTCGTTGTCCGCCACAAAGTCCCGACCGTAACAAGCGCCGAGAATTACCACGCCGCTCTCGTGCAAGGGTGCTCTCACCCCAGCCAGCTCGGCGAGTCGAAGCGTCGGTACCAACCCGAACGGCACGTCTTCGAGCACGTAGCGTGTGGCGATGTCTGTCGGCCCGAGCGGATTACTCCCTTGCCGGACCAGTTGTTCCGATATTGCCGAAAGTGAGTCACCAACCACGCCAAAAGACAGCCTGCAATGATCAAAGGTCGTTCTCACTGACTTTCCGAATGCTGTTGCAATGGTAAGTCTCTCTTGGTCTAGAGCCTCAAGGAGTCTCCCGACTGTTGGTGTCAGATTGGAGTTTTGCCTCCAGCTTTCGCCCTTCTCAATACGGGTCAAGTTGGCTAGCGCAATACCCATATGATCTTGCGGATTAATGTTGCTGAGCGTCAACGTCAGCATGTCGTCCTTCAGTGCGAACCGGTCTCCGAAGAGTGAAACGCAAGTGGTATGAATCCGGTGGATGTGGCGGGTTGGAAATGCGGCCATGTCGACCTTGGCGCGGATCGTGCCTACCGTGATAGCTCTCGCAGACTGAGTCTTGCACGTTAGCACCGTGGTGCTCCAAGCTGCTATGGGGATGACGAGCCCCCGCGCCGCAAGGCGCTGGGAAATGTAGAGAGCGGCAAATGAAAGATGAGCGCTGATGATTACGCTATGGTGTGCGCGGATATGAGGGATGATGCTGTCGAGGACGAATCGGTATCCGTAGGCCGGCAATGCCAAAATAATGACATCGGCGTCGCCAACATCTTCCGCTTTCCCGCAAACTTCTAAGTAGAACTCTCCCTCGACCGCTCCCTTCACGTGAAGGGGGAGTCCAGCAACGAAGTCTGCAGTCCGGGCTCCCGATGGAGACCAGACTTTCGGTTTATGTCCATTCTGTATGAGATACGCCGCATAACCCAAAGCGATTGCACCGGCTCCCACGATTGTCACTTGCATGTGCCTTCTACCTTGGAATAGTCCACTGGCCGTGCACGACCTAGGCGGTTATGTACTAAATTTCTCAGCCCAAGCCCGAACCCATCGTCTTTAGGAGAGGGCAAACGAAACGTCACGTTTGAGTGTGGTGGGTTTTGGTGCTCAATGCGAGATGCTCTTACGTGCGAAAACACTATCGGTTGCAAGACAAGCGTTTGTCCTTGTAAAGTCTTTTATTGGCTGCATCAAACTGCGGCAGAAAAGGCACGTTCCGTCTTATCCAGTGAGAAGCAAAGCTAATGGGGCTCAGCATAGAGAGGCAAAAATCTCGTGTCAAAGTCCGGTTTGATCGTGGATGTATTCTGGGAGGTTATGGGTGCGGAGTTGCCTTTAGGAAAGCGAGCAACTCAGGCAGTTCACGTCGCACCTTTGCTCCAAGCCGTTTGTCTTCATCTTCACCAACGTCTGCAGCTTCGTGATCTCCCGCGCTGGACGGTGAGCGCAGTGCATCATTCGGTACGCGGCGCGTGGATAGGGGCTTCGGTTTCGGACAAAAGCGGATCCTGCCCGTAGTGCGATGTTCCGCGTATGGTCCAGCTCTCTTCCTTTCGCGCCCAGACCCGGGTCATTGTGCAACGACATATCCCCGTCTGTTTCTGGCGTTTATGCAGAGATGATGTACTCGCCAATAGAGCGTGCATTTCGTTAAATGCTCGGGATAAAACAATGCAGCGCTATAACCTTCTGCAATGTTGACGTTTGAAAATCAGACTTTGATTTTTCGACGAGACGCGCCTAACATGTCTCGTCACTCGAGTGAGCGTCGGGAGGGTTGACAGTAGCATCAGCGCACAATTGTTATTAAGGACGGTCGGGCGTCGCAGATCGGCGTAGATGTTGCCAGAGGTGGTCGGGTTCGGGTTACTTGCGAAAAGCGGCATTCCGATTTTTCACGGCAAGTACTCGCATGCTCATTGACAAAGCTTCGAGTCCCCTTGGAGACGGACGTTACGACCCGTCCGTCGTATCCGTGGCGACAATCAGGGGCTTCCATCGGATCCCTGGGCGGTCGCACGCGGTGCAATCATTTTGAACATAGATTTGTGCGTTACGCACGTTTGGTCGGTCACATAATTCTGGAACGTCATGAACAATCCTCCGCCTGATGACGAGTTTTCTCTGCAGCAAAGCACGATTCATCGTATTGCATCTTATGTCGTCGAGGCTCGCGGTAGGCGGGTGTCCGGGGTTGCCAGGGAATCTGCGCTAAAACGCATCCTCGACCTCTTATGCGCGGTGGGGGCAGGGGCTAGCGAGCCAGGTGCTGTCGCGATTCGCGCGACAGCATGTAAATATCTGGGATCGGGCGATATACCGATGTGGTTCACGGGAACGGGCAGTTCGGTCGTCGGTGCTGCGTGGGCGAATAGCGCGGCTGCGTCGATGCTAGATCTCGACGACGGGCATCGACGCGCGCGCGGGCACCCGGGCGCGGCGGTCATTCCGGTGGCCTTTGCGGTTGCGGCTGAAATGGGAGCCGGGCTGGAAGATTTGATCGCGTCAATCGTCATCGGTTATGAAGTCGGCGTATCGATCGCAGCGGCCCGTACAACATACGGTACGACAGGTACGTGGTCATCCTACGCAGTTGTCGCAACAGCCGCGGCCTTGAGGTGTGGCTCGTGTCGTGTTGTCGAGCATGCGTTGGCTATCGCAGGCGAAAGCGCGCCCAATTCGTTGTTCATGAGCGCGCCACCGCTCTCCTTCCCAACACCGGAGAGCAGCGACATTAAGGAGGGCATACCATGGTCCGTAGTGACCGGGATGCTCGCGCTCGATCTCGCAGAAGGCGGGTTCACCGGTCCCCGGAACATACTTGACAGCGGTCTGCTCTATAGGTTTGCCGACGTATCGCCCCTCGGGGAGTCTCTGCATATCTGCAATGCCTACTACAAGCTCTATTGCTGCTGTCGGCACGTTCACCCCCCCTTGGAAGCCACCCTGAAGCTGATCGAGCAATATCAACTCGACGCGAAGGCGATTGAGGCGATCGACATCGAGACGTACGGCGGGGCGCTGCGCATCGCGAATCAGACCTGCCCAGCTACCCTTGTTGACGTTCAGTACAGCATCCCTTATTGCGTGGCCCTCGCCGCCCTCGCGGGACGAGAGTCGCTTTTGCCCCTCACGATAGACTGCTTAACTTACGAGGGAGTGAGCGCACTCGCCAACAAGGTCTCGCTAACGGTCGACGCCGAAATTGATAAACAATTCCCTGCCAGAACACTCGCGCGAGTCACAATCGTGTGCGGGGGACGTCGGTATGTATCGGAGGTTACCGAGCCACGCGGCGAAGCCGGTGACTCCCTCTCTTGGGAAGAACTCAAGGCAAAGTACGTTGCGGCGACGCGGTTTCACGCCACTGGTGCGCAGCAGGAGCAACTGCTCGCCGCGGTTGAAGAACTGCGCTCAAAAGCTGACCTGGAGCCGTTAAAGGCCTGTATGAGTACTTCGTTCGAAAAATAGTATTGCGCGTGCCGAATGCCTAAGAAGCTCTAATAATATGATTTTTGGGGGGGATAACTTCAAGGATTGAGGTTAGCCTCATCATCGTTTCGGTGATGAAATGCGTGCGAATCGGCGAGGACATCCGGGAGAAGCTCGACTACGGACCGGGTGTATTTACATTAGAGGGACATATCGGGGGCAAGTGGTATGCCGTCTCGGCTACAGCCGTGCTGGCTTCGTGCGCTTTACCGCCGGCGAAGACGCGCGTATCGGCCGGTGGCCTACTACGCTTCGCGCAACTCAATAGGCAAGACCCGCACGCAATCTCCAGGACATCCTCACGCGCCTGCCCACGAGGGCCAGCCCATCGCCGCATTATTGCCGCATCGCTGGCAGCCCGAGGCAAGCCAGCGCCTACCTCGCCCGTCAAGAGATCATTGGTCGCTCATGACATTGGTAGTCAAATTGCGGGCGCCCTGCCGATCGGCCGCAGGCAAACGAAAACCTTGGAACAATTTCGACCCTCGGCGATCGTTAAATTGGATCGAAGAGTAAAAGGGGCTCGATCACGAAAGGTTCTGTGGTGGTTGGCGCCTGGAGACGGCCATTTTCGGAGGCGTGCGGCGGTCTCCTTGACACCAGAATGCTCGCATTGCGTATGCGGTGCAAATTGTGCCAAATCCACAACGGGCGACCGAAGTCTTGGGGCGCAACCTCAAGATGCGCTCCTGCGACCCGCAAACGTGCCCGATGTAACGCAAGGCAGGTATAACCCGGAGGAATACCATCGTGTCTCAACTCGACTTTGACACCCAATTTGGGCATACGTATTCTGAGCTTATCCGCAATCGCTGGGCGCTGAGACGGGCGTAAATCGAGCGAACGACCGGCGGCCGCCTTTTTTCGTCCGTCGAGTGTGCTTGGCGCTTCCATCGCGTTCATTGCAGGTCCGACAGCGCAAGGCAGTACAACGTTTAATTAATTCTATAACGATAATCCTTCTCAGGTTGACGTAAATGTCAAACCTGAGATGTTCAGTCATGAGGAGATGAGATGAAGGTGGTCAATGCACTTCGATCGGCGTACCAATCTGCGAGTTACGCTTTGTCAATGACCCCAGAGGCGTGCGGGACCACGATCGGCATGGTGGGCCATAAAACACCGGCTCTCGTAGCCGATGGCATATACAAAAGTTACGGCGTCCACGAAGTGCTCAAAGGGGTCTCGCTTCAGGCTGAGCGGGGCGACGTGATCTCGTTGATTGGCAGTTCTGGCTCGGGAAAAAGTACGTTTTTGCGATGCATGAATCTCCTCGAGGTCCCTACCAGAGGCCGCATCGCGGTGGGGCAGCGCGAGATCAGCGTGGAAACCGACGCAACCGGTCGCGTCGTCGGGATGGATCGCAAGAAAGTTGACCAGATGCGCACGCAACTCGGTATGGTCTTCCAGGGCTTCAATTTGTGGTCCCATATGACCGTGCTGCAAAATGTGATGGAAGGGCCAGTCCATGTGCTGAAGCTACCAAAGAACGAAGCGCGCGATAGGGCAATGGATTTCCTTGGGAAAGTTGGCGTTGCGGACAAGCATGCGTGTTACCCATCCGAGTTGTCTGGTGGGCAGCAGCAACGAGTAAGCATCGCGCGTGCGCTCGCGATGCAACCGGCTGCGCTCCTTTTCGACGAGCCGACCTCCGCACTCGATCCCGAATTAGTGGGAGAAGTGCTCAAAGTCATCAGGAAGTTGGCGGAAGAGGGGCGCACTATGATAGTCGTGACTCATGAGATGGGTTTTGCTCGTGATGTCTCCAACAAGATGATCTTTCTTGAAAGGGGACGCATTGAGGAAGAAGGGACGCCAGAAGAGGTTTTCAAAAATCCAGCATCGCCGAGATGTCGTGAATTTCTCTCGCGTGTACTTTGACTGACTTAAAACGCGATATTGAAATTCCGAGAATCGGAAAACGAAGAAGATAGGACATAGTCCAGGAGATGCTCATGAAGTTCCTGAAAATCGGCGCGCTTATTGGAATGCTGTCTGCTGCATTGATGCTCTGCGACCCTGTTATGGCCAAGGAGTACAAGAGAATCACGATTGGTACCGAAGCTTCGTATGCTCCGTATGCCTTCAAGGACAAGAGCGGCAAGATGGTTGGCTTTGAGATCGATGTAGCTAGCGACTTGTGCCGACGGATGGGATCGCAGTGCGAAATCGTCGATCAGGCCTATGACAGCCTAATTCCCTCTCTCTTGTCCGGTCGGTTCGATTCAATTATGGCTGCAATAGGGATCACACCCGCCCGAGAAAAGGTTATCTCATTTTCCAGGCCGTACGTAACCACTCCGATGGTTTTCGTCACCACATCGGCGAGCGATCTAACCGCCCTCAAAATATCGCCATCAAATCTGAATTTGGACAAATTTGATGCTGATGAGGAGTCAGCGATAAAAAAAATCACCTCCGCTCTAAAGGGAAAAACCGTTGGGGTACAGGTGGGCAGCAACTTCGAGACATTCATGAAGAAGTTCATGCCGACCGTGAGAGTTTCGACATATGACACCACGGATAACATGATGCTCGACTTGACGGCGGGGAGAATTGATGCGGGAATGGTTTCGTTCAATTTCCTCAAGCCGTTGATGGACAAGCCCGACGGCAAGAACCTGCGGACATTTGGCCCTAGTATGACGAACGGGCCGTTCGGCAGCCGAGTGGCCGCTGGATTTCGCAAAAATGACGATCAACTACGTGCGATGTTCGACAAGGCGATCGGGGAAGCAATTTCGGATGGCAGCCTGCGCAGACTTGCCATCAAGTGGTTCGGCTTCGACAATTCGCCGAAGGAATAGGTAAGTGAATACGGTCGTTTATGCATAGCCGAACTCAATTTGATGGGGAATGAAAGTGAATATTTCAGTGCTCGCATGGGGAAGCACAGCGTGGGTTGATGAATTTGCGCGTGGCACCCTTATGACCGTCGCCGTCGCGGTGTGTTCATTTCCCGTCGGCATTTTGCTCGGCTCGGTTTTTGCCGCGGCAAAACTCTCTAGCTTCAGTTTGCTGCGTTTTCTAGCTGACGTCTATACGACGGTCGTACGCGGAATTCCCGAGCTGCTGATAATTTTTCTGGTGTTCTTTGGTGGGGATACGTTGCTTCGCTATGTCGCGAACGCTGTTTTCGGCTTCGAAGGTTATATAGAACTGCCCGTGTTCGCAGTCGGTGTGCTCTGCATCGGCATCAGTGCCGGCGCCTATGCGACAGAGGTCATACGGGCCGCGGTCATAGCCATTCCAACAGGACAAATTGAAGCGGCAGTGGCAATGGGATTGGAGCGGGCAGTGCTACTTCGTCGGATTCTTATCCCACAGGCCGCGAGATTCGCCTTGCCCGGTCTGGGGAATGTCTGGCAACTGGCGTTAAAGGATACCTCGCTCATTTCCGTTGTTGGGTTGGTTGAAATCATGCGCACAGCTGCCATCGGAGCTGGATCTTTCAAAGAACCGTTTACGTTTTATCTGGTCGCCTTCGTGATTTTCCTTTTGCTTTCTTCGATTTCTAACCAGGGATTTCTGAGAGCAGAGAAGTGGGCTAACCGCGGCGTAAGGAGTCGGTGATGGATTTTCAGCTGATATATGAGTCGTTTCCCAAGCTTATTGCGGCGGTTCCTGCGACCGTCGCATTGGCTTCCGTGTCGCTTTTTGTTGGTTTCCTGCTTGCGGTCCCAGTTGCATTGGCTCGGCTTTCACACAGTAGAATTTTGGCTTCTCTCGGTTATGGTTACGTATACGTAGTGCGGTCCACGCCGCTTCTGGTGCAAATGTTCCTGATTTATTACGGATCGGGGCAGTTTAGAATTGTCTTGGAACACCTCGGCCTGTGGGCGCTATTTCGCGATGCGTGGTTTTGTGCGATTTTAGCTCTGTCGCTGAACACTGCGGCATACACCAGCGAAATCATTCGTGGTGGTGTTCAGTCAGTACCATGGGGACAAATTGAAGCGGCGCGGTCAATTGGCATGTCGAGCGTCCTTTTATTCCGCAGAATTGTCTTCCCGATTGCAATGCGGCAAGCACTCCCAGCTTATGGAAGTGAACTTATGATTATGATCAAGTCAACGTCACTTGCGTCGACAATCACCATAGTCGAAGTGACAGGAGTGGCTAAGCAAATCATCTCTGAAAGCTACCGCCCCCTAGAGGTATTTCTGATAGCTGGCTGCATATATCTCAGCATGAACTTTCTTATCAGCAGAGTTATATTCATGATCGAAAGGCGGATTAGTCCGAAGAGACGCGATCGCGGCACGTTCGGATCTTCTGCTGCAGCGGCCATGCATTAAGCACTTCGCTACGGTGTCCGTCGTCCATGAACGCATCAAAAGTTCGACGACATAGAAGTGGCCTGACGGCACGAACCGACATTGTCCCGTTACGGGCGGCTCCGTCCGGGTACACGAGGGTAGTTGGCCCTTGTGTACGGCTTTTTTCTCACGGCCGACGGCTTGATGTTTGAAGAGTGCCCGGCTGCGTCGATTATGGCAGGCCGACAGCAAAACGGGATCGTGGGTGGACATCGCGGTGTTGCGCATTAAAGTGTCACTTGCAGCCAACTATCAAGTTCGAAATGTTCAATTGATGTTATCGAGGCACCATGACGACTAATGTAATCGAGGACGAGCGTTATCCCCAAGGCGGGATCGTCCAAAAATTTTCCGCTTATATCGTGGAGGCGCGGGAAAATCGAGCTCCAGAAGAGTCGCTGGAATTTGCGCTCAAATGTATCCTAGATCTGCTCAGTGCTGTTGGCGCTGGAGTTGGGCAGGCGGCGGCCCTTGCGATCCGAAAGACGGCTCACGAAACGCGACCTCCTGGCGACATTCCTATTTGGTTCACGGGAGAGACCAGTTCCGTCATTGGAGCTGCTTGGGCAAACAGTGCCGCCGGTTCTGCGCTAGACCTCGACGATGACACGCCGGCATCTCGGGGCCATCCTGGAGCCGCCGTCATTCCAACAGCCATTGCCGTTGCCAAAGAGACGAAAGCCACCTTGGGAGAGCTATTAAATGCGATTGTCATCGGTTATGAAGTGGGTACAGCGATTAGCGCTGCGCGCGCCTACGGAAGTAGTGGTACGTGGGCGCCTTACGCGGTCGTCGCAACGGCTGCGGCGCTTCGCCGGTCCTCCCGCGAGGTGATTGAACACGCTTTGGCGATTGCTGGGGAAAGTGCACCCAATCAGTCGTTGGCGAGCGCTCCCGCTCCCCGAAAACCGCATCCCGAGCCAAACCATGTCAAGGAAGGCATCACGTGGGCTGTCGTGACCGGCTTGGAGTCGCTTGCATCAGCGCAGAACGGATTTCACGGCGCCCGCAATATCTTGGACGCAACGCGTTACTACAATTTTCCGAACGATCTAGACCTCGGTTCTTACCAGTACATTCGCACGACGGGATTTAAGCCATATTGCTGTTGCAGGCATCTACACGGTGCGCTTGATGCATTAATCGAGCTGATCAATGAACATCGGTTAGTGGGTCGAAATATCGACAGGATTGTGGTCGAAACATACGGGCCGGCCTTACGCATTTCGAACTGGAAAGAACCTCGAGATATAATGGATGTTCAGTATAGTCATCCATATTGTCTCGCGTTGGTCGCGCACTACGGTCACGAGGCTCTGTTGCCACTGACTGGCGATGTCCTAAACAATCCCTCTGTCACTGCGCTTTCACACAAGGTGGAGCTTTCGCTAAGTCCGGAGCTGGACAAGATCTATGCGGAAAGCGGCATGCTGCCGGCCCGTGTCACGGTCACATGCGGGGATCAGCGCTTTGTTTCACCTGTAACCTTCCCGAAGGATAACGGTCTTCCGTGGGATAAACTCGAGGATAAGTTTCGACAGGCCACGCGTTTCGTTGCCACTCCCGAGCAGCAGAACATTGTGGTCGGGGCCATCTTGGACGCCAGACGAGGCGACATGCGTGGTTTGACGGAAAGCTTGTCGGAGATCCAGTTCGTTTAAGAACGGTATTTGTGTAGCCCGCGTAGTTCGGAAACTCATCGGTCATCGATGTAAGAAATGACAAAAATGTCTCTGCTTGTTCAGGATCGTCCGCAAGCTGTGGCTACCGTTGCATCAGCGAGCGAGTTGCATTGTCTACCCGGCATCCAAGGAGCTGAAAATGGGTTGCATATGGAAGTGACTGCTAGCAGGGACGCTCAGCGGTGCCGGGTAAACGCTGCGACCGTCAGAACAAGCGTTCTTCATAGCTTCAAAAGGACAGATCGGCGACGCGGGCTACATCGGCGTAGACAAGCGCGAGCAAACCAAGAGGCTCGTTTACGAGCCAAATTCACCGAAATGAGCGCCGATTCGATTCGTTATCCGGAAATTTCGACGCCTGTTCTTCTGCATGCCGAACGGGCCGCACATTAATCAGCATTTTCCTAGTCTAGGAATGACATTAGAAAAAGCAGCCGGCATATGAAAAGACAACTTCAACTACGGCAGATAGAGGCATTTAAAGCTCTCATCGAGCAAGGCACGGTGAGTCGAGCGGCCGAGGTTCTTCACGTGACCCAACCTGCCGTGAGCAAACTGCTAGTCCACCTTGAGGAGGAGACAGGTCTTCTACTGTTCGAACGAGTTAAAGGCCGACTAACTGCGACGGCACAAGGCATGCGCTTGTACGGTGAAGTCGATCGAGTATTTGCTGGTCTAAGACAAATTGAAGAGGCGATCGCAATCATTCGGCGGAAGGACGTGAGTCACTTTGCTATCGGAGTGCTTCCGGAATTATCCGGATCATTCATCAGGCGGGCGACGATGATGTTCCTCTCTCGGTGTCCAGACGTTCGTCCGACGATCCATATGCGAGCGTCCAACATTGTGTCGGATCGCGTCGCCACGCGTCAGATGGACGTTGGATTCACAACGAGCTTGATGAGCAGCCCAAATTCGGTGGTGACGCCTATCATGGAGAGCCCGTTAGTTTGCATCATGCCAAAAGGACACCCGCTGAGCCAACTTGAATTTATCACCCCCGAGCATATTGAGGGAATCCCTTTTATCGGATATGCGGCAGATAACCGGACGACCAGTGCTTTCAATGACGCTATCCGTTCCTACGGCGTCGACCTCAACGTCGTGTTAGAAAGCGAAACTACGCCCACCCTGTGTGAATTCGTCTCGGCGGGACTGGGGATCTCCTTGGTGCATCCCCTATCTGTCATCGACATGAGCTGTCGCTTAGATATCAGGCGGTTCAAGCCCGATATTCCCGAGTATTTTCATTTCTGTCATGCGAGATTGGCGAAAAACATCGAGCGTGTTCAGGAGTATGAACGATGCGCTAAACAGGTTGCGGAAGAGGCGTGGACGGAGATATTCGGTGAGTCGGCGACAAAGCAAACCTAGCAGAACGCTGAGATTGATCATCGTACTGATGAGTTCACCAAATAGTGCGGGATGCCTTATGCGGGCATGAAGACGAAGCGTTTGCGAGAAGACGGATTGAGGGCGCTCAGACCTGGCAAACATGACCGCCGGCCGGGCAGTGGCTGATTGAATCATGACCTTGCCCCTGTTTGGCGAATCCCATAGCTGAGAGATTTGCGCGGCTCGCCCCTCTTGGGCGGCGAACCAGTTTTTCTCGAACGTCATGCGGCTGACGTACTCGAGCGTCGAGTGTGGTCGGTGCGAATTATACAAGCCGACAACACAACACCCATATTAGCGAATCAAAGGAAGTTCTCTACCGCTGGCACCCGTGGTGCGGGCGCACGGTGTGGATTTTCAGGACGGTCGAGAGGAAGAATGCAGAGACGGTTTTGCGCTGCGCGCTGGAACCGTTCGAGACGGCGCGTTTGCGGGAAGTGCCGCAGTGGATGTTCGATCCAGTTGCCTGCTTTCGCATTACTTCGGCAACGTCTCCCGCCGTCAACTGTGAGGCGTTGCGGGAATTGAAGCGCCTGCTGGCGCAGAGACCTCGTGCCGGGCAGGACGGTGTGGTACAAGCCGAGCACCATCCGTTGTCCCGTACAGGAGGTGCTGATGCGACGCCAGACAAATCTACAACCGGGCGGTCAACTCGACCTGTTCCGTCTCTTTCCGAAGACACCACAATGGGAGCACCTGCCGCAAGAGGTCCGGCAGCAGACGGTGCGTTTGCTGGCGCAGCTGCTGCGGCAACACCGTCGCGGGCTGCTCGCCGCCGTACACGAGCCGGAGGTGCGCGATGAGTGACAAGATTCGGGCGCAGCATCTGGCGCGCAAGGCCATGCTGTACGTGCGCCAGTCGTCGGCCTACCAGGTCAGCCACAATCTGGAGAGCCAGAAGCTGCAGTATGCGATGCAGGATCGTCTGCATCAGTTGGGCTGGAACGAGATCGAGGTGATCGACGAGGATCTGGGACGCTCTGCGGCCGGAACGCAAACGCGCACGGGCTTCGAACGGATGGTCGCAGAGGTCTGTCTTGGGCACGTCGGCGCAGTTGCCGCTCGCGAGGTTTCACGATTCGCGCGCAACAGTCGCGAGTGGCAGCAACTGGCTGAGGTGTGCCGCGTCGTCGACACGGTGCTCGTCGATCAGGAGACCGTCTACTCACCGCGGCAGAGCAACGATCGTTTGCTGCTCGGCTTGAAGGGCAGCCTGAACGAATACGAGCTGGATCTGTTGCGTCAGCGTTCGCTCGAAGCTCGTCGGGAGAAGGCCAAACGCGGCGAACTCATTGTCGCGGCGCCGGTGGGTTATTTCAAGACCGAAGACCCGCGCCTGGAGAAGGATCCGGATTTGCGCGTGCAGGACGCCATCCGCTCAATATTCCGCCAGTTCGGCGCGATTGGTTCGGTGCGTCAGACGTTGTTATGGTTCCTGGAGCACGGCCTGCAGTTGCCGGCATGCACGCCGCGCGGCGAAATCCAATGGAAACGGCCGAGCTACGGCACGGTGTACCGGATCCTGACCAACCCGATCTACGGCGGCACGTATGCATATGGCAAGACCGAATGCGCGATCCAGGGGAACCGCGCAAACGTGATCGCCGCAAACCGCGGGATCAGTGGCTTGCGCTCATTCCGAATGCCCACGACGGGTACGTTGACTGGAACGAATTCGAACGGATCCAGTGCGCGATCAGTGGCAACCTGCGTCTGGCCGGACACGCTGGCGCACCGAAGAACGGTGCGGCCCTGCTGGCGGGACTGTTGCGCTGCAGGCGCTGCGCGAGCAAGCTGACGCTACACTACACGGGTAACAGGCACGACGCCTTGCGCTATAGCTGTCATCGCGGCTGGCTGGACAAGGGACAACCGCGTTGTATTGCGTTCGGTGGCACACGCGCGGACGCGGCCATCGCCGAGGCGGTCTTGCAGGTCGTTCAACCGGCGGCAATTGAGGCAGCAATCGTGGCGCGCGAAGAAGAGACCCTCAAGCAGGACGAAGTGCTGGCCGCGTTGCAGCGGGATCTTCAGGCGGCACGCTACGCCGCGCAACGCGCACAGAAACAGTACGACGCTGCTGACCCCGAGAACCGGCTAGTCGCCGACGAACTGGAGCGGCGCTGGAATGATGCGCTACTGCGCGTGGAGGAACTGGAATCGCGTATCGAGCAACAGTCGCGCACATCCGGCCAGATACCGCCTACCCAGCCAGAGGAGTTTACCGATCTTGCCGCTGCGTTGGAATCGATCTGGCCGCAGGCCGACGCCCGCCTGAAGAAGCGCATTGTGCGCACCCTGATCCACGAAGTCGTCGTCGACGTTGACAACGCAACGAGCGAAATCGTGCTCGTCATCCACTGGAAGGGCGGAGTACATACCGAGATTCGCGTGCCGCGGCGGCGTCGCGGAGAGAACACCACGCATACGTCACGCGAAGCAATTGATGCCGTGCGCCAGCTCGTCCGTATCTGTCCGGATCTGGTAATTGCCGGCGTGCTCAATCGCAATGACCTGCGAACCGGCCGGGGTAACTTCTGGACCCAGGAGCGAGTCACCGCGTTGCGCAGCCACCACCATCAGATCCCTGTCTATTCGAGCGAGCGGCGTGCCGCTGAAGGATGGATGACGTTGACCGAGGCATCGGCGTTCATCGGTGTGAGCCCCGGAACGCTCAGGCTTGCAGTCGAGCGCAACAAGATCCCAGCCGAACATCCGTTGCCCAACGGGCCGTGGATCTTCAATCGCAATTCGCTGACCGGGGACGTAGTTACCGAACTCGTCGGGCGGGCTCGCGCACGGCGCGGACACCCCACAATACCAACGACACAACAGGGCTCTCTAGATTTATCAACAACATAGCGAGGTTGGGCAGTATGAAACGCACTTGTGTACAACGCTGCACGCTTGCATTCGACTTTGGGGTATCTGTCGCCCGTTGCCTACGAGGCGAAACCGACAGTGAAAGAACCTATCTGCCTGTCCGAAATAACTTTGACCACTACAAAACGGCCTTGATTCCGCGTCGGCTTCAGTTGTCATTTGCCGCTACTACATGCTGACCTGTGTTTGGGATAGCATGAACACGAGATCGTAGGGGCTTACGTTGAGCGCGCGAACATCCCGTCACCTTCTTCAGCGTGCACACCGTTGCTTGGCGAATGCTCCCGCGATGCTCGCCCACCCAAAGCCTTCGATTGAGTTGCCTTTTTTTCTGCGAGATGGCGTAACCCCAACTGCGGCGTTTGTCTCGACCGCAGCCGAACGCCGCCACAGAAGTTTCGTTGGCTGACTAAATTCGCGGTCAGCTACGGCCGCGTAACACAGTCCATTGATCGTATCGCCTTGGCAATGAAGTTATGCGTTGGGACCAACGCATGGAGTGTAGCGTCTCGTTGCTGGGTTTGGGGCTTTTGTGAGCGCCCGTGCTGCCGAGATTGTTGTCGTGATGGAAGCGGTCGTCGCACTCTATTCTCGTATTCCATGGGCACGCGTGGTTTAGCGTGTCGTCCGCGCTGGTTTGTTTGCCTGAGAGTCGGCCCGTGCGCTCAGCGATGGCTACCGCCTCGTTGAAGAATCTGGTGAGCGAGCGTTGCTCGAGAAATCGCTCGCGGTTTTTTTCTGGAGCTCTATCGCCTACCGGGGGCGCCCGCGTTTTGGACCATAACCGCTGAGAATACCTCGTACTTGAAATTCGACTTTGACGCCTTGCTGCGACGATCATAGAGTTAACCAAATCATTCAGGAAAAGAGGCGGGCTTGATACGCGAAAACCATGACGTCATCATAGTTGGCGGCGGTGTTGTCGGCTGCGCATTGGCGCACGGGATGCTGGGGCGCGGGAAGCGCGCGCTTGTGCTCGACGGGGGTGATTGCGACCCGCGCGCGTCGAAAGCGAATTTCGGTCTTGTCGGCGCATACGGGAAGGGATATGGCGCGCCCCGCTATCAGCAGCTGTCACGCGAGAGCGTCGCACTTTGGTCCGTTTTCGCAAAAGCGCTGCACGATGAAACTGGCATTGATGTCGAGTATGAAAACGATGGCTGCTTGCGCTTTTGCCTAAGTGAAGCGGATTTTGAAGAGGAAGCCGAATTCCTCGCGAGCTGGAATGCGCAAAGCCCGAAAATCGACCCGTGTTCGCGCATGATCGATCGATCGGTATTAGAAAGGCTGCTGCCTGGTACACGGCTCGGGCGGGAAGTGGTGGGGGCTGGAATTGGCGTTGCCGATGGCCATTGCAATCCGCTTAAGCTGTTGCGGGCGCTCCAGCAAGCCATTGAGTTACGTGGCGGCACTCTAGCTGGCAATCACACGGTGTCGAAGATTGAGCCATGTCCTGACGGTAGTTTTCGTGTTCATGTGCAAACCTCGACAGGTCCGCGTTGTTTCGAAACGGGACAGTTGATCATTGCGGCCGGGCTTGGTTCCACAGCCTTGGGGGCAATGGTGGCGCTCGACGTCCCGTTGCGTCCCCAGCGTGGCCAGCTGCTGGTCACTGAACGGCTCTACCCAATTCTGCGCCTCCCCGCTAGCGGCATTCGCCAGACTCGCGACGGTACAGTAATGATAGGTGTAAGTCATGAGGAAGTCGGTATGGATCTCGGTACTACTACTTTCACCGCCGCCAAGATGACAAAGCGAGCCCTACGAATTTTGCCGGACCTTGCTATGGCTCGCCTTGTTAGGCATTGGGCATGTCTGCGCATCATCACCCCGGACGGGCATCCTGTGTACGCACAATCTTCAACGTATCCTGGTGCTTGGATCGCGCTCTGTCATTCCGGCATCACCCTCGCGGCGGTTCATGCTGGACCAGTTGCGGATGCTCTCGCGCGCAACGTACTGCCAGAAAACTTCGAGTTCTTCCATCATAGGCGCTTTGATGTTTCGCAAGTTATCTAGTCCTGCCGAGGACGCCGTGGTCACGGTATCGATCGACGGCAGGCGTGTGAACGCCGAGCGAGGCGAATCCGTGGCGGCAGTCCTCGTGCGCGAGGACAACCCCGTCGCTCGCACCACGCCGCGAAGCGGCAGTCCACGCGGACCTTTTTGCATGATGGGTGTGTGCTTCGAATGCCTTGCTGTCGTCGATGGTGTAGCGTCCACGCAGACCTGTCTGACGATCGTGCGCGACGGAATGCGCATCCAACGCCAACACGGTCGCCGCAATCTCAGTGAGGCGATCGCTGAGTCAGACGACGGTGGTGGCGATCTTCCTGGTGGTGAGGTGCATTTGTGATGCGAACGTTCGATATTCTGATTGTAGGTGCAGGACCTGCCGGCATGAGTGCCGCAATACGTTCTGCTCGTCTTGGAATGACCACGATCCTCGTAGACGAACAGCCAGCACCGGGCGGTCAGATATGGCGCGCCATCGAAGAAAACGTCCGACGTGGTGTTCATCAAGGGATAGGCGCTGCGTACAGCGCAGGCGCGGCAGTGGTACAGAACTTTCGCGAATGCGGTGCGCACTACCTGCCGGAGACCCGTGTATGGCAGATCGAGCGAGTGCCTAGCCCAGGGAAACCCGCCGGTTCCGGGGAGTGGATTGTCTTTTTGAGCCGCGCGGATGGCGCCGAAAGTATTCGCGCGCGCCATGTGTTACTAGCGACGGGCGCACAGGAACGGCCCATGCCTTTCCCAGGTTGGACGCTTCCGGGTGTAATGACAGTCGGCGCCGCGCAGATTCTGCATAAAAGCGCTCACCAGATACCCGATCAATCCGTCTGGATAGCCGGTAGTGGTCCATTGCCACTGCTCTACATGACCCAGCTGCTCGACGCCGGCGGTAGGATTGCAGGTTGGCTTGACACGACTCCCCGCGGCGCCCTCCGTCGGGGCCTTCCGACTCTACGTGGTGCAGTTGACGGCTGGCATGATCTCCTTAAGGGGCTACTGTGGTCGGCAAGATTGCGCGGGAGGGGGTTCCCCATTGTTCGAAACGTCAGTAGCCTTCGCGCTTTCGGTATCGGCCGTCTTGAACAGATTGTCTATCGCACCGAGAACGGGCTGTCGGGCGATGTGGCTGCCGACATTCTTCTGGTTCATGAAGGCGTCGTGCCGTCTATCCACTTCACTCAGGCGATGGGATGCAGCCATCGATGGAACGAAGCACAACTTTGCTTTGAGCCGGAAGTTGATACGTGGGGTGAAACCAGCGTGACTGGTCTCTATGTCGCAGGCGACGGCGCTGGCATCGGCGGCGCGAAAGCCGCGTGCACACGCGGTGAACTTGCTGCTACCGGCGTCGCGCTTTCCTCGGGCGCACTCTCAGTCGGGCGCGCAAGCGAGCTTGCAGCGCCGCTGCATCGGCGGCTCGGACATGAACTGGCGATGCGGCCTCTGCTTGATTCGATCTATCGGCCGCGTACGGAGATTTTCACGCCGCCCGATGAGACGATTGTCTGTCGCTGCGAAGAGGTAACCGCTGGCGATGTACGGCTGGCCGCGCAGCTCGGCCAGCCGGGGCCGAACCAGCTAAAAGCGTTCACGCGCGCGGGCATGGGCCCGTGTCAGGGTCGTCAATGCGGCTACACCGTTGCTAATTTGCTTGCATCTGCGCAATGTCGCTCCGTTGCTGCGGTTGGTTTCCAACGCGTGCGGCCTCCACTAAAGCCGATAACGCTCGCAGAGCTCAGTGCACTTGAAGAGTCGTCATGAGGGCGTGTGGGCATGCCTCGGAGCTCACGGCATGGCAATAAGAGAGTGTGGGTGCGGATGTTTCAGGTCCCGGAAAGGTGGAGCGTGTCGCGAGACTAATCGGATTTTCCGCTTTCTGAGAAGCGTGCGCCGCCGATCCTGGCATGAAGATAGTGCTAGTCGAACGATATTCGGCGTTGCGCTGCGTGTGCCTGAACGTTGATGTAGTCGATCGAAGGGCGCCGCTGCACACGGCGCTCGTCGTCGAAGTTGCCGAGATGTCGCGTGACGCTAACTTGGAAGTCGCCTTAAGAAGCTGACGGGCGGGTTCGCCGGGATGGCGAAGGCGCGCAAGGTCGAAGTCGTGACGGGCGTCGGCGCGTTCGTCGATCCGTGTATCACATCTGGCACGCCTGTCGGAGCCGGTACCCGTCGGTCGCGATCGATCTCACGGATGAATGGCACACGGAGTTTCTTTACCGCTCGGACTGCGGCTCAGGACGTCCGGTTCAAGTTGCCGCAGAAAATATCGACGTTGCCGTCTGCCGCACTCGTACGCAAGACGACGGCGTAGTCGGGGTATGCACTACGGCGAGAGCCGAAGGACCGTACCTAAGAGAATTTGAACGCCTGAGAACGGAGCATAGCTATGCGGTTTCTATGCTGATGGCACAAAAACGCGCCGGAGTATAGCTATGCGGCGTTCGTCCGTGAGGTCTCGAGCGGAGCAATCGTATGCGGTCAGAGCACGTCAGGAGCATTGATATACGGTTGTGGTGCCGTCGACGTCAAACCGCATATTCATGCTCCGGCGCACTGCAAACTTGTGAATGTGCAATTTAGGGGGGAAATTTGTGAAAGTCGAAGGAAAACGAGCCAATATTCACATTTTAGCTCCGAAGCACTATTAACCCATCGCCAATCGGTCGCAAGTTCGGCACGTGAAGCTGGGCGGCACAAAGCGCGACAGCAAATCTGTGAATGTCGAATGGGCCTGAACGGCCGAGTAGCAAACTTGTGAATGTGCGATTCAGGGGGCAAATCTGTGGATATCTAAGGAAAAATTGCCCGCACTCACATTTTAGCCCCGAAGCACTGTTGTTCAGTGCGCTCAACTGCTCGTCGTACCGCGCGCCCATCGGCGAACACGATAGCTACGCAACCGTGCGGTCAAAAAGAAATGACAAAAAACTGCCAACGCAAAGATGCATCCCAATAACGAAATCGCTGAAATTTCGCATTTGAACGCAGTCTTGCATCGAAATATGCCGAATTTGGATGGCCAGTTGCGTTGGAGCGCTCGCGGGGTTGCGCTATATTGGTTCGGAAGTAAATTTGGCAAACATGCCGCGTTGCATGGGCTTGGAAGGATTAAGTTCCGAAAAATCTCAATATTTACTTCCGCGCCCTTATGCATCTACGTGAATGCTCGAGAAATAAGTTGCAACACTCCTGCAAAGTCTAAAATTGACTGATTAACGTGAAAAATGTCGCAACTTTAGTTCGCCGGACTACTAAGGCTTGAAGGATGGAAGTGACGCGTGTTGCGTTGAAACGCAGAATGGGACGCTCCGGTCGGTGATGCGCTTTGATTGAGGAGCCCTCCACAATTTGAATGATATGAACGCCCCCACTCAGTCGGTCCGTGTGAGCGATCCACCGCTATGCGGAATTTCTACCGAATTGAGAAGTGGTTGATCATACTCATCTGCTCAACCGAACAGAGGGGATCTGTCATGGCACATATGATCGTGGGCGTGGACATCGCAAAGAATGTAATGCAGGTTCACTGGGTGGATCCCGAAAGCGGCGAAATCGTGAACCGGTCCGTCAAGCGAGCGGGGTTTCTCGAGTACTTTGCCAATCGCAAACCGTGCCTTGTCGGCATTGTCGGCATGGAGTCGGGCAGCGGATCACAGCATTGGGCCCGACGGTTGATCGAAATGGGGCATCGGGTAAAGCTGATGCCGGCGAAGTTCGTCAAGGCGTTCAACATCCGCAACAAGAACGATGCGGCCGACGCGCGGGCAATCTGGATGGCCACCCAGATGGATTGCAAGGAAGTTGCCGTAAAAAGCGAAGCGCAGCAGGCCATCCTTGCACTGCATCGTATGCGTCAACAACTGGTGAAGTTTCGCACGATGCAAACCAATAGTCTTCGCGGATTGATCAGCGAGTACGGCGAGGTGATGGGAGTAGGCAGGGCGGCGTTGGACAAGGCAATGGTGGGAGTTCTGGAAAGACTGTCAGGACGCTTGCCTGCGATACTGACCGATACGCTGCGAGAGCAATGGAAAGGTCTGGATGACGTGGACCGTCAGATCGGCCAGATCGAGCGCCGGATGCAGGAGTGGATGAAAGGTGATCAGGCGGTCAAGGCAATCGTAGCAATCCCAGGCGTGGGGCTGCTTACCGCAACAGCTGCCGTGGCAACGATGGGGCATGCCAAAGCCTTCAAATCTGGCCGCGAGTTTGCGGCCTGGCTCGGACTTGTGCCGGGACAGACCGGATCGGGCGGCACGATCAAGCTACAGGGAATCAGCGAGCGAGGTGACACGTATCTCAGAACTCTACGGGTTCACGGCGCGCGGAGCATCATCTATCGCGCGAAAGAGCCAGGTCTCTGGGTCGAACAGATGAAACAGCGGCGCCCGTTGAATGTCGTCATCGTCGCAATGGCCAACAAGCTTGCGCGAATAATCTGGGCGGTGCTGGCGCATCAACAGCCCTATCGGAAGGATTACGTCAGTACGAGGCCAGCCTGATCTCACCGGTCTGCTGGAAGGTTTCTTGTTTCAAGGGATGGAACGTCAAAAGTTGCGGCGGCATTCGAGTGTAATGACAAATCGGGCGGGACCCGGGATTCACCAAGCCTGCTTTTATGTCTGAGCTTCACAAGCTCGCGATTTGAATGAGGCGTGAGTCAGCGGATTTCATAGGGGCCGGCAGCGAAGCGGACGCTGCAAAGAGGCCGGATGTAGAGCTGCAGCCCATCCTATTCGTCAAGACCTCGAACATCTGGCGCAAACGGGGGCGTTCATGTAGACATAAAAGAAATGAGCAAAAATTTTGGTTGTAGCGGCTATATCCTATTGTCGTGTTTTGTGTAGGGCTCAGTGTTGGGCATTCAGTTCAGTGCGTCGGCGACGAATGCAACTGCGACGAGCATTATGACGACTCGGAAGCGGCGCGGATGAAACTCTGGAATTCGAGCGTTGGCCCCTTCGGCGCCTGAAACCGGCGATAGCCTATCCTGCCGTTACTGGTTTTTATGTCTTTAAGATCGCCGTTCGCGAATCCGGTGAGTGGGCCTGACCATGGTCGAGCGGACAGATGGACTACCGCTGCAAAACGCCGTGTCTGGACGCGCAGGAAAAACACGTGGCCCGCGCAGGAAGATGAAACATGCGCAGTGAAACGAACAGGACGTCGCATGGACATCTCCGGCCGTTCGCGCGAGTAAGCTGATCCACTTGGAACACGAAAGCTAAATGCCGAGCGCAGCATGCAAAACCATTCCGGTCATGCTTCGCGCAAAAAAGACAGCCGCTCCGATGCACGAGGGTGTCAATGCTCGCGCAGGTTAAACGAGTCTGCTCCCGTGTGGCAGCGCAGGAAAACCTTGTCTGCCGTGCAGGTTTCAGCAGGTCCTGCGATCACCTGACATAGTATCGGGAGCCACGAATTTCAAAGACAGTCAGTTGCCAACGAACGGTGATTGATCGTTAGATCGGAGGCGCGACGTCGCTGCATATCTTCGCGTGCAATTGAAGGCACTGCCGCTCGCGACGGAGCAAAAAAATTTCTGATTCCGGGCAATTCCGGTCCACTCCTGGACGTTCCGATACCTCGAATTGGGTCTGTTTTCAGGGATTGACGACCGTTAATCTCCTCCGCAAGATGGCATGAAGGCAGTGTGTTGAGGCGGATCATGCCGCTCGTGAAGAGCTTTACTCAAGCCCAATGGGACGCTGCGGCGCGCCGTCTCGACGCGCTGCCGGAAAAGCCTGCGCACGAGCATCGCGTCAATGTGAGCGATGCGGTGAAGTCGATGCAACCTCAAATCAGTGGCGCGAAAAGGAAAGGGTACACGCTCGAAGAGATCGTCCAGCAGCTGGCGCAGGAGGGCGTGGACATCAGTACCAGCACGTTGAGGTACGCGATTCAACGCGCGACGAAGGAAAGCAAGTCTGAGCCCGTGGGAAAGAAAATCACGACGACTCCGACGGTAGCATCGCCTCGCGCCAAGAAGCCCAATCAGACAAGGTCGCGGAGCGCGGACAGCGCAGAGAAGGAATCCAGGCAGGATGGGGGAAAGACAGTGACCACGCCGGGGTCAATGGTGATTCGGGATGCGTTCTCGTTCGAGATCACGCCCGATATCGAAAACCTGTAGAGGGCTCATATGGCAACGACTTATCCCATTTATCTGGTCGGTGGCAGCAAGGGCGGTGTTGGCAAGAGCTTTGTTTCACTCGCGCTGGCCGATTACCTGCAGCGGCACGACTTTCCTGTCGCCCTGGTTGAAACCGATACTTCCAATCCAGACGTGATGAAATCCGTCCAGGACGAGATGCATTGCATCGCCTATAGCCTGGACGAGGCAGACGGCTGGATCGGTCTTGTCAACTTCTGCGACGAACGCCGGGACGCCGCCGTCATCGTGAACACGGCGGCTCGCAGTCAGACGGGTGTCGCACGCTTCGGTGCGACACTCGCCAGTACGCTCGGCGAATTGCGGCGTCAGCTCGTCGTGCTGTGGGTGATCAACCGGCAGCGCGACAGCCTCGAGCTGCTGCACGCATTCAGTAAGACATTTCCCGATGCGGTGACGCACGTGGTGCGAAATGGCTATTTCGGCACGCCCGACAAGTTCGCGCTGTATCAGTTATCGCAGCTTCGCAAGACCATTGAGGCGAGAGGGCACTCACTCGATTTTCCAGATCTTGCGGATCGTGTGGCCGACGAACTTCGGAGTCGGCGGATGTCCATCCGCAAGGCGTCGGAAATGATGCACATAGGGGAGCGAGCGGAACTATTGCGTTGGCGGGCGTTGTGCGATGTCATGTTCGCGAAGGCGATCGGCGCCGACGGGACGGCCCATGAGCAGTAGACGATCGCAGCCGGTTGATCCGCTCATGCGCCTGTTTCATGAAATATCCGGCGATGTCCCGGACGAGGCTAGTCTGGCCCGTATGCGTCGAGTATCGAGCGTACTGAATCTGCAAGAGAACGACGCGCTATGGTCGATCATCGCGGTGCTCGAATACTATGCGCGCCTGTATGAGGGGATGCGGGAACGTATTCGGTGGGCGAGCGAGGGCAGTCTCGAAGCCGCGCGCCGAGAAGTCGGCGGCGCGACCGATGCTCTGATGCAACAACACCAGGATGCGCTTGAGCGGTGCAAGTCGACGATCCAACTCGCGGAAAAGCTGATACGGGAACATGAGGCGCGGTATCGGGCTGCGCTGGCGAATCTCAATGAGGCGGCGCTGACGGCTTTGACCGTGCGTATAGCAAATCGGGTCGCGCGCTCGGCAGGTAATCGGCTGATTGGCGCAGCTGCAATTTCGGGGCGCGAGCAGCGTGAGCGGCTGGATGATGCGATTGGCGCGTTCGGACAGGCAACTGATGCAACGGTGGTGCGGGTGGATGCGATGGCGACAGGGATGGAAAGGCGTTTTGCACGCTCGATGCGCCGTCTATTGCTGATGGGCGGAGCCGTGCTCTGCCTGATGTTACTGGTCGTGGACGGTTTAGTGGAAGGGGGGGCGGGTGGTCATACGGCGGGCGCGAATTGTCGCGCGGTGCAGTTGCGGCAGGCACACGGCGGCCCCTAAAGGGTGCTGCCGCCTGCTGTGCCGCGTCATCAGTACGAGGCGAAGCTTACGCGTCGCGAAGGGCAGCCTTGCGCCGTATTCACTATGGCGGCAGTCGGGAAGGGCCACGCCGGCTGTGCGCTGATTCCGCGTCGTCGTCGCTGCTGTCCCGCGAGTTTCCTGTGTCGCTTCCGGTAACGGAGTCGTCCTCATCCACGTCGTCGCGGACGGCCCACGAGGGTATGGTCGAAATCTCGCGAACGGTGAGGACTTCCGGGACCCGTGCGACTTTCGCGGGCCGCAGTTCGGCGGTGGCAGCGGCGTCGACCTGCTTCAGCAACGGGGGAGAATGGGCGGCGCGAGTGCGCCGCCCCACGGTCGGTTACACCTTCATCTGGCGCATGGCGTCCGCGAGCATCCAGAGGGCACGGTTCAGCTTCACGTTCTGATCGATGCCGGTGATGGGACGCGTGGACATGGCGCGCCCGCTGCGAGAGCGCCCGTGCAGGCCGCCTTTGGTGAGGTTTTCCTGAATGCGGTTGAAGACCGTCCACAGATCATCGCGGCGATCCTCGTAACGGCGCGGCGCGAGCAATTGGCTTTCGGTGATGGGGGCGGGTGCTTCGGCGTCGCTCGGGTCGTAGCGCAGCGCGAGCGCGGAGCGGGAGAACGCGTGCTGTTCGTCGCGGTCGAGCGTCACGGCGCGCATGCCTTCCTTCTGCTCGCGGATCAGGTCGAAGCCGTCGAGCACGTCGAACGCGCCATTGATCACGTTCTGAACGACGTTGCCTTTGTGCGGCACACGGATATCGGCGATGTTCTCGCCAGCCACCATGCCGTTTTGGCACACAAACCGGAACGTGCCTGCGAGCATCTGGTAACTGCTCGTGCCGTCGTGCGAGTTCAGCAGCACGATTTCGTCGGCTTCCTCGCCGGTGATCTGGTCGGCATGGCGCAGCCGGAGCATATGCTTGGTGAATTCGCGCTTGCCGTCATCGCGCACGCGGGTCTGGCAGATCATGAACGGCTGAAAGCCTTCGTTGCGTAGGCCGCGCAGCACGTCGATGGTGGGAATGTACGTGTAGCGTTCCGAACGGCTTTCGTGCTTGCCGTCCGCGAAGATGGACGGGGCAACACGGCGAATCTGATCGTCTGAAAGGGGCGAGTCAGCGCGCAGCACCGGGGAGCCGTAACGGAAAGAGGAAGCGAGTTGCATGGCAGTCTCCACAGTCAAGGTTGAGGACCTGAACCGGGCGAGGGGATGTGACTTGCCGTTGCGGCTGGACACCTCCCGGTGGAACTCGGGGTTGGCGTTGCTGCCGCCAGGGTCCCGGGTTCCCGCCCGTGCGACTGGAGGAGCCGATAGCGGGCAGGCGTCAAGGAAAAAGGCGAGGGAGGGGTGCGGGCGACACGGTCCCTCGCCCCTTGATGCCTGCCCGCTATCGGCTACGGTCGCGGGTCAAGGGCGGGAACCTGGGAGCCGGGTGCATGCCATGCCACGAGTTGACCGGGTGAGGGTGCCGCGCGGCAGGCGCGGCAGCGTGGCCGTGCCGGCCACGCCTGGCTAGGAGGGGACGGGGTTGACTGCTGCGCCCCGGATGGACGCCTGGAACGGGTGAGGCGCGGCACTCTGCTCAACGCTCAGCGCGAAAACCCGGCCTCGCCGCATAAACGAATTTTGACTCCCGTTACGATCGGTACGGATCGCAGCGGTGTCAACGGCGGTTCACCCATGTCCAGCGGTCATTCGCTGACGCCGGGCTGGCCGCAGCTTTTCGGCCATTGCGGTCCTTCGTACCTCAGCGAGTTCGACCTAACGCGAATGGCCGGTTCCGGGCACTCCGAACAGGCGCTATCGAATCGTTTCAGCCATTGGACTTTCTCGTAAGCAGACGACCACGCCGATACAGGGAATGGGCGCGTCGGCGCGAGACGCTGTAGATGGTACGCGAGTACGCCCGCACCATGCGTGATGCCTACCGACCAACGCTCCCCTATCAGGGTCGCTCGGGTCATCGAAAAATTTGAGGTGGTCGACTGCGATTCTAGCCGGGTCAGTTCGTCTTAGATCTAACAACAACGGGGATTCGTAGTCCAATCCGTCTCCGAGTGTCGACCACGGATGCAAAACTATTTCCCGAGGTGGATAAGAAAATAGAGAGGTTACCGCCAATAGCGTTACCTAGGAGAAGCGATGCTCCCGCTCATTCTTGGACCAAGATACAACATCCGCGTCACCTGCGATGCCAGCCCCAGCAATGACCGAAGTGAATCGACGATAGAAGTCAATCCTACCAATCCGTACAACATGGTCGGGTCGTCCAAACGATTCACCGACCCGCACACGTATGCGTTCTCGCTCGCCGCGTATTCGACATTCGACGCGGGCCGATCGTGGCAGGAGGCTGCACCCCTCGGGCTCCTCGCGGGCTGGGACGGCGTTTCGGATCCGACGGTCGCCTTCGATGATGTCGGAGGCGCGTATCTCGTCGCTCTTCCGTTTCAGGGAGCCGAGCCGATGGCCATCGCCGTGTACAAGTCTACGGACGGCGGTTTGACCTGGTCCGCTCCGAACCTCATTCACTCGGCGCCTGGCGATGACAAGCAGTCGGCCGCAGGCGATACCAATCCCGGCAGCCCCTATCATGGCCGTGTTTACGCCGCCTGGGACGGTCCGGGTGGCATGCTCTTCGGGCGCACGATCGACTACGGGGCCAGTTGGCGCGGGACCGGAGGGAACCCGGTCGGAACGTCGCTTGCTCCGGCCTCGTTCGGACCCCAGGTCGTCGTGGCTGCAGACAGTAGCGTCTACATCTTCTTCATCGCCGGCACCGACATCCAGTTCGTCAAATCCACCGATGGGGGGGATTCATTCTCGAACCCGGCGACCGTTGCGAGCGGAATCACGGGCTTGCCCGGCCAGCTACCCGGTGGGACGTTCCGGACGCCCACGGTCGCGACCGCGAGTGTTGGGGTCAATGCGACCGACCTGGTTGTTGCCTGGGCCGACTATCGACAGGGAATCGCCCGCATCTACTATGCGCGCTCCAACAATGGCGGCGCCGTCTGGCAGGCGGGCAGTGGCTCCGGCATGCCGCTGATGAGCGGCGGCGCTGTCTCTGCCCCTGATCAACACGAGTTCCAGCCGCAGCTTGCCTGCACGCCACAGGGGGACGTCGGCTGCGATCTCTATCTCTTCGGACCGAAGGGAGGCGGCACGACACCGCTGATCGACGTTGTCCTGACAGCGTCGGCCGACAACGCGGCGAGCTTCGTGGATCGGGCCACGGTGACCGAGATGCCGTGGGACCCGACAGTGGACGCCGTCTGGGCGCACGGAGATCCCAACGTAACCTTCATTGGCGACTACTTCGGTCTGGCCGCGAGCCAGCTCGGGTTCTTCCCATTGTGGATGGATACGCGCACCGGAACCCAGGAAATGTTCACGGCGCGCGTCGCGGCCCGGCCCGCGAATGTTTATATCCGGGACTCCTCGAGCGACACAGGAACGGTACCGTCACCCGGCAATCACTGGGAGGCTCCGGATCTGATCGTACGCCGGCAGCAGGACGGCAACGCCATCTGGGTCGATCAGGATCTGCTGCGCGACGGCGTGACGGATCATTTCATCTACGGCAAGATCACCAACCTCGGGCCCAATCCCGCGGAGAACGTCACGCTCGCCGTGACCGTAGGCAACTATCCCGCGCTCGATGCGCTGCCCGGGCTGGAGTTTCGTTATCCGCAGGATTGGTATCCAGGCGACTGGCAGACGGCGGCCGTTCAACAGAGACACCTGTACCTCGGTGAGAGTGCGCCGATGAGTCTGGCGGTGGGCGCCACCCGTATCTTCGGACCCATTCGCTGGCCTGCCGCACAGATTCCTCAAGAGGGCACCTGGCACCCATGCCTCCTGGCAGAGGCGCGCGGCAACAATAACGACTCCGCAGGCGGTACCGATGGCGCGCCGGTGTCGGTCGCCCCCGGTACGTGCGATTACGGCAGCTACTTCTGGGGCGACAACAACGTCTGTCAGCGCAACCTGTCATACGCCCATGTCTTCGCGGCCGCCGACAGCCTGATCGAGTTGCCCTTCATCATCGGCAGCCCGTACAGTCACGCGACGCTCATCGAGGTCATCGTCCACAAGGGCCACAGGCTGGCCGATGTTCCCATGAAGCTCGCCGTCCTGCCCCCGAGGAAAGGGGAGAAACAGCCTTTACCGACCGAGAATCACATGCACGGGGCCGAGTTTTCTGGCAAGCACTGGAACCTGACCCATCGAGTGGCTGGAGTCGGCTTTACGGTTGCGCCAGGGCAGACGCTTCGCATGAAGCTGTCGCTGAAGCTTCCGAAGGAATTCGATCTCGACGCGCCGACAAGGCTGACGATCTTCCAGCGCAATGACAGCCATGTCACCACCGGCAGCGCCATCCTGGAGCTCGTTCGCGGCCACGATGAGGACGCGAACCACGAACGGAAACAACGTGATTCTTCGACGCGCAAAAAAGGGCGATGACGCCGCGCACCATCGGACTCCAGCTTTTACTGCACGCACTTTACAAAATCGTCCTGCCTGCACGGTTTTGTTTACACGTGATTTTGCGAGGCGCCTTTTCCGAGCTGGGCTGTCGGGCTCCATCGGCCAGCTGTTACCGCCTGGGGCTTTGTTCATTCTGCTGGTCGTGTCTTCGTGACCACCCCATGAATAAAGGTTTCGCGCCGGGCGATCACTCGACCTTTCGAATAATCGATAAGGGGGGATCATGTCGAATATCCAGGTCACGCACGATACGAGCGTGAATAACGCGAGAAGCGAAAGCAATATCGCAGTCAACGCCAATAACCCGAAGCAGATCGTAGCGGGGTCCAAGAAGTTCGGGGACATTCACAATTACGACTTCATTCTGGCCACCGAATACTCCACGGACGGTGGCATCTCATGGCATGATTCGGCCGCCTTGACGCTATCCGGTTTTACGCTGCTCACCGACCCTGCGCTTGCCTGGGACGATGTGGGAAACGTCTATCTGGTCGGTCTGTCGGGCAACAATCCGCCGACCTTCGACACCGTCGGGATCGTGATCTACCAGTCATCGGATGGCGGACAGACCTGGAGCGCTCCGCTGCCGATCCACAACAGCGCTGGCGATGACAAGCAGTGGGCGGCAGGAGACACGAATCCGTCGAGTCCGTTTCACGGCCGCGTCTATGCAGTCTGGGACGACGGATCCGACATGCGGTTCGCACGCACCACGGACCATGGTGTAACCTGGATCGGTGCGGGACCTGGCGCGACACCCGCGGGGACGGTGCTCGTCAATGATTCGTTTTCACCGGACATAAGAGTCGCGGCCAACGGTGACATCTATATCGTCTGGATCGCGGGAAGCGAGATCAAGATGATCGTGTCGACGGACGGGGGCGACAGTTTTACGCCCGCCGTGTCGCCGGCCGCGGGCGTGACGACGCTCAATGCCGGATTGCCGGCCCCTCATGGGTGGCCGGTGTTTCCGGGCGGAAACTTTCGCGTGCTGACGATCCCATCGGCCAGCGTCTTCGGGAGCACGGTCGCCGTGGCATGGGCCGACTTCCGCGAAGGCGTGTCCCGTATCTACTGCGCAGTGTCGTCTGACGGTGGCGCCAGCTGGCCCACCGGTCTCTCGGGAAAGCCGTTGCTGGCAGGACCGCTACCCTCGGGTTTGCAGCACTTTCACCCGCAGATCGTCATTGATCCCAACGGCGTGATCGGGTGCGCCTTCTACGAGTTCGGCCCCAAGCCGTCGACGCCACTCATCGATGTCATGATCGCCCAGTCGGTTGATGGCGGGATCTCGTTCGATCGTGCCACCGTGACGGACCAGCCATGGGATCCGGCCATCGACGCACCGTGGTCCCATGGAGATTCCAACGTCACCTTCATTGGTGACTACTTCGGGCTGGACGCCAGCACGCGGGGATTCTATCCGCTCTGGACGGACACGCGGACTGGTATCCAGGAACTCTGGACCGACATCGTGCGGGCCCGTGCACTGCTCAAGATTCCGCCCGGCCTGTATGGGCAAGTCGCCCAGATTTTGGACGGCATCATTCAGGACGGCGGTGGCGACGAGATCGTGGGCGGGCATATCGTACATATTCCGCCCTGGGGACCCGAACTGGATATTCTGCTGGGTGTCGCGATCCAGCGGATCGCCACGCTTGTCGCCAGCCCCGGGGGTATCGGCATTCAGAGAGCAGCCATGGCCATGGTGGCGCACGTAGCTCAACAGGAAGTAAAGCGTCTTGAAGGCAAAGGATAGGCGACCAGCGCGCGGTGCGAGAGTTCACCAACGTGCTGACTTATATCGTGGCGACGGCTGCGGGTCTGCGTCCGCATTTTCGCGCGATGCAAGACTACCTCGGATAGACGTGCGCGGCTGTGCGTCAGCGTGAGCGGCGTGCGCGATCCACCGTATCGACGGCGGTGGATCGTGTTGCGTCGGTGGCGGTGCGCTTCAGATCTGACGGGCGCGATCGAGTCGGCCCGTTTGCGCAGGCGCGAGCAGTGCGGATCCGTGCGCAGGCGCGCACGAAAAGGATAGGGAGCGACGGAGATGGCCAACATCCAGGTGACTCGCGGTGCCAGTCCGAACGACGCGAGAAGCGAAAGCAGTCTCGCCATCAACCCCAACAATCCGCTGCAGTTGGTTGCGGCGTCGAGGAAGTGCAAAGACATCGCCGCCTATGATTTCACCTCGGCGACGGTCTATTCCACCGACGCCGGCATCACATGGCACGATTCCGCGAATCTGGCAACGCCCGACTGGACTGGCGTTTCCGACCCGGCGCTTGCGTGGGACGATAGCGGCAACATCTTCCTCGTGTGCGCCGCGATAAGGAATCCGCCCGCGATTGACTACGTGGGGATCGCCGTCTACAGGTCTTTCGACGGGGGACAAACCTGGAGCGCGCCGAGCCTCATCCATGCGAGCGCCGAGGACGAAAAGCCATGGGTTGCCGGCGATGCCGGAAGTAGCGCTTTTCACGGCTGCGTCTACGCTGCCTGGGACGATGGCGTGAGCCTGCGCTTCGCGCGCACGCTGGATCATGGAATCACCTGGATTGGGATCGGAACTGATCCAGCAGGCAGTATCCTCGCCAGTGACACCCCCTTCTCGCCTGAGATCAACGTAGCTGCCGACGGAACCATCTACATCGCCTGGACCGCAGGAAGTGAAATCAAGATGATGGTGTCCTCGGACGGTGGCAATAGTTTCCATCCGGTAGCGTCGCCGGCCACTGGCATCACGACACTCGAGTCATCGCTACCGCCCTGGAAACCTCATGGCTGGCCGGTCCTGCCCGGAGGGACCTTTCGGGTATTTACCCTGCCTACGGCCTGTGTGTCGGGACAGACCGTGCTCGTCGCGTGGGCCGATTACCGCGAAGGTGTCTCCCGCATCTACTACGCGCTGTCCACGAATGGTGGCGCCGGCTGGGACACCGCTCCCTCCGGACGGCCACTCCTTACCGGTGCGCTCGCCGCGAACCAGCAATACTTCCACCCGCAGATCATTGCTAATCCGAAGGGCGTCATCGGATGCGCCTTTTATGAGTTCGGGCCAAAGGCGAGTACCTATCTTATTGACGTGATCATGGCCCAATCGTTTGACGGCGGGGTGTCGTTCAATCGCTTTACCGTGACTGACCGTCCCTGGGACCCGACCATCGACGCACCCGTCTCGCTCGTGGATCCAATCGCGTCGTTCATCGGCGAATACTTTGGCCTCGACGCGAGCACCAATGGGTTCTATCCGCTCTGGACAGACACCCGGACGGGCATTCAGGAACTCTGGATGGATATCGTTCCGCCTCATCCGCAGGTGAAGGTGCCGTCCGGCATTTATGGGCAGGTCGCGCAGATCCTGTTCGGCATCATCCAGGACGGCGGCGGGGACGAGATCGTCGGTGGACATCTCGTTCACATTTCCCCGTGGGGGCCCGAGTTAGACATTTTGCTCGGCGTTGCAATTCAACGGATCGCCACTCTCGTCGCTAACCCAGAGGGCGTCAAAATCCAGAAAGCCGCCATGACCATGGTGACCAGCGTGGCCCATCAGGAAATCGGGCGGCTCGAAGTCAATAGATAGCTGATCATGGAATGCGCTCGTGGGGCTGGGCCGTTTTGCGACGTCAACTTACTTGGCTTCCGGAAGGGGCGGATATCCAACACCTGTTCCCGGGTACTCCCAAGTCCTTCAATGCCACTCAAGACGGGGGTTGCCCGTGCGCTTACCGGTCGGCAGCTCTTGGCCGCTGTGCGAACTTCGCGAACGACCGCTTACGCGGAACACGAGAGGAGGCAACGGGGTCGATAGCGCCGAGTCGCTTTGCTCGGAGCGGTCATTCCAAAAAGCTGCTTCCGGGAGAGCGCGAATGGCAGGTATGGCCGAGTTCGGGGCATTCGGCGTCGTGCGGCGTATGCCTGTTGTATCTCAGAAGCCGTCATTGCGGCAGCGTTGATTTCGGTGGGAGGAGAGGAGCGCTAGCCCCTGATAGATTGGTATTCCTCTGTTTCGTCCAAGTGTCAGGTGCTTAACGGTTGTTGGAGCGGCAGTGAGCGTGCTTTTGCTTACGGGAAGCGCTGTTCGATCTTTGAATGATCGGCGAGGTTCGGCCGACCGCTTTGAAAAGAGTATGACTTGACGGTATCTCTCTGCGGGACATTTTGAGACGACCGACCTTGACGTTTTTGTAAATCTGGCGGCGTTGATCTGCCAGTGCGGGCCCGATGAAGGCTGTCAAGTGCTGGGAGGAAATTTCGGTATCGCTGGCGGTATCGGCGCTAAATAGCCGGGCGAGAAAGCCGTCTCGACGAGGGTTCAACCGTCTGATTGACGATTGAGTGGGAATCACGGGGCCAGGTGTTTCGTCGCCCTGACGCTGGGCTCGCGGAATCGCGTGAGTTGTGTATCTGGGATTTAGGTCCTCGATCGCGAAATCGTCCGCAGGAGATCGAGGCGGGCCAGCGGCAGTTGGGTTTTGGTGAGGGTACTTTGCAGGCAGGGTGGCGCCTAATGGTGCCCGATATGGCTCTCCCGCCGAAATGAGAATCCTACCCGGTAACCGAACCATAGTAGCGCGCTTTTTCGGGGATATTTTCGGGGGCATTTGTTCTGGAGCTAATTAGCTAGATCCACTACTGGCTTGACTTTTCGCGAACTATTCAAGTCCGGTCCCCGCACCACTAGAGTTCACAAGGGTTTAGCCGGCGCCATTGCGCCGCCTCGAGTGTGAGCACAAAGCCGGCGCCCTGATTGGATTACGGCGTGGACGGTTCCACACAAATGAGACGCCCGCGTGCGAGCGAGCCGATTCCTTGGATCAGGCATCCGCGTCACGATGGAAGCGCGAACACATCAAGTTCGCGCACGACATGCGTAGCCTACGTCGCGTCATCAATCTACGCGCTTATTTCTCCTCCGATATTTGCGCCATAGTCTCACGATTCCCATATAGGCAAGAACTGTAACGAGCAGTTCGATAACTACCGTTGCCGGGATATAAATATCGTCAGGATCGTGCAGACCAAACCCGTTCGCGATGGAAAGCCAGGCAAGCGCCTGGCTTTCGGGCATAGGCCACGGATACGTATGGACATAGCGAACTGAAACGAGGAGAGGCCGATAAACGGGGCGACCTTGAAGAGCCTATGGGCAAGTGTTGCCATACGTGACGACCTCTATAGTTCCATACGCGCGAAGCCCGGAAGTGCGGGCTGGAGCAATGACGGTATGGAGACGTGTGCAGCGGATTTTTTCGAAGCCACTAGTGAGAGGGGTGGCCATTAACTGTACACCACGCGTCTTTCGCAACGTATGTTATTCCTTGGATAGGTTTCTCAGCGCCGCTCAATTGTGAAATTTCATTGTTGAATCACATAAGATGCGGGAATCATTTTTTATCTGACTTCATTTTGAGTTGCAATAAGAGGTCGCTGATCTTTTTGCAGGTAATGATGAATTTGAAGGTGCAGGTATACAGGCACGGGGTATAGCATCCGGCGCGTGACGCAACGTGGACTTTATTGAGATGGGTACATATTGCAGAATCGTGCCTGGTTAAATGACTGCGAGGCACGATGTCTTCACTTCTTCCCGGTGCTTACCACAACGTCTGTGAGAGGCGACACAAACATTTCTTCTGGCCGAGCCTTCACAAATCGCAATACCTTCACATCCAGTCTCCCTGGATGTTTGATGTGGTCCGGTGGTTTCATTTTGCGCTGCCGGCCAGCGCGACCCGCGATGGACACGACGACCTGGTCGAGGGCATGAAGGAGGCTCGCGCAGCGTGGCTGCAACACGCCCCATCCATACTGCTGTCCCATCAGTCGGACGAACTGCGCGACATGCTTGGTCGAAGTGACAACCGCTTTCATATGTACAGGATGACCAACCATCAGGTCGCCAAAGCCCTGTACGACGAAGTAAAGGTCGGCAACCTGCTGTTTGTGCCCGAGCGGGACGACATGCGCAAGTGTGTGGAGGCGATACGCAAGCAGCGGGAAAAAGGTTCGGGTCCAGCGCCTTCCCGCACACAACAACCGGCCGAGGCGGACATGGCAAGCGCTCTCCATGGCAACAGTCCGCGCGTGCCGCAGAATTTTGGCAATGCAAAGCCGTTCGAGTACGCACCGGACGCGCTGAGCGGCGATGTGCAGCAGATCGCGGCGCGCGGAGTCAGCGCTGCCGAGGAAACTGAGTGCGACGCGATATATCATGCGGAAATGACAGCGTGTTCTGCTGCTGGCGCAATATTCCAAGACCCGCGCACTTATGCGCTGTGCGCGCAACGGGCATTCGCGAATTACCAGACCTGTAGAGGTTATTGATGAGTCAACGACAAACCGCGTTTATCAGTTTTTTCGACGAACACACGGGACAGGTGAAATTCTGCGTTGTGCCGCGACAGTTCGTTCAAACCGCGATTGATCGCGTCATGGCAATCAGCGTGCCGCCGGATGCCGCTGAACACTCCGACGCTCCATTTACAGACGAGGACGCGCGGAAGCTGGGGGGCTTGGCGGTCCTGAGCCTTGCCGCTTCGAATCCTGACTTGAGGTCTCGCTTGCAGATCACGACTGAAGCCCCGATGGTCTGGACACCAGCGAAGCCGTCTGGCGAATAGTGCAATTCACACCCCGTAACCAGTGCCGATGATACTAAGCATGGTCGCCCCACAGTCATTCGTCATCTCATACAACGACGAACTTCAGCAATTCGAAATGTGCTCGCTCAAAGACTCAGATCTTGCGGAACTGCGCGAGAATGCCGTGGTAGCCGCCTTGGCGGCTTGACGCCATTCCAGGTGATGAACTGACAGAGAATGTCGCCAACCGCCTCGGGGCCTGGGCGCTTGGCATCCTCTGGATATATCACCCCGAAGTGAAGCAGCGTTCGCGCGTGAGGCCGGATCAGTTCCCTCTGCCGTAAGCCGTACCGCCTTAGCGGAGTCGGATTACTTGTCGCTCGACGTCAAGCATGCGGGGTGATTGATGCGATGAAGCGAGTGAATCAATTGCGCGGTGACGACAACGCCATCTTGCACGACGATGGAGGCGTTGAATCAGGCGGTGAAATCATCGACAACGTGCACGCCTACGCGCCTTAAGTCGTCCGGAAAGAATCAAACTTGTCGCCAGGCCGGACCATGCGTAACATCACCCTCGCCAACCTCACTCCGCCTTCATGTCCCCCCTCAAATACCTCGCCGGCTACCCCGCACCGTTGCAAGACAAGGTGAGAAAGCTGATCGCCGCCGATCAGCTCGGCTCCTACGTCGCGCAGAAGTACCCGAGTACGCACGAGGTGCAAACCGACCGCGCGCTCTACGAGTACTGCGCGGAACTCAAACGCGAACACCTGCGCAACGCCGAGCAGATCGACAAGGTCACTTTCGACAGCAAACTCGACGTGATGCGTCACGCGCTCGGCCTGCACACGAGCGTTTCGCGCGTGCAGGGCAGCAAGCTGAAAGCGAAGAAGGAAATCCGGATCGCGTCGTTATTCAAGGCCGCGGCGCCGGAGTTTCTGAAGATGATCGTCGTGCACGAACTCGCTCATCTGAAGGAGAGTGATCACAACAAAGCGTTCTATCGTCTGTGCGAGTTCATGCAGCCGGGTTATCACCAGATCGAATTCGATCTACGTCTGTATCTGACGCATCGCGATCTGGCGAAGAAGACCGTTTGAGGTATGCCGCGCGGCAGGCGCGACAAACGGAGCTGACTTCAAGCCGCCGGTTCCGAGGCATCCTCCACCATCGACGCCGTCAACAACACCGGAATCGACTTCGACGTCGGCGTACCCGCGCCATCTGCGATCGAGGAGAGCGGCACCAGCGGATTCGTCTCCGGATAATAAGCGCCGAGGCAGCCGCGCGGAATGTCGTACTCGACGAGCAGAAAACCGTCCACGCGTCGCTCGATGCCATCGGCCCACACGCTCGTGATATCGACGCGCTGACCAGCCGCGAACCCGAGCATCGCGAGATCGTCCTTGTTGGCGAACAGCACGCGCCGCTGTCCGTACACACCGCGATAGCGATCGTCGAGACCGTAAATCGTCGTGTTGTACTGATCATGTGAGCGGGTGGTCATCAGCGTCATCAGGCGTTCGCCATGTTGCTTCTTCGCCTGATGAATCGGCGTGTCGAGCGCGATCGCGTGGACGATGAACTGTGCCTTGCCGCTCGTCGTTTTCCAGATGCGATCGCGCGATGCGACGCCGAGATGGAAGCCGCCCGGCTTCTTCAGACGCTCGTTGTAGTCGTCGAAACCGTCGATCACCTTCTCGATGCCGTCGCGAATCAGCGCGTAGTCGGCCGCATGGGCGAGCCAGTCCACCTTGCCGCTGCCCAAAGTCGCATGCGCCATGCGCGCGACGATCGCCACTTCGGAAAGCAGATTGTCCGACGCCGGCTTGTTCATCCCATACGAGATGTGCACCATGCTCATCGAATCCTCGACGCTGACGCCTTGTGCCACGCCGTTCTGAACATCGATCTCGGTGCGTCCGAGCGTCGGCAGGATCAGCGCGTCGCGGCCATGCACGAGGTGGCTGCGATTGAGCTTCGTCGTCACGTGCACGGTCAGATCGCATGCGCGCATCGCGTCCCACGTGCGCGGCGTGTCCGGCGTCGCGATCGAGAAATTGCCGCCCAGCCCGATGAACACCTTCACCTTGCCGTCGAGCATCGCCTGAATCGTGTTGACGACGTCGAGTCCGTGCTCGCGCGGCGGCGCGAAGTCGTAGGCTGCGCCGAGCTTGTCGAGAAACGCTTCAGTAGGCTTTTCCTCGATACCGACCGTGCGGTCGCCCTGCACGTTCGAGTGGCCGCGCACCGGGCACAGCCCCGCGCCGCGCCGCCCGATATTGCCGCGCATCATCATCAGATTCGACAGCAGTTGTACCGTCGCGACCGAGTTCTTGTGCTGCGTGAGACCCATGCCCCAGGTCGAAATCACCGCGCGGCCCTTCACGTAGATATCGGCGAGCTTCAGCACCTCGTCGAGCGGCACGCCTGCCTCGGCGACGATCGTGTCCCAGCGCTCGGCGCGCAGATCGTCGGCGAATGCAGCGAAGCCGACTGTGTGCTGGGCGATGAAGCCGACGTCGAGCACGCGCTCGAGGCCCGACACGAGCGCTTCGTCATCCAGTTCGAGCACGCGTTTGGCGACGCCCTTGATCAGCGCGAAATCGCCACCGACCTTCGGACGGGTGAATACCGAGCTGATTTTCGTGCTGCCCATCGTCAGCATTTCGACCGGATGCTGCGGGCTCGCGAAGCGTTCGAGGCCGCGCTCCTTCAGCGGATTGATCGACACGATCGTGGCGCCGCGCTTCGCGCATTCGCGCAGCTCGCCGAGCATGCGCGGATGGTTGGTGGCCGGATTCTGGCCGAAGATCAGCAGCGTATCCGCGTGTTCGAAGTCATCGAGCGTGACCGTGCCCTTGCCGATGCCGACCGTGTGCGGCAGGCCACGGCTCGTCGCCTCGTGGCACATGTTCGAGCAATCGGGAAAATTGTTGGTGCCGTACATGCGCACGAACAGCTGGTACAGGAACGCGGCTTCGTTGCTCGCGCGGCCCGAGGTATAGAACGCGGCGCGATCAGGATCGTCGAGACGCTTCAGATGGCTCGCGATCAGCGCGAATGCGTCGTCCCAGCCGATCGGCACATAGCGGTCGCGCGCGGCGTCGTAGACGAGCGGATCGGTCAGGCGGCCGTGCTGCTCGAGTTCGAAGTCGGATTGCGTCATCAGCTCCGTGACGCTGTGCCGCTCGAAGAACGCGGGCGTCACGCGCTTGCCGGTCGCCTCGGCGGCCACGGCCTTCACGCCGTTTTCGCAGAACTCGAATGTCGACGCATGCTCGCGATCCGGCCACGCGCAGCCGGGGCAGTCGAAGCCGTCAGGCTGGTTCTGCTTGAGCAGCGTGCGGTAGTTGCCGCCCGCGACCTTTTCCTTGAGCAGGTTGATGGCGACATACTTCAGCGCGCCCCAGCCAGCGGCGGGGTGCTTGTACGGCTCGATGCGGGCTTCGGCTTGTGTTTCGTTCTTCTTCATGATGTGGCGGTGGACAGATTCGATAGGGTTTGCAGACCAATGCCGGAGAGCGTACTGTGTTCCACAAACTACGTCGGATACAGAAAATCGGAAAGAATAGGAGTACAGTTGCGCGACGATGCCTGAAGCCGCCCGAATCCACCCGAATCGCATGAAGCTCTACGAAAAGCTCGCCGACGAAATCACCGAAACCGTGCGCCGCGGCGTGTTCGCGGCCGGCGAGCGGATTGCGTCGGTGCGTCAGGCGAGCCAGCAGCACGGCGTCAGCATCAAGACGGTGCTGCACGCGTATGCGCTGCTGGAGAGCCGCGGCATCGTCGAGAGCCGGCCGCAGTCGGGCTATTTCGTGCGCGACGCGGCCGCGCGGGCGCTTGCGCCGGCGCCCGCCGCGGCCCGCGCGGGCCGCAAGTCCGCGCCGCCGCCGGTGCCCGCGACGGTCGACGTGAGCCGGCTCGTGCTGTCGACGCTACGCAGCATCCGCGCGCACGACGCCGTGCCGTTCGGCTCGCCGTATCCCGATCCGTCGCTGTTCCCGTGGCGGCGCATCAACCAGTACGCCAACGCGATCGCGCGGCGGCACGCGAGCTGGAATCTGATCGACGATCTGCCGCCGGGCAACCCCGAGCTGATCCGACAGATCGCGCGGCGCTATGCGGAAAACGGTCTACCGGTCGATCCGGGCGAAATCGTGATCACGCTCGGCGCGACCGAGGCGATCAACCTGAGCCTGCAGGCGGTCGCCAAGCCGGGCGACACCGTCGCGGTCGAGTCGCCGACCTACTACGCGATGCTGCACGCCATCGAGCGCCTCGGCATGCGCGCGATCGAGGTGGCGACGCATCCGGTCGACGGCATCGACATCGACGCGCTCGCGAAGGCGATCGCGCGGCAGAAGATCGCCGCGTGCATGGTGATGCCGAATTTCCAGAATCCGCTCGGTTTCTGCATGTCCGACGAGCGCAAGCGGCAACTGGTCGAACTGCTGGCCGCGCATGAGATTCCGGCGATAGAGAACGATGTCTACCAGGAGCTGTATTTCGGCGACACGCGGCCGTCGACGCTGAAGACCTTCGACACCCGGGGGCTCGTGCTGCACTGTGCGTCGTTTTCGAAAAGCCTGACGGCGTCGTACCGGATCGGCTGGGCGCTGCCGGGGCGCTATCGCGCGCAGGTCGAGAAGCTCAAGTTCCTGAATACGCTGACGACGCCGTCCGTACCCCAGATCGCGGTCGCCGACTATCTGCGTCAGGATGGCTACGACCGGCATCTGCGGCATGTGCGCCGCGTGTACCGGCAGCAGGCGAGCATCATGAGCGCGCTGGTGCTGCGCTTTTTCCCGGTCGGCACGCGCGTGTCGACGCCGCGGGGCGGCTATGTACTGTGGGTCGAGTTGCCCGTTGCGATCGATTCGATGCGGCTTTATCAGGCGGCGCTCGAACGCGGGATCACGGTCGGGCCGGGGATGATGTTTTCGACGCGCAACGATTTTCGGCACTTCATCCGGCTCAACTACAGCTATCCGTGGACCGCGCAGGCCGAAGCGGCGTTGAAGACGCTCGGTGAGCTGGCTACGGCGATGGCGTGACCGGCGCTACGGCGATGCAAAACGACACATCACGACAGGTAGACCGATATGGATGACGACGACATCGACCCGCAACTCGCCGCGATACTCGCGCAGCTATGGCGCGCGCATCGCGAGACACCCCGGCGCGCGTGGTCGCTCGCGAAGCTGTCGAAGCAGGCCGGCGTGCCGATGAGCAGCTTGCGGCGGCAATTGACGGTGCTCTCGGGAAGCCGTCTCGTCGATACGATGTTCCACGACGATGGCACCGGAGCCGCGTCGCTGAGTGAAATCGGTGCGCAGCTTTGCGCGGAGCTGTTCGGCACGAGCGAGGGCGGCGAGCCGTCGGCCGCCGACTGAGCTTCCCGGCGCAACTGCCACCGGCGCGCAATTGATCCGGCGCACGGGTTGATTGTTGTCGTAGTCAGCGCGCTCCGCCGTCTCATGGCCCGACGCTCGCCTGCACCTGCGGTTGTGATCGCGATGGCGCCATGTCCGCCGCCTCGAGCGTGGCGACGCCGCAGAACCAGTCGGCATCGCGCGGCTGATACTTCCACCGCTTGCTGGACTGCCCGATCACGCTCGCACACTGCTCGTTCACCACAAGATCGGGCTTCGCGGCCGTGCATTGCAGCGTCGACGGGTCGGAGTGCGCATCCACATCCACGGACGCCGCGTGCTGCGCGCCGCTCGGCAGGCTCGCCAGCAGTCGCTGCAATTCGTCGATACGCGTCGCGTACCACGTCCGCAGACACGCGGCGTCGCGGCAGTTCGCTTCGCGCCAGGCCCACTTGCTGTCGCTGTCGTCGATGAACGCGCGGCGCTGGGCGACTCGCCGACGTGCCTTCCAGTAGAGTTGGCCCAACGTGTCGTCGAGCGTCGACAGGGCGGCGTCGCCGCAAATCATGCGCTTGGCCGGCGAGCGGCCGCGCTGGCAATCGAAGCTCGCAGCGTTGGCGTACGGATGCGCGAGCAGGAGTCCGGCGATCAGGAGGGGACGGAAGAGGGTCATCAGGGTGTGGTCGGTGCATCGATTGGTCATGCCGCCGATGATCGACCGGTCGCGCGCCTCGCGGACGTCCGAACAACGCGGGAATTCGGGCGGGTCGTTACCAGATGTTGCCGCGCGGGCGACCGGCCGGGCGTGTGCCGTGTGCGAGCAGACGAGCGCGAGCCCGGTAGGGCGGCAGCACGAAGGCCCCGGTCGGCGCTCGCGCACCTTCGCGTGTCATGAAGTAGGCGCAACGTCTAAATATTGGAAGTGGGGGCACTTGGGCCGGCGTGGTCAAAGGCGACCATCGAAAGAGGGGGAACGAATGCAACGACGACTCGTGTTCGGTCTTTCCATGGCAGCGGACCTTCTGACTTTACCCGGCGCGGCCAGCGCGCAGTCACAGGCCTATACGAACAGCGGGTCCAACGTGCGCGCGGGCCCTGCGGCCGACTACCCGATCGTCGCGCAACTGCCGGCCCAGCGTCGAGCCGCTGCGGCGCCTGCGGGCCACGAACAGACGGCGCCCGCACTGCCGTCGCCCGTCGTACCGGCATCAACCGATGCTGGCACGCCACACCGGAGCCGTCCGCACGCGATGCATGGCAGATTTTCACGCTGGACTTAGCGTAAACCCCGGTGTGCCGCGTACACTAACTTGCCGATGTTGGGTGGGGGGGCGCAACTATGATTTGCGAAGCAGCATCACGTGGCACGACGACAGCCGCGCCGGAGGGCGCCCGCTACCGGCCGGAACGGGCCGAGGAGGTACTCGCGTCCGAGCGCAGCGTGTTGCGGCTGATCACCCGCAACACGCCGCTGCCCGAGCTGCTCGACGAGGTCTGCCGTCGCGCCGAGGCGCTGCTCGGCGACGGCGCGTGCTGCTCGATCCTGCTGCTCGACCCGGACGGCGTGCATGTGCGCGTCGGCGGCGCGCCGTCGCTGCCGCCCGCCTACAGCGCCGCGATCGAGGGCGCGGCGATCGGTCCGCGCGTCGGCTCGTGCGGCACGGCGATGTTCGAGCGGCGTCTGGTGATCGTCGACGACATCGAATCCGATCCGCTGTGGGAAAACTTCCGCGATTTCGCGTTGCCGCACGGCTTGCGCGCATGCTGGTCCGTGCCCTTCGAAAACGACGCGGGCATCGTGCTCGGCGCGTTCGCCGTCTACTACCGCGCCACCCGCTGTCCGACCCCCGAGGAAGAGGCGATGCTGCGCGACATCGGCAGCAGCGTCGGCCTCGCAGTCCATCAGGACGCGATGGCGCAGCGCCTCGCGCATAGCGAGGAGCGTCACCGGCTGGTCGTCGATCATCTCAGCGAGGGCATCGTCGTGCAGTCGCGCACCGGCATCGTGCTCGCCTGCAATCCGAGTGCGCAGCGCATGCTGCACGTGACACCGGAGGTCGTCGGCAGCAGCATGCGGACCGTGATGACACGCGCGTTCGGCGAGGACGGCTCGGTCATCGGCGAAGTCAACCGTCCGGTCTCGCAGGTCTTTGCGACCGGCAAGCCGATGCTCGGCGTGACGGTCGGCCTCGAACTCATCGGCGGCGAAGTCGTGTGGATCACGCAGAACGTCGTGCCGATCCTGCGGCCCGGCGACAGCGAGCCGGACTCCGTGCTGATTTCGTTTTCCGACATCGGGCCGGTGCGCGAGGCGCAGCGCCAGCTGAAGTACCTCGCCACGCGCGATTCGCTGACCGGCCTCTACAACCGCGCCTACCTGACCGAGCGGATGCGCGACCTGTTCGCGCCGCGCGCGGCCGGCGACCATGACGGCGAGCTCACCAGCGTCGCCGTGCTGTTCGTCGATCTCGACGGCTTCAAGAAGGTCAACGACACCGCCGGTCACGAAGCCGGCGACGCCTTGCTGTGCAGCGTCGCCGAACGGCTGTCGGCCTGCGTCGAGCGCGACGACACGCTGGCGCGAGTCGGCGGCGACGAGTTCGTGATCGTCGCCAGTGCGTACGGCAATACCGGCGAGCTGATCGGCCTCGCGCACCGCATTCTGGACATGATCGCGGTGCCGTTCGCGGTGGCGGGCAACGAGTACTACCTGGGCGCGTCGATCGGCATCAGCCTGTTTCCCGAAGACGGCCAGGACGTCGCGACGCTGATGCGCAACGCCGACTCGGCGATGTATCACGCGAAGCAGCGCGGCCGCAACAACTTCCAGTTCTTCACCGCCGAGCTGAATCAGCATCTGCAGCGGCGTTTCACGATCGAACAGTCGCTGCGACGCGCGCTCGCGGCGAATGAGCTGAGCCTCGTGTACCAGCCGATCGTCGATAGCCAGAGCGGCCGCACGATCGGTGCGGAAGCGCTGCTGCGCTGGTACAACAGCGAGCTCGGCAACGTGTCGCCGGGCGAATTCATTCCGGTCGCCGAGGATGCCGGGCTGATCGTCGAGATCGGCGACTGGGTGCTCGAGCACGCCTGCCAGCAGGTCGCGCAGTGGCGGCGCTCGCTCGCGCCGCATCTGATCGTCGCGGTCAATCTGTCGCCGCGGCAGTTCAACGACGGGCTGCTCGAGCGCATCGAACGTTGTCTTGCGCAGTCCGGGCTCGAACCGGCCGCGCTCGAACTCGAGATCACCGAGCGATTGCTGATGAGCGACAGCGATACCGTGCTGCCGATGCTGAGCGCGCTGAACGCAATGGGCGTGCGCGTCTCGGTCGACGATTTCGGCACCGGTTATTCGTCGCTGTCGTACCTGAAGCGCTTTCCGCTGCATAACCTGAAGATCGACCGATCGTTCGTCGCGGGGCTGCCCGATCATCGCGATTCGGTCGCGATCACGCAGGCGGTCGTCGCGATGGCGCACTCGCTCGGCATGAACGTGACCGCCGAGGGCGTCGAGACCGCCGAGCAGGCGGCGTTTCTGCGCGCGATCGATTGCGACAAGCAGCAGGGCTATCTGTACAGCCGGCCGGTCGGCGCGAACGCGTACGCGCGCACGCTGTACGACGCGCAGCTGATCGACATGGCGAAGGTGTCCTGATGCGATTGTTCAGATTGCCGAACAAGTGACTTCGCGTTGCCGCTATTTATCGGCGGCGACGCACTCCCTAAAATTCCCCCATCGAAACGTTATTGGTGCGTGGTGCCGAAGCGGCGCCCCGCAATGGGGGTCGTAATGTCAGAGTTGATCAGAAACCAGTTTTACCGGCCATCGGTCGTACTGCCGATGGTCGCGCTGATGCAGGTGATGGTGTCGCAGGACTTCAATCTCGGCCAGGTCGGCTGGGTGTTCGCGGCGCGCGGCGCGCAGGCCGCACTGCAACGTTCGCGCGAGTTGATTTGCGCGGTTCATTGCCACGCCTGAGATTTCCCGCGCAGCATACGCAGTAATCCCAACTGATTTTCGCCGCCTCGCGCGCGGCGCGTGGGAAGACGGGCTGTCGCCAAAGCGCCCGCACAACCAGACATGACATGGCAGCGCGTGGCACTAAGCGTAAGATGCTACGACCTGCACCCAGCCGGGGAGAGTTGCCATGCCACAGCACTTCGACGCAGTCGTGATCGGTACCGGACAAGGCGGTTCGCCGCTCGCCGTGCGCCTCGCTCAAAGCGGGCGCCGCACCGCGGTGATCGAACGCGCGGAGTTTGGCGGCACTTGCGTGAACGTTGGCTGCACGCCGACCAAGTCCTATGTGGCGAGCGCCCGCGCGGCGCACGTGGCGCGCCATGCGGCGGAGCTCGGCGTGCAGGTGGGTTCGGTCGGCGTCGATCTGGCGGCCGTGAAGGCGCGCAAGGACCAGATCATCGGAGAGGCGCGCAGCGGCGTCGAGAAATGGCTGCGCGGCACGGAAAACATCACGGTATTCACCGGCCACGCGCGCTTCACCGGCGCGCGCACGCTCGCTATCTGCGGGCACGACGGGGAATTGCTGAACGAGCTCAGCGCGTTCGAAATCTTTATCAACACCGGCACGCGCGCCGTCGTGCCGCCGCTCGAAGGCATTCAGCGGATTCCGTACTACACGAACTCGACGCTGCTAGAACTGAGCGCGTTGCCGGATCATCTGGTGATCGTCGGCGGCAGTTATATCGCGCTCGAATTCGCGCAGGTGTTTCGCCGCTTCGGGAGCCGCGTCAGTGTGCTCGTGCGCGGCGAGCGCGTGTTGAACCGCGAGGATGCCGATTTCGCGGAGTCGGTGCAGAAGGTGCTCGCGCGCGAGGGCGTCGAGTTTCATTTCGGCGTGCAGCCGACGCGCGTCGAGCCGCATGCGCATCGCGCGAACGACGTGTGCATCGGCTTCGAGCAAAACATCCCGGCCATGGAGGCGTCGCATCTGCTGTTGGCCACCGGTCGCAGGCCGAATACCGACGACCTCGGCCTCGACGTCGCCGGCATCGAGACCGACGGGCACGGCACGATCATCGTCGACGGCCAGCTGCGCACCAGCGTGTCGGGCGTGTGGGCGATCGGCGACGTGAACGGCCGCGGCGCGTTCACGCATACGTCCTACGACGACTACCAGATCGTCGCGGCGAACCTGCTCGACGGCGGCGCGCGCAGCGTCGACACGCGGATCATGACGTATGCGGTGTTCGTCGATCCGCCGCTCGCGCGCGTCGGCACGTCGGAGGAGGAGGTGCGCAACAGTGGCCGCGAAGCGCTGATCGCGACGATGCCGATGTCGCGCGTGGGCCGTGCGCGCGAGCGTGGCGAGACCGACGGCTTCATGAAGGCGCTCGTCGATGCGAACAGCAAACAGATACTCGGCGCGGCAATTCACGGCATCGAGGGCGACGAGGCGATCCATACGTTCGTCGACATCATGACCGCAGGCGCGCCGTATCCGACTTTGCAATACGCGATGCACGTGCATCCGACCATCAGCGAACTGGTGCCGACGCTGCTCGATGGGCTCAAGCCGATGCAATGAACTGCCTTGACGCTGGCGCGACACGCTGATGACAAGCTCGCTCAAACCCGCACGTAACAGCGGCAATCTTTTCGACATCGTCGCGCAGTTGGGGACGACGCCCGAGGAGCAGGTCGACGCGCTCGTCGAGCGGGGCGGCGTGACGATCGAGCGGATCGTCTCGACCGGGCAGGCGAGTCCGCCCGGTTTCTGGTACGACAGCCCGCGCGCCGAATGGGTCGTGCTGCTCACCGGCGCGGCGATGCTCGAATTCGACGACGACCCCGAGCCGCGGCCGATGAAGCCCGGCGATCACGTGCTGATCGAGGCGCATTGCCGCCACCGCGTCGCATGGACGAGCGACACCGAGCCGAGCGTGTGGCTCGCCGTCCATTACCCGTGAGCCGCGGCGGATCGAGCCATCCGCGCGGCCGGCTCTCGCGCATCGACAAATCCTCACACCATCACCGATAATCGGCAGCGGCGCGGCCCGCGCGCAAGGCGAGGGCGGGCTGTGCGCCCCACCGCATTGATCTTCGGGACTCGCATGGGCAAGGGACGCGTCGAAGCCTTCAGCGATGGCGTAATCGCCATCATCATCACGATCATGGTGCTCGAGCTGAAGGTGCCCGAAGGCCACGATCTCGCGGCGCTGCGCCCGGTCGTGCCGGTGTTCTGCGCATACGTGCTGAGCTTCGTGTACGTCGGCATTTACTGGAACAATCACCATCACATGTTCCATGCGGCGCAGAAGGTCAACGGCAAGGTGTTGTGGGCGAACCTGCATCTGCTGTTCTGGCTATCCCTCTTGCCGGCCGTGACGCACTGGGTCGGCGAAAACCATCTGGCCGCGTGGCCGACCGCGATGTACGGCATCGTGCTGTTCATGGCGGCGATCGCGTATTTCATCCTGACGCGCACGCTGATTTCGCAGCATGGACACGACTCGACGCTGGCCAAAGCGCTCGGCAACGACTTCAAGGGCAAGGTCTCCGTCGTCATTTACCTGACCGGCATCGGGCTCGCGTTCGTCGTGCCGTGGGCGTCGGCGGTGCTGTACGCGCTCGCCGCCGCGTGGTGGTTCGTACCGGACCGTCGCATCGAACACGTGCTGGAGGCCTGAGCATGCCGCTCGCGCTGAAGCTCGTGCTGGTGCCGGCCTTTCTCGCCGCGCTGACGGCGGCCGCGCGCGTCTGGGGGCCGTCGGTCGCGGGATGGCTCGCGGGACTGCCGGTCGTCGCCGGACCGATCATGCTGCTGCTCGCAGTCGAGCGCGGGCCGGCGTTCGCGGCGCAGGCGTCGGCGGCGTCGGTTGCGGCGATCGCCGCATCCGAGGCATTCAATCTTGCTTATGGATGGAGCTGCCGACGCTTCGACTGGCCGCTCGCACTGGCCGCGGGCATGGCCGGCTGGCTCGGCGCGGGACTGCTGATCGTGCGGATGCCCGGCTCGCTTGGGTGGGCGCTGGCGGCGGCGTGCGCGGCCGTCGCGGTGTCGCAGAGCTGCTTGCCGCGCGCGACGGGCCATGTGCCGGCGGCGCGCGTCGGGCGTGCGGATCTGGCCGTGCGGATGCTCGCGGGCGCATTGCTGACGCTCGCGGTGACGGCCGCCTCGGCATCGATGGGCGCGGCGTGGAGTGGCGTGCTGTCGGTGTTTCCGCTGCTCGGCATCGTGCTCGCGGTGTCGGCGCAGCGTGCGCATGGCGCGGACTTCGTGGCGCTGCTGATGCGCGGCATGGTGGTCGGGCGCGGCTCGTTCGCGGCGTTCTTCGCGGTGACGGCGATGCTGCCGCCGCAGTACGGTGTGGCGACGGGGTTTGCGTGCGCGGCGGTGGTGTCGGTCGTCGTGCAGGGGTTGACGCGGCGCATGCTGGCTGGCCAGCGCCGTGCTCAGGCGGCGGCGCGAGAGTTTGCGCAGCCGCAGACCGAGTGAGACTGCGCATGACTTCACATCGCTCACCTTCGACCGCTACCCGCATCGGGCTCATCTCGGATACGCACAACCTCGTGCGTCCGGAAGCGTTGCGCTATCTCGACGGCTGCGACGCGATCATTCACGCGGGCGATATCTGCAACCCGGACGTGCTCGACGCGCTCGCGCGGATCGCGCCGCTCACCGCGGTGCGCGGCAACAACGATACCGGTGACTGGGCCGCGTCTCTACCGACGCATGCGCGGCTGACGATCCAGCAGGTGACGATTCTGGTCGTGCACGACATCGCCGAGCTGGGCTGCGTGCCGCAGCACGATGGCATTCGCGTCGTGGTGAGCGGCCACTCGCACAAGCCGTCGATCGCCCAGCGCGACGGCGTGCTGTACGTCAATCCTGGCAGCGCGGGGCCGCGGCGCTTCAGGCTGCCGGTGTGCGCGGGCACGCTGACCGTTGAAGGCGCGCAGGTTGGCGCGACGTTCGATTCGCTGCTGACGTAAAAAAGCGGGCCGGCGAATGTCGCCGGCCCGCTTCAGAAACTACGCCTGACGTGATGACTGCGCAGGTCAGGCACGCGCGGTCGCAGCCGCCGCGAACCGTTCATCCATCTCCTCGGCCTCGCGCTCACCGCGCAGCACCGCGTGCGCTTCAGCGCGCGTCGCGACGCACGGACCCGAGCCGAGCAGCGGCTTGCGCGCGGTTTCGCGCAGCGCGAGCACCGACACGATGCCGATCAGCGATGCGCCCATCAGGTAGTACGCGGGCATCATCAGATTGCCGGTCCGGTCGACGAGCCATGCGGTCACGAGCGGCGTCGTGCCGCCGAATAGCGACACCGAGATATTGAAGCCGATCGCGAGCGCGCCGTAGCGGATCCGGGTCGGGAACAGCGCCGGCAGCGCCGACGGCATCACCCCGGTGAAGCACGACAGCAGCACGCCGAGAATCATCAGACCGCCGAACACGGGCAGCACCGTACCCATCCGAATCAGCAGCAGCGCGGGAATCGACAGCGCGAACAGACCGACGCAGCCGAGCAGCATCACGGGCTTGCGGCCGATCGCATCGGACAGACGGCCCGCGGCGAGCGTCATTGGCATCATCAGGATCATCACGAGCAGCACGAGGAACAGACCGTGCGTTTCGTTGAAGTGCAGCGTGGCGGACAGATAGCTCGGCAGATACGACAGCGCCATATAGTCGGTCACGTTGAAAATCAGCACGAGGCCGACACACAGCAGCAGCGGCTTCCACTGCTGCACGAGCAGCTGGCGCAACGACTGGCTGGGCAGCGCGCGGTCCTCGGCTTCGCGCTCTTCGGCCTGTTTCTTGAACGCGGGCGTTTCCTCGAGCTTCATGCGGATGTAGAGACCCACCAGGCCGAGCGGTCCGGCGATCAGGAACGGTACGCGCCAGCCCCAGGACAGCAGCGCGTCGTTCGACAGCGTCGCCGTCAGCAGCGCGACCGTGCCCGCGCCGAGCACGTAGCCGATCAGCGTGCCGAACTCGAGAAAGCTGCCCATGAAGCCGCGGCGCTTGTCGGTCGAGAATTCGGCGATGAAGGTCGCGGCGCCGCCGTATTCGCCGCCGGTCGAGAAGCCCTGCACGAGGCGCGCAAGCAGCAACAGCGCCGGCGCGAGAATGCCGATCGTCGCGTAGTTGGGGATCAGGCCGATCGCGAAGGTGCCCGCGGCCATCATGATCATCGTCATTGCCAGCACGCGCTGACGGCCGATGCGGTCACCGAGCGGCCCGAATACCATGCCGCCGATCGGCCGCACGAGAAACGCCGCGGCAAACGTGCCGAAGGTCGCAATGAGTTGCGCCGATGGGCTCGACGAGGGGAAGAACACCTTGCCGAGCGTGACCGCGATGTAGCTGTACACGCCGAAATCGAACCATTCCATCGCGTTGCCGAGCGCCATGGCGCCGACGGCCCGTTTCAGGAGGGAGTGATCGACGACGGTGATGTCGTCGAGGGAAAGACGCTGTTCCGGTTTGTGATGTCGCCAGAAGCCGTTGCTGGAAGCGGTCAAGGTTGAAACTCCAATGACTGCGACGAAACTCGTGATGCGTTCCGCCACGGTTGCTGGGAAGTGTAATTTCGTGAGCAAGGCGAGGCTATTCGCGGCACCGGTTATCCGGCGGCGGAACGGATGGCGAAAAGAAGCAAACGCCCGTGCCTCGCGGTAAGTTCGCGAAAAAACACTCAACTAGATTGTGCTGACTGTTGCACCTGCGTGGCCGTGGAAGGGGGGCAGATGCATGAGGGACGCGGGGCTGGCGGGAAACTGACCCATGCGCCGCTGAAGGCTTGAAACGAAAAAGGCCGGTCTTGAATTTTCCGCCTTAGGCGGGGAAACGACCGACGAGCCTTCTTGTTTAAAAACAGTTCAATCCAGGATGGCGCGTGCGCGGAAAACACACGATGAACCAACTTGAAAGAACACGAATGAAGGTGAATTGCGGCTGAAACGAGGGCACATGTTAGCACGATGCCAGAGGATCATGCAAATCGGCGGTGCGAGGCAGGGCCGCCAATGGGACTCGATCCATTGCGGGACGGGAGATCTGGCGGGGTCGGAACGGCCCTGAAAAAACGGACCGCGTAGAACATTGGCGAGCGCTTCTTGAGGCGAAGACGATGCGAGCGGCGGGCGCGATGCGCGGCCGATGTTGGTGCGAAAAAAAATCCGCGCTCGCGGCGCGGACTTTCAGGCGTGTGTTTGCTCGGTTTGGGCGACGCGTTGTGTCGTGTCGTCCTCGACGAGGCTAGCTCAGGCCGACGGCGGCACGTAGCCCGACGCGGTATCCGCGCCTTCGCCGAAGAAGAACTTTTCGGTCTGCTTCATCAGATACTGCCGCGCGCGCGGATCTGCCATGTTCAGGCGGTTTTCGTTGATCAACATGGTCTGCTGCTTCAACCAGCTCTGCCAGGCTTCCTTCGAGATACTTTCGTAGATCCGCTTGCCGAGTTCGCCCGGCAGCGGCGGGAAATCGAGGCCTTCGGCTTCCTTGCCGAGCTTCGCGCATTGAACCATACGAGTCATGCTGTGCTTCTCCTGTAATCGATGTGGGGCGGGCAGACGCCGGTTCGGATCAGATGGGGGCGATCACGAAGTACTCAAAGCTGTTTCATCAGCACGAGCGATTTGCGCTGCCAGTTATAGAGTCGGCGGCGGTCTTCGGGCAAGTCGTCGACCGTAACCTTGACGAAGCCGCGCTTCAGGAACCAGTGTTCGGTGCGCGTGGTGAGCACGAAAATGCGCGTGAGGCCGCGTGCCCGCGCGCGCTGTTCGATGCGCTTGAGCAGGCGCTCGCCGTCGCCGGTGCCTTGAGCTTCGGGCGCGACGGTCAGGCACGCCATTTCGCCGATGCGCTCCTGCGGATACGGATACAGCGCCGCGCAGCCGAACAGCACGCCGTCGTGCTCGATCACCGAGAAATGGTCGATATCGCGTTCGATCTGGTGACGGCCGCGTCGTACCAGCGTGCCGTCTGTTTCGAGCGGCTCGATCAGGGCGAGAATGCCGCCGACGTCGTCCGGCGTTGCTTCGCGCAGGCTTTCGAGGTTCTCGTACGAAATCATCGTGCCGACGCCATCGTGCAGGAACAGTTCGAGCAGCAGGCTGCCGTCGAGCGCGTACGGGATGATGTGCGCACGCGGCACGCCGCCGCGGCAGGCGCGGATCGAATGCTTCAGGTAGAACGCGGCGTCGCCGGTCACTTCGCCGCTTTCGTGCAGCTTGTAGGCGTCGTCGAGCGATAGTTCGCGGATCAGCTCCGTGCCGCTCTCGCCGGTTTCCATCAGGCCCGGCGTTTCGGTCAGGAACACGATCTTGTCGGCGCGCAGCGCGATCGCCGCGGCCGAGGCCACGTCTTCCATCGACAGATTGAATGCCTCACCGGTGGGCGAGAAGCCGAGCGGCGACAGCAGCACGAGCTTGCGGCTCGCAAGCGAGTGTCGGATCGAATCCGCGTCGATCTTGCGCACGAGGCCCGTGTGCTGGAAGTCGACGCCGTCCAGAATGCCGACGGGGCGCGCCGTCACGAAGTTGCCCGATACGACGCTGATGTGCGCGTGCGCCATTGGCGTGTTCGGCAGCCCCTGGCTGATCGCCGCTTCGATGTCGAGACGCACTTCGCCGGCCGCCTCCTTCGCGGACTCGAGCGCGCGCGCGTCGGTGATGCGCATGCCGTGTGAAAACTCCGATTCGACGCCGTGCAGGCTCATCTGCTCCTCGACCTGCGGGCGCGAGCCATGAACCAGCACGATCTGGATGCCCATTGCCTGCAGAAGCGCGATGTCCGACACGAGCGCATTCAGCAGCCCCTGATGCACCACTTCGCCGCCGAAACCCACGACGAATGTCTTGTTTCGGAACGCGTGGATATACGGGGCGACGGAACGCATCCAGTCGACGAATTGCGCGTGCTGGGCGAGGGTTTCCGGCGAGTCGGCGGGGGCCGGGACGCTCGCGGGCGCGGGGACGAGGTCGGTTTGGGAATTCATGCCGGGGATTATAATGCGCCCCCATGTCGAATGTACCCAAAAGTCCCGCTGGGGCGAACGAGAAACCGGCGTCGGCCGGCGAGCCGGCTAACCCCGGCGATACGATGCGCCGCCCAGCGCAGGATGCGAGACCCGATCAGGCGCGTGACGCGCGTCGGGGGGCGGGCGCGTCTGCGCGAAAGGTGCCGCCTGAAGGGGGCAGTGCAGGTCGAAATGGTCGCGAAGAGCACGCTGGCGCGCGTGACGAACGGCGCGGTGAATCCCGCGATGAATCGGACGAAGCGTCTGGTGCGAAGCGGGACGGTGGGGCTCGTGGCGAGCAACGTGGCGCTTCGTTGAGCGAGCAGCTTGGCCAATTCCGTACTGCACTTCATGACGCGGCCCGTGAGCAGCAGAGCGATGGGCCGGACAGCGGGCAGCGGGGTGGGCCGCAAGGCGAGCGCCGCAATACGCCTTCGGCCGCGCCTCGCGGTGAGCATGGCCAGCAGGCTCGCGACGAGGAAGGTGATGCGCGGCAAAGCGAGCAGCGGAATGAAATCCGCGACGCGCGCTCGGACACGCCTCGCGTTGAACAGCGTCGTGCGTCTCGCAACGAACAGGGAGATCGCGGGCCACGTCGCGAGCAACGCGGATCGACCCGCGGCGAGCAACGTCACGGATCGCGCGACAAACAATCGGGCGAGCCGCGCAAGGAGCCTCGCGCGCCGCGCGAAGCGCGGCCGTCGCGGGTCGTCGAGCCGAATCCGATTCCACCGGTCACGTTCCCCGAAGCGCTTCCTGTCTCCGGTCGTCGCGACGAGATCGCGCGGGCGATCGCGGAGAATCAGGTCGTGATCGTGTCGGGCGAAACCGGCTCGGGCAAGACCACGCAGTTGCCGAAAATCTGCCTCGCGCTTGGCCGTGGTCTCGGTGCCGGCGGCAATGGTCTGATCGGCCATACGCAGCCGCGCCGGATCGCCGCGTCGGCGACCGGGCGCCGTATCGCCGAGGAACTCGGCACGCCGTTCGGCGAAGTGGTCGGCTATAAGGTGCGCTTCAACGACAACCTCGCGCCGGGCGCATCGGTCAAGCTGATGACCGACGGCATTCTGCTTGCGGAAACGCAGACCGATCCGCTGCTGAATGCCTACGACACGCTGATCATCGACGAAGCACACGAGCGCAGCCTCAACATCGATTTTCTGCTCGGCTACCTGAAGGAGATTCTTCCCAAGCGTCCCGACCTGAAGCTGATCGTCACCTCGGCGACGATCGACGCCGACCGTTTTGCGCGTCATTTCGGCAGCGACGACAAACCCGCGCCGGTGATCGAAGTGAGCGGCCGGATGTATCCGGTCGAGGTACGTTACCGTCCGGTCGTCGAGGACAGCCCGGCGGTCAAGGCGGCGCAAGGGACCTCGGGTGCAACCTCGTCTGGCCGCGAGCGCCCGAAGACGCAGCGCGAGACTGATCGTGATCTGATGGAGGCGATCGTCGACGCTGTCGACGAACTGTGCCGCGAAGGCCCCGGCGACGTACTGGTATTCCTGCCCGGCGAGCGCGAGATTCGCGACGCCGCCGAGGCGCTGCGCAAACATCATCCGCCCCACACGGAGATCCTGCCGCTGTTCGCGCGGCTCTCGGCCGCCGAGCAGGAGCGCGTGTTCCGCGCGTCGAACGCGCGCCGCATCGTGCTCGCGACCAACGTCGCCGAAACTTCGCTGACGGTACCCGGCATCCGCTACGTGGTCGACACCGGCCTTGCGCGCGTGAAGCGCTACTCGTATCGCAACAAGGTCGAGCAGTTGCAGGTCGAGTCGATTTCGCAGGCCGCCGCGAACCAGCGCGCGGGGCGTTGCGGTCGGGTCGCCGATGGCATCTGCATTCGTCTGTATGAGGACAGCGACTTCCAGGGCCGCGCGCGCTTCACCGATCCGGAAATTCTGCGCTCGTCGCTTGCTTCGGTGATTCTGCGCATGAAGTCGCTGCATCTGACGGCGATCGAAACCTTCCCGTTTATCGAACCGCCGCCGGGCCGTGCGATTTCCGATGGCTACCAGTTGCTCAACGAGCTCGGCGCCGTCGACGACGACACCCACCTGACGCCGCTCGGCCGCGAACTCGCGCGACTGCCGCTCGATCCGCGCGTTGGCCGCATGATCCTCGCCGCGCGCGACCAGCAGGCGCTGAAGGAAGTGCTGATCATCGCGAGTGCACTGTCCGTGCAGGACCCGCGCGATCGCCCGATCGAAGCGCAGGAGCAGGCGGACCAGGCGCATCGCCGGTTCGCCGACGAGCGCTCCGAATTCCTGCAGTGGCTGAAGATCTGGAACTGGTTCGACGAAGCGATCGCGCACAAGAAATCGAACCGGCAACTGCAGGACGAGTGCCGCAAGAACTTCCTGTCGCAACTGCGGCTGCGCGAATGGCGCGACGTCCACTCGCAACTGCTGACGGTGGTGCGCGAGCACGGCTGGCGGCTGAACGAAGCGGAGGCGACATTCGAGCAGATCCATCTGGCGCTGCTGACCGGTCTGCTCGGCAACATCGGCCTGAAAGCCGACGACGAGCCGTACTACCTCGGCGCGCGCGGCATCAAGTTCTATTTGTGGCCCGGCTCGGCGCTCTTGAAAAAAGCAGGCAAGTGGGTGATGGCCGCCGAGCTCGTCGAAACGAGCCGTCTGTACGCGCGCTGTATCGCGAAAATCGAGCCGGAGTGGGTCGAGAAGGTCGGCGCGCATCTGCTCAAGAAGTCGTTGTCCGAGCCGCATTGGGAAAAGCGCGCGGCGCAGGTGTCCGCGTTCGAGCGCGCGATGCTGTACGGCCTGCCGATCTATCACCGGCGGCGCGTCGCATTCGGCAAGCAGGACCCGGCGCGGGCGCGCGAGTTGTTCATTCGCGGTGCGCTCGTCGAAGGCGAGTTCGACACGAAGCTTGCGTTCTTCGCGCACAACCGCAAGTTGCTCGCGGACATCGAGCAGCTCGAGCACAAGTCGCGCCGCCAGGACGTGCTGGTCGACGACGAATTGATCTACGCGTTCTACGATCAGGCGCTGCCGGACGGCATCCATACCGGCGCCGCGTTCGAGCGCTGGTATCGCGACGAGGTCGAAAAGAGCGGCCAGGCGGAGGACAAGCTGCGGCTGTTGTATTTGTCCCGAGACGATCTGATGCGGCACGAGGCGGCGGGTGTCACGACGGATCTGTTCCCTAAGCGGCTGACGATGGCGGGCATCGAGATGGCGCTGACCTACCACTTCGAGCCGGGCACGCCGCGCGACGGCGTGACGCTCGCAGTGCCGCTGTACGCGCTGAACCAGGTCGACGCGCGCCGCTGTGAGTGGCTCGTGCCCGGGATGCTGAAAGAAAAGGCGCAGATGCTGCTGAAGTCGCTGCCGCAAAAGCTGCGTCGGCATTGCGTGCCGCTCCCCGAGTACGCGGCGGGCTTCGCCGAACGGCACGGCGCACAGCGCTTCGGAGGAGGGGGCTTGCTCGAGGCGCTGATCGCCGACCTGCGCGAGCAGACCCAGGTCACGATGAAGCAGTCCGACTTCAAGCTCGAGACGCTGCCCGCGCATCTGTTCATGAACTTCAAGGTCATCGACGAACATGGCCGGCAGCTCGCGATGGGGCGAAATTTGTCGCAACTGCGCGCCGAGCTCGGCGCTCAGGCGCAGCAGCATTTCCAGAAGCTCGTTTCGGGCGCGGCGGGCGCCGCCTTGGCCGACGCGGGCGGCGGTGTTGCGGCACCTGCACGCTCTCCAGATTTGGCTCAGAGTGGCGCGTCGCGCGGCAAGGGCGCGGCCGCGCCGCAATCCGCGACACCCGAAGGCGCACCAGCCACCGCGCTCTATGAAAACCTGACCACGTGGAATTTCGGCAAGTTGCCCGAGTTGCTCGAAATTCGCCGTGGTGGTCAGACGCTGTTTGGCTACCCGGCGCTCGTGGACCGTGGCACCCATTGCGACGTCGAGGTGTTCGATTCGCCGGAAGAAGCCGCGCGGATTCATCGGGCGGGCTTGCGTCGGCTTTTCGCGCTGCAGTTGAAGGAGCCGATCAAGTATCTGGAGAAGAATCTGCCGGGCCTGCGCGAAATGGCCATGCAGTTCATGCCGCGAGGCACGCAGGAGGAACTGCGCGATCAGCTGATCGACACCGCACTCGACCGCGCGTGTCTGCAGGATCCGCTGCCCGACGACGATGCGAGCTTCCATGTCCGCCGCGACGAAGGGCGTAGCCGCCTCACGTTGCTCGCGCAGGAAATTTCGCGGTTGGTCGGTCAGATTCTTGGCGAATACGCGAGCCTGACGAAGAAGCTCCTGCAGGCGAAGCCATTCGCGGCCGCGTACACCGATCTGCAGAATCAGCTCGATGCGCTGATCGGCAAGCGTTTTGTCGTCGATACGCCGTATGCCCAACTCGCACATTTCCCGCGTTATCTGAAGGGGATGGCGCTGCGTATCGACAAGCTGCGCGCGGACGCCATACGCGACGCGCGCCAGTTCGCCGAATTCCAGCCGCTGCTGCAGCACTATCAGCGCGCGATGTCGCAGCGCGGCGGCATCGTGGATCCGCGGCTTGCGGAATTCCGCTGGCTGCTCGAAGAATTGCGCATCTCGCTGTTTGCGCAGGAGTTGCGCACCCCGATGCCGGTTTCGGTGAAGCGCCTGCACAAGGTGTGGGAGTCGATGCAGCGCTAAAGCCAGGGCGCTCGCTCGCGGACGCTGGACACTGGGTGTGCACCGCGGCCGATGAGCGGGCCCGCGCACCGGTGCGCGCGGGGTACACCGAGCGTCCTTTGAACGCCGTCGCGGCCGGACTCGGTCCGATACGTTCGCACGAGCTGATTTCACCAATGCATCCCCGCGCCGATCGATGCGCCGAACTGTCGGCGAGAGTCGGTGCTGCCTTGGACCTTGTAGATCCATTTGCCGGTGTCCGACAACTGCGACACGCTGATTGCGAGCGCAGATTGACCGCCGTACGTGCCACCCGCCATGGCGACCATGCCGTGTCCCGGCAGGACCGCTTGCGGCAAAGCTGCCATCGCGAGCGCCGATGCCGTGCCCCCGTAGCTGTCCCGACGGGCGGAGCGGATCTGGTCGTCGGTATAGCGATTCGACGCGCTGATCGCGCCGCTCACGCTTTGCTGCAACTGATTGACGTTGACCGCGTCGGTGCCTCGTACGCCGGCCGCGACGTTGGCGATCTGGCGTTCCTGGCCCGCCGCGCCAACCGATACCGTGTTCGCTCGGTCGGCGACGGAGCCCTGGCCTAACGCCACCGAGTTGTCGGCGCTCGCGCTGGCTGCGGCACCGACCGCCGTCGCGTTGTTGCCGCTGACGATGGCGTTCGCTCCGATGCTTGCCGCGTTGGTGCCGCTTGCTTGTGCATTCGCTCCGACGGCAATCGCGTTCGTACCGGCCGCCTCTGCGTTCGCACCCTCGGCGACCGTGTTGACGCCGCTCGCCCGCGCGTTCGCCCCGGCCGCAATCGCGTGCGCGCCGGACGCCTGCGCGCTCTCAGTCGCGCTATCGCCTGCCGCGCTGAACAACGGGTCGGCCGAGCCGATCGTCGCGTTATTGATCGCGCCTTCGAGCGCCGCGTTCAGCTGACCGAGGTTGACCGCGTCGGACGCCTGTACGCCGTCTGCGACGTTGTGGATGACGGTGCCCTCCGTGGTATCGCCGCCGAGCGTAACGCTGTTCCGGTTGATGCTGCCGTCGGCGTTCGTGTCGTACATGACCGCGCCGTCGAGCTTCGCTGCGGTCGCGCTGCTCTGGTCGCTCACCGCTTTCAGCTGGGCGACGTTGACCGCATCGGTGTCGGCGGTGCCAGCCGCGACGTTGGTGATCTGGCGCTCGTTGCCCGTTGAACCGACCGACACGGTACCCGCGCGATCGGCGATCGAGCCCTGGCCGAGCGCGACGGAGTTTGCAACTAGCGCGCTCGAGTTAGATCCGAGCGAAAGTGCGTTGTCGGCGGTTGCGCTGGCACCGGAGCCGAGCGCGAGGGCGCCGGCGCCGTTCGCCGTGGCGTTGGAGCCGAGCGCCGTCGCACCGGAGCCGTAGGCCGACGCTGACGCGCCCAGCGAGGTCGCGTCGGCCGTGCCGGCGACGGCGCCCGCGCCGATCGCGGTCGAGTCGGTTGCGCTGGCGCTGGCGCTGGTGCCGAATGCGGTTGCGTTGCTGCCCATAGCGCTGGCATTGCTGCCCGCGGCAAGCGCGTGCGTGCCGTCTGCGAGCGCCTCGTTGGAGCCGTCGGCCGGGTCAGCAGCGCTGAAGTAATGCAGCGCGCTGCTTTGAGCGAGTGCATCGACCTTGTTGTCGACCGCGCTCAACTGGCTCACGTTGACCGCGTCGGTGGGCGCGGCGCCCGCGGCGACGTTAGTCAGGCGACGCTCGTTGTTCGCCGAGCCGAGCGAGACTTCGCCCGTCGCGCTGGAGGCCGCGATCGGGGTGGCGCCCGTTCCCACGGGCACAAACGCGCTTTGCGACAGGTCCGTCGTGGTGCTGGCGTTGGCGCCTAGCGCGACGCTATTGTCGGCGCTCGCGTTTGCGTTGCTGCCGAGCGCGATCGCGCCGGCTCCCGCGGCCGTTGCGCCGAAGCCGATTGCGCTGGCGTAGGCGCCGCGTGCCTGCGCGGCAACGCCGAGGGCGATGGCGCCGACGCCGCTGGCGACGGCATTACTGCCAAGCGCGACGCTCGAGTCCGCGAGCGCCGAGGCCCATGCTCCGGCGGCGAGCGAGTTGGCGCCTGCGGCCTGCGCGACGTAGCCGAGCGCGGTCGATCCGACGCCGGTTGCCGTGGATAGGGAGCCGAACGCGGAGGCGGCCGAGTCCGCCGCTATTGAACCGGAGCCCGCTGCGACCGAGTCGACGCCAAGCGCCGACGCGTTCAGACCGACCGCGGTCGCGCGTTCCGCTTGCGCATTCGCATAGGGCCCGAAGGCGCTCGCGCCTTCGCCTTGTGCAGAAGAGGAGAGGCCCATGGCGACGGCGCTATCGCCCTGCGCCGTGGCGTTCGCCCCTACCGCGATCGCGCCGTCGTTTTGCGCGTTCGCCTGCGAGCCGACCGCCAGCGATGAGTTGCCGCTTGCGGTGGCCTGTGCGCCTATCGCGACCGCGATGTCGCCGGGCGCGCTGGCCGTGCCCACCTCGACGGAATCGACGCCGGCGCCTGTCGCTTCCGTGACGTAAAGGGCCGCCGCCGCTATTGCAACACCCGCGGTACTTCGAACCGCCCGGGCGATGCTTTTCTGGCGCGCGGAAGCACGGTGTTTTTGCAGGCAGGCAGTTCGCGGCGCTGCGACTTTTATTTGAGACGTGGTATGGCGAATTATCGAAATATTCTTGTTCATCAATTAAAAGTCCTCCGCATTATCGTAGTTAGTGGCACGCAGCGCGTATTCCGACTTTGACGTGAAGTTATTGCCTGGTGGGGTTGAAAATATTGAAAATACAAAAACACCGGTCATTGGTAAGGCTTGCGTTATTTGGCCGAGCGCGCGTCAGCCCGGCGATGTGCGCTCGGGATTCATGGGGGAGGCGCTACCGGGGCGGCGCGTATGGAGAATTCTCCGATGTCCGCGTGCAATTCAGATATCAGCAAACTCCGAAATTCAATCGGGCTAAAAAATATATTAATACGGCTAGGTTTTTATTGATAAGGAAAGAGGAGTATTCTTATTGTTCCCGCTAATCATTTGCGCGATTTTAACCTGTGGCTGATGCATGATTGACCCTGACAGGGAGAACACATTGATTCCTCACTCGAAAACCCGCGGCGCGAGCATCAAACCGGACGTGGCAGACGAAACCTCCCGCACGCGGTCGCGCTTCATCGCACCCATCATTTGTCGGTCGTCGCCAGTGACTTACGTCAACCGCTAGGACCGGCAAACGTTCTACAATGACTGTTGTTCTCCGAAGCGAGTTTTCATGCGTAAATTTTTTCTTCCCGGCTTGAGTGCCACGTTCGCCGCGACCGCGGTGCTGGTCGCCGCCGCAGGCTTTTTTTCTCCGGCGGCGCACGCCAATAACGTGATCGTGCTCAATTCCGGCGAGGCCACGCTGAGCCTGATCGACGAGAACAGCCGCCAGGTCATCGGCACCGTGCCCACGGGCAAGGAACCGCATCACCTGATGGCCACGCCGGACAATTCCTCGCTGATCGTCGCCAATTCGGTGTCGAACAACCTGATGTTCGTCGATCCGAAAACGGGGCAGTTACAGCGCTGGGTCGAGAACATCGAAGATCCCTATCAAATCGGTTTTTCGCCTGATCGCAAGTGGCTCGTCACTACGGGACTGCGGCTCGATCGACTCGACATCTATCACTACGACAACCAGAAAAACCAGATGACGCTGGCTTCACGGCTGCCGCTCGCGGTGATGCCGAGCCACATGGCGTTCTCGAATGACAGCAAGACGGTGTTCGTCTCGCTGCAGATCTCGGGCGAGCTCGCCGCCATCGACCTGCCCACGCAAACCGTCAAATGGAAGATGAAGGTCGGCAAGGTGCCCGCGGGACTGTGGATGACGCCGGGGGAAAAGTACCTGCTCGTCGGCATGACAGGCGAGGACTGCGTCGCCGTGGTGGACTGGCGCAACCAGAAGGTCGTCAAGACGATTCACACGGGCAAGGGCGCTCACAATTTCCGCTCGCTCGCCGACGGCAAGCATGTCGCGGTGTCGAACCGCGTCGCTAGCACGATCAGCATCATCGACGAAGACACGCTCACCAACGTCGGCGACATCACCGGCCTGATGCCGGGACCCGACGATATGGAACTTTCCGCCGACAAACGCTATCTGTGGGTGACCTTCCGCTTCGCGAAGCACGTGGGCATCATCGATCTCAACACGCGCAAGCTGATCCAGACCATTGCGGTGGGCCGCTCGCCGCACGGAATCTATTTCTTCGACCGCGCGCCGGTGACGGCGCCGAACGGCGCTTGAGGGACCTGAGGGTGCCCGACAGTGCCCGAGGGCAACCGAGCAGAGCCAGGACGCCACGAGCCACCAAGGATGAAGTAACAGGCCAGCATCATGTTCCATCTGATTTTCTCCTCACTCGACAGCTTCGTTTCAGCCGCGCAGACGTGGCTGTACGTCGACGTGGTGCAGCCGCTGCTGTTCCGGTTCAATCTGATGGACTACGACGAGGACACCTACGACAGCCTGTACTGGGTCATCGTCGGTGTGCTCGAGGTGCTCGCGATGTACGCGATCCTGCGTCCGCTCGAGGCGCTGCGCCCGGTCGAGCAATGGGAGAACCGCAAGGCCGTGCGCGTCGACGTGCTGTACACGTGGATCGCCAAGCTCGGCATTCTGAACCTGTTCTTTTTCTTCGCGCTGCAACCGTTCTTCGACAACGTGCAAGGCTGGCTGCGGCTGCACGGCATCGCGAACCTGAACTTCGACAACCTGTGGCCCGGCGTGACCACGCAGCCGCTCGTCACGTTCGTCATGTATCTGCTCGTACTCGATTTCGCCGGCTACTGGTATCACCGCTGGCAGCACCGCTTCGGCGTGTGGTGGGAGCTGCATGCGGTACACCATAGTCAGCGGCAGATGTCGCTGTGGTCCGATGATCGCAACCATCTGCTCGACGAACTGCTGCAGGCGTCTTTCTTCGCGATGATCGCGCTCGCAATCGGTGTGCCGCCGTCGCAGTTCGTCGTGCTGGTTGCGATCACGAACCTCGCGCAAAGCGTGCAGCACGCGAACATCCGCCTGTATTACGGCTGGCTCGGCGAGCGGCTGCTCGTCAGCCCGGCGTTCCACCGCCGTCACCACGCGATCGGGTACGGTCATGAAGGGCTCAATTACGGCTGCAATTTCGGCGTGCTGTTCCCGTGGTGGGACATGTTGTTCCGCAGCGTGTCGTGGAGCCGCGACATGGAGCCGACCGGTATCAGCGATCAGCTCGAAGGCCGCCGCTATGGCGATGGATTCTGGGCGCAGCACTGGTTCGCCTTCGTGCGCATCGCGCATCGCCTCGTATCGAAGCGTCGCGCAGCCGGCAACGACACCGCTGCCGTTTGAGTCGGTTCAGAGACCGTTCTGAGTCCACTGCGGATCCATTCGAGCGCGCACTCCGCCGTGCTGCTCACCTCCACCGGCGGCGCGTCCCTTGGTTTATGCTGTGCACGTTCGAGCGCACCCTCCAGTGCCCCAGCATGCCTGGCCCGGGCGCGGCGCGATTCTCCCGTCCATCGTTTCGTTCGCAGGCACTGGCTCGCATGAATGATCTGTTGCGCTCGTTTGGGCGCGCACTCGCAAGCGCGTTGCATCCGCGCATGCTCTGGCTGACCTTCAAACCGTTTATCGTCGCGACGGTCGGCTGGGGCGTACTCCTGTGGTTCTTCTGGCAGACGCTGACCGGCGCGACGCGCACCTGGCTCGACGATTGGTCCTTCACCGCCACGCTTTATCATCTGTTCGACGTGCTCGGTTTTTCGACGCTGCACGCGGTCATCGCGCCGTTCATCGTGATTGCGATGGCGATCCCGCTGATCGTCGTCACGGTGCTGCTGCTGATCGCCATGCTGTCGATGTCGGCCGTGATCCGCTTTCTCGCGGCCCGCCAGTTCGCCGGGCTGGAGATGCGCCACGGCGGAACGTGGTACGGTAGCCTCGGTCAGGCGCTCTGGACCACGCTGCTGTGTCTCGCGCTGCTGATCGTCACGTTGCCGCTGTGGCTCGTGCCGCCATTCTTCGCGTTGATTCCGCCGCTGCTGTGGGGATGGCTCACGTATCGCGTGATGACCTACGACGCGCTCTCGTTGCATGCGACGCGCGACGAGCGGCGCGAACTGGTGCGGCGCCACCGGCTGCCGTTGCTGCTGATCGGTATCGTGAGCGGCCTGCTAGGTTCGTTGCCGACGCTGTTGTGGGCGTCGTCGGTATGGCTGATTGTGCTGTTCCCGGTGATCACGACGGTGACGATCTGGATTTACGCGTTCATCCTCGTGTTCTCGGCGCTATGGTTCGGCGACTACTGCCTGCGCGCGCTGCAGCGCATGCGGGCGGAAGCGCCTGGCGGCGCGCGCGAGGTCGCGCCGGTTCCCTATTGATCAAACTAAAGAGGCGGCAATGGCATTTGGCGTCATCATCATCGGCGATGAAATCCTGTCGGGCAGACGCGTCGACAAGCATCTGCCGAAGGTCATCGAGTTGCTCCGCGGGCGCGGGCTGTCGCTCGGCTGGGCGGAGTACATCGGCGACGATCCGGAGCGCATCACGGCGACGCTGCGGCGCACGTTTGCGTCGGGCGACATCGTGTTCTCGACAGGCGGTATCGGTGCGACACCGGACGACCACACGCGCCAGTGCGCGGCGGCCGCGCTCGGCGTGCCGCTCGAGCTGCATCCGGAAGCCGCGAAGCTGATTCAGGAGCGTATCCGCGACATGTATCCGGCGAACTCGCCGGCGCCGCTCGATCTGAACTCGCCCGAGAACCGGCATCGCCTGAATATGGGCACGTACCCGCAGGGCGCCGACATCATTCCGAATGGCTACAACAAGATTCCGGGCTTTTCGATCCGCCAACACCATTTCGTGCCGGGTTTTCCGGTGATGGCCTGGCCGATGATCGAGTGGGTGCTCGACACGCAGTACGCGCATCTGCATCACACGACGCCGCACGCTGAAAAATCGCTGCTGGTGTTCGAGTTGCCGGAGTCGCGCGTGACGCCGCTGATGGAGAAAATCGAGCGCGATTTTCCGGGCGTGCGGGTGTTCAGCCTGCCGAGCGTCGGGGATGCGGAGCGCGGCGGCGTGTATGCGCGGCATCACATCGATCTGGGTGTGAAGGGTGAACCGGAAGCCGTCGCCGCGGCGTTCGTGAAGCTGCGAGAGGGGGTGCATCTGCTCGGTGGCGATATCGTCGAGCCTGAAGCGGCGGCAGCGGCGGCAGCGGCCACGGGTAAGCCGCGAAGCTGAGCGGGTGACAGCGGTCCGCCGGGCAGCTGTACTGTACGACCCGCGCAGTTCAGGATGTCGGGCGCCGCGCGCACATGCCGCTTCAACGCACATCGACATGCGCGCAGCGCGGGGCCGGCAACTCCGCGCAACTAACCGCCGCTTTTTCTGCGTGCCTCTCGATGCGACTCATCGTCGGCATTCAAGTATCTCTACGGGCATTGCTAAATAAAATTCGTTATGCAGTACCGGGCATTCCTCCAGACCCGGTCCATTCCATTGCCTCGATTAATCCAATAATTGGATATTCCATCGCGAATTTTAGTTTGTTTAGTAAATTAAAATAAACTTAAATCGGAATGGATAATCGATTGACGCAATTCGAATCGCTCCTATAGCATGGCCTCCAGTCATTGAGCCGATCGTCAAACGATAATCGCGACGACTAAACGGATGACTAAACAATACTCAGGAGGCAGCCGTGATAGATATACGCCGTCTTTCGGTCGCTTTGCTTATTACCGGTGCTTTGACGGGTTGTGGAGGAGATAGTCCGGGCAGTCAGGCCGGCTCTGCCGCGGTGGCGTCGAACCAGCTTCGTGGCGCGGCTCAGAGTAGTGCAAACGCCGCATCCAACGGGTCCGTCGCCAATGCAGCAAACGATAACGCGCAAGCTTTCGCGGCCAACAACGCGAGTCAGCGCCTGACTCAATACGTCAATCCGCTGATCGGCACCCTGGCGAGCGACTCGCCGAATCCGGTGCCCGCGGGTCAAGCCGGCAGCGTGGTGCCCGCGGCGGGTCTGCCGAACGGCATGGTGCAATGGGCGCCCGATACGAATACCACGCCGGCTCCGTCGAACAGCGCGGAGCCTGGTTCGCCGGCCGGTTACTACTACGACATCGGCTCGATCCAGAGCTTCAGTCTCACGCATATGAGCGGCGCGGGCTGTTCCGGCAATGACGGCGAATTCCCCATGATGCCAACGCTCGATGCAACAAAGCCGCTCGCGCAAACGTTCAACCACGCGAATGAGAAGGCGGTAGCCGGCGCTTATTCGGTGTTGCTGGACAATCAGATCAAGGTCGAACTGACGGCGACGTTGCGCACCGGCTTCGGCCGCTTCACGTATCCTGATCAAGGGTCGTCTACTCTGGTGCTCGACACGACCTATACGAACACGCAAACGGGTGTGGCCGGCTCTGTCACGCAGGTGGACGCGCGGACGATTTCAGGCAGTACGACCGGCGGACATTTCTGCGGCAATTCGACGAATGTGCCGGTGTACTTTTATGCGCAATTCAGTCAGCCATTTGCAAACAAATCTTCTTTTACCCAAGGACGCGCCGTGATGAATTTCGGTAAAGCGAACACGGTCATGATGAAAATCGGTATTTCATACGTCAGCGTCGCCAATGCCAAGGGTAATCTCGACAAGGAAAATCCGTCCTGGGATTTCGACGGTGTAAAGGCCGTGGCCGATGCGATATGGAATCAGCGCCTCAATACGATTCAGGTGAGTAGTCAGGACACGACTGCGCTGACGAAGTTTTATACGGCGTTCTATCACGCGCTGTGGGCGCCGAGCGTATTCAGCGATTCCAACGGCCAATATATCGGCTTCGACCAGCAGGTCCATACGGTTAGCGCGGGCCACGCGGCGCAGTACACCAGCTTTTCGGGCTGGGACATCTATCGCTCGCTGATTCCGCTCAAAGCCACGCTGTTTCCTCAGGAAACCAGCGATATGGCGCAGTCGCTAGTCAACGATGCGGATCAGTGCGGCGCGATTCCGCATTGGGTCAACGACAACGTCGAGGATGGCGTGATGCCCGGCGACGCCGGCTCGCTGATCGTGGCGGGCGCCTATGCATTCGGCGCGCGAGCGTTCGATACCTCGGGCGCGCTGAAGCACATGATCAAGATGGCCAACGTTCCCGGAACGGCGTGCAATGGCGTGACCACGAACGGCGGCCGCGCCAGTTATCTGCAGTTCGGCTACATCACGAATGGCGAATGGGGGCAGGCATCGTCGACGCTCGAATACGCGAGCAGCGATTTCGCCATTTCGCAGTTTGCCGGCCAACTGGGCAATTCAACGATCCAGAAGTTGCTGCTGAGCCGCTCGGCCTATTGGCAGAACCTGCTCAACACGTCGCTGTCGCCGCCTCTGATCGCCGCGCGCAACCCGGACGGAAGCTGGATTGCGCAGACGCAGAGCAGCACCGACAACTACGTCGAAGGCAATGCCGAGCAGTACACGTGGATGGTGCCGTTCAACCCGGTTGGACTGTTTGCGCAACTGGGCGGCAACACGGCGGCGGTGTCGCGCCTGAACGCGTTCTTTACGGTGTTGAACGCTGGGATGAGCCTGCCCAATTTCTATATGGGCAACGAACCGACCTTCGAGGTGCCGTGGCTATATAACTGGGCGGGTTCGCCGTCGGGCACGCAGAACGTGGTCCAGCAGATCATGGCGAGCGCCTTCGGCACAGGGCCGAACGGTTTGCCCGGCAATGACGATCTCGGCGCGGTGTCCGGATGGTACGTGTGGGGGGCGTTGGGTCTTTATCCGGAGATACCGGGTGTCGGCGGTCTCGCGATCGGCAGTCCGCAGTTTGCGTCGATCACCGTTCATCTGGGCAACGGCAAGACGCTGCGTATCCATGCACCCGGTGCGCCCAGCGCGAAGTATGTGCAGAGCCTGAGCGTCAACGGCACGGCCCACCATGGTTCGTGGCTCGACATCGATACGCTCGCCGACGGCGCCACGCTGAACTTCGTGATGGGTTCGTCTCCCTCCCAGTGGGGGACGAGCGCGGCGGACGCACCCCCTTCGTATGGCGTGCCGCTCGCGCGGAATGTGGCCGACGCATTCAACAACCACGGCATCGGCAGCGACGGCAGCACCGATACCGATGGTCTGGGTGCGGACTTCGACGGCTCGCTGTTCAGCTACTCGTCGCAGGCCTTGACGGCGGCGGGCGCAGCGCCGGGCAAACCGTTCTCCTTCGGTGGCGCGAGCTTCGTGTTGTCTGGCGGTCCGCTCGATAACGCCGTGGCGGTGGGGCAGACCATCGCGATGCCGCCCGGCACGACGGGCCGCTCATTGGTGCTGCTCGGTTCCGCGAACAATGGCCCGAGCTCGGGTGCCGCGCTCGTTACCTATGCGGACGGCACGACCACACCTTTCACGCTCACGTTCGACGACTGGACGCTCAATGGTGGCGGTGCGGCGCCGGTGGACCCGATCGCGTTGACGACGACCTATCGCAATGCCGGCGACGGCAGCAACGACGGCGTCAAGACCTATCTGTTCGCGCAGAGCGTGCCACTGACGCCGGGCAAGCTCGTGGCGAGCGTCACGCTGCCGAAACAGGTCAGCGCGGGCAAGTTGCATGTGTTCGGGATTTCGGCCGCGCCCTGAACACAATGGAGCGCCGCCCGCGCGGCGCTCGACGAAACAAGCGGTCCGCGCCTGAGGGTCAGGTTGGCGCGAACCGCGACATCGCAGTGTCACAACTCGCGCCGACGATGCAATCAACGCGTGGTCGGCGCGAACCGTTTCAATCGGCCTGCTTCAGCGCCGCGCCACGGGCTTCCGCGGATGCGGGCAGTGCGCCACGCGCCATCAGGCTCCGATCCACGGCAAGCCGCGAAAACACCATCCCGACACCGTCTTCCGATGCCCCTGGCCGTCCTTGTCGCCTTCGAAGCCTTCCAGCAGGTCATACGCCTTCGTGAAGCCGGCCTGGGTCGCGGCGATCGCGGCGAGTTTCGAGCGCGCGGCGCTGCGGCACAGGAACAGCACCGGCGTGTCGGGCGAGGCGACCTGCGCCAGTTGCTGCACGAACTCCTGATTGGGCACCGCGCCCGGGTAGCGCGTCCATTCGACATGCGCGTATTGGCCATCACCGATCACCGGCCGGCCGACCCAGTCGAGCTCGGCGCGGGTACGCACGTCGACGAGACGCGTGCGCGGATCGAGTTCCAGCAGTTCGAACGCCTCGGCCGGCGATACCGCGCCCGCGTAGGGCAGTTGGTTCTCGGTGCGGCGGGCGTCCGCCTTCGCGTAAAGCTGTTCGAGCGTGCTCATGAGCGTCAATCTCCTTCGGACCAAATGATCATTCTAGCGCGCTGCAGGCAGCGCACAGACCTGTGTAGACTGGACGGCGCCGGGCAGCTGCGGGCGCCGTCCCAACCTCGATGCGCAAATATGGTGCATTTCCTGCTGAATGCACCAAAATGGTAGGGATCGTCATTTCCAAAGCGGTGAATGCGCGAAATTGGTGCGTTGCGATGCCCGCCCGTTTGTTTGCGACGCTGCTCGCGCCTCGTGCGTGGCCGGCAAACGTAAGCGGCGTAATGGTGTGCGCCGGATTGGCCCATACGAGGCCCAGAGGTGGCACACTATCTGCTTTATTGGTGCCGATCGATTTATCCCGGCAGAATTTTCCGCTCGCGACGCCATATAAGTGGACGTTCCGGGATGGGTCAGCTAGATTGGGCGGCGGCTGAATCCGCCGAAATTGTTAATCAGGAGATAGGTTATGAGTAAATCCGTGGCCGACGTCATTCAACTCGTCAAGGACGAAGACGTCAAGTTTGTCGACTTCCGTTTCACCGACACGCGCGGCAAAGAACAACACGTTTCGGTGCCGGTGTCGGCATTCGATGAAGACAAGTTCGAAAGCGGCCATGCGTTTGACGGTTCGTCGATTGCCGGCTGGAAGGGCATCGAAGCATCGGACATGTTGCTGGTCCCGGACGCGAACACGGCCTTCATCGACCCGTTCTACGAAGAATCGACCCTCGTGCTGACCTGTGACGTCGTCGAACCGGCTGACGGCAAGGGCTACGAGCGCGACCCGCGCTCGCTCGCGAAGCGCGCCGAAGCGTACCTGAAGAGCTCGGGCCTCGGCGACACCGCGTACTTCGGTCCGGAACCGGAATTCTTCATTTTCGACTCGGTCCAGTGGAACACGGATCAGTCGGGCTGCTTCGTGAAGATCGGTTCGGAAGAAGCACCGTGGTCGTCGGCGAAGGAATTCGAAGGCGGCAACACCGGCCACCGTCCGGGCACCAAGGGCGGCTACTTCCCGGTCGCGCCGGTCGATTCGTTCCAGGACATCCGTTCGGAAATATGTCTGCTGCTTGAACAGATCGGCATTCCGGTCGAAGTGCATCACCACGAAGTGGGGGGCATGGGCCAGAATGAAATCGGCACGAAGTTCTCGACGCTGGTGCAGCGCGCCGACTGGACGCAGCAACTGAAGTACATCATCCAAAACGTCGCGCACACGTACGGCAAGACGGCAACGTTCATGCCGAAGCCGGTCGTCGGCGATAACGGTTCGGGCATGCACGTTCACCAGTCGATCTGGAAGGACGGCCAGAACCTGTTCGCGGGCAATGGTTACGCAGGTCTGTCGGAATTCGCGCTGTTCTACATCGGCGGCATCATCAAGCACGCTCGCGCGCTGAACGCGATCACGAACCCGGGTACGAACTCGTACAAGCGTCTCGTGCCGCACTTCGAAGCGCCGGTCAAGCTCGCTTACTCGGCTCGCAACCGTTCGGCATCGATCCGAATTCCGCACGTGTCGAACCCGAAGGGCCGCCGTATCGAAACGCGCTTCCCGGATCCGCTGGCGAATCCGTACCTGTGCTTCTCCGCGCTGATGATGGCGGGTCTGGACGGCGTGCAGAACAAGATTCACCCGGGCGAAGCCGCCGACAAGAACCTGTACGACCTGCCGCCGGAAGAGGATGCAAAGATCCCGACCGTGTGCGCGGGCCTCGACCAGGCTCTCGACTCGCTCGACGCGGACCGCGAGTTCCTGACGCGCGGCGGCGTGTTCACGGATGCGATGCTCGACGCGTACATCGAACTGAAGACGACGGAACTGCAGCGTTATCGTCAGTCGGTGCACCCGATCGAATTCGAAATGTATTACTCGCTGTAAGCGGCCATGGCGCTTCGCCCTTCACCCGGCGAAGCGCTTTGCCCGACGCTCGCGATCGGTCACGAAGGGACGGCGGCGCCGTCCCTTTTTCGTTAGATCGTACGCACGGCCGGCCGCGCGCGGGCAACACGGCATTCGGTGAAGCACAATAAAGCAGCACTCCTGATTTATCACCATCTCCTACCGGCCAGACTGCAAGATGGTTCTCAAGAATCTGATCAAGGCAAGGAAAGGACACGAACAGACGCTGTCGGACGACATGCAGCTCGTGAGTTCTGGCCTGCTGCCAGGCTTCGAGGCGCTGCCGACCGTCTTGCTGGTGCTCGAGAAGCGCACGCTGCGCGTCGCGTTCGCGAATCCGTCGGCGGAGTCGATGCTGGAGATGTCTCGCAAGCAACTCACGCAGTTGGCGTGGCCAGACATCTTCTCGAACGCGGACGAACTGGTCGCGACGATCACCGCGATCGCCGCGCACCGTTTTCACGCGACGCATCTGGACGCCGTGCTCGAGCGTCCCGGCCACGAGCCGCTGCACGTGCATGCGATCGTCGGTTTTCTGGAAAGCGCGCAGGACTACGTGTTGCTCGAACTATTCGAGAACGAGCGGCATCTGCGCACCGACCGCGAAGAGCGCATCAACGACCTGACGGCCGTCAACAAGCATCTGATCCGCAATCTCGCGCACGAAATCAAGAATCCGCTGGGCGGTATTCGCGGCGCCGCGCAACTGCTCGAGTTCGAACTCGGCGAACGTCAGCGCGACGAGTTGCGCGAGTACACCCAGGTCATCATCAAGGAGTCGGACCGTCTGCAAACGCTGGTCGACCGCTTGCTCGAACCGCACCGGCATCCGCATATCGTCGGCGACGTGAATGTTCACGAGGTGTGCGAGCGCGTGCGTCAGGTGATTCTCGCGGAGTTTCCGCGCGGCCTGACGATCGAGCGCGACTACGACGTCAGCGTGCCGGATCTGCGCGGCGACAAGGAGCAACTGATCCAGGCGCTGCTGAACATCGTGCGCAATGCGGCCGAGGCGTTGCGCGAGCGGATCTCGCAGGGCGATGCGCGCATCGAATTGCGCACGCGCATCGCGCGCAAGGTCACGATTTCAAAACGCCTGTGCAAGCTGGCATTGGACTTGCATATCATCGACAACGGCCCAGGCATTCCCGAAGAGATTCGCGACCGCATTTTCTATCCGCTCGTGTCGGGGCGCGAGGACGGCAGCGGTCTCGGTCTCACGCTAGCGCAGACCTTCGTGCAGCAGCACGAAGGTCTGATCGAGGTGGAAAGCCGGCCGGGCCATACCGAGTTTCAGATTCTGCTGCCGCTCGACCTCTAGATAACACAAGCACCTCAAGACTTCTGACCGACCTATATGAAGCCGATCTGGATAGTAGACGACGATCAATCAATTCGCTGGGTGCTCGAGAAAGCGCTGGCGCGCGAAAACTTCGCGACGCGCAGCTTCGCGAACGTGCGCGAAGCGTCGGCCGCACTCGATCACGACAGCCCGCAGGTGCTGGTCTCCGATATCCGCATGCCTGGCGGCTCCGGGCTGGAGCTGCTGCAAACCGTACGCGACAAGGTGCCGGGCTTGCCGGTCATCATCATGACCGCGTTCTCGGATCTCGATAGCGCGGTCGCCGCATTCCAGGGCGGCGCGTTCGAGTATCTGGCGAAGCCGTTCGACGTCGACAAGGCCGTCGAGCTGATTCGCCGCGCGGTCGACGAAAGCATGCGCGGCGAGCAGACGTGGGACGACCGCGTCGCCGAAGCGCCCGAGATGCTCGGCCAGGCGCCCGCGATGCAGGACATGTTTCGCGCGATCGGCCGCCTGTCGCATTCGGCGGCCACCGTGCTCATTACCGGCGAATCAGGCACCGGGAAGGAACTGGTCGCGCGTGCGTTGCACCGACATAGCCCACGCGCGAACGGCCCCTTCATCGCGTTGAACACGGCCGCGATTCCGAAGGATTTGCTGGAGTCCGAACTGTTCGGTCATGAACGCGGGGCGTTCACCGGCGCGCAGGCGATGCGCCAGGGACGCTTCGAGCAGGCCGAGAACGGCACGCTGTTTCTCGACGAAATCGGCGACATGCCGTTCGATCTGCAGACGCGTCTGTTGCGCGTGCTGTCGGACGGGCAGTTCTATCGTGTGGGCGGCCACAATCCGTTGCGCGCGAATGTGCGGGTGATCGCGGCGACGCACCAGAATCTCGAATCGCGCGTGCGGCAGGGACTGTTTCGCGAGGACCTGTATCACCGTCTCAACGTGATCCGTCTGCGGCTGCCCGCGTTGCGCGAGCACAACGAGGATATCCCGCTGCTGACGCGGCATTTCCTGCAAAAGAGTGCGCGCGATCTCGGCGTCGAACCGAAGCGCGTGTCCGAGGAGGCGCTCGCGTATCTCGCGTCGCTGCCGTTTCCGGGCAATGTGCGGCAACTCGAGAACCTCGCGAACTGGCTCACGGTGATGGCGCCCGCGCAGACGATCGAAATCAAGGATCTGCCGCCCGATCTCGGTCCCACGCACGGCGCCGGGAGCGAGCTCGGTGCGGGCGCCGCTGCCGGCGCGACGACGGATGGCACCGTGGCGACCAATGCGGGAATCGCGGGCGGCGTGCCGCTCGCCGGCACGAACGGCGGCGCGCTCGTGCATCCGGGTGGGGCGGCCGGTGCGTTGGTCGCCACCGCGCTGAGCGCATGGGAAGGCGGCTTGCGCACCGAAGTCGCGCGCATGCTGCGCGAAAACGCGGCCGACGTGATGGACGAACTCGCGCGCCGCTTCGAAGCGGCCGTGATCCGCGAGGCGCTCGACTTCACGCGCGGCCGCAAGGTCGAGGCGGCCGAGCGGCTCGGCATCGGGCGCAATACGATTACGCGCAAGATTCAGGAGCTCAATCTGGAGCCTTGACGCGCTCGTTCTGAGCGATGCTGCATGGCAGGCGGGGGCGGCTCAGGCCGCCTTCGTCGTTGTTGCATCGCGCCCCGCCGCAAACCGTCAGCCACCGCGCACGAGGCATAATCAACGCTGTTCCGATCCAACAGCCGACGATGCCAGCTTCTTCAGCTTCTCCCGCCCCGTTCGAGTGGCCGCTTTCCCCCGATCCTTTCCTGTCGCTCGAAGAGCTGTACGACGCTGACGCACTCGCATGGGTCGACGCGCAGAATGCGCGCACCCGCGTGGCGTGGTGCAGCGGCGAGTCGTTCGACACGCTCAGACGGCGGCTCGCCGATGCCTATCTGCCGCGCGAGCGTCCGGTGATTCCGGATCGCTGGAAGGACTGGGCCTACGATTTGTGGCAGGACGAGCGCAATCCGCGCGGTATCTGGCGACGCACTGCGTGGGCCGCATGGCGCAACGGCGCGCCGGTGTGGCAGAACCTGCTCGACTTCGACGCGCTCGGCGCGGCCGACGGCACGCCGTGGGTGTGCGTCGATCTCGATATCCTTTATCCGGACGGCGACCGCGCGCTGATCACGATGTCGCCGGGCGGTTCGGATGCGCTCGTCGTGCGCGAGTTCGATCTCGACGCGCGGCGTTTCGTCGACGATGGCTTCGCGATTGCGAAGGCGGGCAAGCACACGGTGTCGTGGATCGATCGCGATACGCTGTACGTCGGCTGGGACAATGGGCGCAAGACGCTGACGCGCTCCGGTTATCCGCGCGACGTGCGGCGCTGGACCCGCGGTACGGCGCTCGCCGATGCGCCCGTCGTGTTTCGCGGCGAGTTTGGCGACATCGGCGTGGAGGCGCATTACGATCCGGTCGATCGCCGGCATACGGTGACGAGCAGCGTCGACTTTTTCGATTCGCACACGTATTACCTCGACGACGCTAGCGACGCCTGGCATCGTTACGAAGTGCCGTCGCACGTCGCGGTGGGGGCGTGGCAGGGCTGGCTGTTGCTCGAGCCGCGGCTCGATTGGGAGTGCGAGTGGGATGGCAATCTCGCGCGCTATCCGGGCGGCGCGCTGCTCGCGATTCGCGAGGACGCGTTTCTGCGCGGCGAGCGCGACGTGACGCCGCTCTTCACGCCGACGCCGCTGACCTCGGCCTGCGAGTGGTCGCATACGCGCCATCATCTGATCGTGTCGTATCTCGACGACGTGCGCGGCAAGACGCTGATCTGGACGCCGTCGCAGCGCGAGGACGGCACCTGGCAGTGGCGTGAGCGCGTGTTCGCGTCGCGCGGCGATGCGCAGGTCGACGTGTCGCCGGTCGAGTCGACACTGAACGACGAAGTGTTCGTCGACACCGACGATTATCTGCAACCGCCCGCCTACTGGCTCTCCGATCTCGCGTTCGAGGAGCCCGGCGAATGGGAGTTGCTCGACCGTTGGCCGACGCAGTTCGACGCGACGCGCGTCGCGGTGACGCGCGGACATGCGGTATCGGCCGATGGCACGCGCGTACCCTACACGGTGATTGGGCCGAAGGAAGCGCTGTCATCGCCGGGCGATGACAGCCCGACGCGCCCATGTCTGCTGAGCGGCTATGGCGGCTTCGCGATTCCGCTGCTGCCGAGCTATCTGACGGGGCAGGGCATCGGCTGGCTCGAACGCGGCGGCGTGTACGTGGTCGCGCATATTCGCGGCGGCGGCGAGTTCGGCACGCGCTGGCACACGGCGGCGCAAGGCGAGCATCGCCAGCGCGCGTTCGATGATTTCATCGCGGTCGCCGAGACGCTGATCGCGACCGGCGTGACGAGCGCCGCACAGCTCGGCATTCAGGGCGGCAGCAACGGCGGATTGCTGGTGGCCGCCTGCATGGTGCAGCGGCCGCAGCTATTCGGCGCGGTCGTCTGCGAGGTGCCGTTGCTCGATATGAGCCGCTATCACCTGTTGCATGCGGGCGCCTCGTGGATCGACGAGTACGGCGACCCCGACGAACCCGATGAAGCGCGTGCGCTCGCCACGTATTCGCCGTATCACAACCTCGCGGCGGGTATCGCGTATCCGCCGGTGCTATTCACGACGTCGACCGCCGACGATCGCGTGCATCCCGGCCATGCGCGCAAAATGGCCGCGCGCATGCAGGCGCTGGGCGCGCAGCACGTGTGGTATCGGGAGAATACGGAAGGCGGCCACGGCGGCTCCGATGAGCTGGAGCAGGCCGAGCATGATGCGATGGTGTTCGGGTTCCTGTGGGGTGTGCTGGGCGGCGCTTGAAGCAATAGGGACACGAGGCAGCGCTGCCTCGTTTCGTCGCTGTATTCCGGATCAACCCAGCTGCGCGAACACTGGCGCGTGATCCGACGGCTGCTCCCACTTGCGCGGCACCTTGTCGATGTCGCACGCCGAGCAGATGTCGGCCAATGCCTTCGACAGCAGGATGTGATCGATGCGCAGTCCCGCGTTGCGACGGAACGCCATCATCCGGTAGTCCCACCACGAATAGATTTTTTCCTGCTGCTCGAACTGGCGGAACGCGTCGAGCAGGCCGAGGCCGATCAGCCGCACGAACGCGGCGCGTTCCTCGGGCGACACCAGATTCTGACCTTCCCATGCCTTCGGATCGTGCACGTCGCGATCGTCGGGCGCGATGTTGTAGTCGCCGAGCAAGGCGAGCTTCGGATGCAGCGTCATCTCGGTTGCGAGCCAGTCGTGCAGCGCGTCGAGCCAGCGCAGCTTGTACGCGAACTTGTCGGTGCCGGGCGCCTGGCCGTTGGGGAAATACGCGGAGATGATGCGCACGCCGTCGATGGTTGCCGCGATCACGCGCTGCTGCGGGTCCTCGAAACCGGGGATGTTGCGCACGATGCTGCTTTCGTCGACGTTCAAACCTTCGCGCACCAGAATGCCGACACCGTTATAGGTTTTCTGACCCGCGTACCAGCTTCGATAGCCGACCGCCTCGAGTTCGGCGCGCGGAAATTTTTCGTCGGGAAGCTTCAGTTCCTGCAGGCACAGCACGTCGGTGCCGCTGCTCGCGAGCCAGTCGATGACGTGTTGCTGGCGGACTTTGAGGGAGTTGACGTTCCAGGTGGCGATTTTCATCAGTTGCACAAGTTGTTGATTTTCAATAAATATTTGACTTGATGTGGTCGTGATATACGTATCGATATACCATTGCGCGACTGGTGTTCCGTTACTCAGGAGTCACACGCCAATGCCAGTCCGGCGTCGCAGCCTATATGATACGGCGTGTCAGGCCGGGGGCGCGGGTTCGAGTCCCGTCCACTCCGCCAGAAAGCCCGTTCATGGGAACTTGAACGGGCTTTTTTCTGTTGGCCCATCACCAGGCTGGTGCTTGAGGTTGCCGGCCGCCTCGATGAGACGACGCACTTCATCGGGACTGAGCACGACGGGCAATGTGCGGGGCACGCGCACCGGGTGCATTCTGACCATCACCTCGGGCCGGTCGAGCGTGGGCTTTCGCCGCTGTCCCGGTTGTTGAGCTGCCGCCCATGAAACAGGCGCTATTCGGTAGGAACGGGAACCCGGATGCACGCAACCCGCCGTGCATCGCCTTGCTGGGAAACCGCTTGCGGTTGCGCATCGCCGCATGCGTCGATCGCGGCGGGGCAGCGCGTGCGGAACGCGCATCCCGACGGCGGTTGCAAGGGCGACGGAATCTCGCCTTGAAGCAGCAGATGCCGTCGCGCGCGCTCGACGGTCGGGTCGGGAACCGGTACGGCCGACAGCAATGCACGGGTATAGGGATGCGCAGGTGCCGCGTACAGCGCGCGTTTTTCGCCGAACTCTATCACGCGCCCCATATACATCACCATCACGCGATGGCTGATTGCTTTCACCACGGCCAGATCGTGTGCGACGAACAGCAGCGACAACGACAGTTCGCGTTGCAAGTCGCGCAATAGATTAACGATTTGCGCTTGAATCGACACGTCGAGCGCGGACACCGGTTCATCGCAGATCACGAGTTGCGGCTCGCTGATCAATGCGCGCGCAATTCCGACGCGCTGACATTGCCCGCCCGAAAACTCATGCGGATAGCGCCGCAGATGCTGCGCATTCAGGCCGACGCGTTCGAGGATGGTCAGCACGCGAGCGCGCACATCGGCGCGCGCGACATCGGGCCGATGCGTGATCAACGGCTCCGCGACGATCTGCTCGATCGTCATGCGCGGATCGAGCGACGCCAGCGGGTCCTGAAAGATCATCTGCACGTCGCGCCGCAAGATGCCGAGATCGCGCTTCGCGCCTTGCACGGTTTCGACGCCATGAAGCTTGACGCTGCCGCCCGACGCAGGCGCAAGACCGACGATCGCGCGCGCGAGCGTGGACTTGCCGCAGCCGGATTCGCCCACCAGCCCGACGGTTTCGCCGCGCCGTACATCGAACGACACGCCGTCGACAGCGCGCAGCGTGGCCTTGCCAGACCACGGTAATTTGCCGCGCGGCACGCTGAAATGCACCTTCAGTTCGTTCACCGACAGCAGCGGTTCGGTACTGTTGCAAGCGGAATGCTGGTTCATCGAACGGCCCCCAGAATGGCTGGAACCGGACGGTGGCACGCGCGCAATGCACCCGCCAGATCGCTACGCGCATCGAGCGACGGCACTGTGGTGCGGCAAGTATCGTCTGCAAACGAACAACGCGGTGCGAACGCGCAACCCGCGCCGATTTGCCCCGGCAAGGGCGGATTGCCCGGAATGGTTTGCAACGGGCGGTCGTCGTCGTCGGTGATGCGCGGCAGCGCGTTCAGCAGGCCGATCGTGTACGGATGGGTCGGCGCGGCGAACAGCGCGTGCGCGTCTGCCTGCTCGACCGTGCGCCCTGCATACATCACCATCACGGTATCGCACAACCCGGCAACCACGCCCATGTCGTGCGTGATGAGGACGATTGCCGTGCCGCGCTCGCGATTCAGTTCGCGCAGCAATTCGATGATTTGCGCCTGAACGGTGACGTCGAGCGCGGTAGTCGGTTCGTCGGCAATCAAAATTTCCGGTTCGGACAGCAACGCCATCGCAATCATCACGCGCTGCCGCATACCACCGGAAAACTCATGCGGATACATGCCGATGCGGCGTGCGGCATCGGGAATCCGCACCGTGTCGAGCACCTCGATGGCACGCCGACGCGCTTCGCGACGCGACAGCTTCTTGTGCAATTGCAGCGATTCCGTCATCTGCCGTTCAATGGTCAAAAACGGATTGAGCGCCGTCATCGGGTCCTGAAACACCATGCCGATCCGGTTGCCGCGAATCCTGTTCAGCGCTGCGTTGTTCATCGTCAGCAGATCGCCGCCGTCTTCGCCACGATACAGTGCGGTGCCCGACACGCTGCCGTTCGACGACAGCAGACCGAGCAGCGCCATCACGGTCTGACTCTTGCCCGACCCCGATTCGCCGACGATGCCCAGCGTGCTGCCCGCGTCGAGCGAAAACGACACGCGTTGGACCGCATCGACCGGCGGGCCTTCGCGGCGCGTGAAGCGCACACTCAGGTCCTTCACTTCGAGTAGCGCCATGTCAATGATCCTTGGGGTCGAGAGCGTCGCGCAAACCGTCGCCGACGAAGTTCACGCAATAAAGCGTCACGCACAGCATGACGGCAGGGCAGAGCAGCAGCCACGGCATCGATTCGAGTTTTTGGGCACCGTCTTCGATCAGCACGCCCCAACTCGTCATCGGCTCCTGGACGCCGAGTCCGAGAAACGACAGCACCGATTCCGTCAGCACGATCGAGGGCACTGTGACCGTGGCATACACGACCACCACGCCGATCAGGTTCGGCACGATATGCCGCGCGATGATGGCGCGGGTGCTGACGCCAGTCGCACGCGCCGCGTCGACGAATTCGCGCGAACGCAGCGACAGCGTCTGACCGCGCACCACGCGCGCCATATCGAGCCACGAAAACGCGCTGATGGTCAGCACGACCAGATAGAATGCGCGGCCGAACAGCGTCATCATCATGATCGCGATCAGCATGTACGGAATCGCGTACATCACGTCGACGACGCGCATCATAACGGCATCGACGCGTCCGCCCATGAAGCCGGCTGTCGCGCCCCACGCGACGCCGATCAGTCCGGACACCAGCGTGCCGAGCAACCCGACTTCGAGCGATACGCGCCCGCCCACCAGCGTGCGCGCGAGCAGGTCGCGACCGAGTTCGTCGGTACCGAACAGATGCATGCCGAGCCACGACGGCGGCAGACTGATCGATCCCCAGTCGCTGTCGACCGGATTGTTGGGCAGAAACAGCGGCCCCGCAAAGCATGCGACGACGATCAGCAGCAGGATCACCAGACTTGCAAATGCCGCGCGATTACGTAAAAAGCGCATGCCGGCAATCGCGAACGGTCCGCGCGAAGTCTTCATGACGATGCCGCCGGACAGACAGCCGCCTGCGGACGCCGCATCGGCCGGCGGCGCGACGAACGCACGCGCGGCCAGGTTGAATCGACGAATCTTCATGTCAGTACCGGATGCGCGGATCGAGCCATGCGTAAGCAAGATCGACCAGCAGATTGAACAGGACCGCGAATGCCGTGATCAATGCGACCAGACCGAGCACCAGCGTGTAGTCGCGATTGATCGCGCCGTTCACGACCAGTTGCCCGAGACCGGGCAGCGCGAATACGGATTCGGTGACGACCGCAGCGGTGATCGACGAAATGCACAGCGAGCCGAGTAGCGATACGACCGGCATCAGCGCCGGTTTCAGCGCATGACGCAAGACGATGGTGCGGCCGGCCAGACCTTTCGCGCGCGCGGTCCGGATGAAATTGCCGGACAGCACTTCGATCATGCTGCCGCGCATCACGCGCGCAATCGTCGATACGTTGATAATCACGAGCAGTACGATCGGCAATACGCGGTAGTGCCAGTCGCCATCACCCCAACCGCCAGCGGGCAGCAGACCATGCTCGCCGCGCTTGATCAGGATCGCGAAGACCCACACCAGCACGGGGCCGAGAATGAATGGCGGCACCACACCGCCGAGATTGCCGAGCAACATCACGCCGTAGTCGATCACACCATTGCGGCGCACCGCCGCAACCGTGCCGAGCGCCACACCGATCACCAGCGCGATCGGCACCGAAATGCCGCCGACGCCGAGGCTGACCGGTAGGGCTTTCCACACCAGTTCGCTGACCGACCAGTCCGTGTAACGGAACGACGCGCCGAGATCGCCGTGCAGCAGCGAGTCGATGTACAGCAAATACTGCTTCCACAGCGGCTGATCGATGTGGTATTTCGCGTCGAGATTGGCAAGCACGGCCGCCGACAGATGCTTCTCCGAATCGAACGGGCCGCCGGGCGTTAGGTGCAGCAGCAGGTAGCACGCGGTGATCACGGCGAGAATCGTCGGGATCGCCCATAACGCGCGGCGCAATGTATAAGCCAGCATGGCAAGGCTCCTTGCGCTCAGTGCTTGATGATGTACATGTCCTGCGACTGCCGCTGATCGACGTAGTTGGTCGGCGAATAGCCGCCCACATACGATTTCACGAGCCGCACTGCCGAGTACTGGAACATCGGAATCAGCGGATAGTCGTTCATCGCGATGTCGTGCGCCTGCGTTAGCATCGCGGTGCGCTTCGCTTCGTCCATCTGCTGGTTCGCCTGATCGATCAACGCATCGACCTTCGGATTGCAGTAGTGCTGGTCGTTCTGCAGGCTGTTGCAGCGGATCAGGTCGAAGAACGACATCGCGTCGTTGTAGTCGACGAACCAGCCGTCGCGCGACGCCTGCACCTTGCCGTCGTGGCGCATTTTCAGCAGCACGCGGTTCTCGACGTTTTCGAGCTTCACGTTGACGCCGAGCTTGGTGCGCCATTCCGATGTCGTGAATAGCGCGACCTTCTTGTGCAGGTCGTTGGTGTTGTATGTCAGCGTGAACGTCAACGGCTTTGCAGCGGAATAGCCCGCCTGTTTCAGCAGGTCTCGCGCGGTTTCAATGCGCTTCGCCATCGGCCACGCGGCCCAGTCGGGCTGGAATTGCGCCGCGCCTTGCGTGCCTGTCGCAATCAGGCCGTACAGCGGCAACTCGCCGCTTGCGGTCAGTTTAGACGTCAGCAGGTTGCGGTCGATCACCATCGATAGCGCCTCGCGCACGCGCTTGTCCCTGAAGGCCGGGTCGGCGTTGTTCAGCGAGTAGTAGTAGGTGGCGATAAACATCCCGGTCTTCAGCTCGGAACCGAACTGCTTGCTGACCTGGTTATAGATGCCGGACGGAATGGTATACGTGTAATCGAACTGGCCGGCCTGATACATCCGCATTGCCGTTTCGTCGCTTTCGATCGGCAGATAGGTGACTTTCGTGATCGCGACCTTGCTCGCATCCCAGTACTTGTCGTTCTTCACCATCACGAGACGGTTGCCCGGTTGCCAGTCGCTCAATGCATACGCACCGTCGCTGACCATGTGGCCGGGACGGGTCCATTCGTCGCCATACTTCTCGACCGTCGCGCGGTTCACCGGCGCCATCGTCGACATCGCGGTCAGTTGCGGAAAGAACGCGGTCGGGTCTTCGGTCTTGACCTCTACCGTGTACGGATCGACCGCGCGCACGCCGAGACTGGAGAGCGGCGCCTTGCCCGCCAGAATCGCCTTCGCGTTCTTCACGAACTCGACCAGGATTGTGTATTTCGAGCCGGTCTTCGGATCGACCACGCGTTGCCACGAATAGACGAAATCGGCGGCCGTGACCGGCTCGCCGTTACTCCAGCGCGCGTTGTGGCGCAGCTTGAAGATCCATGTATCGGGCGCGCTGCGGCTCCACGATTCCGCCACGCCCGCCACGACCGCACCGTCGGCGGCGATTCGCGTCAAGCCTTCGAACAGGTCGAGGCCGATGGTATTGGCGGCCCAGGACTCGATATGCGCGGGGTCGATCGATTCTGCCTCGACGGGTGTTTGCCGCGTGAGTTCCTGGGTGGCTGCGAGCGTGACGCCGGGCGGGATCGTCACGGCGTGGGCGGGGGAGAGAAGGGCGAGCGCGAACGCGGCCAACGCCGCCTGGGTGGCGTGAATCGGTTTCATTGCGTATTTCAAGTGGTATCCGTAAAGCAAAAAAGCCGGCGGTGCGCGAGGCACCGCCGCCAATCCTCTTCAACAACGACGAAGAGGCAAGAGGAGACCTACGGTCCTGCGATAAAGCCCGCTGCGACGATCAGAAGCGGTAGGTCGCACCGATCTGGAAGAAGCGGCCCAGATTCGTGTACAGCGACTGGTCGTAGCCGGTGATGTCCGGCGTTGATTGCCACTCCACGTCGAACGGCGGCTCCCTGTCGAAGATGTTCTGGATGCCACCATAGATCGTCCAGTTCTTGAAGCCGCGATACGTCATCATCAGGTTGAACTGGCTATACGACGCCACCGAACCCGTGCCACCGTCGCCGAACTCGGCTGCCACTGCGTTGGTGTACGGACCCGTGTACTGCCAGCTCAGCGTCGTGGTCATCTTGCGGTAATCCCACGTCAGGCTCGTGTTGCCCTTCCAGCGGGGATTCGACGCACCGAACGGTTGCAGCAGCGCGAGGTTGTTACCCGCGAAGTCCTGCGTTGCAGAGCCCGGGCTGTTCAGCTTGAAGTGCCACACGTACGCCCAGTCGCCCGACAGCGTGAACGTGCCGTACTTCGTGCCGACCGACTTGCGGAAGTTCATGTCGAAGCCGTCGGTATCCAGCGAGCCGAGGTTGATGAACTGTTGCGCGATGTAGCGGATCGTGCCGTCAGGATTGCGCACGACCCTCGACGGGTCGTTGGCATCCAGCACGGCATTCGGATCGTCGGTACCGATCACGCCGTCGATATGAATCTTGTAGAACGCTGCACCGATATCGGTCGACGCATCCGGCGACAGTTCGAAGCCGATGTTGTAGTTCTTGGTGTGCTCCGGTTGGAGGTTCGGGTTGCCGTTGACCTGTTCCGTCGTGAAGTGCTTGGTCGGCACGCCGCTCGGGTCGTTCGGATCGACGAGGTTCTGGTGAGCCAGGTAGGTTGCCTGCGAGTTTTCGATCAGCGTCGGCGCGCGGAAACCACGGCTGTACGACGCGTACGTTGTCAGCATCTGGACCGGTTGGAAGCGCAGTGCGAAGTTCGGCGAGAACGCGCCGCCGAAGTCGCTATAGTGGTCATAGCGGCCCGCTTGCGTGAACGTCAGGTTGTGGATGATCGGAATATCGATCTGGTAATACACGGCCGCGATGTTGCGTTCGCCGTCGACGGACTGAACGTTCGCCGGCACGACGATCCCTTGCGACGAGTACGTGCGCGGGTTGATCAGCGAGCTTTCGTGACGGAATTCCGTACCGAAACCGATGCCGACCGGGCCAGCCGGCAGGTTGAACAGATTGCCGGTCGAGGTCTTCGCCGTCACGCTGTCGAGCTTCGAGATCGCCTGCTGGTAGTCGTTCTGGAACAGGCCGTTCAGACCGTTCGGCGTCGATGCGGGGTTCGCGAAGTTGTAGCCGCCGTTCGGGCCGAGGATGTTTTCAGCCGCGGCCGTGTTGATCATGTTCGAGTACGTCGTGTCGACCGTGCTCTGCGAATGACCATAGTCCACCGACCAGTCCCAGTCGCCGATCTTCGCCGTGGTGAACGAACCCTTCACGCCCGTCGAGGCCTTCCAGAACGTCGATACCGTGTCTGCGCGCGCCGCAATGCCCGGGAAGGTCAGGTTGATCGGCGTATCGACTCCGTACGGGTTGTACGGATTCAGCGCCGACACCGTGCGGTCGAGTTGCGACACCGAGCCGGTCACCGGATTGAACACGTTCGACGTGCTGGTGATGGCCGGGCTGCCGAAATACTGGACCGTCTCGTTGCGGCTCGCCCACAGGTCGGCGTAAGCCTGCACGTCGTCGTTGATCTTGAAGGTACCACGCACCTTCGCGTTCATACGCGTCGTCTGTGGAATAAGCGAGTACGTGTTCGCGTTGTTGTACACGCACGATGCGCCCGCCGCGTTAGTGCTGCCCGGAGGGCATGGGTTCAACGCGGCGGTCGAGCCGTCGGGCAGTTTCCAGAATGACTGCTGATTCGGACCCAGAGGACCAGCCGACCCACCTGGGAACTGGCTGAAGTCTTCGTTTTTGGTCATGTCGCGCTGGTCGAGCGTCGAACCGGAATCGCGATAGTAGCTGGCGGCTGCCGTCACGTTGAAACGATCCGAGTTCAGGTCGCCGAAGCCGCCGAGCACGCTGAAGTTGCCCTGAGCGTTGCCCGGATGCTGTGCCTTGCCGAGTTGCCCGTCGATCTCAAGACCCTGGAAGTTCTTCTTCGTGATGATGTTGACCACGCCGGCAATCGCGTCGGAACCGTATGCGGACACGGCGCCCGTCTTCACGATTTCGATGTGATCGACGATGTTCAGCGGGATCGTGTTGACGTCGAAGAACGTGTCGGTGAAGTTCACCGCCTGTGCGTAGTTCGCGACGCGTTGGCCGTCGACCAGCACCAGCGTGTACTTCTCGGACAGACCGCGCAATGCGATCCCCGAGCCGCCCGGCGCCGTGCCGTTCATCGTGGTGGAACCCCAACTGGACGCGGAGTTGGCGGACATGCCGCGCAGGAAGTCGGCCACGGTCGTGTAGCCGCTTTGCTGGATTTCCCTTGCTGTAACGGTCTGGACTTCGACGTTGCCGGTCTTGTCCGATGTGCGGATCAGCGAACCGGTGACTTCTACTTTTTCGAGCTTGCTGACGGCGGGGGGAGTCGCCGCTGGCGTGCTTGCGGCCGTCGGAGCGGCCGCTGTATCAGGTTGGCTCTGTGCGTGTGCCAGCGGGACGAACGCCGCTGTCAACACCAGCTCGGCTCCGATGATTCTTTTGATGGCTGAGGCCAATCGCTTTTGTTTCACTTCCGCTCCTTCTTGTCGTTAAGGCCACTTCCGTTGAACGATCACGCAAACGCAGGCGCGAGTTGCGCATGCGCTGCAGTGCGTTGACGTCAGCGAGTTCTTCGCTGTCCGGCGCATCCCCGCGCCGTCCCGCACATTCCGTCCAGGGTGCGTCGCCGATCGTGTCGGACGCGCGCCTTGGTCTTGAAGCGAGCGCAGCAAGAGCACGAGATATGCCATGTGTGAGGTCGCGGATCGTCGGAAAGGCCTTGAGCGGCCTCCGCAAATGCATCGAAGCGATTGATTTGCTTAGGAATTCAGAGTTACGAAAAATTGTGTCGCGCGGGTAGTGCCTGGAAATAAAGCATTCCTCGCGCGTAACAGAACGCAGGAAAGTTTCCATTAGAAAAAAATAAAGTTAGACGGCTTATTTTAATTACGATTTGGTGCAGCTTACGCACCGTAAGAATGCTTAATTACAGAATTGGTGCATTAAATAAAAAATGGTCCATGGCGATTAAATTCCCTAATTCGGGGCGATTAATGTGCCGTTGAAAGGAATGGTAATAAGTGTAAGAAAGTGGTTCGGTAAGCTTGTTTCGCGCTACGTGTAGGCATTTGTGGGTGGTAGCTGGTCTTCAATTGGTGCCTATTGTCATATTAAATCGACAGTAATATGAAAGGTGCATGTAATGAAATTGTCTATAGGCATTCTGAGATTGCACCAAAACGCTTCAAGTGCGACTTTTCGCACCATTTCTGCAATAGGGAATTAAAGGCTTTGGCAGAAGAAGTCTCGGAAAGCGGACTTACTCTAATTACAAAAATAAATTTGTTTTGCTATATGCGTGCGCGGGCGCCACGCAAGCCGCGGGCATGCGAGATCTTTGTCGCGCTCGGCAAGTCCATGAAATAAAAGGCAAAGCGTCCTGTGTAAAGGACTGGCGACGTTCGTTACGGAGAAACCGGTCGCCTGACCTGGTACGGGCTTTGCATAGGTGGCGGGCCTTTAGCCGGCGACTCACAAGGCAGCCGGCATCTCGAAACCTACCGTTATTCAACGGCCGCTTGAGCCTGTACTAACCGGAGTCCGCAGTGCTGAATACCCTCATTAACTACTCGATCCAGTCGATGGGTCTGATCCCTCTCCTCGCGGTCATCTTCCTGCTCGGCATCGCGATCATCATCGAACGATTGATGTTCTTCTCGCGTGCCGTGCGTGCCGGCAAGACCCTCGAACATGACCTGAAACTCGTCGATGCAGCCAATCCCGACGATGCCGCCAAAGTGGCCGAGCACTACAAGCAGACCGTGCAAGGCGAACTCGTGAAGTCGGCGATGAAAGTGAAGGGCAAGAGCGAAGCCGTGGTCGAACGCGAGATCGAGGAAACGATCATGTTCCAGTTGCCGCGTCTCGACCGTAACCTGTGGATTCTCGATACGGCCGTGACGCTCGGCCCGTTGCTGGGTCTGCTTGGCACGATCATCGGCATGGTCGAATCGTTCAACGTGCTCGGCACCAGCGGCACCGCGAACCCGAACGGTGTGACGGGCGGCATCGGTCACGCGCTGACGGCCACCGCGTGCGGCCTGACCATCGCGATCATCTGCGTGATCTTCCTGAACTACTTCAACAAGCGTATCCGGATGACGGTCAACCAGTTCGACCTCATCAAGTCGCTGCTCGTATCGCGCTTCGCAGTCTGACGCCGGCACTCAAGGAGACGGACCATGCGAAACCATCGCAGCCATTACCTCGGCGGTGAAGAGAAAGCGCGCATCGAGATCATCCCGATGATCGACATCATGATGTTCCTGCTGGTGTTCTTCATGCTCGCGACGCTGAAGATGATCCAGGGCGCAGGCATCAAGCTCGACCTGCCGCAATCGAGCACCGCCGAGCAGTTGCAGCAGACCATCAAGGTATCGATCGGCGTGACGAAGACGGATGAAATCTATCTGGATTCGAAGCCCGTGACGCCCGACGAACTGACCGCGCGTCTGCAAGGTCTGGTTCACGACTCGAAGAAAGTAGATGTCGCGATTGCCGGCGACGAAGGCACGAGCTACAAGAATATCGTCAAGGTGATGGACCTGGTGCGCGCGGCGGGCATCAGTTCGGTTGCATTGGCCACGAACCCGACGACATGAGTTCACCGGCCATCGACATGAAAGATCCGCAAAACCGCCTGGACGGTGCACTCTGGGCATCGACGACGCCGGCGCATCACGGTCGCATGCCCATGAAGCTGGCGATCGGCGTTGCGGTGCTGGTCGAGGCGCTGGTGATTCTGGGCGTGTCGCACATGAAGTTCCAGCCGCCGCCGCCGCCGCCGCCGAAGGAGATGCGCGTGCAGATTGCGCCGCCGCCTCCGCCACCGCCGCCCGAGGTGAAGAAGCTGGAGCCGCCGCCGGCGCCGCCCAAAGCGCAGCCGAAGCACGAAATACCGAAGCCGACCCCGACGCCGCCGCCGCCGCGACCGACGCCGCAGCCGGTGATCCAGCCCACGGCGAATCCGGCTCCGAACGCTCCGGCGGTCGCGTCGCCGACACCTGCGCCGGCACCCGCTCCGGCACCGGCCGCGCCGCCGGCGCCACCCGCGCTGCATGGCGTGGTGGACGGCCGCGGTCATTGCCAGTCGGTGCAGCCGGTGATTCCGCGCAAGGCATTGACGGACGGTATTTCGGCGGACGTGATCGCGCATCTGACGATCGGTACGGACGGCAATGTCAGCGACGTGAAGATCATGCGCGTCACGCCGCCGACGTCGGTGTTCAACGAAGCCGTGATTGCCGCAGGCAAGGCGTACAAGTGCGAGAAGAATGCCGAGCCGTATGTCGGCGAAGTTCAGTTCTCGTTCAAGACCACACCGTCCGACGACGAGTAACCACGACGAGTAACGACGACGAATAAGCTCAGCTTCGACGCGAACTTCCGGCCTTCGCAATTTATACCCCTCCGGCCTTCAACCCGGAACCACGCGAGCGGTGGCTACCCGCCGCCGCCCGCGCGGTTTCGAAGCATCGCGCGTCGGCTACGAGCCGATGCGCGTCCAGACACGCATGATGACAACCGACAGGTTTCGAGGCCCGCGCGCGCGCGTCGTTACGGCGTTCGCGGCGCGGGTTGCGATGACGCTCGTCGCGGGGCTGCTGGTCGTGCCGTTGACGACGGCGCCCGCGTTCGCGAGGGCGTCGATCGCGCAATACGACGCGCCGAAGTATCCGTCCGGGTTCACGCATTTCGATTACGCGGACCCGAATGCGCCGACCGATGGCACGCTGGTCTTCCAGAACTACGACGAAGCGCAAAGTTACGATTCGCTGAATCCGTTCCTGACGCGTGGTGCGCCGGCGCCGGACATCCTGCATCTGATGTTCGATACGCTGATGCAGCGCAGCTGGGACGAACTCGCGTCGGAATACGCATTGATCGCCGACGACGTGGAGGTGGCGCCGGATGGCAAATCAGCGGTGTTTCATATCGACCCGCGAGCGCGCTTTTCGAACGGCGATCCGATCACCGCCGACGACGTCAAGTATTCGTTCGATACGCTGACCAGCCCGCAGGCATCGCCGCTGTTCAACTCGCAGTTCGCGGTGATCAGCCGCGCCACGGTGCTCGACCCGTCGCGGGTGCGCTTCGACTTCAGGCACGTGGAACGCGACGCGCCGTTGATCGCAGGCGACCTGCCGGTTTTCTCGCGAAAGTGGGCAATGCAAGCCAACGGCACGCGCATCGCGTTCGATCAGTTGACCAATGTGCCGCCGGTGTCGAGCGGCCCGTATCTGATCGAGCAGCGCAAGAACGACACGCAGATCGTCTACCGTCGCAATCCGGCTTACTGGGCCGCAAATTTGCCGTCGCGGCGCGGCATGTACCATTTCGCGCGCGTCGCGTTCAAGCTCTATCACGATCATTACACGCAGCTCGAGTCGCTGAAAGCGCTCGATACCGACGTGATGGTCGAATACAGTTCGATGCAATGGGCGCGCCGTTATATCGGCAAGAACTTCGAGAACGGCGCGTTGCAGCGCAAACTGTTTCCAGATCACGGCGCGCAGATGCAGGGGCTGATGTTCAACACGCGCAGGCCGATGTTTTCGGATGTGCGGGTGCGGCATGCCCTTGCACTTGCGTTCGACTATGACTGGCTGAACCGGATGACCTTCTACGGCCAGTACCGGCGCACCAACAGCTACTTCGACGATAGCCCGTTCGCCGCGCAAGGCGTGCCCACCGATGCCGAACTCACGCTGCTCGACCCGTATCGCGCGAGTTTGCCGGCGGCCGTGTTCGGTCCAATGGTCAGGCAGGCCGACACGATTGCGCCGCACACATTGCGCGAGAACCTGCGCGAAGCGCGCGGCCTGCTCGCTGAAGCGGGTTGGACAGTGCGCGACGGCCAGTTGCGCGACGCGCACGGCAACCCGATGTCGATCGAAATCATCGACGATCAGCCGGGCATGGATCGCGTACTGCTGGCGTATATGCGCAACCTGCAACTGCTCGGCATCGATGCGCATATGCGCGAGATAGATAGTGCGTTGTATCAGAAGCGGATCGACAACTTCGAGTTCGATATGACGACGTTCATCTATCTGCGCGTGACGATTCCCGGTGCCGAACTGGAGCGTCGTTTCAGCAGCGCATCGGCATCGCAGGTCGGCTCGGAGAACTATCCGGGCGTGAAGTCGCCGGCGGTCGATGCGCTGGTGCGCGCGGTGATCCACGCGAGCACGCTGAACGAACTCGAAACCGCGACCCATGCGCTCGACCGCGTGCTGATCAACGGCTATTACCTGGTGCCCGAATATTTCGCGCCGGATACGCGGATCGCGTACAAAAGCGCGCTCGGCTACCCGTCGGTGACGCCGGTCAGTTTCCAGGGCGAGGACTGGATCGTCAGCTACTGGTATCGCAAGATGCCGTCCGCTGCGGCCAACACCGCCGCTGCGAAGTGAGGGGCTTATGTTTATCTACATCATCAAACGTCTGCTACTGATGATCCCGACGCTGATCGGCGTCGTTACGCTGACTTTCTTCGTGACGCAGTTCGTGCCGGGCGGCCCGGTCGAACAGATGATGACGCAGTTGCGTCACGGCCAGCAGCGCGGCGGCGAAGGCGGAGGCGGAGGCAACGCGTATCACGGCAGCCAGGGCGTCGATCCGCAGCAGATCGAGCAGATCAAGAAGCAGTTCGGCTTCGAGAAACCACCGCTGACGCGCTATCTGAAGATGCTGAGGGACTACGCGAGTTTCGATCTCGGCCAGTCCTACTATCACCATCAGAGCGTGTGGGCGGTGATCCGCTCGAAACTGCCCGTGTCGATCACGCTCGGGTTATGGACGGTCGTGCTGACCTACATCGTGTCGGTGCCGCTCGGGATCGCGAAAGCGGTGCGCAACGGCTCGCGCTTCGACACCGCCACCAGCGTGATGGTGCTGACCGGCTACGCGATTCCGGGCTTCGTGTTCGGCGTGCTGCTGCTGATGCTGTTTGGCGGCGGCACGTTCTGGCAGGTCTTCCCGATGCGCGGCCTCACGTCCGATAACTTCGACGAACTCAGCGCGTTCGGCAAGGTGCTCGATTATCTATGGCACATCGCGTTGCCGGTGACGGCGTCGGTGGTGGGCAACTTCGCGATCGTCACGATCCTGACCAAGAATACGTTTCTCGAAGAGATTGGTCGGCAATACGTGCTGACCGCGCGGGCGAAAGGTGCGCCCAAGCGTGACGTGCTGTGGAAGCACGTATTGCGCAACGCCGCGATTCCTTTGCTGACCGGACTGCCCGCCGCGTTTATCGGCGCCTTCCTGAACGGCAACCTGCTGATCGAAACGCTTTTTTCGCTCGACGGCATGGGCCAACTGTCTTATGACTCGGTGATCCGCCGCGACTATCCGGTCGTGCTGGGTTCGCTGTTCCTGTTCACGCTGATTGGTCTCGTGACCAAACTCATTGCTGACGTCTGCTATGTCCTCGTCGACCCCCGCATCCAATTCAACAGCCTGGACCGATAAGCTGCCGCCCGGCGCGTTGCCGGTGTCCGTGTCGCCTGGGCGACGCGTATGGCAGCGTTTCCGCCAGCAGAAGCTCGGTTACTGGAGCCTGATCGTGTTCGCAACGCTGTTCGTGCTGAGCCTGCTCGGCGAAGTGCTCGCGAATGACCGGCCGTTGATGGTCCGTTACGACGGCCATGACTATTTTCCGATCGTGAAGGATTATCCGGAAACGATGTTCGGCGGCGATTTTCCGACCCGCGCGAACTATCTCGATCCGTTTATCCGCAAGCAGTTGACTGAGAAAGGCAACTTCGCGATCTACCCGCCGAATCACTACCACTACGACACGATCGATTACTTCGCGACGCGGCCGTTTCCGGCGTCGCCGTCCGCGACCAACTGGCTCGGCACCGATCAATACGGCCGCGATGTGCTGTCGCGATTGCTGTACGGCTTCAGGCTGTCGGTGTTGATGGCGCTTGCGCTGACGGTGTCGGGTATCGTGCTGGGCGTGCTGGCGGGTGCGTTGCAAGGCTTTTACGGCGGCCGCACCGACCTGATCGGGCAGCGCCTGATCGAAGTATGGAGTTCGATGCCGGACCTGTATCTGCTGATCATCTTCGCGTCGATCTTCGAGCCGAGTTTTTGGCTGCTGTTTATCCTGCTGTCGATGTTCGGCTGGCTGGTGCTGTCCGACTATGTGCGCGCCGAATTCCTGCGCAACCGTTCGCTCGATTACGTTCGCGCCGCGCGCACGATGGGTTTGAGCAACTGGCAGATCATCTGGCGTCATCTGCTGCCGAACAGCATGACGCCGGTGATCACCTTCCTGCCGTTCCGGATGAGCGCCGCGATTCTGTCGCTGACGAGTCTGGACTTTCTGGGGCTGGGTGTCGCACCGCCCACGCCGAGCCTTGGCGAACTGCTTCAGGAAGGCAAGAACAACCTCGACGCATGGTGGATTTCGGTATCTGCGTTTGCCGCGCTGGTGATCACGTTGTTGCTGCTGACGTTCATGGGCGACGCGTTGCGCAATGCGCTCGACGCCCGTTCACGCGGGTCGGCATTCGGCGGGAGGAAGTGATGAGCGACGCAACGTTGCACAAGCCCTTGCTGGAAATCGACACGTTCTCGATCCGTTTCGGCGACAAGGTCGCGGTTCGCGAACTGAATCTGACGATCGGGCGCGGCGAGCGGGTTGCGCTGGTCGGCGAATCCGGTTCGGGCAAGAGCGTCACGGCGCTGTCGATCCTGCGCCTCGTCGAACATGCGCAGACCAGCGGCCAGATCCGTCTCGACGGCTTCGATCTATTACAGAAAACCGAGCAGCAGATGCGCGGGATTCGCGGCGCCGCCGTCGCGATGGTGTTTCAGGAGCCGATGACCGCGCTCAATCCGCTGTTCACGATCGGTCAGCAGATCGCCGAAAGCCTGCGTCTGCACGAGGGTTTGCGGTCGAACGCGGCGCGCGCCCGCGGCATCGAACTGCTGCGCCGTACCGGCATTGCCGAGCCGGAACGGCGGATCGACAGCTACCCCCATCAACTGTCCGGCGGACAACGCCAGCGCGCGATGATCGCGATGGCGCTCGCGTGCCGTCCGCGCCTGCTGCTCGCCGACGAACCCACTACCGCGCTCGACGTCACCGTGCGTCAGCAGATCGTCGATCTGCTGGTCGAACTGCAGGAACAGGAAGCCGCCGATCGCGGCATGGCGGTGCTGCTGATCACGCACGACCTGAATCTCGTGCGCCGCTTCGCCCAACGCGTGGCGGTAATGGAAAAGGGTGTGCTGGTCGAAACCAATACGACCCAGGCGCTGTTCGCAGCGCCGCAGCATCCTTACACGCAGCGATTGCTCGACAGCGAACCGCAACGCGAGATCGGGCCGATCGAACCACACGCGCGTCGGGTGCTCGAGGTGCAAGGCCTCGCGGTCGATTACCGGACGGCCGCGAAAGGCTGGCGCTCGCTGTTCAGCGGTTCGACGTTTCGCGCAGTGCACGACGTCGATCTGACGCTGCGTCGCGGTGAGACGCTCGGCGTGGTCGGCGAATCGGGCTCCGGAAAATCGACGCTGGCGGCGACGCTGCTCGGTCTGCAACGGCCCGCCGCCGGTCATATCCATATCGACGGCGCGCCGTTATCGGCTTTGCGTGGCGCGAACTCGCGCCGCGCGTTGTACTCGCGGATGCAGGTGGTGTTTCAGGACCCGTTCGGGTCGCTATCGCCGCGTATGACGGTCGAGCAGATCGTCGGGGAATGGATCGAGGTGCACCGGCCGGAAATCGACGCGCGCACGCGCCGCGCGCGGGTGGGGACGATGCTCGAAGAAGTGGGCATGCCGCAAGAATCGATGCTGCGCTATCCGCACGAGTTTTCCGGCGGGCAGCGGCAGCGGATAGCGATCGCGCGTGCGTTGGCGGTCGAACCGGAAGTGCTGATTCTCGACGAGCCGACCAGCGCGCTCGATGTGTCGATCCAGCAACAGGTGCTTAAGTTGTTGGCGGGCTTGCAGAAGAAGTACCGGTTAAGCTATCTATTGATCACCCATGATCTGGCGGTGATGCGTGCGATGGCGCATCGCGTGATCGTGATGAAGAACGGCCGCGTGATTGAGGCGGGAGACACGCTCGACGTGCTGCATGCGCCGTCACATTCTTATACGCAGTCGTTGCTCGCCGCGTCGATGATCGCGCCGGAGCACGACGAACCCGAGGTACTGCAATGAGCGAATCGCGCTGGACGCAGGCCGCCCGTGCGTTGAAGAGCAATGCGGCGTTCTGGTCCTTACGGATTGTCGATGAACAGATCGACGACCACGAAGTACGCAACGACGTCGCGCAGCCGCTGCGCACGCAGCGCGAACGCGGCGCCATGCTGACCGCGTGGGCCGGCGCGGGCGCGGGCTATGCGGCAACCACGGATCTGTCCATCGGGGGCTTGCAGGCTGCGCTCGATATCGCGACGCAACGTGCGCTGGCGAGCGCCGGCGCATCGCTGATCGACCATCGCGCGGTGTCGCGCGAAGCGCTCAGCGGCGCGTATGTCTCGCCCAATGCCGACCAGCCGCTGCCGACGCGCGGCGAATGGCTCGCGCGTCTCGCGCACGAATGCGCCGCCGCGAAAATCGACGACCGGATCGTCGAGCGCACGGCATCCGTGCAGATCACGCGCACCGAACAGGTTTATCTGACCAGCGACGGCGCGCGAATCGACCAGCGCTTTTGCCTCGTGATGCCGGAAATGAGCGTCGCGGCGCACGCGAACGGCGACACGCAGGTGCGCACGCTCGGCGGCAATTACGGCACGCTCGCGCAAGGCGGCGTCGAAGTGCTGGACCGCTACGCGTTCGACGGCGCAGGCGTGCGGCTCGCCACCGACGCGCTGACCTTGCTGGCCGCGCCGAACTGTCCGGCTGGTCCGCGCGACCTGCTGCTGATGCCCGATCAAATGATGTTGCAGATTCACGAATCGATCGGGCATCCGCTCGAACTCGACCGGATTCTCGGCGACGAACGCAACTTCGCCGGATGGAGTTTCGTGAAGCCGGAGATGTTCGGCACTTACCGTTACGGCTCGGAACTGCTCAACGTGACATTCGATCCGTCGTTGCGAGAAGAAGCCGCGTCGTACGCATTCGACGACGACGGCACTGAAGCGCGCAAACAGTATCTGATTCGCGATGGCGTACTCGAACGTCCGCTCGGTGGCGCGCTGTCGCAACAGCGCGCAAAGATGGCGGGCGTCGCGAATTCACGTGCGTCGAGCTGGAATCGCGCGCCGATCGACCGGATGGCGAACCTGAATATCGAACCGGGAACCAGCACGCTGGGCGAAATGATTTCCGGCATCGAACACGGCATCCTGATGCGCACCAATACGTCGTGGTCGATCGACGATCACCGCAACAAGTTTCAATTCGGCTGCGAGTTCGGCCAGTTGATCGAAAACGGCAAGCTCACGCAAATCGTCAAGCAACCGAATTATCGCGGCATATCCGCGAATTTCTGGCGCAGTCTGAGCGCGGTCGGCAATGCCGGCACGCGCGAAGTGTTCGGCACGTCGATGTGCGGCAAAGGCGAACCGGCGCAGTTGGTGCGCGTCGGCCATGCGTCGCCGCCGTGCGTGTTCACGCATGTCGATGTATTCGGAGGCGCGCGATGACGACAACCAATGCAGTCAATGCATCGAGCGGCTTCGATTTCGCCTCGAACGCGCAGTTGCCGGATTGGCACGCGCATTTCGCGCTGCTCGCCGATGCGATCGACACGCTGCTCAGCGGCGACGAAGTGGTGTTGACGAGGCTGTCGGCGGAGCAATCCGACTTTATCCGCTTCAACGGTGGCAAGGTCCGGCAGATCGGCCAGGTGTCGCAAGGCAAACTGACCGTCCGCCTGATCGACGGCGCCAGGCAGGCGTATTCGAGCTTCACGGTATGCGGCGATCCAGCGACGGATCTGCGCGATATCGCCGATGCGCTGAATACGTTGCGCGACGGCTTGCGCGATGCGCCCGACGACCCGCATCTGTTGTACGACGCCACCCAATGGACCCAATCGACGCGCCGCAGCGGCAAGCTGCCCGCGCCCGACGCACTGTTGCGGATCGCCACCGAAAGCGCGCGCGGACTCGATTTCGTCGGCTTCTATGCAGGTGGCTCGATGGTGCGCGGCTTCTCGTCGTCGCGCGGCAGTCGCGGCTGGTACGAAGTCAGCAACTTCAGCTTTAGCTGGTCGTTGTACGACCCGAGCGGCCGTGCGATCAAAAGCACGTACACCGGCGACCACTGGGACGACAGCGTGTTCGCCGCGAAGGTAGAACAGGCCGCCGCACGTTTGCCGGTGCTTGGACACACGCCGCGCGCGTTGTCGCCGGGGCGGTATCGCACGTATCTGGCGCCGTCGGCGATGCTGGAACTGGTCGGCACGGCGTCGTGGGGCGGGTTTTCCGCGCGCGCGAACGCCACCGCGCGCAGCCCGTTTTACCGGCTGCACAGCGGCGAAGTCGCGCTCGATCCGCGCGTGTCGATGACCGAAGACCTGAGCCTGAATATCACGCCGCGCTTCAACGAAGACGGTTATCAGCGCGACAGCGTGCCGTTGATTCACGACGGCCGCAACGCCGGGCAACTGACCAACGCCCGTAGCGCGCGCGAATACGGATTGACGCCGAACGGCGCGCTCGCCAGCGAAACGCCCGAGTCGCTGGCGATGGCTGGCGGCGATCTCGACGCCGCCGATATCCTTGCCGCACTCGATACCGGGCTGTATGTCGGCAATCTCTGGTACGTGAATTTTTCTGACCGGATGAATTGCCGGTTGACCGGCATGACGCGTTTCGCGACGTTCTGGGTCGAACGCGGGCAGATCGTCGCGCCGGTCGACGCGATGCGTTTCGACGACAGCCTGTACCGTTTGCTGTCGAGCGAACTCGAACGTCTCGACGCCCAGCCGGAACTGCTGCTGAACGATGGAACGTGGGGCGAGCGGCAGACCGGCGGCTGGAAACTACCCGGCTTGCTGGCACGCTCGTTCGAACTGACGCTGTGAGCGAGTTTCCGATGACAGACTGAACGCCATAACAATGACAGAACCAAAGACAATATTTGAGAGCACGACACGGTTCGGGGCCGAACCGGTCGAGATCAGCATCAGGCCGCTGCATCCGGACGACGCCGCGCAACTCCACGCGCTGCGTTCATGCCCCGGTGTGATGCGCCAGAACCCGATGCGTCCGTATCCGACCTTGCAGCAGACTCAAGGCTGGCTCGCGAAGCTCGCGGCGCCGTCGATGGCGATTGCAGCGCTGGTGGGCGATACGCTGGTCGGCTCGGCCGATCTGCATCCGGGCGCGCTGCGTCGCGCGCATAGCGGCTGGCTGGGTATCAGCGTGCACGACGACTGGCAGGGCAAGGGCGTCGGCACGCGGCTGATGGCCGAACTGATCGATGCCGCCGACAACTGGTACGGGCTGCGCCGTCTCGAGCTGAACGTGTTCGCCGACAACCATCGCGCGATTGCGCTGTATCGCAAGTTCGGTTTTTCGCACGAAGCGACCTTTCGCGGCGCCGTGCTGCGCGACGGCATGCTGATCGACTCGGTGTTCATGGGCCGCTTACGCGCGCCGATGGGTCATCTGCAAGCGGAAATCGAGGCGGCCGTATGAACGTCTCGTTGAAACCCGACACGGCGCATGTGATTGTCCGCGCCCGCGAAGAGTCCGACCTCGACGCGATCACTTCGTTGATGAACTGCCCCGGCGCGCGGCATGGCACGTTGCAGACGCCGTATCGCTCGAACGCGACGGTTGGGAGCTGGCTCGAAAAAATGCCCGCGAACACGCTCGGACTGTGCGCGGAGGCGGGCGGTCGCGTAGTCGGGATGATCGACGTGTTGCCGCGCATGCACCGGATGGCGCATTGCGCGGGAATCGGTCTCTGCGTGCATGACGATTACGTCGGGCGCGGCGTCGGCACGGCGCTGCTCGCGGCGGCCGTCGAGTGCGCGGATACGCTGCTCGGCCTGCGTCGGCTGGAGTTGACCGTGTTCGTCGACAACCACCGCGCGATCGCTCTGTACCAGCGCTTCGGTTTCGTCGAGGAAGGACGCTCGCCAGCGTTCGCGATGCGCGACGGCAAGCTGGTCGATGCATTCCATATGGCCCGTTTCGCCGATGCGCCGGTGTTCGCTTCGCCGGTCGCGCTCGCACCGAACCTACACGCGTGAGCATGCCTTGGCCGCCTTTTTTATCGACCGACCGGTCTTTGCGTGGATTCTGGCGCTTGCGGTAATCATCGCGGGCGCGCTCGCGTTGACGCAACTGCCGGTCGCGCAATATCCACGACTCGCGCCGCCGCGTATCGTGATCGACGCCGTCTATCCGGGTGCATCGACGGAAGCCGTGGATGCGAACGTTGGCAGCATCATCGAAGAAAGTCTCGACGGTGCCGACGGGATGCTTTACTACGAAACCGGCAGCGACGGCCTCGGCAACCTTGAAATCGCGGCGACCTTCGCGCCCGGCACCAACCCCGATATCGCGATGATGGACGTGCAGAACCGGCTCAAGCAGGTCGAGCCGCGTTTGCCGCAACAGGTGGTGCAGCAGGGTATCAGCGTTTTCAAGGCCGCCAATACGTTCCTGATGCTGGTCGCGCTGACATCCACCGATGGCACGCGCGATTCCGCGCAACTGAGCGATATCCTCAGCCGCGACATCATGCGCGAACTGAAGCGCGCGCCGGGCGTCGGTTCCGCGCAACTGTGGGACGCCGACGAAGCGTTGCGCGTCTGGCTCGATCCGATGAAGCTGCGCGAATTCGGCCTCGCCGCGTCCGACGTCAACGCCGCGATTGCCGCGCAAAACGCGAGCGTCGCGGCAGGCGCACTCGGCGCCGCGCCGCTGGTGGACGGCCAGCAGCTGACCGCGTCGGTGAATGTCAAAGGGCAGTTGCTGTCGCCGGAGGAATTCGGCCAGATCGTGCTGAAAGCGCACCCCGACGGCTCGGCAGTGCGGCTTGCCGACGTCGCGCGGGTCGAGATCGGCCGCGACAACTATACGTTCTGGTCGCGCCTGAACGGCAAGCCGTCGGCGACGGTCGGGATTCAACTCGGGCCGCGCGGCAACGCGCTCGAAACATCGGACGCGATTCGGGCGCGGCTCGCGGAACTGGCGAGCCGTTTGCCACCGGGCGTCGCGGTTCAGGTGCCGTTCGATAGCGCGCGCTTCGTCAACGTTGCGATTCGCGAAGTGCTGATCACGCTGGCCGAGGCGATCTTGCTGGTGTTTCTCGTGATGTGGCTGTTTCTGCGCGATCTGCGCTACGCGCTGGTGCCGACAGTGGTGATTCCGGTCACGCTGATGGGTGCGTTTGTCACGATGTACGCATTCGGCTTGTCGATCAACGTGTTCACGATGTTCGGCCTCGTGCTGGCGATCGGCATTCTGGTCGACGACGCGATCGTGGTGGTCGAGAGCGTGCATCGCGTGATGGACGAAGAGGGCATGGCGCCGCGCGACGCGACATTGAAAGCGATGAAACAGATCGGCAGTGCGATCGTCGGCGTGACGGCGGTGCTGACCGCCGTGTTCGTGCCGATGGCGTTCTTTCCTGGCGGCGTCGGTGGGATTTACCGGCAGTTCGCGGTCGCGATGATTGCGTCGATGCTGGTGTCGTCTTTCATGGCGCTTTCGTTGACGCCCGCGTTGTGCGCGAACCTGCTGAGCGCGCCTGCGCAATCGGTCCGTCAGCGTGACGCGCGACGCGGTTTGCGTGGCGTTGCCGCCCGCCTCTCGACGCGTTTCGAACAGGGCTTTGATCGCGCGTCGCGCGCCTACCGGGCCATGACGGCCGCCGCGATGCGCCGGGTCGGGCCGCTGCTCGCGGTGTATGCCGTATTGCTGCTGCTGTGCGGCGCGTTGTACTGGCGGATGCCGGGCGGCTTCCTGCCCGTCGAAGACCAGGGCCAGCTGCAGGTGATGATCCAGTTGCCGGCCGGCGCGACGCAGGCGCGCACGCTCGCCGTCGTCGAAAAGACCGAGTCGATTTTGCGCATGCAAACGGCGGTGGCGAACGTGACAAGCGTGATCGGCTGGAGTTTCGAGGGCAGCGGACAGAACGTAGCGATGTCATTCGTCACGCTGAAAGACTGGCGCCAGCGCGGCGTTGATGCGATGACGCTGCGCGACACGTTGAACCGGTCGTTCAGCCGGATTCTCGACGGCAACGTGCAGGCGCAATTGCCGCCGTCGGTGCCGGGCGTCGGGCATTCGGACGGCTTCACGTTCCGGCTCGAAGATCGCGGCGGCTTGGGCCGCGACGCGTTGAAGGCCGCCCGCGACCAGCTTGCCGAGCGCGCGAAGGCCGATCCGTCGCTGACGTCGATTCATTTCGAGGATCTGCCCGACGCGCCGCGTATCGAACTCGACGTGGACCGCGCGAAGGCGTACGCGCTCGGTGTATCGTTCGACCGGATTGCGGACGTGTTCGGCAGCACCTTTGGCTCGTACTACGTCGACGATTTTCCGGCGGGTGGCCGGATGCGCCGCGTACTGGTGGCGGGCGATGCGTCGACGCGGATGACGGAAACCGATCTGCTGGCGTTGTCGGTGCCGAACCAGTCGGGCGCGATGGTGCCGCTGTCGTCGGTTGCGACGCGCCGCTGGACCATCGGGCCAGTCGCATTGACGCGCTACAACGGCTATCCGTCGCTCGATCTGAACGGCCGTGCGGCGAGCGGTGTCAGTTCGGGGGCGGCGATGGAGGCGATGGAGCGGCTCGCGGCGAGCTTGCCTGCGGGCATCGCGTTCGACTGGGTCGATGCGGCGCGCGAAGAACGCGCGGCGGCGCGGCTGACGCCGTTGCTGCTCGGACTGTCGCTGCTGGCGGTGTTCATGGCGCTGGCCGCGCTATACGAAAGCTGGACGATTCCGCTCGCGGTGTTGATGGTCGTACCGCTTGGCGTAGTCGGCGCCATTGCGGCGATGCTGATGCGCGGCATGCCGAACGACGTCTACTTCAAGGTTGGGATGATCACAGTGATCGGCTTGTCCGCGAAAAACGCGATCTTGATCGTGCAATTCGCGCGCGACCTGAGCCTACGCGGCGTGCCGCTGACGCGCGCGGTGATACGCGCGGCGGGCGCGCGATTTCGCCCGATCGTGATGACGTCGTCGGCGTTCCTGCTGGGCGTCGTGCCGCTGGTGCTGGCGAGCGGCGGCGGTGCGGAAAGCCGCCGGTCGATCGGTACGGGCGTGTTCGGCGGCGTCGTGACGGCGACCTTGCTCGGGCTGGTGTTTGCGCCGGTCGCGTTTCAGGCTGTGGCGGTGGTCGCGCAGCACGGGCCGCGCGGCGCGCTGCGGCGCTTGCATGGCTATCGGCGTCAGTCGCGCGAGTTGATTCGCGATGTCAGCACATGATCGGCTCACGCGCCGTCGATCTTCAGATACGCACGCGCGAGGCCTTCGTTTTCGAAGCCGAGCCGCTCGAGGAGTCGCGTGCTGCGCAGATTGTCGGGCCGGTAATTCGCCATTACGCGATGCCGTTGCAGCGTGCTAATGACGTGGTCGATTGCGTTGCTCAACCCTTCGCGCGAAGCCGCGACCTTCGAAGCGCCGGGATACCGAGAACCTGAGATGACACGCCTGGAAGGATGCGAGACCAAAGATAGAGCGCGCGCGACGCATCGCGCCGCGCGAATGTGCCGCTTGCTCGATCGCACTCGATATGTATTTCGCGCCAACATTTGACGTTGTGTCAGCGATCCGATATACTCTTTTTTCTCTGACGCGGGGTGGAGCAGTCTGGCAGCTCGTCGGGCTCATAACCCGAAGGTCGTAGGTTCAAATCCTACCCCCGCAACCAAAGCATTGTTGAAAGCCCGCATCGCGCAAGCCATGCGGGCTTTTTGACTTTCGGCGCTACGTTTTGCTTGTGGCGCTCGCTGCGTATGCTGCGCGCGTGAATAGGCAACACGATTCGCGCGGGATCGAGGCCTCGATCCCATCGTCACTCTCCTCCAATCGCCCACTGCAGCGCCGCCTCGTCATGCAACGCGGCGGTATCGAAGCCGGGCAGCACTGAATCTTCCGGCTCGTGTTCGTCGCGAGAATCATGAGATCGGCGCCGCTGCGTTCGAGTTGGCGCGCGGCGTTGGCCATCCGTTCGCCGAGCGCGAGTCAGTATCCGAATCTTCGTTGACCGATGGGACGCAAGAATCATCCATCGCCCATATCCGATGTCTAAGCCGACGGTTAGCGTGGTCGTCCCAACGACCAGGAGTAGGTTTCAGATGTCATATGAACAGGATTCAGACAGCGTGCGCGTGGTGCTGAGCGCCCCGCAGCTGTCGGCCGTGCTGGCTCGCCACTCGATTAGCCCCACCGAAATGCTTTCCAACCGTCTGTGGGGCGGTTTGCAGGTTGTCGGCGGGGTGCTTGAAATGGCTGGAGCGGCAGCGCTGTGCGTGTTGCCCGAACCGACGATGGCAAGCAAGGCCGGATGTGTAGTGTTCGGGGCGCATGGTTCGGACACGGCCGCGGCGGGCCTGCGTCAGGTCTGGACAGGGCGCGATACCGCCACCTTGACTCAGCACGGCACGGCGAAGCTGGCAGAGGCGATGCGGGTCAGCCCTGACAGGGCAGACCAGATCGGCCTGTCTATCGATATGGCCGTGCCGTTCGGCTTTGCTGGCTCGATCAAGGCAGCACGTGCGGCCAGCGTTACGATGGGCCGGATCCATCTGCAAATGCACGAGGCGAAAGCGCTCAATCCAAGGCTCGGAGGGCACACGCTCCAGAAGCATGTTGGTAAGAACGAAGCATGGCTCAGGGAGCGGCTGAAACGCGAGTCCGGGCGAGACATCGTGTCGTCATTTACAAATCTCGAGCAGGCCGAACGTGCCATTTCTGAAGCAGTGGATGCCAATGCTGGAAGAATCAGGACGTGGGCGCAGTCTTCGACTCGAAGCGCGACGATCATGGTAACCAAAGTCGTCTCAGGCGACATTGGATATGGAGTGACGCGGGAAACAGGCACACTCACGCGCATGAACCAGGTGTTCGTCGTCCTGAAATACGAAACCTATAACGGCATGCCATATTACGTCCTTACCGCCTACCTTGAATGAGAAATCAATGAGTTACTCCGAGCGCTATCCAGCAATGGAGCATATTTTTAATGTGTATTTCGGCCAGGACTTCGACCTGTTCGGGGAGAACGTGCAAGAAATTATCGCGTGTTACAAGAAAGACAGCCCTTACGATTATGAAAATTTGATTCGCGAAATTGACTCGTTCAGGAGCGAACATCCGAGTGACCTGGACGCCACTTTCAAACAGGTGTTCAGGAGGGGGTTTCGTCCCGAAGGCTGGGGCTACACAACCGCCTCTTTTCTCGACGAGATCCAGCGCGTTCTGAGCGAATGATCGGCTTTTTGCCAGTTGCGGACAGTCCCGTGCGGTCCGACGTCTATGCACGGGACGTTCTCAGTGTCGATCTATCGCTTTCGACTCGCGCCTTCTCTCACCGACAAAGGGAGGCGAATCTGTTTTCCTTCCGGCGCAAAAGCAGAGCCCCGCGCCCATTTTCACTCCGCCCCGATCGCCCACTCCACCGCCGCCTGCGCATGCAACGCAGTGGTATCGAACACCGGCAGCACCGAATCTTCCGGCTTGATCAGCAGCGTGATCTCGGTGCAGCCGAGTATCACCGCCTGCGCGCCACGCGCGGCCAGATGCTCGATCACGCGTTGATAAACCTTGCGCGACGCGTCGGCCACGTTACCGTGGCATAGCTCGTCGTAAATGATGCGGTGCACGTCCGCGCGTTCGTCCTCATCAGGCACGAGCGTGTCGAGTCCATAGCGCTCGCGCAGCCGGCCCATATAGAACGTCTGCTCCATCGTGTAGCGCGTGCCGAGCAGGCCCACCCGCTCGACGCCCGCCGCGCGCAGCGCCGCGCCCGTCGGATCGGCGATGTGCAGGAACGGCACCGTGATTGCCTGCTCGATCGATTCGCACACGCGATGCATCGTGTTCGTCGCAAGAATCACGAGATCGGCGCCGCCGCGTTCGAGCTGGCGCGCGGCGTCGGCCATCTGTTCGCCGAGCGCGTGCCAGTCGCCGGCGCGCTGGTTCGCCTCGATCGACGCGAAATCGACGGTCAGCAGAAGACTGCGCGCGTTGTGATGGCCGCCGAGCCGCGCCTTCGCGTGTCGGTTCAGCAGCCGGTAATACTCGGTGGACGACTCCCAGCTCATTCCGCCGATCACGCCGATCGTTTTCATCTGTACGCTCCGTCAGTGCATGGCCGAAACGGCGAGTATAGGCGCGTCGCATCGCGCGCAGCCGGTACGGATTTCGGCCTGCGCGCCGGTACGCATCGGTGCCCGCATTATTCTGGCGCCGATAGAATCGTAGCGAGTCCGAATGCGATCAACCGGAGCGAACATGGATCTGATCATCCGCCACGCGACGCTGCCGCGCAGTGCCGCCCAGCTGTCCCCGCATCACCAGTCCCCAGTCGACATCGGCATCGACGCGGGCCGTATCGTCGCCATCGAGCCGAACCTGGCCGCGAGCGCGCGCGACGAAATCGACGCGGCCGGTTCGCTCGTCACGCCGCCGTTCGTCGACCCGCATTTCCATATGGACGCGACGCTGTCGTACGGTTTGCCGCGCGTGAACGCGTCGGGCACGCTGCTCGAAGGCATCGCGCTATGGGGCGAGCTGAAGCCCGAGCTCACGCAGCAAGCGTTGATCGAACGCGCGATGCAGTATTGCGATTGGGCGGTCGCGCGCGGCCTGCTCGCGATCCGCAGCCACGTCGACGTGTGCGATCCGCGTCTGCTCGCGGTCGAGGCATTGCTCGAAGTGAAGCGCCGCGTCGCGCCGTATCTCGATCTGCAATTGGTTGCCTTCCCGCAAGACGGTCTGCTGCGCAGCGCCGGTGCGTTCGATAATCTGAAGCGCGCGATCGACATGGGCGTCGACGTGGTCGGCGGCATTCCGCATTTCGAGCGGACGATGGCCGACGGCGCGCAGTCGGTGCGCATGCTGTGCGAGTACGCGGCCGAAAAGGGCCTGCGCGTCGACATGCATTGCGACGAATCGGACGATCCGCTATCGCGCCACATCGAAACGCTCGCGGCCGAAACGCACCGGCTCGGCCTGCACGGACGTGTCGCCGGTTCGCACCTGACGTCGATGCATTCGATGGACAACTACTACGTGAGCAAGCTGTTGCCGTTGATTCGCGAGTCGGGCGTCGCGGCGATCGCGAATCCGCTGATCAACATCACGCTGCAAGGCCGCAGCGACACGTACCCGAAACGGCGCGGCATGACGCGGGTGCCGGAGATGCTGGCCGCGGGCATCACGGTCGCGTTCGGCCACGACTGCGTGATGGACCCGTGGTACAGCCTCGGTTCGGCCGACATGCTCGAAGTCGCGCAGATGGGCCTGCATGTTGCGCAGATGACCAGCGTCGACGGCATGCACGCCTGTTTCGACGCGGTGACCGTGAACGCGGCGCGCATTCTCGGTCTGGAAGACTATGGCATCGCGCCCGGATGCGCGGCCAATCTCGTCGTGCTCGATGCGCGCGACGAGCTCGAGGCGATCCGTCTGCGCGCCGCGCGGCTCGTGGTGGTGAGCCGGGGCAGGGTGGTCGGCCGCGCGCCGGCCGCGAGCGTGTCGTTATCGCTCGAAGGGCGGCCTGAGCAGGTCGATTTCAAGCTCCATCGCGCGTAGCGACGTATCTCGCGCATCAATGACAAACCGGCGGCCTGCGCGAGCAGACCGCCGGTTTTTCTACCGGCATCGTTCATTCAGCGCCATCGCATCCAGGCCGAACGAACGATCATCGCGACGTTTCAATCGCTCAGCGCGCGGCACCCGGCGCCATGCCGTTATGCCGCAGCAGCGCATCGATATTCGGCTCGCGGCCACGGAACGCCTTGAACGATTCCATCGCCGGACGGCTGCCGCCCACTTCGAGAATCTCGCGACGATAGCGCATGCCGGTCGTCTGATCGAGCACGCTGCCCGCCGCTTGCGCGGCTTCCTCGAACGCAGCATACGCGTCGGCCGACAGCACTTCGGCCCACTTGTAGCTGTAGTAGCCGGCCGCGTAACCGCCCGCGAAAATATGGCTGAACGTATTCGGCCAGCGCGAGAACGGCGCTTGCGGCACGACGTGGAAGCGTTCGTTGATTTCGCGCGCGAGTTCGTTGGCGCTCTTCGCGCCGTTCGAGTCGAAGCCGGTATGCAGTTGCATGTCGAACATCGAGAACACGATCTGCCGCAGCGTGCCGAGGCCGCTCTGGAAGTTCTTCGCGGCGAGCATCTTGTCGAACAGCTCGCGCGGCAGCGGCTTCGCGGTATCGACGTGCGAGGTCATGTCGGACAGCACGTCCCACTCCCAGCAGAAGTTCTCCATGAACTGCGAAGGCAGCTCGACCGCATCCCATTCGACGCCGTTGATGCCCGACACGCCGAGCTCATCGACGCGTGTGAGCATGTGATGCAAGCCGTGGCCGAACTCATGGAACAGCGTGATCACTTCGTCGTGCGTGAAGCAGGCGGGCTTGCCGCCGACCGGCGCCGAGAAATTACAGGTCAGATACGCGACCGGCGTTTGCACCGCGCCATGCGCGAGCTTGTGACGACCGCGCGCATCATCCATCCAGGCGCCGCCGCGCTTGCCTTCGCGTGCATACAGGTCGAGATAGAACTGCGCGACGAGGCCGCCGTCCTGATTCTCGACGCGGAAGAAGCGCACGTCCGGATGCCAGACGGCCGCTTCGTCGCGGCGGATGCGCACGCCAAACAGCGTCTCGGTGACCTTGAACAGGCCCTTGAACACCGCGTCTTCCGGGAAGTACTGCTTCACTTCGTTTTCCGAGAACGAATAGCGCTTCTGGCGCAGGCGCTCGGCGGCGAACGTCATGTCCCACGGCTGCAGATCGGTCATGCCGAGTTCGCTCGCGGCAAATTCGCGCAGCTCTTTCCAGTCCCGCTCGGCATGCGGACGCGCGCGCGTCGCGAGGTCTTCGAGGAAGGCCATTACCTGCGCCGGCGATTCGGCCATCTTCGGCGCGAGCGAGACTTCGGCGAAATTGCCGTAGCCGAGCATCTGCGCTTCTTCAGCGCGCAGCTTCAGTTCGTCGGCGAGCACCAGGGTGTTGTCCCACTCGGTCTTGCCGTTGCCGTATTGCGCGCCGAGCTCGGACGCGCGCGTCACATAGGCGCGATACATCGCTTCGCGCATCGGACGGTTTTCCGAGTACTGCATGACCGGGAAATAAGACGGGAAGTGCAGCGTGAACTTGTAGCCAGTCTTGCCGTCTCGCTCGCCGGCTTCCTTCGCGGTTTCGATCACGTCTTCGGGCAGTCCCGCCAGTTGCGTTTCGTTGCCCGCATCGACGATGTACGCATACGCGTTGGTCGCATCGAGCACGTGATCCGAAAACGCCTTCGACAGCGCCGCCTGGCGCTCCTGCAATTCGGCGAAACGCGGCTTCTGGTCTTCCGGCAACTCGGCGCCCGACAGACGGAAATCACGCAGCGCGTTGCTGAGGATCTTCTTGCGTTCGCCGTTCAGCGATGCGAATTCGTCGCTGGCGTTCAGTGCCTTGTACTTCTCGTAAAGCGCGAGATTCTGGCCGACGCTCGACCAGAACTCGGTCACGCGCGGCAGGTTTTCGCCGTACACGGCGCGTAGCTCGGGCGTATCGGCGACGGCATTGAGATGACCGATCACGCTCCACGCGCGCGACAGCGGCTCGGTGGCGCGCTCGACCGGTTCGACGACGTCGGCCCACGACGCGGGCGTGGCCGGCAGCGCGGCACGCTCGACGGCGGCCGCCGCGTCTGCGAGCAGCACGTCGAGGGCGGGCGTCACGTGTTCGGGTCGGATGGAGCCAAAGCGCGGCAGATCGGAAAAATCGAGGAGCGGGTTGTCTTGATGCGTGGCGGTAGTGGACATAAGGCTTCCTGTCTGACGCGGGTGAAGGGGGCGGTGCGGCGCTCGCGCGTGCCGTCTCGTGCTGGGTCGCTCGACGCCCGGCGCCCGGCGCATGGCGCATGGCGGCACCGGCTACGGACATTATTGGGGCGGGGGCGCCGATTCCAATCCATCGGCTGACAAATTAACAGATGTTGCGGCGCGTTGGGCGCGCGTTGGGGCAGGGCGTGGGCCGTGGGATCCGGCGACGCGGTAAGGAGGTGGTGGTTCTGCGAGAGAGAAGGGCGGGTGATGACCCGGTGGACGAGACGGATGACTCGCCTCACTCCGCCTCGCGCTCACCGCCCGGCGGTTATGCCTTGGCCGCGCCCGCCTCGCGCTCGGCCGCTTCGATCGTGTTGACGAGCAGCATCGTGATCGTCATCGGGCCGACGCCGCCCGGCACCGGCGTGATATGGCCGGCCACTTCCTTGACACCCGCGAAGTCGACGTCGCCGCACAGCTTGCCGGCGTCGTCGCGATTCATGCCGACGTCGATCACGGTCGCGCCCGGCTTCACCATGTCCGCGGTCAGGATGTTGCGCAGACCGGTCGCGGCGACCACGACGTCGGCGTTGCGCGTGTGCGCAGCCAGATCGCGCGTCTTGCTGTGGCAGATCGTGACGGTCGCGCCCGCTTCGAGCAGCAGCAGCGCCATCGGCTTGCCGACGATGTTCGAGCGGCCGATCACGACCGCGTTCGCGCCCTTCAGATCGATGCCGTAGGCCGCGAACATCTTCATCACGCCGTACGGCGTGCACGGACGGAACAGCGGCTGACCCGTCATCAGCGCGCCCGCATTGGCGACGTGGAAACCGTCGACGTCCTTCTCGGGCGCGATCGCCTCGATCACCTTGTGGCTGTCGATGTGCTTCGGCAGCGGCAGCTGCACGAGAATGCCGTGGATGGCCGGATCGCGATTCAGCTCGTCGATGCGCGCGAGCAGGTCGGCTTCGGGCAGATCGGCCGGATAGCGGTCAAACGACGAGCCGAGGCCGTTGTCGTGGCAGGCCTTCACCTTGTTGCGCACATACACTTCGCTGGCCGGATTGTCGCCGACCAGAATCACGGCGAGGCCCGGCTGATGGCCGCGGGCGGTCAGGGCGGCGGCGCGCGCCGCGACGTCGGCGCGCAGGGTCTTGGAGAGGGCGAGGCCGTCGATCAGTTTGGCAGTCATGGTCGGTCGAACGTTGGGTCGAGATTGGGATCGGGAATCAGGTCGGGACAGACGGTTTGGCAGGCGGGGCGAAGCGCTCGCGCGGAGGGGCGCGCGACGGCGTGCTTCGGCTGGCTGACGGAGCCCCGTCGCCCTGCGACAGGCGCGCTGCCGGTTCGGGCAAGGTGCCGCTGCGAAGTCCGACATTATACCGGCGCGGGGGCGCGCTTTCGCAGTGGATTCGGGGCGCGCGGCGCGCGTGGGAGCGTCCGGGATGTGAGGCGGCGGTCCTGTGGCGGCCAGGAAGCGCACTGCGAGCGGCGGGGCAGGCCGCTCGCACGCCACGCGCACGCCGGACTCGGCGTCGGTCAGGCCGTCGCGAATCGGCGACGCAACCGCCACGGATGGCGGCCACGTACCAACCCCTCCGAACGAAAGGCCGCCCGTGCCTCTGTTACTGCGCCGTTTGCGGCTTGTTCGACAGCGCGAGTCGCAGCAGATCGGCGACCGTGTTGACGTTCAGCTTTTCCATGATGTTCGCGCGATGCGCTTCGACCGTCTTGATGCTGATGCCGAGGTCGTCGGCGATCTGCTTGTTCAGGCGGCCCGCGATGATCCGCTCGAGCACCTGATGCTCGCGCGCGGTCAACTTGCCGAGGCGCTCGGCCGCGGCGCGCTGCTGCTGGACGCTGGTGCTTTCGCTGCGTGCCTTGTCGAGCATGCGCTCGACAAGCTTGCGCAGTTCGGCTTCGTCGAACGGCTTTTCGATGAAGTCCATCGCGCCTTTTTTCATCGTCGACACCGCCATCGGCACGTCGCCGTGGCCCGTCACGAAGATGATCGGCAACGACGCGTTGTCGGCGATCAGGCGTTCCTGCAACTCTAGCCCGCTCATGCCGGACATCCGCACGTCGAGGATCAGACACGCGATCTGGCCCGGATGCTGATGCGGCTGCCATGCGTCGATGAACTGCTCGGCGCTCGAGAAGCACTGAACGCGGTAGCCGTTCGCCTCCAGCAGCCAGCGCAGCGAATCTCGCACGGCCTCGTCGTCGTCGACGACAAAGACGGTTTCCTGTGTGGTGACTGGGCTGTTCATAGCTCTCCCGTAACGGTTTGTGGTATCGGCGCCTCGGACCCGCCGTTGCTCGGGCCGTCAGGCTCCCCAATGGGCAGACTGCAATGGAACGTGGCGCCCGTGATGTGGCCGTCGGATTCGACGTTGTTGACCACCCACAGACGGCCGCGGTGCGATTCGATAATCGAACGGCAAATGTTCAGCCCCATGCCCATGCCATCGGACTTGGTGCTGTAAAACGGTTCGAACAGACGCTCGGCGGTCGCTTCGTCGACGCCGGGCCCCTGGTCGACGACGCTGATGCAGACGAAGCCGCTCTCCAGTCGCACGACCACGCGGATGACTGGGTCGACCGCGTTCGGGCGCGCTTCGGCCATCGCTTCGACGCCGTTCTTCAGCAGGTTCACGAGCACCTGCTCGATCAGCACCGGATCGACGTAGATCACCGGCAGCCGCGAGCGCAGATCGGTAACGATGCGAATGCGCCGCTTCCTTGCCTCGATTTCGGCGAGACCCACCGCGTCCGCGACGATATCCGCGACCCGCGTGGCCTGCCGCTTCGGCTCGCTGCGCTTCACGAACTCGCGGATACGCTTGATGATCATGCCGGCGCGCACCGCCTGCTGCGCGGTCTTTTCGAGCACCGGCAGCAGATTGTCGGGCGTCGTTCGACCGGATTTAACCAGTGCGACGGTTCCGGAGCAATAGTTATTGATGGCGGCGAGCGGCTGGTTCAGTTCGTGCGCGAGCGACGAGGCCATTTCACCCATCGTCATCAGGCGGCTCGTGAACTGCAGCTTCTCGTCCTGCTGGCGCGCGAGTTCCTGCGCGCGCTTGCGGGTCGTGATGTCGGTCGCGATCTGCATCTGCGCGAGATGGCCGTCGACCCACTGGATGTACTGGCGCCGCACCTCGAACCACTTCTGGATGCCCGCGATGTAAATTTCCTGCGCGTCGGCGGCGCTGTCGGTCAGCGCGGCGGCGGGCAGGCCGACGAAGGTGTCGACCATGTCGATCGAATCGGACGACGCCTGCGAGGCGTCGAAGCCGCCGCCCGCGAGTTCGAGGTGGCCGTCCGGGCGGATGCCGAACAGATGCCGGTAATAGCGGTTCGCGAACAGCAGCTCGGCTTCGTCGGCGGCGAGCACGGACACCGCCGCATCGAGGCTTTCGAGCACGGTCGTGAAGCGTTCGTGGGCGGCGGCGAGCTCTTCGCGCGCGCGCTTCGGCTCGGTGATGTCGGTCATCGACGACATCCAGCCGGTCTGGCGGCCCGAGCTGTCGATCAGCGGCGACACGTAGAGCCGCGCGTGGAACGTCGAGCTGTCCTTGCGCCGCACGCGCAGCTCGAAGCCGGACGAGGGCGCCTTGCCGCGCAGCGTCATGTCGAGCTGACGCTGCATCTCGGGGTACGCGTCGCGCGGCCAGTAGGCGAACGGCGCGCTCTTGCCGACGAGGTCGCTTTCGTCCCAGCCGGTCATGCGGCAGAACGCCGGGTTCACGTGCGTGATGCGGCCGTGCATGTCGAGCACGCGCATGCCGATCAGCACCGAGTTTTCCATCGCGCGGCGGAAAAACGCTTCCGCGTAGAGCGCCTGCTGCGCCTCGAAGCGCTGGCGCGTGTGCTTCCACAGACTCCACAGGCTCCACAGTACGAAGCAGGAGAGGCCGGCCACCAGCCACACCAGCGTGTTGTTCGTGAAGTTGGTGATCTGCGGGAACGCGTACACGCGCACCGAGATGCCCTGGCCCGGGCGGGTCGAGCGGCAGGTCGTAGAACATGTCGCGCGGCAGGCGCGGGCGGGTCGACGTGGTGGTCAACTCGCGGTTGTTCACGTCGATGATCGAGATCTTGTATTTGGCCGACAGCTCGGGCGGGATGTCGCGCTTCAGAATGCCTTCCACCGAGAAGACCGCGGCGATGGTGCCGAGGAAATCGCGATCGCGAAAGATCGGCGTTTGCAGCGTGATGAAGCCGTTGCCGAGGTCGTCGTAGATGAGCGGCGAGTACACCTGGCGGCGCGTGTTGCGCGCCTCGGCGAAGCCGGCCTTGACAGCTTCGTCCATCTGCGCGTCGTTCGGACGCGCGAGCCGCTGGCCGAGCACCGGCGGCGCGGCGTTGGGCCAGCGCGGCTGCTGCTGGCCCGTGTACCAGTTCATGTAGAGGATCTCAGGATGCCCCTGCATGATGTCCGTGGTGCTCACCTGGAACGAATGCTCGTCGGCATGGCCGGCGGCGAGGTCGCGCGCGAGTGCCTGGATCTGCTCTTGCGCGCCCGTCATCGACAGGCGGATCTGCTGCTGCGCCCACGCGACGTTGCGGTACAGCGTGTCTTCCTGCTGTTGCTGCTCGCGCCGGTTCAGACTCCACAGAATCAGGCTCATGACGACCAGGAACACCAGGATCGACAGGAGCGGCGTCAGCAAATAGGAATTGGACCACCAGGGTCCGTGGTGCCAGCGCGAGGACGGCGACGAATCCGCCGGCGAACCCGCGGTGCGCGCCGAGCGAGAGAAGAGCCGTTCGGTCAACATGCGTGGCATTGTAGCTCAGCACGTCCCCGACAAATGACGCAAAAAAGCACGGAAAGTGCAGTTGATCGGCGCAAACTAGCCGACGGATCAGTCGATCGGCAGTCAAACCAGGTTGCGTTGCAGCAATTTGCCGCATTATGAGAATTGATCTCGTAATTTGAAAATTTGGTTGCGCTGACGTCTGGACCCTCATTACAATCGGCCGGAGCTGCCGCGGCCATTCCTGCGTCCGCGTCGTCTGATCAAAAGTGCGTTCCCATACCCAGGAGACGAGCATGTCCGCTGTACCCGACGAAGTCATGAAATATGTCGCCGCCGATAAAGACGACGATCCCCAGGAAACCGGCGAATGGCTGGAAGCGCTGGATGGCGTGATTTCTGCTGTTGGCCCTGACCGTGCCCACTACCTGATCGAAAAACAGATCGAATTCGCACGCGTGCACGGCGAACATCTGCCGTTCTCCGCTAACACTCCTTACATCAACACGATTCCGGTCGCGCGCCAGGCCAAGAACCCCGGCGACCAGGACATCGAGCACCGTATCCGCTCATACACCCGCTGGAACGCGATGGCGATGGTGCTGCGCGCCGGCAAGGAAACCAACGTCGGTGGCCACATCGCGTCGTTCGCGTCGGCCGCCACGCTGTACGACGTCGGCTACAACCACTTCTGGCACGCACCGTCGGCCGAGCATGGCGGTGACCTCGTGTTCGTGCAGGGCCACTCGTCGCCGGGCGTCTACTCGCGCGCGTTCCTGCTCGGTCGCCTGACCGACAAGCAGCTCGACAACTTCCGCCAGGAAGTCGGCGGCGAGGGCATCTCGTCGTATCCGCATCCGTGGCTGATGCCGGACTTCTGGCAATTCCCGACCGTGTCGATGGGCCTGGGCCCGATCATGGCGATCTACCAGGCGCGCTTCATGAAGTACCTGCAGGCGCGCGGCATCGCGAAGACCGACGGCCGCAAGGTCTGGGCCTTCCTCGGCGACGGCGAAACGGACGAGCCGGAATCGCTTGGCGCGATCGGTATGGCCGGCCGCGAGCGTCTGGACAACCTCGTGTTCGTGATCAACTGCAACCTGCAGCGTCTCGACGGTCCGGTGCGCGGCAACGGCAAGATCATCCAGGAACTCGAAAGCGAATTCCGCGGCGCGGGCTGGAACGTCATCAAGGTCATCTGGGGCAGCCGCTGGGACGCGCTGTTCGCGCGCGACAAGTCGGGCGTGCTGATGCGTCGCATGATGGAAGTGGTCGACGGCGAGTACCAGACGTACAAGTCGGAGTCGGGCGCGTTCGTGCGCGAGCACTTCTTCAACACGCCGGAGCTGAAGGCGCTCGTCGCCGACTGGTCCGACGACGACATCTGGAATCTGAACCGCGGCGGCCATGATCCGCACAAGATCTACGCGGCGTTCACGGAAGCGTCGAATTCGAAGGGCCAGCCGACCGTCATCCTCGCCAAGACGATCAAGGGCTACGGCATGGGCGAAGCCGGCCAGGCGATGAACATCACCCACCAGCAGAAGAAGATGCAGGTGGAGCAGCTGAAGAAATTCCGCGACCAGTTCCGTTTGCCGATCACGGACGAGCAGATCGTCGACGTGCCGTACCTGACGTTCGAGGAAGGCTCGAAGGAACTCGAATACATGCGCCAGAAGCGCATGGACCTGGGTGGCTATCTGCCGGCGCGTCGTCAGAAGGCCGAGTCGCTGCCGGTGCCGGAACTGTCGGCATTCGAGCCGCTGCTCAAGGGCACGGGCGAAGGCCGCGAGATCTCCACGACGATGGCGTTCGTGCGGATCCTGAACATCCTGCTGAAGGACAAGGCGCTCGGCAAGCGCGTCGTGCCGATCGTGCCGGATGAATCGCGTACGTTCGGTATGGAAGGTCTGTTCCGTCAGATCGGTATCTGGAATCAGGACGGCCAGAAGTACGTGCCGGAAGATTCCGATCAGCTGATGTTCTACCGTGAGTCGGAGACCGGTCAGATCCTGCAGGAGGGCATCAACGAAGCCGGCGGCATGGCCGACTGGATCGCGGCCGCGACGTCGTACTCGACGCACGGCGAGATCATGATCCCGTTCTACATCTTCTACTCGATGTTCGGCTTCCAGCGCATCGGCGACCTCGCATGGGCCGCTGGCGACATGCGCTCGCGCGGCTTCCTGCTGGGCGGCACGGCGGGCCGCACGACGCTGAACGGCGAAGGTCTGCAACACGAAGACGGCCACTCGCTGATGTGGGCGGCTTCGGTGCCGAACTGCATCAGCTACGACCCGACGTTCGGCTACGAACTCGCGGTCATCGTGCAGGACGGTCTGCGCCGCATGGTCGCCGACCAGGAAGACGTCTACTACTACGTCACCGTGATGAACGAGAACTACGAGCACCCGGCGATCCCGCAGGGCGAGACCGTGGCGGCCGACATCATCAAGGGCATGTACTCGTTCAGCAAGACCGCAGCCGATAAAAAGGCGCCGCACGTGCAGCTGATGGGCGCGGGCACGATCTTCAACGAAGTGATCGCCGCGGCCGACCTGCTGAAAAACGACTGGGGCGTCAACGCCGACCTGTGGAGCGTCCCGAGCTTCACCGAGCTCGCGCGCGAAGGTCACGAAGTGCAGCGCTGGAACCTGTTGCACCCGACCGAAGAGAAGAAGCTGTCGCACGTCGAGAAGCTGTTGAAAGATGCGCCGGGTCCGGTCATCGCATCGACCGACTACGTGCGCGCGCTGACCGAGCAGATCCGCGCGTTCGTGCCGCAGAAGTTCGTCGTGCTGGGCACCGACGGCTATGGCCGTTCGGACACGCGCGAGAAGCTGCGTCACTTCTTCGAAGTCGATCGCTACTGGGTCACGGTCGGCGCGCTGAACGCGCTGGCGGACGAAGGCACGATCGAACGCAAGGTGGTCGCCGAGGCGCTCAAGAAGTACAACCTTGATCCCGCCAAACCCAACCCGATGACCGTCTAAGGCATCACCCGTGTGCCACGATGCACGCGCTTGCTCCTCATCGCGAGGGGCCGGCGGCGTGCGCGGCCCAGGAGACACTAACAATGAGTCAAGCGATCGAAGTCAAGGTGCCGGACATCGGCGATTACAAGGACGTCCCTGTGATCGAGGTGCTGGTGAAGGCGGGTGACACCGTCGAAAAAGAGCAATCGCTCGTTACGCTGGAATCCGACAAGGCGACGATGGACGTGCCGAGCTCGGCCGACGGCGTCGTCAAGGAAGTGAAGGTCAAGGTCGGCGATGCGGTGTCCGAAGGCACGCTGATCATCGTGCTGGAAGGCGCCAACGCCGCTGCCGCGGCGCCCGCGCCGGCGGCGGCCGCCGCACCGGCTCCTGCTCCTGCTCCTGCTCCTGCTCCTGCTCCTGCGCCGGCGGCAGCTCCCGCTGCGGCGCCCGCGCCCGCGGCAGCAGGCGGTGGCGTGCAGGAAATCAAGGTGCCGGATATCGGCGACTACAAAGACGTTCCCGTGATCGAGATCGCGGTGAAGGTCGGCGATCGTGTCGAGAAGGAACAGTCGCTCGTCACGCTCGAATCCGACAAGGCGACCATGGATGTGCCCAGCTCGGCCGCCGGCGTCGTCAAGGAAGTGAAGGTCAAGGTTGGCGATACCGTGTCGGAAGGCTCGGTCATCGTCGTGATCGAAGCGGAAGGCGGCGCTGCCCCGGCACCCGCGCCGGCACCGGCCGCGAAGGCGCCGACTGAAAAGCCGTTCGACGCGCCGGCCACGCCGACCCCGGCACCGGCCGCGCCGTCCGCGCTCGCGCAGGCGCCGCTGATCCCGGCTGGAGAAGGCGGCTCGCGTCATCCGAGCCATGCGTCGCCGTCGGTGCGCAAGTTCGCGCGCGAACTCGGCGTCGATGTCGGCCAGGTGAAGGGCACGGGTCCGAAGGGCCGCATTACGCAGGCCGACGTGACCGCGTTCGTGAAGGGCGTGATGACGGGCCAGCGCGCGGCGCCGGCTGGTGCGGCGGCGCCGGCCGCCGGCGGTGGCGAGCTGAATCTGCTGCCGTGGCCGAAGGTCGACTTCACGAAGTTCGGTCCGATCGATCCGAAGCCGTTGTCGCGTATCAAGAAGATCTCGGGCGCGAACCTGCATCGCAACTGGGTCATGATCCCGCACGTCACGAACAACGACGAAGCGGACATCACCGAGCTCGAAGCGCTGCGCGTCAAGCTGAACAAGGAACACGAGAAGGCGGGCGTCAAGTTCACGATGCTCGCGTTCGTGATCAAGGCCTGCGTGGCGGCCCTGAAGAAATTCCCGACCTTCAACGCGAGCCTCGATGGCGACAACCTGGTGTTCAAGCAGTACTACCACATCGGTTTTGCCGCGGACACGCCAAACGGCCTCGTCGTTCCGGTGATTCGCGACGCGGACAAGAAGGGCCTCGTCGACATCGCGAAGGAAATGGCCGACCTGTCGAAGGCCGCGCGCGAGGGCAAGCTGAAGCCGGACCAGATGCAGGGCGGCTGCTTCTCGATCTCGTCGCTGGGCGGTATCGGCGGCACGCACTTCACGCCGATCATCAATGCGCCTGAAGTCGCGATTCTCGGCCTTTCGCGCAGCGCGATGAAGCCGGTGTGGGACGGCAAGCAGTTCGAGCCGCGCCTGACCATGCCGCTGTCGCTGTCGTACGACCATCGCGTGATCGACGGAGCGGAAGCCGCGCGCTTCAACGCATACCTCGGTTCGATTCTTGCCGATTTCCGGCGTGTGATTCTTTGACCGGCTGGTGAGGTCCGCCGGCGCGTGCGCGGATGGTTTCGACCGATCCGCGTCGCGCCGTCCGCGCGTTCGCGCTCGCGTGTGCTGTGCGCGTCGAAGGCGCCGCTCATCATCGATCAATAAGAGAAGGGGACACCATGAGTCTCGTCGAAGTAAAAGTGCCGGACATCGGTGACTTCAAGGACGTCGACGTCATCGAAGTCAACATCAAGCCGGGCGACACCATCGAAAAAGAGCAGTCGCTGCTGACGCTCGAATCCGACAAGGCGTCGATGGAAGTGCCGAGCGATACCGCCGGCACCGTCAAGGAAGTGCGTATCAAGCCGGGCGACAAGGTCTCGCAGGGCACGGTCATCGCGCTCGTCGAGGCAACGGCGGGCGGCGCGGCTGCGGCCGCTGCGGGGCCGAAAGCGCCCGAGAAGGCGGCTCCCGCGCCGGCGCCTGCCGCTGCGGCGCCGAAGGCCGCCGCAGCGGCTGCGCAAGCCGGCAGCTATTCGGGCAGCGCCGACATCGAGTGCGACATGCTCGTGCTCGGTTCGGGCCCTGGCGGTTATTCGGCCGCGTTCCGCTCCGCCGACCTCGGCATGAAGACCGTGCTAGTCGAGCGTTATCCGACGCTCGGCGGCGTGTGTCTGAACGTCGGCTGCATCCCGTCGAAGGCACTGCTGCACACCGCGCTCGTCATCGACGAAGCGGCTGATCTTGCCGCGCACGGCATCACGTTCGGCAAGCCGCAGATCGATCTCGACAAGCTGCGCGATTTCAAGTCCGGCGTGGTCAAGAAGCTGACCGGCGGTCTCGCCGGCATGGCGAAGGCGCGCAAGGTCGAAGTGGTGGTCGGTACGGGTGCGTTCGTCGATCCGTACCACATGGAAGTGCAGACCGAGGGCGGCAAGAAGGTCGTCAGGTTCAAGCAGGCGATCATCGCAGCGGGCTCGGAAGCGGTGAAGCTGCCGTTCATTCCGGAAGATCCGCGGGTCGTCGATTCGACCGGCGCGCTCGAACTGCGCCAGATTCCGCAGCGCATGCTCGTGATCGGCGGCGGCATCATCGGTCTAGAAATGGCGACCGTGTACTCGACGCTCGGCGCGCAGATCGACGTCGTCGAAATGCTCGAAGGCCTGATGACCGGCGCGGACCGTGATCTGGTCAAGGTCTGGGAGAAGTACAACAGCAAGCGTTTCGCGAACGTGATGCTGAAGACCAAGACCATCGCCGCCGAAGCGAAGGACGACGGTATCTACGTGTCGTTCGAGGGCGAGCAGGCGCCGGTCGAGCCGCAACGCTACGACCTCGTGCTGGTGGCCGTCGGCCGCTCGCCGAACGGCGGGCGGATCGGCGCGGAAAAGGCCGGCGTCGCGGCGACGGATCGCGGCTTCATCGAAGTCGACAAGCAACAGCGCACGAATGTGCCGCACATCTTCGCGATCGGCGACATCGTCGGTCAGCCGATGCTCGCGCACAAGGCTGTGCATGAAGGCCACGTGGCGGCGGAAGCCGCGCATGGCGAGAAGGCGTACTTCGACGCGCTGCAGATTCCGTCGGTGGCCTACACCGATCCGGAAGTGGCATGGGCCGGCAAGACGGAAGACCAGCTGAAAGACGAAGGCGTCAAGTTCGGCAAGGCGGTGTTCCCGTGGGCCGCATCGGGTCGCGCGATCGCCAACGGTCGCGACGAGGGCTTCACGAAGCTGCTGTTCGATGAGGAAACGCATCGCGTGATCGGCGGCGGTATCGTCGGTCTGAATGCGGGCGACCTGATCAGCGAAGTCTGTCTCGCGATCGAGATGGGCGCGGACGCAACGGATATCGGCAAGACGATCCATCCGCATCCGACGCTCGGCGAATCGATCGGCATGGCGGCCGAGTTGTATGAAGGCGTCTGTACCGATCTGCCGCCCGTCAAGAAGAAGTAACGCGGTGCGCCGCGCCTGCGTGACGACATGCGGGCGCGGCAAAGCCGGTCGAGCCGTACGGCAAAGAAAAACGGCGCGCTCCATGTCGGAGCGCGCCGTTTCTGTTTTCGTGGCGGCCGGTAGCGGGCAAAAAAATCCCGGCTTGGCGGCCGGGCAAACGATACGCCATTGCAACGTATCGGAGCGTTCGGCTCATCAAACCGTATAAGCGGCAACGGCACGACGCTGTTGCTTGCGATAACGCCGGCGCAGCGCATAGGCTGGGCCGGCGCGAAAGACGACGCGAGGCATAAAGCCTGGCGTGTTGACGCGTGAAGCTTAGACGGCCTTCTTGGCGGCGGCGCGCGATGCTTGCGCAGCGGCTTGCGAAGCTGCCTTCGAAGCGGCCGTTGCAGCTGCGTTGAAGTTGCTTTCGGCGATTTCGACAGCCTGGCGGGTTGCCTTGTGGACCGTTTCGTACGTGGTGTTGGCGGCGGTGATAGCCGACTTCATCACGGCGACAGCGGTTTCCGAACCGGCCGGTGCGTTCTTGGCGACGTTTTCGACGAGCGCCTGAACCTTGCGATTTTGCTCTTCGAATTGCGCTTCCGCGACGCGGGTGAATTCACCCTGCGTTGCCGAAACGATTTCGTACACATGGCGGCCATACGACAGCGCCTTTTCAGCCACCGGCTGTGCGAGGCTTGCTTGCAGTGCCAGCAGTTCCTGCGCGTCCTTCACGGACAGCGCGCGTTGGGCATTTTCCTGGCTTTCGGCGAGCGTCGACTTCACAACTTGCAGGTTCAGTTCGACCAGCTTTTCGACACCTTCAAATGCTTTGGTCGTCAGGCCGAACAGGGTTTCGAAGTTGGCTTTTTGGGCTGCGGCGAATTGCTCAGGGGTCAGCAGAGTCATGGTTTACGCTCCTGGATCGCGGCCGGTCTGTGCGGACCGCATTGGGTGGGTGGCGAGACGCAGATTCATCGTCTCCCCGGACCGCGATGTATTGTGCATCGCAGCAATGGTTCCCATTTTAGGATGCCCACGAGGAATGTCAAGCGTTTTTTGTGCGTCGCACAATATTAAGAAAGTGCCGACAAAACAATAGGTTATACAGTAGGCATGTCATTAATATGACGCGGAACGATTGCTCGTTGCACCATGCTGGTGCGACATAAACCAGCCGTTCAGCAGGCTGTCGGGAGATTATTTTTTCCGTGTGGCAGCAATTCGCCCCTAAAAACCGATCATCATCAATTCGATGTAAACCACAAGATGACAAGGAACGTTAAAGAACGATGGCAGTCGAACGCGCGTTAGCGACTTTCGTCAGACACTTAAAAAAGTCCGTCGCACGCTCGCAACGCCTTCATGGCGCGGCGCAGTAGTTTCCGCCTGTGCTGACAGTATTTCCCCGGATCAAGGTTGTCTCAAAATTGCCGTTATCCTGCAAGGATCTGCTCGATTGGGCCGGGCGGCGGCAATGGCGAGGCTTGCTGGCGACGATCGTTTTTTTCGATCGAGGCGCGGCACTTATTTGTGTTTTCGCGATCGGAGCTGACAAGCCGGTTTAAGGAGCGCGCATAAGTGCTTCAAATTGCTAATTTTTCGTTGCTTTACTACACTTGCGGAAACCTCTCGCCGCTCCCTATCGAACACCCATGAAAACCGACATGTTTTCGTCGCTAAAAGTGCTCCACGGCGCGGCGCGCAGCACCGCTCTGTCGGTGGCCGTCTCGCTGGCCGTCGCAGCGGCGTTCGCTACGCCTGTCAGCACTTTTGCAGCTACGTCTGCAGCATCCGCAAAAACTTCCAAACACGCTAAAACTGCCAGGAAGCCGGCGCAGGCGGCCGCCACCGAAAAGGTGTCGAGCCCTGCTGCGAAAGCCGGCAAGGGTGACGCCGTGAAAGCCGCTGCGGCGGACGAAGATGCCCCGCACGCCGGCGTCAAACGCAAGCGCGTTACGTTCACGGCGAACGGCCGACACCGTTCGGTGATGCGACGCGTCGCGTACGAGCCGCGCCAGCCGAGCGTCGGCCAGGCGTTTGGTCTGCACGAGACGCCGGACGCGCTGATGCTGCGCTCGAGCGTCGCCTATGTGATCGACCAGAACAGCGGCGAGACGCTGTTCGACAAGAACTCGCGCGCGGTGGTACCGATCGCATCGATCAGCAAGCTGATGACGGCGATGGTGGTGCTCGATTCGAAAGAGCCGATGACCGATCAGATCGAAGTCACCGACGAAGACCGCGACTACGAGAAGAACACCGGTTCGCGTCTGTCGGTGGGCTCGGTGCTGTCGCGCGAGGACATGCTGCACATCGCGCTGATGGCGTCGGAAAATCGCGCGGCGGCGGCGCTGTCGCGCTACTACCCGGGCGGCCGTCCGGCGTTCCTCGCGGCGATGAACGCGAAGGCCAGGCAGCTCGGCATGAACGACACGCACTTCGAGAACCCGACCGGTCTGACGAGCATGAACGTGTCGAGCGCGCGCGATCTCGTGAAGATGGTCAACGCGGCGTATCAGTACCCGTTGATCCGCAAGTTCTCGACCGATCACAGCTATGAGGTGTACACCGGCAAGCGCACGCTCGCGTACAACAGCACGAACGCGCTGGTGCGCAACCCGACGTGGGACATCGGTCTGCAGAAGACCGGCTTCATCAACGAAGCGGGCGAGTGTCTCGTGATGCAGGCGACCATCCATGGCCGGCCGATGATCCTGGTGCTGCTCGATTCGTCGGGCAAGTACTCGCGTTTCGCGGACGCGACGCGTCTGCGTACGTGGCTCGACAACGGCGGCGACCAGCCGCGTATCACGAGCGCCGATGCCGGCGGTCCGGGTACCTGAAGCCGCAACGCATGCTCAGCCGGTGGTAGTCAGTCCGGCTGCAGCTGACGTGCAAAGAAAAAGCCTCGCGGATGCGAGGCTTTTTCATGGCGCCGGCGGGAGGGCAAAGGGTGCAACGGCGGTTGGGCGGCCGCACCGTTTACTAATGCTGGCCGTGCGAGCCATGTGAGCCGTGCCCGCCGTGCGCATGGTCCTGCTGTGGCTGCGGCCGGTAGCCGAGCGATTCCGAAATCATCAACGCGGTCTGGCTCAACTGCCCGAGCCATGAATCCTGCAAACGATCGGCCGGCGCCGACAGCGACAGTCCCGCGACCAGCTTGCCGGTATCGTCGTAGATGCCGGCGGCGATGCAGCGCACGCCCAACTCCAGTTCCTCGTTGTCGCGCGCGCAGGCCTGCTGGCGCACATGCGACAGCTCGCGCTCGAGTTTCGCGAGATCGGTGATGCTGTTCTGCGTGTGGCCCGACAGACCGGTGCGTGTTGCGTAGGCACGCACGCGGGTGGCTTCGTCGGCCGCGAGGAACAGCTTGCCGACCGAGGTCAGATGAAGCGGCGCGCGCCCGCCGATCGCCCGTACCACCTGCATGCCCGAGCGCTCCGAATACGCGCGTTCGATATAGACGATTTCGTCGCCCTGACGCACCGACAGGTTCACGGTCTGCCCGGTCTCGCGGTGCAGCTCGCGCATCGGCGTGAGCGCCGCGTCGCGCACCGACAGGCGCGCCTTGACGAGATTGCCCAGTTCGAGCAGGCGCATGCCAAGACGGTAGGTGCCCGGGTCTGAACGGTCGACCAGCCGGCACATCACCATATCGTTCAGGATGCGGTGCGCGGTGGATGGATGCAGCTCGGTGCGGATGGCCAGTACTTTCAGGCTGACCGGGTCGCTATGCGCCGCCAGTGCGTCGAGCAGGCGCATCATGCGTTCGATCACCTGGATCGAAGTTTTGGGATCCGGGTTCGTATCGCTCATATGAGAATCGGTGGATGCGTCAAACAGCGAAAACTGATTGTATCTCGTATTGTGAAAAAAGCGAACGCTTCGAGGCGCACTTCCAATCCGGTGCGGCGTGCTTCCTATGCCTTCCGGCCGTTGGTATTGCACCGGCAAACAGCGGATAATCAGGGACGTTTCCCCGAAAGGAGGGCTCATGCGAGTTGGATTGTTCGTCACCTGCCTGATTGATCTGATGCGTCCCGAGATCGGTTTCTCCGTCATCAAGCTGATCGAAGGCGCCGGTTTCGAGGTCGTCGTGCCGCCCGCGCAAACCTGTTGCGGGCAACCTGCGTATAACTCGGGAGACCGCCGCCTCGCGCGCGACCTTGCCGAGAAAGCGCTGCGCGAGTTCGAACAGTTCGACTATGTGGTGGTGCCGTCGGGCTCGTGCGGCGGCATGATCCGCGCGCACTACGGCGACCTGTTCCGCGACGATCCCGAACTGATGAACCGTTTCGGCCGCCTGCGCGGCAAGGTGTTCGAGCTGACGGATTTCCTCGTCAACGTCGCGAAGGTGCAGTTGCAACCGGGCGAGTTCGCGGGACAGGTGACTTATCACGACTCGTGTTCGGGCTTGCGCGAACTGGGCGTCAAGGAACAGCCGCGCGAACTGCTCGCGCAGGTCGGCGTCGCGGTCACCGAGATGAAAGGCTGCGAGCATTGCTGCGGCTTCGGCGGCACTTTCGCGGTCAAATACGGCGATATCTCGACCGCGATCGTCGACGAAAAGTGCGCGAACATCGCCGCGAGCGGCGCCGGTGCGGTGGTGCTCGGCGACCTCGGCTGCATGTTGAATATCGAAGGGCGGCTGCGCCGCAACGGCGACTCGACGACGCGCGTGCTGCATATCGCACAGGTGCTGGCCGGCGACGTGTAATCCCCGCGCGGCGAACACCGCCATTGTTCGCGTCACGTTTATCTTGTCTGTCACGCATTGCGTCGGGCGCGAATGCGCCGCGCGTTTCAATCCGATCTCATCAGGGCCGCCATGCAAGTCCAATCGATGCAGTTCAAGGCTCGCGCCGGTCAGAAACTCGCCGACCAGCGCCTGCAGCAGAATCTGACCAAGCTGTCCACGAAGTTCGTGTCGGCGCGCGCGAGCGCGATGACCGCGATCGATTTCCCCGCGACGCGGGCCGCGCTCAAGGAGCGCCGTGATCGCGCGCTCGAGAATCTCGACGTGTGGCTCGAAACCTTCGAGCGCGAGGCGACCCGGCGCGGCGTGACTGTGCTGTTCGCGGAGACCACGCAGGAGGCCGCGCGGCTCGTCGGCGACATCGCGCGCAAGCACGACGTGAAGAAGGTGATCAAGACCAAGTCGATGGTCACCGAGGAAATGCGTCTGAACGAAGTGCTCGGGCAGATGGGCGTGCAGTCGATCGAAACCGACCTTGGCGAATACATCCTGCAGATCAACGACAACGAGCCGCCAAGCCACATCATCGCGCCGGTCGTTCACAAGGATAAGGACGAGATCGCCGATCTGTTCGCGAAGACGCACGGCCGGCCGCGGCTCACCGAGATTCCCGACATGACGCGTGAGGCGCGCGAGATGCTGCGGCCGCATTTTCTGAGCGCGGACATGGGCGTGACGGGCGGCAATTTCATCATCGCGGAAACGGGCTCGGTCGCGGTCGTGACCAACGAGGGTAACGAAGGTATGTGCACGGTGATGCCGCGCGTGCATGTCGCTGTCACCGGCATCGAGAAGGTGCTGCCGACGCTCGAGGATCTCGCGACGGCTATGCGCCTGCTGCCGCGTTCGGCAACCGGCCAGGCCACCTCGAACTATTTTTCGATGCTGACCGGGCCGCGTGGCGCGGGCGATCAGGATGGGCCCGAGCATATGTACGTGGTGCTCGTCGACGGTGGCCGCACAGGGCTGATCGGCGGCGACTTCCAGGAGATGCTTCGCTGCATCCGCTGCGGCGCGTGCATGAACCATTGCCCGGTGTATCAGAAGGTCGGCGGGCACGCGTATGGCTGGGTCTATCCGGGGCCGATGGGGTCGGTGCTGACGCCGAGCTATGTCGGCATCGACAAGGCGCTCGACCTGCCGCAAGCGGCGACGTTATGCGGCGAATGCAATAGCGTGTGCCCGGTCGGTATCCCGCTGTCCGATCTGTTGCGCAAGCTGCGCGAAAAGCAGATGGAGCGACACCTGCGGCCGTGGAAGGAGCGCGCCGGGTTGGCGCTGTGGGGCTGGCTCGCGCTGCATCCCGATGCCTATGCGCTCTTTACCAAACTCGCCGTGCGCGTGCTGGAGCGCATGGGTGGGCGCAATCGGTCGATCGCCAAACTGCCGCTCGGCGGCGCGGGCTGGACAGATACGCGCGACATGCCGGCGCCGGTGGGTCGTACGTTCCGCGAGTTGTATGCCGCGCAGCGCAGCCATATTGGCTGAGCGGGCGGCATTGGGATTGATTTGACGGCTGCACGCTCGCGCAGCCGTCGAAATGGGCGAAGAAGCCGGCGGGATGCTTCAGCGCCGCTTGGTCTTCAATGTTCGGTCATCTGCCCCGGCTGACGCGCGGGCGCATTTCTCCCCAAATCGTTGCCTCGTCCGCCGCCGTTGCCGGCTTGCGGCTGGCCCGGCGGCGGGCCGCCCGCGCCGGGGTGCGGGCCGCCATTGGCGCCACCAGGGCCATGCGGACCGCCCGCTGCGCCCTGCGGCGGCGGGCCGCCGTGCGCTTGTCCAGGACCGTCGCCATTGTTGCCATGACCGTTGCCGTGAGCGCCGTGCTGCCAGTCATTGTCGTTCGGATGACCGCGATCCGGATAGCCGCGATAGCCAGAGCCCGGCGCCGGGCCGTAGTAGCGTCCCGGACCGTAATCGCCGTAACCGAGGTACACATTGGTTTGCGGCACGACTGCGGCACCCGGCGCGTATGCGGAATCGTCATAACCGTTGTAGCCGCTATAGGCGCCGTAGCCGTTGCCGTACGTCGGTGTGCCGTCCGGATAGATCGCGCAGCCGCCGAGCAGCGCGGCGGCCACCAGGCCAGCGAGAGGTGCAATGCGTTTCATTTTGTGGGACCGATGCAAGTGCAAAGAAGCGTAAGGATAAGAATAAGACCGTCATTGTCGCCGTCCGTCGCGGCGGCTTTGTATGCGTTTGTAAGCTTTACTTTTGTGTGCCAGCGATGCCCCACTCTTCCCGAAAGACGTGTCAATTGACTGTTTCGTATCAAGCAACGATCTATCTCGCGCGGGTGGGTTTTTCCCGATTGTGAATTCCTATAGCATTTCGTTAGGGCATAGTGCGTCATAAGCTCATGCGCCCCTAATTGAAAAACACATCATGAAAAAGACAATATCGGTGTACTGGCCCCTAGCTATCGTTGTACCGCTCGCGGTGCTCGCCTTTCTGCACGTCAACGGCCAAACCGCTTCACGCGCTTCGCAGATGCCGCTCGACGCCAACCATCTGACCGCCGAACTCGCACGCGCGGTGTCGTACGGCATGATCGATACGGCGTCGGCATTGCCGGCCAAGCCAATGCGTGCCGTCACGGCGACGCCGCTCGCCGAGGCATCGTAAGCCGACGCGGCGGACCGCGACGGTCCGAAGCCGCTGATTTTGCTGGCTGCGCCCCGCTCGGCGCGAATCTGTCGAGATTTGTATAATCGCGGCGCAGTCTGCTGACTGTCTGACGACCTGACGCGCGGCGCCTCGAGCGTCGAAAATCCCTGATGAAAACTGTATCCATCTGTTTCGTTTGCCTCGGGAATATCTGCCGTTCACCGACGGCGGAGGGCGTGATGCGTCATCTGGTCGACGAGGCGAAGCTTGGGGACTGCATCCTGATCGATTCGGCCGGCACCGGCGATTGGCACATCGGCGCGGCACCCGACGAACGCGCGCAACACGCGGCCCGCCAGCGCGGCTATGCGCTCGACGCGCTGCGGGGCCGCCAGATCACGGTCGCGGACTTCGAGCGCTTCGATCTGCTGATTGCCATGGACGACCGAAACGTCGCCGCGTTGCGTCAACTGTGCCCGCCCGCACAGCGCGACAAGATCCGTCTGCTGATGGAGTTCGTGCCTGAGTCGGATGGCCGCTGGAGCGGCGCGCGAGAGGTTGTCGATCCGTATTTCGGCGGCGCGGAAGGCTTCGAGGTCGTGCTCGATCAGTGCGAAGTAGCCTGCCGCGGGCTGATCGCCGCGCTGCGCCCGCAGTTGCTCGCGTAGGCATCGGGCGAAGAACGCAGGCGCACCACGGGTGGGGGCGCGGCGTCGACGTATGGCGATCAATTAAGCGAATGACACAAAATTTACCGCCCATACTTGACTCATTTGCTCATGTATTTATACTTGACCAAACTTGTCGAGAATTGCGGTTCCCACATCATATGAGACTCACCACGAAAGGCCGTTTCGCCGTCACGGCGATGATCGACCTGGCGCTGCGCCAGGAGCAGGGCCCGGTGACGCTTGCGGGTATCAGCCAGCGCCAACACATCTCCCTGTCGTATCTCGAGCAGCTGTTTGGCAAGCTGCGCCGTCATGAAATCGTCGAGTCCGTGCGCGGACCGGGCGGTGGCTACAATCTCGCGCGCCGTGCCGAAGAGGTGACGGTGGCCGACATCATCATCGCGGTCGACGAACCGCTCGACGCCACCCAGTGCGGCGGTAAGGGCACATGCGAAGGCACCAAGCAGCACGACGGCCACTGCATGACGCATGAACTGTGGTCGACGCTGAACCAGAAAATGGTCGAATACCTCGATTCGGTTTCGCTGAAGGATCTGGTGGATCAGCAGCGTTCGCGCGAAGGCACGCCGGCCGTGCTGCGCGACAGGCGCAACGACGCTCCGGCGGTCGAACCCGTCCGCGTGGCGCCCAAGGGTCCCAATTCCGTTTTCAACATGGCCGGTTCGTGAAGCGCGGCACGCAAAAGAAAACCCTCGCCGCAGCCCCATATCGAACCCAGAAGCCAGAGCACATGACGTCCCCGGAGCAATTGATGAACAACGACTCTCTCCATCTGCCCATCTACATGGACTACAGCGCCACGACGCCGATCGATCCGCGTGTGGTGGACAAGATGATCCCGTATCTGCGCGAGCAGTTCGGCAATCCCGCGTCGCGTAGTCACGCTTATGGCTGGACCGCCGAGCGCGCAGTCGAGGAAGCGCGCGAGCAGGTGGCCGCGCTCGTGAACGCTGATCCACGCGAAATCATCTGGACCTCGGGTGCGACGGAGTCGGACAACCTCGCTCTGAAAGGTGCCGCGCACTTCTACAAGAGCAAGGGCAAGCACATCATCACGGTGAAGACCGAGCACAAGGCGGTGCTGGACACCACCCGCGAGCTCGAGCGCGAAGGCTTCGAAGTCACCTATCTGGATGTCAAGGACGACGGTCTGATCGACCTCGACGCCTTCAAGGCGGCGCTGCGCCCGGACACGATTCTGGTGTCGGTGATGTCGGTCAACAACGAGATCGGCGTCATCCAGGACATCGAGGCGATTGGCGAGATCACGCGCGAGAAGGGCATCATTTTCCACGTCGACGCGGCGCAGGCCACCGGCAAGATCCAGATCGATCTGCAGAAGCTGAAGGTCGACCTGATGTCGTTCTCGGCGCACAAGACCTACGGCCCGAAGGGCATCGGCGCGCTTTACGTGCGTCGCAAGCCGCGTATCCGAATCGAGGCGCAGATGCACGGCGGCGGTCACGAGCGCGGCATGCGTTCGGGCACGCTCGCCACGCACCAGATCGTCGGCATGGGTGAAGCGTTCCGTATCGCGCGTGAAGAGATGGCGACCGAAAACGAGCGCATCCGCATGCTGCGTGACCGGCTGCTGAAAGGCCTGTCGCAAATCGAGGAAGTGTATGTGAACGGCGACATGGAAAAGCGTGTGCCGCACAACCTGAACATCAGCTTCAATTTCGTCGAAGGCGAATCGCTGATCATGGCGGTGAAGGACGTCGCGGTGTCGTCGGGCTCGGCGTGCACATCGGCGTCGCTGGAGCCGTCGTACGTGCTGCGCGCGCTTGGCCGCAACGACGAACTCGCGCACAGCTCGATCCGCTTCACGGTGGGGCGCTTCACGACCGAGCAGGAAATCGATTACGTGATCAACCTGCTGAAGTCGAAGATTTCCAAGCTGCGCGATCTGTCGCCGCTGTGGGAAATGCACAAGGACGGGATCGATCTGTCGACCATCCAGTGGGCCGCGCACTGACGCGCCGGCTGGACGAAGCGGACATCGAACGTTCATCGCATTGCAGGTTGAAACGAATCAAGGAGTGTAATCATGGCATATAGCGACAAGGTCCTCGACCACTACGAAAACCCGCGCAACGTCGGTTCCTTCGCGAAGGACGACGACACGGTCGGTACCGGCATGGTCGGCGCGCCGGCCTGCGGCGACGTGATGAAGCTGCAGATCCGCGTCGGCGCGGACGGCATCATCGAAGACGCGAAGTTCAAGACCTACGGCTGCGGCTCGGCCATCGCATCGAGCTCGCTCGTCACCGAATGGGTGAAGGGCAAGACGCTCGACCAGGCGATGTCGATCAAGAACACGCAGATCGCCGAAGAACTGGCACTGCCGCCGGTGAAGATCCATTGCTCGATCCTCGCGGAAGACGCGATCAAGGCAGCGGTCGCCGACTACAAGCAGCGCCACGGCGAAGCAGCGGTTATCGAAGACGGCAAGGCCGCCTGAGCAACAGGGTAAGAAAGAAGCAACCGGTGAGCGCGGCGCGAACACGCGCGCCGCGCACTCTGGCAACTGAGAAACGTTATGGCAATTACGTTGACCGAAAAGGCAGCACAGCACGTCCAGAGGTATCTGACCCGCCGCGGTAAAGGCATCGGGTTGCGCGTCGGCGTGCGCACCACCGGTTGCTCGGGCCTCGCCTACAAGCTTGAGTACGTGGACGAACTCGCGCCGGAAGATCAGGTGTTCGAGACGGGCGGCGTGAAGGTCGTCGTCGACCCGAAGAGTCTCGCGTATATCGACGGCACGGAGCTCGACTTCGCGCGCGAGGGGCTGAACGAAGGCTTCAGGTTCAACAACCCGAACGTGAAAGACGAATGCGGCTGCGGCGAGTCGTTCCGCGTCTAGATTCGTTACCTTCCGCGTGCGGCGGATAAAAGGCGGCGCGGGCCGCCTTTTTAGTTTGATCCGCGCTCCACTGAACCGGTCACGCCTGACAAGGCCCAACGTCTCCATACCAGTTTTCATCAACGGACTTTAATCCGATGGCCTCGCTGAACGACAGCCACTTCGATCTGTTTGGTCTGCCGGCGCAATTCGCGCTCGACGCGAGCACGCTCGATCACGCGTACCGCACCGTGCAGGCGCAGGTGCATCCGGATCGCTTCGCGGCGGCCGGCGATGCGCAAAGGCGTATCGCGATGCAGTGGGCGACGCGCGCGAACGAGGCCTATCAGACGCTGCGCGATCCGCTCAAGCGCGCGACCTATCTGCTGTCGTTGCGCGGCATCAACGTCGGCGCGGAGAACAACACGGCGATGGAGCCCGCGTTCCTGATGCAGCAGATGGAGTGGCGCGAGAACATCGAGGACGCGGCCGCGGCGAAGAACGTCGACGCGCTCGACGCGCTGCTCATCGAGTTGCGCGACGAGGAGCGTCGGCGCTTCGACAAGCTCGGCGCATCGCTCGATCACGGCGCGAATCAGGCGGCGGGCGAGGCGGTGCGGCAGCTGATGTTCATCGAGCGCGTCGCGTCGGAAATCGATGCCCAGATCGAGCGGCTCGAAGGCTAGCGCGCTTTCGTGCGACGCGCGCAAAAGCGGGGCGCGGGCAAGCAGCAACAGTAGTAAGCGACAAACAAAAAACCAGAGCGGCCGCGAGCCGCGGCATCACCCCAGCAACGCGAACATTCAGGACGGGGCACAACGTCCCCGAGAAGATCTAGATGGCCTTACTGCAAATCTCCGAACCCGGCATGGCGCCGGCGCCTCACCAGCGGCGTCTGGCGGTCGGTATCGATCTCGGCACCACCAACTCCCTCGTCGCCGCTGTGCGCAGCGGCGTGCCCGATGTGCTGCCCGACGAAGACGGGCACGTGCTGCTGCCGTCGGTGGTGCGTTACCTGGAACAGGGCGGCCGTCGCATCGGCCGCCGGGCGAAGGCCGAGGCCGCGAGCGACCCGCGCAATACGATCGTGTCGGTCAAGCGCTTCATGGGTCGCGGCAAGGCCGAGGTGGAGGGCGCCGAGAACGCGCCGTACGATTTCGTCGATGCTCCCGGCATGGTGCAGATCCGCACCGTCGACGGCGTGAAGAGCCCGGTCGAGGTATCGGCTGAAATTCTCGCGACGCTGCGCCAGCGCGCCGAAGACACGCTCGGCGACGAACTGGTCGGCGCGGTAATCACGGTGCCCGCTTACTTCGACGAAGCGCAGCGCCAGGCGACCAAGGACGCCGCGCGCCTCGCGGGGCTGAACGTGCTGCGTCTGCTCAACGAACCGACCGCCGCGGCGATCGCCTACGGTCTCGACAACGGCGCCGAAGGTTTGTACGCGGTCTACGACCTCGGCGGCGGCACCTTCGACCTGTCGATCCTGAAGCTCACCAAGGGCGTTTTCGAAGTGCTCGCGGCGGGCGGCGATTCCGCGCTCGGCGGCGACGACTTCGACCATGCGCTATATCGCCATGTGCTCGAACAGGCCGGCATCGCGTCGCAGACGCTCGCGCCGCACGACGTGCGCCTGCTGCTCGATAGCGTGCGCGAGGCCAAGGAGGCGCTGTCGAGCGCGTCGCAAACTACCCTCAAGCTCACGCTTGCCAACGGCACCGCGCTCGATCTGACGATCGACGAAGCCACTTTCGAGACCATCACGGCCGCGCTGGTGCAACGCACGCTGGGCCCGACGAAAAAGGCGCTGCGCGACGCGAAGGTCACCACGAAGGAAATCAAGGGCGTCGTGCTGGTCGGCGGCGCGACGCGCATGCCGGTGATCCGCCGCGCGGTCGAGGCGTTCTTCGGCCAGCCGCCGCTCGTCAATCTCGATCCGGATCAGGTCGTCGCACTCGGCGCCGCGATCCAGGCCGATCTGCTGGCCGGCAACCGCGGGGCGGAAGGCGACGAATGGCTACTGCTCGACGTGATTCCGCTGTCGCTCGGCGTCGAGACGATGGGTGGCCTCACCGAAAAGATCATTCCGCGCAACTCGACGATTCCAGTCGCGCGCGCGCAGGATTTCACGACCTTCAAGGACGGCCAGACCGCGATGGCGATTCACGTCGTCCAAGGCGAGCGCGAGCTCGTCAGCGATTGCCGTTCGCTCGCGCGCTTCGAACTGCGCGGCATTCCGCCGATGGCCGCCGGCGCCGCGCGCATTCGCGTGACCTATCAGGTCGACGCCGACGGCCTGCTGTCGGTGTTTGCGCGCGAGCTGGCGTCGGGCGTGGAGGCATCGGTCGTCGTGAAGCCTTCGTATGGCCTCGCCGACGACGACATCGCGCGCATGCTCGAAGACAGCTTTTCGACCGCTGAAATCGACATGCGCGCGCGCGCATTGCGCGAGGCGCAGGTCGAAGCGCAGCGTCTCGTCGAAGCGACCGACGCGGCGCTCGCCGCCGACGCCGAGCTGCTCGACGACAGCGAACGCGCCGAACTCGACGCGCTGCTCGCCGCGCTGCGCAACGTCGCGCCAGGCGAAGACGTCGGCGCGATCGAAGCCGCGACGAAGGCGCTCGCCGAAGGCACCGACGAATTCGCCGCGCGCCGCATGAACAAGGGAATTCGCCGCGCGCTGTCGGGCCGCAAGCTCGACGAGATCTGAACGGGCGAGCGTAGCGACAGCAACGTGCACGCGACGCGCGCTCAGGCCACGCACGAACTGCGCCCCCACGAACCACCGATCGCGTCGCGCGGACTTAAAAAGTCCGCGCGCCGCCAGTAAAATGGTACGGAGCCTGCACGCGGCATTGCTGGCAGCCGCCGTGCCTCAGACCCAAACGGAAACTGTATGCCTCAAATCGTTGTGCTGCCTCACGTCGAACTGTGCCCGGAAGGCGCGGTGATCGACGCCGTTCCCGGCAAGAGCATCTGCGACAACCTGCTCGATAACGGTATCGAAATCGAGCATGCATGCGAGAAGTCGTGCGCGTGCACGACGTGCCACGTAGTCGTGCGTGAGGGTTTCGCCGCCTTGACGCCATCCGAGGAAGACGAGGACGATCTGTTGGACAAGGCATGGGGGCTGGAACCGGCTTCGCGCCTGTCGTGTCAGGCGGTCATGCCGGACGAGCAGGATCTGGTCGTCGAAATTCCGCGTTACTCGATCAATCACGCGAAGGAAAACCACTAACAGGAGGGTGCCGCCATGAAGTGGACCGATACGCAAGACATCGCGATGGCTCTGACGGACAAGCATCAGGACGTCGATCCACAGCAGGTGCGTTTCACCGACCTGCACCGCTGGGTGACCGAGCTCGAAGGCTTCGACGACGATCCGAACCGTTCGAGCGAGAAGATTCTCGAAGCGATTCAGGCGGCATGGATCGAAGACGCGGATTATTGAACGCGTGTTCGAACGGGTGCATTGAACTCCAAAGAAAAGGCGATTCCGATGGAATCGCCTTTTTTCATGGCGCGTCGACGAACGTTGGGCGCCGAGATCAGTCGGCGACGAGGCCGCCGTTCTGAACGCGCACGCGCTCGCCGTCGCGGAACGGCGGCGCCTCGCTATAGGTGAAGTAGCGCGTCTTGCCGTCTTCCATGTGCACGCGCACCGAATACGACGTCGTGCTGCGCAGATGTTTTTCGACCGAGTTGCCGGCGAACCCGCCGCCCAGCGCGCCGAGCAGCGTCATCGCGGTACGCCCGCCGCCGGCGCCGAATTGATTCCCGACGACGCCCCCGGCCACCGCACCGCCGACCGCGCCAATGCCGGTGCCATGTCCTTCATGCCGAACCGCCGAGATCGCGACGACGGTGCCGCAAGTCGAGCAATAAGCGGCATGCGGCGCCGGCTGCTGCGCATATTGCGGCGCGGCCTGTGCCTGCTGTTGCTGCGCGTCTTGCTGCTGGGTCGGAGCGGCGGCAGGGGCGGCCGGCACCGCTTGCTGAGCCTGATCCTGCCGCTGTTGCGCAGATGGCTTGACCGGCGCGGCCGAATCGACGACGCCCGGCGCTTGCGTGCTGACCTGCGCGGCCTGCGTCCGATCGTTCTGTGCGCCGTTACCCGACGCCTTCGGGAACACGCCGGTGATCGCCGCGGTAGCGACGAGACTCGCGACGAGCACCGCGCCGGCGGCCACCGCGATCAAGGGATGAAGACGACGTGGCTGCGTGGGTTGATGAGTAGTGGTGTCCATGTAGGGCCTCCGTTTCTGACAGAGCCGACTTCTTGTGAGACCGAGTGTCGGGCAATTCGATCCGGGCAGCGTTTCTATTTGTAACCGGCCCGGTGGCGGCCAGGTGTGTGGATCGCTGGCCTCTACGTGGCGCGCCTTGGTCTCAGCAAGCTTTTAAGATTGTTGCGACCACGGCGACTTGCGCGCGATCGTGAAGCTTTTACCGCTGGTTACAAACGATCAGAAGCAGAAAACGGTCCCACGGAGGGAAAACGCGCGCATAAAAAAACGCCCGGCATCAACCGGGCGCTCTTCAAACCATCGCATTGCGCGCGAAGCACAACGAGCGCTCGCGCCAAGCGTCGCTCAATCCTCGCGACGCAGATGCGGGAACAGAATCACGTCGCGGATGCTCGGGCTATCGGTCAGCATCATGACCAGACGGTCGATGCCGATACCGCAGCCGCCCGCCGGCGGCATGCCGTACTCGAGCGCGCGGATGTAGTCGGCGTCGTAGAACATCGCTTCCTCGTCGCCGGCGTCTTTCTGGTCGACCTGCTTCTTGAAGCGCGCGGCCTGATCTTCCGGATCGTTCAGCTCCGAGAACCCGTTGGCGATTTCGCGGCCGGTGATGAACAGCTCGAAACGCTCGGTGATGCCTTCCACCTTGTCCGACGCACGCGCGAGCGGCGACACCTCGATCGGGTAGTCGATGATGTAGGTCGGCTCCCACAGTTGCGACTCGGCGGTCTCTTCGAACAGCGCCAGTTGCAGCGAGCCGACGCCCGCGTTGAGGAACTGCGGCTGCGACGCATCGACGCCGAACTTCTTCAGCTCGGCGCGCAGGAACGTGCCGTCGGCGAGCTGCTCGTTCGTGTATTGCGGCGCGTATTTCTGGATCGCCTGCGTGATCGTGAGCCGATGGAACGGCTTCGACAGATCGAGCTCGCGGCCCTGATATGTGATGGTGGCCGTGCCGAGCGCATCGATCGCCGCCTGGCGAATCAGCTGCTCGGTGAAGTCCATCAGCCACTTGTAATCGGTGTAGGCCGCGTAGAATTCGATCATCGTGAATTCCGGGTTGTGGCGCACGGATACGCCCTCGTTGCGGAAATTACGATTGATCTCGAACACGCGCTCGAAGCCGCCCACCACCAGCCGCTTCAGGTACAGCTCCGGCGCGATGCGCAGGAACATCTGCATGTCGAGCGCATTGTGGTGCGTCGAGAACGGCTTGGCCGCCGCGCCGCCCGGAATCGGGTGCAGCATCGGTGTTTCGACTTCCATGAAGTTCGCGTCGGCCATGTACTTGCGGATCGACGAAATCGCCTTCGTGCGCGCGACGAACGTGCGGCGCGTTTCCGGCGTGACGATCAGATCGACATAGCGCTGGCGGTACTTCATTTCCTGGTCGGCGAGACCGTGGAACTTGTCCGGCAACGGACGCAGCGACTTCGACAGCAGACGCAGCTCCGTGCAGCGCACCGATAGCTCGCCCTTGTTGGTGCGGAACAGCACGCCGCGCGCGGCGACGATGTCGCCCATGTCCCACTTCTTGAACGCGTCGTAGGTCTCCTGACCGACGTCGGCCGGTGTGATGAAGAACTGGATCTGACCCGAGCCGTCGCGCACGGTTGCGAAACTTGCCTTGCCCATCACGCGTTTCAGCATCATGCGGCCAGCGATCGCGACTTCGAGCGGATGCGCTTCGAGCGCTTCCTTGTCGGCGTGCTCGTACTGCGCCTGCAGATCTTCGGCGTGGTGCGTGGGACGGAAATCGTTCGGATAGGCGACGCCTCGCTCACGCATTTCGCGCAGCTTTTCGCGGCGCTCGGCGATGATCTTGTTGTCGTCCGCTTCGGGCACGACAGTCGGCTGGGTCGGTTCGGTCATGATGATTTGGTATTCGGTGGCCCGCCGCGGAGTGCTCCGCTGGCGGGAAGCCAGTCAGTCAGTGTAAAAACCTCAGGCGGTACTGGAAAAACGGCGAATAAATGGCGTGGAAGCAACGCAAAAGCAGCAACGAAGAAGGCGCGGTCCCGATCGGTGAACGGGGCCGCGCCGTGCGCGCTTAGACGCCCTGTTTCAGGCTCGCGCTGATGAACGGATCGAGGTCACCGTCGAGCACGCTCTTCGTATTGCTGATTTCGACGTTGGTGCGCAGATCCTTGATGCGGCTGTTGTCGAGCACGTACGAACGGATCTGATGGCCCCAACCCACATCGGTCTTGCCGGCTTCCAGCTTGTCCTGCTCGGCCTGACGCTTGCGGATTTCCGCTTCATACAGGCGCGATTTCAGCATCGCCATTGCTTCGGCGCGGTTGCGGTGCTGCGAGCGGTCGTTCTGGCACTGCACGACGATGCCCGACGGCATGTGCGTGATACGCACCGCCGAGTCGGTCTTGTTGATGTGCTGACCGCCCGCTCCCGAAGCACGGTACGTGTCGATGCGCAGGTCGGCCGGGTTGATGTCGACTTCGATCGAGTCGTCGATTTCCGGGTACACGAACACCGACGAGAACGACGTGTGACGACCGCCCGACGAGTCGAACGGCGACTTGCGCACGAGCCGGTGCACGCCGGTTTCGGTACGCAGGAAGCCGTACGCGTATTCGCCTTCGATCTTGATCGTCGCGTTCTTGATGCCGGCGACGTCGCCTTCGGTCTGCTCGAGCACTTCGGTCTTGAAGCCCTTGCGCTCGCAATAACGCAGATACTGGCGCAGCAGCATCGACGCCCAGTCGCACGCCTCGGTGCCGCCGGCGCCGGCCTGGATGTCGAGAAAGGCGTTGTTGGGATCGGCCGGATTAGCGAACATCCGGCGGAATTCCATGTCGGCCACGCGTGCCTCGATGGCCTGGGCGTCACCCTCGCAGGCGAGCAGCGTGTCGTCGTCGGCTTCTTCGCGTGCCATCTCGAACAGGTCTTGCGCGTCGCGCACGTCGTTCGTGATCGACGTGAGCTTGCCGACCGTGTCGTCGAGCAGCTTCTTTTCCTTACCGAGTGCCTGGGCGTGCTTCGAGTCGTTCCAGACGTCCGGGTCTTCGAGTTCCCGGTTGACTTCGATTAGACGCAGTGCTTTGTCGTCGTAGTCAAAGATACCCCCGTAGGTCGTCCGCGCGCTTGCGCAGGTCGGCCAGAGAGGCTTCGATCGCGTTGAGACGTTCCGCTTCCATGTCGATCTTGTATAGCTTCGTAAAAAGGAGAAATTATAGCCGATCGGCACGCCGCGCCGGAGCCTCGCGGGCGATCTGGCGCGTGTTCGCGATTGATTTTGCGGAAGATTTCAGCTCACCGCGTGCTCGACGATCAGTTGCACGCGCGACACGCCGTTCCATGTATCGCTCGCGAGCCGGTAGGCGACGGTGGTGCGCGCGGGCAGCGTGTCGGTGTGATTGAACCAGATCGCGTTGAAGCGCTGGCGGCCGCGCAGCAGTTGCAGCTTCAGGTGCTTGTCCTTCACCAACGCCTGCGAGGCGACCTCGAATTCGCCGGAGAACACCGGCGCCGGAAAACCCTGGCCCCAGACGGCCGCGTCGAGCATTTCGACGAATTGCGGCGTGAAGTACGCGTCTTCGAGCTCGCCGTCGGTTTCGATCGTGCGCGCGAGCGCCTCCGCGGACAGCCACTCGCGGCCGACCGCCTCGAACGCGGCGGTGAAGCGCGGCACGTCGGCGGCGGCGATCGTCAGGCCCGCGGCCATCGCGTGGCCGCCGAATTTGACGATCAGGTCCGGCTCGCGCTTCGAGATCAGATCGAGCGCGTCGCGCAGGTGGAAGCCCGCGATCGAGCGGCCCGAGCCCTTGACGAGCATGCCGGTATCGTCGGCCGGCGCGAACGTGAACGACGGGCGGTGGAACTTCTCTTTCAGCCGTCCCGCGACGATGCCGATCACGCCCTGATGCCAGCCCGGATTGAACAACGTGATCGTGGTCGCGCCGTCGGGATCGACCGTCGACAGGTCGTCCAGCGCCTGCTGCTGCATGCCCGCCTCGATTTCACGGCGCTCGCGGTTCATCGTGTCGAGCTGCTGCGCGAGTTCCCAGGCGCGGCCGACGTCGTCGGTGGTCAGGCATTCGATGCCGAGCGACATGTCCGACAGCCGACCCGCCGCGTTCAGGCGCGGTCCCAGCGCGAAGCCGAGGTCGAAGCCGGAGGCGTTGCGCGCATCGCGCGCGGCGGCGCGAAACAGCGCGGCGATGCCCGGCTGCATGCGGCCGCGGCGGATGCGCTGCAGACCTTGCGCGACCAGCACGCGGTTGTTGCCGTCGAGTTTGACGACATCGGCGACGGTGCCGAGTGCGACCAGATCGAGCAGGCCGTCGAGGCGCGGCTCGGGCAGCGCGTCGCCGAACGCCCCACGGCGGCGCAGTTCGGCGCGCAGCGCGAGCAGCACGTAGAACATCACGCCGACGCCGGCGAGGCACTTGCTCGGGAACGTGCAGCCGGGCTGGTTCGGATTGACGATTGCGCGCGCGACGGGTAGTTCGTCGCCGGGCAGATGGTGGTCTGTGACGAGCACGTCGATGCCGAGAGCGTTGGCTGCCGCGACGCCGTCGACGCTCGCGATGCCGTTGTCGACGGTGATCAGCAGATCGGGCTTGCCGGCCGCGCTACGCGCCGCCAGCTCGACGATGTCCGGCGTGAGCCCGTAGCCGTGCTCCATGCGGTTCGGCACCAGGTAGTCGATGCGCGCGCCGAACATGCGCAGCCCGCGCACCGCGACCGCGCAGGCGGTCGCGCCGTCGCAGTCGTAGTCGGCGACGACCAGCATGCGGCGCTGCTGCTGGAGCGCGTCGGCGAGCAGCGCGGCGGCCGCGTCGCAGCCCTTCAGTTCGGCGGGCGGCACGAGCCGCGCGAGGCCGGTTTCGACGTCCTCGGGCAGGCACACGCCGCGCGATGCGTACAGGCGCGCGAGCACCGGATGCAGGCCGCAGCGGGTCAGCACTTCGGCGTCGACGGGGGAGCAGGGGCGCGTAACGATTCGGGTCATGCGGAAGGGTCGTGGATCATTCGATGAAAAGCGAGGCCAGCACGCGCCGCCGCCAGAATTTGTGCAGATCGCCGCGCGTGACCGTCAGCGTCACCGAGCCGGTGTCGCCGCACAGCGTGAGGCCGAGCTCGGCGAGTTCGCCCGACTGCAGTGCCGCGAGCGCGGGCGCGAACCAGTCGGTCTGCAGCGCGGCGAATGCCTGGTTCCAGCGCGCCCAGTCCTGTTCGATGTAGGGCGCGGAGAAGGGGTCGAGTTCGACGAGCGTTGCGCCGCTGCCGTAGGTGGTACCGCGCAGCGCCGCGGCCAGTTCGCGATACGACGCCGGCGGCGCGCCTGTCGCGACCCCCGCGCTGAGCGCGAGACCGCGCGTTGCGGCGGCATCGGACAGTACCTGCGCGAACGGACTGCGCACGCTCCGCGCGGCGCCTTGCGCGTGAAACCAGATCGAGTTGACGGCCGGCAGCCCGCGCGCCTCCCGCGCTTCGTTGACCGGATGCTCGAACCACGCCATCTGCACTTCGTTCTGCAGCTTCATCCACGCGCGAGAGCGTTCGCCGGAATGCGCTTCGTGCGGCAACCAGATCTCGATGTTGCGGCCGCTCGCGCGCAACGGCGACGCGCCCGCGAGCGAACCGAAAGCGTCGCTCGACAGATACCAGCGGATTGGCTTGGGCGCCTCGATGCGCACGCCGAGTTCCTCGATCAGCGGACGCGCAAGCGCGAGCAGCGTGCTCGCTTCGTCGTCCGACAGATTGAGCGACGCCGGGTCGATCAGCACCAGGTGGTCGTGCGCAATGTGCACGTGTACCGGCTGCACGCAGGCCCACGTCGCGCTGCCGGGTTCGCCGCCGTCGGCGCGCAGCATGTAGGGCGCGAGCGGGGCTTCGTCGGCGGCGGCCGAGGCGCCGTCGGGCAGCGCGCCGAATTGTCGCGCGACCCAGCGCTCGTGCGGCAGCGTGCGCTGAAAATCCTCGCCGATCACGCGCTCGATGAGCGTCGCGCGCGCGATCAGCCGGTCGAGAGCGGGACACTGGATGTCGTGAAGCGCGGTGGAGGCGTTGGCCGCGGCGGGCAGCGCGAAGGGCAGCAGAAGATGGAGGCGGTCGGCAGGCATGATGCTGCGCATTGTAGGGCAAACGGTGCGAGTATTTCGACGAAGCGCGGCCGGTTTGTCGATGGCGCCGCCAAGGCACGTCCTTTGCGCGAGCCGGCGGCATTGTGTGGCAAACTTCGCGCTTGATCGCCGGACCCGGCAGGGTGGCGCACCGCGGCGCCGCGCCTCTATGCGCCGGCAGAACCGCACCGCGGCCGGGCGAGCGAGGAACGATCCGCGCCGCCGCGAGCCCAACGATCACGACGTTCGGGCCGCACGGCGGACGCTCGATGTCCGCCGGTCCCGACATACAGTCGAAGAACGCACAAGAGGATTCGCTTGAAATTTCCCTACGAATGGCAGATTGGCTGGCGCTACACACGCGCCGGCAAACGCACGACCGGTAACGGCTTCATTTCGTTCATCGCGCTGGTGTCGATGTCGGGCATCGCGCTTGGCGTCGCGGCGCTGATCGTCGTGTTGTCGGTGATGAACGGCTTTCAGAAAGAGGTGCGCGACCGCATGCTGTCGGTGCTCGCGCACGTCGAGATCTTTTCGCCGACCGGTTCGATGCCCGACTGGCAGCTGACCGCGAAGGAGGCGCGACAGAACAGGCAGGTGATCGGCGCGGCGCCCTACGTCGAGGCCCAGGCGCTGCTGACGCGTCAGGACGCGGTGAGCGGCGTCGCGTTGCGTGGCATCGAGCCGACGCTCGAGCCTGAAGTGTCCGATATCGGCAAGGAAATGAAGGGCGGCAAGCTGGCCGACCTCGTGCCGGGCGACTTCGGCATCGTGCTCGGCGCCGATCTCGCGGCCAATCTCGGGGTGCAGCTGAACGACAAGATCACGCTCGTCGCGCCCGAAGGCACGATCACGCCGGCCGGCATGCTGCCGCGCCTGAAGCAGTTCACGGTGGTCGGCATCTTCGAGTCGGGCCATTACGAATACGACAGCACGCTCGCGCTGATCAACATCAAGGACGCACAGGCGCTGTTCCGGCTGCCCGCGCCGACCGGCGTGCGGCTGCGCCTCACGGACATGCAGCGCGCGCCGGAAGTCGCGCATCAGCTCGCGCGCACGCTGTCGGGCGATCTGTACATCCGCGACTGGACCCAGCAGAACAAGACCTGGTTCTCGGCGGTGCAGATCGAGAAGCGCATGATGTTCATCATCCTGACGCTGATCATTGCGGTGGCCGCGTTCAATCTGGTGTCGTCGCTGGTGATGACGGTGACCAACAAGCAGGCCGATATCGCGATCCTGCGCACGCTCGGCGCGCAACCCGGCTCGATCATGAAGATCTTCGTCGTGCAGGGCGTGACGATCGGCTTCATCGGCACGGCGACCGGCGTCGCGCTCGGCTGCCTGATCGCGTGGAGCATTCCGTGGCTCGTGCCGATGATCGAGCATCTGCTCGGCGTGCAATTCCTGCCGCCGTCGGTGTACTTCATCAGCGAGCTGCCGTCCGAGCTGGTTCCGGCGGACGTCGCGCGCATCGGCATCATCGCGTTCGTGCTGTCGGCGCTCGCGACGCTCTATCCGAGCTGGCGCGGCGCGAAGGTCCGTCCGGCGGAGGCGCTGCGCTATGAATGACCGCCTCGTCCATCCCTCAACCGATTCATCCATGACCGCTCAGGACTCCGCGTCGCATCCGTTCGTGCTCGAAGCCACCGGCATTTCCAAATCGTTCGTCCAGGGCGGCCTGAACGTGCAGGTGCTCAACAATGCGCAACTCGCCGTGCGGCGCGGCGAGAAGCTCGCGATCGTCGGCGCGTCGGGCTCCGGCAAGAGCACGCTGCTGCACGTGCTCGGCGGTCTCGACGATCCGAGCGCGGGCCACGTGTCGGTGCTCGGCAAGCCGTTCACGAAGCTCTCCGAGCGCGAGCGCAACGACCTGCGCAATCGCGCGCTCGGTTTCGTGTATCAGTTTCACCATCTGTTGCCCGAGTTTTCCGCGCTCGATAACGTCGCGATGCCGCTGCGGATTCGTCGCGAGACGACCGAAGTCGCGCGCCGCGAGGCCATGGCGGTGCTGGAGCGCGTCGGCATGGGGCATCGCGCGAAGCATCGGCCGGGCGAGCTGTCGGGCGGCGAGCGTCAGCGTGTCGCGATCGCGCGTGCGCTCGTCACGAAGCCCGCCTGCGTGCTCGCCGACGAGCCGACCGGTAACCTTGACGGCGGCACCGCCGACACGGTCTTCAACCTGATGCTCGAACTGTCGCGCACGCTCGAGACGAGCTTCGTGATCGTCACGCACGACCCGGAGCTGGCGGGCCGCTGTGATCGCATCATGCGGTTGCGCGACGGCGTGCTGCACGAAGAGCCGCCGGTGCCGGTCTGAGTGCGGGCCGCCTTCGGTCCGTCCTCTTGCCAGCGAGATAACCCATGTGGATCGACACGCACTGCCATCTCGACGCTTCGGAGTTCGACGCCGACCGTGATGCGGTTGCGGCGTCCGCGCGCCATGCGGGGGTGTCGCGCATCGTGATTCCGGCGATCGGGCGACAGAACTTCGCGGCGGTGCGCGCGCTCGCGCATCGCATCGACGGCGGCGCGTACGCGCTCGGCATTCATCCGCTGTTCACGCCGCACGCCGTCGATGCCGACCTCGACCTGTTGCGCATGGAGATCGAGGCGAGTCTCGACGATCCGCGCTTCGTCGGCATCGGCGAGATCGGGCTCGACTATTTCGTCGACGGCCTCGACGATGCGCGCCAGCAGTTTTTCTACAACGGCCAGTTGCAGCTCGCGCGCGAATTCGATTTGCCGGTCATCTGCCATGTGCGCAAATCGCAGGATCAGGTGATCAAAGGGCTGCGCCGGCATCAGATTCATCGCGGCATCGCGCACGCGTTCAATGGCAGTTTCCAGCAGGCGCAGGCATACATCGATCAGGGCATGCATCTTGGGTTCGGCGGCAACCTGACGTTCGAGCGCGCCCGGCAGATCCGGCGACTCGCCGAACAGCTGCCGTTCGATGCGCTGGTCGTCGAGACCGACGCGCCGGATATCGCGCCGTCGTGGATGTACAGGCAGCGCAATTCACCCGAGCAGATTCCGGCGATCGGCGCGAGCCTCGCGCGATTGCGCGGTGTCACTTCCGACGCAGCCGCCCTTGGCACAACGGCTAACGCGCTCGCCGCGCTGCCGCGACTCGCGCTTTCCTCTGCATAATCGATTCCGTTGATCGAAAGGGTTCGCGTCGGGCGATCCCCACGCCCGGCGGGCTCGCTGCTGCCCGTTCGCTGGCGCGGTGACGAGGCCCGGCGCCAGCGGATACGGAGGGCGGATGCGGGCGGTCTGGTGTGGATTTGCGTTGGGGGTGGTCTGGCTGCAGCGACAGGCCGTGTTGCCGGATACAGGCGGATGGTGCGCGTTGATACTGCTCGGCTGCACGGCGGCCGGCGTTGCGGTGTGGGGTTTGCGTGGCGGCGGAGCGGCTGCGGCGGGTGTGACAGGTGCGGCCGGTGCGGCGCTCCAGCGCGAACACGAGCGGGGCTTCTCGCACCGGCTCGCTAGCCGCGTATGGCGCGACGCTCGCATGCGGCGGGTGGCCGGTTGGGGTGCGGTGTGGTGCGCGGCGATCTGCGTCGGCTTCGGCTACGCGGCCGTGCGCGCGCAAACGCGGCTCGCGGTGAGCCTGCCGCACGAGTGGGAAGGGCGCGATATCGAGGTGGTCGGCACGATCAAGGGATTGCCGACGCGTGACGACAAAGGCGCGCGCTTCCTGTTCGACGTCGATACGAACGGTGCGCGGCTCGCCGCTTTTCCGCGCGTGATCCAGCTAGCCTGGATCGCGCGCGACGCCGCGGCGCCTCGGCTCGAACCGGGCGAACGCTGGCGTCTGACCGTGCGCCTGAAGCGCCCGCACGGCAACGCGAATTTCGGCGTGCGCGATGCAGAGGCAAGTCTGCTCGCGCGCAACGTCCGCGCGACCGGCTACGTGAGCGTGCCGGACCATGCGCGGCGCCTGACCGGTCACGCGCGCGGGCTCGCCGTGCTGGTCGACCGCTGGCGCGCCGGGTTGCGTGCGCGTATCGACACGGTGCTTGCCGATGCGCCGCATCGCGGCATCGTCGTCGCGCTCGCGATCGGCGCGCAGGACGAAGTGAGCCCCGCCGACTGGCAATTGATGCGCGGCACCGGCACGAGTCATCTGGTGGCGATTTCGGGCTTGCATATCGGCTTGGTCGCGGGGCTGACCGGCTGGCTCGCGGCGGCAATCTGGCGACGTTCGGGGTGGCTCGGCCGCAACTGGCCGCTGCGCTTGCCCGCGCAGCTCGTCGGCGTGACGGCGGGTGCGATGTTCGCCGCACTGCATGCCGCGCTCGCGGGCTTCAACGTGCCAGCGCAACGCGCGCTGTGGATGGCCGCGCTCGTCGCGCTGGCGTTCGTCGGCGGCCGGCAGCTAGCGCGCTCCACGGTGCTCGCGTGGGCGCTCGGGCTCGTGCTGCTGGTCGATCCGTGGGCGGTCGTGTCGGCCGGATTCTGGCTGTCGTTTTGCGCAGTCGGCGCGATCCTGTTCGCGATGTCGGGGCGGCCGCGCGTGCGGGTTCCACCGGCGTCCCGTCATCATGAAGACGAGGAGGGCAGCGCGGCGCGTCCCGTATCGATCCGGCGTCTGCGCGTGCTCGCCGAACGGTTGCGCAGCGCCGCTCACGCGCAGTTCGCGGTGACGGTCGCGCTGGCGCCGCTGACCGCCTACTGGTTCGCGCAAATTCCGCTCGTCGGTCCGCTCGCGAACGCGTTCGCGATTCCCTGGGTGAGCCTGCTCGTCACGCCGACGGTGCTCGCGGGCGTCGCATTGCCCGCGCCGCTCGATGCGTTCGCGTGGCGCGCCGCGCACACGCTGCTCGATGGTCTCGCGGCCGGCCTGCAACTGGCGTCGGGACCGCGCTGGACGCTGTGGTGGCTGCCGCAGCCGCATGCGTGGGCGCTGGCCGCGGCGGCGCTCGGTGTGCTGTGGTGTCTCGCGCCGCGCGGCTGGCCACTGCGCTGGGCGGCGCCGCTGTCGTGGCTGCCGCTGCTGATGCCCAGCGCAAGCGGCGCACTCGCCGAGCCATCAGGCGCGTTCCGTCTGACCGCGCTCGATGTCGGGCAGGGCTCGTCGGTGCTCGTGCAGACCGCGCATCACGCGTTGCTGTTCGATGCGGGTCCCGGTCCGGAATCGAGCCACGCTGGCGAGCGCGTGGTGGTGCCGTTCCTGCGGGCGCAAGGCGTGACGACGCTCGATACGCTGATGATCAGTCACGCCGATTCGGATCATGCGGGCGGCGCCCCTGCCGTTTTTGATGCGATCGAGGTGCGTCAGCTGGTGGCTGCTCTGGAGCCGGACAATCCGCTGTGGCCGAAGGCAAAACAGCATGGCACGCAGACGCTGCCGTGCGTGGCGGGGCAGCGCTGGCAGTGGGATGGTGTTGAGTTTGCCGTGCTGTGGCCTGACGTCGGGGCACTCACGGGCAAGGCGAACGAGCATTGCTGCGTGTTGAGGGTCAGCACGTTGCCGCCCACCAACGCAAGCCAGGCGGCGTTCGTCGGTGCGAACGCGCCGCGTTTCACGGCCCTGCTGACCGCCGACATCGAAGCACCGACCGAACGCGCGCTGCTCGCGCGCGATCCCGCTATGCTGCGCGCGCAAGTGTTGATGGTGCCGCATCATGGCAGCAAAACGTCGTCGACCGAGCCGTTCCTCGACTCTATCGATCCGTCCATCGCGTTATTTCAGGTAGGCTACGAGAATCGCTTTCATCATCCGAACGCGGGCGTGTTCGCGCGCTACGCGGCGCGTCATATCGAACTCGGGCGCAGCGATCGCGATGGCGCCGTGAGGGTCGACGTCGATCCGGGCGCGCGCGGTGAGGAGGGCGCCGCGCTCACGCTCGAGCGCTATCGGGACACGCAGCGCCGCTACTGGATGGAGCCCTGAGCGCGTCGCGGCCCGATGCGCGCAACAGCGCAGACAACAGGCGCAAGCAGCGGTATAAGCAGCGGCACAGGCAAAGCACCGCCCACGCGTAAAAAACACAACGGAGATCGCCGCAGTTGAAAAACATCATCCATTTCTCGCATGCGAACGGCTTTCCGGCCTCGACTTACCGGACGATCTTCGCCGAGCTCTCCGACGACTACGACGTGCGCTCGATCGAGCGGATCGGCCATGATCCGCGCTTTCCGGTCACGCAGGACTGGCCCCATCTGGTCGAGCAACTGCTTGACGACATCGTCCGCAAGTACGAGCAGCCGGTGTGGCTCGTCGGGCATTCGCTCGGCGGTTATCTGTCGCTGATGGCGGCGCTGAAAAAGCCGCAGTGGGTGAGGGGCGTCGTGATGCTCGACTCGCCGGTTATCGCCGGCTGGCGCAGCAGCATGCTGCGCGTGTCGCAATGGACCGGGCTCGACGAGCGGCTGTCGCCCGCCGCCGCGACGCGCAAGCGGCGCAAGCAATGGACGAGCCGTGACGAAGCATGGCGGCACTTCCATTCGAAGCCCGCGTTCGCGCGCTGGGACGAGCGCATGCTGTCCGACTACATCGACTTCGGCATTCCGCAGAGTTCGCCCGACGGCACCCGGGTGCTCGCATTCGATCGTCGCACCGAATACCAGATCTACCGGACGCTGCCGCATACGCTCGGCGCGCGGCTCGCGCGCGGCGCGCCGGTGCCGGTCGGGTTCATCGCCGGGACACGCTCGAAGGAAATCCGCCAGGCCGGGCTCGACGCGACGCGACGCGCGACCGGCGGGCACATCGAGTGGATCGAGGGCAGCCATCTGTATCCGATGGAAAAGCCGATCGAAACCGCGCGCGCGGTGCAACGCATGCTGCGTGAGCTGGAGCGAACCGCCTGACGTGCTGCGCGCACGAAGCGGGGCCCCAAACCGCTGCGCCGGCTGCCACGCGAGGCGGCCTCGGCACGCGTGGGTCGGCCGTTTTTTGCTGGGTCGGGACCATCCTTTACGGTATAATCCGTTTTTCCCGCGAGCATCCAGCGATGACCAAATATGTTTTCGTCACCGGCGGCGTAGTATCTTCCCTCGGCAAGGGTATTGCCGCCGCTTCCCTCGCCGCGATCCTCGAATCGCGCGGTCTTAAAGTCACCCTCCTCAAACTCGATCCCTACATCAACGTCGACCCCGGCACGATGAGCCCGTTTCAGCACGGCGAAGTGTTCGTGACCGAAGACGGAGCGGAAACCGACCTCGACCTCGGCCACTACGAGCGCTTCATCAGCACGAAGATGCGCAAGGCCAACAACTTCACCACGGGCCAGATCTACGAGTCGGTAATCCGCAAGGAACGCCGCGGCGATTATCTCGGCAAGACCGTGCAGGTCATCCCGCACATCACGAACGAAATCCAGGCATTCGTCGAGCGCGGCGCAGCGTCTGCGACGTGTGGCGAGCCGGATGTCGCGATCGTCGAAGTGGGTGGCACGGTGGGTGACATCGAATCGCTGCCGTTCCTCGAAGCCGCGCGCCAGATGAGCCTGCGCCTCGGCCGCAACAGCGCGTGCTTCGTGCACCTGACGCTGGTGCCCTGGGTCGCCACGGCCGGCGAACTCAAAACCAAGCCCACCCAGCACAGCGTGCAGAAGCTGCGCGAAATCGGCATTTCGCCGCACGTGCTGCTGTGCCGTGCCGACCGCCGCATTCCGGACGACGAGCGCGCGAAGATCTCGCTGTTCTCGAACGTGCCCGAAGACGCGGTGATTTCCGTGTGGGACGCGGACAGCATCTATAAGATTCCGCAGATGCTGCACGACCAGGGTCTCGACGCGATCATCTGCGAAGAGCTGAAGCTCACGCCGAAGGCGGCGGACCTCTCCATGTGGTCGGACCTCGTCGAGAAGCTGCAGAACCCGAAGCACGAAGTGACGATCGGCATGGTCGGCAAGTATGTCGATCTGACCGAGTCGTACAAGTCGCTGATCGAAGCGCTGCGTCATGCGTCGATGCATACGTCGACGCGCGTGAACATCGAGTACATCGACTCCGAAGAAATCGAAACGCAAGGCGTCGGGAGCCTCAAGCATCTCGACGCGGTGCTCGTGCCGGGCGGCTTCGGCCGTCGCGGCACCGAAGGCAAGATCGCCGCGATCCGTTATGCGCGCGAAGCGAAGGTGCCGTATCTCGGCATCTGCCTCGGCATGCAGCTCGCCGTGATCGAATTCGCCCGCGACGTCGTCGGCCTGAAGGACGCGAACAGCACCGAATTCGATCAGGAAACGAAGAACCGCGTGGTCGCGCTGATCACCGAATGGTACGACCGCGAAGGCCGCGTCGAGAAGCGTACCGAAGAGTCGGATCTCGGCGGCACGATGCGCCTCGGCTCGCAGCGCTGTCCGATCAAGCCCGGCACGCTCGCCGAAGAGATCTACGGCACCGATGTGAACGAACGCCATCGTCACCGTTATGAGGTGAATAACCGCTTCGTGCCCCAGCTCGAAGGCGGTGGCCTCATCATTAGCGCCCGTACCCCGAGCGAGGATTTGCCGGAAATGATGGAGCTGCCGCGCAGCATGCACCCGTGGTTCGTCGGCGTCCAGTTCCACCCTGAATTCACGTCTACGCCGCGTGACGGTCATCCGCTGTTCAAGTCGTTCGTCGAAGCGGCGCTCGCGCATCAGCAGTCGAGGGTCGAGGAGAAAGCATGAAACTGGGCGATTTCGACGTCGGGCTCGACAAGCCGTTTTTCCTGATCGCCGGTACCTGTGTCGTCGAATCCGAACAGATGACGATCGACACGGCCGGCCGCCTGAAGGAAATCTGCGCGAAGCTGGACATTGCGTTCATCTACAAATCGTCGTACGACAAGGCCAATCGCAGCAGCGGCAAGTCGTTTCGCGGTCTGGGCATGGACGAAGGTCTGCGCATCCTGTCGGAAGTGAAGCGCCAGCTCGGTCTGCCGGTGCTGACCGACGTGCACGCCGAACACGAGATCGAGCAGGTGGCGTCGGTCGTCGACGTGCTGCAAACGCCCGCGTTCCTGTGTCGTCAGACCGACTTCATCCACGCGTGCGCGCGCTCGGGCAAGCCGGTCAACATCAAGAAGGGCCAATTTCTCGCGCCGCACGACATGAAGAACGTGATCGACAAGGCGCGCGACGCCGCGCGTGAAGCGGGTCTGTCCGAAGACCGCTTCATGGCGTGCGAGCGCGGCGTGTCGTTCGGCTATAACAACCTTGTGTCGGACATGCGTTCGCTCGCGATCATGCGCGAGACCAACGCGCCGGTCGTGTTCGACGCGACGCATTCGGTGCAGTTGCCGGGCGGTCAGGGCACGAGCTCGGGCGGCCAGCGCGAATTCGTGCCGGTGCTCGCGCGCGCCGCGGTCGCGGTCGGCGTCGCTGGTCTGTTCATGGAAACGCACCCGAATCCGGCGCAAGCGAAGTCGGACGGGCCGAACGCGGTGCCGCTCAATCGCATGGCCGACCTGCTCGAGACGCTCGTCACGCTCGACCGGGCCGTCAAGCGCGGGTCGTTCCTCGAAAGCGATTTCAACTGATTCAGGTGTGCGCCGCGTGTCACGATTGCCCTCGATAATCGACCCGCGGCGTTTTCGCATAACGGTCGTCGAACGTATCGGCGCGCGAGCTGTCTGTCGGGGAGACCGACAGGTGCTTTGCATGGGACCGGAGTAGGCGCTAAAGCGCCAACTCCGGTTCGACAGCGCGATGCAAGGTCACAGTAAAGAATTCAACGTCATCCTTTGAGGAAACCATGAGTGCTATCGTAGACATCATCGGTCGAGAGATTCTCGATTCGCGAGGCAACCCCACCGTCGAATGCGACGTGCTGCTCGAGTCGGGCACGATGGGGCGCGCGGCCGTGCCGTCGGGCGCGTCGACCGGCTCGCGCGAAGCGATCGAACTGCGCGACGGCGAAGCCGGCCGCTACGGCGGCAAGGGTGTGCTGAAGGCCGTCGAGCACATCAACACGGAAATCTCCGAAGCGATCATGGGTCTCGACGCTTCCGAGCAGGCGTTCCTCGACAAGACGCTGCTCGAGCTCGACGGCACCGACAACAAGTCGCGCCTCGGCGCGAACGCGATGCTGGCCGTGTCGATGGCCGTCGCGAAGGCCGCGGCTGAGGAGGCCGGTCTGCCGCTGTACCGCTACTTCGGCGGCTCGGGCGCCATGCAACTGCCGGTGCCGATGATGAACATCGTCAACGGCGGCGCGCACGCGAACAACAGCCTGGACATCCAGGAATTCATGATCGTGCCGGTCAGCCAGCCGAGCTTCCGCGAAGCACTGCGCTGCGGCGCCGAAGTGTTCCACGCGCTGAAGAAGATCCTGTCGGATCGCGGCATGAGCACGGCAGTCGGCGACGAAGGCGGCTTCGCGCCGAACTTCGGCAGCAACGAGGAATGCCTGTCCACCATTTTGCAAGCCATCGAGAAAGCAGGCTATCGCGCCGGTGAAGACGTACTGCTCGCGCTCGACTGCGCGGCCAGCGAGTTCTACCACGACGGCAAATACCAGCTCGCGGGCGAAGGCCTGCAACTGTCGTCGACGGAATTTGCGGACTACCTCGCGAACCTCGCCGACAAGTTCCCGATCGTGTCGATCGAAGACGGCATGCACGAAGGCGACTGGGAAGGCTGGAAGACGCTGACCGACAAGCTCGGCGACAAGATCCAGCTGGTCGGCGACGATCTGTTCGTGACGAACACGCGCATCCTGAAGGAAGGCATCGAGAAGGGCATCGCGAACTCGATCCTGATCAAGATCAACCAGATCGGAACGCTGACGGAAACCTTCGCGGCGATTGAAATGGCCAAGCGCGCGGGCTACACGGCGGTGATTTCGCACCGTTCGGGCGAAACTGAAGACTCGACGATCGCGGACATCGCCGTCGGTCTGAACGCCGGCCAGATCAAGACAGGTTCGCTGTCGCGTTCCGACCGCATCTCGAAGTACAACCAGCTGCTGCGTATCGAGGAAGATCTCGGCGATATCGCGAGCTACCCGGGCAAGTCGGCCTTCTACAATCTGCGCTAAGCGGTCTTCGCCAGATTGTTCACGCCGATCGATGAGCCGGTTATCCTTCGTTTTTGATTGACCTCGCCGCCCTGCGTATAGCGCAGGGCGGCGCGTATTTATTGTGCTTACTTCATGCGGCTTGTCACTGCTGTCCTGATCGTTCTGCTGGCGTTGATCCAGTACCCGCTCTGGTGGGGGCACGGCGGCTGGCTGCGCGTGCATGAGTTGCAGGGACAACTCGCGCAGCAACTGCAGAAGAATGCCGACGCGAAGCTGCGCAACGAGCGCATCCAGGGCGAAGTGCAGGACCTGCAGAATGGCACGGCCGCGGTCGAAGAGCGGGCGCGCTACGAAATGGGCATGGTCAAGGACGGCGAAGTGTTCGTGCAGTTCGTGTCGCCGAACCAGCCGTTGCCGTTGGCGAATACGCCGTCGGCGAACACCTCGACGCGCGGTGAGGTGTCGGCCGCGCCGCTGCATGTGGTGCCGAATCCGGAGTCGCGCGCGAAGCCGGATCGCAAGCATGGCGGGAAGGCAGCGGCTGCGAAGGAGAAGAAGCCGGTGCACTGAGGTTCGATATTTCGCATCGGCCTCGCAGGAAGGCGCAAAAAAAGCGCGGTTCATCTTGAACCGCGCTTTTTTGTTTTTATGCTGCCGTGTTCGCCCTACCAGCCCCAATACGGCCCGAACCCGACGCCAATCCCGGTTCCCCAGCCACGTCCCCAGCCGCCGCTCGAGAAGCCCGCGGAAAACCTCACGGGCGGCGAACGCGAGTAATAGCGCGACCAGGCTTGCGCGGCGGCGTCCGCGGCCATCGTCTGATTCTGTTCGAACATGACCTGTTGCTCGATCGCGTCATAGCGCGCGCGTTCCTCCGGTGTCAGCGTCTGCGTATGACTGATGGCTTCGGCCTGATCGGGCGGCAGACGACTCAGAATCGGCGCTGGGCCAGGCGGATCAATCGAGCAGCCGGCCAGCACCGCGCTGCCCGCGAGGACGGCAAGGATCAACGAAAGCGTGTGCTTCATGGTCGAATCTCCATCGGTCCGAGGCTCGAGCAAGCGTCTTCCAACGTGCAGCGCCGCATCCTTCCAAACTATCAACGCCGCGCTCAAAAGCAACGCGCCGCCCGAGCCGTGACGAGGCATGGGGCGGCGCGGTCAGGACTTGCGTTGAAGAGCACGATCAGTTCACGGGCACGTACTCCGCTTCGGCGAAAGCGCGGTCTAGTGCCGCTGCGCGGCCGCCGGCGTCACACCTTGTGAGAGTCCGCCGGCCACGAAAAGTTGCGCGACGTCGACCGGGTCGAACTCGTAGCGCTGATTACAAAACTCGCAGTGAATCTCGACGTGGCCGCGTTCCTCGATCACGCTGTCGACTTCATCGCGGCCAAGCATCTTCAGCATCGCGCCGACTTTTTCGCGCGAGCACGTGCATTCGAAGCGCGCGGTAACCGGCTCGAAATGCTGGACGTTTTCCTGCCAGAACAGGCGTCGGAACACCGTCTCAGGTTCTTCCTTCAGCAGCTCGTCGTGCGACAGCGTGCCGCCGAGCGTGCACACGCGTTCCCACGTATCCGCGTCGAGCTCGCCCGGATGTGGGACGATGCCGCCGTCGCCCGGCAGTTTCTGCAGCAGCATGCCGACCGCGCGCTCGGTGTTCGCCGCGAGCCACATGCGCGTGTCGAGCTGCTCGGAGTGATGCATATAGTGCTCGAGCACCTCGGCAATCGACTTCAGCGCTCCGTTCACGCCTGACAGCGGCACGATACTCTGGTACGGCTGCTGGCCGGGCCGCTTGTCGGTCGGGTCGAGCGTGATCACGCAGCGGCCGTGGCCGCTCGCGTTCACCAGATCGATGAGCGAGGTCGTGTCGTCGATCGTATGGGGGGCTTCGCCGGACAGCTTCGCGGTGGCGCGCATCGTCAGGTTCGAGCTGCACTGCACGACCAGCATCTTGACCGGGCCATCGCCGAAAATCTGCATGACGAGCGTGCCGTCGAACTTCAGGTTCGCCGACAGCAGCGCGCACGCGGCCATCATTTCGCCCAGAATCGTTCGCACGGGCGCCGGATAATCGCGGCGCGTCAGCACGTCCTGCCAGGTATTGCGCAGGGAAACGATCTCGCCGCGCACCGGCGCCGCGCTGAACATGAATTTTTGCAACTGGTCGCTCACAACTTTTCCTCGCTGGAATGACGCGGCATGACGCCGCGCCTTTGCGCACCGCGCGCCGGCCGTCTAGCCGATGCGTACGAGCTGCGCCTTGAAATACTCGCGGCGCCCGGCATAGCTTGCCGCGCCGCGCTGCATGTTGGCGATATCCGCTTCCGTCAGTTCGCGCACCGCCTTCGCGGGCGCGCCGAGGATCAGCGTATTGTCGGCAAACACCTTGCCCTCGGTGACGATGGCGCCCGCTCCGACCAGACAGTTGCGGCCGATCACCGCGCCATTCAAGACCACCGCCTGAATTCCGATCAACGCGCCTTCCTTGATCGTGCAGCCGTGCAGCATCGCCTGATGGCCGATCGTCACGTTCGACTCGACCGTCAGCGGATAGCCGGGGTCGGTGTGCAGCACCGCGCTTTCCTGCACGTTGCTGCCGGCGCCGATCGTGATCGGCTCGTTGTCGCCGCGCAGTGTCGCGCCGAACCACACGCTCGCGTTCTCCTCGAGCGTTACGTTGCCGATGATGTTCGCCGAATCCGCGACGAACACGCTTTCATGGATGATCGGGGCGGCTTCGCCCAGCTTGTAAATCGTCACAATGTCTCCTTGTTGGTCAGAGCCGGGCCTTCGGTGACTCCGATCCTGTGCACGATGATGGTCTGCTCGGTTGCCACGCATGGGCGGGGCGGCGCGCAGCCGGCGCGGTGCGAGGTTGGCGGTCTTGCGTCGCCAACTGACGGGCGTGCCCGAAAGCACGCCGGTTGGTCGAATCGGGTATTGTAAACGGTTGTGTGCTTGAGCCGCTTGGCCGCTCGCGCGCGGCTCAGCCGCCGTCTGTCCGCCGTCTTTACCGCTTCCAACGCCGATCCGTTTGTCATGACGTCCGCCGCTTCGCCCGTTTCTGTCGCTTCTCCCGCATCGAATTCTCACGACGAGCCGCCGTGCGCGCGCCGCGCCGCGCTCGCGGCGTTGCGCGAGCGGGATCCGGCCGCGAAGGCCGCGGCGGCCCGCGAGCTGTACGCTGCGGTACTCGATGGTCGCGCGCTCTGTGACTCCGGCCTCGATCTCGCCGAGCCCGCTGGCCTGCCGGGCCGCCCCGAACGGCCCGAACTGGTCGAACCGCGCCAACTCGGTCGACGCAGCATGCAGTCGCCGCAGGGCCGCGCGGTGCTGCTCCACGCGCTCGCGCACATCGAGTTCAATGCGATCAATCTGGCGCTCGACGCCGTCTGGCGTTTCCCCGGCATGCCCGCCGGGTTCTATACCGACTGGCTCAAAGTCGCCGCCGAAGAGGCGTATCACTACTCGCTGCTCGCCGCGCGTCTCGCCGAATATGGCCACGCGTACGGCGACTTCCCGGCGCACGGCGGCCTATGGGACATGTGCGAGCGCACCCGTGGCGACGTGCTCGCGCGCATGGCGCTCGTGCCGCGTACGCTCGAAGCGCGCGGCCTCGACGCGTCGCCGCCGATCCGCGCGCGTCTGCAGCAGGCCGGCGATCACGCGTCGGCGGCGATTCTCGACGTGATCCTGCGCGATGAAATCGGCCACGTGCTGATCGGCAACCGCTGGTTCCGTCACCTGTGCGACGCGGACGGCCTCGATCCGCACCACACCTATCCGCGTCTCGCCGACCAGTATCACGCGCCGAAACTGCGTGGCCCGTTCAATTTCGAAGCGCGCCGCGACGCTGGTTTCGACGATGCCGAACTCGCCGCGCTCGCGAGTCAGGATGCGCAGCAAGCCATGCTGGCAACGGACGACCCAGCATCGCGTCAATAAACCGTTACCACTTCTTGCGCCGCTGTTCCTATAATCGAACGACCATTCTTTTTTACGGGTGCGCCGTTCATGAATACATCCCGCTCTGAGTTCGCTGCCGCGCGCGGCGTCCGGCTGCACGTGCGGCGCTGGGGCCATCCCGATGCGCGGATACTGTTCATCCTGCACGGCTGGATGGACGTCGGCGCGTCGTTCCAGTTCGTCGTCGATGCGCTCGGTGGCGACTGGCAGGTGATCGCGCCCGACATGCGCGGCTTCGGTCTGTCCGACTGGCCGGTCGCCGAGCGCGGCGGCGGCAGCTACTGGGTGCAGGACTATCTCGGCGATCTCGACGCGCTGATCGACCACTACGCGCCCGACGGCCAGGTCAACCTCGTCGGTCACAGCTTGGGCGCGAACGTCGTGTGCCTGTATGCGGGCGTGCGGCCGCAGCGGGTACGGCGCGTGGTCGATCTGGAAGGCTTCGGGCTCGCGCCATCGCATCCGGCGCAGGCGCCGAAGCGCCTGCTCAATTGGCTCGACGAATTGCGCGATCCACCGCAGCTCAAGCGCTACGCGTCGCTCGACGAGGTCGCCGCTCGCCTGATCAACACCAATCCGCGCCTCGATCCGCGGCGTGCGCAGTTTCTCGCGCAGCACTGGTCGAAGCCGGATGGCGAAGGGCGCTTCATGCTGCTCGCCGATCCGGCGCACAAGGTCCGCGGCCCGACGCTGTATCGCCTCGACGAGGTGATGGCGGTGTGGCGTAAGGTCAGCGCGAAGGTGCTGCACGTCGAGGCCGCCGGCTCGCCGACGCTCGCGCAGATCGCCGGCGACATTCCGGTCGCCGAATTCAAGGCGCGTTTCCAGGCGTTTCCCGATTGGCGCGAGAAGATCATCGACGGCGCGGGGCACATGGTGCATCACGACCAGCCGGAGCAGATCGCCGCGTTGATCGAGGGGTTCTGCGCCTGACACCGCGCCTGAAGCTACGTTTGAAACGGCGCTCGTGGGTCGCCCGGAGGTCGCGGGATCGCCGCTGACTGGTCTTGACCTCGCGGCACGCCGGCAACCGGCACTGGCGTCGCGAGATACCCCTGCGGCCCCTTACTGCATTGCAGTAAAATGACCGCAGAACCCTTCCAGGACCACGATGAACGCCGATCTTCACTGCCACTCCACCGTTTCCGACGGCCAGTTCGCGCCGGCCGACGTCGCGCGCCGCGCGCACGCTAACGGCGTGACGCTGTGGGCGCTCACCGATCACGACGAAGTGGGCGGCCAGCACGAGGCGCGCACCGCGGCCGAGGCTCTCGGCATGGATTACCTGAGCGGCGTCGAGATTTCGGTCACGTGGGCGGGGCGCACCGTGCACATCGTCGGACTCGGCATCGATCCGGGCAGCCAGATCCTGATCGACGGTCTCGCCCGCACGCGCGACGGCCGCGCCGCGCGCGCCGAAGCAATCGGCGAGCAACTGGCCACGCTCGGCATTCCAGACGCATACGAGGGCGCGCTGCATTACGTGTCGAATCCCGACATGATGTCGCGCACGCATTTCGCGCGCTTCCTGGTCGAGCACGGCCACTGCGCAAACACCCAGGAAGTGTTCGACCGCTATCTCGGCGACGGCAAGCCGGCTTACGTCACGCACCGCTGGGCCAAGCTCGCCGACGCACTCGGCTGGATCCAGGCCGCGGGCGGCGTCGCGATCGTCGCGCATCCCGGTCGTTACGCGTATTCGCAACTCGAATTCGACGCGTTCTTTGGCGAATTCATCGACCTCGGCGGCGAGGCGATCGAGGTCGTGACCGGCAGCCACACGCCCGACCAGTACCGCGAATATGCGGACGTCGCGCGTCGCTATGGCTTCGAGGCCTCGCGTGGTTCCGACTTCCATGCGCCTGGGGAAGGCCGCATCGAACTCGGTGCACTGCCGCCGCTACCCGCCGATCTGAAGCCCGTTTGGGAACGCTGGCTGTGACCGCGCGCCGTGCCGGAGCGGCACGGCGCGCGCGCGGGCCGGCTGGATAGGGCACGCGCTCTGCTCGCCGCAGCCCATCCGCCGCAGTTCGTCTGCCGCCATCGTGAGTCTCCATGTCCCAATACTTTCGGCTTCACCCCGACAATCCGCAACCGCGTCTCGTCAAGCAGGCCGTGCAGATCATCAACGGCGGCGGCGTGGTCGCCTTGCCGACCGATTCGACCTACGCGCTCGCCTGCCGTCTCGACGACAAGGATGCGGTCGAACGCCTGCGGCGCATCCGCGGACTCGACGAAAAACAACTACTGTCGCTGCTCGTGCGTGATCTGTCGGAGCTCGCCAATTTTGCTATGGTGGACAACTGGCAGTACAGGCTGCTTAAGTCGGTGACCCCGGGTCCGTACGTGTTCGTGTTGCAGGCCACCAAGGAAGTGCCGCGGCGCGTGTCACATCCGTCGCGCAAGACGATCGGCCTGCGTGTGCCGGATCACGCGATCACGCTCGCGATTCTCGAGGAGCTCGGCCAGCCGCTGCTCGGCTCGACACTGATCATGCCCGGCGAAACCGAGCCGCTGAACGACCCCGAGGAAATCCGCGCGCGGCTCGAAAAGCAGCTCGATCTGGTGATCGACGGCGGCGCGTGCGTGTGCGAGCCGTCCACCGTAATCGATCTGAGCGGCTCGGAGCCGGTGCTGGTGCGGGCAGGGCGCGGCCCGCTCGAGCCGTTCGGTCTCGAGGAAACGGCGTGAGCGTCGTGAGCGAAAGCGGACAGACACGCGCGAGCGCATTGTTACAATAGCGAGCTATGGATTCTTCCCTGATACAGACAATTGCGGTGTACGCGCTGCCGGTGATCTTCGCGATTACGCTGCACGAGGCTGCGCACGGCTACGTCGCGCGCTGGCTCGGCGACAACACCGCGTACGTGCTCGGCCGCGTGTCGCTGAACCCGATGCGGCACATCGATCCGCTCGGCACGATCGCCATTCCGCTGCTGCTGTACTTCGCGACGAGCGGCGCGTTCATGTTCGGCTATGCGAAGCCGGTGCCGGTCGCGTTCGGCAATCTGCGCAACCCGCGCTGGGGCAGCCTATGGGTCGCGGCGGCCGGGCCCGTGTGCAATTTCATCCAGGCGCTGTTCTGGGGCGTGTTCGGCGTTGCGCTCGCGGTGTTCAATGTCAACGAACCGTTTTTCACGCGCATGGCGGGCGCGGGCGTCGGCGTCAATCTCGTGCTCGGCGTGCTGAACCTGTTTCCGCTGCCGCCGCTCGATGGCGGCCGCGTGGTGATGGCCCTGTTGCCGCCGAAGCAATCGATCGCGTTGTCGCGGCTCGAGCCGTACGGCTTTTTCATCGTGATGGCGCTGGTGATGACGGGTACGCTCACGCGTTTCTGGTTGAGGCCACTCGTGACGCTAGGCTATAGCGCGATCACCGCAATTCTGACTCCACTTGTTTCGCTTTTCTAAATAACCATGTTCCCAGACCGTATCTTCTCCGGCATGCGGCCCACCGGGTCGCTGCACCTCGGCCACTATCACGGTGTGCTGAAAAACTGGGTGCGGCTGCAGTCCGAATACCCGTGCTTCTTCTGCGTGGTCGACTGGCACGCACTGACGACGCACTACGAAACGCCCGAAGTGATCGAAAAGAACGTGTGGGACGTGCTGATCGACTGGCTCGCTTCCGGCATCGATCCGGCGCAGGCGACGCTGTTCATCCAGAGCAAGGTGCCCGAGCATGCCGAGCTGGCGCTGCTGCTCGGCATGAGCACGCCGCTCGGCTGGCTCGAACGCGTGCCGACCTACAAGGAGCAGATGGAAAAGCTGAAGGACAAGGACCTGTCCACCTACGGCTTCCTCGGCTATCCGGTGCTGATGGCGGCGGACATTCTGCTGTATCGCGGCTCGCTCGTGCCGGTCGGTGAAGACCAGGTGCCGCACGTCGAGATGACGCGCGAAATCGCCCGTCGTTTCAACTACCTGTACGGCCGTGAGCCGGGCTTCGATGAGAAGGCGAACGAAGCCGCGAAGAAGCTCGGCGGCAAGCGGTCGAAGCTGTATCACGAGTTGCGCAACGCGTATCAGCAGGAAGGCGACGACGAAGCGCTCGAACGCGCGCGGGCGATGCTGCAGGAATCGCAAAGCCTGTCGATGAGCGATCGCGAGCGCCTGTTCGGCTATCTCGAAGGTTCGCGCAAGATCATCCTCGTCGAGCCGCAGGCGATGCTGACCGAGGCGTCGCGCATGCCGGGTCTCGACGGCCAGAAGATGTCGAAGTCGTACGGCAACACGATCGGCCTGCGCGAAGACGCGGAAACCATCACGAAGAAGGTCCGCACGATGCCGACCGACCCCGCGCGCGTGCGCCGCACCGATCCGGGGGATCCCGACAAGTGCCCGGTGTGGCAGTTGCATCAGGTCTATACCGACGAAGCGACCCACGAGTGGGTGCAGAAGGGCTGCCGCTCAGCAGGCATCGGTTGCCTCGATTGCAAGCAGCCGGTCGTCGAAGGGATTCTGCGCGAGCAGCAGCCGATGCTCGAACGCGCGCAGAAGTACATGGACGACCCGTCGCTGTTGCGCGCGATCGTCGCCGATGGCTGCGACAAGGCACGCCGGTTCGCGACCGAAACGATGCGCGACGTCCGTGAGGCGATGGGGCTGTTGTACAACTGATGCGCACCCGACGCACCGCGGTGCAGCGATGAGCACGCCCGTTACCAGTGGTTTGCATGGCCTCGGTGAACCGTCGCGCTGGGTGCGTCACTGGGCGCACCTGATCGCGCCGGGCGGCTCGGTGCTCGACGTCGCGTCGGGGGCCGGGCGGCATGCGCGCTTTTTTGCGTCGCTCGGCCATCCGGTCACCGCGATCGATCGCGACGCGGCTGCTCTCGACCTGCTGCGCGCCGCGCCGCTCGTCACACCTCTCGTGGCCGATCTCGAAGGCGCGACGTGGCCACTACCGGCCGATGCGGTGTTCGCCGCCGTCGTGGTCACCAACTACCTGCACCGGCCGCTTTTTCCGCAGTTGCTGCGCGCGCTCGCGCCCGGCGGCGTACTGGTTTACGAGACCTTCGCGCAAGGAAACGAAAGCGTCGGCAAACCCTCCAATCCGGCCTTTTTGCTCGCGCCTGGCGAACTGCTCGACACCGTGCGGGGCCACCTGCGGGTGATCGCATTTCAGGACGGATTTCTCGCCGAGCCGCGTCCGGCCTACGTTCAGCGCATCTGCGCGGTTCGGGAAACGGCCCGGGCGCATGATCCCGCACGGGCAACAGCGCCACCTTGTTACGAGTTGGCTGGCTAATCCGCTACAATCGCGGTTTACCTGATCATATTCATGGCGTTTCATGACTAACGGCAACCACAGCGGTCACCAGGACGGCGTTCAGATCCGCGGCAGCATTCCTGCCATCATCACTCCGATGCTCGAAGACGGCAGCCTCGATCTGCCGGCGTTTCGCAAACTGATCGACTGGCACGTCGAGGAAGGCACGAATGCGCTCGTCGTGGTCGGCACGAGCGGCGAGTCGGCCACGCTGTCGGTCGAAGAACACGTGCTGATGGTCAAGACCGCGGTCGAGCACACCGCTGGACGCATTCCTGTCATCGCGGGCGCGGGTGCCAATTCCACCGTTGAGGCGATCGAACTCACGCAACACGCGAAGGACGTCGGCGCGGATGCCACGCTGCAGGTCGTGCCGTACTACAACAAGCCGACCCAGGAAGGCATCTACCGCCATTTCGCGAAGATCGCCGAAACCGTCGATCTGCCAGTGATTCTGTACAACGTGCCGGGCCGCACCGTCGCCGACATGAGCAACGAGACCATCCTGCGCTGCGCGCAGGTGCCGGGCATCGTCGGCGTGAAGGAGGCCACGGGCAACATCGACCGCGCCGCGCATCTGATCAAGTCGGCGCCGGCGCATTTCGGCATCTATAGCGGCGACGACCCCACCGCGATCGCGCTGATGCTGCTCGGCGGTCACGGCAATATTTCGGTCACCGCGAACGTCGCGCCGCGCGCAATGAGCGAACTGTGCAAGGCCGCGCTCGCCGCGGACGTGAAGACCGCGCGCCACATTCATCTGAAACTCCTGTCACTGCACAAGTACCTGTTTGCCGAAGCGAATCCGATTCCGGCGAAGTGGGCGCTGCAGCAACTGGGGCGTGTGCAGGGCGGCATCCGCCTGCCGCTCACGCCGCTCGACGCGCAATACCACGAAGTGGTGCGCGGCGCGCTGCGCGAAGCGGGCCTGCTCGGCTGAACGGGCCGACCGTCCCGCCGCCCACGCAAGTCCGCCACCGGCATTTCATTAACCGACGTCGCTTCAGCCCACGTTCCCGGCAGATCGAACGAGGCATCGCGTTCCAGCATCACGAAGGACCTCATGAAACGTTCCGCACTTTCCCTCCACGCAACCCGCATGGCGGCGCTGGCGCTTGCCCTGTCGACGCTCGCCGGCTGTGACACGCTGAACGACTGGTTCGCTTCCGACCGCGTCAACTACAAGTCGACCTCGAGCGCGCCGCCGCTCGCCGTGCCGAGCGATCTGAGCACGTCGCCGAACGACCAGCGCTATGTGGCACCGCCGGCCAATCTGGCGCTTGGTGGCACGCCGACGCGCGCTGTCACGGCTGCCGGCAACGCGACCGAAGGTCAGCCGAACGCGCAGGATCCGCTCGGCATGCATATCGAGCGCGACGGCGACCGTCGCTGGCTGGTGGTAGACGGCCGTTCCCCGGAACAGCTCTGGCCGCAGCTGCAGGAGTTCTGGCAGGAAAACGGCTTCGTGCTGAAGACCGATGCGCCGGCCACCGGCATCATGACGACCGACTGGGCGGAAAACCGCGCGAACATTCCGGACGACTGGTTCCGCCGCACGATCGGCAAGGTCATCGACTTCGCCTATTCGTCGGGCACCCGCGACAGTTTCCGCACGCTGGTATCGCGCGGTCCGGACAGCGCGACCGATATCTCGATCACGCACAGCGCGATGGAAGAGGTGATGACCGGGCAGGACAAGACGTCTTCGCGCTGGGAAGAGCGTCCGCGTGATCCGGCGCTCGAGGCGCTGTTTCTCGCCAAGCTGATGCAGAAGTTCGGCCTGACTGAAGCACAATCGAAGCAGCTGCTGACCGACGCGCGCACCGCCGCCGCGCCGACCACGATCGAGCAGAACGCGGGTGCGTCGACGCTCGATCTGCAGGAGTCGTTCGACCGTGCCTGGCTGCGTGTGGGCCTCGCGCTCGATCGCACCAACTTTACGGTCGACAACCGCGATCGCGAGAAGGGCATCTACTACGTGCGCTTCGCGGATTCGATGCAGGAACTGAAGAAGGAAGGCCTGTTCGGCAAACTGTTCTACAGCGGCAATTCGACGCGTAAGCCGGGCCAGGAATTCCTCGTCAACGTGCGCGCGAAGGGCGACGCGGTGACGCAGGTCGCGGTCGTCGACGCGAATGGGCAGATCGACACGTCGTCGGACGCGCAGCGCATCGTGTCGCTGCTGCACGCGCAACTGAACTAAGGCGGTCGTGCGCTTCGCAAGTCTCGGCAGCGGCAGTGAAGGCAATGCGCTGCTGGTGGAGGCGCGCAGCGGTACGGTCACCACGCGTGTGCTGCTCGATTGCGGTTTTTCCGCGCGCGAAGTCGAGCGGCGTCTGACGCGGCTCGGCGCGAGTGCCGAGCACCTCGACGCGATCCTGATTACGCATGAACATAGCGATCACATCGGTAGCGCATTGACGCTGGCGCGCAAGTGGTCGATTCCGCTGTACATGAGCTGGGGCACCGCGCGCGCGGTGGGCGCCGACGAAGCCGATGTTGACCTGCAGGTGCTGTGGGGCGACGAGGCGGTATCGATCGGAGAGCTCAGCGTTCTCCCTTATACCGTTCCGCACGACGCCCGCGAACCGCTCCAATACGTGTTCTCGAACGGCGCGAGCCGGCTTGGCGTGCTCACCGACGTGGGCACATCCACGCCGCATATCAGCGCGGTGCTGAGTGGCTGCGACGCGCTCGTGCTCGAATGCAATCATGACGTGCAGATGCTCGCGGGCAGTCGTTATCCGCCGTCGCTGAAGGCGCGTATCGGCGGCAATCACGGGCATCTGAACAATCACGCGGCGGCTGAAATCCTGGCGTCGCTCGACCGCTCGCGCTTGCGGCATCTGGTCGCAGCGCATCTGAGCCAGCAGAACAATCTGCCGGAACTTGCGCAGGCGGCGCTGGCGCGCGTGCTTGACGCGGCTCCCACGGAGGTGGTGGTTGCGTCGCAGAGCGAAGGTTTCGCGTGGTTGACGGTGTGACTGTGGCGCCCGGTTGGCGTCCGGTCGCGCTGCACGCCGTGCAGCGGGTAGTCAGGTAATGAAAAAGCCCATAACGAGCAATCGTTATGGGCTTCTAATTTGAGCGTCGAGTGCGGCGTGGGGCACGCCGCACGACCGGGCAAACTTAATTGCGGTTGCCGCCGAAAATGCCGAGCAGCGCAAGCAGATTGACGAACACGTTGTACAGATCCAGGTAGATCGCCAGCGTCGCCGTGATGTAATTCGTCTCGCCGCCGTTCACGACGCGCTGCACGTCGAACATGATGTAGGCGGAAAAGATCACGATTGCCATGACTGAAACCGTCAGCATCAGCGCCGGCAGTTGCAGGAACACGTTCGCGACCGAAGCCAGCAGGATCACGATCACGCCCATGAAGAGCCACTTGCCGAGGCCCGAGAAGTCGCGTTTGCTGACCGTGGCGATGGTCGCCATGGCCGCGAAGATCACACCGGTGCCACCAAAAGCGAGCATGATCAGCGACGGGCCGTTCGAGAAGCCGAGCACGAACGCGAGAATGCGCGACAGCATCAGCCCCATGAAGAACGTGAAGCCGAGCAGTACGAAGACGCCGACGGCGCTGTCTTTGGTGCGCTGGATCGCGAACATGAAACCGAAGGCGATCGCGAAGAATGCCAGCATGCTCATGGCGGGGCTGGTGGCGGCGAACAGTGAGAAGCCGGTGGCAAGACCGACCCACGCGCCGAGCACGGTCGGAATCATGGACAGCGCGAGCAGCCAGTAGGTATTCCGTAGCACGCGGTTGCGTGTTTCGACCGTGCTGACCGCGCCGTTGCGGCCAAACATATACGGATGTTCGTTCATGATCTCTCCTTACCTCGGAAGCGTGTTTCGTGATGGTGATACGGCAATTTGCGAAGCGCCGGCGGGCGCACCGTTCATCCGTAAGATTAGCGCGGCAGCACGGAGTTTCAATACCTCCAGTCGCCCACATGGCCTACGCTACCAGTATTTCGCGCCCTTTGCTTTGATCCTTTCAATGCTGTAAGGGTTCAATCGCAATGATACACGGGAGCATGCTACAATAGCGGATTCATTTGAATCTGTAACTTCTTAATTTTTTGGAGTTTTTATGGCGATCGAGCGCACCCTGTCGATTATCAAGCCGGACGCAGTGGCCAAGAACGTGATCGGCCAGATCTATACCCGTTTTGAAAACGCTGGTCTGAAGATCGTGGCATCGCGCATGGTTCATCTGTCGCGTGCTGACGCCGAGAAGTTCTACGCCGTGCACGCAGCACGTCCGTTCTTCAAGGACCTCGTCGAATTCATGATCTCGGGTCCGGTGGTCGTGCAGGCGCTGGAAGGCGAAAACGCGATCCTGAAACACCGTGATCTGATGGGTGCGACTGACCCGAAGAAGGCAGAAAAGGGCACGATCCGTGCCGACTTCGCGGACAGCATCGACGCCAACGCGGTGCACGGCTCGGACGCACTGGAAACGGCCGCGATTGAAATCGCATTCTTCTTCCCCCAAGTCAACGTCTACTCGCGTTGAGCGCCTCGCGCTGAGGTCAGGCACTGGCCTCAGTCGCAAGCCGTGTCCACCTGGCGCGTTTCGTGCAGCCGAAATGTTTGATCGCATGAATCGCGCGCGTTGCACGGCAAAGTAGTAAGGTGAAAGCAGCAGGAATGGGCGCGAATGGGCACGGCGTTCATGCAGCTTGTTGCATGAACGTAGTCTCGCAATGAAATGGCAGGATTCGATATGACGAGCAGTCCCTCCGTCAACCTTCTCGACCTCGACGCCCAAGGGCTCGTCGCCTATTGCGACAGCCTGGGCGAGAAACCGTTTCGCGCCAAGCAATTGCAGCGCTGGATTCATCAATACAACGCTGCCGACTTCGAGGGCATGACCGATCTCGCGAAGTCCTTGCGCGAAAAGCTCAAAGGGCGCGCCGCGATCACGATGCCGGGCGTCGTCAGCGACCACGTTTCGTCGGACGGCACACGCAAGTGGCTGATCGACGTCGGAAACGGCAACGCCGTTGAAACCGTCTACATCCCCGAAGAAACGCGCGGCACGCTGTGTGTGTCGTCACAGGCTGGGTGTGCGGTCAACTGCCGGTTCTGCTCGACCGGCAAGCAGGGGTTCTCCCGCAATCTCACCACCGGCGAAATCATCGGCCAGTTGCGCATGGCTGAGTTTGCGCTGCGCGCGTCGCGTGGTGATGCTGGCGGCCGCGCGATGGGGGGCGACGGCAAGGGCGAGCGCGTCGTCACGAACGTCGTGATGATGGGGATGGGCGAGCCGCTGCTCAATTACGACGCGGTCGTGTCGGCCATGCGCCTGATGCTCGACGACAATGCATACGGGCTGTCGCGCCGGCGCGTCACGTTGTCCACTTCGGGCGTCGTACCGATGATGGACCGGCTCGGCGCGGATCTGCCGGTGGCGCTCGCAGTGTCGCTGCATGCCTCGAACGACGCGCTGCGCGACGTGCTGGTGCCGCTCAACAAAAAGTATCCGCTGCGCGAGCTGATGGCGGCGTGCGAGCGCTATCTGAAAGTCGCGCCGCGAGATTTCATTACGTTCGAATACTGCATGCTCGATGGCGTGAACGACAGCGAGGCGCACGCGCGCGAGTTGCTCGCAGTCACGCGTAACGTGCCGTGCAAGTTCAATCTGATTCCGTTCAATCCGTTCCCCGAGTCGGGCCTTATCCGTTCGAAGCCGGAACAGATCAAGCGGTTTGCGCACGTGTTGATGGACGCTGGCGTCGTCACCACTGTGCGCAAGACCCGCGGCGACGATATCGATGCTGCCTGCGGTCAGCTGGCCGGCGCGGTGAAAGACCGCACGCGTCTTGCTGAGCGCACCGGGAAGGCGGCGAAGGTGATCGAGGTTCGCGCCGTGTAATCGCGAGGGGCGGCAGGGCGTCGGCGTTCGGCGGAAAGCACTGCGAGCGCAAAAATGCTCCCATGCCACCGACGATTAAAAGAAAGTTTGCAGAATCGATCGGGAGCGGTACACAAAGCCGCACATTTTGTTATAAACGGTCTGCGATTTGGACGTGACGCTCGAGCCCGTCCGGTCGCACGATTAAAAGAATCGACGCGAAAGGATTTGGGATGAGTGAGCCGCAGCACCCGCAGCCACACGAGACAGACACGAGCGATGGCCATCCGGCACCCGTTGCAAGGGCGGTGGTCCAGCCTGTCGTGCAGCCGGCCCTTGATTCGTTGGCAGCGGTTGGCGCGCGCTTGACCCAGTTGCGCGAGTCGAAAGGCTGGACTATCGAGGACGTGTCGGCGCGGCTGAAGGTGTCGGTCGTCAAGCTGAGCGCGCTCGAGGCGGGCGACGTCAGCCATCTGCCGGACACGACGTTCGCACTCGGCGTCGTGCGCAGCTACGCGAAAATGCTGGGCGCCGATCCGGCGCCTTTTACGGCGGCGCTGCGTCGCGAGAAGGGCGTGCCGGCGCCGAATCTGTCGATGCCGGCGTCATCGGGCAAGGATCTGCCGCGCGGCAAGGTTTCCCTGTCGCTCGGCGACAGCGGGCATAAGAGCCGTTCGTGGCTGTGGGGCATTGCGGCGATCGTCGTCGCGGTCATCGCACTCGGGATGTGGCGCACTAACGGCGGTGATTCGTCCGCGTGGCTCGCGCGCCTGAAGGCAAGCGCGACTAGTTCGACTAGCAGCGACACGGCGGCTTCGGGCGCGGTCGCTCAGGGTCCGGCGACGGCGGCGGAAGAGGCATCGGCGCCGGACGCGGCGGCCACGGCTGACAACGCGGCGAGCGCGGATAATGCGGTGTCTGCGTCGGCAACGCCGATGCCGGCTCCGCTTGCCACTGGCACCGCCCCGGGCTCGGCCCCGGCAGCGAATACAGCGGCAACGCCGGCACCGACGGCCGCGGCACCGAAGGCCGGCTCGCAGGCTCAGGCACAGGCCGCCATGGAGAGCGCAAATGCACCGGCGGTCGTGGCGAACGCGTCGGCACCGGCGGTCACGCCAGCGCTCGGCGAGGCGGTCGTCGCGCTGCGCGTGACGCGGGACAGCTGGTTCAGCGTGCGTGACAAGAACGGCAAGGAACTGTTCTCCGGCCTCGTGCATGCCGGCGATCCGAAGGAAGTGACGGGTGTCGGTCCATTCAAGGTCACGGTCGGCAACAAGGCGGGTCTCGAGTCGGTGACGCTCGACGGCCAGCCGGTTGATCCGTCGAAATATGCGACAGCCAAGGGCAACGTGGCGCGCTTTGCGCTGCCTTGACAGATACGGTACGCGCCGCGGTCAACCGGTCCGCGGCGCTTTTTCAATTCAGGCGCTGCGTTTTTGCATAGCGCGTGCGGCGTAAATGGGTTTTTCGATGCAAACCGAAGCTCAATCCCAATCCTGTAGCAAGATCGTTTCAGACGAGCCGGTGTTCGGCGGCCCCGCGATGCGGCGCAAGTCGCATGCGGTCAACGTCCGCTGGGGCGGCCAGCTCGTGACCATCGGCGGCGATGCGCCGGTGCGCGTGCAGTCGATGACCAACACCGACACCGCCGACGCGATCGGCACCGCTATCCAGATCAAGGAACTGGCGCAAGCCGGGTCCGAACTGGTGCGTATCACCGTGAATACGCCGGAAGCGGCGGCGGCCGTGCCGGCGATCCGCGAGCAACTCGACCGCATGGGCGTGATGGTGCCGCTCGTCGGCGACTTCCATTACAACGGCCACCTGCTGCTGCGCGACTATCCGGGCTGCGCGGAATCGCTGTCGAAGTACCGGATCAATCCGGGCAACGTCGGGCACGGCGCGAAGCGCGACACGCAGTTCGCTCAGATGATCGAGACGGCGGTCAAATACGACAAGCCGGTGCGCATCGGCGTGAACTGGGGCAGCCTCGACCAGGACCTGCTCGCGAAGATGATGGACGAAAACGGCTCGCGCGCCACTCCGTGGGAAGCGCAAAGCGTGATGTACGAAGCGCTGATCCAGTCGGCGATCGGCTCGGCGGAACGTGCGGTCGAACTCGGCCTCGGGCGCGACCAGATCATCCTGTCGTGCAAGGTCAGCGGCGTGCAGGATCTGATTGCCGTGTACCGCGAACTCGCGCGCCGTTGCGATTTCGCGCTGCATCTTGGCCTGACCGAAGCGGGCATGGGCTCGAAGGGCATCGTCGCGTCGACTGCGGCGCTGTCGGTTCTGCTGCAGCAGGGGATCGGCGATACGATCCGTATTTCGCTGACGCCGGAACCGGGCGCGTCGCGCACAGGCGAAGTGATCGTTGGTCAGGAAATTCTGCAGACCATGGGCCTCCGGTCGTTCACGCCGATGGTGATCGCGTGCCCCGGCTGCGGCCGCACCACGAGCACCCTGTTCCAGGAACTCGCGTCGCAGATCCAGACCTATCTGCGTCAGCAGATGCCGGTGTGGCGCGACCAGTATCCCGGCGTCGAGCAGATGCACGTCGCGGTGATGGGCTGTATCGTCAATGGTCCGGGCGAATCGAAGCAGGCGAATATCGGCATCAGCCTGCCGGGCTCGGGCGAGAATCCGGCCGCGCCGGTGTTCATCGACGGCGAAAAAGTGAAGACGCTGCGCGGCGAGAACATCGCGCAAGAATTCCAGCAAATCGTGAGCGACTACGTCGAGCGCCGCTATGGCCGCGCCGACGCGCTCAACTAAATACCGGCTATCGAAACACAGATGACTGAACAGAAGAAAAAGCTCGAGAAGCTGTCTGGCGTGAAGGGCATGAACGACATCCTTCCGCAGGAAGCCGGGCTCTGGGAATTTTTCGAAACCACCGTCAAGTCGATGCTGCGTTCGTACGGATACCAGAATATCCGCACGCCGATCGTCGAGCATACGCAGCTGTTCACACGCGGTATCGGCGAAGTGACCGACATCGTCGAAAAAGAGATGTACAGCTTCACCGACGCATTGAACGGCGAAAACCTGACGATGCGCCCAGAAAACACGGCGGCCGTGGTGCGCGCGTCGATCGAACACAACATGCTGTACGATGGCCCGAAGCGTCTGTGGTATATCGGTCCGATGTTCCGTCACGAGCGTCCGCAGCGCGGCCGTTATCGCCAGTTCCACCAGGTCGGTGTCGAGGCGCTCGGTTTCGCGGGTCCGGATGCGGACGCGGAAATCATCATGATGTGCCAGCGTCTGTGGGACGATCTCGGTCTGACTGGCATCAAGCTCGAAATCAACTCGTTGGGCCTCGCTGAAGAGCGCGCCGCGCATCGTGTCGAACTGATCGCGTATCTCGAAAAGCACATGGACGTGCTCGACGAAGACGCGAAGCGCCGTCTCTATACGAACCCGCTGCGTGTGCTCGATACGAAGAATCCTGCGCTGCAGGAAGTCGCGCGGAACGCGCCGAAGCTGATCGATTTTCTTGGCGAAGAATCGCGCGCGCACTTCGAAGCTCTGCAGCGTCTGCTGAAGGCGAACAACCTTCCGTTCACGATCAATCCGCGTCTCGTGCGCGGTCTCGATTACTACAATCTGACCGTGTTCGAGTGGGTGACCGACAAACTCGGCGCGCAAGGCACGGTCGCGGCGGGCGGCCGCTACGATCCGCTGATCGAACAGCTCGGCGGCAAGCCGACGGCTGCGTGCGGCTGGGCGATGGGCGTCGAGCGGATTCTCGAGTTGCTGAAGGAAGAACAGCTTGTGCCGGAAGACGAAGGTTGCGACGTGTACGTGGTCCATCAGGGCGACACCGCGCGCGAGCAGGCGTTCATCATCGCCGAGCGTCTGCGCGATACCGGTCTCGACGTGATCCTGCATTGCAGCGCGGACGGTCAGTCGGCAAGCTTCAAGTCGCAGATGAAGCGCGCCGACGCGAGCGGCGCCGCGTTCGCGGTCGTGCTCGGCGAAGATGAGATCGCCAACGGGACGGTCGGCGTGAAACCGCTGCGCGATACGCAAGCCCACGGCGTTAAGAACGAGCAACAGAACGTGCCCGCCGAAGACTTGACCGAATATCTAATCAATGCGATGGTTGCATCCGCCGAAGACGGCGACGACTGATCGCGATGTCGTTGGGCCGGCTGGCTCGACACGCACACGTAGCAAGAATGAGGAAATCGCCGGGCAATGAGTTACCACGACGAACAAGAATCGATTGAAAGTCTGAAGGCATGGTGGAAGCAGTGGGGCAATGCGACCACGTGGATCGTGCTGGTGGTGTTGCTGGCAGGCGCGAGCTGGAACGGTTGGAATTTCTGGCAGCGTCGTCAGGCCGCGGAAGCCGCCGTGCTGTATGACCAGGTTCAGCAAGCCACGGCATCGGGCGATAAGGCGCAGATTGCGCGCGTCGCCGCCGACATGGAAGACAAGTTCGGCCGCACTGCCTACGCGCAGATGACCGCGCTCGGCGCCGCCAAGGCGCTGTACGCCGCTGGCGACGAAGCCGGCGCGAAAGCGCAGCTGCAATGGACGATCGATCACGCGAAGGACGACGAGTTCAAGCAGATCGCGAAGCTGCGCATGGCATCGCTGCTGCTCGACGACAAGGCATACGACCAGGGCCTCGCGCTCCTGGCCGAGCCACAATCCGATGCCTTCAAGGGCGTCGTGGCGGACCGCCGCGGCGACCTGCTCGCCGCCCAGGGCAAGCGCGACGACGCGCGCGCGGCCTACAAGCTCGCGCTCGACTCGCTGTCGAACAGCGACAGTTCGGCGCGCCAGCTGATCCAGTTCAAGCTGGATGCGCTTGGCGGCTGAGCGTCCCGCGCGGCGCGCCGCGAGCCACGACCGCAAGGCGGTCTCCTTTAATCCAATTTCCTGAATGCTTCGTCCACCGATGAATCTGCTGAAACGTTACGCCGTGCCCGTTATCTGTGCGATGACCGTTCTCACGCTGGCGGCTTGCTCATCCACGAAAGACGAGCGCCGTGTGCCGACGCCGCTCACCGAGTTCAAACCCGTGCTCGACGTGCAGCAGTCCTGGTCGGCGAGCGTCGGCAAGGCGGGCCGCTACCTGTTCTCGCCGGTTGCGGTCGGCAATGCCGTGTACGCTGCCGGCACGAATGGTACGGTCGCCAAGATCGACGCGCAAACGGGCAAGGACGTGTGGCGCGTCAAGTTGCACGATGATCTGTCGGCGGGCGTCGGCAGCGATGGCACGCTCACCGCGGTCGGTGGCTTGAAGGGCGACGTGTACGTGCTAGGCGCGGACGGCAAGCAGCTGTGGACCGCGAAGGCGCCGGGCGAGATCATTACGCCGCCGCTCGTCGGCAACGGCCTCGTGATCGTGCGCACGATCGACGGCCAGATCGTCGCGTTCAACGCGCAAACCGGCGAGCAGAAGTGGAACTTCCGCAACCGCGCCGTGCCGCTGAACCTGCGCGTGTCGTCGGGCATGACGTTCGCAGGTGACGCGGCCGTGCTGGCCGGCTTCCCGGGCGGCTCGTTCGCCGCGATCAACTTGCAGACGGGCGACGCCTACTGGCAGACGCCGGTATCGTATCCGAAGGGCGTGACCGAGGTCGAGCGTATCAACGACGTGACCGGCCCGCCCACGCTGGTGGGTTCGGAGACCTGCGCGGTGACGTTCCAGGGCCAGATTGGCTGTTTCGACGCCAACTCGGGCCGCGCGCTGTGGGGCAAGCCGTTCTCGAGCACGAGCGGCCTCGCGCAGGATGAGCGCAGCGTGGTCGCCGCCGACGACTGGTCGGTCGTGTCCGCATTCGACGTGAGCAACGGCTCGGCGCTGTGGAAGAACGACACGCTGAAGAACCGCGACCTGAGCGTGCCGACGCTGCTCGGCCGCGCGGCCGTGTTCGGCGACTACAAGGGCTTCGTGCATTTCCTGTCGACCGTCGACGGCACGCTCGTCGCACGAGTGAAGACCGACGGCAGCGCGATTACCGCGGCGCCGGTGCTGGCCGGCGACACGCTGGTCGTACAGACGCGCGACGGCGGCCTGTTCGGCTATCGTCCGCGCTGATCACTATAGATGATGTCAGGCGCGCAGGCCGGCTTTGCCGGCCGCGCGCTTTTTAGTTGAAGTCTGCGCCGGCTTTGGCGTGCGGCTCCTGCGTCGGGTTGCCGCGCTGCCCGTCGCGTGATCGGGCAGGCTCAATAGAAAAAATCGCCGGATGGGTTGGTCCGGCAAGTCGGATCGAGGCTGCGGCCGCCGGCATGCAAGGCGGCGCGTGCGCTTCGTCGGCGGCCTTGTAAATTAAAGACGCCCTCGAACACGAGCGCGTCAGCCGTCGAGCAGCCCGGTCTGAAGCAGGCGCCCCCCGGCGGCGTCTGTGCAGCCCACGCCCGTCCGCCTGGATGCGCATATCGATCGCGCATCCGAAGCAGACTGAATTCGTGATAATTTCGTCAGAACGCCACCCCGTGGCGGCCGCCTGGCGTCGCTACGCGCGTGATCGGTTGCGATCCCGCGTTTCACCGTGAACAACATCAGATGAAACCCGTTATTGCCCTCGTTGGGCGCCCCAATGTGGGGAAATCCACGCTGTTCAACCGCCTCACGCGTTCGCGTGACGCGCTGGTTGCGGACCTGCCCGGTCTCACGCGCGATCGCCATTACGGCGAAGGACGTGCCGGCGAGCGGCCGTATCTGGTCGTCGACACCGGCGGCTTCGAGCCGGTCGCGAAAGACGGCATCCTGCACGAGATGGCGCGCCAGACCCGCCAGGCGGTCGAGGAGTCGGACGTCGTCGTGTTCATCGTCGATGGGCGCAACGGTCTCGCGCCGCAGGACAAGTCGATCGCCGACTATCTGCGCAAGGTCGGCCGGCCGATCTTCCTCGTCGTGAACAAGGCCGAGGGCATGAAGTACGCCAACGTCGCGGCCGACTTCTACGAACTCGGTCTCGGCGATCCGCGCGCGATTTCGGCCGCGCACGGCGACGGCGTCACCGACATGATCAACGAGGCGCTCGAAGTCGCGTATACCGGTCAGCCGGAAGAGAGCGAGGAAGACAAGGAAGCGCGCGGCGTGAAGATCGCCATCGTCGGCCGGCCGAACGTTGGTAAGTCGACGCTGATCAATGCGCTGGTCGGCGAAGAGCGCGTGATCGCGTTCGACATGCCCGGCACTACGCGCGACTCGATCTACGTCGATTTCGAGCGCAACGGCACGCCGTATACGCTGATCGACACGGCCGGCCTGCGCCGCCGCGGCAAGGTGTTCGAGGCGATCGAAAAGTTCTCGGTCGTGAAGACCCTGCAGTCGATCTCCGATGCGAACGTCGTGATCCTGCTGCTCGACGCGCGTCAGGACATCTCGGATCAGGATGCGCACATCGCTGGCTTCGTCGTCGAGCAGGGCCGCGCGCTGGTGGTTGGCGTGAACAAATGGGACGGTCTCGATCCGCATGTGCGCGAGCGCACCAAAGCCGACCTCGAACGCAAACTAAAATTTCTGGACTTCGCCAAATTCCATTTCATTTCCGCCGCGGAAAAAACCGGAATCGGGCCGCTGATGCGTTCGGTCGACGACGCGTACACGGCCGCGATGACGAAGCTGCCGACGCCGAAGCTCACGCGCGCGCTGATCGAGGCAGTCGAGTTCCAGCAGCCGCGCCGTCGCGGTCCAGTGCGTCCGAAGCTGCGATACGCACACCAGGGCGGACAGAATCCGCCGATTATCGTGATTCACGGCAATGCGCTCGACGCGATCACCGACACGTATAAGCGGTACCTCGAAAATCGCTTCCGGGAAACTTTCAAGCTGACGGGGACTCCATTGCGAATAGAGTTCAGATCGTCGACGAACCCTTACGCGGACAAAGGCTGAAGCAAGCTGAAGCTGGTCTTAAACCTGGGCTGAAACCCGCGTGTATGCTGGGTTTGGCCGGGGGTCCCGGGCCCGCGCGTCGAAATGAAAATCAGCTATAGTGTAGCGGTTGGCGGCGGATCTCTTTTTCTTCGCCGTCAATTCAGTCAACCTGCAAAAAAATACGGAGTTTGCTATGAGCAACAAAGGGCAATTGTTACAAGACCCGTTTTTGAACGCACTGCGTAAAGAGCATGTGCCGGTGTCGATCTACCTGGTCAACGGCATCAAGCTTCAAGGGAACATCGAATCGTTCGACCAGTACGTCGTGTTGCTCCGGAATACGGTCACCCAGATGGTCTACAAGCACGCCATTTCGACGGTCGTGCCTGCCCGTCCGGTGAATTTCCACCCGGATTCCGAACAGTCCTAACCCTCGCCGCGGCCGGCACACTGTCGCCCGTTGGCGATCACTCCCGGCCGCGTCATTTTGATACCCTCCAATTTGATCAATGCAGCGCTCGTTGGCATCGACTTCGGCAAGATCGATTTCGAAGCCAGTCTCGAAGAACTCAGCCTGCTCGCGCAAAGCGCGGGCGCGAACCCCCTGGTCACCCTCACCGGACGCCGTTCCAGTCCCGACGCGAAGATGTTCGTCGGCAGCGGCAAGGCCGAAGAATTGCGCCTTGCGTGCGAAGCAAACGACATCGAACTCGTGATCTTCAACCATGCTCTGGCGCCTGCGCAGCAGCGCAATCTGGAGCGGGCGCTTAATCGGCGCGTGGTCGATCGCACCAGTCTGATCCTCGACATTTTCGCGCAGCGCGCGCGCAGCCACGAAGGCAAGCTGCAGGTTGAACTCGCGCAGCTGCAATATCTGTCGACCCGGCTGATTCGCGCGTGGACCCACCTCGAACGTCAGAAGGGCGGTATCGGATTGCGCGGTCCAGGCGAGACGCAGCTCGAAACCGACCGCCGGCTGATCGGCGAGCGCATCAAGGCGCTCAAGATCCGCCTCGACAAGCTGCGCCGCCAGCATGGCACGCAACGCCGGGCGCGGAATCGCAACCAGACGATGTCGGTGTCGCTCGTCGGCTACACGAACGCCGGCAAATCGACGCTCTTCAACGCGCTGACCAAGGCGCAGGCGTATGCCGCCGACCAGTTGTTCGCCACGCTCGATACCACCTCGCGGCGCGTGTATCTGGGCGACGAAGCGGGGCAGGTGGTGGTGTCCGATACCGTCGGTTTCATCCGCGAGCTGCCGCACCAGCTCGTCGCCGCGTTCCGCGCGACGCTCGAGGAAACCATTCACGCGGACCTGCTGCTGCATGTCGTCGATGCATCGAGCGCGGTGCGGCTCGACCAGATCGATCAGGTCAACGAGGTGTTGCGCGCGATCGGCGCGGACACGATCCGTCAGGTGCTCGTGTTCAACAAGATCGACGCGGTGCCAGAGCTGGCAGCCCGTGGCGACGCGGTCGAGCGGGACGAGTATGGTAATATTTCGCGCGTCTTTTTGAGCGCGCGTACCGGGCAGGGGCTGGATGCATTGCGCGCTGCCATCGCCGAAATCGCTACAGCCGAACCGCTTGCCGACATGCCGCTCGATGCGTCGCAAGATGACCGCGCAACGCAACTGCGCGACGACCACAAGGTTCCAGAACTCGGGCACTGACCCGTTCCAATTGCACTGACCCGCTGTCTACTCTGGTGAACGAACACAGGTGAACGATTACAACGAGCGGAGTATCTGGCTGCGTATGCGCGCCTTGCTTTCACTGAACGATCCGCGTTGGGGCCGGGGCGACGGCAACGGCGACCGGCAACGGCCGAACGATCCGAAGCGACCGGCACGCGACGGTGAAGGTCCGCCCGATCTCGACGAAATGTGGCGCGATTTCAATCGCCGTCTGTCCCGGATTTTCGGGCGCAGGGGCGGCGGTGGCCGTCCGGACAACGGCCGTGGCGCGCGCATCGGCGTCGGCATCGTGATCGGCGTGCTGATCGCGATCTATCTCGGCAGCGGTGTGTTCGTCGTGCAGGATGGCCAGGCGGCCGTCGTGCTGCAGTTCGGCAAGTATCGCTATACCGCGGCGCCGGGCGTGCACTGGCGTCTGCCGTTTCCGTTCGAGTCCCACGAGTTCGTCAATGTCGGGCAGATCCGCCAGGTCGAGATCGGCCGTAGCAATGTGGTTCGTCTCGCGAACGTGAAGGACGCGTCAATGCTCACGCACGACGGCGACATCGTCGACGTGCGCTTCGCCGTGCAGTACCAGGTGCGCAAGCCCAACGACTTTCTGTTTCGCAGCGTCGATCCCGATCAGAGCGTGATGCATGCCGCGCAGGCGGCGGTGCGCGGCATCGTCGGCGCGCATAGCACTAGCGATCTCCTCGATCAGGATCACGAAACTTTGCGCCAGCAGCTGATCGCGGCGATCCAGCAATCGCTCGATCAGTACCAGTCCGGTCTGGCAGTCACGGGCGTGATGATCCAGAGCGTGCAGGTACCCGAGCAGGTGCAACCAGCGTTCGCCGACGCTGCGAAGGTGCACGACGAAAACGAACGCGCGAAACGCGATGCGCAGGCTTATGCGGCCGATCTCCTGCCGCGCGCGCAGGCCGATGTCGATCGTCAGGTCCAGGAAGCCAAAACCTATAGCCAGACCACGGTCGCGCAGGCGCAGGCCGAGGCCGAGCGCTTCAACCAGGTCTACGCCCAATACGCGAAGGCGCCGGCCGTCGTGCGCTTCCGCCTGTACATGGAAACCATGCAGCAGATTTACGCGAACGCGACCAAGGTGTTCGTCGACGCGAAGAACGGCAACAACGTGCTGTATCTGCCGCTCGACAGGCTCGTCGAGCAGAACCGTGAACGCCAGGCCGCGGCGGCGGGCGCCGCCGCTTCGGGTCCTGCTGTCGCGGGCGCGCCGCAAGCGGCGAGTGCGGCCGCGCCGTCGGCCGCGTCGGCCGCTGAGACCGGTGCCGCGGCAGGCTCCGCCGCCGATGGCGCATCCGGACCCGCCGCTTCCGCGCCTGCGCCAGCGAGCCGGCCGAGCGCCGCGTCGCTGCGCTCGCGCGAAGCGTTCCGCAACCGCATGCGCGAAGACGACGTTCAATAAGGAGCGCACAAGAATATGAACCGAATCATTGCGCTCGTCGTCGCGGTCGTCATCGTGCTGTTCGCGGCATCGTCGATGGTGTTCGTCGTCGATCAACGGCATATGGCTGTGTTGTCCGCGCGCGGCGATGCGACGCCCACGCTGCTCGGCCCGGGGCTGCACGTGAAGCTGCCGCCGCCGCTGCAAACGGTCGCGTTCGTCGACAATCGCATCCAGTCGCTCGACGCACCCGACGAAGATCATTACGTCACGTCCGACAAAACCGATCTGCTGGTCAACCCGGTGATCAAGTTCCGCGTGACCGATCCGCTGAAGCTGATCGCCGAAACGAAGGGTGATCCGCAGAGTCTGCCCGACCGGCTCGCGCTGCTGTCGCGCGGCGCGCTCGGCGACGCGTTCGGCAAGTTCACGCTGTCCGACGCGCTCGCCAAACAACCGGCGGTCGCCGAAGAGGCCCGCGGTGCGATGGACAAGGGCGCGGCATCGCTCGGCGTATCGGTCGTGGATGTGCAACTCACGCGCGTCGATTTCCCGGCCGCGGTGGCCGACTCGGTATTCAAGCGCATGATCGCCGCGCGCCAGCAGGTCGCGGCGGACGAGCGAGCGAAGGGCGCCGCCGAAGCGAACCAGATCCGCGCGGACGCGCTCGCGAAGCGGCAGGCGGTGCTCGCCGACGGCCTCGCGCAGGCGCAGGGCATTCGCGGCGAAGGCGATGCAAAGGCCGCGGAGATCGCTGCCGAAGCGTTCGGCAAGGATCCGCAGTTCTACCAGTTTTATCAAAGCATGCAGGCGTACCGGAAGACCTTCAAGCCGCGGCGACCTGATCGTGGTCGACTCCAGTAGCGAGTTCTTCCGCTTCATGCGTAGCCCGACCGGCGGCGTCGCCCCGGACGCTTCCGCGCCTGCTGCGCGCAAACGCTGATTACCAAAGGCCGCGGCACCCGCATCGCGGCTGCTTCAATCGCATGGACATAGCTGGTTCATTATTGCTCGCGATCGCGCTAATGCTGATTATCGAGGGGATGTTTCCGTTCGTTTTTCCGAGCGCCTGGCGCGACACGTTCCGTAAAATAGCGGAACGACCGCCGCATCAGATTCGTGTCGGAGGGCTCATCGTGATGTTGCTCGGGCTGGTTCTACTGTTCATCGCGACCTGAAGCCGGCTTGCTTGTCTGACGAACGCCGCGTGTTTCGGCGTGTTTTGCCGGCCCAAGCAAAACGCCTACTGACCGGTCACGCCGCCGCGCGTCGCGCGCGTGCCGCGAAACGCCGCCCGAGCGTCTGTGTCAGCCGCCAGAATCAAGCCGCTCTACGTCATTCACACTCATCATCGGCGCTGCAAGACGCCGTGTTCAACGCCGTAGGACTGTATCGATGTCGACCTGGTTGCTTCCTGAGAATATCGCCGACGTGCTGCCGTCGGAGGCCCGCAAGATCGAAGAATTGCGGCGTCATTTGCTGGACCGTTTCCGCTCGTACGGCTACGAGATGGTGATGCCGCCGCTGCTCGAATACATCGAGTCGCTGCTGACAGGCGGTGGGCACGATCTGAATCTGCGCACCTTCAAGCTCGTCGATCAGCTGTCGGGCCGCACGCTCGGTCTGCGCGCCGACATCACGCCGCAGGTCGCGCGCATCGACGCGCATCTGCTGAACCGCCAGGGCGTCACGCGTCTTTGCTATGCGGGCAACGTCGCGCATACGCGCCCGCGCGGCCTGCATGCGACGCGTGAGCAGATCCAGATCGGTGCGGAAATCTACGGCCACGCAGGGCTCGAAGCGGACCTCGAAATCCAGCAGCTGATGCTCGACGCGCTGCGTCTCGCCGGCCTCGCGAAGGTGCGTCTGGACCTGTGTCACGCGGGCGTGCTGGCGGCGCTGATCGAAGCCGAGCCGGCCGCCGAGGAACTGGGCCAGGCGCTCTACGACGCGCTGGCCGGCAAGGACGTGCCGCGCCTGGTCGAGATGACCGCGCAATTCTCGCCGGTGATTCGCGATGCGCTGCGCGCGCTGCCGACGCTGTACGGCGACGCGTCGGTGCTCGAAGAGGCCCGCGCGCGTCTGCCGAATTCACCGGCGATCGCCCGCGCGCTCGACGACCTCGCGTTCCTCGCGAGCCAGGTCGACGGCGCCGAAGTGATGATCGACCTCGCCGATCTGCGCGGCTACGCGTACCACAGCGGCGTGATGTTCTCCGCTTACGTGGACGGCGTGCCGAACGCGGTCGCGCGCGGCGGCCGTTACGACCACGTCGGTCAGGCCTATGGCCGCGCTCGCGCGGCAACCGGCTTTTCGCTGGATCTGCGCGAAGTCGCGCGGATCTCGCCGGTCGAAGCGCGCAGCAGCGCGATCCTCGCGCCGTGGCGGCACGACGAAGCGTTGCGCGTGGCGGTCGCGGCATTGCGCGATGGCGGTGAAGTGGTAATCCAGGCGCTGCCTGGCCACAAGCACGATCTCGATGAATTCGCGTTCGACCGGGTGCTGGTCGAGCGCAATGGCGCCTGGGTGGTCGAACCGCGCGCTTGAGTCGCGCATTTCGATCAACGCTGCGGGGGACCCGTCCCCCGGCGCTCGCCAGGGGGCGGCGCAACCACCGCCCGAATCGCGCGCGGTCGAGCGAATCTTCGCGGCCGCGCATCCCTCGCAACACTCAACATAACGTGCATACCATTGAGCGGAAACGGAAAAATTCCGGAAGCTTCCGCGAACCTAGGTAAAATACGTTTTTAACCAGCTTACGAAACAACATGTCTGCCAGCGCAGTGAATGTGAACCCCGGGCGCAACGTCGTCGTCGTGGGTACCCAATGGGGTGATGAGGGCAAGGGCAAGATCGTCGACTGGCTGACGGACCACGCTCAGGGCGTCGTTCGCTTCCAGGGCGGTCACAATGCCGGTCACACGCTTATCATCGGCGGCAAGAAAACCATCTTGCGTCTGATTCCGTCGGGCATCATGCATCCCGGCGTCGCGTGCTATATCGGCAATGGCGTCGTGTTGTCGCCGGAAGCGCTGTTCAAGGAAATCGGCGAACTCGAAGCCGCCGGCATCGAGGTCCAGAAGCGCCTGTTCATTTCCGAAGCCACCACGCTGATCCTGCCGTATCACATCGCGATCGACCAGGGCCGCGAAGCGCGCCGCGGCGCGAGCAAGATCGGCACGACCGGCCGCGGCATCGGCCCGGCCTATGAAGACAAGGTCGCGCGCCGCGGCCTGCGCGTGCAGGACCTGTTCGACGCGCCAGCCTTCGCCGAGCGTCTGCGCGAAAACCTCGACTATCACAACTTCGTGCTCACGCAGTACCTCGGCGCCGCCGCGGTCGACTTCCAGCAAACGCTCGACACGATGCTGAGCTACGCCGACCGTCTGAAGCCGATGGTCACCGACGTGTCGCGCCGTCTCTACGACGTCAACGCGAACGGCGGCAATCTGCTGTTCGAAGGCGCGCAGGGCACGCTGCTCGACATCGACCATGGCACCTATCCGTTCGTCACCTCGAGCAACTGCGTCGCAGGTGCCGCGACGGCGGGCGCGGGCGTCGGTCCGCAGAAGCTCAACTACATCCTCGGCATCACGAAGGCGTACTGCACGCGTGTCGGTTCGGGCCCGTTCCCGAGCGAACTGTACGATGCGGACAATGCCTCGCGCCAGGACCCGATCGGCCTCGAACTCGCCACCGTCGGCAAGGAATTCGGCTCGGTCACCGGCCGTCCGCGCCGCACTGGCTGGCTCGACGTCTCCGCGCTGCGTCGCTCGATCCAGATCAACGGCGTGACGGGGCTGTGCATGACCAAGCTCGACGTGCTCGACGGTCTCGACGAAGTGAAGCTGTGCGTCGGCTACACGATCGACGGCCACAACGTCGATCTGCTGCCGCGCGGCGCGACGGAAGTCGCGCGCTGCGTACCGGTCTACGAAACCTTTGCGGGATGGAAGGAAAGCACGGTCGGCATCAAGGAGTGGGACAAGCTGCCCGCCAACGCGCGTGCGTACCTGTCGCGTGTGCAGGAAGTCGCGGGCATTCCGATCGACATGGTCTCGACCGGTCCGGACCGCGACGAAACGATTCTGCTGCGTCATCCGTTCAAGGTCTAAGCGATGCAAGGTGTACCCATGATCGCGATGAAAGATCCGCGCAACGACGACAAGAACCTGTGGGTCGGCTGGGACGAATATCACCGGCTGATCGAGGTGCTCGCACTTGCCGTGCACGAATCGGGTTGGAAGTTCGACAAGATCCTGTGCCTCGCACGCGGCGGTCTGCGCGTCGGCGACCAGCTGTCGCGCATCTACGATCTGCCGTTGGCGATTCTGGCAACGAGCTCTTATCGCGAGGCAGCGGGCACGCAGCAGGGCGAACTCGACATCGCGCAATACATCACGATGACGCGCGGCGAACTGCACGGTAACGTGCTGCTCGTCGACGACCTCGTCGATTCGGGCGTCACGCTCGCGCGCGTGCAGCAGCATCTGAAGGAACGCTATCCGGCCATCACCGCGGTGCGCTCGGCCGTGCTGTGGTACAAGGGCTGCTCGAAGGTGAAGCCTGATTACCACGTGCAGTATCTGCCGACCAACCCGTGGATTCATCAGCCGTTCGAGGAGTGGGACACGGTGCGTCCGCATAACCTCGGCGCGTGGATCAAGCGCGGCATCGCCCAGGCCGATGAGGCGTCGGGCAATTGACGCGAAGCCGCGCGCCTCATGCTTTGTCGCATCGGATCTCGCGCGTCATCGCGGTGTCACAAAACGGAGCCCAGTCGGGCTCCGTTTTTTTATGCGTCACGCGCCGCGCCGGGACGTCCGCACCGCGGCAGACGCGTCCATATCGCAGTGCTACACTGCGCGGACATCCACGTGGCGTATCCACAACAAGCCGGGCGGTACCGGATGGGCAGTTTAAAATAGCGGTCGTTTTTTCCGCCCGGGAACGGATTTCCTCGCGTCCATGACAGATAACAATCACGTACACAAACAGCCACTGCCTTCCCTTGCGATTGCCGCGATCGGTGTGGTGTTCGGCGACATCGGTACGAGCCCGTTGTACGCGCTGAAGGAAGCCTTCAGTCCGTCGCACGGCATCCCGTTGACCGATCAGTCGATCCTTGGCGTTATTTCGCTGCTGTTCTGGGCGATCGTGATCGTGGTCGGCGTCAAGTACGTGCTGTTCGTGATGCGCGCCGACAACAACGGCGAGGGCGGCGTCCTCGCGCTCATGGCGCTGGCGATGCGCTCGGTCGATCAGAAATCGAAAATGGCCGGCCTTCTGATGATGCTCGGCATCTTCGGCGCCTGCATGTTTTACGGCGACGCGGTGATCACGCCGGCAATCTCGGTGATCTCGGCGGTCGAAGGTCTCGAAATCGCCGCGCCGCATCTGGCGAATCTGGTGATTCCGCTGACCGTCGTGATCCTGATCGTGCTGTTCTGGATCCAGCGGCACGGCACGGCCACGGTCGGCCGTCTGTTCGGGCCGATCATGACGCTTTGGTTCCTCGTGCTCGCCGTGCTCGGCCTGTGGCACATCATGCAGTCGCCGAATGTGATCCAGGCGCTCAATCCGTACTACGCGTACACGTTCATGGCCGCGCACGTGCTGCAGGCCTACGTGGTGCTCGGCTCGGTCGTGCTGGTGCTGACCGGCGCGGAGGCGCTGTACGCGGACATGGGCCACTTCGGCGCGCAGCCGATCCGCATGGCGTGGTACGTGCTCGTGATGCCTTCGCTCGTGCTGAACTACTTCGGCCAGGGCGCGCTGCTGATGCACGACCCAAAGGCGATCGAAAATCCGTTCTTCCTGCTCGCGCCGGACTGGGCGTTGTTGCCGCTCGTCGTGCTGTCGACGATCGCGACGGTGATCGCGTCGCAGGCGGTGATTTCGGGCGCGTACTCGCTGACGAGCCAGGCGATCCAGCTCGGCTACGTGCCACGCATGAAGGTCCTGCACACGTCCGAACTCGCGATCGGGCAGATCTATGTGCCGGTCGTGAACTGGATGCTGCTGTTCATCATCCTGTGCATCGTGATCGCGTTCAAGAGCTCGGACAATCTGGCGGCCGCGTACGGTATCGCGGTGACTGCAACGATGGTGATCACGACGATCCTTGCCTGCGTCGTGATGGTGAAGGTGTGGAACTGGAACAGACTGCTCGTTGGGCTCATCATCGGCGTGTTCATGGTGGTCGACCTGGGCTTTTTCGGCGCGAACCTGCTGAAGGTCGAAGAGGGCGGCTGGTTGCCGCTGTGCATCGGCGGCCTGCTGTTCTTCCTGCTGATGACGTGGTTCAAGGGCAGGATGATCGTGAAGGAACGCACGGCCGCCGACGGTATTCCGTTGATGCCGTTCCTGCAAGGCTTGCTCGCGCATCCGCCGCATCGCGTGTCGGGCACTGCGATCTATCTGACCGGCAGCGATTCGCTGGTGCCGGTGAGCCTGCTGCACAATCTGAAACACAACAAGGTGCTGCACGAGCGCACGATCTTTCTGACCTTCGTCACGCGCGACATTCCGTACGTGAAGGACGCCGATCGCGTGACCGTGAAGGACATGAATGGTGGCCTGTGGCTGGTGAAGGCAGCCTACGGCTTTAACGAAACGCCCGACGTGAAGGCGGTGCTGCTCGACGTCGGCCGCACGCACGACATGACCTTCGAATTGATGGACACGTCATTCTTTCTCGCGCGCGAAACGGTGGTGCCGACGCAATTGCCGGGCATGTCGGTATGGCGCGAGCGTGTGTTCGCGTGGATGCATCAGAACGCCGCGAAGCCGACCGACTTCTTCAGCATCCCGGCTAACCGGGTCGTGGAACTGGGAACGAAGATCGAGATTTGACGGCTCGCGCGTGACGTGCGGGAGCGCAAACAAAAGGCCCACGCAATGCGTGGGCTTTTTGTTCATGCGCGCGTGCAAGCGGTTGAGCGCGCGACGCAGTCATGTCACGGACCGGAGCGCGTGCGACGACGTGCTCCGGTCCGTGACGCTCACTTCTGCTTGAGCTTCGCAAACGCAGCCGCCATCGCGCCGCCCGGCTCCGGTTCGCGCGAGCGTTGCGGCGCACCGCGTCCCGCTCCGCCGCGATTGAAGCTGCCGCCCGAGCCACCGCGATCCTGCTGCGCACCGCCGCCGCTGCGCGCGGCCGCTGCACCGGGTTCGTCGTCGAGACGCATCGTCAGTGCGATACGCTGGCGCTTCACGTCGACTTCGAGCACCTTGACCTTGACGATCTGACCGGCTTTCACGACCTCATGCGGGTCCTTCACGAACTTCGTCGACATCGCCGACACGTGCACGAGGCCATCCTGATGCACACCGACGTCGATGAACGCGCCGAACGCCGCGACGTTCGTCACGACGCCTTCGAGCACCATGCCCGGGATCAGATCGCTGACCTTCTCGACACCTTCGCGGAACGTCGCGGTCTTGAACTCGGGACGCGGATCGCGGCCCGGCTTCTCGAGTTCGACCAGGATGTCGCGCACGGTTGGAAGACCGAAACGCTCGTCGACGAATTCGGTGGGTGACAGTCCGCGTAACGCGTCGCGATTGCCGAGCACTTCGCCGACCTGCTTACTGATCTTCGCGAGGATGCGCTGAACGACCGGATACGCTTCCGGGTGCACCGACGAACGGTCGAGCGGATTCTCGCCGTTATTGATGCGCAGGAAGCCGGCAGCCTGCTCGAAGGTCTTGTCGCCGAGACGCGGGACCTTGCGTAGATGCTCGCGCGACGGGAACGGCCCGTTCGCATCGCGATAGTCGACGATGTTGCGCGCGAGCGTTGCGTTTAAACCCGACACCCGCGCGAGCAGCGCGACCGACGCGGTGTTCGCATCGACGCCGACCGCATTCACGCAGTCTTCGACGACCGCGTCGAGCGAGCGCGCGAGTTCGCGCTGGTTCACGTCGTGCTGATACTGGCCGACGCCGATCGCCTTCGGCTCGATCTTCACGAGCTCGGCGAGCGGGTCCTGCAGACGTCGCGCGATCGACACGGCGCCGCGCAGCGACACGTCCATGGCGGGGAATTCCTTCGCGGCAAGCTCGGACGCCGAGTACACCGACGCGCCGGCTTCGGACACGACGATCTTCTGCAGCTTCAGCTCCGGATGACGCGCGATCAGCTCGCTCGCGAGTTTGTCCGTCTCACGCGACGCGGTGCCGTTGCCGATGCTGATCAGCTCGGCCTGCGTTTGCGCGGCGATTCGCGCGAGCTTCGCGAGCGAGCCGTCCCAGTCGCGGCGCGGCTCGTGCGGGTAGATCGTGTCGGTCGCGAGCACCTTGCCGGTGCGGTCGACCACCGCCACCTTCACGCCGGTGCGCAAGCCCGGATCCAGACCGATCACGGCCTTCGGACCAGCCGGCGCCGCAAGCAGCAGGTCCTTCAGATTGCGCGCGAACACGCGGATCGCTTCGTGTTCGGCTTCGTCGCGCAGATTGGTCAGCAGCTCGTTTTCGAGGTGCGGCTGCACCTTGACGCGCCAGCACCAGCGGCACACGTCGGAGAGCCACTTGTCGGCGGGGCGGTTCTGATTGGCGATGCCGAAGTGCCGCGCGATCAGCGCTTCGCCCGGGTGCGGCACCTGCGCGTCGAGCTCTTCGCCGAGGCCGAGCTTGATCATCAGCACGCCGGCATTGCGGCCGCGGAACAGTGCGAGCGCGCGATGCGACGGCACTGTGCGGATCGTTTCGGCGTAGTCGTAGTAGTCGCGGAATTTCTCCTCTTCCGCGGTTTCCTTGCCTTCCACGACCTTCGACGACACCACGCCCTGGTTGAACAGATAGTCGCGCAGCTTGCCGAGCAGTTCGGCGGTCTCGCCGAATTGTTCGGAGAGGATGTCGCGCGCGCCGTCGAGCGCGGCCTTCACATCGGCGATGCCTTTGTCCGCGTCCACGTACGCCGCGGCTTCGGCTTGCGGATCGAGCAGCGGATTGCCGAGCAGCGCGTCGGCGAGCGGCTGCAGGCCGGCTTCGCGCGCGATCTGCGCGCGCGTGCGGCGCTTCGGTTTGTATGGCAGATAGAGGTCTTCGAGCACCTGTTTGCTGTCGGCGCCTTCGATCGCGCCGCGCAGCTCGTCGGTGAGCTTACCCTGTTCGTCGATGCTCGCGATGATCGCCGCGCGCCGGTCTTCCAGCTCGCGCAAATAGAGCAGGCGTTCCTCGAGATTGCGCAGTTGCGTGTCGTCGAGATTGCCCGTCACTTCCTTGCGATAACGGGCGATGAACGGAACGGTCGCGCCTTCGTCGAGAAGTTCCACCGCGGCCGCGACCTGGCGCGGCTGGACGGACAGTTCGGTGGCGATGCGCTGGACGATCTTGAGTGCTACGGTTTCCGTCATAAGGTCTTGGTGTTCCTGCGGACTCAGTGATGGGCCGCGCGCGGGCGGCAAATCGGGACAGGCCGGGCGTGCGCCGCGACCAGGTTGCTAGAGCGGGGCATTTTGCCATAAATGCCAAAGGGCTCAACCGTGGGGTGTTAGAATTTCGGGCATGTTCCGTTGACCCTCTACGACGTTGCCAATCTCCCTGTCCCTCAACCGCCTGGTCTCTTCGCTGGCGTCAGGTTCACTGCCGGGTCCACTGCCGGGTTCGTCTCAATTGCCGCTGGTTTCTTTGCGCTCGTTCGGTCGGTCGGCTTTAACGGCTGCCGCGTCGTGCGCGATCGCCGCAGCGCTCGTCGTGCCTGTGTCGGCCGTGGCGCAAAGCGCGACGCCGGCGCAAGGTACGGCGCCCGTCGCGGCCTCGGGCCCGCAAGCCGCCGCAACCGCCGACGGCCCTCAAAGCGCAAGTGACGTAGCCGTGCTGGACAAGTCGTTCGACGAGCGGCAACAGGTGCTCAATCAGCGCACCGACGACAACAACTATCAATTCGCTGTCGCGCAACACAACTGCTACAGCCGCTTCTTCGTCAATCACTGTCTGAACCGCGCGCGCGACGCGATGCGCAGCGTGCAGGCGGACATCCGCAAGGAACAGCTCGCGCTCGACGCCGAGCAGCGTGCGCAGCGCGCCCGTGAACGCGACGAACGCACCGCGTTGCGGCGCGCGCAAAACGAGGCGGAAGCGCCGCAACGTGCCGCCGAAGACGCGCGCAACGAGCAGGCGTATCAGGAAAAGCAGCGTCAGCACGCGCTCGATCAGGCGCAGCACAACGCAGAGGCGCCGCAGCGCGAAGCCAATGCGCAGGCCTACGCGGAGAAGCAACGTCAGCACGCGCTCGATCAGGCGCAGCGCAACGCCGCGGCACCGCAGCACGAAGCCAACGCGCAGGCCTACGAGGAGAAGCAGCGCCAGCACGCGCTCGATCAGGCGCAGCGTGGTGTCACACCTGCGCAGGCGGCGGCCAATCAGAAGGCCCACGACCAGAAGCAGAGCGACTACCAGCGCAAGCTCGAGGAAGCGCGTCGGCAGGGTGCGCAAAAGGCCGCGGAGCGCCAGCAGAAACAGGAGACTTTCGAGCGGAAGCAGGCCGAGGCCGCGCAGCACAAGCTCGATGTCGAAGCACGTCAAAAGCAGGCCGCCGGGAAGGCCGAGCAGAAGCGTCAGGACGAGCTGAAGCAGCAACAGCTCGAAGAGCAGCAAAAGCAGCAACAAGAGCAACAGTAAGCGTGCTGTAGTGGCTGTATCGTAGAGTAAGCCCTGGCGGTCGTGGCCAGGGCCGCCGTAGTCGCCGTAATGCGTTTTGAGGCGGACAGCAACCTCAGGCATCGGACCGCGCGCACGCGGTTCGTGCCGCCGACCAGAGGAGGCGAGCATGCGCGATCGTCATCACGTCATCGACGCAAACACACTTCGCGACCGCATTCTGCAACTGGAATCGGAGCATAGTGGACTCGACCGGTTGATCGACCGGATGTCGGATGAACCCGGCATCGACGACTTCGAGTTGCAGCGCCTGAAAAAGCGCAAACTTAAAGTCAAGGACACCATCATCTTGCTGCAATTGCAGCTCGAACCGGACGCGCGCGCCTGAGTTCGCGGCCTGGCAGGCGCCGGGCGCGCAGCGCGCGAGCCGGACTTAGCAGGAACGCTTGCCTTGAATTCATCGCATGACACTTCATCCCGGGCCGCGCCGGACAACGCATCTGCTTCGGGCGCGCCCGCGCCGCGCGCGGCAGCACCGGTGCCAGGTGTGTCGCTGAATCGGCGCCGCGCGAGCGAGCTCGACGACATCTTCGCCGACAACGGTCTGCTCGCACGGCAGATCGACGGTTATCGGCCGCGTGCGTCGCAGATCGAGATGGCGCGCGCGGTTGCCGCGGCGATGGAGGCGTCGGGCCGCGCGATGCCCGGGCCCGCGATGTTCGAGACGCAGAAGCGCCCGGCGCGGCGCCTGCAGCAGACCGGCGCTGAAGCCGTCTCTGAGTCGACCGCGAGCAACGCGCAAGCCGATGGCGTCGACGGTGGCGAGAATACGTTGATCGTAGAGGCGGGTACCGGCACCGGCAAGACCTATGCGTACCTCGTGCCGGCCATGCTGTGGGGCGGCAAGGTGATCGTCTCGACCGGCACCAAGCATCTGCAGGATCAGCTGTTCCAGCGCGACATTCCGACCGTGCGCGACGCGCTAGCGGTGCCGGTGTCGGTCGCGATGCTGAAGGGCCGCGCGAACTACCTGTGCCATTACTACTTGCAACGCACCGCGGACAACGGTCGTCTGCCATCGCGCCAGGAGACCTCGTATCTGCAGGACATCGTGCGCTTCGCGAAGATCACGCGCACCGGCGACAAGGCCGAACTCGCGAGCGTGCCGGAAACGGCGCAGGTGTGGTCGATGGTCACGTCGACGCGCGACAACTGTCTCGGCCAGGAGTGTCCCCACTACAAGGACTGCTTCGTGATGCAGGCGCGCCGCGAAGCGCAGCAGGCCGATATCGTGGTGGTCAACCACCATCTGTTTTTCGCCGACATCATGCTGCGCGATACCGGCATGGCGGAGCTGCTGCCGACTGCGAATACGGTCATCTTCGACGAAGCGCACCAGCTGCCCGAAACCGCGACGCTGTTTTTCGGCGAGACGCTATCGACCGCACAGTTTCTCGAACTCGCACGCGATTCGGTGGCCGAGGGCCTCGGTCACGCACGCGATGCGATCGATTGGGTCAAGCTCGGCGCGACGCTCGAGCGCGCCGCCCGCGACGTGCGGCTCGCGTTCAAGGAAGACTCGGTGCGTCTGTCGATCGGCCAACTGCCCGACGATCACCCGTTGTTCGCCGCGCTCGAGACGCTCGAGGCCGAACTCGACGCGTTGGCCTCGGCGTTGGCGGGCCAGGCCGAGCGAGCCGAATCGCTCGGCGCGTGTTTGCGTCGCGCGCGCGAGTTGCAGGACGTGTTGAGCGGCTGGACCACGCCACCCACGAGTGCCGAACGCGACGCGGTTGCGACCCGCGAGGGTGACGCCAGCGCGGAGCGCGCCGATCCGAATGAAAAGGTGCGCTGGATCGAGGTGTTCTCGCACACGGTGCAGTTGCACGAAACGCCGTTGTCGGTCGCGCCGATTTTCGCGAAGCAGCGCGCCGGCGTACCGCGCGCGTGGATCTTCACATCGGCGACGCTGTCGGTGCGCGGCGACTTCACGCACTATGCGGCGCAGATGGGCTTGAACTCGAAGCGCTCGATGACATTGCCGAGCCCATTCGACTATCCATCGCAAGGGCTTCTGTACGTACCGCGCAATCTGCCACAGCCGTCATCGCCGATGTTCACCGACGCCGTGTTCGATGCCGCATTGCCCGCGATCGAAGCCTCGGGCGGCGGCGTCTTCATGCTGTGCACGACACTGCGCGCGGTGGATCGTATCTCGGCGAAGCTGCGCGACGCGATTGAGTCGCGCGGCTGGGACTATCCGCTGCTCGTGCAGGGCGATGCGAGCCGCACCGAACTGCTCGACCGCTTTCGCGCCTACGGCAATGCGATCCTGGTCGGCAGTCAGAGCTTCTGGGAAGGGGTGGACGTGCGCGGCGACGCGCTGTCGCTGGTCGTGATCGACAAGCTGCCGTTTGCGCCGCCGGACGATCCCGTGCTGGCCGCGCGGCTCGACGCACTGACGAAGAAGGGCTTGAGCCCGTTCGCCGTGCATCAGCTGCCGCAGGCCGTCATCACGCTGAAGCAGGGCGCCGGCCGGCTGATTCGCGCGGAGACTGATCGTGGCGTGCTGATGATCTGCGATACACGTCTCGTCGATAAACCTTATGGCCGCCGCATCTGGCAGGGTCTGCCGCCGTTCAAGCGCACCCGCGAGATCGACGTGGTGCGTGAGTTCTTTGAGGAGAGCGCTGGGCCAGCGGCGCCGGTTCGATAGGCGGGGATGTGTTCCACACATGCGACGAGCTCCGCAGTGGAAAGCGGCCCTGAATGACAAAACGCCACGGATGTGAATCCGTGGCGTTTTTCTTTTCCCGTTTGCGGCTCGTGCCGTTTCCGGCCAGCCTCCAAACGTTTCGTGCGCAGGCGCTGTAGCGGGAGCGCCCCTACAGCGCCGAACCGTTGCGGCTTACTGGCTTGCGCCTGCTGCCGGCGATGCTGCTTCAGCCGGCGATGCTGCAACTGCCGGCGATGCTGCTTCGGCCGGCGATGCTGCTTCGGCCGGCGATGCTGCAACTGCCGGCGATGCTGCTTCAGCAGGCGATGCTGCCGCCGGTGCGGACGCAGCCTCCGACGGTGCAGCAGCCTGATCGTTGCTCTTGTTGCATGCAGCGAGTGCCACAACTGCCAACAGGGATGCTACGAGGAGGGATTTCTTCATGATCACGTCCTTTTATGGTTTAAAGGTAAGCAACAGCGCAAAATAAAACCGGTAATGTGCTCCAACACCGACCTGGGCCGCTGGCGGAGATGCTCTTTTGACGAGCTGGAATCTTCCCTACGGCTTGGGCGGAAATTATATGCACTTTCGTACTGACAGTCGATAAATGCGGGTCAATACGTTGTCTTTCTCATACAAAATTTCACTGTACGGTATAACAGGCGGGCAGAGTTACGCAAGCTCGCCCACCTGTATCCAGCCCGCACAATACCACTCGTGTAGCAGTGCTGTCACCGATGAATCGTGCGATAGTGTTACAAAGCGTTTCGCACTCATGCACCGCAGATTTGCGAGTTCAAACAGCCATTTTTTCGCGCCGGTCCACGATATTTCTTCTCCATTTACGAAGAAAAAACGTCGTTCATACAACAGGTTAGTCTTGCGATCGAGCCGTAGCCCGGATCTCGACGCCGCGCCGATGAAACGGGCTTCGTTGAGCGGCCGTTGCGGCGGATCGAAGACGACACTCGGCTTGGGTTCGCTGAGGTACGTGCCAAGGAACGACGCAATCTCCTGCTCATTCCATCGCACTTTAGCAAGCATCGCGCCCACCCGTTCGACGAGCGCCGCGGGCAACTCGGCCGGCTGTTCGACGGCGGCCTGCCGTGGGTCGCGATAAAGGGCGCCCGCCTTGCCCGTGGCCTCTCCGCGCTCGGCCAGGTGGTAGAGGAACTGCGCGGTCAGCTCGCTTTCGGAGGGCGCGCGAAAACCGATCGAGCAGGTCATGCATTCGCCCTCGGCGATGCCGTCGTGCGCGATGTGCGGCGGCAGGTACAGCATGTCGCCGGGCTCGAGTACCCACTCCTGTTCGTGCTCGAAGTGCTGTAAAACCTTCAACGGCAAGCCGGGCTGCAGCGTCAGATCTTTCTGCGCGCTAATGCGCCAGCGGCGCTTGCCTTTTACTTGCAAAAGAAACACATCGTAGGAATCGAAGTGCGGGCCGACGCCGCCGCTATCGGTCGCATACGAAATCATCAGGTCGTCGAGACGCGCGTCCGGCACGAAACGGAAACGGTCGAGCAACGCGCGTGCGCGGTCGTCGTGCAGGTCCACGCCCTGCACGAGCAGTGTCCATGCGCGCTGTTTGACGGACGGCATTTCGTCGGGCGCGAACGGGCCGTGCTCCAGCTGCCATTTGTTGCGGAAGTGCGTGATCAGGCGCGCTTCGACGTCGTCCCGATCGGCCAGCTCGAACAGCTCGTCGCGCGACAGCGGCGCTTCGATGTCCGGAATCGCTTGACGGATCAGCAGCGGCTTCTTCTGCCAGTAGCGGCGCATGAATTGCGACGGGCTCAGATGGCCGAGAAGCGCGGTCGGAACGTGGGGCGAGGGCGGAAGAATGGGCCGCGTGGCCGGCTTTGCGGTAGACGGCGAATTGCTTGCCGAACCTGCATCGGCCGGGAGGTGAGTGGGCCGCCTGGGCATCGTATAATGTGAGTTGTATTCTGGAGAATCGAATGAAAATCGCAAAGAACACCGTCGTGTCGGTCGCCTACAAACTGTCGGATGCGCAGGGCAATCTGATCGAGGAAAGCGAAGAGCCGATGGTCTATCTTCACGGCGGCTATGATGGCACGTTCCCCAAGATCGAGGAAGAGCTCGACGGCCACGAGGCTGGCTTCGAGACCCAGATCCAGCTCGAGCCGCAAGACGCGTTCGGCGAATACGATCCTGACCTTGTGAAGATCGAGCCGCGCGATCGCTTCCCTGAACCGCTCGAAGTCGGCATGCAGTTCGAAGGCACCCCGGAAGATGGCGACGAGGAAATCGATGCGCTGGTGTACGTGGTGACCGACGTCGCGGAAGACAAGGTCGTGCTCGATGGCAATCATCCGCTCGCCGGCATGGCGCTGCGTTTCGCGTTGACCGTCAAAGACGTGCGTCCGGCTACTGAAGACGAAATCCAGCACGAGCACGCGCATGGCGCGGACGGCCTCGAAGTTCTCGACGACGATGAAGACGAGGACGAAGAAGACAGCTCAAAACCGACCCTGCACTGAGCTTGCGGGCATGCGCGGTGTCGTCGCGGGGGCAGACGGCACCGATGCGGGCAACGCAGGCGAGGCTGGCAGTATCGACCCCGGCGGCATCGAGATAGCGGGCCCATAGTCGCCGCCGCCCTGGTCGGATGGGATGCGCGGCTGCTGCTCCTGCGACTCTCCAGGCGTCTGCAATACGGGCGGCAATTCCGACGCCGGCCCGAAACCTTCCACATTCGGCATCTCCGGCGCAACCGGCATCGACGCGCCGGATTCGTCGCGCGGCGATGGGGGCGGCAAGACCGGCGGCGTGGTGGGCAGCGGCATCTGCTTCGGCACGTCGCGCACGCCGACTCTGAACGGCGGTTTCCTGCCGAAATCCGCTTCTATCTGAATCCATTGGTTGAGACGATCATGCGGCGCGAGCGCAATGCGCGTGAGGTTCGTCACGACCATCCCCTTGTCGTTGCGTAGCGGCTGATCGATGACGAAACCCCCGGCCGGCCGGTCGTCGTCTGCATGAATGACGACCACGGGTCCGGGGAAAATCTGCGCGAGCTTGAGCAGACTGCGCTTGAATTCTAGAAAGCCGTCGCGGCGCGAGCTATGTGCGAAGTGCAGCCAGGCGAACCGTTCGGGTCGCTCGTAGCGCTCCGGGTCGAAGTCGCCCTGAATGAACACGACGATCGCGCGCGCGTCGCGGCGCTTCGCGTATTCGGCCGCATGCTCGAGCCAGAATGCGTTGGCGATCACGCGATCTTCGAACTCGCCGTTGCGGCCGCCCGCGCTCAGGTAGTGGTTGTTCGGACCCGGCGCGTTCAGGCCGATGAAGACGATGTCGCCGGCTTTGGTGTTCGCTTTGTCGTTCGTTTTTTCGTTGACCACCCAGCGCACGTTTTCACGGAACGGGCGGAAGCGCGACACCTCGCTCTCGCGCGTCAACGCGATCGGGTTCTGCCCCATCGACGTTGGATCGGCGAACAGCGTTTGCCGCAACTGGTCGAGCCGCTCGACCGGATCGAAGCCGCCGGCTTCCGCCGTGCCGCAATCGACCCAGTCATGTTGGCCGGGAATAAAGAAGAGGGCAGTGCGCGAACTGTCGAGCAGCGCGTGGCGGCGCTCGAACAGCGCGTCGCGGCAAACTTCCTTTGGCCCCTTCAGATTGCCGTCATAGACGATGAAGCGCACGTCGCGCTCGCGGTTGATCGCCTCGAGCAGCCGTTGCGTGGCGGCTTCGTCGGCGGGGCTGTGCATCGTGCCGGAAATCACCGCGAACGCGAAGCGCGAGGCCTCGGCGTGCGCCGGCGCGGTCCATGCGCACACTGCCACGAGCACGACGATGCCGCCTGCCGGTGCGAGCACGTGGCGCAGCGCCGCGCGAAGCCCGCGCGGGCGCGGCGGGTGTCCCGGCGTGTCAGTGGTCCGCATCCGGCGCGACGGCCAGTTCATGCAGTTCGTACAGCAGATCGAGCGCTTCGCGCGGCCGCAGATCGTTCGGATCGATGCCGCGCAGACGCTCGACGAGTGTCTGCATCGCGGGCGACGCAGGCGTTGCGTCGCTCGCCGCCTCGTGGTCGTCGTCCGCGTCTTCGGCGAGCATGGCAGGCTGCGTCGCGAACAGATCGAGTTGCGGCGCGGGCTGCGCGGCCGATTGCTGCTCCAGATGCGCGAGATGCTTGCGTGCCGCGCGGATCACCGCGTTCGGCACGCCGGCGAGTTGCGCGACCTGCAGACCGTAGCTCTGATTGGCGGGCCCTTCGTTGACCGCGTGCAGGAACACGATGCCGTGCCCATGCTCGACCGCCGACAGATGCACGTTGGCCGCGTGCGGAAACTCCGCGGGTAGTTGTGTCAGCTCGAAATAGTGCGTCGCGAACAGCGTGTAGCAGCCGTTGTGGGCGAGCAGGTGGCGCGCGATCGCCCACGCGAGCGCGAGGCCGTCGAATGTCGACGTGCCGCGGCCGATCTCGTCCATCAGCACGAGGCTTTGCGGTGTCGCGTCGTTGAGGATCGCGGCGGCTTCGGTCATCTCCACCATGAAGGTCGAGCGGCCGCCGGCGAGGTCGTCGGCCGCACCGATGCGCGTGAAGATGCGGTCGATCTGTCCGAAGGCCGCGCGCCGCGCTGGTACATAGCTGCCCACGTAAGCGAGCAGCGCGATCAGCGCGGTCTGGCGCATGAAAGTCGACTTACCGCCCATGTTGGGACCGGTGATCAACAGCAGCTTGCGCTCGGTCGCGAGTGAGCAATCGTTGGCGATGAACTGCTCGACCTGCGCCTCGACCACCGGATGACGACCCTGCTCGATGTCGATACCCGCGTTCGCCGAGAACGTCGGCGCAACCCAGTCGAGCGCGCGAGCGCGTTCGCCGAGCGCGGCCAGCAGATCGAGTTCGGCGAGCGCGAGCGCCACGCGCTGACAGTCGGGAATGAACGGCAGCAACGATTGCAACAACGCGTCGTACAGTGCGCGTTCGCGCGCGAGCGCGCGTTCCTGCGCGGACAGCGCTTTGTCCTCGAAGGTCTTCAGCTCGGGCGTGATATAGCGCTCGGCATTCTTCAGCGTTTGCCGACGGCGATAGTCGTCCGGCACCTTGTCGGTTTGGCCGCGCGTGACTTCGATATAGAAGCCGTGCACCTTGTTGTACTCGACGCGCAGATTGCTGATGCCGGTGCGCGCGCGTTCGCGTGTTTCGAGATCGATCAGGAACTGTCCGCAGTTCTCCGAAATATCGCGTAGTTCGTCGAGCTCGGCGTCATAACCACGCGCGATGACGCCGCTGTCGCGCACCATCGCGGCCGGCTCTTGCGCGACCGCGAGCTTCAGCAAATCGGCGCACGCGTGCGGCGGTTCGAGCGCCGCGTCGATGCGCGCGAGCGAATCCGCGTTCGATGCCACCGCCGCGAGCTGCGCGCGCAATGCAGGTAGCGCGATGAAGGTATCGCGCAGGCTCGACAGATCGCGCGGCCGCGCCGACAGCAGCGCGAGACGGCCGGTGATCCGTTCGATGTCCGAAATCTGCCGCAATGCGCCGCGCAATGTATCGAGATCGGCGCCCGGCGGCGCGTCGAGCAACGCGCCGATCGCCTGCTGACGCGCCTGAGCCACCGCCGAATCGCGCGGCGGATGATGCAGCCAGTGACGCAGCAGGCGGCTGCCCATCGTCGTGCAGCAGGTGTCGAGCAGCGAGCACAGCGTCGGCGATTCGGTGCCGCGCAGCGTCTCCGTGAGTTCGAGGTTGCGGCGCGTGGCCGGATCGAGGCCGATGTATTCGGATTCGTATTCGACCTTCAGGCTCCGCACATGACGCAGTTGCTGGCCCTGCGTGGACGCCGCATACAGCAGCAACGCGCCGGCCGCGCCGCACGCGCAGCCGAGCGAATGCGCGCCGAAGCCGTCGAGGCTAGCGACTTCGAGCTGGTCGCACAGGCGCTTCGTGCCCGAGGTGATATCGAAGTGCCAGGCCGGTACACGCTTGAGCGCGCTGGCGTTGACAGGCGGTGTCCAGCTAGTCGAATCGGCGGTGGCGTCGGCGACCAGAATTTCCGCGGGACGGATGCGCTCCAGCGCGGCGGCGACCTGATCGGGCGCGACTTCGGCGAGGCGCAGCGCGCCGCTCGCGAGATTGAGCCATGCGAGACCGACGCTCGTGGCGACACCGCGGCGATTGTGCGCGACGCCCAGCGCGAGCAGATAGACGTCGCTCTTGTCGGACAGCAGCGCGGCGTCGGTCAGCGTGCCAGGCGTAACCACGCGCATGACCTTGCGCTCGACCGGGCCTTTCGAGGTGGCCGGGTCGCCGATCTGTTCGCAGATCGCGACCGATTCGCCGAGTTTCACGAGCTTGGCCAGATACTGTTCGACAGCGTGATGCGGCACGCCGGCCATCTTGATCGGATTGCCCGCCGACGCGCCGCGCTGCGTGAGCGTCAGGTCGAGCAGGCGCGCGGCTTTTTCCGCGTCGTCGAAAAAGAGTTCGTAGAAGTCGCCCATCCGGTAGAACACCAGCGTGCCCGGATGCTCCGCCTTGATGCGCAGGTACTGCTGCATCATCGGCGTGTGTTGTGCGACGTCGTTGGCCGCTGCGGTTTGAATACCCATCCTTCGTGTCTTCTTGCGGTAGATGCTCAGGGCGTGAGTTTAACCCGCCGGCGCGGCGAGCGGACCCTGGCCGAACGGACGATGCCCAATACAAGAGCTGAATGTCAGCATGACCTATTCGATCAAAGCGGGGGTTGCACGCCGTCGCGGCGGGTTACGGCCGTCGAGCCGAGCCTCGCGCTGTCATTGCTGGAGCACCGTGATGCATTCATTCCTCGATCATCGCCCGCATGTCCACCCTGCGTTCGTTCGCCGCGCTGCGGCGTTTCGCGAGCCACATCAGCAGCGTGATGAAGGTGCCGAACACGACGATGATCCACTGCGCGGGCATCTTCGCCGTGAGCAGCAGCGCGTACACGCCGAGCATCAGCAGCACCGCGAGGTTCTGGTTGAAATTCTGCACGGCGATCGAGTGACCGGCCGACAGCAGCGTCGCGCCGCGATGCTGCAGGATCGCATTCATCGGCACGATGAAAAAGCCCGACAACGCACCGAGCACGATCATCAGCGGATAGGCCAGCAGAATGTAGTAGGGCGCGACGTGCGTGCCGAAGCGCAGGCCCGCCCCCGCCGGGAACAGGTCCTTGTTGTAGAAGGCCATCGCGATCGCCACCGCGCCCGTCAGCACGCCGACCGGCAACACCTTCAGCGAGTGGCGCAATGGAATCAGCGCGGCCGCGCCCGCCGCGCCGATCGCGATGCCGAATCCGGTCACGCCTTGCATCACCGCCGCCTTCGACAACGACAGCCCGAGGTTCACGTTCGCCCATTTGAGCACCAGCAGCTGCATCGTCACGGCGGCGCCCCACATCAGCGTGGTCACCCACAGCGCGATCTGCGCGAGCTTGTCGGCCCACAGCACCCGGAAGCAGTGATGGAAATCGCCGACCAGCTTTTTTGGCTCGGTCAGCCGGTTCGGATAGCGCGCGCCAGTGTCCGGAATGAAGATGTTGATCGCGGCGGCGATCGCGTAGGTGAGCATGACCGCGCCCATCGCGAGATCGGCGGCCGAGCGGATCAGCGGCATATGAGCACGCGTGACGAAATGCTCGACGACGGTGCTGATCAGCCCACCGCCGAGCATCGTGCCGGCGATCGTCGACAGCACCGTCGCCGATTCGAGCCACGCGTTCGCCTGCACGAGCTTTTCGGCGGGCAGCAGCTCGGTGAGGATGCCGTACTTGGCGGGCGAATACGCGGCCGCGCCGAAGCCGACCACGCCGTAGGCGATCATCGGATGAACGCCCAGAATCATCATCAGGCAGCCGCTCGCTTTCAGCGCGTTGGAGATGAACATCACGTGGCGCTTCTGCATCGAATCGGCGAACGCGCCGACGAACGGCGCGAGCAGCACGTACGAGATCGTGAAAAAAATCTGCAGCAGCGGCGTAACCCACGCGGCCGAGCGCATCACGGAAAGCAGGGCGATGGCGGCGATCAACAGCGCATTGTCGGCCAGCGACGAAATGAACTGTGCCGCGATGATCGTATGGAAGCCTTTTTTCATAGGGCAGATTGGAGGCTGCGCCCGGGGCGAAAGTCGGGCAGGGTCAAAGCGGCATGGAGCAGGGAACGGTCCCGGCCGAGTACCGCCCCGAATAACTTCCCGCTTTTTAGCACGACGCTCCGGACACTGGAGCGCCGCCAACAGAAAGGCGGCCGAAGCCCGCTTTTCTCTGCAACCGTTATGCGTTGCCGCGGACCGGCCGCGGCGGCGCACCTTATGCCGACTGCTGACGCGTGCGGCTGAAGCGCGACAGGATCGGAATCATCTGCGCGTAGACCTTCGGGTTGCCCGCGACGACTTCGCCGACGTGCAGGAACTCCGAATCACCGGTGTAGTTGCCGACCAGGCCGCCGGCTTCGGTGATCAGCAGGCTGCCCGCCGCGACGTCCCATGCGTTCAGGCCCTGCTCGAAGAAGCCGTCCATGTGGCCGGCCGCGACGTTGGCCAGGTCGAGCGCGGCGGCGCCCGGACGGCGCAGGCCGGCGCAGGCTTCGGTCATCTCGGCGAACTGACGGCCGTACGATTCGAGGCTGTCCTGCGCGCGGAACGGAAAGCCGGTGCCGATCAGGCAGTCGGCCAGGCGGTCACGCTTGGCGACGCGGATGCGGCGATCGTTGAGAAACGCGCCACGGCCGCGCGATGCGGTGAACAGATCGTTGCGGGTCGGATCGTAGACGACGGCCTGCGTGACGACGCCCTTGTGCGCGAGCGCGATCGACACGCAGTAGTAAGGGAAGCCGTGGATGAAGTTGGTGGTGCCGTCGAGCGGATCGATGATCCACTGGTATTCGGAATCGTGGTCCGACTTGCCCGACTCTTCGGCGAGGATGGCGTGATCGGGATAGGCGGTCTTCAGCGTTTCGATGATCGCCGCTTCGGACGCTTTGTCGACCTCCGTGACGAAATCGTTGTGCTGCTTTTTGCTGACCTGAATCAGGTCGAGATCGAGCGATGCGCGGCTGATGATCTGAGCTGCGCGGCGCGCGGCCTTCACAGCGATATTGAGCATGGGATGCATAAACTGATCCTTGTGCCGGGGCAGCACAGCTGCCGGCCGGTAAATAAGCGCGAAACTGCGCTGACGGGCGCCGCAACGACGCAAAAACAGCACGGAACGGCAGACCGGCTATCAAACCGGAGAGCATTCCGTCGACGGAGACGAATTGAATAAGAACAGTGCGACTGGTTCGACGGAAGCTTCAGCAAACGTCGGCGCCGGACGCGAAAAGCGGTATTTTACCTGAGTCCGGGCGCCCTCGCGCATGCTCGCTCACGTGCGGATGATGTACCGCACAGGCGCCCGCCGGTGTCGGTCAGATGCTGCGCCCTCGTCCGCGCGTGTGGCTCGCGCGTGCGTCTGATTCGGCATAGGTGCCCGTTGGCGCTACCATACGCGTCTTGAGTCCTAGCCAGCCGAGTTTCATCGTGGATCACACCCACCATTCCTCCGACCCCGCCGTGGCCGATTTGCGCGGCGGCTTCACGTCGACGCGTTTCGTGTTGGTCGAGCCCAGCCATCCGGGCAATGTCGGCGCCGCGGCGCGCGCGCTGAAAACCATGGGCTTTTCGCGGCTCGTGCTCGTGTCGCCGCGCGTGCCGAACGTGCAGAACGACCCCGAAGCGATCGCGATGGCGAGCGGCGCCGATGACGTACTCGCCTCCGTGCACGTGGTGCCGTCGCTCGCCGATGCACTGACTGGCGTGCACTGGTCGATTGCGCTGACCGCGCGGCTGCGCGAATACGGTCCGCCGCAATGGACGCCGCGCGCGGCTGCCGCCGCCGCGCACGCAGAGGCGATGCACGGCGAGATCGCGCTGGTGTTCGGCAACGAGCGCACGGGCTTGTCGAACGAGGACGTCGAGCGATGCAGCGCGATCGCGCATATTCCGGCCAATCCGGCCTATAGCTCGCTCAATCTCGCGCAGGCGGTGCAGGTGCTCTCCTACGAACTACGCACCGCGTACCTCGGCGCCGACGAAGCGAGCGACGGCGCACCCACCGCGGGAGCACACGCGGCGTCGGCCGAATCCGCCGCTCCACGCGCGCAGATGGCGGCCAGCGACGAGATCGAGAGCATGTTCGCGCATCTGGAAAGCGCACTGGTCGCGCTCGAGTTTCTCGATCCGGCCAATCCGAAGAAGCTGATGTCACGGCTGCGGCGGCTCTTCGCGCGCTCGGGCCTCGAGCGCGAGGAGGTCAACATCGTGCGCGGCATCGCCAAGCACATCCTGCTCAAGACCAGACGGACCGGCTGACGGTCCGTTGACCAGCCCGTGACGGCGCACCTGATGCGCCGCCTTCGTCTGACGACAACCTTGCAGGTGACGGGGACTTCCGGCAGGTTTCGCGCAATCGCCCTACAATCCACGAAACGTTAGAAGCAAAGCTGCCGCCGTGCTAAGCGGCAGCGATGCCGTTCGCTATGGCGCGAAATGCAGAGTCCCGCGCATGCGCAAACCGCGCGGATTCGCTCACGCAGACGGTTTTCCCTCCCAACAATACGGTCGCTGCCATGTTCACGAGACTTCGCGAAGATATCGCCACCATCCGCGAGCGCGATCCCGCCGCCCGCAGCGCATGGGAAGTGCTCACGTGTTATCCGGGGCTGCACGCGCTCGTGCTGCATCGGATTGCTCACGCGTGCTGGCGCGCGAAGCGCCGCTGGCTCGCGCGTTTCGTGTCCCAGATGGCGCGCTTCATGACCGGCATCGAGATTCATCCGGGCGCGACCGTCGGGCGGCGCGTGTTCATCGATCACGGCATGGGCGTCGTGATCGGCGAGACCGCGCAGATCGGCGACGACTGCACGATCTACCAGGGTGTGACGCTCGGTGGCACGTCGCTCACGCGCGGCGCGAAGCGGCATCCGACGCTCGAGCGTGGTGTGATCGTCGGTGCGGGTGCGAAGGTGCTCGGCGGCTTCACCGTCGGCGCGGACGCGAAGATCGGATCGAACGCGGTCGTGACGAAGCCGGTGCCCGCGCGTGGCACGGCGGTCGGCAATCCGGCGCGGATCATCGTGCCGGCCGCGGCGGCTGCGAACGGTGCGAACGGTGCGAACCCGAATGTGAACAACGCCGCGCGTGACGCGAAGCGCGGCAGCGAAATCAGCGCGTTTTGCGCATACGGCATCACGCCCAACGCGGACGATCCGGTTTCGCTCGCGATTCACGGTCTGATCGACCATGCGGCTACTCAGGCGCGACGTATCGATGAAATCGTCGATGCGCTCGAGCGGCTCGGCACGAGCCTCGAAGGTCTGCAAGGCGCGGATGCAGCGTTGCTCGATTTGCGGCGGCTATCGGCGGCGATCGCGGGGAAGGTGGAGGGGCTGGCGGGGGAGCGCTAGGTATCGGCGCCTCGGCAGCGCGAAGCGCACGCCGTACCCACGAGGTCAATCCAGCGGCAGCGCTCGAATCCCCTCGGCATCGATCTTCAGATAGCCGCCCCGGCGCTCGCCGTGATCGAGATCCCAGTCGGGCAGAACCCAGCGCGTGCCGCCCGGCTCGCGATGCCGCGCGGGCAGATGGGTATGCCCATGAATGATCGTCGCGGTCTTCGATTTCCTGAACAGCGCGGCGACACCTTGCGGGGTCACGTCATACTTGATCGGCATCGGCCGCATGCGGCCATGCTCGCTCTTCGAGCGCATGTTCTCGGCGAGCTTGCGACGCCAACGAAATGGCCACGCGAGAAACAGAATCTGCGCGAGTCGATTGCGCGCGAAACGCCTGAACAACTGATAGCCGCGATCCGCGGTGCACAGACCATCGCCATGGGCGAGCGCAATGCGCGTGCCGAACGCGGTAATCACGAACGGATCGGGCAGCCAGATCGCGCCGGCCGCTTTCATGAAGCGCTTGCCCAGCAGAAAGTCGCGGTTGCCGTGCATGATGTAAAGCGCGATGCCGCGCTCGGACAGCGTGTGCAGCAGCGCCGCAATATGGGCGACGAACGGCTCGCTCAGCATGTCGTCGCCGACCCAGTACTCGAACAGATCGCCGAGGATGAACACCGAGTCGGCCGCTTCCGCGCTCACGCGGATGAAATGCTCGAACGCGGCGAGCGTGCGCGGAATCGCCTCGCTCAGATGCAGATCGGAGAGGAAGAAAAAAGGGCGCGCGGCGTGCGGGCGTTGGCCCTCGCCTGGCACGCCCGCGGCGACGCTTCGCAGCGGCGTCTCTTGCAGCATTGAAGGTGCCTGATTTCAGTTCAAACGAGTCGACACCCGCATGAGGTGCGACTCACTCACGGTTTAGCCGACGACGACAGCTTTTTCGATCACGACGTCATCGACCGGCACGTCCTGATGGAAGCCCTTCGAACCGGTCTTGACCTTCTTGATCTTCTCGACCACGTCCATGCCTTCGACGACCTTGCCGAACACCGCATAGCCCCAGCCTTGCGGCGTCGGCGACGAGTGGTTCAGGAAGTCGTTGTCGTTCACGTTGATGAAGAATTGCGCGGTCGCGGAATGAGGGTCGTTGGTACGCGCCATCGCGATCGAGCCGTTCTCGTTCTTCAGACCGTTGTTCGCCTCGTTGGTGATCGGCTCGGCCGTCGGCTTCTGCTTCATGCCGGGTTCGAAGCCGCCGCCCTGGATCATGAAGCCGTCGATCACGCGGTGAAACACCGTGTTGTCGTAGTGGCCGGCCTTGACGTAGTTCAGGAAGTTCTCGACCGACTTCGGCGCCTTTTCGGCGTTCAGCTCGAGTTTGATGAGGCCGTGGTTCGTATGCAGTTCAACCATGATGGAATCCTTTGATGAACAGGTGGATAAAAGGCGCGTCGCGTCGTCATGCGCTGACGACCGGCCGCGCCGGGGCGTTGGTTGGGGCCGGGCTTCGGCCGCGCGGGTTCGCTTGCCCGTTCGTTTTTACTTGCTCACCACCGTCGCCGACTGGATCACGATCGGCTTCTGCGGCACATCGCTCATCGGGCCGCGCGTGGTGGTGGGCGTGGCTTCGATGCGTTTCACGACGTCCATGCCGCTCGTGACCTTGCCGAATACCGCGTAGCCGTTGCCGTCCGGATTCGGGTAGTCGAGATTGGCATTGTCCACCGTGTTGATGAAGAACTGCGCGGTGGCCGAATTCGGGTCGCTGGTGCGCGCCATCGCGATCGTGCCAGCGGTGTTCTTCAGACCGGTGCGGCTCTCGAGCGGAATCGGCGCGCGCGTCGGCTTCTCGACGAAGCTCTGCGTATAGCCGCCGCCCTGGATCATGAAGCCCGGGATCACGCGATGGAAGATCGTGCCGCTATATTGGCCGGCTTTCACGTAGTCGAGGAAATTGGCGACCGTCTTTGGCGCTTTCTCGGGATACAGCTCGACGCGGATGTCACCCTCCGACGTCTTCAGCAGCACGGAAGGATGAGCGGCCTGCGAACCGGACTGCGCAAAGGCGGGTGCGTTTGCGATCAGGGCGGCGCTGCCGAGCGCCAACATCAACCATTTCATGAAAGTCCTCGGGGTTGGAGAAAACTTGCGGCAGGCAACGAGCCCGGCGCTCAGCGCGACGGCGCCATGTACGGCGGCATGGCGAGCGAGCCATTCGGGCCGCCGAACTGGAAGCTCGGGCTGTCCGTGATGTTCGACGTGGGGTGCGCGGCGGGCACGGTCGTCTGCTCGGCGGCAGGCTGCGACGCCGCGGCAGCGGGCGTTGCCGGCGACACGACCTTCTGGATATCGGCGAGACGCTGCGCGGTCCTCGGGCTCGCCTTGCCGAGGCTCTCCGCGCGACGGTACGCGGCATCGGCGAGGCGCAGATAGAGGTCACCGAGGTTCTCGAACGCGAGGCCGTAGTTCGGATTGACCTGGGTGGCCATCTCGAGCGCCGCGCGCGCTTCGGTCAGACGGCCTTGTCTCGCGAAGAGTGTGGCGAGGTTGTTGTACGGCTCGGGCAACTCGGGATACAGCTGCGTGAGTTCGGTGAACGCTGTGATCGCTTCGTCGTCGCGATTCAGATGCACGAGCACGTTTGCGCGTTTGAACTTCGCTTGTGCGTCGCGCGGATTCGCGGCGACGCGCGCATCGAGTTGGGTCAGCGCGGCTTGCCAGTTTTTCTGCGCGATCGACGCGTCGATTTCCGGCGTATTGTCACGCACGGCGGGGCCTTGCGGCATCACCGCGGTCTTCTGCGCATAAGCGCTCGCGACCGGCACCGCGGCAAGTGCGGCAACGACGGTGACGCGCCACGCGAGGGCACGCGCCGCTTCGAAAGTAACGCCACCGACAACGTTGCCAAACGCAGTCGCGGCGAGGGTCGCAGCGCTGTGCGCGCGGCCGCTGGAGTGTTTCATAGGCTCGGGTCTGGATGTTATACTCCGAGCCATTCTAACAAAAGGTCTGCGCGTTCCGTCGAACCGCCGACTGTCTTTTCGCCACTCGTGGCCGTCTCCGCCCGGTTCGCAGCCTCGTCTGCAGCCTGATCGCCGCACGAGGTGCGCCGGTTTCAGCTGTATGCGATGCACCCGTTATCCTGTTCGTTTCGCGGGTCGCGGCGCGCATGAAGCACAATGCGGACTTCTTTCGGCCCACGCACCGCTCTCTATGGAATCTCTGCGCATTTACAACACGCTCGCGCGTGACAAACAGACTTTCGTGCCGCTGCGCGAAGGTGTCGTGCGGATGTACGTCTGCGGGATGACCGTGTACGACTATTGTCACGTCGGTCATGCGCGGGTGATGGTCGTGTTCGACATCGTGCAGCGCTGGTTGCGTGCGCTTGGCTACAACGTGACCTACGTGCGCAACATTACCGATATCGACGACAAGATCATCAGGCGCGCAGTCGAGAACGGTGAAACCATCAAATCGCTGACCGATCGCTTCATCGCCGCGCTGCATGAAGACGCGGACGCGCTCGGCATCGAGCGTCCGGACATCGAGCCGCGCGCGACCGACTTCATTCCGCAGATGCTCGGCATGATCGAGACGCTCGAGAAAAACGGCTACGCCTACCAGGCGAGCGACGGCGACGTCAACTACGCGGTACGCAAATTCGCTGGCTACGGCAAGCTGTCGGGCAAGTCGCTCGAAGACCTGCGCGCTGGCGAACGCGTCGCGGCCAACGACGCGAAACAGGACCCGCTCGACTTCGTGCTGTGGAAGCAGGCGAAGCCCGAGGAACCGGCCGACACCGGCTGGGATTCGAAGTACGGGCGCGGTCGTCCCGGCTGGCACATCGAGTGCTCGGCGATGGGCTGCACGCTGCTCGGTGAACAGTTCGACATTCACGGTGGCGGCCAGGATCTGCAGTTTCCGCACCACGAAAACGAGATCGCGCAAAGTGAGGCCGCGACCGGACAAACATTCGTCAATTACTGGATGCACAACGGCTACGTACAGATCGACAATGAGAAGATGTCGAAGTCGTTGAACAATTTTTTTACGATTCGCGAAGTGCTCGCGCAGTACGATGCAGAGGTGGTGCGTTTTTTCATCGCGCGGGCGCATTACCGCTCGCCGTTGAACTACAGCGACGTACATATCGACGACGCGCGCAATGCACTCGCGCGTTTGTACACGGCGTTGAAAGACGTGACGCCCGATAGCGCCGTGCTCGACTGGAACGAAGCGTACGCGCAGCGTTTCCAGGCGGCAATGAACGACGACTTCAACACGCCGGTGGCCGTGTCGGTGCTGTTCGAACTGGCCACCGAAGTGAACCGCACGCGCGACCCCGCGCTGGCCCGTCAATTGCGCGCGCTTGGCGCGGTGCTCGGGCTGCTCGGACGCGAACCGCGTGCATACCTGCAGCAGGCAGCGGGTGCTGCAGCCGAAGGCGCGCTCGAGCCCGCCGCGATCGAAGCGAAGATCGCCGCGCGCATCGCCGCCAAGCAGGCAAAGGACTATGCGGCAGCAGACCGGATCCGGGCCGAATTGCTCGATGCCGGCGTTGCCCTTGAAGACAAACCCGGCGGGTTGACCGAGTGGCGGCGCGTGTGAGCGCACCTCGTACTTCCCTCTGAACGACTCGCCAGGCAGGAGGCAGGATGGCAACGGCCACGAAGACGCCGGCTAAACGCGCGGCGTCTCAAACCAGTGCGGCAGCCGCGGCATCGGCTGCCGCAGCGTCGGCTGCCGCAGCTCAGTCGACTCGTGCGGGCGGCGGCGCGGTAGACAAAGCGCCCTCGAAAGCGGGCGGGGCGGCGGCGAAAGCCGACTCGGCCGCGGCAAAGAAGAGCGCGGCCAAACGCTCGCTCAATGGCGCGGGCACTGAAGCTGCCCACGCGCCTGCGAAACGCGCGAAAACGGCGTCGCGTGCGAAGGGCAACGGTGCGTTGCCGGCCAAACTCGCGGCCGAGCTCGCCGGCGACGTGCAGGAACTCGCGCGCGACACGAACGCGGGCGAAGTCGTGCGCAAGACGCGCGTATCGGCCACCTCGGCGAGCACGGCCAGCGCGGGCGGCGAAGCGGCCGGTGTCGCATCGCTCGCGAACGAAGTCGCGGTGCCGGTGCAGATCGGCGGTCTCGCGCCTGAAGTCACGCGTCCCGCGTATTGGGACAAGGCGTGCGCGGATCTCGTCAAGCGCGATCGCATTTTGAAGAAGCTGATTCCGAAGTTCGGCCCCGTGCATTTGCTGAGTCGTGGCGATCCTTTCGTCACGCTTGCGCGCTCGGTGGTCGGTCAGCAGATCTCGGTCGCCTCGGCGCAGGCCGTGTGGACGAGGGTCGAAATCGCGTGTCCGAAGCTCGTGCCGCAGCAGTTCATCAAGCTCGGTCTCGAGAAGCTGACCGCGTGCGGTTTGTCGAAACGCAAGGCCGAGTACGTGCTCGATCTCGCGAGGCATTTCGTGTCGGGCGCGTTGCACGTCGGCAAGTGGACGTCGATGGACGACGAGGCGGTGATCGCCGAACTCACGCAGATTCGCGGCATCGGCCGCTGGACCGCGGAGATGTTCCTGATTTTCAACCTGTCGCGTCCCGACGTGCTACCGCTCGACGACCTCGGCCTGATCCGCGCGATCAGCGTCAACTATTTCAGCGGCGAACCCGTCACGCGCAGCGAAGCGCGCGAGGTTGCCGCGAACTGGGAGCCGTGGCGCACCGTGGCGACCTGGTACATGTGGCGTAGTCTCGATCCGTTACCGGTCGACTACTAAAGAAGAACCGGAAACGAAGCCGTTTCAAAGACTATCGCGTATATGATGTCGATAGTTGAGAAATGGTTTTGACATTGGCGCACGCGGTTAGAATACGCGCTGCCCGGTAAGTCCAAGGATTACAACCAATGAAGACCACGTTTCTGGATTTCGAACAGCCGATCGCTGAACTCGAAGCGAAGATCGAAGAATTGCGCTTCGTGCAGGACGACTCGGCCGTCGATATTTCGGAAGAGATCGAGCGGCTGTCCAAGAAGAGCCAGCAGCTCACCAAAGATCTGTATGCGAACCTCACACCGTGGCAGGTTTCGCAAATCGCCCGTCATCCGCAGCGTCCGTACACGTTCGACTACGTGAGCGAGCTGTTTACCGATTTCCATGAACTGCATGGCGACCGCAGCTTCGCCGACGATCTTTCGATCGTCGGTGGTCTCGCGCGGTTCAACGGCCAGGCGTGCATGGTAATCGGTCATCAGAAGGGCCGCGACACCAAGGAGCGCGCGCTGCGCAACTTCGGCATGCCGCGTCCGGAAGGCTATCGCAAGGCCGAGCGGCTGATGCGTCTCGCCGAGAAGTTCGGCCTGCCGATCTTCACGTTCATCGACACGCCCGGCGCGTACCCGGGCATCGGCGCGGAAGAGCGCGGCCAGTCCGAAGCGATCGGCCGCAACCTGTACGTGATGGCCGAGCTGAAGACGCCGCTGATCGCGACGATCATCGGCGAGGGCGGCTCGGGCGGCGCACTCGCTATCGCGGTGGGCGACAGCGTGCTGATGTTGCAGTTCTCGACCTACTCGGTGATCTCGCCGGAAGGCTGCGCATCGATCCTGTGGAAAAGCGCCGCCAAGGCACCGGAAGCAGCGGAGGCGCTCGGCCTGACCGCGCATCGTCTGAAGGCGCTCGGTCTGATCGACAAGATCGTCAACGAGCCGCTCGGCGGCGCGCATCGCGATCCGAAGGGCATGGCGGCGATGCTGCGCCGTGCGCTCGCCGATTCGCTGCGCCAGTTCCAGGGTATGAGCACCAACGACCTGCGCGAACGCCGTTTCGAACGGCTGATGGCGTACGGCAAATTCAAGGAAACGACGCCGGGCGCATAAGCCCGCGCGTTGGCCTGTCTCTTTCGTCCACCGGCGCTTTCCGCGCTAACGACGTGACCACCACCGCCGACTCATCCGCCGAGCGCCTCGTGATCGAGGCGCTCGGCGCCGCGCTGTCCGGGCTCGATTCGAACGCGCGCATTGCGATCGCATTCAGCGGCGGCGTCGATTCGAGCGTGCTCCTCGATGCGGCGGTGCGCGTCGCGGGTGCGTCGCGCTGTATCGCGCTGCACGTGCATCATGGATTGAGTCCACATGCCGATACGTGGCTCGCGCACTGCGAGGCTTTCGCGCGCGAACGTGGCGTCGAATTCGACGCGCGACGCGTGGATGTTTCGCGCGCGCCGGGCCTGAGCATCGAGGCCGCGGCACGCGACGCGCGTTATCGCGCGCTCGAAGCGATGTGCGCAACGCACGGCATTGGCACGCTATGGCTCGCCCAGCATGCGGACGATCAGGCCGAGACCGTGCTGCTGCAACTGCTGCGCGGCGCGGGGCTCGCGGGTCTCGCGGCGATGGCGCTCGGCACGCTGCCGACAGGTGCGTCGACGACACGTGTGCGGCCGCTTTTGCATCTGCTGCGCGCGCAGCTCGAACACTATGCGAGCGCGCGCAAGCTGCGCTGGATCGACGACGAATCGAACACGGACACGCGTTATGCGCGCAACGCCTTGCGTCATCAGGTGATGCCGGTGCTCGCGGTGCACTTCCCGGGCTTTCGCGATGCGCTCGCGCGCACGGCCGCGCATTCGGCATCGGCGCAGCGATTGCTCGACACGCTCGCGCGCGCCGACATGGAAAGCGCGTCGCGCGATGAAGGACGCGCCCTCGCGCACGACGTGCTGCTCGCTCTCGACGACGATCGCGCGCTGAATCTGCTGCGCTACTGGATGCGTACGCTCGGCTTCGTCGCGGCATCGAGCGCGCGTGTCGCGGATGCACTGCGGCAGTTGCGCGAAGTGGCTGCGGGGCAGGACGGACATCGGCTCCGCATCGATCATGCGGGGCATGCGTTGCGCAGCTATCGCGGTCTCGTCTACTGGGAAGCCGGCGATAGCAGCGAACCCGCCGACGAAACCGCGCTCGTCGAGCGCGAGATCAGTGAACTCGCGTGGCAAGGGCAAGAGATCTGGCATTTGCCGCAATGGCGCGGCACGTTCGTGTTCGCGATGGTGGATGCAGCCGCTGCTTCCGACGTAGCCGACGCAACGCACGCAGCGCCACGTAACGAAGCATGCGACATGGTTCCCGTCAGCGTCCTGCAACGAACCTCTCTAAGCGTGCGGGCGCGCCGCGGCGGAGAACGCATGCGCGTCGGTGTGCCGAACACGCCGAGCCGCACGCTGAAGAACCTGTTTCAGGAGCGCGGCATTCCCGCATGGAAGCGCGACGTGCCATTGCTTTACGTTGGCGATGAACTGCTGTTCGTGCCGCTGATCGGCGTGAATCGCGGGACCGTGCGCGACGCATCTCCGGAGCGCGAAGCGTGCGTGAAAATCGTCTGGCGCGAGGATCTGCTGATCGCCTGAGCGCCGGTCGGACAGTCGCGCAAGCCGTGCGTGCAGATGTCGAAAGCGTGAAACCGGGCGCAAATCAGCGATAAAACAGGCCATTGCAGGCCTGATTCGACGCATTTGAGCGCTCGTTGCGTCTTGTCTTTTTGCGCCTTATCAGGTACTTTAGCTTGTTTGCCCGACCCGATTTCGCCGTCGCTTTTGTCGCTATCGGTCGTTAGTGCCGGCAGGCGTGCGTGATCCGTCGTCGCCGTTCAATTCCGATCAGCCATTTGCGATTTCATCCCGGGCAAATCCGCGCGTGCTGCACGCGTGCTGCATCTACGCCGCCACACACTTTGCCGCCGTTCACGAGACGTTGCGCCCCTGTGCTTTCCGTGCGGTCGTCTCCAGCGCGCCAGCGCGGTTTCTCTTCCAGTTCAGAACGACAATGGCACTCATCGTACATAAATACGGCGGCACCTCGATGGGCTCGGTCGAGCGCATCAAGAACGTCGCCAGGCGCGTCGCGAAATGGCACAAGGCCGGCCATCAGATGGTCGTCGTGCCGTCGGCAATGTCCGGCGAAACCAATCGCCTGCTTGGCCTCGCGAAAGAAATCACGACTCAACCGAGCCCGCGTGAACTCGACATGATCGCCGCCACCGGCGAGCAGGTCAGTTCGGGTCTGCTCGCGATCGCGCTGCAGGAAGCCGGCGTCGAAGCGGTCAGCTACGCAGGCTGGCAGGTGCCGGTCAAGACCGATAGCGCGTTTACGAAAGCGCGCATCAGCGACATCGACGGCGAGCGCGTCATGCAAGACCTCGCAGCCGGCAAGGTGGTCGTGATCACCGGCTTCCAGGGCATTGACCCGGACGGCCACATCACGACGCTCGGCCGCGGCGGCTCGGACACGTCGGCAGTCGCGGTCGCGGCCGCGCTGAAGGCCGACGAGTGCCTGATCTACACGGACGTCGACGGTGTGTACACGACTGACCCGCGCGTCGTTGAAGAAGCGCGCCGGCTCGACCGCGTGACGTTCGAAGAAATGCTGGAAATGGCCAGCCTGGGTTCGAAGGTGCTGCAGATCCGCTCGGTGGAATTCGCCGGCAAATATCAGGTGAAAACGCGCGTGCTGTCGAGCCTGACCGATCCGCTGATGCCACTCGACGAAGAAATGAAGTCGGGCACCCTGATTACTTTTGAAGAAGACGAGACCATGGAAAAAGCAGTCATCTCGGGTATCGCGTTCCAGCGCGACGAAGCTCGTATCGCCGTGATGGGCGTGCCCGACAAGCCGGGCATCGCGTATCAGATTCTCGGCCCGGTGGCGGACGCGAATATCGATGTCGACATGATCATCCAGAACCAGAGCGTCGAGGGCAAGACGGCATTCACGTTCACGGTTGGCCGCGGCGACTATGCGCGTGCAATGGAAATCCTCACCGGCACGGTAAAGGCGCACGTCCAGGCCGAGCAGGTGCTGGGCGACCCGAAGGTGTCGAAGGTGTCGGTGGTCGGCGTCGGGATGCGCTCGCACGTCGGTATCGCCAGCAAGATGTTCCGCACGCTGTCGGAAGAGGGCATCAACATTCAGATGATCTCGACCTCGGAAATCAAGATTTCGGTGTTGATCGACGAAAAGTACATGGAGCTCGCGGTACGCGCGCTGCATAAGGCCTTCGAACTCGATCAGGCATAAGTGGCGGGAAAAAACGGGGCCGCTCTAGAGCGTCCCGTTTGTTTTGTGGCGTTCATGTGAATGAATTGCGTGATGAGACGCCACGTTGGCACAAATAATGTTCGTCAGACATTGACCTTATCGGCCCGGCCCGCTATTATTTTGGCTTCGTCGCACTGACTCCCTGTGCGACAGAAAGTTTGGGAGACGTGGCCGAGAGGTCGAAGGCACTCCCCTGCTAAGGGAGCATCTGGGCCAAAACCTGGATCGAGGGTTCGAATCCCTCCGTCTCCGCCAGCAATGGCGGCGAAACCCCGCAGAGTCCAGGCTCTGCGGGGTTTTTGTTTTTGCGCGGCTTGATTTTGATCTCGCTCGATACTTCAGCGATGTCAGCGGCATTCCCCGCCCTCCAGCGTGTGACCGCGTCCTACGTGAATAGGCAGGTCTGCTGATCAATGCATGGCGCCGTTAGCCTGCCACGCTGGTCCGCAGAAAACCGCGCCAGATCCAGCGCGGCAGGCAAGGAGTCCGCATGACTGATCCCGTCGTGCCGCTGACCGAGACCGCCTCGCTTAGAACGCGTGCCGCAACCCCACCATGCCGACGAACTGAGACGGACCCGACGACGGCGTCGTGTTCTGCGAGTCGCCGACCACCGCGACCGCGTCGGCGATGGTCACACCGCTGCCCGACGAGATCAGCGACTTGCCGCCTGCATGCTGATAGGCCTCGAGCGCGTACAGCGTGGTGCGCGTCGACAGGTTGTAGGTCTGTTCGAGCGAGATCTGATGATAGTGCGCCGGATCGCTGATGCCGTTCGCCTTGCTTGCCTGGGTGAAGCTATAGCCGCCGCCGACCGTCACGCTCGGCGTGATCCGGTACGTCGCGATCGCACCGTACGTGTTGAACACGGCCTTGTCGAAGAACAGCGAGCCGTGGCCCGGCGCGTACTGCACATTCGAGTAGTTGAGGCCCACCATCAGATCGTGCCACGTATAGCGACCCGCCGCGGCGAACAGCTGCGCGCTGCGCGCGCTGGCGTAACCGTTGTTGACCGGCGAGTTGATCGCGAAGCTGCCGAGCGCCGCGCTCGTCGAAATGTCCTTCAGTTTCACGTAACCGGCTGCGAGCGACACGGGCTGGAAGTCATAACGCAGCGCCGCGCTGAACAGGCTGCCGTTCGCGACGCTGCCGGGCACGCCGCCGAGACCATACTGCGCGCTTGCCTGCAGGCCACCGATCGTCGGCGATAGGTAGGTTACCGAATTATTGAAGCGCAGCGTCGTGTCGAGGGCGTCGAGATCGCCGGGGTGCGCCCCGGTCGCGCCGGTCAGCACGCCGGTCGGTCCGAGCGCGCCGACCATCTGGAAGTAGGGTGTGTACTGGCGGCCGAGCGTCACCGTGCCGTAGCGGTCGTTCGCGAGGCCGACATAGGCCTGGCGATTGAACAGGTAGCCCGCGGTGCTTTGCGCGCCAGTCAGCGAATTGAAGCCGCTCTCGAGCCGGAAGATCGCCTTCGTGCCGCCGCCGAGATCTTCCGAGCCGAGGAAGCCGAACTTGCTCGCCTGCAGGTTGCCTTGGCTCATGTAGAAATTCGAATGCCCCTTCTGGTTGCTGGCATAGGCGAACGCGTTGTCGACGACGCCATACAGCGTGACGCTGCTTTGCGCCGATGCGCTGGTGGACAACGCGGTGCCCGCGAACGGCAGGCAGCAGAGGACGAACGCGCGGGCGCGCGCGCGCTGGCGCTGGTTTATTTTCATGATTGGGATGTCTCCAGACTGATGGGACGGCCTGATCCCTCAGGCCGGTGCGGTGTGTTGTTCAGTGCGGCACCGAAATCGTCAGGCAGCGCCAGCCGTCCGCGGTGTGATCGGTGACGAGCGTGCCGTTAGCGCAGACGACCGCGCGTGTTTCGCGCATCGGCACGAACACGCGCACTTGCGGCTGCACGCGCGGCATCCATTGCGAACGCTCGAGCGTCACCCGCAAAGTGTTTGCGTCGCCCGTCAGCGTGACGTTCCAGCGGCCTTGCTCGCCGTTGCGCCAGGCTTCGGTCTCGCCGTCGTCCTCGATCGAGCCGCCTTGCGCGGTGCCCGCGTCGGCATACGGCACCGCGAGGAATGCGCGTTCGTCGGCGGGGCGGCCAAAATGCTGCGCGGCGATGTTGAGCGGAATCACGCTGCCTTCACGCAGCAGGAACACCGGCCGCTCGAACGGCGCGGGCAACGTGACGGTCTGGCCGCCGTCGAACGTTTCGCCGCTCCAGTACGACACCCAGCGCGAACCGGCCGGTAGATACACGGCGCGCGTGCTCTGGCCCGGATCGACCACTGGCGCGACCAGCATCGACGAGCCGAGCATCATGTCGTCGCCATCGACGAGACAGCGCGGATCGTGCGGAAACTCCGCGAACAGCGGCCGCAGCACCGGCTCGTACGCGCTATGCGATTGCCACAGCAGCTCGTAGAGATAAGGGATCAGGCGATAGCGCAGCTTGATCAGGTCTGCCACGTGCCGCGTGACTTCGGGATGCATCCACGGCTTGTTGACGGTGCCGTCGTCGTTCCACGAGTGAATCGAAAAGCGCGGCAGGAAGATGCCGAACGCGACCCAGCGCACGAACAGCTCCGGCTCCGGCGCTGGACCCGAGAAGCCGCCGATGTCGTGACCGCTATTCGACACGCCCGACATCGCGAGCCCGAGACCCATCTTCAGATTGAAGCGCAGCGTTTCCCACGACGTGTAGTTGTCGCCCGACCACGTCTGTACATAGCGATGCATGCCGACGCCGCCCGAGCGCGACACGAGGAACGGGCGCCTGTCAGGCGCATGCTCGCGCTGCGCGTCGTGCGACGCGCGCATCATCAGTTGCGTCTGCAGCACCTTCGCCTGGTGTGCCGGATACGGCTTGCCGAAGCCGTGCGCGATCGCATGCGGCGACCAGATCTCGAACTCGTTGTTGTCGTTCCAGGTGGCCGCGATGCCGTATTTGAGCAGTGCGTCCTTCACGCGAGCTTTCCACCAGTCGATCGTCGCGGGATTCGTGAAGTCGAGGTACGCGCCGACTTCATCCCAGAACTGCACCCATGCGGGATCGCCATCGGGCGCTTCGATCAACAGGCCGGCGTGGGCGACGTCGTCGAACGCTGGGTGGTCTTGCAGCAGACACGGCTTGATGTTCGCGCACAGACGCACGCCGTGATCGAGATAGCTCCGCACGAAGCCGTCGATGTCCGGAAACTTGTCGTGATTCCAGTTGAACACGTAGCGCTTCGGCCCGATCGACGTATAGCCCGACGACAGATGGAACGAATCGCACAGCACGTCGTGTTCGCGGCAACGCTCGATGAATTTGCCCATCTGCTGTTGCGCGTCCGGCGCGTCGGTATAGCTCATCGTCGAGCCCGAGTAGCCGAGACCCCACTTCGGCATCCACGCGGGACGTCCGGTGAGCCACGTGAAGCGGCGCACCGCGTTGAGTGGCGAGCCGGGCGATGCGATGAAGTAGTAGTCGAGATCGCCATGCTCGGCGATGAAGTGCCGATAGTGACCATGATAGTTGTCGAGTTCACGGCCCATGTCGAAGCGGCAATCGGCGAGCGTGTCGTAGAACAGTCCGAAGCCCGTCGACGTCTGCGGCTGCCACGTCACGTAGAACGGGATGTGCTTGTACAGCGGGTCCGTGGTGCGCGCGCTGTAGCCCATCGCGTCGATGTTGCGCATCTCGTAGCTTTGCCGCGCGCGATCGAGCGAACCGGCACGCTCGCCGAGGCCCACGTACATTTCGTCGCGGCGCCGCTCGACGTAGTGATAGACGCGCGAGTCCCACCAGCCGAAGTTGTACGCCTGGGTCTTGCGATCGCTCATCACGCGATGCCACTTGCCTTCGTGCAGGATTTTCCAGGCGCAGGCGCCGCCTTCGAGCGCCACGCTCACCCGCACGCGCGCCGTTTCGATCACGATGTGACCGGCTGCTTCGTTCACCGTGAACGGCGGCGGCGTGAAGCCGCTCAGGTCGCGGCGCTCGCGGCCTTCGAGCGGCACGTCGTCCATCCCGGGCGCGATCGCCCATGTGCGCGGGCCGCGCGTTTCGCCGTCCGGCAGTACGAGCACGCGGATGATGTCCTCGGCGAGCACGAACAGCTCGATGCGGCAATTCGGCTGCGCGCTAAGCACGACCGGGTTGGCCGCCGGGTTGCCAGCGTGGGGGACGAGCGCGAAGCGCGGCGGATGTTTGAGATTGATCTGTGAACGCATGATGAGTCTTCGAGGAAGGTCAGGCAGCAGTGTTGACGCTCAGTTCGGCGCGGCGCGCGCGGCCGTGGCGCGGCACACCGCGCATCAGGATGATCAGCAGCGTCGCGCCGATGATGTCGAATGCGCCGAGCGCACCGAACAGCGGCGTGTAGCCGATCGAATCGGCGAGCGCGCCGACCATCAGCGAGAAGCCAAGGCCACCGATCCACGCGGCCATGCCCGCGAAGCCGGCGACGGTGCCGACTTCGCCCGGATCGAATACGTCGGCGGCGAGCGTGTTGACGAGCGCCGAGATCATCTGATGCGCGAAGCCGCCGACGCAGAAGAGGGCGATGGCCTGGTAGGGCGACGCGACGAGACCGATCGATGCCGGCCCGATCATCATCAGCGCGCCGAGCACGACGCCCGAGATGCGCGACCAGATCAGCGGCACGCGAAAATGCTTCATCAGGAATGGCGACAGATAGCCACCGAACAGACCGCCCAGGTCCGCGGCTAGAAACGGCAGCCACGCGAACATCGCGATCTGCTTCAGATCCATATGACGCTGCGTGGCGAGATAGAGCGGAATCCAGAAGCTGAACGTCTGCCACGCGGGCTCGGCGAAAAAGCGCGCTTGCGCGATCGCCCAGAAGCGGCGCGTGCGCAGCACTTCACGCACGCTCGCGCGGCGCGCGGTGGGCGGTGCCTGGCCTTCGACGATCGCGGCGCGCTCGGCATCGCTCACGCGCTTGTGCTCGCCGGGCGAGCGGTACAGCACGAACCATGCGGCGGCCCACACGAAGCCGAGCGCGCCAGTCACCGCGAACGCGCTCTGCCAGCCGTAGCGCAGCGACAGGAAAACGACGAGCGGCGGCGCGAGCAGCGAGCCGAGCGAGGTGCCCGCATTGAAATAGCCGACCGCGACGGATTTCTCGCGATCGGGAAACCATTCGGCGACGACCTTCATGCCGGCCGGAATCGCGACCGCTTCGGACAGGCCCATGAAGCCGCGCAGCGCCGCGAGCGAAAACCAGCTGCCCGCGAAACCGTGGAACACGCCGGTCAGCGACCACAGGCACGCGAACAGCGCGAAGCCGAGGCGTAGGCCGATCAGATCGATGATCAGGCCACAGACGGGTTGCATCACCGTATAGCCGACCTGGAACGCGCCGACCACGTACGAGTACTGCCGCGTGTTCATGTGCAGCAGTTTCATCAGTTCGGGCGCCATCACGCCGAGCGCGTTGCGCGACAGATAGTTGACGATCGTCCCAACGCACACGAGGGCGATGATCCACCAGCGCAATCCCTTGATCGTTTTCAAAATCAGTCTCCGTGGCGCATTGAGCGGTTGCTTCCGACGCAGTGCTCGGGTATGCGCGAATTCGAACATTTATTGGTTTTCAATGGAAGTCATCCTACCACTTGGAAACGACCTGGATATCCGGGGAAACCATAGCTATCGCTACATTTTTCCTTGATTTTCGGAATAATTTAATATTTTTTCTGCCTCGTCTCCGAGCAGTGATCGGATGACTGTGGTGAAGAATATCGAGCAGATATGTTCTTTCGAACTTTAAAATGTTCGTTTTCGGGATGTGAGCCAGACCGCGAGCCGGCGCCCGCGCGGAGGGTGCTTTTTCACCGCCGTCTGGCGTGTGTAACCAGACATTACGCCGCCGCCCCGGCGAGGCGATTTTCAGCATCAGTAATTACAAAGTTGAAATACGCGCGTTGCTGCCTTGCGTTATATTTCCGCCAACAAAACATGTTCCTACAAAGGTGATCAATGAAGTCCGCTCGTCTTGTTCCGCTTGTGCTCGGCGTGTTGACGTTGGCTGCATCGGGTGCCGCGATGGCCGCGGGGCTCAACATCGGGGTCAATATCGGCATTCCCGCGCCGGTCTACGTCGCACCGGCGCCGGTCTACGCACCGCCGCCGCCTCCGCCTCCGCCCGTCGTCTATCAGCCGGCTCCCGTGTACTACGGCGGTCCGCAAATCGTGATCGGCTGGCATGGCGACCGTTACTGGGACGGCCGTCGCTACTGGGCGCGCGACGACTGGTATCGCCACCGTCCGCCGGGCCACGGCGGCTATGAGCGCGGCCACTACGACCAACATCGCGGCTGGCACTGAGTCGCCACTGCGTCAGCGCTGAAGCGCGCCAACCGGTCGCAGCGATGACAGAACCGCCCTTGGAGGGCGGTTTTGTTTTTTGTGCTGAAACATCCGTCGCTGACGCATTTCGTCGCAGTCGCCCGCCAGATCGCGCAAGCTAATTGGGTAGAATCCCCCACATCGCCACTGCCCACTTACCAGCACGACTCCATGACAACTGGCTCGCGACGGGTTCAAACGCCTGAGGGACTTCGACACAGTGTGATCCACGGACCCTTGCGCGCCGCGCTCGCCGTCGCGTTGCTGTGCACGAGTCTGTTCGTCGCGCCGCACGCGCATGCCGCGCATGCGATCGCGCAATACGGCGGGCCCAAATATCCGGCCGGCTTCAAGCACTTCGACTACGTCAATCCCGATGCGCCGAAAGGCGGCACGCTCGTGCTCGCGAACCCGAGCCGTCTAACGAGCTTCGACAAGTTCAATCCGTTCACTCTGCGTGGCAATGCGGCGCCCGGCCTCGAATTGATGTTCGAGAGCCTGACGATCGGCAGCAGCGACGAAGTCGCGTCCGCCTACGGGCTGCTCGCCGACGACATCGTCGTCGCGCCCGACGGTCTGTCGGTCACGTTCCACATCAACCCGCGCGCGCGCTTTTCGAACGGCGACCCTGTGACCGCCGACGACGTCAAGTTCTCTCTCGACACGCTGAAGAGCCCGCAGGCCGCGCCGCAGTTCGCATCGCTTTTCAGCGAGATCAAGCGCGCGGTCGTCGTCGATCCGGCCACGGTGCGCTTCGAGTTTCGCGAGCGCAATCGCGAGTTGCCGCTGCTCGCGGGCAGCATGCCGGTGTTCTCGCGCAAGTGGGGGATGAAGCCCGACGGCAGCCGCGTTCCGTTCGACCAGATCGCATTCGAAAAGCCAATCGGCAGCGGGCCGTATCTGATCGACAGCTACGACAACGGCCGCACGATCACGTTCAAACGCGACCCGCACTATTGGGGCGCCGATCTGCCGGTGCGCGTCGGCATGAACAACTTCGATCGCATCGTCTACAAGCTGTATGCCGATAGCACCGCGCGGCTCGAGGCGTTCAAGGCTGGCGAGTACGACGCGCTGGTCGAATACATCGCGCGCAACTGGGTGCGGCGCGACGTCGGCAAGAAGTTCGACAGTGGCGAGTTGATCAAGCGCGAGTTTGCGCAGCACAACGGCACCGGCATGCAGGGCTTTTTCCTGAACACGCGCCGGCCGCTGTTCCAGGATGTGCGGGTGCGCAAGGCGCTCGATCTCGCGCTCGACTTTCAGTGGCTGAACCGCCAGCTGTTTTTCAGCCAGTACACGCGCATCGACAGCTATTTCGCCAACACCGAATGGCAGGCGAAGGGGCTGCCTTCGCCTGGCGAGCTCGCGCTGCTGGAGCCGTTTCGCGCCCAACTCGACCCGGCGGTATTCGGGCCGCCGCCGAAGCAGCCCGATACCGATCCGCCCGGCTCGCTGCGCGCGAATCTGCTGCAGGCGCGCGATCTGCTGCAGCAGGCCGGCTGGACCTATCATGACGGCGCGCTGCGCAACGCGAAGGGCGAGCCGTTCCAGTTCGAGATACTCGACGACTCGGGTTCGGCCTCGTCGATGGAGCCGATCATCGCGACCTTCACGCGCAATCTGCAAAAGCTCGGCATTACCGCGAACTTCCGCACCACCGACTTCGCGGTCTATCAGAAGCGGCTCGACGCATTCGACTTCGACGTGACGACGATTCGCATGCCCGACGTGCAGGTGCCGGGCTCCGAGCAGATCACCCGCTTCGGCAGCAAGGCCGCCGATACCCCCGGCTCGGACAACGCGATCGGCCTGAAGTCGCCGGCCGTCGACGCGGTGTTGAACGCGCTCGTGCATGCGCAAACGCGCGAGCAGCTGACCGATGCCGCGCACGCGCTCGACCGTCTGCTGACGCATGGCTACTATGTGGTGCCGCACTGGTACAGCGGCACGCATCGCGTCGCGTTCAAGCGCGGGCTCGCGTGGCCGAAGACTTTGCCGCTGTACTATGGCGCGGAGGGCTGGATCACGACGATGTGGTGGTACGAGGATCCGCGGGCGCGCACGCCCACGGGCAGCGCCGACTGATCCGCAGATCCATCGCCCCCACCAACGCGTTCGCACTGGAACACCGCCTATGTGGAACTACATCCTCAAACGCCTGCTGCTGATGATCCCGACGCTGCTCGGCGTGCTGACGCTGACCTTCGTCGTGATCCAGTTCGTGCCGGGCGGCCCCGTCGAGCAGATGCAGCACGAACTGCGCAAGGGCGCGGAGGGCGCCTCGCCGTTCGGGCTGCGCTCGCATAGCGGCGTCGATGCGCAACAGATCGCGCAACTGAAGCAGCTGTACGGCTTCGACAAACCGCCGCTCGAACGCTACGTGCTGATGCTCAAGCGCTTCGCGACCTTCGATCTCGGCCAGAGCTATTTCCGTCATCAGAGCGTGTGGTCGCTGATCGTGTCGAAGCTGCCGGTGTCGATCAGCATCGGCCTGTGGACGTTCTTTCTCACCTATCTGATATCGGTGCCGCTCGGCATCGCGAAGGCGGTGCGCAACGGCTCGCACTTCGATATCGCGACGAGCCTCGTCGTGCTGGTCGGCTACGCGATTCCGGGCTTCGTTCTCGGCGTGCTGCTGCTCGTGCTGTTCGGCGGTGGCACGTTCCTGCAGCTGTTTCCGCTGCGCAACCTCACTTCCGACAACTGGGACCAGTTGAGCGTCGTCGGCAAGATCCTCGACTATCTATGGCATATCACGCTGCCGATCACGGCGTCGGTGGTGGGCAGCTTCGCGGTCGTCACGATGCTGACGAAAAACGCGTTCCTCGACGAAATCCGCAAGCAGTACGTGCTGACCGCGCGTGCCAAAGGTTTGTCCGAGCGGCGCGTGTTGTGGAAGCACGTGTTTCGCAATGCGCTGCTGCCGCTGATCGTCAATTTCCCGGGCGCGTTCATCGGCGCGTTCTTCACCGGCAGCCTGCTGATCGAAACCCTGTTCTCGCTCGACGGGCTCGGGTTGCTGTCGTATGAATCGGTGATGCGGCGGGACTATCCGGTCGTGCTCGGCACGTTGTATCTGTTCACGCTGATCGGCCTCGTCACGCGGCTGATCTCCGACCTTTGCTATGTGTGGGTCGATCCCCGCATCCAATTCGAACAACTGGAGCGCTGATGAATCGAGCCCGCCTTTCCGCCGACGCGGCGGCGCGCACCGAACCCGCGCGGGCACTGATGTCGCCGTCGCCGGCGCGTCGCGTGTGGCATCGTTTTCGCCAGCAGCGTCTCGGCTACTGGAGCCTGATCATCTTCGTCGTCGCGTTCGCGGCGAGCCTCGTGGGGCCGCTGTGGTCGAACGACAAGCCGGTCGTCGTGCGCTACGACGGCCATCTGTACTTCCCGCTCGTCAAGACCTACGCCGAGACCACCTTCGGTGGCGACTTCCCCACGCCGACCGATTATCTTGATCCGTACATCCGTCACCGCTTCGATGCGCGGGGCAACTTCGCGCTGTATCCGCCCAATCATTACTACTACGACACGCTCAATTACTTTTCGAAGGCGCCCAACCCGGCGCCACCGTCGCGCGAGAACTGGCTCGGCACCGACGACCGCGGCCGCGATCTGTTCGCGCGTCTGCTGTACGGTTTCGGCGTGTCGGTCGTGTTCGGCCTCGTGCTGACCGTGATCAGCACGATCGTCGGCATCGTCGCCGGGGCAGTGCAAGGTTACTTCGGAGGGCGAACGGATATCGTCGGGCAGCGTCTGATCGAGATCTGGAACGCGATGCCGCAGCTCTATCTGCTGATCATCTTTTCATCGATCTTCGAGCGCAGCTTCGCTCTTTTGATCGTGCTGCTGTCGCTGTTCAACTGGATCGGCCTGTCCGACTACGTGCGCGCCGAGTTCCTGCGCAATCGCCAGCAGGACTATGTGCGCGCCGCGCGCGCGATGGGCTTGTCCCATTGGCAGATCATGTGGCGTCACGTGTTGCCGAACAGTCTGACGCCGGTCATCACGTTCCTGCCGTTCAGCATGAGCAGCGCGATTCTCGCGCTGACGAGTCTCGACTTCCTCGGCCTCGGCGTGCCGCCGCCGACGCCGAGCTTGGGCGAACTGCTCGCTCAGGGCAAGGCGAATCTCGACGCGTGGTGGATCTCGGTGTCGACCTTCGGCGTGCTGGTGGCGATGCTGCTGCTATTGACCTTCATGGGCGACGCGCTGCGCAACGCGCTCGACACGCGTATCTCCGATGCGATACACGCCGGAGGTGGTCAATGAGCGCGCTGCCGCAAATCGATCCGCAATCGACGGACACGCCGCTGCTCGAACTCGACCATCTGCGTGTCGCGTTCGGCGACACGGTGGCCGTCGACGACGTCACGCTCGCGATCGCGCGCGGTGAACGCGTCGCGCTCGTCGGCGAGTCGGGCTCGGGCAAGAGCGTGACCGCGCTGTCGGTGCTGCGCCTGCTGAACGACGCGCAGGTGAGCGGGGCGATCCGCTTCGATGGCAAAGATCTGCTCGCGAAGAGCGAGCGTGCGATGCGTGGCCTGCGCGGCTCGGACATCGCGATGATCTTCCAGGAACCGATGACCGCGCTCAATCCGCTGTATGCGATCGGCGACCAGATTGCGGAAACGATCGTCGTGCATGACGGCGTCAGCGCGACCGAAGCGTGCAGGCGGGCGGTCGCGCTGCTCGCGCGCACCGGCATCACCGAGCCGGAGAAGCGCATCAACAGCTACCCGCATCAGCTGTCGGGCGGGCAGCGGCAGCGCGCGATGATCGCGATGGCGCTCGCCTGCCGGCCGCGCCTGTTGCTCGCCGACGAGCCGACCACCGCGCTCGACGTGACGATTCGCGCGCAAATCGTCGAGCTTCTGCTGGAACTGCAGCGCGACGAAGCACAAAAGCGCGGCACGGCCGTGCTGCTGATCACGCACGACCTGAACCTCGTGCGTCACTTCGCGCAGCGCGTCGCGGTGATGGAGCGAGGCGTGCTGGTCGAAACCGGCACGGTCGAGCAGGTGTTCGAGGCGCCGCGCCATCCGTATACCCGGCGGCTGCTCGCGAGCCGGCCGCAGCGCGAGGTCGTGCCGGTGCTGCCGATCTCGCCGGTGCTGCTCGAAGCGCGCGACGTGGCGGTCGACTTCAGAACGAAGCTGCCTGGCCTGCGTGGCTGGTTCGGCGCGGGGCGGTTTCGCGCGGTCGACGCGGCGAACGTGTCGGTGCGCCAGGGCGAGACGCTCGGGATCGTCGGTGAATCGGGATCGGGCAAGTCGACGCTCGCGATGGCACTGCTCGGTCTGCAGCGCACCGCGCATGGCGAGATCCAGTTTCAGGGCAGGGTGCTCGCGAGCTATCGCGGCGCCGAAAAGACCGCGCTGCGCTCGAATATGCAGGTCGTCTTTCAAGACCCTTTTAGTTCGCTTTCGCCGCGGCAGACGATCGAGCGGATCGTCGGTGAGGGGCTCGCGCTGCATCGGCCGCAGATGACTCCGCAGGCGCGGCGCGACAAGGTCGTCGCGGTGCTGCGCGAAGTCGGCATCGACCGGACCGCGCTGTATCGCTATCCGCATGAATTTTCGGGCGGGCAGCGGCAGCGCATCGCGATCGCGCGCGCGCTGGTACTGGAGCCGCGCGTGCTGATCCTCGACGAACCGACCAGCGCGCTCGACGTATCGATCCAGCAGCAGGTGCTCAAGCTGCTCACCGGTTTGCAGCACAAATACAACCTCGGCTTCGTGTTCATCAGCCACGACCTGGAAGTGATCGGGGCGATGGCGCATCGAGTCGTGGTGATGCAAAACGGATCGATCGTCGAGACCGGCGAAGTCGAGAAGATTTTTGCTGCTCCCGCGCATCCTTACACGCGAAAGCTGCTGAAAGCGGCGCTTGATCGTTGATTTTTCACCTTTCCCCAATTGAGTGCGCCTGTCGATTGATTTTTCCTATTCCTTTTGACAGGCAAATACTTACTGGCTAGTATCGAGCAAACTTTTTTTCTAGACCCCTGATTTTTTGGCAAAAACTACCGACCAATGCAGCACAGAAACTTCACCCAGGCTTGCACGCGCGTCGTCGCCGGGATGTTCATTGGCGTCTTGATGGCAGCAGCTCCCGGCGCGTTCGCCGACGAAGTAAGCAGTTTTAGTCAGAATGCCTCATATTCGACCGCCAACGGCTCGGATCCTCTCTCCCTTCTCACTCCCCAAACCAAGGCCGCAGGCAGCGAAAGCGGCGGCGCCAAATCGTTCCTTTCGGGAATGGCCGGCAAAGCGGGCGACGTGGTGGTCGGCGCGTTGAACATGATCGGCGTTCGCTACCGTTGGGGCGGCAATACGCCTGATTCCGGGCTCGATTGCAGCGGTTTCGTGCGCTACGTGTTCCAGGACACGCTCGGTCTCGCGCTGCCGCGCCGTGCCGAGGAAATGAGCCGCCTGGGCGAGAAGGTGCGGGTAAGCGACCTGAAACCGGGGGACCTGGTGTTCTTCAATACGATGCGCCGCACGTTTTCGCACGTCGGCATCTATATCGGCGACAACAAGTTCGTGCACTCGCCGTCCACCGGCAGCACGATCCGCGTCGACGACATGGATGACGGCTACTGGGAAAAACGCTTTACGGGTGCGCGTCGGATCGAGACCTCGTATCAGGCCGACGATCTGCGCAAGCGCGTGACCGCGACGATCGGCGGGAATAACTGATTCGGCGCCAGGCCTGGCGATAAAAAAGCCTGCTTCGTTCGAAGCAGGCTTTTTGCGTTTGATGCGCGCATTTTTGCCATGGCGACGCACAGCGACTGTGCGTCGCCGGGCTTTCAGGCTCCCATGCGCCGCGCGGCGAGCTTGCGCTGCAACTCCGGCATCATCTTCGCGACCGCTTCCTCGCCGGCGAGGATCGCGGCGTTGCGCTGTGAGAAATCGCTGCCGCTCATCGCCGCGAGATTCGGCCGGATCACCACGTCGGCGTACTTGTCGAGCTCGTAGGCCTTGATCGTCTGGCCCATGATCGTGAAGGTCTGCATCAGCACGTCGAACGAGCTTGCCGTGACGCCGGTCTCCGGTCGCTGCGAGATATCGACGGCGATCACGAAATCCGCGCCCATCTTGCGCGCGAACGACGCCGGTACCGGGCTGACGAGACCACCATCCACGTATTCGTGACCGCCGATCTTCACCGGCTCGAAGATCGACGGCACGCTGCACGACGCGCGCACCGCGATGCCGGTGTTGCCGCGCTGGAACAGGATCGGCTGGCCGGTTTGCAGATCGGTCGCGACCACGCCAAGCGGCCTCGCCATCTTCTCGATCGGGCGGTTGTTCAGCGTCGTGTTCAGGTAGTTCTGCAGCGCGACGCCCTGCAGGAAGCCGCGCGTACGAAACGGCATCGCCCAGTCGCTGATCGACGCTTCGTCCATCGACAGCGCGAGCTTGTTCAGCGCGAAGCCGTTCATGCCCGACGCGTACAGCGCGCCGACGACGGAGCCGGCGCTCGTGCCGGCAATCAGGTCGATCTGGATATTGCGCGCCTCGAGAGCCTTGATGATGCCGATGTGCGCAAAGCCACGCGCGGCGCCGCCGCCGAGAGCGAGCGCGACGCGAACCGGCTTCTGTTGCGCTTTTTCAGGCGGCGGGGGAACGGCGGGCGTCGCGATGATCGGCGCGCCATCGAGTTTGCCGGCGGTCGTGGTGCAGGCGGCAAGCACCGCGGATGCGGCCGCCAGCGAAAAGCTGCGGCGGCTCAAGTTCGGGGATGAGGGTTTCAACGAGTTCTCCAGCAACGGCGCGGGCGACGCGAGCGGCGTCGCGCGTACCGCGATCAGGCTGAGGTCAGACCGGGCGGATCGCCGACGGCGATTGCGCACGCTGCAGCGGTGTTCGCTCCGTATCGGATCGATGTGCGGTAAGCCCGCATCGCAGCGCGCGCACATCTTAATGCAAACGATCGGCTCGCGCGGTCCGCTGTAATGAAACGTTGCAGAGGAAGTATTCGGAACTGACACGGCGCTTTTTCAAGATGGGTTGGGCGAGCGCTGGGAAGGTGCGTACGCAGATGTCCGGACGCCATTCATCCACGCGCCTTAGGTCGTTCGGACGAGGGCGGCAACCCGCGTGCGGAAGGTATAATTCGGCTCTTGTACTTATTCCCTCGTGGCCGTGCGCGACGTCGCGCGCAGCATGGGCACGCTTCGCTGCCGCGCTTCGCAGTCATGTTCGCCTGAGCGCCGGCGCCTGTTTTCCGAGTAACCGCTAATGACCACCTCCGTTCGTACCCGTTTCGCACCGAGTCCCACCGGCTTCATCCACCTGGGCAACATCCGCTCGGCGCTGTATCCGTGGGCGTTCGCGCGCAAGATGAAAGGGACCTTCGTGCTGCGGGTCGAGGACACCGACCTCGAGCGCTCCACGACCGAATCCGTCGACGCGATTCTCGAAGGCATGGCGTGGCTCGGCCTCGATTTCGACGAAGGCCCGTTCTACCAGATGCAGCGCATGGACCGGTACCGCGAAGTGCTGAAGCAGATGCAGGAGGCGGGGCTCGTCTATCCGTGCTACATGTCGACCGAAGAGCTCGACGCGCTGCGCGAGCGCCAGCGCGAAGCAGGCGAAAAGCCGCGCTACGACGGCACGTGGCGCCCGGAGCCGGGCAAGGTGCTGCCGGAGCCGCCCGTGGGCGTGAAGCCGGTGCTAAGGTTTCATAATCCGCTGACCGGCGTGGTCGCGTGGGACGACGCGGTGAAAGGCCGCATCGAAATCTCGAACGAAGAACTCGACGACCTCGTGATCGCGCGTCCGGACGGCACGCCGACGTATAACTTCTGCGTCGTCGTCGACGATCTCGACATGCGCATCACTCACGTGATTCGTGGCGACGACCACGTCAACAACACGCCGCGCCAGATCAACATACTGCGCGCGCTCGGTGGCGAGCCGCCGGTGTATGCACACCTGCCGACCGTGCTGAACGAGCAGGGCGAGAAGATGAGCAAGCGCCACGGCGCAATGAGCGTGATGGGTTATCGCGATGCGGGGTATCTGCCGGAAGCGGTCGTCAACTATCTGGCGCGCCTCGGCTGGTCGCATGGTGACGCGGAGATTTTCACGCGCGAGCAGTTCGTCGAGTGGTTCGATCTCGAGCACCTCGGCAAGTCGCCGGCGCAGTACGACCATGACAAGCTGAACTGGCTCAACGCGCACTACATCAAGGAAGCCGACAACGCACGCCTCGCCGAACTGGCGAAACCGTTCTTCGCGGAGCTCGGCATCGACGAAGCCACACTCACCCAAGGTCCGGATCTGACGAGCGTGGTGGGCCTGATGAAGGATCGGGCTTCGACCGTGAAGGAGATCGCGCAGAACGCCGCGATGTTCTATCGCACCCCGGCACCCGACGCTGAGTCGCTTGCACAGCACGTAACCGACGCGGTTCGTCCGGCGCTCGCTGATCTGGCCGCTGCATTGGATACGGTCGAATGGACCAAGGAGGCGATCGCCGCCGCGCTGAAAGCGACGCTCGGCACGCACAAGCTGAAGATGCCGCAGCTCGCGATGCCGGTGCGTCTGCTGGTGGCGGGTACGACGCATACACCGTCGATCGATAGCGTGCTGATGCTGTTCGGTCGCGACGTCGTCGTTAGCCGCATCGAAAAAGCGCTTGGCTAATCCGTTGGCGGCGTGCGTCAGAGGTTTCGCATGCCTCCGGAGAAAATTCGAATGTAATTGCTCAAAGGGTATTTACAAAGCGCAGATCGCCCTCTAGAATCTCGTTTCTCTGATGTGCGCGGGGGTATAGCTCAGCTGGGAGAGCGCTTGCATGGCATGCAAGAGGTCAGCGGTTCGATCCCGCTTACCTCCACCAACAGAGCAGAGAGGTTAAAGTGGTTAAGAAGTCTGGTGGTTGTAGAAAAAAGACTTCACAAACTGCTGAAATGTGGTTAAAGTAGCGGTCTTCGCTGTTGACCAGAAAATAACTTGGCGAATTAACTGAAAAGTTAGCGCGAGTTGATCAAGTCAAAAGTGGATTGAGACGGATCTGAAAAGATTTTGTCCCCTTCGTCTAGAGGCCTAGGACATCACCCTTTCACGGTGAGTACAGGGGTTCGAATCCCCTAGGGGACGCCAAACATCAGCGTCGCTTTAGTATTCGAGTAGTAGTAAAGCAGCGCAGCTTGCAGAGAATTAACCGACGCTCGCAAGCAGGGTGTAAAGACTGGAGTGGTAGTTCAGTCGGTTAGAATACCGGCCTGTCACGCCGGGGGTCGCGGGTTCGAGTCCCGTCCACTCCGCCAGACAAAGCCCGTTCATACATACTTGAACGGGCTTTTTCATTAAAGGTATAAGCAGTACGTTGTCCCCTTCGTCTAGAGGCCTAGGACATCACCCTTTCACGGTGAGTACAGGGGTTCGAATCCCCTAGGGGACGCCAGAACATCGGCGTCGTTCGGTTGGAAGTTTGAACGGTAGAGCACGCTGAGAGTATGGCTCGCAGGCTGCGATGCAGAATCTGGAGCGGTAGTTCAGTTGGTTAGAATACCGGCCTGTCACGCCGGGGGTCGCGGGTTCGAGCCCCGTCCGCTCCGCCAGATTTGAGAAAGCCCACTTCGCAAGACGTGGGCTTTTTTTATTGTGCGCCCAGCATGGGCGCAATCCTGCCAGTGCAAGTCCCGCCATAAGCTGGTCACAGCGAATGAAGTGAAGCGCAACTGCATGAGGGCGGCCGAATGTGGGAAGGAAGCGTGGAGCGTAAATCGCGAGCCGATGAACAAGAACTGCATAGAAGGCGTTGCCAGGCACGGCGGGCGAGCAATAGACCGCGAAGCTCTTGTGACCAAGGCGAAGCGGCGTAAATGCGGCGGCTGTGCGATGAAGGAGTGCGCTCTTACCTGGGGAGATTTCGCCTCATGCCTGAAAGGGCGACGGCGTCGAGCCGGAGCTAGAAGTCAGCAGAGGCCGTAGTAGTCGCAGGACAGATCGGTGAGACTGAAGCTGGTGATGAAGGGCCGAACGGGAGGGAGTGTCCAGCGCCATGTCGATGCGACAGGAATTGCGTCAGATGCCCGCGCAAGCGGGCGATCGGAGGCACGCACGGTGAAGCTGCCTATTTCCGTGAGCGACGAAGCCTGTTGCCCGCGCCATGAATCCGGGGACACAGGGTCATCGCTGTCATCGCTGCTGGTAGCGGCGTTGACGAGAGAGAACCTGAAGCACGCGTTCAAACTGGTACGGGCCAGCAAGGGAGCCGCTGGCGTGGACGGTCTGGACATTGACCAGACGTTGCGCCTTCTGGTGACAGCGTGGCCCGCGATCCATGAACAGTTGCTGAAGGGGACGTACCGGCCCAGTCCGGTACGGCGGGTGACGATCCCGAAACCGGACGGAGGTGAGTGCGAGCCTGGCATCCCGACGGTAACGGACCGGCTGATCCAGCAGGCGCTGCGGCAGGTGCTGCAGCCGGTTTTGGACCCGACCTTCAACGAGGAGAGCTACGGCTTCCGGCCCGGACGGCGTGCGCACGACGCGGTGCTTGCCGCGCAGTCGTACGTGAAGTCGGGCCGGCGAATCGTGGTGGACGCTGATCTCGAGAAGTTCTTCGACCGGGTCAACCACGACATCCTGATTGACCGTCTACAGAAAACGAATTGGCGAGGCCAGCGTGATCCGGCTGATCCGCCGTTGCTGGCCAACGTGTAGCTCGACGTGGTGGACAAGGAACTGGAACGGCGCGGCCACTGCTTCGTGCGCTGTGCCGACGATGCGAACGTGTATATCCGCAGCCGTCGTGCTGGTGAGCGGGTGATGGCGCCTGCACATAGGACCGTAACCGTCCGTTTCTACTGCCGTTGCCGGCCGCCTCCCGGAAGGCTCGGGACAAACAGCCATTGCCAGCGCGCGCGGCATGTTTTACCGTTTATCCGACTCATCCTCGCGGTCCTGCCATGTTCGATCCCACCGAAGCTCCGTCACCGTTTCATCTGCGCACGGCCAGCATGGACGATTTCGAGTTTGCCGAGGCGCTGACCCGCAACAACATGGGCGGCTACTATCGCCGGCATCATCTGGTGTGGCGCAGCGATCTGTTTCTCGGCAGTTGGCGCGAATCGGAGAATTTCATTCTCGAAGTGGATGGCGTGCCGATGGGCGTGCTGCGTATCACCGAGGAGGGTGATTCGCTGCATATCCGCGACGTGCAGATCGCCGAAGGATATCGTCGGCTTGGCGCCGGTACGTTTCTGCTCGACATCTCGCATCAATGGGCGCGCGAGCGCGGGCTGCGCGAGTTGCAGTTGCGCGTATTCGTCGACAATCCGGCGGCGCGGCTCTATCAGCGCAAGGGCTATAAGCTCGCCGGGCCGCGGCTAGCGCAGCTAGGCGCAATCCGTCATCTGGCGCGGCGGGTTTGAGGCGTGCCCCGCATTGATGGCCGACGCGCAGCGCTAGTTGTCGCCATTCACCGCTCGGCGACGTCCGTCGAACCGGCTTGATCCTGTGCCGTTTCATCATCCGCTTGCGCGTCATCATGCTCGCCGTTGCTCGCGCGATGCTCGGCGCCTCGCTCGATAAACGCGCGTGGACTCGCGCCGAACGCACGCCGGAACATCGCGGAGAAGGCGCTCTGGCTCTGATAGCCCAGTTCCTGCGCGACGTGCGACAGCGGCCGTCCCTGGCTCAACAATGGAATGGCGCGCGCGAGAATCGCCTGCTGACGCCACTGCGAAAAACTCACACCCAGCTCCTGGCGGAACAGCCGCGCGATCGTGCGCGTGCTCGCGCCCACCGTCGATGCCCACTGCTCGAGCGACTCGCCATGCATCGGGTCGGCGATCACGGCCTCGCACAGCGCGCGCAGGCGCTTTTCGCTGGGCATCGGCACGGACAGCGGCAACGGCTCGGAGCGCGTCAGTTCATCGAGCGCGAGCGCGCCGAGCACCTGCTCGCGCGCGGCGGACAGGCCAGGCGTATCGAGCGCGGCAATCACCTCGCGCAACAGGTTCGATACTTCGACGACGCGCGGCGTATCGAGCCCGGCCGGCACCGTACTCTCGGTGATGTACAGCGTGCGCAGGAACGCATCCTCGACGGCGACCACTTCGTGCGTCACATGCGGCGGCAACCAGATTGCGCGCGATGGCGGCACCATCCATGTCGTGCCTGTCGTTGCGACCCGCAGCACGCCGCGCGACGCATACGCGACCTGCGCCCAGGCATGCGTATGACGCGCGATATGCCAGCCCGCCGGCATTGGCCGCGAGCGCACGCGGATCGGATGCATCTCGTTCGGCGCGAACTCGGGCGGTATGTCGGCGAAACGCACGCGGCTCAACAAGTCTGAGTCGGAGGACGAGGTCATGGCAAGGTCGGTTCGGATCACGGAGCTGGCAACGGCGAAGCGCGGTCGAGGCCATTCACCGCCGCGGGCATCAAGCATTGTAGGCCGTGCCCAGTTTCTGTTGCCGACGGGCCGCCGTTGCATAATGTCCCGATGGCCGCCGAGCCACCGACATCACCTCTGACCATGGAGACTCAACGACGATGCAGACCGTCTTTGTCTACGGCACGCTGCGTGCCGGTGAAACCAACGACATCAGCGAAGCCGCCGCGCGCAACGACATCCCCGCACCGAGCCTGCTCGGCAGTACCACCGTGCGCGGCCATCTGTTCGATTTTGGCGCCTATCCGGGTCTCGTCGTCGACGAAGCGGGCATCGACGTGCGCGGCGACGTCTATGAAATCGACGATGCGCTCGTCGCGGTGCTCGACGAAATCGAAGCCGTGTATCCGGGCGTCGAGGATCGTTTTCTGGCACGTGAGGTGATGGTCAAAGTGGACGGCAACGTCGTGAATTGCCGCTTCTATCCGGTCGCGCCAAGCGCCGTAAAAGGGCTGCCCGAAATCCGTTCAGGAGATTGGGTCGAACATCGGCGCACGCGCTGAGCTGGTCCACGAAGGCGAGCAAAAAAAAACGGCGCGCCACGTATGTCCGCGGCGTGCCGTCGTTCAAGCCGAGGGGATCACCTGGCTCGAGCAGGCCCAAGGCGCTCGAGCCCGCATCATCAACACCATCAAATCTCTTCGTAAAGCGGCAGCGTCAGAAAATCGGTGAACTGCTCCGCGGTCGACATCTGCTCGAAGATCTGCGCGGCACGCTCATACGGCTTCGTATCTCCGCCCACCGTCTGTTTGACCTTGTCGAGTTCCTGCGCCGCGAGCTCGCGCACCAGTTCGACTGTCACCTTGCGACCGTCGTCGAGTTTGCCCTTCGGCGAGCGGATCCACTGCCAGACCTGCGAGCGCGAAATCTCGGCGGTGGCCGCATCTTCCATCAGGTTGTGAATCGGCACACAGCCATTGCCCGCGAGCCACGAACCGAGGTAGTGAATGCCGACGTTGATGTTGTTGCGCAAGCCCGCTTCGGTGATCGGCGTTTCCGGGCGGAAGTCGAGCAGGTCGGTCGCGGTCACGAGCACGTCGACGCGCTGCTTGCCGAACTGGTTCGGCCGATCGCCGAGCACCTTGACGAACTCTTCCATCGCGACCGGCACAAGGCCCGGGTGCGCGACCCAGCCGCCGTCGTAGCCGTCGCCCGCGTCGCGCGCCTTGTCTGAACGCACGCCGGCCATCGCCTTGTCGTTCGCGGCCGCATCGTTCTTGATCGGAATCAGCGCGCTCATGCCGCCGATCGCCGGCGCGTTGCGGCGATGGCAGGTCTTCAGCAGCAGCAACGCGTACGCGCGCATGAACGGCGAGGTCATCGTGATCTGCGAGCGATCGGCGAGGCAGAAGTCTCGGTCGCTCTTGAACTTCTTGATCGCCGAGAAGATGTAGTCCCAGCGGCCCGCGTTCAGGCCCGAGCTATGTTCACGCAGCTCGTACAGGATCTCGTCCATTTCGAACGCGGCGACGATCGTCTCGATCAGCACCGTCGCGCGAATCGTGCCGCGCGGCACGCCGACCGCTTCCTGCGCGGCGACGAAGATGTCGTTCCACAGCCGCGCTTCGAGATGGCTCTCCATCTTCGGCAGATAGAAGTACGGGCCCGAGCCGCGCGCGATCAACTCCTTCGCGTTGTGCACCATGTACAGCGCGAAATCGAAGATGCCACCCGACACGCGCTGGCCGTCGACCTTCACGTGCTTCTCGTCGAGATGCCAGCCGCGCGGACGTACGATCAGCGTCGCGGTCCTGTCGTTGAGCCGGTACGCCTTGCCGTTCTGTTCGAGCGAGATCGTGCGGCGCACCGCGTCCTTCAGATTGATATGACCGGTGATCTGATTGTCCCAGCTCGGCGCGTTCGAATCCTCGAAGTCGGTCATGTAGGAGTCGGCGCCCGAATTGAGCGCGTTGATGATCATCTTGCGCTCGACGGGGCCGGTGATCTCGACGCGCCGGCACTGCAGATCCTGCGGCAGCGGCGCGATCTTCCAGTCGCCTTCGCGCACGCTCTTGGTGGCGGCGAGGAAGTCGGGCCGCTCGCCCGCGTCGAGCCGCTTCGCGCGCTCGACGCGCGCCTGCAGCAACTGCTGACGGCGCGGCTCGAACGTACGGTGCAAGGCCGCGACGAGTTCCAGCGCTTCGCGGGTGAGGATCGCGTCAAAGCCGGGCTTGATGTCGCCGGTGATTTCCATGCCTTGCGGCAACGACAGCGAATTAGCCATGTTTTCTCCTTGGTCGGTCAGATTGCAAAAATGCGAAGGTTGAAAAGGGGGGAAGTGGATTGCCGAATGCGAGGGGCGCCGTCATACGCGCGGGCCGGCGCGCTTGCGACTGCCACTGCCAGGAACTTTCGTTCGACGGCCGCCGCTCGAGCGTGACGACGTCGCGAGTGTGCGCAGAAAGTCCAGCAGATCGTTCATGCCGCTACCGGTGCCATGCGGCGTCACGCCGAGCTCTTCGACGGGCAGGTTCTGCCGGTTCAGCCAGAACGTCGTGAAGCCGAACCATGTCGCGCCCGCGACGTCCCAGCCGTTCGACGACACGAACACGATCTCGCGCGCGGCCACGCCGAACGCGTCGGGGCCGAGCGCATACGCGGCAGGCGAGGGTTTGTACGCGCGCACGGCGTCGACCGACAGCACGTGATCGAAGAGGGCGTTCATGCCGGCGCTCTTGACCGCGATGTCGAGCATTTGCGGATTGCCGTTTGACAGAATCGCGAGCCCCACGCGTGGCGCGGCGGCGGCCTCGCGCAACGCGCGCAGCACGGGCACCGCGTCGGGAAATGCGGACAGGCACGCGTATTCGTCCATCAGCCGCTTTTCGGCCGCGCGGCCGAGCGTGAGCTGCAGTCTTTTCGCGGCGAAGCGCAGCGCGTCGAGCGTGATGTCCCAGAACGGGCGGTAGTGTTCGCCGGGGGCGTCGCTGCGCGCGGCGAGCGTGCGCAATTGCGTGTATTCGATCTGCTTCTGGCGCCACAGCTGCGACAGCGCGTCGCCGTGGCTGGGGAACAGTTGCTCCGCGGCGGCGATCACCGAATGCACGTCGAACAACGTGCCGTAGGCGTCGAAAATCACTGCTCGCGGGGAAGGTGTCGTTGTGGCCGACATTGCCATGCGCTCCTGTCAGAGGTCGGGATCGATTGTATTGGTGACCTTAGGTGCTAAAAAATAGGCTAAAGATCACTTGTTCTTTTACTTTTTCGTATCTAATCTGACGCGCACTGCCCACTTTTCCGCCTCGCCGCGGCGCGTATCGTTCATGGACCGTTTCAAGCAGATCGAGACCTTCGCCACTGTCGCGGCCAAAGGGAGCCTGTCCGCGGCGGCGCTCGCCGAGGGCGTCGCGCCCGCGATCATCGGCCGGCGCATCGACGCACTGGAGGAGCGCCTCGGCGTGAAGCTGCTCGTGCGCACGACGCGCAAGATCACGCTGACCTTCGAAGGCTCGGCCTTTCTCGAAGACTGCCAGCGCATTCTTCACGACATGCAGAACGCCGAGGCGAGCGTGTCGGCGGGCGGCGTGAAGGCGAGCGGCCATCTCCGGCTGTCGGCGCCGGCCGGCTTCGGGCGCCGGCACGTGGCGCCACTGGTGCCCGCGTTCACGGTCGCGCATCCGGACGTGTCGATCACGCTCGATCTGTCCGACCGTCTCGTCGACCTCGTCAACGAAGGCTTTGATTGCGCGGTGCGGCTCGGCGAGTTGCCCGATTCGTCGCTGGTGTCGCTGAAGCTCGCGGAGAACCGCCGCGTATGCGTCGCGTCGCCCGCGTATCTGAGCCGGCGCGGCGCGCCGCACAGCCTGGCCGATCTCGCGCGCCACAACTGCCTCGCGCTCGGCGCCAGCGCGAACCAGCAGCGCGGCTGGATGTTTCAGCACGACGGCAAGGTCGTGTCGATCAAGGTATCCGGCACGATGGAGTGCTCGGACGGCGCGGTGCTGCACGAATGGTGTCTCGCCGGACACGGGCTCGCGTGGCGCTCGTGGTGGGAGGTCGGCGCGGAGATCGCGACGGGCCGCCTCGTCAGCGTGCTCGACGAATTCGCCGCGCCGCCGATCGGCATCCACGCGGTGTTCCCGCAGCGCCGTCATCTGCCGCTGCGGGTGCGGCTGTTTCTGGACTTTCTCAAGCATACGTACGGCGAACCCGGTTACTGGGACTGATGCGCCAATCTCCAGACAGACGCGGATACCCGCATTCATACGCATTACAATCGTTTCGAGCAGCCTGCACCGTGGGCTTTGGTGGACGCTGACGCCGTGCTGCGGGCAGCCGGCGACGGAGGGGATCATGTTCAGGCACATCCTGGTTCCGACCGATGGTTCAGATCTGTCACGCAAGGCGATAGCGGGCGCGATCGACCTCGCGCAGGCCGTGGGCGCCCGCGTTACCGCATACGCCTGTCTGCCCCAATATCCGTACTCGCCGTTCTCCGATGTCGTGGTCGAACCGCCAGGCGAGTTCCTGCAACGCAGCGAGCGCGAGGCGCGCGTGCATCTGCGCGAAGTCGAGCATGCGGCGCACCGCGTCGGCGTCAGTGTCGAGAGCCGCACGAGCGTGCATCCGGCGCCGTATCTCGGCATCATCGAAGCGGCCGAGCAGGGGCGCTGCGACGTGATCTTCATGGCATCGCATGGGCGGCGCGGGCTCGGCAGCCTGCTGATCGGCAGTGAAACGCAGCGCGTGCTCACGCATACGAAAATTCCTGTGATCGTCTATCGCTGAATCGCTTGGCACTGCCGGCAGCGTGCCGGCATGCACCGCCTTCGAAAAAAAGCGCGCCGGCGGCGCTGCCGGCGCGTTCAGGTTCGCCGCACGCTTGCCGCGTGCTGGCTTCTTTGAGACTCTCCGGCCGTCGGCGTTCGCGCTGACGCTCCTGCCAATCCAGGACGGCACGGCCCTCCCTGCGTCGGCGGCACTCTGGTGGTGCCGCTCGACGTTTGCCGATCGTTCCTGCGCTCAGGCCACGGGACTGCATAACCCCACTGGTTGATCTCAGGCGACCTTCTTGTCGAAGAACTGCTCGTTTTCCGTCGAACCGTGCAGCGCGGTCGTCGATGCTTCGCGCTCGACCGTCTGCGTGACCGCGTCGAAGTAGCCGGTGCCGACTTCGCGCTGATGCTTGACCGCGGTGAAGCCCTTTTCGGCCGCCGCGAACTCCGCCTGCTGCATTTCGACGAACGCGGTCATCTGGTTGCGCGCATAGCCGTACGCGAGGTTGAACATCGAGTAGTTCAGCGCGTGGAAGCCGGCCAGCGTGATGAACTGGAACTTGTAGCCCATCGCGCCGAGTTCGCGCTGGAACTTCGCGATCGTCGCGTCGTCGAGGTTCTTCTTCCAGTTGAACGACGGCGAGCAGTTGTACGACAGCAGTTGGTCCGGGTACTCCTTGTGGATCGCGTCGGCGAATTTCTTGGCGAACTCGAGGTCCGGCTTGCCGGTTTCGCACCAGATCATGTCTGCGTACGGCGCATAGGCGAGGCCGCGCGAGATTGCCTGTTCGAGACCGGGCTTCGTGCGATAGAAGCCTTCGACGGTACGCTCGCCGGTCAGGAACGGGCGGTCGTTGTCGTCGATGTCCGAGGTCACGAGGTCGGCGGCTTCCGCGTCGGTGCGGGCGAGCAGCACGGTCGGCACGCCCGACACATCGGCAGCCAGACGCGCGGCTGTCAGCTTCGCGACGGCTTCGCGGGTCGGCACGAGCACCTTGCCACCCATGTGACCGCACTTCTTGACCGATGCGAGCTGGTCTTCGAAGTGCACGCCGGACGCGCCCGCTTCGATCATCGCCTTCATCAGTTCGAACGCGTTCAGCACGCCGCCGAAACCGGCTTCCGCGTCGGCCACGATCGGCGCGAAGTAATCGACGTAGCCTTCATCGCCCGGGTTCTTGCCTTCCGACCACTGGATCTGGTCGGCGCGCGTCAGCGTGTTGTTGATGCGCTTGACGACGAGCGGCACCGAGTTGGCCGGATACAGCGACTGGTCCGGGTACATTTCACCGGCGACGTTGGCATCGCCCGCAACCTGCCAGCCCGACAGATAGATTGCCTTCAGACCAGCCTTCACCTGTTGCATCGCCTGGTTGCCGGTCAGCGCGCCGAGCGAATTGACGAACGGCTCGTTGTTGACGGCGGCCCACAGCTTTTCCGCGCCGCGCTTCGCGAGCGTGTGCTCGGGCTGCACCGAGCCGCGCAGACGGACCACGTCTTCGGCCGAGTAGGTGCGTTTGACACCTTTCCAACGCGGGTCCGCTTCCCATTGCTGCTTGAGTTGTTGCACTTGCTGTTCGCGGGTCATGGTCATGATGTGCTCCTTCGATGCCAGTTATGGAGGATGGGTGACTCTGTCTTCTCGAAGCGTCGGGCCCGGAGAGGCGTTCTGTTTCGTGAAGTCTTATATAAGAGTCTAGGCAAATCGAAGGACGCGCAATAGACGCCGCAAAGCGTTTTCCCAATATTTATTTTTATATAAAATCAATGACTTGATACCTGCGTTTCACGATAAGAAACGATATTTTCCCTGTTGCAATAGTCCTTCTTGTGCTTTGCAGCATGATTTTTTACGACGCAAAAAAATTTTTTACATCGTGAAATTTGGGGCGGCCAGTCGACAGACGAAAAAAAACCGGCGCCCGAGCGCCGGTTTTCTTCAGTGTCACGGACGGCGCGAAGCCATCCGGTCGGTCAGGTGGGTCGCTATTAGCTGCCGCGACGTGCCGAACGGGGACCGTCGTTGCGGCGCGCGCCGTAGCCGTCACGCGAACCGTAGCCGTCGCGCGAGCCACCGCCGAAGCCTTCGCGCGAACCGCCGGCCGACTTGTTACCCCAGCCATTGCCATTGCCATTGCCATTGCCATTGCCAGTACCGTTACCGCTGCGCGAGCCGCCATAGCCGCCCGGCTTGCCCGAGCCGCTGCCGAAGCGACGGCCGTTACCACCGGGACGGCCGCGGCCGCCGAAGCCAGGACGGCCATTGCCCGAGGGCGGCGCCTTGCGCGGCTCGAAGCCTTCGACGACGTTGACCGGAAGCGGCGTGCGCACGAAGCGCTCGATGCGCTTCAATGCGCCCTGTTCGGCGTGATGCACGAGGCTCACGGCGATACCCGAGCGACCCGCACGGCCGGTACGGCCGATGCGGTGCACGTAGTCTTCGGCGAACTTCGGCAGGTCGTAGTTGAACACGTGCGTGATGCCCGGGATGTCGATACCGCGAGCGGCGACGTCGGTCGCAACCAGCACGCGCACGCGGCGCTCGCGCAGTGCGCGGATCGTGCGGTTACGCGCGCCTTGCGGCAGGTCGCCGTGCAGCGCGGCCGATTCGAAGCCGGCGTCGGCCAGACGGCCCGCCAGCTGGTCGGCGTCCATCTTGGTGGCCGTGAAGACGATCGCCTGGTCGAGGCCGTCGTCACGCAGCAGATGGTCGAGCAGACGGTCCTTGTGATCGCGGTCATCGACGTAGTGGACGGTTTGCGCGATGTTGGTGCGCTGTTCCATGCGCTGGACGATCTCGATCCGCTCCGGGTCCTTCAACAGACGGCCGGTCAGCGAGCCGATCTTGCCGTCGAGCGTGGCGGAGAACAGCATGGTCTGACGCGTAGCCGGCGTTTCGGCGACGATCGTGTCGATGTCGTCGATGAAGCCCATGTCGAGCATGCGGTCGGCTTCGTCGAGCACGAGGATCTGCAGTTGCGACAGATCGATGCGGCCGCGCTCGAGGTGGTCGATCAGACGGCCCGGCGTCGCGACGAGGATTTCAGGGTTCTTCGCGAGCAGCATCAGCTGCTGGCCATAAGCGACGCCGCCGAGAATGCTGACGGTGCGCAGGCGCTTCAGGTGCTTGCCATACGTCGCGGCGGCGGTCGTGACCTGCATCGCCAGTTCGCGGGTCGGGGTCAGCACCAGCATGGTAGGACGCGCAACCGGCTGCGGACGACGGCCGCGGCCACCGTCGACCGGGCGCGGTTCGCGCGGCTGGCTCGCCTGCGTCTTTTGCAGCTGCGAGAAGCGCTCGATGGCGGGCAGCATGAACGCGGCGGTCTTGCCCGAGCCGGTCGGGCTCGAAACCAGCAGATCGCGGCCGGCGATACCTGCTGGCACCGCGCGTTGCTGCACCGGTGTCGGGTGCTCGTAGCCGGCGGCGGTCAGCGCGGAAACGACGTCCGCGGACAGGCCGAGCGACGCGAAGGTCGGCTTGGCGTCAGCCTGCGCGGCGGCTTCGGGAGCGGCGGGCGAAAGACCGAGTGCTTCGTCGGCGATGGTGTTCAACGGGCTGCTGGGGGTGTTGCTCAAAGTCATGTGAATCCTTGAAAACGATCCTGGGTGGTTCATCGGATGAAAACGTCAACGCCAATCGGCATACCCAAGTCGTCGGATTCAGCGAGCAAAACAGCAGCGAGCAAATCGAAAAACGGGGGCAACTCGCGACAATGAAGGCGAGTTTTTCGTTAGAAGCTGTATCGGATGCGACGTGCCAACATGGCGAGTCGCCAGCCTGGGACTTGAGCCCGGAGCGGGCTAGGCAGAAGGGGACAGGTTCTAAACTGGATTGGAGCAAACGCTATGGACGCTGCGCCGCGAGGACCGCTGGAAAAAACGGGCAAAGCAGTGAAGCGCAGGCGGCATTATAGCGACATTTGCTGCACTGCGCCACCATTCAGGCAATTCCGACAGAAGAAAAGTGCCGGAATGAAGTAGGCGAGTGAGGGCGGCGGCCCGGAGCTTCGTGTCCGAAATCGCCGCGATGCCGCAGCATTGCCAGACGGCCATTTCGGCAGATGATTGGCGCGCCGGAAATTCAGGCCGCGGTGCCGCTCTTCAGCGATTCGACGAGTTCGACGTATTGCTGCATCGCAGCGTCCTGCGTGGTGCCCTTGAGCGCCGCCCATGCATCGTACTTGTATTTGCCGACGATGTCGGTGAAGCCCGGCTTGTCGCCGTGCACGTCGCCTTCGCTCGCCTGCTTGAAGAGCGCATAGAGACGCAGCAGCGTCAGGTTGCCCGGACGCTCGGGCAGTTGCTTGACGTCTTGCTGGGCTTGCTCGAACTGGGAATTGATGTCGGTCATGGTCGTTTGGCCCGCGTGGCGGGATAGATGAGATCGGCCGAAAATCATATCAATTGCCCGCCGCCCCGGGACCGAGGGCTTATTCCAAACGATGACGGCCGCGAAGCCGGGCGGCGCGGCCGCGCAAACCACGATTCAGGGGCACCGCGCCGATTACAATACGGTCCATGACTCAAACAGTGCTCCTCGCCCTTGATACATCGACCGAGTTCTGCTCGGCGGCGCTCGTGTCCGCGTCCGTCGATGCCGCCGGTCAGCCCAGCGCCGAACCGCGCGTCTGGGTTCGCCACGAACAAACCGGCGTGGTGTCCAGTACCCGCCTGCTGCCGGCGATCCGCGAACTGTTCGACGAAGCCGGCCTCACGCTGGCGGATTGCGACGCGATCGCGTTCGGCTCGGGTCCGGGTTCGTTCACCGGGCTGCGTACGGCGACCGGCGTCGCCCAAGGCCTCGCGTTCGGCCTGAACCTGCCGGTCGTACCGATCGGCACGCTGCTCGCGTGCGCGGAGAGCGCCCGCCTGCGCGATCCGTCGACGACGCGCGTGCTCGCCGCGCTCGACGCGCGCATGGACGAAATCTACTGGGCCGACTACGCGTGGGACGACACGCGACACGAATGGCGCACCGTGCAGACGGCGACGCTCGATGCACCCGAGCGGCTCGTGCTGCCCGACGTGCCGTTCACACTCGCCGGCAACGCGGCCGCCGCGTTCGGCGAGCGCTTGCCGGCGGTCGCGGCCGCGCGGAGCGTCGATGGCGAAGCGTTGCCCCATGCGTTGCCGCTCGCGTACGCGGCGCTGCGCGCGTTTCATGCGGGCCGCACGGTGCGCGCCGATCAGGCCGCACCCGAGTACGTGCGCGACAAGGTCGCGCAGACGACCGCAGAGCGCATGGCCGACAAAGCGGCGAAATCAGCCAAAGCGGCTCATAGCGCCGAGCAGTCCGCGCAGCACGCACCCGATGGCGGCTCCGGCGAACCGTCCCACGACGAGGCGCGCCCATGAGCGGCGTGCTGCTCACGGACCGCTACATGTCGCCGATGACCGAAAGCGACCTGGACGAAGTCGCCGCGATCGAGAAACTTGCGTATGAGTTTCCGTGGAGCCGCGGCAACTTCGGCGACTCGCTGCGCAATGGCTATTTCGGCGTCTGTCTGCGTCACGTGACGGGGACGTTGATCGGCTACTGCGTGCTGATGCCAGTCGTCGATGAAATGCATCTGCTGAATCTGTGCGTCACGCCGCAAGCACAAGGCGCCGGCGCCGGCCTCGCGCTGCTGCGCGAGGCGGTGCGCATCACGCACGCGGAGAGGCTCGAGGGGCTGCTGCTCGAAGTGCGGCCGTCGAATCATCGGGCGATCCGGTTGTACGAGCGCTTCGGCTTCGCGTCGATCGGCCGGCGCAAAAATTATTATCCGGCGCGGCATCGCGGCCGGGAGGACGCGATCGTGATGCGTCTGTCATTAGCCACGGAGGGCGCAGATGGCGCTGCATGAATCGGTGCTCGAAGAATTCGGACTCGCGCCGTTGTGGGTGCGTCGCGGACTCGCGGCGCGAGAGGAGGGCGGGCAGAGTGATGCGCTGCAGTCGCTGCGGGAACACGCAGAAGACTTGCGTCGCGCGGAGCCTGCGACGCAGACCTCGCGCGAACCGCTGCGCGCGTCCGCCGAGGTGCAGCCGTCGCAAGTGCAGCGCGAATCCACGCCGCGCTTCGACGAAACTGCAACGCAGCGCGAAACATCAGAATCGCAAACTGACTTTTCAGCCCCGCCGACTTTCGACGCCGCTTCCGAGGACGACTTCGCGTGGTTCGACGATCCAGCCGCATCGGCCCCCGCGCCCGCCGAAGCGCGCCGCGACGCGCCCGCGCTGCCGTCTACCCACACACTCGACTGGGACGCGCTCGCCGAGCGCGTCGCCGGATGCGAGGCGTGCCGGCTGTGCGAGAAGCGCACGAACACGGTGTTCGGCGTCGGCGATCACGAGGCCGACTGGATGCTGATCGGCGAAGCGCCCGGCGAGAACGAGGACCGTCAAGGCGAACCGTTCGTTGGCCAGGCCGGCAAGCTGCTCGACAACATGCTGCACTCGCTCGCGCTCGCGCGCGGCACCAACGTGTATATCGCGAACGTGATCAAGTGCCGGCCGCCTGGCAATCGCAATCCGCAGCCGGACGAAGTCGCGCGTTGTGAACCTTATCTACAGCGTCAGGTGTCGCTCGTGAAGCCGAAGCTGATCGTCGCGCTCGGCCGTTTCGCCGCGCAAAGTCTGCTCAAGACCGACGCGAGCATTTCGTCGTTGCGCGGCCGCGTGCACACGTACGAGGGCGTACCGGTGATCGTCACCTATCACCCGGCCTATCTGCTGCGTAGCCTGCCCGACAAGGCCAAGGCCTGGGCGGATCTGTGCCTCGCGCGTGCCACATGGCTCGCGAACGGCGGCGTGCCGTCGAACGAATCAAAGTGACGATGCCCGAGGGACCGGCGGCGCGCATGCCCGCCGCGTCTGTCAGCCGCGCGGCGCCTCTCGATACCTTGCTGGGTTTGCGTGGCGATGCTTCTGTCGATGCGCTGCGCGATCCCGCTGTCCGCGATCTCGCGTGGCTGCTGCTCAGTCCCGATCTGTTGCGCCCTCAGCTTCCCACAGGCGCGCTCGCCGATCCTTTCGGCACACCGCAGGAATTGCAGGCCACGCTCGACTGGCTGCGCGCGCTCGACGCCGCGCCGGCATTTCTGCGTCAGGATCTCGCGGCAACGCGTATCACGCGCCTTGGCCGCTACGCCGAACGCCTGCTGGGCTTTTACCTTCGTCATGGACCGGCGACGCAACTGATCGCAGCGGGTGTGCCGCTACGACATGCGGGCCTCACGCTCGGTGAATGCGATTTCCTCGTGCGCACGCGCCAGGGCGCGCGACTGCATTGGGAACTCGCGGTGAAGTGCTATCTGCATGCGGGCGATGCGAATGGAGCAGAGGCGGCGCGTCTCGCCGATTATGTCGGCCCCAATCTGAAAGACCGCCTCGATCTGAAGCTCGCGCATTTGCTCGATCATCAGTTGCCGCTCAGCGCACGCGAAGAATTTGCCTCGACGGGCTATGCGGGCGCGTGGACGCCGCAGATGTTCGTCAAAGGCTGGCTGTTTTACCGGCATGGCGAGATGCCCGCCGATCCTGCCGAACTCGATCCCACGCACGGTCGCGGCTGGTGGGTCACGCATCGCGACTGGCCGGGTTTCGCGTGCGCGCATGCGCACAGGTGGCGAGTGTTGCCGCGGCTCGAATGGCTCGCGCCGCAATATCGAACGCAAGCCGGTGCGGACGACACGTGGTACGTCGACGCAAACACGCTCGCCGCGCAGATCTCACCGCAACACGGCCCGACGATGGTCGCCGGATTCATCGAAGACAACACGGGGCGTGTACTTGAACGCTCGCGCGGTTTTATCGTGCCCGACGACTGGCCCGAGCACGCGCGGCGTTACGCGAAGCAATGACGTCGCTCACCACCACCGATGAAAGTGATGCACCGGCCCCACGCCGTGGCCGACGTCGAGCCGCTCGCTCGCCTGCAACGCACCCGTCAGATAAACCTTCGCATCGGCGACCGCGCTAGCGAGATCGTCGCGCTGCGCAATCAAGGCCGCGATCGCCGACGACAACGTGCAGCCCGTTCCGTGCGTGTTCTTCACCGGCACGCGTGGACCGCCGAGACGCAGCGTGCCGCTTTCCTGCACGAGCCAGTCGGGGCTATCGGTCGCGCTCAGATGGCCGCCCTTCATCAGCACCGCGCGCGCGCCGAGCGCGCGCAACGCTTCGCCTTGCTCGACCATGCCGGCTTCGTCGGCGGCGGGTTGCATGCCCAGCAATGCGGCCGCTTCCGGCAGATTCGGCGTCAGCAGATCGGCGAGCGGCAGCAGTTCGTCGCGTACCACCGCGACCGCATCGGGTAGTAATAGCGCGTGATTGCTCTTCGAGATCATCACCGTATCGAGCACGATGTGTTTGGGCTGATGACGGCGCAGCGCGTCGGCGACCGCACGCGCGATCGGCGCATTCGCGAGCATGCCGATCTTCACCGCGTCGATGCGGATGTCGTCGAACACCGCGTCGAGCTGCGCGGTGACGAAGCCTGGGTCCGGCGCGTGAATCGCGGTCACGCCGCGCGTGTTCTGCGCGGTCAGCGCGGTGATCACGCTCGCGCCATAGGCGCCGAGCGCGGAGAAGGCCTTCAGATCGGCCTGGATGCCGGCGCCGCCGCCGGAGTCGGAACCGGCGATCGTCAGCACATTAGGAATCGATTGAGTCATGGTCGAGCGAGGAAGAAGGGGGCGCGCTCGTGTGTGCCGCGGCAGGCCCAGCGCAGCCGATCAGTGCTTGGCTTCGCCGATCAGCGCGACCGAATCGAAGGCGCGCTGGTTCGCTTGATGGCGTCGCATCACGAGCCACATCATCAGGCAGACGAAGGTGCCGAACAGCACGATCACGATGGTGACCGGCACGTCGAGCCACACGAGCACCGCGTACAGGCACAGCATCACGAGCACGGACAGATTCTCGTTGAAGTTCTGCACGGCGATCGAATGACCCGCCGACAGCAGCACGTGCCCGCGATGCTGAAGCAGCGCATTCATCGGCACGACGAAAAAGCCCGACAGGCCGCCCACGAACATCAGGAAGATATACGCGAAAATCAGATAGCCCGGCACGTGCATGCGGCCAAAATACACGCCCCAGTGCGGGGGAAACAGATCGCGCGTGTAGAACGCCATCAGCATCACGGAGATACCCATCATGATGCCGACCGGCAATACCGACAGCGACTTCTTCAACGGCACACGCGAAGCCGCGAAAATCGCGCCGAACGCGACGCCAACCGCGACCACCGCCTGCAGGATCGCCGCCTCGGACAGAGACATGCCCAGCGACACTTCGGCCCACTTCAGCACGATGAATTGCAGCGTCGCGCCCGCACCCCAGAACAGCGTCGTCACGGCGAGTGAAATCTGTCCGAGCTTGTCACGCCACAGCACGAGAAAGCAGTCGGCGAAATCGGTGATCAGGCGGATCGGCCCGTGCTCCTGTCGCGGATAGCGCGCGCCGGTGTCGGGAATGCGCAGATTGAACAGCGCGGCGATCACGTAAATGGCCATGATCACGAGCATCGCGGCTTCCGCGGGCGTGTTCACGGTGGGGACGTGCCATTTGAGAATCGGCGCGGCGATATGCGGGCTGATCAGCGCGCCGCCGAGCACCGTGCCGAGAATGATCGAACCGACCGTGGTGCCTTCGATCCAGCCGTTCGCTGCAACGAGCCGGTCAGGCGGCAACAGTTCGGTGAGAATGCCGTATTTGGCGGGCGAGTAGGCCGCCGCGCCGAAGCCGACGATGCCGTACGCAATCAGCGGATGCGCTCCGACCAGCATCGTTATGCAGCCAACCACCTTGATCGTATTGGTGATGAACATCACGCGTCCTTTCGGACGGGAGTCGGCGAATGCGCCCACGAAGGCGGCAAGAACGACGTACGACAGCACAAAAAACAGCTTGAGCAGCGGCGTCATCCAGTTCGGAGCGTGAAGGTCTTTCAGCAGTGCGATAGCAGCGATCAGAAGCGCATTGTCGGCCAGCGACGAAAAAAACTGCGCGGCCATGATGGTGTAAAAACCTTTTTTCATCTGATGCGATGCTGTCCTCGCTGCGGTCTGTCCGCCCCGGCCGTTTGTCATGCGTCCGGGCTTATGCCGATCGAAATGGGTTGTGCGCACGGCTTTATATCATGAAAATAGCTGGATTCGGACTAGCAGAATCCTTGATCGCACCGCCCAGCGGGCCGCCGAGCGCTGAAAACGCCCTGTAAGCCGCTGATTCGCAAGTGTCTTTACGAAAAAATCCCATGCCGCGCCCCCTTTCCGCCACGATTCATACCGCTGCTCTCGCCAATAACCTCGCTGTCGCGCGGCGCTATGCGCCGAAATCGAAAATCTGGGCCGTCGTCAAGGCTAATGCCTACGGGCATGGCCTCGCGCGCGCGTTTCCCGGTTTGCGCGCTACGGACGGCTTTGGGTTGCTGGACCTCGAAGAAGCGGTGAAGTTGCGTGAATTGGGCTGGGCGGGCCCAATTCTTCTGCTGGAAGGCTTTTTTCGGCCGACCGATATCGACGTAATCGACCGCTACAGTTTGACCACGGCGCTGCATTCGGACGAGCAGCTGCGCATGCTCGAAATGGCGCGTCTGTCGAAACCGGTCAATATTCAGTTGAAGATGAACACCGGCATGAACCGGCTCGGCTACACGGTCGAAAAATTCCGTGCCGCATGGGAACGTGCGCGCGCCTGTCAGGGCGTCGGCCAGATCACGTTGATGACGCATTTTTCCGATGCCGATGCCGAGCGCGGCATCGCGCATCAGATGGAGGCGTTCGAGCGTGGCGCGCAGGGCATCGCCGGTGCGCGCAGTCTGTCGAATTCGGCCGCGACGCTGTGGCATCCGGAAGCGCATTTCGACTGGGTGCGGCCGGGCATCATCCTGTACGGCGCGTCGCCGTCCGGCGTGACGGCCGCGATCGACGGCACGGGCCTGCAGCCCGCGATGACGCTCGCGTCGGAACTGATCGCCGTGCAGACGCTCGGCGAAGGCAGCTCGGTCGGCTATGGGTCGAGGTTCACTGCGCGCGGTCCGATGCGCATCGGCGTGGTCGCGTGCGGTTACGCGGACGGCTATCCGCGCGTCGCGCCGGAAGGCACGCCGGTGATCGTCGATGGCGTGCGCACACGGATCGTTGGACGTGTGTCGATGGACATGCTGACCGTCGACCTGACCCCGGTGCCGACCGCCAACGTCGGCTCACGCGTGGAATTGTGGGGCACCGCGCTGCCCATCGACGACGTCGCGCAGGCCTGCGGCACGATCGGCTACGAGCTGATGTGCGCGGTCGCGCCGCGTGTGCCGGTTCGGGCGGAGTAACGCGTGGCGAAAGCGAAGACGTTGTACATCTGCGGGGAATGCGGCGGACAGTCGCCGAAGTGGTCCGGTCAATGCCCGTCCTGCCAGACGTGGAACACGCTCGTGGAATCGGTCGCGGAGGCGCCGTCCGGTCACCGTTTCCAGTCGCTCGCGAAGAGCACGCCGGTACGGCGTCTCGCCGACATCGACGCGTCGGACGTGCCGCGCTTTTCCACCGGCGTCAGCGAATTCGACCGCGTGCTCGGCGGCGGCCTCGTGCCGGGCGGCGTGGTGCTGATCGGCGGCGATCCGGGCATCGGTAAATCGACGCTGTTGTTGCAATCGCTCGCGGAAATCGCGGCGGACAAACGCGCGCTCTATATCAGCGGCGAAGAATCTGGCGCGCAGATCGCGTTGCGCGCGCAACGGCTGGCGTTGCTCGAACCCGGCTCGAAGGCAAGCGAGTTGCAATTGCTCGCGGAAATCCAGCTCGAAAAAATTCAGGCGACGATCACGGAGCAACGGCCTGAAGTCGCCGTGATCGATTCGATCCAGACCGTCTATTCGGATGCTTTGACATCGGCGCCGGGCTCGGTCGCGCAGGTGCGCGAGTGCGCGGCGCAACTCACGCGCATCGCCAAGCAGTCGGGCACGACGATCATCATGGTCGGGCACGTGACGAAAGAGGGCGCGCTCGCAGGTCCGCGCGTGCTCGAACATATCGTCGATACGGTGCTGTATTTCGAGGGGGATACGCACTCGTCGTACCGTCTCGTGCGCGCGATCAAGAACCGTTTCGGCGCGGTCAACGAACTCGGCGTGTTCGCGATGACCGAGCGTGGTTTGCGCGGCGTCGCGAATCCGTCGGCATTGTTTTTATCGCAGCACGAGCAGTCGGTGCCGGGCTCATGTGTGCTCGTCACGCAGGAAGGCACGCGGCCGTTGCTCGTCGAAGTGCAGGCGCTCGTCGATGCGGCCAACGCGCCGAATCCGCGACGCCTTGCGGTCGGCCTCGAACAGAACCGGCTCGCGATGCTGCTCGCGGTGCTGCATCGGCACGCGGGCATCGCCTGTTTCGATCAGGACGTGTTCCTGAACGCGGTGGGCGGGGTGAAGATCTCCGAGCCCGCCGCCGACCTCGCGGTATTGCTCGCGATCCATTCGTCGATGCGCAACAAGCCGCTGCCGAAGGGGCTCGTCGTATTCGGCGAAGTGGGCCTCGCCGGCGAAATCCGGCCGTCGCCGCGCGGTCAGGAGCGCCTGAAGGAAGCAGCCAAGCTCGGCTTCTCGGTGGCGGTGATTCCGAAGGCCAATGCGCCGAAACAGCCAATCGAAGGCTTACAGGTCGTTGCGGTCGAACGGATCGAACAGGCCATCGACCGCGTCCGCACGCTCGAATAGGCGGGGGCCGGGACGGCTCGCCAGTACTTTGTACGCTTGCGGTCCTGTAATGCCCGGTAAATATCTTCATATTGGCTGTAACCTGGTCGCCATACCTTTTTTCTAAGCTGCAACGATATGCATCCCGTCTGATGCTCGAAAAAGGATCGCGCCTTGAAACAGTCTCGTGAAACCGCTGCCCACCATAACATCCAGGTGCGCGGCTGCCGGGTCTCCGCCCCGATTCATCAGCCGTGGGGCGGCGCTTGCCGGATCGTCGAGTGGATCGACACCGCGGGTCAGATCTCGCGGCGCGGTGGTGGCCGAAGACGCAACGGCCGCCGAAGTGCGTGCCACGATCAGCCGCCATGTGGAAGGCCGCAAGCACCTGCTGTACGACGACGAAAAGTCGCCGCGGCAAACGCTGCCGAGGCAGACGCCGACGCGGCGTTGACGGCGGCGGGTTTTTCGATTGACCGGGCCTTGATCTTCATTGCGCCCGCGTCGCGGCTGCGCCACGCGCATTAGGCCCCGTCGTCGTGTGAGTCGGCGGCGCTCGCGGCTACCGCCGCATACGCGTGCGGATTGAACAGCGGATGCTGGGCCGCTTCAGCGGGCGTCAGCACCGGCGACACGCAGCAATCGAGCGATTCCAGCGATTCCACCCATTCGCCGAGCGTGCGCGTCGCAATCAGATTGGCGATTTCCTGAATGAGTGCCACGGCATCGGGACCGCCGATCGCCTGACCTAGGCTCCAGTGACGCGTCGCCCATTCCGGCCGATCGAGCGCCATGCACAGCGTTTCCCAGAACTTCAATTCGAGCGCGCCGACCGCGAGCCAGCGTTCATCGCTGGTGCGGTAGAGGTTGTAGCAGGGCACACCGCCGTTCAATAGACCACTGCCCGCGGCGGGCGCCGCACCTTCGTTGACGAGCGACACCTGCGCGACGAAGTTGTGCGCATAGCTCGTGTGCGTCATCGATACATCGACGAAGCGGCCCGCGCCGCCTCGCGCGACATGCCACAGCGCCGCGAGAATTTGCGTGACCGCGCTCAATGCACCGCCGAGCAGATCGGCGATCTGGAAGTTCGGCAGGATCGGCGCACCGTCGCGGTTCGCCAGTTGATCGAGCACGCCTGCATAGCCGATGTAATTCAGATCGTGGCCGGCATGGTCCGCGAACGGACCGCTCGCGCCATATCCGCTGATCGCGCAATAGACGAGCCGCGGATTGGCTGCGCTGAGCGTCGCGTAGCCGAGGCCGAGCCGCTCCATCACGCCGGGCCGGAAGCTCTCGATCAGCACGTCGGCTTCAGCCGCGAGTGCGCGCAGCACCTGGCGTCCTGCTTCGGACTTGAGGTCGAGGCGCGTCTCGCGCTTGCCGCGATTGACCATCCGGTAAAACGCGCCGGGTCGGCCCGCGACACGATCGCTCGACGACTGCATCATCGTGCGAGTCGGGTCGCCCGCGCCGGGCGCCTCGATCTTCAGCACATCGGCACCGAGCTCGGCGAGGCGCAGCGCGGCCACCGGACCCGGCAGCAGACGCGTGAGGTCGAGCACGCGCAGTCCTTGCAACGGCGGCGCATCGGCTGCCGATGCAGCTACGGATTCTGGGGCCGATAACCCGGACGTTGAATTCGCAAATGACAAAGCCAAGCTCCCGTGGATGCCGGCGCGGTGCCGCTAGCCGATCTGTTCGAGTTCCTCGTGCGTATCGAGCCATTCGGCTTCGAGCGTGTCGAGGCGCGCGTTCACGTCTGCCTGACGGCGGATCGCCTCCGTCAGCTTGCTCTTCTGCTCCGGTTCGTAACTCGCGGGATCGGCGACGAAAGTATCGAGCGTCGCTTTCTCCGCGTTGAGTGCGTCCATTTCCTTTTCGATCTTCGCGATGCGGCTTTGCAGCGGCTTCTTCAGATGCGCGAGCTTCTGCCGCGTTTCCGCTTCGAGGCGGCGCTGTTCCTTGCGATTGACGTTGCTGTCGCCACTTGCCGCGCCGTTGGACGCTGCGTCCGACGCACCGGAAGCATTGGCCTTCAGCGCGGCGCGCTGCTCGGCCGCATGCTGCAGCAGCCAGTCGCGGTAGTCGTCGAGATCGCCGTCGAATTCCTGCAGACGATGCTTCGCGACCAGCATGAACTGATCGGTCGTCGCGCGCAGCAGATGCCGGTCGTGCGAGACCAGGATCAGCGTGCCTTCGAATTGCGCGAGCGCCATCGTCAGCGCGTGGCGCGTTTCGAGGTCGAGGTGGTTGGTCGGCTCGTCGAGCAGCAGCAGGTTCGGCTTTTGCCAGATGATCAGCGCGAGCGCGAGGCGTGCCTTCTCGCCGCCCGAGAACGGCGCGATCTTCGCGGTCGCCATGTCGCCGGAAAAGTTGAAGCTGCCGAGGAAGTCGCGCAACTCCTGCTCGCGCGTGTCGGGCGCGAGACGCGCGAGGTGCTGCAACGGGGTGTCGTCCGGACGCAGCGTTTCGAGCTGATGCTGCGCGAAGTAGCCGATGCGCAGACCCTTGCCTTCGCGTACGTGGCCGCTCAACGGTTCGAGCGTGCCCGCGAGCGTCTTGATCAGCGTCGACTTGCCCTGGCCGTTCGCGCCGAGCAGGCCGATGCGCTGACCATTCTGGATCGACAGCATCACGCGCTCGACGATCGGAATCTCGCTGCCGTCTTCGGCATGGTAGCCGCAGCGCACGTCTTCCATCACCATCATCGGATTCGGCGCAGAGTCGGGAGTGCGGAACTCGAACGTGAACGGCGACGCGACGTGCGCGGGCGCGATCAGCTCCATCTTCTCGAGCGCCTTCACGCGGCTTTGCGCTTGACGCGCCTTGGTGGCCTGCGCCTTGAAGCGGTTGATGTAGCTCTGCAGATGCGCGACCGTGCGCTGCTGCTTTTCGTACGCGCTCTGTTGCAGCGCGATCTGCTGCGCGCGCAGCGCTTCGAATTGCGAGTAGTTGCCGCCGTAGCGTTTGATCTGCTGGTTCTCGAGATGCAGCGTGACGTTGCAGACGGAATCGAGAAACTCGCGGTCGTGCGAGATCACGATCAGCGTGCCCGCATAGCGATTCAGCCAATCTTCCAGCCAGACGATTGCGTCGAGGTCGAGGTGGTTGGTCGGTTCGTCGAGCAGCAGCAGATCGGAGCGGCACATCAGCGCCTGCGCCAGATTCAGGCGCATGCGCCAGCCGCCCGAGAAGCTGCTGACCGGCTCGCGGGTCTGGTCGAGCGTGAAGCCGAGGCCGAGCAGCAACGCTTCGGCGCGAGCCGGCGCGGTGTAGCCGTCGGCGTCGGCGAACGCGGCGTGCGCTTCGGCTTCTGCCGCGCCGTCGTGCGCCGCGGAGGCCGAAGCGATGCGCGCTTCGATGTCGCGCAGCTCGGCGTCGCCGTCTAGCGTGTAGGCGAGGGCGGTTTTGTCGACGGCGGGCGTTTCCTGCGCGACGTGCGCGATGCGCCAGGTCGGCGGGATCGAGAAATCGCCGCCGTCCGCATGCAGCTCGCCGAGCAGCACGGCGAACAGCGTCGACTTGCCCGCGCCGTTCGCTCCGACGAGGCCGGCTTTTTCACCGGGGTTCAAGGTGAACGTGGTGTTGTCGAAAAGCGGATTGGTGCCGCGTGCGAGGCTGAACTGATTGAAGCGGATCACGACGTGGCCGGCTGAAGAAAACCGCTATTTTAGACTGCCCGGCGCGTTGCGGGGCGCGCGGCGCCGATGGCCCGGCTGTCACTTTACGCGCGGCCGCCATCCGCCATCCGGCTAACTGTATCGGCAGCGCTTTTGGCATAGACTGACGGCTTTCACAGGAGGGCACATGACATCGATTTATTCGTTCTCGGCACGCACGCTCGGCGGCGCGGAAGCGAGTCTCGCGAAGTACGAAGGCAAGGTGATACTGATCGTCAATACCGCGAGCGAATGCGGGTTCACGCCGCAATACGCGGGCTTGCAGAAGTTGTATGACGCGTACGCGGCGCGCGGGCTCGCGGTGCTCGGTTTTCCGTGCAACCAGTTTGGCAAGCAGGAGCCGGGCGACGCCGCGCAAATCGGCAGCTTCTGCGAGAAGAACTACGGCGTGACGTTTCCGATGTTCGACAAGATCGACGTGAACGGCCCGAACGCGCACCCGCTGTTCCGCTATCTGACGATCGAGGCGCCGGGACTGCTCGGTCTCGAGGCGATCAAGTGGAATTTCACGAAGTTTCTGATCGGCCGCGACGGCAACGTCGTCAAGCGCTATGCGCCGCTGACCAAGCCCGAGGCGATCACCGGGGATATCGAAGCGCTGCTGTAAGCGGGCACGCCTACAGGATCGGCGAAAAGAGCCGCGCGACGTGCATCAGCATGCGTCGCAGCGCGTTCGACTTGCGGTACTCGTCGCGGTCGATTTCGCGCGACTCGGCAAAGTCGTCGAGCAGCATCGTCTCGACTTCTAGCGCGAAGCCGCGGTCGACGGTCAGCACCATGATCTCGAAGTTCAGGCGAAACGAGCGGTTGTCGAGATTGGCGCTGCCGATCGCGGCCGCGCTGCTGTCGATCAGCACGACCTTCTGATGCAGGAAGCCCGGCTGATAGCGGAAGATGCGAATGCCCGCGCGCAGCGAGTCGTACGCATAGAGCTTCGACGCCGCGAACACCACGAGGTGATCGCGCCGGCTCGGAATCAGGATGCGCACGTCGACGCCGCGCAGCGCAGCGAGGCGCAACGCAGCGAATACGGCTTCGTCGGGGACGAGGTAGGGCGTCGTGATCCAGATGCGTTCACGTGCCGCGTTGATTGCTTCAACGAAAAACAGCGAGCAGGTCTCCTGCTTGTCGGCCGGGCCGCTCGGCAGCACGAGGCAGTGCATGTTGTTCGCGGCGCGCTCGTTGGCGCCGTGGTCGCCGGGCTGGTCGAAGGATGGGGTCACGGAATCCGCGGCCGGCGCGTCGAACTCGGGCAACTGCTGCGTGGCCCAGTACCAGTCCTCGATGAAGACGAACTGGATGCTTGCGACCGCCGGACCACGCACTTCGATGTGCGTATCGCGCCACGGCGACAGCGGCGGCTTCGCGCCCAGATATTCGACCCCGACGTTATGACCGCCGACAAACGCGCGCTCGCCGTCGACCGCCACGATCTTGCGGTGATTGCGGAAATTCAGTTGCAGACGGTTGACGAAGCGGCGGTTCGTGGCGAACGGCTGCATCTCGATGCCGGCGGCGCGCAGCGCCGCGACGTAGCGGTGCGGCAGATCGAAGCTGCCGATACTGTCATACAGGAAGTAGACCCGCACGCCCTGTTTGGCTTTGGCGATCAGCGCGTCCTTCAGCATGTCGCCGAGCGCGTCGTCGCGCACGATGAAGAATTGCACGATCACATAGCGGCGCGCGTTCTCGATCGCCTCGAAGATCGCCTCGAAAGTCGCCGTGCCGTTGACCAGCGTGCGCACGGTATTGCCGGGCAGGAACGGCATGCCGCCGAGGCGCGTCAGCGACTGCACGAGCCGCGAGCCGAGCTGCTGCGTCGGCACCCCGCCCGACGACGCCTGCGTGTCCCACACCAGCGGATGCGCGCGCGTGCGCAGCAGCTCGTTCTCGACGCGGCGCGCGTCCGCGTAGCCGGCGAACTTGCTGCGGCCAAGGAACAGGTAGGGTACCAGCGTCAGATAAGGCATCGCGACCAGCGACACAGCCCACGCGATCGCCCCTTGCGAGGTGCGGGTATGGAGAATCGCGTGAGCGGCCGCGATGATGCCGAGAATGTGGGCAACAACAACCAGCGTGCCGACGTGAAGCAGGTCGAATGACATAAGCTCGCGAACAGTTGGCGAAGCGCCGTGGTTCAGGAAACGGAGGCGGGCACGGGCTCGCTCCGTGGTCTGCGGCGAACGCGTCGGGCAACGGGCTCAGGCTGCGGTTGCGGGCAAGGCCACGCGCTATCGCGGCGATTGCTCGTGACCCTGCCTGAGAAACGCGCTTGAAACGACGATCAAACGGTCAGCATGCCGGACTCAGACCGGCAAGTCGCTGGCCTGGATCAGAAACACGTTGTCGTCGCCGGCGCTGGTCGACAGCCACACGAGGTCGAGACCGCCGAACGCGGCCTCGACGTGCTCGCGTTCGTTGCCGATCTCGATGACGAGCACGCCGTCTTCGGTCAGCCAGTTGCGCGCGTCCGCAATGATCCGTCGCACGATGTCCATGCCGTCGGCGCCACCCGCGAGCGCCATCTCCGGCTCGTGCTTGTATTCGGCCGGCAGCTCCTGCATCGACGTGGCGTTCACGTACGGCGGATTGCTGATGATCACATCGTAGCGGCGCTGGGCGAGCGGCGCATACAAATCGCCTTCGAACAGCGCGATGCGCTCGTCGAGGTGGTAGTCCAGCACATTGCGCGTCGCGACTTCGAGCGCGGGCGCGGACAGATCGACCGCGTCGACGTCGGCGTTCGGGAACGCGTGCGCGGCGAGGATCGCGAGGCACCCGGAGCCGGTGCACAGTTCGAGCACCGCGCCGACCTGCTCGGGGTCCTCGACGTACGGCTGCAGGCCGTCCTGCAGCAGTTCGCCGATGAACGAGCGCGGCACGATCACGCGCTCGTCGACGTAAAAGCGATAGCCGTGCATCCACGCTTCCTGCGTGATGTACGCGGCCGGCACGCGTTCGGCGGCGCGTCGCTCGATCACTTTCAGCACCGCCTCGATTTCGGCCGTGGTCAGGCGTGCGTCGAGAAACGGTTCGAGCAGGTCGAGCGGCAAATGCAGCGTGTGCAGGATCAGATAGGCGGCTTCGTCGTAGGCATTGGCCGAGCCGTGGCCGAACGACACTTTGGCCTCGCTAAAACGGGACACTGCATAACGCAGCAGGTCGCGGACGGTGCAAAAAGGTAGCGTCATCGCAAAGTTCCAGGTTACGCGATCAGTTGTTCGAGCACGCGGCGATACACGTTCTTCAGCGGCTCGATATGGGCGACTTCGATATGTTCGTCGATCTTGTGGATGCTCGCGTTCAGCGGACCGAACTCGATCACCTGCTTGCAGATGCGCGCGATGAAGCGGCCGTCCGACGTGCCGCCGGTGGTCGACAGTTCGGTGTCCACGCCGGTTTCGTCCTTGATCGCTTGCGCGAGCGCGCTCGACAGCTCGCCGCGCGGGGTGAGAAATGGCAGGCCGCTCACGGTCCATTGCAGTTCGTATTCGAGGCCGTGTTTGTCGAGAATCGCATGCACCCGCTTTTGCAGTCCTTCGACGGTGCTCGCGGTCGAGAAGCGGAAGTTGAACATCACGTCCGCGTGGCCGGGGATCACGTTGGTCGCGCCGGCGCCGCTGTGGAGGTTCGACACCTGCCAGGTGGTCGGCGGGAAATATTCGTTGCCTTCGTCCCAGCGCTCGGCGACGAGTTCGGCGAGCGCTGGCGCCAGCAGGTGCACCGGATTCTTCGCCAGATGCGGGTAGGCGATATGGCCCTGCACGCCCTTGACGATCAGCTTGCCCGACAGCGAGCCGCGCCGGCCGTTCTTGACCATGTCGCCGAAACGCTCGCTCGAGGTCGGCTCGCCGACGATGCAGTAGTCCATGCGCTCGCCGCGCTGCTGCAATGCTTCGACGACCTTGACGGTGCCGTCGGTGGCGGGGCCTTCCTCGTCGCTCGTGATCAGGAACGCGATCGAGCCGCGGTGCTCGGGGTGCGCGGCGACGAACTCCTCGCTCGCGACGACGAAGCCGGCGATCGACGCCTTCATGTCCGCCGCGCCGCGGCCGTACAGCTTGCCGTCGCGCTGGGTCGGCTCGAACGGCGCCGAGTGCCATTGTTCGAGCGGGCCGGTCGGTACCACGTCGGTGTGGCCGGCGAACGCGAGCAGATTGCCTTGCGTGCCGTCGACGCCGCGTTTGACGGCCCAAAGGTTGGTCACGCCGTTTGATTCGATCGTCTCATGCTCGAAGCCGAGCGCGGCGAGGCGCTCGATCAGGAGACGCTGGCAATGCTGATCGTCGGGCGTGACGGACGCGCGCGCGATCAGTTGTTCGGTAAGGGCGAGGGTGCCGGACATGGATTCAGTACAAGCCACTTTGAAATGAAAAAATGCCGGCTCGCGGTGAGGGCACCGCCGCCGGCAACAGCCTTTGAATGGCGCGGCGCGAGGCCGCGCGTTCGACTACCTCGTGCTCGAGCCTGGCGCTTCAGCGCCGCGCTCAGACAAACAGCGCCGCGTACTCATCCGCCGAAAAGCCGAGCGACTTCACCCGCCCGTTCACGACCAGCACCGGCCGCTTGATCACCGACGGCTTGTGGATCATCAGCGCGATCGCGCCCGGCTGCGTTTCCGCGGCCGCCTTCATGTCGTCGGACAGAGCGCGCCACGTCGTGCCGCGGCGGTTCAGCAGCGCGTCGAGCTTGACGTCCGTGAGCCAGTCCTGCACGAGCGGCTCGGTCACGCCGGCCATCTTGAAGTCGTGGAACTCGAACTCGACGCCGTGCTCTTCGAGCCACACACGGGCCTTCTTCACAGTGTCGCAGTTCGGAATGCCGTAGACGACGGTTTTGGTGCCGCGCGCCATCAATCGCCTCGCAGCAACTCGTTCAGGCCGACCTTCGCGCGCGTCTTCGCGTCGACCTTCTTGACGATGACCGCGCAGTACAGGCTGTGCGTGCCGTCCTTCGACGGCAGGTTGCCCGCCACCACGACCGAGCCCGCCGGAATGCGGCCGTACGTGACTTCGCCGGTTTCGCGGTCGTAAATCTTGGTGCTCTGGCCGAGGTACACGCCCATCGAGATCACCGAGTTTTCCTCGACGATCACGCCTTCGACGACTTCTGAGCGCGCGCCGATGAAGCAGTTGTCTTCGATGATGACCGGGTTGGCCTGCAGCGGCTCCAGCACGCCGCCGATGCCGACGCCGCCCGACAGGTGCACGTTCTTGCCGATCTGCGCGCACGAGCCGACGGTGGCCCACGTGTCGACCATCGTGCCTTCGTCGACGTACGCGCCGATGTTGGTGTACGACGGCATCAGCACGACGTTCTTCGCGATGAACGAGCCGCGGCGCGCGATCGCGGGCGGCACCACGCGGAAGCCGCCGGCGGCGAAGTCTTCAGCGGTGTAGTTCGCGAACTTCGACGGCACCTTGTCGTAGAACTGGCTGTAGCCGCCGGCCGGCATCGGCGAGTTGTCTTCCAGACGGAACGACAGCAGCACGGCCTTCTTCAGCCACTGGTTGACGACCCAGTCGCCGTCCTTCTTTTCGGCGACGCGCAGCGCGCCCTTATCGAGTTGCTCGATCGCATGGGCGACGGCTTCGCGCACTTCTGCCGGCGTGGCTTTCGGCGACAGTTCGGCGCGGTTGTCCCAGGCGGTATCGATGATGCTCTGAAGTTGTTGCGACATATGCGTGATTATCTGAAGGGTTGAAGTCTGAAGAAGGGGATGCCGTGTAGCTCAAGCAAGGCTCAGGCTGCACTCAGTTGACACTGAGCGAGCGGCAGAATTCGACGATCCGCTGTGCGCCCGCCGTGCATTCGTCGACGTCGGCGACGAGCGCGAGGCGCACGAAATTGCGGCCGGGGTTCACGCCGTGCGCGGCGCGCGCGAGGAACGAGCCCGGCAGAACCGTCACATTATAGTCGGCGTAGAGGCGCTGGGCGAACTCGGTGTCCGTGAGGCCGGTGCGCTCGACGTTGGCCCACAGGTAGAACGCGGCGTCGGGCAGGCGCACGTCGAGCACGTCGGCGAGCATCGGCGTGACGGTCGCGAACTTCCGCAGGTACCTGGCGCGGTTCTCGCGCACGTGCGTCTCGTCGCTCCAGGCGACCACGCTCGCGCTCTGGAACACGGTCGACAGCGCCGTGCCGTGGTACGTGCGATACAGCAGGAATGCCTTGAGAATCGCGGCGTCGCCGGCGACGAAGCCCGAGCGCATGCCCGGCACGTTCGAGCGCTTCGACAGGCTCGACAGCATCACGAGGCGCTCGAAACCGCGTCCGAGCTTGTGCGCGGCTTCGAGGCCGCCGAGCGGCGGCTTCGACTCGTCGAAATAGATTTCCGAGTAGCACTCGTCCGAAGCGATCACGAAGCCGTAGCGGTCCGATAGCGCGAACAGCTCGCGCCAGTCGTCGAGCGTGAGGACGGCGCCGGTCGGGTTGCCCGGCGAGCAGACGTACAGCAGTTGCGTGCGGGCCCACACGTCGGCGGGCACCGCCGAGTAGTCGCACGCGAAGTTGCGCGCCGGGTCGCTGTTGACGAAGTACGGCTGCGCGCCGCCGAGTAGCGCCGCGCCTTCGTAGATTTGGTAGAACGGGTTCGGACAGAGTACGATCGCAGGCTCGCCGTCAGCATCGCGGCGCGGATTGAGCACCGTCTGCGCGAGCGCGAACAGCGCCTCGCGCGAGCCTGCCACCGGCAGCACCTCGGTCAGCGGATCGAGCGGCGGCAGGTTGTAGCGTTGCGCGACCCATTTCGCGATCGACTCGCGCAGCGGCGCCGAGCCGAGCGTGGCCGGATACGCGGCGAGGCCGCCGAGCGAATCGATGACGGCGTCGCGGATCAGCGGCGGGGTTGGATGTTTCGGCTCGCCGATGCCGAAGCTGATGTGCGCAAGGCCGGCCGGCGGCGTGACGTCCTTGAAAAGCAGGCGCAGCTTTTCGAACGGATAGGGCTGAAGGGAGTCGAGTAGCGGATTCACGGACGAAATGGCCTGATCGGGATGGACGCGGACGAATGGCGGGACAACCGGGCACGCGCGCCGGCGGGCGGCGGCGAACGGACGATTATAGCGTGGCGCGCCCGCGGACCAGGCGGGAGCCTGGCGCGCGGCGCGGGAGCAATCCGCGAGGCGGCGCACCGGGGCGCCGCGGCGGGAACGGCGCGAAATCCGCCACGGTTCGCGTAAAAGAATACGCAGGAGCAGCAATGTACGCAGCAGTTCAGGAGACGGCCGGCTGGATCCTCATACGACCCGCCCACGACCCCCGTCGGAGTCCCGCCCCATGACCAACTGGCTTCGCAACGGCTGGCCGACGCTCGCGATCATGCTGGGCGCGTCGGTCTGGGGGATGGTCTGGTATCCGCTGCGGATGCTGGCCGCGCTCGGGGTGACCGGCACCGCCGCGAGCGCGCTCACGAGCGGCACCGGCTGCCTGTTCGTGCTGCTCGTGCGGAATGGCGCGCTGAAGACCGTGCGGTGGCACTGGCTGCTGCCGGCGCTCGCGCTCGCCGCGGGTGTCACGAATCTGGGCTTCGTGTGGGGCGCGATCCACGGTCAGGTGATGCGCGTGCTGCTGCTGTTCTATCTGACGCCCGCGTGGACCGCGCTGTTCGCGCATTTCATCCTGCACGAGCGGCTCTCGTGGTCGGGCGCGGCGCTGGCCGCGCTGTCGCTCGCGGGCGCGATGACGATGCTATGGTCGCCGCGTCTCGGCATTCCGGTACCCGGCAATCCCGCCGAATGGGCCGGGCTCGCCGGCGGCATGGGCTTCGCGATGAGCAACGTGCTGATCCTGAAGACGAGCCGCGTGCTGCCGGACATGAAGCCCGAAATGCGCACCGCGGTGATCTTCGGCGGCGCGGCGCTGTTCGGCGCGCTCGCGTCGCTGTTCGAGCCGATGCCTGCGCCGCCCGTCGGCGCGCATCTGGGCACGGCGGCGCTGCTGGTGCTCGGTCTCGGTCTGCTGCTCGCGTCGAACAACATGCTCGTGCAATACGGGCTCTCGCGCGTGCCGGCCAATCGCGCGTCGATCATCATGCTGTTCGAACTCGTCGTGACGGCGCTGTCGGCGTGGCTGTTCGCCGGCGAAGTACCGGGCCCGCGCGAATCGGCCGGCGGCGCGTGCATCGTGCTCGCGTCGGCCTTGTCGAGCTGGGTGCATCGGACGAAATTGGCGCCGCCCGATCCCGCCATCGGGGACACGGACGGGCCCGGCGGCGACGATGGACGCGGTGGTCAATGCGGTGCCAAACGCGGTGCCAAACGCGGTGACCAACGCGGTGACGAACACGGCCCTGACGGCGACAGTGACGGCCACCGAAAGGGCGGTAAGAATCGTCCACGCGCGATGGTATGATTCCCCCTCATTAGCCGGCGCAAGCGTACCTGCGTGTGCCTCAGATATGCATGAGCGCATGCAGCCGGCAACCAAATTGCGAAGGCTCGCGAGGTTGCGTGGGGCCGTCCCGCTGCGGCGGTGAACGACTGGCGCAACCTCGCGAGCCACCTATCACTCTCTCTTTTCAAACAGCGAAATCGCCGTGCGGCTCACCTCGATCAAACTCGCTGGTTTCAAATCCTTCGTCGATCCCACGCATTTCCAGGTCCCAGGCCAGTTGGTTGGCGTGGTCGGTCCGAACGGGTGCGGCAAATCCAACATCATCGACGCCGTGCGCTGGGTGCTCGGCGAATCGCGCGCCTCTGAATTGCGCGGCGAGTCGATGCAGGACGTGATCTTCAACGGCTCGACCGCCCGCAAGCCCGGCAGCCGCGCGAGCGTCGAACTCGTGTTCGACAACGCGGACGGCCGCGCCGCCGGCCAGTGGGGCCAGTATGCGGAGATCGCCGTGAAGCGCGTGCTGACGCGCGACGGCACGTCGAGCTACTACATCAACAATCTGCCGGCGCGGCGCCGCGACATCCAGGACATCTTCCTCGGCACCGGCCTCGGGCCGCGTGCGTACGCGATCATCGGGCAGGGCATGATCGCGCGGCTGATCGAGGCGAAGCCCGAAGAGCTGCGCGTGTTCCTCGAAGAAGCCGCCGGCGTGTCGAAGTACAAGGAGCGCCGCCGCGAGACCGAGAACCGTCTGCACGACACGCGCGAGAACCTGACGCGCGTCGAGGACATCGTCCGCGAGCTCGGCACGAATCTCGAGAAGCTCGAGGGGCAGGCGGTCGTCGCGACCCGTTATCGCGAGCTGCAAAGCGACGGCGAGGAAAAGCAGCGTCTGCTGTGGTTGCTGCGCAAGAACGAGGCGGCCGGCGAGCAGCAGCGCCAGCAACGCGCGATCGAGCAGGCGCAGATCGACCTCGAGGCGCAAACCGCGAAGCTGCGCGAAGTCGAGGCGGAACTCGAAACGCTGCGCGTCGCGCACTATTCGGCGAGCGACGCGATGCAGGGCGCGCAGGGCGCGCTGTACGAGGCGAACGCGGAAGTGAGCCGGCTGGAAGCCGAGATCCGCTTCATCGTCGAATCGCGCAACCGCGTGCAGGCGCAGATCGCCGCGCTGACCGCGCAGCGCGAGCAGTGGCAATCGCAGGCCGACAAGGCGCAGGACGATATCGCCGTCGCTGAAGAGCAACTGGCCGTCGCTGAAGAAAAAGCCGTGCTCGCCGAAGAGGACGCCGCCGCGAAGCACGATGCGCTACCCGCCCTCGAAGCGCGCTGGCGCGACGCCCAGGCGGAGCTGAACACCGAGCGCGGCGGCATCGCGCAGACCGAGCAGGCGCTGAAGCTCGAAGCCGCGCATCAGCGCAATGCCGATCAGCAGTTGCAGCAGCTGCAGCAGCGCCATGAGCGGCTGAAATCGGAAGAGGGTGGCCTCGACGCGCCCGACGAGGCGCAGCTCGAGGAATTGCGCGTGCAGCTCGCCGAGCACGAGGAAGTCCTTCACGACGCGCAGGGCCGCCTCGCCGACGCGCAGGAAACACTGCCGCGGCTCGACGGTGAACGCCGCGCCGCGCAGGAGCGCGTGCAGGCCGAAAGCGCGCAGATCCATCAGCTCGACGCGCGCCTCGCCGCGCTCAGGCAGTTGCAGGAAAACGTGCAGACCGAAGGCAAGATCCAGCCGTGGCTCGACAAGCACGAGCTGGGCAGCCTGCCGCGTCTGTGGAAGAAACTGCATGTCGAGGCCGGTTGGGAAACCGCGCTCGAAGCGGTGCTGCGCGAGCGCCTCGCCGCGCTCGAAGTGTCGAATCTCGACTGGGTCAAGGCGTTCGCAACCGACGCGCCACCGGCCAAGCTCGCGTTCTACGCGCCGCCCGCGGCTGGGCAGCCGGCCCCGGCGGCGGGCGCGCTGCGCTCGCTGCTGTCGCTCGTGCGCATCGAGGACGCGGGTATCCGCGCGGTGCTGACCGACTGGCTGGGCCTCGCGTTCGTCGCCGACGATCTGCAGCAGGCGCTTTCGATGCGCACGCAGCTGCCCGAGGGCGGCGCGTTCGTCGTCAAGGCGGGGCACGTGGTCACGCGCGTCGGCGTACAGCTGTATGCGGCCGATTCCGAGCAGGCCGGCATGCTCGCGCGTCAGCAGGAAATCGAAAACCTCGGCCGCCAGGTGCGCGCACAGGCATTGCTCGCCGACGAGGCGAAGGCCGCCGCGATCCGCGCCGAAGCCGCGCACACGCAAGCCGCGCAGGCGCTTGCCGAGCTGCGCCAGCAGGCCGAACGCGCGACGCAGCGGGTGCACGCGTTGCAGATGGACGTGCTGAGGCTCACCCAGGCGCACGAACGCTACACGCAGCGCAGCACGCAGATTCGCGAGGAACTCGAAGAAATCGCCGCGCAGATTGACGAGCAGCGGGCGCTGCGCGCCGAGTCGGAAGCGAACTTCGAGCGTCACGACGGCGAGCTCGCCGAACTGCAGGCGCGCTTCGAAGACCACCAGCTCGCGTTCGAAGCACTCGACGAAGAACTGACGACTGCCCGCGGCGAAGCACGCGACCTCGACCGCGCCGCTACCGACGCGCGCTTCGCCGCGCGCAACATGGCGAACCGCATCGACGAATTGAAGCGCAGCATCCAGGTCGCGCACGAGCAGAGCGAGCGCGTCGCGGGCGCGCTCGAAGACGCGCGCGCCGAACTGGAAACGATCAACGAGCAGACCGCGCACACCGGGCTGCAGGACGCGCTCGACATCCGCGCCGTGAAAGAAGAGGCGCTGCGCGCCGCGCGCGTCGAGCTCGACGACCTGACCGCGAAGCTGCGCTCGGCCGACGAAACGCGCCTCGCCGCCGAGCGCGCCCTGCAGCCGCTGCGTGACCGCATCAATGAATTGCAGTTGAAGGAGCAGGCCGCGCGCATCAGCGGCGAGCAGTTCGTCGAGCAGCTGGCCGCGGCCGGTGTCGACGAAGCCGAACTGCAAGCCAAGCTGACGGCGGACATGAAGCCGTCGTACCTGCAGGGCGAAGTCACGCGCATCAACAACGCGATCACCGCGCTCGGGCCGGTCAACATGGCCGCGCTCGACGAGCTGAAGGCCGCGACCGAGCGTAAGAGCTTCCTCGATTCGCAGTCGGCCGACCTGACGAGCGCGATCGAAACGCTCGAAGACGCGATCCGCAAGATCGACGCCGAAACGCGCACGCTGCTGCAAAGCACGTTCGACGAAGTGAACCGTCATTTCGGCGAGCTGTTCCCGCGTCTCTTTGGCGGCGGCCAGGCGAAGCTGATCATGACCGGCGACGAAATCCTCGACGCCGGCGTGCAGGTGATGGCTCAGCCGCCGGGCAAGAAGAATTCGACGATTCACCTGCTGTCGGGCGGCGAGAAAGCGCTGACCGCGACCGCTCTCGTGTTCGCGATGTTCCAGCTGAATCCGGCGCCGTTCTGTCTGCTCGACGAAGTGGACGCGCCGCTCGACGACGCCAACACCGAGCGTTTCGCGAATCTGGTACGGGCGATGTCCGACAAAACCCAGTTCCTGTTCATCTCGCACAACAAGATCGCGATGGAGATGGCGCAGCAGCTGATCGGCGTGACGATGCAGGAGCAGGGCGTCTCGCGGATCGTCGCGGTCGACATGGAAACGGCGGCGGGTTTCGCCCAGAATATCGTTTGAGTTAACGCCTTCGCGGGCATCCGCATCCACCGCAGCGGCCTGATCGAGCGCCGCGCGGTACGTGGAGCGGACGAGAGGCTCGCGCGGATAGAAGAATTGCTGATGGAGCATGCATGGACGAGTTGACACTCGGTTTGATCGGCGCGGGTGCCGTGGTGGTGGGGGGCGTGGTCGCGTACAACGCGTGGCAGGGCGCGAAGGTCCGCCGCAAGATGCCGCGGCCGATGCCGGCCGACACCGCCGAGAGCTTTGCGCGGGACGAGCATGAGGAGCAGAGCCCGTTCATCGAGCCGGCCCGGCCGACCACGCGGCGCGAGCCGAGCGTGAGCGCCGAGGCGGCCGCGGACCCGACCGCGGCGCGCGTCGAGCCGACGTTCGGCGCGGGCGCCGCACCGCTCGATACACCGGCCGATATCCAGGCCGAGATGACGTCGCCGAACGGTTATCCATCGGCGGACGCCGATACCATGGGCGAAGGCGAACATGCGGCGGCGCCGGGCGCGCCCGCGGCCCAGCCCGCGTCCGCCGGGCACGAGCGGGTCGAACCGATCCTGCCGGCCGCCACGACGATTTCGTCGACGCCGCCCGCGATCGTCGATCGACGCATCGACTGTATCGTGCCGATCCGGCTGAACGGCCCCGTGGCCGGCGACAAGGTGCTTCCGCTCGCGCAGCGCTTGCGTCGGGCGGGCAGCAAGCCCGTGCACATCGAAGGCAAACCCGAAGGCGGCGGCTCGTGGCAGCTGCTGCAGAACGGCACGCGCTATGAAGAGCTGCGCGCGGCCGCGCAGCTCGCGAACCGTAGCGGCGCGCTGAACGAGCTCGAATTTTCCGAGTTCGTGACCGGCGTACAGCAGTTCGCCGATGCGCTCGACGCGGCGCCGGAATTCCCCGACATGCTCGAAACCGTCGCGATGGCGCGCGAGCTCGACGGCTTTGCCGCCCAGTGCGACGCGCAGTTGTCGATCAACGTGCTGTCGGACGGCGCGCCGTGGTCGGCCAACTACGTACAGGCGGTCGCATCGCAGGACGGTCTGCTGCTGTCGCGCGACGGCACGCGCTTCGTCAAGCTCGACTCGCGGCAAAGCCCGGTGTTCATGCTGCAGTTCGGCGACACCAACTTCCTGCGCGACGACCTCACATACAAAGGCGGCGAGATGATCACGCTGGTGCTCGACGTGCCGGTCGCCGACGAAGACATCCTGCCGTTCCGGCTGATGTGCGATTACGCGAAGTCGCTGGCCGAGCGCATCGGCGGACGCGTGGTCGACGACGGTCGCCGGCCGCTGCCGGAAAGCGCGCTGCTCGCGATCGAAAAACAGTTGATGACGCTGTACGCGAAGCTCGAACAGGCGGGTATTCCGGCGGGTTCGCCGGCCACGCGGCGCCTGTTCAGCCAGTAAGCCTTTTGCAGCGTTCTACGCGTTTTGACGACGGCCGCACGATGTGCGGCCGTCGTCGTTTCCGGCTTGCGTCGCAGCGCGGCCCGCCCCGAATCAGCGATGTAAAGGGGCACGCTTCCTGCGATAATCCGATGTCCGACTTTCTTCTCGAGAAGCTTCCGACAGCATGGCCCGATCCTCCGTCCCTCCTTCCGCAACCAGCGCTCCGGCCGAGCGGGCCGTGTGGTTGCGCGCGGAACTCGAACGCGCGAACTACGCGTATTACGTGCTCGATCAACCGGACCTGCCGGACGCCGAGTACGACAAGCTGTTCAAGGAGCTGGAGCGCATCGAGGCCGAGCATCCCGATCTGATCGTGCCGGATTCGCCAACGCAGCGCGTCGGCGGCGAGGCCGCGAGCGGTTTCGAGCCGGTCGTGCACGATCTGCCGATGCTGTCGTTGAACAACGGTTTCGCCGACGAAGACATCGTCGCGTTCGACAAGCGCATCGGCGACGCGCTCGGCAACAACGCGAGCGAGCCGCCGGTCCCCGTCGACTACGCGGCCGAGCTGAAATTCGACGGCCTCGCGATCTCGCTGCGCTACGTCGACGGCGTGTTCGTGCAGGCCTCCACGCGCGGTGACGGCACAACCGGCGAGAACGTCACCGAAAACGTCCGCACGATCCGCTCGATTCCGTTGAGGCTGAAGGGTAAGCGCGTGCCGCGCGTGCTCGACGTGCGCGGCGAAGTGCTGATGTTCAAGCGCGATTTCGAGCGCCTGAACGAACGCCAGCGCAGCGCCGAACAACGCGAATTCGCGAACCCGCGCAACGCGGCGGCGGGCAGCTTGCGGCAGCTCGATTCGAAGATCACCGCGCAGCGGCCGTTGTCGTTTTTCGCGTATGGCATCGGCGTGCTCGAAGGCATCGAGATGCCGGCCACCCATAGCGAACTGCTCGACTGGTACAAGGAGATGGGCTTGCCGGTCAATGGCGAGCGCGCGGTCGTGCAGGGCGCCGAAGGCCTGCTCGGCTTCTTCCACGCGGTCGGCGAGAAGCGCGACAGGCTCCCCTACGACATCGACGGCGTGGTCTACAAGGTCAACCGGCGCGACGAGCAGGATGCGCTCGGTTTCGTGTCGCGCGCGCCGCGCTTCGCGCTCGCGCACAAATTCCCCGCGCAGGAAGCGTTGACGAAGCTGGTCGCGATCGACGTGCAGGTCGGCCGCACCGGCGCGATCACGCCGGTCGCGCGGCTGGAACCGGTGTTCGTCGGCGGCGCGACGGTCACGAACGCGACCTTGCACAACGAGGATGAAGTGCGCCGCAAGGACATCCGCATCGGCGACACAGTGATCGTGCGGCGCGCCGGCGACGTGATTCCGGAGGTGGTCAACGCGCTGCTCGAGCGTCGTCCGGCCGACGCGCGCGAGTTCGTGATGCCGACGCAGTGCCCGGTGTGCGGTTCGGCGATCGAGCGGCTGCCCGACGAGGCGATCGCGCGCTGCACGGGCGGGCTCTTCTGTCCGGCGCAGCGCAAGCAGGCGTTGTGGCACTTCGCGCAGCGGCGCGCGCTCGACATCGACGGCCTCGGCGAGAAGATCATCGATCAACTGGTCGAACAGAACCTGGTGCGCACGCCGGCCGATCTGTTTAATCTCGGCTTCACGACGCTCGCGGAACTCGACCGCTTCGCCGAAAAGTCCGCGCAGAACCTGCTCGACTCGCTCGACAAGGCCAGGCACACGTCGCTCGCGCGCTTTATCTACGCATTGGGGATTCGCCATGTCGGCGAATCGACCGCGAAGGATCTCGCGAAGCACTTCGGCTCGCTCGATCCGATCATGGATGCGTCGCTGGAGGAACTGCTCGAAGTCAACGACGTGGGGCCGGTCGTCGCCGAATCGATCCACCAGTTCTTCGCCGAGGACCACAACCGCACGGTGATCGAACAGCTGCGCGCGCCGGGCAAGGTCACGTGGCCCGAGGGGCCGCCAGCGCCGAAGGCGCCGCAGGGCGTGCTGGCCGGGCAGACGGTCGTGCTGACCGGTACGCTGCCAAACCTGTCGCGCGAGGACGCGAAGGAAATGCTCGAGGCGGCCGGCGCGAAGGTGGCGGGGTCGGTATCGAAGAAAACCAGTTACGTGGTGGCGGGGGCCGACGCGGGCAGCAAACTTTCGAAGGCCGAGGAACTCGGCATCCCCGTACTCGACGAAGATGGTATGCGCAAGCTCCTGGAGGGGCACTGATGATTCACGACATTCTGAAGATGGGCGATCCGCGCCTGCTGCGAATCGCCGAGCCGGTCGTTCACTTCGACACGCCCGAGCTGCACCGGCTCGTGGAAGACATGTTCGAGACCATGCACGCGGCGAACGGCGCGGGTCTCGCCGCGCCGCAGATCGGCGTCGATCTGCAGGTGGTGATCTTCGGCTTCGGTTCGAACGAGCGCTATCCGGACGCGCCGCCGGTGCCCGAAACGGTGCTGATCAACCCGACCGTCACGCCGGTCTCGCAGGACATGGAAGAAAGCTGGGAAGGTTGCCTGTCGGTGCCGGGGCTGCGCGGCGTGGTGAGCCGGTTTTCGATGATCCGTTATCACGGCTTCGATCAGTTCGGCAATCCGATCGACCGGGTCGCCGAGGGTTTTCACGCACGGGTTGTGCAGCACGAATGCGATCATCTGATCGGCAAACTGTATCCGATGCGGATTACCGATTTCTCGAAGTTCGGCTTTACGGAGGTCCTGTTCCCGGATCTCGATACGAATAGCGACGACTGACACAGCTGCCGCCAACAAAAAACCCACGCCAAAGTGCGTGGGTTTTTTGTTGTGCCGATGCGCCCGCTCTCAGCAAGGAGGCGCATTGGACGGACCTCAGAACGACTCGTCTTCCGACAGATAGCGCCACTGTCCCGGCGGCAGCGCGCCGAGCATCACCTGGCCCATGCGCACGCGCTTCAGGCCCACCACCTCGAGACCGACCAGTTCGCACATGCGGCGAATCTGACGCTTCTTGCCTTCGCGCAGCACGAAACGCAGCTGCTCGCCGTTCTGCCAGCTGACCTGCGCGGGCTTCAGCGCGACGTCGTCGAGCGACAGGCCGTGGCGCAGCAGCGCGAGTTTTTCGGCCGGGAAATGGCTTTCGACGTCGACCGTGTGATCGCCGTAGGCGACGCGCACCAGATACTCCTTGTCCACGTCCGAGTGACCGCCGATCAGTTGCTTCGCGATGCGGCCGTCCTGCGTCAGCACGAGCAGGCCCGTCGAATCGATGTCGAGACGCCCGGCCGGCGCGAGCTGGCGCAGATGCGACGCCGAGAAGGGGATCCCCGAACGGTCGCCTTCCCAGCGATTCTCCGGCGTGACGAGCGTGATGGCCGGCTGATAGCCGTCCTCCGCCTGGCCAGACACGAGCCCGACCGGCTTGTGAACGATCACGGTCACCTGGCTCGACTGAAAGGCTTCGGCGGCCGGGTCGATGTCGATGCGCTGATCCGGGAACACCTTCGTGCCGAGCGTATCGACGCGCTCGCCGTCGACCATGACCCAGCCTTTCTCGATCCATTCGTCGGCCTCGCGACGCGAGCACAGGCCGAGCTTGGACATCAGCTTGGACAGACGCAGCATGCCCGGCGCGTCTTCGCGATCGCGGCGGGGCGGGTGCGGGGTGTCGATGGTGGTGTCGACGGGGCGGGCGGTTGCTGATGCCGAGGCTCGCGGCTTGGCGGCGCGGGTTGGTCGGTCGTCGCCGAAGCGGCGTTTCGGGGCCGGCAACGTGTCGTCGAAGCTGCGCGCAGGGCGCTCGCGACGCTCGGTGCGTTCGCCGTGGCCGCCTTTTGCCGGCTTCGCGAAGCTGCGCTCGCCACGCTCGCTTTCGAAGCGGCGCGAGGTGCTGTCGCCGCGCGCGCCTCGATCGCCACCGCGACGCTCCTGCGGCTCACCGCGATCGCTACCGAAGCGCGGACGGTCGGCGGCCTCGCGCTCCCGGCGCACCGGACGATCGCCACGCGCGCCGCCTTCCGACGGCCTGCCTGTGCCTGGACGCGGACCGCTGAACGGACGGCGTTCGCCGGCGTCGCGGCCCGGTGCGCGCTCACCAAAACTGCGCGGTGCGCGCTCGCCGCGCTCCGCATTGCCCTCGAAACGACGGGGTGCGCGTTCGCCACGCTCGCCGAATTCGCGCCGAGGAGCGCGTTCGCCACGCTCAGCGTTGCCTTCGAAACGACGGGGTGCGCGTTCGCCACGCTCGCCGAATTCGCGCCGAGGGGCACGTTCGCCACGCTCAGCGTTGCCTTCGAAACGACGCGGCGCGCGTTCAGTCCGTTCGCCGAATTCGCGCCGAGGAGCGCGTTCGCCACGCTCAGCGCTGCCTTCGAAACGACGCGGCGCGCGTTCAGTCCGTTCGCCGAATTCGCGCCGAGGAGCACGTTCGCCACGCTCAGCGTTGCCTTCGAAACGACGCGGCGCGCGTTCAGTCCGTTCGCCGAATTCGCGCCGAGGCGCACGTTCGCCACGCTCAGCGTTGCCTTCGAAACGACGCGGCGCGCGTTCAGTCCGTTCGCCGAATTCGCGTCGAGGCGCACGTTCGCCACGTTCAGCGCTGCCTTCGAAACGACGCGGCGCGCGTTCAGTCCGTTCGCCGAATTCGCGCCGAGGCGCCCGTTCGCCACGCTCGGCGCCGCCCTCAAAACGACGCGGCGCGCGTTCTCCGCGCTCGCCTCCCTGAGCCGCACCTTCGAAGCGGCGCGGTGCGCCCGCGGCAGCCGCGCCCCGTTCGCGCACGCCCGACCCTTCGGCACGCGGCGCGCGTGCACCGGCGCCCGCCGGCTTCGCACCGACCGGCCGCTTCGCGCCACCACCCGTCGATGCCGCGCCTTCGCGCTTCGCGCCGGCCTCGGCCTCGAATGGCTTCGGCCGCGCTGGACGGGTCGGCTTACGCGCCGACGCGCTGCCGGGGCGGACAGGGGCGCGTTCGGACGACGCCGGCCGCGGATGCTTCGCTGTTAATTTGATTCGCATGAAATCTCACACTGCGATCGCGCGCAGTAGTTCGGTCTCGACCTGAATTTGCAGGCGGTTGTCCGACAGGCTGTGTCCTTCGAGCAGAAACACGTCCTCGACGCGTTCGCCGAGCGTATTGATCCGCGCCGAGGCGACGCCGACCCGGTGCTCAGCCAGCACGCGCGCGATCGAATAAAGAAGGCCCGGCCGGTCGTTCGCCGACACGGACAGGATGTAGTATTGGCCGCGCTCATCGGCCCGCAGGTCGACGCGCGGCGTAATGGGGAAGGTGCGCGATAGCCGTGACAGCCGGCCCTTCGACGGTCCCGGCAGCAAGGTGCCGTGGCCCGCGAGGCGCGCGGTCAGCTCCTGCTCGACCAGATTGGCGATGTCGCGATAGTGCACGTCCTCTTCGGTATGCGCGACGAGGAAGTTGTCGAGCGCGTAGCCATGGCGCGTCGTGCTGACGCGCGCATCGAGCACCGACAGGCCGTTGCGGTCGAAATACGCGCAGATGCCCGCGAACAGATCGGGCTGGTCCTTCACGTAGACGAGCACCTGCAGTGCCTCGCCGATCGGCGACGGCCGCGCGCGTACGAGCGGCGTCGGCGTTTCGACGTGGCGGTACAGCACGCGCGTCTGCCACGCGATGTCCGCCGCGTCGTGGCGCAGGAAATAGCCGACGTCCAGCCTGTCCCACAGCGCCCGTTGCGCGCCTTCCGGCACGGTTTCGAGACGCAGCAGCGCGAGCGCCTCTTCCTGGCGCGACTTCAGCTCGGAATGCTCGTCCGGCTGGGCACCGCCAAGCACGGCGAGCGTGGTGCGGTAGAGGTCTTCGAGCAGCTTGCCTTTCCACGTGTTCCAGACCTTCGGGCTGGTGCCGCGGATGTCGGCGACGGTCAGCAGATAGAGCGCGGTCAGGCGGCGCTCGGTGCCGACCAGCTCGGCGAAGCGCTTGATCACTTCAGGGTCGCTCGTGTCCTGCTTCTGCGCGACCTGGCTCATCGTCAGATGCTGCTTCACGAGCCACACGACCAGCTCGCCATCCTCGCCTTCGATGCCGTGCTGGCGGCAGAAGCGCCGTGCGTCGGCCATGCCCAGCGTGGAATGATCGCCGCCGCGGCCCTTCGCGATGTCATGAAACAGCGCGGCCACGTACAGCACCCACGGCCGGTCGAAGTTGACGATCAACTGGCTGCAGAACGGGTATTCGTGCGCATGCTCGGCGACCGCGAAGCGGCGCAGATTGCGCAGCACCATCAGGATGTGCTGATCGACCGTGAACACGTGGTACAGGTCGTGCTGCATCTGCCCGACGATGCGCCGGAAATTCAGCAGATAACGCCCGAGCACGCTCGTCTGGTTCATCAACCGGAACGCATGCGTGATACCGGCCGGCTGCTTCAGGATTTCCATGAAGAGCCGGCGATTTTCCGGATCGCGCCGCCAGTGCTGGTCCATCACGTCGCGGGCGTTGTAGATCGCGCGCAGCGTGCGCGCCGACAGTCCCTTCACGCCGGGGGTGCGCTCGTATAGCAGGAACGCCTCGAGGATCGCATTCGGCTCGCGCTGGAACACGTCGTCGGAGGCGATTTCGAGCATGCCCTGCTTTTCGACGAAGCGATCCGACAGCACGCGCGTGATGCCGCTCGTGCTCGGAAACAGCTGCGCCTCGATGTTCTGGATCAGGATCGTCGCGAGTTGCGTGACCGCTTTCGCGGCCCAGTAGTAGCGGCGCATCAGCTGCTCGCTCGCGCGCTTGGTCGCGGTCGGCTTGAGGCCGAAGCTTTCCGCGACCGGCGTCTGCAGGTCGAACACCAGGATGTCCTGGCGGCGCCCGGCGATCACGTGCAGCCGCGCACGCAGCGACTTCAGAAAGCCTTCGTTGTGGCGCAGCTCGCGCGCCTCGCGCTCGGTGATGAGTCCGCGTGCTTCGAGTTCGCGCCAGCTGCTGCCGAAGCCGGCCGCCTGTGTGATCCACAGGATCAGTTGCAGGTCGCGCAGCCCGCCCGGGCTTTCCTTGATGTTCGGCTCGAGCGCGTAGGGCGTGTCCTGAAACTTCGCGTGACGCTGGCGCATTTCGAGCACCTTCGCCTGGAAGAACGCCTTCGGGTCGAGCGCCGCACGGTAGCGCCGAGCGAAATCGTCGAACAGTGCGGTGCTGCCGGTGATGCGGCGCGCTTCCAGCAGCGAGGTACGCACCGTGACGTCGTTGGCCGCTTCCTCGATGCATTGCGACACGCTGCGCACGCTGCTGCCGAGTTCCAGCCCGAGATCCCACGCGAGACTGATGAAGCGCTCGACGCGCGCGTCCAGATGCTCGAGCCGCGCGTCGGGCAACAGCACCAGGATGTCGATGTCGGAGTGCGGCGCGAGTTCGCCGCGCCCATAGCCGCCAACCGCGACCAGCGCGAGGTCGTCGGGCAGCTCGCAGGTGTCCCAGGCGGCGCGCAGCGAATGGTCCGTGGCGCGCGCGAGGGCGGCCATCAACGCGTCGACGTTGGTGGCCGATCGGAAGCGTTCCAGCAACTGGGCTTTGGCCACTTTGTAGTCCGCCTTGAGCGACGAGGCATGGGAGGGGGCGACGGCTGGAACGCTACTCATTGGCAGGAAGGCGGTGTGGTCGGAATCGGTCAGGCCGTGGCCGCGACCACGGGCGGACGCGCGGGCGTGCCGGCCGACACGGTCAGCACGTCGTAGCCGGTCTCGGTGACGAGCACCGTGTGCTCCCACTGCGCGGACAGGCTGCGGTCCTTGGTCTTGACGGTCCACTGGTCGGGCATCGTGCGGATGTCACGGCGGCCGGCGTTAATCATCGGCTCGATCGTGAAGATCATACCGGCCTGCAGTTCGAACCCGGTGCCGGGGCGACCGTAGTGCAGGATCTGCGGATCTTCGTGGAATACGGTGCCGATGCCGTGTCCGCAATATTCGCGCACCACGCTGTAGCCGAGGCCTTCGGCGTGCTTCTGGATCGCATAGCCGATGTCGCCGAGATGCGCGCCGGGTCGCACCTGGTCGATGCCGAGCCACATGCATTCGAAAGTGGCTTGCACGAGGCGCTTTGCCATGATCGACCCTTCGCCGACGATGAACATGCGGCTCGTGTCGCCGAAATAGCCGTCCTTGATCACGGTGACGTCGATGTTCAGCGCGTCGCCGGTTTTGAGCGCCTTGTCGCCCGGAATGCCGTGGCAGATCACGTCGTTGACGGAAATGCAGGTGGCTTTCGGGTAGGGCGGGTAGCCGGGCGGCTGGTAATTCAGCGGCGCGGGGACCGTGCCCTGGTCCTTCAGCATGTATTCGTGACAAAGATGGTCGAGCTCGCCAGTGGTGACGCCGGCCTTGACGAACGGCGTGATGTAGTCGAGCACTTCGCTCGCGAGCCGGCAGGCGACGCGCATCTTCGCGATATCGTCTTCGTTTTTGATGGTGATAGCCATGGTTTCCTCGGAAGCCTTGCTGGATAAGGCTTGCTGGGTGTTGCGGTGGCCGGGCGGAGGGGCGTCTGCCGGGCACGGAATGCCGGTCGATCCTTAACGCCCCCCGCGCGTGGCGGAATCGAGCCATTTTACAGCAGTGGGGGCCGGGTCGTTGCGCTGGATCGGGCGGCAAGGGCGAAAAGCGCCAGAATCGGCAAATTGGCGGCCCAAAGGACGCCAGGCCGGGCTTCGGTCCCGGCGGCGCGGTCCCGTGCGTAGGACCATCGGCCGGTGGTCGGGCCGGTTGAGTCAGTCGGTCGTCGCGTGCTATACTGTTCGGCTAAGTCGGTCCTAGTCCGCTTTTATTCGCGAGTCCGCAAATTCGCGCATGGCAGCTGGGCGGAGCGGCTTCTCGCGGCACTCCGGTTGTTGGGTGTCGTGAGTTGGAGAAAGTCGTGTCAGGCAACCAATTCGCAAGCCGGCGCACCCAGGGTGTCGTCGCGTTCCCAAGGTAGAGGCGGGCGCGGCCGATACGGCAGCCGGTTTAAGACCCAACCCTCGTGGAGAATTTCATGGCAGTTACGATGCGTCAAATGCTGGAAGCAGGTGTCCACTTCGGTCACCAGACCCGCTTCTGGAACCCGAAGATGGCCCCCTTCATTTTCGGTCATCGCAACAAGATTCACATCATCAACCTCGAAAAGACGCTGCCGATGTACAACGACGCGCTGAAGTACGCGCGTCAGCTGGCATCGAACCGCGGCACGATCCTGTTCGTCGGTACGAAGCGTCAATCGCGTGACACGATCGCCCAGGAAGCGCAGCGCGCTGGTATGCCGTTCGTGAACGCGCGCTGGCTCGGCGGCATGCTGACCAACTTCAAGACGCTGAAGGTTTCGATCAAGCGCCTGAAGGACATGGAGGCGGCGCTGGAAGCCGGTGAAACCGAGCGCATGAGCAAGAAGGAAGCGCTTCTGTTCGAACGTGAAATGGCCAAGCTGCAGAAGTCGATCGGCGGCGTGAAGGACATGGGCGGCATTCCGGACGCGATCTTCGTGGTTGACGTCGGCTACCACAAGATTGCCGTGACCGAAGCAAACAAGCTCGGCATTCCGGTCATCGCCGTGGTCGATACGAACCACTCGCCGGAAGGTGTGGACTACGTGATCCCGGGTAACGACGACGCCAGCAAGGCCGTCGCCCTGTACGCGGCTGGCGTGGCCGATGCGATCCTCGAAGGCCGTGCCAACGCGGTCAACGAAGTGGTCCAGGCTGCGCGTGGCGGCGACGGCGACGAGTTCGTCGAGGTCAACCCGGAAGCGTAAGGCTGCCCAGTGTCCGGCATAAAAGGGGGCTTTCTACAGGCCCCCTTTTTTTAAGTCGCGACGTCTATGACAGTTGTTGTAATGGGCATCTGGCAGAGTGCTCGAGGCGACGCGAGGCGCGTCGCTCACAAAATGCGCGAAAACGCTGAAACGAATTCCTGCCGCCGGCATCGAAATGCGGGCGGCGTGTGACAGACAGAACTCAAGGAGCAAATGATGGCGGCAATTACCGCAAGCATGGTTGCAGAACTGCGCGCGAAGACCGACGCGCCGATGATGGAATGCAAGAAGGCGCTGACGGAAGCCGACGGCGATCTGGCGCGCGCTGAAGAACTGCTGCGCGTGAAGCTCGGCAACAAGGCGAGCAAGGCGGCATCGCGCGTGACGGCCGAAGGCGTCGTCGCATCGTTCATCAACGGCAACGCTGGTTCGCTCGTCGAGCTGAACTGCGAAACCGACTTCGTCTCGAAGAACGACGACTTCCTCGCGTTCTCGAAGAAGATCGCCGAACTCGTCGCGACGCAAAACCCGGCTGACGTCGCGGCGCTGTCAGCCCTGCCGCTCGACGGCCAAACCGTCGACGCAGCGCGCCTCGCGCTGGTCGGCAAGATCGGCGAAAACCTGTCGATCCGCCGTTTCGTGCGCTTCGACACCGCGAACAAGCTGGCGGCGTACCTGCACGGCACGCGCATCGGCGTGCTGGTCGAGTACACCGGCGCGGACGAACAGGTCGGCAAGGACGTGGCGATGCACATCGCCGCGATGAAGCCGGTTTCGCTGTCGTCGGACGACGTGCCGGCGGACCTGATCGCCAAGGAACGCAGCATCGCTGAACAGAAGGCCGCCGAATCTGGCAAGCCGGCTGAAATCGTCGCGAAGATGGTCGACGGCAGCGTGCAGAAGTACCTGAAGGAAGTGTCGCTGCTGAACCAGACGTTCGTGAAGAACGACAAGCAGACGATCGAGCAGATGCTGAAAGCGGGCAACTCGAGCGTGCAGAAGTTCGCGCTGTTCGTGGTCGGCGAAGGCATCGAGAAGAAGCAGGACGACTTCGCAGCGGAAGTGGCCGCCCAGGTCGCTGCTGCAAAGCAACAATAAGCGTTACCTAAGCTTCACCGCCGTACCGTTTGGACCCGCGGCGAGGCAAGACCTCGCCGCGGTCGACAGCGCCGCAAGGCCGCGCACGAGTTGACCCTCGCCGCGCAGCCGCCGCTGGCGAACCTCAGGGTTCGCCAATTTGGCGGTGCTTGCCCGAATCAGCATTTCACCCCTACATTAGTCCCTTGTTGTTGCCCTGTTCTGCGCGATCTGGATACCCCTATGCCCACTGCCTATAAACGCGTCCTGCTCAAACTCTCCGGTGAAGCTCTGATGGGCGACGATGCCTTCGGCATCAATCGCGGAACCATCGAACGAATGGTGGCGGACGTGGCCGAAGTGGTCCGTCTCGGAACGCAACTGGCCGTGGTGATCGGCGGCGGCAATATTTTTCGCGGCGTCGCGGGCGGTGCGGCGGGTATGGACCGCGCAACGGCCGACTACATGGGTATGCTCGCCACGATGATGAACGCGCTGGCGCTGCAGGACGCGATGCGTCACGCCGGCATCGAGGCGCGCGTGCAATCGGCGCTGCGCATGGACCAGGTCGTCGAGCCGTACATCCGGCCCCGCGCGATCCGCCAGCTCGAGGAAGGCAAGGTCGTGATCTTCGCGGCCGGCACCGGCAACCCGTTCTTCACGACCGACACGGCCGCTGCATTGCGCGGCGCGGAAATCGGCGCGGAAGTGGTGCTGAAGGCGACCAAGGTGGACGGCGTCTATTCGGCCGATCCCAAGAAGGATTCGAGCGCGACCCGCTATAGCACGATCAGCTTCGACGAGGCAATCGGCCGCAATCTGCAGGTGATGGACGCGACGGCTTTCGCTCTGTGCCGCGACCAGAAGCTGCCGATCCGCGTGTTTTCGATCGTCAAACCCGGTGCGCTCAAGCGCATCGTGCTAGGTGAGGACGAGGGCACCCTCGTCCACGTGTAAACTTCGTTTACATTACGTGGGCTTTGACGCGAGCCCGGGCCGCCGCATCGCGCGCGCCGGGCGGCTCGCACCGTTTTGAAGGTTCGGAGGTTTAAAAATGTCTGTGGCTGATATCAGGAAGGGCGCTGAACAGAAGATGCAGCGCTCCATCGACGCGTTCAAGAACGACCTGTCGAAGATCCGCACGGGCCGTGCGCACACGGGCCTGCTCGATCATATCCAGTGCGACTACTATGGTTCGCCGGTGCCGATTTCGCAGGTCGCGAACCTGACGCTGATCGACGCGCGCACGATCGGCGTGCAGCCGTGGGAAAAGAAGATGATCCAGGTCGTCGAAAAGGCGATCCGCGAGTCGGATCTCGGTCTGAACCCAGCTACGCATGGCGATGTGATCCGCGTACCGATGCCAGCGTTGACCGAAGAGCGTCGCCGCGAGCTGACCAAGGTCGTTCGCAGCGAAGCCGAAACGGCCAAGGTGGCTGTGCGCAACCTGCGCCGCGACGCCAACGAGCAACTGAAGAAACTCGTCAAGGACAAGGAAATCTCGGAAGACGACGAGCGTCGTGCCGGTGACGACGTCCAGAAGCTGACGGACAAGTTCGTCGCCGAAATCGACAAGCTCGTCACAACGAAAGAAGCCGAGATCATGACGGTCTGACGCCGTTCGGCTCAGCACCTTCTGATTTCCACTTCTTTACTGGCATTACTGTCCCGACGGCCATGACCTATACCAGCTCAACCGTGCGCGTGCCTGAAGTCGCCGCGGTGCCGCGACATATCGCGATCATCATGGATGGCAACGGCCGTTGGGCCACGCAGCGACGTCTGCCCCGCGTGGCGGGCCATACGCGCGGCGTCGACGCGGTGCGGGCGGCCGTCGAGGCGTGCGCGCGGCGGGGCGTCGAATATCTGACGCTGTTCGCGTTCAGCTCGGAGAACTGGCGCCGTCCGAACGAGGAGGTATCGTTCCTGATGCGCCTGTTCGTCACCGCGCTCGAGCGCGAGATCGGCAAGTTGCACGCGAACGGTATCCGATTGCGCGTGGTCGGCGATCTCGAGCGTTTCGACGACAAGATCCGCGATCTGATCAAGCGCGCGGAAACCAAGACCGCGCGCAACACCCGTCTCACGCTGACCATCGCCGCGAACTACGGCGGGCGCTGGGACATCATGCAGGCCACCCGCAAGCTCGTCGAGCAAGCGGCGGCGGGCAAGCCGGTCGAGGTCAACGAGGACGCGTTCGCCGAGCACCTGTCGATGGCCTACGCACCCGAGCCGGACCTGTTCATCCGCACCGGCGGCGAGCGCCGCGTCAGCAACTTCCTGCTGTGGCAGCTTGCCTACACCGAGTTCTATTTCACCGACACGTTCTGGCCGGATTTCGACGCCGACGCGCTCGGTCACGCCATCGCTTCGTACACGGAGCGGGAACGCCGCTTCGGCCGCACCAGTGCTCAGCTTGAGCCGCAATCGCAGAACGTCGATTCGCTTCCATGCTAAAGACCCGTGTCATCACGGCGATCGTGTTGCTGGCAGTGTTCCTGCCCGTCACGCTGTTCGCGCCTGTCGGCGCATTCGGCGCGCTGATCGCTTTCGTCGTCGTGTTCGCCGCGTGGGAGTGGGCGCGCCTGCTGAAGCTCGGTGGCGCGGGTCCGGTGCTGTACGCGCTCGTCGCGGCACTCGGACTCGTCACCAGTACGCGGGTGGGCATCGGCACCGAGCCTGCGCGGCCGTTCTTCCAGGCGGCGGCGATTTTCTGGGTGATCGCCGGTCCATTCGTGCTGCTGCGCAAGCCCGTGCTCGCGCAGGGCGCGTGGCGCGCGTTTCTGTTTCTTGCCGGAATCGTCGGTTTCATCGCGTGCTGGCATGCTCTCGTCGCCGCGCGCATGCAGGGTGTGCCGTTCGTGCTGTCGCTGCTGCTATTGGTATGGCTCGCCGATATCGGCGCATACTTCTCCGGGAAGGCATTTGGCAAGCACAAGCTGGCGCCAGCGATCAGTCCGGGTAAAACCTTGGAGGGGGCGATCGGCGGCTGGCTGCTGGTCATGATCGTCGCGGCGGCGGCGATCTTTTTGCACGCGTTCGAGCCGACCCTGTATTCTGCGCTGCTGGCGCAACTGGGTGCGCTGCGCACGGTGCTCGCGCTGACCCTGCTGGTGGTTTTCAGCGTGGTCGGTGACCTGTTCGAATCGATGATGAAACGTCAGGCCGGCGTCAAAGACTCGAGCGGCCTGTTGCCGGGGCACGGCGGCGTGCTCGATCGCATCGACGCGTTGATGCCGGTGCTGCCGCTCGCCATGCTGCTGCTCGGCTAGAGAAAGAGATATGCAAAAACGTCTGACATTGCTCGGTTCCACGGGCTCGATTGGAGACAGTACGCTCGACGTGGTCGCGCGTCATCCCGAGCGTTTTTCGATTTACGCGCTGAGCGCGCATCGCAACGGCGACAAGCTCGTCGGGCAATGCCTGCGCTTCGCGCCCGAAGTAGCGGTGGTCGGCGACGCTGACACGGCCGCGAAGGTCGCCGCGAAGCTGCGCGAAGCGGGCAGCAAGACCGAGGTCACGTACGGGCCGCAGGCGCTCGTCGACGTCGCGAAGAGCGAGGGCTGCGACACGGTGGTCGCGGCGATCGTCGGCGCGGCCGGTCTCGCGCCGAGCCTTGCCGCGGCGCGCGCCGGCAAGCGAATCCTGCTCGCGAACAAGGAAGCGCTGGTGATGTCCGGCGCGATCTTCATGGACGCGGTGCGCGACCACGGCGCGGTGCTGCTGCCGGTCGACAGCGAACATAACGCGATTTTCCAATGCCTGCCGCGTGAAGCGTCGCTGCATGGCGGCGTTTCAAAGATCATCCTGACCGCATCGGGCGGCCCGTTCCGCACGCGCGAACCGGCCACGCTCGTCGACGTGACGCCTGACGAAGCCTGCAAGCATCCGAACTGGGTGATGGGCCGCAAGATCTCGGTCGACTCGGCCACGATGATGAACAAGGGCCTCGAAGTGATCGAGGCGCACTGGCTGTTCAGCCTGCCCGGCGAGCGCATCGACGTGCTGATCCATCCGCAGAGCGTGATTCATTCGCTGGTGTCGTACGCGGACGGTTCGGTGCTCGCGCAACTCGGCAACCCCGACATGCGCACGCCGATCGCGCACGCGCTCGCGTTTCCGGATCGCGTCGATTCCGGGGTCGCGCAGCTCGATCTCGCGGAGATCGCGTCGCTGTCGTTCGAAAAACCCGACTACGCGCGCTTCCCGTGCCTCGCGCTCGCCATGAAGGCGCTTGCGGAAGGCGGCGTCGCGAGCGCGGCGTTGAACGCCGCGAACGAGATCGCGGTGGAGGCATTTCTCGCGCGCCGCATCGGCTTCATGGCGATCGCCGAGGCGGTCGACTCGGTGCTGAACGCGTTGCCGAACCGCAGCGCGCACGCGCTCGACGACGTCATCGAAGCGGACGCCGCCGCGCGCCGAGCTGCTACCGAATTCATCGCGCGTCTGCCTGACGGCGCCCGTCGCACGGAACGCGCCATCCAGTGAGGCGTTTATGAATCTGCTGATCGAACTGCTCGCTTTCGCGGTTGCGATTGGCGTACTCGTGGTAGTCCACGAGTACGGGCACTACAGCGTCGCGCGTCTGTGCGGCGTGAAGGTGCTGCGCTTTTCGATCGGCTTCGGTAAGCCGCTCGTTCAGTGGGTCAGTCCGAAGACGGGCACCGAGTGGACGATTGCCGCGCTGCCGCTCGGCGGCTATGTGAAGATGCTCGACGAGCGCGAGACCGGCCCCGGTTCGATTCCCGAAGCGGATCTGCCGCATGCGTTCAACCGCCAGTCGGTGTGGAGGCGCTTCGCGATCGTCGCGGCCGGTCCGGTCGCGAATTTCCTGCTCGCAATCGTGCTGTTCGCGCTCGTGTTCGCAACTGGCGTGACCGAACCGGCCGCCGTGATCGCGACACCCGCGCCGAACACGCCGGCCGCGCTGGCGGGCTTCGAGGGCGGCGAGACCATCGTCGGTGTGCGCACCGGCCATAGCGATGAGACCGAGCCGGTGCGGTCGTGGTCGGATCTGCGCTGGAAGCTGCTCGGCGCCGCGTTCGATCAGCAGCGCATCGTGCTCAGTGCAAAGGACGTGCACGGCACGTCCGATTTTCCGATGGACCTGCGCGGCCTCGACGAGAAAGACGTCGACGACGATCTGATGTCGCGCCTCGGCTTCGAGCCCGGCGGCGGCAAGCTGACGGTGGCGGGCGTGCAGGCGGGCAGCGCCGCGCAAAAGGCGGGGCTCGTCGCCGGCGACCGGCTGCGCGCGATCAACGGCACGCCGACCGATAATGCCTCGGCCTTCATCGCTTTTGTAAAATCGCACGTCGGCGTGCCGGTCACGCTGCGGGTGGAGCGCGGCGGCCGTGGCGGTCATGCGGCGGGCGCGTTCGAAGAAATCACCATCGTGCCGCAGCTGCAGCGCGATGCGGCGAGCGGGCAGCAGATCGGCCGCATCGGGGCGGAGCTGGCGACCCAGGTGCCGTCGATCGACGTGCGCTACGGGCCGCTCGAGAGCCTCCACCTCGGCGCGCGCCGTACCTGGGATCTCGCGGTGTACTCGGTCAGGATGTTCGGCCGGATGATCGTCGGCGAGGCGTCGCTGAAGAATCTGTCCGGTCCGGTGACGATTGCCGACTACGCGGGAAAGAGCGCACGTCTGGGTCCTGCCGCGTTTCTGTCGTTCCTGGCCCTTGTCAGCATTAGCCTCGGCGTGCTGAACCTGCTACCAATTCCGGTATTGGATGGGGGTCATCTGTTATATTATTTGGTTGAAGCTGTGACCGGTAAAGTTGTCTCCGATCGCTGGCAACTCGTTTTTCAGAGGGCGGGGCTTGCCTGCATCGTCGCGTTGTCGGCGATTGCGCTGTTCAACGATCTGGCTCGTTTAATCCATTTTTAAAGTGTCCGGCGGCGTTCACGAGGGCGGCCGCCAGGCCTGATGCAGCTATACATACTGGGGAAGCACGTTGTTCAAACCTCATCGCTTTGGTCCAAAGACGGTTGTAGCCGCGGCGTTCGCCGCGCATGGGCTGGTTGCTCACGCAACGACGCCCTTCGTGGTGCAAGACATTCGCATTGAGGGATTGCAACGCGTCGAACCGGGCACGGTGTTCGCGTACCTGCCCATCAAGCAAGGCGATACCTTTTCCGACGACAAGGCGTCCGAAGCGATTCGCGCGCTGTACGCGACGGGCTTCTTCAACGACGTCAAGATCGCGACCGAAGGCAACGTGGTGGTCGTGCAGGTGCAAGAGCGCCCGGCCATCGGCACGATCGACTTCGCCGGTATCCACGAGTTCGACAAGGACAACCTGATCAAGGCGCTGCGCGCGGTCGGGCTGTCGCAAGGCCGCTACTACGACAAGGCCCTCGTCGACAAGGCCGAGCAGGAACTGAAGCGCCAGTATCTGACGCGCGGTTTTTACGCGGCTGAAGTCACCACGACGATCACGCCGATCGACCGCAACCGCGTCGGCATCCTGTTCTCGGTGGCCGAAGGTCCGAGCGCGAAGATCCGTCAGATCAACTTCATCGGCAACAAGACATTCAGCACCGGCACGTTGCGCGACGAAATGCAGTTGTCCACGCCGAACTGGTTCTCGTGGTACACGAAGAACGACCTGTACGCGAAAGACAAACTCACCGGCGACCTCGAGAACGTCCGCTCGTACTACCTGAACCGTGGCTATCTCGAGTTCAGCATCGAATCGACCCAGGTGTCGATTTCGCCGGACAAGAAGGACATGTACCTGACGGTCACGCTGCATGAAGGTCAGCCGTACACGATTTCGAACATCCGCCTCGCCGGCAATCTGCTCGACCGCGAAGCGGAACTGAAGAAGCTGATCAAGATCAAGCCGGGCGACCGCTTCTGCGGCCGAAAAGCTGCAGGCCACCACGAAGGCGATCGTCGACAAGCTCGGCGAGTACGGCTACGCGTTCGCGACCGTCAATGCACAGCCGCAGATTGATCAGAACAACCACACCGTCGACCTGACGCTTCAGGTCGACCCGAGCCGCCGCGTGTACGTGCGCCGCATCAACGTGGTCGGCAACACGCGCACGCGCGACGAAGTGGTGCGCCGCGAAATGCGCCAGCTAGAAAGCTCGTGGTTCGATTCGAACCGTCTCGCGCTGTCGAAGGACCGTATCAACCGTCTCGGCTACTTCACCGACGTCGACGTGACCACGGTGCCGGTCGAAGGCACGCCCGACCAGGTCGACATCGACGTGAAGGTCGCCGAAAAGCCGACCGGCGCGATCACGCTTGGCGCGGGCTTCTCATCGACGGACAAGGTCGTGCTGTCGGCGGGTATTTCGCAGGACAACGTGTTCGGCTCCGGCACGAGCCTCTCGGTGAACATCAATACCGCGAAGACGTACCGTACGCTGACGGTCACGCAGGTCGACCCGTACTTCACGGTGGACGGCATCAAGCGGATCACCGACGTCTACTACCGCACGTACCAGCCGCTGTACTATTCGACCGATTCGAGCTTCAAGATCGTCACGATCGGCGGTGACCTGAAGTTCGGCATTCCGTTCTCCGAAGTCGACACGGTGTTTTTCGGCGTCGGCTTCGAGCAGAACCAGCTCGACATCGACTCAAATACGCCGCAAAGCTATATCGACTACGTGAACCAGTTCGGCCGCGTGTCGAACAACGTACCGCTGACGGTCGGTTGGTCGCGCGACGCGCGTGACAGCGCGCTGGTGCCGAGCCGCGGCTACTTCACGCAGGCGAACGCCGAGTACGGCACGCCGGTCGGGGGCACGCAGTACTACAAGGCCGACATCAACGCGCAGTACTATTACTCGTTCGCGCGTGGCTTCGTGCTGGGCTTCAACTTCCAGGGCGGCTACGGTAACGGCCTCGGCGGCAAGCCTTATCCGATCTTCAAGAACTACTTCGCCGGCGGTATCGGTTCGGTGCGCGGCTACGAGCCGAGCTCGCTCGGTCCGCGAGACGCGAAGACCAACGACCCGATCGGCGGCTCGAAGCTGCTCGTCGGCAATATCGAGCTCACGTTCCCGCTGCCGGGCACGGGCTACGATCGCACGCTGCGTGTGTTCACGTTCCTCGACGCCGGTAACGTGTGGGGAACGGAAGGTAACAGCATCGGCGCAAATGGCCTGCGTTACGGCTACGGTGTGGGTCTCGCGTGGATCTCGCCGATCGGCCCGCTCAAGTTGAGCCTTGGCTTCCCGCTCACGAAGCACACTGGCGACCAGTACCAGAAGTTCCAGTTCCAGATCGGGACGGCGTTCTGATCGGGCGGCGGGTGTTCCCGGCGGCCGGCGTTGCCGGCGGCCGGCTGCGGCGGCGGACCCGGCCAAACTACAGTATCGAGAGGATGACTTTGCTAACCGGTATGTTTTCGAAACGTGTAGCGTGCGCATTGGCGCTGGCAATGACCCTCGGGGTCGGCATGGCGCACGCGCAGGAGGCGAGGATCGCCGCGGTGAATTCCGACCGCATCCTGCGCGAATCGGCGGCGGCGAAAGCCGCGCAGCTGAAGCTCGAGGCCGAATTCGCGAAGCGGGACAAGGATCTCGCCGACATGGCGCAAAAGCTCAAGTCGATGTCCGATGCACTCGACAAGAATGGCGCGACAATGTCGGCGACCGATCGCGCGCAAAAGCAGCGCGACCTGTCGCAGCTCGACTCGGACTTCCAACGCAAGCAGCGTGAGTTCCGCGAAGACCTGAACCAGCGCCGCAACGAGGAACTCGCGGCGGTGCTCGATCGCGCGAACAAGGTCATCAAGCAGATCGCCGAAACGCAGCACTACGATCTGATCGTCCAGGAAGCGGTGTACGTGAGCCCGCGCATCGATATCACCGACCAGGTGCTGAAGGCACTGGCGGCATCGGGCAACTAAGGGCAATTGAGGGCAACTGAGGGTGGCGCACGGCCGCCCCGCACGCCTCGGCGCGCGCCCTCGCAATGATTGAACAGGTTGGAGACAGGATAGGCATGGCATTTGCGCTCGAGGACATCGTCCAGCGATTCGGTGGTGAAGTAGTCGGTAACGGGGCGCAGCGCGTGAGCAGTCTTGCGCCGCTCGACCAGGCAGGCCCGGACCAGTTGGCGTTCCTCGCCAATCCGAAGTATCTGTCGCAGGTCGAAACGACCCGCGCCGGCGCAGTGCTGATCAATGCCGGCGACCTCGCGAAGCTCGCCTCGCGCGAAGGTCGAAACTTCATCGTCACGCCGAATCCCTACGCTTACTTTGCGCGCATCGCGCAAACCTTCATCGACCTGGCCGGGCCGAGGGCGGTCCCCGGCGTGCATCCGAGCGCAACCATCGATCCTTCCGCCCAGGTCGCCGCGAGCGCGGTGATCGGTCCGCGTGTCACCGTGGAAGCGGGCGCAGTGATCGGCGAGTACGCGCGGCTCGACGCCAACGTCGTAATCGGCCGCGGCACCCGCGTCGGGGCGAACTCACATCTGTATCCGAACGTGACCGTGTACCACGGCTGCAAGCTCGGCGAGCGCGTGATCGTCCATGCGGGCGCGGTGATCGGCTCGGACGGCTTCGGCTTCGCACCAGACTTCGTCGGCGAGGGCGACGCGCGCACCGGCAGTTGGGTGAAGATTCCCCAGGTCGGCGGCGTGTCGATCGCGAACGACGTCGAAATCGGCGCGAACACCACGATCGACCGCGGCGCGATGGCCGACACGATCATCGAGGAGTGCGTGAAGATCGACAACCTCGTGCAGATCGGCCACAACTGCAAGGTCGGCGCCTACACGGTGATCGCGGGCTGCGCGGGCATCGCGGGCAGCACGACGATCGGCCGTCATTGCATGATCGGCGGCGCGGTCGGCATTGCCGGACACGTGACGCTCGCCGATTACGTGATCGTCACCGCAAAGTCGGGCGTGTCGAAGTCGCTGCTGAAGCCCGGCATGTACACGAGCGCGTTCCCGGCCGTGAACCACGCGGACTGGAACAAAAGCGCCGCGCTGCTGCGCAATATCGACAAGCTTCGCGATCGCATCAAAGCGCTGGAGAACGCCACCGTCGACAAAGCCGGCAATGCCACTGACGGCGCCGCAGGTCCACCCGCAGGCAACAAGATCTGACAGTTATCCCGGCGACCCATCGGCACCGCGTAAAATAGTGGTCGAGCATCATGAAGCAAAGCCGGTGGCCGTGACCGGGTGGCACGGCCACCGGTCATCAGAGGCGCCGGTCGTGCGCGTTTTCAACCCACCTGCACCAGCATCCGCAGTCATCATCGCGCAGTCAATGCGTGAGCAGAAACACCATGAGCACCGAAAAAATCAATCTCGACATTCATAAGATTCTCACGCTGCTGCCGCATCGTTATCCGATCCTGCTGGTTGACCGGGTGCTCGAACTCGAACCGCACAAGAGCATCAAAGCGTTGAAGAACGTGTCGATCAATGAGCCGTATTTCCAGGGACATTTCCCGACGCGGCCGGTGATGCCAGGCGTGCTGATCCTCGAAGCCCTCGCGCAGACCGCGGCGCTGCTGACGTTCTCGGAAGAACCGAGCGATCCGTCGAACACGCTGTACCTGTTCGTCGGCATCGACAACGCGCGCTTCAAGCGCGTGGTGGAACCGGGCGATCAGCTGATCCTGAACTGCACGTTCGAGCGTCACATGCGCGGCATCTGGAAGTTCAAGGCGCGCGCCGAAGTGGATGGCGTCGTCGCGGCGGAAGCCGATCTGATGTGCGCGGTGCGCCACACGGACAAAGACGCGTAAAGCCCGCGTCGGGGCAGGTCGCGGCGCGGCAAGGCGCGCGCGCGGCGGCCCTGACGGCAAGGCCATCCACACACAACGCAACAGAATCAGAAGCGAGGACGCATGAGCAGGATCCATCCCACCGCGATCATCGAAGCGGGCGCGCAGCTGGACGAATCCGTCGAAGTCGGGCCCTATGCGGTGATCGGCGCACACGTGACGATCGGTGCGCGCAGCACGGTCGGCTCGCACAGCGTGATCGAAGGCTATACCACGCTCGGCGAAGACAACCGCATCGGCCATTACGCATCGGTCGGCGGGCGTCCGCAGGACATGAAGTACCAGGACGAGCCGACCAGGCTCGTGATCGGCAACCGCAACATGATCCGCGAGTTCACGACGATCCACACCGGCACGGTGCAGGACGCGGGCGTCACCACGCTCGGCGACGACAACTGGATCATGGCCTACGTGCACATCGGTCACGACTGCCACGTCGGCAACAACGTGATCCTGTCGAGCAACGCGCAGATGGCCGGTCACGTGACGATCGGCGACTACGCGATCATCGGCGGCATGTCGGGCGTGCATCAGTTCGTGCGCATCGGTGCGCATTCGATGCTCGGCGGCGCGTCGGCGCTCGTGCAGGACGTGCCGCCGTACGTGATCGCCGCGGGCAACAAGGCCGAGCCGCACGGCATCAACGTCGAAGGGCTGCGCCGCCGCGGCTTCTCGGCCGACGCGATCTCGGTGCTGCGCACCGCGTATCGCGTGCTGTACAAGAACGGCCTGTCGCTCGAAGAAGCGAAGGTGCAACTGAAGGAACTCGGTTCGGCCGGCGGTGACGGCGACGCCCCGGTGCAGACGCTGCTCGCGTTCGTCGAAGCGTCGCAGCGCGGCATCATCCGCTAACCGATGACGTTGCAACCCAGTCCGCTGCGCGTCGCGATGGTGGCCGGCGAGCCGTCCGGCGACCTGCTCGCCGCGTCGCTGCTCGACGGCTTCGCCAGCCGGTTGCCGGCCGCCACGCAGTACTACGGCATCGGCGGTCCGCGCATGATCGCCGCGGGTTTCGACGCCCACTGGCCGATGGAAAAGCTGACGGTGCGCGGCTATGTCGAAGCACTGCGGCACATTCCTGAAATCCTCGGTATCCGCAACGAGCTCAAGCGTCAGCTGCTCGCCGAACCGCCGTCCGTGTTCGTCGGCGTCGACGCGCCCGACTTCAATTTCGGGCTCGAGCACGCACTGCGCGACGCCGGCATTCCGACCGTGCACTTCGTCTGCCCGTCCATCTGGGCGTGGCGTGGCGGGCGCATCAAAAAGATTGCCAAGGCCGTCGACCACATGCTGTGCGTGTTCCCGTTCGAAACCGCGCTGCTCGAAAAGGCGGGTGTCGCGGCGTCGTACGTCGGTCATCCGCTGGCCGATCAGATCCCGCTCGAACCCGACACCCTCGGTGCGCGCCGCGCGCTCGGTCTCGCGGAAAGCGGGCCCGTGATCGCGGTGCTGCCGGGCAGCCGGCGCTCCGAGATCGACCTGATCGGCCCGACGTTCTTCGCGGCGATGGAGATGATGCAGCACCAGGAGCCCAGCGTGCGCTTCGTGATGCCGGCGGCGACGCCCGCGTTGCGCGCGTTGCTGCAGCCGCTCGTCGATGCGCATCCGGGTCTCGCGCTGACCATCACCGAAGGCCAGTCGCAACTCGCGATGACCGCCGCCGACGCGATTCTCGTGAAGAGCGGCACCGTCACGCTCGAAGCCGCGCTGCTGAAAAAGCCGATGGTGATTTCGTACAAGGTGCCCTGGCTGACCGGCCAGATCATGCGCCGCCAGGGCTATCTGCCGTACGTCGGCCTGCCGAACATCCTGGCCGGGCGTTTCGTGGTGCCGGAGATCCTGCAGCACTTCGCGACGCCGCAGGCGCTCGCCGAGGCGACGCTGAAACAGTTGCGCGACGACGCGAACCGGCGCACGCTGAGGGAAATCTTCACGGAGATGCATCACGTGCTGAAGCAGAACACCGCGCAGCGCGCGGCCGAAGTCGTGGCGAGCGTCGTCGAGCAGCGGGCGGGGCGGCCATGACCGCCGCGGGCGCGCCTCGCCGGAAGATCGCGGCCACCGTTCGGGTAGTGGCGCAAGTCGGCCTGAACTTCGAGAGCGACGACGACATCGTCTGCGGCGTCGACGAGGCAGGGCGCGGACCGCTGGCCGGTCCGGTCGTCGCGGCGGCGGTGATTTTCGATCCCGCCAAACCGATGATCCGTGGCCTCGACGATTCCAAGGCGCTGAGCGCACTCAAGCGCGAAGCGCTGTACGACAAGATCGTCGAGCGCGCGCTCGCGTACTGCATCGCATCGGCGACAGTCGAGGAAATCGATTCGCTGAACATCCTGCACGCCACCATGCTCGCGATGAAGCGCGCGGTCGAGGGCCTGTCGGTCGTGCCGACGCTCGTGAAGATCGACGGCAACCGTTGCCCGACGCTCAGCATCCGTAGCGAGGCGGTGATCGGCGGCGACGCGCTCGTGAAGAGCATCTCGGCGGCGTCGATTCTCGCGAAGGTCACGCGCGACCGCATGCTGGTCGAACTGCACCAGGCGTATCCCATGTACGGCTTCGACGCGCATGCCGGCTATGGCACGCCGCAGCATCTCGCGGCGTTGCGCGAACATGGGCCGTGCGAGCATCATCGGCGCTCGTTCGCGCCGGTGCGCGAAGCGCATTTGCGGTTCGGCACTGGCGTGCCGTTGCCGGCGGCGGACGCCGTCATCGTGGCCGACGCGCTGCTGCTCGACGGCGATGCGTTCGGCGAAGCCGGTCTCGCGTGACCGACCCCGTCAGCGCGGCTCGAGCGCGCTCCGCGCTTGCGTGCCGTTGATTCGCCACTGATTCCTTTTCCATTTCTCACCGCCTTCGCTGCCTGTGAAAGCCATTACCTCGCGGGACAATCCACTCTACAAGCGCCTGAAGGCACTGGCCGGCTCGACACATCAACAGCGCCGCAGCGGCCATGCGCTGCTGGAGGGCTTCCATCTCGCGAGCACGTATCTCGACGTCGCAGGTCAGCCGGAGCTATGCGTCGTCACCGACGGCGCGTTGCGTCACGACGAAGCGCAGGCGATCGTGTCACGCATCGACGAGCATCGGCTCGTGACGCTGCCGGAGGCATTGTTCGGGCAATTGTCGAATGTCGTGCATGGGGTCGGGATTCTGCTGCTCGTCGAGAAGCTCGACGCACCGCTGCCCGAGCGCGTCGAGCAAAACTGTCTCGTGCTCGACGGCGTGCAGGACGCGGGCAACGTCGGCTCGATTCTGCGCAGCGCAGCGGCTGCGGATATCGAGCACGTGTTCTGCGCGCCGGGCACCGCATACGCATGGTCGTCGAAGGTGCTGCGCTCGGGGATGGGCGCGCACTTCCTGTTGCAGATTCATGAGGATGTCGAAGCGCGTGCGCTGATCGAACGTCTCGCGGTACCGATCGTCATCACCGATTCGCACGGTGCCGAAGCGATCTATGACAGCGACCTGAACAGGCCGCTCGCGTGGGTGTTCGGCAACGAAGGGGCGGGCGTGTCGCAGGCGTGGCGCGATGCCGTGTCGTTGCGGGTGACGATTCCGCAGCCCGGCGGTATGGAGTCTCTGAACGTGGCGGCCGCCGCGGCGGTCTGCGTGTTCGAGCAGTGCCGGCAGCAGCGCGGGCGCAAAAAGTGGACTTAAGTGGCGTTGCGAGGGCTCTGGCCCGGCAACGCAACGCCTGCTCGGCCATCCCTCAATACGACGGCCGATCCAGCTTGATCTCCTGCAGGATCGTCGTCGCGATTTCCTCGATCGACTTGTGCGTCGACGACAGCCACTTGATACCCTCGCGCCGCATCATCGCTTCCGCTTCGTTGATCTCGTAGCGGCAGTTTTCCAGAGCCGCATACTTGCTGCCCGGCCGCCGCTCGTTGCGGATTTCCGACAAGCGCTGCGGATCGATCGACAATCCGAACATCTTCTGCCGATGCTCGAGCAGAGGCGTGGGCAGCTTGCCGCGTTCGAAATCCTCGGGAATCAGCGGATAGTTTGCCGCTTTCACGCCGTACTGCATCGCCAGATAAAGGCTCGTCGGCGTCTTGCCGCTGCGCGACACGCCGACGAGGATCACGTCGGCGTCCGCGAGATTGCGGTTCGATTGACCGTCGTCGTGCGCGAGCGAGAAATTGATCGCCTCGATCCGGTTCTTGTACTCCTCGGTGTCCGCGTTCTGGTGGCCGCGGCCCATCGCGTGGCTCGACTTCAGTTCCAGTTCCTGCTCGAGCGGCTCGACGAAGGTCTGGAACATGTCGAGCACGAGCGCGTTCGAATCCTTGACGATCTGATTCGACGAGCTATCGACGAGCGTGGTGAACACGATCGGTCGACGGCCGTCCTGCACGACCGCTTCGTTGATCTTTTCGAGCGTTGCGTAGGCCTTCTCGGTCGAGTCGACGAATGGCACGCGGACCAGGCGGAATTTCTGGTCGAACTGGGAGAGGATCGAATGCGCGAAGGTTTCGGCAGTAATCCCGGTACCGTCTGAGACGATGAATACGGTGGGCGGCATCAGAGGAGCTGTGAACGTGAAAGGCAAATGAGCCGGAAGGCGCGAGCGCGACAACGCGCTCGAATCAAACCGCGCGGCGGCGGGCGCGCCACGCTCGTGCCCCGCGCGGGCGGTCTCGCAAAAGCCCGCTGGCTCGGTCGGCGCGCGATTCGAGGCGCAATTCTCGACCGACTGCCACATTTCAGGAGTCGGCACGGTAGAATAGCGGCAACCTGTTGGATAAGCAATTGCAGGCGATTGGCCGCTAACTTGCCGCGAACGATCGTTCAACGTCACGTTATCTAATGTCAATATGCGTTGAACGCAACAGATCGAGCGGTAAGTCCGCTCAACCGCGTTCTTCGGTGCGTCCGCCTCGTGCTCCACGGCCGGCGCGCCATGCAACGCATCTCCGCCGTCCAGGCGATTGCTTATCTAACAGGTTGTGCAAGACACGGGGTCGAGGCTTCCAATGGGCTGCCCGTGTTCAAGCCCACTTGCACGGCCGTGAATTTCTTTCACACTTAGGGGCTTGTATGACTAACGCAGTTACCGTCGCAAAGGACAAGGCGTATGTAGTTCCGTTCGAGCAGTTGCGGATGACCGACGTGGAGATCGTCGGCGGCAAGAACGCGTCGCTGGGCGAGATGATCAGCCAGCTCGCCGAAGCCGGCGTGCGCGTGCCGACCGGCTTCGCGACCACCGCGCTCGCGTTCCGTGACTTCCTGCAGCACAACGATCTGACCGAGCGCATCGCCAAACGTCTCGAGACGCTCGACGTCGACGACGTGAAGGCGCTCGCCGAAGCGGGCAAGGAGATCCGTCAATGGATCGTCGACGCGCCGCTGCAGCCGCAGCTCGAGGCTGACATTCGCGCGGGGTTCGACACGCTGCAACAGAGCTCGCCCGAGGAGCTGTCGTTTGCCGTGCGTTCATCCGCGACCGCGGAAGACCTGCCGGACGCATCGTTCGCCGGTCAGCAGGAAAGCTACCTGAACGTGGTCGGCATCGACGACGTGCTCGATCGCATGAAGCACGTGTTCGCGTCGCTGTATAACGACCGCGCCATCTCCTATCGCGTCCACAAGGGCTTCACGCATGCTGAAGTCGCGTTGTCGGCTGGCGTGCAGCGCATGGTGCGTTCGGACGTCGGCGCCGCGGGCGTGATGTTCACGCTGGACACCGAATCGGGCTTCAAGGACGCCGTCTTCATCACGTCGAGCTATGGCCTCGGCGAAACCGTCGTGCAGGGCGCGGTGAATCCGGACGAGTTTTACGTGTTCAAGACCACGCTCGCGCAGGGCAAGTACCCGATCATCCGCCGCTCGATCGGCTCGAAGCTGATCAAGATGGAGTTCACGAAGCCGGGCGAGCCGGGCCGCGTGAAGACCGTCGACGTCGCGCACGAACAGCGCAACCGCTTCTCGATCACCGACGAAGACGTGATCGAGCTCGCGAAGTACGCGGTGATCATCGAGAAGCACTACCAGCGTCCGATGGACATCGAGTGGGGCAAGGACGGCCGCGACGGCAAGATTTTCATCCTGCAGGCGCGTCCGGAAACGGTGAAGAGCCAGGGCGGCGGCAAGGCCGAGCAGCGCTTCAAGCTGAAGGGCCAGTCGAACGTGCTGGCAACGGGCCGCGCGATCGGTCAGAAGATCGGCGCGGGTCCGGTACGCGTGATCCACGACCCGTCGGAGATGGACCGTGTGCAGCCGGGTGACGTGCTTGTCGCCGACATGACCGATCCGAACTGGGAGCCGGTCATGAAGCGTGCGTCGGCGATCGTCACGAACCGTGGCGGCCGCACCTGCCATGCGGCGATCATCGCGCGTGAGCTGGGCGTGCCGGCCGTGGTCGGCTGCGGCGACGCGACCGACGTGCTGAAGGACGGCGCGCTCGTCACTGTGTCATGTGCGGAAGGCGACGAAGGCAAGATCTACGACGGCCTGCTCGAAACCGAAATCACCGAAGTGCAGCGCGGCGAACTGCCGCCGATTCCGGTGAAGATCATGATGAACGTCGGCAATCCGCAGCTCGCATTCGACTTCTCGCAACTGCCGAACGCAGGTGTGGGTCTCGCGCGGCTCGAGTTCATCATCAACAACAACATCGGCGTGCACCCGAAGGCGATCCTCGAGTACCCGAACGTCGATCAGGACCTGAAGAAGGCGGTCGAAAGCGTCGCGCGCGGTCACGCGTCGCCGCGCGCGTTCTACGTCGACAAGCTGACCGAAGGCATCGCGACGATCGCGGCGGCGTTCTATCCGAAGCCCGTCATCGTGCGTCTGTCGGACTTCAAGTCGAACGAGTACAAGAAGCTGATCGGCGGCTCGCGATATGAGCCGGACGAGGAAAACCCGATGCTGGGTTTCCGCGGCGCGTCGCGCTATATCGCGGAAGACTTCGCCGAGGCGTTCCAGATGGAATGCGTCGCGCTGAAGAAGGTGCGTGAAGAGATGAGCCTCGACAACGTCGAGATCATGGTGCCGTTCGTGCGTACGCTGAAGCAGGCGGAGCGCGTGGTCGGGCTGCTCGCGAAGTTCGGCCTGAAGCGCGGCGAGAAGGGCCTGCGTCTGATCATGATGTGCGAAGTGCCGACGAACGCGATCCTCGCGGAAGAGTTCCTGCAGTACTTCGACGGATTCTCGATCGGCTCGAACGACCTGACGCAGCTCACGCTCGGCCTCGACCGCGACTCGGGCATGGAGCTGCTCGCGGTCGATTTCGACGAGCGTGATCCAGCGGTCAAGTTCCTGCTCAAGCGCGCGATCGAAACCTGTCTGCGTCTCGACAAGTACGTCGGTATCTGCGGCCAGGGGCCGTCGGATCATCCGGACTTCGCGCAATGGCTGACTGACGAAGGCATCAAGTCGATCTCGCTCAACCCCGACACGATCATCGATACGTGGCAGCAGTTGGCAAAGGCGAAGCAGTAACTCGCGAGGTATCGAATGCCGCTTTCGCAGGCGGCATTCGGCACGCGTTAAAGGCACGTGCGCTTCGTGCTATAAACACCCCGGTAGAACCGGGGTGTTTTGCTTTGTGGAGGTCGACGTGGCGCCTGGCGGACTGTTCTGGTGGATCGGGGCGGGTGTGCTTGTCGTGCTGGAACTGATGAGCGGCACCTTCTATCTGTTGATGATCGCGTTCGGCTTCGTTGCGGCCGCGCTTGCGCGCATTGCCGGCGCCGGGACCGATCTGCAATTCGTAATGGCGGCGCTGGTTGCGCTCGCGGCGGTCGTGGTGCTCAGACGCTCGCGCTTCGGCCGTCGTAGGCGCGAGCAGGCGTCGCGCAATCCGGACGTCAATCTGGATATCGGGCAGACGCTGAACGTGCCGGCCTGGCAGGGGCGCAAAGCACGCGCGACCTATCGTGGCGCGGCATGGGACATCGAGCTGGCCGCGGGCGAACCCGAAGACGCGCAGGTCTACGAGATCAAGGAGTTGAGGGGCAGTTGCCTCGTCGTCGTCGCGAGCCGGCAGCCGAAGGCGCGCGCGAGCGCGTCCTGACGATCTGAGCGCCGGCCGCCCAAGCTGAAAATGCAGGCCCGACCAACCTGCGCACAACTATTCGAAGCAGAATCGGAGGGTAGCGATATGGATTCAACCATCGTCGGGGCAGTGCTGCTGATCGTCGTGATCGTGCTCGCGTCGCAGACCATCAAGATCGTGCCGCAGCAGCATGCGTGGGTGCTCGAGCGCCTCGGCCGTTATCACGCGACGCTGACGCCGGGTCTGAGCTTCGCGTTCCCGTTCGTCGACCGGGTCGCGTACAAGCACGTGCTGAAGGAAATTCCTCTCGAAGTGCCGAGCCAGGTCTGTATTACGCGCGACAACACGCAACTGCAGGTCGACGGTGTGCTGTATTTCCAGGTCACCGATCCGATGAAGGCATCGTACGGATCGAGCAACTTCGTGTTCGCGATCACGCAGTTGTCGCAGACCACGCTGCGCTCGGTCATCGGCAAGCTGGAACTCGACCGGACCTTCGAGGAGCGCGATTTCATCAATCACAGCATCGTGTCCGCGCTGGACGAGGCGGCCGCGAACTGGGGCGTAAAAGTGCTGCGCTACGAGATCAAGGACCTGACGCCGCCAAAGGAAATCCTTCACGCGATGCAGGCGCAGATCACCGCCGAGCGCGAGAAACGCGCGCTGATCGCGGCATCGGAAGGGCGCAAGCAGGAGCAGATCAATATCGCGTCGGGCGGCCGCGAGGCGGCGATCCAGAAGTCCGAGGGCGAGCGTCAGGCAGCGATCAATCAGGCGCAGGGGCAGGCCGCGGCGATTCTGGCGGTGGCCGAGGCGAACGCGCAGGCGATCCAGAAGATCGCGGCGGCGATCCAGCTGAACGGCGGCATGGACGCGGTGAATCTGAAGGTGGCCGAACAGTACGTGAACGCGTTCTCGAACCTGGCCAGGCAGGGCACGACACTGATCGTGCCGGGCGACATGTCGAACATGAGTTCGATGATCGCGTCGGCGCTGACCATCGTGAACAGGAGCAAGGCGGCAGCGGAGCCGCCGCGCGGCGACTTGCGCTGACGAACGGGCAATGCATGCGCAATGAGTGCGTGACGTAAAAGCAAATGGCCCGCACATCGATGCGCGGGCCATTTTTGCATGAGCCGGAAACGAATCGCGTTCAGGTCGGCGAGCGCATCAAGCGCGCCTTCTCGCGCTCCCAGTCGCGCTTCTTCTCGGTCTCGCGCTTGTCGTGCATCTTCTTGCCCTTCGCGAGACCGATCTCGCATTTGACGCGACCGTTCTTGTAGTGAAAATTCAGCGGCACGAGCGTGTAGCCGCGCTGCTCGACCTTGCCGATCAGCTTGCTGATCTCCTCGCTATGCAGCAGCAACTTGCGCGTGCGCACCGGGTCGGGATGGATGTGCGTCGACGCTTCGGGCAGCGGGCTGATGTGCGTGCCGATCAGGAACAGCTCGCCGTTGCGGATCACCACGTAGCCTTCCTTGATCTGGCCGCGCCCGGCGCGCAACGCCTTGACCTCCCATCCTTCGAGCACGAGGCCTGCCTCATAGCGTTCCTCGACCGAGTAGTCGTAGAAGGCTTTTCTGTTGTCAATGATGCTCATGAATGGAAAGTGCCCAACTCGTTTAAAATCACGATTTTAGCAAAGCGGGGCAAGGAAAGCCCGCGGCGCTCGTCCACCGTTGCCACGCGCTGTTCAATTTATGGCAGATGTCCAGAAAACCGTTTTGATTCGCCATTCGGCGGAGCAGATGTTCGACCTCGTCACCGACGTCGACGATTACCCCAAGTTCCTGCCATGGTGCGGGGGCATCGAAATTCGTCACCGGGACGACACCAGCATGGAGGCGAGGATCGATATCAACTTCAAGGGCATCAAGCAGCATTTCGCCACGCGTAACTCGATGGAGCGCCCCACCCGCATCGACATGGAATTCGCCGACGGTCCGTTTCGCAAGTTCACCGGTTTCTGGCGCTTCACGCCGCTGCGCGCCGATGCGTGCAAGATCGAATTCGCGCTGCACTACGAGTTCACCAGCATACTGCTCGAGAAGATCATCGGGCCGGTGTTCAATCACATCGCCAATACCTTCGTCGAATCTTTCGTGAAGCGCGCCAACCAGCGCTATGGTCAGTCATGAGCGCGCGGCTAACGGTAGAGGTCTGCTATGCGCTCGCTGCCGAGCAGACGCTGATTGCGGTCGAGTTGCCCGCGGGCGCGACGCTGCAACAGGCGATCGGCGCAAGCGGGATTCTGCAGCGCTTTCCGTCGATCGATCTGAACACGCAGAAGGTGGGCGTGTTCGGCAAGCTCAAACCGCTCGATACAGTGCTGGCGGACCATGATCGCGTCGAGATTTACCGGCCGTTGCTGGTGGACCCGAAGGTGTCGCGCCAACGCCGCGTCGAAAAGACACGCAAGGCGGGGTCGATCGAGGGGCGGCGTTGGTTGAACAAGGATTCGCGCTAGGCGGCGCTAGTTGGGGGGGCGGCGGACTTTTTCGCGCACCACCCGATTTGCATCATCGCGTCACATCACCTCAAGGCGCCGCCGTCTGCGCCTTATCGTTCATGCCCTCGATGCGCGCCGCACCCGACGAATCGTCGTCCGAATGCCGGCGCACCGACCACCAGACCCCCGCCACCAGTAGCAGGATCGCCGCGAGTTCGAGCGGGCGTGGCAGGCGCTCGTCGTAAATGAACGCGTAAAGCAGCGCGAACAGCGTCTCGAACACGATCATCTGGCCGGACAGCGTTAGCGGCAGCCGTTTTGCCGCTGCATTCCACAGGCCGTTGCCGAGCCACGACGCGCCGATCGCGAGTGCGAGGTTGAGCAGCCAGAACGTGTGCCAGCGCGGGTCGGCCAACTCACCCTGCGGGCCGCCCGACAGCAGCACCGCGACCACGAGCCACAACGCGCCGCCGAGCGCGCCAGTCACGACGCCCCACAGCACCGACCACTCATTGCCGCTGAAATGCGTCTGACGCTGCAGGTAACGGGCGTTCTCGACCGCGAACCAGGTCCAGCAGATGAGCGCGCCCACCGCGCAGGCCACGCCGAGCAGGCGCGTCGCGATGCTCACCGGCGCCGCGCCCGCCACCGTAAAGACGTCGATATTGATGCAGACGATGCCCGCCACCACGGTCGCGAGCGGCCATGCGAGGCGCGCGAGCGGCACCGCGCCATGATCGCGCCGGCCGACCAGCGTGACCGTGACCGGCAGCACGCCGACGATCAGCGAGGCCGGCGCGATTCCGATCAGGTGCACGGCGGCCGTCAGCAGCAGGTAATAGACGATATTGCCGGCCAGCGCGAACTTGACGAGCGCGATCAGATCCTCGCGGCTCAGCCGTTTGGCGAGCGAACGCGCGATCGGTAGCGCCGCGGCGAGCGACACGACGCCGTACATCGAGTAGCGGCCGGCGACGAGCAGGAGCGGGGAGACGTCGGGCAGCACCCGCGGCACCAGAAACACCATGCCCCACAAGGCTCCGGCCATGACCCCATACACGACACCGCGCTGCATCGACTGCCTCTGCTGGATAAACTGGAATGGCCGGCAGAATAGCGGTTTTGCGAGCGGGGCGTCTTGTTCGATCCTGCATTCAGGCCGCTCGACCGCCGCTCGACAGGGTACGTGCCGCGAAAATGCCGCCGGCTCTGCTCCGATTTTGCCTGCGAACGCGCAAACGAAACCCGATCGAACCCGACGCGAACAGGCAAGCGAAATCGACGCATGCCGGAGCGGCAAAAAATCGTCTGAAATTCGCTAAGCTGCTGTTCGCGCAGTGAAAACCGGGGTGGTATCGCGTATAATTCGCTTTTGCGCCTATAGGATTTGCCATGCGTCTGATCCAAACAGCACTCACATTCGATGACGTGCTCCTCGTCCCGGCCTTCTCCGATGTTCTGCCGCGCGACACCAGCCTCAAGACCCGGCTGACCCGCAACATCTCCGTCAACATGCCGCTCGTGTCCGCCGCGATGGACACGGTCACCGAAGCACGTCTGGCAATCGCCATGGCGCAAATGGGCGGCGTCGGCATCATCCACAAGAACCTGACGCCGGCCGAGCAGGCGCGTGAAGTCGCGAAGGTCAAGCGTTTCGAGTCGGGCGTCGTGCGCGATCCGATCACTGTGCCGCCGCAAATGAAAGTGCGCGACGTGATCGCGCTGTCGCGCCAGCATGGCATTTCGGGCTTCCCGGTCGTCGAGGGCTCGCAGCTCGTCGGCATCGTGACCAACCGCGACCTGCGCTTCGAAGAGCGTCTGGACGAGCCGGTGCGCAACATCATGACGCCGCGCGAGCGCCTCGTCACCGTCAAGGAAGGCACGCCGCTCGCCGAAGCGAAGGCGCTGATGCACAGCCACCGCCTCGAGCGTGTGCTGGTCGTCAACGACGCATTCGAACTGCGCGGCCTGATGACCGTCAAGGACATCACCAAGCAGACCGAGCACCCGGACGCATGCAAGGACGAGCACGGCAAGCTGCGCGCGGGCGCGGCGGTCGGCGTCGGCGCGGACAACGAAGAGCGCGTCGAGCTGCTCGTGCAGGCCGGCGTCGACGTGATCGTCGTCGATACCGCGCATGGCCACAGCAAGGGCGTGCTCGAGCGCGTCAAGTGGGTCAAGCAGAACTTCCCGCACGTCGAGGTGATCGGCGGCAACATCGCAACCGCCGCGGCCGCCAAGGCGCTCGTCGAATACGGCGCGGACGGCGTCAAGGTCGGTATCGGCCCGGGCTCCATCTGCACGACGCGAATCGTCGCAGGCGTCGGCGTGCCGCAGGTCACCGCTATCTCCAACGTGTCCGAAGCGCTGAACGGCACCGGTGTGCCGGTCATCGCCGACGGCGGCGTGCGCTTCTCGGGCGACGTCAGCAAGGCGCTCGCGGCGGGCGCCAGCGCGGTCATGATGGGCAGCATGTTCGCCGGTACCGAGGAGTCGCCGGGCGAGGTATTCCTGTACCAGGGCCGCCAGTACAAGTCGTACCGTGGCATGGGCTCGGTCGGCGCCATGAAGGACGGCGCGGCGGACCGCTACTTCCAGGACAACTCGGCCAACATCGACAAGCTGGTGCCGGAAGGCATCGAAGGTCGCGTCGCGTACAAGGGTTCGGTCAACGCGATCCTGTTCCAACTGATCGGCGGCGTGCGCGCGAGCATGGGCTACTGCGGCTGCCGCACCATCGCCGAAATGAACGAGAAGGCCGAGTTCGTGCAGATCACCGGCGCGGGCCTGCGCGAGTCGCATGTGCACGATGTGCAAATCACCAAGGAAGCGCCCAACTACCACGTGGACTAAACGCCCATGAAGCCACTGCTGCGCGTTGTACTGATCCTCGATGCGTTGTTGCTGCTGGCGTTCGGCCTGCTGTTCGTGCTGACGCCGTGGACCTCGCTGTACGACGCGTTGCAACTGGTGCCAACGGAGCCGATGCTGGTCGGCCAGGCGTTCGGCGTCGCGCTGATCGGGCTCGCGTGGCTCGCGGTGCATGCGTCGTTCGACGGGGCGCTGACCTCGACGGTCGCGAAGATCGTCGGTCATGTGCACTGGCTGATCGGCGTGCTGATGCTGGTCTGGCTGCTGGGGCTGCATACGCCGTCGCTGACCGGTTTCGGCCAGATGGTGGCGGTGCTGGCCGGTGTCGTGCTGGTGGTGATCGGGCTCGGCGGCGTGCGACTGTCGGGTGCGGTGCGGCGGCGCGAGAAGGGGATCGTGATCAAGCCCTCGTCGAGCAAGGCCGACAGTCGTGCCGATAAGCGTGCCGCGAAAGAAGCCGAAAAGGATGCCGCACGGCAGCGTGAACCCGAACGCGACAACGCGCGCGAGCCACGTGCCTCAGCGGGCTTTCCGGTCTATCACGCCGAGCCGGTGCCAGAGCCCGTCGTGCCGGTCACGCGGCCGGCCAATCCGGCTGCCGCGGCTTCCGTTGCCACTACCGCGCCGCTTCATCCGGCCGCAAGCGAGCCCGGCCTGAGCGAGTCCGAACGCGCAGCGCGCGACACCAGCAACGACGTGCCCGGCGCACCCCGCCCGCCGTTTCATGGCTGAAGCGCCGCGCGCCAGGCCGTTTGCCGAAGCTACCGGATTTCGTTCGCGCGCATCGCAGGCGGCGAGTTCCGTGGTTGGCCGCGCCCTTGTGCTTCATCGTAATGTTGGCTGTCCGCGCCGCGCCAAGACCGTCGCCGCGTGGACCGCTTTGAATTCGACGCCGCGCCTCGCGCGCGGCATTCCGTATCCGCTCACTTCTGATTCCGTCCGCTGCCATGCATGACAAGATCCTGATTCTCGACTTCGGTTCGCAAGTCACCCAACTGATTGCACGTCGCGTTCGCGAAGCCAACGTGTATTCGGAAATCCATCCGTACGACGTCGACGCGTCGTTCATCCGCGACTTCGCGCCGAAGGGCGTGATTCTGTCGGGCGGCCCGAGCTCGGTCACCGAGGAAGACACGCCGCGCGTGCCGCAAGCCGTGTTCGAACTCGGCGTGCCGGTGCTCGGCATCTGCTACGGCATGCAGGCGATGGCGCAGCAGCTCGGCGGCAAGGTCGACATCGGTCATCTGCGCGAATTCGGCTACGCCGAAGTGCGTGCGCGCAACCATACGAGCCTGCTCGAAGGCATCAGCGACTTGACCACGTCCGAAGGCCACGGCATGCTGAAGGTATGGATGAGCCACGGCGACAAGGTGCTGGAGATGCCGCCGGGTTTCGCGCTGATGGCATCGACGGAATCGTGCCCGATCGCCGCGATGGCCGACGAACAGCGCCGCTTCTACGGCCTGCAATGGCATCCGGAAGTCACGCACACGGTGCAGGGCCGCGCGATGCTCGAGCGCTTCGTGCTGCAAATCTGCGGCGCGAAGGCCGATTGGGAAATGGGCCACTACATCGACGAAGCCGTCGCGAAGATTCGCGAGCAGGTCGGTAACGAGCACGTCATTCTGGGCTTGTCGGGCGGCGTGGATTCGTCGGTGGCGGCGGCGCTGCTGCACCGCGCGATCGGCGATCAACTGACCTGCGTGTTCGTCGACCATGGCCTGCTGCGCCTGAACGAAGCCGAGCAGGTGATGGCGCTGTTCGCCGATCACCTTGGCGTGAAGGTGATTCACGTCGACGCGAGCGAAGCATTCCTCGGTAAGCTCGCCGGCGTGACCGATCCTGAAGCGAAGCGCAAGATCATCGGCGCGGAGTTCGTCGAAGTGTTCCAGGCCGAAGCCGGCAAGCTGACCGACGCGAAGTGGCTGGCACAAGGCACGATCTATCCGGACGTGATCGAATCGGCGGGCAAGGGCAAGAAGGCCGCGCAAACCATCAAGAGCCACCACAACGTCGGAGGTCTGCCGGAGACGCTGAACCTGAAGCTGCTCGAACCGCTGCGCGAGCTGTTCAAGGACGAAGTGCGCGAGCTTGGCGTGAAGCTCGGTCTGCCGCACTCGATGGTGTATCGCCATCCGTTCCCGGGTCCGGGTCTGGGCGTGCGGATCCTCGGCGAAGTGAAGCGCGATTTCGCGGACCTGCTGCGCCGCGCGGACGCGATTTTCATCGAGACGCTGCGCAACACGATCGACAAGGAAACCGGCAAGTCGTGGTACGACCTGACGAGCCAGGCGTTCGCGGTGTTCCTGCCGGTCAAGAGCGTCGGCGTGATGGGCGACGGGCGCACCTACGAGTACGTCGTCGCGTTGCGCGCGGTGCAGACGCTCGACTTCATGACCGCGCATTGGGCGCATCTGCCGCATGAACTGCTTGGGCATGTGTCGAACCGGATCATCAACGAAGTGCGCGGGATCAACCGGGTCGTCTACGACATCTCGGGGAAGCCGCCTGCGACGATCGAGTGGGAGTGATTTAGACTGCTCCCAAGTCGTTTCGGGAGGTCCGGTTTTTCCTGTTTTTCCGTTAAAAAACAGCGGATTATTGTCGGTCGTGATCCGCTGTGATCCGGACAGTGCCCGGAGGAAATGTCGGTATCGCTGACGGTATCGAGATTTCTCCCTCGGACGGCCTTGTCCGATACCGTCACATCGATCTGACGGTATTGGCTGACGGTATACGTTCGAGGTGTTCTTATGCTCACAGACATGCAGTTGCGAGCGCTGAAGCCGGCCAAGAAGATCTACAAGGTGGCCGATCAGCGGGTCTATATGCGGCAGTGACGCCGTCAGGCGCGGTGAGCTTCCGGTACGACTACCGGGTGAACGGTCGCCGGGAAACCCTGGTTGTCGGTCGGTACGATCCATCACTTTCTGCACGGAAGCCACGCAAGCCAGACGAGCTCGGATTCGGAATGGCTATCAGCCTCCCGGAAGCCCGGCTTCTGCGCGACCAGGCCTACGGAGCAATCCAACGTGGAGAAAGTCCTTCACGGGCGAAAGTCGAGAAACGGATCGAGGCGTCCGAGGCGCAGACGTTTGGTAAATGGGCGGAGAAGTACTTTGCGGAGACTGCTCTTGCCGATTCCACACGATCGATGCGCAAATCGGTGTACGAGCGTAATCTTGTGTCGGAATTTGGCCGGCTGAAGTTGGAAGAGATCACGCCCGCGCGACTGATGGCGCGCTGCGAGAAGATCAGGGAGAGGGGCGCCGCGGCCCCTGCCGTGCAGGCGCGCGACATCGTTCTGCAGGTCTACCGTTTCGTGCAGGCGCGAGGACTAAAGGTGGACAATCCTGCGGAGGCCATCCGCCCGTCTGCCATCGCTACGTTCAAGCCGCGTGATCGGACACTGACGCCGACCGAAATTCATGTGTTTTTCAGTGCACTGGAACGCACGCCGACGATGCCTACGCTGCGTCTCGCTATCAGGTTCATGCTGCTCACGCTGGTGCGCAAGTCCGAGTTCATCTTGGCAATGTGGACCGAGGTAGATTTCGACGCCGCAGTCTGGACAATTCCGAAGGAGCGGATGAAGGCCGGTCGCCCCCACAATGTCTATCTGAGCCAGGCCCTAGACATCCTGGTCGCATTCAAGACGTGCTTCGGAGCGAGTTCGTACGTGCATCCGGGCCGCTATGAGACCGCCTCCCCAATAAGCGCAGCGACGCTAACCGCGTTATTGACAGCACGGTCAAGCTGATGCGCGACGACGGGGCAGATTTTGATCCTTTCACGGTGCACGATCTGCGTCGGACGGCCAGCACGCTGCTGCGCGAAGCAGGGTTCAACACCGACTGGATCGAGAAATGCCTCGCTCACGAACAACGTGGCGTGCGCGCGGTCTACAACAAGGCCGAGTATGCAGAGCAGAGGAGGGAGATGCTCCAGGCGTGGGCAGATATGCTGGACGGCTGGATTGCTATGAATCCAAAGGTGAGCGTCCTGGCGTCGGCACAGCCAGTCAAGACTCGTGAGTGCAACTCTTGAGCTCGAACTTGTATGTGCTCAAGAATGTGCCCGTTTGCACCCTGATTGCCATGTTTGACGCTGGGAGGCAATAAACAAAGCCCTTCCTGCCATGTTCGAACACACGAAACACTTGCGCAACTGGGACGCGTTCATACATACCGGGTCATGTCGAGGTTCAGCGCGCCCGCCAGCGCATTGATCGCATGCGGCTTTTCCTCGCCAGCGATGCCGTCGAGCAGCGTGCCCGTGCAGAACGCGAGCAGGTCGAGCAGGGTCGTGCCGGGGTCCTGCTGCATCAGCCACGGCAGCAGGTCGGCGCGTCTCGCGGGGAGCTCGGAAATCCAGCGTGCGCGCAGGTCTCGATGGCGTTCCACGCGGGGCTGGCGGGCAGGTCGTCTGCTGCACGTAGCAGGCTGTCGTGATTGTTCTCGCCGGAAAGCGCCAGGTATCCGCGCGTGGACGTATGCCCGTAGTGTTCGGGCAATGCCTGCGGGATCAGTTGCCGGAGGATGGCAGCGAGCGCAACGGCGGGCGGTGCGACCAGTTCCGCGTGGACAGCGGCGGTACGGTGTGCGGTGAGCCGCTGACAGAGTTTCGCGCTGTGGACAGGCTTGACCTTCGGGGTCGGTGTGTCCGCTGCGTCCTGCGCTTCGGCTTCCGGCGTGCCGGGGACGGTCGCGCCTGCCGCATCGAGCGCGGCGCTGTTCTCGCGCCTCACGAGGCCGCGCTCGATGAGAAGTTCGCCTTGCGGGCCGACGATCACGAACGCACCGGCCTCGGCTATCTGATCCGTATCCCAAACCACGATGCGGCTTGCGAGCGCGATGATCGCCATATTGACGCGCCCGATTTCCTCAATGAGACAGTCGGCTTCCTCGTAGGCATTTTCGTCGTCCTCCGACAACGCCTCGAGCTTTTCGGCCAGTTCGTCCTGCTGCGCGGTACGCGAAACCAATTCGCGCTGCTCGTCCTCCGTTTACGGACGCTGGACCGGACGCGGCCTGCCGTGGCGGTTCAGTTCCAGAAAATCGCGTTCGACGCGCGTTTCCGTCCAGCCCCCACCCTTCGGCGCGCACTTCCTCGGCGGCGTCGTCGAGCTTCTGTGCGACGAGGCGCTGCAACAGTTCCGAGTCCGCGATGTATCCCGCGTTCTGGTCGTCGCTGAACAGGTCGCGGCGCACATACCCGCCAGCAGCCTCGTAGGTGTCAAGGCCGACAAAGCGGACGAGACGGCTGCGGCTCGCGTCGATTTCCGCGCGGGTGATGGCCTGCCGCAGATAGTTGGGCTGGCGCTGCCATTCGTTCGCATCGAACCAGATATGCTCCTGCGTCTCGTGGTCGTCGGCGAGAGCGAGCGCGGCAAGCTGGTCGAGCGTGATGGCATCGTCGCGCAGCAGTGCGAGCAATTTGGGCGACACGTTGGCGAGCTTCATGCGCCGCTTGACCGTGAGCGGCGAAGCGCAAAAGAGCGCGGTCGCGGGTCAAGGGCGGGAAGCTGGGAGTCGGGTGCATGCCATGCCTCGGGTTGATCGGGCATGCAGGTGCGGTCCGACAGGCGCGGCCGCATCGGCCACGCCTCGCCAGAAAGCGACGGGATTGACTGCTGTGCTGGAGTTGATGACTGACGACTGGCGCCATCAGGTGATTAACGACCGTGCGCGGCGGCAGGCCAGGCTGCACTCCGAGTCCCCGGATTGATGGCAGTCATGCAGCCTACCGTTCCACGGCCGCGGCCCGGGCCTCTCACTGTGAAGTGCATCGGGACCTTGCCGGCATAAGGACGCGGGCAAGTTCTCGGCCATTGGCGACATTGGAGCGGACTGGGTTCTACGTCAGTAATACGGCGGACTGCCGACGTTGTCGGCATGAAGCAGACGAGCGGCAGCTTTCCACATCAGCGAACTCACACTTTCGACCCATAAGCGTCATTCGAGTCCCACTTCGCAACGTCCGAAGTTGGACCGACAGGCGACCCTATGGAACTGATCAGCAACCCGTCACCATCAGGCGAGCCATCATCTATGCTGCGACACGGGAAACTACGGTTCTGTTGCAGTAAGGGGCCGGGTTAAAATTCGGCAGCAAAATGTTGAGCTGGCCGATGAAGAAGACGAAGATGCCGCAAACCACACTTGCCCCTGGCCTGGCCAAGATCCTGAAGGGCCTTCATTACCCGCTTGAAGTGATTTTGCTGTGCGTGCGATGGTACGTGGACTATTCGCTGAGTTCGCGCAATCTCGAGGAGATGATGATGGCGAGTGGAAGATCTTCAATCACCATTCGCCGGCGATGCCGGAGTGACACGCCGTGCCGTGAAGGACGGTGACAGTGGCGTGCCTGGCGATCCATCGCCATGGCACCGGCGGACCGTGCGCGTAGTGCGGCGACCTTCTTGGAAGCTAATCGCTTTCGGCGACCATTCCATCTATCTGGGGTGCTTTCAGGATTCGGACTTTTCGTTCCGAATCCTGAAAGCACCTGTATACGCCCGTATATCCACGCGACGCTAAACGCGGTGCCGGTATATCCCACCGTACAGGCGTTCCTGACTTTCGTGTGATAGCCCAATTCCGGTGGCGGCTGTAATGTAAGGCCATACCCGATGCAGTCGCGCTTTACGCCGCACTGGTCCCCGGTCTGACCCGCGCAGGTGGCTTTGAGCCATATCGGGGTTCGTCAAAACATCGCGTCGTTTGTGTTCGCGGCAGCGCCGTCGCACCGGCGCAGACGAGATAATCTCATGAAACTTGCCCGTGTAACCCTGCTCGCCATTCTCTTTTCGCTTCAAGCTTGTGGGGGCGGCGGGGGCGATGGCAGCAGTGGAAACAGTAGCAGTAGCAGTAACAGTAACAGTAACAGTAACAGTTCCTCAGATACCGGCTTCTACGCGCCGAGCTACGGTGACGCGAGAAGCGACACCCGCTATGAGGCCGACCTGTCCAGCGTCACCCGTCAGGTGATCAGCTACCAGGACGTGGGAAAGGACCTTGTTTCCAACGTCGGGGTCTCCGACTCGATGATCAAACTCTTCGGCGACTACAAGGTGCGGCTGACCCAGGCGAGCAAGAACAGTTGCCCGAGTGGCCTGGAAGGTTGTGACACGGCCGATTCGGACTCCTTGGGGGTGGGCCACAGTGCTCTTATCACGAATCTCGAATCCCTGAAGAGCGATATCAAAGATCAGAGCGAACGGGGCACGTGCGTAGCGTTCTCCCTGAACGCCGCAACGGAATTGCTGCTCTCGAGGCAGCAGAACAGTACTAAACTGTCGGAACAGAACACGTACTTCCAGGGAAAGCGACTGACCGACACCTGGAACAACGCCGGACTCGACCCGTACGACACCATCGCTGCATTCGTCGACAACAAGACCAAGTTCGTTCCGGAGAAATCCTGGCCATACAATGGCGATGACAAGTATTGCACCAACTACAACCGCAAGTATCCCAATGCCACCTGCTCGGCTACCGAGGCGCAGGGTGGCGGCAGCGATACCCGGCAGCAGGATTCTACCGCAGCGAATTCCTCAGGATTTCGGACGACCACGGCGCACAAGCTCTATGCGTCCATTGGCCGGATCAAGCAAGCGCTGTATCGCGGCTACCCTGTGGTCATGGCCATCAACGCGAACTTCGATTTCCAGGTTGCGACGTACAAGGGCGGCGTCGTGTCGTGGGTCATCAAGGCGGACAACTGCGGGACCAGCCTGTGCGGTCACGAAATTCTAGTCGTCGGCTACGAGGACAGCGATCAGGTAGCGGGCGGCGGATATTTCATCATTAAGAACTCCTGGTCATCGGGCTGGGGCGACGGCGGGCTGGCCTACGTCACTTACGAATGGCTGCAACACAGCTTGCTGGACGCACAAGCGCTGGTTCGGATCGACAGCGCGGATTAGTAGAGCGAAACGGTATTGTCAACTTACACTATTGAACCGGCCCGGGATTTCCGGAGGCTCCACTTCTTGAGAAAATGGAGCTATGGAAAACACCAAGAAGAAGTCCCCAAGGTACTCGCCGGAAGTTCGTGAGCGGGCTGTGCGAATGGTGCTGGAACACCAGGGCGACCGCGAATCGCAATGGAAAGTGATCGCGTCGATCGCAGCGAAATTTGGCTGCTCGGGTGAAACGCTGCGTAGCTGGGTGCGCAAGGAAGAGCGGGATCGGGGTTTGCGCCCGGGCACAAGCACGCAGGAGCAGGATCGGCTCAAGGAACTGGAGCGGGAGAACCGTGAGCTGCGCCAGGTTAATGAAATCCTGCGCAAGGCGTCAGCATATTTCGCACAGGCGGAGCTCGACCGCCGACCGAAGTGATGATCACGTTCATCGATGATCACCGGCACGTCTACGGGGTCGAGCCGATCTGCAGGGTGCTGCCAATTGCCCCGTCGACGTACTACACGCATGTGGCCCGCCGCGTCAATCCAGGCCTGGTGCCGCCGCGGGCCCAGCGCGACAGGATGCTCAAGGATGAGATCCGGCGCGTGTGGGAAGAAAATTTCCAGGTGTATGGCGCAGACAAGGTCTGGACGCAATTGAAGCGGGAAGGCATTGTCGCGGCGCGCTGCACGGTCGAGCGGCTGATGAAGCAGATGGGCCTGCGCGGTGTGGTGCGGGGCAAGACGGTACGCACGACAGTGAGCGATGGTTCGACGCCGTGCCCGAAGGATCTCGTGAACCGGCAATTCACGGCCGAACGGCCCAATGCGCTGTGGGTGTCAGATTTTACCTATGTATCGAGCTGGCAGGGCTTCGTCTATGTCGCGTTCATCATTGACGTGTTCGCCCGACGCATTGTCGGCTGGCGTGTGTCGAGCTCGGCGCGCACGGACTTCGTTCTGGACGCACTGGAGCAGGCCTTGTACGAGCGACAGCCGGCGCAGCAGGACGGGTTGATACATCACAGCGACCGCGGCGTGCAATACGTATCGATCCGCTATACGGATCGGCTGGTCGAGGCTGGCATTGAGCCGTCAGTGGGCAGCGTGGGCGACTCCTACGATAACGCACTGGCGGAAACGATCAACGGCTTGTACAAGGCAGAGGTGATCCATCGCCTCGGACCAGGGGGTGTCCGGAATTTTGTGTAAACGGGTTGAGGTTTAACCCGGCACTAGCCGCTCTTCGAACTGGATTGTGAAGCGGTTCAGGGCCGCTTTCCAGTCGCGGATAGGCATCGTCCACTTCTTGCTGATGTTGTTCAGCGCCAGGTAAAACAGCTTGGTCACGGCCTCATCGGTCGGAAACGAGCTGCGGGTCTTGATTACTTTGCGCAGACTCATGTTGATCGATTCTATGGCATTCGTGGTGTAAATCACCTTCCTGATTTCCGGCGGGTAATCGAAGAACGGAATCACGCGTGCCCAGTTGCGCCGCCAGCTCTGCCCGATGGAAGGGTAGTCCTTGTCCCACCTGGCCTCGAAGACGCCGAGCATCTGCTCGGCCAGCTCTACGGTCGATGAAGTGTAGATCGTCTTCAGATCGGCGGCGACTTCCTGCTGTATTTTCCACGGCACGAAGTTCAGGCTGTTGCGCACCATATGCACGATGCACAGTTGCACGGCCGCCTTCGGATAGACCGCTTCAATGGCTTCAGGGAAACCTTTGAGCCCGTCGACGCAGGCGATAAAAATGTCCTGCACGCCGCGCGTCTTCAGCTCAGTGACCACCTGCAACCAGAACTTGGCACCCTCGGTCTGGGCAATCCACAGTCCCAGAACCTCCTTGTGACCGGTCATGTTCACGCCGATGGCCAGGTACACTGCCTTGGTGCGCACCGCGCCGCTGTCGCGCACCTTGACGTGGATGCAGTCGAGATAGACGATCGGGTAAAGCGCATCGAGCGCACGGCCTTGCCAGACCTTCACCTCCTCGCTGACGGCGTCGGTGACCGCCGAGATGAGCGTGGGCGAGACCTCCGTGCCGTACATTTCTTCCAGGTGCCCCTGGATCTCGCGCACGCTCAGGCCACGCGCATACAGCGAAATGATCTTGTCGTCGAAGCCCGTCCAGCGCGTCTGATGGCGCTCCACCAGCTTCGGCTCGAACGCCCCCTGACGGTCGCGCGGGATGTTGAGCGGCAACTCGCCAAATTCCCCCTGCAGCGTCTTGGCGCTATGCCCATTCCGGGTGTTGCCAGTGGCATTAGTCACCGCTTCGCTCTTGCCATGGCCCAGGTGCTCGGACATCTCCGTCTCAAGCGCTCGCTCCACCAGCATCTTCGTGAGCTGCTTGAGCAACCCGTTCTCGCCTATCAGATCTTCCGGCTTCTGGTAGTTCGCCAGCAGGCTGTCTGCCAGCTTGACGAGTTCAGGATCGGGTTTTTCTCTTTTGTTGCGTTTCGCTACGGTCATCTGTGCTCCTGTTGCTGACAGTTTCCTGCCAAATGACCGTTTACACAAAAATTTTTACACCCTCTCGGACCGTGGCGCAATCCGCAGGCCGTTGAAATTGCGACGCTCGAATGGGTCGACTGGTTCAACAATCGTCGGCTCTTCGGCCCCATCGGCAACATTCCACCTGCTGAGGCAGAAGCCGCTTATTATTCAAAACTCGCTGGGTCCGCCATCGCGGCGTGACTCAAGCAAAACAGCCTCCGGGAAACCCCTCAGGATTACCCACAAGTAATGTGATGGTGCTATTCGTTTTGCCTGAATATTCGGTACATCATCGTGATTTCGTGCAGGACAAGAAATCCACGCCAGATGACGGTAGGACCAGGTGGACGATCATGCTTTCGAGCGAGATATCCGCCGAGTCTGGCGATCCACAAGATGACCTGCGCGAGTGACGGCGGTTTATCAGGTATTTCGGTACTGCCATGCGTACGACAGTAGAGGGCTCGCCACTCGATTGGCTGCAGCAATACTTCGCATGGCAGGTTGCCATCAAGCCTGGCAAGCAACATGGAGTACAGGATCCTCCAGCTTACGACGGCGAACAATGCGGTGGCGCGGACGAATCGATCGAGATTGCCAAATTGGCGGGCTTCAATGCGACAGCCACTTTTAAGCACACGATGCCACGATTCAATCGTCCATCGGCGCGCATACCATGCAAGACGCTCGAGGGCCTCTGCGTGTGTTTGCGTAGGCACCGAAGTCAGTAGAAGCCATTCCAATGGCTCTGCTCCTTCGTCTAAGTTCGTTTCCTGTGCATGAATTGCAAACACTTCAATTTCGGGAAGCTTCTCGCGACGACGATTTTGCGGCGGACGAAGGCGTACGGGCATGCAGCGCACAACCAGCCGTGCGGTGCGTGCCTGGCGGTTTTCGCGTGCAGGCACCTGCAGTTGCGCCTCTCCAAGCACTGGCGAGGCCAGCACGGTTTCCCACAAATATCGATCGGGGTGAGCAACGCGTCGGTTCCACGACGCGCGCACCAACCAGTCGACACCGGCAGGCCGCTGCGCCAGGAACACGTCATAGACATCGCCTTCACGGTCGCTCACGCCGATGACATGCGTGCACGGACAGTGCGTCTTGAGTACGCCCAGTTGCTCGATGCCTTCGAGCCATTTCGCGCTCTCTTTCTGTTGTACGGTTCGTTGCCCACGCAGATGTTTCTTGCCCAACTCCTCGTGCCTGCGTATCCAGGTCTTCATCCCGATCACCCCGAGTGGCAGCCCCTCTGGCGTGAGCGCAAGCAGACTGTGTATCAGGAAACCACGCACATGTGGATCGGAGCCATATCCCAGACCTTCGGTTGCCCGCAGATGAGACAAATTGAACTCGGTGGTGTCCTGAACAGCAAGGACGACTGGCACCTGTTGCATACGACACAGCGTTTGACCGATGTGCCCACCCAGCACGCCATCGACATCCACGTGCGGGTTGTCGAAAAAACGATATGCCGCCTTCAGCTCCGAACCATTGAACGACTGCGGAAAAGAGCAATGTGGGCCCAACGAAAGCTTGCGTGCCAGCGTCACGAGCCGTCTGGTCAGGCGAGCGTCGCCGAGCTCGGCGGCGCCAAACTCTTCATTTGCCCAATCATCAAGGTCAGATGTGTCCGACAATGCCCGACATCACAGATCACGAACCGGATCAAAGTTAACATCGGTCGTCACCGTTTACAAGCCATCGCCCTTCAATCGCACAGTCGCGAGCGACTTATGGGTAATCCTGAGGGGAAACCCGGGGCGGTTCACTATTGGTCAGCTTGACCTTGCCCCTGTTTCGAGAATCCTCAGCTATTTCGGACTCAACCCCTGCGTCTATCAGACCGGTGCGCAACCCGCCAGGCACGGCCGTATCAGCAAGCGGGGACGCTCCTATGCGCGTGCGATGCTCGTTGAAGCAGCATGGTCGGCGGCGCAGTCAGCCGGACCGCTACGCGCATTCTTCCTGCACATCCGGGATCGGCGCGGCCAGCAGATTGCCGCTGTCGCGACAGCACGCAAGATCGCCGTTATGGTGTGGTACGTCCTCACACGCAATGAGGCCTTCGCGTGGGACCGGCCGGCGCTCACCACGCGCAAGAACCGCTCACTCGAACTGCGGGCCGGCATGCCTGCGCGCCGCGGCGGCCCGAAAGGCAGTGCAGCAGCCTACAATCTGAAGAGCGTGCGTGACCAGGAACGGGCGATGGCCGAGCAGGCCGAGCGGGCGTATCACCGGCTGTTCTCCCGCTGGAAACAGGCTCGGCCTGGCAACAAGGCCGCCTCAACGCAATGGCCGCCGAGGCAGACGTCATGAAGCTCAAAAAATATCGATCTTGAGGCTTGTCAATTTCATCCGTCGTGCGCAAATGCTGCCAGTGCTCGGCCGGGAAGTCGTAAAACGCCAGCAGGCTCTCCCGGTCCTTCTTCAACGTCTCTGTTGCCTTCGGATATTTCGCCGCGTAGACCGCCACGAAATGATCAAACGGCGGTGTACGCGTCGGTGCGCGTGGCGGCCATCCAGATTGCCTGCAGAACTGCTTTGGCTTTGCCTTGCTGTGACTTCGGCAGGGCGTTCAGGACGTTGCCCATCTTGTGGAACCAGCAGCGCTGGCCGCGCGTGGCGGGAAACACCTCCTCCAGTGCGGTCCAGAAACCCATTGCGCCGTCGCCGACTGCGAGCAACGGACCGGCCTGCAGGCCACGCGATTTCAGATCGAGCAGCAGTTCCTGCCACGACGCCTTCGACTCGCGATACCCGTCGCCGATCGCCACACGCTCCTTGCGCCCATCCGGCCTCACGCCGATGATCACCAGCAGGCATTGACCCTCCGAGTTCTCGCTGCGCAGCCCGGTGTGAATGCCATCGACCCACCAGTACACGTAGCGCGACTTCGACAGATCACGTCGGCTCCAGTTGAAATGCTCATCGGCCCATTGCGCCTTCAGACGACTTACCACGTTCGCCGACAGGCCTTTGGCGTCCTCGCCCAGCAGCACACTCAGCGCCTCGCTCATGTCGCCGGTCGAAATGCCTTTCAGATACAGCCACGGCAGCGCCGCACTCACGCGCGGCGATTTCCGCACATACGGCGGCACGATCGATGAATTGAACTTCACGCCTGAGCCTGAGCGATCGCGAACCTTCGGCACCTTCACCGGAATCGGACCGGCCGCTGTCAACACCTCGCGCTCCGGCAGATAGCCGTTGCGCACCACGGCACGCTGGCCGTGCAAGGTCTTGATGTTCTCGAATCGCTCCAGCAGCGCCGACAGCTCCGCTTCAATTGCTTGCTGGATCACTGCCGCGCGCCCTGGCGCACGAGATCGTCCAGGCCAAGACCGACTTCCGATAGACCAACGACTTCTTTTTCCGTAAACTTGCTCATGGTGGATGGTTTGATGTTTGCTGGTTTCCGACTTCGACAATCAGATTCTCAGCTGAAACCTCCACCGCCTTCAATCCTCCGCCTCAACTCCCCCGTACACCACTTTCGACTTTTGCTCATTGGCAAACCAGCTCACAAATCGCTCCCGCGGGATCGCTTTACGTACTACGATGCGTTCGGCGCTATCGACCGCATGAGTCTGCATCACGTTCTTCGCCAGATCCACGCCAACTCGAGTAATCCTGTTGATGACTTCCCCCTTCCCGGAAGGTTGTAACACCAGCCATGATGGCACCAGACGGTGTCGATCCTGCAATCGGGGAGGTCCTTACCAATTCGTTGAGGAACCCAACGTCGGCGCTGCAAAACGTTCGTCGAACAGGTCCTATCGGCCAACTCCCGCCATTCGACCTTAGGTGCAGGAAGACATTCGAATGTCGGTACCACCCAAAAAAACAGCCTCTCAGTCTGGGGAAGATCGGCGCCGCTTCTCGGCCTTATGCGAAAGGGTGAGCCGACCACGATGAGACGGAGGGCTGCCCGCACAAGAAAAGCCCGCAAGGGATCGCAGGCTGTGGGACAGTCATTCGCGGTTGCGGGCTGTACGAATGGCGCTGGTAACTATAGATCTCGTGGCGCGCACGCTCTTCATTTGGGGCTGACCGAGTCGCACGCACTCTGTACGACGCCGTCATACGCACGGCTCGAATGATCAGCGACGCGGTAACTCACCACCTTTTCATTGCGGATGAAAACTTCGGTAAGCAGGGTGCCAACATAGCCGTTGTAACTGCTACGGTTCTGATCGGGACTGGATTGCAGTGGCCCGGTCAGCCCCTAAAAGCCAGGAGGGCGCGGCAAGGGTAGGCCGGGTGGGGGGGGTGGCAGGGATGGCGGGGACGACAGGGACGGAGGGGACGGCGGGGACGGAGGGGACGGAGGGGACGGAGGCGACGGCGGGGAAGGAAGCTTTGGCAACCCACCTACGGGCGGCTTTAGCATACTGATAACGGATTTGAGCTTCTGGGCGATGGCCTCGGTGACCGCCTTTTTCGCTTCGTCCGCGAGCGCCTCGCACACGGCACGGATGATCTCGGGCGGAGCGGCGCCGTTTGTGGTCGCGCCGATATTGGCGAGATGCAGCGGAGGCAGCGGTACCGTAAGCGGGCCTCCGGGCAGGTGAATGTCAAGTGAGAGCGCGCCGCCCATGACGGTGAGGTCGCGGATGATGACCTTGCGCGCGTTGCTGCCGGCCTGGATGGCGGCCGGGGTGGCGGAATAGGCTTGGGCTTTGTTCTTGATGGTCTCCAGGTTGCTGGTGGCGGTGGGACTTTGCGCCTCGTAAGTAATCTGCGGTGCGATGACTGTGGCGGAATCAACAATGACAGGGCCGCCGCCGAGAAGTGAGCCGCTCTCCACATGCAAGGCGATATGGTCCACCACTACGGCGTAGGGCGAAGAGAAACCAGTGGGGTTGCCCACGGTAAGTCCATCAAGCGCGCCCACGCCGGTTAAGGGCGAGAATTCGACGCTACCCACGAGCACCTGCGTCTGGGTCGCAAGCGCGCCTTCCGTCTCGATGGCGGACTTGATGGATGGTTCGAACCGGGCGAGCAGGGTCCACAGCGCAATAGCGGCGACGGCGAGCAGGGTGGCAACGGCAAGTCCGAGGGCTTTTTGCATGGTGTTGGGTGATCCATGAAAGGCGGTGGCCCGTCCAGACGCGCGGCCGTGTTAATCAGCAGTCGCCAATATTGACTACAGAAGTGGCTTGGAAATGGAAAAATGGGAAGGCGGTCTGAAGGGGCTTTGTTCGGATGGGGCTACTCTGCAATACCCCCATCCGAGCAGCGCGGGGGCAAGGTGTTGAGTGCGCAGCGTAAGGGGGAATGAAGGGGCAAGCGGTTGCGCGCGAAGCTCGAGTCCGGCGATAGGTCGTTGCCGACTGACCTTGCCAGCCGCAACGACCTCAGCTTAGGACTGTTGAAAACAGGTCACTCTGCCTGAACCTTCTTCGGCTTAGGCGGCGATTGCACCTTCGCGTACTGGAACTCAGGCGTTGCCTTCAGGGCGTCCTTGGTGGCGCCCGGCAGATATAGATTGCCGCCGCGCACGTCGAGTGCGGCGATGGGCACCGCTACGTCATGCGTGGCGACGCCGAGGAAGCCGCCTGTAGCGACGATGGCCGCCGACACGGAGCCGTCCGGCGCCACGATCAGATCTTTGACCGCGCCGATTTTTTCGTTCTGGTCGTTGTAGACCGATTTGCCCAGCACGCTCTTCTTGACGCTCCATCCCTGCAAAAGCGCCTGGGACTGCTGGATAGTGACGCTCAGAGTCTGTGTGCCGGCGACCTGTGCGTGCGCATCGATACATGCTGCAAGTGCCACTGCTACCAATACTGCCTTGTGCAAAGCCATATCGTTCACTCCATGGTTAGATTCGGTTTCTGGCACGTTCTTCGGCCCCCGGGGGCGACGCCGGCCAATGTCCCTTCGCTACCGCGGGCAATGTCCCAATGCCAGTTAAAGGTTGGGACGGCGGGAGTCGCATAGGTTAGTGAAACACCGGCCCGGCGCGGCCGAGAGCCTGTATGCCAGATCGTTGGGCGCCAGTTTATCCACTTGCTGTCGGCTTACAAGCCCCGTGGCGCCAACTCATAGTTCCCGTTTTTGCAACCTTGACGGCCTACCGTGCGACAGAACCAACGACGCTTAAGCAAGTCGAGCAGCCGCCCCAGACCGTGTACCACCCATTGCTAGCGCAATGCGATCGTTGTCACAACTGGCTGCCAATGGACGAAGCCCGTGTTTCGGAACGCCGGCAAGTATTCGATGTGCCCCCGACAGCCTGTGATGGGATCGAGCACCTGTCCCCCGTCCGATTGACGATGAACTGCTACCTGTAGACCATGCCTGACGAACTTACGTGTATGACCGACGTAAGTTGGCGGATTCAACCGGTCGATGCAATAGTTCGATGGAATCGTTCAGCCGGTGTCTCGTAATCCAGGGTCTTTCGTGGTCGCTCGTTCAGCCGTCGTGCCACGGCGTTGAGTTTGGCCTGTGAGTAGACCGACAGGTCGATGCCTTTCGGAAAGTACTGTCTTAACAGGCCGTTGGTATTTTCATTCGAGCCGCGTTGCCAGGGGTGTTTGGGATCGCAGAAATACACGGCAATGTCGGTGGCAATGGTGAACCGTTTGTGGTCCGCCATCTCTGTTCCCCGATCCCACGTAAGCGGTTTCAGTCGAGCGTGAAGGAGCTGGCCGGGCGTGAGCGCGGTCGACTGCGCTTCGCGGCAACGCCGTCGATCGCGGCGGCGATCGTGCCGAAACTGCTCGCCGAATATCGCGCGCTGTACCCGAACATCGAGGTCTCGGTCGACGACGCCGCGCCCGATCGCCTGACCGCGTCGACGCTGACGGGCGACGTCGAGTTCGGCATCGGCACGATCAGCGAGCGCCCCGAGGGCATCACGCTGCAATGCCTCGCGCGCGACAACTTGTGCGCGGTCTGCCGCAAGGATCCGGCACTCGCGAAAAAGCGGCGTGTGAGCTGGAAGGATGCGCTGCAGTATCCGTGGATCGGCATCAAGTCGACGAGCGGCATCCGCGAGTTGATCGACGAAACGTTGTTCACGCTCGGCATGCGCAAGGCGGTCGAGTACGAAGTGTCCTATATGACGACCGGGCTTTCGATGGTGCAGGCCGGTCTCGGCATCGCGATTTTTGCGGGCATTCTGCTCGGGTCGTTTCCACATCGCGATCTGGTCGCGCGCAGGCTCGAAGCGCCGCTCGTCACACGCGACGTGAATCTGATCCGACGCGCCGAGCATTCGCTGTCGCCGGCGGCCGAGTCGTTTATCGAGCTTTGGTACAAACGCATCGGCAAGCCGGCCGATCTGTAGCGCGTCGCAGTTGCACACGGCCTGTCGTACTGTATGAATATACAGTATCATGACTGCAATGGGCCGCTTGTGCGGCGGTGTGCGGATCGACGGAAAGAATCAGCGAAGGAACGAGGCGCGATGCCTGAACAACTGTGGTTGCCCGGGCTCGAGGCGCCGTCCCCGCCCACCGACGGGCTCTTTTTCGCGGTCTATCCCGATGCCAATACCGCGGCTGGTATCGCGAAGTTCGCGCAGCAGCTTTGTGTGGAGGCACGCGGGCGCAGCGGCGTGCGCGGCAAACCGCTCGCGGCGAACCGCTTGCACGTCACGCTCAGGCATCTCGGCAATTTCGCGGGCGGCTTGCCGGCGGATGTGGTCGAGGCGGCGAAACGGGCGGCCGCGGCGGTCAGCATGGCGCCGTTTACGGTCGAATTTGACGCGGTCGCCAGCTTCGCGAAAAGGCCGCGGCTCGGGCCGGCGGTGCTGGTGGGCGAGCACGGTGTGGACGGACTGCAGGCGCTTCACGATGCGCTCGAAGCGGGCTTGCGCGACGACGGCATCGAGCCCGACGCACGTTTTACGCCGCACGTGACGCTGGCGTACGGGATGCAGTGGATCGAGCGCCGTACGGCCGAGGCGGCGTGCTGGAATGTGCGCGAGTTTGCGCTGATGCACAGCCTGCTGGGACGGACCAGACATATCGTCCTCGCGCGTTGGCCGTTGGTGGCGCCGAGCTGAGGGAGGGGCGTAGGCCACCTCGGTAAGGAATTCGCGGCTGTTTCGCGAGGCGCCGGCTAGAACCGCACGCTCGTCCCGCAGCCCCCGGCATAGGCGCCGCCGCTCGCCGCGGCGCCACCGCAAAAAACGCCGCAGCCGGAAAGCAGCACGGCCGCGGTAATCGCCGCCAGCGCGCTACGCACGCCGATCCGCCGAGACGCTTGCCGGCCCCCTCGCACTGGCTGCGCGGCGCAGATCGGACGCGGTTCCGCGATGGGAAGAGCACTGGGACGGCCGATCGGTTTGAATGGCATGGCGGCATCAAATTCGACGAGAGACAACCTCTGCGTGCCGCGACGGTTAAGCGCCGCGCGCATTGTGCGACTTGATGACTTACTCTAAGTCCACGCTGAAGCACCGTCAAATGCCGGGTTGCCGGCAAATCGGCGCCTTTATGCCGTCAAGTGAGCACGGAGCGCCCATGCGCTCCCTGATAGAATGCTCGGGCCGCAACGTTGTGGATTGCAGATGAAATTGCTTGATGCGCTTGTCGAACAGCGTATTGCCGCCGCCGCGCGCGGAGAGTTCGACGACTTGCCGGGAGCGGGCGCGCCGCTAGCCCTCGACGACGATGCGTTGGTGCCGGAAGAGGTGCGCGTCGCCAACCGGATTCTGAAAAATGCGGGCTTCGTGCCGCCCGCCGTCGAGCAGCTTCGCGCGTTGCGCGATCTGCAAACGGAGCTGAATGCCGTGAGCGATCAGGCGACCCGTTGCCGTCTTCAGGCGCGCATGCTCGCGCTCGATATGGCTCTCGAATCGCTGCGCGGCGGCCCGATGGTCCTGCCGCGCGAATATTGCCGCCGCATCGCGGAGCGTCTCTCTGAGCGCGTGGGCAATGTCGATGTAGCCGCCGCGGGTTCGCAGTGAACGAGCCGCTCCCGTGTGCCGCCTCGATCGGCTCTTCTGCGCAAGCCGAGGCCGGTGAGAAATCCGTTGGCGCTTGCATCGGCGCGGTCTTCGCACCGGCGGCTGATCACCCGATGGCCGCTGCCACCATCCCTCCCGGAAATTCCGACGCTGCCATCATTTCCGAACGCGACCTGCGCTTCATGACGCTCGCTCAGGCCGCCGCCGAAGAAGCGCGCGCAGCCGGCGAAGTACCGGTCGGCGCGGTGCTCGTGCGCGGCGACGAAGTCATCGCCACGGGCTTCAATCATCCGATCGGCGCGCATGACCCGTCCGCGCACGCCGAAATGGTCGCGCTGCGCGCAGCCGCGCAGTCGCTCCAAAACTACCGTCTGCCGGGTTGCGAACTCTATGTGACGCTCGAGCCTTGCCTGATGTGCGCCGGCGCGATCATGCACGCGCGCATCGCCCGTGTCGTGTTCGGCGCGCGCGATCCAAAAACCGGCGCGTGCGGCAGCGTCGTCGATGCGTTCGCGAATCCTCGGTTGAACCATCACACGACGGTCAGCGGCGGCGTCCTCGAAGCCGAATGTGGTGCCGCGCTCAGGTCGTTTTTTGCCGAGCGGCGTCGGACGAGTCGCGCAGCCCGCGCGGCGGCGCGCGGCGAAACGGCTGAAGCGGCTGAAGCGGCCGTGGACACCGCCACACCCTCCAGCAGCGAACCGCCCCCAACCACGCCGCTCTAAAACAACAACGCCCAACGGGTCTCGCCATGACCGCATCTCGCACCATCGAACTGATTGCGCCATCCGGCTATCCGCATGATCCGGAGGTGCTGCATCGCGCGCTGCATCGGCTGCGTGCGCAGGGGCATCGAGTCGACGGCGAGGAGGCCGCGAAGCGCCGCTACCAGCGCTTCGCGGGCACCGACGGCGAGCGCGCGGCCGATCTGAACCGGCTCGCCGATCCATCGCGTGAGCTGCCCGATGTCGTGTTGGCCGTGCGCGGCGGCTACGGCGCGATGCGGATTCTGCACGGTCTCGACTACGAGGGGCTGCAGCGGCGGCTCGCCGATCAGCCGATAGCGCTGGTCGGTCACAGCGACTTCACCGCGATCCAACTGGCGCTGCTCGCGCGCGCCGGCTTGAAGACCTTCGGCGGCCCGATGCTGATGAGTGATTTCGGCGCCGAGCAGGTCAGCGAATTCACGATGCGGCATTTCTGGTCGGCGTTGACGCAGCCGACCATCACGGTCGCGAGCGACACGCCGCAAGCGCAGAGCGTCGACGTAACGGGCACGCTGTGGGGCGGCAATCTGGCGGTGGTGGCGTCGCTTGTCGGCACGCCGTACATGCCGCCGGTGCAGGGCGGCATCCTGTTCGTCGAGGACGTCAACGAGCAGCCGTTCCGCATCGAGCGGATGATCTATCAACTGCATCTGTCCGGCATCCTCGCGCAACAGAAGGCGCTCGTGCTCGGTGATTTCTCGGGCGGCAAGCCGTACGACTACGACAACGGCTACGACCTGCACGCGATGGTCGAGCAAGTGCGCTCGCTGATCGGCATTCCTGTCGTGACGGGGCTGCAGTTCGGGCACGTTCATAACATGGTGACGCTGCCGGTCGGCGCGGACGCGCATCTGGTCGCTAATGCGCATGGCTTCAGGCTGACGGCGTCGGGCTATCCGAGTATTGGCTGAAGCCGTCGTGGGCGGGGCGGAGGCGGGCGGATCGCCCGCTTTTTTTGCGTCAGTAACGCAACTAACTGTCAGTATCTCCACACTCACCACCTCCCACACCCATCGCCAATGTTTGCAGTTTTTGTTGACAAAAACTGGTTGCCAATACTCGTCTTGGCATCATCAAAACCAGGTAAGATTCCCGCCAGACAGCCGCGCAGCTTGGGTCACAGCCTTCCGCTGACGCAGCGTAGCACGAAAACTGTCGAAAATAGACGCAAAAATTGTTGACAATATTTGCGTCCGTCCTATGATGACCAACATACCGAGACGCCAATCATGTCCGACACCGAATCCGTCGCGAACAGTTCGAAGCCCGAAGCAATCGCCGAGCGCATCCGCGCGGCGATCCTCGAGCATCGGCTGGCACCCGGCGCGAAGCTCACCGAAGCTCAGCTATGCGAAGTATTCGGTGTGAAGCGCGGCCCCATCCGCCAGGCGCTATCGCAGCTGGCGAGTGAGCGCCTCGTCGATCTCGAGCCGAATCGTGGCGCGTTCGTCGCGAGTCCGTCGTTGCAGGAGGTGCACGAGGTGTTCGAAATGCGCCGCATCATCGAGCTGGCCGTCGTCGAAAAGATCTGTAGCGGACACGGCATGCGGCGTCTGAAGAACATCGGCGGCATGATCGGGCGGGAACGCAAGGCATTCGAAACGCGGGATTTTCCGGCATGGATCCGCTTGTCGGGCGAGTTTCATACGGAGCTCGCGAACCTGACCGGCAACTCAGTGTTGTGCGATTGCCTGAACGGGCTGGTCGCGCGTTCCACGCTGATTTCCGCGCTGTACGAATCGCTCGGACGCAGCCCGTGCTCGTTCGAGGACCACGAAGCGATTCTCGCCGCGCTCGACGCCGGCGATGCGAAGCAGGCGGCCGCGCTGATGTCGCGCCATCTGCAAAGCGTCGAGTTGAAGATGCTGGATCGCCCCGCGCGCGGGGCAGCGGATCTGCATGAAGTATTCGGCGCGCTTGCGTCGAAAGAAGCATCCACCTAGACAGCCGAAGCCGACTCCACCCCAGGCTGAGGCAAGCAGCAGGCGAGCGCCCGTTCGTGGTGCGCGCCGCACTGAATTGAACTGAACCGATAGATGCACGGCCAGGCGGCCTCGCGTGAGCGCCGCCGGCCTGAACACGCACGTCCGTCGCGAGACGACGGACGTCGGGTAGCGACGCATCGCCGGAAAGCCGCGGCGGCTGGCGATGCGACAACCACAAGTACGTCAGTACGGAGACACGCGCGGCACGGTCCGGGACCACGACGCCGACTTCTTCGACCCACGCGGGACGAGAAGCGAGCAACTGGCATGGCCGATGCAATGTCCGTCGATGCTCTTTCGACGGTCCCTATCCAAAGGAGGAATCATGGCTCAGTTCAGTGCAGCGCCAGGCAGTCACCCCATCTCCAACTATCCGGACGGCACGGCTCAAACGGATCCGTCGATGCCGGCCGGCTACAGCGAGCGGCTCTACAACGAGGACCTCGCGCCGCTGCGCGCGCAGAACTGGAACGCGTACAACATCTTCGCGTTCTGGATGTCGGACGTGCATAGCGTGGGTGGCTATGTATTCGCGGGGAGTCTGTTCGCGCTCGGCCTGACGAGCTGGCAGGTGCTGGTGTCGCTGCTGATCGGCATCACGCTCGTGAACGTGCTGTGCAACCTGATCGCGAAGCCGAGCCAGCTGAACGGCGTGCCGTATCCGGTCGCGTGCCGCGCGACCTTCGGCGTGCTCGGCGCGAATGTCCCCGCAGTGATCCGCGGCCTGATCGCGGTCGCGTGGTACGGCATCCAGACCTATCTCGCGTCGAGCGCGCTCGTGATCGTCGTGCTGAAGTTCGTGCCGCAACTGTTGCCGTATGCGGATGTGCATCGGCATGGCCTGCTCGGTCTGTCGACGCTCGGCTGGGCGGGCTTCATGGTGCTGTGGGTACTGCAGGCGCTGGTGTTCTGGCACGGCATGGAGACCATCAAGAAGTTCATCGACTTCGCCGGGCCAGCCGTCTACGTCGTGATGTTCATTCTCGCCGGCTACATGGTGTATCGCGCGGGTTGGCGCAACATCGGCATCAACCTCGGCGGCGTCAAATATCACGGCATGGAAGTGGTACCGGTGATGATCACGGCGATCTCGCTGGTGGTGTCGTACTTCTCCGGACCGATGCTGAATTTCGGTGACTTCTCGCGCTACGGCAGGAGCTTTCGCAGCGTCAAGCGCGGCAACTTCTGGGGCCTGCCGGTCAACTTCCTCGCGTTCTCGCTCGTCACGGTGATCACGACCGCGGCCACGCTGCCGGTGTTCGGCGAACTGATCACGGACCCGGTCGAGACGGTGGGCCGCATCGACTATCCGATGGCCGTGATTCTCGGCGCGCTGACCTTCACGATCGCGACGATCGGCATCAACATCGTCGCGAACTTCGTGTCGCCGGCCTTCGACTTCTCGAACATTGCACCGCGTCTGATCAGCTGGCGCGCGGGCGGCATGCTCGCGGCGGTGGCGTCGGTGTTCATCACGCCGTGGAACCTGTTCAACAATCCGGCCGTGATCCACTACACGCTCGACGTGCTCGGCAGCTTCATCGGACCTTTGTACGGCGTCCTGATCGTCGACTTCTACCTCGTGAAGCGTCAGAAGATCGTGCTCGACGATCTGTACACGGTCGCGCCGAGCGGCTCGTACTGGTATCGCAACGGCGTCAACTATCGCGCGGTGGCCGCGTTGCTGCCGGCCGCGCTGATCGCGGTGATCTGCGTGATGGTGCCGGGGCTCGACGGCTTCGCGAATTTCTCGTGGTTCATCGGCGCGGGACTCGGCGCGCTGTTTTACCGGATGCTCGCACGCTGAGTTTCGCGGGCTTTCGCCGCTGCAATAGCGAGTCGAACAGGAGTCGCCATGCGTATCAAACTGATCAATCCGAACACGACGCGCCGCATGACCGAGGCGATGGGGCGCTGCGCGCGCGACGTCGCCGCGCCCGGCACCGAAGTGATCGCCGTCAATCCGACGATGGGGCCGCCGTCGATCGAGGGCTATTACGACGAAGCGCTCGCCACGCCCGGTCTGCTCGCCGAAGTCGCGGCCGGCGAACTGGACGGCTGCGACGGCTACGTGATCGCGTGCTTCGGCGACCCCGGTCTCTATGCGGCCCGCGAGTTGGCGCGCGGCCCGGTGATCGGGATCGCCGAGGCGGCGATGCACGCGGCGAGCGTGCTCGCGCCGGGCTTTTCGGTCGTGACGACGCTCGCGCGCACCTGCGGCATGGCCTGGCATCTGGCCGAGCGCTACGGCATGAAGCGGTTCTGCCGCAACGTGCGTGCGACCGACGTCGCCGTGCTCGATCTCGACAAGCCGGGCTCGGCGGCGCGCCGCATCATCCTCGACGAATGCCGGCGCGCGCTCGCCGAGGACGGCTCGGACGCGATCGTGCTCGGCTGCGCGGGCATGGCCGAACTGTGCGCGGAGATCGAGGATGCGCTCGGCGCGCCGGTGATCGAAGGCGTGACGGCGGCCGTCAAATGGACCGAGGCGCTGGTGACGCTGCGTCTCGCGACGGCCAAGCGCGGCGACTACGCGCGGCCGCTCGCGAAGCGCTACGACGGCGCGCTCGCGTCGTTCAGCCCCGGTCCGCTGCGGGTAAACGCCGAGTCGGCGGACTCGCACATACACTCGCTGTAACACGCACTATCTGCCCGGCTGTATGGGCGCACCGGGGTGTTTTCGCTACACTGGGTCAACTCGGCGCTGCGGTTTCGGTAGGCGCTGAAGCCGCCTGTTGCGTGGCTACACGTGTGAACCCCGCACCGTTGTCGAGGGGTTTCGAACCGCGTTCACGCGCATTCCTGGTCCCGTCACTACGCATCCGTCAAACCATGCCACTCGACCCGAACTACCCGCGCGATCTGATCGGCTACGGCCGCCACCCGGTGCATCCGAACTGGCCGGGGCGAGCGCGCGTTGCGGTGCAATTCGTCCTCAATTACGAAGAGGGCGGCGAAAACTGCGTGCTGCACGGCGATCCCGGTTCCGAGCAGTTCCTGTCGGAGATCGTGGGCGCAGCGGCGTATCCGGCGCGGCACATGAGCATGGAGTCGATCTACGAATACGGCTCGCGCGCGGGCGTGTGGCGCATCCTGCGCGAATTCGAAAGGCGCGATCTGCCGCTGACGGTGTTCGGCGTCGGCATGGCGATCGAACGGCATCCGGAAGTTGCGCGGGCGTTCGTCGAACTCGGACATGAGATCGCGTGCCATGGCTATCGCTGGATTCACTATCAGGACATGTCGCCGGAGCAGGAAGCGCAGCACATGCGCCTCGGCATGGAGGCGATCGAGCGCGTGACCGGCGTGCGGCCGCTCGGCTGGTACACCGGCCGCGACAGTCCGAACACCCATCGGCTGGTCGCCGAATATGGCGGCTTCCTGTACGACTCCGATTACTACGGCGACGACCTGCCGTTCTGGATGGACGTCGAGGTGGCGGGCGGCAAGACCGTGCCGCAACTGATCGTGCCGTACACGCTCGACACCAACGACATGCGCTTCGCCACCCCGCAAGGCTTCAACACCGCGGACCACTTCTTCACCTACCTGCGCGACGCATTCGACGTGCTGTACGAAGAGGGCGACGAAGTGCCGAAGATGCTGTCGATCGGCATGCACTGCCGGCTGCTCGGGCGGCCGGGGCGTTTCCGGGCGCTGCAGTGCTTTCTCGACCACATCGAACAGCACGATCGCGTGTGGGTGTCGCGGCGCGTCGATATCGCGCGGCACTGGCACGAAACTCATCCTTACCAGCAAGACAACCGCGAGGCTGCGGCATGAAGGCGATGCAATACACCCTGGACCAACTCAACAGGATCTCGACCGACGCGTTCGTCGCGGCACTGTCGGGCGTCTTCGAGCACTCGCCGTGGGTCGCGGAGATCGCGGCGCGGGAGCGGCCGTTCGCGAGCATCGACGAGTTGCATCGCAGGATGTCGCAGATCGTCGAAACGTCTGGCGAGGACAAGCAGCTCGCGCTGATCAACGCGCACCCGGAGCTGGCCGGGAAGGCCGCGGTGCGCGGCGAGCTGACCGCCGAGTCGACGCGCGAGCAAAGCGGCGCGGGTCTCGCGCAATGCACGCAGGAAGAGTTCGACAAGCTGCATGCGCTCAATCACGCGTATCGCGAGAAATTCGGTTTTCCGTTCATTCTCGCGGTGCGCGGCTACGACCGCCACGGCATCATCGCGGACTTCGAATCGCGCGTGAACAACAGCCGCGCCGACGAACTGCGCGCGAGCCTCGATCAGATCTATCGCATTGCACGTTTGCGGCTCGACGACCTGATCGGCGTGTGACGCGCACTGCGTCACGCAGCGAGCCGTAACGTTTTTCCCGCACCAATCGATCTCAAGGACGACAAAGATGGCACTTCCGATTCTCGACCCCAACGCACCGGAATTCACGCGCCGTTACGTGAACCTGGCGGACCCGCGTCTGGGCGCGCAGGCGCTCGAGGCTAGCGACGAATTCTTCGCGCCGAAGGACCGCATGCTGAATCCGGAACCGGCCGTCTTCATTCCGGGCAAGTACGACGACAACGGCAAGTGGATGGACGGCTGGGAAACGCGCCGCAAGCGCACGACCGGCTACGACTGGTGCATCGTCAAGCTCGCGCGGCCCGGCGTGATCAAGGGACTCGACCTCGACACGAGCCACTTCACCGGCAACTTCCCGCCGGCGGCGTCGGTGGAAGCGGCGCGCGTTGTGGATGGCGAGCCGAATCAGGCGACGCAATGGACCGAGATCGTGCCGTCGACCACGTTGCAGGGCAATAGCCACCACTACCTCGAAGTCGGCCACGCGAGCGCGTACACGCATCTGCGCGTGAACATCTATCCGGACGGCGGCATCGCGCGTCTGCGTGTTTACGGTCAGCCGCAGGTCGACTGGGCCGGCGCGAGCCGCACCGAGCAGTTCGATCTCGCGGCGATGGAAAACGGCGCGTATCTGGTCGGCGCGAACAACCAGCACTTCGGCGCGGCCTCGACGCTGCTGATGCCGGGTCGCGGCGTGAATATGGGCGACGGCTGGGAAACGCGTCGTCGTCGCGAGCCGGGCAACGACTGGGCGATCATCGCGCTCGCGCAGCCGGGCGTGATCCGCAAGATCGAAGTCGACACCGCGCACTTCAAGGGCAATTATCCGGATCGCTGCTCGATCCAGGCCGCGTACGTGAAGGGCGGGGGACCGACAGCTCGCTCGTCACGCAGGCGATGTTCTGGCCGGTGCTGCTCGGCGAACAGAAATTGCAGATGGACAAGCAGCATTTCTTCGAGAGCGAGATCGCGGCGCTCGGGCCCGTTACGCATGTGCGCTTCAACATCTATCCGGACGGCGGCGTGTCGCGTCTGCGTCTGTGGGGTACGCTCGAATGAAAACGCTCGCCATCGAACCGCTGACGAAAGAGGCGTTCACCGCATTCGGCGACGTGATCGAACTCGATGGCGCGAAGCAGATTCCGATCAACCTCGGCACGACGATCCGCTATCACGACCTCGCGAAGGTCGACGTGGCCGACGAGCACGGCCGCACACTGGTCAATCTGTTTCGTGGCCAGCCGCGCACGCTGCCGTTCGAAGTGAAGATGCTCGAGCGTCATCCGCTTGGCAGCCAGGCGTTCGTGCCGCTCAACGACAAGCCGTATCTGGTCGTCGTCGCGCCCGCGGGCGAACTCGACACGAAGAAGATCCGCGCGTTCGTCACCACTGGCTGGCAGGGCGTCAACTACGCGAAAGGCGTGTGGCACCATCCGCTGATCGCATTGGGCGAGACGAGCGACTTTATCGTCGTCGATCGTGGCGGCGAGGGGCTCAATCTGAGCGAGCAGGATCTGGCGGAGTCGCTGTGGCTCACGGAAGATGCGCTGAGCGCGGTGGCGGTTTGATGGCGATGCAGCTGCCGGGTCGCCGGCAGCGTTGTGGTTAGAAGAACAGGCCCGCGACGTGCGTTACGTCGTGGGCTTTTTTGCATGGATGGCGATCACTTGCGCCTGCCAAGCAGCGGCGAATGCCCAATGACTTCCCTTGACCGCTCGGGCGGCTCCGGCGCCGAAAATCCCGCTGCTTCGATGGCCGGCTTGAGCCCCCTGAATTGCAGGCTTTTCTTCGGCGAGCGCAGCGATGTCATGCCGTCGTCCCATGCATGCAGCATCTGCTTGGCGACCGCACGCCACTGCGGTTCGTTGCGCGCTGCTTCGATCAACTCGTGGCCGACGTCGACAGCGGAGTCGCACAGCGCTTCAACCATCTGCGCATATTGCCGCGGGGCGATGCCCATGCGCGTGTTGAAAAATCGTTCCAGCGTTTTACCCGCTGCCCAGGTTTTGCGGCCGTCAACAGGCAGCCCGGGCGGATTGGCTGCGAAGCGCGGATAAGCCTGGGTCGTCACGACATCGTAGACGGGCGTGAACGCGACATCGTCGATCGAGGTATAGAACAGTGCGACGTTCTTGGTGTGGCAGTCCGCATTGCGCACGACGTAGTTCGTCAGCAAATGCCAGCCGAGCTGCTGGAGTTGCATCCGCATGGTGTCGCGATCGAGCAGATACGCTCTTGCCGCGTTGAGCATTTTCTCGCTCGTCGAATTGTATTTTTCGTGCGGCGGCAAGCCGAGCAGACCGCACAAGTCTTCGACGCCATACGCCGGCAGTCCCTGCGCGTCGACATCGAAGCGCTCGACGACGAGCGCCCTGCCATCGTCCGACATCCGCGTGCGCGCAACGGGCGCCACTCCCAGCCGCTCCAGCACCCGCATCGAATGGAACTCGTTGAAACCGAGAAAGGGCGTGTTGTCGTCCGAACCTTTGACGATGTGACGGCTCGTTCGAATCGTCGGCTTACCGAGCTGCAACGGTGTCGATGCGGCAGACTGCGCCTCCGGCGCGATGAACTTCGGCACGACGCCCGAAATGGCCGCGCGCGCGTATTCACGTACGAGTTGCGCGAAATGTTCGGCGGTGTTGTCGCCGTGCAGGATGTGCTGGACGTCGAGCGCCTGGAGTTCGGTGCCTGGCGCCACGCCTTCGGGCGTCACGGTGACCCGGCCGATCCCCATCGAGCCCACGACGGCGAGCAGTGACAGATCGGTTCCGTCGAGCAAGGGCCCGAATTGCTCGCGGATCAGATTCAGCAGATAGCCTTCGGGCAGGTTCTGCCGGAAAAACGGATGCAGGTCGCGTGGCCAGCGCCAAGGCTCTTCGCGCACCGGCATCGTCAGGCTGACGAAGTCGGCCGCGCTCGCATCGCCGTGATATTTGAGGACATAGTCGTCGCGCTCGCGAAACAGCGTGGCAACGTTCTTGCCTAGCACCTGAACGTCGAGCTTCATGGCTGCGCGTCCGGGCTGCGCTGTTCAGCGAGGATGTCTTCCAGCGTGCGGCCATGTCCATGCGCGACGAACTTGAGGTCGTAACCGGCAACCTCGAGCAGGCGCACGAGCACGGACACGCTCATATCGTTCCTGGCGAGCGTTTCCATCCGCGCGACGGTCGTGCGGGCCACGCCCGCGCGGCGCCCAAGTTCTTCCTGCGATAGTTTGCTGTCGCGTCGCACGGCTTTCAGCATGTCCGAGACATCGGCGAGGGTGGTCATTTGTAGCCTCAGGGCGTCAAATTCAACGTATTTGACATTTATTGTAGCCCAAGAGACACAACAAGGTTATTCGTATTTGTGTCTCTAGGGCTACATTTTATGTATCTTTGCCGATTTTTGTAGCCCAAGGGCGACAAACTCCGATTATCGATCTCGCTGACCGCACACGTCACCTTCCCAAACAACAACGGGCTTGCCGCTCTCGCGACAAGCCCGCTTCGCACCCCAGCCTCTGCCTCGGCACCGGCTCCGTGATCCGGACAGACGTCCTTACTTCGCCGCGCCGCCTTCGAACCACGCGGCGATCTTCATCCGCTCGTCGTCGGTCATATGCGTGACGTTGCCGAGCGGCATCGCCTTCAACGTGACCGCCTGCTGGTAAATGCGCTGCGCGTTCTGCGAAATTTCGTCGGGCGTATCCATCAGCACGCCGGCGGGCGCGCTGCCCATCATCGTCGGATGCGCGGAGTGGCAGGCCACGCAGCGCTGCTGCAGCACCGGCGCGATGTCGGCGACCTTCAGCGTCGGCGCGTTGGCGGCCTGCGCCTGCGGCACCACCGGACGCGGCATGGTCCACGCGAGTGCCGTGCACATCAGCGCGACGCCGACGAGCGGCAGATACCACAACACCTGGCCGCGATGGCGCATCACGAAGAACTGACGGATCAGCGCGCCGGCCAGCATGATGACGACGAGCACCGCCCAGTTGTACGGATGCGTGTAGGTCATCGCGTAGTGGTTCGACAGCATCGCGAACACGACCGGCAGCGTGAAATACGTGTTGTGCACCGAGCGCTGTTTGCCGCGCTTACCGTAGATCGGGTTCGGCGTGTCGCCCTTCAGCATCGCGTCGACCATCTTGCGCTGGCCCGGAATGATCACGAAGAACACGTTGGCCGACATGATCGTCGCGAGCATCGCGCCCATGATCAGATACGCTGCGCGGCCCGCGAAGATATGGCAGGCGAGATACGCCGCGATCAGCACATAAACGCCGACGCAGATGCCGAGAAGTTTGTCGCGTGTGCCGAGAACGCGGCACAGCGAGTCGTAGACGATCCAGCCGGCCGCGAGGAAACCGATCGCCGAGGCGACGGCGACCACCGGCCCCATGTCGAGCACGTTCCTGTCGATCAGGTAGGTGCTCGGCGAGAACAGATACAGCACGGTAAAGAGACCGAAGCCCGACAGCCACGTCGTGTACGACGGCCATTTCGACCAGTGCAGGTCGTCGGGCATTTCGGGCGGCGCGACCGTGTACTTCTGCATGTTGTAGAAGCCGCCGCCATGCACGTGCCACAGCTCGCCGAACACGCCGCGGCGGCGCTGGTTCGGATCGCTCGGCGGTTTCAGGCTGTTGTCGAGCGCGACGAAATAGAACGATTCGCCGATCCATGCAATGGCGGCGACGACGTGGAACCAGCGAATCGCGAGGTTCAACCAGTCGGTGATAAAGCCTTCCATGAAACTCCTCCACTTCTGATTCGTTGCGCGCGCGATGACGTTCGACGTCGTCGGTCATCGCGCCGACTGCGGATAGAAGACGCAGCGCGGTTGTTATGGGTATCGCGGGGCGCTCGTGCCTGTTCGGGTCTATTCGTGCCGGTTCGGACGCGGCTCGCATCCAGCAGGGCTAGCTGCCCCGATACGTGCTGTACGAAAACGGCGACACCAGCAGCGGCACGTGATAGTGCGCGTCGGCATCGGCGACGCCGAAGCGCAGCACGACGCGATCGACGAAGCGTGGTTCCGGTACCTTCGTGCCGAGCGACGCGAAGTAGTTGCCCGCGCCGAACACGAGTTCGTACTCGCCCACGACGAGCGCGTCGCCTTCGAGCAGCGGCTCGTCGCAGCGGCCGTCGTGATTGGTGACCGTGGTTTTGAGCGCGCGGCGCGTGTCGCCCGCGAGCGCGAAGAGTTCGACCTTGATGCCTGCGCCGGGACGGCCGTTCGCGGTGTCGAGCACGTGGGTAGTGAGCTTGCCCATTCGCAATTGTCCTTGTGTGAATGCGAGGTGTCGGCGGCGGCCCGATCCATTACGTTTGCGGCGGATCGAGGCTCCACGTCAGTGGCTACATACCCGTCGGCGAATCGAAGCGAGCGCCGTGGCAGCCATTGTAGAAAGGATGCTCTGTCCCGAGCGCGAGCGATAGGAAAGATAATAGTTCGCGCATGATGGACAGCCAGACGAAAGCCGCGCCGGCTCATCGGCCGATCGTACCGGCGCCAAAAATGCACCACTATATTGGCGGTGTGAAGTTGGGTATCGCAACCGCGCGGGTTGTCAGCGGGATTTTGGCTACCGAAGGTAAGCGCTGTGCAGCGCGACCCACGCGAACCCGATGCGGTTCGCGCGAGGTGGCGGCGCGACACACCCGTGCAAAGGCAGGCCTTTGGCACGGAAAACCCCGAAGACGGCGACTCACGCTGGGTAACCGGGCCAATGGCGTTCAACGGAACGCGACGGCACGGTGGCGTGCCGCCGCATCGCGTTCGAACGGCTTTGCATGCAGGCAATCAGGCGGACAGACGAATGACGATGAATGAAGCACTGAAACAACCCGGTAAAACGATGCTCGTGAAGCACGCGGACGTGCTGGTCACGATGGATGACGAGCGGCGCGAACTGCGCGACGCCGGGCTGTATATCGAGGACAACCGGATCGTCGCGGTCGGACCGACCGCGCAACTGCCGCAATCGGCCGACCAGGTACTCGACCTGCACGGCCATCTCGTGATTCCGGGCCTCGTCAACACGCATCACCACATGTACCAGAGCCTCACGCGCGCGATTCCCGCCGCGCAGAACGCCGAGTTGTTCGGCTGGCTCACGAACCTGTACAAGGTGTGGGCGAACCTCACGCCTGACATGATCGAAGTATCGACGCTGACCGCGATGGCCGAACTGCTGCTGTCGGGCTGCACGACGTCGAGCGACCATTTGTATATCTATCCGAACGGCAGCCGTCTCGACGACAGCATCGTGGCCGCGCGCCGAATCGGCATGCGCTTTCATGCGGCGCGCGGCAGCATGAGCGTGGGACGCAAGGACGGCGGCCTGCCGCCCGATTCGGTGGTCGAGCGCGAAGCGGACATCGATGAAGGACACGCAGCGTCTGATCGAGACATATCACGACGATGGGCGCTACTCCATGCTGCGCGTCGTCGTGGCGCCGTGCTCGCCGTTTTCGGTGAGCCGCGACCTGATGCGCGAATCGGCGGCGCTCGCGCGCCAGTACGGCGTGTCGCTGCATACGCATCTGGCGGAGAACCTCAACGACGTCGCGTACAGCCGCGAGAAGTTCGGCATGACGCCGGCCGAGTATGCGCACGATCTCGGCTGGGTCGGCCATGACGTATGGCATGCGCACTGCGTGCAACTCGACGACGCGGGCATCGCGCTGTTCGCGCGCACCGGCACCGGCGTCGCGCACTGTCCGTGCTCGAACATGCGGCTCGCGTCGGGCATCGCGCCGGTCAAGCGCATGCGGCTCGCGGGCGTGCCGGTTGGGCTCGGCGTCGACGGCTCGGCGTCGAACGACGGTGCGCAGATGGTCGCCGAAGTGCGCCAGGCGCTGCTGCTGCAGCGCGTCGGTTTTGGGCCCGATGCGATGACCGCACGCGAGGCGCTCGAAATCGCGACCCTGGGTGGTGCGCGCGTGCTCAATCGCGACGACATCGGCGCGCTCGCGCCCGGCATGGCCGCGGATTTCGTCGCGTTCGATCTGCGTGAGCCGCATTTTGCCGGCGCGCTGCACGATCCGGTGGCGGCTCTGGTATTCTGCGCGCCGTCGCAGGTCAGCTATAGCGTGATCGACGGCAAGGTGGTGGTGAAGAATGGGCAGTTGGCGACGCTCGAACTCGGGCCGGTGATCGAGCGGCATAACGCGCTCGCGCAGCAGCTTTACGAGGCGGCCGCTTGAGCTCGAGCGGAAGGGGCGGCGCTCGCGCCGCGCGCAAGCCGCGAGTCGCTGATCCGTGAGCGGTGGCGCCAGTGCGATCGGCGCCGCATGCGGCGTCAGGGCTTGTCGATCAACGTCCGGGTCGCCTCGCCAACCACGCCGCGCAGCCAGCGCACTTCGTCGGAGTAATGCACGCGCTCGTGCCACAGCTGGTAGTACTGCATCGGCGGGAAGTCGAGCGGCGCGGGCATCACGGTCAGCGGCAGAAACTTCGCGTAGTAGTCGGCAAAGAGGCGCGTCGTCGTGAAGATCAGGTCGGACTTGATCAGCACGTACGGCGCCAGATTGAAGTAGGGCAGCGTGACGACCACATGGCGCTTGAGCCGCTCGCGCGCGAGATGCACGTCGATCGCGCCGCGCTGGCCGACCGAATACGGCGTCGGCGCGAGGTGTGGCGCGTTCAGGTACTGGTCGAGCGTGAGCCCGCCGCGTTTGGCGAACGGATGCGTGTTGCTCATCAGGCAGACGATCTGATCGACGAACAGGTTCGACAGATGCAACTGCTCGGGCGGCTCCGGCCAGTTGCCGACCACGATGTCGAGCTTGCCGTCCTCGAGCGCGAGTTCGTAGTCGAACGCGGGGCCGAGCGAATGGAATTCGAGCGTCGCGTTCGGTGCGGCCTTGCGGAAACGTTCGACGACCGTCGGCACGAACAGTACGTTCAGATAGTCGGGACAGCCGATCCGGTAGCAGCGGATCGACGTGGCCGGATCGAAGTTGTGCTGCTGGAACTTGATGCGCTCGATTTCGCGCAGCGCGTTCTGCACCGGTTCGAGCAGGCGCAGACCGTACTCGGTCGGCACCATGCCGGACTTGCCGCGCACCAGCAGCGGGTCGCCGGTGATGTCGCGCAGACGGCGCAGCGCCGCGCTGATGGCGGGTTGGGACTGGTTCAGTTTGACGGCGGCGCGGGTGACGCTGCGCTCCATCAGTAGCGTGTGCAACACGCGCAGCAGGTACGTGTCGATCGCCTCGCGTTGCTGGCTCATGGATTCTCCAAATATATGTTCTGGCTGATCGAACGAGCGTGGGGGTATACGCGTTTTAATATGGACGAAAAACGGCGTCAAGGGCGACATACCCGCAGAGCTTGTAGCGGCGGGGGTTTGCGGAAATTTTGTCAACTCGACTGAGTGGGGCGAATTAGGTATTGTCATCCGGTTGTGGTGACGGATCGCCCGCCGGCGGGCAGGACCGATAGTCCGCAATCCGGCGGCAAGCAGGCGGCAAGCAGGCGGCAAGCAGCGTCACGAACGCACTACGGAATCTCATGAGCGACACTCCACTTAGCGACGACGCGCAACTCACCGGCCAGGCGGTGCCTCGGCTCGCGCTGACGGGCATCACGAAGCAGTACCCGGCCGTGCGCGCCAACGACGATGTCACGCTCGTCGTCGCGCCTGGCGAAATCCATGCGGTGCTTGGTGAGAACGGCGCGGGCAAAAGCACGCTGATGAAGATCATCTACGGCGCGGTGCGACCCGACGCCGGCGAGATCCGTTGGGAAGGCGAGACGGTCGACATCGCGAGTCCGGCCGCTGCGCGCAAGCTCGGCGTCGGCATGGTGTTCCAGCACTTCTCGCTGTTCGAGACGCTGACGGTCGGCGAAAACATCGCGCTCGCGCTCGACGAACCGTTCGATCTGAAGACGTTGGCGAAACGCATTCGCGAGGTGTCGGCCGACTACGGGCTCGACATCGATCCGCAGCGGCATGTCCACAGCCTCACCGTCGGCGAGCGGCAGCGTGTCGAAATCGTGCGCTGCCTGCTGCAGAGTCCGCGTCTGTTGATCATGGACGAACCGACCTCGGTGCTGACGCCGCAGGCGGTCCGCAAGCTCTTCGCGACGCTGCGCCGGCTCGCGGCCGAGGGCTGCAGCATCCTCTACATCAGCCACAAGCTCGACGAAATCCAGGAGTTGTGCGACACCGCGACGGTGATGCGCGGCGGTCGCGTGACCGGCCATGTGACGCCGAAGAACGAGACGCATGCATCGCTCGCGCAGTTGATGGTCGGCCACTCGCTGCCGGACTACACGCGGCGCGAGCACAAGCCGGGCGCGGTGCTGCTCGATGTCAGGCAGTTGTCGGTCGCGAGCGACGATCCGTTCGGCACCTCGTTGCGCGACGTGTCGTTCAGCGTGCATGCGGGCGAGATCTTCGGCATTGCCGGTGTGTCGGGCAACGGGCAGGCGGAACTGCTCGCGGCGTTGTCCGGCGAGAAGCGCGCTGAAAAACGCAGCCTGCCGGCCGATGCGATCACGATCTGCGGCAAACCGGCCGCGCGCCTCGGCGCGGGCGCGCGGCGCGCGCTCGGCTTCGGCTTCGTGCCCGAAGAGCGGCTCGGCCGCGGCGCGGTGCCGGCGATGAGCCTCGCCGACAACGCGCTGCTCACCGCGCATCGGCAGAGCATGGTCAACTCGGGCTGGATCAAAACGGGTGTGATGCGCGCATTCGCGAAGCGCTGCATCGACGCGTTCGACGTGCGCTGCGGCGGCCCCGACGCGCTCGCGCAAAGTCTGTCGGGCGGCAATCTGCAGAAATACATCATGGGCCGCGAGATTTTGCAGGCGCCGAAGGTGCTCGTGGTCGCGCAGCCGACGTGGGGCGTCGATGTCGGCGCGTCGGCGTTCATCCGTCAGCAACTGCTCGATCTGTCGGCGCGCGGCGTTGCGATTCTGGTGATCTCGGAGGAACTGGAAGAGCTGTTCGATATCTGCGATCGCATCGCGGTGCTCGCGGGCGGGCGGCTTTCGCCGGTGCGCGCGACCGGTGCGACCAACGCCGAGGAAATCGGCCGCTGGATGGCGGGGCTGTTCGGCGACCGCGAGGGTGCGGCGCCCGCGGCGGATCAGCCGGCGCATGCATGAGGCGAGGCGTTGCCCGCCGGCCACGCCAGGACGCTAACCACGCACGCGAATGCGGACCCTGAAGAACAGAACCCGAACAAATACACGCTACCCATGATGCTTCCCTATCGACTCGAAGCCCGCACGTCGCCGTCGCGCACGATGCAGCTCGCCGTGCCGCTGATCGCCGCGTTGCTGACGCTCGCGATCGGCTTCCTGATCTTCGGCCTCGTCGGCCGCGACCCGTTGCAGGCGATGCACGGGTTCTTCATCGAGCCGCTGTCGAGCACCAACGGCTGGTCGGAGCTGCTGCTGAAGGCGTCGCCGTTGTGCCTGATCGGCCTCGGTCTCGCGATCGGCTATCGCGCGAACGTGTGGAACATCGGCGCCGAAGGGCAGATGCTGCTCGGCGGCATCGCGGCGAGCGGCGTCGCGATCTATTTCGATCAGGCGAGCGGCTGGTGGATCCTGCCGACCATGATGGCGGCCGGCATCCTCGGCGGCATGGCGTGGGCCGCGATTCCCGCGTTTCTGAAGAGCCGCTTCAATACCAACGAGATTCTCGTGAGCCTGATGCTCACGTACGTCGCGACGCAACTGCTGATCTATCTCGTGAGCGGCCCGTGGCGCGATCCGCAGGGCATGAACTTCCCGCTGTCGGAGATGTTCAGCGGCGACGCGCTGTTTCCGACGCTGTATGGCGACTGGCACTGGAAATTTCTGCGTGGCACGCGCCTGAACGCGTCCGTGTTCCTCACGCTGATCGCGATTCCGCTCGTCTGGCTGTTCATGCGCAAGAGCTTCGCGGGCTACCGGATGAACGTCGGCGGACTTGCGCCGCTCGCCGCGCGTTACGCCGGTTTCTCCGACAAGAAGACGATCTGGACGTCGCTGCTGATTAGCGGCGGCCTCGCGGGCCTCGCCGGTATGGGCGAAATCGCCGGTCCGATCGGCCAGTTGCAGGCGACGTGGTCGCCGGGCTACGGCTTCACCGCGATCATCGTCGTGTTCGTCGGCAGGCTGCATCCGCTCGGCATCGTGCTCGCCAGTCTGCTGATGGCGTTGCTGTATCTTGGCGGCGAAGCGGTGCAGACCTCGATGCAATTGCCGCAGGCGCTCTCGGGCGTGTTCCAGGGGCTGCTGCTGTTCTGCCTGCTCGGCGCCGACCTGTTCGTGAACTACCGCGTGCGGCGCCGCTCGGCCGCAGCAGTGGCTCGTTAAGTTTGCCAATAAGCTCGCTAATCCGCTTTCAGACTCGATATGGATATCCAGCAAGCCAGCGCGCTCACGTCGAGCGCGATCACCGCGTCGATCCCGTTGATGTTCGCGGGCGCCGGCGAACTCGTCGCCGAAAAATCGGGCGTACTCAATCTTGGTGTGGAAGGGATGATGCTGATGGGCGCCGTCAGCGGCTACGCGGTCACGTCGATCACCGGCAGCCCGTGGCTCGGCGTGCTCGCCGCGATCGGCGCCGGTCTCGCGATGTCGCTGCTGTTCGCGTTCCTCACGCTGACGATGCTCGCCAACCAGGTCGCGACCGGCCTGTCGCTGACGATCTTCGGCATCGGGCTGTCCGCGTACGTCGGCAAGCCGTACACGTCGGCGGCGGTGCGCGCGACGATCGATACATGGACGATCCCCGGCCTGTCGAACATCCCGGTGCTCGGCCCGGCGCTGTTTACCCTCACCCCGCTCGATTACCTCGCGTTCCTGATGTTCGCCGCGATCGGCTGGTTCCTCTATCGCACGCGCGCGGGACTCGTGCTGCGCTCGGTCGGCGAATCGCCGCAGGTCGCGCATTCGGTCGGCTTTCCGGTGGTCGGCGTGCGCTATGGGGCGGTCGCGTTCGGCGGCGGCATGGCGGGGCTCGCGGGCGGCTACTATTCGATCGTCAATCTGCACCTGTGGCAGGAGAACCTGACCTCGGGCCGCGGCTGGATCGCGCTCGCGCTCGTGGTGTTCGCGACGTGGCGCCCTGGGCGACTGCTGATCGGCTCGCTGCTGTTCGGCGCGGTGACGGGGCTGCAGTTCTATGCGCAGGCGATCGGTGTGCCGGTGCCGACGCAGTTCCTCGCGATGCTGCCGTACGTCGCGACGATCGTCGTGCTCGCGCTGATCTCGCGCAATCCGAACACGATTCGCCTGAATGCACCCGCGTCGCTCGGCAAGCCGTTTTTCTCGGCGGGCTGACGGCGACACAGGTTCTTTATCGATCCGCTCAAACTATTCGCTCATTACGACAGGGGAAAAAACATGAAGAGAAGAAATCTGCTGACCGCTTTCGCTTGGGGTGCGGCGTCGCTGGCGCTTGCGGCGCCGCTCGCGCAAACCGCGCAGGCCGCTGACGTGCCGGGCGTCGCGTTCGTCTATCTCGGCAATCCGGGCGATGCCGGCTGGACCTTCGCGCACGATCAGGGCTCGCGGGAAGCCGAAGCGAAGTTCGGCAACAGGATCAAGATCACGCGCGTCGAGAACGTGCCCGAATCGGCCGACTCCGAGCGCGTGTTCCGCGATCTCGCGAACAAGGGCAACAAGATCATCTTCGGCACGAGCTTCGGCTTCCAGGACTTCCAGCTCAAGGTCGCCAAGGACTTCCCGGACACCATCTTCCTGCACGCGACCGGCTACAAGAAGGCGCCGAACTTCGGCACCTACGACGTGCGCATGTACCAGGGCGCGTATCTGGCCGGCGTCGCCGCGGGCTACGTGACGAAGAGCAACACGCTCGGCTTCGTCGCGTCGGTGCCGATTCCGGAAGTGGTGCGCAACATCAACGCGTTCACGCTCGGCGCGCGCTCGGTGAATCCGAAGGTGCATACGAAGGTGATCTGGATCAACAGCTGGTTCGATCCGGGCAAGGAAAAGCAGGCCGCCGAAACGCTGATCGGCCAGGGCGCCGACGTGCTGCTGCAGAACACCGATTCGAGCGCGACGCTCGCGACCGCGTCGGAGAAGCACGTGCACGCGTTCGGCTGGGATTCGGACATGAAGAAGTTCGGTCCTGATGCGCATCTCGGCTCGGTCGTCGCGCACTGGGGCGTGTACTACAGCGCGGTGATCCAGCAGGTGCTCGACGGCAAGTGGAAGAACGATCCGGTGTGGTGGGGCATTCCGCAGAAGGCTGTCAACCTCGAGGACCTGAACACGTCGGCGATTCCGGCCGATGGGCAGAAGCAGGTTGCCGCGAAGCGCGACGAACTCGCGAGCGGCAAGCGCGACGTGTTCACGGGCCCGATCAAGGATCAGTCGGGCACGGTGAAGGTGCCTGAAGGCAAGACGCTGACCGATGCGGAACTGCAGCGCCTGAACTGGTACGTGGAGGGTGTCGACGGGTCGCTGCCGAAGTAAATCGGGCGGTCCGTTGTTGAAAAAAAGCTGCGTCCAGCCCAGCCTGGACGCAGCTTTTCTGTTTGCGGCTTGCGCGTGGCAACGGGCAAGCGTGTCGTGCGGTCGCCGCTCAGTCCTCGATGCGCAGGCCGACCTTCAGCGTTACCTGCCAGTACGCGACCTGGCCGTTCTCGATCTGGCCGCGCGTTTCCGTGACCTCGAACCAGTGCAGATTGCGCAGCGTTTCCGACGCTTTGGCAATCGCGGTGGTGATCGCGTCGTCGATCGATTTCTTCGACGAACCGGTCAGTTCGATCTTCTTGTAAACGTGTTCTGACATGAGTTCCTCCTTGGTGTGCGCCGCTGGTCAGTAAAACGCTGCTCGGAAACGTGCATGGAAAAAAGTATAGGCAACGGTTCGCGCAGTCCGACGGACATATGCGTCCTCGCCAGCGCAATCGCCTGCGCGGCGGATCAGACGTCGCCGCTCGAACCATCGATACCGCACATCGCATGCCCGGTATCGCGCGACTTCAGCGCGGGGCGCGGTCGCTATCATCTGTACGCAACATAAGCCATTCAATCTGATAGCCGACGAGGTTCGAACGTGGAAACTGGTTTTTGCGGCCCCGGTCTGATGGGCGCGCCGATGATCCGGGCGGCGGTCGAGCAGATTGTGTTCGGCCCGGCGGGGCTGCTCGATGGCGGCCCTGCGGCGCCGCGCCGCATGCGCTGGATCGTCGATCATTCGAGCATTGCGCCGGCCGCGACGCGCGCGCTGGCGCGGCGGGTGACGGATTTCGGCGAGGCGGGCGGCGCGGCGGCCGGCGCGGCGGGCACGGGAACCTCTCGGGATGGCGCTTCGATTGGCTGGATCGACGCGCCGGTTTCGGGCGGCGTCGCCGGCGCCACAGCGGGCACGCTCGCGATCATGGCCGGCGGCGCCGCCAGCGATCTCGCAGCGGTGCGCCCCTTGCTCGATGCCTATGCCGCCCGCGTCACGCACATGGGCGAGGTCGGCGCCGGGCAAACCGCGAAGCTCTGCAATCAGGCGATCGTCACCGCGACCGTCGCCGCGATCACCGAAGCGGTGAGCCTCGCGCAGCGCAGCGGCATCGACGCCGCGAGGCTGCCCGAGGCGCTCGCCGGCGGCTCGGCCGATTCGGTGTTGCTGCGGACTTTCGTACCGCGCATGACGCAAAGCGGGCTCGCGCCGATCGGCGCGTTGCGCACATTCCAGAAGGACGTCGATACGGTCGCGGCGACCGCCTGAGACCGGCACGCCGATGCCGGTCGCGTCGACGGTCCAGCAATTGCTGCGACTGGGTGCCGCGATGGGGCTCGAGCGGGTGACGCGGGCCGCGCCGGAACAACTGTCGGGTTGAAATCTCCAAACCTGCTAAAATGTCAGGTTTTTCGCCGATATCACATTCAAAGGGACGCGCTGTGCTGTCTACTGCCAATATCACCATGCAATTCGGGCCGAAGCCCCTCTTCGAGAACATTTCGGTCAAATTTGGGGGAGGGAATCGCTATGGCCTGATCGGTGCGAACGGCTGCGGTAAATCCACCTTCATGAAGATTCTCGGTTCGGATCTCGAGCCCAGCTCGGGCAACGTGATGCTCGAGCCGAACGTGCGTCTGGGCAAGCTGCGCCAGGACCAGTTCGCGTACGAAGACGTGCGCGTGCTCGACGTCGTGATGATGGGCCATGCCGAAATGTGGGCCGCGATGACCGAGCGCGACGCGATCTACGCGAACCCCGACGCGACCGACGACGACTACATGCACGCGGCCGAACTCGAAGCGAAGTTCGCCGAGTACGACGGCTACACGGCCGAGGCGCGCGCGGGCGAACTGCTGCTCGGCATCGGCATCGCGATCGAAGACCACAACGGCCCGATGAGCAACGTGGCGCCTGGCTGGAAGCTGCGCGTGCTGCTCGCGCAGGCGCTGTTCTCGAAGCCGGACGTGCTGCTGCTGGATGAGCCGACCAACAACCTCGACATCAACTCGATCCGTTGGCTGGAAGATGTTCTCAACCAGTACAACTCGACGATGATCATCATCTCGCACGACCGGCACTTCCTGAACCAGGTCTGCACGCACATGGCCGACATGGACTACGGCACGCTGAAGGTCTATCCGGGCAACTACGACGACTACATGCTCGCCAGCACGCAGGCGCGCGAGCGTCAGCAGGCCGCCAACGCGAAGGCGAAGGAGCGCGTGGCCGATCTGCAGGACTTCGTGCGCCGCTTCTCGGCGAACAAGTCGAAGGCGCGCCAGGCCACCAGCCGTCTGAAGATGATCGACAAGATCAAGATCGAGGAATTCAAGCCGTCGTCGCGGCAGAACCCGTTCATCCGCTTCGAGTTCGAGAAGAAGCTGCACAACATCGCGGTGGTCGCCGACAGCATCTCCAAGAAATACGAGCGCTCGATCTTCAATAACTTCAGCATCAGCGTGCAGCCGGGCGAGCGCATCGCGATCATCGGCGAGAACGGCGCGGGCAAGACCACGCTGCTGCGCTCGTTGCTCGGCAATCTGCAACTCGACCACGGCACGGTGAAGTGGGCGGAAAACGCCAACGTCGGCTACATGCCGCAGGACACGTACGAAGAGTTTCCGAGCGACGTCACGCTGATGGACTGGATCGACCAGTACCGCAAGGAAGGCGACGACGAGCAGATGGTGCGCGGCACGCTCGGCCGGCTGCTGTTCAATGCGGACGACATTCGCAAGTCGGTCAAGGTGCTGTCGGGCGGCGAGAAGGGCCGCATGATCTGGGGCAAGCTGATGCTGGGCCGCCACAACGTGCTGCTGATGGACGAGCCGACCAACCACATGGATATGGAGTCGATCGAGTCGCTGCAGATCGCGCTCGACAAGTTCGACGGCACGCTGATTTTCGTCTCCCACGACCGCGAGTTCGTGAGCGGCCTCGCGAACCGGATCATCGAAGTGAAGACCAATGGCACGCTGAACGACTTCGGTGGCAACTACGAGGACTTCCTGACGAGTCAGGGTGTTCAATAAGCGTTTCGATTCACGCTGATCGAATCGCGTCGCAGCAAAAAGCCCGCTTCGTCGAAGCGGGCTTTTTTTTATGGTCGCGTCAACGTGCGATGCGCGCAACGAACACGCTCACACCTTGTCGTTCTGAAACCGCATCGCCGTGCCTTCCCGTTCGATCCGGGCCCAGATCGCGCGCTTTTCCTCGTCGCTCAGAAACACCCAGTTCGACACCTCGCTGGCGGTGCGGCCGCAGCCCTTACAGACCTCGTCGAAGAGCGTGGAGCAGACGCCGATGCACGGGCTGTCGGGAAGATCGTGGAGATTCGAAGTCATCGGAAACCTTGAGGCGGGGAGGCGAAGTCCCGCTATGTTAACCGATGCGCGCCGTGCGCCTTGCATGCGCCGCTCAGCGTCGTGCGAACTTCATGTCAATTGCGCTGACCTTTGCGTCTGCGATCACGCCGAAGTCGCCAGTTGCCACATCAGCGCGCCATTGAGCGCAATGATGAACGCCGCCGACAGCCACGACAGCACGAGCGGCACGCCGTGCACGCGCCAGCCGCGCATCAGCGCCGCATCGGACGCGCAGCGGATCAGCGGCACGACCGCGAGCGGCAATTGCAAGCTCAGCACGACCTGGCTCGCGACCAGCAACTGATTCGAGCCATGCTGGCCGAACACGCCCACCGCGAGCAGGGCCGGCCCGATCGCGAGCGCACGCGTGAGCAGCGCGCGTTTCCAGCGCGGTAACCGCAGCCGCAGGAAGCCCTCCATCACCGTCTGACCGGCCAGCGTGCCGGTGACGGTCGCGCTGAGTCCGCACGCGAGCAGCGCCGTCGCGAACAGGATGCCGGCCCAGCGGCTGCCGACGAGCGGCGCGATCAGCCGATGCGCATCGGCCAGATCGGTCACGTCGCGATGGCCGCTGGCATAGAACACGGCGGCCGCGACGATCAGCAGCGCCGCGTTGATCACGAACGCGAACGCAAGCGACCCAAAGGTATCGAGATTGACGACGTGCAGCGCGGCCTTGATCTGCGCGTCGCTGCTGTCGGGCGCGTGATGCTTGACCAGCGCCGAATGCAGATACAGGTTGTGCGGCATGACCGTCGCGCCGACGATGCCGGCCGCTAGCCACAGCATGCCCGCGCTCCTGATCAGCTCCAGGCTCGGCGCGGTGCCGGCGAGCGCCGCGCGCCAGTCGGGTCGCGCGAGCGCGAGCTGCACGACGAAGCACAGGCCGACGAAGCCGATCAGCGCGGCGATCACCGCCTCCAGCCTGCGGCCGCCTTTCTGCTGGAGCGCGAGCAGCGCGAAGGTGCAGACCGCCGACATCAGCACGCCGGCCGTCAGCGACACGCCGAGCAGCAGTTGCAGCGCGACCGCGCTGCCGACCACCTCGGCGACATCGCAGGCGATGATCGCGACCTCGCTCGTCAGCCACAGGAACAGCGTCGCGCGCCGGCCATTGCGCTCGCGGCACAATTGCGCGAGGTCGCGCCCGGTCACGACGCCGAGGCGCGACGACAGCCATTGCATCAGCATCCCCATCAGGCTCGACAGCAGCACGATGCCGAGCAGGCGGTAGCCGTAGCCCGCGCCGGCGCCGAGCGCGGTCGCCCAGTTGCCGGGATCGATATAGCCGACCGCGATCAGCGCGCCGGCGCCGAGGAACGAGAACCAGTGCGCCGGACGCGTCGGCTCGACCGGCAGGCGTCGGCGCCGGTTGGGACGCATCGCGAAAGGATTGGTGTTCATCGTGCCAGAGCTTCTGGGAAACGCATCCTGTCGCAAGTCACATGCCCATCGCACGCGCGCAGCGGCTGGCCGGCCATCGCGCGACGACGTCGCGCAATACGCATCAAAAGATCATGATAGGAGCATTCGAGCCGTCGTGGCGGCGCCGCGGCGCATGAAAGGTGCGCCGGTCGCCGACGCGGCTCTGAACCGGCGAGCACCGTCCGGCACTCGCGCGGGCCAGGGCGGCGCGCCACCCAGGTGCGAGCCAACGCCGACCTGACAACCAGATGACAGCGACTCGACGAAACCCCGCAGCCGGTGCCCAGCGCGGATAAAGCGCGACCGACGCCCGCGTATTTTTCGGTAGACAGGCGCCGATAACCCGTTAAAATTGCGCCCATTTTGCAAGGGTGCGGCCAGAGCCTGTACCGTTTGCGCGACAGCTCCGGGTTTTTTTTTGTGCGGGCAATAATTGGTGGTAGTTTTCGGGGTTTTCAGGGGACCGTGCGGGTGACGGCGCGGCTTGAGTGACGAGAGGATCGGAGAACGGGATGAACAAGCGGATAATGGGGCATATGGCGGCGCTGATCTTGTGCGCGGCGCCGTGGTTGACGGCCGCTGCGAAGGATACGCAGCTCAACGTGTATAACTGGTCCGACTACATCGCGAAGGACACGATCCCGAACTTCACCAAACAGACCGGCGTCCAGGTCAAGTACGACAACTACGACAGCGACGACACGCTGCAGGCGAAGCTGCTCACCGGCAATTCGGGCTACGACATCGTCGTGCCGACCAGCAACTACGCGGGCAAGCAGATCGCCGCGGGCATCTTCGAGCCGCTCGACAAATCGAAGCTGCCGAACCTGAAGTACCTCGACCCGTCGCTGATGGCGCTCGTCGCCGGCGCCGATCCGGGCAACAAGTACGTGGTGCCCTGGGCGTACGGCACGACCGGCCTCGGCTACAACGTGACGAAGGTCCAGCAGATCCTCGGCAAGGACGCGCCGCTCGATAGCTGGGACATCCTGTTCAAGCCGGAAAACATCTCGAAGCTCAAGGCCTGCGGCGTGTCGGTGCTCGACGCGCCGGACCAGATGTTCGCAGCCGCGCTGCACTACATGGGCAAGGACCCGATGAGCACGAACCCGGCCGACTACCGCGCCGCGCTCGCGATGCTGAAGAAAATCCGCCCGTACATCACGCAGTTCAACTCGTCGGGCTACATCAACGACCTCGTCGGCGGCGACATCTGCTTCGCGTATGGCTGGTCGGGCGACGTCGTGATCGCCAAGCATCGCGCGATCGAGGCGAAGAAGCCGTACAAGATCGAGTACTTCGTGCCGAAGGGCGGCGCGCCGGTGTGGTTCGACGTGATGGCGATTCCGAAGGACGCGAAGCACAAGGAAGCCGCGCTCGAGTGGATCAACTACATCGAGACGCCGCAGGTGCACGCTGCGATCACCAACGCCGTGTACTACCCGAGCGTCAATATGGAAGCGCGCAAGTACGTGGACAAGGACGTCGCGAACGATCCGGCCGTGTACCCGTCGCCGGAAACCATCAAGACGCTGTTCCTGTTGAAACCGCTGCCGCAGGAAATCCAGCGGCTGCAAACGCGGCTATGGACCGAGTTCAAGTCCGGCCGCTAGGCGCGGCAACAAACAGATAAGCAGCCTATGAAGCCCTCGGTGTTCACCGGGGGCTTTGTTCGTCAAACGCCGGAGTGAAGCAGCATTATGATGAGTAGTGACCAGCCGGGCGCGCTGGCCGGGACGGCGGCCGTGCCGTCGACAGGCTCGAAAGCCGTTACGGGCGACGCAACGGAGCAGTTCATCCAGATCGTCGATGTCGTGAAGAAGTTCGGCGAAACCGTCGCGGTCAAAGGGGTCAATCTGACGGTGAAGAAGGGCGAGCTGTTCGCGCTGCTCGGCAGCTCGGGCTGCGGCAAGTCGACCCTCCTGCGCATGATGGCCGGGCTCGAAACCGTGACGTCGGGCAAGATCCTGATCGATGGAGAAGATCTCGCGCAACTGCCGCCGTATCGCCGGCCGGTCAACATGATGTTCCAGTCGTACGCGCTCTTTCCGCACATGACGGTCGAGGCGAACGTGGCGTTCGGTCTGAAGCAGGAAGGCGTGCCGAAGGCCGAGCTGAAAGACCGCGTACACAACGCGCTCGAACTCGTGCAGATGGGCCGCTTCGCGAAGCGCAAGCCGCATCAGCTATCGGGCGGCCAGCAACAGCGCGTTGCGCTCGCGCGCTCGCTCGTCAAGCGGCCGAAGCTGCTGCTACTCGACGAGCCGATGTCGGCGCTCGACAAGCAGATCCGCCAGCGCACGCAGATCGAGCTCGTCAACATTCTCGACCAGGTCGGCGTCACCTGCATGATGGTCACGCACGATCAGGAGGAAGCGATGACGATGGCCAACCGCCTCGCCGTGATGAGCGAAGGCCAGATCGTGCAGCTCGGCACGCCGCATGAAGTCTACGAGTATCCGAACAGCCGTTTCTCGGCGGAATTCATCGGCTCGACCAATCTGTTCGAAGGCCATACGGTCGAGGACGAACCCGATCACGTGTTCATCGAAACGCCGGATCTGACGTGCCATTTGCACGTCAATCACGGCATCACCGGTCCGCTAGGCATGCCGGTGACGATCTCGGTGCGGCCCGAACGCATCGCCCTCACGCGTAAGCCGCCGGAGGGCGCCTACAACTGGGGCAGGGGCGTCGTCACGAATATTGCGTACATGGGCGGCTATTCGCTGTATCACGTGAAGCTCGACGGCGGCAAGACCGTGATCGCGAACGTGACGAGCCTGGCGCTCACCGAAATCGATCCGCCGACCTGGGGCGACGAAGTCTACGTGCGCTGGAGCGCATCGGCCGGCGTGGTGCTGACGTCATGAAAGAGGCGCTTTCGTCGTTTTTCGCGTGGCCCGCGCGGCGTCTGAAATTCAGGGGACGCACCGCGGTGGTGGCGGGGCCGTTCATCTGGCTGCTGCTGTTTTTCCTCGTGCCGTTCCTGCTGGTCGTGAAGATCAGCTTCGCCGATTCGCAGCTCGGCATTCCGCCGTACACGCAGCTCGTCACCTTCGCGGAAGGCGCGCTGCACATCACGCTCGATCTGTCGCACTACGCGTTTCTGTTGACCGACAGCCTGTACTTCGCGACCTATGTGAATTCGGTCGTGGTCGCGGCGATTTCGACCGTGCTGTGTCTGCTGATCGGCTATCCGATGGCGTACTACATCGCGCGCTCCAATCCGGCCACCCGCAATCTGCTGATGATGGCCGTGATGCTGCCATTCTGGACCTCGTTCCTGATCCGCGTGTACGCATGGATCGGCATTCTGAAGAACAACGGGCTGCTGAATAACTTCCTGATGTCGCTCGGTCTGATCCATTCGCCGATCGAGCTGTATCACACGAACACGGCGGTCTATATCGGCATGGTCTATTCGTACCTGCCGTTTCTCGTGATGCCGCTGTACGCGCATCTCGTGAAAATGGACCTGACCTTGCTGGAAGCCGCCTACGACCTCGGCGCGAAGCCGTGGAAGGCGTTCTGGCAGATCACGCTGCCGCTGTCGAAGAACGGCATCATCGCGGGCTGTCTGCTGGTGTTCATTCCGGCGGTCGGCGAGTACGTGATTCCCGAGTTGCTCGGCGGCGCGAACACGCTGATGATCGGCCGCGTGATGTGGAATGAGTTCTTCGACAACGCCGACTGGCCGATGGCGTCCGCCGTCACATGCGCGATGGTATTGCTGCTGCTGGTGCCGATGGCGCTGTTCCAGCATGCCCAGGCGAAGGCATTGGAGGAGGGCCGCCAATGAAGCCGAATCGCATGCTGCAGTTGATCGCTCTGGGCATCGGCTTTCTGTTTCTGTATATCCCGATCGTCAGCCTCGTCGTGTATTCGTTCAACGAATCGCAACTGGTGACGGTGTGGACGCGCTTCTCGACGCGCTGGTACGCGGCGCTGTTGCAGGACGGCGAGCTGATCACGTCGGCGTGGCTGTCGCTGCGTATCGGCCTGCTGACGGCGTTCGCGTCGGTGATCATCGGTACGTGGGCCGGCTTCGTGCTCGCGCGCATGGGGCGCTTTCGCGGCTTCACGCTGTACACCGGCATGATCAACGCGCCGCTGGTGATCCCCGAAGTGATTCAGGGCATCTCGCTGTTGCTGCTGTTCATCGAAATGGCGCGCTGGATCGGCTGGCCGGCCGAACGCGGCATCTTCACGATCTGGATCGGTCACGTGATGCTGTGTATTTCGTACGTCGCGATCATCGTGCAATCGCGCGTGCGCGAACTGCATCCGTCGCTCGAGGAAGCCGCGCTCGACCTCGGCGCGACACCGCTGCGCGTGTTCTTCTTCGTCACGCTGCCGCTGATCTCACAGGCGCTGGTGTCGGGCTGGCTGCTGTCGTTCACGCTGTCTATCGACGACGTGGTGCTGTCCGCGTTCCTGTCGGGTCCCGGTTCGACGACCTTGCCGCTCGTCGTGTTCTCGCGCGTGCGACTTGGTCTGAACCCGGAAATGAATGCGCTCGCGACGCTGTTCATCGCGGTCGTCACGGTCGGCGTCGTCGCGGCGAACTTCTTCATGCAGCGCGCGGAGCGCAAGCGGGTCATGATGGCGGTTTGAGAGAAATCGCGGCCCTCACTTCTTCTGACGATAGCGATGATCGAGTCCCTTCTGCGCGTGCTGGACTGGCAGCCGCTCTATCGGCTGTGGGAACTGATCGTGATCATCGTGAAGTTTCTGTGGGAGCTGTTGCAGTTGCTGAGCGGTGGCGGGTAACGAATGCGCCGGCCCATGCCCGCGGCGCCGGATTGCCATTGTGCGGACTCAACGCGCGAAGCAGTAATCCTGCGGCCGCACGCGGCGCGTACGCTTGCGAAAGCTGAACGTGAAGCCGGGCCAGATCGCGGTGACTTTGCCGCTCTGCGTTTGATACCAGCTGTGGCAGCCGCTCGTCCACACCGCGTGCCGCATCTCCTGTTGCAAACGCGCGTTGAAATCGCGCTGCACGTCGGCGCGCAAGGTCATCGTGCGCGCATTCTGTTTGCGCAGCACGCGCAGGCAATCGCCGATATACCGCAGTTGCGACTCGATCATGTAGATCATCGAGTTATGGCCGAGCCCCGTGTTCGGGCCGACGATCATGAAGAAGTTCGGGAAGTTCGCGATGCTCGTGCCGAGATAGGCCTCGGGGCCATCGCGCAGCCATAGCGTGCTGAGGTCGGTGCCGTCGAGACCGGTCACTTCGAACGGCGCGGGCACGTCGTTGACCTGGAAGCCGGTGCCGCAGATGATCGCGTCCGCGTGGTGGTGCAGACCGTCGTCGGTCACGATGCCATCCGCGACGATCTCGCGGATACCGCTCGTCACGACGTCGACGTTCGGCTGACAGACGGCCGGGTAATAGTCGCTCGACAGCAGCACGCGCTTGCAGCCGAGCCGGTAGTTCGGCGTGAGCTTCCCGCGCAGCGCCGGGTCCTTGACGCGTCGCTGCAGATAGCTGAGACCGAACTTCATCGGCATCTTCATCAGCTTCGGATTGACGACGAACGCGATCCCGCGCGACTCGAGCTGCCAATAGATCGCGCTGCGAACGAAGCGCTGCGTGAACGGCAGCGTACGGAACAGCCATTGCGCGCGCAGGCCGATCGGCTTGTCGCGCTTCGGCATCACCCACGGCGCGGTGCGCTGGAACAGAGCCAGATGCGCGACACGCGGCTGGATTTTCGGCACGAACTGGATCGCGCTCGCGCCGGTGCCGATTACCGCGACGCGTTTGCCGTCGAGCGGATAGGCGTGATCCCAGCGCGCCGAATGGAACAGCTTGCCCTCGAAACGTTCGATGCCGGCGATGTGCGGCAGCGCCGGACGCGACAGCGGACCGTTCGCGGCGATCAGCACGTCGGCCTCGACGATTTCGCGCGCGCCGTTCGTGTCGAGCTCGACGAGCCAGATCTGCCGCGCTTCGTCGAAGCGCGCGGCGCTCACTTTCGCATTGCAACGCACGTAGCGATCGACGCCGTACCTGCGCGCGCAGTGCTGCAGATACGCGAGAATTTCGGCCTGGCTGCTGAACGAGCGCGACCACGCCGGATTCGCCTCGAACGAGAACGAATAGAGATGCGAGGGGACATCGCAGGCCGCGCCGGGGTAGGTATTGTCACGCCACGTGCCGCCGATACCGCTCGCGGCCTCATAGACCGTAAACGACGTGATGCCCATTTGCTGCAGACGGATGGCCATGCCGATGCCGGCAAAGCCACTGCCGACGATAGCAATCCGCAGCGCGGTGGATGAAGCGGAAGGGACAGGCGTCACAGCGGTCTCCGGCACGGGGCGAAAGCGGCGGGTGAAACGATAGCGGCTACGGCGCGCTGGACTCGCGCGGCGCGACGGGCAGGGGCGAAATCGCGCGTCTACAGCTGTCTACACACGGCTTAACGCGCAGGGTAGACAACTGTACACATCGCGTCAAGATCGTTTAGAGTGCAGCTATTAAACGCGCATACCGCGCGACGATTGAACGCACGATGACGACCGTCCCCGAAGCAGCGTCCGTCGCCGGCCCGGAGTTGCCGCCCGGCAAGCGCAAGCTGATCGAGGCCGCGCTGCGATTGACCGCCGGCGGCCGCAGTTTCGCGAGCCTCGGCTTGCGCGAGCTCGCACGCGAGGCGGGGCTCAATCCGAACACGTTCTACCGCCATTTCAGCGCGCTCGACGAGCTCGCGCACGAAGCCGTCGCCTCGGTGAGCCGACGGCTTCGGCCGATGCTGCGGCGCGAGCGCTGGCTCGCCGCGCACGACGAACCGCACAGCGTGCCGCGGCGCGCGTGCGTCGCGTTTTTCGCGTTCGCGCTCGCGAACCGCGAGGCGTTCCTGAGCGCGCTGGCCGAATACCACGGCACGTCGCCGGCTTTGCGCGAAGCGGTACGCGCGAACCTGCACGAGGTGTCGGCGGAGATGGCGGACGACGTCGTGCAGCTCGAATTGATGCCGCGACTCGCGCGCGAGACCGTCGACGAAGTCTGCACGCAGATCGTGCTGCAACTGTTTCATCTATCCGCTGAATACATCGATGCGAACGCCGCGCGCCGCGACGCATTGATCGATTACTCGGAACGTTTCGTCGTGCGGCTGTTTGCGGGGGCGGTCGTGCTCGCGCAGCACGAGGGTAGCCAGGCGGAGTCGGCGCGGGCCTGACTCGAACGAAGGCGGTACACAAAACCGGCAGGCAAAAAACAGGCTCCGCGAAGGAGCCTGTCTTTTCATTCGACGCGGATCGATCGGGTTCGATCAGGTATCGGTCCAACCGCCGGAATCGTCGTTGCTGCCCATGTCGATGCCGCCGCCGCTGCCGTCATCGTTCCAGTCGTTCGAACCCTGACCGAAGTCGAGGCCGCCGCCGTTTCCGCCGTCGTTGCCGCGCCGGCGCAGTTCGTCGGGGTCGACGATCACGTCGCGCTCGACTACGCGGTCACGCCCATGACTGAGCGCCTCGCCAAGCAGCACGCCGGTCAGCAGGCCGCCCATGCCGCCACCCATGCCACCGCCTTGCTGCACGATGACCTGCGGCTGCTGCTGATAGGGACCCTGTTGCGGATAAGGCGGTTGCGGGTTGCCGAAGCGCTCGGCTTCCTGCGCGTACGTCGATTGCTGAGCGCTGCCCACGGACGCGGCGGTCGGATCGGGCCGGCCGTCGGCGCGCGCACGCAGGCTCGCGATGCGCTGCTCGAACTCGTCGAGTGCATAGGGCGGCAGCGGATTCTTGCCGTTCGACAGCGTTTCGACGGCGCCGCGCAACTGTTCTTCGGTCGCTTCGACGTCTTTCTCGAGCAACTCGTGACCCGGCGCGGTGGACAGCTTCACGTCGAGCTTGATCGAACGCACCGTGTTGAGCATGTCGGTGGCGCGCTTCAATTGCGCGCGGCGATCCTCGTCGGCGCGCGTGTCTTCCTGGCTGCGCGCGCGGCGCAAGGTCCAGCGCAGCACGAGCGCGATCACCGCGATCAGAACAATGATACCGATCCACATACCCACCCCCGGACCATGCCGTTGTTGCGCTTGCGACATCATCGCCGACTGTTGCTGCACAGCAGGCGCATTCTGCTGCGCGAACGGATTCGCGGCGTGACGGGTGACGTTGCCGCCCGCGCGTTCCGCGTCGCGGCGCAGGCGCGCTTCGGTTTGCGCGAAGCGGCCCGGGTCGGTGAAGCGGATCTGCGGATCGAGCGTCTTTGCCTGTTGGACCTGCGCGAGCGCCTCGGCGGAACGGCCTTCGCGATCGAGCACCTGGGCGTACAGATAGTGCGCGTGTGCGTTGTTCGGATGCGCTTGCAACACTTCGGTGAGGCCGGCGTCGGCCTGCTGCCAGTTGCCCTGCGACATCGCCGATTCGATTTGCTGGGCGGTCGGCACCGCGAACGCCGCGGCCGACACGAGCAGCAGCGAAGCGAAGGCGGTTGCGAAAAGTTTTTTCATTTGCGGACCGGGCGGGGCGCGCCCGTCTCCATCAGTCGATTGCGGTGGCTGCCTGTGGCGGCCGGTATGCCGGTGCGTTCAGAAGCGAGCGCACCGGCATGTACTGCTACTGCTGTCATTGCTGCGTGTACTTGCTGCGAGCAAGTACACGCATCGAGCATTTACTGCGCCGGCGTATTGAGCTGCTTCTTCAGCGCTTCGAGCCGGTCGTCGACGGACGGGCCGCGGTTCAGATCCGCGAGCTTGTCGTCGAGCGCCTTGCCGCTTTTCTCGTCGGCGGAGTTCAGACGTGCGTCGGAACGCGCGTTCGACAGCGCGACTTTATCTTCGAGCTTCTGGAAATCCTCGGACAGGTTCGTGCCGCCGATGCCGCCGAGTGCGGTGGCCGCGGTATCTTTCGCCTGCGCGATCTGCTGCTTGGCTTGCAGGATGTTCGAGCGCGCGTTCAGGTCGTTGCGGCGCGTGCGCATGTCCTCGATCTGGCTCTTCAGTTGCGCGACCGACGGCTCCAGCGAAGTCAGTTCTTTGGTCAGCGCATCGCGTTCGGCTTCGGCCGTGGCCTGCGCGCTGAGCGCTTCACGCGCGAGCGCTTCGTCGCCGGACTGCAGCGCACGGCGAGCACCGTCTTCATACTTCTTCGCCTTGTCCGCGGCAACATCGCGCTTGCTTTGCTGGGTGGCGACCTGCGCCTGAATCTCGATCAGCGAGTTTTCGGCCTTGCCGATGCTGTCGTCGAGTTCGCGCACGATCTGGCGCGAGTCGCGCGACGGATCCTGCACCGAATCGGCCGCATCGTTCAAAAGACCTTTGAGCGTGCGCGAAATGCTGTCAAAAAGCGACATGAAAACCTCCAGAGAATGTGAGCGGCGCCGACGATGCGTGCGCGCCTGACTGCCTTGAACTACTGCTACTTTACGCCGCCGTGCGCCATGCTGCGCAACGTTCGGACCGGAGTTCGGGGCGCACTTGCCAATTGCAATAGCGCGGTCCGTTTTTGTTGAGGCGCAATGCCGGTTGAGGATTGCCTGGATGATGGAAAGCCGCGATGGGCATGGACTTGACGGCGGATATTACACCATCAGCTGTCTTAAAGATGGCTTAAACGATGCGGCTAGCCGAAGACTCGAACGATGCGCGAAAAGCCGCTGTTTGCGGGTGTGGGCGGGCGTTACCGAGCGGTGTTTCACGCAGGTGTCACTGATGTAACGATATGCAACGGGGACTCGCTGCGTACGCTCGCCTGCATCGCTCGGATGCAGTGATTGCGGCTCGGTGCGCAGTAATTTTCGGTCACGCTTTCCGTCACGCGAAACGGCCGCCTTCGGCGCTCGGGTCGCTGTGCGGTTCGTCGTCGTCGGAGTCCTGGTCGTTGGGGCGGCGCTTGAGTGAGTTGCGCAGACGCGCCGACCTGCCGGGCAGCCGTTTCGACGCGGCGTTGTCGATTGCGTCCGTTTCGGCGTTTTCCGCGTTTTCGGCGGCTCGTGCTGCCGTCAGACGCGCGACGGCTTCGGCGGTGGCCGCGGCCTGTTCGTCCTGCCCGGCGGCGAGCGCGGCGGCGACGCCCGCGGGAAGCAGCGGGGCGGGGGCATCCACAGCGTCGGTCGCGAGAGCGGGGCGTCCGGCTTGCTGCATCGAGGGCGAATCCACGGCATCGGCCGCGCCAGCAGCCGCCGGAGCCGCAGCGTCTTTCTCATCCGCTTGCAGCGCTACCGGCAGCGCGGCGCGCGCATAGCGCGTACCGCGCGCGACGCGCTGCAGCGCCGCATTCAGCGGATCGGGCGCGCGCGGCGCGCGCAGCCGGTCGACGATGCTCGCGGCCTTGACCTGTTCGCTGGTCGCGCCGAAGCTCAGCACCGCGCGCCGCATCAGTTCACTCACGCTGATGCCCAGATCCTCGGCAGTCGCGGTGATCGCACGTTTCTGCGCGGTCGTGACGAATACGACGATGCGCTCACTGGGCTTGGACATGATCGACTCGCAGTCTTGTTAGCATGGGCGGATCGGCGCGTGCCTCCGGATACGGTGTCGGAACCCGTCATCGGAACTGCCGTTGGATCCCGCCGTTGGGGTCCCCGTCGCGCGCATCGAGGGACGCGCGCGGGGTTCATCATATGACGAGTTGCGCCGCCACGGAACAAGCGCGGTGCGAAAATCCCGTGACATCAATGAGTTGTAGTGTTTGCGGCCGGTTTGTCCACAGCCCTTTCAACAGAAAATGTTGATAACCCCGCATAAGCAGCGCATCGCACGCTGCAATGCGCGCTGCGCGAAATTACAGACCCTTACCAGAAAAAGGCGGCCGGCGAAGGGAATTCTTACAAAAAAACTGCCTTGGACCGCTGCCGATTTCTTTAAAATGCGCTGTTACGTTGCGCCGGACATGGTCCGAGGCGTGCCGTGCGGCCGGCCGGGGGCGAGGTCCGCAGGGCGGCGTACGTCCCGGCCAGGATGTCGAACACGACCCATGCGCGCGCCGCGAGCGCGTGCAGACAGGCGCGCAGTTGCGGGCCCATTATTCCAGTCATGCCAATCATCAAACGACCGCATTCCTCGAACTCTCCGGCCGGTGAAGACCGGGACTCCCACCAACGCACCCCTGGACGCAATGCCGCCTCGCGCGAGCCCGAGCGCGGCCGTCGTTCGATCGGCGCGTCGCTCGTGCTGTGGTTCTTCGGCCTGATCGCGACCGTCGCCGTGGTCGGGGCGCTGATCGTCGGTTATGCGCTCGTCGTGATGGGGCCGCAATTGCCGTCGCTCGACGCGCTGACCGACTATCGCCCGAAAGTTCCGCTGCGCGTCTACACCGCCGATCACGTGCTGATCGGCGAATTCGGCGAGGAGCGGCGCAGCCTGGTGCGCTTCCAGGACATCCCCGACCAGATGAAAAAAGCGGTGCTCGCGATCGAGGACTACCGCTTTTACGAACACGGCGGCGTCGACTTCGTCGGCATCCTGCGCGCCGGTTTCGCCGACCTTGCGCATGGTGGCGCGTCGCAGGGCGCGAGCACGATCACGATGCAGGTCGCGCGCAACTTCTTCCTCTCCAGCGAGAAGACGTACACGCGCAAGATCTACGAGATGCTGCTCGCGTACAAGATCGAGCGCGCGCTGACGAAAGACCAGATCCTCGAGCTGTACATGAACCAGATCTATCTGGGCGAGCGCGCGTACGGCTTCGCCGCGGCCGCGCGCGTGTACTTCGGCAAGGACCTGAAGGACCTCACGCTGGCCCAGGCCGCGATGCTCGCGGGCCTGCCGAAGGCGCCGTCCGCGTACAACCCGGTCGTCAATCCGAAGCGCGCGAAGATCCGTCAGGAGTACATCCTGCGACGCATGCTCGAGCTGAACTACATCACGCAGCAGCAGTACGACCAGGCCGTGAAGGAAGAGATTCACACGAAGAATTCGGGCAACGAGTACAGCGTGCACGCCGAGTACGTCGCCGAAATGGTGCGGCAGATGATGTACGCGCAGTACAAGGACGAAACCTATAGGCGCGGCCTGAACGTGACCACCACGATCGATTCCGCCGATCAGGACGCCGCGTATCGCGCGGTGCGCAAGGGCGTGATGGACTACGAGCGGCGCCACGGCTATCGCGGACCGGAAGGCTTCGTGCAGTTGCCCGAGGCGGGCGACGACCGCGACCAGACAATCGACGACGCGCTGACCGATCACCCGGACAACGGCGAGATCATCGCCGGCGTGGTGACGGACGCGAGCGCGAAGCAGGTGGTCGCGCAACTGGTCGACGGCACCCAGGTGACGGTGTCGGGCGACGGCCTGCGCTTCGTCGCCGCGGCGCTGAGCCCGCGCGCAAACGCGACGCCGCGCATCAAGCCGGGTTCGATCGTGCGCCTCGTCGCCGACGACAAGGGCAACTGGCAGATCACGCAGTTGCCGCAGGTCGAGGGCGCGCTCGTGTCGCTGACGCCGCAGGACGGCGCGATCCGCGCGCTGATCGGTGGTTTCGACTTCAACAAGAACAAGTTCAACCATGTAACGCAAGCGTGGCGGCAGCCGGGTTCGAGCTTCAAGCCGTTCATCTATTCGGCGGCGCTCGACAAGGGGCTCGCACCGGCGACGATCATCAACGACGCGCCGCTGTACTTCCCGCCGAGCACGCCGGGCGGCGACGCGTGGGAGCCGAAGGACGACGACCAGCCTGACGGTCCGATGTCGATGCGCCTCGCGCTGCAGAAGTCGAAGAACCTCGTGTCGATCCGCATCCTGTCGTTCATCGGCACCAGGTACGCGCAGGACTTCGTCACGCAGCGCTTCGGCTTCGACGCCGACAAGACCCCGCCGTATCTGCCGATGGCGCTCGGCGCGGGCCTCGTCACGCCGCTGCAATCGGCGGGCGCGTACTCGGTGTTCGCGAACGGCGGCTACCGGATCAATCCGTATCTGATCAACGAAGTGACCGACGCGCGTGGCGTGGCGATCTCGCGCGCGCAGCCGCTCGTCGCTGGGCACGACGCGCCGCGCACGCTTGAGCCGCGTAACGCATACATCATGAACAGCCTGTTGCACTCGGTCGCGACCGCGGGTACGGGCGCGGGCACCAACGTGTTGAAGCGCTCGGACCTGCAGGGCAAGACCGGTACGACCAACGACGCGAAGGACGGCTGGTTCGCCGGCTATCAGCAGTCGCTGGTGGCGGTCGCGTGGATGGGCTACGACCAGCCGAAGAGTCTCGGCAGCCGCGAATTCGGCGCGCAGCTCGCGCTGCCGATCTGGGTCGAGTACATGCAGCGCGCGCTGCGCGGTGTGCCACAGGCCGAGCCGCAGCAACCCGACGGTGTGACGGTGATGAACGGCGAGCTGTTCTTTACCGACAAGTTGCCGGGGCAAGGCTTCGTCGCGAGCATCGGTCTCGATTCGGGCAATCCGATGGCCGGCGCGACCGATGCGGTGGGCGGTGTCGGCCCGGCGGGCATGACGCCGCCGGTGGTGCCGCCGCCGAGCGTGTCGACGACCGAGAAGAAGCAGATTATGGATCTGTTCGAGTCGAACAAGCCTTGATGTCTCGGATGGCGGGTGCGCGGGGGCCACGGATTCTTAAGCGATACGGGCACCGGCCCGCTCTCGCCGCATACCGTCATGTCAGCGGCGAAACACCTCGACGCGAGGCACATCGTCGGAAAAAGCGGACTGAAGTGCCCACTCCTCGTGGCGTTTCGCACCGGCAAGATGCTCCGATAACTTCATGGTCAGATCATGCCAGGCTGAATCGCCTTCCGGCACGGTCATGGTACGGCCATCGTCTAGCCGGACGAGCAATACGATCGAATTTCCAAGCCATTGTTCTGACCGCGTAGCGACGATTTCGCAAATATCTCCCCAGGCAATGTGTTGCTCGCCTTGCTGATTTGTCACGACGAGACCCTTATCGCTCAGGGATAGAGCGAAGGAGAATCTGCGTGACGGCAGACGTCCTAGCAGCCAGGAGTTGATCCGGCTCATTATCATGTCGTAGCTCTATTTCCATTTGATTGGGGCGAGGCGCCAGATATTCTCTGCGGCCTCCTTGCCGACATTGTGGCCGAGCCAGCTCGCCATCATTCCACCGGCAATACCCCCCAGCACAATTGCCCCGCCTTCCGCCAACTCTCCTACGACGGGAATCATCAACGATGGCGCGGCCCATGTGCCAGCCCATGCCGCGCCAGCCGCCGCACCTGCCCACATGCCTCCCGTGCCCGCTGCCAATCCACCGATGGCTCCCGCAAATTCCTCAGTCGCTACTCGCGCTTTATCCTTCTGCGGCGCTTTCTCGATGACTACGCCGACGGCAACAATCTCAATCACGATGCCGGCAGACCCGGCCATCCGGCCTATAAATGCGATACGGTTAACGACAGACCGCATTTTGCCGACGCTCAACAGAACCGCTTCTATATTGCCTTTTTTTCGAAGCAGGATGTCCAGGGTTGGCAAATTTTTGGATGGTTTGAGCGCCTCAGAGTAAAAGCGCCCGAATGGACTTAGACGCCTGCGCATTTCAATCACCAAACCGTTGCGTTGCACTTCAGATTTGAGGCCACCAAGTGAAACCTTTGAGCGTCGCCGTTTAGTGGCAGCGGCACAGGCAAGGTTGGACGGCAATCTATCCTTTCTTGAAGGGGCGGCGCAGCTACTCGCTCTTAAGAATCAGTAAGACGGGATCGCCGATCGCGATCCGGACTTTGATGTCTTCGTCGTCATTCGATCAGAGACCGATCATTTGCCTCTCGAAGCGCAACGGTCGCATTGTCTCTATCTGAGGCGCTTGCTCGTCTTGCCCGAGTTCAAAAGCGCGCAAGAGCGGGCAAGTCCTTTCGCGCCTCAAGCATGCATCGATCTGATAGCACGATTCAGTGATCGATAAACACCGTTGAGGCGCTGCAGAGCACGTGTCCTGTGACTTGCTTCTGATTCGTTTCGCACCGTACAAACAAATCGTATTAGGTTCAATGCCTTAGCCCGTTGTTCAGACAGTTTTCAACAGGCTCATCAACACGAACTGGGGATAAGTGCGCCGCGTTCCGTACGGAATCCGGGATTTAGTTGGATGTCGCCGTGTTCGTCGTCCCAACCGATGCAGGCGCAGAAGCCGAAGTCGCCGCAGCCGATGATGCGCCGGCCTGATCAACCGGCGGATTCCCCATCGCCTGAAACAGCGCGGCCGTATCCGTCAGCCGCGCGCTCATATAGCGGATCTCGTCGAGCTGCGCGTTGCGCCATTGCTGCTCGCTCGAACGCGTCGCGGCGACGGGCAGCGCGCCGAGCCGATAGCGCGCCGAGGTCTCGTTGAACACGCCCTGTGCAGAACGCGCGGCGACGTTCGCGGCGTCAAGCGACTGCGCGTCGTGCTCGAGTGAGGCGAGCGTGTCGGCGACGTTCTGAAACGCGGCCAGCACGGTCTGTTTGTACTGCGACACGCTCGCTTCGTACGTGTGCTGTGCCGCGCGGCGCTGCGCGAGCAGCGCGCCGCCATGAAACAGCGGTTGCGACAGCGACGCGCCGATGCTCCAGATCGCCCCCGCACCGGACATCGCGACCGGCCAGCTAAACCCGCCTTGTCCCATCGATGCCGACAGCGACAGACTCGGGAACATCTGCGCGGTGGCGACGCCGACATCGGTCGCGGCGGCCTTCAGCGCGGCGTCGGCGGCCTCGATGTCAGGCCGCGTGCGCAGCAGCTCGGACGGCACGACCACCGGCACCTGCTCCGGCACATGCAACTGCGCGAGATCGATGTCGTCCGGCGCGGCATCGGGCGTGCGGCCGAGCAGCACCGCGAGCGCGTGACGTGTGGTGAGCCACTGCTGCTTCAGCGCCGGCAGACTTGCCGACACGCTCGCCGCGCTCTGCTGCGCGTTCAGCAGATCGGCATGCGATACCGCGCCGAGCGCGAAGCGCCGTTCGGTATCGCGCGCCTGATCATTGGCGAGGACCACGAGCCGCTCGGTCGTGTCGATCTGAGCATGCAGCGCGGCGCTCGTGATCGTCGCGGTCACGATGTTCGCGGCGAGCGCGCGCCGCGCCGCCTCGAGCTGGTAGACCTGCACGTTCACGCGCGCGGCGAGCGCCGTGTTCGCGAGACGCGCGGCGCCGAACAGATCGAACGTGTAGTGCGCCTGCAACTGGCCGACGAACACGTTGTACAGAAACGTGTTCGGTCCGATCTCGGGGATCGCGAGCGCGCGATTGCGGGTGGCCTGGCCGCCGGCGTCGATGGTCGGCAGCAGCGAGCTGCCGACCTGCGCGCGCAATTGTTCGCGCGCGGCGGCGAGACTGCGGTCGGTCGCGTCGAGCGTCGGACTATTGCGCAGGCCTTCGTCGACGAGCGCGTTCAGCGCATCCGAGCGGTACAGCTTCCACCATTCGGGCACCGGCTGTGCGCCGGTCACGAACTGCTGCGTGACGCCCTGCGCGGGCACGGTTTGCGTCGGTAGCGGCTCGGCACCGTAGTGCGCGGGCTGCGGCATCGCGGGCGCGTCGCCGTTAGGTCCGAACGAGCAGGCGCCGAGCATGCAGGTGATGCTGGCGATGCTGGTGGCAAGCGTGGTACGGGCCAGCGCGTCGAAGCGCGCGCGGCGGTGGCGGGAGAGGGCCGGAATAGTCATGCTCGTGCTCATGCTCAGTTACCCGTGTGCGTGGCGCCAGCACCGGACGGCGTCTGCGGCTCGCGCTCGTCGGCGCGTACGCGGAACGACGCGGCGTACAACGCGGGCAGATAGAACAGCGTGAGGATCGTCGCGCTCGTGATGCCGCCCATCAGCGCGGTCGCCATCGGCCCGAAGAAGTTGGAGCGCAGCAGCGGGATCAGCGCGAGCACGGCGGCCGCGGCGGTCAGCGTGATCGGCCGGAACCGCCGCACGGTCGCGCCGACGATCGCATCGAAACGCTTGTGCCCCGACCCAATGTCCTGCTCGATCTGATCGACGAGAATCACCGAGTTGCGCATGATGATGCCGAACATCGCGATCACGCCGAGCATCGCGACGAAGCCGAACGGCTGGCCGAACAGCAGCAAGGTGAGCACGACGCCGATCAGGCCGAGCGGCGCGGTCAGGACGACCATCAGCACGCGCGCGAAGCTTTGCAGCTGGATCATCAGCAGCATGAGCACCGCGATCACCATGATCGGAATCTGCGCGTTGATCGAGGTTTGACCCTTGGCGCTTTCCTCGACGGAGCCGCCGATCTCGATCCGGTAGCCGACCGGCAGCGTCGCGCGGATCGGCGCGAGCGCGCGGTCCACCGCGTGCGTGACGTCGATGCCTTGCGCGCCGGCCGACACGTCCGACTGCACGGTGATGGTCGGCTGACGGTCGCGTTCCCAGATCACGCCGTATTCGAGGTCGTTGCGCAGATGTCCGAGCGTGCCGAGCGGCACCGGCCCGTTCGGCGTCGACATCGCGAGCGCGGTCAGCTGCGACGGGTCGACGCGTTCGGCGCGCGGCGCGCGCAGATCGACGCTGATCAGCTTGTCGCGCTCCCGATACTGCGTGACCGTGTAGCCGGACATCGTCATCGCGAGAAAGCTGGCGATGTCTTCGGACGTCACGCCGAGCTCGCGCGCGCGTTTCTGGTCGATCTCGAAGCGCACCGAGCGCTCGGCGGGTTCGTCCCAGTCGAACTGCACGTTGCGCGTGCCGCGATTGGCGCGCATCGTCGCGGCGACGCGTTCGGCGATCGAGCGCACGGTCGCGATGTCGTCGCCGCTCACGCGGAACTGCACCGGATAGCCGACCGGCGGCCCGTTCTCGAGGCGCGACAGGCGCGTGCGGATCGCCGGGAAGTTGTTGAGCAACTCCGGTTCGAGCCACTGCGCGAGCTTCTCGCGATCCTTGACCGACTTCGCGGTGATCACGAACTGTGCGAAGTTCGGCTGCTGCAATTGCTGATCGAGCGGCAGATAGAAGCGCGGCGCGCCGGTGCCGACGAAGCTGACTGAGTGATCGATTTCAGGCCGCCCTTTGAGAACCTGTTCGAGGCGCTGCGCCTGGCGCAGCGTTGCATCGAACGACGCGCCTTCGGGCAGCCGCACATCGACCAGCAACTCCGGCCGGTCCGAGCTCGGGAAGAACTGCTGCGGCACGAGCGAGAAGCCGGCCATCGCGAGCACGAACAGCAGCACGGTGATCGCGAGCACGACGAAGCGCCGCTCGATGCACCAGCCGATCCAGCCGCGCAAGCGCGTGTAGAAGCGCGTGTCGTAGATGTCATGTTCGTGATCGTCAGGCTCGTGCGCATGGCGCTTGCGCTCGGGCAGCATGTGATAGCCGAGCAGCGGAATCAGCACGACCGCCGCGAGCCACGACGCGATCAGCGCGATCGCCGACACCTCGAAGATCGAGCGCGTGTACTCGCCGGTGCTCGACTTCGCGAGCGCGATCGGCAGGAAGCCGGATACGGTGACGAGCGTGCCGGTCAGCATCGGAAACGCGGTGCTGGTGTACGCGAAGGCCGCGGCGCGCGTGCGGTTCCAGCCTTGCTCGAGCTTCACCGACATCATTTCGACCGCGATGATCGCATCGTCGACGAGCAGGCCGAGCGCGAGCACGAGTGTGCCGAGCGATACCTTGTGCAGGCCGATATCGAACAGGTACATGCACAGCGCGGTGACCGCGAGCACCACCGGAATCGAGATCACGACCACCATGCCGGTGCGCACGCCGAGCGACACGAGGCTCACGATCAACACGATCCCGACCGCTTCGGCGACCGCTTCGAGGAAGTCGTTGACCGAGCGCGCGACCGCGTGCGGCATGCTCGATACTTCGACGAGATTCAATCCGGCGGGCAGCGCGGCGCGCAGTTGGGTCATTTGCTGATCGAGCGCGCGGCCGAGGCGGATCACGTCGCCGCCCGGCTGCATCGTCACGCCGATACCGAGCACGGGTTTGCCGCCGAAGCGCATCTGCGTGACGACCGGGTCGTCGTAGCCGCGCTTGATCGTCGCGATGTCGCCGAGACGGAACGTGCGGTTGTTGATGCGGATCAGCGTGTCGGCGAGCGCGCCCACGTCGTTAAACTGGCCGCTCGGGCGCACGAACACGCGGTCGTCCGTGGTGGTCAGCGTACCCGCGGGAGCGATCGTGTTCTGCGCGTTGATCGCCTGCCCAAGCTGTTGTGGCGAGATGCCGAGACGCGTCAACTGCGTGTTCGCGATCTCGATGTAGATGTGCTGATCGGGGTCGCCGAAATAGTCGACCTTGCCGACGCCCGGCACGCGCAGCAGCACCGAGCGTAGCTGGTCCGCGTAATCGTGCAGTTGCGCGGCGGAAAAGCCGTCGCCTTCGAGCGTGTAGATGTTGGTGTAGACGTCGCCGAATTCATCGTTGAAGAACGGGCCCTGGATGCCCGGCGGCAAGCTCGTCGCGATGTCGCCGACTTTCTTGCGCACCTGGTACCACGTCTCGGGCACCTGGCTCACCGGCGCCGAGTCCTTCATCGTGAAGAAGATCAGCGATTCGCCGGGACGCGAGTAGCTGCGCACGAAATCGATGTGCGGCGTTTCCTGCAGCTTGCGGCCGATGCGATCGGTCAACTGCTCCTGCACCTGGCGCCCGGTGGCACCCGGCCAGTACGTGCGGATCACCATCACGCGGAACGTGAAGGGCGGGTCTTCCGACTGCGCGAGCCGCGTGTAGGCGAGGATGCCGAACGCGGTGGCGAGCGCGATCAGGAATACGACCAGCGCCTGATGACGCAGCGCCCACGCGGACAAATTGAAGCGTCCTTCTTCGTGCGACGTGCTCATGAAGCGAAGTCCTCGGGATGCAGCGGCGCGATCGCGCGGACTTTCTGGCCGGCGCTCACGGTGTGCACGCCTTGCAGCACGACGCTTTCGCCATCTTTCAGGCCGTCGCTGACGACGAATGTGCGCTCGTAGTAGCGCGTGACGGTCACGCGACGCAGCTCGACCGTGTTGTCCGCGGCGCGCACGACCCACACGGCCGGTTCGCGCCCCTCGTGAAACAGCGCGGTGACCGGCAGCGTGAACACGCCGTGCTGCGCGGCGGCCGCGGCGAGCGGCACGGCCGGCGTGACGTCGGCGGTCATGCCGAGGCGCACGTCGGCGCCGGCATCGAGCAGGGTCAGACGCGCGCGCCAGGTGCGGCTTTGCGGATCGGCGGCCGGCGACAGCTCGCGCACGCGTGCGCCGAGCTTGCGGCCCGGCAGCGCGGCGAGCGTGACGCTCGCGTTCTGGCCGACCGCGAATGCGGCGAGCGCGCTTTCGGGCACGTCGCACAGCACGTCGACGTCGCCGCTCCACGCCAGGTTGTAGACGGCCTGACCCGCCGACACGTTCTGGCCCGTGTCCGCCTGTTCAGCCGTGATGACGCCCGCATGACCGGCGACGAGCGTCGTGTACTGCAACTGGTTCTTCGCGAGCGCCGCCTGCTGCTGCGCCTGATCGCGCTGCGCGAGCGCGGACGCGTAGGCGTTGGTGGTCTGTTCGAGCTGCGCGGGCGCGATCAGGTTCTCTTTGGTCTGCGCCCTGTCGCGTTCGAGCTGCTGCTGAGCATAGACGAGGTTGTGCTGCGCGGCGTCGAGCTGCGCTTGCGTGCTCGCGGCGTTTTTCTGCGCATCGGCCGGGTCGAGCAGCGCGACGACTTCGCCGCTTCTCACCCTGTCGCCGAGCCGTACCCGCCGCTCGATGATCTTGCCGGCGACGCGGAACGACAGCGGCGTCGAATAGCGCGCCTGCACTTCGCCGGGCAGCGACGCCGCCTGCAGCGCGTGGCCGTCCGCATGCACGGCGAGCGCGACCACCGGGCGCGGCGCGGGCGTCGCGGCTTCCTTCTTCGAGCAGGCCGCGAGCGCGAGCACGCCTGCCAGCGCCAGCGCGCAGGTCTGCCTGGAGAAACCGCGGTGAGAGGATGGGGGAGACTGCTGGCGCATCGCTGACGATGCGGGAGAACCGGGACGCTTCACAATTACCCCAACTGGAGACAGCGAACGAACACGGCAAGCCGCGCGGCCCGCCAGCGAAGACCCACATGCCGCGTCATGCTAATGGCATACAGGGATGGCTTTGAATGACGAAATGCATTCTAATACAGTCATGTATCTGAATGTCTAGATGGATTTGAATTCTTTTGGGTGCTAGGCTTGCGGCCATGAAACGTCAAAGACTGACAAGAGAGCAGAGCAAGGACCAGACGCGGGAGCGGCTGCTCGATGCCGCGCAGGCAACTTTCATGAAGAAGGGCTTCGTCGCGGCGAGTGTCGAGGACATCGCGGCGGCGGCCGGCTATACGCGCGGGGCGTTCTATTCGAACTTCCGCAGCAAGACCGAGCTGTTTCTGGAGCTATTGCGGCGCGATCACGAAGCGATGCAGGCGGGCCTGCATGCGATCTTCGAAAGCGCGGCGTCGCGCGAGCAGATGGAGGCGCGCGTGCTGCGCTACTACAGCTCGCTGCATCGCGAGAACAAGTGTTTTCTGTTGTGGGTGGAGGCGAAGCTACTGGCGGTGCGCGACGGCCGTTTCCGGCTGCGCTTCAACGCGTTCATGCACGAGAAGATCGAGCAGTTGAGCGCCTATGTGCGCGAGTTCTCGGAGCGCGTGGGCACGCCGATGTCGATGCCGCCCGAGCCGCTCGCGATCGGCCTGATGGGTCTGTGCGACGGCGTGCAGTTCTTCTACACCGTCGATCCGCAGAATGTGCCGGCGGAGATGGCCGAAACGGTGCTGGCGGGGTTTTTCTCGCGCGTGGTGTTCGGGCGCGATGCGTAACGGTAGACGTTCAGCCTGGAGGCGCGGATGCGCGAATGCGCGACCCGGAGGGATCGCGCATCAGATACGGTTCAAGGCGGAAAAATCATTCGACCGGCAGTCGCGCGCAGGCCTCGGCGGCGGGCGCCGCGCACGCGAACGCGTATTGGCCGCTGGCGTCGAGGAATTTTTCCCCGGCGTGCAGGGCAACCTTGATATCGGGGCAGCGCTCGTAACCGATATAGGCCGAGCTCGCGGCGGCCGACCAGCAAACCAGCGAAAACGCGATCTTTTCCAGCAGACGAAAACGATGTGGCATGGCGATGTAGCGGTAACTTTCTGGGCGCTATCTTACCAGTAGACTAGGGTTTATACCTAGCTAAAATCCACGATAGACGCCGTAATAGTGGCGCGATGGACACGCCGCGCCGAATCTGACCGGAATGTCATGTCTGGGTCAGGGTTGGGACATGTCCTATAGCTAGAATCGGTTGCGTTGGGCGGACCCGCGCGCGCCCATGCGGCGCGGGTCGACACAGGCGGCAACGGTTGCGCCGGCCCGGCTTTACCGAGGCAGGAGTCGTCCCATGAATCAACTGCAGTCGATGCGCGTGTTCGTCAAGGTTGCGGACCTCGGCAGTTTCGTCGGCGCGTCGGGCGCGCTGGATCTGTCCACCGCGGTCGTCACGCGGCACGTCGCGGATCTCGAAGCGCGGCTCGGCACGCGACTGCTGAACCGCACCACCCGCCGTCTTTCGCTGACCGAATCCGGCGCGACCTATCTGGAGTGCGTACGCCACATCCTCGCCGATCTCGAGAGCGTCGAGCAGATGGTGGTGGCGCGCAATCACGAGCCGGTCGGCACGCTGCGCATTGTCGCGCCGGTCGTGTTCGGGTTGCACAGTCTCGCGCCGGTCGTGCAGTCGTACGCGGCGCGCTATCCCGACGTCGTGCCCGACGTCACGCTCGCCGACCGCCACGTCGATCTGGTCGAAGAGGGCTTCGACGTCGGCATCCTGGCTGCGCGGCACATGCGCAGCGCGAGCATCGTCACGCGGCGGTTGACGACCGGCTACATGACGGTTTGCGCGACGCCCGAGTATCTGGCGCAACACGGCACGCCGAAGCGCCCCGAGGATCTGCTCAGGCATTCGTGCCTGAGCAGGCCGGCCGAGCAGGGCGGCGAGGAGCGGTTGTTCAATGGGCCGGACGGCGAAGTGCGGGTGCGGCCGACCAACGCAATCGCGGCGAACAACGCCGAGATGCTGCGGCAGTTCGCGCTGCTCGGCATGGGCGTGGCGATCCTGCCGAGCTACCTGATCGGCCGTGATCTGACGGCGGGGCGGCTCGTGCGTCTGCTCGACGCGTACAGTCTGCCGCCCATCGAAATCACGATTGCGTATCCGAGCCGGCTGCATCTGCCGGCGAAGGTGCGGACGTTCATCGACCATCTGGTCGAGCATTTCCAGCCGGAAAGCGCGCAGGCGCGGGATTCCCGTAGCGTGGCGCCGGTGCGGGTGGTGGCCGGGGTGAGCGGGTCCGACGCTCCGATGGCGCGCGAGATCGCCGACGACGCGCTCGGAAACAGCCGCACGACGCGCCGTGTGACGCGGGTGGCGCGCGCGCGGATCGCGGCGTCGTCGCAGTTCTGACGTGTGAGGTGAGGCGAGGCTGAATCCGGGTTCAGATCCCTAAGCCCGGGCCATAGTTGCCGCCGATCAGGCGCGTGACCGACTCGATGTCGACATAATCCTGCTCCGGCATACCATCGAGCATCGCCAACACCTCGTTGCTCGCGCCGGCTTCGCGCGCGGCGTCGACGAGTGCGTCCTTGTTGGTCGGGAATTCGACTTCGCTGAGAAAATCGGCGATCTGCAGATCGATCGATTCGCCGGGGATGTCCGAGGCCGTCATGCGCATGCTCCTGGTGAGCTTAAGTTAGTCACGTCGTTATTGCTGCCACGAAAAGCCGGCCCTCGCCGCGATGAATTTCTCGCAGTCTGTTGCAATCCCGCGCGCATCGCCACCCCGTCGTCATGACAGCCGGCGCAAACCGGGCAGGCGCGCCGTCGTAGCCGCGCCGCCGCCGCCGCCGCCGTTGTGGCGGCCCTCACGTGGTCAGATGCTCGTTCTGCCCGGTCAGGCTGCGTTCCAGATGTCGGGACTTCGGCAGCGCAATATGCTCCCAGTGCTGCGGACGGCTGGCGTCGGTGCTCGACACGTCTGGGGCCGGAGGCGCGACCGGCGCGGCGTTCGCGCGTTGCGCAAGCGTGATGGAATCCGTGCTGTCCGACGCGGTATGAACCGGCGCGGCAAAACACGAGGCTGACAGCGTCACCATGATTAACAGTGTCGAGGTTTTCATCGCCCGACCTCCTAAAGCTCATGCGGCGCTGACAATCGAGCAAACCCTGTGCCGTCCCGCGTCGAGAGGACGGTGCAAGCCGAGGACGGCATGGCGCTGCGCGGCCCAGGCTCCTTACCATCTTAGATGGCAAATACTGCAACGCGCGCACATTTGCGACAAAACCGTACTGCAAATTCCATCATCGCACGAACAGGCGCGCGCGTCCGCCATGCGCTAGCGCAGCACATCGAAGCGCGTCCACGGCCACGACGGCCGGTCGCGCATATAGCCGTTCAGCCAGTTCCACTGCGGATGCCGCTTCATGAACGCCTGCGCGTCGAACGGCCGGCCGCACGGATGCCCCCAGCGCGCGGTGAAGGCCATCTCGCGGGCCATTTCGCTGTCGACCACCTTGCCGTCGTTCGCGCCCCACGGATTGAACGGCCCGTGATCGGTGCCGCCGAAGCGCGCGTCATCGAGCTCCAGATGCCCGCAGATCGTACGCGAGCACGGGTTGTCGTTGCGATCGAGATAGACATCGTGATGATCGGCGATCATCTGCTTCGCGAGCTCGACGTCGATGCTGCCTCGATGCAGTTCCTCGAGCTGCATGAAACGCAGTCGCCGCGCGCCGTTCTTGCGCACATCGGTATAGTCCTCACCTTCGCCGATGCATTCCTGGTTGCGGATTTTCAGATCCGTCGCGGTGTTGTAGCCGCTGTAGAAACCGTCTTTGGTGGTCTCGAAGCCCGCATAGTGCAGCCCGAGTTCGTAACGCGCGATCTCGCCGGTCTTCGTGTCGCCGAGCAGCCAACTGTTCGCGTAGCCGCCGTTGTTCGCGAGCGAGAACATGTCGCACCATTCCTTGATGCTGTTCGCATATTGCGACGCGCGCCGCGAGCGATAGAACTCGGGCGCACCGGCCGCGTTGTAGCCCGCGAAGTTCGAGATCGTCGTTTCGGTGATCATCAGGCCGGCCGCCGTGACCCAGAAATCGGTCAGGCTCGAGATGCAGCCCGGCAGGCCCTGCATCAGGATGCGGTTGCCGCGGTCGGGCACGATGTCGAACACGACGTTGAACGCGTCGCCGGCCGCGTAGCGGTCCCACGAGTTGTGCGCCATCACGATGCGGCCGCCGCGCGTCGCGTTGCCGGTCGCGATGAACGCGCTGCAGTGGTGACCGCGCCGGCCGCGCCACAGTTTCGCGCCCAGATGCGGCTGCGCCTGCGCAGCGTGCGTCGGCCACCAGCTTTGTAGCAGATCCATGTAGCCGTTCCATGCGAGCACTTCGGCGAACGGCAGCTTCGCGCCGTCGGCGATGCCATGGATTTCATCGGCGAATTCGGTGTCGAGCTTGCTCGCGAACTGGCTCGTCGCGGCATTGACGAAGGTGTCGAATTCCTCGCCGGTGTCCCATTTGGCGAGATAGCGCGCGGTGCGGATCGCGTTTCTGATTTCGTCGGCGAGCAACTGGCCGTGCTGCTCGCCGCGATCGTACGGCTCGCCTTCGATATGCACGAAAATCCAGCCGGCCTGATCGCGGCGTACGGCCTCGGGGGACGGTTCGCTCATCTTCGCTCCGACGATACGGCGGGCGCTGTCGCTGCGCCCAAGCTGGGCTCACGCGTGCCGGCCGCGTGAAGGGCCGGCGGTCTGTCCATTGTAGAGAATCCGCGGCGCTTTGCATCGCGCCCCGCGAAGCCTTCGAAAGCTCTAGCGCGACGGATTCATGCGGAAGTACGCATCGAGCAGCGAGGTCTTGTAGACGACGCCGGCGAGCTTCGGATGCGCGGTGCTCTCGATCACCGGCAGCCGCTCGCCCTGAAACGCCATGAAGTGCTGTAACGCGATGGCGAGCGACATGTCCGGCGTCAGCACGTCGAAATGCGGCTGCAGATAATCGGCGGCGGTTTTCATCGACGTGTCGCGCCGCTCGAGCAGATCGGACGTGATGTCCTTCAGCGCGACCACGCCGAGAAACGCGCCCGAGTCGTTCGCGACGTACAGATACTTGACCGGATACTCGAGGAACACGCGCGTCATGTCGTGCACGGTCGCGTTCGGCGGCACGACGGTCTGCGCGGGGCGGATCAGCTCGCGCATCTGCGTCGCGCGCAATCGCGAGCGCTCCTGCTCCTCGCGATTGCGGCGCAGCGTGATCTCGTACATCGAGGTCTTGCCGATCGCGCGAGCAATGAAATACGCGACCACGCACGACAGCATCAGCGGCAGCACGACCTGATAGCTCAACGTCATCTCGAAGATCATCAGGATCGCCATCAGCGGCGCCTGAGTCGCGCCCGCGAGGAATGCGCCCATGCCGACCATCGCATAGGCGTAAGCGGCCGACGTCGCATGCGGCCACAACGCGTGCATGCCCTGGCCGAACAGCGAGCCGACCGCCGCGCCGACGAACAGCGTCGGCGTGAACACGCCGCCCACCGCGCCGGAGCCGGCCGTCGCCGCGGTCGCCGCGAGCTTGCAGACGAGCACGAGCAGGAGCGCGGACCATGTCCACGGCGAATGCAGGATCGAGTTCACGACGCTGTAGCCGTTGCCCCACACCTCGGGCTCCGCGACCGAAATGATGCCGACCACGAGACCGCCGAGTGCGAGCCGCACCGGCAACGCCACCGGCAGCTTGCGAAAGGCCGCCTTCGATGCGTCGAGCAGCCGCAGAAACTGCGGCGCGGCCGCGCCGCACAGCGCGCCAAGCGCGACGAACAGCAGCACCTCGGGACCGGTCACGGTCGGAAACTCCGGCATCTCGTAGGGCGGCTTGTAGCCGGCGAACTCGCGCATCGTGATGTTCGCGACGACCGCCGCGACCAGTACCGGACCGAAGCTTTCCATCGCGATCGAGCCGAGCACGATCTCGGTGACGAAAAACGCGCCCGCGATCGGCGCGCTGTACGCGGACGTGATACCGGCCGCCGCGCCGCACGCGACGAGCAGGCGCAGCCGCGGCGGATCGAAGTGGACCCAGCGGCCGATCAGCGACGAGGCGAGCGCCGCGAGCTGTACCATCGGACCTTCACGACCGATCGAGCCGCCGCTCGCGATCGTGAACAGCGACGACACGCTGCGCCACAGACTCAGCCGCACCGGCACGGCGCCGTCGCCGATCGCGACCGCTTCCATGTAGTCGCTGTGTGTGTTCCTGTCGGCGTAACGCTGCGCGATCAGCAGAAACACGCCGGCGACGAGACCGCCCGCGGCCGGCACCCAGATGCGCATGGTCCACGGCAGGCTGCGCGCCGTTTCGACGAAGCTGCCGGAGCGGCCGGTCATCGCCAGTTGCAGCAGTTCGATGCACCAGCGAAACGCGACGGTCGCGAACGCGCCGGCAATGCCGACCACGACCGACCAGACCAGCATCGTGTGGGCTTCTGAGAGGCGGAACAGGCGTTGGGCGCGGGTGCGCAGCTTCAGCAGGAATGAAAGCACGTCGTCGGTACGGGGCGTGAAGGAAGGTTGAAAAAACCGCAGCACAACAGCAGCGCGCCCGCCTCGAATGGCGGGCGCGCGGCGGCGAGCGGGCGGGGGCGGGCGGCGCGGTTCAAGTCGCCGCCTTGTCGAGTTCAGGATAGTGCCGGAAGATGCAGCTTTCGTTATGGCCGATGCGCCGGTCCGAGTCCAGATACGCGGCGATGTTCGGTCTTGCGATCACGGCGTCGTGCAGCGCGGCGAGCCGCGGATAGTGCTCGCCGAAGCGCTTCAGCGCGCGCGGAAACGCGTACAGCAGACCGTCGATCAGCTGGAACATCGACAGGTCCACATAGGTCAGGGTGTCACCGACCATGAAGCTGTTGCCGGCCGGATTCTGCGCGAGCACGCGCTCGAAGTACGACATGAACTTCGGAATCCGATGGTCGATGAAATCGTTCGCGCGCACCTTCGCCGCGTCTTTCTGCTCCTCGTAGTAGAGGCCGCTCGCGAGCGGATGGTGGGTGTCGTGCGCTTCGGTGACGACGTCGGCGATCGTCAGCTGCAGGCCGTTCGCGACGTAACGCAGGCTGTCCACCTCCGGCGCGAGATTCAGGCGCGGGCCGAGATAGAACAGGATGTTGGCGGTCTGCGCGATCACCAGATCGCCGTCTTTCAGAAACGGTGGCGCGAACGGCGGATACGGCTCGTCGGGGCTTTGCATCAACGCCATCATCGCCTCGGTGCCAAGGCCCTTCAAAGGCTTGCCGCGCGCGACTTCGACATAGTCGACGCCGGCTTCCTCCAGCGCGAGCCGCACGAATTCGCCGCGGCCTTGCAGGCCATCCCAGTAGTACAGTTCCAGGCTCATCGATCGATCCTCATTCCGGTCGCCCGGACGCGTCGCGGGAAGGCGGTTTCACCGCTGCCATCGGACGTCGCGCACGAGCGGGTTGGGGGAGCAAAGTTCGCAGCAACGAGTATGCCGTGTGATCGGCCGGGATGGTGCGCCAGAAAGCGCAAAACCCCGCGCGCGGCGGGGTGTCGGGGAAGGCGGGAGAGCCGGCGACGGCTCAGTGGAACAGGTGCTGGACGGTCCATGTGATGCCGAGTCCGCCGGCGATCAGCCATACATACAGAATCAGGCCGGTGGTCAGCGCGCGCGGACCCGCTTCGCGAATCTGCGAGAAGCGCGTTTCCATCCCGAGTGCGGTCATCGCCATCGTCAGCGCGAAGGTGTCGAACAGGTTCAGCGTCGAGGTGGCGCTTTCCGGCAGCACATGCAGCGAATTGATCGCCACGCAGGCGAGGAAGCCGAGTGCGAACCAGGGGATCGCCAGCTTGCGCGGGGCGGCGCCGTCCGTGCCGTCATTCTTCGCGCCGCGCGTCGCGCGGTTCACCCACAGGCCGACCACCAGCAATACCGGCACGAGCAGCATCACGCGGGTCATCTTGACGATCGTCGCGATGTGCGTCGCTTCGGGGCTCACGTTGCTCGCCGCGCCGACCACCTGCGCGACCTCGTGGATCGTGCCGCCGAAGAACAGGCCGGCGCCGACCGTGTCGAGATGCAGCCAGCCTGCGTTGAACAGCACCGGGTACAGGAACATCGACAGCGTGCCGAACAGCACGACGCTGCCGACCGCCATCGCGCTCTTGTGCGGCTTCGATTGCAGCGTCGATTCGAACGCGAGCACCGCGGCCGCGCCGCAGATCGCGCTGCCGGCCGCCGTCAGGAGCGCGGTGTCGCGATCGAGCTTCATGATTTTCATGCCAGCCCAGGTGCCGATCACGAGCGTGCTGACGACGATCAGCACCGACTCCGCGAGACCCGGCAGGCCCACCTGGGCGATTTCCTGCAGGCTCACGCGCAAGCCGAAGAACGCGACCGCGATGCGCAGCAGCTTGCGCGCCGAGAAATTAACGCCGGCCGCCCAACTGGCCGGCATGTTGTCGCGCAGCGCGTTGCCGTAGATCGCACCCGCGACGATGCCGACGATCAGCGGACTCAGGCCAAGGCCGGCAATCGCCGGAATCGCCGCGATGCGCGTGACCGCGGCGGCGAACAGCGCGACGAACAGTACGCCGTTGAGCTGGCCGCGGGTGGACAGCACGGGGGAGGCGGCGGCGAGCGGGGCGGTGGGTGTGGACATGATCGGTGGCTTCGTAACGGACTTGCGTGGGACTGCATGGGCAGCAATGGGGCTAATCCTAAATTAGATATATCGATATGAAAAATCGTGATTTAGAATGTGAAGTATCGGCTCAACGGATATTTCATCGAGATGACCCCAGATCAACTTATAACGTTCGCCGCCGTCGCTGAGCATCGCAACATCAGCCGGGCGGCAGTGGCGCTGCATCTGTCGCAGCCGGCGGTGTCCGGCCAGCTGAGGCAATTGCAGGACGAGTTCGGCGAGCCGCTGTATCAGCGCGATGGCCGCGGGGTGCGCCTGACGCCAGCCGGCGAGCAGCTCGCCGCCTATGCGGCGCGGCTGCGCGACACCTGGCGGCAGGCGCATGCCTATCGCGACGCGCTGCGCGGTCTCGAACAGGGCACCTTGCGGATCGGCGCGAGCACGACGCCGGCGAGTTACCTGCTGCCGTACCTGATCGCCGAATTCCATCGCCGCTATCCGCACGTGACCGTGCATACCGCCAACGGCAACACGGCCGAGATCGTCGGCGCGCTCGGCTCGGTCGACATCGCGATGATCGAGGGTCCCGCCGGCGCCGATCTGCCGCCGGACACGGTCGTCCATGCGTGGCGCGAGGACGAGATCGTCGCGATCATGCCGCGCTCGCATCCGCTCGCGCAGGCGGACAACGGCGGGCGCATCGAGCTCGCGGCGTTCGGCGCGTATCCGCTGGTGCTGCGCGAGGAAGGCTCGGGCGTGCGGCAGACGGTCGAGCGCGAGTTCGCACGCGCAGGCGTGCCGATGCGCGTGGCGCTCGAAATCGCAGGGGTCGAAGGGGTGAAGGAGGCGGTACGGGCGGGGATGGGTGTCGGCTTCGTGTCGGCGATGTCGATGCGGCATGAGAACGGCGCGCTGCGGCTCATGTCGCTGAGCCCGCAGCCGCTGACGCGGCGGCTGTCAATTCTGGTGCCGCATGCGAGCACGCCATCGCGGGTGGTCGAGCAGTTTCTGGCGATGTGCGTCGCGGACGAGGGCGGCTGACTTCCGCGCTGGCAGCGTATGGGATCGCGAATCCGAACCGCGCGGGGCGCTGCCGTGGCTGGCGCGCTTCGCTTTACGCTCGCCGTATGCCGGCCGCGCCTGGGGATTTCCTCTATGGTGCGCGATGGCTGTCCCGAGCACCATTCGCACATCGCAGCGCCCCGGCGCTTTTTTTCTACGTTCGGTTGGAACCGGTTCCAAAAGCGGTTTCGCTTCAGAATTATGTGAGTTGGATATGGCTGATGCAGTGGAGATCGTGGTCGTCGCCAGCGCGTTCGGTGTGAACGCCGTGCGCGCCGACGGCCATCTGAAATGGGCGCAGGCGGCAAAGCGCGCCGGCGCGGCGGGTTTCGAAGTGCGCCGGGAGCTGTTCGCGAGCGACGCGGACGCGGACCCGCAACGGCTGCGCGCGCTCGGCGCGGCGTTGGTCGATCTCGGGCTGTGGTCGGTGTTCTCGACGCCGGCATCGTTGTACGCGGCGGACGGCCAGCTCGATACCGACGCACTGCGTGTCGCGCTCGATCAGGCGGCCGCGCTCGGCGCGCGCTTCGTCAAGCTGCAACTCGGCGGCTTCGCGGGCGAGGCTCACGGCGCGGCCATCGTCGCGCACGTCGCGAGCGGCTCGGGCACCACGGGCGGTGTGCAGCCACGGCTCGTCGTCGAAAACGGGCAACTGGCGCAGGGCGGCTCGCCCGCGCAGTTCGTCGGGCTGTTCGATGCGCTCGCGCGTGAAGGCCACGCGGGCGTGCTAGGCATGACCTTCGATACCGGCAACTGGGCGTGGCTCGACGTTGCGCCGCTACCCATCGCGCCGCAGCTCGCGCCGTACGTCGAGTACATCCATTGCAAGACCACCACGGGCGAGGGCGCGCGGCGCTTTGCGAGCGCGCCGGCCGAGGATGACGCGCCATTGCGCGCGCTCCTCGACCGGCTGCCGCGCGATGTGCCGCGCGGCATCGAGTTTCCGTTCGATCCGAGCCGAATCGACGCGGATGCCGCGCGTTATGTGAGCTGGCTTGCGCGCGTGTAGACGCGCGACGCGGCATCACGAAGCGCCTCGGTCGAAGCCGTAGGGAGCAGACGAGGCAGCAACTCAGGCAGCAACCCAGGCAGCAAACAACGCATGCCACGCAACACGAATCACCGCATCAGCAGCACCACCAGGAGCCCAGCATGACCCACCCTTACCCCGCCCTCGACGTGATCACCTACGGCGAAGCGATGGCGATGTTCGTCGCCGCCGAAGCCGGCCCGCTCGCGGGCGTCGGGCACTTCACGAAGCGCATCGCCGGCGCGGATCTGAACGTCGCGATCGGCTTGTCCCGACTCGGCTTCAGGGTGGGCTGGATGAGCCGCGTCGGCGACGATTCGTTCGGCCGGTACGTGCGCGACACGCTGACGAAAGAGGGCATCGACCAGCAATGCGTGAGCACCGACGCGCGCCATCCGACCGGCTTCCAGCTGAAGTCGAAGAGCGACGACGGCAGCGACCCGGCGGTCGAATACTTCCGCAAGGGCTCGGCGGCGAGCCATCTGTCGCTCGACGACTACGTCGCCGATTACGTGCTGCCCGCGCGTCATCTGCATCTGACCGGCGTCGCCCCGGCGATCTCGGCAAGCTCGCGCGAACTCGCATTCCACCTGGCCCGCGAAATGCGCGCTGCCGGCAGGACGATCTCGTTCGACCCGAACCTGCGTCCGACGCTATGGCCCTCGCGCGCGGCGATGGTCGAAGGCTTGAACGCGCTCGCCGCGCTCGCCGACTGGGTGCTGCCCGGCATCGGCGAGGGTGAGATTCTGACCGGCCACACGCAGGCGGAGGACATCGCGAAGTTCTATCTCGAGCGCGGCGCGCGCGGCGTGATCGTCAAGCTCGGCGCGCAGGGCGCGTATTACCGCACCGCGACCGATGCCGCGACGATCGCCGGCCGGCCGATCGTGAACGTCGTCGATACGGTCGGCGCAGGCGATGGTTTCGCAGTCGGCGTGATCAGCGCGCTGCTCGAAGGCCGCACGCTCGCGCAGGCGGTCGCGCGTGGCAACCGGATCGGCGCGCTCGCGATCCAGGTGATCGGCGATTCGGAAGGTTTGCCGAACCGCGCCGAACTCGACGCGCTGGAGCTGGCCGAGGTACCGGGCATCGCAAGCGCGGCCTGACGCGGATCGGACCGCATCGATAGCGCTGCATCCACAACCAGCATCGACGACAACAAGAGCGCCCACAGCGCGCCCAGATTCTTTCATCATTGATTCGGGACGACGCCGTCCAAGGAGACTTCCATGACCTCATCGCTTGCGATTCGCCGCTGGTGGACGATCATGCCGATCGTGTTCATCACCTACAGCCTCGCGTATCTGGATCGCGCGAATTTCGGCTTCGCGTCAGCGGCCGGCATCAACCAGGATCTCGGCGTCAGCAAGGGGCTCGCGTCGCTGATCGGCGCGCTGTTCTTCCTCGGCTATTTCTTCTTCCAGATTCCGGGTGCGATCTATGCCGAGCGCCGCAGCGTGAAGAAACTCGTGTTCTCGGAGCCTCGTTCTGTGGGGCGGCTGCGCGGCGTTGACCGGCATGGTCAGCAACATTCCGTCGCTGATGGCGATCCGCTTCCTGCTCGGCGTCGTCGAAGCCGCGGTGATGCCGGCGATGCTGATCTTCATCAGCAACTGGTTCACGAAGAGCGAGCGCTCGCGCGCGAACACGTTCCTGATCCTCGGCAATCCGGTCACGGTGCTGTGGATGTCGGTCGTGTCGGGCTATCTCGTGCATTCGTTCGGCTGGCGGCAGATGTTCATCGCCGAGGGCGCGCCCGCGATCATCTGGGCGATCTGCTGGTGGTTCCTCGTCAAGGACAAGCCCGAGCAGGTGTCGTGGCTCACGCAGCAGGAAAAGGACGCGCTCGCGCAGACGCTGCGCGCGGAGCAGGCCGCGATCAAGCCGGTGCGCAACTACAGCGAGGCGTTTCGCACGCCCGCGGTCATCAAGCTGTGCGCGCAGTATTTCTGCTGGAGCATCGGCGTGTACGGCTTCGTGCTGTGGCTGCCGTCGATCCTGAAGAACGGCTCGTCGTTCGGCATGGTGGAGACCGGCTGGCTGTCGGCGCTGCCGTATCTGGCCGCGACGATCGCGATGCTTGCAGCTTCGTGGGCATCGGATAAACTCAACCGCCGCAAGGTGTTCGTGTGGCCGTTCCTGCTGATCGGTGCGATTGCGTTCGCGGCGTCGTACGGGCTCGGCTCCGCGCATTTCTGGGTCTCGTATGCGCTGCTCGTGATCGCGGGCGCCGCGATGTACGCGCCGTATGGACCGTTCTTCGCGATCGTACCGGAACTGCTGCCGAAGAACGTCGCGGGCGGCGCGATGGCGCTGATCAACAGCATGGGCGCGCTCGGTTCGTTCGTCGGCTCGTACGTGGTCGGCTATCTGAACGGCGCGACCGGTTCGCCCGCGGCATCGTATGCATTCATGAGCGTGGCGCTCGTCGCCGCGGTGATCCTGACACTCGCCGTCAAGCCGGCCGCCGCCGAACAACGTGGCCCCGCTCGTCCCACCGTCGCAAGGAAAATTAGCTGATGAACAAGATCGTCGCCTGGAAGTCGCTGCCCGAGGATGTGCTCGCCTATCTGCAACAGCATGCGCAGGTCGTGCAGGTCGATCCGTCACAGCATGATGCGTTAGTCGCCGCGCTGCGCGATGCCGACGGCGGCATCGGCGCGAGCGTGCAGATCACGCCGGCGATGCTCGAAGGCGCGAGCCGGCTGAAGGCGCTGTCGACGATCTCGGTCGGCTACGACCAGTTCGACGTCGACGACCTCACGCGCCGCGGCATCGTGCTCGCGCACACGCCGGACGTGCTGACCGAATCGACCGCCGATACCGTGTTCTCGCTGATCCTCGCGTCCGCGCGGCGCGTCGTCGAGCTGGCCGACTGGGTCAAGGCGGGGCAGTGGCGCACGAGCATCGGGCCCGCGCAGTTCGGGCTCGACGTGCAGGGCAAGACGATCGGCATCGTCGGGCTTGGACGCATCGGCGGCGCGGTCGCGCGACGCGCGGCGCTCGGCTTCAACATGAAGGTGCTGTATACGAACCGCAGCGCGAACCGGCAAGTGGAACGCGCGTATGGCGCGCGGCGCGTCGAGCTCGCTGAATTGCTTGCGCAGTCCGATTTCGTCTGTCTGCAGGTGCCGCTCACGCGAGAGACGCGGCATCTGATCGGCGCCGCCGAACTGCGCGCGATGAAGAAGAGCGCGATCCTGATCAACGCTTCACGCGGCGCGACCGTCGACGAACCGGCGCTGATCGAGGCGCTGCGCAACGGCACGATTCACGGCGCGGGCCTCGACGTGTTCGACACCGAACCGTTGCCTGCCGACTCGCCGTTGCTCGCCATGCCGAACGTGGTCGCGCTGCCGCATATCGGCTCGGCGACGCACGAGACCCGTCATGCGATGGCGCTCAACGCGGCCGAGAACCTGGTCGCCGCGCTCGACGGCACATTGACGACCAACATCGTCAACCGTGACGTCCTGGCGAAGTGATTCGCAGGGCGGCGCGCAAGCTCCCGCCCTCGGACCGACACGAGCGATGAGCGAATGAGCACGACCCCGCCCCCGGCCAGCATGCCGCCTGGTCCCCCGAGCGCGCCCACGCGCCGCGCGACGATCACCGATGTCGCGCGTGAAGCCGGCACCGGCAAGACCAGCATCTCACGCTATCTGAACGGCGAGTTCAGCGCGCTGTCGCCCGAGCTGCGCGCGCGCATCGAAGCCGCGATCGCGCGGCTCGACTATCAGCCGAACCAGATGGCGCGCGGCCTGAAGCGCGGCCGCAACCGGCTGATCGGCATGCTGGTCGCCGACCTGACCAATCCGTACTCCGTCGAAGTGCTGCAAGGCGTCGAGGCCGCGTGCCACGCGCTCGGCTTGATGCCGCTGATTTGCCACGCGGCGAACGAAGTCGAGATGGAGCGGCGTTATCTGCAACTGCTGACCACGTATCGCGTGGAAGGTGTGATCGTCAACGCGCTAGGCGTGCGCGAGGAGACTTTGCGGCCGGTCGGCGACGGCGGGATTCCGGCGGTACTGGTCGACCGACGCGTGGAAGGGCTGGTCGCCGACATGGTCGGTCTCGACAATGGCGCGGCCGCCGCGCTCGGTACGCGGCATCTGCTCGAACGGGGCTTCGAGCACATCTGGTTCGTCGTGCAGCCGTTCGAGCAGGTCAGCTCGCGGCAGTTGCGCGTCGAAGCATTCGATCGGACGATGCGCGACGATGGCCGCGCGCGCGGTCGTACGCTGGTGCTCGATCTCGCCGATGCAACTGCGCTCGAGCGCGGTCTCGCGGAGCTGGATCGCGCGATCGACTCGCTGGGCGGGGCCGGTGCCGAGCCCGCCGGCGCCTCCCCACGCGTCGCGCTGTTCGCGGCCAACGCACCGGTCGCGTTGCGTCTCGCGCTGCATCTGAACGCGCGTTACGGCGCGCACTGGCAGAGCCGCGTCGCGCTGCTTTCCATCGACGATCCGGATTGGGCCGAGCTCGCCGGCATCACGACGATCCGCCAGCCGACCTACGACATCGGTTATCGCGCGGTCGAATTCCTGCACGAGCGCATCGAAGGCGCGCAGACGGGCGCGCGCGACTGCCTGCTGCCCGGCGAGCTGATCGTGCGTGCGTCGACCGCACGCTGATTTCCGGCCAATCTGCGATGATGCGGGCTGCGGCGCGCAGCGGTTGCGCGCCGGGGATTGCAAGGAACCCCGCAAGGATACTCATGGTCGTGCCACCGCTTACCCTCGCGAGCCTCGCGCTCGCCACGCTCGTCATCGCCGCTTTACCGTTTCTGATTTACCGACAATTGCGCCGTCCGTTCGCGCTTCGGCCGCGCGACGCGATCGCCGGCGTCGCGGTGTTCGCGCTGTTCGCGATGGTCATCGAGCGTGCGCTGCACGACTATCTGTTGCGCGGCAACGAAACGACCGCGGCGTTCCTTTCGCAGCCGCTCGCGTTCGTCGTCTATGGTGCGCTGGCCGCGGGCGTTTGCGAGGAAGTGGGGCGGTTCTTCGGCATGCGGCTGCTCATGAAGCGCGCGGCGGCGCGGCCGGCCGTGCGCAAGAAGGCGAACGTCGACGCGCCCGCCGGCGTCGATGCAAGCGCGGGCGCGAGCCCCGCCGCCGGCACGACCGCCGACACGCGCACCGCCGCATTGCGCGCCGACGATGGCGCCGCGCTCAGCTACGGCCTCGGCCACGGCGGCGCGGAAGCATGGATGGTCGGCGTGTTCGTGCAGTTCCAGTGGCTCGTGTTCGCGGTCCTCGAAAACCGTGGCCAGCTCGGCGATTACCTCGGCAATCTGCCGGCCGAAGCGGTGATGCGCGTGCATCTGATTCTCGCGAGCCTGACGCCGCAACTGGCCGGCATTTTCGCGCTCGAACGCGTCGCGGCGCTGGTGTTCCAGATCGGCCTGTCGGTGCTGATGTGGCGCGGCGTGCGGGCCGGCTCGCGCGGCATCCTGCCGCTCGCGATCGGAGTGCACGCGCTGATCGACGTGCCAGCGGCAATGACGCAGGCGCGGCTGCTGCCGCTCGCGGCGGCCGATACGATCTATGTGGTGGCGGCGGTGTTCGTCGCGGGACTGCTAATACGGATTTACCGGCGGCCGGCGGCGACGTGAGCGGATGAGCCGCTGGACAGCAGGCGCCTCGCTATCCCTTCGGCGTTTCTCTAAAATGCGCCTACGTTTCAGGATCTTCATTTCCCGGCAGCCTTCATGGAAGCTTACCAATACGACTGCGCGCATCCGGAGTTCGACGAGCTCGCGCGCGTCATCAGCGATCTGTTTCCCGAGCAGACGCAGTTCATCGAGCGTGCCGCCGACGATGGCACGCCCACACTGACGGTTCACTGGGTAGCAATGCGCTTCGGTTCCACCGCGCGCCGTATCGCGATGACGGTCGCGATCGCGCCGGCGGCGCTCGCGCGTTATCGCGCGATGCCGGCGCGGTTGCGTGGCCGCAGCTTTGCGGTATTGCGCGCGTACGTCGAAGCGAGCCTGGGCTCGCTCGAAGAAATGTACGCGAACGGCGAGGCGGTCCCGCGCGAAGTCACGGTCGATCTCGGCGAAGAGTTCGCGTGAAGCACGAATGAAGCGCGAATGAAACGCGGGCGAAGCGGATTCAATCCGCGAGCCGATAGACCTTCGCGAAACGCGCGGCCTGCACGACGCCATAGTCGCCGGGCGCGTACTGCATGACCCAGTCGCCGGCCGCGCCGTGCAGCACGTCGCCGCCGCTCGCGGAGCGTGCGAGCGAGAAGGACTCGTCCATCCGGCGGGCGAGTACGACCGCCGGGCGGTTGCGGTAGGCGCCGGCTTCGCCGTGCGCGAGCGCGGCATCGGCGGGCAGGTACTTCGCATCGAAGCGCTCGCGCGACACGACCCAGCGCTCGCCGGTCGAGCCGGTGATCAGCGCATCGCCGCGCACATAGCGGTTCGGGCCTTCGAGGCTCATCAACTGGCCTTCGGAGGCGGCGAATTCGACGCTTACCGTTTCGTCCTTGACGACGCGTTGGGCGTGCGGATCGTTACGCAAATCGAGATTGCTGAGTTCGGTCATGAAGCGGGTGGAAGATTAGGGGGTGAGCGTTGCGGCGAGACTTGCCGCTTTGCGGCGATCGTGCGTCGAGTCGCTGGGACGGGTAGCCGGCCCAGACAGCGCGCCCCCGAATAATGCCAGATGCATGAGCCGGGCGGGGGAAGGCGAAAGGCTGAGGCGTGGTGAGAAAGCCGCTGTTCGGGCGCCGGCGGAATTGCCGAAATCAACCGCGTCCGAACGGACCCGCGCCCGCAACGGGGCAACCCCCGCTGGGGGCGCTCTTTCATTACGGCTTGACGGTCGCGTCGCTCGCGGCTTCGGCCGCGGGCTTGCCGCCCTTGCCCTTGCCATGGTGGCCGCGATGATGACCCTCGGGGCCGCCCTGGTGGAACGTCGCGTCGGCGAGCTTCTTCTGCTCCGGCGACAGGCTGCTATACAGCGGATCGAACGCATCGACGAGCTTCTTCATGCCGTCCGCATGCGCCTGCGCGATCGTTGCGTACTGTTTCATGTCGTCGAGCGCGCTCACGTTGGTGGCCGCCTTGCGCTGCTCGAACAACTGGCCCATCGTTTCGCCGTTGCTGCGCATGACGTCGGCGAACGCCTTCCATTGCGTTTCCTGCGCGGGCGTGATCTTCAGTTGCGAGTGCAGATAAGCGATGCGGTCTTCGACGTTGCGTTCGTGGCCGGCCTTGGCCGCGGAAGCCGAGGCCGTGGTGTCCGGCGCTGCGGCCGGCGCGGCGGTTTGGGCGAACGCGCCGCCCATCGAAACGGCCGTAGCCAGCATAACCAGTGCTTTTTTCATCGAAACTCCTGATGTCTGTTCGTTATTGAGACACGGCGCACGGCGAGCGTCTTGCCCCGCGCCAGCGGCGAATGGCGCCGCACCGCAAGCGGCTGCCGCATTCGCCCGTCGCCGCTATTAGTAACACGTTAACCCTACAATACGGTGCGTGTGCGACAAACGCTTACAACCGAAACGAACGCGAAACGGCTCGCGCCTGAGCGGCAATCGCGCCGACATACTGCGCCTGGGCCGCCCCACAGTGTGCCGTGCATCTGTGACCGTACCGCGTGACATGGCGCCGCTGCGTGCAGACGCGCGATAATCCGCGACATTCCACACCAACTTCCTTCCCCTTCGATGAGACCTCCGCGCCTCGACCAGCTCGACGACCTCGACCGCAACCTCGTTGCACTGCTGCAAGCCAACGCGCGCGAGAGCGTCGCGAATCTTGCGCGGCAGCTCGGCGTCGCGCGCACAACTGTGATCGCGCGCATTGCGCGGCTCGAGCGCAGCAACGTGATCGCCGGCTACAGCGTGAGGCTTGGCCAGGACGTGCTCGATTCGAGCATCGTCGCGTATGTCGGCATCATCATCGCGCCGAAGCACGGGCCGGCCGTGCAGAAACGCCTCGGCAAAATGCCCGAAGTGCAGCTGCTGTGCGCGGTCAGCGGCGAGTTCGACTACGTGGCATGGCTGCGCGCCGATTCGCCGGAGCGGCTCAACGATCTGCTCGATCAGATCGGCGGGCTAGAAGGCGTCGAGCGGACCACGACGTCGATCATTCTCGCGCGCAAGATCGACCGCGGCACGGTGTGAGTCGGCGCGCGGCGTAACCTCTTCGCGAGCGCTGCGAGAGTTCATCGTTGACGCCATTTTTACGCTGTTTCGACAAATCGTTTAACCGGTTCGTCAGAACGTCGAACCTGATGGTCATACCGCAGCATTTTGCGCGTATGAACTGTTTTTGCTTCTTCCTACACTGTCATTCAAGGGTTCGGCCCGCAGGCGCCGCGCGCAACACGCGGTGCACTTCCCAAGCTCGCAGACAGCACATGGATAACAAGGAGAAGCAGATGAAAGTAGCTATCGTTGGCGCAGGTCTGATCGGTCACACCATTGCCCATATGCTGCGCGAGACGGGCGACTACGAAGTCGTCGCGTTCGACCGCGATCAGCACGCGCTCGACAAGCTCGCCGCCCAGGGCATTCCCACCCGCCGCATCGATTCCGCCGACGCCGCCGTGCTGCGCGCCGCGATCCAGGGCTTCGACGTGCTGATCAACGCGCTGCCGTACTACCTCGCGGTCAACGTCGCATCGGCCGCGAAGGGCGCGGATGTCCATTATTTCGACCTGACCGAGGACGTACGCGCGACGCACGCGATCCGCGCGATCGCCGAAGATGCCGATCACGCATTCATGCCGCAGTGCGGTCTCGCGCCGGGCTTCATCGGCATTGCCGCGCACGAGCTCGCGAATCGCTTCACGGAAATCCGCGACGTGAAGATGCGCGTCGGCGCGCTGCCCGAGTTTCCGACCAATGCGCTGAAGTACAACCTGACGTGGAGCGTCGACGGCCTGATCAACGAGTACTGCCAGCCGTGTGAGGCCATCCGCGATGGCCGCACGCAATGGGTGCAGCCGCTCGAAGGCCTCGAGCATTTCTCGCTCGACGGCACCGAGTACGAAGCGTTCAACACGTCGGGCGGGCTGGGCACGCTGTGCGAAACGCTGGCGGGCCGCGTCGAATCGCTCGACTACAAGTCGGTGCGCTATCCGGGTCATCGGAACCTGATGCAGTTCCTGCTCGAAGACCTGCGTTTGTCGAGCGACCGCGATACGCTAAAGACCATCATGCGCCGCTCGGTGCCGTCGACCGCGCAAGATGTCGTGCTGGTGTTCATCACCGTGAGCGGCATGCGCGACGGTCAGCTCGTGCAGGAGGTGTTCACGCGCAAGATCTTCGCGAAGACCGTCTGCGGGGTGCCGATGAGCGCGATTCAGATCACGACCGCCGGCGCGATGTGCGCGGTGCTCGATCTGTTCCGCGAGCGCAAGCTGCCGCAAAAGGGCTTCGTGCGCCAGGAGCAGGTGTCGCTCGGCGATTTTCTGGCGAACCGCTTCGGCAAGTTGTACGAAGGGCAGTCGCTGGAGGCGATGGCGACGGTTTGAGGCCGGCCGGGCTCGCGTCGAATGAAAATCCCCGTACGTCGCCGACGTACGGGGATTTTCCGTTTTTCAGCCATCATCGGGCCAGCGCGGCACTCGCCAGACAGAAGGGAGGGCCGTCATCCAGCCACGATTTGCGCGACGAGCGCTTCATGGTCCGCCGAACTGGGCGCGGTATTGTCGAACATCAGCAGACCCTCGCGACTCGCGCCGCTCGGCTCGAAGCGCCGCCGCCGGTAGTCGTCCCAGTGCGCGAGCTTGTACGCATCGTTGGGATTCGCGCGCGCGACGATCCGCTGCCGCGCCACGTCCTCCGAGGTCCGCACCCACACGACACGCAACCTCACGTCCGGCGCGACGCCGAGCCACGCATGATCGAACAGCCGCCGCTCGCGCACCTCGCGAGACAGCGGGCCGACGACCAACGCGCTGATGCCGAGTTCGAGATTGTCACGCGCCGTATCGATGAGGCCGCGATACTCGGGGTCGCGCAGATGCTGCAGGAAAAGAGGGCTGTCGCGATCGTTCGGATTGCCGGTCAGCATCGCCATCGCGGCCGCGCTATAGCCGCCGTACAGCGTGTCCTTGTCGAGCAGGCAGAAGGGGGTGCCGCTCACTTTCATCAGCGGGCCGAGCAGTTTTTTCGCCAGCGTCGTCTTGCCCGTGCCCGCATGACCGCAAAAGAAAACCAGAGAAGTCACGCAGGCCTGTCCTCACGCGGCGCGGCGGCGGCTTCGGGGCGCGGGTCGCGCGCGAACGTGCCGTTGGTCTCGAGCCACATCACGTTGATGATGCCGAAGCCGAGCGCCACACCCACGCCGAGAATCCAGGTGAAATACCACATCGCAGTCTCCTTGATCGTGCGTCCGGCGACGCGGATCGACAGGCATGCCGGCAACCGACGATGGCCAGCCGCGAGCGCGGCCGCCTGCACCGATCATGAAGAAGAACGCCGCGCCATGCAAGAGGCGCGGCGCCCGAGCTCCGTGCACCGTGGCTGGCGGAATGTCCGCGCGTTGCTATGATGCGAAACGGTCATGCGTACGAGCGTACCGTGTCCGCCGAACCGGCGGACACGGAGCGACGACCCACCCCGCGTAGTCGGAAACTCGGGCCGCAATCGGGAGCACAGGGGAGAACCAGCATGCCGATGCGCCTGTCTTGCCGCTGCCGAGCCGCACGGATGGCCGGGTCCGCACGCTGCGCCGCGTTGGCCGCATGCGTCGCGCTCAGCGTGCTCACGCTGGCCGGCTGCGCGTCGACGCCGGCCGAGCCGGTACCGTTCAAACCGGTGCCTGCCGAGCGCATCGTCAGACAGGGCTATACGGCGCCGGGCTCCGGCCTCGTCGCGGTGGACGTGCGGCGCGAGCGTTCGCGCGACGTGATCGTGCGGTTCCGCAATGCGCTCGTCTATATCGACGGCGAGCGCGTGACCGACCTGATGAACGGCGAGCACGTGGTGTTCTATCTGCCGCCCGGCGCGCATCGGATCGGCGTATCGACGCAGTTCGATCCGGTCATCGAGCTGAACTTCGTCGTGACGGCCGACCCGCGCTACACGAACCGCGCCTCGGTCACGTTCAACGACGATCACCGCATCGGCCTGCAGCGGGTCGCGCAGTAGCGTGCGGTCGAGCATTAACAATTGGATACGCGCGGCTTAGGTATCGCGCCTTAACATGGCGGCTGATGCAAGCGGCCTGGAAGCGTGCTTGTCCGTTCATGCAGACCCGTCGACCGTCTTACGCGATGCTTACGTGAGAGGGTGGCGAGGTCTGCTTTGTATGCAAGGTAATCCGAACATGCTGATCAATTGCGCCGCCTATCAGGACGGCCGGAAACTCGCCGACATCGATATCGACAGCATCAGCGACTACGTCGCGCGGCCCGAGTGCTTCGTCTGGGTCGCGCTGAAAGACCCGGAGCCCGAGGAACTCGCGGCCATGAAAGACGAATTCAATCTGCACGAGCTCGCGATCGAAGACGCGCAACACGGTCATCAGCGCCCGAAAATCGAGGAGTACGGCGATTCGGTCTTCACCGTGATGCACACGGTCGAGATGGATGAGACAGGCGAGCTGGTGATCGGCGAAGTCGACGTGTTCGTCGGCAGCAACTATGTGCTGTCGGTGCGGCGCGGCACGCGCACCGGCTTCAAGAGCGTGCGCGCGCGCTGCGAGCACGAGCCGCATCTGTTGAAGGAGGGCTCGGCGTTCGTGCTGTACGCGCTGATCGACGACGTGGTCGACCGCTATTTCCCGATCGTCGAGGCGATGAGCACCGAGCTCGAAACGCTCGAGGACCGCATCTTCGAGAAGAACGATTCGGCCGCCTCGCGCGCGATCGTGCAGGACCTGTACACGATGAAGCGCCGGCTCGTGATCCTGCAGCACCATATCGTGCCGCTGCAGGAAGCGGTCGGCAAACTGACGGGCGGCCGCATTCCGAGTGTTTGCGCAGGCATGCAGGCGTACTTCCGCGACGTCTACGATCACCTCGACCGGATCGTCAGAACCATCGAGGGGCGCCGCGAAATCGTCGTCACGGCGGTGCAGGTGAACCTCGGCATGATCTCGCTCGCCGAGAGCGAAATCACCAAGCGGCTCGGCTCGTTCGCCGCGCTGTTCGCGGTGCCGACCATGATCGCCGGCATCTACGGGATGAACTTCGAGCGCATTCCCGAGCTGCATTTCAAGTTCGGCTATCCGGTCGTTCTGGTGGTGATGCTGGCGATCGACTTCGTGCTGTACCGGCGTTTTCGCAAGGCCGGCTGGTTGTAGCTGGCGCACCTTTCAATTTCCTCGGGGTTTCACTTGCGGCGCGCGCGATACCAGGCCAGCATAAGCGGCCTGTGTGTCGCGCCGCACGCGACGCACAGGCGTCATCGACTGCACGGACTGAGCGAGGGACCCTTGCCACACGCTGCCCGGATCGATCGAGCGCATTGCGGCGCCGCAGATGTTGCGCGCAGGTGCGTTGCAACACTGCGAATCGTTGACATTCCGAAAGGCGTGCGCTGAGAATAGGCCTCGCAAACGTTTGCGCATCACAAAAAATACGGCTCGCCCGCGAGCCTGACAACTCTGGAGATACGCATGAGCCATCGAACCCGTCGTCGCATTCTTGCCGCCGCAGTTCTCGCCACCGCCTCCGCCGTCCTGCCTTTTTCCGCCGCCCACGCGCAGAACGCCCCGGCTCATAAGCCGAAGGTCGCGCTCGTAATGAAGTCGCTCGCCAACGAGTTCTTCCTGACCATGGAGACCGGAGCGAAAGACTATCAGAAGCAGAACCCCGGCAAGTTCGACCTGATCACCAACGGCATCAAGGACGAAACCGACACCGCTAACCAGATCCGCATCGTCGAGCAGATGATCGTGTCGAAGGTCGACGCGATCGTGCTCGCGCCGGCCGATTCGAAGGCGCTCGTGCCGGTCGTCAAGAAGGCGGCCGACGCGGGCATCATCGTCGTCAACATCGACAACCGGCTCGATCAGGACGTGCTGAAGTCGAAAGACCTGAACGTGCCGTTCGTCGGCCCCGACAATCGCAAGGGCGCGCGGCTCGTCGGTGACTACCTCGCGAAGCGCCTGAAGGCCGGCGACGAGGTCGGCATCCTCGAAGGCGTGTCGACCACCACCAACGCGCAGCAGCGTACCGCGGGCTTCAAGGACGCGATGCAGGCCGTCGGCGCGAAGATCGTGTCGGTGCAGTCGGGCGAGTGGGAAATCGACAAGGGCAACGCGGTCGCATCGGCCATGCTCAACGAGTATCCGAACCTGAAGGCGCTGCTCGCCGGCAACGACAACATGGCGATCGGCGCGGTGTCGGCCGTGCGCGCGGCCGGCAAGCAGGGCAAGGTGCTGGTGGTCGGCTACGACAACATCAACGCGATCCATCCGATGCTGAAGGATGGCCGCGTGCTCGCCACCGCCGACCAGTACGCGGCGAAGCAGGCCGTGTTCGGCATCGATACCGCGTTGAAGGCGCTGAGCGAAAACAAGAAGCAGTCGCAGCTATCGGGCGTCGTCGAAACGCCGGTCGATCTGGTGACGAAGGACACCCTGAAGTAAGCGCGCCGCGCCCGGCGTGAAGCACGAGCCGGGCGAGCCGGAAAAGCGCACGGGAAGCCGTAAAAATCGCCACGAATTATGCGGATAGCATGTTTTAGAGGCAAACCACCACCCAGCGATCCGCTTTTATTCAACGAACGCTCAAGAATCCCGCCGCACCGCCGTTAATCCCAGAGATAAGCGTCATGGCGGCGGCTCGCGTGGCGAGAGGGAGCGCGGCCATGAGCGCCTGTGCATTCCCGCGCAGTGGGCCGCCATGACTCGTGGCAGCCGGGCGCGGTGTGCTGTGCGGCAAGCGCAGCGGACCGCCGGGGCGCCACGAGGGCGCCAGAAGCGCCATGCAACCAGGAGCGCGATGGATTCGACCGACCACGACGCCTTGCCTGTCGTACTGAGCGTCAGCGGCATCGGCAAGACCTATGCCGAACCGGTGCTCGCCGACGTATCGCTGTCGCTGCGAGCGGGCGAGGTATTGGCGTTGACCGGCGAGAACGGCGCGGGCAAGAGCACGCTGTCGAAGATCATCGGCGGGCTGGTCGAAGCGAGCGCGGGCACGATGCGGCTTGCCGACGCGCCGTACGTGCCCGCGAGCCGCACCGAGGCCGAGGCGCTCGGCGTGCGCATGGTCATGCAGGAGTTGAATCTGCTGCCTACGCTGTCGGTCGCCGAGAACCTGTTCCTGAACCGGCTGCCGCGTGCGGGCGCGTTCAGCTTCGGCTGGATCGATCGCGGCAAGCTGCGCGAGAACGCGCGCGAGGCGATGGCGCAGGTCGGGCTCGACGCGATCGATCCCGACACGCTGGTCGGCGAACTGGGCATCGGTCATCAGCAGATGGTCGAGATCGCCCGCAACCTGATCGACGACTGCCGCGTGCTGATCCTCGACGAGCCCACCGCGATGCTGACCGCGCGCGAGGTCGATCTGCTGTTCGAGCAGATCGGGCGGCTCAAGGCTCGCGGCGTCGCGCTCGTCTATATCTCGCACCGGCTCGAAGAGCTGGCGCGGGTCGCCGAACGGGTCGCGGTGCTGCGCGACGGCCGCCTCGTGTATGTCGACGCGATGGCGAACCTGACGAGCGAGCAGATCGTCACGTGGATGGTCGGCCGCGAGCTCGGCGAGCGTATCGATCTCGGCGCGCGCAACATCGGCGCGCCGCTCCTGAAAGTGGAGCGGCTCGCGCGCGGCAAGGTCGTGCGCGACGTGTCGTTCGAGGTGCGCGCGGGCGAGATTTTCGGTGTGAGCGGACTGATCGGCGCGGGCCGCACCGAGCTGATGCGGCTCATCTACGGCGCCGACCGCAAGGACGGCGGCAGCGTGTCGCTCGCCGCGACGCCGGGCGCGCCGCCTACGCCGGTGCGAATCGACTCGCCGGCGGACGCGGTACGCGCGGGTATCGCGCTGATCACCGAAGACCGCAAGGGCGAAGGCCTGCTGCTGCCGCAACCGATCGCGGCCAACCTGTCGCTCGGCAATCTCGGCAGCGTCGCGCGGCGCGGCCTCGTCGACGCGAAGCGCGAGAACGCGCTGGCGCACAAGCAGATCGCCGCGATGCGGATTCGCAGCTCGGGGCCCGCGCAGATCGTCGGCGAGCTGTCGGGCGGCAACCAGCAGAAGGTCGTGATCGGCCGCTGGCTCGCGCGCGACTGCCGCGTGCTGTTGTTCGACGAACCGACGCGCGGCATCGACGTCGGCGCGAAGTTCGATATTTACGGCCTGATGGGCGCGCTCGCTCGCGCCGGCCGCGCGCTCGTCGTGGTGTCGAGCGATCTGCGCGAACTGATGCTGATCTGCGACCGGATCGGCGTGATGTCGGCGGGCAGCATGACAGGCGTGTTCGAGCGCGCGAGCTGGAGCCAGGATGCGCTGCTCGCGGCTGCGTTCGCCGGCTACCGCGGCCGTGACGCGCTGCTGCACACGCACGGCGTCAACGAAGCAGGGAGTCTGTGATGACCGATCAATCGTGGCGCGAGGCGGCGGGTGTCAAACAGGACGGCCAGTTGGACGGCCAGTTGGACGGCCAGCAGGACGGCAAGCAAGGCGGTGCGCCGGACGCGCCCGCCGTGACGCCGCCCGCCGATCCGTCGGCGCCGCTCGCGAGCGGCAAGCCGGCCGGCACGCGGCTCGGCTTTTCGAACTACCTGGGCCTCGCCGGAGCGCTGCTCGCGATGATCGTGCTGTTCTCGCTGCTGAGTTCGCACTTTCTGACCTACGACACGTTCAGCACGATCGCGAACCAGATTCCGGATCTCGTCGTGATGTCGGTCGGCATGACCTTCGTGCTGATCATCGCGGGGATCGATCTGTCGGTGGGCTCGGTGCTCGCGCTCGGGGCGTCGGTGGTCAGCGTGGTGACGCTGAAGTGGGGCTGGGGGCCAGCTGCCGGCGCGCTGCTCGGGGTCGCGGTCGCGGCGCTGACCGGCACCGTGACCGGCGCGGTGACGGTGGGCTGGCGAATTCCGTCGTTCATCGTGTCGCTCGGCGTGCTCGAGGCGGCGCGCGGCATGGCGTATCAGATGACCAATTCGCGCACCGCGTATATCGGCGATGCGTTCGATTTTCTGTCGAACCCGATCGCGCTTGGCATCTCGCCGGCCTTTCTGATCGCGGTCGCGGTGATGGTGATCGCGCAGCTGGTGCTGACGCGCACGGTGTTCGGGCGCTATCTGGTCGGGATCGGCACCAACGAGGAAGCGGTGCGGCTCGCGGGCGTCAATCCGCGGCCGTACAAGGTGATCGTGTTCGCGCTGATGGGCGCGCTGTCCGGACTCGCGGCGCTGTTCCAGATCTCGCGGCTCGAGGCGGCCGATCCGAATGCGGGTGTCGGCCTGGAGCTGCAGGTGATCGCGGCGGTCGTGATCGGCGGCACGAGTCTGATGGGCGGGCGCGGTTCGGTTATCAGCACGTTCTTTGGCGTGCTGATCATTTCGGTGCTGGCGGCGGGCCTCGCGCAGATCGGCGCGAACGAGCCGACCAAGCGCATGATCACCGGCGCGGTGATCGTGGTGGCGGTGGTGCTCGATACGTACCGCAGCCGTCGCAAACGCGCCTGAGGTGTGCGCCGCCGCGTACCGATGAATGAGTGCATGGGACCGGAGTAAGCGCTAAAGCGCTAACTCCGTTCGACCGCGATGAAACCGCATGGGACCGGAGTAAGCGCTAAAGCGCTAACTCCGTTCGACAGGAGAGCAACAGGTTATGACGACGATCAAGGATGTAGCGGCGGTGGCGGGCGTGTCGTTCACGACGGTATCGCACGTCGTGAACAACTCGCGGCCGGTGTCGGCCGATGTGCGCGCGAAAGTCGAGCACGCGATCCGTCAACTGCACTATGTGCCGTCGGCGGTCGCGCGCTCGCTGAAGGCGCGCTCGACCGCGACGATCGGACTGGTGGTGCCGAACAGCACGAACCCGTATTTCGCGGAGCTCGCGCGCGGCATCGAGGACGGCTGCGCGCGCAATGGCTACTGCGTATTCTTCTGCAACTCCGACGATGACCCCGCGAAGCAGCGCAACTATCTGCGCGTGCTGCAGGAAAAACGCATCGACGGGTTGATCGTCGCGTCGGCCGGCGACGACGCCGTGCTCGCGCAGGCGCTCGCCGACGCGCGCGAGCCGCTCGTGGTGGTGGACCGCAACATCGAGGGAGTCAGCGCGGACCTCGTGCAGATCGATCACGAGAAGGGCGCGTATCTGGCCACCCGTCATCTGCTCGAGCTCGGGCATGTGCGGATCGGTTGCATCACGGGGCCGGTGCGGACCGCGGTCAGCGCGATGCGGGTGCACGGCTTCATTCGCGCGATGGCCGAGCGTGGCATCGAGATTCCGGCCGATGCGATCGTCGAAAGCGATTTTTCGGGGACGGGCGGACATCGCGCTGCCGCGCAGCTGTTCGATACGGTCAGGCCGTCGGCGATTTTCGCGGGCAACGACATGATGGGCATCGGCGCGTTGCGCGCGGCGGCGGAGCGCAATATCAGCGTGCCGCGCGATTGCTCGATCATCGGTTTCGACGATATCGAGCTGGGCCGCTTCACGTTCCCGTCGCTGTCGACGGTCGGACAGTCGGTGCGCGCGCTTGGCGACACGGCCGCGCAGACGCTGATCGACCGGATCGCCGAGGCGTCGTCGAACAGCACCGCGCGGGCGCCTGCGCGCCGCCGCGTGGTGTCGCCGCGGCTGATCGTGCGGGAGTCCACCGCGACATGGGCGGGCGAGGAACGGCGGGATCTGGCGGCCTGATGCGCCGGTTCAAGGACGCATTAGGGGCGCTCGAAGGACGCGCTCGCAATAGCGACGCGACCCGTCGCGCAACGGAGGACACTCGAGTGGCAAGCAACCCAACGCGCGCACGCGTCACGGTGGTCGGTAGTCTGAACATGGACCTCGTGGTGCGTTCGCCACGCCTGCCCCAACCGGGCGAGACGCTGGCCGGCCGCGGCTTCGCGCAGGTCGCGGGCGGCAAGGGCGGCAACCAGGCGGTCGCGGCCGCGCGGCTCGGCGCGCAGGTGTCGATGCTCGGCTGCGTCGGTGCCGATGCGAATGGCGCGCAGCTGCGCGCGGGCCTCGAAGCGGAGCGCATCGACTGCGCCGCGCTCGAAACCGGCAGGGAGCCGAGCGGTGTTGCGCTGATCGTCGTCGACGATGCGAGCCAGAACGCGATCGTGATCGTCGCGGGCAGCAACGGCGAGGTCACGCCGGCCACCATCGCGCGACACGAAGCGACGCTCGCCGCCGCCGCCGTCGTGATCTGTCAGCTCGAAACCCCGCCCGAATCGGTGCGCGCCGCGCTGGCGGCGGCGCGGCGGCTCGGTAAGATCGTGATCCTGAATCCGGCGCCCGCCACCGGCCCGTTGCCGGCCGACTGGCTGCCGCTGATCGACTACCTGATTCCGAACGAACTCGAAGCCGCCGCGCTGAGCGGTCTCCCCGTCGACTCGCCCGAGGACGCCGCACGGGCCGCTGCCGCATTGCGCGCGGCCGGCGCGCGCAACGTGCTGGTCACGCTCGGTGCGCGCGGCGTGCACGCGTCGCTCGAAGGCGCGGGCGCGACGTTGTACGACGCGCCGCGCGTCGAGGCGGTCGACACGACCGCGGCCGGCGACACCTTCATCGGCGGCTTCGCGGCGCAGCTCGCGCAGGGCGCGAGCGTCGATGCGGCAATCCGCTTCGCGCAGCGCGCCGCCGCGCTATCGGTGACGCGCGCGGGCGCGCAGCCATCGATTCCGACGCGCTCCGAGGTCGACGCATTGGACTGATGCCGCGGCGGCATTGGCACCGCGCACGTTGCCTGATCGAACTGTCCTGCCACCGCTTCGGGCGACTCCGAACGGCCCGCATCTCCACCCATTCCCGCCGCCAAGACGTCAAAAATCGTGCTTTGACGAATATCGCCGCGTTTCCCCTGCGGGCCGCGAACACACTCGTTTCCAGTCAACTTGCTTTCAACGTCCAACAACGTCTTTGTTCATACCTTTTAAATGCTTCAAGTCTATGAGTGCGCTGCCGTAAACGGAAATTAGAGCGCTCTTTCAAAAAAAGCGCCGGACCTAACACACGCCGCCCCCACGCTGCGTAGGCAGCAGCCGCTCACTGAGTACAGCACACAGGACCAAGCATGTTGAATAAAGGCATCACGATCAAGGCGCGAATTGGCCTCACGATGGCGTTCCTCGCCGCGTTGCTGGTTGCGATCGGCGTTTTCGGTGTGTTCGGCATGAGCCGTTCGAACGACGCCTATGAGGACACGTTCACCAACGCGATGCCGAGTGCGGTGAACATCGGCAACGCGGAAATCTACGCGGCTCGCGAACGACTCGCGCTCGACCGCGCCGCGTTCCTGGTCGGCACACCGGAAGCGGCCACCACCATCGAGCGCGGGCGCATGCTCGGGGGCACATCCGACATGTGGTGGAAAAAATATCTCGATCTGCCACGCAACGCGGACGAAGACCGGCTTGCGCAGGACGTCGCCGCGAAGCGCAACGCGCTGCATCAGCAACTCGAAACATTCGCGGCGGCGATCACGGCGAACGATCAGGGCAAGCTGGTCGAGGACGCGAAGAATCTGCAGGTCGTCTTCAACGACCTCGTCGGCGCCGACGACGCGCTGCGCAAATACCAGTTCGATTCGGCCAGGCAGGGCTTCGACTCCGCGCAGAGCAGTTTCCAGACGTTCCGCGTGGTCAGCATCGGCGCGCTGGTGATCGGCGTGCTGGCGGCGGCGCTGTCGTATCTGACGCTGAGCCGCTCGATCGCGCGTCCGCTCGAGGAAGCGCTCGGCCACTTCGATGCGATCGCGGCCGGCGATCTGCGTCGTCCGGTGATCGCGACATCGCGCGACGAAATGGGGCAACTGCTCGAAGGAATCGCCAGAATGCAGCGCAGTCTCACCGAAACGGTGCGCAGCGTGCGCGGCGGTAGCGAGTCGATCGCGACCGCGACGCGCCAGATCGCGGCGGGCAACATTGACCTGTCGTCGCGGACCGAGGAGCAGGCGTCGGCGCTGCAGGAAACCGCCTCGAGCATGGAGCAGCTGACCGGCACGGTGCGGCAGAATGCCGACAACGCGCGCCAGGCGAGCGCGCTCGCGGCCAACGCGTCCGAGATCGCCAACAAGGGTAGCGCGGTGGTCGGCCAGGTGGTCGGCACGATGGGCGACATCAACCAGAGCTCGGCGAAGATCGCCGACATCATCTCGATCATCGAAGGCATTGCCTTCCAGACCAACATCCTCGCGTTGAACGCAGCCGTCGAGGCGGCGCGCGCCGGCGAGGAGGGGCGCGGCTTCGCGGTCGTCGCGGGCGAAGTGCGCAGCCTCGCGCAGCGTTCGTCGGCGGCGGCCAAGGAGATCAAGGAGCTGATCGATACGTCGGTCGAGCGCGTGCAGTCGGGCTCGGCGCTCGTCGACGAGGCCGGCCGCACGATGAGCGAAATCATCGGCGCGGTGCAGCGCGTGACCGACATCATGGGCGAGATCGCGGCGGCGTCGGAGGAGCAGAGCGGCGGCATCGACCAGGTCGCGCGCGCGGTCACGCAGATGGACGAGGTCACGCAGCAGAATGCGGCGCTAGTCGAAGAAGCGGCCGCCGCCGCGTCGTCGCTCGAGGAGCAGGCGGCGCGGCTGCGCAGCGCGGTCGCGGTGTTCCAGGTCGATGACAGCGGCCGTGGCGGTCACGAAGCGGCGTCGGCGCTTGCTGCGCCGAAGCGCCCGGTGTCCACGAGCCCGGTCGCAACACGCGCACGCAAGCTCACGCCGGCTACCGCGCAGGCGGCGTTGCCGGCGAAGTCATCGATTCCGGCCGCGGCCGCTGTCACGCCGCAGGTAGCGGCCGCGTCCACGTCCACGCGCGCGCCGGCCAGGTCCGCGGCGACGGCCGGCAGCGATCAGGATTGGGAGACCTTCTGAGCTGGCTCGGATTCAGGTGTACATGGGCAGCGGCGCTGTCGTGCGTCAGGTGAGTCGAGACGCGCCGTTCGGCGCAACAACCGTTCCCGTTCGCTAGCTGTCCGGCATCCGCGTCGCACTCGCGACGATCGCTTCGCGAACAGCCGCGCCTGGACGCCCCATGCGCGGTTTTTTTCAGCTCCGGCAAGAATTAACGTTTGCGCGCCGCCACCTTTCACCGGCGCGTGTCGCGATCCGGTACATTGACGGGCACGGCCCCGATCCGTTTGCGCGGTGCGCGGCTGCCCGCACCTCCAACAGGTGGCTCCCACATATTGCCACGTCCTGCGAACCCTGCCATGCGCCAGCCACAAAGAACCGACATGACGCGATACGATCTTGCGCAACGCCTCGTCGAGGCACGCCGGCAGCGCCGGCCGATCGACGCGCCCGCACCCGACAGCCTGCCGCCCGACGCGGCCACCGCCTACGCGATCCAGCAGGCGGTGATCGTGGGCCTCGGCGAGTCGACCGGCGCGTGGAAGATCGGCGCGAAGTCGCCGGGCGGCGCCGCGTCGGGCGCACCGATTCCGGCCTCGCTGGTGATGCCGTCGCCAGCGAGGCTCGCGCATGACGGATTCTTTCGCGTGCTGGTGGAGCTCGAGATCGCGTTCCGCTTCGACGTGACGATCGAGCCGCGCGCTCAGGCGTATGCGCGCGACGAGGTACTGTCGAAGGTCGGCGCCGTGCTGCCGGCCATCGAGATCGTCGACAGCCGCTTCGCCGAATGGCCGAACGTCGCGCCGCTCGCGCAGTTGGCCGACGCGCAGAACAACGGCGCGCTGATCACCGGCCATCCGGCCGTCTATGCGAGCCTCGCGCGCGGCTTCGACTTCGTGTCGCCGGAACTGGAGCTGAGTTTCAACGGCCGCTCGCTGATACCGGAAGTGACCGGCAATCCGGCAGGCGATCCGCGCGAGCTGCTCGTGTGGTTCGTCAACCATTGCGCGGCGATGGGCATCACGATCGAGCGCAACTGGACCTTGACCACCGGTTCATACGTCGGCGCGCACAAGATCGACGAACCCGGCATCGTGCGTGGTCATATCGACGGATTGGGTGAAGTGGAAATTGAACTGACCTGATCGATGCTGCGGCGCTTGTAACCGCAAATTACAACGCTTGATTCCAAACGGCTGCCCGCGTGCAGCCGTTTTTATTTTGGCGAATTTGAAACGGTGGCAGTCTTTGAATCGTTAACCTGTTCGAATGCATTTGTTGCAACTTTGCCGCTGCCACACCCTATGAGAGCGCCGCGTGCTCATCACGTGCATGCTTTTCGTGACGAAGTGTGCGTGCGCAGACAGCCGCATTTTGGTGGAGGGTCGACGGTGCGGGTACGGGATGTGCAATAGCAACGCGGTGACATGACGCGATGCAGCGGTCCGGCGAAGTCGTGCAGGAGCACTGACTAGCGATGCGGTGCTGAAGAAAGTAGCGATACAGCGGTGCAGCAGATGATGTGATTGGTTGCTGCGTGAGCAAAAAAAATTGTAGGTGGTCGAATCTTTGTTTCCAGGTGAGGATTGTAGCGTGGCGGTTGCGGCGCGATTTTCGCAACGTAGTCCGTGAAAAAAAATTTAAAAGGGTTTAGGATGAATTCGAGCGATGTCGTTTCCGAATAGCGCGCCGCGCACGACATCGCCCCAGACTTCGGCGAGGAGGTAGCATGGATATCTACAGCAGTTTCGCGACCCGCTTCGAGAAAACACGGGAGGACGAACTCTCGCTCGAGGAGTATCTCGCGCTCTGCAAAGACAATCCCGCCGCGTACGCCACTGCGGGCGAACGCATGTTGACGGCAATCGGAGAACCGGAACAGATCGACACTCGCAACGATCCGCGTTTATCGCGTATCTTCGCGAACAAGGTCATCAAGGTATACCCCGCATTCCGTGAATTCTACGGAATGGAAGAGGTGATCGAGCAGGTGGTCGCCTACTTCCGGCATTCGGCCCAGGGGCTCGAAGAAAAGAAGCAGATCCTGTATCTGTTAGGACCGGTCGGCGGCGGCAAGTCGTCGATCGCGGAACGTCTGAAGCAATTGATGGAACGCGTGCCGTTCTATGCGATCAAGGGCTCGCCCGTCAACGAATCGCCGCTCGGTCTGTTCGACTACGAGGAAGACGGTCCGATCCTCGAAGAGCAATATGGCATTCCTCGTCGCTACCTGCGAGGCATTCTGAGTCCGTGGGCGGTCAAGCGCCTGCACGAGTACAACGGCGACGTCCGCAAGTTCCGCGTGGTGCGCCGCTATCCGTCGATCCTTCGCCAGATCGCTATCTCGAAGACCGAACCGGGCGACGAGAACAATCAGGACATTTCGTCGCTGGTCGGCAAGGTCGACATCCGCAAGCTCGAACAGTACGCGCAGGACGATGCCGACGCGTACAGCTACTCGGGCGGCCTGTGCCTCGCGAATCAGGGCCTGCTCGAGTTCGTCGAAATGTTCAAGGCGCCGATCAAGGTGTTGCACCCGCTGCTCACCGCGACCCAGGAAGGCAACTTCAAGGGCACGGAAGGCTTCGGCGCGATTCCGTTCGACGGCATCATCCTCGCTCACTCGAACGAATCGGAATGGAAGGCATTCCGCAACAACCGTAACAACGAGGCACTGCTCGACCGGATCTTCGTCGTCAAGGTGCCGTACTGCCTGCGCTATAGCGAAGAGGTCAAGATTTACGAGAAGCTGCTGCGCAACTCGTCGCTCGCCAACGCGGTCTGCGCGCCGGGCACGCTGAAGATGATGGGGCAGTTGTCCGTGCTCACGCGTTTGCACGAGCCGGAGAACTCGAGCCTGTTCTCGAAGATGCAGGTCTACGACGGCGAGAATCTGAAGGACACGGACCCGAAGGCGAAGTCGTATCAGGAGTATCGCGACTTCGCGGGCGTCGACGAAGGCATGACCGGCGTATCGACCCGCTTCGCGTTCAAGATTCTGTCGCGCGTGTTCAACTTCGACTCGACCGAGGTCGCGGCCAACCCGGTGCATCTGATGTACGTGCTCGAACAGCAGATCGAACGCGAGCAGTTCCCGCCGGAAACCGAGCAGAAGTATCTGTCCTTCATCAAGGACGTGCTCGCGTCGCGCTATGCGGAGTTCATCGGCAAGGAGATTCAGACCGCGTACCTGGAGTCGTACTCCGAGTACGGTCAGAACATCTTCGACCGCTATGTCACGTATGCGGACTTCTGGATCCAGGATCAGGAGTTCCGCGACCACGACACCGGCGAGAGCTTCGACCGTGCCGCGTTGAACGCCGAGCTGGAGAAGATCGAGAAGCCCGCGGGCATCAGCAATCCGAAGGACTTCCGCAACGAGATCGTGAATTTCGTGCTGCGTGCGCGGGCTGCGAATGCGGGCAAGAACCCCGCGTGGATCAGCTACGAGAAGCTGCGCGTCGTGATCGAAAAGAAGATGTTCTCGAACACGGAAGAGCTGTTGCCGGTGATCTCGTTCAACGCGAAAGGCTCGGCCGAAGAGCAGCGCAAGCATGAAGACTTCGTCAATCGCATGGTGGCGAAGGGCTATACGCCGAAGCAGGTGCGCTTGCTGTGCGACTGGTATCTGCGCGTGCGCAAGTCGTCATGATGCGCGCATGATACTCATGGTGTGCCGCCCGTACGGTTCGACCGTACGGGCAACCGGCGAGGCGCAAGCCGCATAGCATTGCACTGCGCGGCGGGCGTCTCGCGCACCCGAAATATTAGTGCGGCCGCAGGGAATCGCGGTTGCATGGACGGGAGACCGGGCGTGCTTCATCAAATCATCGACCGCAGGTTGGCAGGCAAGAACAAGAGTATTGCGAACCGTGAGCGCTTTTTGCGCCGCGTCAAAAACTATATTCGTCGTGCCGTTTCGGAGGCGGTGCGCGATCGCAGCATCAAGGACATCCAGAACACCCAGAGCATCACCATTCCGCGCAAGGACATCGCGGAGCCGTCGTTCCGTCATGGAGCGGGCGGCCGGCGCGAGATGGTGCATCCCGGCAACTCGGACTACATCCGTGGCGACAAGATCCAGCGCCCGCAAGGCGGCGGTGGCGGCGGCGGAGGCAGTCAGGCCAGCAACGAGGGCGAGGGTCAGGACGACTTCGTGTTCGAGCTGAGCCGCGAAGAGTTCATGCAGTATTTCTTCGACGACCTCGAACTGCCGCGTCTCGTCAAGACCCATCTGATGGCCGTGCCGACGTGGAAAAGCGTCCGCGCGGGCTGGGCCGCGGAGGGCACGCCAAACAATATCGACGTGGTGCGCTCGTTGCGCAGCGCGCTCGGCCGGCGCATCGCGCTCGGCGCGCCGCTCGTCAACCAGCTGCACGAAATGGAGCGGCAGCTCGAAGAGTTGAGAGCCGATCCCGCCGATCGCCGCGAAGAGATCAAGCTGCTCGAAGACGAAATCCACCATCTGAAAGGACGCATCTGGCGGATTCCGTTCATCGATCCGTTCGATCTGCGTTACGTGAATCGCGTGAAGCAGCCTACGCCGTCGAGCCAGGCGGTGATGTTCTGTCTGATGGACGTGTCCGGTTCGATGGACGAGCAGCGCAAGGATCTCGCGAAGCGCTTCTTCATCCTGCTGTACCTGTTCCTGAAGCGTAACTACGAGCGCATCGAAGTCGTGTTCATTCGCCACCACACGCGCGCCGAGGAAGTCGACGAAGACACGTTCTTCCACTCGACAGAAAGCGGCGGCACCGTGGTGTCGAGCGCGCTCGAACTGATGCGCAAGGTGATGGACGAGCGCTACTCGCCGACTGAATGGAACATTTACGGCGCCCAGGCGTCCGACGGCGACAACTGGACCGACGACTCGCCGAAGTGCCGCAAAATACTCTCGGATGACATCCTGGAGAAGGTGCGGTATTTTGCGTATATTCAGGTGACGCCCGAAGAGCAGAATCTGTGGCTCGAATACGCGCAACTGGCGCTGTCGCAACCGCACATGGCGATGAAGAAGGTCGAAACCGCGGCCGATATTTATCCGGTGTTTCGCGAGCTGTTCGAGAAGCAGGCGGCGACTTCCTGATGGGATACTGGTGGCGCACGAAGCGCCTGAACGACGAAGCGCGCGGCGATTCGTACGACAAGGGGTGACCCGCCGTATGACCGCGCCGCAGCGCAACAAAGGCGTGCCGCAGCGACAGTCGGGGCATGCCGAGGCGTGAACGGCCAGCACGGGGCCGCTCGCGCCGGAGCAGTCCGCGATGCTGCAGCACCGGACACGCCGGAACGCCCAACGAGGGCAAAGGGAAGTCCGTATGAACGTAGCCGATAGACGGCCTCTGCCGTGCCCGTCCGACTGGACCTTCGAATTGATCGAAGAGTACGACTCGCATATTGCCCGTGTTGCGGAGCAATACGAGCTTGACGTATATCCGATCCAGCTCGAACTCATCAGCGCCGAACAGATGATGGATGCCTATGCGTCCGTCGGCATGCCGGTGAACTACCGTCACTGGTCGTTCGGCAAACATTTCCTTGCTACCGAAAAAAGCTATCGCCGCGGCCAGATGGGGCTCGCGTACGAAATCGTCATCAATTCGAACCCCTGCATCGCCTATCTGATGGAAGAGAACACGATGACGATGCAGGCGCTCGTCATCGCGCATGCGGCCTACGGCCACAACTCGTTCTTCAAGGGCAACTATCTGTTCCGCTTATGGACGGACGCGCACGCAATCATCGACTACCTCGTCTACGCGAAAAACTACATCGCGGAATGCGAGCAGCGCTATGGGCTCGATCGCGTCGAGGAATTGCTCGACTCGTGCCACGCGCTGATGAATTACGGCGTGGACCGCTACAAGCGGCCGCAGAAGCTGTCGCTCCAGAAGGAGTTCGCCGCGCGTCGCGAACGTGAGGCGTATCTGCAGTCGCAAGTCAACGAGTTGTGGCGCACGTTGCCCACGCGCCATACGCCGCTGCCCGAAGAGGTCGAGGGGCGCTATCCGCCCGAGCCGCAGGAAAACCTGCTGTATTTCGCGGAGAAAAACGCGCCGCTGCTCGAAGCGTGGGAGCGCGAGGTGATCCGCATCGTGCGCAAGATCGGTCAGTACTTCTATCCGCAGCGGCAGACGCAGGTGATGAACGAAGGCTGGGCGACGTTCTGGCACTACACGCTGCTCAATACGATGTACAACCAGGGCAAGCTCGAAGACGGCTTCATGATGGAGTTTCTCCATTCACACAGCAACGTCGTCTATCAGCCGCCGGTCACGAAGCCGTATTACAGCGGCATCAATCCGTATGCGCTGGGCTTTTCGATGATGAGCGATATCCGGCGCATCTGCGAAGCGCCGACCGACGAAGACCGCAAGTGGTTTCCGAATCTGGCCGGCAGTCCGTGGCTGCCCGCGATGCACTATGCGATGCGCAACTTCAAGGACGAGAGCTTCATCGCGCAGTATCTGTCGCCGCATCTGATCCGCGAAATGCGCCTGTTCTCGGTGCTCGACGACGACATGCGAGACGCGCTCGAAGTGTCGGCGATTCACGACGATAGCGGCTACCAGTACGTGCGCCAGGCGTTGTCGCGGCAGTACGACATGCATCACCGCGAGCCGAACATTCAGGTGTGGGCCGTCAACACACGCGGCGATCGCAGCCTGACGTTGCGGCATTTCATGAGCGACAACCGGCACCTGTCGTCGGATAGCGAGGAGGTGCTCAAGCACATGGCGCGCTTGTGGCAGTTCGACGTGTACCTCGAGAGCGTCGACGAAAACGGTACCGTCAGAAAACGCTACGACTGCCGGTATATGCCGCCGTCCGTGAGAATCTGAGCGCCGCCTGACTCCCGCCTGAGCGGTCCGTGTCGCCCGTCAAGCCCCTGCCAGTCCCCAACTGGCAGGGGCTTCGTTCTGTTGGTGCGCAAATCCGGCCGACCCAGGGCTTTCATCAGGCCACGCTGACAAAAAACCTTCCTGTGCTTTCATTTATGTAAAATTCGCGCACCCGCGACGGTCGCTCTGGCTGGGCGCGCGACATCAAGGCGGCGCCACGACCGTCCTCCTCGTTTAAATAAGGAAAGACACCAGCATGAACGACCAAACCGAACAATACGTCGTGGCCTCGGCGCACGACACGCGGCGCCGCATTTTTGCAATCGTCGGCGCTTCATCGGGCAATCTCGTCGAGTGGTTCGACTTCTATGTGTATTCGTTCACGGCACTTTACTTCGCGCCGTCGTTCTTCCCGAGCGGCAACACGACCACGCAGTTGCTGAACACGGCCGGCGTGTTCGCCGCGGGCTTCCTGATGCGGCCGATTGGCGGCTGGTTCTTCGGACGGCTCGCCGACAAACGTGGTCGCCGCACCGCGATGATGGTGTCGGTATTCATGATGTGCGGCGGCTCGCTGGTGATCGCGATGCTGCCCACCTACGCGCAGATCGGCGCGCTCGCGCCGGCGTTGCTGCTGCTCGCGCGGCTGTTGCAGGGGCTGTCGGTGGGCGGCGAATACGGCACCAGCGCGACCTATATGAGCGAAGTCGCGTTGAAGGGCCGGCGTGGCTTTTTCGCGTCGTTCCAGTATGTGACGCTGATCGGCGGCCAACTGTGCGCGCTGCTCGTGCTCGTGACCCTGCAACAGACGCTGACGACCGAAGAGCTGAAGGCGTGGGGCTGGCGTGTGCCGTTTGTGATTGGCGCCATCGCCGCGTTGATCGCGCTCTATCTGCGTAAATCCCTTGATGAAACCACCACCGCGGCGATGCGCCAGCGCAAGGAAGCGGGCACGCTGCGCGGGCTGTGGGAGCACAAGACCGCGTTCATGACGGTGCTCGGCTTCACGGCCGGCGGCTCGCTGATCTTCTATACGTTCACCACCTACATGCAAAAGTACCTGGTCAACACGGCCGGCATGCACGCGAAGACCGCGAGCTCGGTGATGACCGCCGCGTTGTTCGTCTACATGTTGATGCAGCCGGCGTTCGGCGCGTTGTCGGACCGCATCGGGCGGCGCCGTTCGATGCTGTGTTTCGGCCTGTTCGCGACGCTCGGCACGGTGCCGCTGCTGCATGCGCTGAAAGACGTGACGAGCCCGTATGCGGCCTTCGCGTTGGTCGTGGTGGCGCTCGCGATCGTCAGCTTCTATACGTCGATCAGCGGCCTGATCAAGGCGGAAATGTTTCCACCGCAAGTGCGTGCGCTTGGCGTAGGGCTGTCGTATGCGGTCGCCAATGCGATCTTCGGCGGCTCGGCCGAATATGTCGCGCTGTGGCTGAAGTCGGCCGGTGTCGAGACGATGTTCTTCTGGTACGTGACGGCGCTGTGTGCACTCGCGGGTATCGTGTCGCTGCGCATGCGCGATCCGTCGTCGGAAGGGTATCTGCGGCACGAGCCGTGAACCGCTAGTCGGACACGGCGAAACGTCGTGCCGCGGTGGCAGCGTTCAGGCGGCGGTCCAGGGCAACCGGGCCGCTGTTTTTCATGGCATCGACGTTTGCGCGTCAATCCGCAAGCGAGGATCAGCGCGCTTCGCTCAACTGACGACGATCCATGTCCCCCACGCATGCAGCAGGTCGCACAAGCTCTCGGCCTGTTCCATCCTCGCGCCGCTGCGCAGATGAATCTGCACCGCGCGGCCGGCGATGCCGTCGATCGGTTGCGCGAACCATAACTCGACCGCGAGGCCTAGTCCTTCGGGTTGATCATCGACGACCGGTTCGATCACGCGCGGCTTGAACCACGTATTGTCTGACATGGCGAAACACCTCTGCTGCGAAGACGGCTCGTGCTCATCGTAATCAGCGGCGCGGGCGGGACCAGGTAACGAATACGCGTTTGCCAAGCAGGGAATGCCTGGCAGAAAATCGCCTTGCACCCGCTCGCGCCGGTCGCGACGCGCCTGTCGCAGCTCATATCGGCTTCGGCCCGTTGTCGACGAACTCATCGACCCTCGCGGCCTCATTCACCGTGGCCCCGCCAACGGCCGCGACCGTCGCCATCGAAGGCGTCGCCGCTACGCCGGCGACAGCCTCGGCCGCCGCGCGCGGCATCGGCAGACGGCCACGCCAGGCCGCGCGCGCCAGCATCAGCAGATGGTAGCAAAGCCGCGCGCTAAAGCCGTAGTTGTAGGCGAACAGATGCGCGCTCGCGATCCGCCAGCCCGCGCGCGCCTCGCCGTTTCTCGCGTGAATCGACACCGCGATCGGTACGAGCCGCCGCAGCGCCTGCCGCCGCGACGGTTCGAGCGGCGCCGGCAGACGCAGCGACTTCACGAACGCATAGGCGCTCAACGTTGCGGCCATGCTCGTGCCGCGCGTGCTGTGCGAGACCGACGTCGCGGTCTTCCGATACACCGACACATAGTCGTGCAGATAAAACACCTCGCGCGCGGCCAGGCATAGCTCGGTGCCGAACACGTAGTCGCAGCAGACGCCATACCGCGCGTCGTAGCCGACCCGCTTGACGAGCCGCGCGTCGGCCATCCAGCCGTTGTTCGGAAACATCTGGATCAGGCCGGTGCGGCCCGCGAGCGGCTGGAGACCCTCGCGGGCCTCAGTGCGCCGGAACGCCTCGTTCAGGCGCGCGCTCGCGGCGAGATCGATCGCGCCGTCGTGATCCGCTTCGTATTGCGCACCGAATGCCGCATCGAGCCGCGGATAGCGCTGCCATAACGACACGAGTTTGTCGACGGCGTCGCTCGTCAGCAGATCGTCGTCGTGGATCAGCAGGATCTTGTCGCCGCGCGCCCGCTCGAACAGGCTCGACACATTGCGCGCCTGACCAAGCGGCGGCTCGTGCTTCTCGTAGCGTACGCGCGGCTCGTCGCGGTAACGCTGCAAGATCAGTTGCCGCGAGCGCGCGTCCGTCGAATCGTCGCCAATCACGATTTCGACATGCGGATAGCTTTGCGCGAGGCACGAGTCGACGCATTCGATCAGCAGGTCGGGACGATTGCAGGTGGGCACGCAGATGGACACATGGGCGACCGCCGCACGGGCGAGGGGAGAACTTGACGCGTTGGACATGATGACGCCTTTTATCGATCGGAAGCGGCAAAAACCGGCGGAAGCGGCAGCCGGTTCGCAGGCGCACACCTTGCTGCAAGCAGCAAAATAGTCCAAGGCGTCAAAAAAATATTCGGTAAAAATGAGGAAGAAATGTTTGCTTACAGAAAGGTACTGGAAGGGAAAAGTGATGCGGCCCGGGTGCACGACGCAGCCAGGGCCGCTCTGATATAGGGTTCTATTTTTTCAACCGACTGACGGTTCGCCCTCGCCGGGCTTTTTGCCCGGACGGTCCGCCGGGGACTGCTTGTGACCTTCGTCGTGGCGCTCGGGCATCTTGCTCTTCGCGTTGTCGCTATGCACGGCGTGGTGCGGATGCGCGAAATCCTCGGTCTGGGCGCTGGCCTCGCTTTTCGATTCGTTGTCGGCCGCGCTTTTTGCGTCGCCTTGGGATTTTTCCGTCGTTTTGCTCATCGCTGCTCTCCTGGAGGGAAGACAAGCCTCCGGCAGCAAGACGCGGACCCGGGCGGGAGCAAACAGACGTTCCGCGCTCAGGCAACCGCGTGGCGCGGCCTGCCGCCCGTCAGCGACATGATGAAGTCGAGAAACACGCGCACCTTGGCCGGCGGATGGTGCCGTGACGGATACAGCGCATACAGCGGGTACACCTCGTCGCCCCAATCCGGAAAGAGCTCGATCAGCTTGCCGCTCGCAAGCAGCGACTCCGCGCCGAGCGCGAGAATCTGCGCGATGCCCTGGCCCGCGACGCATACGCTATGCAGCGTGCCGACGTCGTTGACGGTCAGCCGCCCCTGCGGCGTCAGCGCGAGCTGCTTGCGGCCGCGATGGAATTCCCAGCTGAACGGATAACCGGTGAGCGGATCGCGAAACTTGATGCAGATATGCCGGCCGTCTTCGAGCTCGCCCGGATTCGCCGGCTTGCCATGCTTCTTCAGATACGACGGCGCCGCGACGGTCAGGATGCGCGTATCGAGCAGCTTGCGGGCGACGAGCGTCGACACCGGCGGGTCGCCGAAGCGGATCGCGACATCGAAGCCGTCCCCGACCATGTCGCCAACTGGTCGCGCGTGACGAGTTCGAGCTGCAGGTCCGGATGTTTGTCGATGAAGCCGCCGAGGCGCGGCCCGAGCACGAGCCGCGAAAAGAACGGGTCCATGTTGACGCGCAGACGCCCCCGCACCGCGGTCGCGCCCTGCGCGGCGGAGGCGGCCGCTTCCTCGAGTCCGCCGAGCAGCGGCACGATCTGCTCGTAGAAACGCCGGCCTTCGTCGGTCAGCGTGACCGAGCGCGTGGTGCGGTCGAACAGACGAATGCCAAGGCGTGCTTCGAGCCGGGCGACCGAGCGGCTTACGCCCGATTGCGACATGTCGAGCGCTTCACCGGCGGCCGCGAAACTGCCGCAATCGACGATCGCAGTCAGGACGCCCATGCCGTTCAGCACGCGCTCATCGAATGGCATCGGGGCTCCCTGCCTGGTAGCCATGGATGCCCGACATGCTAACGCGAAGACCTTTCGAATGCATGCGCTGGCACGCGCTGAAACGCGTCGCGTCTCAACGCCCCGCGCTCGGCGCAGCCTGGCCGCGAATCACGCGCGTGCCCGATGGGTCGTCGAGGTGGCGGAAGATCCACGCGGACACGAGCGTGATCGCGCCGACGCACACGAATGCGAGCCGGAAGCCGAGCGCCGCCGACCATTGCGCCGCGAACAGATTGACGAGCCCGCCGCCGATCGACACGCCAAGCCCGATCGCAAGCATCTGCACCATCGAGAACAGGCTATTGCCCATGCCGGCGTCTTCGTGCGACAGGTCCTTCAGCGTGACACTGTTCATCGCCGCGAACTGCATCGAGTTGGCCGCGCCGAACACCGCGAGGATCGCGATTTCGATCACGAGCGGTGTGCCGCGCGAAATCAGCGAGAACGCGACGATCGCCGAGCCGACGATGATCGTGTTGACGAGCAGGAACGTGTCGTAGCCGTAGCGGCGCACGAGCGGCGCGATCCAGCGTTTCGCGAGCGTGCCGGCGAGTGCAGCGGGCAGCATCATCAGACCCGAGTGCAGCGGCGAGTAGCCGAGCTGCAATTGCAGCAGCAGCGGCACGAGGAACGGCACCGCGCTCGAACCGACCCGGCATACGAGGTTGCCGATCAGGCCGACGCTGAAGTTCGGCTCGCCGAACAGCGACAGCTTGAACAGCGGATCGCGGCGGTTTCTGGCGTACGGAATGTAGGCGAGCGCGCTGGCGACGGCCAACGCGAACAGCCCCGCCGACCACGCCGCTCGATGCGAGGAGACCGGCGCGTCGATCGCGAGCGAAAACGCGATCATGCACGACGACAGCAGGGCACAGCCGATCACATCGAACGGCGGCGCCTGCGCCTCGTCATGCGACGGCAGAAAGCGGTGCACCGCGTACAGACCGAGCGCGCCGATCGGCACGTTGATCAGAAAGATCCAGTGCCACGTGATCGCCTGCACGAACCAGCCGCCGAGCGTTGGCCCGGCGATCGGGCCGAGCTGCCCCGCGATCGATATGAACGCGAGCGCCGACACGTATTGCTCGCCCGACACGCTGCGCAGCACCGCGAGGCGTCCGATCGGCAGCAGCATCGAGCCGCCGAGGCCTTGCAGCACGCGCGCCATCACGAGCTGGCCGAGCGTGTGCGCGCTCGAGCAGCAGATCGAGCCGAGCACGAACACGAGAATGGCGGCGAAATAGACGCGGCGGGTGCCGAAGCGGTCGGCAAGCCAGCCGGAGGCGGGCGTCAGCATCGCCATCGTCAGCGTGTAGGCGACGACGACCGGTTGCATCGCGAGCGGCGCGACGCGCAGGCTGTTCGCGATCGACGGCAGCGCGGTGTTGACGATCGTCGTGTCCAGCGACTGCATGAAGAAGCCGGCGGCGACGATCCATAGTAGGGCGGTTTGAGAGGAATCCTTGGTCATGTTTTCGACAGCGGGCGCGGCGGCGGCAAAGCGCCGCCAGAGCGGGGCCAGGCGGAATTCCGTCATCTTATTGACATCCTCGTCAATCGGGAACCCCACTAAGCTCGCTGACTGTTATCGACAATGCCGATAAGCAGCGCCACAATCACGCATGCTCAATCCAGTCTGGCTCAAGACCTTCTCGACCGTCGCGGCTTGCCATAGTTTCACCGAAGCGGGGCGGCGGCTCGACCTGACGCAGTCGAGCGTCAGCGAACATATCCGGCGCCTCGAACAGAGCGTGGGCCGGCGCCTGTTCGTGCGCGACACCCATTCGCTCGCGATGACACCCGACGGCGAAGCGATGCTCGCGCATGCGAGCGTGATCCTGCAGGCGCTGTCGCGCGCGGAATCGCAGTTTCGCGCGCCGCGTCTGAAGGGGCGCGTGCGGCTCGGCTCGTCGGACGACATCGCGCTCGGCCCGCTCCCCACCGTGCTCGCGGCGTTTCGCAACGCACATCCCGACGTCGAACTGGAAATCACGATCGGCATGACGGGCAGGCTCTACGAGTTGCTCGACGCGGGCGCGATCGATCTGCTGGTCGGCAAGCGCCGGCTCGGTGACCGGCGCGGCGTGCCGCTCTTCACCGGGCGCCTCGAATGGCTCGCGCGGACCGGCACGCTCGTCGATCTGAGTCAGCCGCTGCCGCTGATTCTGGTCGCCGAGCCGAGCGTGACGCGCGCGGTCGTGCTCGATGCGCTCGCCGAAGCCGGCGCGAGCTGGCAGATCGTTTGCACGAGCAGCAGTCATTCCGGCTGTATCGCGGCCGCGCGCGGCGGACTCGGCATCACCGTGCGGCCGCAGTATCTGGCCGCGCGCGGCCTCGCGCCGCCGTTGAATGCGGCCGGACTGCCGACGCTGCCGTCGGTGGAATTCATCGCGCTGGCCGCGAAGCGCTTGAGTCGCCCGGCGGGCACGCTGCTGCAGTTGCTGCATGACAGCGACCTGCGCGGGTCGTGGATCGGGGAGTGAGGCGGGCAGTGCGTCGCCTCATGCTGCCGTCATACCGCCGCTCAGGCCGGCATCTTCCGGAACGAGATCGCGAAGCGGTTCCATGCATTGATCGCCGAGACGAGCAGCGTCAGGTCGACCAGTTCCTCGTCGCTGAAATGCGGCCGCACCGCTTGCCATACCGCGTCGGGCACATGATCGTGCGACACCAGCGTGAGCGCTTCGGTCCACTCGAGCGCCGCGCGTTCGCGGTCCGTGAAGAACGGCGTTTCGCGCCACACGACGACGGTCGCGAGACGCCGCTCGGTTTCGCCGCCCTTGCGCGCGTCCGCCGTATGCATATCGACGCAATACGCGCAGCCGTTGATCTGCGACGCGCGCAACCGCACCAGTTCGGTCAGCGATTTTTCGAGCGACGATTTGCCGATGCGCTCTTCGACGCCGAGCAGCGATTTGATCGCGGCGGGATTGGCTTTGTAGAAGTCGAGGCGTTGTTCCATGATGGGCTCCTGGGCGGGTTTGACGATGCGATGCATCGGACTGGGGTTAGCTTAGTCCGTCGTTTGGATCATAAGAATGGCCGATTCCAGATATTTTCAGGTAGCCACTTTCGGGCGTTGAACGGGCACGCCTAGCACCCTTATCGTCGACGATGGCATCGTTGCCGCGTGCGGGCCGATTCGGTATGGTGGGTCATCGACGCTTCCATTGCGCCTTTCACCGTGATCCGGAGACCTGCCCCATGACCGTTGCCACCGATCCGTCCGCTGTGCCCACCTCGCCGATCCGCACCGATGTCCTGATCGTCGGCGCCGGTCCCGTGGCTCTGTTCGCGGCATTCGAGGCCGGCGTGATCGGCCTCACCTGTCAGATCGTCGACATACTCGGACGGGTCGGCGGCCAATGCATCGAGCTGTATCCCGACAAGCCGATCTACGATATCCCCGCGATTCCGTCGTGCACCGCGCGCGAACTGGTCGAGCGACTGGTCGCGCAGTGCAAGCCGTTCGATGTGCCGATTCATCTGGAACAGCGCGTCGACACGGTCGAGCAGCGCGACGACGGACGCTGGACCGTGCGCACGCAGCGCGGCCTCGTGTTCGATGTCGCGGCGATCCTGCTCGCCGCCGGTAACGGCGCGTTCGTCCCGCAAAAGCTCACGCTCCCCGAGGCCGAGTCGCTGGAAAAGCGCCACGTGCACTACAGCGTGCCGCGCCTCGCCGATTTCGCCGACAAAATCGTGGTCGTCGCGGGCGGTGGCGATTCGGCGCTCGACTGGGCGCTGGCACTACGCAAGGTCGCGCGGCGCGTGACCCTCGTGCATCGGCGCGCCGGCTTCAGCGCGGCCGATTCGAGCGTCGAGCTGATGCGGCGCGCGGTCGACGCTGGCGAAATGGACTTCGTCGTCGGCGGGATCGCGGCGCTCGATGTGAAAGACGGCGCGCTGCGTTCGCTCACGCTGCGGCAGATCGACGGCGAGACACAGCTCGAAGCCGAACATCTGATCGCGCTGTATGGACTCGTCGCCGATCTCGGACCGATCGCGCAATGGGGACTGACGATTCATGGCGGGCGCGTCGACGTTGATACTTCGAACTACGAAAGCTCGCGGCCGGGCATTTTCGCCGTCGGCGACATCGCGAACTATCCGAACAAGCAGAAGCTGATCCTGTCGGGCTTTCACGAGGCGTCGCTCGCGCTGCGCAAGGCGTACGCTTACGCGTATCCCGACAAGAAACGCGTGCATGTTCATTCGAGCTACGACGCGAAGCTCGCGGAAAAGATCGGCGCGGCGGCTTGACGGGCGCGCCCGCGCAGCAGCAGTTTCGATTCGCGACGCGTGCCGATTCTCAACGATGTCGAGCCGGGCCGGCCGTTGGCATCACGCGACGGTCGGGCCGCCGTTATCTGCTCGTGTTCCTCGCGGCAGGCAGTATTTTCCAGCGGGTCGACTCGCAGCGGCCGCGGCGCTCGCGGCCTTGTCTTTCTTGCTAGCCTCATGGTGGCCAATCGCGCAGCCCGCCGCGTCGTGAATACCTTTTTCAATTGACACGCCTGTTTTTGCCAACGAAGGCCAAAACGGAAAGCCAAAACCGCGGCGCGGCGACGTTTTCCGTCATGACCCGCTAGCTATCGCGAGGCTCGCCGTTATAAGCTTGGCGCCTTATCAGCCGGCGCGCGAGCGCCCTTGGCGACGCATCCCGGCCCCTCCGTGGACCGCGCAACCGCTTGCGCGACGGCTTCGCCGCCGGCCAGGCGCGAGGTTTGCTTAAAACGAAAATTCCAATGACGTGTCCGCCATGACCCAGCTCGATGCTTCTACTTCCCACGACCACGCCGAGCGCGCTCGAGTGCAGGCCAAGGCCGCGCCGTCAGCGCCCGTCGGCGTCGATTATTTGTCGCTCGTGCAGGCGATTTCGGACTACGCGATCTTTCTGCTCGATGCGAAAGGCAACATCGTCAGCTGGAATGCCGGCGCGCAGAAGTTGAAGGGCTATGCGCAGAGCGAGATCGTCGGCCAGCATTTCTCGCGCTTCTATACCGAGGAAGCCGTTGCGCGCGGCTGGCCGACCTACGAGCTGGAACAGGCGGCGCTGACCGGCCGTTTCGAAGATGAAGGCTGGCGCGTGCGCAAGGACGGCACGATGTTCTGGGCGAACGTCGTGATCACCGCGATACGCAACGAGAAGGGCGAGGTCACGGGCTTCGCGAAAATCACGCGCGACCTGACCGCGCAGCGCGAATACCTCGAAGCGCTGCGCCAGAGCGAGGAGCGCTTCCGTCTGCTCGTCGATAGCGTGAAGGACTACGCGATCTTCATGCTCGATCCGCAAGGCTTCGTCGTCAGCTGGAATTCGGGCGCCGCGCGCATCAAGGGCTATACGCACGACGAAATCGTCGGCCGGCACTTCTCGCAGTTCTATGTGCCCGAGGAGGCCGCGGCCGGCAAGCCCGCGCGCGAGCTGGCGATCGCGCGCCAGATCGGCGCCGTCGAAGACGAAGGCTGGCGCATGCGCAAGGACGGTTCGACGTTCTGGGCCAACGTGATCATCACGGCCGTCTATGACGAATCGCGACGCTTGCGCGGCTTCGCCAAGGTCACGCGCGATTTGACCGAGCGGCGCCGGCGCGAGGAACTGGAGCGCTCCGGGGAGCGCATGCGCGAATTTCTCGCGACGCTCGCGCACGAACTGCGCAATCCGCTCGCGCCGGTGCGCAACGCGGTCGGCACGATGCAGATGGAAACCGATCTGAGCCCGGTGGTCGCGCGGGCGCGCGATCTGATCGATCGCCAGGTCACGCACCTGACGCGACTCGTCGACGATCTGCTCGATATCGGCCGCATCATGTCCGACAAGGTCGAACTGCGTATTGCGCGCGTCGATCTCGCCGAGCTCGTCGCGCGCGCGATCGAAGCGGCGCGGCCGTTCACCGACTCGCGCGAGCAGCGCGTGGTCGCGCATGTACCCGACGCCCCCGTGATGATTCGCGGCGACATGACGAGGCTCGTGCAGGTCCTGCAAAACCTGCTGCACAACGCGTCGAAGTTTTCGCCGAACGGCAGCGCGATCGAGATGCAGGGACGTGTCGACTTTCGTATGGCGGTGCTCGAAGTGCGCGACCCCGGCTGCGGCATTCCGGTGCGCTCGCTCGACAAGATCTTCGAACTGTTCGCGCAGGAGAAGGAAGGGCAAAGTTTCGGCGAGGGCGGCCTTGGGATCGGCCTGACGCTGTGCAAGTCGCTCGTCGAAATGCATGGTGGCAGCATCGTCGGGAGCAGCGAAGGACTGGGACTCGGCAGCACGTTCACGCTGAGTCTGCCGCTCGCCTCCGCGCAGTCCGACACCGCGGAGAGCGGCACGATCGATGCCGAGCCCCACGTGCAGCCGCTGCGCATTCTCCTCGTCGACGACAATCGCGATTCGGCCGACAGCCTCGCGATGCTGCTCGAACTGAAGGGCCACGAGGTGCGTATCGCCTACGAGGGCGAGCAGGCGCTGCAGTTCGCGCCGCGCTTCTCGCCGCATCTCGCGCTGATCGACCTCGCGATGCCGAAGATGGATGGCTATGCGACGCTCGCGGCGATGCGCGCGCTGCCCGAGATGTCGCGCACGATGTACGCGGCGATGACGGGTTTCGGCCATGCGAGCGATCTCGATCGAACTCGCAACGCGGGTTTCCATGCGCACCTCGTGAAGCCGGTCGAGATGGCGGTCCTCGACGCGTTGCTCGCGAAGGCGGATGGACGTCTGAGCGGAAGCGGCGGGACGTAGCCGCTTTTTCGCTGCGCGGCTGTCTCGCCAGCCGGGGCACGGTGTTTGCTGCCACTATGCATACGTTCCGGTCCGCCGCTCGGCGGGTCGTGGATCGAACCGGTGCAGGGAGGCACGATGCTCGACATGCGCGACCACGCGGCCAGCTTCAAGGCCCAGTCAAGGCAGGTCTCAAATCAACACGGTGGCCGCGCACTACGCGCGAGCGCCCGCGCGCCGCAGCCCGGCAAGCCCGCTATCTCGCTCGACGATTTTCTGCGCGACGCGCGTTTCGATGTGAACGATCCCGCTGCCCTCGGAGCACTGCTCGCTGATCTGATCGAGCGCGGCTACGATCGCGCGCCGACCTTGCCATGGCCGGGGCATGGGGAGACGCTGGTGCGCTGGCGCGCGCTGGCCGCCGTCGCCGCATGCGACCTCGGCCTCGTCAAACTGTTCGAAGGCCATACCGATGCGCTTGCGATTCTCGCCGAACTCAATGGTCCGCTGCCGCCCGCGGCAAGCCGCTGGGGCGTGTGGGCCGCCGAGGCGCCGCACGCGCGGGTGCGCGCCATCGACGAAGGAATCCAGAGCGTTGCCGGCGAGGGCGCGCAGGTGCGCCTGTCCGGCACCAAAGCCTGGTGCTCCGGTGCGCAGGTGCTCACCCATGCGCTCGTGACCGCATGGCGCGACGACGAGCCCGTGCTCGCGGCGCTCGCGCTGGACCGGAGCTCGATCTCGATCGATACATCGAAGTGGCAGGCCGTCGGCATGCAGGCGACCGCGAGCGCGGATGTCACGTTCAAAGAAACCGTGGCGACGCTCGTCGGCGCGCCGCATGCGTATCTGCGCCGCGCGGGCTTCTGGCATGGCGGCGCCGGTATCGCCGCGTGCTGGTACGGCGCGGCCGCGCAAATCGCGCGCACGCTGCGCGACGCGTGCGCCCGGCACGCGGACGCGCATCGGCTGGCTCATCTCGGTGCCACCGATGTCGCCTTGCAGTCGGCCGCCGCGCTGCTGCGCGAAACCGCCGCGTGGATCGACGCGCAGCCGTCGGCCGATGCAGCGACGCGCGTGTTGCGCGCGCGTCTGGCCGTCGAGCAGGCCGCGAGCGCCGTGATCGAGCACGCGACACGCGCGCTCGGCGCGGGCCCGTTGTGCCGCGACGCGCGCTTCGCGCGGACGCTTGCCGACCTGCCGGTGTTTCTGCGGCAGAGCCACGCGGAACGCGACCTCGCAGCGCTCGGCGAACGGCTCGTCGAGGCCGGTGACACGACTGACGCGCCGGCATCGCATCAGGCGTCTTCGCAAACACTCGCGCCGTGGACGCTATGACTTTTTTTCCCCAGCCTTGGGAGGATCGCTGAGATGAGCTCGACGGTGCTGTACTTCGATGAACTCTACCGACACAGCGACGATCCGTGGCGTTTGCGCGAAGGCTGGTACGAACGCCGCAAGCGTTCGCTGACGCTCGCGCTGCTGCCGCGGGCGCGCTATCGCAACGCGTTCGAGCCGGGCTGCGCGAACGGCGAGTTGACGGCCGGGCTCGCGACGCGCTGCGACGCGCTGCTCGCCGCCGATCTGCACGCGCGCGCCGTCGAGCTTGCGTGTGAACGCGTGGCGGGCGCATCGAACGTGCGGATCGAGCAGCGCAGGGTGCCGCGCGACTGGCCGACGGAGCACGGGCCGTTCGATCTGATCGTGATCAGCGAGTTCGCGTACTACCTCGACGCGGCCGAGCTCGAAACGCTGGCCGCGCGCATCGCCGGGTCGCTGACGCCGGACGGCACGCTGCTCGCCTGTCATTGGCGCCGGCCGTTCGCCGAAGCGCGCGAATCCGCCGACCATGCGCACGCGCTATTCGATGCGCGCTGCGGTCTCGCGCGTCTCGCGCATCACGACGAAGCCGACTTGCTGATCGACGTGTGGTCGCGCGACGCACGTTCGGTCGCGCAGCGCGAGGGGCTTCTATGATCGGCGTGATCGTTCCGGCGCATAACGAAGAGACGTTGCTCGCACGGTGCCTCGCGGCCTTGCTCGAAGCGTCGCGACACGAAGCGCTCGCCGGCGAGGAGGTGCGGATCGTCGTCGCGCTCGACGCGTGCAGCGATTTCAGCGGAGCGATCGCGCGCGCTTACGGCGTGCAGACGCTGACGCTGAAGGCGCGCAACGTCGGGATCGCGCGAGCGCTCGGCGCGTCGCTGCTGCTCGCGCACGGCGCGCGCTGGCTGGCGTTTACCGATGCCGACAGCCGCGTGTCGCCCGGTTGGCTGGCCGCGCAACTGGCGCTCGGCGCCGATGCGGTGTGCGGCTCGATCGCCGTCGACGACTGGAGCGCGCATCCGCACAGCGTGCGCGAATATTTTCGCAAGACGTATGTCGACGCCGACGGACATCGTCATGTGCACGGCGCGAATCTCGGCGTTTCCGCGGACGCCTATCGGCGCGCGGGCGGCTTTCCGCCGCTCAAGTGCAGCGAGGATGCCGCGCTCGTCGATCGCCTGATCGCGACTGGCGCGCGCATCGCGTGGAGCGCCGCGCCGCGCGTGACCACGAGCGCGCGCACCGTGGCCCGCGTGCGCGGCGGTTTCGGCGATACGCTCATCTCATGGGCGACGGATGGCGCGCTGGCCTGAGCGACGGCGATGCGTCGCGGGCTCGTCTCACTCGCAACTATCCGGACACCAGAACATTCGCACGGCAATCCGCCGCGGGGAGGACGAACATGATGGACGCGTTTTTCGTTCTATTCGGCCAAGGCAGGGAGCTCGATCCGTTGCAGATGGGTATGCGCTCGATCGTCGTATTCGTGATCGCGCTCGCGCTGATCCGTGTATCGGGGCGCCGTTCATTCGGGCAGCGCTCGCCGTTCGATTCGGTCGTCGTGATTCTGCTCGGCGCGACGCTGAGCCGCGCGATCGTCGGTGCGTCGCCGTTTATCGCGACCGTGGTCGCGTCGTTCGCGATCGTCGTGTGTCACCGGGTGCTCGCGTGGGCGTTCATACGCTCGCGCCGCTTCGAGCTGCTGGTGGGCGGCGCTGAGCGCGAGGTGTTCAGCGACGGCAAGTTCCACGCGAACGAAATGCACGCGGCGCTCGTCACGCGCACCGACATCGAGGAAAGCGTGCGGCAGAAAACCGGCTCGCTCTCGATGGACGACGTGGCCGCCGCGATTCTCGAACGCAATGGCGAAGTGAGCGTGATTCGCAAGCGCGCGTGAGCGCCCGAACCCGTGAAGAGCGGGGCGCTCGCGCGGGGACACGGCAGCCGGCTTAGCCGCGCCCGCCTCGCGAAATCTCCGCGCCCGCGCCGCGCGGCAGGCGCAGCGTGACCGGAATCGACGCGAACGAGCATAGCCCGACCACGAGAAACGCGGGCCAGAAATCCGACCAGGTGATGCTCGGATGCCCATGCAGCGCGCGCGAAATCTGCAGCACGATGCCGCCGACCGTCACGCCGAGGCCGAGCGACATCTGCTGCACGACGCTGCCGAGGCTCGTCGCACGGCCGACGTCGCGGCTCGCGATCTCCGCGTAGGTCAGCGAATTGAGGCTCGTGAACTGCAACGCGGGGAAGAAGCCGCCGAGCAACACGACGATCCAGATGATCCACGTCGGCGTGTGCGGGAAAAACAGCCCGCACGCGGCGATCGAAATGCCCGATAGCGCGGCGTTGAACACGAGCACCTGGCGAAAGCCGAAGCGGCGCAGCACCGTGGAGGCGATCGTGCGCATGAACATGCCGCCGAACGCGGACGCGCAGGTGATCAGCCCCGATTGGAACGCGCTCATGCCGTGGCCTTCCTGCAGCAGCAGCGGCAGCAGGAACGGCAACGCGCCGAGACCGATGCGAAATAGCGAGCCGCCGAGCACGCTCGCCTGGAAAGTCGGCACCTTGAAAAAACGCAAATCCAGAAGCGGCAGTGCGACGCGCTGCGCATACGCGACGTAGATCGCGAGCAGCACCGCGCCGAGCGCGCACATACCGAATGCGTCCGTATTCGAAATCAGTTCGCCGCCGACCAGCGACAAGCCGAGCAACAGCAGCACCGCGCCCGCCGCCGACAGCAGGAAGCCGATCCAGTCGAGCGGGCCGGGGTCGGGCTCGCGCGTATTGGCGATATAGCGATTGGTCAGATAGATGCCGAGAATGCCGATCGGCACGTTGATGAAGAAGATCAGCCGCCAGTGCAGATAAGTGGTGATGAAGCCGCCGAGCAGCGGACCGGCGGCGGGGCCGAGCATTGCGGGCACGCTCAGGTAATTCATCGCGCGGATGAAATCGGCTTTCTCCACCACGCGAAAGATGATGATCCGTCCGACGGGCACCATCATCGCGCCGCCGACGCCCTGGATGAAACGCGCAACCGTGAAAGTGGCAAGCGAGTTCGACGCGGCGCATAACAGCGAACCCGTCACGAAGACGCCGATCGCGGTGCGGAATACCGTGCGCGCGCCGAACTTGTCGGCGAGCCAGCCGCATACCGGGATGAACACGCCGAGCCCGAGCACGTAGCTTGTCACTGCGATCTTCAGCGTGACCGGATCGCGCCCGAAATCGCGTGCCATGGCCGGCAGCGCGGTGACGATCACGTTGGCGTCGACGCTTTCCATGAACATCGCGCACGCGACGATAAGAGGCGCAATCAGAGCTTTTTGGGTCTGGGTGACGGTCATATCGGCGAGCCTGCGGCGAAGCGTCGCAGGCAAAGGGGGCATTATTGCACCTGTACGGTGCGGGTTGTTAATACCTGCACGCTCGATGCGGCCCCTTTACGAATTTTCGGTATCCGGTGCGCTACGTTGGCGTCGCGAGTCGCCAAAAAATATTGTTTCTGTTGCGCTGCGGCACGAAGTCGCTATAATCGGGTTATTACTTAGGTATAAACCCCTAATAAGGAGCCGCCATGAACACCGCATCGAATGTCGTCCGTTCCACCCCCGCTGCCAACACGTTCTTCGGCAAGCTGCGCGCGCTGGCGCTGCATGCGCTGAACCTGCATCTGCAAAACTGCGCAGTGATCGCCGAAGCGTACCGGCGCCCGAACTAAGCGCGAGTTTCCCGCGCGGGCCCTGCAAGCCCGACTGTCGTGTCAATGCCCGCTCGAGTAGCGGGCATTGTGCTTTCTGGCCCCGTCAAGCGGAGCGCGTTCAGCGAGTCGGCTCCACAGTCCCACCAGATAGACGCCCGCCGTCAGCCAATTCCGGGCTGCCATCGCCATTTCCCTTCCTGATATCGTGCTTCCGCTCCTGATTACGGCACGCCCAGCCGTGATCTTGATGCCGCGGTTGCGCCGGCCCGATGCTTCGCATCACGCGAGGAAGCCTTACAATCGCGCGCTTTTGACGCGCGACGCGCAAGTGAACTGACGGCAAAATTGCTAATGCTGTCAACCTTTTGCACGTTTTGCCGTTATCACTTTGTAATCGCCGCCACAGGCGATACCGCGCGTGACGACCCGTCGCCGCGACCGCTCCTCGCAAGGCCCGCATTGACCATGTTCCACCGACTTCAACACAGCTTCGAGCGCCTCCCGGCGCTGCTCGGCCGTGCATCGAAAGCGCTTGGCAGCCGGGGCCTTCTGTCGCCCGTGCTCGCGCTCGTCATTTGCGGGTTGCTGCTGGTCGTGCTGCAGCATCTGTCCGAGGCAGTGAATTACCGTTCGGTGATCCGCGAACTGCGCCAGTTGTCGGCGCGCGAGTGGATCGGCGCGCTCGGCGCGACCGCGCTCAGCTACGTCGCGTTGGTCGGGCGCGACGCGGTTGGCCTGCGCTATCTCGGCGCGAGCGTGCCGCGCGCGGCGCTGTGGGTCGGCGCGACGGCCGGTTCGGCGCTCGGCAATGCGACCGGTTTCGGCGCGCTGACGGGCGGAGCGGTGCGCGCGCGCGTGTACGGCGTCGCGAACATCACGCCCGCGCAGATCGGCCGCATGACGGTGTTTACGAGCGTGTCGCTCGCGCTCGCCCTCGTCTTGATGACCGCGCTGGGCATGGTCTGCATGGCGGGCCAGCTCGCGCCGATGCTGCATCTGTCGCCAGTCGCGCTGCGCTGGAGCGGCGCTGCGCTGCTGCTCGCGCTGGCGCTCGCCGCGGCCGCGTGCCGTCGGCAAACCCGGCCGATCCGCACGCGCTGGCAGTGGCTCTCGTTCGATATTCCCGCGCGCCGCGATCTGCTCGCGCAGGTTGCGCTGGCGGTGCTCGACGTGGTCGCCGCGGGCCTCGCGTTGTGGGCATTGCTGCCGCATGCGAACGTGAGCTTCGTCGGCTTCATCACCGTCTACGCGGCCGCGATGCTGCTCGGCCTGATTGGCCATACGCCCGGCGGCGTCGGCGTGTTCGAAGCGGCGATGGTGTTCACGCTGAGCGGCAGCGTGCCGATGCATCAGATGGTCGCCGCGCTGCTCGCGTATCGCGCGATCTATTTCGGCGTGCCGCTGATCGTCTCCGCGGCGCTGCTCGCGGGCTTCGAGGGGCGCGCGCTGAAGAATCGTCTGTCGATGTTGCAGGCGGAGCGCGTGTCGGAACTCGCGCCGCTGTTTCTGAGCCTCGTCACGTTCGTGGTCGGCGGCATGCTGGTCATTTCGAGCGCGACGCCGGCGTTCTGGCAACGCATTCATATGCTGCGCGACCTGGTGCCGCTGTGGGTGCTCGAAAGCTCGCAGATGCTATGCAGCGTGCTCGGCGTGCTGTTGCTGTTCGTCGCGCGCGGCCTGCTGCGGCGGCTCGATGCGGCATGGTGGATGACGCTCGCGCTCGCGTTGCTGAGCCTCGCGCTGTCGCTGACCAAGGGTCTCGCGTTCGTCGAAGCCGGTGTGCTCGGCATGCTGATCGTGCTGCTGCTCGCGACGCGCAAGCGCTTCAACCGTCATTCGTCGCTGTTCGCGGAGCGTTTCACGGCCGGCTGGCTCGTATCGGTCGCGATGGTGCTGATGCTCGCGACGTGGGTCATGCTGTTCGCTTTCCGTGACGTGCCGTACACGGGCGATCTATGGTGGCAATTCGCGTTCGACGAGCGCGCGCCGCGAGCGCTGCGCGCGACGCTCGCCGCGAGCGTGTTCGCCGCGACCTTCTCGTTCTGGCAATTGCTGCGTCCGGCGCCGGGCCGCTTCGTGAAGCCGGCGCCCGAAGATCTGCACGACGCCGCGCGCATCGTGCGCGCGCAGGAACGCAGCGATGCCGGTCTCGCGTTGATGGGCGACAAGAGCTTCCTGTTTTCGGAGTCGCGCGAGGCGTTCCTGATGTACGCGAAAAACGGCCGCACGTGGGCCGCGTTGCACGATCCGGTGGGGCCGCGCGAAGAGTGGGCGGGTCTCATCAGCAAGTTCGTCGCGCTCGCGCATGCACATGGCGGTCGCGCCGCGTTCTACCAGGTGCGCGCGAATGCGCTGCCGCTGTATCTCGACGCTGGCCTCACGCTGATGAAGCTCGGCGAGGAAGCGCACGTCGTGCTCGACGACTTCGATCTGAAGGGCTCTCATCGCGCGCATCTGCGCTATGCGCTCAAGCGCGGCGAGCGCGACGGCTTTAGCGTCGAAGTGATCGATCAGGCCCATGTGCCGGCCTCGCTCGAAACACTGCGCGGCATTTCCGACGGTTGGCTCGACAGCCGCGACGCGCGCGAGAAGAGCTTCTCGGTCGCGGCTTTCCATGACGAATACCTGGCCGCGCAGTCGGTGATGCTGGTGCGCCAGAACGGCGAGCCGGTCGCATTCGTGACCTTCATGACAACCGATATGAATACCGAGGCGACCGTCGGCGTGATGCGTCACGTCGAAAGCGCGTCGCCGTATGCGATGGAATATCTGTTCACGCAGCTCGCGCTGCATCTGAAACAGGCGGGCTTCCGCTCGCTCAGTCTCGGCATTGCGCCGCTCTCCGGCGTGCAGCCGACGCCGCTCGCGTCGCGCTGGCATCGGCTGGCCGGCATCGTGTGGCGCTTCGGCGGCCGCTTCTACAACTTCCGCGGACTGCGTGCTTTCAAGAGCAAGTTCCAGCCGCGCTGGGAGCCGCGTTATCTCGCGGCATCCGGTTCGGGCGTGTTCTTCACGCTCGCGGACCTGTCGCTGCTGGCGGGAGGCCGGCGTTCATGACATTGCATCCGTTGTTCCTGCTCGCCGTCGCGGCGAGCGTTCTGAGTTGCGGCGCGCTCGCGCACGCGGCCACCACCACCGTGCCCGGCGGCCGCTATGGCGACGTGCGCGTGACGCAGCCCGAGGGGCCGCTGCGCGGCTTCGTCGTGCTGTATTCCCAGGCAAGCGGCTGGAGCGCAGCCGATCAGCAGAGCGCCGATGCGCTCGCGAAAGCGGGCGCGATGACGGTCGGCGTCGATACCGCGCACTACGCGGCCAACCTCGCCGCGAAAAAGGAAACCTGTCATCAGCTGGTGGGCGATGCCGAGGCGCTGAGCCATCAGCTCGAACGGCAATCGCAGTCGAGCCGCTACTTCGCGCCGATCGTCGCGGGTGCGGGGCAGGGCGCGACGCTCGCGATGCACGTGCTCGAGCAGGCGCCGTCCAATACGATCGCGGGCGCGGTGTCGGTCGACGCCGATCACACGCTCGACGCGCGCTTCGAGCCGTGTCCGCCGGACCCGACCGTGATTCGCGACAAGGTGCCGGGCTTCGTCGAAAAGGCGAGCACGGGAAATGCCGATCGCGCGCGTCTCGTTGCATTGCTAACGCCGCATCTGCAGCCGGTCTCGATCAGCGCCGACGACGTGTCCGACCTGCCGCTGATCGAATTGCCGGCCGCGCATCCGAACGGCTTGATGGCGATCGTGATTTCCGGCGATGGCGGCTGGCGCGATCTCGACAAGACCATCGCGCAGGCACTGCAGAAAGATGGCGTGTCGGTGGTCGGCTGGGACAGCCTGCGTTATTTCTGGAGCGAGAAGCCGCCCGCGCAAACGAGCCGCGATCTCGCGCGGGTGATGCAAACCTATGGCGAGCGCTGGCACGCGCAGCATATCGCGCTGATCGGCTATTCGTTCGGCGCCGACGTGATGCCGTTCGCGTATAACCGTCTGCCGCAGGCGCAGCGCGATAAGGTGTCGCTGATTACGCTGCTCGGCTTCGCGCCCGACGCCGATTTCCAGGTCCGCGTCGGCGGCTGGCTCGGCATGCCCGCGAGCGACAAGGCGCTGAACGTGCGCCCCGAGTTGACGCATGTGCCGCCGTCGATCGTTCAATGCTTCTATGGCGAGAGCGAGACCGACACGCTGTGTCCGGCGCTCGACAAGACCGGCGTCGAAGTCATCCGCACGAGCGGCGATCATCACTTTGGCCGCGATTACAACGCGCTCGAGCAACGCATTCTCGCGGCATTCAAAAAGCAGAGCGGCGTGCGCGATTGATGTCGGTGTTGGTCGTCTCAGCGGGGCGCGCTTGCCGGTGCGCCCCGTTTTTCTTGTGTGGCACTGCCGCACTGCGCGGAGATTGACAAAGCTTGCCGAGTCGACGAAGATCGCCGACATGAACTGCCTCGACATCCGTATTGCGCTGATTATTAGCATCATTCATCGAATGGTGGGTTAGCGCGCGTCGACTTGCAGTCACACATAACCCGCCAAACGAGGCGGGTTTTTTTATGTCCGCTTTCAGGTTCATTCTCTGCCTGCCTCCTGGCGAACATGCCGCGATTGCTATCGTTCGATGTCGATCGCCGTTGATGCGTTGTTGCATCGAATGTTGCTACCCAGGAGCTTGCCGTGCTGTTAAACGAACTCGAACAGGCCGCCGCAGCGGCCGGGCGCGTCGCGCCGTCTTACGACTACCTGAAAAAGACCCTGACCGCGCGCGTCTACGACGTGGCGCGCGAGACCGAACTCGAACGCGCGCCGAACCTGTCGGCGCGGCTGTGCAACCCGGTCTATCTGAAGCGCGAGGACAACCAGCCGGTGTTCTCGTTCAAGCTGCGCGGCGCATACAACAAGATGGCGCATATTCCGGCCGAGGCGCTCAGTCGCGGCGTGATCACCGCGTCGGCGGGCAATCATGCGCAGGGCGTGGCGTTATCGGCGGCACGCATGGGCGTGAAGGCGATCATCGTCGTGCCGGTGACGACGCCGCAGCTCAAGGTCGACGCGATCCGCACGCATGGCGGGCCGACCGTCGAGATCGTGCAGTTCGGTGAGTCGTATAGCGACGCCTATGGTCACGCGGTCAAGCTGCAGGAAGAGCGCGGCCTGACCTTCGTGCATCCGTTTGATGACCCCTACGTGATCGCCGGCCAGGGCACCGTCGCGATGGAAATCCTCAGCCAGCACCAGGGGCCGATTCACGCGATCTTCGTGCCGATCGGCGGCGGCGGTCTCGCGGCCGGTGTCGCCGCATACGTGAAATCGGTGCGCCCCGAGATCAAGGTGATCGGCGTGCAGACCGACGATTCATGCGCGATGGCCGCGTCGTTGAAGGCGGGCGAGCGCGTGACGCTGAACGAAGTGGGCCTGTTCTCCGACGGCACCGCGGTGAAGCTCGTCGGCGAAGAAACCTTCCGTCTGTGCCGCGAATATCTCGACGAAGTGCTGCTCGTGAACACCGATGCGCTGTGCGCCGCGATCAAGGACGTGTTCCAGGACACGCGCAGCGTGCTCGAACCGGCGGGCTCGCTCGCGGTGGCCGGCGCCAAGCAGTATGCCGAACGGGAAGGCATCGAGAACCAGACGCTGATCGCGATCACGTCGGGCGCGAACATGAACTTCGACCGCATGCGCTTCGTCGCCGAACGCGCGGAAGTGGGCGAAGCGCGCGAAGCGGTCTTCGCGGTGACGATCCCCGAAGAGCGCGGCAGCTTCAAGCGCTTCTGCGAACTGCTCGGCACGCGCAGCGTCACCGAGTTCAACTACCGGATCGCCGACGCGGACTCGGCGCATATTTTCGTCGGCGTGCAGATCCGCAATCGCAGCGAATCGGCGCAGATCGCCGGCGCCTTCGAAGCGCACGGTTTTGCCACCGTCGACCTGACCTTCGACGAACTGTCGAAGCAGCACATCCGCTACATGGTCGGCGGCCGCTCGCCGCTCGCGCGCGACGAACGACTGTTTCGCTTCGAGTTTCCGGAACGTCCGGGCGCGCTGATGAAATTCCTGTCGTCGATGGCGCCGAACTGGAACATCAGCCTGTTCCACTACCGCAACCAGGGGGCGGACTACAGCTCGATTCTGGTCGGCATTCAGGTGCCCGGAAGCGACCACGCGGCGTTCGAGCGCTTCATCGAAACGCTCGGCTATCCGTGCTGGGAAGAGAGTAAAAATCCCGTCTATCGACTGTTTCTTGGCGAGTTGAAGCTCGTTTAGCGGATTGGGGTTTACCTGAGGGCACGCCATGCCGCAGCACGAGCCGCGTGTCGTCCAAATCGCCGGAAAACCCCGCCAGTCTTGCGTTTTCGGCCGAAACAGCCGCGCGGCGCTGGCTCCCGCCTTACACCTTCTATCGCGCAACGCGATACGGCCTATCCGCCATATCGCATTGCGGGATAGGCGTCGCGATGGTCACACTGAGCGCAAATTTCATCACCGCATTCAGGAGACATACATGCGCACCCAAGTCGGCATCATCGGTGCAGGGCCCGCTGGCCTGCTTCTTTCCCATCTGCTTCATTTGCGCGGTATCGACTCGGTCGTGCTCGAAACGCGCACGCGCGATCAGATCGAATCGACTATTCGCGCCGGCGTGCTCGAGCAGGGCACGATGGACCTGCTGACGCAAACCGGTCTCGGCGAACGCATGAAAGCCGAAGGCGCGCTGCATCACGGTTTCGAACTCGCGTTCGAAGGCAAGCGTCGCCGCATCGATCTGACCGGCCTCACCGGTCATGCGATCACGGTTTATGCCCAGCACGAAGTTATCAAGGATCTAGTCGCGGCGCGCGTCGCCGCGGGCGCCGAACTGCGTTTCGGCGTATCGGAGACGTCGGTGCACGGCATCGATACCGATAAGCCGTCGATCCGCTATCGCCACGAAGGCGCGGAGCACGAACTGCAATGCGACTTCGTGATCGGCTGCGACGGCTCGCAAGGCGTGTCGCGCCAGGCGATCCCGCAGACGCTGCGCAAGGATTTCGAACGCGTCTATCCGTTTGGCTGGTTCGGCATTCTGTGCGAAGGCCCGCCGTCGTCGGACGAGCTGATCTACGCGCGCCACGAGCGCGGCTTCGCGCTGATCAGCACGCGCTCGCCGAACGTGCAGCGCATGTATTTCCAGTGCGATCCTAAGGACTCGGTCGACAACTGGTCCGACGATCGCATCTGGGGCGAACTGCATGCGCGCGCCGATTCGGACGAAGGCCACAAGATCATCGACGGCAAGATCTTTCAGAAGAACATCGTCGGCATGCGCAGCTTCGTGTCGACGACGATGCAATACGGCCGCCTTTTCCTCGCTGGCGACGCCGCGCATATCGTGCCGCCGACTGGCGCGAAGGGCATGAACCTCGCGGTCGCCGACGTGAACGTGCTCAGCAAGGCGCTCGACGCGTTCTACAAGGAAAACCGCGCCGATCTGCTCGACCGTTACAGCGAAACCGCGCTCAAGCGCATCTGGCGCGCCGAGCACTTCTCGTACTGGATGACCAGCATGCTGCATCGTATCGAAGGCGCTTCGGCGTTCGAGCAGCAACTGCAGGTCGCCGAGCTCGAGTACGTGACGACGTCGCGCACGGCCGCGACAGTACTGGCGGAGAACTACGTCGGCGTCGCCGGCGCGCAGATGCAGGCGCAGCTATAAGCGCTACTGCAAGCACCGCGCGATCATCGGGATCGCTAATTGATCGACAGATCCCGATGCGCGGCCGCCTGAAACTCCTTGGGCGTGACGCCGGTCCGCTTGCGGAAATAGCGGCTGAAATAGGCCGCATCTTCGAAACCGAGCGCATGCGCGATCTGTTTGATGCTCGAACCCGAGTAGACCAGATCGCGCTGCGCCTCGCGTATCAACTGATCGTTGACGAGCGACAGCGGCGAATGGCCAAGCTCATCACGACAGATGCGCCCCAGTTGCGCCGCGGTCACCCCCAATTTTTCCGCATAAAAATCGATTGGCAGATGCTCGCGCACATGCGTGGCGATCAGTTCGCGTAGCCGTTTGATCTGCGCGGCGCGCCGGTCATTGACGGTCGCGCCCGCGCTCGAGGCGGCATCGGTCAGCCGGGCGACCTGCACAAAAAGTGCAATCATCAGCGACATGCCCGCGGCGATATGGCCGCGCGCGCTGCCGCGAAATTCCTGCTCCAGCAAACCGAACAAGGGCATCAACGTGCGCTCGCCGACCGAGGGCCGCACGGGAATCAGCGCGGGCCGTTGCAGCACCGGCACGAGGCCCGGCGACACCGCTTTCGAAATCGACTCCAGCGCGCGCTGCGCGGCCGTAATCACGAGCCCGTCGATCTCCGGCGAAAACACGAAACCGTGCACCGTTTGCGCTGGAATCAGGATCAGGCATGGCGCTTCGATCGTGAGCTTTTCGCTTTCGATCAGCACGTGGCCCGAACCGCTGCGGATATAGAGAATCTGCAGCAATGCATCGTGCCGGTGCGCGGCGATATGCCAGTCGTTCGGACGACTGCGCTCGACGATCCATTCGAAATTGAACGCGTCGTACCACGGCGGCCGCGCGGACTCTCCGTACAGATCGTAGTTAGGGATATTCCTCATGCGGTTTTGTCTCCAATGTTCGAATTGTCCTGCGATGTGCTGCCTTTGTCCAATTTCGTCCGGAATCGCGTGGCTATACTTTTTTCCATCGAAGACGCGGTCGAATGACGCAGTCTGGTGAAGCCGGCCAACCTAAGCTCGCCGCGATCGTGAACATGGAGATCGGGAGGACTAAGCAAATGAATCAACGGGAAGATCGGCGCGACACACCCGCCAATGCGCGACACTGGCTCGGGCTCGAAGGCCGCGTCTGCGTCGTGAGCGGCGCGGCGGGCGGCATCGGCAGCGCGATTGCTCAGGTGTTGGGCGACGCTGGCGCACGCGCGGCGCTGCTCGATCGCGATGAGCAAAAGTGCCGTGACGTCGCGCAAGCGCTGAACGCGAGCGGTGTCGAAGCGCTGGCGCTCGCCTGCGATATCGGCGACATCGATAGCGTGCGCGGCGCGGTGTCGGAGGTCGAAGCGCGCCTCGGCGTCGCCGATGTGCTCGTGAACAACGCGGGCCTGTTGCGCCCGGGGGGCATCGAAGAGATTGGACTCGATGCATGGAATGCGATGCTGCGCGTGAATCTGACCGGCTACATGCTGTGCTCGCAGCAATTCGGTCAACGCATGCTGAAGCGCGGCGCTGGCGCAATCGTGCATGTCGCGTCGGTGGCCGCGCATCATCCGCAGACCTATAGCGGCGCTTACAGCGCGGGCAAGGCCGGTGTCACGATGCTGTCGAAGCAGATCGCGGCGGAGTGGGGACCACGCGGCATTCGCAGCAATACCGTGTGCCCGGGCATGATCCGCACGCCGCTGTCGGCGGCGTTCTACGAGCACGGCGATATCGAACGCCGGCGCAGCGCGATGACGGCGAGCCGCCGGATCGGCGAGCCGAACGATATCGCCGATGTCGTCGCGTTTCTCGCGAGCGAACGCGCGGCCTATGTGAACGGTGCCGAAGTCGTCGTCGATGGTGGCTTCGAAAGCATGCTGATGGACCTCGTGCCGCGTCCCGGCTTCGAAGCCAATCAGGCCGCGCAAGCCAACCAGGCCGCGCAAGCCACCCAGGCCGACCGCCAGGTCCGCGCGTAAGGAGACCATCATGACCAACGCAACACGCGGCGCGACACTCACGTGCGACGTGCTCGTGATCGGTTCGGGTGCGGGAGGGCTGTCGACCGCGATCACCGCGCGCAAACACGGTCTCGATGTCGTCGTGATCGAGAAGGAGCCGTTCTTCGGCGGCACGACCGCGTTTTCAGGCGGGGTGCTGTGGATTCCGGGCAACCGTCACGCAAAGAGCAACGGCGTCAGCGATACGCGCGAAGCGGCGCTGACCTATATGCGCAGCGAAACCGGCGCGTGCTTCGATGCCGCCGCCGTCGACGCGTTTCTCGACACGGGCCCTGAGATGCTCGACTTCTTCGAGCGCGAAACCACCGTCAAATTCGTGCCGACGCTGTATCCCGACTATCACCCGAACGTGGGCGGCGGTGTCGACATTGGCCGCTCGGTCGTCGCCGCGCCGTTCGATGCGCGTGCGCTGGGCCAGGACATCTCGCGATTGCGCCCGCCGCTGAAGACGATCACGTTCATCGGCATGATGTTCAACTCGTCGAACGCGGACCTGAAGCACTTCTTCAATGCGACGCGTTCGCTCACCTCCGCGCTTTACGTCGCGAAGCGCCTCGCGAGCTATCTGAAGGATCTCGCGCTGTACCGGCGCGGCGTGCAGATCACGAGCGGTAACGCGCTCGCCGCGCGGCTCGGGAAGTCCGCGCTCGATCTCGGCATTCCGATCCATACGAACACGGCCGCTCGCGAGCTGACCGTGGCGAACGGCAGCGTGACCGGCGCGCTCGTCGCCGGACCGCAAGGCGAGATGCGCATCGTCGCGCGACGCGGCGTCGTGCTCGCGTGCGGCGGCTTCTCGCGTGACGTCGCACGGATCGCCCGCGCGTATCCGCATCTGCGGCGCGGCGGCGAACACCTGTCACCGGTGCCGCGCGGCAATACGGGCGACGGCATCGGCATGGCCGAACGTCTCGGTGCGCAGGTGACGATCCGTTATCCGCAGCCCGCCGCATGGATGCCGGTGTCGCGCGTGCCGATGAGCGACGGCAGCGTCGGTGTGTTTCCGCATCTGGTGGATCGCTACAAGCCTGGCGTGATCGGCGTGACGCGCGCGGGCAAGCGCTTCACCAACGAAGCGAATTCGTATCACGACGTGGGTGCCGCGATGATCGAGGCCTGCGCAAACGAACGCGAAACCGCGATGTGGCTGATCTGCGATCACGCGACGATCCGCAAATACGGGCTCGGTTATGCGAAGCCGGCGCCCGTGCCGCTCGGCCCGCTGCTGCGCAACGGCTATCTGAGCAAGGGCCGCACGCTCGCGGAACTCGCGCGCAACGCGGGTCTCGCCGGCACGGCGCTCGAGGCGACCGTGAAGCGCTACAACGCCGACGCGGCGCGTGGCGAAGATCGCGAATTCGGCCGCGGCACGACGTCGTTCAATCGCTATCTGGGGGACCCCGAGCACCAGCCGAACCCGTGCGTCGCGCCGATCGGCGACGGTCCGTACTACGCGCTGAAGGTCGTGATGGGCGATCTCGGCACCTTCGACGGCATCTCGACGAACGTGACCGGCGAAGTGCTCGACGTGAAAGGCGCACCGATCGCCGGCCTGTACGCGGTCGGCAACGATCGCGCGAGCGTGATGGGCGGCAACTATCCGGGCGCGGGTATCACGCTCGGGCCGATCATGACGTTCGGCTATATCACTGGCCGTCATCTCGCGGGCGCGAGTGTGAAAAGCGCGAAGAGCGCAAGCAACGCGGACCCCCGCGCAGCCGAAACCGTATTGAGGACCGGCACATGAGCCAGGGCAAACTTTTCGTCGATCATCGCATCTACACGATCCGTCCGCGCGGCATGGCGGAGTTCATCGACGTTTTCGACCGGCTCGCGATGCCGATTCAGCTCAAGTATCTGGGCGCGCCAGTCGGCTTTTACATGAGCGATATCGGCGCGCTGAACCAGGTCGTGCATCTGTGGGGCTACGAGAGCATCGGCGACTACGACCAGCGCCGCACCGCGCGCGACGCCGATCCGGAGTGGCCCGCTTATCTGCAGGCGTCCGCGCATCTGATCGTCGCGCAGGAGAGCCGCATCATCAGGCGAGTCGACTTCAGGACGCTGACGATGCTGCGCTAGCCGCCCGTTCGAGGAGGAGACAGGCATGAACGAACGGACAGCGCGACGCTCGCAAGCACGGTCGCGACCACCGTCGCGGCGACCGCGTGTTGAACAGCAATTCGAACAATAAGAAAACACCGCTTCATCTCAAGGAGACATCGCAATGAACCAGCTGAAAGGAGCACGCACATGAGCCGTTCCGAACGCAGTGTAGACGTGCAGGCCTTTGTCGACGGACAGCGCTTTTCGCCGTTTCAATGGACGATTCTGGTGCTGTGCTTTCTGGTCGTCGCCGCCGACGGTTTCGACACCGCCGCGGTCGGCTTCATCGCGCCGTCGCTCGTGCAGCAGTGGGGCATCGCGCGCAGCGCGCTCGGCCCGGTGATGAGCGCGGCGCTGGTGGGACTCGGCATCGGCGCGCTCGCGGCCGGCCCCTGCGCGGACCGCATCGGACGCAAGACGGTGCTAGTGCTGTCGGTGTTCTTCTTCGGGCTGTGGAGTCTCGCGGCGGCCCGCGCGAGCTCGATCGAATCGCTGACCTTGCTGCGCTTTTTCACCGGTCTCGGTCTCGGCGCGGCGATGCCCAACGCGGTCACGCTGATGTCCGAGTACGCACCCGCGCGGATTCGCGCGGTCGCCGTCAATGCGATGTTCTGCGGCTTTTCCGGCGGTCTCGCGATCGGCGGTCTCGCATCCGCATGGTTGATTCCGCATTTCGGCTGGCCGAGCGTGCTGGTCGCCGGCGGCGCCGGTCCGCTCGTTCTGAGCGTGATGCTGATACTGTTTCTGCCGGAATCGGCGCAATTTCTCGCGGTGCGTAAGCGCGCCGATCAACGGATCGCGCGAATCCTGCAACGCATCGCGCCCCACGACCGCTTCGACGGATGCCGTTTTTTTGCGGTCGACGTGCGCCGCAATACCGGCGACGCGCGTTCGCAATGGGCGCTCGCGATCATCCTGTCGACGCGCTACCGCTTCGGCACGCTGATGCTGTGGCTCGCCTATTTCATGGGGCTACTGATTTACTATCTGCTGACCAACTGGCTGCCGACGCTGTTCAAGGACACCGGCTTCTCCGGTGAAAAGGCCGCGTTGATGACGTCGCTGTTTCCGCTCGGGGGCATCCTCGGCAATCTGTGCGTCGGCTGGGTGATGGATCGCTTCGCCGGGCATCGCGTGATCGCGTTCACCTATGTCCTCGTCGGCGCGCTCGTGTTGCTGGTCGGGCGGGGCGTCGGCCATCAGGTCTGGCTCGGGACGCTGATCTTCCTGACCGGCACGGTCGCGACCAGCGCGGTCACGTCGATGTCGGCGCTCGCGGCAAGCTTCTATCCGACCCGGGCGCGCGCGACGGGCGTGGCGTGGATGCTGGGAATCGGCCGTGTCGGCGGCGTGACGGGCGCGCTCGTCGGTGCGGCGTTGATGGAGCTCGGCTGGCAGTTCGGCGCCGTGTTCAGCCTCCTCGCGGTGCCGGCCGTGATCGCGGCGGGCGGGGTGGTATTGATGATGCGGCGCGAGCCGCTCGATCACGCATCGGTCGATGAAAACGTCGGCGCCATAGCGATCGAATGAGCGCGGCGTCGGGCGTGCCGCTACGTCTCGAAAGACGCGCGACGACTCAGGACGCGCGCAGCAACGCCATTTCGTTGTGCAGCAGCGCGAGCAATTCGTCGTCGGTTGGCCGCGTGCCCCAGTGGCGCGCGCCGGCCACCGACGCGATCGCCATCCACGAATGCGGTGGAAACCATTCGCGCACCAGCGTGCCGTCCTGGCGCAGGCACAGCTGGCCGGTCAGCTCGCTGTATTCGGCGCAAATGTGCGCGCCGTCGACCTGCGCGGTTACTCGTCTCGGATCATTGCGTAGCACGTCGTCGCTCCTGTCAAAGGGGTGGCGCGAATGCAAGCGCGACACGGTGGCGCGATGGACGCCACCTGCCGTCTATCAATGGTCATGCTCGCGATCGTCATGACCATGACCGTGCCAGCCGTTGTCGTGCCAGTCGCCGTGCGGGCCGCGTGCATCGCGCCATTCGTCGTGGCGATGTTCCCACTCGCGCCGCTCCCACTGGCGACGCTCCCAATAGCGATGACCATCGTAGTAGCGTTCGCCGTACCAGCCCGGAGCGACTATGACCGCGGGAGGCGGCGCAGGCGCATAGACGGGCGCGGGCTGCACATAGACGGGCGCGGGCTGCACGTAGACGGGCGGCGGAGCCTCGACCACGGCGGGCGCGACCGCAATGCCCGGCACGCCGATATTCACGCCGACATCGACGTGCGCGAAAGCGGCCGTCGATGCGCCGATCGCGAGACCCGCGACGACGGTCAACGATACCCAGCGGTTGCGTGAAAGACTCATGATTGTTCTCTGTTGTGTGGATGTCTGTGATGGAGTGGCGAGCCGGACGCGCACCTACTGCGCGTGATGGCCCGATCAATAACGTTCGTAGTAGTGGTCATGATGCGGGTGATCGCCAGGGACGACGATGCAGCCGCTCAACGCGCCACCGAGCGTGGCGGCAAGAATGACCAATGCGAGGATTTTTTTCATGATGTTGCTCCCTGAAATCTGTGATGCGAGTGCCTGTCGTGCGAAGCATTTCATCTGATCCGCTTTCGTTTGAACCGAACTCTACTGAGCGGCGCGATTACCGGTGTGTTTGTGTGTAACAGGACGTGTCGATCCGAGCTCGCGCCGAAACGTCGATGCGAGTGCGATGAACGAGGAGGGAAGGCGCCGTGGGTTACGGGTCGAAGTGCCGGGCGACTGTCAAGCGCGCGGTCAAACCCTTGAAGGGTCTATGAAAAAAACCGCATTCAAAGGCAGACGAAGTATGGATTCGAAGCGAAGGTTCGGCGCCTCGGTTGCTGAAAAAAGAAGCGCATCAAATTTTGGCTTATGTATGCGGCGCAGATACATTCGGTTGCAGACTGGGTAAGAAGTTCGGTAGTGCGCTCGGGCGAGCGTGATGGAACGACGCTACACCTGTAGCGTCATCAGCTTGCCTTAAGCTTCGGTGGGATCGGCAAAAACGCATCGCGCGCGCGCAACCTACTGCGCGGCCGCGGGCTCCGGGGCGGTCGCTTCGCGATAGCCGAGCCGCGTCGAAATCGCGAGACCGGCCTCTTTGAGCAACGCGACGTAATGCTGCTTCGTGTCGGCACCGCAGCGCATCGTCGGAAACGAAATCGACAGACCGGCGATCACACGGCCGAAGCGGTCGAACACGGGCACCGCGATGCATTGCAGGCCTTCTTCCTGCTCCTCGTTGTCCTCGCCGTAGCCCTGCTCGCGTACGCGCGGCAGGATGCTCAACACCGCTTCGGCGCAGGTCAAGGTCTTTTGCGTCGACTTGCGAAATTCGATGTGCGAGAGCACGTCACGCGCGTCGGCCGGGTCCATCCATGCGAGCAGCACCTTGCCGATCGCCGTGCTATGCAGCGGATTGCGTCGGCCGATCCGCGACTGCATGCGCAGCCCGTAGTCGGCGTCGATCTTGTGGATGTAGATGATCGCGTCGTCGTCGAACGCGCCCAGGTGTACCGCTTCGCGCGTCATCTGGCCGATGCGGCGCATCTCGATGTCGGCCTCGCGCACCAGATCGACGCTTTCGAGCGCTTTCGCGCCGAGCTCGAACAGACGGATCGTCAGCCGATAGCGCTCGGTTTCGACTTCCTGGGTCACATAGCCGAGCGCCTTCAGTGTTTGGATCACACGATGCACGGTCGTCTTCGACATGCCGAGCCGCTGCGACAGCTCGCTGATGCCGATCTGTCCGGTGTCGCCGATCGCGCCGAGAATCGCGAACACGCGCCCGATCGACGACGCCGATTCGCCGCGCTCACCGCTGTCCGCATCGAGCGACGCTGCGCCGGCGGGTTCCTTGCGGGCTTTGCCGCGGGTCTTATCGAGCGCCTTGTCGAGCGTCTTGTCGCGCGCAGTGTTCCTCGCAGTATTCCTCGCAGTATTCCTCGCAGTATTCCTGTGTGTTCCCGTTGCCGCCATGTCCGTCATTCCCTGTCTGTGCCAACTCGCCGCTGCCGCATCGAGCCGATGTTCACCGGCGCGAGAGCATAGCGCGTCGCGCGCACTCGTGGCGAGCTTGTGCCGTCCCTAGCGCGCGAGCCAGCCGCCATCCACCGCCAGTGTATGCCCATGCACGTAGTCCGACGCCGACGAGGCGAGAAAAACCACCGGCCCCGCGAGATCGTCGGGCACGCCCCAGCGGCCGGCCGGAATGCGGCCGAGTATCTGCTCGTTGCGCTGCGCGTCGTCGCGCAACGCCGCGGTGTTCGCGGTCGCCATATAGCCGGGCGCGATCGCGTTCACGTTGATGCGTCGCGCGGCCCATTCGTTCGCGAGCAGTCGCGTCAGACCGAGCACGCCACTTTTCGACGCGGTGTACGACGCGACGCGGATGCCGCCCTGGAACGACAACATCGACGCGACGTTGATGATCTTGCCGCCGCTTTGCTGGCGCACGAACTGACGCGCCGCGGCCTGCGACAGGAAGAACAGGCTCTTGAGATTCACGTCCATGACCGCGTCCCAGTCGTCTTCGCCAAACTCGAGCGCGTCTTCGCGACGGATGATGCCTGCGTTATTGACGAGCACGTCGATGCGGCCGAACGCTTCGACCGCGGCGCGCACGATGTCGTCGACCGAAACGGTCGACGCGAGATCGGCGCGCACGTCGACGAAGCGGCGCCCGAGCGCCTCGACGCGCGCGGCAGTCGTGCCCGCGTCCGCGCGACTGACACCGACGATGTCGCAGCCGGCCGCGGCGAGCGCGACGGCCATGCCGGCGCCGAGGCCGGTGTTGCTGCCGGTCACGATGGCGACCTTGCCGGTCAGATCGAAAGTGTTCACTGTGTTCGGACTCATGTTCGCTCAGCGCAGCTCGCGGACCGCGAGATGGTCCATGTCACCGAACACCTGGTTCTCGCCGACCATGCCCCAGATGAATGTGTATGCGCGCGTGCCGACGCCCGAATGGATCGACCAGCTCGGCGAGATCACCGCCTGCTCGTTGCGCACGACGATGTGCCGGGTTTCGTGCGGCTCGCCCATCATGTGGAAGACGGCGGCGTCGTCGGCGACGTTGAAGTAGAAATACACTTCCATGCGGCGCTCGTGCGTGTGGCAGGGCATCGTGTTCCACAGGCTGCCCGGTTCGAGCTTCGTCATGCCCATCGACAGCTGGCAGGTCGGCAGCACGTCGGGCACGATGAACTTGTAGATGGTGCGGCGGTTGCTCGTGGCCGGATCGCCGAGGATTTCGGGCGAGGCCTGGTCGAGCGAGATCGTGCGGGTCGGATAGCTGGTGTGCGCGGGCGCGCAGTTCAGATAGAACTTCGCCGGCTGGGTGGCGTCGGCGCTGCCGAACGCGACCGCTTGCGCGCCCTTGCCGATATAGATCGCCTCTTCGCGGCGCACCGTGTGGCGCGTGCCGTCGACGTCGACCCAGCCGTCGCCGCCGATGTTGATCGCGCCGAGTTCACGCCGCTCGAGCAGATAGTCGACGCCGATCGCCTTGCCGAGCGAGCCCGGCACTTCGACCGCGCGCTCGACCGGCCACACGCCACCGACGATGATCCGGTCGATATGGCTATACGCGAGCTTCAACGCATCGCGCTCGAAGATCTGCTCCACCAGAAACTCGCGACGCAGCCCGGTGGTGTCGAGCGTCTTCGCGTATTCGCTGTTGATGGCCTGTCTCACGTCCATTGATCGTTCTCCTGTCGGTATGCGGGGCGCGGCGCCGCCTTGTGCCCGAGACTGTAACGCAGAGTCTTGATTTCGGAACACTGGTCCGAAAATATTGTGACGGGTGATCGCGGCTGGCAACGCATAGCGCGAACGACCGGGTAAACGATAGTCAGGTTTAAGAAAGAAAACGGAACGGCGTTCCTTTCATGATGCTATATTGCGCCGGACAGGGAGAGCCCGGCGTAGAACGGGACACCAACGCGGGTCATTGGCCCGTCAACGGGACGCCACCGTCCATGGAGGAGGCATGAAGATCAAGAAGGCCATCGACCGCATTCCTGGCGGTCTGATGCTGGTGCCGCTGCTGCTCGGCGCCTGTGTGCATACGTTCGCGCCGGGCGCGGGCAAATACTTCGGCTCGTTCACCAACGGCCTGATCACCGGCACCGTGCCGATCCTCGCGGTATGGTTCTTCTGCATGGGCGCGACGATCGACCTGCGCGCGACCGGCACCGTGCTGCGCAAGTCGGGCACGCTGCTTGCCACCAAGATGCTGGTCGCGTGGATCGTCACGCTGATCGCGGCGCGCTTCATTCCGATCGATGGCATCAAGACCGGGCTGTTCGCGGGACTGTCGATGCTCGCGATCACCACGTCGATGGACATGACCAACGGCGGGCTGTACGCGGCCGTGATGCAACAGTACGGCACGAAGGAAGAGGCGGGCGCGTTCGTGCTGATGTCGGTCGAATCGGGGCCGCTGATCAGCATGATCATTCTGGGTGCGACGGGGGTCGCGTTCTTCGAGCCGCGCCTGTTCGTCGGCGCGGTGCTGCCGTTCCTGATCGGGTTTGCGCTCGGCAACTTCGATAGCGAGCTGCGCGAGCTGTTCGGCCGCTGCGTGCATCCGCTGATTCCGTTTTTCGGCTTTGCGCTCGGCAACGGCATCGATCTGAACGTGATCGTCACGAGCGGCCTGCCGGGCATCGTGCTGGGGCTTGGCGTGATCGTCGTGACTGGCGTGCCGCTGCTTCTCGCAGATCGCTGGATTGCCGGCGGCAATGGCGCGGCGGGGCTGGCGGCGTCGTCGACGGCAGGGGCCGCGGTCGCGAATCCGGCGATCATCGCCGACATGATTCCGAGCTTCAAACCGCTGGTGCCGGCCGCGACCGCGATGGTCGCCACCGCTTGCCTCGTGACCGCGATTCTGGTGCCGATCCTCACGGCGCTGTGGGTGCGCCGGCATCATGCGCGCGACGCGCTGCGCGAGGAGTTCGCCACCGCGACGCAGGCGGCGCCGCTCAATGAGCAGCGCGATGCGCATGTTTGAATGAGTCGGTAGCAGGAAGCCGGCGCGCCGCTCAGCGCGCCAGCTTCGCTTCGAGCATCGCTTTCACCGCCGGCCATTCGTCGTCGATGATGCTAAAGCGCACCGAATTGCGCTTGCGCCCATCGGGCATGATCCGCTCGTGCCGCACGATGCCTTCCTGTTGCGCGCCGATGCGCAGGATCGCCGCGCGCGATTTGTCGTTGAGCTCGTCGGTCGTGAACTGCACGCGCACGCAGCGCATCACGTCGAACGCGTGGCACAGCAGCAGATATTTCGCCTCGGTGTTCACGACCGAGCGCTGCGCCGAGGCGGCGAGCCACGTATGGCCGATTTCGAGCTTGCGGTTCGCGCGATCGACCTTCCAGAACCGCGTACTGCCGACGATCCGGCCAGCACGGCCATTCTCGTCATCCTCGTCGCGCCGCACGATCACGAACGGCATCACCTTGCCGGCCGCACGGCCGGCGAGCGCGGTGGCGAGATAGGCGTCGATCGTCGCCGGGCCCGGCACGACAGTCAGCTTCATGTCCCACAGTTGCCCGTCAGCGGCGGCGTCGACGAGGGCCTGCGCGTGCTCCTCGCGCAGCGGCCGCAGCTCGACCAACGAGCCGCTCAGCGTGGGCTGCATCGATTCGGCGGAAATATCGTTCATGGCAATAAAAAAGGTCCGCGAGCGGAAGACTCGTGGACCTGGCAGATCGGTTGAGCCGCGCTCGGGAACGATGCGAGCGGCAAAACCGCGGCGCCGTTCCCGAAGCGCGTGATTGGCGTGATTAAACCGACATCACCGTGACCGCCTTGGTCACGAGGTAGGCTTCCATCGCCTCCGGGCCGCCTTCCGAGCCGTAGCCGGAATCCTTGACGCCGCCGAACGGCATTTCCGGCGTCGGCGTGGCAGGCTGGTTGATCCACAGCATGCCGACTTCCATGCGCTGCGACAGCAGGTGCACGTTGGCGAACGACTTCGTGTACGCGTAGCCGGCGAGGCCGAACGGCAGGCGGTTCGCTTCGGCGATCGCTTCTTCGAGCTTGTCGAAGCCGCGAATCGCGGCGACCGGGCCGAACGGCTCGTTGTTGAACACGTCGGCTTCGAGCGGCACGTCGGTCAGCACGGTGGCCGCGAAGAAGTTGCCTTCGGTACCGACGCGCTCGCCGCCCGTCGCGACCTTCGCGCCGGTCTTGCGGGCGTCGTCGACGACCTTGGCCATCGCCGTCAGCCGGCGCGCGTTGGCGAGCGGCCCGAGCGTCGTGCCTTCGGCGAGACCGTCGCCGAGCTTCAGGCTTTCAGCGTGCTTGACGAGCGCCGCGGCGAACTCCTCGCGGATGCTGTTGTGCACGAGAAAACGCGTCGGCGAGATGCAGACCTGGCCCGCGTTGCGGAACTTCGCGGCGCCGGCTGCCTTGACTGCGAGCGCGACGTCGGCGTCTTCCGCGACGATCACCGGCGCGTGGCCGCCGAGCTCCATCGTCGCGCGCTTCATGTGCGAGCCGGCCAGCGCCGCGAGCTGCTTGCCGACCGGCGTCGAGCCCGTGAACGTGACCTTGCGGATCACCGGATGCGGGATCAGGTAGCTCGAGATTTCAGCCGGATCGCCGAACACGAGGCCGACCGTGCCGGCCGGCACGCCGGCCTCGACGAAGGCTTGCAGCAGCGCCGCCGGCGACGCCGGGGTTTCTTCCGGCGCCTTGACGAGGAACGAGCAGCCGCAGGCGAGCGCCGCCGACAGCTTGCGCACGACCTGGTTGACCGGGAAGTTCCACGGCGTGAACGCCGCGACCGGGCCGATCGGCTCCTTCAGCACCTGCGACTGCGCGGCAAGGTTGCGCGACGGCACGATGCGGCCATACACGCGGCGGCCTTCGTCCGCGAACCATTCGATGATGTCCGCGGCCGCCAGCACTTCGCCGCGCGCCTCGGCGAACGGCTTGCCCTGTTCCTGCGTCATCAGGCGGCCGATGTCCGCGGCGCGCTCACGCACGAGGGCGGCGGCACGGCGCATGACGGTTGCGCGCTCGTTGGCCGGCACCTTGCGCCAGGCTTCGAAGCCGCGCTGCGCGGCTTCGAGCGCGCGGTCCAGATCGGCGATGCCGGCATGCGCGACCTTGCCGATGGCCTGGCCGGTCGCGGGGTTGATCACGTCGAGGGTCTTGCCGCTGGCGGCGTCGCACCATTCGCCGTTGATCAGAAGACGGGTATCGGTATAGCTCGAGATGGCCATGCTGGGTTCCTGTGAGTGGGAAAGCAACTGGCCGCGCGGACGTGCGGTACGAGGCGACACTCCTGCGCGGCCATGAATGAATTGCGGATACTATTTATCTTATCTGATTGCGGGCAATCGCACCGGGCGCGGCCCGCAGGCGCCCGGTCGCGGCATGCGGCTTGCTGAGGCTTGGCACCGGAGCGATTTTGCGGGTCGTGCCGGGGCGCCGCGTCAGCGCTGCACGAAACGCTTGCAGGACGCAGCGCTTCATCCATTCAACCGCTACTACAGCGCATCACGAGGACATCGCCATGCCAACCGGAACAGTGAAATGGTTCAACGACGCAAAGGGCTTCGGCTTCATCACTCCCGATGACGGCGGCGAAGATCTGTTCGCCCATTTTTCGGAGATTCGATCCGAAGGTTTCAAGTCGTTGCAGGAAAACCAGAAAGTCAGCTTCGAAATCAAGCAGGGGCCGAAAGGCAAACAGGCCGCCGACATCAAGCCCGTGTGACGCCGGCAGGGCGGCTCATCCGCATGCGAGCCAACCATGGATAAGGACGCCGCCTACGCGGAGATCGAGCGCAATGGCGGCGCCGTCTATGCGAAAAACTTCGCCGCGCGCTATCCCGACGAACCGCTGACGCCGTTCTGTCATCGCTATCTGTTCGAGCAGGCGCAGCGCGACGACGCGGCGCATGAGGCGGCCGCCGCCACGCACGACGACGAGCGCGGTTTCGCGCTGAGGTCGCTCGCGCGCATGGAGGCGTCGTCGCATATCGCGCAGGCGGCGGCGAGCGCGTCGCGCGACGCTGCGGCCGCCGCCCACACGTCGGCGCGCGCGGCGCGGCGCTCGGCCTTCTGGACCATGATCGCCGCGCTCGCGTCGGCGCTCGGCGTAGTGGTAAACGCGGCCCTCAATCTCGGCTGGCTCGAATGGGCGAGGCATATCGCGCGATGAGCGACGCGTCGGGCCGAGCGTTCGGGCCCGTGAACGTGGCGTGAATCGGCGGCGCCGGCGGGGCTCGCCCGCACGCCACGCGACAACCTATCCATTTACCACACCGATACGACATCGATACGACACGATTGCACGAGCGCGTCGATTGCACAAATCGCCCATCGGAGCATGCCGCGCGCGGTCTGAACGCAGTATTATTCTTCAGGTTTCCTTCAGCTTTGCTCCGTACTATTTGCGCCACTGCCCGTGGCCTTTCCGGACCGCGGCCGCCGCTACGTGCATGTCGAGCACAGGCTTTCTCGACCTGCATTCGGGCAATGGAACAGAATAGATTCCCGACTGAAAACCCAAAGCGCCTATATAGGCTTGCTGGAGCATCCATGAAAACTCTGTTCTTGCAGGCGCCGTCGTACGACGGCTTCGATGGTGGCGCGGGTTCGCGCTACCAGGCCAAGCGTGAAGTTCGCTCGTTCTGGTATCCGACGTGGCTCGCCCAACCCGCGGCACTGGTTCCCGACAGCCGCGTGCTCGACGCCACGGCAGACGGCCTGTCCGTCGACGCCGCCCTCGACATCGCCTCGCAATACGAGCTGGTGGTGATCCACACCAGCACACCATCCTTCCCGACCGACGCGTTGTTCGCCCAGGACCTCAGGAAGCGCAAGCCGTCGCTGCTGATCGGCATGGTCGGCGCGAAGGTCGCGGTCGATCCGCATAATTCGCTGACCGCGACCGAGGCCATCGACTTCGTGTGTCGCGAGGAATTCGATTTCACCTGCAAGGAAATCGCCGAAGGCAAGCCGTTCGCGCAGATCCTCGGCTTGAGCTATCGCACCCCCGACGGCTCGATCGAGCACAACGAATCGCGCCCGATCCTCGAGAACATGGACGAGCTGCCGTTCGTCGCGCCGATCTACAAGCGCGATCTGACCATCAAGAATTACTTCAACGGCTACCTGAAGCATCCGTACGTGTCGCTCTACACCGGTCGCGGCTGCCGCTCGAAGTGCACGTTCTGCCTGTGGCCGCAAACGGTCGGCGGTCATCGCTATCGGGTGCGTTCGGTCGAGAACGTGCTCGAGGAAGTCAAGTGGATTCGCGACAACATGCCCGAAGTCAAGGAGATCATGTTCGACGACGACACGTTCACCGACTTCAAGCCGCGCGCCGAAGAAATTGCGCGAGGCATGGGCAAGCTGGGGGTCACGTGGTCGTGCAACGCGAAGGCCAACGTGCCTTACTCGACGTTGAAGATCATGAAGGACAACGGCCTGCGCCTGCTGCTGGTCGGCTACGAATCCGGCGACGACCAGATCCTGCTGAACGTCAAGAAGGGCTTGCGTACCGACATCGCGCGGCGCTTCGCCCAGGACTGCCGGACGCTGGGCATCAAGGTGCACGGCACCTTCATTCTCGGCTTGCCGGGCGAGACGCCGGAGACGATCCAGAAGACCATCGAGTACGCGAAAGAGATCAATCCGCTGACGATCCAGGTGTCGCTCGCCGCGCCGTACCCGGGCACTACGCTCTATAACCAGGCGGTCGAGAACGGCTGGCTCGCGGAGAACAAGGTGATCAATCTCGTCAGCAAGGAAGGCGTGCAGCTGGCGGCGATCGGCTACCCGCATCTGTCGCGAGACGAGATGTACCATCAGCTCGAAAACTTCTATAAACGCTTTTATTTCCGGCCGTCGAAGATCTGGGAGATCCTGCGCGAAATGCTGACGAGCTGGGACATGATGAAACGGCGCCTGCGCGAAGGCGTCGAATTTTTCCGCTTCCTGCGCGCGCACGAGGCGTGAGCGCCGCACACCTCGCCGCCGTCACGCTCGCGTACGCGTGCGCGGCGGCGACCGTTGTCGGCATCGGCTACACCGTGCTCGCGAGCGCGCTGATCGGGCGCTTCTTCGCGAGGGATGTAGCCGAACCCTCCAGCTTTCCACCCATTACGGTTATCAAACCGTTGCATGGCAACGAGTGGGCGTTGCTCGACAATCTGTCGAGCTTCTGCGCGCAAAATTATCCTGGGCCCGTGCAATTCCTGTTCGGCGTGCATGACTGCGCCGACCCCGCGCTGCAAACCGTCAACGAACTGCGGCGTCTCCATCCTCAGGCGGACATCACCGTCGTCGCCGACGCGCGTCTGTATGGCCCGAACCGCAAGATCAGCAATATCCTCAACATGGTGCCGCAGGCGCGCCACGACGTGCTCGTGTTCGCCGACAGCGACGTGTGCGTCGGCCCGGACTATCTGCGCAACGTGATCGGCGAATTGCAGCAGCCGGGCGTCGGGCTTGTCACCTGCGCATATCGCGGCCAGCCCGATCCGGGTTTCTGGCCGCGGCTGTCGGCGATCGCAACCAATTACCAGTTCCTGCCGGGCGTCGTCACCGGACTCGCGCTCGGGCTCGCGCGGCCGTGCTTCGGCCAGACCATCGCGATGCGGCGCGACACCTACGAGCGGATCGGCGGTTTCAAGCCGTTCGTGCAGCATCTGGCCGAGGACTACGAGATCGGCGCGGCGGTGCGCGCGGCCGGCGAGCAGGTCACGATTCCGCCGTTCGCAATCGCGCATGCGTGTGTCGAAGCGAGCGCCGCGCAACTCGTGACGCACGAACTGCGCTGGAGCCGCACGATTCGCCGCATCGATCCGCTCGGACACTTCGGCACGGCGCTCGTGCATCCGTTGCCGTTCGCGCTGCTCGCGCTCGCGTGCTCGGGCGGCGCGCCGTGGGCGTGGCTGCTCGCGGCAGTGACGGTGGTCGCGCGTCTCGCGTTGAAGTGGCGCGCGGATCGGGCGTTGCGTCAACGCTGCCGCGATCTGTGGCTTCTGCCGTTATGGGATATTGTATCGTTTGCGATTTTCGTCGCGAGCTTCCGCTCGTCGCGGGTGATCTGGCGGGGCTTCAGCTTCAAGGTCGACGGCGATGGGCTGCTGTCGGCGGCGCAGGACGAATGACGAACGAACGGCAGATTGGGCTGGCAATGAACGAAGAAGTTTCGAGCGGGCGAAACGGGAGCGCCCTGGAGACGCACGGCAGCGCCCCGGCGACACCGGCGGCGGCGCGCACGGCAACGCATGCCGTGGCAGGCGGCGTGCGGCGCACGACGTATATCGAGGTCGTGTGCGAGGTGCCCGCATGATGAAGCATCTGGGCCGCGCGGCTGCGCTCGCGGGTTTGCTGATCTCTTTGTGGCTCGTCTGGCGCGAAGATCCGCGCGCGGTGCTCAGCGCGTTGCGCGCGGCTGGCGCGGGCCTCGTGGTGGCCGCGCTCGCGCATGTGCTGCCAATGATCGCCAACGCGTGCGACTGGCGCTCGCTGATTCGCGGCGCGAACCGCCCCAGCTTCGGCAGGATGCTTCATCTGGTGTGGGTGCGCGAATCGGTCAACTGCATGCTGCCGGTCGCGCGGATCGGCGGCGAACTCGTGTCGTTCCGTATGTTCAAGCGCTGGGGCGTCAGGCCGTCGACAGCGGTGGCCAGCACCATCGTCGACATGCAGCTGACCGTGATCAGCCAGCTGATGTTCACGATGGTCGGGATTGGTTTTCTGTTCGCCAATGCGCAATCGGGCGCGCTGCGGCTCGCCGGGCAGCTCGCGTGGGGCGTGGTCGCGTTGACGCCGGTGCTGTTGCTGTTCGGGCTCGTCCAGCATGCCAATCCGTTCGAGCGAATCACGCGCGTGGCGAACCGCGTGACGAGCGGCAAGCTAACCGCGCTGGTCGGCCAGTCCGCGCAGATCGATCAGTCGATCAAGGTGATCTGGCGCCGCCGCGCGGTCGTGCTGCGCTATCTGTTCTTCTGGCAGCCGCTGCAATGCGTGCTCACCTCGCTCGAAATCTGGCTCGCGCTGTATTTCCTCGGCGCACGCGTGACGCTCGTCGAGGCGATCGTGATCGAATCGCTGATCCAGGCGGTCAGCAGCGCCGCGTTTTTCGTGCCGGGCGGTCTCGGCGTGCAGGAGGGCGCTTTCGTACTGATTGGCGGCGCACTGGGACTCGACCCCGCCACCAGTCTCGCGCTCGCGGCCGCGCGGCGAATTCGCGATCTGCTGATATTCGTGCCGGGCCTGATCGCGTGGCAGCTGTTCGAGGCGTCCGGCAGCGCGCGGCCGCATGCCGCGCCGCACGGCGTGCGCGCCGAACTGGCCAAGCAGCGTTCGGGCGTCGCTGACGCGAACCGGGGCGGCGAGCGGCGCTGAACGATTGGCGCGCGCCTTCAGCGCGTCGCGCGATAGGCCGGAAACGACACCCGCACCGCAAGCCCCTGGTCCCCGATCCCGGCGCCTAGCTGCAGACTCGCGCCGAAATGCTCGGCGATCCGCGCAACGATCGACAAACCGAGCCCGCTGCCGGTCGCCTGATTGCCGGTAGCGCGGAAAAAGCGGTTCGTGAGCCGCGCGAGATCGTCCGGCGCGACGCCGGGGCCGTCGTCGCGCACGATCAGCTGCACCTGCTCGTCGGCACGGCGCACCGCCACTTCGACATTGCCGCCCGAGCGTCCGTACTTGATCGCGTTATCGAGCAGATTGTCGAGCAGGATGCCGATCAGCACGGGCTCCGCGTCGATCTCGGCGAGCATGTCGCCGACCAGCATCACATTGATGTGCTTCTGTTGCGCATTGCGCCTGTTCGCGAGCAGCGTATCTTTCGCGATCGCCGCCGGCCTCAGCGGCTCGGTGGGCAGCTTCTCCTGCACGTCGAGCCGCGCGAGCAGCAGCAGTTGCTCGGCGAGCCGCGCGCTGCGATCGACGCCTTGCACGACGCGCTCCATCGCGAGCCGCTGCAGCGCGATGTCGGGCTCGGCGAGCGCGACCTGCGCCTGTACCTTGATCGCGGCGAGCGGCGTCTTCAGTTCGTGCGCGGCATCGGCGGTGAAGGCGCGCTCGAGCTCGCGCGCATGGTGCAGACGCGCCAGCATCTGGTTGATCGCGTCGACGAGCGGGCGCACCTCGAGCGGCGTGCGGCCGATGCCGACCGGTTCCATGCGGTTGATGTCGCGCGAACGGATCGCGGCCGACAACACCTTCAGCGGCGCGAGACTCCAGCCGATGCTGAGCCACACGAGCACCGCGAGCACTGGCAGCGCGATCAGCGTGGGCCGCGCGATGCGGCTCGCGACACCGCTCACCAGGTCGCTGCGGGTGTTGGCCAGTTCGAACACACGCACGCAGTGACCGAGCGCCGTTTCGCGCAACGTGAACGAGTGATAGAGCCGACCGCCCAGCGTGACGTCCTGCGCGCCGCTCGCGGGCGGCAACGGCAAATCCCACGCGGCGAGCGCATGCAGTTGCGGGCTGCCCGCCAGAATGGCGCCGTTGGCCGCGCGCACCTGGAAGAGGGCGTCGCGCGGCAGCGTGTCGTCGTCGTCGAGATCGCTCGCGCCGGCCTCACCGCCTCTCTCTTCTTCGCGCACGTCGATGCGCGCATTGGCGAGCGTCATCAGATTGGTCGAATCGAGCAGCGCGAGCATCTGCGCGAGTTCGGCGAGACGCGCTCGTTCCCACGCGGCGACTTCGTGGCTCGCCTGCCGGTAGCTCGACACGAGCGCACCGCCCCATACGATCGCGATGCTGGCGAGCACGAGCAGCACGAGGCGCCGTCGAATCGACGGACCGATCATTCTTTCTCCATCACATAGCCGATGTTGCGCACGGTCTTGATCAGGCTTGCGCCGAGCTTCTTGCGCAGGTTCGACACGTGCACCTCGATCGCATTGCTTTCGATTTCTTCCTGCCAGCCGTACAGGCTTTCTTCGAGCCGCGAGCGCGACTGAGGAATGCCGAGATTGGTCAGCAGTTGCAGGAGGATCGCCCATTCGCGCGACGTGAGCGGCACGCGCGCCTCGTCGATCTGCACCGTTTGCGCGGCCGGATTCACTGTCAGATTCTGGTAACGAATCAGATCGATACTGCGACCTTGTGCGCGGCGCAACAGCGCGCGGCACCGCGCCACCAGTTCGGTGAGATCGAACGGCTTGCCGAGATAGTCGTCGGCGCCCGCTTCGAGTCCGCCGACGCGATCGACGACCGTGCCTTTTGCGGTCAGCACCAGCACCGGCACGTCATTGCCGGCGTCGCGCACGCGTTTGAGCAGTTCCGTGCCGCTCACGCGCGGCAGGCCGAGGTCGAGTACCACCAGGGCATATTGAGTCGTGTCGAGCGCGAGGCCGGCCTTGTGGCCGTCGCGTGCCCAGTCGACGGTGAAGCCGGCCTGACGAAGGCCCGCCTCGACACCGCAGCCGATGAGTTCGTCGTCTTCTACGAGGAGTAAGCGCATGAGGCAAATATTCCATTCTGGGGCTTTATTGCATAACGTCGAGCATTTTGATGCAAGCGGTATTGATGCAGACGAACAATCTGCCGCGTTCCGAAGTGTAACCACGCCGTTCGTTAGCCGCTTCATGCCATGCGTGTGCTTAAGGTTTCCTTCAGCTTGAATCGATACCATCGACGCGCTATAAAATGGTCGTCGCAGATCGTAATGCATGTGTGAGACCACGTTGTCGTCAGACCATCGCAACCTGATCGTAAGGACTTCGATGGAGCGACCGCGAGGCATTCTTTATGCTGGTCGATGGCGTCAACGGACGATCTCGACGAGTCCCGCCCATTGCCAGCATCCGGTCAGGCCGCAAGGCCGCGCACGAGGCACGTTATGAAGCGAGTCACCATCGACATGCTACGAGCCCATCTGCTAGTCGCGTCTCTGACGGCCGCAGGCACGGAAGCGCTGCTGTGCATGGCGTTGCCGGTACTGCCGGTCTCTGACGCTTTTTTCGCTTCGGCATCGTTCAGGCTGTTCGCGCTCGCGCTGATCATCGGCGGCGTGGTGATCGCGCGCGAATTTGCCGAGGTCGCCTTCGAGGTCGCGGTGCGGCGCGACTGCGCGACTCGCGCTGCTCGCGGCGCATGGCCCGCCGTGATCGCAGCGAATTGTCCGCGCCGGTGGCTCGTCGTGCTTCATCTGCGACTAACGGGGCAACCTTTCGTGCTGGCCGAGCACTGACGGACACGGACGACACACAATGGCGGCGCACGCGTTGATTGCATGTCAATGGCTTCTGTTAGCCGCCTGCGTTAGCGCTTCGATCTACACGGTAGCCGCCGCGCTCGCCATGCCGTTTTTCACCGCCCGACATAAATCGAACCATCATGGGGGCAGGGCCGTCAATCGCGCGCTCAGCCGTTCGCTGATGGATTCGCTCGATTGTCCAACCGGGCCGTTCGCGCAGGTCGGTGTCAGCGTGCTGAAGCCGCTATGCGGCGCCGAGCCGCGTCTCTACGAAAATCTGCGAACCTTCTGCGAACAGCGACATCAGCATTTTCAGCTGGTGTTGGGTGTGTCGTCGCCGCACGATCCCGCCATCGCGGTGGTACGCCGTTTGCAGGCCGCCTATCCGAAGTGCGACATCGAGCTTGCAATCGACACGCGCGTACACGGCAGCAATCTGAAAGTCAGCAACCTGATCAACATGGCGGCACGCGCGCGCCACGACGTGATCGTGATCGCCGACAGCGACATCGCGGTCGACTCGGACTATCTCGACAGCGTCGCCGCGCCGCTCGCGGACCCGAACGTCGGCGTGGTCACGTGCCTGTACGTCGCGCGCGGCGTCGGCGGCTTCTGGCCGCGTGTCGGTGCGCTGTTCATCAACGAGTGGTTCGCGCCCTCGGTGCGGGTCGCCCATGCGATGGGCTCGCGCCGCTTCGGCTTCGGCGCGACGCTCGCGTTGCGGCGCGCGACGCTGGAGCGCATCGGCGGCTTCGAAGCGCTGAAAAACTGCCTCGCCGACGACTACTGGCTCGCCGAGCACGTGCGCGCGCTCGGTCTGCAAACGGTGCTGTCGCGCGTGATGGTCGCGACCGACGTGATCGAGCCGACCTTCGCGGCGCTGTGGCAGCGCGAAACGCGGTGGCTGCGCACGATCCGCTCGGTCAATCCGCCGGGCTTCGTGTCGCTGCTGATCACGTTCCCCACGCCGTGGCTGTTGACGAGCGCGGGGCTGACCGTGTCGCTCGCGACGTGTGCTCACGCGCCTTTCGCGGCGATGGTCGCGAGCGCGACGGCCACCGCGGTCTGCGTTGGCGCGCGCCTGCTGCTGCACCTTCGCGCGGCACGCCGCGCGCGCACGTTCTGGCGCGATCTGCCGCTGGTGCCGTTGCGCGATACGCTGCTCGCGCTCCAGTGGCTCGTCAGCGCGTTCGGTTCGCACGTCGTTTGGCGCGGCGAGCGCATGCAGCTCGGCACGCCGTCCGCCGAGCGCAGCGGCCGGCTGGACAGTCTCACGTGATGGAGAGCGCAAAACCCGCCCAGTCGCGCGGACTGATCACCACCGCCGACGATTTCGGTCTGCATCAGCGCGTCAATATCGCGGTCGAGCGCGCGCATCGCAACGGTGTGTTGCGCGCCGCGAGTCTGATGGTCGGCGCGCCGGCCGCCAAAGACGCGGTCGCGCGCGCGCGTATGCTGCCGGAACTGCGCGTGGGCCTGCATCTGGTGCTGGCCGACGGCGCCGCGCTGGCGCCGCGCGAGCAGGTCGCCGCGCTGCTCGACGAGAATGGCCGCTTCGGCAGCAACATGGTGCGTGACGGTGTGCGCTTCTTTTTTCTGCCGCACGTGCGCCGGCAGCTCGCGCACGAAATTCGCGCGCAATTCGAAGCCTTCGCCGCGACCGGCCTTACGCTCGACCACGTGAATACACACAAGCATTTTCATCTGCATCCGACCGTGCTTGGCCTGATCCTCGACATCGGCCGCGACTACGGCATGAAGGCGATGCGTTTGCCGTTCGAAGCGAACGCGCCGCTGTGGCTGCGGCCGTGGATCGCGCACGTGAAGACGCGGCTCGAGCGCGCGGGGATCGCGCACAACGATTACGTGGTCGGCATCGCGGCGAGCGGGCGCATGGATGAGGCGACCTGGCTCGCCGCGCTCGCGAATCTGCCGCATGGTGTCGGCGAAATCTACTGTCATCCGGCGCTGGCCGGCGACGCGCTGAGCGACGGCATGCACGACTACCGGCATGCCGACGAGTTGCAGGCGCTGCTGTCGCCACGGGTGGCCGCCGCGATCCGCGCGCTTGGGGGGCGGCTCGGCGGGTTCGCGGATGTGCTTGCGTAGCGCCATGCTTCGCGAAACGCGGAAAACTTTGGCCACGCTCACACCGGCTGCTTTTTCATCAACAGCTTCAGCAACGCCGGTAGCAGCAACAGCACGAGCGGCAACTGCACGATCAGTCCCGAAATGATCGCAATCGCGAGCGGTTGCTGCATCGCCGAGCCTTGCCCCAGCGCGAACGCGAGCGGCAACAGCGCGAGGATCGCGGCGATCGTCGTCATCGCGATCGGCCGCAGACGGTTGCGGCCGGCGGCCTGCAACGCGTCGTCGAAGGGCATCTCGTCGTCGCGCACCAGCGCCTGCAATTCCGACACATAAAAGATCGCGACCTCGGTCACGATGCCGATGATCATCGTCATGCCCATCATCGCGGAGATGTTCAACTCGATGCCGGTGATCCAAAGGCCGATGAACACCGCGCCGGCCGCGAGCAGCGGCATCACCAGCACCGCGAGCGCGACGCGCAGGCGCTCGTACAGGAACAGCAGGAGGCCGAACACGAGTGCGATCGCGGCGCCGAACACGGTCAACAGACCCTTGAAGGCGATCTGCTGTTGCTGGTACAGACCGCCGAGCTCGTAATAGACGCCCGACGGCAGCAGGTTCGCATCGCCGAGCGCCTTCTGCACGTCGGCGATCGTCGAGCCGAGATCGCGCCCGACGATGCGCGCGGTGACCGCGACCATCCGCTTCAGATTCGAGCGGCTGATCTCGGGCTGACCGGTGACGCTCACGCGATCGGCGACGCGCTTCAGCGCGAACAGATGTCCGTCCGGCGCGCGTATCTGTAGCTGACCCAGTTGCGTATCGGTCATCTGGCGCGCGCCGTTCACGCGCACGCGCACGCCGACCGTTTTCGGGCCGCTCTGGAACTGCGTCGCGACATTGCCTTCGAGCATGTCGGTGACAGCCTGCGCGATCGCTTGCGGGTCCATGCCTTCGGCCGCGGCTGCGGCGGGCAGGATGTGCAGTTCGATCGCGTCGCCGGCGGGATTGATGCCGTCGTTCACGTCGACGATGCCCTGAATCTGGCCGATGCGCGCGGCCACCTTGCGCGCGGTCGTGTCGAGCGTGTGCGGGTCGTCGGAGAAGATCTTGATCTGCACCGGTTGCGGCACCGCGGTCAGATCGCCGATCAGGTCTTCCATCAGCTGCGCGAGCTCGATGCTGACGCCCGGCACCTGCGTGTCGATTTGCGAGCGGATTTCTTCCATCACGGCGTCGATCGGCTCGCGTTTGCCGGACTTCAGCCGCACGAAGAAGTCGCCCTTGTTCGGCTCGTTCAGATCGCCGCCGAGACCCGCGCCGGTGCGGCGAGAATAGGTCGCGACGTTCGGATTCGCGCGCACGATCTGCTCGATCTGCTTCATCAGCCGGTCCGTTTCGGTGATCGAGGTGCCCGGCTGCGTGTGATAGTCGAGCACGAAGCCGCCTTCGTCCATGCTGGGCATGAAGCCGCTGCCGACGCGCGTGAACGCGAACGCCGCGATGACGATCAACGGCACGACGCCGAGCAGCACGAGCGGCGGCCGCGCGATCACGCGCCCGACCGTCAGCGCATAGCGCCGGTTCAGCCACGTGGCGAAACGTGTTTCCTGGTGCTCCTCGGCGTCTTTGGGCTTCAGCCAGTGGTCGCACAGGATCGGCACCGCGAGCCATGTGACGAGGAACGAAATGAACAGCGCGCTCGCCATCGTCAGCGACAGCGCCTTGAAAAAGGCCCCCGTCACGCCCGACAGAAACGCGAGCGGCACGAAGATGATCAGTGTCGCCGCTGACGAACCCGCGAGCGGCCGCGTGAATTCGAGCGCCGCGGCCATCACGCGGCCGTGGAACGCGCGCGCGCCGGCTTCGCGCATGCGCCGCACGATGTGCTCGATCATCACGATCGCGTCGTCGATGACGAGGCCGACCGCGGCCGCCATACCGCCCAGCGTCATGATGTTGAAGCCCATGCCGAACACGTCGAGCAGCAGGATCGTCGCGGCCATCACGACCGGCACCAGCGCGACCGCGATCGCGGTGATCTTCCAGTTGCGCAGGAAGAAGAACAGCGTCAACGCCGCGAGCACGATGCCGATCATGATCGCGTCGCGCACGCTGGTGGCAGACGCGATCACGAGTTCGCTCTGGTCGTACCAGTTCGACAGATGCACGCCCGCGGGCATCTGCGGCTCGAATGCCGCGATCTTCGCGCGGATCGCGCGCGCCATCGCGACACTGTTGGCGCCGGGCTGCTGGTACACGTTCAGTAGCACCGCGTCCTGGCCATCGGCGGTGACGCGCATCCATTGCGGCACCACGCCCTGGCTCACCACCGCGACGTCGCCCAGACGGATCTGCGCGCCGTTCGCATTGCCGTTGGCGGACACGACGACGTTGCGCAATTCGTCGAGCTGCGTGATCGTCGAGTTCGTGACGACGAGGTACAGCTTGTCGTGATCCTCGATGCGGCCGTTCGCCATCAGCACGTTGCTCGCGCCGATCGCCTTCGATACGTCGGCGAGCGACAGCTTGTACGCGGCGAGTCGGGCGGGATCGACCGCGACTTCGAACTCGTCCTGCGCGCCGCCGGTCACCTCGACGCGCGCGACGCCTTCCACCGACGACAGCAGCGGCCGCATCTGGAACTGCGCGAGATCGTGCAGCGCCGATAGCGACTGCCGCGTCGACGTGAGGCTGTACGCGAGCACCGGAAACACGGTCGGGTCCATGCGCCGCACCCGCATCGTCGTGCCGGGCGGCAGCGTCGCGAGAATTTCGCCGATCGCCGACTGCGCCTGCAACGTCGCCTGCGCCATGTCGGTGCCCCAGTCGAAGTTCAGCGAGATCTCCGCGGCGCCGCGGCTCGTCCTCGAATCGACGTCGCGCACGTTCGGCACGCGGCGCAGCGCTTCCTCGACCGGCATTGTGACGAGCGTCGTCATCTGCTCGGCGGGGCGGTCGCCCGCGTCGAGCGACACGACCGCGCGCGGAAACGCGACGTTCGGAAACAGCGAGATCGGCAGACGGAATGCGCTCAGCGCGCCGGCTATCGCGAGCAAGGCGATGACGAACAGCAGCGAGCGGCGATGCGTCTGCATCCATTGACCGAAGTTCATCGCGCGCCATCCCCGCCGGCGCGTACCGCCATGCCGTCTTTCAGCTCGTAGTTGCCGCTGCTCACGACGCCGAGCATGGGGTCGAGCGGACCGTCGACGCCGTAGCGCTCGCCGTTTTCGACCGCGATGCTCACCGCGATGCGGCGCGCCTTGTTTTGCGGCGTGATCTGGAACACGTACGCGTGTTGGCCATCCTGCAGCACGGCCGCGCGCGGCACGATCCAGTGCGTGCCGGTGCGGGTCGCGATGTCGCCAGAAACGCGCGTGCCGGGGATGAACGGCGTCTGCGCGAGCGGTACCGTCGCGCCGATGTTGACCAGTTGCGATTGCGGATCGATCGCGGCTCCGACGAGCACCACGCGGCCTTCGATCGACGTCTGTGCGAGTGCCGTGGACAGGCCGTGCAGCGTGACGATGTCGCCGGGATGGATCGTTGCGGCGTCGGTGGGCTCGACGCCGAGCGTCACGTTTGCGCGCGCGTCGCGGCTCGCGCCACTCGCGAGTTGCAGAATCGCCGCGCCGGCCTGCACCTGGTCGCCTTGTGCCGCCGATAGCTGCAGCACCACGCCGTCGAACGGCGCGGTCACGACCTTGTTGCCACTCGTGATGCCGGTCTGATTCTGCGCGGCGAGCGCTTCGCGCGCATCGTCGACGGCCTTGCTCGCGCTGGCGAGCTGCGATTGCGTCGCGAGCCCCTTGTCGTACAGCGACCGGGTACGCACGAGTTCGCCTTGCGCGAGCGTCAGCGCGCTTCTCGCCTGGGTTGCGGCAAGCGCGGCGGCAGGATCGGCCTGCACGACGAAGAGTGGCGTACCGCGCTTGACGGTCTCGCCCGCCTGCACGCGCATCTGCACGATACGCGACACGTAGGGCAGGTTGATCGTCGTCAGGTTCGACGCGGTGGCCGCGACGATCCCGAAGCCGCGCACCGGCTGCGCAATTGCGGCGCGCTGCACGCGCACGGTCTGTACCGCGACCGACGGTTGAGCTTCGCTGGCGGCGTTGTCGTCCGCACGAACCGGATGGACCGATGCATACAGCAGGATCGCGCAAACGAGCGGCGCGGCGACGGCCGCAACGCGCGGCCACGGATGCCGCGACGAGAATAGGCTATTTCGCATGAGTGTCGATGAAAGTCTGAGCGGAAGAGAAAGCATCGGGAATCGCGCTGCCGAGCAGCGCCTGCAAGCCGATGCGTTGTTCGGCGAGCGCTTCGCGCAGCGTCGCGACGTCGATGCGTTTCGCGAGCGCGGCGCTTTGCGCATCGGTGTATGCGCCGAGCACGAGGTTGTGTTCGGCGTAGGCCGCCGCGGCTTCGCGCGCGGCGCGCTCGACGCCGGGCAGCGCGGCTTCGGTCTGCTGCAATTGGCGCGCGAGAATCGCGCTGTCTTCGCGCAGCCGGGCGACGTCCGCATACGCCTGGTTCAGGCGGGTCTGGTACTCGTCGCGAAGCCGCTGGCGGGTCGCTTTTTCGATCGCGACATTGCCCTGGTTGCGGTTGAAGATCGGCAGACTCAGGTTGACCTGAAAGCCGCTCGTGTAGATGTTCGACGTGTCGCGCGCCCGCACGAAGCCGACCGACAGACTCGGGAACTGGCTCAGAATCGCCGCGCGATATTTCTGCTCCTGCGCTTCGTAGCCTGCCTGCAGCGCGATCAGGTCGGGGCGGCGGCGGGCGAGCTCGGCGAGCGCTGAGTCGAGTGTGGCGTCGGGGAGCGGCGCGACGTCATCGTCGCTGCCCGATTGCAATTGCAATTGCACGTCGGGCGCGAGGCCCAGCAACGCATTCAGATCGTGATGGGTTTGCGCGGCCGCGCGCTCGGCATCGGTGTATTGCTTGCGTGCGTCGCCGTAGGCGAGCAGCGCGGCGGTGAGCGTATCGTCGGTCAGATTGCCAGCGGCGCGCGCCGCGGCCATGCGCTCGTAGCGCGTGCGCGCGAGCTCGCGCTGCTGTTGCAACAGCGGCAGCGTGCGCTGCTGGAAGCAGCGCTTCACGAACAGTTGCCGCGCTTGCGCGACGACCTGCCATTCCTGCCACAGCAGGCCGAGATCGGTCTTCGCGAGCGTCGCGTCGGCGGACTGTTTATTCGCGCTGCGCAGCACGATCGCCATCACGTCGATGCTGAGGCCATAATTGAACGCGCGCGTGGTGCCGGCCGCCCCCGGATAATCGCTCGACACGCTCAGTTGCGGGTCGGGCAGCAGACCCGCCGAATATGCCTGCGCGCCGGCAATGCCGAGATCGTCGCGGGCCAGCTTCAGATCGGGGTTGTTGGCGACCGCGAGCATCGCGACTTCATCGATGTCGAGCCCGTCGGCGGGATCGAAACGATGCGCGGCCAGTTCGGGCAGCGGCATGCTAGCGGGATCGATGCGGATCCGTTCGAGCGATCGCGCGGACGTCGAGGTGTCCTGCGGCGCGAGCGGCTCGCGGTGATAGGTCGCGCAGCCGCTCATCAGCAGCACGCACAACGGCATCAGTGCGCGCCGACGCAGCGCCGCGACGGGATGGAAATCAGGCAAAATCCGGCTCCTGCGAATCATCGGAAGGGGCGAGCGACTCGCGAACGAGGCCTCGCAGAGAGGGCTGATTGTCCGCAGCGCGCGCTTAAGACAGGCTTAACGTCAAATCGCGCGACCCGCGCCGTGCGAAATCGACGCGTCATCAGTACCTCGTAAGGGTTCGTTAAGCTGCCGCGGCCGATAATGCGGCGGCCAAAACCGCACGAAGGAGAGGAGAGGCCATGCGCCTGCTACTGGTCGAAGACGACGACATGATCGCAGAATCGGTGCTGGGCGCGATGCGCCGCGCCGGCTATGCGATCGACTGGGCCGAGGACGGTCGCGCGGCGGAACTGTCGCTCGATAACGGCGTGTACGACCTCGTGCTGCTCGACCTCGGCCTGCCGAAAAAAGACGGCATCGACGTGCTGAACGCGTATCGCCGCAACGGCGGCGCGGCGCCCGTGATCATCCTGACCGCGCGCGACGCGGTCGACGAGCGCATCCGCGGTCTCGACGCCGGCGCCGACGACTACCTGATCAAGCCGTTCGATCTCGACGAACTGGCCGCGCGCATTCGCGCGCTGCTGCGCCGACGCACCGGGCAGAAGCAGCCAGTCTACAGCCACGGCGAACTGACGCTCGACCCCGCCGCGCATGAAGTCACCAGGGACGGCGTGCCGCTGCCGCTGGTGCCACGCGAATTCGCGTTGCTGCAGGCGCTAATCGAGGAGCCGACCCGCGTGTTCACGAAGGCCGAGCTCGAAGAAAAGCTGTACGGCTGGGGCGAGGAAGTCGGCAGCAATACGATCGAAGTGCATGTGCACAGTCTGCGGCGCAAGATCGGCGCGGACCAGGTCGTGACCGTGCGCGGGGTCGGCTACCGCCTGAAGAGGTGCGGATGACGTCGATTCGCCGCTGGCTGCTCGGCTGGCTGATCTTCGGCATGGCGGCGGCGTCGATGGTCGCGGCTTTCGCGATCTTCCATACCGCGCGGCGCGAGGCGAGCGAACTCTTCGACTACGAACTGCGCACCGTCGCGCTGTCGCTGCCGTCGGCGCTGAGCGGCGTGGGCAGCCGCGAGCGTCGCGACCCCGACCTCGGCGATCTCGCCGACGACCGCATCGTCATCGAAATCTGGGACCGCAGCGGTACGCTCGTCTATCACTCCGCGCGGGCGCCGGTGTTCGAGCGTCTGCCGCCGGGCTTTCACACAGTGCCGCGCGGCGAACACCACTGGCGCATCTTCGGCGTCGCGCAGACAGACCGCTATGTGCAGGTCGCGCAACCGGTCTCGGTGCGCGAAGAACTCGCGTTGCATCTCGCGCTGCACACGCTGTGGCCGCTCGGCGTGCTGCTGCCGGTGACGATCGCGCTGGTGCTGCTGGTGGTCGCGCGCGGGCTCGCGCCGATCGGCGGGCTGTCGCGCGCGCTCGCGACGCGTTCGATCGATTCGCTCGAACCGCTGCGGCTCGACGGCAACCTGCCGGTCGAAATCCGGCCGCTCGTCGAAGCGCTGAACGATCTGCTGCAACGGTTGCATACGGCGTCGCAGGCGCAGCGCACGTTCATCGCCGATGCCGCGCACGAGTTGCGCTCGCCGCTCGCGGCGCTGAAGCTGCAACTGCAGGCGGCGTCGCGCGATGGATCGCTGAGGGGCGAGGGGCAGACGCTCGAGCGCGTCGAAAATCGGGTGAACCGGATCATCCACCTCGTGCAGCAACTGCTGACGCTCGCGCGCGAAGACGCGCAGCCGGTCACGTCGACGGTGCCGGTCAGCCTGCGCCGCATCGGCGAGCAGGCGGTCAGCGATTGTTCCGTGCTCGCGGAGTTGCGCGAGATCGATCTCGGCCTCGAATGCGAACACGCGCGCACACCGAACGACGCCTATACGGTGCTCGCGGAGCCGCACAGTATCAGTGTGTTGTTAGGGAACCTGATCAATAACGCAATCCGTCATACGCCGCCGGGCGGCCGTGTCGACGTGGTGCTGCGACGCACGGGCGAGCGCGTGGGCTTCGAGGTCGTCGACAGCGGCTCGGGAATTCCGGAGGCGGAACTCGAACGCGTGTTCGACCCTTTCTATCGCGGCGAGGAGTCGAAGGGCGAGGGCAGCGGGCTCGGTCTCGCGATCGTCGCGCGGATCGCCGAGAGGCATCAACTCGGCCTGTCGCTGAGCAACAATGTCGGGGGGCCCGGTTTGCGGGTGTCGGTCACGGGGCTGCGCGCGCCCGCCGCCCACGCGCCCGTCACGGCCGCGAATTGACGATCGTCACTGCGGCTCGGGTTGTCACAAGCACGTGGGCGCACGCTGCTACAATCTCATTTTTACAGATCGACAGATTGGTTGTGCACTATGGGTTTCGAACAACTCGCTGAACTGAAGAAGCAACTGGCCGCGGCGCGCGCCGCCGCAGAGTCCGCCGGCAAGCCCGATCGCAAATCGGCCGCGCGCCCCGCTTCGAAGTCCGCTGGCAAGCCCGCTTCAAATTCAGCGGCACATCCTGGTTCACATGCCGAGCGTGGCGCCAATCCGGGCACGAAGCCCGGTGGCCGGCCCGGCGCGAAGCCGGCCGCAAAGGCCGGCGCTCGCCCGGACGGCAAGCCGGGCCCGCGAGCCGGCCGCCCGCAGCCGGCGCGCCACGCCGCGCCCGTCAAGCCGGCGGTGGACGCCAAGCCGGTGGACCCGGTGGTGCGCTCGATCGGTCGTCTGCAAAAACGTTTTCCGGTTGCTTTCCCGAAGAATCCGGCCCCGAAGCTGCCGCTGAAGATCGGCATTTTCGAAGACCTCGTCGGGCATGCGAAGGAGCTGTCGCTGAGCGAAGCCGAACTGCGCGACGCGATCAAAACATGGTGCCGTGGCGGGCGCTACTGGAAGAGCCTCGTCGAAGGCGCGGCGCGCGTCGACCTGGCGGGCGTCGAAGCCGGCAAGGTTACGGCGCAGGAAGCGGCGGGTGCTCAGCGCCTGCTTGCGCATCGCGCGGCGAAGGGCGCGCAGAAGGCCGCCACCGCGACGGCAAGCGCGAATGCGCCGACCGATGCAGGTACGCCGGCCGAGGGCGCGGCCGCTGAAGCGTCACATGCCGAAGCAGCGGTAGCGGCAGTCGCGGAACAAGCGGCCCGCCAGGCGGATGTCGCTGCTGCGTCGCCGGAAGCCGTAGCGGCGGATGTCGCCGGGAGCGCGGACACCCAGGCGCAGACCAGCGCGCAACACGAACCGCAAGCCACCGCTCCCGCCTCGCCCCCCTCCCAAGCCTAACCTTGGCACAGCCCGTCATGGCCTCGATCACGAGGCCATGACGGGCGGCGCAGCCGTCAACCGGCTGCGCACGAATCCCACATGCTCGCGCAGCACGTAAAACGCATCCGCATACGCAAGCGGCATGCGCAGGTGGCTCAGCGCCGCCTCGATCTCATCCAGTTGCCCCAGTAGCTGCGTGCGCTCCTCGTCGGTTGCGCCGGCGAGCGCGTGCCGCTCGATCGCGATCAGCGAACCGTAATAACGATAGATGCGCGAGCGCACCCGCCACCGGTACAGCGCCGGAATCACGCGCATGGCGGGCAACAGCAGCACGGCGATCGGCAACAGCAGGACGAGCGTACGATCGCCGATGCTCGCGAGCCAGAAAGGCAGCGTCCGATATAAAAAGCCCTTGCCGGTCCGGTAATAGCGCTGCGCGTCTTCGCTGATCGGATATTCGTGCTCGACCGGGGTCGGGAACTGGCCGGCGCGCTGCAACAGGCCCGCGGCGCCGTGCACTTCCTGCGCCGCCTCGATCAATAGGTCCGAAATCGCCGGATGCAGCGTGCTGCGCGCGACGAGTTCGACCGTCGGACTAATCAGGTGAACGGTCTCGGGCGGAATGCGCCGCTTCAGATCGAGCACGCCGGGCGGCAAGTCGATCTGGTCGAGAAACGGAAAGACGCGTGTATAGGCGCTCGCTTCGTCGAAATTCATCACCGAGATGCCGGGTACGCGCAACAGCCGCAGCATCAGGCCGCGCGTGGCGGAATCGCCGCTCAGAATCGCCGCGTCGACCTCGCCTGCAACCAGCTGCGTGGCGGCCTGCAGGCCGTCGCTCGGCACTAGCGTCGTGGCGCCGCCGGGCTCGATGCCGTTCGCCGCGAGCAGTTGCAGCGCGAGCAGCCGCGTGCCGCTGCCTTCGCGGCCGACTGCGATCCGCTTGCCTTCGAGCTGCGCCAGTTGGGTGAGCGCCGCGCCGCGATAGAACACGACGATCGGCACATAGAACACGCTGCCGAGCGACACCAGCGACGAAGTATCGAGCCCTTCGGCCACCCCGCCCTGCACGAGAGCGATATCGACGTGCTGCTTCGGATCCAGCAGCCGCTGCAGGTTCTGCACGGAACCTTCGGATTCGAGCACGTTCAGGCGGATGCCGTTGCGCGCGAGGATCTTGCGGTACTGGTTCGCGGTGACGACGAACGAGCTGTCGCGCGGGCCGGCGCTGATCGTGATCGTGCGCGGCGGCGCCGGATTGGCGATCCAGACGATCAGCACGATCGCGAACGCGATCAACAGCGCCGTGATGAAGTAGGGCAGCAGGTGCTCGCGCCATTCGGCGCGCGTAGGTTCGGCGGGAAAGTGCGGAGGCCGCGGACGCTGCGCTTTCATGAAGACTCCGTGCGGGAAGCCAGGTGAAGGCATTGTCGCCTGTGCGGGGCGGCTTTGCCGTCGACGGTTCGCTTTATTGACCGGGCGCGCGGCGGTCGACGAAGCCTGCCACCCACAGCCGAAGAATAACGACGTACATGGCATAATTTGCCGCAAATCGCGGTCTGGCAGTAGTGGACTGCAAAAACTCGCGGCGTGGCGCTGAACGCATGATGAATCGTTGGCATCGGAAGATCGGCAGTTGGCTGGGATTGCTCGCGATCCTGCTGACGACGCTCGCGCCGACCATCTCGCAAACGCTCGCCGCTCACGATCGCGCCGACGCGATGATGGGCGGGCATTGCCAGATGACGTCGATGGACGACACGGCGTCGATGCCAGGCATGCGGATGCAGGACGACACGCCCGACACCACCCAGGCCACCGCCAACCGGCCTGACGACTCCGATGATTCCGCTACGCCTGCCAGCCATGCCGGCGCAAAGCACGCCCAGATGTCCGGCGATGCCTGCGGCTATTGCAGCCTGCTCGCGCATCTGCCAGTGATGCCGAGCGTCGGCATGCTGTTCGTCGCCGCGGTCCGTGCGCGCCAGCATACGGCCGCGGCGCGCTTCGACAGCGTGCGCCGCGTCGAACCGCTGAGCTTCGCGCAGCCACGCGCCCCACCTTCCGCCTGCTGATCCGACTTCGTTACGACGCGATGCGCGAACCCGCATCGCGCCCGCTCGCGCGCGTCCGTTCGACGACGCGCGCCGGCCTCGTCTCAACCGATCAGACAGGATGCACCCGATGCACACACCAGCAATGCGCGGCGGCCGTCCGCCGCGCGCGGCGCCGCTCGTCGCGGCCGCCACCTATGTCGCCTACACCGCTTACGCCGCGTGCGGCGTCGTAGGCCTCATCGCCGCGCCGTCCATCGCGCACGCGCACGCGATCGCGGGCGACCGCGTGTTCCCCTCGACGCTCGCCGTCGACGACCCCGGCGTCGGCGACGAAGCCAACTTCGAGTACGGCCATCAGCGCGTGCCCGGCGACGACGGCGACCAGAGCATCAACACGTTCAGCTTCGAGTACGACAAGCTGATCACGCCGCGTCTGGCGGTGTCGATCGACGGCGGGTACGTGATGCAGAACAACCCGCGGGCGGCCGGCTTCAACAACTTCGGCGTCGGCCTCAAGTACCTGCTGTACGTGAACGAGCCGCACGAGCTGATGACGTCGATCGGCGTCGCTGCGGAGCTAGGCGGCACCGGCAGCCGCGCGATCGCCGACAACTTCTCGACGATCTCGCCGACCATCTACATCGGCAAGGGCATGGGCGATCTGCCCGCTTCGCTCGCGTATCTGCGCCCGGTCGCGGTCACGGCCGAGGCGGCCTCCGCGCTCACCACCGGCGCGGGCCAGCCGAACGCGTTCAACTACGGCTTCACCGTGCAGTACAGCCTGCCGTATCTGCAGCAGCATGTGCACGACGCGGGTTTGCCACAGCCGTTCGCGAACCTGATTCCGCTCGTCGAGATTCCGCTGTCGCGCAGCCAGGGTCAGACGACCGGCACGGTCAATCCGGGCTTTATCTGGATCAATCGCTATGGACAGTTCGGCGTCGAGGCGCAGATTCCGATCAACCGCGCGAGCGGCTCGCACGTCGGCATTCTGGTGCAGGCGCACCTGTTCTTCGACGACATTGCGCCGACCACGCTCGGCAAGCCGCTGTTCCCGTAAGTAGCACAGGAGAAAGACGATGAACAACAGCTTCAAACATCACGCGATGCGCGCGGCGGCACTGATCGCCGGCGTGACGCTCGTGAGCGCGGCGTTCGCGCATGTGTTTCCGCAGAAGCAGGAGCCGGGCGCGGGCGCATCGGTGGCCGCGCCCGCGCAGGTCAAGGTGACCTTCGACGGGCCGCTCGAACCGGCGTTCAGCTCGCTCACCGTCACCGATGCGAGCGGCAAGCAGGTCAGCACGCAGAAGTCCTCGGTCGATGTGCAGCAGCCCGCGGTGATGACGGTGCCGCTGCCGGCGCTCGCGGCCGGGCGCTACACCGTGCATTGGGTCGCGGTGGCGTCGGACGGACATCGAACGCATGGGGATTATGGGTTCGATGTGAAGTAGCGCGGTATGATGCGCCGCGTCGCCGTGCTCACGCACGCGGCGCTCAAACGCGCTTGAACAACTGCCGCGCGAGCGAGCACATCAGCATCGTCGCCGGCGATTCGTCCTGCAGGCGCCGGCTCATGATGATCGGCGACGCGGCGCTTGCCGACGGAATCGGCCGGTACGCGACGCCATGCGCGCGCAAGCCCTCGACGCTCTCCGGCACGAGACACACGCCGACCTGCGCGGCGACCAGCCCCAGCGCGGTCTGCAACTCCCGCACTTCATGGATCGCTTTCGGCTCCAGCGCCTGATCGTGCATTGCCGAGATCTGCTGGTCCGCATAGCTCGGCCGCGGCGTGCTCGGATAGACGATCAGCGTTTCCTCGGCGAGCGCGGCGAGCGTCAGCGGCTTCTTTTGCCGCGCGAGGGGATGGTCCTGCGGCAATGCGGCGATCATCCGTTCCTCGACCAGCACTTCGCGCGCGAGTTGCGCATCGTCGAAGCGCAGCCTGCCGAAGCCGACGTCGATCCGGCCACCTTTGAGCGCGGCCAACTGCTCGATCGTGAACATCTCGATCAGCGACAGTTCGATGTGCGGCGCGGCCTCGCGAAACGAGCGGATCACCGCGGGCAGCGCGCCATACAGCGTCGACGGTACGAAACCGATCACGATGCGTTCCGCGAGTTGCGCGAGCCGGCGCGTGAGCGGCGCGAGCTCGTCGGCTTCATCGATCAGACGTTTCGCCTGCGTGTAGAAAATGCGGCCGGCTTCGGTGAGCCGCAACGGCCGCGAGCCGCGCTCGAACAGCGGCAGGCCGACACTTTCCTCGATCTGCTGGATCTGTCGCGACAGCGGCGGCTGTGTCATATGCAGACGATTGGCCGCCCGCGTGATGTTCATTTCCTCGGCGACCGCGATGAAGTAGCGAAGTTGGCGAAATTCCATGCATGCCTCTGAGGTGTGATGCGTCGGCGATTGGTGTTGCGTTGGTCTGCTGCGCCTTGGGCGCTGCCGGTTGCGGTACGGCTCTGCCGCCGCGGCGCTGCGCGAGGGCAACGAATGATAGCAACAGCGCCGCTAAATACCGGCCAGATGACGCACGAGCGCCTTTTCCGCGCGCGGCAGCGCATTCAGCTCGCGCATGCTGTTGCCGTCGTCCGTCACCAACCTGTGGCAGCTGTTTGCGGGATCGGGCGTGCGCGCGCTCGTCGAACGCTTATGGCCGATGCTGGCGGGCATCGTACTCGGCACGCCCGTTGCGGTAGCTCGGTCAGCGCGTGCGCGGGCGTATCAGTGCGGCGAGCTTTCGTGGCTGGTTCTTTATCTGTCTGCTCGGCCCCGACGTTCAATCGGTGGCGCGCGCATTCGTTTAAAAGACGTTGGGAGCAGCGGATCGCGGAGGAGGGAGATCGTGTGGCCCATTATTCTCGATACGCTCGGCGCGCTCGCGGTGCTCGCGAGCGTGGCCGCGCACATCGCGCTGCTGCTCAGCAGCGAACCAAAGCGCGGTGAATAAAAGCGCTTTGAGTGTGTAGCGCCTGATCGTGGCGTCTGCCCGTAGGAGTCTTGTGCGGATGCACGTCTCTGCTGCTGCGTGCCGCTCTTGCGGTCGGTCAGCGCGCGCTTGCGCGACGCCGACGCCGACGCCGCGGCGCAAGCCAAACAGCATCAATCGTCGTCAACCACGCGTAAACCTGGCCATCGAGGTCTGATGCGAATCGATTGTTCGTCGGAAGCGGCGTATCAATTCGTCTCGAGCCGCTTTATCCGGCCTCGCGCCATGCCTAAATTAACGACCAGTGACAGCGCCACTGCATTTCCGGCTTTTATTGGCGTGGACCCCGCGACTCCTCGCGAGGCATGCCGGCGCGAACCATTGAAAGGACACGATGATGAGCAAGCTCACAGGCAAGGTAGCGGTTGTAACGGGTGCATCGAAAGGCATCGGAGCGGCGATTGCGAAGGCATTGGCGGCGCAAGGCGCGTCGGTCGTGGTGAACTATGCGTCGAGCCGCGCGGGCGCCGACAAGGTGGTCGCCGATATCACGGCGGCGGGCGGCAAGGCGGTCGCGGTTGGCGGTGACGTGTCGAAGGCCGCGGACGCGAACGGCATTATCGATACGGCGATCGAAACGTACGGGCGGCTCGACGTTCTCGTCAACAACTCGGGTGTCTATGAATTCGCGGCGCTCGAAGAGATCACCGAAGCGCACTTCCATAAGCACTTCGATGTCAACGTGCTCGGGCTGCTGCTCGTGACGCAGGCGGCGGCCAGGCATCTGGGCGAAGGCGGCAGCATCGTCAACGTGAGCTCGGTCGCGAGCCGCATCACGCCGCCGACCACCGTGGTCTACACGGCGACCAAGGGCGCGGTCGATGCGATCACCGGCGTGCTCGCGAAGGAACTCGGACCGCGCAAGATCCGCGTGAATTCGGTGAATCCGGGCATGGTCGAGACCGAGGGCACCCACAGCGCCGGCGTGATCGGCTCGGACTTCGAAACGTGGGTGGTCAGCACGACGCCGCTCGGCCGTATCGGCCAACCCGACGATATCGCGGATGTCGTCGCGTTCCTCGCGTCGGATGACGCGCGCTGGTTGACGGGCGAGAGCCTGATCGCGAGCGGCGGCTCGCGTTAAGTCTGAAGGGGTTGCCAACGCTGGTGGCAACCCGCGGAACAATTCGAGCGCGATCGCGGGCGGCGGGGCCGGCAGCATGAAGGCCACGCCGCTCCTTGCAGCGACGGCGCGCGAGCTACGCGCGTTGAACATCGGCCCCCGAGACCTCTGTTTCGGCTCCCGGCAACTCCACCGCAAAAAACGCGTCGAGCAGATTCGAACCCGGCCGCTCGGCGAGCCGCGTCAGCGATTCGATCATCTGCACGCGGCAATCGAGCAGCGACACCATCCGGATCCGCCGCGACTCGTTGAACTCTGCGCGCGCAATGACGCCGACGCCGATTCCCTGCGCGACCGCTTCCTCCAGCGCCTCGCGGCCATCCACGTACATGACCGGCTCGACTTGCAACGACTCGCGCACGAGCTCGATTTCGAGCAGTTGTTGGGTGACCGATTGCGGCTCGCGGAAGATCATCGGCTGTTCGACGAGCTCCGCGTAACTCAGCCGGCGCTTCTTCGAGGCCGGGTAGCTCGCCGGCACCATCGCGACCAGCGGATCGCGCCGCAACACGCGCGACTGCAAGCGGCTATGCACCTGCGGCGCGGCCGTGATCGCCGCGTCGACCGCGCTCGACAGCACGCGCTGCATGCACTCTGCCGCATTGGCGATCGACAGCGTGACGACGATGCCCGGGTGCCGCTGGCGAAACGCGCCGATCAGCGCGACGGCGAGATCGGGCGCATCGGCCGCGAGCGATAGCGAACCCGACTCCAGCCCGCCCGCCGATTCGAGCAGTTGGCGCGCGTCCCGCTCGCAACTGAGCATATGCCGTGTCACGCTGAACAGGCGCAGCCCGAGTTCAGTCGTCTCCACGCCGCGCGGCCCGCGCTCGAACAGCTTGACGCCGTAATCCTGTTCGAGCCGCCGCACGTGATCCGACACCGCCGGCTGTGTCAGCGACAACGCCTGCGCCGCTTTCGAAAAGCCGCCATGTTCCGCGACCGCATGGAACGCCCGCAATTGCGCGTATTGCACGTGTGCCTCGCCAGCAGATAAGTTTTTGCGATACCGTCATCGATTATATCGATTTTACCGATGGACAACGCTTCTGTATCGTGTGAGCTATCGACATAGCGATAGCGGAGTTGCGGACATGGAAAGCGCGATTGGCGGTTCGGCGGCGACATTGGCCGTGGCAGCCGCGGCAACATCGACCCGTTGCACCACACCCTGCGCCGCGCCGGCTGGCGGCGAGCCTTATCTGCTGACGCCGGGCCCGCTGACCACGGCACTATCGACGAAACAGGCGATGCTGCGCGACTGGGGCTCGTGGGACGGCGACTTCCGCGCGATGACCGCCGAGTTGCGCGCGAGCGTGCTGGCGATCGCCGGCGACACCGCGGGCGACTACGACTGCGTGCCGCTGCAGGGCAGCGGCAGCTACTGCGTCGAAGCGATGCTCGGCAGCCTGATTCCGCGCGACGGCCACGCGCTCGTGCTCGCGAACGGCGCGTACGGCAAGCGCGCGGCGACCACGCTTGGCTATCTCGGCCGCGCCTGCACACTGCTCGACAAGGGCGACTACCTGCCGCCGCGCGGCCTCGAAGTCGAGCGCATGCTTGCCGCCGATCCATCGATCACGCACGTGGTCGCGATCCATTGCGAAACGAGCTCGGGCATTCTCAATCCGCTCGATGAGATTGCAGCCGCGGTCGCCAGGCAGGGCCGCAAACTGCTGATCGATTCGATGAGCGCCTTCGGCGCGGTGCCGCTCGACGTGCGGCAGATCGCGTGCGAGGCGTTCGTGTCGTCGGCGAACAAGTGCATCGAGGGCGTGCCGGGTTTCGGCTTCGTGATCGCGCGCAAGAGCGCCCTGCGCGAGGCGAAAGGCCGCAGCCATTCGCTCGCGCTCGATCTCTACGATCAATGGGACGTGATGAATCGCACGGGCCAGTGGCGCTTCACGCCGCCCACGCATACGGTGGCCGCGTTCCTCGAGGCGCTGCGTCTGCACCAGCTCGAAGGTGGGCAGCCCGCGCGGCTCGCGCGCTACGCCAACAATCGCGACGTGCTGGTGGCCGGCATGCGCGAGCTTGGCTTCGAGCCGCTGCTCAACGGGCGCTGGCGCTCGCCGATCATCGTGACGTTTTTTTCGCCGGCGCATCCGTCGTTCGAGTTCGCGCGCTTCTATGAACTGATGAAGGAGCAGGGCTTCATCATCTATCCGGGCAAGCTGACGGTGGTCGACAGTTTCCGCATCGGCTGCATCGGTCAGGTCGACGAGCAGGTGATGCGACGCGTGGTCGATGCCTGCGCGCAAGCGTTGCGCACGATGGGCGTCACGCACGCGGGGCCGCCGCCCGCCGCGCTCGACGAACGCAAGGCGCTCGCGCAGGCGGCCTGAGCCGCGACAGCAAACCCGATACATTCGGATTCCTGGGGATTCAAGCAGATGAAACACGTGAAGGCAGTGATTTTCGATTGGGCCGGCACGGTGGTCGACTACGGTTCACGCGCGCCGATGGCGGCCTTCGTCGAGACCTTCGAGCAGTTCGGCGTGCCGATCACGATCGACGAAGCGCGCGGCCCGATGGGCATGGCCAAGCGGCCGCATATCGCGGCGCTGATGGCACTGCCGCGCGTCGCGCAGGCTTGGGCCGAGCGCCACGGCCATACGCCGACCGACGCCGATATCGACGCCGTGTACGACGTGTTCGTGCCGAAGAACATCGCGGTCGCGGCGAGCTACAGCGCGGTGATCCCGGGCGTCGCCGAAGTCGCGAGCGCCTTGCGTCAGAACGATATCCGCATCGGCACGACGACCGGCTATACCCGCGAGATCATCGACGAAATCGTACCGGGCGCGGCCGCGCAGGGCTTTGCGCCGGACAGCATCGTGTGCACCGGCGATACGCCGGAAGGGCGGCCGTCACCGTACATGATCTACCGGACGCTGCCGCAGCTCGGCGTGTGGCGCGCGAAAGAGGCGATCAAGGTCGACGACACCGAGGTCGGCATCGAGGAAGGCATCAACGGCGGCACGTGGGCGGTCGGCGTCGCGGTGAGCGGCAACGCGTTCGGCATGAGCGAGGCCGAGGTGAAGGCGTTGCCGGCCGACGAATTCGCCGCGCGCCGCAACGCCGCGACGGCCAGGCTGAAGGCGGCGGGCGCGCATTACGTGATCGACAGCGTCGCGGATCTGATGCCGGTCGTGTACGACATCGACGCACGGCTCGCGCGCGGCGAACGGCCTTGAAGCGTCACTTGAAGAAACCGACCGCGAGATCGATGAACTCGCGCACCTTGCGCGGCACGAACTCGCGGCTCGGATACACCAGCGACACGGCCACGTCGCCATTGAGCACCGCATAGCCGTCGAGCACGCGCACCAGCGTGCCGGCGCGCAACTCGTCCTCGACCATTTCGAGCGGCAGCAGCGCGATGCCCATCGCGCCCAGCGCGGCCTGCTTCTGCATGATCATGCTGTTGACCGTGAACGATGCATCGATGGCGATGCTCTCGCCGCTGTCGTCGCCGTCCTCGCTCGCGCTTTCGGCATCGCCGTCACCCTTGCGGAAGATCCACATCGGGCCGGTCGTGTCGAACGGCGCGGCAATCAGCCGATGCCCGTCCAGTTCGGCCGGCGTTTGCGGATGACCGGCCTGCGCGAGATACGCGCCCGCTGCCACCGGCACCGCGTGCGAGTTGATCAGACGCCGCGCCACCAGCGACTCCGAGCGGATCATATGCTCGGTCACGATGCCGACGTCGAAGCCGCCTTCGAGCAGATCGACCCGTTTTTCCGTCAGCGTGACGCGCAGGTTGACTTGCGGAAAGCGCGCCTGATATTCGGCGAACAGCGGCGTTAGCCGAAACAGCGAAAAACTGCCGAGCGCGACGATGCGCAGGTCGCCGGTCACGTCGCGCGAGGCCGTGGTCGCGCGCGACTCCACTTCCTCCAGTTCGGCGAGCAGCACGCGGCAACCGTCCGCGTATTGCGCGCCGGCCTCGGTCAGCACGACCTTGCGCGTGGTGCGCTGAAACAGGCGAATGCCGAGATGCTGTTCGAGGCTCGACACATGACGCGTGACGACCGACGTCGACACGTTCAGTTGCCCGGCGGCCTGCGCGAAGCTGCCGACATCGGCCACCTTGACGAAGGCCTGCATGGCCTGAAAAAGATTGATCATTCGAGTCCAAAAAACGTCTTTGTTGTCGCGGACGGCGTGGCTGAACTACCGCGCGACCAGCGCGCCGTCGCGCGCGGCGACGCGGCCGTTCGCAATGACCAGCTTGCGCGCCGGCCGCGCGACGAGCGCATGCGCGAGCGTGTCGGCGTCGACCAGCACGAGATCGGCGCGTGCGCCCGGCTGCAAACCATAGCCTTCGAATCCGCATGCGCGCGCGGCGGTGCCGCTGACGCAATCGAACGCGAGCGCGAGATCGTCGTCGCGGCGCAGGCCGTATCGCATCGCGATCAGCATCGCCCGTTCCAGCATGTCGGGCGAGCCGTATGGCGTCCACGTATCGCGAATCCCGTCGTTGCCGCCGAACAGCGTGACGCCGTGCGCGAGGCAAGCCGTGAGCGGCGGCACTGGCACCGACGGCGGCGCGCTCGTCAACAGCGCGACGCGCAGCTCGGCGATACGCGCGAGCAGCGCATCGCGTTCGCGCTCGGGCAGCGCGCCGAGACAGAACGCGTGACTGACCACCACCTGCCCCTGCATGCCGTGCGCGGCGACGCGATCGAGCAGCAGACCGAGCGTGAACGCGCCGATCTCGCCGGGTTCGTGCAGATGAATGTCGAGCGGCTTGCGATGACGCTCGGCGAGCGCGAACGTCAGATCGAGCGACTTCACCGGATCGCCGTCGATCAGCGCGGGATCGAGCGCGCCGAGCACGTCGGCGCCCGCGGCCAGCGCCCGATCGAGCAGCGCGTCGGTGCCGGGCCGGCCGAGCAGCCCCGATTGCGGAAACGCGACGATCTGCAGATCGAGCACGTCGCGCAGGGTGTCGCGCGTGGCCAGCACGCCGTCGAGATGGCGCAGGCCCGCGTCGGTGTCGATATCGACGTGCGTGCGCACGCGCGTCGTGCCGGCCGCCAGAAACGCGCGCGCGAGCGCGAGCGATTGCGCGCCCGCGTCGTGGCCGCTTTCGGCGCGCCAGCGGCGCTCGTTTTCGATGCGATCGGTCAGCTTCGGCCCGACTTCGTTGCGATACCAGCGCAAGCCCCAGTTGGTCTTGTCCAGATGCGTATGCCCTTCGACGAAACCGGGCAGCAGCAGCGCGTCGCCGCCGTCCTCGACCGGCACACCGGGCTCGCGCGGCAGAGCGGCGCCGAGCGCGGCGATCCGGCCATCGACGATCGACACCTCGGCGCGCGTGCCGTCGGCGAGCCGCACGTGGGTGACCAGCGAGGCGTTCGTCGTGGGGCGCGGGGTGGTCGTGGTCATGGGCGGCGGGCAAGGGGAATGAACGGGACGAACGGAGTGAACGGCCGGTGCGTTGACGCAACCCGCGATGCTACCCTTAGACGATAATAAATCCGCCCCCGTTACGGCAAATACAGCGTGAATTAATCCGGAAATTCGGCGCGGCGAGATTGCAGCGCGAGGCCGCGCCGACCGGCAAAATCCAAGGCCGGACGGCGGTTCACGGTATACTCCCGCGTAACTTGCCTGATCGCCAGGCTTGCCCGATACTCAGCTGTTACCCCCAAAATCTCCCCGTACGTCGAGTTTAACGCTACTGCTTATGAGTACAATCCTTGAAAGTCTTCCGATCGGCCAGAAGGTCGGTATCGCGTTTTCCGGCGGCCTCGACACTAGCGCCGCGCTGCACTGGATGCGCAAGAAGGGCGCCGTGCCGTACGCCTACACGGCCAACCTCGGTCAGCCCGACGAAGACGATTACGATTCGATCCCGCGTCGCGCCACGCAATATGGCGCCGAAGGCGCGCGCCTGATCGACTGCCGGGCGCAGCTGGTCGCGGAAGGCATCGCGGCGCTGCAGTGCGGCGCGTTTCATATCTCGACGGCGGGCGTCACCTATTTCAACACAACGCCGATCGGCCGCGCCGTGACCGGCACGATGCTGGTCGCCGCGATGAAGGATGACGGCGTCAACATCTGGGGCGACGGCAGCACGTACAAGGGTAACGACATCGAGCGTTTCTACCGCTACGGTCTGCTCGTGAACCCGGACCTGAAGATCTACAAGCCGTGGCTCGACCAGCTGTTCATCGACGAACTGGGCGGTCGTTCTGAAATGTCGGAATTCATGCGCCAGTCGGGCTTCGACTACAAGATGTCGGCCGAAAAGGCGTATTCGACCGACTCGAACCTGCTCGGCGCGACGCACGAAGCGAAGGATCTCGAAAGCCTCGAGTCCGGCATCAAGATCGTGAACCCGATCATGGGCGTCGCGTTCTGGCGCGACGACGTGCAGATCGCGAAGGAAGAAGTGACGGTCCGCTTCGAGGAAGGCCAGCCGGTCGCGCTGAACGGCCAGACGTTCCCGAACGCGGTCGAGCTGCTGCTCGAAGCGAACCGGATCGGCGGCCGTCACGGTCTCGGCATGAGCGACCAGATCGAGAACCGCATCATCGAGGCGAAGAGCCGCGGCATCTATGAAGCCCCGGGCCTCGCGCTACTCAACATCGCTTACGAGCGTCTCGTCACCGGCATCCACAACGAAGACACGATCGAGCAGTTCCGCGAGAACGGCCGCCGCCTCGGCCGTCTGCTGTATCAGGGCCGCTGGTTCGATCCGCAGGCGATCATGCTGCGCGAAACCGCACAGCGCTGGGTCGCGCGCGCGATCACCGGCGAAGTGACCGTCGAGCTGCGTCGCGGCAACGACTACTCGATCCTCAGCACGAAGTCGCCGAACCTCACATATCAGCCCGAGCGTCTGTCGATGGAAAAGGTCGCATCGACGTTCTCGCCGCGCGACCGCATCGGCCAGCTGACGATGCGCAACCTCGACATCACCGACACGCGCGACAAGCTGCGCATCTACTCGCAGGTGGGCCTGCTGTCGTCGAACGAGACGTCGGCGCTGCCGCAGGTGAAGGGCGACAAGGAGTAAAGCGGCGCGTCTGATTACCTGAACGTCGCATCGATCGATGGGCCGGCTCGCGAGAGCCGGCCCATTTTCTTTGGGGCTCCCGGATGCGCTCCGGCGCATGGGCGCGATCCCACATTCTGTGCTCAAGTTTCGGGTGCCTATGCCGTTGACATAAGCTAAGCCCATTCTGGAACCCTTCCGTGCAACTCGCTTACAGTAACGACCGCCTCGCCAGCCGGATGCCAGTCGACTCGACCGCCGCCGGCGAACCCGAGGTCGAGTCTTCGGTCATCGAGTGGCTGTTGCACGACGACCAGGTGATGCGCGAGTGCTTCACGCATGCGGCGGAGATTCTGAAGAGCGTGACCGGCGCGGCAATTACCGCGATCGTGCTGCTCGACGAGGAGTATCAGCACTATCGCGCCGAGGTCGGCATGGCGATGCCGCTCGTCACGCGTGCGCGCTCGCTCGCCGACTACGCGGTGCGCGATGCCGACCTGTTCGTGATCGAGGATGCGCACAACGACAGCCGCTTCGGCGAGTGCATGCTCGTCAAGCGTCATCCGTTCGTGCGCTTTTACGCGGCGATCGCGCTGCGCGCGCCGAACGGCGAGATCGTCGGCGCGCTGTGCGCGATGGACCCGGCGCCGGGCCGGCTCGACGCGGGCCGGCGCGGCGTGTTTTACCACCTGCGCGCGATGATCGAAAACGATCTGAAGATGCGCACGGCCACCGCGATCGATCCGCTCACCCAGTTGTACAACCGGCGCTTTCTGCTCGAAACCATCGCGCGCCGCTGGAAGGAGGCGCGCGACGGCGACGTGATGGGCTCGGTGGTCGTCGACGTCGACTGGTTCAAGCAGTACAACGACACCTACGGTCATCAGGCCGGCGATCACTGTCTGAGTCTGGTTGCCTCCGTGATGCAGGCCGCCGCCGACAGCGAGCGCATCGTGGTCGGGCGCATGGGCGGCGAGGAGTTCGGAATGCTGGTGCTCGAAGCGCAACCATCGATGCTCGAAGACACGCTCGAAACGCTGCGCCAGCGCGTGGCGGACCTCGCGATCGAGCATCGCGCGTCGCCGCTTGGGGTGGTGACGGTCAGCATTGGCGCGTCGCTCACGCGTATCAGCGACCTGTCGCGCCCCGCGCATCGCGACGGTTTCGCGAGCGCTGACCGTGCGTTGTATCGCTCGAAGCATAAAGGACGAAATCGCGTGACGATGGCGTAGCGGGCGTTGGCGATTGCGTCGGTACGGCTCTATCTTCAGTCATGGCGCATTGCTTATAGGACCATCGTCCCATTTTCAGCCGTTGCCATCGTGGCAATATGGACGCGCGTAGTGAACGTCGACGCAGTCGCCGGGTGCGACAGCAGGGTGTTTTACGATGCGCATCATTCAAACGTTGCTGTACATCGCGGCGTTCTGCTCAGGCATGATCGTCGGCCCCGCGGCGTGCGTCGCCGCCCAAAGTGTCGCCGCGCAGCCGGCCGCCTCGTCGGCCCTCCCGGCATCCCCAACCGCCGCGGCGTCGGCTCCCGCAGCGCGCCGGATCGATCTCGGCAATCAACCGTTCACGGGCGATTTCGACGCCATGCTCGACCGGCGTCTGATCCGGGTGCTGGTTCCCTACAGTCGAACGCTCTATCTGAATGAGCATGGTCACGAACGTGGGCTGACCGCCGGTCTCATGCGGGACTTCGAGCGTTATGTGAACAAGAAGTACCGGGCGACGCTCGGCAAGCGTCCGCTCACCCTGGTCATCATTCCGATGACTCGCGACCAGTTGCTCCCGGGGCTGGTAGCGGGCCGGGGCGACATCGCCGCGGGCAATCTGACGGTCACGGAGGTCCGCCTGAAGCAGGTCGACTTCGTGGCGCCGCGTGACCGGACAGCAGTACGCGAAGTGGTCGTGACCGGGCCGAAGTCGCCGGCCCTCGCGAAGCTCGACGATCTCAGCGGTAAGACGGTCCATGTGCGGCCCAGCAGCAGCTATTACGAGAGCCTGAACTTGTTGAACGCGCGTTTTGGCAAGGAAGGCAAAGCTCCGGTGAAACTCGTGCCGCTGCCCGACGCGCTCGAGGACGAGGACGCAATGGAGATGCTCAATGTCGGGCTGCTCCAGATCCTCGTCGTGGACGACTGGAAGGCAAAGGTATGGGCGCCGGTACTGGCTGGAATCGTCGTGCATAACGATATTTCGGTGCGCGACGAAGGCTACATCGGCTGGGCGGTGCGCCTCAAGAGCCCCAAACTGCGGGACGCGATCAACGACTTCTACCTGAATTACGTGAAGAAGCAGAGTGTCGCGGAAGTCCGTCTGCAGCAGGAAATGAAGCGCATCAAGCAGATCTCCAACAATACGGAGTCAGCGGAGCTGAAGCGGTTCGGGCAGACGGTCGGTCTTTTCGAAAAATACGGTGCGCAGTACCGCTTCGATCCGCTTTTGCTTGCGGCTCAAGGCTATCAGGAATCCCAGCTGAACCAGAGCGCCCGCAGTCACTTTGGCGCAATCGGGATCATGCAGTTGATGCCAGCCACGGGGAAGGAACTTGCGGTTGGCGACATCAGGGTGGCGAAGTCCAACATACATGCGGGAGCGAAATATCTCGATGTGCTGATGGCCCGTTACTTTCCCGATGCTCACTTCTCGGAAAGGGACCGCTCGCTGTTCGCATTCGCAAGCTACAACGCAGGACCCGCAAAGATCGCCAGAATGCGCAAGGAAGCGGCGGCGCGCGGTCTCGATCCTAACAAGTGGTTCAACAATGTCGAAATCGTAGTCGCCGAGAAAATCGGTATCGAACCAACGACGTACGTGCGCAACGTCTTTAAATATTACGTTGCGTACCGGCTCGTCCGGGAGGCCGAGGCCGGACGCGCTCGCGCTATCGGGCAGATGCGCAAGCAGGGCGGAGCGTGAGGGAAGCGGGCATCTGAAAGCGCTGTCACCGCAGCGACGTGCCGCAGCCACGCCGCTGCGCGATTTTCGAGGCGCACGCGAATAAACGCCGTGGGGCCTTCACGTGGAGTCTGAATATGTCGACCGTTGAAGATCGCTTGCACGCACTTGGCTACGTCTTGCTGGAACCGTTGCGGCTTCCTCCCGGCCTGACGCTTCCGTTCCCATGGGTGCGGGTAGTCGGCCACAGGGCTTGCATCTCGGGCCATGGGCCGACCAACGCGGACGGCTCGCTGGCCGAGCCACTTGGCAAGGTGGGCAGTCAGGTCTCGCAGGAGCAGGCCTTCGTGGCGGCTCGTCTCACCGCGCTCGCTATTCTGGGCAGCCTCAAGCGCGAGATCGGAAGTCTGGAGCGCATCGCCTGTTGGACGAGGGTGTTCGGCATGGTCAACTCGGCACCCGGGTTCAACCGACAGCCCGCGGTGATCAACGGCTTTTCGGAACTGATACTCGCTGTCTTTGGCGAGGAGCGCGGCGTTCACGCTCGCAGCGCGGTGGGACTGGCCGAGCTTCCCTTCAACATTCCCGTGGAGATCGAGGCTGAAGTCGAACTTTTTCCACGAGACGCTCGAGCGCTTGCATCGAGCGAGGCGTGAGCTCGGGCCGCCACCGCTGTCGCGAGCGATCGTCTGGGAAATGGAAACGATCACGTTTCAGCGTGGAGGAGCGCCATGGCGAAGCGCCGTGATCTGATCAGGTGGCTTGCGGCTGTCCCGCTGTTCGCCTCTATCTGGCCGTTGCTTCGGCTCGATGACGCTCGCGCTGCGCAGACCCCGCGACGCGTACGACCGGGCGAACCGGGATGGCCCACGCCTTCGGACTGGGCGCGACTGAAACAGCAGGTGGATGGCTACCTGATCCGACCGGAGTCACCACTCGACCTCTGTCGTGAATCTCCCGAGAACGCCGAATGCCTTGCACTCTTCCGTGAACTCAAAAATCCGTACTTCATCGGCGACAGTCCCGTTCTGACACAAACCTGCGAGTGGGTCGGCGCGTGGAAAGCCGAACCCAGTGCCTACGTGGTCGCCGCGAGACGGGTCGAACATGTGGCGGCGGCCGTCAACTTCGCGCGTGAACGCAATCTTCGCGTCGTCGTGCGCGGCGGGGGCCATTCCTATCTCGGCACCTCGAACGCGCCGGGTTCCCTGATGATATGGACGCGCGCCATGAACGAAATCAGGAATCACGATGCTTTCGTTCCGAGCGGATGTGACGGGGTCATTCCACCCGGACCCGCGGTAAGCGTCGGGGCAGGCGCGATCTGGATGCATACCTATGAAGCCGTTACCGGAGGCGTGGGTCGGTATGTACAGGGCGGCGGTTGTGGAACAGTGGGAGTCGCGGGACTGATTCAAGGCGGAGGTTTTGGAACGCACTCCAAACAGTTCGGCATTGCATCCGCTTCACTGCTCGAAGCGGAGGTCGTTACGGCGGACGGTGTGGTCAGGGTTGTCAACGCCCGAAGAGAACCGGATCTCTTCTGGGCCTTGAAAGGTGGGGGTGGCGGTACCTTCGGCGTCGTCAGCCGCCTGACTTTGCGCACGCACGAACTGCCGGCCGTGTTTGGCCTCGTATCCTGCGCAGTCGTGGCCCGCTCGGATGTCGCCTACAAACGCTTGCTGGGCCGCTTCGTCGCTTTTTACGCCGACAGCCTATGCAATCGCCACTGGGGTGAACTCGCTACGCTGCTGCCCGGCAAGCGCCTGCGCATCGACATGAGCTTTCAGGGACTCGGCAAGGAAGAGGTCGCAACGCTCTGGAAGCCGTTCTGGGACTGGATTGGAGTGCAGGACGACCTGACCATGATGGCCGCGCCCTCGATCGTCGCCGGTCCGGGGCGGTTGCGCTGGGACGGCACGGCGCTCGCGCGGTTCGTGCCCGGGTTGGTCGTCTTCGATGACCGACCCGGCGCGCCAGATGCCAATTTCTTCTGGGCGTCGAATCTCGCCGAGGCCGGTCATGTGATCCACGGCTTCGACTCGCTGTGGTTGCCTGCAGCAATGCTGGCGCGCGAGCGCCAACCCGAACTCGTCGACGCGCTGATGGGCGCTACGCGCTACTGGCTTGTCGAACTTCATTTTCAGAAAGGGCTCGCCGGCGCCCCTGCCGATGTCATTGCCGCCGGCCTGCAAACCCCAGTCAATCCAGTCGTGGCGGAGTCGTTCGCATTGGCGATCGTCGCGAGCGAGGGGCCACCGGCATTCGACGGACTGACAGGTCATCAACCCGATGTTTCGAAGGCACAGCGAGATGCGAAGCTCATCGGATTGGCCATCAACGAACTCGGGAAAATCGCAACGGCCGGTGGCGCATACGTCGCCGAGAGCAGCTATTTCCAGAAGGACTGGCAAGCGGCGTATTGGGGGGCCAACTATGCACGTTTGCGGTCGATCAAGCAGCGTTACGACCGGCACGGAGTTTTCTTCGTTCGCCACGGTGTCGGCTCCGAAGACTGGAGCGACGACGGGTTCACCGGCATGGCCGATTCCGACTAGCCGGCCGGCTGTTTCGCCCGAATCCTGATGCTCGTTATGGGTATGACCGTGTATTGACTCCAGAGAGAGGTCAATGCACGCTAGCGATGCATCGGTATCCGAAGCATCTCGTTCTAACGAACCAGATGGAGCGGGGTCGGCAACCAGTTGGGTACCGCTGCCAATACAACGTCGTATAAATGACGGAGACAGAAACGATGACAACAGCGAAAAAAATCCCGGCGGCCATGCGCAACCCTTGGAGGCTCGGTACCGCGGCGACCGTGATGGCGTCCGCAATCGTGCTGGCGGGCTGTGGCAGCGGCAACGACGGGCTGCAACCGCCGGCGCCGAGCAACGTGCTGCCTGGCTTCATCAAAAGCGCGGTGACGACGAAATCTTATGACGGCAACAGTGACGATCTGCTGACCGCGGGCCTCGGCAAGACCGGCCTCGCATCGGCGAAGGCGCCCACCATCGCGAATGCGGCGCAACCTACGGCCGCCGAATTGCGGCGTCTCGCGATCTGGTCGAACTATCGGGCGCTCGTCGACATGACGGCGAACGGCGGGTATGGACGCTTCTGGGGGCCCAACGTCGACCTGAACGGCAACGACACGCTCGGCGAAGGCAAGATCGCGGGCAAGGAATACCTCGCCTATGCCGATGACGGCAGCGGCGCGCAGAACGTTAGCCTGCTCGTGCAGATTCCCGCGAGCTTCAATCCGGACCAACCGTGCATCGTCACCGCGACGTCGTCCGGTTCGCGCGGCGTGTACGGCGCGATTTCGGCGGCCGGCGAGTGGGGCCTGAAGCGCGGCTGCGCGGTGGCCTACACCGACAAGGGCAGCGGCAACGGCGCGCACGAACTGTCGACGAATCGCGTGACGCTGATCGACGGCACGTTGCAGGATGCGACCGCCGCGGGCACGGCGAGCCTCTTCACAGCGAAGCTCGGCAGCAGCACGCTGGCGGCGTTCAATGCGCAGTTCCCGAACCGCTATGCGTTCAAGCATGCGCACTCGCAACAGAACCCCGAGCAGGACTGGGGCAAGAACACGTTGCAGGCGATCCAGTTTGCGTATTGGGCGCTCAACGATTCGTACGGCGCGTTGAATGGCTCGACGCGCACGGTGCGCTATGCGAGCGGCAGCATCACGACGATCGCCGCGTCGGTCAGCAACGGCGGCGGCGCGTCGCTCGCGGCGGCCGAGCAGGACACGTCGGGTCTCATCACGGCAGTGGTGGTCGGCGAGCCGCAGATCAATCTGCGGCTTGCACCGCAGGTATCGGTCGCGCAGGGCGGCGTGCCGGTCGGCGCGTTCGGCAAACCGCTCGCCGATTACATGACGCTCGCGAACCTGCTGCAGCCGTGCGCCGCGCTCGCGCCCGCCGCGACCGGCGCACCGTATCTGACCGCGCTGCCGAGCGCGACCACCACCGCGCTGCGCACCGCGCGTTGCGCGTCGCTCGCGGCGGCCGGCGTGATCGCGGGAACGGATACGGTCACGCAGGCCACCAATGCGCTCGCGCTGCTGCATCAGAACGGCTATCAGACCGACTCGGACCTGCTGCAAGCGCCGATGTGGGACTCGCAGGCGGTGCCGGCCGTCGCCGTGACCTATGCGAATGCGTATGCGCGCGCAAGTGTCGCCGACAACCTGTGCGACTTCAGCTTCGGCACCACCAGCGCGGCTGGCGCAGCCGGCGTGACGCCGGCGGTGTCGCCGATGCTGACGGTGTTCGGCAACGGCAACGGCGTGCCGCCGACCAATGGCATCAACCTCGTCTACAACGCGGGCGCCTCCGGCGCGGTCGATCATCGGCTCGCGACCGCCGATGCGAGCTACGCGGGCGCCGCATGCCTGCGCGCGCGGTGGACAAGCGGTTCGTTGAATGCCAGCGTCGATGCAGTTCGCGTGAATGCGAATCTGCATGGCACGCCGACCATCATCGTGCAAGGACGCGCGGATGCGCTGGTGCCGATCAATCACGCGTCGCGGCCGTACCTCGGATTGAACCAGGTGGCCGAGGGCAGCGCGAGCAAGCTGGCGCTGTACGAAGTCACGAACGGTCAGCACTTTGACGCGTTCCTCGGCGTCGCCGGTTTCGATACGCGTTTCGTGCCGTTGCACTACTACAATCTTCAGGCGCTCAACCTGATGTGGGCTCATCTGAAGAACGGCACGCCGTTGCCGCCGTCGCAGGTGATCCACACGATACCGCGCGGCGGCGTGCCCGGAGCCGCACCGGCGCTGACCACGGCCAACCTGCCGGCGATCGCGGCGACCCCGGGTGTCAATGCGATTTCCGCAACGAATGGAGCCGTGAACGTGCCGAATTGAGCGGCGCGTGCCGAAGCAATGCGCGCACACAGGTATCCGCCTGTGTGCGCGTTGCTGTGCATCTGGACGCCGCACGAGCGGTGCTGAGCTTCGCGCCGCGCAAAACGCTTTAGCCGCCGATCAGCTTCAACCCGACCGGCAGCGATTCGCCGAACACGCGACCTTCGTCTGCGTTATCGAGCGCGACGACTTCGCTGACCATCGTGACCCAGGCGCGCGGCGCGCTCGCCGCTTCGAGGCGTCGCACGACGCTCGCGCGCAGCGCGTCGGGCAGATCGCGCGAGCGGTCGCCGGTCATGCGGGCGATCTGGACGGCCGCGAAGGCGGCGGGGTCGACCTTCTTCCAGTCGAGCGCGAGGATCGCATCGAGCCATTGCGCGGCGACCTCGGGCGGCACGACGCTATGCGCGCTGCCGTAAAACGGCTGGCGCGCGCCGATCCGTCCGACCGCCCACCAGCTTTGATGGTTTTCCGCTGGCTTTTTCAGGCGAGCGAGCACCGCCTCGCCGAGTTCGATCTTGCGTTCGGCCGGAATCCGTTCGAGCGATGCGGACAGGCGCACCATATCGGCGAAGCCGGTCTTCGCGACATCGAACGGCAGCTTGTGACGCGATTGCGCGGCCTTCTGCAGATAGTCCATCGCGTCGAGCACGCGCAGCTGCGCATCTTCGCCGAGGCCACCGGCCGCGCGGCGCCACAGCGTCCACCATTCCGACCATACCTGGCTGTCGGTCACGTACTGGATGCCATCGTCGAACAGCGTCCACAGTTGCTCGACGCGCCATTCGTCGAGCGGATAACCGAAGCCGGGCCGCACGCAATAGCCGGCCAGATTCAGCCACAGCCGTTCGTGATCGGCCGAGCGGCGGCGGCGGCGCGCGCGCTCCCACAGCGCGCCGAACAGTTCGCGCAGCGACGCGCTGTTCCAGCTGTCGCGCGGGCCGAGCAGATGTTCGAGCTGCGCGCGCAGTCGTTTGATCTCCTTCGGGTCGACGTTTTGCGCGCGGGCGCCGAAGCAACGGTCGATCAGTTCGATCGCGCGATCGAGCGCCGGGTGGCGTTGCGGTGCGCCCTCGGCGGATAGATCCACTTGCGCGTCGGCGTGGCGCAGCTGGAATTCGAGCAGCCAGCGTTGCGATGGCTCGTCGAGCTCGATGCAATGGACGTCGAGCGTGCCGACCTCGGTCAGCGACGTCGCGATGCGCACGGCGGTTTCGCGAGCGCGATGGCCGTCACGTGGCTGGATGATCGTCGCGATCGGCGGCAGACGCACGAAGTCGCCGCCCGCGAGGTCGACCAGTTCGCCGGGCTGATACGCGGTGTCCGCGCTCGACGACACCAGGTGAAAGCGCACCGGATGCCCGAGCCGCAGCGCGAACGTGCGGTCCGCGATCAGAATCTCGTGACCTTCCTCGGTGCCGCGCGGCAGCAGGCAGATGCCGCGTTGCGCCGGCGCCGCGTCCGGCTCGGCGTCGTCTTTGCCGGCCGGCGTTTCGTCGAGCACCAGAAAATAGCTGCGCGGCGAACCGCCGCCGATTTTCGGCGCGAAGCCCGCGCGCGCGAGCGTATAGGCGACCGCACCGCGCGCGACCGCGACGTCCGGGTTGTCGTTGTGCAGCACGTTGAGCGGCGCGCCGCGCCACCCGCCGAGCGTGTCGGCCAGACGCCGCGACAGCGCGTCGGCGCGGAACACGCCGCCGTTGAGCAGCAGCGTGTCGGGAACGGGCAGGGCGGCTGTGCCGGATGCGTCCGGCGTGCTGGAATCCGCGCCCAGGGCCTTGCGCGACTGCGCGGCGAAACGTTCGAGAAATGCCGCGATATGCCGCGTGACCGCCGCATCGGTCGCGTACGGCAGGCCGAATTCGACGATCGCGCCGCGCGGCCGGCCCGGACGCTCATCGGCGGCCACCCGCGGCAAGAAACCATCGACGATGATCTTCTCGACCTCGTCGCGCGTGATCTGCGTCGTGCGCGCGCCGCCGATCAGCTTGGAGCCCGCGCCGAGCAAGGTGACCGGCGCCGACTCGGGCGCCTGCGCGCCGAGCAATTGCTCCTTCGCGACGCGGCATCGCTCGACCAGCTGCGACAGGCTCGCCGCCGATAGCCGTTGCGGCGCCTGCGCACCGCCGCCGGCACCACCCAACAGCCGCGCCTCGACCAGATGCGCGAGCGCGAGGTCCATGTTGTCGCCGCCGAGCATCAGATGATTGCCGACACCAACGCGCGTCAGGCGCGGCTCGCCGTCGTCGGACAGGCCGACTTCGATCAGCGTCAGATCGGTGGTGCCGCCGCCGACGTCGCAGATCAGCACGAGCCGGGTGTCCGCCAACTCGTCGGCAAGCGTGTCGCGATGCCGGAACAGCCAGTCGTAGAACGCGGCCTGCGGCTCTTCGAGCAGCCGCAGCGACGGCAGCCCGGCGAGCCGCGCCGCTTCGACGGTCAACGCGCGCGCGCCTTCGTCGAACGATGCGGGCACCGTCAGCACGACGTCCTGCTGTTCGAGCGGCGCCTTCGGAAAGTGCTGGTTCCATGCGGCGCGCACGTGCGCGAGGTAGCTCGCGCTCGCGTCGAGCGGCGAAATCTTGCGGACGTCGTCGGGCGCGCCCCACGGCAGGATCGGCGCGACGCGATCGACCGACGCGTGCGACAGCCAGCTTTTCGCGCTCGCGACGAGCCGCCCCGGCACCTGCGCGCCGAGCAGCCGCGCGAGCCGGCCGACCACGACCGGCTGCGTCGCGTCCTTGCCGTGGCCCGACGCCGCACGCGCACCGGACCAGGGCAACTGCAGATCGGCCGCGCTCAGTTCGCCGTCGGCCGCCTGATAGCGCACCGACGGCAACAGCGGCCGCGCGGCGACTTCGCCGGGGCTCACGAGTTGCTCGATCTCGAACACACGAATCTGCTGCGATCCGGCTTGCGCGTACGCGAGCACCGTGTTGCTGGTGCCCAGATCGATGCCGACGCTGTACCGCTTCATGTCAATCACGCATTCGCGTTGCCGCGCACGTCGAATTCGACTTTCCAGCGCTCATCGGAGCCGCGCGGGATCGCTTCGAGTTCGAGCGTGCCCGCCTCGGTCACGCGCGCGTGCAGCTTCACCGGCACGACTTCGCCGGCGGTGCGGCCGGCCGCCGGCAGCGTCGCCTGGATTTCCTCGAGTTCCTGCAACTCCTCGGGGCCCCAGTAATCGAGCAGCGTGCCGACCTGATCCTGACGACGCACCGACGAGCCGAAGAAGCGGAAATGCACGGGCTCGCCGACGACCAGCCCGAACTCCTGCGCGGGCAGTTCGGCGTCGGTGCCTTCTTCCATGCCGAACGGCGCGACGCACAGCGCCTGCACCGGCGGCTCGAGCCCGGGCACGGCCGGCATCGCCGATTCGATCGCGATGTAGTACGCGCGCGCGGTGCCGCCGCGAATCCGCACGCCGCGGCCGCGCCGCACGTAGCCGTAGTAGGCCGCGCCGCGCGCGACCGCCAGATCGAGGTCCGCGCCTTCGAGCAGACGGGCGGGCGCCGCGCCTTCGGCCGCGAGCCAGCCGTTCAGCGTGCCCATGATCCGTTCGACGAGCAGCGTCGACTTGAACACGCCGCCGTTGAACAGCACCGCGGTCGGATGCAGGAAAGTCGCGTTGGGCGCGACATGCTCGCGCAGCCCTTCGAGTTCCGCCAGCGCGCCGACCTGACGCCCGAGGAACGCCGCCAGATGCCGCGTGATGCCCGCGTCCTGCGCATACGGCAGGCCGAGCTGCGTCAGACCGACCCGAGCACGGCTCACCGGACGCGCGGCGCTGTCGATCTGCGGGAAGAAGCCGTCGAGGATCGTCTGCGTCAGTTCGGCGCGCGTCAGCTCGGTGCGGATCGAGCCGCCGATCAGCTTCGAGCCGCGGCTCGGCACGACGAGCGGCACGGTGTCGGTGGCGGGGTCGCTGAGCAGCGTTTCCTTCGCCGCGCGGCACGCGTAGGTGAGCGCGCGCAGTTGCCACGCGTCGGCCTGGGTACCCTGCGCGGCGAGCTTGCGCGCGACCACGTGCGCGAGCGCGAGGTCCATGTTGTCGCCGCCGAGCAGGATGTGATCGCCGACCGCGACGCGATGCAGTTCGAGATTGCCGTCGCGCTCGATCACCGCGATCAGCGACAGGTCGGTCGTGCCGCCGCCGACGTCGACGACGAGGATGATGTCGCCGACCTCGACCTGCTTGCGCCACTGTCCGCCGCTCTTCTGGATCCAGCTATAGAGCGCCGCCTGCGGCTCTTCGAGCAGCGTCATGCGGGTGAAGCCGGCGGCCTCGGCGGCCTCCGCCGTCAGCTCGCGCGCCGCGGGGTCGAACGACGCGGGGATCGTCACGGTGACGTCCTGCTCGCCGAACGGCGCGTCCGGATACACGTGGTCCCACGCCTCGCGCAGGTGCGTCAGGTAGCGCACCGAGCTTTCGAGCGGCGACACACGCGCGACTTCGGGCGGCGCGTCGTTCGGCAGAATGCCCGCGCGCCGGTCGACGCCCGGATGGCACAGCCAGCTTTTCGCGCTCGACACGAGCCGGATCGGCGTGCCGGCGCCGCGGCTGCGCGCGAATTCGCCGACCGCGAATTCGCGCTGGCCGGTCCACGGCAGGTAGAGGTCGCCGGAGGCCAGTTCGTCGGGATGCGGCAGGTACAGGAACGAGGGCAGCAGCGGCAGATTATCGATTGCGCCGGGGCCCGTGAGCTGGGCGATCGACAGCACGTCCTGGGTGGTTTTCTCGCCGTCGCTCGCGTGCGTGTCCACGTAGGACAACGCGCAGTGCGTGGTGCCGAGATCGATGCCGATCGAATAGCGTGCGTCGCTCATAGCTCCACCTCCGCCGGTGCGATGACTTTTGCGTTATGACCGTCCGCCAGCTTCGGCAGACGCACATCCTCGACGCGCCAGCCGCGATGGCTGATGCTGCCGTTGAACGGCGCACTGCCGACCACGTTGCCGGTCAAACGGACCGAGCTCGCGTCGAAGCCCGCGGGCAGCGTCACGCGGCTACCTTCGGCTTCGTCGCGCACCGGGCGGATCGTGAAGTGCTCGCGCAGCGTCGCGCGGCAGCCTTCGTGCACGAGGCGCGCGGCCGCGCCGATGTCGGCGTCGCTATAGGCCTTGATGTCTTCCTCGACGAAATCGATGAAGCGCGCGTCGCGTTGCAGCAGGCCGAGCAGTTGCAGCGCGGCGTCGGGGGAGGCCTCCTTCAGCACCGGCGCGGGTTGCGGCTTCGGTTGCGGGGCGGCGGCGGGGGCCGCGCCGATCTTTTCGCCGTTGCGCAGGCGCAGGACGTCGGCGGCGAAGTCGCCATTGCCGAGAATGCTGAAAAACGTGCCGACGGCCAGCGAAATGCGGCCGAGGAAGGATGGTTTCGAATCGCTCATAAAGGCTCCTGATCTGCTCTGTTGGGGACGAGCGGTCCTCGCCGCGCCGCGTGCGCCGGGCAGCGAAGCTGACGGGCCGGGCGGGGCTGTGATGTTGCGGGTCGGCGCGCGGCCCGGGGCAACGATGCAACCGCCGGGCCCGAAAACGGTTTGGGACGCTTCGCGACCGGGTCGGCCGCGCGTGCGGCGCGCGCAAAACCCGTATTTTGCCTTGCGGCGCGCCCGACGCGGGCAAAGCCGGCAATTCTAGCGGGCAATGGGGTGGGATTGGCGGGGAGTTGGGGGAAGCGGGCGATGCAGGAAGGCGCTTTGGCAGCGCGCCTATCAGCGACGTTACGACTTCTTCGGATCCTTCGACACCCGCTTTGCCGATGGTGCGGGCGCGGGCCTGACCGGCCCGGCGGCGTGCATGACGACGCGGCGCGGTTGTCCGTGCGGGACCGTCGCGGGTGCAGACCTGACCGGTCCGGCGGCGTGCCTGTCGGCTCGCGGCGGCTGTTCGTGCGCGGCCATCGCCGGCGCCGGGCCGCCCGGGTGCCCGAGCGGCGGATGCGCGCCGCCCGGATGCTCCGGCAGATGACCGTCATGGCTCGCCATCACGCGATGCAGTTCCTCACGGCGATGGAAAACCTCGGCGCGATGATCACCATGAGAATAGAATTGGCGATGCCGGACGCCGTCCCGGCCGACGACCCAGATATACGTATCGCCGCCGACGATCACCACATCGCGATCGACCACATTGGCGACGTACACATCGGTCGGCAACGGCTGATACGCGGTCACGGTCACTTCGTTGACCCGGTTCGGGGCGCTGACGAGCCGGCCTTGCCCACTGGTCACGCAGCCTGCGAGAAAGGTAGCGCACGCAGCCGACGCCAACAGCGCGTTTGTGATGGTTTTCAAGTTCATTCCCCGGTTTGTATTAGTTATTTATCGAGCGACGCCCGTTTAACGGTCGGCGTTTTGCATTCTTGAGATATGGATCGACGACCAGGGAAATGAGCGGGTAAACGCGCTGGCGCGCGCAGGCGCAAACGCATGCCCGGCGCGCATCGCCTGATGAATTGATCCAACTCGGAAATAGAAAGAAATAACGCAAAAATTCCGGCGTGTTTCACACGCCCGATCCGCGCTTAATTGCCGCCCGCATTGCCGTCTTTAGACTTCGCGTCGTCCCAGTTCATCCGGTGTCGATTAACGGTCTCGGTATGCCGCGCGTCGTCCTCGGTGTGGAGGTAAAGACTGGTCGTATTCAGCGAAACGTGGCCGAGGTTGTCGCGGATCGTGCGCAGATCGACGCCGCCGTCCGCCTGGTGCGAACCGGCCGTATGCCGCAGCCAGTGCGCCGACGCGCGCTCGAGCTCGTCGGCGCGATCGGTGAATTCGGGACCGCGCGCACGCAGCCACATGGCCGCGCCCGCGAAGATGCCCTTGATCGCGTCGTGAATCGCCGAGCGCGACAGGCAGCGGTTGCGGCCCTTGAACGGCAGCACGAGCGGCGTTTCCTCGGCGCGGGTCGGCAGGGCGGCGAGGCCATTGACCGTGCGGTAGCCGCGCAGCTCCTGAACCAGTTCGGCCGACACCGGCACGATCCGCTCCTTGTCGCCCTTGCCGAGCGTCTCGAGCCACCACTGGTCCTGACCATCGGCGCCGAGCCTTCTGAAGAACTGGCCCATCTGCCCGCCAGCCACCTCGGAAATGCGCATGCCCTGCAAATAGAACAGCGTGGTCAGCCAGCGGCAACGCGCGTAGTAGGCGCGTTGCGCATCGGTATCTTGCGGCAGCTGCTCGACGAACAGCTTCACTTCGTCCCACAGCGACGTCGACAGATAGCGCGTCACGCGCGGCGCCGAGCGCTTCGCGCGTTGTCGCAGGAGCGCCATCGGATTGCCGCGCAGATAGCCGGCATTGACGAGCCACGTGAACATCGCGTTCAGGATGATCAGCGCCTGGCGCTGGCTGGCCGGCGACAGCGGCCCGTTGAACGGCCGCCAGCGCGCGTCGCCGCGCGCGTACTTGCCGCCGTTCGCCGACACCCAGCGCGTGGCCGGCTGCGGATCGGCGATGAACGCCTTGAACAGCAGCAGATCCTCGTGAGTGAGCGACGACAGCGGCTTGCCGAGCTGCACGACGGCCCACAGCAGCAGCCGCTCCGCTTCCTTGCGGTAGTTGTCGAAGGTGGTCTTGGTGTCCGCGTAATTGGACAGCCAGGCGCGCACGGCGTCGAGGTCGTTGCGCGCCGATAGCTGCGAGTTTTCCGCCGCGCCGCGATTGGTGCCGTCGCGGCCATCGAGCAGTTCCGGCACGACGAGCGATTCGACGGGCTGGACGGTGGCGAGCTCAGCGTTCGGGGCAGCTTTCGGCACGGCTTTGGACACGGTTCGGGACACTCCTCGGGCGCACGCCGGTTGGCGTCATTCTGCTCCGCTCAGGTGCTGTCAGAAGCGCTCGCCTGAAAAGAAAGCAGTGCCCACTCTGTTGCGGACGAAACGCGAAACCCTATCACACAGTCGGCTGCGCCTGGCGCAAAACAGCCAGGTGCGCTCAAGCTTCGACGCGGTGACGATCGATCGGCATACAGTGATGCAGGGCGCCGCTCGTTTTCCGCCCGCTATAGTCGCCGTCTATTACCAGCATTGCCGTATTCGAATTCTATTGAACTTTGTCCTCGCCTATATTCGAATAGGAGTGGCGCGCCGACCGGAGTCATCCGTTACAGAAACGGCTACGTTTCACTCGACCCTGGATTTCATGAGTGCACTGCCGAGTCATTCGGCTGACCGTCGGGTTTTCGGATCGTCAAATTGCCACGCAAGCCTGACACGATGACAAACGCATAACAAGTACCTTGCATGGGATTGGAGAAAGTGCCGAGGCACCGACTCCGATCGACAACGGAGACATCCTCCAAAGGAGAGAACGCATGTCAAACGAAGCAAAGTGCCCGTTCATCCATACCGCCGGCGGCGGGACGACCAATCGAGACTGGTGGCCGAAGCAATTGCGCCTCGACCTGCTCAACCAGCATTCGAACCGCTCCAATCCGCTAGACAAAGACTTCAACTATGCCGAGGCGTTCAAGAGCCTCGACTACACCGCGGTCAAGAAAGACCTCGCCGCGCTGATGACCGATTCGCAGCCCTGGTGGCCCGCGGACTTCGGCCACTACGGTCCGCTGTTGATCCGTATGGCATGGCATAGCGCCGGCACGTACCGCATCGGCGACGGCCGCGGCGGCGCAGGGCGCGGCCAGCAACGTTTCGCGCCGCTCAACAGCTGGCCGGACAACGTGAGCCTCGACAAGGCGCGCCGACTGCTGTGGCCGATCAAGCAGAAGTACGGCCAGAAAATTTCGTGGGCCGACCTGATGATCCTGAGCGGCAATGTCGCGCTCGAAACGATGGGCTTCAAGACTTTTGGTTTCGGCGGCGGCCGCGAGGACACGTGGGAACCGGATCAGGACGTCTACTGGGGCAATGAAAAGACCTGGCTCGGCGGCGACGTGCGCTACGGCAAGGGCGCGGCCGGCAGGGAAAGCGACGAAGGCGTGATCGTCGCCGACGAGGAATTGCACGGCACTGAGAAGAGCCGCACCGATCCGCCCGGACGCAACCTCGAAAACCCGCTCGGCGCGGTGCAGATGGGCCTGATCTACGTGAATCCGGAAGGCCCGGACGGCAATCCCGATCCGCTCGCCGCGGCAGTCGACATCCGCGAAACGTTCGGCCGCATGGCGATGAACGACGAGGAAACGGTCGCGCTGATCGCCGGAGGCCACACGTTCGGCAAGACGCACGGCGCGGGTCCTGCCGATAGCGTCGGCCCTGTACCGGAAAGTGCTGGCCTCGAGAACCAGGGGCTCGGCTGGCGCAGCAGCTTCGGCACCGGCAAGGGCGGCGATACGATCTCGAGCGGAATCGAAGTCACGTGGACCGCGACGCCGACGCAGTGGGACATGAGCTACTTCCAGAGCCTGTTCGGCCACGAGTGGGAGCTGACGAAGAGCCCGGCGGGTGCGAACCAGTGGGTCGCGAAGGACGCGCAGGCCACGTATCCGCACGCGCACGACCCGTCGAAGAAAGTGCTGCCGACGATGCTGACGACCGACCTGTCGCTCCGCCTCGACCCGATCTACGAAAAGATCTCGCGGCGCTTCATGGCCAACCCCGACGAGTTCGCCGACGCGTTCGCGCGCGCGTGGTTCAAGCTGACGCACCGCGACATGGGTCCGCGCGCCCGCTATCTTGGCCCGGAAGTGCCGTCGGAGCAACTGCTGTGGCAGGACCCGATTCCGGCCGTCGATCACCCGCTCGTCGACGACAAGGACGTCGCGGCGCTGAAACAGAAGATCCTCGCGTCGGGGCTGTCGGTGTCGCAGCTGGTCACGACCGCGTGGGCCTCGGCCTCGACGTTCCGCGGCTCGGACAAGCGCGGCGGCGCCAACGGCGCGCGCATCCGGCTCGCACCGCAGAAGGACTGGGCCATCAACCAGCCCGCTGAGCTCGCGAAGGTGCTGAAGGTGCTCGAAGGCATCCAGAGCGAGTTCAACGGTGCGCAGTCCGGCGGCAAGAAGATTTCGCTTGCCGACCTGATCGTGCTGGCGGGTGGCGCCGGTATCGAGCAGGCCGCGAAGAACGCCGGGCAGCAGGTGACGGTGCCGTTCTCGCCGGGTCGCATGGATGCGTCGCAGGAGCAGACCGACGTCGAAGCGATCGCGGTGCTGGAGCCGGTCCACGACGGCTTCCGCAACTATCTGGGCGGCAAGTTTCCGGTGGCGGCGGAGAAGCTGCTGATCGACAAGGCGCAACAGCTGACGTTGGCGGCGCCCGAGATGACGGTGCTGATCGGCGGCCTGCGCGTGCTGAAGGTGGGCGCCGGCAGCGATGGTGTGCTGACGAGCAAGCCGGAAACGCTGTCCAACGACTTCTTCCGTAACCTGCTCGACATGGGTACGGAATGGACGCCGGTGTCGGAGGCCGCGGAAACGTTCGAAGGTGCCGACACGAAGAGCGGCGAGGTCAAGTGGACCGGTACGCGCGTCGATCTGGTGTTCGGCTCGAACTCGGTGCTGCGCGCCTTGAGCGAGGTCTACGCGAGCGAGGACGGCAAGGAGAAATTCGTGCGCGACTTCGTTGCCGCGTGGGTCAAGGTGATGAATCTGGATCGTTTCGATCTGGCTTGATCCAGCCAGTGCTGGCGAGTGGTTCTTTGCCACGTCGACGCAGTTTTTGAAGGTGGATTTGCGAAGTCATCGAGCGCGCTTGCCGGGATGCCGGCAGGCGCGCTTTTTCTTCGCCTCGTCACTGCTTCCGCGCCGCCGCCTTTCAGATGTTCGAGCACCGGGTGCCGATGACACCCGTGCTGCCCGTAACCAGTATGGTCATACAATCTCCATTGCCTCCGCCGGAGGCAACCACTCAGACCATCTTCAACACCACCCTGAAACGCGCGTGACCGCTCATCATCCGGTCGAAGGCCTGCGCTGCCTCGGCGAGCGGATACTCTTCGATCATCGGCTTGACACCGGTGAGCGCGCTGAACGCGAGCGTGTCCTGCGAATCGGCCGAGGTGCCGGAGGGCCAGCCTTGCACCGAGTTGCGTCCCATGATGAACTGCACGATCGGCACTTCGACCGGCTCTTCGGACACGCCGACCATCACGAGCTTGCCGTTCAGGCCGAGACCGCCGAGCGTCGCGGTCATCGCCTTGCCGCTCGTCACCGTGGCGAGTATCAGCTTCGCGCCGCCCAGTGCCTGCAGCTTCTCGGCGACGTTTTCCGTTTTGCTGTCGATGTAGTGATGCGCGCCCAGTTGCTGCGCGAGCGGGGCCTTGTCCTGACCGCGCGCGATCGCCACCGTGCGAAAGCCCATCTTGCGCGCGAACTGCACGCCGAGATGACCGAGACCGCCGATCCCGAGAATCGCGACCACGTCACCGGCGCGCGCGCCGCTATTGCGTATCGCGTTGAACGTCGTGATGCCCGCGCAGAGCAGCGGCGCGGCATCGACGTCGGACAGATCGTCGGGAATGCGCGCCAGGGCTTCGACCGGGGCCACCATGTATTCGGCGTAGCCGCCGTCGTAGCTGATGCCGGGGATGAGGGCGAACTTGCACAGCACGAAGTCGCCCTGGCGGCAGTGTTCGCATTTGCCGCAATGCCCGCCGTGCCAGCCGACCCCGACACGCTGCCCGACCTGCCAGCCCTCGACACCCGCACCGACAGAGTCGATCACGCCCGCGATCTCGTGACCGGGCACACGCGGATAGGCCAGGCCCGGCCACAGGCCTTCCTTGGTCATCGCATCGCTATGGCAGATGCCGCAAGCCTGAATCCTGATACGCACATGGCCCGCGCCCGCCTCGGGCACTTCGCGTTCGACCAGTTCGAGCGGGCCGCCGGCCTGCTTCACTTCGACTGCTTTCATCTTGGGCATGATGTTCTCTCCTTTCCAGTGACGAACGGGACAAGAGGGGAACAAACTCCAAAATGATAGTCCGCGTCCAGGCGGCTCGCCAGAAAGAAGCCGCCGCCGCATGGTTGATGGCGATGACATCCGATGTAATTGGCGAGCCGCGCGGCTGCCTCTACTCTTCGACTACCGCGCCGTCGCTCCGATGGCGCACACGTCAAGGAGATACCATGTCCAGCTATCCCGTTCACACGATCGAGTCCGCTCCCGAGCAATCGAAACCCGTGCTCCGCAAACTGCAGCAGGCGTTCGGCCTGATTCCGAACATCGCGGCCAAGATGGCGGCTTCGCCGGTGCTGATCAACGGCTTCATCGGCCTGTTCGAGCGCGTGCATGCGAGCAGTCTGACGGAACCGGAGATCCAGACGCTGCTGCTCACCAACGCGGTGACGAACGCGAGCGAATGGGCGGTTGCGTTTCATAGCGCGCTCGGCATGAACGCGGGCCTGCGTCGCGCCGATGTCGAGGCGATCCGCCACGGCGGCGTGCCCGACGACACGAGGCTCGCGGCGCTGTCGACGCTCGCGCGCACGCTGATCGAAAAACGCGGCCGCCTCGCCGATGAGGACCGGCAACGCTTTCTCGCGGCAGGTTTCAGCGCGGAGCAGATTCTCGAGGTGGTTGCGGTGGTCGCCGCGTCGACGATCACGAACTACACCGGCAGCGTGACCGAGCCGCCGCTCGAAACGCAGTTCGCCGAATTCGCGTGGCACGCGCCCGCGCGCTGAAGCGATCCCGTTCAGGCATCAACAGGAGGGCAACACCATGAACGTCACGAGTCACGATCCGAAAGTGCAGCCTGGCGATCTCGGCAGTCTGTTGCGCTATTGGCGTGACGTGCGTGGCGTGAGTCAGCTCGATCTGTCGCTCGAGGCCGGCATCTCGCAGCGGCAGATCAGCTTCATCGAAAGCGGGCGCAGCGTGCCGGGCCGCGACACGCTGCTGACGCTTGCGCAGACCCTCGACGTGCCGCTGCGCGAGCGCAATGCGCTGCTGCTTGCGGCGGGTTATGCACCGATCTATTCGGAAGCACCGTGGAATGCGCAGGAAATGCACGGCGTGGTTCGCGCGCTCGAACGGGTCGTGCGTCAGCATGAGCCGTTTCCGGCGCTCGTGATGGACCGCGACTGGAACGTGCTGATGACCAACGACGCGGCCCCGCGCTTCTTCAACTGCTTCATCGACATGACCGCGCGCGAAGGCCCGCGCAACATGCTGCATCTGATCTTCGATCCACATGGCATGCGTCCGTTCGTCGCCGAGTGGGAGGAGGTCGCGCGAAGTCTGTTGCAACGCGTGTATCGCGAGTCGGTCGGTCATGTAATCGGCGCCAACACGAAGCGTCTACTCGATGAACTGCTTGCGTATCCCGACGTGCCGCGCGACTGGAAGACGCATCATGGCTCGTCCACGACACCCGCGACGCTGCCGATGGTTCCGCTCGGCTTCATCAGCGAGGGCGTGGTGCTGCGCTATTTCTCGATGGTCACGACCGTGGGCACACCGCAAAACGTGGCCGCGCAGGAGTTGCGCATCGAATGCATGTTCCCCGCCGACGACGCCACCGAAGCACGCCATCAGCAGCTGCTCGCGGCGCATGCGTCCCCGCAACCTCCAATATCGGCAAACCGTATGCCGTGATGCGCCGACCCGCGTTTCAACGGCGAGCTGCCGCGGCATCACTTCGCGGTGATTCGCCTTGCAAAGAAAACGGAGATGGGCGCTGCTGATGGCGAGCAGCGTCGCGATATCGACTCAGGTACTCGCAGTCGAACAAGCAGAAGACCTGACGATCGCGAAGATGCCGGCGTAAAGCCCGCATCAGGTGTACGTCATGGACGTGAACTTCCGTTCGATGACGGACGCGCGCACGTACGTGATTGACGCCGATAGCAACCGCCTGCTCGGCCAGATCGATGCCGGCTTCGCGCCGGGTCTCGCGATCAGCCCCGACCACAAGACGAGCTACGTCGCGACGACTTACTTCGCGCGCGGCTCGTACGGCGGGCGTACCGACGACGTCGAAACGACCGACAACACGACACTGCAGATCACCGGCGAAGTCGCGATTCCGCCGAAGCACGCGCAAAGCGTGCCGTCGCCGTACAACACTTCGATGTCCAAAGAGGGCAGGTGGCTCTACGTGTCGAACATCACGCCCGCGACAGCGGTCACCGAGGTCAACACGGCCACGCATCAGGTCACGGCCGAAATCGACACGGACGGCTGCGTGCTCGCCTATCCGTCGGGTAACGACCGCTTCACGTCGCTGTGCGAAAGCGGCAAGGCGTTGACCGTCGTGCTCGGCGCGAACGGCAAGTAGAAAAGCCGTAAGTTATCCGACGCATTCATCGATGTCGCCAAAGATGCATCCCGGCGAGCGTCGCGTGTGATTCGGCGGGATGCATCGGCGACTTGATGATGCCGGGCGACACCGCGTTGGCGCGGATACCGGCGCGCGCGTATTCGATGGCGAGCGAACGCGTCGCGGCATTCAGGCCGCCCTTCGTCAACGACGCGAGCACCGACGGAACCTTGCTGTTCGCCTTTTCGGCGAGCGTCGTGGTAATGCTGACCACGTGACCGCTGCCGTGCTTCTGCATCGCGTCGATCGCGTACTGGGTAATGTAAAAGAAGCCGTTCAGGTTGACGCTCAGGATTGCCGCGTAGTCTTCGGCGGTATACTGCGTGAACGGCTTCGCGATGAAGATGCCCGCGTTGTTGACGAGCGTATCGACGCGTCCGAAGTGCTCGATGGCAGCGTCGACGACGCGGCGGGCGGTAGCGGCGTTGCCGATGTCGCCGGCCACAGCGACATAGTCGGCCTCGACGGCCGGTGCGATGGAACGAGCCGTGGCGACGACGCGATGACCCTGCGCGCGGAAGGCTTTGACGGTTTCAGCGCCGATGCCTTGCGATGCGCCAGTGACGATGACGACTTTGGAAGTGCTCATGGTTTGTCTCACAGTGTGATTGATCTGGCCTGCTGGCCGTTCGAATCGATGGACCCGATGGAGGGCACTGTAGGCGCATCCGCCGCGAATTCGAACACACACCGTGGACAAAGAGTCTTGCGCCACGAGAACAGATCTCGTGGAATCTGCCGGCTAGAGCCAGCGCCAGATGCCCGCGGGCCAACCGGAGAGCGGGATATGCGCCCAGGTCGCGACGAGCCAGAAAACGACGCCGCCCACCAGCGCGTGCATGCCGAACCCGCCCAGCCGCGCGCGGCCGGCGGCGATCGCCGCGAACGGCAGATAGCTCGTCTTCGATTCCCATGCGGGCCACAGATCGGGTTGCAGCCGCCGTTTCTTGCGGTCCTGTAGCGCGGCACCGACCAGCGCGAGGATGATGATCGCCCCGGCAAGCACGATGTTCCGGGTGACCGGGAACACGGCGATATGGCACAGTCCCCAGAGCGCGAACGACCACATCATTGGGTGACGGGTCACTGCGTACACGCCGCGCGCCGCGTCGGGAAACGCGGTGGGTCGGCCGCCGGTGGGCAACGCCGGGTTGCGGATCAGGGAGCCCATCAGAAGGATCGACGCGATCAGCATGAGCATGGTCACAACTGCCCACAGCGCGTCGCCTGCCGGCCATAGCGGATCGGAGACGGGCGTCCTGTCGTAAGCCATGACCATCCAGCCGAACGTCAGTATCGCAATCAGCGAATAGACGCCCATGGCGCCCCGTTCGCCGATTGCCCGGACCATACCCGCCCGCAGCGGATGGGACAGGAGAAAGTGGCTGGCGACAAAAGCGAATGCCGCCACGACAAGTATGTCGATGCTTTCCATTGGCCCGGCTCCTCAAGTCAGATGATCGGTCGACCGCGTGCATTGCGAGAATACTACTTCGCGCGCCACAACGAATGCAGCGATCGCTTCGCGATTTCGATTGCCGCGCGTCGCAAAACCTTGATTGGCAGTGTCGTCGTCGCAATGGCCGGGACACTCGGCATCGCATCGACTGCGCAAGCGGGGCAATGGGCCGCCAACCATCCCCGGCGCGTCGAAGTGAACAACCGTCTTGCCAACCAGAACAATCGCATACGTCGAGAGGCGAGGCTCGTAGTCTGCATAGCGTCAACGCCCCCGAGTATTAGAGACGCCAAACGATTGCGACTGAATCAATGTTCCGGGAACGCAGCTGGTGCTATCTCGAGCGCGTCGAGGCGCTTGCACAGGGCCGTTCGCGTCTCGTCGACAAGATGCCGGCCAATTTCCTGCGTGCCGGGCTGATTCCGCTGGTCCTGCCGGGCGCGCGCATCATTCACGCGCGGCGCAACCCGGTCGACACCTGTCTTTCCTGCTACACGAAACTGTTTGCGGGCGATCAGCCGTTCGCTTACGAGCTGACCGAACTCGGCGAGTATTCCCGTTACTACGAGCGGCTCATGGCACATTGGCGCAGCGCGCTACCGGCCGGGCGCTTCATCGAGGTCGATTACGAAGCGGTCGTCGATGACCTCGAAGGCGAGGCGCGACGTCTGGTGAATTTTCTCGACCTGCCCTGGGATGACGCTTGTCTGCGCTTCCATGAAAACCGTCGCGTCGTGCGCACCGCCAGTCTTAATCAGGTGCGTCAGCCGATCTATAGGAAGCTCGACAGGTCGCTGGAAGCCGTATGAGGCTTATCTTGGTCCATTGCTGGAGGCGCTGGACAGAACGGGTTAAGAGGGTTGCGCGTAGCGCATTCGATGTTTCGGGGAGGTTCATCCCGACTTACCTGGCTGCCAATCCGTCGACGCGATGAGTTAAACGCCTCATGTATTGCGCTGAAACGAAGCGCGAGATCGCATTATGTGAAGGTAAACCCGCCGAGCGCATATAGCTCACGGTGACTATCATAGTGATGTCCTATTTCAATGACATTGACAATATGGTCGCCTCCGAAATTCGGGTCATACTGGCTGATGACCACCCCATGATGCTGATCGGTATCGAACACGAGTTTGCAGAGGTGAGCACGATCCGACTGGTAGGGAAAGCCAGCAACTCGACTGAACTGATCGCGCTTCTCACGAACGCGCAATGTGACGTTGTCGTATCCGATTACGCGATGCCTGCGGGCGAATACGGTGATGGAATTGCTCTGTTTTCGTTTATAAAGCGCCGGTATCCTGACATCAAGATCGTTGTGCTGACGATGCTGGACAACCCGGCAGTAATACGTGCGCTCGTGACGCAAGGTGTAATGTGCATCGTGAGCAAGTCCGACGCTGCCACCCACCTTATCCCCGCCGTTCATGCCGTCCATCATGGCGGCAAATATTATTCGCCGACCATCAACGAGATCGTCCAGTCGATTGACTGGAACCGCCGGGGCAGGGGCTCCTCGGACGTCCTGAGTCAGCGCGAATCCGAAGTTGTGCGCCTTTTCGCATCGGGCCTGACGGTAAACGAAATTGCCGAACGGCTGAGTCGCAGCAAGAAAACCATCAGTACTCAGAAAATGAAAGCGATGGAAAAGCTCGGCATTGAGCGAGAAGTCGATCTGTTCCGATATGCGTTGGATAATGGAATGGTGACTTCGGCGCAGAAAACACCGGACAGTCCTCCTTCCACAGAATGAACACAGGAAGCGACCCTGCGCTTTCATCGCGCTGCTCGAAAAACCGTCAACCTTCTTTGTGCGGGGGGAATTGAAGCGAGTTACCGCTTGGCAACCGACGTCAGGTTGTCCGAAATGACTTAACTGCTAGAGTCCCGTTCACTGCAACTCTATCCTTGGGTGCGGCAAGTGGGCAAGGCAGGTTCTAGAAGGGCAGTTCAACTGCCACTTTGTTCCCACGAAAGAAGTCTGGGGATCGTGAAAAATCGGGAGAGGGCACACGCACCCTTTCCCGCCAACCGCTTACCACTGATACGAGGCACCAATCCCGGCAGTCGTGCCACCCGCGGACATCCCAACACCCGCTTTCACTTTGATGTTGTCCTTGATACGAGCAGTACCGCCCAGTGCGATCGCCTGATAACCGTTGTAAGTCGCTGCCGCGATACCGAACGACAGTTTCTTGCCTTGATCGACTTCTGGAATCATCGTCAGCGCGGTAGCGGCGGCGATTCCCGAGTAGGCGTTCCTGGCGAGATTGTTGACTGCCTGGTTGGTCGCGTTGATACGCTGATCGGTGTAGTTGTTGGCCTGCTGAACGCCTTGTGCGACCGAGCTGTTCATCTGACCGACATTGACTGCATCCGTGTCTGCGGTACCCGCTGCGACGTTGGTGATCTGGCGTTCGTGACCCGCTGAACCCACCGACACCGAGTTATCGCGGTCCGTCACCGAGCCCTGACCCAACGCCACCGAGTTCGCATTGCCAGCCTGCGAGCCCGTGCCGATCGCTGTCGAGTCGACGCCGGTCGCCGCCGCATTGGTGCCCACTGCCACCGCGTTCTCCGCTGCGGCGCTGGCGTTTGCCCCGACCACCGTGCTGCCCGCACCGGTACCCGGCATCGCCGCGTTAGCCACTGCGTCATTGTTGCGGTCCGACGACGAAACATCCGGGGTGACCGGCTGGATGTTCGACACCTGGGAACCGAGATCCTTCACCTGGCCGTTGAGATCCGTCACCTGGTCCTGCAACGCCGACAGCTGGCCGAAGTTCACCGCGTCGTACTGGCTCGTGCCGTTGGCCACATTGGTCAGGACCACCGGACCCGCGCCCAGGCCTCCACCCAGCGTCACGGAACCGAAGTTCACCGAACCGTCAACGTTACGGTCGTACTGCACCGCGCCCGACAGTTGCGTTCCGACATCGCCCACCTGGGTCTGCAGCTTCGTGATGTCCGTGGTGTTCTGCGTGACCCGGTCATCCAGGTTGGTGACGGCATCGCCTACGCTATGCAGGGTCGTACCGCCCACGCTGTAGCTCGGTGCGCTGATCGTGCCGTCCGCGTTCACGGTCGAGCCGCCACCCAGTGCCTGGGCCATGCTCGACGCCGTGCCATACAGCTGGCTGCCGTTCACCGCATCCACGCTCGACGCGTTCACCGCGCCTGCGGCCACGCCTGTCACTGTGCGGTCGCCCGCCGTGCCCGCCATGTTCACCACCGTACCGTCGGTGTCCTTGGCAACCGTAATGTCACGGGTGGTCGCGTCCTGCTGCACCAGACCCACCGAGCCATCAGCCAGTTGGTTCTGCACGTTCGTGATATTCGCGGTGTTCTGCGCGATGTCACTCGCGTTCTGCGTCGTACGGCCGTCGATGTTGGTAACAGCATCGCTGATGCTATGCACCGTCGTGCCGCCCACGGCGTAGCTCGGTGCGCTGATCGTGCCGTCCGCGTTCACGGTCGAACCGCCACCCAGTGCCTGGGCCACGCTCGATGCCGTGCCGTACAGCTGGCTGCCGTTCATCGCGTCCGTGCTGCTAGCCGACAGCGTACCGGCCGCCACATTCGTGATCTGGCGTTTGAGCGTCGCGTTGCCAACCGACACCGCATCGTCGCGGTCTGCGATCGAATCTGCACCCAGCGCCACCGAATTCGCCGCCTGTGCATTCGCCTTCGCGCCAAGTGCCGCGGATTTGTCGCCCGAGGCAGTCGAAAAGTTACCCATTGCCGCTGCACTTCCTCCCGTGGCAAGGGCGTTGTACCCCAGCGCAGAACTATCCGTACCCTGGGCCATCGCGCCTGCGCCGACCGCGGTTCCATGCGAGCCAGCTACGGTGTATGCGCCCAGCGCTACACCAGAATAACTATCGCTTACGGCCGTGTCGCCAAGTGCAATACCGCCCAGCGAAGCACGAGCGTTAGCTCCGATAGCAACACCATTGATATCCGTGTTGGAGCCGTTGCCCGAGACAAGAGGATTATTCCAGCTAGCGGTTGCTGCGCTGCCCACATTGGCGGATGCGCCCGCACCGACCGCAACCGACTTGGCTGCCGCGATCGCATCGTCCGTGCCATCCTCCAGGCCGCCCGCCTTGAAGTAGCGACTCGCGTTCGCGATTGCCTGGTTGGTCGCGTAGAGCTGCGAACCGTTCACCACTTCGGTGCTGGTGTCGCTCAGCGCACCGGCCTTCACGCCGCCCAGCGTGCGCACGCCATTCGCGCCGGTGAAGTCCACCGTTGTGCCGTCCAGGTCCCTGGCCACCGTGATGGCCTTGCTGGTCGCGTCCTGCTGCACCAGGCCGACGCTGCCGCCGTCCAGTTGCTGCGTCAGGTTCGTGACCGAGCCTTCCACGTTGGTCACGCGGCCGTCGATGCTGGTGATCGCCGTCGTGTTGGCCGCAACGTTCGTCGTGTTGGCCGCAATGCTGGCCGTGTTGGTCGTCACGTTCTGGTTGGTCGCGTGCAGCTGCGAACCATTCACCGCTTCGGTGCTGGTATCGCTCAGCACACCGGCCTTCACGCCGCTCAGCGAGCGAACGCCATCGGTGCCACCGAAGTCCACCGTCGTGCCGTCCAGGTCCCTGGCCACCGTGATGGCCTTGCTGGCCGCGTCCTGCTGCACCAGGCCGACGCTGCCGCCGTCCAGTTGCTGCGTCAGGTTCGTGACCGAGCCTTCCACGTTGGTCACGCGGCCGTCGATGCTGGTGATCGCCGTCGTGTTGGCCGCAACGTTCGTCGTGTTGGCCGCAATGCTGGCCGTGTTGGTCGTCACGTTCTGGTTGGTCGCGTGCAGCTGCGAACCGTTCACCGCTTCGGTGCTGGTGTCGCTCAGCGCACCGGCCTTCACGCCGCTCAGCGAGCGAACGCCATCGGTGCCACCGAAGTCCACCGTCGTGCCGTCCAGGTCCCTGGCCACCGTGATGGCCTTGCTGGCCGCGTCCTGCTGCACCAGGCCGACGCTGCCGCCGTCCAGTTGCTGCGTCAGGTTCGTGACCGAGCCTTCCACGTTGGTCACGCGGCCGTCGATGCTGGTGATCGCCGTCGTGTTGGTCGCGATGTTCGTCGTGTTCAGCGTAGTACGGCTGTCGATGTTGGTAATTGCATCACCGATATTGCTGACCGTGGTGCCACCCACACTGTAGCTCGGCGCGCTGATCGCGCCGGTCGTCGAGTTATAGACAGCATCACCGCCGAGCGCTGCTGCCGCACTGGCGCCAATGCTGTTCGACTTTGCCGCTTCCGATTGCAACTGGCTAACATTCACTGCATCCGTTGCAGCCGAACCCGCCGCCACGTTCGTCACGCGACGTTCACTGCCCGACGAACCCATCGACACTTCGCCGCTGGCCGTGCCCGACAGTGCAGTCGTACCCGGGTTGTAAGCTGCTGCGCTAAGGTCGGCCGTCGTGGTCGAACCCGAACCCAGGGCCACCGAGTTAGCCGCCGATGCAGAGGCGCCATGACCCAGTGCCACTGAGTTATCCCCTGCCGAATCAGCGAGCAGACCCATCGCAACTGAGTAGTTCCCTGTCGAATTGGCGTATGCACCCATCGCCATGGAGGCAGTCCCTTCCGAAGTAGCTAGCTGACCAATTGCAATGCCAGCGTCGCCTGTGCTAAGTGCGCCAAACCCCAAAGCGACTGAGTTCCTAGCCGATGCGCTCGCCTGAAGGCCGAGTGCTGTCGCCCCGTCCCCGCTTGCATTGGATTCTGCGCCGACTGCTGTGGAGCCCTCCCCACTCGCCGCGGCGCCTGCGCCGATTGCGCTTGACTGTACCGCGTTGGCGATTGCATCGCGACCAATTGCAGTCGCCTTGTCCGCAATGGCCCTGGCGTTATCACCGAGTGCCGCAGCACCATCGCCGACTGCGTTCGCATTCGTGCCGATAGCCGTAGCACTATATGCACCTGCCGACGTACCAGAAGTTGCGAAAGCGTTATACCCCATAGCTATGCTGTTGACATTCGTACCATCAGTCTTTGCCCCTGAGCCAATTGCAATCGAATGTAATCCCTTGGCGACACCTCCGCCCGCGTTGTACTGTGCGTGCGCTGCCGGCGCCCACGAGGCTACGGCCACAACCGCAGTCGCTACAACTGCACAAACCTTTGCCTTGTTACGCTTGCCGCCCGCAACAGCATTCTCGGAGGCTGCCACCCACGACCCAAGGGCTTCATTCCAGATAGTGCGATAGGACTTGTTCATTACATGATTCCGTTTAAAGTTTGAAAAGGAATTGAGTTATGCGAACTAATGCCAAATTGCCGTTGCCGTTTTTTGCCGTTCAATATCAGCTGCAAAAAGGAGGCATAACGTTCCCGCAAGCTCATGGCCGCCGTAAGAACCGGCCAGATTCTGCTGCGCCACTCGGGGACTGGCCTGTGCTGAATCTCTCTAACTGGGTTCAGTCTATATTTTTGAGATGGGGCGAAAATAGGTCGTGTCCGAATCGGAGCTGGCCGGTGTTTGAGCGCTGCAGCGCTTGAGATGGCGGTGCCGCCGGTTATTGCGGACGGCGTGGCAACGTCAGAAATCTTGACCGCGCGACAGGTAGTAGAAAGAGGCGCCCTTTGTGTTTCATCGAGTATCGGCGGCACTCCAGCGACGTCCGTCGCCCATGCTTGCGCCGACGAGTGCAACTGCGCGCTGAAGGGGATTGAGTCGTGCATCGCCGAACAGGCAACCACCAGTAGTCGATCCGAGGGCAGGCGCAAGCCGCAAAGACTGCCCGCCGCAGGCGGCTCGATCGACGCCAGACACGCAACCGGTCGGAATCGCCGTATGATGCTGAAACCATCCCTTGCGTCCCTGATCCAGGTCCGCCATGCCGTCAAAGAGCATAGATTCCAGCGGGCATGAACGCGTGGTTCATCCGCCCACCGGCGATTCGCGCGTTGATGAGCCGAGCAGACTGAATCGCTATCAGCGGACGCTCGTCATGGGGGCAGGGGTCGCTGTCTCGTTTGTGCTGGTGCTGTTGACCGGCGTCGTGCTGAAATCGGCGGTCACGGACTACATCGACGATCGCTATACCGATTTCGCTCTACGGCAGACTCGCCTGCAACTGGAGTTTCTGGAGCGGGAAAGAACGCTGAGAGCCGCCATCCTGCATGAAGAGTCGACGTGGGGCACGCGGGCTCCTCCACCCGCGACCCTCATCGACGAGTTTGCCGCGCAGCATGGACGAGTCGTTCTGCAGAGGCACAGGAATTTCGACCCGGTGATGATGCTCGGCGATGTGGGTCCGTCGCAGCACGCATCGGAGTTCGCGCCGTATCTGGCGCTCGGTGTTGATTTTGACTATCGTCTCGGACCTTGGGCCAAGGTGCAGACCAGTGCCGTGTCAGGCTATTTCTATTCGCCTGACCGGCGGTTCCTCGGCATTGTTCCTGCTCCGGCATCCGGCGATCTGCTCAAGCAGAGCGGCGCGCAAGACGTCCACGAGCTTCTCGATCGCATTGCACCGGATATCGGCGACCTGACCGACCCAACTGTGGTCAAGCGGTTAGGTGAGGACAGGAGTGCAACATGGTTTCCGCCAGCCACCGATCCCTTTAGCGAACAGCCCGCCATCCGGCTGGTCATGCCGGCCTTTAGCGACGGCAAGATATTCCTCGTGGCTGTCCGCAAGATCTACGTGGCCCCCCTGATCGAAATGCTTACCGGGGAGAAGCGCTACGATGAACAATCGCTGCTGCTCGATTCCGCCGGCAATGTGATCCTCAGCACAGCCAAGCCGGGTACCGGCGCCGCGCTGACACAACGGATTCTCAATTCCCGTACGCAAGGGATGCAACCCGCCGGAGGAGTCCATCGCTCCCGGAATGGATTGTTCATGGCCAGTGCGGAGGTAACGGACTCCGGCTGGACGCTCGTTCACGCATTCACGTGGCGCACCATTTTGCGTGACATAGGTGCACGCCTCGCCGTTTACGTTGCCGCGATGCTGCTGGTCGTGGCTTTCATGTGGGTGCTTCTGTTGATGCTCGATCACAAGCTGTTCAAACCCGACTACGAACGTTCGCAGCGAATATTCGAAAGTGAAGCCCTGAACCGCACGATGGTTGCTGCAGCACCGTCGGGATTCGCCCTGCTGTCTTTCGAGCAGGGCGATATTCTGTTGCAGAGCAACCTGATGCGTACCTACGAAGCGAACACGCATCCGGATGAACCAGGCTTGCACACCCGCCTGCTCGGTCTCTATGACCGCAGCCCCGACGCGCCCGCGTGGCAGTCCGATCTGGAGATGCCGCTCAGACTTGCCGACGGCCGCGTGGACGATCTGCTAGTGAGTATGGTGCGTACCAGGTATCGTGGGAAAGAGGTGCTGCTTTGCAGTTTTTCCGACATTACGACTCTGAAGAACACGGAGCGCAAGCTGGACGAGGCGCGTGCGGCAGCAGACGCCGCCAACGAGGCGAAATCTGCGTTCCTCGCGATAATGAGCCACGAAATACGTACGCCGCTCAATGCCATTCTCGGCAACCTCGAGTTGCTCGGACGCTCGCCGTTGTCACCGTCGCAGGAGGAGAGAGTAGGGGTCATCACGTCGTCGTCCACTGCGCTGCTAGGGATCATCAACGACATTCTCGATTTTTCGAAGGTCGAGTCTGGCCAGATGACGCTCGAGTCGATCAGTTTCGATCTCGGTGATGTCATTCGACAAGTGGGTGCGATGTTCGAACCCGTCGCGCATGCGAAGGGACTCGAATTCGACTGCGTGATCGACGATGCGCTCGCGCCGCGCTATCTGGGTGACCCAACGAGAATCCGGCAGATCGCGGTCAATCTGGTCAGTAATGCGATCAAATTCACTGCTACTGGCGACGTACTGCTCGAGGTTTACCGCAAGGACGACACGGCCGACGATTCGCCCATCGTGATTGGCGTGAGCGACACCGGCATCGGCATGACGCCCCAGCAGCAGGAGACGCTATTTCATGCATTTACCCAGGCCGATTCGTCGATTGCCAGGCGCTATGGCGGAACAGGACTCGGACTTGCCCTCTGTCTGCGCCTGACCGAATTGATGCATGGCACGATCCAGGTGAAGAGTGAGTTGAATGACGGCAGTACCTTTGTCGTGACGTTACCCATTCCGGTGAGTACTGACACACCGGTCGTCGCCCCAGACGATAGCAAAGCCAAATGGGAGTCCACCGGGATCGACACACGCGCCATTCACATTCTTGTGGTCGACGATCAGCTTGCAAATCGGGAATTGATCGCCGCGCAACTTGCTACGCTGGGATACGAGGCCGATATCGTCGATAGTGGCGGGGCGGCAGTGCGGCGCTTCAATGAGCGCCACTATGATCTTGTGATGACCGACATCAATATGCCAGGGATGGACGGGTACGCGCTCGCGCGGTGTCTGCGCGACCAAAGCGCGACGGTGCCGATCATCGCTATTACTGCGCAAGTGGGTGCGGAAGAGCGTTCGCGATGCAAGAAGGCCGGAATCGACGAGGTCCTGCTGAAACCCGTCCTGCTTGGCACCATGGATGCGACGGTGAGGCGGCTGGTCAAGGAGGCCGGCAAACGCCCCGCAAGTGACACCGCAGCCAGGCTCGACATTTCGCATGGGCCATTGCCCGAGCCCATCCATGCTGCGATGAGCCAGGCACTGAAGGAATCGCTCGAGGCGCTGTATGTCGCCATTGAACGGGTCGATATAAAAACGGTGCTGGCCCATCTTCATTCGCTACGCGGCTCCTTCGCGATGATTCAGGAGACCGCGGTGGCGAATGCGTGTGCACAGATGGAGCAGCAAGCCAGAAATAACGACATTCCTGCCGTCAAGGATGGGCTCGATCGTTTCGAACCACTCGCTTATTCGACGCTCGCGCGGCGCGTGATAAGCGCGCAGCCAGAGGCGTGAGTTTTTTTCTGCAGCGCTGAATCAGCAGGCGTCCGGTCACGAACAGACGCTTGTGAATGACCTAACGATTGAATAATCCGCACGCCAATCCTGAACACGACATTATAGTACTAATGTCGTGTTCAGGATTGAATTGTGTAGTATATGGTGCGTTTTACGTTGTATTATCAACATATCCATAAGTGATTCCACCTAAAGGCGTCTGCAAACTGACGCAAATCCCGGGTTAAGGCGGGATATTTCGGTATCCAATGTTTTTGCCAAATTTGCGTGGCTCTCGAATCAGTAGATCCACCCAATGTCATCTAAAAGCGTCAGTCTTTCCCACCGAAAAACATCTGAAAGCCTCGGTGTTACTTCCGAATCTGAGCAGTGTCCTCTGCAGTGCATAAGCGCGGACCTTGCTCAGCCCCCTACCTCAACGCCTTGTTGCGGCAGAGGCCGCAGCTATCATCCCACGCCGCAATATCGCCAAAGACCGGAAGAAGATATCAAAATCGTAATCAGGCTGTCAGTCTGGGAGCAACGTCAATTGACGACAATGGGCTCATCGGTGCACTGCGTCGGGCATGCCCTGATGGGATCCGATCAACGGGCCGATTGGCAAACTCTTAGAGACTTCGGAGGAAACTGTGAAAAAGACAACACATATAGCGATTGGCGCCCTTGCGTGTTCGATCGCGATGAGTGCCTTGGCGCAGACGCAGCCCACTGGCAAGACCCGGGCGGACGTTCGCGCGGAACTCATCGAGGCGCAACGGGATGGTCTGGTGCCTACGCCGAAGTACGACTACCCGCCAAGCGAAGCTGCGATTGAACGCAATAAGGCACTGTATGCGATCACTCACAAAGGTGAAGAAGTATCTCCTGTTTCAGCGGCGCCAACGCAATCTTCCAGTGAAACGGTGCAGTGACAAGCCTGCCAGGAATGTCTGCGTCTGCGCGCGAATGTCAAACGTGGAGTCGAAGATGACTTTATTGAACATAGCAATCCTTTCCGCTTTTCTTCTTGCGCCCGTTGAAGTCGCCTACGCACGTGATGGACCTCGTGAAGAAGGATTCGGGTAAGGAATACAAAGAAACATGCAATGCCCGCCTCGGACGCACATGGATCGGCAAAGCCGGCGATTTCGGAAGACCGCGCGGTCTGTCGGCGGAGAAATGCGTGTGACGTAGCGTAAGGTCAATGGGCCGCGCCGTGAAGCGAGGCGCATCGTTCATGCGCAGGCAATCTGTTCTTTCCTACCCAACGGCTCGCGAGCGAGCTAGCCTAAAATCCCCCGACCGCTGCGAAACGATTCCATGAATCAATTAGCCTCCGTTCGCATTTTCGCCAAGGTTGCCGACTGCCTGAACTTCGCCGAGGCGGCGAAGCAGCTTGGTATCTCGAATTCGGTCGTCACTCGCAGCGTGGCGGTACTCGAGCAACATCTCAGCGTGCGCCTTGTCAACCGGACCACTCGCCGGGTGTCGCTGACGCCTGCCGGCCAGTTGTATCGGGAGCATTGTGGTGAACTGCTCAGGCAGCTCGCGGCGATGGACGAATGCATGGCAGCTGCTGCCGGCCAACCCGCCGGATCTTTGCGTATTGCGGCATCTTCTTTATATGCTTCGACCGATCTGCCCGAAGTACTAGCGGCGTACCGGGTGCAAGAGCAGCGTACGCAGTTCCATCTGACCGTATTCGATAACATGGCCGATGTCACGGTGGCAGACTTCGATGTATGCTTCAGCGCCGAGCGTTACCTGCGTGATTCGTCGCTGGTTTGCCGGCCGCTCGCACAGACGCGGGACGTAATTGTCGGGAGCCCCGTGTACTTCGCACGTCGGCGGCCGCCACGCACCCCCGAGGAGCTGTCGTCGCATGATGTGCTGGTCGCGTCGGACGCGCCGAGTCGTTACTGGGAGTTTCGTGACAAGCATGGCACGCAGCGCGTAGTGGTACGGCCGATTCTGAGCATGCAAAACCCACTGCTCATAAAGCGCGCAGTCCAGGCGGGCCTCGGCATCGCCCGGCTTTCGCGCTCGCTCATTCAAGGTGAGCTGGCAGACGGCTCATTAAAGCCAGTGTTCGAAAACATCGAATTGTGCGGCGACGCGCGGACAGTGTGGGTGCTCTATTCCGGACAACCGTACATGGCGGTGGCGCTCCGCAGTTTTGTCGATTTCGTGGTAGAACGTTATCGCCAGAATCCACCTGAAGACAAGCGCGAAACTGTCGTTCCCGTGGGAGCAGCACAACACCATTTCAGCAATACTGAACTGCAGTGGACGGGTATTTTGTAGGTCCTAAAGTGCAAATACCTTTCGTCAGATCCCGGCTCCGCGCACCGGCGCGCGAGCTAGACCATGGCGAGGTACTCAAGCAAACCTTAGGAATCTACACTCATGAAGCGACTCCTCATTACGGGCGCAGCGATCGGTTGCACGATCGTCCCGATGGCCGCGCTGGCGCAAAGCAGCGTCACGCTGTATGGCCTGATCGACGAAGGTCTGAACTATACGAACAATACCAAGCAAGGTTCGGCTGTGCAGATGGAAAGCGGCTTTGCACAAGGCAGCCGATGGGGCGTGAAAGGCAGCGAAGATCTGGGCGGTGGCACGAAGGCCCTCTTTCAGCTGGAAAATGGCTTCGACGTCAACTCCGGCGCACTTGGACAGAGTTCGCGCATGTTCGGCCGGCAGGCGTACATCGGTTTGAGCAACACGAAGCTCGGGACCCTGACAATGGGCCGTCAGTATGATTCAGTCGTCGACTATCTCGCCCCGCTTACGGCGAACGGCAATTGGGGCGGCTATCTGTTGTCGCATCCGTACGACAACGACAACACGGACAATTCGTTCCGACTGAACAACAGCGTGAAGTACACCAGTAACGTCTACGGCGGCTTTTCTTTTGGCGGTCTGTACGGTTTTAGCAATCAGGCGGGTGGCTTTGCTGACAACCGGTCGTATAGTCTCGGCGCCCAATTCGTCGCTGCCAACGTTTCAGTCGCAGCGGCGTACATGCAGATCAACAACCCGGGCGGAAACTCCGGTGGGTCGCTTGCAGCCGACGACACGAATTTTTTCGCGAGTCGCCAACAGGTGTGGGGCGCCGGGATTAACTACACGATCGGCTCTGCGATACTCGGCTTCGTATATAGCCACACGGCACTTAATAACGCGACGGGCTCCGTCTATGTCGGCAACTTCGCGAATACGGCAAGCAGCCTGAAGTTCGACAACTTTGAATTGAACGCGAAGTATCAGTTCCTGAAGAATGCGTTCGTCGGAGCGATGTATAACTACACGATCGGTCACTTCAATAGCGCCGCCGGCGATTCGAAGCCGACGTGGCATCAGGTTGGACTGATGGCGGACTACAACCTGTCGCCGCGTACTGACGTGTACGTGCAGGGTATGTATCAGCACCTGGCGGGCGGCAGTGCGTCAGCGGCGCCGCTCAACACGGCGTTTATCACGGGTGCAGATTCGCCTTCGACGACAGCAAATCAGGTCATCACGCGCGTAGCCATTCGCCACCAGTTCTAACCGGTTCGCGCTTCATCGCGCCATCCCGCGCCCACGCATCGAGAGTCCATACGTGGGCGCGCGTTGGTCTTCCCTTTGCATCAGTCACACGTGACGCCCCAATCCGTCGGGCTCGTAGAGGCGAACGCCGTCGCGCTAACCGGGTCGTTCTGGTACCCGATTGCGTAAAGCTCCTTGTTGCGGCCAATTCTCGTGGCTGGCAACGGATAGTTGTTCTCCGGTACCGGCAAGAGCCCATCGGCCTGTGTCTGCACCAGTTGCTGGCGTACTTCGGCGCGCGTCATTCCCGGAATGGCGGTTTGGGCGGAAGCGCTCGAGCCAAAAGTAAGGCTGACTGCGGCGGGTGCGACTGCAACGCTTGAAAGCAGCTTGATCGTGCTTCTCCTATCAGGTTTGGAATTGTGGACATAGCCATGCTTTCCATTCCGATCGCACGACCTGGCCTTTCTCTGACCACGCGACTACGGATTTGCTATCTGCGTGCGGCGGCTGTCGATTGCATTCCCGAAGCGCGTCCGGTTATCCGGCAGATGACAGACTTGTATTGTGGCTGACCGGAACCGGTAAGCACGGCCCACACATACTCCAGACTAGGCCTGAATTCAAGCAGCAGTTTTACTGCGCGAGCCTTGGGTGGGGCAACTCTATTTGCTATTTATCAGGAATTCGTCATGTGGATTGTGAGGCTTGCCCTGCGCCGCCCGTACACATTCGTGGTCCTCGCCGTGCTGATCCTTATCGTCGGCCCGCTTGCGATACTGCGCACGCCGACCGATATCTTCCCGAACATCGATATCCCGGTGGTCAGCATCGTCTGGACGTACAACGGCTTTTCCGCCCAGGACATGGCCAATCGCATCACGTCGAATTACGAGCGCGCGCTGAGCTCGGACGTCGACGACATCGAGCATATCGAGTCGCAATCGCTGAACGGCGTCTCGGTGGTGAAGATCTTCTTCCATCCGGGCGCGGACATCAATCGCGCGATCGCCGAGGCAGCGTCGAACTCCGCATCGATCCTGCGCGTGCTGCCGCCCGGCACGCTGCCGCCCAACATCATTACCTATAACGCCTCGACGGTGCCGATCCTGCAACTCGGCCTCTCCAGCGACACGCTCTCCGAACAGCAGCTCTACGACCTCGGCAACAGCCAGATCCGCACGCAACTGGCGACGGTGCAAGGCGCGTCGGTGCCGCTGCCGTTCGGCGGCAAGGTCCGGCAGATCATGGTCGATATCGACCCGCGCGCATTGCAAGCCAAAGGCCTCGCGCCGCTCGACGTGGTCAATGCCGTCAACGCGCAGAACCTGATCCTGCCGGGCGGCACCGCGAAGATCGGCACGAAGGAATACAACGTGCAGATGAACGGCAGCACGGACACCGTAGCCGCGCTCAACGATCTGCCCATCAAGACAGTGGCGGGCGGCGTGGTGTATGTGCGCGACGTCGCCCATGTGCGCGATGGCTACGCGCCGCAAACCAACATCGTGCGCAGCGACGGCAAACGCGCCGCGCTTCTTACCATCGAAAAGTCCGGCAGCGCGTCGACGCTCACCATCATCCAGCAGGTCAAGGCGATGCTGCCGCATATCGTGGCCGGCTTGCCGAGCGCGCTGCACGTCACCGCACTGTCGGATCAATCGGTGTTCGTGAAGTCGGCCGTCGTGGGCGTGGCGCGCGAAGCGCTGATCGCCGCCGCCCTCACCGCCTTGATGATCCTGCTCTTTCTCGGCAGCTGGCGCGCCACGCTGATCATCGCGGTGTCGATTCCGCTCGCGGTGCTGACCTCGCTGATCGCGCTGTCCGCGCTTGGCCAGACCATCAACATCATGACGCTTGGCGGCCTCGCGCTCGCCGTCGGGATTCTCGTCGACGACGCCACGGTCGCCATCGAAAACATCACGCATCATCTGGAGAACGGCGAGCCGCTGCACGACGCGATCCTGAACGGTTCCGGCGAAATCGCCGTGCCGACGTTCGTATCGACGCTGTCGATCTGCATCGTGTTCGTGCCGATGTTTCTGCTCTCAGGCGTGGCGCGCTATCTGTTCGTGCCGCTCGCCGAGGCGGTGGTGTTCGCCATGATCGCGTCGTACTTTTTCTCGCGCACCCTGGTGCCGACGCTCGCGATGTACCTGATGCGCGCACGCAGCAACGCGCTGGTGGCGGGCAATGGACCGATTGCGCGCCTGATCCGCTTTCAGGCCGCCTTCGAACATCGCTTCGAGCGGCTGCGCGAACGCTATCGCGGCGTGCTCGGCGCGGCGATAGCGAGTCCGCGGCGGTTCATCGCGATCTTCCTGCTGTTTTGCATCGGCTCGCTCGCACTGGTGCCGTTTGCGGGCCGCGACTTCTTCCCCGCCGTCGATACTGGCGAGATCCGCCTGCATCTGCGTGCGCCGACCGGCACGCGTATCGAAGACACCGCGCGCCTCACCGACGAAGTCGAAGCCCGTGTGCGCAGCATGATTCCGAAGCAGGAACTCTCGGCGATGCTCGACAATATCGGCGTGCCGGTGAGCGGGATCAATCTGACCTACGACTCATCGGACCCGATCGGCCCGGAAGACGCCGACGTGATGATCACCCTCGCGGCGAAGCACAAACCGACCGCTCAATATGTGGCGAGACTGCGCACGACGCTCGCCAGGGATTTCCCCGGCGTCACGTTCGCCTTTCTGCCCGCCGACATCGTCAGCCAGATTCTCAACTTCGGGCTGCCCGCGCCGATCGATATCCAGATCGTCGGCAACAAGCTCGACGCCAACCGCGCCGTGGCGAACCGCCTGCTCGCGCAACTGCGCGGCGTGCGCGGTCTCGTCGATGCGCGTATCCAGCAGCCCGGCGATGCCCCCGCGATCAACGTCAATGTGGACCGCACGCGGGCGATTCAGGCCGGCCTGCTGCAACGCGACGTGTCGCAGAACCTGCTGATCGCGCTGTCCGGCAGTTCGCAGACCACCCCGAATTTCTGGCTCGATCCGCACAACGGCGTGAGCTATCCACTGATGGCGATGATGCCGCAGTACGACATCAACTCGTTGCAGGCACTCGCCAATATTCCGGTCGCGCAAACCGGAGGCACCGGGTCCGGCGTGATGACCACGGCCGCAAACACGGGCGGTCCGGCGCCGCAAAACCTGCTCGGCGCGTTGAGCACACTGACACGCGTCACCCAGCAAGCCGTCGTCTCGCACTACAACGTGCAGCCGGTGCTCGATATTTTCGCGTCGGCGCAAGGACGCGACCTCGGCGGCGTAGCAGCAGACGTGACCCGGCTCGTCGATCAGATCCGGCCGCAATTGCCGCCTGGCGCGTCGATCGTCATGCGCGGCCAGGTGCAGGCAATGCACGACTCGTTTAGCGGTCTTGCGAGTGGCCTCGTGTTTGCGATCGCCCTGGTCTACCTGCTGATGGTCGTCAATTTCCAGTCGTGGCTCGACCCGTTCATCATCATCAGCGGCTTGCCGGGCTCGCTCGCGGGCATCGCATGGATGCTGTTCAGCACCGGCACTCGCCTGAGCGTGCCGGCACTCACCGGGACGATTCTGTGCATCGGCATCGCCACGGCCAACAGCATTCTCGTGATCAACACCGCGCGCGAATTTCACCACGGCGGCAAGCCGCCGCTGCGGGCCGCGCTCGAAGCCGGTTTCAGCCGCTTCCGTCCAGTGCTGATGACCGCGCTCGCCATGCTGATCGGGATGCTGCCGATGGCGCTCGGCCTCGGCGATGGCGGCGAACAGAACGCGCCGCTCGGACGCGCCGTGATCGGCGGCCTCGCGCTCGGCACGGTGTCGACCTTGCTGTTCGTCCCGGTCGTCTACGGGATGGTGCATGCATGGCTCGACAAGCGCCGCGCGGCACGCACCGACACGCAAGAATCCGGCGTTCCCGCCCGCACTCATTGATTCCGACGAGACCTTGCCCATGAACGATTCATCCCTTCCGCCCGAGCTTGGCGAGCGGTCCAAAGCGTCCGCCGGGACCGCCGAGACCGCCGACACCGCGCGTTTGCATAGCGCCAGGGAAACCCGGCAGGCCGGCGCCACGCCGGCAGCGGCCGCCAGCATGAACGCGCGCCGCCGCCTCTGGCCGCTTGCGTTGACCGGACTTGCCGCGGCGTTGCTGATCGTCGGCGTCGTGCCGCGTCTGCACGCCAGTGCCGCGCTGACGCAACAGACGCAGGCGCAAAGCATGCTCAGCGTGTCGGTCGTCGCGCCGCGCGCCGCGCCGGCCGTCCACGAACTGCTGCTGCCCGGCGCGGTTACGCCGTTCGCGGAAGCATCGATCTACGCGCGCACGAGCGGCTACCTCGCGCACTGGAACACCGACATCGGTACACAGGTGAAAAGCGGTCAGACGCTCGCGACCATCGAAGCCCCCGATCTCGACGCGCAACTGCGCCAGGCCCGTGCCGACGAAGCCACCGCGCAGGCCAATTTCGACTACGCGAAGACCACCGCGCAGCGCTGGCAGGAGATGCTGAAGACACAATCGGTCGCGCAGCAGGAAGTCGACACCAAGGTCAGCGACATGGAAGCGCGCCGCGCGATGCTCGCGTCGACGCAGGCGAACGTCGCGCATCTGGCCGAGCTTGTCTCATACGAGAAGATCACCGCGCCGTTCGACGGCGTGATCACTGCGCGCAACGTCGACGTCGGCGCACTGGTCACGGCGGGCGGCACGCCGGGCGCCGCGGGCATGTCGGGCGAGCTGTTCCACATCCAGCAGACCGGCGTGCTGCGCGTCTTCGTCGATGTGCCGCAGAACGACGCGCCCTACGTCACGCCGGCGACCGGCGTGTATCTCACCGCCCAGCAGTATCCGGGCCGTCGTATCGCCGCGAAGGTGGCGCGCAGCACCGATTCGATCGATCCGTCGAGCCGCACGCTGCGCGTCGAGATCGACGTCGATAACAAGGATGGCGCGCTGATGCCCGGCGCTTACACGCAGGTGCATCTGCAGTTGCGATCGACCACGCCGGCGCTCGACCTGCCGGTCAGCGCCTTGCTGTTCCGGCCGGACGGCGTGACGGTCGCCGTGGTCGATAGCAACGGCCGGGCGCTGCTCAAGACCGTGCATATCGGCCGCGATTTCGGCACGCACGTGGAAATCACGACAGGCCTCGCCGCCACCGACCGCGTGATCGACAACCCCGGCGATTCGCTGAACACCGGCCAGATCGTGCAGATCGCGCCGGCCATGCCTGGCTAGGCGCATTGTCACAGAAAGGATTCACCGATGGTTTCCCTGTCTCTTTCACGGCCGGTGCTGCGCCGAACGCTGGTGGCCACGATGATCGGCGCGCTGCTCAGCGCGTGCTCGACCTTGCCCTCCTATCAGCGCCCGAGCGCCGAGATTCCCGCGCACTATGCGGGCACCGCACCCGGCTGGGCGCAGGCCGCACCGGCTGACGCCACGCCGCGCGGCCCATGGTGGACGATCTTCAACGATCCGGTGCTGAATCAACTCGAAGCGCGTATCGACGTGTCGAACCAGACCGTGCGCAAGGCGGTCGCGCAGGTCCAGCAAGCGCGGTCGATGGTGGACTATCAGCGCGCCGGCTTTTTCCCGACGATTACCGCTGGGGTCGCGCAGGATCGCTCGCGGACCTCACAGAATGTCGAAGGCAAATCGCTCGCGGGCAAGACCGTGCCGGACTATTCGGCGGGCGTGTCGGCGAGCTGGGAGCCGGATCTGTTCGGACGCGTGCGCGATAGCGTGAACGGCGCGCAGGCCGACGCCCAGGCGAGCGCAGCCGACCTCGAAGGCGTGCGCCTGTCGATGAGCGCGGATCTCGCCGCCGACTATTTCTCCCTGCGCTCGCTCGACACGCAGAAGAAGCTGCTCGACGACAGCGTGAGCGCCTACGCGGCCGCGTTGAAACTGCTGCAGCAGCAACTGAAAAACGGTGCGATCGATGCGTCCGCGGTCGCCCAGGCCACGACGCAACTCGAAGCGACGCGCACGCAGGACACCGACATCGACGTGACGCGCGCACAACTGCAGCACGCGATTGCCACGCTGACCGGCGAGCCGGCTTCGAGCTTCACGCTGCCACCGAACGGCTCGGCTGTCACACCGCCCGCGATTCCGGTCGGCTTGCCGTCGCAACTGCTGGAGCGGCGCCCGGATATCGCCGCCGCCGAACGGCGCGTGGCGTCCGCGAATGCACAGATCGGCGTGGCGCACGCGGCGTTTTTTCCGGATCTGGTGCTGTCCGCGAGCGCCGGCCTCGAAAGCACGTTTTTCGCGCCGTGGCTGAGCGCGCCGAGTCTGTTCTGGTCGCTCGGTTCGCAACTGGCCGGCACGCTGTTCGACGGCGGCAGGCGCGAAGCCGGGTTGCAGGGCGCCACGGCGCAATACGACGGCGCGGTCGCGGACTATCGTCAGTCGGTGCTGGTGGCATTCCAGCAGGTCGAGGACAACCTGTCCGCCTTGCATTCCCTCGCCGACGAAGCCGCCAGTCAGCAGCGCGCCACCACGGCCGCGGATCTCTCCTTGCGGCTCACGACGAACCGCTTCAAGGCGGGCGCGGTCAGCTACCTCGACGTGGTGACCGCGCAGACGATTGCGCTGACGAACCAGCGAATCGCGGATCAGATTGCCGCGCGGCAGTTGGAATCGAGTGTGTTGTTGCTGAAAGCGCTGGGTGGGACGTGGGGTGGCGAAAGCAAGAGCGCGGCGGGGTCTGTGTAACCGGTTGTACGCCTTCACCTGGCGCGCGGGAACCTCAGCACAAAGCGCGTACTCCGTGCATCGCTCTGCGCATGCACCGAGCCGCCGTGCAACTCCATGATCGTGCGCACGATCGCAAGCCCGAGCCCCGTCGATCCCGTCGAGCCTCGCGACCAGCCCGATGACGGCAGCGAACTGCGTGACGGATCGATGCGATAGAAGCGGTCGAAAATCCGATCGAGATGTTCGGCGGCAATAGGCTGCCCTTCATTCGACACGGTCACGCGCACCGCGTCGGCCGATGCGCTCGCGTCCAGCACGATCTCGCCGCCTTGCGGCGTATAACGAATGGCATTGGCCAGCAGATTGCTCACCGCGCGGCGAAACAGTTCGAGATCCGCCGTCAAGCTCGCCGTGCCGCTGACACGCACACGCACGAGCGCCTCTTCGGCAATCCCTTCGAAGTACTCGGCGATATGGCTCAACTCTCGCGCCGCATCGAACTCACGCATGTGCCTGACGAACTGCGGATGTTCCGCGCGCGCCAGAAACAGCACGTTCTCGATCATTCTCGACAGCCGGTCGCACTCTTCCAGATTCGAGGCGAGCAGCGACTCGTATTCATCGACGGAACGCGGCCGGGCGAGCGCCACTTCGGCGGCGCCGCGCATGTTGCTGAGCGGCGTGCGCATGTCGTGCGCGAGGTCGGCGGTGAAACGCGACAGACGCTGAAACCCGTGGTCGACGCGCTCGAGCATGGCGTTCAGCGACGCCACCAGCGTCTCGAGTTCGCTCGGCACACGCGCCACCGCGATCCGCGTATTGAGGCGATTCACCGTGACCAGGCTCGCGCTAGCCGCGATATCGCGCAACGGCCGCAGCACGGCGCGGATCAGCAGATAACCGAGCAGCATCGCCAGCATCACGCCGGCTACGCCCGCCAGGTGAAGCCTGTCGCGGTAACGGTCCAGCAGCAGCCAGCGGTCGCTCATGTTGCGCGCCACCAGCACGCTCGCCGTTTCGCCGTCGCGTAGACGCGCGTCGGTGAGAATGCCGCGAATCGGCGCGCCGTTGCGGCCGGTCCACTCGCCGATATCGGCCTCGGTGATACGCGCCGAAGCCGCAACGCGCGCGAGCGGCGGCAATGCGGCGAGCGTCGCCGCGCCGCTCGCCGCGCCGCTCGCCACATTGGGCACGGCAAAAGTCCCGGCGACGTTGTGTTCGACTGCCCGGTTGCCATCGGGATCGAACACTTCCATCGACATGGCCTGGTTACCGAGCACGATGCTGATCAAACGGTCGCTGTGCTCGCGAATGCCCTTCGACGTCTCCAGTTCCTCGGCAAGCCGCCGTGCGTGGCGCGCGGCAAGCACGATGTCGAGATTGTCCTGCGCCTTGATCTGCTTTTCGAGCGCGAGATACAGAAAGCTGCCGACCAGCACGAAAACCGCCAGCGTCGTGGCGCCGAAGGCAAGCGCGAGCGTCGCGGCAAGCGAGCGCACGCGCATCAGGCAGTGTCCTTCAGTTCGAGCACATAGCCGACGCCGCGCACCGTGTGAATCAGCTTGATGGGAAAGTTGTCGTCGATCTTGGTGCGCAGCCGGCGAATCGCCACCTCGACCACATTGGTGTCGCTGTCGAAATTCATGTCCCACACGTACGACGCGATCTGCGTGCGGCTCAGCACTTCTCCCTGACGGCGCGCGAGCAGTTGCAGCAGCGAGAATTCACGTGGCGTGAGATCGATGCGCGTGCCGCCCCGCTTGACGCGGCGGCGGTACACATCCATCTCCAGGTCGCCCACCTTGATCAGTTCGCTTTCGCGCGGCGGCCCGCGGCGCGCCAGCGTCCGCACGCGCGCCAGCAGTTCGACGAACGCAAAAGGTTTGACGAGGTAATCGTCCGCGCCGAGCTCCAGGCCGCGCACGCGGTCGTCGATCTCGTCGCGCGCGGTGAGGAACAGCACCGGCGTGGCGCGCGTGCTGCGCAACGTCCTGACGACGGTCCAGCCGTCCATGCCGGGCAGCATCACGTCGAGCACGATCACGTCGTATTCTTCTTCCTGCGCGAGGATCAGCCCTTGCGGGCCATCGTTCGCGACGTCGACCGCGTAGCCGGATTCCTCCAGACCTTTCTTCAGATAGGCCGCTGTTTTTGGCTCGTCCTCGATCACCAGGATTCGCATCGGTTGCTCCGCTTGCGTTGACCATCAAATGATACCGTCAAGCACCCGGGCGGGTGATTACGATCCGGTAATATGCGTTCGCACGGCCACCGGCCATGCCTGCTGTCCCGTTGAACATGGACATCCGCAGTTTGCTGACCGGTTGACGCTGCGAATGCCTAATTGAAACCGCCAAGGGTAACGGGCTGACTACATTACTTTTAAGCGTGCGCTACTAAAATAGACCCGTTACCCAACTTAAGGCAACACTGATTAAGTCCACCAATCTGGCACGTCAAGCGTTATAGAGATCGGATTAAACGAGGAAGGCAGAACAGGATGAAACAGCAGACGCTGGCGATGGCAGCCGATCAAGGTGCGGGTTTCGAGACCCACCGCAAACGCACGCGGCGCGACGAGTTTCTCGACACGATGAATGCGATCGTGCCATGGTCGCAGTTGTGCGCGGTGATCGAGCCGCATTATCCGAAGCGCGGCAATGGCCGCCCGCCAATTGGTCTGGAGCGCATGCTGCGGATCCACTTCGTGCAGCACTGGTTCAATCTGGCCGACTTCGCTTGCGAAGAGGCCCTCTACGACAGCGCCAGCCTGCGTCGCTTTGCCGGAATTGACCTGGGTTGCGAAGGTGTGCCCGATGCGACGACGCTGCTCAAATTCCGGCGCCTGCTGGAGACGCACAAACTGGGCGAGCAATTGTTTGCCGAAGTCGGCCGGGTCCTTCAGGCCAGCGGCATGAAGCTCAAAAGCGGCACCATCGTGGACGCGACGATCATCGGCGCGCCGAGCTCGACGAAGAATGAGCAGAAGGCGCGCGACCCCGAGATGCATCAGACCCGCAAGGGTCGCCAATGGTATTTCGGCGCCAAGCTGCACATCGGTGTGGACAGCCAGAGCGGCCTGGCGCACAGCGCGGTGCTCACGCCCGCCAATGTGCATGACAAGCATCCACTGCCGCAATTGCTGCACGGGCAGGAGCGGCGCGTCTACGGCGACAGCGCCTATGCGAGCCAGAAGGCACTGATCCACAGCAAGGCGCCCAGGGCGCGCGACTATACCAATCAGCGCACGCGCCGTGCGGGCGGCGAAGTCGACGAGGTGCAGCGCGGCAAGAACCGCAACAAGTCGAAGATCCGGGCGCGAGTCGAACACGTCTTCGCGGTTGTGAAGCGCCTGTGGGGATTTACCAAGGTGCGCTATCGAGGGCTGGCAAAGAACGCCAACCGGGCGTTCGTCGCGCTCGCACTGGCGAACGTCTACCTGTCGCGCAAGAAACTGATGGCACCGGTACGCCCATAGTGGGCGAAAGGCGGGCAAAGTGCCCGCCCAACAGGCCTGCGAGGGCCGAAAAGCAAGGGCTTAAGCTCGGCCTCATCACTTGGCGAAGTTCAAATCGCTGACACGTCGCCGATTTACCCGCTTGTTCAGCTTTGCCTTAACGCTCACGCCATTGCATCGAGCTTAGCAATTTGCAGGAGATTGGTCGTCCCTGATTCCCCAAATGGCAATCCCGCTGCAATCACCACCGAATCACCTTGACGCGCAAAGCCTTCGCTCGCTGCCGCTTCGCAAGCGAGTTCGATCATCTCGCCGACGTCGTGTGCGTTTCTAAACGGCAACGCGTGGACACCCCAAACAAGGGCGAGTCTGCGAGCGATCAACACCGAAGGTGTCATCGCTATAATCGCTGTGGATACCCGCTCTCTAGCCGCGCGAAGGCTCGTGAATCCCGACGATGTGTACGTCACGGTAACTGCGGGCGCGATTATCCGAACGACTTGCCGTAAGGCGCAACAAATTGCGTCTGCCGTTGTTGACTGCGCCTTGGTATGTGACGCATCGATTCCGGTTCGATATTCGGGATCGCGTTCCACCCGTTCAATGATCCGATTCATGACAGACACCGCGTCCAACGGAAATCTTCCACTAGCCGATTCTGCAGAAAGCATGACAGCGTCCGCACCTATGTAAATAGCGCCCGCCACGTCGGAGGTTTCCGCTCGCGTTGGAACCGGCGAATTTGTCATCGATTCGAGCATCTGCGTTGCGACGATGACGGGCTTTCCGGCTTCCCGACAGCTTCGGACGATTCGCCGCTGCAATTCGGGGATCTGTTCCGCAGGCAATTCGACCCCAAGGTCTCCCCGTGCCACCATAATCCCATCGCAACGCTCAATGATTTCGTCGAGATGGTCAATCGCAAGCGGCTTCTCAAGCTTCGCCATGATCCACGCCCGATCGCCGATGATGGCACGGGCTTCGTCAATGTCTTCCGGGCGCTGCACGAATGAGAGTGCAACCCAGTCGACCCCGTTCTCGAGCCCGAACGAAAGGTCCTCACGATCCTTGCGGGTAAGCGGCGATATAGGCAGCATCGCGCCTGGAACGTTGACACCCTTCCTGTCCGAGATCCGACCTGCGACGATGACGGAGGTTTCGGCGAAGTCACTACCTTTCGCTTCTACACGCAGCTTCACCTTGCCGTCATCGAGCAACAACTCTGAGCCTGCTTCGATTGCGGCAAAAATTTCAGGGTGCGGCAAAGGCGCGCGTTCGCTATCGCCCGGTGTCGGATCCAGGTCGAGCCGAAACTTTTGGCCGACCGAAAGCTCCACCGCTCCGGCCTGAAATGTTCCAAGCCGAAGCTTCGGTCCCTGCAAATCCAGGAGGACGCCGATCGGCCGGCCGGATTCCTTTTCGAGGTTTCTGATGGCGGAAAGCCGTTGCAAGTGGTCTTCGTGGCTCCCGTGGCTGAAATTCAGCCTGAATACGTCAACGCCAGCATCGAATAGCCGTTGGATCATTCCACTTTCTGAGCTAGCCGGACCAAGAGTCGCGACGATTTTTGCATTGCGAGACCGCTTCATTTCAATTCTCCTGCTGATGGTCAGCGCTTTTCGGAAGTACTAGAACAGCGCGAAAGTCATTCACATTCGTCAGCGTCGGCCCACAAATGACCGAATCCCCAAGCCCTCCGAAAAAGGTGTGGCCGTCGTTGTTATCAAGACTCGCCTGTGGGTTCATCCCACTCTTCCAGGCACGGTCTAACGTATTGGGTGAGATAAAGGCCCCTGCTATCTCGTCCCGACCGTCAACACCGTCGGTATCACAGGCGATTGCATGCACCCCATCTTCCCCTTCCAGGGCAATGGCAAGCGACAAGAGGAATTCGACATTTCGTCCACCACGCCCGTCGCCCTTCACCGACACAGTGGTCTCGCCGCCGGAGAGCAAAATACATGGCGCCTTAAAGGGCTGATTACGTCGGGCGACCTGGAGAGCAATTCCCGCGATGACCTTCCCGACATCTCGTGCCTCACCTTCTATCCGGTCGCTCAATATGTAGCAAGGAATCCCTTCAGCCTTCGCAACTTCCGCCGCAGCCTCAAGCGCAATCTGTGGGGCGGTGATTATCTGATAAGCAGAACTCGTCAAAGAGGGGTTACCCGGCTTTATCGATTCTCCCGCCCCGCTCTCCAGGATTTGCATGGCGGCCAGTGGCATCGCAATGCCGTAGCGTCGGATAATGCTCAACGCGTCCGCGCAGGTCGATGGGTCAGCAACAGTTGGGCCGGATCCAATATCGACCGGCGAGTCACCGGGCACATCCGAGATCAACAGCGTCAATAGTTGCGCCGGATGACATGCGGCAGCAAGACGCCCTCCCTTTACAGACGAGAGGTGGCGACGAACGCAGTTGATTTCGCTAATCGCTGCGCCCGAATTAAGCAACGCACGGTTGATATCCTTTTTTTCTTCCAAGGTTAATGGATCAAGCGGCAAAGACAGCAGCGATGACGCGCCTCCAGACATAAGGCAAATTACGAGATCGTCTTCGGTCAGGCCGCTTACCAGGTCGAGGATGGTCCGGGTTCCGCGCAAGCCGTTAATATCGGGAACTGGATGCGCTGCTTCGACTATCTCGATCCGGCCGCATTGGACCGCGTACCCATATCGCGTTACCACCATGCCCGTCAGTTCACCAGGCCAAATCTTCTCGAGCGCACTGGCCATCGAAGCTGATGCCTTTCCCGCGCCAATCACAATCGTCCTGCCGATTGGTGGCGGTGGCAGAAACGGCGCTATGCATCGCGACGGCTGAGCAGCTTCCACAGCAGCCGAAAACATTTTGTTAAGCAACTCGCGTGGCTCGTTTTTCATTGCAGTATGAGGCTCATTTGGCATAGGACGATCGGTCGATGCTTTTCAGCCAGCCCAGGCCTTCTGCAGTCGTCGTGTGCGGCTTGTATTCGCAGCCAATGTAGCCGCCATAGCCAAGCGAATCGAGGAATTCGAACAGGAACGGGTAGTTGATTTCGCCGGTGCCGGGCTCGTTGCGGCCCGGGTTGTCGGCGAGTTGGATATGCGCGATCAACGGCAGGTTCTTCCTGATGGTCGCCGCTAGCTCGCCTTCCGTCCTCTGCATGTGATAGATGTCGTACTGCAGGAACAGATTGTCCGAGCCGGTGGCGCGGATGACGTCCAACGCTTCCGACGAACGGTTCAACGCGAAGCCTGGAATGTCATACGAGTTGCACGGCTCGACGAGCAGCTTGATGCCCTCCCGTTTCAGCGCCGTGGCGGCGAAGCGCAGGTTGTCAACAATCGTCGAACGCGCCTTGTCCGCATCCACGCCCTTCCGAATGCCGACCAGACAGTTCAGTTGCGGCACCTTCAGCGCTTTCGCGTATTCGATCGCGCGGCCGACGCCATCCTGGAACTCGCTCACGCGATCCGGCAGTGACGCGATGCCGCGTTCTCCGGCATCCCAGTCGCCGGCGGGCAGGTTATGCAGCACAAGCTTGAGGCGGTTCTGCTGCAAACGGTCGCTCAGTTCGGCAATCTTGTACGGGTACGGAAAGAGAAACTCCACCGCATTGAAGCCCACATTTGCCGCCGCGGCGAAGCGCTCGAGGAACGGGACTTCGTTGAACAGCATGGTCAGGTTGGCTGCAAATTTCGGCATGGTCCCTTTCTCTCTGGTCGGTCAGTTGTATAGCGGATCCCGGGCGAACGGAAGGTTCGCCCGGCTGATGCCCCGTCGAACTCAATCCAACAGGCTGACGGCGCTCGGCGCATCGGCACGTGTCACGGCGAGCTCTTCAAACTCGTTGATCGCGTCGATTTCGGTGCCCATCGAGATATTGGTCACACGCTCGAGAATCACTTCGACGATCACCGGCACGTTGAACTCGGCGAGCATCGACTGCGCTTTTTGCAGCGCCGGCTTCAGCTCTTCGGGCTTGAACACGCGAAGCGCCTTGCAGCCGAGACCTTCGGCGACGGCGACGTGATCGACGCCATAGCCGTTCGTCTCCGGCGAGTTGATGTTCTCGAAGCCGAGCTGCACGCAGTAGTCCATCTCGAACGCGCGCTGCGCCTGGCGAATCAGCCCGAGGTACGAGTTGTTCACGACGACATGCACGTACGGCAGCTTGAATTGCGCGCCGGCCGCGAGCTCCTCGATCATGAACTGGAAGTCGTAGTCGCCCGACAGCGCGACGATCGGCCGTTGCGGGTCGGCCGCGCGCACGCCGAGCGCCGCCGGAATCGTCCAGCCGAGCGGGCCGGCCTGACCGCAGTTGATCCAGTTGCGCGCCTTGTACACGTGGAGGAATTGCGCGGCTGCGATCTGCGACAGGCCGATCGTGCTCACGTAGCACGTGTCGCGGCCGAACACCTGGTTCATCTCTTCGTAGACGCGCTGAGGCTTCATCGGCACGTTGTCGAAGTGCGTCTTGCGCAGCATCGTGCGCTTGCGTTGCTGGCAATCGGCAACCCACGCGGCGCGATCCTTCAGCTTGCCCGCGGCCTTCCATTCGCTGGCGACTTCGACGAACAGTTCGAGCGCGGCCTTCGCGTCCGACACGATGCCGAGATCCGGGCCGAACACGCGGCCGATCTGCGTCGGTTCGATATCGACGTGCACGAACTTGCGGCCCTTCGTATAGACATCGACGCTGCCGGTGTGACGGTTGGCCCAGCGGTTGCCGATGCCGAGCACGAAGTCGGACGCGAGCATCGTCGCGTTGCCGTAGCGGTGCGAGGTTTGCAGACCGACCATGCCGGCCATCAGCGGATGGTCGTCGGGAATCGCGCCCCACGACATCAGCGTCGGGATCACCGGCACGCCGAGCGTTTCGGCGAACTTCACGAGCAGGTCTTCGGCCACGGCGTTCAGCACGCCGCCGCCCGACACGATCAGCGGCTTGTCCGCATCGTTGAGCAGCGTGAGCGCGGCTTCGATCTGCTTGCGGGTCGCCTTCGGCTTGTAGACCGGCAGCGGCTCGTACGTGTCGATGTCGAATTCGATTTCGGCGAGCTGCACGTCGATCGGCAGATCGACCAGCACCGGGCCCGGGCGGCCCGAGCGCATCAGATGGAACGCCTGCTGGAACACGCGCGGCACCAGCGCCGGCTCGCGCACGGTCACGGCCCACTTGGTGACGGGCTTGGCGATCGATTCGATATCGACGGCCTGGAAGTCTTCCTTGTACAGACGCGCGCGCGGCGCCTGGCCTGTGATAGCCAGAATAGGAATCGAGTCGGCCTGCGCGGAGTACAAACCGGTGATCATGTCGGTGCCCGCGGGGCCCGAGGTGCCGATGCACACGCCGATGTTGCCCGGCTGCGCACGCGTGTAGCCCTCGGCCATGTGCGATGCGCCCTCCACATGGCGCGCGAGCACGTGGCTGATGCCGCCGGCTTTGCGCATCGCCGAGTAGAACGGGTTGATCGCGGCGCCCGGCACGCCGAACGCGGTATCGATGCCTTCTTTTTCGAGCACCAGAACGGCGGCGTCGACGGCTCTCATCCTTGCCATGATCGTATCCTTCAGTTATTTCGTGGACGAACTACACTTCATCGATACTTTATTACTGCGTTTTAGTTTGCATAAGACCAGAAAGAATCACCTAAGTCGATATCAAATGTATTGAATAGATCGACGATTAGTGGCGCATTCAAGGAAGACGCCGCCTCAGCGGACGATGGCGCTTAAACGTTTCGGAGTGGCTGTCTACGATTGCTCACGACTCAGTGGCTACGAGAGTCGGACGTCCGGCCTGACAATCGCCAACCTTTGGCTTGATAGCGGATGCAAAGGAAGAGAACGGCATACCCGAAGTATGGCAATGCCGTTCGGTACCCATCGCAGGTCAGCCGCATCGCAAACGAGCCACTCCTGCGGCGGGCGGAAAGCCGTCTGGCGGGGCGGTATCAGGTTAATGATGCAAAGTCGGGATCATCCACGACAGCACATGCTGTTGCAGAATCACGAGCAGTCCAAGAAGGAACGTCAGAAATACGCTATGCCAGAAGGTCCGTGCGAAAACGATGCCTTCCTTCCCTTTCAATTCCGTCGTTGAAACGCCAGTCGCGATGTTTTGCGGAGAAATCATCTTCCCCATCACCCCGCCGGACGAATTGGTTGCCGCCATCAAGACTGGATCAAGCCCCAATTGTCGGGCTGCCACGACCTGCAAGTTGCCAAACAGCGCGTTGCCCGACGTATCGCTTCCGGAGAGAAACACCGCTATCCAGCCGAGCGATGCTGATACCAAGGGAAAAAATGTCCCCGTTGACGCCACGCCCAAGCCTAACGTGTAGCTCATCCCCGAATAGTTAAGCAGATACGCCAGCCCTACAATCATCATTACGGTTGCTATGGCAATCCGCGTCTGTCGCCACGTTTTGACTACGCAACCGAAAAAGTCACCCACACCAGTTCGAGTCCAAAGGGTAGTGATGATTGCCGCCAGAAGAATGGCTGTCCCGGTACCCATCGGCTGGAAATCCCAGACCGCCGCGTAAGGCTTGTTATAAAGCGTGACAAAGACGGCGTTGTGCAAGCCCGGCCACTGAACTTTGAGGTCGCCGATTGTAGCGATCTGCGCATGAACCCAGACGATGACCACTACAGAGACGACGATCCAAGGCATCCAGCCACCGTAGCCGATTCGCTTGCTGCCGGTCGCGATTTCCCCAGACCGGATCACTGCAAACGCGGGGTCCGGCTCTGGCTTCCAAACCTTGAGAAACGCGATCGTCACGATTAACGAGGTTAGCGAGGCGAGCACGTCGGTGAGTTGATAGCCCAAATAATTCGAGGTTATGAATTGCGTGAAAGCAAAACTTCCACCCGATACGACAAGGGCTGGCCACAACTTTCCGATTGAACGGATTCCACCATACATTGCAACGACATAGAACGGCAGGAGGAATGCGAAGAACGGCAGTTGTCGACCGACCATGGCAGCAAGCGTGTCCGAGGGAAGCGATGTCACCGCGCCGAGCACCGTGATCGGTACCCCAAGCGCACCAAATGCCACCGGAGCCGTATTGAATATCAGGGCGAAAGTAAGAGCCTCAAGCGTTGGAAAGCCGAGTCCGACGAGCAGCGCGCTGGTAATCGCGACCGGAGTACCGAATCCTGAAATACCCTCAAGCAAACAGCCGAATGAAAATGCGACTACAAGCAGGACAAGGCGTCTGTCGTCAGGTAAGTGATCTAGCATCCACTGACGAAACTGGTCAAAACGCCCGGACTTAACCGCAATGTTGTAAAGCAGTAGAGCGGTGAACACGATCCACATAACCGGGAGCAGCGCGAGAGCCATGCCGGCAGCAACCGAGTTGAAAGCAAGACCGGCAGGCATGCCCCAAATTGCTACGGCGATAACTAGTCCAGTGATCAGGCCCGCGAGGGAAGCCTGCCACGCAGGGCGACGCAGAATGCCAAGCATTACAAGTGCAACGACAATCGGTATTGCAGCTACCACGAACGAAAGAAGCAGTGAGTTGCTCACGGGGGTAAGCGGCTGCGTATAAATCGCACCTGCTGACAACGGAATGGCCGGATTCATTCTGTCTCCTGTTCCCGATCATTTTCGGACAACTATTCATTTGCGAACCAGTTCGACGGCGGAAAAGTGCCGTCGCATGGAGTACGTGGACGCGACACACGAAGCCACCTCGATCGCATGGGTAACGACACCTTCTTTCAGGCCGTGCATCGCGTATCTTCCCCCGTCTGAATTCAGATCCGGAGGACATGTCAAGCGGAATACTGGCGCAGAGGTTCGCCCGTGTGCGCGTGGAGCAGTCTTGAAGAGCGTTGGCGCCCGCCTTTGACACTGCGACGCCAATTGCAATTTCGGCTCAAACTCCGTGTCCGATGCGCCCTCCCGCGCGTTCCGGGAGCGACTCCTCAACGAGTTCGATCCAGTGGCGAACTGGAGTCCGGCTTGCACCGCTCAGATGCGTCTGGCAACCGATGTTGGCGGTGACGATCGTATCCGGCTTACCACTCTCGAGTGCGTTGAGCTTGTTCTCGCGAAGCTTGGCTGCCAATACGGGCTGAGTAATCGAATATGTACCGGCCGAGCCGCAGCACAGGTGAGCGTCTGGGACTGCTGTGAGATCGAAGCCCAGTTGCTGAAGAATATGTTCAACGGCCCCCCCCAGCTTCTGCGCGTGCTGCAAGGTACACGGGCAGTGAAACGCGACGCGCTGGGTTGCCCCACCTCTTAACTTGTTCAACGGCTCTGCCGCAAGAATTTGAGCAAGATCACGGGCAAGCGCGCTGACGCGCTCCGCCTTGTGAGCGTACGCTGGATCGCGCTGCAGCAATTCACCGTACTCTTTGACGAAGGCACCGCATCCACTCGCCGATATTACAATTGCTTCGGCGCCCGCTTCGATTGCGGGCCACCACGCATCGATATTCCGTTTTGCACGCTCAAGCCCAGCTGCGTGAGCCCCGAGGTGATAATCGGTTGCGCCGCAGCAACCAGCGTCCTTAGCAGGGGAAACGCTAATACCAAGTCTGTCCAGCACACGTGCAGCCGCTGCGTTCGTGTTCGGCGACAGCGAGGGTTGAACGCAGCCTTCGAGCATCAACATACGACGCTGATGCTGAGTTGGTGGCCGAAGTTTCGCTGCGACATGGCGAGGCGGAATTTTCTGCTTCACTGAAGCTGGCAACAGCGGATGCATTGCCCGCCCCGCCTTGAGCGCAGTAGCAAACACTCTTGCGCGAGGTACTACATGGCGCAAAGCAGCGCGAAGCAACCTTTCGGTTGTCGGCCGCGCAACGCGACGCTCGACCTCCGCACGGCCGATATCAAGAAGCTTGTGGTACTGCACTCCCGACGGACACGTGGTTTCGCAGTTTCGGCAACTGAGGCATCGGTCGAGATGAAGCTGCGTTTGTGCAGTGACAGGCTCCCCCTCGAGTACCTGTTTGATCAAATATATGCGCCCGCGCGGACCGTCGAGTTCGTTACCAAGCAACTGATAGGTCGGGCAGGTTGCGTTGCAGAACCCGCAATGTACGCAAGAACGGAGAATGCTCGCCGCTTCATCTGCGCGCTCGAGCTTCTTTGCTTCTTCGCTGAAATTCGTTTGCATCGGATTACTCGCTGGCAGTCGCTCAGATTTCCGCGTAGATGCGGCCCGGATTAAAGATCCCGTGGGGATCCAGCCGTTGCTTCAACTGACGGTGGTACCGCAGCAGGGGCGCAGGTAGCGGGTGAAACGGCTCATTTGTCTCATGCGAACGGAAGGCAGTCGCATGTCCACCATGGCTTTGGGCGATCTGACGCAGTTCATCTGCTGGCGCTGAAGTGGTAAGCCAGCGTTGAGCGCCCCCCCAATCCAGTAAGGTATCGCCCGGCAAATCGATAACGGGAGCGGTCGGAGGCAGCGAGATTCTCCACAACGGATCCCGCCCGTCAAAGAATGGAAGACGAAATTCGCGCAACGCTGTCCAGAAGGTGTCGTCAGCCTCCTCACCGCCAATGAGCTCGCGTGCCGCACGAACGGAGCCATTGCCCCCTTCGATACGAAGGTGAAGCATGTTCGACGTGTAGCACGCGCCGGCGATGGGCAGCCCCGAACGTCGCCACTCGGCAAGCCTGGACAGTGCATTCGCGACGTCGGTCTCAAGTTCCAGATGAACTGTCGCGCGCGGCTTCGGCAGGACTTTCAGCGAAACTTCCGTGATCAACCCGAGGCAGCCGTAGCTTCCCGTGAGCAAACGTGAAACGTCATAGCCCGCGACGTTCTTCATCACTTCGCCACCAAAACGCAGGTGCTTGCCGTTGCCAGTGATCGCGCGACAGCCCAAGACGAAATCGCGCACCGACCCGGCCCACGGACGGCGCGGGCCAGACAAACCACTCGCCACCATCCCACCAACCGTCGCAGCTCCCCCGAACGCTGGCGGCTCGCATGGAAGCATTTGACCGGCAGCATCCAGCACGGCATTTAGTTCAGCGACAGGAGTGCCAGCCCGAGCGGTAACCACCAGTTCGGTCGGATCGTAGCTGATGATGTCTCTGTGCTTGCGTGTATCGAGAGGTTCTGCATCGACTACACGTCCCAACGCCAATTTGCTGTCACCGCCGCGGATTCGAAGTGGTGTCCGCGTGCTGATGGCCTGCATCACTTGCTCAATGAGTTGCGCGCTGTTGTCGGGGTTCATATCGCGGCGCATCAGAAGCGCTCCAGTTCAGGGAAAGGAAGTTGTCCGTGATGCACGTGCATTGATCCAAACTCGGCACAACGGTGCAGCGTGGGTATGTTTTTGCCAGGGTTCAGCAAGCCGTTCGGGTCAAACGCCGCCTTCACCGCGTGGAATACGAGCAATTCGTCGCTGTTGAATTGCGCGCACATCTGATTGATCTTCTCGCGACCTACGCCGTGCTCACCCGTAATGCTGCCGCCCACTTTCACGCACAGTTCAAGGATTCGTGCACCGATCGCTTCCGCTCTATCCATCTCGCCCGGGACGTTTGCGTCAAAAAGAATGAGCGGATGCATATTGCCGTCGCCCGCGTGAAATACGTTCGCAACGCGCAATCCATATTCGATGGACAAGTCAGCAATTCCTTTTAGAACGTGAGGCAACTGCCGGCGTGGAATCGTGCCATCCATACAGTAATAATCTGAAGAGATTCGACCGACAGCGGGAAACGCATTCTTTCGTCCTGCCCAGAATTTCTGACGCTCGGCTTCGTCCTTCGCGTGACGCACATCGGTTGCGCCCGCCATACGCAAGATCGCATCGACGCGCTCCACGTCCTCCTCGACGTCCGACTCAGATCCGTCGAGTTCGCATAGAAGGACTGCTTCAGCCTCGACCGGGTAACCAGCACGGATAAAGTCCTCGGCAGCCCGGATGGCGAGGTTGTCCATCATTTCAAGACCCCCGGGAATAATTCCATCGCCGATAATCTTTGCCACTGCGGCACCGGCGCGTTCGACATCGTCAAAACTGGCGAGCAACACCTTCGCGCTTTGCGGCTTCGGAAGCAGCTTGACCGTAACTTCGGTCACGATTCCGAGCATCCCTTCCGAGCCAGTAAAGAGCGCCAACAGATCAAATCCAGCGCTATCCAGGGCCGCGGAACCCAACGTCAGACGCTCACCCTCAATAGTCAAAATCTCAACTTTCAGGATGTTGTGAACGGTCAGACCGTATTTGAGACAGTGCACGCCGCCAGCGTTTGAGGTTGACCCGGTTCGACGGACGGATTTGCAGCCTGCGATTTGATGCGATCTAACCTCCGTTGAGTGTTGAGTCGCGGGTTGTCCACGGGCGGGCGGCGGGTCGCCTCTCACGACCATGACGCTGCCCGCCGGTGGACAACCCGCAAGGCGATACGGTTTGCCTTTTAACGTTGAGGTTTTCGAATTCAAGCGGCGAACGATAGCCAATGCCGCTGTGTAAGCGGCGTACGTTGTACCAGCCCTCCAGGAACCAGAAGATGCGTTGCCGGGCCTGTTCACGAGTCGCAAAGAGTTCTCGCGAGAGTAGCTCCGCTTCAAGCGTGCCGAAGAACGATTCGCACATCGCGTTGTCGTACGCGTCGCCGGCCGTCCCCATCGACGGTTGCACACCGGCTTCGCGGCAGCGCCGTCCGAATGCAATAGAGGTGTATTGGCATCCCTGGTCCGAATGTAGAATTACGCCCTCGTGGCGTCGCTGCAGCAACGCCATATCGAGTGCGCGCAGCATCAGTTCGGTGTACAGATGGCTTGACATCGCCCAGCCTACAATTCGGCGACTGAACACGTCGAGGACTACGGCCAGATACAGAAACCCCTCGCCAGTCGGGATGTAGGTGGCGTCCGCCACCCACAGCATGTTTGTCGCCTCCGCGCAGAAGTGCCGACGCACCAGATCCGGAGCGCGCCGAGCCCCCGCGCGTTGCCGCGTGGTGTGTGGCCAGCGCCGCCGGCTCGCACCATGCAGGCCGGCCAGGTGCATCAGACGTGCGACCCGCTTGCATCCCACATGCACGCCTTCCCACGCGAGCTGCGCATGGATACGTGGCGCCCCATATGTGCCGCGTGAATTCGCATGCAGCGTGCGGATGCGCTCGAGCAGTTGCGCATCGCTACACGAGCGTTTCGATGGCTCACGCACCAGCCATGCGTAGTAGCCGCTCGCGGAGACCCTGAGCAGCCGTGCCATCGTGGCAATGGGCCACCTGGCCCGGTTCGCTCTCATGAATCCGTACCGCCCTTCGGCGGAACGGCTCCCGTCTCCCTCGCGAACCAGGCCGCGGCCTGCGAGAGAATGTCCCTTTCCATCTTCAGTTGCCGGTTCTCGCGACGCAACCGTGTGAGTTCCTGCCGCTCGGCCGTGGTCAGCCCGTCGTGACGCACACCCGCATCGCGATCGGCCTGCGCGACCCAGTTGTTGATCGTCTGTTCGGTCGGCTCGAACTCGCGCGCCAGATCCTCAGGCGTTCTTCCGGCCTTAACCAGCTCGACCATGTGAGCCCGGAATTCCACAGGGTATGGGGTACGATGCCTGCCCATTTCGACACCTCCTGATCAAAAGCATAGGTGTCCGTTTTCGCGGGTCAACTTCAGTTCTCGGCCACATTGCCGCCAATCGAACATGCGATCTGGGACGACGGGTCAGGGGCATAGTAAAGGCCGTACGGCGCCGCTGCTTGTGAAATTGCGAGATTGCGGACGCCCGGCTGCACCCGCGCCGTACAAGCATCTACGTCGAATTCGATGATCTTGTTGAAGCGGGCCATCACGAGCAATATCCCTTTCTCAAGAGGCATCGCACCTCCCGAAAGTCCCGTGCCTGCTCCCCGGGCAACTATCGGTATCCGGCGCCGGGCAGCGTACTTCAACAATTGCTCGACCTGCTCAATCTTGTCGGGCAGAGCAACAAGCATTGGCGCGCATCGATACGCTGAAAGCCCGTCGCATTCAAAGGGCCGCATGCTTTCTTTGGAGTCCAGCAATTCCATGTCCGGCAGCAGGGTCCGGATCTCCCTTACGAGCGTGTCCCTGTCGTGCGACGGAAGAACACCGTCGATCACTTCGTCGTAGAGGTAGCTCATTGCCCATACCCCGCCGTCATTGCTTGACAACAGGTGGCGCAAGTACTCGGCGCGTGGACGGGAGGCTCAATCGGCCTGACGAGCGGATGATGGAATTTCTGTGACATTTCGTCTCCTTCACATCGCAGCCCTCGCATAGCGCACGCAGAGCTCCGACCCTATGGTTCTGTTTTGGTCTGTTGGCCGACTGGTCGACCACCCGACCAGACGAATCGTAGTCGCGTGCACCGACCGTGGAAACGCGTGGAAACCCTAAAAACGGCACGTCGCGCCAGAAATGAAACCAGCGCCCTAGACGGCGAATTGCGAGTCAGGTGCCCGCCACAACGGATGACTACGTGGAAACAACCAGGAACTTGACCATCAAAATTCGAGATGACTCGGAGGCCGACGTTAGGACCTAATGCTTGATTTCCTTACCGCCCCAACCAAGTCCCCCCGCCCGTCGATCGCCCGTAGCGGCCCCCGACGGATCGATTGGTCCGGCACCCGGAGCATTGACGAACGACCACACTGCCTTTACAGTTCCCGGAGTGATCAAACCTCCTTACTGGACCATACTACCCTTATGGTTACTGAACCGAACCGTCATCCGAAGACCTCGTATACCGGGACCACTTCAGAGCGGGACACGTTTGCGCGCGATGTCCTTGAACGCGTTACCTCGAAGTGGCCACTGAAAGTACTTCAGGTAGTCGCCGAAACAGACCAACCACTACGATTCTCGAGGGTTCTCGAGCAGGTCGACGGTATAAGCCAAAAGATGTTGTCCCAAACCTTACGAACGTTAGAGAGGGAAGGACTGGTCACGCGCACTGTATTCGCGCAGATTCCTCCACGCGTCGAATATGAAGCAACCAAGCTCGGCCGCGATTTGCTCGGTGAAATCGTTCCGGTTTGTCGCTGGATTGCGGCCCGGGAGTCGGCGTTTGTAGCAGCGAGAGCAACGTTCAGTTATCCGATGAAACCAGGCGAAAGTTGAAGCGTTGATCGCATTCACGACCAGAACTTCCCGCATGAATCAGGCGGGAAGTTGAACCAAAAAATCTAGAGACGCGAAGGAGCCGGCGTAGATGTCTTTTTCCCCAATCACCCCACCACCCCGATTCCGCCTGTCCGACGCCGTCTGCGATCAACTCGAACAACTGATTGTTGACGGGACACTGCGAGCGGGAGAATCGCTACCATCGGAGCGCGACCTGGCGCAACGTTTGAACGTATCTCGCCCGTCGTTACGAGAAGCATTGCTCCGACTGGAAGGTAGCAAACTGATTCAATCCAGGACGGGAGGCGGATATGTCGTCGCAAACTCCAGTTCGCCCCTCATCGCGGACCCGTTGGCGCACTTGATAGCGCGCCACCGCAAGGCGGCGGGAGATATTCTGGAAATGCGTGAAGGACTGGAAGCCGTGACAGTCGAGTTGGCAGCCACACGCGCGACGAAATCCGATATCCGGCAGGTCAAAGATGCCTTGAACGCCCTCGAATCGGCGTTTACCAGGCAGAACCCATACGCCGTGCACGCTGGGCAAACATCGCTGCCGCTGCTTGATGCCGCTTTCCATTTGCGAATTGCCGAGGCTACTCACAACATCGTCCTCGTTCATGTGATGCATGGTCTGTACAACCTCGTACAGAAATCGATTGAAGAAACCTACTCAACATTCGAGAAAAGAGACGCAGACTTGTCGCATCTGATGGAACAGCATCGGCATATCTACGATGCTATTGAGCGTCACGACCCAATTGCCGCACGCAACGCGCTAGTCACCCATCTTGGCTTTATCCGGGAAAACGCTTCCCGCTAGGAAGAGCGTCTTCCGACTCACTGGCCCGAGGACCGCCGAAAAGCATCCGCTGAAGAATTCGCAAGGATGCTAAAGCTTAAGTACCTGCGCCAAATTCGGCGAGTGTACCAACGCTGTTCAGTCGAGATCCTCCCAACCACATGCGACTGCAGCAACTCGCCTATCACATACGACGCTGGCGACGGGCATGGAAGCGGCAACGTGTTCTGCCTCCCCAAGCGCCATGTCACAAAACCCACGCCGCCATGTTTGATGGCCTAATGACCTGCATGCACTTCTACAGGCGGGCCGTCGAGGTAAGCCCTTTCCCGCAAATCTGATTTCCCGGCAGAGAGCTTCTTGTGACGTGAGTCACATCGGTATCCTTTGCGTGTCCGCTGTCATGCTTGACGCACATCAACACAAGCCAAGGCGGAAAACACCTGGTCTCTTTCGAGCATCGCGGATCGATGCGTCACCACGCCAGAAATAGGGATCTCCAGCAAATGCCTCTAGACCAGACCGTCCTGTCGTCACGTCACGAACTGCGTTTGGCCTGGTCGCTCGCGGCAGTCGCCGGCTTTCTCAATGCGACGGGCTTTTGTGTCGCGGGTATTTTCTCGGGCAACATGACTGGCAATGTGACGTCATTGGCAGACAGGATCGCCACAGGCGACCCGCGTTCGGGGCTCTCACTCCTCGTGATCATCGTGCTCTTCATTGTGGGAGCGATGCTTTCTGCGCTTCTTCTCGAGTTTCGCGGTGCAGGTAACCGGGCGCACGCGTGCGCGATCATCTTCATGGCGGAAGCCGTGTCGCTTGTGGTTCTCGCAGTTATAGACGTGAAGGTTCACACTGCAAGCGGCCTGGTGCTCGTTTTCGGACTGAGTTTTCTCATGGGTTGCCAGAACGCAACCGCCGCCGTCGTTTCCAATTTCCGGGTGCGCACTACTCATTTTTCGGGCACATCGACCGATATCGGAGTGAAACTCGGTCTTATCTTCGCTCATGCACTTCAGAGGAATAAGCTGCCTGATCGGGTTGAGCACTTCCACGAACTGAAAGCCAAAGCGCTGACGATGGCAGCATTTTGCGTGGGTGGCATCGCAGGTGTGATCTCCTATAGCGTGGCCGGAAAAATGAACCTACTTATATCCGCGCTCGGGATCGTTTTTCTCTCGATCCCGCCGCTCGTCGTTTCGCGCAGCCCGCAGGTATCAGCGTAGTTTTGCAATGCCTGTGGCAGCGTCAACCACATGCCCAATTCGAGCAACGTATTGTCGCGTCCAACCCCGTAGGTTCCGGACTTTCTATTCTTCTGACTCCGCACACCCGCTCCCTTCTTTGCCGAACCCGTCTTTCGACAGCACAAGCAAAGAAATTCCCGGTGTGTCGGCGGATCGTCGATCGCTTCGGAAATCACACTCACTAGCTATTAGATGCCGCGAAACGTCACTTTCAATCAAACGCCACTCGTGAAGGCAAACGTTTCCCGCGGACGGTCGACGCTAGTGATGATTTTCATGTCGATCGCGTTTGGGTCCTGCGCGGCCCGTGCCTTCTGGATTCAGGTTATCGATCGCAAGTTCTATGAAAAGGAAGGCGCCTCGCGAGTTGAAAACATCATCGACGTTGGCGCTGAACGCGGAAAGATAATAGACAGGAACGGGATGGTGCTGGCTACAAATGTTCTCGTGAAGTCCATCTGGGTCGATCCTAAGGAAATTCCCGAAGACCTTGAACCCGGCAAACTTGCGATGCTGTCGCGGCTACTCGACATGCCTGCGCAGCAGATCACCGCACAATTCGACAGGGACAAAACATTCGTCTACCTGAAGCATCAGGTACCCCTTGGCGAGGCTGACAAAATCAAGTCTCTGGGCATCCCGGGAATCTACCAGACTACGGAGTACAAGCGTCTATACCCTGAAGAGGAAGTTACCGCACAACTGGTCGGCTTTACCCGCATCACGGGTGAGGGCGAAGACGGCGTAGAGCTTGCCCAAGACGCGAAGCTTGGAGCCGTGGACGGCACCAAGTTGGTCATTCGCGATAGAGTGGGACGCGTCGTCGAAGATCTGGGGAACGTGAATGCTGCACGTCCTGGCGTCGACGTCCAGCTTGCCCTCAACGGCAGTATCCAGTACAGCGCCTTCAACGCGCTGCGCTCAGCCGTCATCAGTAGCAACGCGCAGGCCGGCTCCGCAGTTGTCGTCGATGGCCATACCGGCGAGATTCTGGCTCTCGCAAATTATCCGAGCTACGACCCGAACGATCGTTCCTTGCTACAAGGGCCTGCGTTGCGTAACCGTGTGGTGACGGACGTATTCGAACCGGGTTCGATATTGAAACCGTTTACGGTCTCACTAGCTCTCGACCTGCGCCGGGTTTCGCCTGATTCGCTCGTGGAGACGAACCGAACGTTCTCCTTGGACGGAGCCACCATCACGGACGACGCAAATTTCGGCACTTTGACTGTTGCTGGGGTGATCCAGAAGTCAAGCAATATCGGCGCAACGAAAATAGCCCTAACGATGAAGCCCGAGGAAATGTGGAAGATGTACACTGCCCTCGGATTCGGGCACGCTCCAGACCTCGGTTTCCCCGGCGCTGGTGTCGGCATCGTGAGCCCGTGGCGAAAGTGGCATCGCATCGAGCAGGCGACGATGTCCTACGGATACGGCGTGTCCGTATCGCTAATCCAGCTCGCGCACGCCTACACGGTCTTCGCGAACAACGGCAGGCTCGTGCCGCTTTCGCTGTACAAGACGGACGAAGCGTCCATCAAAGGTACGCAGATTTTCACAGAGCACACAACGGATGAAGTCAGGGTAATGCTGGAGAGTGTGGTGGCGAAAGGCGGTACTGCTCTTCAGGCCGAAGTCCCTGGATACAGCGTCGGGGGAAAGACAGGAACGGCCTATACCGCCACCCGCCACGGATATGAGAGGAACGCCTACCGCGCATCGTTCGTGGGGGTTATTCCGATCAGAAACCCGAAGCTCGTGATTGCTGTTTCGATCGACAAGCCCAAAGGCGCGAAGCACTATGGCGGTGACGTTTCAGGACCTGTATTCGCCGAGATTGCGCAGGCAGCGATGCGCGTGCTCAACGTCCAGCCGGACGAGCCCGTGACCGAAGCGGCCCATCCAGAGCCGTTGTTGAACTAGCGTGGCGTGAGAAAAAGCTCGCGTACGACGATGGTGCTTAGCTGCCGGTTGCCGGAGGATCCCACGGTCATACGATATGGACCAGTTCACCCGTGGAATCTTGAATTACGAGGGGCCGGCTTCACGGCATAAGGACGCCCTTGCGATTACTCGACGAAACCCGGGGGCAGCAAAAAGGCGGAGACTTTTGGTCTCCGCCAGACTTTGGGCTGGTTAGCCCCCTCGTGTCGTCGGTTGTTCCGGATGCTTTGCGGTGAGCAAGTTCTGCCAACGGCACATCGCGTGCCGCGACACCTCGAATCCAGAGACCGCGTGCGCTGCGTCTGTTGCGATGAAACGCTGACCGCCTTGTTCCGTCAAGACGCGCACACGCAACCCGGAGCAAGGCACCCGGTGCCCACTCAATGTGCGAACTGGATATCCAGCGAACGCAGATACGTCTGAAGACCCGCGTCCTGGATTGGGATCACGTAGCCGTTTTCCCCGGACTCATTGAAGTGTGAGTGCCAGTAGCCCGGCGGCGTGACGAAAGCCATACCTGGTTCCCAGTCGACGCGCTCCGGGTTGACGATGTTGCCCTGCTCATCCAGTTCCGTTCCGACAAGCGTATAGCAACCGGGCTTGCACTCCGAAATGAAGTCGAGCGCGATCGACTGGTGGCGGTGTGGCTTTTGCACCGTGTTCGGCGCAATAACGCCAAACATTGCCCACATGGTGTGGGTCACCGTGCGAGTCTGCGGAAATTTCGCGTTGCCAAGCAGAATGCTGACGCGACTGCGCTGACCGGCGCCCGGTGCTCCAGCGACCTTCAGTAGTTCCTGTTCGGCGCGGACTGCGGGGTAAAGCGTCGGCGAAAAGCGCGCTTGCCCGACGTCCGCACCCAGATAGGCGAGCAACGGCGCATCGTTGACGTAGTAGAGCCGCGCGGTCGAGTCAGCCGTCAGCACTGCTTCTGCGCCACCGGGAAGCGCAAAAAAATCCCCCTTGGCGAACTGGAATGAAGTCTTTGGCTGTACTACGGCGCCCGAGCCTTCCAGAACGTAAAAAACCTGCGAAGTCGCGTTCGGGTTCAATGAAACCTTCTCGCCTGCGAGAATACGCACGAAGTTGGCGATCAGCCCAGGACCGGTAGCGGGGCCCTCGCAACGCAGTTCAGCAGACAGGTCAAGCGGCACTACACGCGTCGGACCGCTGTCGTAAAGCGAGGTCAGGAAAGAACGATACGGAACTCGCGAAATCAGCTTCGCGCCGATCGGATTGGCCGACGAAGTGTATTCGAAGTATTGAGCGCCTTGAGTCACTTCATCATCGAGCTCAAGCGTTGAAGCGAGGGTTTTGTCCAGCATGGAACACCTCCAGAAAGTGGACTAGTGAAGAACAGCACACTTATGCGCGTGAGATAGGGCGTTGCGCAAAAGGTTGATGTCACTATAGGAGCAAATTCTCGTGGCTAGAATCGCGCGCACCAAAAATCACCTTTGCAAAGAAGGGATAACTTCGGCCCTGTTCTTCCCGCAAAATTGAAACCTCGCGATAAACGCTCATCAGTTGGCCGAGAACACGTAGCCGTTGTCGTTCCGTTAGGCCTGACACCCGCGGCATCTGGTACGCTCGCCTGGTCTTAGCCATGACGTGTGTGCGTCGCCATCAGTGAAGAGGAGCGTCGCGTGATCCTTTCTATCTTTCGTCGCCTGCCGCATCGAAACCAGGCCTTCTTTCGCAATCTCGCGCGTCAGCGCCCCGCGTGGATGGTTTCTTTCGCCATCGAGGAAGCAAGCCTGTCCGAGGGCCTCCGGGCAGCTAGCGCGTCGACCGCGATGCTGCTCGTCGGACAGATTTTGCATAACCCTCTTTTCTCCTGGGCCGCGATCGGCGCGTTCTGGACGTGCCTCGCCGATGCGGCTGGTTCGTCGCGCCGCCGTTTCGCGTCGATGATGGGATTCGCCGTGCTCTCCACCGTGTGTGGCGGCCTGACAGCGCTTGCCTCAGGCGCGGGCGCATTCGCGGCCTGCGCCGCGGTGCTAGCCGTCTCGTTCTGCGCCGGGCTTGCCTCCATCTGGTCGCCCGCCGCCTATCAGCTCGCGCTCGTGACGGCGACCACCTGCATCGTCATGGTGGATAGTCCGATGCACAGCATCAGCGGCGGTGCCCCGCTACTCGGTATCTACCTGAGCGGTTGCCTCGTGGCGACCGTCCTCAGCTTTAGCATCTGGCGCATTCACCCGTTCGGACCAAGCCGTTATGCCGTCCGGCTCGTGTATCAGCATCTGTCCGATTCGGCACGCGATATTGCCTCGCTGGCCACTGATCCCGCCGCCACACGCGCCGATTGGACGCGGCACGCGACCGAATTTCGCGCAATGGTCCGGCAGTCGCTGGAAGCCGCACGCAAAGCGCTGATCAGTTTGCCCCAGTCGCGCGTAGAAGGACGCCAGTTGTTCGGCGATCTGCAACTCGCCCTCGACGACGCCGACCAGATCCTAGTCAGCCTGATCGTCGTCTCAACGGCGGCCGACAATGCGTTGATTCCCGGAAACGCTCCGTGCCGGCCTGGGCAAGACCGCGCAGTACGGCTCGCACGCTGCCTCGGCCTGCTCGCAGAAGTGCTTGCCCGCATCGCGTTGGTCCTTGAAAAGCCGCTTTCGCCGTTCCCGTATCAACTGCGGGCGCGCCTGCCGACAATCGCCCGGCGACTCGAACAGGCCATGGATCATTCGCTCTCCATCCGCCTTTTGTCAGTCAACGCGCAGCGCTATCCGCCCGCAGCAACGGAACAGGACTGGTGGCGCGCCACGCTCGGCACCACGCGCAACGCGCTCAAAACGCTGCGGGCGAACCTGCGGCCTGGTTCCCCCGGCCTGCGCCACGCAGCGCGGCTTTGCCTGGCGACGACGTCCGCGTTCGTCGTCGTGCGAAGCTTTCACATTCCGTTTGGTTATTGGGCAACCATGGCGACACTGTTCGTGCTGCAACCCGCTAGCGGCACGACACTGTCCAGAAGCCTGGAACGCGCGGCCGGAAGTGCGGCTGGCGCCGCGCTCGCCGCGGTGATCGGGCTTATTATCCACAGCCCGCTTGCGATCTCGTTGGTCGTCTTCCCGCTGGTGTGCCTTACGATGGGACTACGGCGCGTCAGCTATAGCTTGTATGTCGTGTTCCTTACCCCATCGTTCGTGCTGGTCGCCGATTTCGCCAAGCCGGCGAACGAGTTCATGTACGCACTCGACCGACTCGGAAACAACCTGCTCGGCTGTCTGGCCGCAGTGCTCGCTACCTGGATCGTCTGGTCAGCGAAAGGCGGCGAAAGTCTCGGCGACGCCGTTGAGCGCGCGGTCGAAACCAACCTCGCGTATCTGGCCGCTGCGGCAGGAATTTCGCATCGATGCGACGGTGAGATCGAGGCACTGCGGCGCGCCGCGGGCCTCGCAAGCACACACGCCGAGGAGATTTATCGACGCAGTTGGCCAAGCCGCACGCCTCAGCGACGCAAGACCGTTGCGACGCTCTCGCTGCTGCGGCGGATTCTGGGAACGGCAGCCGTTGTCCGGGACTCGCCAATTCCGGCGGGAGGAAGTGCGCCGTTCCGTGATTTTCTCTGCACCGCTATCGACAAGATCCACGCACAGGCACACACGAGCACCGACGCGCCACCAAGTATTCCACGTGACATTCGGCTGCGTCCCATCGAGTATGAATTGCTGCGCCAGTTAATGGAACTGTGGACGCTGCGGCGCACCATCGTCGTGAAAGAGCGCGAAGGCGAGCCGGTAACCTAGCGGATACACCAGCCCTTCGGTTGCCTTGCCGACAAGGGTGCGAGGCCCTGTCATTCCCATTGCAGCTCGCGACCAAACCTTGCGTGGAGCCCAAAACAGCAACCCGCGTCCATGTGTTCGGAGCGCGTCGCCATTCGTACCATCAGCTCACGCCCAGTACAGTAGAATATTCAGCCCCCAGGCGATTGCCCGAGCTGCATGCGTGACTCGAGAGTGCGGCAGGTATTGGGCAACAACCTCGACTAGCTATCCCGGAAGCGGACCATGGACTACTTCTCTGCAATACGCGCTTTTCTTCATGCGGCGGAGCTCGGAAGTTTCAGCAAGGCGGCAGATAAAGTTGGGATTAAGACGTCTACCGTTTCGCGCTATATCAACGAACTGGAACGGGATCTGGGAATCGCGCTTTTCAATCGATCGACGCGAGGCCTGGTGACCACCGAAGGGGGACGGGTCTTCAGGGAACACGCGCTCATCGTCATCAAGAGCCTGGACGAAGCACGCGAAATCACAGCATCACTCAACACGTCCCCGCGCGGGCTCCTGCGCGTTACGATGCCGACATCATTTGGGCGCAGACATGTGATACGCCATCTGCCGGATTTCATGGATCGCTACCCCAAAATCGATATCGATGCGGTCGTCACCGACGACGTCCTGAACATCATTGATTCGGGCATCGACCTCGCGATCAGAATTGGTGTTCTCCCGGATTCGCAATTGATGGCGCGGCAACTGGCAGTACATCGAAGGATTGTATGTTCGAGCCCCGCCTATCTGGCACAGCACGGCACCCCAGCGTCTCCAGAGGAACTTGCAAGCCACACGACGCTACGCATGCCGCTTGCGCCAGACGACACATGGTTTTTCGTCAACCGCACGCATCGCACGGTCCCTCGAGAAGAATCTGTGCGACTCCAGAGCCGCTTGCGTGTCAACGATACCGAAGCGGTACTGGATCTCGCCATTGCCGGCCGCGGCATAGCCCTGCTACCCACCTGGGCCATCGGCCCCGCTTTCCGGAAAGGCAAGCTGGTGCAGATCCTTCCTGAGTGGGAAGCCCAGCCTACGCGCGCGGGGCCTGCGGTATGGGCCGTCTATCCCCCCAAGAAGACTGTGTCATCAAAGGTACGGGCGTTTCTCGACTTCTACGCAGCGATATTCGGTCAGGAAGGCTACTGGGAAAGCTGAACGGCCTCGGCCGTGACCCATGCGCGTTGACAGGCTCCGCCCCGGGTCAATCTCCGCGAGCAGCATGACCGCCGCGAATTCTGGCGGCCCTATCATCAAAAGCGAATGGCGCGCTGTGCAGACCACTTCGAGCGGTCACAGTCGCGTCTGCTGTAGATGCCGACACGGCGGGTCGCACCGGCGCGCGAGGCATCCATGGCAAGGACGGTAACGCTAAAACACCGGCAAAACAGCCGTTACTGCCCCGCAAACGGGCGCAGTTCTTCGCCGCGGCGCCCCAACGATCCATTGCAAGCACATTGGGGCCCGGACAAACGCGACACCCGATGCCCGGCGCACGCATCGCCAGATGCGCAGACGCCATTGCGGCATACCCCTGTGCGCAAAGCAGAGTTCCCCATTAGGTCCTTCCGCACCATGCATGCGACAGCTATTCTGCACGTGACTACGCAGCACCGCTGTTTCGCACGCTCCCCGAGACCGGGGTAAGCGCCTCATCTCGGCCGTTCTCTAAGCAGCCATAAATGGAGGTAATTTGGTTCCCACCAAATTTTTTGGCGGGAACCAAAGTGGCCGACATAGTAGATGGCAAGAACGAAGCGCCCGGTAGGCGCCCGAACTTTCCGCGCGAATTCAAGCGACAGCTGGTCGAACAGACCTTCGAACCGGGAGCTTCCGTATCGCTGGTCGCGCGTCGCAACGACATTAACACCAACCTGCTGTTCAGATGGCGTCGCCAATATCTTCAAGGCGTATTCGGAGCACCACATCCGGCGCATGTGCAACAGCAGTCAGAGGTTGACGTTGCACCGTTTCTTCCGGTGAGCGTTGTCGCCGAAACCGAGACATCGATGTCCATGCGCGAGGCTGTGTCGGAGAACGTCTGCGAGATCGAATTTGACCGTGCACGCCTGCGCATCCGCGGCAACGTGTCGCCTGATATGCTGCGGTTACTGGTACGAGAACTGTCCCGATGATCGGGCTGCCGGCGGGCACCCGCATCTGGATTGCGGCTGGCGTCACCGACATGCGTTCCGGATTTCAGGGCCTGGCGGCGAAGGTGCAAACTGCACTGGAGGAGAATCCGTTCGACGGGAACGTCTTCATCTTCCGGGGCAGGCGCGGTGACCTCATCAAAATCCTGTGGGCCACGGAGGACGGGCTATGGCTCCTGGCGAAGCGGCTTGAGCGAGGGCGGTTTGTCTGGCCGCAGGCCGACGGCGGTAAGGTCCATCTGACACAGGCACAACTCTCGATGCTACTCGAGGGCATTGACTGGCGGCAGCCGCGTCGAACCGCGGCGCTATCGGTGTTGTAAACGCTTCGGGGCACGCGTAAACTCCGGCGCATGACCGATGATGCCCGTCTTCCGGATGACGTCGATGCGCTTAAGGCCTTGCTGCTGGAGGCTCGTGCCCAGCTTGCCGAGCGCGATATCGAGATCGAACAGCTCAAGGCCCAGATCGACAAACTCAAACGGGTGCAGTTTGGCCGCAAGTCCGAGCAGCTGGACCGGCAGATCGAGCGGCTCGAAACGGAACTGGATGAGCTGAGCGGTGGGCGCGGTGTCGCGGATGTTCGCCGCGACCGCACATCGGGCACAAGTGTGCCCGCCGGCGCAGCAGCCTCGAAGGAGGCGTTGCCGCCCCATCTGCCGCGTGAAGAGCGCGTGCTCGAACCCGATCCGAGCTGCCCGAACTGCGGCAACACCATGCGGCCACTCGGCGAGGACGTGTCCGAGCAGCTTGCCCGTGTCGCCGCCATGTTCAAGGTGATTCGCACGATCCGCCGCAAGGCGGTCTGCACCTGCTGCAATCACATCTCGCAGCCGCCGATGCCGGGCTTGCCAATTGAGCGCAGCATCGCGCATCCGGGCCTGCTTGCTGACATCCTCGTTTCGAAGTTCGCTGATCATCAACCGCTGTACCGGCAGTCGGCAATTGCCGCGCGTGACGGCGTTAAGCTCGACCCCGCCAGCATGGGGCGCTGGGTCGGCCAGTGCGAGGCTTTGTGCGAGCCGTTGACCGAAGCGCTGCGCGTCTACACGATGGCAACGTTCAAGCTGCACGCGGACGACACGCCGATCCCGGTGCTTGCACCGGGCAACAAAAAGACGCGCACGGGTCGCCTGTGGGTGTACGTTCGCGACGACAGCCGTTCGGGCTCGACGGACCCGGCCGCAGTCTGGTTTGCCTACTCGCCCGACCGAAAGGGGATACATCCGCAGACTCATCTGGCCGGATTCAAGGGCGTCCTGCAGGCCGACGCCTACGGTGGTTTCGACGAGCTGTATGCAGGCGGCAAGATTCGTGAGGCGGCTTGCTGGGATCACGCGAGACGGTACATATACGACGTTCATGTCCGCACGCCGACTGAGTCGACAAGGCACGTACTCGAGCTGATCGGCGAACTCTACGACATTGAGGCTGATATCCGGGGCGAGCCCGCCGCCGAACGATTGCGCGTACGGCAGGAGAGAAGCCTCGCGGTGCTCGCGACCATCAAGGCGTGGATGACGGACAAGATCGCGACCCTGTCGGCAAAATCCGAGTTGGCCAAGGCGATACGCTACTCGCTCAATCAATGGAACGCACTCGTTCTGTACTGCGAAGACGGTCGTATTGAGATCAGCAACGCTCTCGCCGAAAACGCTCTGCGCTGTGTAAGTCTGGGGAGGAAAAACTTCCTGTTTGCAGGCTCCGACAGTGGAGGCGAACGGGCCGCTGCCATGTACGGTCTGATCGGCTCGTGCAAACTGAATGACATCAACCCCCGTGCATATCTGGAATACATCCTGACTCACATCGCGGACCACAAAATCAGTCGCATCGACGAACTGCTGCCCTGGAACATGGTCGGCAAGTTGCCCACGCAATCCACTCCGCCGTCAGCGACAACCTGATCGCCGCAACGTCTCCTGCCGGTATCCGCGAGGTATCGATCAACGCGTTACCGATAGCGTGCCACATGCGCGCGACACATCACGAACGGCCGACGCGAGGCGCTTACAGACCGGGCGAGTTACGCGCGTGCAACGGTGTCCGGTGATACACCTTCATTGAAAAAGATGACGACCTCCACACGAAATTCAGACGCAAGCGCTTTAGACCGCAGTACCAGCCAGCCAGGTACAGCGCCACAGCCAACCCGTGTCGGCGTCGTAGGTCTCGGGCGCATGGGATCTGCATTCGCCCGAAATCTGCTGGACGACGGCTATGAAACGGTCATCTTCAGCAAGTGTGGGAAAAACGTAGCCGCTCTAGAGGCAGCGGGGGCCAAGGCAGCAATGAAGTGGATTGATCTCGCCCACTGCGAAATCGTCATTAGCATGGTGCCTGACGATGAAGCGACCGACTCGGTCTCGATATCATTGGCCAATGTGCTCGATACGCATGCCATCCACATTTCAATGAGCACGATAAGCCCTGACGCGTCACACCGGGCGTCGGAGCGGCACTCCCGTCTGGGGCAAGGCTACGTTGCAGCCCCCGTCCTTGGGAACCCAGACCTCGCTGCCGCCCGGAAGCTGTACATTCTCGCTGCGGGCCCCGATGAGCATGTGGAGCGATCGCTTCCTTTACTTGATCGGCTAGGTCAACGCATTTTCAATGTTGGGCAAAACCCTGAGTTAGCCAATACGTTCAAGCTCGCCGGCAATGCGCTGACGGCGGCCACGTTGCAGAGTATGGGTGAAGTGCTGGCCTTTCTGCATAAGGCAGGCGTTGACCCCAAGGTCGCGTTCTCCGTCTTCACGGAGTCCCTCTTTGATGGAAAAGTGCATAAGGCATACGGAAGAAAGATCGTCGAACAACGATATTCGCCGCCCGGTATGACTTTGCCGCTGGCGGTCAAAGATCTGCGTCTCGCTTTGGCGGAAGCGGAACAGCTTTCAGTGCCGATGCCAGTTGCAAGCGTCGTTCGTGACCGTCTGGTAGCTGCTGTCGCTCGCGGTTGGGAAGATCTCGACTGGTCAGCGCTCGGCAAGCTCGCCGAATTTAGCGCAGGCATTTGACCGGCATCGCTAAGTGTCGGGCTCGACGAAGCGGCGGGTTCGCCCGAACTCGGAATAGCGCCCAGCACGCGGCTGGCAGATATTCCTGGAGATTGGCTTTTTCCCCCTCTGTGGAGTCGGCAAGGAAGGCCTTGCACTCGTTGAGCTTTGAGCATCATTGCGCAATCTAATTCCGAAATGCCCTATTCCATGAAGCTTTCACGTCGCGCGCTGCTTGGCGGTGGCTTCGCCGTTCCGCTGGGTCTCGGCCTGTCGCCATTTCTCGCCCTTCGCTCGAGCCTCGCCAATGCGGCCTCCCCTTCTATCGCGATTGTGATGAACTCCGGCGAAGCCAGCGTCTCGGTGATCGACATGGCGTCGCGCAAAGTTGTCCGAACCTTGCCGACAATGCGTGAGCCCAGCCACTGGGCCCTTTCACCGGATAGAAGCAAGCTCTATATCGCCGACGCCAGCGGCAATGCGCTGTTCATAGTCGACCCGCGCAACGGCACGTCGCTTGGCCACAAAGTCATTGCCGATCCCTATCAGCTCGGCTTTACACCCGATCAACGTTACCTCGTCATCAACGCACTGCGGATCAACTACGTCGACGTGTACCGGTCCGATGACCTGACGCTGGTCAAGCGCTTCTCGCCCGGCGAGATGCCAAGCCATCTGGGCTTCTCGCCGGACTCGCGGTGGAGCTTCAATTCGATGCAGGAGTCTGGCACGCTCGTGTCGTTCGACCTGACGAATATGACGATCCGCTGGAAGTCGGAACTCGGCTCAACGCCCGCCGGCGTGCTTTGGCACAACGGCAAGGTGCTGGTCTGCGTGATGGGCAGCGACCATGTGGCGGAGGTCGACCCAGTAACGGGTAACGTGCTGCGGCGGGTCAAGACCGGTGTCGGTCCACACAATGTCTTCCTCACGCCGGACCGCAGGACGCTTTACGTCACGAACCGTGTCGGAGGCTCGCTGGCAGCGCTCGACTCCGCCACGCTTGAGCTGCTTCGCACGTATCCGCTTCACGCTGGGGGGCCAGACGATATCAGCGTTGCACCCGACGGCAAGCTATGGGTGACGCTGCGTTTCCGTGAACAGGTCGCCGTGCTCGATCCGGCCAGTGGCAACTACGAAACCATCGACGTGGGGCGCTCGCCGCACGGCATCTTTCTCAGCACTCAAATGACCCGGCCTGGTTTCGTTACAGCTGAAAACCTGTAGGGCGCATCATGCTTGTATTTCTCGACAGGTGGTTCAGTATGCTGGCCGGTGAAATCGACACGCATCTCATTCTGCCGGTGCTGTATCACTTCGGCTGGATGGACTGGGAGGAGTTGTCGTTCGACTGGGCGCTTGTCGGCGTCTACGGCCTATTCGCGGTGATCGTCACGTACGCAGTGTGCTGGCCGCTCGAAGTGTTCTTTCCGATCGAGCGCTGGGAAAACCGGAAAGCCGTGGTGATCGACGCGTTCTATACGATTTTAAACCGGGTCGGCGTATTGCCTGTCTTTAGTTTCCTGCTGTTTTATCAGGTACAGGTATGGGTGTACGGTTTTGTGATCGCGCACGGCTACATACCGCCGACGCTCGAGAGGCTTATACCACCGCTTCTCGGGCATCCGGTCATCACCTTCATTGCGTATGCGTTGATACTCGACTGTACCGACTATTGGCGTCACCGCCTGTCGCATTCATCTCGCAGCGCGTACGCACTTCATGCATTGCACCATGCGCAGCGGCAGATGAGTTTCTGGTCGGATGACCGCAACCATGTGCTCGATGAACTGGTCGCCGGCGTCTGGTTCGGCGCCGTTGGTCTCGCGATCGGCATTCCCCCGCTGCAATTTCCGCTGCTGTTCCTGATCATGCGCTTCATCGAAAGCCTGAGCCATGCGAATATCAAGCTTTCGTTCGGCTGGCTCGGCGACCGGTTGATTGTCTCGCCGCGCTTTCACAGGCTGCATCACGGCCTGCGGGCGGCGGGGCGAAACTCCTGCAATTACGGCGCTGTGTTTCCGATCTGGGACATCGTGTTTCGTACAGCCAATTTTTCTGACGAGTACCCGCCTACCGGAGATCGTCGCGCACCGGAATCGATGGCCACGGGCGGCTACCTCGCGCAGCAACTGGGCGGCTTCCAGTTTTTCCTTGAAGAATGGCGACAAGCGGCAAAGGCTGCGCGTTCTCAAAGTTGAAGTGCAACACCTTCACTCGTATAAGGTGTTGCCATGGAAAAACGATACCAATAGCGCCAGGCTGAAGAACCGCTGACGATTGCCAGGATGCCTCTGCAGGCACATACAACTGTCGGAACTGTACCCCTGACGAAGCCGCCAAAATGTATCTCAAGCCTGCAGTCGATCGCATTTAATCTCCTGCTATGCACCCGCGAGCAGCAGGCAAACACGTCCTGCACCGTGATTCACCCTCTCACAGAGAGTGAAACGCCCCTTTTGACTGCCCATACGTTATCTCCGTCATGATCGTCCGCCCGGCGCCCAACTGGTTTCGCATGCTCTTTGTGTGGCACGGATCTGTCCTTAAGGCAATCCTTCCGCAACTGGCGCTCATGACGCTCGTGAGCGTGCTGGCCATGTGCACGCACGGCCGCATCTTCGGCGAAAAGATTCCGTTGAATACGACGCCCTTCACGCTGTGCGGTGTCGCGTTGACGATCTTCCTCGCGTTTCGCAACAGCGCCAGCTATGAGCGCTATTGGGAAGCACGCCGCCTTTGGGGCACCCTGCTCATCGCCGCGCGTACGCTCACCTCGCAGGTCCGCCGCTACGTGCCCGGCGACAGCGCCCTGTTCGACAACGCCGCTTTCGTTCGCCTCTTGATCGCATTCGCCTATGCGCTCAAGCATCAACTCCGTCACTCGGACCCGTCAGCCGACCTTGCGAAGCTGCTCGGCACCGCACAGGCCTCGGAGCTTCGCGGCCGCCTCTTCACGCCAATGCTGCTGCTCGACGAAGCGCGTAAGCGTCTCGCCGCGCTCAATCGCGCGGGCGTGCTGGCCGACATGCACCTCTGGATGCTCGACAGGCCGCTCGACGAACTCGGCGCGGCCGTCGGCGGATGCGAGCGGATCCACGCGACGCCGATTCCCTTCGCCTACGGCGTTCTGCTCCATCGAACCGTCTACGCGTACTGCGCCCTGCTCCCCTTCGGTCTCATCGACTCAATTGGCTTTGCCACGCCGCTCATCTGCGTATTCGTGTCCTACACCTTGCTCGCGCTGGAAGCCATCGCGAGCGAAATCGCGGAGCCCTTCGGCCTCGCGCCGAACAGCCTGGCACTCGATGCCATGACGCGCAACATCGAACGCGCCGTGCTCGAACTGAGCGACGAGGAAGTGCCGCCCGCGATCCAGCCCGGCCCGTGCTACGAGCTTAGCTAACGTCCAGATGCGGAGAACATCTCATGTCTAGCCCTTTGATGGCGAAACCAGCGTGCCACGCGCCGTGGTGTGCTTCGAACGATGGGCCATGTCCGCTCGGTCGGTGTGGCGAACCCGCTCCCCTTTTCTCCGGTGCGATGATAAAGCCGACGAGACCGGCCGCTTTCAGAGGCCTTAGCGTGCCTGGCAGCCTGCCTCAGCGCGCGCACGCCGTCGCCAGCTTGCCGACCGTGATGACAGCCTGCTCGATTTCGGTCGACCAGGGGCTGCTGTAGTTGAGGCGGATGAAATTCCGGTAGCTGTCCGATACCGAGAACATGTAGCCGGGGCCGATCGTAATGCGCTTTTCGAGCAAAAGCTTGTAGAGCATCATCGAGTCGACCTTCGAAGGCAGCTCGACCCACAACACGTAGCCTCCCGCCGGGCTCGATATGCGCGTGCCGACAGGAAAGAAGCGCGTGACCATCGCTCTCATCAGACTGGCCTGTTGCGCGTAGTTCCTGCGCACGCGCCGCAAGTGGTGCTCATAGCCGTCGCGCTCGAGATATTCCGCAATTGCCAGTTGTGGAATGACCGGGGTAGTCAGCGTGTTCAGGAATTTCAGCTTCTCTACCTGGTCGCGATAGCGCCCGGGCAGCGCCCAGCCGATGCGGTAAGCCGCCGTGAGACTCTTCGAAAATGACGCGCAGTGCAGCACCATTCCTTTTTTGTCAAACGACTTCAGCGTGCTCGGATGCGATTTGCCGAAGTACAGCTCGTTGCAGACGCCGTTTTCGATGATCGGAACGTCCGCGCCGGCAAGCAGTTCCACGAGCGCGCGCTTGCGCTCGTCCGGCATCTGAAAACCGAGCGGATTCTGGAAGTTCGGCATCACCATGCAGGCGGCAATCGGCTGCGAGTCGATGATGCGCGCGAGCTCGTCGATGTCGATGCCGTACTCCGGGTGCGTCGCCACCTCGATCGCCTTCATGCCCGAACGCTCGATGGCGTGGAGCATCGCGTAGAAGGTCGGTGATTCGACCGCAACGACGTCGCCCGCCTTGGCGACGGCCTGCAGGCACAGATTGATGGCCTCCGTTGCGCCTACCGTCACGATGATCTCGTTCGGATCGACGGTCATGCCGTTCTCGAGGTAGCGCCGGGCAATTTGCCGCAGGAGGTCGGGGCTGCCGGGCGGCAAGCCGTTCGTCACTCCCCACAGCGCCTTGTTGCGGCCGACCGCCCACGCATAGCGATTGAGCTTCTCGAACGGAAAGAGCTCGGGATCGGGATAGGGCGAGCCGAGCGGCACGGCGCGGTCGACACTGATCGAGCGCAGCGTCGAGAGCACGAGCCGGCCCACGTCGACGGAAGCAGACACGGCAATCGGTCGTGTCGGGCACAACCCGTGCGCGGAGCGGTCGCCTTCTTGCGCGCGCAGGCTCACAAAGTAGCCTGACTGGGGGCGGCTTTCCAGCATTCCCCGGCTTTCCAGCAACAGATACGCGCGAATCACCGTCGTGATGCTGATGCGGTGCTGCTGGCTCGCCTGTCGAACGGATGGCACCCGGTCGCCGGGCCGATACACGCCTTTACGAATCAGATTTTCGATGTCGTCGGCGAGCCTTTCATAAAGGTTCACAGTCCTTCCCCTGAACGCCGCACGCAGCACAGCGCTTCGACTGTGCTGCCACTCGGCGAACTGTACTTTAGCAAGTCGGGGGATTCTGTGCACTCGTGAACGCGGCCTTTGCTTTTACGCTTACGCCAATCAATCGCAGTATGCGGCTCTGTCGAAAAAAGACCGGGGCCCGCGCGAAGTCAACGGAGCCAAGGGCATGGACAAGGCAAAGCAAAAAGGCAAAATCGAGGCGTATCACCACCCCGCCGCCGGCTGGGGCGCACTGAAGTACGTCGCCATCAATCTGATCAAGGAGCGCGTTGCCGGCAGCAACTATCGTACCCTGTTCAAGCAGAACCAGCCGGACGGCTTCGATTGCCCCGGCTGCGCGTGGCCCGATCGCCAGCACGCGTCGACATTCGAATTCTGCGAGAACGGCGTGAAGGCCGTCGCGGCCGAAGCCACGACCAAGCGCGTCACACCGGCGTCTTTCGAGGCGAACACGGTCGAATCGCTCATGAAGCAAACCGATTACGAACTCGAGCAGCACGGCCGGCTCACCGACCCGATGGTGTACGACGCCCGCACGGACCGCTACCGGCCCATAGCCTGGGACGACGCCTTCGCGCTCATTGCAAGGCATCTCAACCAGCTGGATTCGCCGGACGAAGCCGCGTTCTACACGTCGGGACGCGCGAGCAACGAGGCCGCGTTCCTCTACCAGCTGTTCGTGCGCATGTACGGCACGAACAACTTCCCCGACTGCTCGAATATGTGCCACGAAGCAACCAGCCGCGGTCTGCCGACGACGGTGGGTGTAGGCAAGGGCACGGTCACGCTCGACGACTTCGAACTGGCGGACACCATTATCGTCTTCGGGCAAAACCCGGCCACGAACCATCCGCGCATGCTGGGCGAACTGCGTGAAGCGTCGCGCCGCGGCGCCACGATTGTGTCGGTGAATCCGCTGCGCGAACGCGGTCTCGAACGCTTCGCGAGCCCCCAGCACCCGGTCGAAATGCTGACCTTCAGCAGCACGAAGATCGCCTCGACGTTCATTCAGCCGAAACTGGGCGGAGACTTCGCGCTCATCAAGGGCGTGGCCAAGCATCTCATCGAGCTCGACGACGAGGCGCTTGAAAACCGCACGGAACGCGTGCTCGATCTCGACTTCATCAACCAGCACACCCTCGGCTTCGGCGCGTTCGCCGACGACCTGCGCAACGAGAGCTGGCCGCTTCTCGAAGCGCAGTCCGGCGTCGCCCGCGAAGACGTCGAAGGTCTCGCGCGCATCTATGCCAACGGCAAGCGTGTGATCGCCACCTGGGGCATGGGCATTACGCAGCACAAGCATTCGGTGCAGACCGTGCACATGCTCTCGAATCTGCTGATGATGCGCGGCAATATCGGCCGTGAGGGCGCCGGCCTGTGTCCCGTGCGCGGCCACTCGAACGTGCAGGGCAACCGGACCGTGGGCATCGAGGACAAGCCCACGCAGGCCTTCCTTGACCGGCTGGGCAAGGTGTTCGACTTCGATCCACCGCGCGAGCATGGTCTCGACGTCGTCGAGACGGTCGAGCACATGATCGAAGGCAAAGTGAAGGTGTTCATGGGGCTGGGCGGCAACTTCGCCATGGCGACCCCGGACACGCGTCGCACCTTCGACGGCCTGCGTTCCTGCGACCTCACGGTCCACATCACGACCAAGCTCAACCGCAGCCATCTTGTGCACGGTGCCAATGCGCTGATCCTGCCGACGCTCGGCCGCACCGAGATCGACGTGCAAAGCGGCATCGCTCAGGGCGTCACGGTCGAAGACTCGATGAGCATGGTGCACATATCGTATGGCATGAACAAGCCCGCCTCGCCGAACCTGATGTCCGAGACGGCAATCGTCGCGAATATCGCGCACGCCACGCTCGGCGACGAGAAGGTGGACTGGCTCGCGTATGCCCGCGACTACGCGAAGCTCCGCGACGCCATCGAGCAGGCCATCGAGGGCTTCGACCGGTACAACGAGCGCATCCAGCACCCGGGCGGCTTCCATCTGCGCGTCGCCTCGCGCGAGCGCGACTGGAAGACCTCGACCGGCAAAGCGAACTTCGTCGTGCACGCCGTGCAGCAGGACACGCCGATCGCCCGTGCGAAGGCAATTCACGGCGAACGCCTGATGACGCTGATGACCACGCGCTCTCACGACCAGTACAACACGACGGTCTACGCGCTCGACGATCGCTATCGCGGCGTCTTCGGCCAGCGACGCGTCGTTTTCATCAACCCGACCGACGTAGCCTTGCTCGGTTTCAGGAACGGCGACTGGGTCGACATGACCACGGTCTGGGATGACGGCATCGAACGCCGTGCGGACTACTTCCGCCTCGTCGAATACGACATTCCGCGCGGCTGCATCGGGGCGTACTACCCGGAGACGAATCCGCTCGTTCCGCTGTCGAGCGTGGGCGACGTCTGCAACACCCCGACCTCGAAGTCGATTCCCGTGTTGCTGCACCGTTCATCCGAGCCGCCCGTGCTGCCTGCGTTCTGATTGCCCACTGTCGCGTCGAGTCGCGCGCTTCCCTGTTCTCTAATCACCTGGTAATCACCATGTCTATCGAAGCCCTGAATCTGGCCCGCGGTCAGTTCGCCTTGACCGCGATCTTCCACATACTCTGGCCGATCCTCACGATCAGCCTGTCCGCCTTTCTGCTCGTCGTCGAAATCCTTTGGGTCAAGACGAGCGACGTCGTCTGGTACCGCCACGCGCGGTTCTGGAGCAAGCTGCTGCTGCTGAACTTCGCCGTCGGCGTCGTGAGCGGCATTCCCCTGGAATTGGAGTTCGGCACGAACTGGGGACCGTTCTCCCAATACACCGGCCAGTTCTTCGGCAATATCCTCGGCTTCGAGGGGGCCATGGCGTTCATGCTGGAGGCGGGCTTCGTCGGCATCATGATGCTCGGATGGGGTCGCGTGCCCAAAGGCGTGCACCTGTTCGCCACCGCGATGGTCGCGTTCGGCTCGTCCCTCTCCGCTTTCTGGATCATGGTCGCGAACTCGTGGCTGCAAACGCCGAGCGGCGTGACCGTGGTGGACGGCAAGCTCGTCGTCACCGACTACCTCAAGGCGATCTTCAGTCCGGACATGCCTTGGGGCGCGTCGCACATGTGGTTCGCCGCACTCGAAACGGGCCTCGTCGTGATCGCCGGCATCTCGGCATACTACCTGATCAAGCGTCGCGATCCGGCGTTCTTTGTCCGCTCGTTCAAGCTGGCCCTCCTGCTGTTGGTATTCGTCGCGCCCGTGCAGATCTGGCTCGGCGATTCGAGTGGCGTCGACGTCTTCAAAACGCAGCCGGCCAAGGGCGCCGCGATCGAGGGCCACTGGGAAACGAACGCACCCGGCACCGGTGCTAGCTGGTCGCTCCTTGCGTGGCCGGATGCCGCCAAACAACGCAACGACTGGTCGCTTGAAGTGCCCGGCCTGCTGAGCGTTCTCGGCACGCACAGCCTGCACGGTCAGGTCACGGGTCTGAAAGACATTCCCGTCCAGAATCAGCCGCCGATGATCCCGCTGCTTTACTACGCGTTTCGCGTCATGGCAGGGATCGGCTTCCTGTTCATGGTGCTCGCGTTCTGGACCCTCTACGCATTGCGCAAGTCGGGCCGCCACCTCGACAAGCTGCTTGCGCAGCGCAAGCTGCTGCTCGCCTGGGTGCTGGCGATCCCGCTGCCATACATTGCCGTCGAATGCGGCTGGATCGTGCGCGAGGTGGGCCGCCAGCCGTGGCTCGTCTACGGTCTGCTGCGCACCGAGCATGCCGCCTCCGCCATTCCGGCCGGCACCGTTTTGGGCAGCATGATCATGTTCTGCGCCTTGTTCGTCATCCTGATCGTGTCGTTCTTCGTGTTCGCCCGGCGCTGGCTGCGTCAAGGTCCCGATCTCGACCTGATGCCGCCGGCCGGGCCCGCACGCCAGGCCGTTGCGCACGCCGTCGACTATTGATCTGCGCCGTCTCCCCAATTCGCTTTCACCTTACAGGAAGTCATCATGACCCCCGCATCAACCCAGGACCTATTGAATCACGCATGGTTCGGGCTCATCGGCCTGATGCTCGTGCTCTACGTCGTCACGGACGGCTTTGACCTCGGCGTGGGCGTGCTTACGCTGCTGCAGCGCCGCCAGAGCGACCGCGACCTCATGGTCCAGTCCATCGGCCACGTCTGGGACGCCAACGAAACCTGGCTCGTCGTGCTCGGCGGCGCCCTCTTTGGCGCCTTTCCGGCAGCCTATGCGATGATCCTCTCTGATCTCTACGTCCCCGTGATGGTGCTGATCGCGAGCTTCGTCATGCGTGGCGCGGCCATCGAGTTCCGTCACGCGGCCCACTCGAGCAAGACCGTGTGGGACCGCGTTTTCGGCATCGGCAGCCTGCTCGCCGCGGTCTCGCAGGGCATCGTGCTCGGCAGGATTCTTACCGGCTTCGTGCCGGGCGCCTCGAGCCTCGGCTTCGTGGCGGTCACGGCGATCGGCGTCGTATCCGGCTATTGCCTGCTCGGCGCGACCTGGCTCGTGAAGAAGACCACGGGCGGACTCGAGAGCTCGGCGCGCCGCTACGCCATCGTTTCCGTCTTCACGACCGTGGCCGCCGCCCTCGTGGTTTCGTTCGCGACGCTGAAGCTGAGCCCGGTCGGCGTGACGCGCTGGCAGGAACAGGGCGTCTTCCATCTACTGATCGCGCTTGCGGTGCTCGCTGCGCTGGCGTTCCTGTATGTGCTTTACGCGATCCACATGCGTGGCGAACACGGCCCGTTCGTGGGGGCGACGCTGCTCTTCGTGATCTCGTTCGCGGGGCTCGCCATCAGCCTGTTCCCGTACATCGTGCCGGGCCAGCTGACCGTTGCCGCCGCCGCCTCGGATAGCGCGACGCTCACTTTCATGCTCTTCGGCATCGGCACCGTCTTCCCGATCATGGTCGGCTACAATCTCTACCAATACTATCTGTTCCGCGGCAAGGTGATGCTGGTGAAGCACTAGGCGGCCACCGCGCTCCGTCAACACCGCCTTGCGCGCGGACACCGTGCGCAAGGCATTTTTCTTAGTGTCGCCGCGGGCGAAGCGTCACCGGCAAGCGACCCTTCGGCACGCCAGTGTCCGCAGAAGCGCTCGACGAAGCCACCAGCGCACCTCGTACCACGGCCGCGAGGAGGCTCGCGCTCGTGCAATCCACGCGACCCTACGCGCATTTCGTGCGCAGTCCGACCTGATCGTGATGACGGGCGGCGCGTCAGTCGGCGAGCGCGACATGGCCCGCAGCGCGTTGACGTCGCTCGGAGCTTCCTTCGTTCTGTGCGGCATGCGCATGAAGCCCGGCAAGCCGGCCGCGCTCGCGCAACGTACTGCTTTAATCAGACGCGGACTGTGCATTCGGGGCGGAAGGCTGGCGCACTATCCTAAGCGCAACTTGTTCGCGGGCATCGTCCGGCTTTGGAGGCCAGTGCAGTGAAGCCCGATGCCCTACCCTTGTCGCCAGCTACGGACTCTCGAAGAGATCGTGAACGCCATCGCCGAGTCCCCCATCGCCGACGCCGCCGTACCCCAGAGCAGACCGGCCACGACGCCGTTCTCGACACGCTTGCGCGCCCGTTGCGCAGTGTGCGTCTTTCCGTCATCGACCAGTGCAACTTTCGCTGCGCCTACTGCATGCCGCGCGACGTCTTCGATGCCGATTACCCGTCCCTGCGCGCGTCCGAGCGTCTGTCGTTCGATCAGATGGAGAAAGTCGCGGGAGCATTCTCGTCGCTCGGCGTCGAAAAGATTTGCATCACCGGCGGCGAACCGCTCCTGCGGCGCGGACTCGAATCGCTCATTGAACAGCTCGCACGTCTTACGACAGTCAGCGGCAAGCCGACGGGCATCGCGATGACGACGAACGGCTCGTTGGTCGCGGCCCGGGCGCGCGCCCTTCGCGATGCAGGCCTCGGCCGCGTCACGGTGAACCTCGACGCCGTCGATGACGCCTTGTTCCGCCGCATGAGCGACGTCGCGCTATCCGTGTCGCGCATTCTCGACGGCATCGAGCAGGCCTGCCTGCGCGGTCGGACTCGCCCCGGTCAAGGTGAATGCAGTAATCGAGCGCGGCGTCAACGACAGCGAGATTCTGCCGCGCGTGCGCCTTCAGGAATAGGGATGTCGCTGTGCGCTTAATCGAATACATGGACGTCGGTGGCGCGAGCGCCTGGTCGAACGAGACGGTGCTCACGGCACGCGAAATCCGGGCCGTCGTTGAATCCGAATTCCCGCTCGTCCCGCTCGAGGACGGGCAGGAAGCGGCCACTGCCGTCAACTACCGGCACACGCACGGTCGCCGCGAAGTCAGGTTCATCGCGAGCATCTCGCAGCCGTTCTGCGGGTGCGTGCTCGCGCGCACGGGTGTCCGCCGACGGCCACCTCTACCCCTCCCTCTTCGCTACGCAGGGGCCCACCTCAAGCCGTGGCTCGGCGACGCCGTGCCGGTAGTGCAACTGGCCGCGGCCGTGCGTGCGCGCTGGCGCGCGAGACGACCGGTTACCCGGAGCCGTGCGCGATCCGGCGCAAGCCGGATTCGGGCAGGTCTTGCCCACGGTCCGCATGTCGCTGGTCGGCGGCAGACCGCCAGCAGCGCGCCTCACAAAACGTCCCTGGAGAAGAAGACTTCATGACGCATCCCACGCGCGCCCCGGCTGCCCTGCACGATGTCGCGGCGCCCCGCGAACATGGCGAAGACGTGACGCCGCGCGCGGGCATCGCCGCGGGGTGCGGAGTGCGGGTAGAGCACCAGCCGATCGACGTTCAGGCCAACTTCGCGCCGATATGCGCAACGCGAACGTGGGCGCGGTGGTCAGCTTCATCGGGCTCGTGCGCAACAGCGGCGAGTTCGACGACGTCGTCGCACTCGAGCTTGAACGCTATCCCGGCATGACGGAACAGCCGCTATGGAGCATTGTCGAAGAGGCCGTTGCACGCTGGAAGGTGGATGCGGTGAAGGTCGTTCACCGGATCGGCCGCGTCGCGCTCGGTCATGCCGTCGTGGTCGTGGTTGTGGTCGTGGCCGCGCCGAATCGCGCGGCCGCGTTGAAGGCGCGCGAGTTCGTGATGGACTTTCTGAATGTACATACGCCGTTCTGGAAGAAAGAGGTTCGCCGCGACGGCTCTGCCGAGTGGGTCGAAGCCAGAACGCGCGACGAGCAGGCCATGATGCGGAGGGGGCTGACTTAGCGTTGCCCCACCGCCCACGCAACAGGAATGCAACGATGAAACTCACCATCAAGTATTTCGCGAGCATTCGCGAACGAATTGGCATCCAGCACGAAATCGTCGATATCGATGCGCCGCATCTGACGGTGGACGCACTCCGGGCGAGACTCGCCTCGCGCAACGCACGGATAGCCGACGCCCTGAGCGAGGGCCGCCCGGTGCGTACCGCGGTCAACCACGAGTTGGTCGCTGGCACGTTCGTCGTGCGTCAGGACAGCGAAGTCGCGTTTTTCCCGCCTGTCACCGGCGGCTGACGAGGACGGACAACGCAGGCCGCGCGCCGGCGGGCGTCCGCGCACGGACGCCGTCGCTTGGCATGCTGGCGCAGGACGCCGCGAGCCGGGCCCCGATCCCGTCAGCCGGGCCGATTGAGGTGCAGCAGCATGAAGTCCCACGCTCGCGCAAGGAGTCCGGCCTGTGGAACTGCGTCGAGCGCGACAAGCGGCGCCTGTGCGAGAACCCGGCCGTCCGTTGAGACGAGTTCGACGTTCCCCACCTTCTGGTCCACGGCGAGCGGCGCGACGAGCGGTGACACGATTGAGACCTTCGGCTTGACGCCGCGATCCTGACCGGCGGGCACAGTCAGCATCAGGTCCTTCACCACGCCCACCCTGACGCTCAACGACGTGCCCTCGTAGAGGCGGGACGTCTCGACCGCCTGACCGGCCTTGTAGAACGCGACTTCCTCGAACGCATCGTAGGCGAAGTCGAGCATTTTCAGGCTGTCGCGCACACGGTCGGATGCTGTCGGGTCGCCCATCACGACACTGATGACACGCCGCGTCATACCGGGGGCGCCAGGTACGGGCCGCAGGGCGCTGGCGATCAGGCAATACCCGGCGGCATCGGTATGTCCGGTCTTGAGACCGTCGACAGTCGGATCGAGCCAGAGCAAGCGATTACGGTTTAGCTGTCGGATGTTGTCGTAGCTGAACGTCCTGACCGAAAAAATTGGATAGTTCTGCGGAAAATCGTGAATCAGGCGCATCGCGAGAATCGCCAGATCGCCTGCCGTCGTGTAGTGATTCGGTTCAGGCATGCCGTTGACATCCGCAAAGTGCGTGTGGCTCATCCCTAGCGCCTGGGCCTGGGCATTCATCATGTCGACGAAATGCGATTGCGTGCCGCCCACGATTTCCGCCAGTGCAATCGCGGCATCGTTGCCGGACTCTACAATCAACCCGTAGAGCAGATCGTGAACGGACACCGGCCTGCTCGCCTCGATGAACATCCTCGATTCGTCCTTGCCGACGGAACGAACGGCATCGCTGGGCAACACCGTTTCGTCCATGCGGATTTTATTGTCCTGCAGCGCCTGAAAGACCAGATACGCCGTCATGATTTTCGTGAGCGACGCAGGCTCCATGCGCGCCTCGGCGTCCTGCGAGGCGAGGATCTGATTGCTCGACGAGTCCATTAAGACCCAGGCGCGCGCCTTGACCGCGGGCGGTGCGGTCTGGGCCGGTGCGCTATTCGAAAACAGCGCGATCGAGCAAAGCGACGCGAGGAGGACATATCTCTCACGGAGGGACTTGCACAGACTCATACGCTCCTTGTGACGTTCAGTGTTGCTGGAATATGCTAAGGCAGTAGCAACGCGCGCACGCAACCGCGCGGTGCGCATCCCTCTTCATCCGGCCGATTGCGGGACAAGTACGGTAAAGGGCAGCCCGTGCGCCCCGGAAGTCCCTTTTCCAGAATACTGTTTTGCGCGCTGGGCACCGCCATGACGCACAGACGCCGCCTCTCGACAATTCACCATCTTCGAAAATCTGCTTTGCGCAACCGGTATAGCGGTCCCCAAACCACGCGTCCTAGACTACACGGGCCGGCTTCTGCTCCCTCGATCTCCGCCGATCGGACGGGCAGCGGATCGGGGCGCCGAGTGTCCAGACTGCTCGCGTCGCATGGGCAGGCGGCGCCCGGCTCGCATGCGGCACCCGCGGACTCGCCTCTTCACGCCCGGTGTCCGATCGGCAGCCAGGCAGAAATCGCTACAACGGAAAAAGGAGAATTTTTGATGCTTTGGGGAAAAAAACTGGCCCACTGGTCGGAGGAAATACGGTCGACGTCAAACCTTCCAGCGCGCCTTGTGCTGTGGAATGGTGAGCACTTCGATTTTGGGACGTTCGCCGAGCCTCATGTCACGCTGAACGTCAGGAGCGCATCCGCGTTGCCGTTGCTCCTCGATCCGAGTCTCGACAATCTCGGCGAGGCCTACGTGAACGGCAAGATCGATATCGAAGGCAAACTCACGGACATCATCGACATCGGCTATGCGCTCGCCCGTAGCACTGTGACGAACACCCTCTCTGCTGTGCGCGCCATGCGCGCCATGAGTCACACGAGGCGGTCCGACAAGCGGGCAATCCAATATCACTACGATGTCTCGAACGAGTTCTACCAACTGTGGCTCGACGAAAACATGGTCTACTCGTGCGCGTACTTCGAGAACGGCGACGAAGACCTCGCCGCCGCCCAACTCAAGAAGATCGACCACATCCTCACCAAGATCCAGTTGCAACCCGGACAGCGCCTGCTCGACATCGGCTGCGGCTGGGGCGCGCTCGTGCTGCGCGCGGCCCAGAAGTTCGGCGCGCGCTGTGTAGGTATCACGCTTTCGCAGAGCCAGTTCGATCTCGCCGCTGCGCGCGTGAAAGCAGCCGGACTCGAGGATCGCATCGAGATCCGCCTGCAGGACTATCGCGACGTCGAAGGCCAGTTCGACCGCATCACGAGTGTCGGCATGTTCGAGCACGTCGGCTGCAGGAATCTGCCTGACTATTTCTCTCGGATCCGCGCGTTGCTCACCGACGACGGCATCGCGATGAACCATGGGATAACCTCCACCGGCGCGGACAGTCGCGAGACCAGCCTCGGCGGTAGCGGGTTCATCGACCGATACATGTTTCCGGACGGCGAACTACCGAACATCAGTGTCGCGCTCGAGGCGCTGCAGAGCGGCGGACTGGAGGCGGTCGACATCGAGAACCTGAGGCGACACTATGCCCGCACGCTCAACACCTGGAGCGGGAACTTCGAGGCGCAAGCCGAGCAGGCCAGAAAGCTCGTCGATGAAGTGAAGTTCCGCATCTGGCGCGTCTATCTGGCGGGTTGCGCCTACGCGTTTGAGCACGACGACGTCTCGATCTACCAGATCGTCTGCCGCAAGGCCGGGCGCAGCGCGGCGACGCTGCCGTGGTCGCGCCGATACATGTACGAGCAGACGCTGCCGCGCTAGCGCATTGGCCCGGATTGATACACGCGGCGGCGCGGTGTCAGCATGCAAGAGATCGCAAGGCGCGGGCACGTGGCCTTTCCGACCCATCGAGCTCTGAAAACAACACAGTCGGAAATCCCACTTGACTAACTACCTATCAGTAGATAAAGTTAAGCCTATGGACACGACATCAACAGTACGCGAGCAGATTCTCGACCACGCGATCACACTGATTATGCTCCGCGGTTACAACGGCTTTAGCTACCGCGACCTGTCGGAACTGGTCGGTGTGAAGACGTCGAGTATCCACTACTACTTCCCGTCGAAGGACGATTTGGTACTTGAAGCGGTCAATGAGTACAGCAGCGAAGTACTCAATACCGTCAAGGCAATCGACGCTGCGTTGCCGGCCGATGCGAAGCTCAGCAAGTACACGAAGTTGTTTGGCAGGACCCTGGGGGACGGCAATCAGATTTGTCTGTGCGGCATGCTCGCGGCCGACATCGAATCGCTGCCGGACAACATCCGGCATGCGATACAGGCTTTTTTCAAGGCCAACGAAAGCTGGCTGGCGAAAGTGCTCGCGCAAGGTGCGCAGGAGCGTACGCTGACGGTCAACGGCAAACCGGAAAGTGCCGCGCGCGCCCTCTTCGCGGCTTATCAGGGCAGTGTACTGGCAAGCCGGTTGTTTAAGACGAGGGCCCGGCTCGAAGATATCGAGGCTACCTTGAAAGTAAGTGCGGTAAAGCGGTAGTGCAGTAAAGCTGTATGGTGAGGTGGTGATTCACCTCTTTAATTGGCCGTCTATCTATCTTTGCATAGATAGACTAGGTTAGACGGAAAGCGAGGACATCATATCTCTCCTCGCCTATTTATCTATCTAGTGGTAGATGCATGTCGGCGAATCAACGACCATGAACATGAAACTCATTGGCGTTTTTGTACCATCCGGCGTGATCGCCGCCCGCGCATTGACCGATGGCGGCCGCGCGTAACGCCCACAGTCAACTATTTCCTCTACCACATCTTTGTATTGGGACTTGACCATGTCACTCGAAAAGGTTCTCTATCGCGCTCACGCCCACGCCACAGGCGGTCGCGACGGCCGTGCCGTCGTCCCTGAAGGCAAGCTCGACTTCAGGCTCACCACCCCGAGGGAACTGGGCGGGGCAGGCGGTGAAGGCGCCAATCCCGAACAGCTGTTCGCCGCCGGCTACAGCGCGTGCTTTCTCGGCGCGATGAAGTTCGTCGCTGCCCGCGACAAGATCGCCATCCCGGCAGATGTCTCGATTGACGGCAGCGTCGGCATCGGCGCCCTCCCGAACGGCTTCGGCATCGAGGTCGAACTGAAGATCGCGCTGCCCGGCATGGAGCGCGCAGCGGCGCAGGTCCTGGTCGAGAATGCTCATATCGTCTGCCCGTACTCCAACGCTACGCGCGGCAACATCGACGTCACGCTCACCCTCGTTTGATCCAATTCGTTACGACCATCCTCTAACCCGATCTTAAGAAAGCATCCGCCATGAAATCATTCAAGCCCCTGCTGGTTGCCGTCACCCTTGCTGCCAGCACTACGTGTGCAGTCGCGGCGAACTCCGCTGCGCCCGCTACGCCCGACCACGTAACAAGCCAGTTCCTTCAGGCGCTGAACAGCGGCACGGGACCCGCCCTCAACACACTGCCGCCAGCGAAGGCGCGTCAGGTGCTGGTCGACGCGCAGAACGGCGTGAAGGTCGATCTGTCCGGAATCGACGTATCCAGCAAGACCATCGAGCAGGACGGCATCACCGTGCCGTTGACCGTCGTCCGTCCTAAAGGGGCGACGGGCACCCTGCCGGTGTTCATGTTCTTCCACGGCGGCGGCTGGATTCTCGGCGATTTCCAGACGCACGAGCGTCTGGTGCGCGACCTCGTTGTGCAATCCGGCGCAGTGGCGGTGTTTGTGAACTACACGCCGTCGCCGGAGGCGCATTACCCGGTCGCGATCAATCAGGCCTATGCCGCCACGAAGTGGGTTGCCGCCCATGGCGGAGAAATCGGCGTGGATGGTAGCCGCCTCGCGGTGGTCGGCAACAGCGTGGGCGGCAACATGGCCGCGGTCGTCAGCCTGATGGCGAAGAACAAGCAGGGCCCGGCGATCCGCTTCCAGGGCTTGATGTGGCCGGTGACGGATAACAATTTCAATGATGGATCCTACAACGCCTATGCGGAGGGCCACTTCCTGACGCGCCCCATGATGAAATGGTTCTGGGATGCCTACACGACGGATCAGGCCCAGCGTAACGAGATCTACGCGTCGCCGTTGCGTGCCTCGGTGGATCAGTTGAAGGGCCTGCCGCCTGCGCTGATTCAGGTTGCGCAGTTCGACGTGCTGAGCGACGAGGGTGAAGCCTACGGCCGCAAGCTCGACGCAGCGGGTAACGAAGCCGCGACGACCCGTTATGACGGCACCATCCACGACTTCGGTTTGCTGAACGCGCTCGCCGAAGATGCGGAGACAAAAGCCGCGATTCGCCAGCTCGCGAACGAGTTGAAGACGCGATTGCAGTAATTGCACATAACCCCGATCGCGGTGCGGTAGCGAAGTGCCACCGCGCAGCGGTTGGCACGACAACCCACCGGCTACGGCCCACGGTCTGCGAACAACGAAGCCGCGTTACGCATGTGTCAGATCATTCTGACGCCTAGGGAGACAATCCGGCGCCCCGCCTGGAAATCGTGTAAATGCAGGTCGAGCAGCGCGGGAAAGGGGCTCACCCCCTGCGCAGACCGATCGCGAACTGCCGCATACTGAGCGCGACGCGACGCGCGTAGCCCTTGCTGCCACCGCTGTAGCGCATTAATGCCAGATTCAGATCGCCTTGCGTCGCGTCGAGATAACCACGAAGGATCGAAGAGCCGACGCGCACGTTCTCGGCGGGGTCGGACAAGTCCTTGTTCAGCGCGACCACCTGCGGATGGGCGGTCGGCAGAACCTGCATGAGGCCTTTCGCACCAGCCGCGCTGATCGCGTGACGGTCGAATCCCGATTCTGTCGCAATGATGGCGAGCAGGAGAACGGGCGCAATCGCATAACGGCTAGCTGCGCTCAGAACGGCTTGAGCAATCTGATCCGAGTCGTTACGCGTAACGTGGAACCGGCTGCGCAGCATCGATGCAATGTCGGCCCATGAAGGAGTCGGATCTGAGCCGGCCGTGCCACTGACGGCAGCCAATGGACCGGAAGCCGGCGATGCGTCGGCCGCGTGTGCGGAATTGCCCGGCGAAAGCGCGACCGCAATGCACGCTATCACTGTAGTCACTGTCAACCTTAACGTTGTCGTTTCGCTCCGGCGCATCTCGCTTCATCGTCGTTCAACTGGTTCAAAGTCTATGTCGGTCGCCGTATCGAAAGAAACAAGAGGCGAGCATGCAACGTAAACGCTGTATCAATCCGACGCACCATGACCGCGCCTTTACACAACTTTGATGTTTCGTGTTGCAGCCGTCTGGAAAGGCGCACTTCTGGCCAACGCCGCTAGTGGGCGCCACCTCTCATGCATCGCCGTTGTGATCAACTGCTCAGCGATCGGGTCAGGTTCTTCCGCAGGGTCATGCTACACAGGCTACGGCATAGCGCGGCAGTTCGAGCCGGCGCGACCAGGTCGCAAGGGTGCGTGCGGCAATCGCGGGCTTGCGTAGGATTGCGCTGTCGTAGCGTTTGCCGTCGAACCTCATGAAGTCCGCGATACGGAAGCCGTGGCTGCGGTAAAACGCAAGCAGATGCGTAGCGGGCTGTGGCGTGTCTAGCGCCAGTTCCGCATAACCCCGCGTCGCCGCCCAATGATCTGCAAAGGCCAGCAGCAGCGTCCCGATACCCCGCGTCTGCCACGCCGGATCGACGCCGAACTGTCGCATGCTGGCGATGTCTGCGTTCCGATACAGTTCGCACGGCGAATAGCGATCCGGCGCATGGAGCGTCACAGTGCCGATCAGACGTCCGTCACACACCACGACATAGCAATCGCCGCGTGTCGCGCGTGCCTTGGTGACCGAAACCGGTTGGTCTGTACAGGTGCAATTGAGCCCCATTGCACCGAGTCGGGCGAAAGCACGATGCAACATTGCGGTTAACTCATCAAATGAATCACGCTCTGGATCGAAGCGACGCAGAACGATGCGTCCCATGCCGCGACCAACATAAGTGACATCCACCGATTTCTTCGCTGCTGCGCCGTGCTTCACCATGACCCCCTCCGACTCTCATCAAGCTAGCCCCAAGTGTAGGTATTGCTGCGTATGCCTCGCAAGAAAAAATGCTGTAAAAAGCGCCGCTTACAGCGGTCAAATCCGTCTTTCGCTCGCCCATGATCCGCTGGCCATCCGGCCAGAACTGCCCTACATTTGCTTGTGATTGCGTGCAGGCCGGTTGGGTGGATGTTTGCCGGCGTCGTCGGTCTGCGTTCGGCAGCGTCGATCTGGGTGAGGTAGGCTGAAAAAATGGACGCCAACATTCCGTAAAATTAAGGAATGGAGGCATAGATGAAACGAATCCCCAAAGCCGTGTACACGAAGGAATTTCGTGAAGAAGCAGTAAAGCTAGCAATGACTGACGGCGTCAGCGTGTCCGAAGCGGCGCGTCGATTGTCGATTTCGATGAAGACGTTGGCGAACTGGGTTCGTGCCGCAAAGGACGGCAAGCTGGAGAACGTCGGGCAAACTCAGAAACCACAGACAGAGATCGAGGCGGAGCTGGGCCGGGTCAGGCGAGAGTTGGCAGAAGTGAAGATGGAGCGCGATCTGTTAAAAAAGTTTGCAACGTACTTCGCGAAGGAGTCGCGATGAAGTACGGCGTAATTGAGCAGATGCGACAGCAGTACCCCGTGCCGCCGATGTGTCGATTCCTTGGCGTGTCCACCAGTGGCTACTACGCCTGGCGCAAACGGCCGCTGTCGTTGCACGATCAGCAAGAGCCTCGGCTCGAAGCGCAGGTGCGTGCGGCTCACGAGCGTACTCGAGAAACCTTTGGCCCGGAACGGCTACAGAAGGACCTGGCGAACCACGGCGTCCAGATTGGCGTTCACCGCATCAAGCGATTGCGGGCAAAGCTTGGTCTGCGTTGCAAACAAAAGCGCAAGTTCAAAGCGACGACCAATTCGATGCACGACCTACCAGTCGCACCCAATATTCTGGACCAGGACTTCAGTGCAAGCGCTCCGAATCAAGCCTGGTGCGGTGACATTACCTACATCGCGACCGATGAGGGATGGCTGTATCTGGCCGGCCTCAAGGATCTGTATAGCGGAGAGATCGTCGGCTATGCTATGAGCGAGCGCATGACAAAACAGCTGGTAATGCAGGCGCTGTTTCGTGCTGTCGCGTCGCACCGACCACCGGCCGGTCTGATACAGCACACGGATCGCGGCAGCCCAGTACTGCGCCCACGCCTATCAGAAGCTCCTCAAACAGTTCGGCATGCAGGCATCAATGAGTAGACGTGGAAATTGTTTTGATAGCGCACCCATTGAATCGTTCTGGGGCTCATTGAAAGATGAACTCGTCTATCATCGCAAGTTTTCGACCCGCGACCAGGCCCGCAAAGAAATCACGGAATACATCGAAATTTTTTACAACCGGCAGCGAACACAGGAACGCCTGGACTATCTGTCGCCGGCCGCTTTCACGCAGCGATTCCATTTGAGTAAAATCGCTGCTTAACCCGTTGGCGTCCACGGATTCCGACCGACCTCATCGAACACGACCGTGGGAGGGCGTTGTATCGACGCAAGCGAAACGATGCGCGTGTCGAACCCGATTCGCTGCGGCAACGGGATAAAGAGCACCGCGATGGCGACGAGCACCGCCAATATTGCGGTGACGAACCGCGTACGGATTTTCATAGCGCCTTGTACTCTCCGCTGTCACATGCGAAGCTATTTTACGGCGGAGTGGAAAGGACGGCGATCGGCGGCACCCGACGGCGGATTCAACCGGTCGAAGCTCCGTCACCTCAACGGCAGCTTACTCTGGAACAGCGATCATCCGACATCCCGCGCTGAGCGACATGAACGGCCATCGCGGTCATTGGTTGCACGGCCGTAACAACCCATGTTGAGCGTCCGCTCTGGCGGTGCGACGAAAATGAATCGCGGGACAAGCAAGTCCGGATTTCACCGCGCGCGCAAATGCGCTATTGGACGACATCCGCCTTCCGAGGGCGGCGTGGCGCGATCAAACGACGGCGATGCCGTTACGCCTGCAACTTGACGCAACTTTGCTGCTGCGGCAACGACGAAGGGCGACTCCTTCAGCCTGCCTTAAGGTAGTGCGCGAATACAGCCGGATGTTGCGGCTAGTACGCGCAATGGATCCGACAGGCATGACTGCCGCTGCATTCTTTAGCTGCGCCCGGAATATCTCTTCCTCCAACCCGTTTACTCGACACTTCTCTCGCGGCATCCGATTTGCCGATTTCACCCAGTCACATCGCCTCGCGGGTTGCCCACCGCGAGGCAGCGTCATGGTCGAGACAGGCGACCCGCTGCCCGGCCATGGACAACCCGCGACTCAACTTTCAAAGGAGGTTAAGCCACACATCAATACCTAACTGCAGATCCGTCCGTCGAAGCGGGTCAACCTCAGGAGCAATCATGAAATCGCTATTCAAGCCCCGCAGCTTCAGACCACTGGCTTCTCGAGCTGCCAGTCTGTCCGCTGCCGCCTTCATCAGCGCGTTGGCCGCAGGCCAGGCATGCGCGGAACAGCCGCCACCACCTTGCCATCCGAATCCGAACGGTGCCGCTGACGGCGCGCTGGTGCGTCAGCGCGGCGACATCGCGCACCTGCCGGATCCGCTGCAGGATCTCCTCCAAAGGATAGCCGAGCGGCCCCATACCTATTTGCCGATTCAGGCCTATGCCGAGGCCGACAAACCGAGCCAGTTGTTCCAGTATTACCTGCTGTCCACAGTAGGATTCGAACCCAATCCGTTCACGGCACGATTCCCCGGCATCAACGACAAGGCGATGCTGACGGCAAGTGGCGCCGACTGCGGCTTGCCAACCATCGGTGCCGTGCGCGTTGTGGTCGAACCGAAGCCTGGGCTGCCCACTGATCCGAACAACGTTCGCGCCTTTATCGATGTATTTACCGACCTCTCATATCTGTTTGTGATTAACAACGAAAGCGGTTGGTACGAGGGCTGGATGATCCACGATTTGCACGTGCCGGATATCGCACCACCCCGACCCGACGGGCACGCCGAGTTCGGCACCATGACAACCGCGGACGCGGCCGCCTTGCATGCGATGGGCACACACAACAACGTGCCAGGCCGGCTATTCACAATGGATGGCAGGGCACCGCATTTCCCCGACGCTTCTGATCACTTCCCCGACCGCCAGACCAATATCGTGCCGATCCAGCTAAGCATGGGGGCGATTAACTGCATGCAGCAGTCTGATTGTCACGGCTACTGGGAATTCAATTACACGACCAACTGGATCCATCCACTCTACGAGTTGCCTTTTACCGGCGGTATCCCCGGTACCTTTGAGGCGGGCAAACTTGGCGCGCTCTCGTCACTGATTCCGGGCTCTGGACCGGCAGGCGTGAAGAACAGTCCGATCGACTATGGTGACGATCCGAACAATGCGGCTCCGCTGGGTGGTGCGGGTCCGCGCGACCCCGACCGATTCGACGCGGACGTCGATAACCAGCGGGAATACCGTCAGCGCTTCATCCCGAGCGGGCTGGCCCACGAAATTTACCTGGACACCTATGTGCGAGTGGCATCGTTCGAGCCGGGCACGCCATTCCCGCAGCGCTTGTACGACGCCTATGTGGCCGAAGTCAGACGGGTCGATACCAATGGCGACGGCGTCATATCGGCACGCGAGGGAGACGTGGATACTGCCAGCGATGGGTTCCCGGACAATTCCCGCCTGTTCTTACCGGCGACTTCGTTCCGTCGCTTTGCCGTGACGCGCGAAATCAATGACGGTTTGCTGGCACCGCGGTTCGCACCCAGCCAGCGGGCCTGGGTACTGACTGGTGACGCCATGACCGTCAACCCGCCTCGGCCGGCGTCTGCGGGTCGCGATAGCGACGACCGTTGACGCAACTCGTCGACCTGGCGGGCTGTCTGCTGAGTTGCAAGAGGCGTTCAAACTGAACCGGCCCGGGATTTCCCTCAGGATTACCCACAAGTAATGTGATGGTGCTATTCGTTTTGCCTGAATATTCGGTACATCATCGTGATTTCGTGCAGGACAAGAAATCCACGCCAGATGACGGTAGGACCAGGTGGACGATCATGCTTTCGAGCGAGATATCCGCCGAGTCTGGCGATCCACAAGATGACCTGCGCGAGTGACGGCGGTTTATCAGGTATTTCGGTACTGCCATGCGTACGACAGTAGAGGGCTCGCCACTCGATTGGCTGCAGCAATACTTCGCATGGCAGGTTGCCATCAAGCCTGGCAAGCAACATGGAGTACAGGATCCTCCAGCTTACGACGGCGAACAATGCGGTGGCGCGGACGAATCGATCGAGATTGCCAAATTGGCGGGCTTCAATGCGACAGCCACTTTTAAGCACACGATGCCACGATTCAATCGTCCATCGGCGCGCATACCATGCAAGACGCTCGAGGGCCTCTGCGTGTGTTTGCGTAGGCACCGAAGTCAGTAGAAGCCATTCCAATGGCTCTGCTCCTTCGTCCAAGTTCGTTTCCTGTGCATGAATTGCAAACACTTCAATTTCGGGAAGCTTCTCGCGACGACGATTTTGCGGCGGACGAAGGCGTACGGGCATGCAGCGCACAACCAGCCGTGCGGTGCGTGCCTGGCGGTTTTCGCGTGCAGGCACCTGCAGTTGCGCCTCTCCAAGCACTGGCGAGGCCAGCACGGTTTCCCACAAATATCGATCGGGGTGAGCAACGCGTCGGTTCCACGACGCGCGCACCAACCAGTCGACACCGGCAGGCCGCTGCGCCAGGAACACGTCATAGACATCGCCTTCACGGTCGCTCACGCCGATGACATGCGTGCACGGACAGTGCGTCTTGAGTACGCCCAGTTGCTCGATGCCTTCGAGCCATTTCGCGCTCTCTTTCTGTTGTACGGTTCGTTGCCCACGCAGATGTTTCTTGCCCAACTCCTCGTGCCTGCGTATCCAGGTCTTCATCCCGATCACCCCGAGTGGCAGCCCCTCTGGCGTGAGCGCAAGCAGACTGTGTATCAGGAAACCACGCACATGTGGATCGGAGCCATATCCCAGACCTTCGGTTGCCCGCAGATGAGACAAATTGAACTCGGTGGTGTCCTGAACAGCAAGGACGACTGGCACCTGTTGCATACGACACAGCGTTTGACCGATGTGCCCACCCAGCACGCCATCGACATCCACGTGCGGGTTGTCGAAAAAACGATATGCCGCCTTCAGCTCCGAACCATTGAACGACTGCGGAAAAGAGCAATGTGGGCCCAACGAAAGCTTGCGTGCCAGCGTCACGAGCCGTCTGGTCAGGCGAGCGTCGCCGAGCTCGGCGGCGCCAAACTCTTCATTTGCCCAATCATCAAGGTCAGATGTGTCCGACAATGCCCGACATCACAGATCACGAACCGGATCAAAGTTAACATCGGTCGTCACCGTTTACAAGCCATCGCCCTTCAATCGCACAGTCGCGAGCGACTTATGGGTAATCCTGAGGGGATTTCCGGAGGCCCCACTTCTTGAGAAAATGGAGCTATGGAAAACATCAAGAAGAAGTCCCCAAGGTACTCGCCGGAAGTTCGTGAGCGGGCTGTGCGAATGGTGCTGGAACACCAGGGCGACCGCGAATCGCAATGGAAAGTGATCGCGTCGATCGCAGCGAAATTTGGCTGCTCGGGTGAAACGCTGCGTAGCTGGGTGCGCAAGGAAGAGCGGGATCGGGGTTTGCGCCCGGGCACAAGCACGCAGGAGCAGGATCGGCTCAAGGAACTGGAGCGGGAGAACCGTGAGCTGCGCCAGGTTAATGAAATCCTGCGCAAGGCGTCAGCATATTTCGCACAGGCGGAGCTCGACCGCCGACCGAAGTGATGATCACGTTCATCGATGATCACCGGCACGTCTACGGGGTCGAGCCGATCTGCAGGGTGCTGCCAATTGCCCCGTCGACGTACTACACGCATGTGGCCCGCCGCGTCAATCCAGGCCTGGTGCCGCCGCGGGCCCAGCGCGACAGGATGCTCAAGGATGAGATCCGGCGCGTGTGGGAAGAAAATTTCCAGGTGTATGGCGCAGACAAGGTCTGGACGCAATTGAAGCGGGAAGGCATTGTCGCGGCGCGCTGCACGGTCGAGCGGCTGATGAAGCAGATGGGCCTGCGCGGTGTGGTACGGGGCAAGACGGTACGCACGACAGTGAGCGATGGTTCGACGCCGTGCCCGAAGGATCTCGTGAACCGGCAATTCACGGCCGAACGGCCCAATGCGCTGTGGGTGTCAGATTTTACCTATGTATCGAGCTGGCAGGGCTTCGTCTATGTCGCGTTCATCATTGACGTGTTCGCCCGACGCATTGTCGGCTGGCGTGTGTCGAGCTCGGCGCGCACGGACTTCGTTCTGGACGCACTGGAGCAGGCCTTGTACGAGCGACAGCCGGCGCAGCAGGACGGGTTGATACATCACAGCGACCGCGGCGTGCAATACGTATCGATCCGCTATACGGATCGGCTGGTCGAGGCTGGCATTGAGCCGTCAGTGGGCAGCGTGGGCGACTCCTACGATAACGCACTGGCGGAAACGATCAACGGCTTGTACAAGGCAGAGGTGATCCATCGCCTCGGACCATGGCGCAATCCGCAGGCCGTTGAAATTGCGACGCTCGAATGGGTCGACTGGTTCAACAATCGTCGGCTCTTCGGCCCCATCGGCAACATTCCACCTGCTGAGGCAGAAGCCGCTTATTATTCAAAACTCGCTGGGTCCGCCATCGCGGCGTGACTCAAGCAAAACAGCCTCCGGGAAACCCCTCAGGATTACCCATAAGTCGCTCGCGACTGTGCGATTGAAGGGCGATGGCTTGTAAACGGTGACGACCGATGTTAACTTTGATCCGGTTCGTGATCTGTGATGTCGGGCATTGTCGGACACATCTGACCTTGATGATTGGGCAAATGAAGAGTTTGGCGCCGCCGAGCTCGGCGACGCTCGCCTGACCAGACGGCTCGTGACGCTGGCACGCAAGCTTTCGTTGGGCCCACATTGCTCTTTTCCGCAGTCGTTCAATGGTTCGGAGCTGAAGGCGGCATATCGTTTTTTCGACAACCCGCACGTGGATGTCGATGGCGTGCTGGGTGGGCACATCGGTCAAACGCTGTGTCGTATGCAACAGGTGCCAGTCGTCCTTGCTGTTCAGGACACCACCGAGTTCAATTTGTCTCATCTGCGGGCAACCGAAGGTCTGGGATATGGCTCCGATCCACATGTGCGTGGTTTCCTGATACACAGTCTGCTTGCGCTCACGCCAGAGGGGCTGCCACTCGGGGTGATCGGGATGAAGACCTGGATACGCAGGCACGAGGAGTTGGGCAAGAAACATCTGCGTGGGCAACGAACCGTACAACAGAAAGAGAGCGCGAAATGGCTCGAAGGCATCGAGCAACTGGGCGTACTCAAGACGCACTGTCCGTGCACGCATGTCATCGGCGTGAGCGACCGTGAAGGCGATGTCTATGACGTGTTCCTGGCGCAGCGGCCTGCCGGTGTCGACTGGTTGGTGCGCGCGTCGTGGAACCGACGCGTTGCTCACCCCGATCGATATTTGTGGGAAACCGTGCTGGCCTCGCCAGTGCTTGGAGAGGCGCAACTGCAGGTGCCTGCACGCGAAAACCGCCAGGCACGCACCGCACGGCTGGTTGTGCGCTGCATGCCCGTACGCCTTCGTCCGCCGCAAAATCGTCGTCGCGAGAAGCTTCCCGAAATTGAAGTGTTTGCAATTCATGCACAGGAAACGAACTTGGACGAAGGAGCAGAGCCATTGGAATGGCTTCTACTGACTTCGGTGCCTACGCAAACACACGCAGAGGCCCTCGAGCGTCTTGCATGGTATGCGCGCCGATGGACGATTGAATCGTGGCATCGTGTGCTTAAAAGTGGCTGTCGCATTGAAGCCCGCCAATTTGGCAATCTCGATCGATTCGTCCGCGCCACCGCATTGTTCGCCGTCGTAAGCTGGAGGATCCTGTACTCCATGTTGCTTGCCAGGCTTGATGGCAACCTGCCATGCGAAGTATTGCTGCAGCCAATCGAGTGGCGAGCCCTCTACTGTCGTACGCATGGCAGTACCGAAATACCTGATAAACCGCCGTCACTCGCGCAGGTCATCTTGTGGATCGCCAGACTCGGCGGATATCTCGCTCGAAAGCATGATCGTCCACCTGGTCCTACCGTCATCTGGCGTGGATTTCTTGTCCTGCACGAAATCACGATGATGTACCGAATATTCAGGCAAAACGAATAGCACCATCACATTACTTGTGGGTAATCCTGAGGGGAAACCCGGGGCGGTTCAAAGCGTGGGCGAAGGTCCGTTGGTGGCCGACCTCGGTCCCACAGACACCTCCAGTAAACGGGCTAAACGCCGCCTATCGCGACGGACCGTCCTTGACCCTGAGCGGATACGTTGCTTGGAATTGGTCAGGTCACCGCGATTTCAGCGCATAGCCGGCGTGCTCGTCAAACTCAGTCCCCGATCTTGGAGCAGCCATCTCGCGGATAGTTATCCGATGCCGCGTCGCGCGACATACCTGTTTGCGTAATCCGCGATTGCATCGGCGGCGCGTCGCGGCGCGAGTCGCCTGAAATCGCTGCGGGACGGACGCATGCAAGGGCGTTGGCCTACTCAGGTTCTGCCCCATTTACTATGCCAAACCTGTGGCGACTCTGTGACGCAGCTGTGCGCCACGCCAATATGCTACGTTACATAGCCTCGCCTCGGGTGTCGTTTCCCAAAGAGCGGGAGACAGCTGCAAATGGGCGCTGCCCGTTTGATCCGCGTGAAGCCCGCAATCTGTGCTGCGTCCATCGGCACTGGTCACTATCCCTCTTTCTCAACGGCACGCCCTGCGCGGTCACACTGCGTCCGCTGCAGGCGTGGCAAGCACTCGGTGCACTGGTGCCGACGAGCCGCTACGTTGCAATACCATTCCAACCCCACGAGGAGCAATGTGCATGAAGTATGAAGGCGCTCTGCACCACAGCATCAAGAGGCGGCTCGAGCAAGTGATAGAGATGGCCGAACTGGTCGGCTTGCTGGTCATCGGCATCGGGACCGCCCTGGCGATGGGGCACCTAATCTGGAACATGGCGGACTCCGGCGACGTTACACTGACCGATCTGCTGCTCATGTTTCTATACCTCGAAGTGTTCGCCATGGTCGGGCAATACCTGAAGGCTGGGCAATTGCCGGTGCGTTTTCCGCTCTACATAGCGATGGTCTCGATCGCGCGCGACGTTATCCTGCGCGCTGGCGCGAATACGGAGCTGCATCTTGTCGCCTCGGCCGGCGCCATCTTGCTGATAGCTCTAGGTGTGCTCTTGATTCGTTATGGACAGTCCAAGTATCCAAGCGATACCAACGAACGGCCTGACGAGGAGGCGCGTTAAGCGGGCACTGGAGATGTCGGTAGTCGCGGGACAACTCCGCGTCGTTTTCACAGAGGTATGCATGTCCGCGCCCGCGGGTGCGTCGCGGTGTGAAGGGTGCCGGAGAGAGGGCCACTTTGCGCTTACTCTGCGCGAGGGACTGACGCGGGAGTGGCGTCGCGGTTATATGGATCGAGCGGGCGAAGTACGCCCGATACTTGAGCGCGAAGAAAGCCAGTCCGTCGTTGGTGCGACTGGCATTTCATTTTGGACGCGCAGTTTTCGAAGAACGCTTATGAATTTCGACTTTGGGATGGATACGCGATCGGCTGAAGTCGCAGACCCACTTCTGCCGTTGGACGCCTCATCATGTAGACGGCAGCTTTCGCGGCGCAACGGTCATCCGTGCCTCCGCGGCTGCCGATACGCTCTCGGTCATTGCGTACGGTCGCGCAGCGTTGGCCAAGGTCGACCGTTCGGCGGAAGGTAGCGGCGGAAGGTAGCTCCAGACAGGCGCTTTTGATCGTGACCCTCTCCGTTCACTTCATGAGCGTATCTTTTTCGCTGAGCCGCGTCGGTGGCGCGCCTGGCCCCAACCCTGGCCGAGATCCTATTGCGCCGCAGTGGTCGACGTGTATCCTGACCAGATGCATGCTGCTGTAAGCGTTGCTGGAGTTGCCGTCTCGTAGATTGCTTTTCGAGCGCACCTGCCCAGTTAAGGCGGAGAACGAAGCATCAAGCAAGGAGGGCCGCCGAATGATAGGAGGTGGACCGCAGCACCATGAACAAGCCACTCTCTTGGCGAGCCTGGAACGAATCGAAGCGGAGTGCGGCAAAGTCCGGCGAGAGCGCGGAAGCTCGCAAGACCGCCACGGAGGCAATTTGCGCCCGCGACGAGGCAGTGCGGGCCTTGCAGGATAGCGAGCAACAGTATCGCGATCTGACCGAGGCATTGCCCCAACTCCTCTGGCCCACGCGGCCCGACGGCTGGCATGTGTACTTCGATCAAAAATGGTGCGCTTACACGGGTCTGACCTTGGAGGAGAGCTACGGCCACGGCTGGAACCATGCCTTCCATCCCGACGACCGCCAGCGCGCCTGGGAGCGCTGGAAGCAGGCAACCGAGACAGGCGAGGCGTACGAGATCGAATACCGCCTCCGGCGTGCGGACGGCAGTTACCACTGGGTTCTTGGCCGCGCGCTGCCTCTGCGCGATGCCTCCGGCCAGGTCGTCAAGTGGTTTGGGACCTGTACCGATATCGACGACCAGAAACGGGCCGAGGAAGCGCTACGCGATGCCAACCAGCGACTGGCCGAGTTGGACCGAAGGACTGATATGACTTTCCGTGAGCCAGTGGCTGGCCCGCCGCGAGGAACCAAACGCGGGTTAGCATCACTGCCAGATCCGCTCGTTGAATGTGCTTACAGCCTCCACTTCGTCGTCCGCGACACCTTCATTGCCGGGATTGCCGTTGCCAACCGCATCACTGGTGGTGGTCAATATTCCTGAGGGACTGAGCGCGACGATGTTCGCGACGATAGTGGCTTACCATGGAAATCGCCGCAATTACTAGCACCAATGAGCCGATCAAAGTTCCCATCAACGATTCACTCATTGCACCCCCTTCGTTACCTCCCATCTGTGGTGTCGACCGGCTGAGTTCCTTGCAGGTGTAACTGTCGATCATCGCGTTGAACGATTCGATCGAACGAGTCCCGAGGGTACGTTCCGGGCGCGTCGACCCTGGATCATGATGACGTGTTGCGTGCCAAGGCGTTGCATGCGTAACCCGTGACTTCTTGACGTTGCCAAATGAGAGCTGATGTGGCGCATGACGTTCACTTCGGGCCAAAGGCTCCGGCATGCCGCGACGCGGAACCACCCACCCGTAGGGAAGGGTCAGCGGGGCACGTGGTAATCGGCTGGCCATCAGAACCCCTTTCACAAACGGGGCTAAAAATGACTCCCCGCCAAACCAATTTGCCTTTATGTATTATTTATGCGTCCTGCGAGGAAAGGTAACGTTTTTCCCTTGACGAAGATGGGACGTTAAACTGCCATCGCCGATTCCGCGAACATCAATGAGAGGAGTTGCCATGGTTCTATATCACCACGGCGCAGCAATTCAGCCCTGCGTCACGAAGCATGGCAAAGCCTTTGTAGCGCGTGCATCGATCTTAGCGGAAGACGGTGAAGCTACTTCACTCGGGAATCTCGGAGAGTTCGCGAGTCAAGAATGCGCTTTCGCGTTTGCCGTGCGCAGTGCCACTGCATTCGTGGATGGCGAATCCCTGCCGCGCTCACCTTTTGAACTAGCTCAGGCCGCGTAGCAGCCGCGTAACGTGGCGGCAAGATCACGTCCCTCGCCGATGGCGCAGTGAATGCGGAAGTCGAACTCACCACCCTCGGCGGCGCCAAGATCGTCGCCATTGTCATCGGGGGCAGTTGCTCTCAATAGCATGTCGATGCCCGCCGGCTGGGCTTAACTTCACTGCCGGGAATCTCTCCTTCATCGGAAAATGGGAGCTGTCAATGAATGAAGAAGTCTTCAACCTCAGCATACGCAAGTTCTTAAAAATGGTTGGCGTCAATTCGCAGCGCGAGATCGAGCACGCGGTCGCCAAGGCCCTTGCTGACGGCACCATCGCAGGTACGGAATCGTTTCCCGCAAAAGTAACGCTGGAAGTTGCAGGGCTCAAGCTGAAAGTGGAGTTTGATGGCGAAATCACGCTCCAGTAAGTGCGAGATGACGTTTTCTGCACGGCAGCCGCGACGACTATCGGCACCGGTTCGCGACGGTTTTTCGACCAAGGTGCCTTCGGCGACGTCAACCGCGACGGATCGCTGTCGCCAATGGCAGGCACCGGGCCATCTACTGCCCCTTCGACCATGCTCTCGTTCGGGCATTCGAACGTCGGCTTTACCCGGCGACACACTACCTTCATTGCATCTTGCGCAGGTGTTCACGTGCCGTCAACACCCATTGCGTGGAGTTGTCGGTGTGGATGGAATAGATCGGAATACAGAGGAATGTGGCGGAACAAGAAATATATTTTGGCTTTACCCCAGTTCCATTCAATGCACGTGGACTTTCACGCAATCACTGCTCACGCACACGAACGTCAACCGCACAGGTCATCATGTGCTCATCGCTTCCCATTGGGGGAGAACCGGAACGCGTTCGATGCTGCTGGCCAGCAAACGAGATTCTCGCATACCTTGCCTCGCGTTCGCTACGACCTTTCCATTCACGACCATTCGACTTGCACAGGCATTCACGACCATGCGACGGCTCCTCGAACATCGGTGTGACCTGCACTATACCCAGTGATGCGTCGCGGGTGCGCATTCCACTTGTCGCGCGCTGCCAGGCTATTTCCACGTCGCCAACGGTATCGGCGAAGAAGATCAGCAACGCCAGTATCAACATTGCGATCATCGGCCATCCGTTACGGAAACGACGGACATTCATTGCGAGCTCCCTCTTCAAGGCTACCGCGTCCACCGGTTTGTCGAGGAGCGCGACAGCCGCGCTCACGAAGATTGTCGGCGGCGCCGCGCCCAGCACGACAAGACGGTCGAGCAACTCCAGGCCTGACATCCCGGGTATGCGGATGTCGGAAATCAGAACTCCATTCTCGGTGCGCAGATGAGAGGTGCGGGCGGCCAGGTAGTCGGCCGCCAGTGAAAAAACCTGCGTCGAATAGCCAATCGACTGCACAAGACTTTCGATTGCGAGGCGCGACGATTCATCGTCGTCGATGATCCAGACCGTCCCAATGACGGGAGTCGGCAGCTGTTGGCTCGATGGACTTCTTGAGGGCATGAGTTGTCTGCCTTAGCTTACCCTGTCCAAACTAGACCATCGAGCATCGACCTGTCCATTATACCGGCGTATGTTCTGCTATCCCTTCCGGAATGAATAGCCCGAAGCTCGGCACGGCATTGCGGCGTGGCGTGCGCGCTATCCTTAAAACGCCGCCTATGTCCGTTCGAGGTTGTAGCCGCCCCATGCCGGGGCCGCAGCGTTGTCCTCAATCCCAAGACCCCACCGTTGCTGATCAACATGCAGTCATGTCGTGGAAATGCCATCGGCCCGCATGACGCCACCTTGCGTCGGTAGCGACTAGGAAAGAAACCTGCGCCTGCGGCACCTCTGCTCCAGCCCGACGGTGGCTAGGGCGATACCGGCGTATAGCTGCGGAATACAACGGTTGGCAGAAGTCGAAACGCTCGCAGAATGGATTCGATACCAATCTTCGTCCTATCTTGGCAACCATAGGCGGTGCGGCTTGAAAGCGTGACTACTTCGAAGTTATGACGGGTCCCCTGTCGCGACTATCGGAACCAATGCGTTGCAAGCTGTTCACTCGTCGACAGCAAGTAATTCGTAAATGCTTGCAAAGACGCATTCTCGTCTCAGCCTGCCCGTGCAAAGGTTGAACCATGATCAGCAAACAAACAGGTCATCGCTTTGTTCCGCATGCGGACCCGAACGCGAGCGGCAGCAGCGCGCCGCCCGGGCTCGCGGTCATCACTGCAGCGCTCGTCGTCTGCTGGTGGGCACAGATCGAGACAGCTCTGGACTTCGCAATGACAGACGGCGACACCGCGCTGGCCACGACGATAGGCACACGGTTGATCGTGATTGTGTCCGGGCTCGCGGTCGTGCTCGAAGCACGAATTGCACGTCCCTTTTTCTGCTTTCTCTGCGCGATGAGCATACTGGCGGTCGCACCGACCGTTGCCCTCCAGTTCAACGACTCGCTGCTCCAACCGGCGGTCTCTTTCATCGACTGCGCAACCAAAGCGCTCTTTCTCACCTGCGCCTTTATCTCCGCAGAGAGAAGCCATGGCCGCAGCCACCGCGCCGGGAAGAACGCGTCCCCATTACCCGTGCTGTCGCCGCGCATCGCAAGCGCAGACAACAGTTTTCGCCAGACTTCAAGCCAAGGTGACTGACATGGCCAACTCCTTGCACCACTGGATCTACATCGGCGCAAACGCATACGACGAATATACGTTTGTCCCTTGGCTTAACCGGAACGTTTACCGGAGAACGGTCGACCTGAGTCGAGTCTGCATCCAGTAACCGTTTATCTGTTTACGTCTGACTGCCTGATCTGACTAGCCGCACGTGGCTCGGAGATCGTCGTGCTGGATCTCAGGCAGCCTGTCTTTGCCATGTTGCGACGGAGACTGCTGTTCTTCTGTTCAAGCAGGAAGGGTCGCTGAAGTCCTACGTGTGCATGTTGCGCTCATACGTTCTTCCTTCCCAGGCTCACGCAGCGCAGGGCGTTTTCCGGCGCTTGCTGTCTGCGGGTGGGAACTGATCAAGATATCTTTGGACTTCGCATTAACCGACAGCGACGCGGCACTCGCCGCGACGGTAGGCACAAGACTGATCGTGGTCGTGTCTTGACTTGCGCTCGTAGGCGACGCCCCGTTCGCGCGGCCCGTTTTTTGTTTTCTGTGCGCGATGAGCGTGCTTGCAGTCGGTCCGGCCATCCCGCTTGAGCTCACAGACTCGCTCCTGGTGCCAGCCGTCTCGTTCATCGACTGCATAACGAAAACATTGTTTTCTCGCTTGTGCGTTTTACTCGTCTCGCAGGAATGGTCGTGACAAGCGGCACCAATGTCACGTTTTTGAAGCAGCCGTACTGCCGCCACGCGACTGACGCGCCGGCAACGCTTTCTCCCCAATCTTCATTTCGAGGTGACTTTCATGTCCAACCATTTGCACAACTGGATCTACGTTGGCGCGAACGCTTACGACGAATACACCTTCGTCCCATGGCTTAACCGGAACGTCTACCGGAGAACCGTCGACTTTTGCAGAGTTTGCATCCAATAGTAGTCCATACGTTTCCACCCAACGTCCCGCAATTCACCGATAGCACTCGACGTTAAGTCGGCCTCTCTGATGTCCAGGTGTTCGTCTTGTTCAGTTTGCGCAGGAGTGTTTAGTTCCCGAGAAACGACTTGGTGGGAACTAAGGTGGGCGAGATATCACCTGAGTTCGCGCAGTCGTTCCACACCTCAATGGCCTACAGAGAGCCCACGTGATGTTTTCAATATTGTTGGTCGATGATGAGCCGGATATCAGGTCCGCCTGGCAACTGATACTTGAGCTGGAAGGCTTCCACGTGCTTTGCGCGGAGAACGGTAAACGGGCGCTTGAACGCCTCGAACATCAACTACCCACCCTCGTTATCACGGACTGGACGATGCCACGGATGAATGGGGGCGAGCTGTGTCGCGAGATAAGGGGCCGACGCCGGCTGGCAGGTATGCCGATTATTATTCATAGTTCTATCGAACAACCTGCGGCAAGCAAAATCAGCTGGTCCGTTTTTCTCCGAAAGCCCTGCCAGGTGGACGTCTTTGTGGATACGGCACGTCGGTTGTGTGTGGACTCGGACCGCCTACTGGCGGAGACGTGAACACCTTCGACAACATCTGGCGTCGGATAGTTGGCAAGCCGCTGGACCCGCTCGATTCCCGGACCCGCGACGCCATCGCGGTCACGCCACTTCTCGCTTGGGTAGGGCTCGGTGCCGACGGCCTTTCATCGTCATGCTACGGGCCGGAAGAAGCTTTTCTGGCGCTGGGCCAGCACACCTCACTTGCATTGTTCCTCGCGCTGGCCACCGCCGCGACGGTCTTCATCATTGCGCTCGGGTACAACCAGGTCATCCAGCTGTTTCCAACGGGGGGCGGCGGCTATCGGGTGGCGACCGCCTTGCTGGGCCCACACCCTGGCCTGGTTTCCGGCGCCGCGCTGCTGGTCGACTATGTGCTGACCATTGCGACGTCGCTGGCGAGCGGCGTCGACGCGTTTTTCAGCTTGCTGCCGGTGGGCGCGCAGGCTTTCAAGCTCACGACCGAACTCACGCTGATCGTCCTGATGACGGGCCTCAACTTCCGCGGGATGCGCGAATCGATCTTGGTGCTGCTGCCGATCTTCCTCGGCTTTGTCGTGCTGCATCTTGGCCTCATCGTTTACGGCGTAGCGGTGCATGGCGATCATTTGGCCGACGTCGTTCCGGGCGCCATCGGCGAAGCGCGCAGCATGTCGCGTGTAGTGGGCCCGCTGGTGGTGGTGGCCCTGCTGATGCGTGCGTTCTCACTCGGCGGCGGTACGTACACGGGCCTCGAAGCCGTCTCGAACAACGTCAACATGCTGGCCGAGCCGCGCGTGCCGAACGGCAAGACGACGATGTTCTATATGTCCACCTCGCTGGCCTTCACGGCAGGCGGCATCATCCTGCTGTACATGTTGTGGCATGCTCAGGCGGTGGAAGGCCGGACGCTCAATGCGGTGGTGTTCGGCAGCGTCATCGAGCATCTCGGGCTCGGCTCCGCGTTTGCACGGCATGCGCTACTCGCCGCGGTGCTGGCCTTCGAGGCAGGGCTGCTGCTGGTCGGCGCGCAAACCGGCTTCCTCGACGGGCCTGCCGTGCTGTCGAACATGGCGTCCGACTCATGGGTGCCGCGCCATTTCCGTGACCTGTCCACCCGGCTTGTCAGACAGAACGGCATCGTCGTGATGGGTATCGCCAGCCTCGCGATCCTGCTCTGGACGCGCGGTGACGTTTCTATCCTGGTAGTGCTGTACAGCATCAACGTTTTCCTGACCTTCAGCCTTTCCCTGCTGGGCTTGTGCATTTACTGGTGGCGCCATCGGCGTGACGGGGAAAACTGGCTGAAGCACTTCGCGCTATCCGCGCTAGGGCTATCGGTCACCAGCACCGTGCTGGTCATTACGCTGATCGAGAAGTTTACGGCGGGCGGCTGGCTGACGGTACTGGTGACCGGCGCGGTGGTCGCGCTATGCATTGTCATCAAGCGGCACTACGGCGAAACCCGCGCACTGATTGCCAGGGAGGACGCCCTCTTCACCGGCGCTGCGCCCGATCCGGGCGACGCGGCCGCGTCACTCAGGCCAGATGCTTCCCAGCCAACCGCCATCCTGCTCGTCGGCAAGCATCGCGGTGCCAGCATGCACGCGCTGCTATGGGTGAACCGGCTATTTCCGGAACACTTCAGGAATGTGATCTTTCTCGCGGTCGGCGAAGTGGACGCGCAAAGCTATGAAGGCTCCGAGCACCTGGAGCGTTTGCGGCAAACGATTACGGCGTCTCTCGAGTATTACGTTGCGCACTGTCGCCGGCATGGCATCGCCGCCGAATACCGGATCGCGTTCGGCACCGACCCTGTCGAAGAGTTCCTCAAACTGGCAGAAGCCTCGATGGAGCAATTCCCGAACAGCGTCTGCTTCGCGAGCAAGCTGATTTTCAAACGGGTGAATGTCCTGACGGCGTGGCTGCACAATCACACACCGGTCGAGATTCAGACGCGCCTGCACCAGCAGGGCAAACAGATGGTGCTGCTGCCGATGAACGTCGGATGATTCAATGAACCATCGTCACCGGTGTGACCGTCCGCGTCAACAACGCCGCGAGCATGGCCAGGCGTCGGAAGAAGCCCATGTGGCTGGCGTCGATCACCATGACGTCGGGCCGGGTCGTGGTTGCGTAGTCGGCGATCGCTTTCGTGTGGTGGCCGAATACCCGTGTCCAGTGGTACGGCACGCCGGCTTCCTCGAGAATCGTGCGCGCGTCGAGCATCGCCTTCAGCGTTGCCTGCTCTTCCCGGCGCACCAGTGAGCTTCGGGTGTGGAAGGCTGCCGCGCGCCCCTGGTCGACGGGTTCGAGGACTTCCAGCAATTCGACCTCGGTGACGCAACGCTCCAGAAACATAAATGTCGCGAAACGTGCGGCCTCGGCCACACCGCTCTTGCCGAGGACGGGGATCAGCATTCGTATCATCGGGAACTCCTGGCCGCTACCTGGCAACCTTGTGCTTCGAGCTTATCTGAAGCCGCGTTAACGTCGCGTAAAAGTATCGGACAGTTTTTGCCGGCCACCGGACATTTGCCGCCCAGGCCGCGGATAGTCACTTACGCCTGCATTGCCGCAGGGTTCAGTTCGATATGCAAAATCACAAGCCACCGTTTCGGACAGTCTTCCGCGATCTGTAGATCCTGCTTGCCGTCATCGCCCTTTTTGACGAAGCCCTTCTCACGCGCGAAGCCGAACGCCCGCCGCGCATCTGACTGCAGCCAGAGCGTCAGCAGTCCACATGTCACGCAGCTGAAAAGCCAGATCGTTTCATGAGGCAGCGCCGTATCGAGCTCCTGCGCCACGTACGTAAAAATCGTCGTGAGCACCTGGTTGGTGACGAAGGCAATGGCAACGACCTTGCACATCCCTCTGAACATCATGGCTGGTCTTGAAGGTGTCATGGCATTCAAATCCCGAGCATGCGGCGAGCTTCGGCTTCTGCCAGCGCCAATGCTTGCGCGTAACTGCCCATCGGCCGGCCACAGCCACGCCCGATGACCTGATGAATCTGCTTGTGGCGCCAGGCGGTGGTGACGCGCAGTGCGCCTTCGAACATCTGGCCCGGAGCGGGGAACACACAAGCCTCGACGGTGACGTTTCCCTTCGTTTGTTTGAATGCCATGCAACCTCCAGCAAATCCCATATTTTTTGCGGCGAAACGCCAGCCACAAACGATACGGATGTCGCCGTAAAGACCGCAAAACGATTGCCGGAGGCCGCGTAAAAATCGTGTGAAACTCATTGCACACCGACGAGCCGATACCCCACGCCCGACTCCGTGATGATGTGCTCGGGGACGCGCCGGATCGCTTTCGAGCTTGTGACGCAGGTCCCCATGTAGATCCGCAGGTAGTGGTGGTTATCGGTGCGCAACGGTCCCCACACTTCGCCGAGCAGTTGCTCATGTGTCAATACCCGCCCCGGATGCCGCAGCAGTGCGGAAAGAAGACGGTATTCAGTGGGACTGAGATGAACGATGCGGCTGCCTCGCACCACCGTCCGCTCGCCGAGATCGACCGTCACGAGGCCGAATCGCACCTGCGGCGCGCCGACCCGCCCGCAAGCGGCCTGCCGGCGCAAATACGCACGAATCCGCGCGCCGGGTTCGGGCAACCCGAACGGCTTGGCGAGGTAGTCGTCGGCGCCGGCGTCGAGCGCGGCGACGTTGTCTTCCTCACGGCTTCGTGCCGACAGGACAATCACCGGCATCGCAGACCAGCCGCGCAACTCACGGATTACCTCGGTGCCGCCCATGTCCGGCAAGCTGAGGTCGACGATGACAAGATCCGCGAGCCGCGTGGCCGCCTGCGCGAGGCCTTGCGCGCCGGTGTGCGCTTCGAATACGCTCATGCCGTCTGCTTCGAGGCGCGAACGAATGAAACGGCGTATGTACTTGTCAGCGTCGATTACAACAACGGTAACGGTGGGATCGCTCATAACGGCGACGACAAGCCAGGATTAATACATCGGCTTGAGGTCCTCCAGCGCGAGGTTGAGCTTCAGCACATTCCCGCGCGGCTCGCCGAAGATGCCGAACTGCCGCCCCGACGTGTTCCGGGCAACAAGGTCGGTCACCTGATCGAGCGGCAGGCCACGGGCTTTCGCCACACGTGCCGCCTGATAGGCGGAGGCCGCCGGGCTGATCTCGGGGTCGAGCCCGCTGCCGGACGAGTCCTGCCAGTTCGCGTTGGTCGCGAAGCTGATTGCCGTGTTGAAGGCAGCCTCGGGGGTCACGGGGCCGAAGCCTTGCGGGTTTGCGGGCAGCCATTGCTGCAACCGCAGGAACGCATACATCACGAGCACGCCGAGTGTGTTGAACACCAGCACCGCTAGCGCATAGTGCTTCCACGACATTTCAGCGGCGGGGTCCACCCCCGGCGAGTCTGTACAGCACGCGTTCTACCGTTCGTCCAAGGCGACGAACGACGACGGACGAACCGTCGAGCACCGCGGTCCGGTGAACGAAACCGCTCGTGTAGCGGCTCCCTTCGATCATCGTTTATAAAATCTTTGCGAAAAGGGAGCAACTCTTTTGATGAACCGCGATGGCAGTCCCCATAAAATCGCCAGGCTGACGGTACGGAAGCGAACCCCATTCAATGGATGGCCCGCATCACCACTACGAGAGGCCCTTCGTTGAACATGCATTTTTTCGAGATCGTGCTCACACCTCCCGACTCTTTGTTGGGCATTTCATGGAGTATATGTAAGTGAAAAAGAATACCATCGTGGCAGCAGCTTTGTCTGTCTGCGCCGTCGCGGCCCATGCGCAAAGCAGCGTCACCCTATATGGATTGATCGATACAGGTATCGTCTATACGAATAACCAAGGTGGCAGCAGCGCATGGCAGGAACAAAGCAGCATGCTGTCGAACGAAGTATGGGGCCTGAGGGGCAGCGAAGACCTCGGCGGCGGTCTGCATGCAATCTTCCGTCTCGAAAACGGGTTCAACATTCAAAACGGCAAGACCACCTACTCGGGCACAATGTTCGGCCGTCAGGCTTATGTCGGTGTGCAGAGCGACAACTATGGAACGCTGACGCTCGGCCGGCAGTACGACGCCGTGGTCGATAATCTCGGACCGATCGCACTGGCGAACAACGGGGACGGAAACAACCTGGCAGCGCATCCGTTCGATAACGACAACGTGGACGATTCGTTCTATATCAACAACTCGGTCAAGTACGTGAGCCCGACGTATCAAGGGTTGCAGGCCGAGGCACTGTACGGCTTGAGCAATGCGGCTGGCGGCTTTTCGAACAATCGCGCCTATAGCTTTGGCGTGACGTACAACAACGGTCCGATCAATCTGGCGGCTGCTTACCTCCAGCTTAATAACGGTGCATCTAGCGGTACCGGGGCAGTGTCGAACAACGACTTCGTAAACTTCCCCGCAGCGCGGCAGCGCGTGATGGGTGTCGGCGGCAATTACACGATCGGACCGGCGATGGTCGGCCTGCTGTGGACGCACACCTTGTTCGACAATACGCAACCCGGTGCGAACTCAGTGATCCTGCAATCATTCGACACCCTGCACTTTGATAACTACGAAGTTAACGTGCACTATACGGTGACCCCTGCGATCTCGCTCGCCGGCGCGTACACCTTCACTCAAGGCGCCTTTGCTGGCGCCACCGGTTCGGCGGACCCGAAGTGGCATCAAGTGACCCTGATGGCAGATTACTCGTTCAGCAAGCGCACCGATGTCTACGTCGAGGGTGTCTACCAACACGCATACGGGGCTGCCGGCTCTGCGTTCGAGGGTGCATTTATTAATGGCTTGTCGCAGGCTTCGACAGGCAATCAGGTTGCCGCGACTGTGGGCATTCGGACGCGCTTCTAGTCGGCGCAGCGTTTAGTTAGGATTAGGGCAAAGCTGAACAAGCGGGTAAATCGGCGACGTGTCAGCGATTTGAACTTCGCCAAGTGATGAGGCCGAGCTTAAGCCCTTGCTTTTCGGCCCTCGCAGGCCTGTTGGGCGGGCACTTTGCCCGCCTTTCGCCCACTATGGGCGTACCGGTGCCATCAGTTTCTTGCGCGACAGGTAGACGTTCGCCGGTGCGAGCGCGACGAACGCCCGGTTGGCGTTCTTTGCCAGCCCTCGATAGCGCACCTTGGTAAATCCCCACAGGCGCTTCACAACCGCGAAGACGTGTTCGACTCGCGCCCGGATCTTCGACTTGTTGCGGTTCTTGCCGCGCTGCACCTCGTCGACTTCGCCGCCCGCACGGCGCGTGCGCTGATTGGTATAGTCGCGCGCCCTGGGCGCCTTGCTGTGGATCAGTGCCTTCTGGCTCTCATAGGCGCTGTCGCCGTAGACGCGCCGCTCCTGCCCGTGCAGCAATTGCGGCAGTGGATGCTTGTCATGCACATTGGCGGGCGTGAGCACCGCGCTGTGCGCCAGGCCGCTCTGGCTGTCCACACCGATGTGCAGCTTGGCGCCGAAATACCATTGGCGACCCTTGCGGGTCTGATGCATCTCGGGGTCGCGCGCCTTCTGCTCATTCTTCGTCGAGCTCGGCGCGCCGATGATCGTCGCGTCCACGATGGTGCCGCTTTTGAGCTTCATGCCGCTGGCCTGAAGGACCCGGCCGACTTCGGCAAACAATTGCTCGCCCAGTTTGTGCGTCTCCAGCAGGCGCCGGAATTTGAGCAGCGTCGTCGCATCGGGCACACCTTCGCAACCCAGGTCAATTCCGGCAAAGCGACGCAGGCTGGCGCTGTCGTAGAGGGCCTCTTCGCAAGCGAAGTCGGCCAGATTGAACCAGTGCTGCACGAAGTGGATCCGCAGCATGCGCTCCAGACCAATTGGCGGGCGGCCATTGCCGCGCTTCGGATAATGCGGCTCGATCACCGCGCACAACTGCGACCATGGCACGATCGCATTCATCGTGTCGAGAAACTCGTCGCGCCGCGTGCGTTTGCGGTGGGTCTCGAAACCCGCACCTTGATCGGCTGCCATCGCCAGCGTCTGCTGTTTCATCCTGTTCTGCCTTCCTCGTTTAATCCGATCTCTATAACGCTTGACGTGCCAGATTGGTGGACTTAATCAGTGTTGCCTTAGACACTCGCCGCGACATCGGCGCATCGCCCGGCCACCCGGTATCGATGTGCCGACGTATGCTCCAGCGCTTTCGGCCAACGCGGCTCAACTGTTCAGCTTCATTAGCGCAAACCCTGTCGGTTTCTGGTTCCATGTCCACGCGAAGCGCGCTTATCCTTCTTTTCCGCCTTCAGCTTTTTTGCGCATCACTCCGCAAGGATCCAGCTAACAGCGTCTCGAGCCGCCGCTCTTGCACTCCGTGGGCAGACGGCGGCAGTCATTCAGTCCTGGTTCTTGCCCGGTGATCGCTCAACTTCCGACCCGAGTGCGGCGACCGTTGTACTCCAGAAGCCGCCTTCCGATTGATGGAAGCGTGGGTGGCCGAGAAGAGACCACAACAGCCTCTCGCGGTGGCCGGGACAGACGTCTTAACTTACCGCAGAGCAGATTCTCGTAACGATATTCGGTATCGACACGTGACGATGCCTTGCATGAACGTGAAGTCGAATGCTCTGATGGCCGCGGCACGATGCCGTTACGCAAGGCGCCGCTCAAGGTTGCACGGCTTACTTTAGACGCGCTTGCAACTCGTTGGCAAGCTGCCTGGTTGCGGCTTTGGTCGGCGCGTCGCCAGCGAGTGCATTAAGCAAGCCAAAGTCGTGGATCGTACCGTTGAGCGGACCGTGGTGACTCATTGCCCGCAGCGTCGAGTTTGCGACCGTAGGCCTCGCCTTCATCGCGCAGCACGTCGAACTGCGCCACCTGGATCATCGCTGGCGGCAGACCGTTCAGCTGATCCGTTGAAGCACGCAGCGGTGAAGCGGAAATCTCGTTACGCTGCTTCGGATCTTTTGTATAAGCATTCCCGAACCACTTCATCATCGGCCGGGTCAGGAAATGGCCTTCCGGATAGGCGTTGTACGAGCCGTCGCTGAAATTGGCGTCCGCCACCGGCCACATCAGGCCTTGAAAGCGGATTGCGAGGCCCTGCTTGTTCTTCGCCATCAGTGAGACGACCGCGGCCATGTTGCCGCCGACGCTGTTCCCCACTACCGCGAGGCGGCTGCCGTCCACATCGATTTCATCGCCACGTGCGGCGACCCACCTGGTGGCCGCGTACGCCTGGTTGATCGCCACCGGGTAACGCGGCCACAGCCCCGGATTGCACGACGAAGTCGCGCACCAGCCGCTCGTGGGTCTGGAAGTCCCCAAGGATCGATCCGCCGCCGTGGAAGAACATGAAGACCGGCATCGTGCCAGTTGCGCCGTGCGGCTGCACAATCGTGATCGGCACGGTGATGCCGTCCTGCTCGATGGTCTTGTTCGACACATCAATGCCGGACAGATCAACCTTCACGCTGTTCTGCGCGTCGATCAGCACCTGGCGCGCCTGAGCCGGTAACAACGCGTTGATTGCCGGTCCTGTGCCGCTGTTCAGCGCATGCAGGAACTGGCTGGTCACCAGATCGGGCGAGGCCGGTGTTGCCGGGCTTGCGGCAATGGCGAGGGTGGAACCGGCCGCAAGAACGGCAGCGAGCAGTAAGGGCTTGACGGTCTTCATGGCTTGTTCCTGTGCGAGTCGGTTGGACGCGTGGTTAAACGATCGTAAGGGTGACGTCGATGGTGCCGCGGGTGGGGAAGGTTCGCGATCGGTCAGGATCAGGCGTGAAATTCAATTCATCGATTGTGCCGCCATATGTGAGGAAGTCACCGCGCGTGAGTGCCGCGCTGCCGTGGCTGTATTTGAAGGGCATTTCGACGGGCGACATGAGCGAGGCGCTGAGCGTGCTACTGGGCGACGATGCCAAGGGTCTGTCGGCGAACGTGGTGAGTCGCCTGACGGCCCAGTGTGCCGACGAGCATGCGAGCTGCAGCCGGCGTGATCTGTCGAAGTCGCACTACGTGTACTAGCGAGTCGACGGCATTCACACCGGGCTGCGCAGCGGGAACTCGGACGGTCAATGCCTGCTCGTGATCATCGGCGTGAGGCCGGATGGGCGCAAGGAGCGTGTGGCAATTGGCGACGGGTATCGCGAGTCGAAGGCGTCGTGGCAGGAACTGCTGCTCGATCTGAAAACGCGTGGCCTGCAGGCCGGTCCGTTGCTGTCAGTCGGCGATGGCGCGATGGAATTCTGGGCCGCGCTGGAAGAAGTGTCTCCTGCTACGCGAGGCCAGCGCTGCTGGTTCCACAAGATGGGCAACGTCCTGAGCGCGCTGCCGAAGTCACAGCAAGGCAAAGCCAAAGCAGATCTGCAGGCGATCTGGATGGCCGCCATGCGCGCCGACGCGTATGCCGCGTTTGATCGTTTCGTGACGGTCTACGCGGCGAAATATCCGAAGGCACCAGAGACGTTGAAGAAGGACCGGGAACAATAGTCCAACAAACCCTGCATCGCGGCGCAGTTTTTGTGAGACGCTCGCGTCCCATCCGATACGCCCGCATGCCATCGCGTGTCAGCGGATGCCCGGGACACAGACCTGTGCTCACCCGGACACCCGCCGACTGTCAGAACAGGTGACGAATGCCCACCTGTACCGCCGTTTCGCTCTGGCCGCCGTCCGGCGTCAAGAACGATCCGGTCGTGATGCTGGCCCCCGCCATCTTGTACCGAGCGGTGTTGTAATTGTTCAGACGCGAGGCTACGCCATACAGTCGCGTCCGTTTCGAGACATCGTAGTTGACGATGACGCCATACTGCCTTGCGTCATTGCCGAGCGACGAGCTGTCTTTGACAAACGCGTACCCGGCGCCAATGCTCAAGAAGGGATTGACACGGAAATCGGCAGACAGCGAATAGGTGCTGTGGTAGTCACCAGGAACGTTGCCTACAGGGCCGACAGCCGGATCATATTTTCCGGCCGGATTACTCAACGCATTGCCTGTCGTAGCAGAGATCACCTCGTTCGCGCGGAAATAGCCGACGTAGATCTTCCCGCGACCGTAGTCATAATTGCCGCCGGCCATAAACTCCTGCACCCGGTTGGAGCTCGTTGCATTGGCGGCGTTCAGGTACGCGAGCGCAAGGTAAAGAGGACCCTGATTGGTTTGGGCAGCCGCTTGGTAGACGGCGTTTCCAGCTAACGTCTCCGGCCGTCCGCCCACCGAGTAGTGAACTTCGAGCTGAGTGTTGGCGATCTTTGGAGAGATATAACTGATGTCGTTATCGAAGCGCGCTGCCCAGCTGGCAAAATTGTTGTACCCCGACCCGTACGTCGCCGCACCGAAGGCGTCGAGTTTGGCGCTATAGGCGAACATCGGCGTGTTTTGACGCCCAAACCTCACCTCCCCGTAGCCCGCTGAGATACCGATCCAAGCTTGCCGGTCAAAAAACCGATACGCGTTCTGCTGCTGTCCCGTGCCCGGATCAAAACCGCTCTCAAGGTCGAATGTCGCAGCGTGTCCCCCGCCCAGGTCTTCTTTTCCGAGCAAACCCCAACGGCTCGTGAGTTCCCCGTTGTTGCCCAGCACATACAGCGAAGTATTCTTCCCGCCAACTTTTGCCGACTGGTAGCCGCCAAAAACGTCAAGGATTCCGTACAACGTCAACGATGATTGCGCGTGAGCCTGCGACACACCGATTGCGCCAATCGCGGCACCCAAAAACACTGCTTTGATTTTTTTGTTCACTTGTCCCCACATCTCCTGATTGATTGATTGATTGATTGATTGATGTCCTAGAGTCTTTGAATTCAGCTGGCTGGGTGCAGGGCCAGCATGCGCTTGACAATCAGCGCAAGCGGCACCGTGAAGCGGAAGTGAGACATGAACCCATCAATGATCACGACCGGATCAAATAATTCGGGTGATTGTTGGAGGCGATCATGATCGCCGCATGCATCACGATCCACGCGAAGATGGCGTAAAACAATGCCACCAACGTCGCCTCGTACCCGCGTCGGCTAAAGTAAGGCCAAATCGCGGCAAACAAGACGCCCCAGCCAAGCGCGAAGAAGAAGTGAATTGCTGTTCCAACGAAGTTACGCCCATATGCCGATCGACTCTTGCACCTCCTTGCCGAACACCAAGACCGTTGCATTGCGTGGAATGCCAGCGAGCGACATCAAGTGCTGCGCGCCTACCCAAACAGGGGCCTCGAAAATCCAAATGATCAATGCTCCGGCCAACCCGCCGGCCACTCCGGCGCGAATGATGGCCTTGCGGTTCGGCATCTCCGACGCATTCGTCTTCATTCCCTTGCCGAGTTCGTTGCCGCTCATGCTGAAATTGCTCCCATGTCCCCTCTCCTCATAAAGCTCATTTAAAGAATGTCATTCCTCTTGCTGTCCGCACGAACGATGGCCACACGGCTCTTTCAAGCCAACTCACGTTTCCACGATAGCGATTGCCGCGACAACTGCGGGCACGGCAAGAAAGGAAAACACCGTCGCAAAGCTAAAGCCCAGCGACAGCAGTGCGCCCCCCACAGGGGGTAGTAGTCCTGCGGTCGCTCCCGGAGCGTCCTGTCCAGTGAGGCTTTCAGTTTTGCGTCCGACACGCCACGCTGAGATCTCGCAAGCCATTGAAAAATCTAGTATTCCTAAATAAAAGCACTATATTTTTGCGCGAAAAAGGCTAATACCCCTCATAGAGATGAAGCGCAACCGTCGCAACTCGCCGCTCAAGCGGCGGCCCGAACGGCCCCCTCCGCCTGATCTCGCCTCGCCGGTATCAGTCGCCCTCCCCTGTGCCGTATCAGCCCGACATGGCCCGAACTTCGGCCGTCCAAACCGCGAGCGCCGACATCTGGCCTTGCACGAAGGAACGGGTCGCCTCGTCCACGCAGCGGCCTTCTGTGTCGAACTTGCCCACGGCATGGGCGATGAATACCTCGGGCTTGGCCAGCACCATCGCGTCCATGAAGAGCAGCACCTTGCGCAGTTCGTACTGAACGCGCGCGCCACCCACCGGCCCCGGCGCGGCAGACAGGATCGCGACAGGCTTGCGCCGCAAGGGTTGATCGTCGCCGCGCGAGATCCAGTCGAGCGCGTTCTTCAACATGCCGGGGATCGAGAAGTTGTACTCCGGCGTCGCGATCACCAGCGCATCGGCCTTGCGCAGCCGTTCGCGCAGCGCGAGCACCTCGGCCGGCATGCCGCGCGCCATGCTGTCGGCGTCAAAGGGCGGAATGGCACGCCAGTCGACCACATTGAGCGTCATGCCCGGCGGCATGGACTCCGATGCGAGCGTCAAGGCCATCCGGTTGATCGAGGCCGAACGCAGGCTGCCGCAGAGGCCGACGACGTCGATGGGTGGATGCGTCATGAGGCGTGCGTCCCTGGGCTCATTGCTGCGGGCTGCCGGCCTGCGCGACCACGCCGCGCCAGTGCTCGATCTCGCGCTCCACCGTGGTCCTCATCTTGGTGAGGCGAGGAAGGCGACGCCTCGCTTCCGAGGTTGGTCATGGTCGCGAGGAAGGCCGAGTCTTTTGCCGCGGCGCGCACGCCGTCGTTGAGCAGGTTGACGATCGACTGTGGAAGGGTTCGTCTGTCGATGCCGCTCATGCTCGATCTCCTTGGTTCACCAGTCCGCTGCGAAAGCCATCCCACACCGTGTCGTAGTCTGGCTGGAGGTTGTCGGTCTTCAGGGCCCGGGGCGTCGGTCGGAACACATGACGGCTCTCGAACATGAAGGCCAGCGTGTTGTCCACGCGGTGCGGCTTGAGGTCGGCGGTGCTGGCCTTGTCGAAGGTCGCCGCGTCCGGGCCGTGCGGCAGCATGCAGTTGTGCAGGCTGATGCCGCCGGGCACGAAGCCCTCGGCCTTGGCGTCGTACACGCCGCGCACCAGGCCCATCAGTTCGCTCATCACGTTCCGGTGGAACCAGGGCGGACGGAACGTTTCCTCGGCTACCAGCCAGCGCGGCGGGAAGATCACGAAGTCACAGTTGGCCACACCGGGCGTGTCGGTGTTCGACGTGAGCACCGTATAGATCGAAGGGTCCGGGTGATCGAAGCTGATCGTCCCGATCGCCATGAACCGCGCCAGGTCGTACTTGCAGGGCGTGAGGTTGCCGTGCCATGCGACCACGTCCAGCGGCGAATGGCCCTGCCCGCCCTCCCACAGATGCCCGAGGAACTTGTTGACGATGCGCACCGGGCCCGTCTCCTCCTCGAAGCCGGCCACGGGCGCCAGGAAGTCGCGCGCATTCGCCAGGCCGTTGGAGCCGATCGGTCCGAGCTCGGGCAGCCGGAACGGCGTGCCGTAGTTCTCGCAGACGTAGCCGCGTGCCTCGGCTTCGAGCAGCTCCACGCGAAAACGCATGCCGCGCGGAATCAGCGCGATCTCGCCCGGGCTCAGATTCAGGCGGCCGAGCTCGGTGTGAAGCTTCAACACGCCGGCCTGCGGCACGAGCAGCAGTTCGCCATCCGAATTCATGAAGTAGCGCCGGTGCATCGACCGGTTGGCGCAGTAGACATGCGTGGCCACGCCGGTCTGCGCATGCGCATCGCCATTGCCCGCGATGGTCACGATGCCGTCGATGAAGTCGCATCCCTCGGTGGGCATCGGCCAGGGGTTCCAGCGCAGGCGGTTGGCGGGCGTCTCGACCTCGTCGAACGGGCCGGTGTGCCAGCGGCCGTCGTCGATGCGTCGAAACGGCTCGTGCATCGCACTGGGATGCATGCGGTACATCCAGGTGCGCAGGTTGTGGTCGCGCGGCGCGGTGAAGGCCGTGCCGGATAGCAGCTCGGCATAGAGGCCCAGCGGCGCCTGCTGCGGCGAGTTGCGTCCGATCGGCAAGGCGCCCGGTCGGGCTTCGCTCTCGAACTGGTTGCCGAAGCCGCCCTGGTAACGCTCGGTGTCTTCGATGACGGGGGTCGATGGCATGGTTTCTCCTGTCACTTCGTCGCGACGATCACGGTTGCCACAAGGGCTTAAAGAAAGGCGCCGGCAGCAGGATCTGGGACTCCTGGCTCTGCAGCAGCGGCAGCATCCTGACCACGTATGCGCGCCAGTCGGCATCGGCCATGAGCGCCTCGCGCCGCTCGGCGCGCTCGTTCATGTCCTCGTAGGCCCACATGTGGACGATCTGGTTAAGCGCACCCGATTCGCTGCGGTAGTAGCCGACCATGCGCCCGAGGATGCGGCGCTGGATCGCGAGGCCCTCGGCCTCGTACAGGGCCAGGTAGTCCCGCCACTTGCCGGGATGGGTAATGTAAGTGCGTTGTTCGACGAGCATTTCGTGTGTCTCCGGTGCCAGTTCAAGAAGTCGGGGCAACGAGCCGCGCGGCGCAGCGACCGAAGCCGATCCCGATGCGGCCTGGCGCTTCGCAGCGGCCGGTAAGCGCGAGTTCGTCCCCATCGGCCAGAAAGGTGCGCTGCTCGCCGGTCGGCAGCGTCAGTGGCTGCGAGCCGCCCGCCGTGATCTCCAGCAGGCTACCAAGCGCATCGGCGTCGGCCCCCGAGACCGTGCCGGACCCCAGCAGATCACCGGTGTCGAGCGCGCAGCCGTTGCTCGTGTGGTGCGCGACCATCTGCGCGAAAGTCCAATAGAGCAGCTCGGAGCCCGAGCGCGACAGGCGGATCGGCGGCAGGCCCTGTTCGGCCATCCGGCTGCTTTGCAGATACGCATCGAGCGCGATGCGCAGGCCGCCGCGGTGCGCATCGTCTTCGCCGCAGAGGTACGGCAACGGGGCTGGATCGCCTGCGGGCCGCCTCGCCGCAGGCGCGCGAAACGGGGCCAGTGCTTCCGCGGTCACGACCCAAGGCGCGACGGTGGTGGCGAAGCTCTTGGCCAGGAAGGGGCCGAGCGGCTGGTACTCCCAGGCCTGGATGTCGCGCGCCGACCAGTCGTTGAGCAGCGAGAAGCCGAAGATGTGCCGCCATGCCTCGTCGACCGCCACCGGTGCGCCGGCGGTCGACGCCGTACCGATGTAAGCGCCGAGTTCGACCTCGTGGTCGAGCCGCTGCGCCGGTGCGAAACGCGGCACCTCGTCAGCGGGGCCCTTCAACTGGCCGTGCGGCCGCTGTACCTTCGCCCCGCTCACGCGCACGCTGTTGGCGCGGCCGTTGTAGGCGATGGGCACATGCTTGTAGTTCGGAAGCAGCGGCATGTCGGGCCGGAACAGACGGCCCGCGTTGGTCGCGTGATGGACCGAGGCGAAGAAATCGGTGAAGCCCCCGATCCTGACCGGCAACGCCAGCTCGACCGCATCGATGGCATGCAGCGCGTTGGCCACGGTCTCGCGCTGCCGCTCGGCGCCTGCGGCTAGCAGCTGCGACGCGCGCGCACGCAGAGCCGAGGCGGCACCGAGGCCCAGCGCCATCAGGTCGTTCAACGTCGGCGCGCGGCATGCCGATGCGGCCGCGTGCGCCCGGCCCGCGAACAGTTCGAGGCAGGCCCCGACCTCGAGGATGCGGTCGCCGATGCCGATACCGCAGCGCAGCGCCTCGCCGGGCAGCCGACGGAACACCGCCAGCGGCAGATTCTGGATCGGGAAGTCTGCGCCCGCGGAGTTCGCCGTCTCGACCCAGCTGCACAGGTTCGGGTCGTGCGTGGCGTTGATCTCGAGCGTGCTCACAGGCTGTGCCCTCCGTCGATCACGATGCGCGTGCCGGTGGCGGTGCGCAGGTGGGTCACGCAGGCCAGCACCGACAGCGCCACGTCTTCGGGCGAGACCACGCGTCCCAGCGGCGTGAGCGCCGCCTTCTTCTCGAGCTCGTCGCGATGGCGGCCCTGGACGAAGCCGGTATCGACTGCCGCGGGCGAGACGCTCAGAAAGCGCACGCCGGGCCCGAAGGCGCGTGCGAGCGACACCGTCATCGTGTCGAGTCCACCCTTGGCCGCGCAGTAGGCGATGTTGCTGCCCAGCCCCGTGAAGGCCGACACCGACGAGACGTTCACGACCGTGGCATCACCCGCCGCGCGCAGCAAAGGCATCAAGGCGCGGATGATGGAGAAAGGGCCGCCGACGTTGGCATGCAGGATTTCGTTGAAGAGCGCCATGTCCAGCGTCTGCAGGTCGGTGTGCGCGATGCGCTGGGTGAAGCCGGCCGAATTGACCAGCACGTCGACGCGGCCGAAGTCCGCCGCGAGCCGACGCGCCATGTCGGCGTGCGCGGCCGCGTCCGTCAGCGGCATGTGCAGGGTCTGGTGGCCGTCGCCGGCCAGCTCGGCGCGCAGCGCCTGGGCCCGGTCTTCGCCGTGATGGAAGCCGATCACCACCGTGGCTCCTTCTGCAGCCAACAGGCGCACGCAGGCGGCGCCGATGCCGCTGCTGCCGCCGGTGACCAGGGCCACCTTGCCGGCCAGCGGCTTGTTCGGATCGAGAGAGGAAGACGTCATAGGATGGTATGCGGAACGCGGATGGCTGGCTTCACGCATAGCGGACCAGCACCGATTTGATTTCAAGGAAGGACTCGAAGGACTCTTCGCCCAGGTCTCGGCCATGGCCCGAGGCCTTGCGCCCGCCTTCTGGCAGCCCGGGCCAGGGCATGGGTTCGGTGTTGACCGCCACCTTGCCGGACCGGATGCGCGGCACCACCGAATGCATGGTCGAGAGGTCGCGCGTCCACAGGCAGGCCGACAGGCCGTAGGGCGTGTCGTTGGCCATCTGCACCGCCTCGTCGACCTCGTCGAAGGGCGTGACGGTGATCACCGGGCCGAAGAGTTCTTCCTGCACGATGGCCGCCTGCTGGTCGGCCGCCGCCACGACGGTGGGCCGCACATAGAAGCCGCGGGCCTCCACGCGGGGCGCCGCGGTCAGCAGCTCGGCGCCGGCACGCTGCGCGTCATCGAGATGGCGCAGCACATGCTGCTGCTGGCGCGCATTGACCAGCGGCCCCAGCTCGGTGCCCTGCGCAAGGCCGGCGCCCATGCGCATCGCATCTGCATGACGCGCCAGCCGCGACACGGCCTCGCCGTAGAGGCGGCGCTGCACATAGAGGCGCGAACCCGCCACGCAAACCTGGCCCGAGTTGAGGAAGATGCTGCCCGCGATGCCGGGAATGGCGGTGTCGAGATCGGCGTCGGCAAACAGGATCTGCGGCGACTTGCCGCCGAGTTCGAGCGTGGCTTTAGTGACGTTGCGCGCCGCGGCCAGGGCCACCTGCTTGCCCGTCGAGGTCGAACCGGTGAAGGTGATCTTGTCGATGCCCGGATGCGCGGCGAGCGCCGCACCGACAGAAGCCCCCGTGCCTGTGACCACGTTGACCACGCCGGCCGGAAAACCGGCCTCGCGGACCAGTCCTGCGAGATGCAGCACGCTCATCGAGGCTTCCTCCGAAGGCTTGAGCACGACGGTGCAACCGGCGGCCAGCGCCGGCGCGAGCTTCCAGACCGACATCATGAGCGGCACGTTCCAGGGAATGATCGCGCCCACGACGCCCAATGGTTCTTTCTGCGTGTAGCCGAAGAAGGCCGAGCCGGGAATGGGCACGCCGACCTGCACCGTGCGCCCCGTCGCATGCCCAGCGAGCCCCGCCATGTAGCGCAGCACGTCGATGGCGCCGCCCACGTTGAGTTCGCCCGCCATCCACAACGGCATGCCGACGTCGAGCACTTCGAGTTCGGCTAGCACCCGTCGGTCGCGCTCGACCAGGTCGGCCAGCCGTCGCAGCAATGCCTCACGCTGCGCCGCGTGCAACTGCGGCCAGGGACCGTGCTCGAAGGCGCGCCGCGCCGCATCGACCGCGGCGTCGATCGATGTCGCGTTACCCGCGGCCAGGCGGGCGATAAGCTGTCCGCTGCTCGGGTCGATGACGTCGAGGCTGTTTTCGGTGGCGTGCCATTCGCCGTCGATGAAGACGCGAGGTGCCGCGTCGAGCGCTTGCCGTGTTGCGCTGGAAACCAGCGACAGATCGTTCTCGAACATAGTCAGGCTTTCCCGGTAAGGATGAAGTCGGCAGCACGCTCGGCGATCATGATCGTGCCCGCGTTGGTGTTGCCGCGTGGAATCGCCGGCATGATGGACACGTCCGCCACGCGCAGGCCCTGTATGCCGTGCACACGCAGCCGGGTGTCGACCACGGCCTGCGGGTCGATGCCCATCTTGCAGGTGCCGCCCGGGTGGTAGACCGTCTTCGCGTAGTGGCGCACGCGCGCATCAATGGTCGCGTCGGCATCGCCGGCGAACTCCGGCAGCGGCTCGATCTCCCGGCTGACCAGAGCCGCGAGCGACGGTGCGGCCAGGATCTTTCGCGCCAGGCGCACGCCCTCGCGCAGCACGCGCACATCGTCCTCGTCGGCCAGGGCGCCGGCGTCGAGCCATGGCAGCGCGAGCGGGTCGGCACTGCGCAGGCGCAGTTCGCCACGCGACTTGGGCGCCAGCAGGCAGGGGTTTAGCGTCAGGCCATGGACCATGGGCGGATCGCGCTCCACGTCGCCCACCAGCACCGGCAGAACATGGAACTGGACGTCGGCACGCCCATCGCCATCCAGGTCGAAGAAGCCGCCCGACTCCACCACGTTCGAGGTCATCAGGCCCGTCTTGAAGAGCAGCCACTGCGCACCATGCCGCAGCGCCGACAGGCCCTTATCGTGACCGAAGAGGCTGATCGGTTCACGGGTCTGCCCGTAGACCGGCACCTCCAGATGGTCCTGATAGTTGCGCCCGACCCCCGCCAGGTCCTTGACGACCGGGATGCCCAGCGACTGCAGTTGCGCGCCCGGGCCGACACCCGACTGCAGCAGCACCTTGGCGCTGCCCAGGCCGCCCGCGCAGAGCACCACCTCGCGCCGCACGCTGAAGCGGACCTTCGCATGCGAACCCTTGCTCTCGACGCACTCCAGGCCCACCGCACGCCGGCCCTCGAACAGCACGCGCGCGGCTGTGAGGTCGGTGCGCACCTCGAGGTTGGGGCGCGACATCGCGGGCCGCAAGTAGAAGCGCGAGGTGTTGCCGCGCTCGCCTTCGAAGGCGGTGATCTGGTAGAAGCCCGCGCCCAGTTGCGTGGGGCCGTTGAAGTCGTGATTGAAGGGCAAACCGGCTTCCTGCGCAGCACGCACGAAGGCGGCATTCAGCGGATGCCTGTATGGCGTGTCGATCACCTTGAGCGGGCCGGCGGCGCCGTGCAGCGCATCCGACAGGCGTGCATTGCCTTCGGACTTGCGGAACCAGGGCAGCACGTCGTCGTAGCCCCAGTCTTCGCAGCCGCCGTCGCGCCAGTCGTCGTAGTCCTGCCGGTCGCCGCGGATGTAGATCATCCCGTTCATCGATCCGCTGCCGCCCAGCGTGCGCCCCTGCGGCACGTAGGTGTGCCGACCGCCCAGGCCCGCCTGCGGCTCGGACTTGTAGTCCCACATGCGGTGCGTGCCGAAGACCCGGCTGAAGCCCGCGGGCATACGGATGAAGATGCTGTCGTCCTTGGCGCCGGCTTCGATCAGCAGCACGCGCAGGGCCGGATCGGCCGACAGCCGATTGGCCATCACGCAACCGGCCGAGCCGCCACCGACGACGATGTATTCATAGTCTTGCGACGTGTTCACAGGAATATCTCTGAGTTGGAATGGTTGGAAATCTCGTCGGGGCGCACGCGCCCGCGTTCGATGGTCTGGCGCAGGTCGCACAGCCCCTGAAGATTGGCGCCTTCGGAGTCGGTGACGAGAATCGTTGGCCCCTGCTGGCGCAGCGCGCGCAGCACCGCTGCCAGGCGCTCGACCAGCGCGGGGGCCACGCCTTCGAAGGGTTCGTCGAGCAGCAGCAGGCGCTGGCCCTGACAGATGGCGCGCGCCAGTGCGGCGAGCTTCTGCTGGCCGCCCGAAAGCTGGTTGCCGCGCCGGTCGATCAGCGGCGCGAGCTCGGGGATCATGTCGAGCACGCGGCTCACGCGCCGGCCGCGCTCGGCCACATCGATTCGCGCCACCTCGAGCGGCAGCACGATGTTGGCGCGCACGCTGAGCTCGGGGATCAGGCGTCGGTCCTCGGGCATGTAGCCCAGGCCCAGCGCGACGCGCTTCTGCGGCGTCCAGGTCGTCACGTCCTGGCCGTCGATCCGCACCTGCCCCGATCGCGCGGGCAAGGCCCCGACGATGGCGCGCATCAGCGTGGTCTTGCCGGCGCCGTTGTGGCCCACCACGCCTAGCACGGTGCCGGACGCCGCGCGCACATCGACCTGCTCGAGCACGGAGATCGGGCCGAAGGCGACGCAAAGCGCTCGTGTTTCGATCATGCGACACCTGCCTTTGCGCGAAGAACGGCCTTGGAGACCACGGCGTCGCGCATCACGGCTTCGGGCTCGCCGTCGGCGATCATGAAACCGTCACGGAACGCCATGATGCGGGTGACATAGCGCCGAACGATGTCCATGTCGTGCTCCACGAAGAGCACAGTCACACCATCGGCGCGGATCGCGTCGAAGACCACCTCCATCAGAGGCAGCTTTTCCGCCGACGACACGCCGCTGGTGGGCTCGTCGAGCAGCAGAAGCTTGGGCCGTAGCGTCAGCGCCATCGCGATGTCGATGAGCTTGCGCTGTCCCTGCGGCACCAGGCTGACCGGGCGCTCGCCAATGGACTGCAGGCCGAAACGAGCCAGCACCTGGTCTGCGGCGGCGCCGTTCGCGTCGGAGTGCAACGGCTTCAGCAGCCCCTGCTCGCGCTGCGCCGCGAGGGCGAGCGACAGCAGGATGTGTTCGCGCACGCTCATCCCCACGAAGAGCTGCGGCACCTGAAAGGAACGCGCCATGCCGCGGTCGACCATCTGGCGCGGACTGCAGCCCACGACGTCCCGGCCTTCGAGCAGGAGCTCACCGCTGGTGGGCCGCAGGTAGCCGGTCACCATGTTGAGGAAGGTGGTCTTGCCGGCGCCATTGGTGCCGATCAGGCCGACGACCTCGCCGTGCGAGATGCGCACGCTGACCGCGTTCACCGCGATCACCGCACCGAAGCGCACCGTGAGCGCGCGGGTCTCGAGCAAAGGTGCCGCGCTCATGCCGGGACCTTTCGCGTGCCCGGCAGGATGCTGGACAGGCCGCTCGGGAAGCGCACGATCAGCAGCAGCAGCGTGGCGCCGAGCACGAACTTCCAGTACTGCGGCGCGTACTCGAACGCCATCGCATGGATGGCCTCCAGCACGAAGGCTGCGGCCAGCGAACCCCAGACGCCGCCGGCGCCCGCCAGGATCGCGATGAACACGAACTCGCCCGAAGTCATCCAGAAGCCCATGCCCGGATCGACCTGCCCCACGAGGATGGCGACCAGCGCACCCGCGCAGCCGGCGAACACGCCCGACGCCGTGTACTCGATGTGGATCAACCGGCGCGCCGAGTAGCCCAGATACTCCACGCGGACCTCGTTGTGGCGGATCGCCGGCCCGACATGGCCCATCGCAGTCTGCAGATAGCGGGAGATGCCCCAGGCCGTCAACAAAGCCAGCACCGCCGTGAGCAGGTAGACCGAGCGGATCGCGTCGAGGCCCGCGGTCTGCATCGTGAAGAATGAGGCCCGCGCCACCGAGAAGCCGTCGGTCGAGCCCAGGCTCTGTGACTTGAGCAGCACGCCGTAGAGGATCATCGACAGCGCCATCGAGAGCATGGCGAAGAAGATGCCGCGGTATCGGCGCATGAGAAAGCCGACCACGAAGGCGGTGAACCCGGCCACGACGCCGGCGAGCAGCAGCAGCGCCAGCGTGTCGCGCACGCCGAGCCACAACGTGCCCAGGCCGGCGACGTAGCCGCCCATGCAGTAGTAGAGTGCGTTACCGAAGGGCACGAGCCCGGCGCGCAGCAACAGCAGCAGACCGAAGGCCACCAGGCTCCTGGCCAGGGCGACGGCCGCGAGGCTCATCAGCCAGCTCGGCATGAAGATGGCACCTGCGACGAAAAGGACCAGCAGCGCCAGAAGGCCTGCGTCGGAACGTTGGGAACCGCTCATATCTTCCTCAGGGCGGATTGCGGAAAGAGCCCTTCGGGCCGTACGGCCAGCACCAGCGCCATCACCGCATAGACGATGAAGACCTCGGCAAAGGGAAACAGATGGATCGTCGAAGCCCGTGCCAGGCCCACGACCAGCGCGCCGATGGCAGCGCCGGGAATGCTCCCCATGCCGCCGATCACGACGACGGCGAAGGTCACCACGATGACCTCGGCGCCGAGGCCGGGTGCGACCTGGATCATGGGCGTCGTCAACGCGCCACCCAGCGCGGCCAGCACCGCGCCGAGCACGAAGGTGCCCAGGTACAGGCGCTCGACGCCGATGCCCATCGCCGCCGACATCTCCGGGTCGCGGATGATCGCGGTGAGGCAACGGCCGGTGCGCGTGCGCTGCAGCAGCCACCACAGCGACAGGCCGACCACGATCGCGGCTGCCAGCAGCACGAACTCGTAGTTGTTGAACCGCAGGCCGTTGATCTCCGAACTGCCGAGCAGCCCGTAGGGCACGCTCGCCGACCGCGCGGCCGTGCCCCAGATGAACTGGATGACGTCGTCGAGCATGAGCAGCAGCGCGTAGGTAGCCAGCGCCAGAGAGACTTCGTCCCGCCCGCGCAGCCGCCGCAGCACGCCGCGGTCTAGGATCAGCCCCACCACCACCCCCGCAAGCACGGCGGCCCCGAGCTGGATGGCGAAGGCCATGAAGGAAGGCGGCCGGTCCGCGAACCAGTAGCCCATGGCCGTGGCCGCGACGTAGGCGCCGATGGCGTACAGGTTGCCGTGCGCGATGTTGAGGACCTTCATGACGCCGAAGATCAACGTCAGCCCGGCGGCGACCAGGAACAGCCAGGACGCGTAGATCAGGCCGTCGATCAGGATGGTGACAAGGGTGGACATGCGGGGCGTCCCTCACTTCGCCGCGACGATGCCGTCGCACTTGCGCCCAGGCATTCCGCCCTTGAGCCACGCCTCGCTCCTGGCGCCTTCGGGCGGGTTCACGCACTCGGCGGGAAAGCGCATCACGTTGCGCACCGAGACGCTCTTCTTCGCCGCATCGAAGTAGACCTCGCCCACCGCCATGTCCTGGATCGCCTGGTGGCCGTTGCCTAGCGCGAGGCGGATCGTGCCGCTGGGCGTCTCGATGCTGCGGCCCTTGAGCGCCTTGACGAGTTCCGGCGTGCCCGTCGCGCCCGCCTTCGTCGCGGCGTCGTAGGCAGCCTTCAAGGCGAAGAGCGTGTTCGCGTACTGGTAGGCGGTGTAGACCGGCGCATCCTTGTAGGCCGCCCGATAGCTGGACACGAACCAGTCGTTCAGCGGCGATGCGGGCGCGAACAGGCCGTTGGTCCCGCGCGCGGTGAAGATCACGCCGTCGGGAATCTGCGCGCCCATGCGGTACATCGACAGCTCCAGCAGCGGCGCGAAGATCTTCGACTGCTCCTGCAGACCGCGCGGGCGCATCTGCGTGAAGAAGGCCTCGAGGTCGGCGCCGGCCATCGAGGTGTGCAGAATGTCGGGGCGGCTGGTCGCGAGCGCCGAGATCTCGGCCGAGTACTGCCCTGCCCCAGGTGTCGGCCACTGCTCGGCGACCACCTGCACATTGGGCTTCACGGCCCTGAGCGCCGCACTGAAGTCGCGCCACGAATCCTGCCCCAGCGCAGAGTTGGGATTGATGTGGCCGACGGTCCTGGCGGCCGGCAGTTTCGCCTGCGCATACAGGGCCAGCGCCACGCTGTCCATCGCGGTAGTGCCGGCGGTGCGGAAAACGTACTCGTACTTCGCGTCTTCGAAGATCCGCGGGGTGGCGCAGGTGGACATCACCGTCAGTACCTTGAGCTCTTCGGCCACCGGCGCGATGGCCAGGCAGGTGGCGGCGGACCCGAAGCCCATCACCACGTCGGCGCCCTGCTTCTCCACCAGGCCGCGGAACTCGGCGACCTGCTTCGCATTGCCGCCGTTCTCGTCCAGGAAGATCAGCTCGACATCCTTGCCGCCCAGGCCCTTCGAGGTGTTGTAGGGCGCCGGCAGCGTGCCATTGTTGATCGCCTCGGCCATCAGCCGCGCCGCGTTCTGGCCCGGGCCGTTGACCACGGACAGCGGACCGGTCAGCGGCGTGACCACAGCAATGCGCACCTTGCCGTTCTGCGCCTGCGCGGCGCCGAAGGCACCCCACAGGCAGGCAGCGCTCAGCGCCACGGTGGTCCAGCGACGCATGTTTCGAGAATTCATCCTGTCTCCTTCTGGTTGGGCCCGGTTCACTCGGTGCCTGGAGCGCCCTGTGATGGATGTCCAATTAACGGAACATTCCAGAGCACCACGCGACGAATTGTTATCTAATGGCCGGACACAAACCAGCGCTTTGTCCACTAATCGAACATGAAAACAAGCTCCGATGCAGGCTCACTCAAGCGGGGAGTCGTGCTGCTGAAACTGCTGGCGACGGCGGGCAACCGCGGACTCGCACTGTCGGAACTGGCGGCGAAATCGCAGCTGCCGCATCCCTCGGTGCATCGCCTGCTGGGCCAGCTCGCGGCCGAGCGGCTGGTGATCCACAACAGCGAGACGCGGCGCTACAAGCTGGGGCCGCTGGCCTTCGAGCTGGGCGTGGCCGGCTCGACGATGCATGACATCCGTGACCTGTGCGAACCGGCAATGAACCTGCTGGCCCAGGAGACCGGCGACACGATCTACCTGGTCGTGCGCAGCGGCTTCGATGCGGTGTGCATGCACCGGCGCGAGGGCGAATTTCCGATCCGCGCCCTGGTGCTGGAGGTCGGCAGCCGACGCCCGCTCGGCGTGGGCGCGGGCGGACTCGCCATCCTCTCGGCCATCGGCGACGAGGAGCGCGCCGAGATCATCGCCAGGGTGGCGCCCGGTCTGTCCGCTTTCGGCAAGCTGTCCGCAGAAGATCTGGCCGAAGCCTGCGCGCGATCACGCGAGATCGGCGCGGCCGTGATTCAGAACCGCGTCAGTCTCGGCGTGCGGGCTGTCGGTGTCGCCTTTCGCGACTCGATAGGTCAGGCAGTCGGCGCATTGAGCGTTGCGGCCCTGACCCAGCGACTGAATCAGCGTCGCACCAATCAGGTCGCGGAGATGCTCCTCAGTGCGACAAGGTCCGTCGAAATCTCGATGCGCAAGCGCGCAACCAGTCTGCCTCATCCTCGATGAGAGCGCGGCGCGCCGCACGAGGGGAACAAGGCATAGAAGCAATCAGTGATCAGGGGCGGAAAACGGGAGGAATGGACCATGATCCTTGCCGTCTCCGTCCCGCCTCATCACTTCGCCCGACTTGCTTCCTTGGAGTGCTGCCTTTCCGCTTCTGCTGTCAGCCGAGGAATTTACGATGATCGAGTTACGACACCTTCGCTACTTCGTCGCCGTTGCCGAAGAACTCAACTTCCGCCGCGCTGCGGAACGAGTGCACATCGACCAGACTCCCCTCTGGGGGTCGTCTTGATGGCGCGCTCCATAGCCGCCTGACAACCCGCCTGCGGATCGAGCGATCTCGGTCCGAACCGTTCTACCTATTGAAGAGGACAGGCAGAAGCGCGACGCCAGGACCGATTCAGATCCCGAGCTTATCGGCTTCCCGACGAATCAAAGAGTCACGTTGCGGGCGCGTTTCGTTTGCCCTTTTCCGTTGCTCTGCGAGAATGCAGCCCATGCAAAGGCTCCGGAGAAACGCATGGAATTGCGACAGTTACGATATTTCGTCAGCGTCGTGGAGCACGGAAGCATGGGCCGCGCGGCGCTCGAACTCGGCGTGGTCACGTCCGCGCTGAGCCAGCAGATCAGCCGGCTGGAGAGCGAGCTATCGACCCGACTGCTGCAGCGCACGTCTAGCGGCGTTGTGCCAACCGACGCTGGGCTCGCGTTCTGGCGGCAAGCGCAGCTTGCATTGCGTCATGTTGACGATGCAGCGCTTGCCGCCCGGCAGGCCCGTCTTTCGGGCCATGTGAGCGTGGGCCTGGCACCGAGCACCACGGGCGTACTGGGATTGGCCTTCATGCAGGCGATGCGCGAACGCTACCCCGACGTCCGGCTGCGCATGGTCGAGAGTTTGTCGGGGTATCTTGCTTCCATGCTTGGCGCGCGGCAGATCGATCTCGCGATCCTGTTCCACGAGGAGCCGGCCCAACGTTGGAGCGTCATACCGTTGCTTGACGAACGGCTGTTCGTCATCGGCACCAGCACGCTTCACGGCATGCCTGCCGGCTCACAAGTACACATCGCGAAGCTGGGCGAGCTGCCGCTCATTCTGCCGAGCGGATCACACGGCCTGCGCGCGCTGTTGGCCGCCTCATTCAAACGCGCAAGGTACGAGCCGCGTATCGTCGCCGAAGTCGATGGCCTTGCCATGCTGATGGACGCGGTGCGCGGCGGGCTTGGGGCAACGATCCAGCCAGGCGCGGCGCTGGCGCGCCCGGAAAACGCGGCTTTAGCGAGCGTCCAGATCGCGGATGCCGACGCGAGAAGACCGAACCTGATCGTCAGCGTCTCCGATGACGAATTGTCGCCCGCCGGGCTCGCTGCGCGGGTCGTGCTTGCCGATGTCGCCCGGGCGGTCGTAGCCGAAGGCCGCTGGCCAGGCGCGACTCTGCGCTAGAGGACCCTTCACGAAAACTGAAGCCCCCTTGCCGCTTTGCTGATGGCGGCGGATGTCGTCGCCTCCTACAGTTCGTCTCAAAGGAGACAACTGAGATGATCGACGTTCTCATCATAGGCGGCGGCAATGCGGCGCTATGCGCCGCCCTCATGGCCCGCGAAGCCGGCGCCTCCGTGCTGCTTCTCGAATCGGCACCCAGGGAATGGCGTGGCGGAAACTCCCAGCACACACGAAATCTGCGCTGCATGCACGATGCGCCCCAGGATGTGCTGGTCGACGCCTATCCCGAAGAAGAATTCTGGCAGGACCTGCTCAAGGTCACTGGCGGCCTGACGAACGAGCATCTGGCGCGTCTCGTGATCCGTGCGTCGTCCAGTTGCAGGCCGTGGATGCAGAAGCACGGCGTGCGGTTCCAGCCACCCCTGTCAGGCGCGCTGCATGTGGCCCGGACCAACGCGTTTTTCATGGGCGGCGGCAAGGCGCTGGTTAATGCGTATTATCGCAGCGCTGAAGCGTATGGCGTCCGGATTCGCTACGACACCCCGATAGACGCCATCGAGCTCGATGGCGACCGGTTCGTCGCTGCGAGAAGCGGCAAACAACGTTTTGAAGCACGCGCATGCGTGCTGGCGGCCGGCGGCTTCGAATCCAATCGCGAATGGTTGCGAGAGGCGTGGGGCCAGAATGAACGCGGCGAGTGGCCCGCCGACAACTTCCTGATTCGCGGGACCCGCTTCAACAAGGGCGTATTGCTGAAATTCATGATCGATGCGGGCGCGGATGCAATCGGCGACCCCTCGCAATCGCATTGTGTGGCAATCGACGCACGCGCGCCTTTGTATGACGGTGGAATCTGCACCAGGATCGATTGTGTATCGCTCGGCGTAGTCCTCAACCGCGACGCGAAGCGCTTCTATGACGAGGGCGAAGACTTCTGGCCAAAGCGGTACGCGATCTGGGGCCGCCTTGTGGCGCAGCAGCCCGACCAGATCGGCTACTCGATTATCGATGCCAAGGCCGTCGGCCGATTCATGCCACCAGTCTTCCCGGGTGAAAGATCCGACACACTTCCGGAACTCGCCCGAAAACTGAAGCTGCCCGAGTCAACCTTCGTCAAGACGATCGACGCGTACAACGCCGCGTGCAGGATCGGAACGTTTGACCATACTGCGCTCGATGACTGTCACACCGAAAACCTGCTGCCACCCAAAACTCACTGGGCGCGTCCGATCGATACGCCACCCTTCTATGGCTATGCATTGCGACCCGGCATCACGTTCACGTACCTCGGGCTCAAGGTCAACGACAAGGCCCAGGTGCATTTCGGCGGACGCCCAAGCGACAACCTTTTCGTAGCAGGCGAAATGATGGCCGGCAATGTGCTCGGCAAGGGTTATACGGCGGGCGTCGGCATGTCAATCGGCACCGCCTTTGGACGCATTGCGGGCGCTGAAGCGGCAGAGGCCGCTACCCAACACAATGGAGTTCACCGTGCACAAGCTTGAAGCACTGGCTCGCGAGGCTCAGGAACTCGCGTCGGCTCCCTCCGGTATCCATCGCTCCATGAGCGAGCTGCCGTCTCCGGTCATTCGCGTTCGTCCGTTGACCGACAACGAAGCTGAAGTCGCAAGACAGATGCAGATATGCAATGCCTGCCGCTATTGCGAAGGATTCTGTGCAGTCTTTCCGGCCATGACGCGCCGACTCGAGTTCGGCAAGGCCGACGTCAACTATCTCGCCAACCTTTGCCACAACTGCGGAGCGTGCTACCACGCGTGCCAGTACGCCCCGCCGCATGAGTTCGCGGTCAACGTACCGAAGGCGATGGCTCAGGTTCGGATAGAGACCTACGCCGAATACGCATGGCCGTCCTTTATGGGCGCGCTTTACAAGCGTAACGGCCTGACCGTCTCGCTCGCGCTTGCAGCCGGTCTCGCGTTTTTCCTCGTTCTCGGCGTCTGGCTGAAAGGGTCACTCACCGGCGAGCGCATGGGCGGAAACTTCTATGCTGTGTTCCCGCACAACCTGCTGGCTGCGCTTTTTGGAGCGGTATTCGGCTTTGCGAGCCTTGCACTCGGAGCCGGCGTGACGCGATTCTGGCGTGATGTGTCCGCCGGGACGGCGGCCTCGGTTCCCGCCGTCGCCGAGGCGACGAAGCATGTGCTTGGACTCACTTACCTCGACGGCGGGCACGGAGACGGCTGCAATGAATCGAGCGACGCGTTCACACTCGCACGTCGCCGCTTTCACCATTTCACGTTCTACGGCTTCATGCTGTGCTTCGCGGCCACCGTCGTCGCGACCTTCTATCACTACGCGCTGGGACTGCACGCTCCCTACGCGTTGTTCTCCCTACCTGTGCTTCTCGGCACTACGGGCGGGATTGGCCTGCTTATTGGGCCGGCGGGGCTGCTGTGGCTCAACCTGCGCCGCCACCCGAATCACGGCGATCCGAAGCAGAAACCGATGGATAGAGGCTTCATTGCGCTGCTCCTGCTCACCAGTGCAACCGGGCTCGCGCTTCTGGCCTGGCGCGACACCGCTCAAATGGCATGGTTGCTCGCGGCACACCTGGGCGTAGTCATGGCGCTCTTCGCCACGCTGCCGTACGGCAAGTTTGCCCACGGAGTCTATCGGTCGGCTGCGCTCCTGAAGTCGTCGATCGAAAAGCGACAAGTCAATACCCTGCAAACCGGGTCCGACTGACCGCAAACCGGTCGAACGCTGTCGACCGGCCGTTAGCAATAAAAATACATCCATGGAGACAAATCATGAACGCCTCATCGTTAGCGGCGAAAGATCCGGTTGGCGCTCGCACGTCAAAGTTCAGCGCAGTCCTGCGCGTCACCAGCGGCAACTTTCTGGAACAGTTCGACTTTTTTCTATTCGGCTTTTATGCCGCCCAGATTGCCAGGGTGTTCTTCCCGTCCAGTAGCGAGTTCGCATCGCTGATGTTGACGTTTTCCGTCTTTGGGGCGGGGTTCCTGATGCGACCGCTCGGCGCCATCGTGCTTGGGGCGTACATCGACGAAGTCGGCCGCCGTAAGGGGCTCATCGTGACGTTGTCGATCATGGCGAGCGGCACGATCCTGATTGCATGCGTGCCGGGGTATACGACGATCGGCATGCTCGCGCCTGCACTGGTGCTGGCGGGACGACTTCTGCAGGGCTTTTCGGCCGGCGCCGAGCTCGGCGGCGTCTCGGTGTACCTTGCGGAAATGGCGTCGCCAGGCCGCAAAGGCTTTTATACGAGCTGGCAATCGGCGAGCCAGCAGGTCGCCATCGTGGTCGCAGCGGCGCTCGGCTATTTCCTTAACAGCTGGATGACGGCGAATCAGATTGGCGCGTGGGGCTGGCGTATTCCGTTCTTCATTGGCTGTGCGATCGTGCCGTTCATTTTCTTCCTGCGGCGCTCATTGCAGGAGACGGAGGAGTTCAAGAAGCAGCGCCATCATCCGCGCGTCGGCGAGGTGTTTCGAACGATGCTGGCAAACTGGCGCACCGTCTTTGCAGGCATGCTGCTCGTCGCGATGACCACCACCACGTTCTACCTGATCACCGTGTACACCCCGACTTTCGGCAAGACGGTGCTGAAGCTCACGACTGCGGACAGCCTGCTGGTCACTATCTGTGTGGGCATATCCAACTTTATCTGGCTACCGATCGGCGGTGCGTTGTCGGATCGTATTGGGCGCCGGCCGATCCTGATCGCGATCACACTGCTTGCCATCTGCTCGTCATACCCGGCTCTTTCCTGGTTGGCGGCTGCGCCAAGCTTTGGCCGCATGCTCGCGGTGCTGCTGTGGTTGTCGTTCTTTTTCGGGATGTATAACGGCGCGATGGTCGCGGCTCTGACTGAAGTCATGCCGGTCAACGTGCGCGTCGCTGGTTTCTCGCTCGCTTTCAGCCTTGCAACGGCCGTCTTTGGCGGATTTACTCCCGCCGTGTCGACCTATCTTATTCAAGTGACCGGCGACAAGGCGGCGCCCGGTTATTGGTTGAGTTTCGCGGCCGTATGTGGCCTCGTTGCGACGCTTGTGCTCTATCGACGAGGCGGTGCAGCGGAGCGATCGGCGACCGTCGCCTGACGACTCGGGCAAGGCACGCATCTCGTCGCGTGGCCCGCAGAGCGGCCGGACCAAAATGCCTATGCGCCCCGCTCCGAATGATTCGGTTCCAACAGCCTTTGCTCGCGGATCGCCGCGTCCCGGCGAACCGGCATCTCGCGACTGAGTTCACCGCTGTCGGCCCGCAATGTGCTGTTTTGTAAGCAGGCGAAGTGCATTGCTTAAACTTCAGGAGACATTTCCATGCAAATTACCGGTATGTTGCACGGCGCGCGCCTGTTGCAATTCGTCGGATTCCCGGCGAGTGAGATCCTCGGCCCGAGCGCCAGCGAGGAGGAGATCAAGACTTTGATCGATCGTCATCGCCAGATATTCATCAAACCCGTCTTCAAAGGCGGAGTCGGAAAGAAGGGGAAGGCGGGTTTACTCGGCCGCGCGACCGATCTCAAGACGGCGTTGATCGAAAAAGAGCGGTTGTATTTTGCCGAGCATACCGTCGGCCACATCAAGGCGAAGGCGAATGGCGTCACCTTCGAAGCCGGTGTGCCGGCCACGCACGAAGTCTACTTCTCGATCACGGATTCCACCCGCTTTCGTGCGCCGACAATGACGCTTTCGCACGTGGGCGGCATGGACATCGAGGAAGTCGACCCGAAGCAGGTGGCGATGGTGCCGTTCGATGCGCTGACCGGGTTGAAGGCGTTCGTCGTAGCGAATGCACTGAGCGAGATCGGCGCGCCGAAGGAGATCATTTCGCCGCTCGTGCAGCAGTTGCCGAAACTCTGGGAACTCTTTCACGACTTCGGCATGACGACGCTTGAGTTGAACCCGATCCGCATGCGCGAGGACAGGCACGGTCGCCTTACGCCGGTTGCGTGCGACTTCAAGTGCGGCTTCGATCGCGACGATCCGCGCTGGGCGCGCCTTGGCCTGCCGCCTCATCTGTTCGCCGCCGATTACTCGGATTTCGAGCAGGAGATCAACCAGCTTCGCACCCATCAGGGCCAGAGCGACGTGTATGTGATCAACGAGAAGGGGACGATCCTCGCCCCGACCTTCGGCGGCGGCGCCAACTCGCTCGTCACCGAAATGCTGGGCGACGCCGCGATCATCTCGTCGGATTTCGGCGGCAATCCGCCTTACGCGAAGATGAAGGAAGTGGCGCGCATCTGTTTCAGGCACTGGCTCGAACAGGCGAACGTGCTCTTCATCATTGGCGGCAAGTCCAACAACACGGACATCTACGAGACGCTGCGCGCCATGGCCGACGCCCTGCGCGAGCACTTCAGCGAGCACGGACCGACGCCGCTCTATGTCGTGCTGGGCCGCGGAGGTCCGAACCTCGTGCGGGGCATGTCGGCGCTGAGGGACACATGCGACTCGCTGGGCCTGCCTTATCGGCTGTTCGGCTTCGACTCTGACATCAGCGAAGTGATTCAGTACGCACGCCAGGCGGACGCCTGGATGCGCGCCGGCGGCCGCACCGAGATCGCAGCAAGGATTGGCGCGTCACCGAGGCAAACCGAAACGGCTCGTGCCTGAGGAGATCGACATGTACAAGCAAGGCAGCAATACGTTCAAGTATTTCGTTGGCGTCAACTCACTCGCACAGATCGCCACGCGCGAGGATCGCGTGTGCGTGCTCAACATCCTGGGCGGTGAATCGTCGGACGTGACGCCCGTGAGTCACGCATTCTCGGGCGGTAACGTCGTATTCGGCACGGCGCCGGGCAAGGGCGGGCAAGTGCTCGCGACGCCGGCCGGCGATATCCCCGTGTACAACAACGTCCGTGAGGGGCTGCAGGCGGGACACCGGTTCAACTGCGGCGTCGTTTACCTGCCGCCGTCCGCGGCCCGCGACGGCGTCGCTGAACTGATCCGCGTGAATCCCGAGTTGCGGAAGATTTTCATCATCACCGAGAAGATCGCGGTCCACGACGCCCGCGAAATCCGCGCGATGGGCCAGCAGGCGGGCATCGACATCTTCGGCGCGAACGGCCTCGGCGTCGCCGATTCGTGGAATCGCGTGAGGATCGGCGGAGCGCTCGGCGGCGACAATCCTGACGATTCGTTGCGCAAGGGCTCGATCGCGATCTTCTCCAACTCCGGTGGCTTCAGCACGACGATTGCGCAATACCTGCGCATGGGTGGCTGGGGCACGTCGACGGTCATCTCCAGCGGCAAGGACGTCTATATCCACTATGCCGCGCCTGAATTCGCGTTCGCGCTCGCCAACGATGCGCGCAGCAAGGCTGCGGTGCTTTACTGCGAACCGGGTGGCTACTACGAGGCCGATGCGGTCTTCACGAAGCCAGTCGTCGCGTGCGTCGTGGGACGGTGGAAGAGCCGCCTCACGCGGGCAGTCGGCCACGCCGGCGCGATGGCCGGCGGCAACGACGATGCGCAAGCCAAGGAACGCTGGTTCATGCAGAAGTTCGGCGTCGAGCGCCTCTTCACGCCGGATGATCCATGCTGCTCGACGAAGGGTGCCGTGGTGACGAACATCGCGCACATCCCGGCCGCGCTGAGCGCCGTGATGCGCGCCAACGCGACGATGCCCGATTTCGAGTCGGAGGGCAGTCTCGCACTCAAACCGTGGTTTGGCTCCGATCAGGGCATCGCGCTGCCGGACGGCCTCGGGATTCCGGTCGTGGAAGCTGTTGCGCCATATAACGAGCAGGTCCATCAGGTCAATCGACAGATCGGCGTGATCGCTCCGCGCCAGGCGCTCAAGGACGCATCGGGCGCGTCGCAGATGGACGCGAAGACGCAGGTGAGCAGCCTGCACGGCGCGTCGATGCTGGAGGCCGCGACGCGTTCGCTCGAAGCGAACGTCGGCCTTGCCCTGCTGCACGAATTCGGCGGCGAGAATGACGAACAACTCATCGATGTAGCGGTCGCCGCATTCGTGAATCTGCACGGCAGGCCGGAACTCGCGGCGGCGCAGGCAGCACGCGAAGCGGACAACGCTCCGAATGCAATTCTCGCGGCTGCGGCGTCGATCGTCGGGCCGAAACGTCAGCGCGCGGCGCGGGACGTCACCAGGTGGCTGATCGATCGTTTTGCGGCCGCTGGTCTTGCCGACGCGCTGAATGAAACCTTCGACCTCGCACGCATCGACGCAAGCGGCTGTGAACAGTTCTTCGCCGACTCTCACGATCCGCTCGCCGAAGCAATGCTCGCGGGACTCGCCGCGCGCGGCGCGAAATCGGCGTTCGTCCGCTGGCTGATGTCGCAGCCCGCTCACCCGACCGGCGACGCGGTGCTGGCCGCGATCACGACGACGCTGGCGTGGGGCCCGCTCATGCGCAAGCGTATCTCGCGCGTGACCGCCGAAAGCCTGCCCTGGTGGAGCATGCTATTTGGGACGCTCATCGGTGCATCGGCCGATGCGTCGCGGCATGGCCCGGACGGTTTCTGCGGCTTCTCCACCGACGAATTGCTGAACGAGCGCAGTCTCACCGAAATCGGCTTCGCCGCGCTGCTCAACCGGAAGCCCGGCCCCGACGACCTGTTCGCCTTCAAAACGCTCGTCGGCCTGCTGCTCACCAACGGTCCGGGCGCGATCTCGGCGCAGGGGGCGAAGGGCGCGGTATCCGCCGACGGTCCGGAAGGCCCCGAGCGCGTGCAGCTCAACAAGGCGCTGGTCGGCTTTCTCTCGCATACCGGCTACACGCACGGCGGGAACGGGTACGAGGGCATCGCGTTCCTGATTGATGCTTTCAGGGAAACCGCGCTGGACGATCCGTCGAAGGCCGGCCACGGCGTGGACCTGCGCTCGCTCGCCGAGCGCTCCGTCGAGCGATACGCGCAGTACAAGGCGCGGCAGAAGCATGCGGGCAGCCTCGACATCGCGAAGCTTCCGGGCGTGAATCATCCGGTGTTCAAGGACAGACCGGTCAACCACGACCCGCGCGAAGTGTTCATCGCCGACTTGAGCGAGAAGCGCGGTGAATACAACGTGTTCCATGCGTACTACCGCGAGCTGGTGAAGGCGTTGTTCGACGCAGGCGTCTCGCGCAACGTCTATTGCGTCAATGTCGATGCGGTGATCGCCGCATTGCTGCTGAAGATGCTGTGGCAGCCGCTGCGACGCGGTGAATTCAGCGGGTCCGATCTGGAGACTGCCGCGTTCACGATCTTCCTTTATCCGCGCATGCTCGGCTGCGCGGCGGAAATCGACGATCACCTCAACCGCGGTCGCAACATGGACACGCGCACGCCCGCGTCCCAGTGCCGCTTCGTGGCCTGAGCGCGAGTCTTACCGGCGCGGGGCAAGGCAATCACGTGGCTGTGCTTTAGGGCAGTTGAGGGCTTTCGCCCGCGTCCATTGATAACCAGCGGACATCGATCGTTCCGAAGACGACGTTCGCTCGAAATGCCGCACGCGGATTGCCTGCTCGAGCTTGTCGATGGGGCGGCTCAGAGCCGACCACAAGATGTTGACCGCCTCGGTGGCCTTCCGGAAGCCACCCAACTATACGACGGCTCGAAACGCCTGCAAATCATCCGGTCGAAGTTGACGCCCACAGGCCATCCTCTGCGTAGTACAGCGGCTATTGTGCACGGTGGTGACCGAAGTGCCCATCGGGACCGACGTTGGAGAGCGCCGACAATTGCTGCTGAACCGAATTGCGAACGTCCGTATTCGGCGGGCCAAGCGGGCGTTCTCGACGTCACGGGCGCGGTGGTCGAGCGACGCGTGCTGCGACGCGATGCCTTCGTGCGATGGGCCGAACAGTTATCGCCGTGCCGCGTTGCGATGGAAGCCTGTGGGTCGTCCCATCACTGGAGCCGCTGGTTTGCTGCGCGTGGTCACACCGCCCGGCTATTCCAGCCGAGTTCGTCAAGCCGTTTAGGCTGGGTGGCAAGAACGATGCAGCGGATGCCGAAGCGATTGCCGTCGCGGCCCGACAGCCGACCATGCGCTTCGTGGCCATCAAGTCCGTCGAGCAGCAGGCGATCCTGGCGTGGCACAGCATACGTTCAGGCTGGCAAGAGCAGCGCACGGCACTGCTGAATCGCACGCGCGGGTTGCTGGCCGAATTCGGGTGGTGATCGCGCGCTCTGCCGACCGGTTTCTCGGCGCATTGCCCACACTTATCGAAGACGCCAGACTGCCTGACCCGGTGCGCGCCATGTTGCTGGAGGTGCGTGAACAACTGTCGGCGGTGAACCTGCGGCTTGCCAGCTGTGACTAGCAGATTGCTAATCACGCCAGAAGCAGTGACGTCGCAAGACGCGCCGGCGAACTGCTCGGCATCGGCCCTGTGACCTCCAGTGCTCTGGCCGCCACGGTTCCCGATGCGAAGATCTTCCGCAATGGCCGCCAGTTTGGTGCCTGGCTTGGTCTGACGCCACGCCAGCACAGCTCCGGCGGCAGGACGCGCCTTGGACATATCAGCCTGACGATCCGGCGATCTTTGAAGAGCGCTTTCGCACCATTGAGCGCATGTTCGCCTGGGAGGAAAAATTCCGCCGTCTGCTGCTGTGCTTCGAACGCATCAGTCGGGCCAGGGCATGCAGTTCATTGATGGCGCGGCGCGCCACGAACAGGCACGTCATTTCAATTTGTATTTCTGACGATCTTATTCTGTTGATCAACCCGATAGTCGCCATTTCCCGCAGCTATCCATCCTGCTTCGCAGGCTCCTGAATGTTATCGCCATTCGGGAAGCCGAACGGTCACGAAACTAGCAACCAGTTGCAAGACACCCGCCTACACGATGATCAACCTGCGGCACTACTGCCGCAGCTAATCGAACGGCGTCGCTGAGGTTTTCAGTTCCGGCGCAGTGCGTCGTGATCCAGCTCACGCCCACCTTGTCAAACTCAGCCTTTATCACCTCAATCCTGTCTTCAATTCAGTCTTGTCGTAACCGTTTTCAGTCCTGACGATACGGTGAAAACCCATCATGGCCGATCACATCAAAACCTGCAACCAGTAGCAGCTTCTCCGACCTTCCCGGCCGTCGGCCGGCTAGATGATCGACCTCAGAAGACGCGCCATTTCCGACGGGTTCTTCGTGACCTTGATACCGCATGCGTCCATGATTTCCAGCTTCGCTTCAGCGGTGTCCGCACCGCCCGAGATCAGCGCGCCGGCGTGGCCCATGCGCTTGCCCGGAGGCGCCGTGACGCCAGCGATGAAGCCAACCACCGGCTTCTTCATGTTGTCCTTGATCCAGTGCGCGGCGTTCGCCTCGTCCGGACCGCCGATTTCGCCGATCATGATGACGGCGTCCGTATCCGGATTGTCGTTGAACATCTTCATCACGTCGATGTGCTTCAGACCGTTGATCGGGTCGCCGCCGATGCCGACTGCCGACGACTGGCCGAGGCCGATCGAGGTCAGCTGGCCGACTGCTTCATACGTCAGCGTGCCCGAACGCGACACGACGCCGATGCGGCCCTTGCGATGGATGTGACCCGGCATGATGCCGATCTTCAGCTCGTCCGGCGTGATCGTGCCCGGGCAGTTCGGTCCGAGCAGCAGCGTCTTGCGGTTTTCGCGACGCATACGGTCCTTGATCTCGATCATGTCGCGCACGGGAATGCCTTCCGTGATACAGATTGCGAGATCCAGGTCGGCTTCGACTGCTTCCCAGATGGCGGCGGCAGCGCCTGCCGGCGGAACGTAAATCACCGACACGGTCGCGCCCGTCTCAGCCTTGGCTTCAGCGACGCTCGCGTAGATGGGGATGCCTTCGAAATCTTCGCCGGCGCGCTTCGGGTTCACGCCCGCGACGTACGCTTTGCGGCCGTTTGCGTATTCACGGCAAGCACGTGTGTGGAACTGACCGGTCTTGCCGGTGATGCCCTGCGTGATGACCTTGGTGTCTTTGTTGATCAGAATCGACATGTATTGACCTCTGTTCGTTTGGCGTCGCGCGGTAGCGCCACTCGGCGCGATGCTTCACGCCTGTGTCGCTTGCGCGCCGCCACTCGTAAACCTGGCAAATGAGCTGGTAAATGCGCCGTGGACAGCTGGCTTACGCCTTGCCCGAAGCAGCTGCGACGACCTTCTGAGCCGCCTCTTCCATGCTGTCCGCCGAGATGATCGGCAGGCCGGATTCGGCGAGCATCTTCTTGCCCAGGTCTTCGTTCGTGCCCTTCATGCGGACCACGAGCGGCACCTTCAGCGATACGGCCTTCGACGCCGCGATCACGCCTTCCGCGATCACGTCGCAGCGCATGATGCCACCGAAGATATTGACCAGAATCGCGGTCAGGTTCGGGTTCTTCAGCATGATCTTGAACGCTTCGGTGACCTTCTCGGTCGTAGCTCCTCCGCCGACGTCGAGGAAGTTCGCCGGTTCGCCGCCGAACAGCTTGATGGTGTCCATCGTTGCCATTGCGAGGCCAGCGCCGTTCACCAGACAGCCGATGTTGCCGTCGAGCGAGATGTACGCGAGGTCGAACTTCGACGCTTCGATTTCAGCCGGATCTTCTTCGTCCAGATCGCGGTACGCGACGATTTCCGGGTGACGGAACAGCGCATTCGAGTCGAAGTTGAACTTCGCGTCGAGTGCGATGACCTTGCCGTCGCCGGTCAGGATCAGCGGGTTGATTTCGGCGAGCGATGCGTCGGTTTCCCAGAATGCCTTGTACAGGCCTTGCAGGATCGCGCGAGCTTGCGGGATCGAAGCGTCGGGCACGCCGATCTTCTTCGCGAGGTCGTCTGCTTCCGAGTCCTTCAGGCCGGTCGACGGATCGACGGCAACCTTGTGGATCAGCTCAGGCGTCTTTTCCGCAACTTCTTCGACGTCCATGCCGCCTTCGCTCGACGCCATCACGACGATCTTCTGCGAAACGCGATCGATCACGAGACCGACATACAGTTCCTTCTTGATGTCAGCGCCTTCTTCGATCAGCAGGCGGTTCACCTTCTGGCCTTCCGGACCGGTCTGGTGCGTGACGAGCTGCATGCCGAGGATCTGGTTCGAGTACTCGCGAACCTGTTCCAGCGACTTGGCGACCTTGACGCCGCCGCCCTTGCCACGGCCACCCGCGTGGATCTGAGCCTTCACGACCCACACCGGGCCGCCCAGCTCTTCCGCGGCCTTGACCGCATCATCCACCGAGAAGACCGGCTTGCCGCGCGGTACCGCGACGCCGAATTTCCGCAGGATTTCCTTACCCTGGTACTCGTGAATCTTCATGCGTGATTCCCTTCAGTCTGAGAGTTGGATTGCATTTGTTTATGTTGGCTAAGGAAGGCTCATCTTCGGTACGGGGCGTACATATTCTCGCCGTGAAACGCTAGTACTGCCTGCAAGCAATTGCGCAGCAAGTCCACGGCTCTATAACGCCTTGGCAACGGCTGGCACTGCTTCGAAGAGATCGCCGACGAGCCCATAGTTGGCCACACTGAAGACCGAGGCTTCTGGATCCTTGTTGATCGCGACGATCACCTTGCTGTCCTTCATTCCCGCGAGGTGCTGGATCGCCCCTGAGATACCGCGCGGCCGCCAGCGGCTCCACGCCGTCGTTTGAGTCGATGAGGATCGCGGGGTCCACATCGAACGCGAGCGCCGTGCGCAACGTTTCCTGAGTCTGCTGATCGGTCGCTACATCGATGTGTAGGAGTATCCCGGCGGTCGAATCGAAATCCGGGCCGACGCCAGGGCTTTGTCAGCAGTCTGGCAACGCCAAGCGTTGTCTTCGGTAGTATCTCTGGATCTATGCAGCTTGCGACACCTCTGTCACCCGGTTTTTGCGTTCTAGAGGCGCAAACCGAACAGGCATTTGCTGGGCGATCCGCTCGCGCATCTTGATCAGCGCCAGCACTGTGTCTATGGTCGGCGTCGCCTGCCCGACCAGCCGGCCCATCTCCTGGACAACGGTGAGCAGCGGGTCGATCTCCATCGGGCGGCCGGCTTCGAGATCCTGCAACATCGAGGTCTTGTGCGCACCAACCGCACCCGCGCCATCGATACGCTTTTCGACATCCACGCGGAAATGCACGCCAAAACGGTCACCAATCGCTTTCGCTTCCATCATCATGGTGCGCGACACCGCGCGTGTCGCCGGGTCGCTCGTGATAACGTCCAGCGTTGCGTGGGTTAGAGCGCTAATCGGATTGAAACAGAGATTGCCCCACAATTTCAGCCAGATCTCGTCACGGATATTGTCGCGGATCGGTGCGTCCAGATCCGCAGCAATAAAGATTTCGTGCAGCCTCTGGACTCGCTCAGTGCGCTCACCACTGGGCTCGCCGATCGGGAATTTCTTCCCGTACACATGGCGAATCACGCCCGGTTCGACGATTGCGGTTGCCGGGTACACCACGCAACCGATCGCACGTTCAGGCCCGAGCACGTTCCACTGCTTGCCGCCCGGATCAACGCTGTCGAGCGTGGTGCCGGCGAATTCGCCGCCGTGTTTGTAGAAATACCAGTAAGGAATCCCGTTCACCGCGGTAACAACCGCCGTGTCGGGTCGCAGCAAGGGCTGCATCGCACCCACCACGCCCGGCACCGCATGCGCCTTCAGTGCAACGATCACGTAATCCTGCGTCCCGAGTTCACGCGGATCCGCCGAGCAACGCACCTTGACGACACGCTCCACGCCATCGATCTGCAGACGTACGCCGTTGGCCTGCATGGCGGCGAGGTGCGGGCCTCGCGCGACGAAACTAACGTCGGCTCCTGCCAGTGCGAGCTGCGCGCCGAGGTACCCGCCAATTGCTCCGGCGCCATAAACACAGATCTTCATCTGTCTCTCCCTGTTTTGAAGTTACGAATGCTGTCGAGCCGACATGGGCATCTATTTCGGCGTGGGTGGCGCGAATTTTTACGCCGGTACGGCCTAGCCCTTAGCGGTATTGCGGGCGCACGCCTACGCTGGGCGATTATGTTTGATCTGGTGTCAGCTCAGCGCGGTGGCCCGCGAGTGCCTCTTGAACAATCTGGCACAACGTCCCTTCGTTTGAAGTATCGAGCGCGGCCAGCAACGCGCGCCGCATGCGCGGCTCCCAGAAGCGGCGGATATGATCGGCGATGCCGGTGAGCGCCTCTTCGTGGTCCGGCATCGATTCGAAGAAATCGCCGATCCGGTTCGCCATGTCGATCAGGTTCTGATTGTCCATCGCTCGCCTCACTTGCCCGACGTCGTGCTGGCCAGCTCGCGCTGTTTCAGCAGATCGAGCTGTTCGCTATTGAAGCGCGAATAGTCCTGCTGCCATTGCGACGGTTGTTCGACCGGCATCACCTGCACCGCGGTCACCTTGTATTCCGGACAGTTGGTCGCCCAGTCCGAGCTGTCGGTGGTGATCACGTTCGCGCCCGATTCGGGAAAGTGGAACGTCGTGTAAACGACACCCGGCTGCATCCGCTCGGTCACCTTCGCGCGTAGCACGGTCTGTCCCGCACGCGATTCGATGCCGACCCAGTCGCCGGTCTTGATGCCGCGCTCTTCGGCATCGTGCGGATGCAGTTCGAGCCGGTCCTCGTCGTGCCAGCGCGAGTTCTCGGTACGGCGCGTTTGCGCGCCGACGTTGTACTGCGAGAGGATGCGGCCCGTCGTGAGCAGCAACGGATACTTGCGCGTAACCTTCTCCGGCGATGCGATGAACTTCGTGATCACGAACCTGCCCTTGCCGCGCACGAAGGTGTCGACGTGCATCGTCGGCGTGCCGTCGGGCGCGTCCTCGTCGCATGGCCACTGGATGCTGCCGAGCTCGTCGAGCTTCTGGTACGACACGCCGTGGAAGGTCGGTGTGAGCCGCGCGATTTCGTCCATGATCTCGGACGGATGCGTGTAGTCCATCTCGTAGCCGAGCGCGCGCGACAGCAACTGCGTGACTTCCCAGTCCGCGTAGCCGCCGAGCGGCGGCATCACCTTGCGCACGCGCGAGATGCGGCGCTCGGCATTGGTGAACGTGCCGTCCTTTTCGAGGAACGACGAGCCGGGCAGCAGCACGTGTGCATACTTGGCGGTCTCGTTCAGGAAGATGTCCTGCACGACGATGCATTCCATCGACGACAGCGCCGCCGCCACATGATGCGTGTTCGGGTCCGACTGCACGATGTCTTCGCCCTGGCAGTACAGGCCCTTGAAGGTGCCGTGCACGGCGGCGTCGAACATGTTCGGAATGCGCAGGCCGGGTTCCGGCTGCAACGTCACGTTCCACGCTTCCTCGAACAGCGTGCGCGTGACGGTATCGCTGATATGGCGGTAGCCCGGCAGTTCGTGCGGGAACGAGCCCATGTCGCACGAACCCTGCACGTTGTTCTGGCCGCGCAGCGGATTCACGCCCACGCCTTCGCGGCCGATGTTGCCGGTCGCCATCGCGAGGTTGGCGATACCGATCACCATCGTCGAGCCTTGCGCGTGTTCGGTGACGCCGAGGCCGTAGTAGATTGCCGCACGACCTCTGCAAGTCCCTGTGGGATTGCCACCGGTGGCATAGATGCGGGCAGCTTCGCGCACCTGCTGGGCCGGCACGCCGGTCACCGCTTCGGTCGCTTCCGGTGCGTTTTCCGGCAGCGCGACGAAATCGCGCCACTGCCCGAACGCGCGCGTTTCGCAACGCTCGGCGACGAACGCTTCGTTCAGCAGGCCCTCGGTCACAATCACATGCGCCAGCGCATTCACCACGGCCACGTTGGTGCCCGGGCGCAATTGCAGATGATGCGACGCCTTCACGTGCGGTGTATCGACGATATCGATCCGCCGCGGATCGACGACGATCAGCTTCGCGCCCTCGCGCACGCGGCGCTTCAGACGCGAGCCGAACACGGGGTGGCCGTCGGTCGGATTCGCGCCGATCACCATGATGACGTCGGCTTTATCGACCGACGCGAACGTCTGCGTGCCCGCCGATTCGCCGAGCGTGGTCTTCAGGCCATAGCCGGTCGGCGAGTGGCAGACGCGCGCGCAGGTGTCGACGTTGTTGTTGCCGAACGCGGCGCGCACGAGCTTTTGCACCAGATAGGTTTCTTCGTTCGTGCAACGCGACGACGTGATGCCGCCGATCGAATCGCGCCCGTGCTTCGCCTGAATCCGGCGGAATTCCGAGGCCGCGTACGTGAGCGCTTCGTCCCAGCTGACTTCGCGCCACGGGTCGGTGATCTTCGCGCGGATCATCGGTTTGGTGATGCGGTCCTTGTGCGTCGCGTAGCCCCACGCGAAGCGACCCTTTACGCACGCATGGCCTTCGTTGGCCTGGCCGTTCTTGTGCGGCACCATCCGCACGACCTCGTTGCCCTTCATCTCCGCCTTGAACGAGCAGCCGACGCCGCAATACGCACAGGTGGTGACGACCGAATGCTCCGCCTGGCCGAGCATGATGACGGACTTTTCCTGCAGCGTCGCGGTCGGGCACGCGGCGACGCACGCGCCGCACGACACGCATTCCGATTCCATGAACGGCTGGTTCTCGCTGGCCGCCACGCGCGATTCGAAGCCGCGCCCCGCGATGGTCAGCGCGAACGTCCCCTGGGTTTCCTCGCACGCGCGCACGCAGCGATTGCAGACGATGCACTTCGCCGGGTCGTACGTGAAGTACGGATTCGACTCGTCCTTCCGGTCCTTCAGGTGATTCGCGCCGTCGAAGCCGTAGCGCACTTCGCGCAGGCCGGTCACGCCCGCCATGTCCTGCAATTCGCAGTCGCCGTTGGCGGGGCAGGTGAGGCAGTCGAGCGGGTGGTCGGAGATGTACAGCTCCATCACGTTGCGGCGCAGCGATTGCAGACGCTCGGTTTGCGTGCGCACCTTCATGCCGGCTTCGACCGGCGTCGTGCACGACGCGGGATAACCGCGCCGGCCTTCGATTTCGACCAGGCACAGGCGGCACGAGCCGAACGGTTCGAGCGAATCGGTCGCGCACAGCTTCGGCACGTTGACGCCGGCCTCGGCGGCGGCGCGCATCACCGAGGTGCCGGCGGGAACCGTCACCGCCTCGCCGTCGATTTCCAGCGTGACGTCAACGTCGGCGTGACGCGCGGGCGTGCCATCGTCGGTGTCGTCGAACAGCGGGCGTGCCGCGCGTTGTTGTGATTGCGCCTGCGCCTTGCACGCGCAGTGGCCGGAGCCGCAGCCGCCAGCGGGAGAGTTGAGCACGTCGGACATGGTGGGCTCCTGGGTCAGGCCGCGGCCGCGTTGGGCGCGTGATGGGACTCGTCGGGCGACGCGTCGGCGAGACCGAAGTCTTCGGGGAAATGGTCGAGCGCGGACAGCACCGGGAACGGCGTCATGCCGCCCATCGCGCACAGCGAGCCGGACACCATCGTGTCGCACAGGTCGCGCAGCAATTGCAGTTGCCGCGTGGAGGTGTCGCCGCTGCGAATCCGTCCGATCACTTCGACGCCGCGTGTCGAGCCGATCCGGCACGGCGTGCACTTGCCGCACGATTCGAGCGCGCAGAAGTGCATCGCGTACTGCGCGAGTTCGGCGAGGTTCGACGTATCGTCATGCACGACGAGGCCGCCGTGGCCGATCACCGCGCCGACCGCCGCGTATGCTTCGTAGTCCATCGGAATGTCCCACTGGCTTTGCGGCAGATAGGTGCCGAGCGGGCCGCCCACCTGCACCGCGCGCGCGGGCCGGCCGCTCGCCGTGCCGCCGCCGTAGTCGTCGAGCAATTCGCGCAGCGTCACGCCGAACGCGAGTTCGACGAGGCCGCCTTGCTTCACGTTGCCGGCGAGCTGGAACGGCAGCGTGCCGCGCGAACGGCCCATGCCGAAGTCTTTATAGAACGCCGCGCCGCGCGCGAAGATGATCGGCACGGTGGCGAGCGTGATCACGTTGTTGATCACGGTCGGCTGGCCGAAGAGGCCGGCGAGCGCAGGCACCGGCGGCTTCGCGCGGACGATGCCGCGTTTGCCTTCGAGCGATTCGAGCAGCGCGGTTTCCTCGCCGCACACATACGAGCCGGCGCCTTTCGCGACGAACAGCTCGAAGCGATGCGCGCTCGAGCCGAGCACGCTGTCGCCGAGCCAGCCGGCGGCGCGCGCGCGGGCGATGGCCGTTTCGAGCGTCGCGATCGAATGCGGGTACTCGCTGCGCACGTAGATGTAGCCGACCGTCGCGCCGGTTACGACGCCCGCGATCAGCATGCCTTCGATTAGCACGTACGGATCGCTTTCCATCACGAGGCGATCGGAGAAGGTGCCGGAGTCGCCTTCGTCGGCATTGCAGACGATGTACTTCTGCGCCGCTTGCGCGCCGCGCACCGTGCGCCATTTGATGCCGGCGGGGAAGGCCGCGCCGCCGCGGCCGCGCAGGCCGGATTCGATCAACGCTTCGCAGGCAGCGTCGCCGTCGGTTTGCAGCGCATGGCGCAAGCCTTCGAGGCCGCCGTGCGCCACGTAGTCGTCGATGGAGAGCGGATTGGTGATGCCGATGCGCGCGAAGGTCAGGCGCTGCTGCTTCTTCAGATACGGAATCTCGTCGACCACGCCGACGCGCCGCGCATGCGCGCCGCCCTCGACGAAGCCCGCGTCGAACAACGCGGCGACGTCTTCCACGTCGACATTCGCATAGCCGATGCGGCCTTCGGGCGTCGCGACTTCGACGAGCGGTTCGAGCCACAGCAACCCGCGCGAACCGTTGCGGATCAGTTCGATCGCAATGCGGCGGCGCGCGGCTTCGCTGGCGATGGCTTCGGCCAGCGCATCGGCGCCGAGCGCGAGCGCCGACGAATCGCGGGGGACGTAGATGCGCGTCATGCCGTCACCTCCACGCACTTGCTGGCGGCCGCGAAAATCGCGTCGAATTTTTGCGGCGTGACTTTGGCTTTCAGCGTGCCGTTGAGCACCAGCGCCGGCGACAGCGCGCATTGTCCGAGGCAATACACCGACTCCAGCTCCACCGTCGCGCCATGCTGATGGCCGGCATCGAAGCGGCAACCGGTGTGCGCCTCGATATGCTGCGCGAGCGCTTCGGTGCCCATGCTGCGGCAGGCTTCCGCGCGGCACAGTTGCACGGTGACGGCTGCGGCGGGCTGCGTGCGGAAGTGGTGATAGTAGGTAATGACGCCGTGCACCTCAGCGCGCGACAGGTTCAGCGCACGCGCGAGCGGCGCAACCGCGTCGGGCGGCACAAAGCCGAGTTCGTCCTGGATCGCGTGCAGCACGGCAAGCAGGGAACCACCACGGCGACTATGCCGCTCAATCAACTCACTAAAATCGGCCAAGATGTTCTCCTGCGGAGCGGTATTGGGATGCCTTCACGTTCGGATCCGACATTGCATTGCGAACACCCGCGTTTCTTTAATGGCACTCACTCATGCGAACCGAGAGGCAACGGTTGAAAGTCGTCTTCCGATACTTTGCTGGGCGCAGCAGAGTTCAGAATCCAGCGGCGTCGCATCGGATACAGGATGACCTTCGCCGACACGCCGGCCAACATCGAAATACACGCAACGAAGACGAACACCGTGTTCCAGCCTCCTTGCGCCGCCAACAGCGAAGCCACTGGCACCATCATCGCGGCGGTGCCTTTGGCCGTATAGAGCGTGCCGGCATTGCCTGCGGCATATTTCCCACCAAACGTGTCGGCACAGGTTGCCGGAAAGTTCGAGAAGACATCGCCGTAGCACAGAAAGACGAGCCCGGAAAACGTGATGAACAAATAGGGGTTATGGCCAAAATGCATCAGCCCCAACAAAGCCAGCCCTTGTCCGAGAAAGGTCATGAACATGGTGTTCTCACGCCCGATCCGATCAGAGATGAAACCGCATAACGGGCGTGTGAAGCCGTTGCACAGATTGTTGATCGACAGCGTCATCGCTAGCAGCGGCAACGTCACGCTCAGCACGCTGACCGGCATCGTCGCAAAACCGTATGACTTGGCGATCGGACCGATCTGAGCTGTAGCAATGATCCCACCTGACGCGACGCACACGAACATGGCGTACATCACCCAGAAAACCGGTGCACGAACCATCTGTTTGGTCGTGTAGTCAGTTTTCGTTGCGACAATGCGCTTGGCACCCGCCGCATGCGCCGGCGGCTTCGGGCGCACCAGCAAGGTTGCCAGCAGAAGAATGCAGACGCCCTGGAACACGCCGAAGAACACAAACGCATGCTCGTAGCCGGAGCGCTGGATCATGTTGGAAATCGGAATCACCGTCAGCGCCGCGCCGGCGCCAAAGCCCGCCGCAGTCAGACCCGCAGCCAGCCCGCGCTTGTCCGGAAACCACTTGAGCGCCGTGCCCACACAGGTGCCGTACACACACCCTGCTCCGACACCGGCAATCACAGCAGCGACGTAAAGCACCGGCAGACTCGGCGCATAGGCATCGAGAACCCAGCCGAGCGCCGCGCAGATCGACCCACCGATCACCACCGGACGAGGACCGAATTTGTCCACCAGCCAGCCTTCGACGGGCACCAGCCAGGTCTCGGTAACGATAAAAATCGAAAACGCCAACTGGATCGCTGCTTGGCCCCAGTGATGTTTGGCGTCCATCGGGACGACAAAGAGGGTCCACGCGTATTGAAGGTTTGCTATGAGCCCCATGCACGCGATGCCGGCCGCCAGTTGGACCCAACGATTATGCCGGCGTGCCGTATAGCCGCTAAAGGCTGTTTCAGTGTGTGCCACGTTCATTGTCTCCGTCTATTGACTTGTTCGCTTGCCTGATGAAAACACCTGCCCGTCTACGCGGGACAGCCATGATGCTTGAAGACCGTTCCGGGTAAACTCCTGCGCGCGTTGCCATCAGGACAGCTGATCGATATCGCGGCGCGCTGCACTGGCACCCGGTTCGAAACCCTGGCTCCGTTAAGGCTTAAGCCATGATGGGTGGCTTCAACAATTAACGAAAATTAAAGATTCTTATGCTTTGGATTAGCCATCGCTTATGCACTCGATAAGCTTGCTTCGCCACGCCCCCAAAGTCCCCAAGATCGCTCAGCGCAACGCTACCGATCACCCGGTTAGCCGGGTCGGTGACCGGCAGTGCTTTTACGCGGTGTCTTAGCAGCAAACGCCGTGAGGCTTCTGTCTTCATGGATGCCGGTACGGAAATCGGCGGCCGCGACATGATATTTGCGCAGGTCAATTCGCTAAACACGCGGGCATACCCTTGCAACTGCGCGTCGCGCAGCAACGATTCGAGATCGTCGGTGTCAATGTCGAGCCATTCGCTGCGCCGCCTAAGCACCGCTTCCAGATCGCCGCGCGTGAAACCCGAGGGCATCCCCATCGACGCATTCGCACCTTGGGTCGGATTTTGCGCGCCGACATGCGGATAGCGATGTCCAGTCAGCGCATGAAAGACGATCGCGGCGATGAGCAAACTGAATGTCGGCACGGCGATCGGTACGAGGATGAAACCGTAGCCCATTGCATGAATCGCCGGACCACCCAGCACGGCAGTCAGTGCGACCGCGCCTGAGGGCGGGTGCATGCAACGCAGCGCAAACATCGCGCAGATCGCGAGCGCCACGGCTAGCGCTCCGGCTTCGACAGGATGGACGATCCAGCGCGCACACGCGACGCCGACGGCAGCCGAAACGAGAATGTCGCCGATGATCGACCATGGCTGGGCCAGCGGGCTCGCCGGGACGCCAAATAGCAAGACGGCAGACCCGCCCATGGGTGCGACCAGCAGGGGAATCGTCGCGTCGGCTCCGAGCAGAACATGCATCGAGCCACCCGTGAACGCGATGCCCACACAGGATCGAAAGCGCTCCGACCACCTGATTGCTACGCGGTGCGGAGTGAAGCCACGCAACCGTCAAACAACGGCAGACGCCGTCTTCGTTTGTGACACGTCTATGTCTCCGTCTACCCACTGCACTTCGTGCCCGGGGTCGCTCAGACTCGGGCAATGCGCAGCAGATTGGTGGTACCCGACTCGCCGAACGGCATGCCCGCTGCGATCGCCAGTTGATCGCCTGAATTGGCAAAACCCAGCCTCGCGGCAATGCCGCACGCGGCACTTACCATCTCGTCGACCGATCCGACGTCAGGGCTGACCGTGGAATGGACGCCCCAAACCAGCGCAAGACGCCGCGCCGTCGACAGCTTCGGCGTGATGCTGAGAATCGGCGCGGCCGGCCGCTGACGGGCAGCCCGCAGGCTGGTGTGTCCGGATGTCGTGTATGTCACCGTTGCAACCGCAGCGATGGTCTGCGCAACATCGCGCAGTGCCGCGCAGATCGCGTCGCCCGGTGTACCGAGCGGAAGCTCGTGCTGGGCATCGAGCAGGTTACGGTAGAGCGGATCATGTTCGACCTCCTTGATGATCCGCTCCATCATCGCCACGGCCTGCACCGGGAAGCCACCGCTGGCCGATTCCGCAGACAGCATGACCGCGTCCGCGCCATCGTAGATGGCCGTCGCGACGTCCGATGCCTCGGCACGCGTGGGCACCGGGGCTGAAATCATCGATTCGAGCATCTGGGTCGCGACGATCACCGGCTTGCCGTGGCTGCGGCAGGATCGAAGGATGCGCTTCTGCATGCCCGGCACGCGCTCGGGTGGAAGCTCGACGCCCAGGTCGCCGCGTGCCACCATCACGGCGTCGGCGGCATTCACGATCTCGTCGAGCCGCTCGAGCGCCGCCGGCTTTTCCAGCTTGACCATGAGCCCCGCGCGTTCGCCGATGAGCGCGCGCGCGCCGATCAAATCTTCCGGACGCTGGACGAACGAAAGCGCAATCCAGTCAGCGCCCAGTGACAACGCAAATTCCAGATCGATCAGGTCTTTCTGGGTCAGCACTGGAATCGGCAAGATCGCGTCGGGAACATTCACCCCTTTTCGATCCGACAGGATTCCGCCGTGCATCACCCGGGTGCGGATCCGCTCGCCGTTGTTGTCGAGCACTTCCAGGCGCAATTTGCCGTCGTCGAGAAGCAGCGACTGGCCAGCGGCGACCACCTCGAAAAGCTCTGGATGGGGCAAGCAGACGCGGTTGACGTCACCGTGCGCCGGGTTCCGGTCGAGCGCGAATTCCGCGCCCTCGGCGAGCATCACCCTGCCTTCAGCGAAAGGACCCACGCGCAACTTCGGTCCCTGCATGTCCGCGAGAATCGAAATGGGCCGGCCCGCAGTATGTTCGACCTCGCGAACAAGCTCATACCGGCGCCGGTGATCCTCGTGCGAACCGTGGCTAAAATTCAGCCGGAAGACATCCGCACCGGCGCGAACGAGTTGCGCAATTGTTTCGAGATTGGAGGTCGCGGGGCCGAGGGTCGCGACGATCTTTGCTTTGCGTAGGTGGATCATGATCGATCAGTAATGTGAAGTTAAGGGGAAGTGAGCGCGGTAACAGCGTGTCAAGCGTCAAGCTGCCTGAGCAACGCATCGACGCTGCCCTTCGCATCGCCGAACAGCATCCGCGTGTTGTCCTTGTAGAAGAGCGGGTTGTCCACGCCCGCATAGCCGGTCGCCATGCTGCGCTTGGATACGACCACCGTGCGCGCCTTCCACACTTCGAGCACCGGCATCCCCGCGATCGGACTGCCCGGATCTTCGAGCGCACCCGGGTTCACGATATCGTTGGCGCCGATCACGAGCACGACATCCGTGTTGGTGAAGTCGTGATTGATTTCATCCATTTCGAGCACGATGTCGTATGGCACCTTCGCTTCTGCAAGCAGCACGTTCATGTGGCCCGGCAACCTGCCGGCGACCGGATGGATACCGAAACGCACCCTCACGCCGAGACCGTCGAGCTTGCGCGTGATTTCGCTGATGGTCGCCTGCGCCTGCGCCACGGCCATCCCGTAGCCGGGCACGATGATGACCTCGGACGCATCGCGCAGAATCGCGCTAACTTCGTCAACCGTGGTGGGTACCACCTCTCCCGCGACGTCCGCGGAACGCGTGCCGTTAGCCGCACCGAAGCCGCCAAGAATGACCGACACAAAACTGCGGTTCATCGCGCGGCACATGATGTAGCTGAGAATCGCGCCGCTCGAGCCCACCAGCGCGCCGGTCGTGATCAACAGGTCGTTGCTCAACATGAAGCCCGTGGCGGCGGCCGCCCATCCGGAATAGCTGTTCAGCATCGACACGACGACCGGCATGTCGGCGCCGCCGATGGCCATCACCAGATGCACGCCAAGCGCCGCAGCGAGCACGATCATCACGAGCAACGCGAGAACGCCGTCCGCGCCTGACGGCACCGTGAGGAACCGGTAGCCGATCGCGACGCACAGCACCAGCACGGTCAGGTTCAGCAGATGCCGGCCCGGCATCACGAGCGGCTTGCCGCTGATCGTGCCCTGCAGCTTCAGAAACGCGACGATTGAGCCCGTGAACGTGATCGTGCCGATAAAGACGCCAAGATAGATCTCGGACAGGTGGATCACCCGCTCCGCGCCGCCGAACTGGCCGGCTGGCATCAGAAAGTTGGTGAACCCGATCAGCACCGCGGCCAGCCCGACAAAGCTGTGCAGTATCGCGACCAGCTGCGGCATCTGTGTCATCTCGACGCGCCGTGCCAGCAGTGCGCCGACGGCTGCGCCGATCACGGCCGCCGCCAGCACGACTGCCAGCCCCGCGCCTTGCGCGATCAGCAGCGTGGCGAGGACCGCGATCAGCATGCCCACCACGCCGTACAGATTGCCGCGGCGCGCGCTCGTCGGATGACTCAGTCCGCGCAGACTCAGGATAAACAGTGTGCTCGCGCCTAAATACGCGATGTTGCCGATTCCGTTCAACATGAGTTGTCCTTAGTTGCGCTGGAACATCTTCAACATGCGCTGGGTCACGAGAAACCCACCGGCGATATTGATCGTGGCGACCAGCAACGCGACACCGCCGAGCACCGTCACCAGCAGGTTCGGTGTGCCAAGTTGCAGCAGCGCTCCGATCACGATGATCCCGCTGATCGCATTGGTCACGCTCATCAGCGGCGTGTGCAAGGCCGGTGTCACGTTCCAGACCACCTGATAACCGACGAATACCGCCAGCACGAATACAGTCAGATGCGCGACAAACGCCGGCGGCGCGACCGCGCCGAGCGCCAGCAGCGCCAACACCGCCATCGCCAGCAGTACCAGCGACGTGTGGCGCGAACGGCGCGCGGCGGCGGCTTGCTGGTTGGCGTCGATCGGGCTCGTGACGGGCTTCGCGGGCGGCGCACGGTGCGTCGCGATCGCGGCTTGTTTCGGCGGGGGCGGCGGCCAGCTAACAACGCCTTGATGCACGACCGTCGCACCTCGCATCACGTCGTCACCCATGTCGATGCACGGCACGCCGTCTTTCTGCGGTGTCAGATCGGCCAGCAGATGACGGATATTGGTGCCGTAGAGCTGACTCGACTGCATCGCCATCCGGCTCGGCAAGTCGGTATAGCCGACGATCGTCACGCCGTTGACGGCTACCACCTCGCCGGGTTGCGTCAGTTCGCAATTGCCGCCCTGCTCCGCTGCCATGTCGACGATCACGCCGCCCGGCCGCATGGTCTCCAACATGGCTGCGGTAATCAGCTTGGGCGCGGGCTTGCCAGGAATCAGCGCGGTGGTGATGATGATGTCGACGTCCTTCGCCTGCGCCGCGAACAGCGCCATTTCCGCTTCGATGTACTTCGCGCTCATTTGCTTCGCGTAGCCGCCTGAACCGCTGCCGTCTTCATCAACGTCCAGTTTGAGAAACTCGGCGCCCATGCTTTCGACCTGCTGCTCGACCTCGGGGCGCGTGTCGAATGCGCGCACGATCGCGCCCAGACCGCGCGCCGCACCGATGGCGGCGAGGCCAGCAACACCCGCCCCGATCACCATCACCTTCGCGGGCGGCATCTTGCCCGCTGCAGTGATCTGCCCGGTGAATACGCGCCCGAAGTGCTGCGCGGCTTCGATCACCGCGCGGTAACCGGCCATGTTCGCCATCGAGCTGAGCGCATCGAGCTTCTGCGCGCGCGAGATGCGCGGCACGCAGTCCATCGCCAGCACGCTAGCGCCGCCGGCCGCGAGATGCTCGAGCAGCACCGGGTTCTGCGCGGGCCAGATGAAGCTGATCAATATCGCGCCCTTCTTCAGCAACGCCCCTTCATCGACACCGAGCGCCGGATTAAACTCCGGCGCGCGCACCTTGATCACGATATCGGCCTCGGCCCACACGGCACGGGTATCGGTGACGACTTGCGCGCCAGCCGCGCGATATGCATCGTCGTCGAACGCCGCCCTTAGGCCCGCCCACCTCGACGCTCACTGCGAAACCGAGCTTCAGCAACTGACCGACGGTTTCGGGCGTCGCCGCGACGCGACGTTCCCCGGCGCGAATCTCGCGCGGTACTGCAATCGTCATCGCCATATCAGATTTCCGTTGACAGCGCGTTCGACAGCACGCCGATACCGTCGATCGATACGTCGACCGTCGAGCCGTCCTTGATCGAGCCGACACCAATCGACGTACCGCAAGCGATCACGTCGCCGGGCAGCAACGTCATATCGTGCGAGATCAGGCTCACCTGTTCCGCAGGCGAAAAGATCATGTCCGCCAGCGGGTAGTTCTGCCGCTCCACCTCGTCGAGCCGCGTCACGACACTGGCCGTACGCCAATCGAAGTCGCGCTGGATCACGGGTCCGATACAACTGAACGTATCGAAACCCTTCGAGCGGCACCATTGCGCAAAGTTGACATCCTCGTTCAGCAATTCGGCCGCCGTCACGTCGTTGATACAGGTGAAGCCAAAGATGTGATCGTTTGCCTCTTCCACCGATACGTTGCGACAGCGCTTGCCGATTACGATCGCAAGCTCCCCTTCATACGCGATCTTGCCACTGTAGTCTTTCGGACGACGAATGGGTTCGCCTGGACCGATCACCGAGGTCGGCGGCTTGATCAGGAACAGCGGGTGGGACGGCGCGGCCTTGCCAAGTTTCTCCGACAGCGCATGGAAGTTATTCCACAGCGCGACGACCTTAGTCGGAACACACGGGTTGAGCAGCGTAATGTCGTCCCGGCTCAACACGTTGCCGCTTGGGACGGCGTCACCGAACATATCTCCTTCGTATTCGGTGACGCGATGGCTTTCCTGCACGCCGAAGCCCGTCTGGCCATCGGCGAGCCGAAAACGTATCCACGATTTCATCGGAATGTCTCCTGCGCGATTCATTGGGGTGCACTGACGCGGCCCGGCGGGTCGCGCCGCAACATCTTGTCCCGCGCGTCAGACGCGCGGTCAGGCACGGCTTACGCGGTCATAACGCGCCGACCGCACGCAAATGCACGATCTGGTCCGCCGAATAGCCGAGCTCGGCCATCACCTCGTCGGTGTGCTCGCCAAGCAGCGGTGAGCGCGTAACTTCAGTGGGACTGTCCGACAGCTTGATCGGATTGCCGACCGTCAGATACTTGCCGCGCACCGGGTGATCGACCTCGACGATCGTGCCGGTCTTGCGCAGCGACGGCTCCTCGGCGATCTCCTTCATCGACAGGATCGGGCCGCATGGAATGTCGTACCTGTTGAGCGTCTCCATCGCCTCGTACTTCGTCCGGGTCATGGTCCAGCGCTCGATCTCGGCAAAAATCTCCTTCAGGCGCGGCAGCCGCGCGGCAGGCGTCGCGTAGTCGGGATCGGTGGCCCATTCCTCCTTGCCGATCACATTGCAGACCTTCGCCCACACCGGCGCCTGGGCGATGAAGTAGATGTACGCGTTCGGGTCCGCCTCCCAGCCCTTGCACTTCAGAATCCAGCCCGGCTGACCACCGCCGGAAGCGTTGCCGGCGCGCGGCACCGCTTCGCCGAAGGTGCCGTTCGGATGTTGCGGATACTCCCGCATCACGCCCGTGCGTTCGAGCCGCTGCTGGTCGCGCAGCTTCACGCGGCACAGATTCAGCACGCCGTCCTGCATCGCGGCGAGCACGTATTGACCTCGCCCCGTCGTCTTGCGCTGATAGAGCGCCGTGACGATGCCGAGCGCAAGATGCAGCCCGGTGCCGCTGTCGCCGATCTGCGCGCCGCTCACGACCGGCGGGCCGTCGTCGAAGCCGGTGGTCGACGCCGCGCCGCCCACGCATTGCGCGACGTTCTCGTAGACCTTGCAGTCCTCATACGGCCCGGGACCGAAGCCCTTGACCGACGCCACGATCATGCGCGGGTTCAGTTCCTGGATACGCTCCCAGCTGAAGCCCATCCGCTCGAGCGCGCCCGGCGCAAAATTCTCCACCAGCACGTCGCACCTCCGGATCAGCGCTTCGAGAACCCGCTTGCCTTCCGGGTTCTTCGTGTCGATCGTCACCGAGCGCTTGTTGTGGTTGAGCATCGTGAAGTAAAGACTGTCCGCCTCCGGGATGTCGCGCAGCTGCTCACGCGTGACATCGCCTGCGCCCGCCCGCTCGACCTTGATCACATCGGCGCCGAACCACGCCAGCAACTGCGTGCACGTCGGACCCGATTGCACATGCGTGAAATCGAGAATCCTCACGTCCTCCAATGCCTTGCCCATGTTGCGTCTCCCTAAATTGATCTGTATCTGGTCTGAGCATCGCGCGCGCATTACGCCTCTGATTTCCACCTGGCCACAACGGTACCGCTAGCGTTACCGGGTTGCCGGATTGAGCAGCGCCATCGCCATGCGACGCGCGCCGGCAATGGCCGCCGCTTCGCTTTCAAAGACGACCTCGTCGACAACCTGTCGGTAGGGCAGGAGGTTGGGTTGCGCCTGATGCTTTTCTTCGACCGTGCGGATTGCAAAATAAGCAGCCCATCCGCCGTTGTGGATCAACTGCATCGCGGACAGCTCAAGCCGATATTGCCCAAATACCTCTATGTGCATTGGATTCTTCATGGTAGATCGTCACGATAGCCGGCCAACCGGATCCGGGCGGCCCGGAGCGCGGTTCTCGACCGTCCCGGAACGCGCGTTCGGACATGGCATGACTGCGCCTTTCACGCTCCAACGCGGGCTTCCAGTTCGGCAAGGCGTTTGCGCAGATTGCGCTCCTCCTGGAAACGACTGGTTTCATCGCGAATCACCGCAACGATCCCGGTCAACTCATGTTCCGGTGAATGCAGCAGCGCAACCGTAAATGCGATCGATAGGGAGCGCCCCTCTTTATCCACCGCAGGAACGCGCAGCACATCGTTACCGTAGCGGGTTTGCCCACTTGCCATCGTCTTGTGATAGCCATCCCAGTGACGTCCGCGCAAACGTGCCGGAATAATCAGGTCCAATGACTGCCCCAGGGCCTCGCTTTGCGTGAAGCCAAACATGCGCTCGGCAGCAGGGTTCCACAGTGTGATGCGCCCCTGAGCGTCCGAAATGATGATTGCATCACCGATTGCTGCTACCAATTGCTCAAAGTCGATGGCTGTTTGCATAGGGCTACCTGGATTCGAAAAGACTACTGTTCAGTCACTACGGCGTCCATCCAGGGCGCCGCACCTGCATACCCCGACAATGAGAGCCCGGCTACTCCGAGCTCTGCCTGCCAGCGCCGTCAGACAGCCTTGATTTCGCGCAGATTGAAGACTTGCTGCTTGCTATATCCAAGGCTCGCCAGCACCTCGTCGGTGTGCTCGCCGAGCAACGGCGACGCGGTGATTTCAGGCTGAAGATCGGAGAACTTGATCGGGCTGCCGACCGTGAGGTAGGAGCCGCGCTTCTTGTGCTGGACCTCCACGATGGTGCCGCTCGCGCGCAACGACGGATCGTTCGCCAGTTCCTTCATCGTCAACACCGGCGCACACGGAATATCGAATTTGCGCAGGATGTCGACCGCCTCGAACTTGGTCTTATCGGCGAGCCACGCCTCAATGGTCGCGAAGATATCGAAGATATGTGGCTGACGCGCCTCGGCCGTCTTGTAGGCCGGATCGTCGATCCACTCGGGCTTGCCCAGCGCCTTGCAGATCGGCTCCCATGCGTGGCCCTGGATGGTGAAGTAGATATACGCGTTTGGATCCATTTCCCAGCCCTTGCACTTCAGAATCCAACCTGGCTGGCCGCCGCCGCCGGCATTGCCGCCGCGCGGCACCACGTCGCTGAAAGTGCCGTGCGGATACTGCGGGTATTCCTCGAGGTAGCCGACCCGATCGAGACGCTGCTGGTCGCGCAATTTGACGCGGCACAGGTTCAGCACGCTGTCCTGCATCGACACCGCCACCTTCTGGCCCTTGCCGCTTTTATCGCGGCCGATCAGTGCGGTCAGAATGCCGATCGCCAGATGCATGCCGGTGTTGCTGTCGCCCAGCGCCGCTGCGCTGATCGTCGGCGGGCCATCCCAGAAGCCGGTGGTGGAAGCCGCACCGCCTGCGCATTGGGCGACGTTCTCGTAGACTTTCAGGTCATCGTAATGATGGCCGTCGCTGAAACCCTTCACCGATGCCACGATCATCTTCGGGTTGAGTTCGTTGAGGCGCTCCCAGGAGAAGCCCATTCGGTCGAGCGCGCCTGGGCCGAAATTCTCCACCAGCACATCGGATTCGCGAATCAGCTTTTCGAGCACTTCCTTGCCTTCGGGCTTCTTGGTGTCCAGCGTCAGCGATTTCTTGTTGCTGTTCAACATCGTGAAATACAGCGCGTCGGCGTCGGGAATATCGCGCAACTGATTGCGCGTCACGTCGCCTGAGCCGGGGCGTTCAACCTTGATCACGTCAGCGCCGAACCAGGCCAGCATCTGCGTGCATGCGGGTCCAGCTTGTACGTGGGTGAAGTCGATTATCTTGATTCCGTCGAGGGGATTGGTCACTTTGCTTCTCCTGATGATTAATGGCGTTACTTCTTCATCGCCGCACTTTGGGGGTTGAGATTCGTCAAGCGGCCGCTCTCCGTTCCCGCTGCTTCGTCGATGACGGCGTTGATGAGCGTCGGCTTTCCCGACTTGATGGATTCGATCAGCGCCTTCTCCAACTCCTCTGGCGTCGTGACGTGATAGCCGATGCCGCCGAACGCCTCGATCATCCTGTCGTAGCGCGCACCCTTGACGAAAACCGTCGGTGCCACGTCCTTGCCTCCGGAGTGGTTGACGTCGGTGCCGCGATAAACGCCGTTGTTGTTGAAGACGATCGTGCAAACCGGCAAGTCGTAACGGCAGATCGTCTCGATCTCCATGCCGCTGAAGCCGAATGCGCTGTCGCCCGCAACCGCGATCACCTGCTTGCCGGTCTCGACCGCCGCGGCGACCGCGTAACCCATGCCAATGCCCATAACCCCCCACGTACCGACATCCAGGCGCTTGCGCGGCTTGTACATGTCGACAATGGCGCGGGCATAGTCCAACGTGTTGGCCCCTTCGTTGACGAGCGTGATATCCGGGTTCGCCTTGATCACATCGCGAATCACGCGCAGCGCGCTGTGGAAATTCATTGGCGTTGGATTCTTGGCGAGCATCTCGGCCATCTTCGCCAGATTCTTGTCCTTGCGTTCCGCGAGTGTGTCGATCCACTCCGCGCCAGGCTTCGGGAAGCTCGAATCGATGCCAGCCAGGAGGGCCGACACGCAAGAACCGATGTCGCCGATCACCGGCGCGGCGATGGGCACGTTGCTGTCGATTTCCGTCGGCGTGATGTCGATCTGGATGAATTGCTTCGGCGCGCCCCACGTCTTGCCCTTGCCGTGCGACAGCAGCCAGTTCAAGCGAGCGCCGATCAGCATGACGACGTCCGATTCCGCGAGCACGAACGAGCGCGCGGCCGAGGCCGATTGCGCATGGTTGTCGGGCAGCAGGCCTTTGGCCATGGACATCGGCAGATACGGAATGCCGGTCTTTTCGACGAGCGCACGAATCTCGGCGTCGGCTCGCGAATAAGCGGCACCTTTGCCCAGAATGATCAGCGGACGCTTGGCGCTCCTCAGCAAATCGAGAGCACGCTCGACAGCGTCAGGCGCCGGAAGCTGGCGTGGCGCCGGGTCAACGACGTGTACGAGTGAGTTCCGGCCCTTCGCGGCATCGATGGTCTGCGCGAGCAGCTTGGCGGGCAGGTCCAGGTAGACGCCGCCGGGACGCCCGGATACGGCCGCGCGGATCGCACGCGCAACCCCGATGCCGATGTCCTCGGCGTGCAGTACGCGATAGGCCGCCTTGGCGTGCGGTTTCGCGACGTTCAGTTGATCCATCTCTTCGTAGTCGCCCTGCTGCAGGTCGACGATCTCGCGCTCGCTCGAGCCGCTGATCAGGATCATCGGGAAACAGTTGGTCGTCGCATTGGCAAGCGCCGTGAGCCCGTTCAGGAAGCCGGGCGCGGAAACGGTCAAGCAGATTCCGGGCTTCTGCGTCAAGAAACCGGCAATTGCGGCGGCATTGCCCGCGTTCTGCTCGTGTCGAAAGCTGATGACGCGCATCCCCTCGGCTTGAGCGAGCCGCGTCAAATCGGTGATGGGAATACCCGGCAGACCATAGATCGTGTCGATGCCGTTCAGTTTCAGCGCATCGATGACCAGATGAAATCCGTCAGTCATTTCGGTTGTCCCGCGTTTCTGTGCTTCTTCTGCAGCGCTCTGCAGGGTGCTCCCAGCTTCTGCCATGACGTCTCTCCTCCTTGGCGGGGCGTTGTGTGATTCGTGATATACAATATTCCACATACAGTATTAGTCAAGCGTATTTTTGGAGACGGGGCCGATTGTTGCAGCGCGGCTGGCCGCATTCGCTTGAGGCGAAAGGGAATCACGCACGAACTGTTTGCATTGCACAAACGGGCTGCAGACGGAGGTTTACGATAAGTACTGGAATTTCGGCGTCGCCTTCGGATGAATTCCTGGCCTCGTGGCGCCGAAATACATAAGACAATAGTTATCGTTTATACAAAAAACTTTAACTATCGTATATTGATTCGCGATCCTATCCTTCATCCAAGCCATCCAACTGAAGGAGAAAATCATGGGCCGCTTACACCTTGACGGACTCGAAACCGTGCGCGACCACACCGTGCAGGCGCAACTTTGTGCCTACAACATGGCTTTCTCCGAACTGGGTCTGCGTTTCCGTTGGGACGCGCAAACCTTCGCATCACTCGCAACGATCGACGACGAACGGGCGCGCATCGCCGCGTACATCAAGGCTCACCATTCGCATTTGCTGAATGCCTACAGCGCGGAATTTCTGAGTCAGGCCATTCTCGACAGGAAGAACGCGCATACCCTGGGAGGTTTCGCGGCAAACGGAAAAATTGCGAATGTGAGTCGCGCGTCGGACTCGTCGCAAGGCTATTCGCGGAGGGCGTGCGTGCAAGACGAGCCGGGTGTGCCTGCGCTCGCGGGCGCTTAAGGGGCGTTCAGCGACGTGGCCGGCATCTGCCCGTTCGCGCTGGCCCACAGTTCAACTACCGACTGGGCAGTGGATGCGCCGGCACCTGCGAATTGAGCCCACGCTGCTGCCGCGTTCGGCTTGAGCGAACGGTTGCGACGGCGCACTTGCATCGTCGTCAGCATCACCTCCGGGAGCAGCGGGAGCGACACGAGACGTTCGGATGGAGCGGGCCAGTGCTCGTCGACCGGCAGTACGCCGACACCCAGCCCCAGTTCGATCATCCGCAGTACAGCGGCGACGTGACCCAGTTCCTGTATCGGTCGCCCTCGGACGCAATGTGTGCTCAAGGCACGTTCGACGACGCTGTGGCTTCCGGCATCGGAATTGAGCGTCATGAGCGGCACGTCGCTCAGTGCACTCCAGGCGGCGAGCGTGGTGCGTCGCGCAAGCGGATGCTCGCCGGACAAGACAGCACAGAGGGGGTTAAGAAAAGCGCTTGCGCGTGCAACTGGTCGGCCGCCAAAGGCTCCGCGTCCGACACCACGCCGAAGTCGACTTCCCCTTGTTCGACGCGGGTCAACACCGCGCATTGCGGCCGGTCCTGTACCGACACGATCAGATCAGGAAATGCCTCAGCACAGCGTGCAAGACCGCCTGGCACCCAGTTCGATGACAGCACTGGATTGCTGACGATGACCACCACGCCGGTGTGCCCTTCATACGCGGCCCGATTTTCGCGTAACGTCAGATCGATATCATCAAGCAGGCGACCGATGCGGCACGCGAGGCTCGCACCCGCCGTCGTCAATTCGACCTGCCGCGTCGTCCGGTCGAACAGTTTCAGTTCGATCGCTTCTTCGAGTTCGCGCAAGCACCGGCTCACCGCAGACTGCGTGAGGTTGAACCCGCGCGCCGCGCGCGTAAAGCTTCGCTCACGCGCGACGGCGACAAATACTTTTAACTGTTGCAACGAAACGTTCATCAGGCAACCAAACGGGCGCTATTCACTCGTCTGCTCCGGCTATTGGCCTCAGGTGCGAAGGGCGGTTTGCGCTGGTCGGGGCCTGATGGTTGATATCGTCGAGGCGCCCGGTCTCCATGCCAGGGTCATTGCTGAATTACCTATAATTAAAGGTTGTTACCATATTGATTCACATTCGCCTATATATCGGCCATGACGATGAGAAACGCGACACTCCGGCAGTTGAAGGTCTTCGAGACGGTGGCCCGCCGCCTGAGCTTCTCGCGTGCCGCGGAAGAACTTCATCTGACCCAGCCGGCTGTCTCCAGCCAGGTCCGGCTACTCGAAGAGCATGCGGGGCTGCCGCTCTTCGAGCAGCTCGGCAAGAAGATCTATCTCACGCCCGCCGGCCATGAGATGCTTCACTACAGCCGCGCAATCATCCAGCAGTTCCACGAAGTGGACCAAGCGATGGGGCAGCTGAAAGGCGTCTCCGGCGGCAAGCTCAATGTCGCCGTGATCAGCGCGGGCGACTACTTCTTCCCGCGCCTGCTCGCCGAATTCACGCGCCGCTATCCGGGCGTGGTCCTTAATCTGGCGGTACACAATCGCGAGGAACTGCTGCATCAACTCGCGACCAATCAGACCGACCTCGCGGTGATGGTGCGCCCGCCGCATGAGATGGACACCACCAACGAACCGTTTGCACCGCACCCGTATGTGATCGTCGCCGCGCCCTCGCATCCACTCGCGCACAAGCGCAACATCACGATGAGTCAATTGGCGGGGGAAGCCTTCATCGTTCGCGAGCACGGCTCCGATACGTGGAATTCGATGGAAGAAGGTTTTGCCGGACGAATCGCCAACCTGAAGATCGCGATGGAGATCAAGAGCACTGAGACGATCAAGCAGGCTGTGATTGCCGGCATGGGCATCGCGTTCCTGTCCGCGCATACGATCAGCCTCGAATTGCAAGTGGGCAACCTCGTCGTGCTCGACGCCCAGGGCTTTCCGGTGATGTTCAACTGGTACGTCGTGCACCGGAAGAACAAGCGTCTGCCGCCCGTTGCGGTCGCCTTTAAGCGCTTCCTGATGGAAGAAGGTGCGGATCTGATCGAGAACATCACACGCGTGAAGGCGCTCAGCAAGAGTAAGCAATAGGCTTTGGATCGCCTGTAAAACTTCATTTATTGCAAGTTCGTCACCAGCTCTATGTTTTCTCACTCGTCTGCACGGGAGCCGGGGGCCGTGAATCACGCTTCGGTTGTGTCTCGTTCCGGTGCGCACAGTATCTTTGGCGGCTGCGATAGCGCCATTCGACTCCGCTGCGATACGCGCTCGTGCGTACAACGTGCTGAGTGTCGTCGCGCAGTGCCCATGGTTGCGCGAATTCGCCGCCAGCAGCGGGTGCATTTGATCGTCGCGCCATTCGAAGCGCCCGAGCCAGCCCGGTCGCTGCACGAGGCCGCAGCGCGCATGAGACCGGTGGCCGTGTGTGCGGCGAGCGCGTGAAGAGGCACTTCGGCGGCGGCTGCCCTCATCAGATGCGCGCCCAGTGCGGCAGCCAGTCCGCTCATCGCGAGCAACGCGGCGAGCCCGAAGGTCTGCGTCGGTTCCGTTAGGAAGCCGTAGCCAAGACATACACACAGCACGAGCGCCGTGAGGTTGACGACGGTATAGCCGGGGCGCGCTCCCGCGCGCCCCGGCTATCGCACCGCGCAGTTTGCAGAACGCGATCGTCGATGCGGTGAAGATCAGCGCGCCGATTAAGACCACGGCGCACAACTCGACACGCTCCACAGCCGCCTTTGCATATGCAGTCGCCGACAGGTACCGCGCGAAACCGCCGGAAATGGCGGGGAGGCCCATACCGATGCCGAGCGACGCCATGAGGTACGGCCTGCGTGTCAGTTCGCGCCGCCGCACGCGCCAGGCGCCCAGCACCGCGCCCGCGATTGCCGCCGCGATAACGTCGCTTCCAGCACCGACGCCCGCCGCGAGCAGCCCGGCAAGCGCTGCGGTCGGGAGCATCGCACACAGATGGCCGTGCCGGCGGCCGCGTTGGCGGACGCCGCGAGCCTCGCCTGAACGACGACACATCGCAGCAAGGACGAAGGAGCGCACATGCCGCAAGGGTGGGGGAATACCGTGTGGGCAGGAAGGGGTTTTCTACTGGCTATCGCACTGGCTGCGGTGCTGGCCGGCACGGAGCAATTGGCGGTCGCGTCGCGGGGGCGCGGGTGAGAGCCGGAGCGAGGGACAACAAGGATGGGGGCGCTACCGTCGCGCAAACCATCGTAGCGAGCCGGGGTCAGACGACCTGCATCGGCATTGGCGGCGAACCGGCGAAACCCACGAACTTCATCGATGGCACACAAAACAACAAGGCCAGTGGTGACAGCACCGCTGGCCTTGTTGTTTTTGACAAGCCACCGTCAATCCAGAAAGTCGCAGTTCGCTTCGACGAACGCTGCAAGATCGAGCGAATGCTGGCGCACGAGCCGCTCGACCAGTTCGGTATCGCGCCGCTCGAGCGCCTCGATGATTCGACGATGATCGGCGATCGAACGCGCTGCCCGATCGCTCCGCGAAATCGTCATCCGGCGCATCGCACGCACGTGAATGAAGATGTTCTTGATCGTGTCGAGGATGATCTGCGACTTCGATAGCTCGACGATTGCCTGATGAAAGGCAATGTTTGCGTCCGAGTATTCGGCAATGTGCTCGGCAGGCGCGGCGTCGCCCAATTTGTCGAACATATGGCGCAGGCGCGCGATTTCCTCGTCCGTTGCATGTAGCGTGGCCAGGCGCGCCGCCATGCTTTCGAGCGCGGCCCACATCTGGATCATCTCGACGATCTCACGTTTGCTCTTTCGCACGATGTAAATGCCGCGGCGCGGCACTGTGCGCAGAAACCCTTCCTGTTCGAGCTGCGTCATCGCTTCGCGCACTGGTGTGCGGCTCACGCCGAGAGATTCGCACAACACGCGCTCGTCGAGTCGAATTTCTTCGCGCGTCTGGTAGATGTCAGTATCGGCAATGGCCTGGCGCAGCATTGCGTAGGCCTTATTGCGCAAGCTCGCGCTTGCCCCGATCGGCTGCAGTGACAGCGTCAACGACGCGACCAATGCTTCAGTTTCAAGTTCTGACGACACTGATCGCCTCTTGTTGAATATGCGCGCGATACGTTGCCGCTGTCGCGGTCGAACTGAACTCCCCGTCCACTGCGCCCAACCCGGCGAAACGGCCATGTTGTGCTGCGCGTTCCACGACCGGCTGCGGAATCCACCAGCTCAGCAGGACGGTAGCGGCAGAGCCTAACCCTACGACGGCGACGGCAAACAGCGCCAGAAAAACAAAATCCATTTGTAGCTCCGAATGATTGAGTCACGAGACGACTGAATCATATGTTGCATCGCCGCAAACGGCAATATTCTGTATTTAGTATATCACACATCGTTGTCTTCGCTATTGCCTAAAGCTAGCCTGACTGCAGCTTGGTGGTGACACATAAGACGCGTCCCGGCGGCTTGACGGGCCATAGACTTGCGCCCCTCTGGCTGCGCAGCAGGTATCTGAGGCCACGCCGATCCGGTATCGTGCGCAGGAACCCAAACTCCAGAGGCTCATCACACGCGGCCTATTCATAAGTCTTCGTTTATCGTTATCGATGAAAACATTAATTTTCATTCATTGCTTGCCGCTCCTATTCTGTAATCACCGCCGTCGCAACGCGCAAAAATAGTCGCAATCGATCTGTCGACCAGCGCAAGCAGGGGAGCGGTTGAAGGAGAAGGCCATGAACACCGCCGAGAAGTCTCTGCGCCACCTGGTAGAAAAATGGCTTGCGCCCACCCCGACGGTGCGGATCCGCGTAGTCCAGTTTGGTCGCATGCGCGCAGACAAGATGCGCTATGCGCACATCGAGGCATCGACTCTGACCGGAACGCGCGCAATATTCTTCTTTCGACATGCTGACGGATGCTGGTGCGTGTTTCCGCCTCAGATCGCGCGGCCGTCGATGACAGGTTATCCGCTGTCAGCGTGACCCTCCGGCATGACCGTTCTCGAATGGCTCAAAATGCGGTTCTTTTGCATTAAGGCGGTCCGCTATGATGGGCGGAACGACACGAACGACAGAAAGCTCGATGAACACGTTGAATCCGGCGGGGGCCCGAGTGCTGAAACGACTGCATTATCCGCTCGACGTGATTCTGACTTGCGTGCGCTGGTACGTGGCCTATCCGCTGAGCCTTCGGCACCTTGAAGACATGATGGCTGAGCGCGGCGTTTCGGTCGACCATTCGACTGGCACCGCTGGGCCATCAAGCTGTTGCCGGTGCTGAAGAAAGCGTTTCGCCGCCGCAAGCGGCCGGTGGGTACGAGCTGGCGGACGGACGAGACGTACCTCCGCGTCAAGGGGGAATGGCGGTATCTTTACCGGGCCGTCGCGACATGGACGGCAACACCATTGACTTTCTGCTACGCGCCCATCGGGACAAGACTGCGGCCCGGCGTTACTTTGAGCGATCGATCGCCCGGAGCGGTGTACCCAAAACGGTAACCATCGACAAAAGCGGCGCCAATCTCGCCGCGCTCGAAGCGATCAATGCCGATCGTGGAGCGCCCATCAAGATCCGCCAGTCCAAATATCTCAATAACCTGGTCGAGCAGGACCATCGGGCGATCACGCGACGAACGCGGCCCATGCTAGGGAAACGCTGATCAATGGACCAACTGCCCAAGTTGCAGGCGAGATGGCGTCGAAATTTTCAAATGACGAAGCGGATTGACACTCAATTCGGTGAATTGGACGCGCAAACGAGCCTTCCTGCTCGCGTTTCTCATACGCATGACGGATTGCTCCCATGGACCGATCGCAAGAGATTTCGCGCAACCACCAGATTTGCCAAAGCGAACAGGCTGAACAGTTGTGCGGTGTTCTTAGCCAAGCCCTTGTATCGCGTCTTGCGATGGTGAAACAGATTCTTGACGATATGGAACGGATGCTCAACCCGCGACCGGATCTGCGCCTTGGTTCGCTCGACCGCAATCACCAAGTCCTTCAGCGCTCCCTCCTGCATCGCCTTGATCCTTCCCCGCTTGGCAGCGACGTTCCACTTCACGGTCTTGCCCGTCATTTCCTCGCGCTTCTCTACGCCAATGTAGCCCGCATCGGCGAACGCTTGCTCCTCATGTCCGTGCAGCAGGGCATGCGCTTGCGATACATCCGATACGTTGGCCGCCGTGGCAACCACACTGTGGATCAGACCCGAATCGGCATCGACGCCAATGTGGGCTTTCATCCCAAAGTGCCATTCGTTGCCCTTCTTGGTTTGATGCATTTCCGGGTCACGACTCTTCCCGGCGTTCTTGGTCGACGGCGGCGCTTCGATTATCGTCGCATCAACCAGCGTGCCTTCTTTCATCATCAGCCCACGCTCGCACAGCGAGATGCCAATCTCGTCGAACAACTTCCGTGTCAGTTTGTGTTCGATCAGCAGGCGCCGGAACTTCAAAAGCTTGGTTGCATCAGGCACGTTCTCGACCGCCAGATCAATGCCGGCGAAGGCTCGCAGCGCGATGCTGTCATACAGGGCGTCTTCCAGTCCTTCATCCGATAGCCCGTACCACTGTTGCAAGAAGTAGATTCGCAGCATTCGCTCCAGGCCAATCGGCGGGCGGCCTCGCGTGCCCTTCGGACAGTGCGGCTCGATTGCCGACAGCAAGCGCTGCCACGGAACTATCTTCTCCATCTCGGCCAAGAAGCGTTGGCGCCTCGTCACTCGCTTCTTGCCTGCAATTTCCGCTTCCGCGAAGCCAATCTGCCTCTTCATCATCGTGAGTCTGTTCCGTGAGCTGCCTTCTATAACGTCCTCAGCTACGCCAGCGATGACCGATGTATCGAGCTGAATAAATCAGCGTTTCCCTAGGGTTCAAGACCTTTCGCTGTGCCCGGCTTGTTCTGGCCGGCATTGAGATTATGCAGACGATCGCCAAAGGACAGATGGAATGGGCTCGCGGAACCCACCCGTCCGCCCCGGATCAATTCTACGAGCTCGCAAGATAAGCAGTACTTCGCATATCGATTCCGCCCGCTCTTTGAGCCTTACCGCGACAAAGCCCAAATTGGCGCGGCCTATCTGCCGTCATTTCACGGATGGGAGCGCCTTTGGATCTTCTCGTCGAATCCTCAATAAAGGCATTCGGTTCGATCCGGCTTACTCTCAGTGCGCTGCCGTTACTCGACGCGGACGTACCCGACCCGCGCCTGTTCAGTGATGCGCGAAAAGATGCGTCGAATCAGATGCCGGAGCGATGCGTCTGCCGGATTGCGAAGCATCACTGGTTGCGCTTCCCATGCCGGAATCTGACCCGGCGCCTGCGACATTTTTGCTGGCAATGCGAGCCTCTGCCGCCTGTATGTCCGACGGGTAAGTCGATGTATCACGTTTTGCGGGATAGTACCCAGCATTCCCGATCTGGATCAGTTCAGCGCGGACTTGTGCGCGCGTGAGCGGAACACTGGCCTGTTGGGCAAAAGCAACGACCGGGACGCCCAGCATAATGGCCGTGGCAAAGGTAAGGAGAACAGATTTCATGACAGTTCCTGGTTTGCTGGAAATAAAAATTGGCTATGAACCGGTTGCTACAATTCCGATTCTAGGAGAGCGCTAACTTAGGGGAACCTTAGCAAACGGAAAATGCAGCCCGCGCTGCGGGCTTTCGAAATCCATGCGGTTCAGCGTGGCTTAATCCTGCAGTGCCATCATCGATTCTGAATCAATCAACACTGGAGTACGAAATGAAGAAGGAACTCGGTATTGTCCTGGTCGCAGTCGGCGTGCTTGCGACGAGCTTTCCCGCCTATGCATTTACCGGTCAAGAATACGCGAAAGACGCGAACATCAGCATCGAACAGGCGCGCGCTACCGCCTTAAAAGCACAACCCGGAAAAATCACCGATGAAGAGTTGGAGAAGGAAGCGGGAGGCAGCGGGTTGCGCTACTCCTTCGATCTTGCGTCGAAACGGGGCACGCAGGAAGTCGGTGTCGACGCGCACACCGGAGCCGTTCTTGAGAACAAGGCGGAAGGACCGAACCCCGACTGATCACCGGCGATCGAATTCGACATAGCATGTATCGAGCGTTCGATTACGACAGCGGCGGAGTCTGACGCAAGTCAATGTTGTAGTGACCCGGTGTGGACAGGACACGGGACAGATAGCAGCGGCTGGAATATTCGGATCAACCGTGCCATTAAGATAAGTTTGCTTATCATAAGGTATCGATTCGTGGGTTAAACTCGTGCTCATGAAAACGCGCCACACCCCCATACCGTCACTTCCCGCCCCTGCTCCCGCGCGCCTGCCCAACGCCGACGAACTCGCCGTGCTGCGCGCCTGGTATGCCGGCCTGCCGGCGCGGCAGGCGGTGGCGCGCTACCTGCCCGCGGCCGTCGGTGACGGCCGATCCGCGCGCGGTGTAGTTGGGCGAATCCGTCGCACGCTGCTGGCCGCCGCACAGGCGCTTCACCGCGCCGATCTCGCCGCCCTGCTCGATCATCCGGCCGACCAGCGCGAACAGCATGCAAAAACCGTCGCGCACGTGATCGAACTCCTGCGCACCGCTGTGCCACCCGAGCCGCAGATCGCCGACGACATCGCGCAATGGCTATCCCGTCGCGCCGTGCGCGTGCTGCGCGCCCACGGCATCACGACGCTGGCCGACCTGACCGTGCGGATTCCGCGACGACGCCAATGGTGGAAAGCGGTCCCCGGTCTCGGCGCGGCGAGTGCGCGCGCGATCGAGCAGTTCTTCGCCGCATGCCCCGCCCTCACCGACAAGGCCCGCGCGCTGGTGGTGGCAAGCCAGCGTGGTGACATCGTGCCGTGGGAAACCCTGCGGCTGCCTCACGAGGTCGATGGCACCCGCGGTACGTTCCGCGCGCCCGTCGCGACCTGTACGCTGGACGCGTCCAATGACTATGAGGCCGTGCAGACCTGGCTCGCGCTGCAGGAGTCGCCCGCCACGCGGCGCACCTACCGCAAGGAGGCCGAGCGCCTGATCCTGTGGGCGATCGTCGAGCGGGGCCGCGCGCTGTCATCGCTGACGACCGACGACGCAATCGCGTACCGGGCGTTTCTGCGGCATCCCTCGCCGCGTGCACGCTGGGTGGGTCCGGTACGGCCGCGTACGTCGCCTGACTGGCGGCCGTTCAACGGCAATCTCTCGGACCGCTCGGTTGCGCACGCGCTGTCGATCGTCGGCGCGCTGTTCCGCTGGCTGATCGGGCAGCGCTACGTGCTCGCCAATCCGTTCTCAGGTGTGAAGGTGCGTGGCGGCAATGGCGCAGCGACGCTCGATGCATCACATGCTTTCACCGAAGGCGAATGGGCGCTCGTGCGCACGATCGCCGACGGACTCGAGTATCCGGATCGGACTGCGTCCGGCACACCTTCAACCGGCTGGAGCAAGGCGGCCGCGCAGCGGCTGCGCTTTTTGCTCGATTTCGGCTACGCGACCGGACTGCGCGCGAGCGAACTGGTCGGCGCGACGCTCCGGGACGTCAGGACCGATGCCAGCGGCGATCACTGGTTGCGCGTGACCGGCAAGGGCAAGAAGATTGCGATGGTCGCACTACCACCGCTCGCCTGGGACGCGCTAGCGCGCTATCTGGCCGAACGCGGCCTGCCGGTTCTGCCGGCGCAATGGCGTCCGCAGACGCCGGTGATCGGTAGTCTCGAAACGGACAGCGCCGCGGCGATCAGCAGCGTGCGGCTGTGGGGCGTGCTCAAGCGCTTTTTTGTGCTCACGGCAGAGCAGATCGAGGCCGACCATCCGCCGCTGGCGACGAAGCTGCGCGATGCCAGCACCCACTGGATGCGCCACACGCACGCCACTCACGCGCTCAGCCGCGGCGCCGAACTGACGACGGTGCGGGACAACCTGCGGCACGCATCCGTCTCGACGACGTCGATCTATCTGCACAGTGATGAAGTGAAACGGGCGCGGCAGATCGGGGGAGCTTTTGGTACTGATAGACGCCGGTAGTCAGATGCAATCAGTCGGAGAACAGCTGGCTTCCCCCTGTCCAAAGCGGCAAGGCCTGTCACTTCCGATACACCGACTTCGCAATACCTGAAATGCATCAGATGTGCAAAAATCATCGTGGCCTGATGCAAAGCGCCGTCCTTGCCGCCCATGGAAACGGGTTGCTCAAGCAGCTCACGAAGATGCTGGTGGAGCGAGCGCTTGAGACGGAGATGTCCGAGCACCTGGGCCATGGCAAGAGCGAAGCGGTGACTAATGCCACTGGCAACACCCGGAATGGGCATAGCGCCAAGACGCTGCAGGGGGAATTTGGCGAGTTGCCGCTCAACATCCCGCGCGACCGTCAGGGGGCGTTCGAGCCGAAGCTGGTGGAGCGCCATCAGACGCGCTGGACGGGCTTCGACGACAAGATCATTTCGCTGTATGCGCGTGGCCTGAGCGTGCGCGAGATCCAGGGGCACCTGGAAGAAATGTACGGCACGGAGGTCTCGCCCACGCTCATCTCGGCGGTCACCGACGCCGTCAGCGAGGAGGTGAAGGTCTGGCAAGGCCGTGCGCTCGATGCGCTTTACCCGATCGTCTATCTCGACTGCATCCACGTCAAGGTGCGCGACAGCGGCGCGGTGCGCACCAAGGCAGTGTACCTGGCCATCGGCGTGAACATGACCGGTCACAAGGAGGTTCTGGGACTGTGGATTGCCCAGACCGAGGGTGCCAAGTTCTGGTTGCAGGTGGTCACTGAGCTGAAGACGCGCGGCGTGCAGGACATTTTTATCGCCTGCGTCGAGGGTCGCGCCGCATCTAGGCCACGCGATCCGCCGTCAGCTGTTCGACTAGTTGGGTAGGTAAGGCACCCTTCGACCGTATCGTTCGTCGATTGTATCGGCCCGGCTAAACAATTCGCCCACACGCTCGAAGCCTATGCTCCGGTAGAAACCAAACGCGCTCTCGCGAGCGCTACACCACACCATGCGTCCAGCCGCAAGCTTCGCATGATCGATGCACTTTTCGGCGAGGGCAGTGCCAATGCCGTGGCCACGCCAGCCGGCTCTGATCGCCATCTCGCAAAGTCTCCATGTCAGCTCGGGCACGGGGTTTGCCCGTGCGATGGTGCTCACCCCTATGAGTTCATTACCAAGAAAAGCACCGAGATGAAGCGTGTCTGCCTTCCTGTCGGAGCGAAGCTCGCTGCGTCCCGCTGGTGAGTCGGCGTGAAGAACCCGCTCGCGAAGGAGCAGTACCTCCGCGAGCGTGACGGACGCGGTTCGGATACTCGTACTAGTCGTCATCTTCTTCCAGGCGACGTGGGTTAGGACGAGCCACGACGCAGCAGCTCTCGCACATCCAATTGTCGACGTTCTCGCTCAGCGAGTCGAGTGGCTGCAGTTGGCGTCGGTAGCGGACGTTCGCTGGCGGACAGCGGTTGACCGGAACGGGGCGTCAAGACTCATTCGACGGCGGTGAGATGTGCCATTCTTCGACGCCGATTTGCGAATGTCCGCAACATAATGTTCGGCCGTCCCACGCGAATCAGCGACAATGAGGCGCGCCTGGTCCCCCGAAGCATGCGCTCGATCGCGCCCGTGACGCGATTGCCGAGGCGGAGTAAATCAAGGCACCTAAGGCGCGTGAAGAGCAACAAGCGGAGAGCGCACGAAGCGGCTCGCCGACCAAAGACACCGCAGGCGCGCAGCGAGGCAACGCTGCCGGGCGACCGCGAGGAGGAATTTTATGTTGATTGCGAGCGAACTTGCGAAGATCGCCACGGAGTTTCCAGATGATCTTGTACGGATGAGGAACTGTCTCAGGCGCATCGGCCGCACGGCGCCAGACGACGTTCTCATGCTTGCATGGGCCCGGTATTCGGATCGCCTGTGCGCAAGTTGGCTGACGCTGCCGGAGAATGAGACCACGCTGACAGAGATATTGCAGTCTTATCTCCCGGAGTCCGGTGTCCCGACCGGAGAGGCGATTCTCACCACCCTTGAGGAAGCAGAAGGCGAAAACAGGAATGCTGTCCTCCTGTTACCGCTGGATCTGCTGGATCGGCTCGGATGGAAAACTGGCGACACACTTTCACTCAGCGAAGATTCCGGGGGCGGGTTCACGCTGCGCCGTGCATGACGTGCAAACGACGCGTTCGGAGCATGCTTTACTTCCCCTTCGAGAAAACTTGAACCCGTTATGCCATATCGCCTGTTCGTCGATGATCTTCGGGATCCAGGCTCGCCGGCATGGGTAGACGTCCGCGACTCAATGTCAGCATCAGGGGCGGAAGCCGATGGCTGTCCCGACGAGATTCCGTTCGACCATGACCTGGGTGGCACCGACACTGCCATGCCCATCGTAAAGCGGCTAATCGAACTGGACCTCGACGTGGGTGGTCAATTCATTCCAACCACCATTCACTTCGCTATTCACAGCGCAAACCCGGTTGGCGAGGCACGCGCATTTGTCGAGGGGAGTTTTCCGCAAAATAAGGTAATTGTGGCTGTGGTGGCTCATTCGTGTAAGCAGCGAGAAGAAATCTCACGGGCACTCGCGGCCGACAATTCGATCGATCAGTCGCAGATGATCGAAACTCGTGATGCAACTGTGGGTGTAATCGAGAATCGTAGGCGTCCGCCCCCTCGACCAGTAACAACGTCCTTCTCCCGATTTGGCTGCACGTGTCTGCCAGCTCCAACTCCGCGGATCGACCAACCCGCGTGAAGGCCGGGAGCCTCCAACGCGGTTATCGCTCATACGCTTGCGGACACGGGAGTTTGCGGTTGCAAGCTAAAATGCAGCCCGTCATGTCATGAACTCCATTCTAAGAGTGATCGAGAGCAGATGGCACCATAGCCCGCGCCAGTTTATGGACCCGCGTGATGTCGCACGCCAGCAAAAATCTATGCGAGCACACTGCTTGATCAGGCCGGTTGAAATATCGACACGTTGCACGGACGACCAGGAGGACGTTCCAGCGTCCATCGACGATCGTGTCTGGCTTGCTCTGGTTCGACTATGTCGCCGCGAACAATTCAGACCAGCAATCGATTGTCGTTAGCGAACAGTTGCGATGCAGTATCGCAAACTCACAAAAAAGCTCTACGAAACCGACACAGAACCATTGAGATGCATTTTCAGTGGGAACGAATATTTTGACATGAGTTTGCGCGTACTTGAGTCCACGGCAATGGGATACGAAAGCTTCTTGAAATATCTCGCGATCTTTTAATTTTCAATAACTTAACTGAGAATCCGCCGACAGGAGTTTGCGCGGAATCACTCCATATTCCCCCAAAGCCGCTTCCACCATGACCCTCGAAGCCGACATCGAAGTCGTCCGTCAAAACGCGTCGGACACGCAGACGCTTTATCGCGAGGTCTGCGCGTTGCTGTTTTTCCGTTACGGCGAAACACCGACCGCGAATCGCCTGTACCAGCTGGTGCGCAAAGGCAGCATGAGCGCGCCGGCCAAGGCGTTGCGCGATTTCTGGACCGACGTGCGCGACAAGACGCGTGTGGACGTCGGCCGTCCGGACTTGCCGCCCGAGGTCGCAGCGGCTGCCGGCGAATTCGCGGCCCAGCTGTGGCGTCTGTCGAGCGACGCCGCGAACGCCGCGCTCGACGTGTTCAGGCAGGACGCGGACGCGCAAATCGCCGCCGCGCAAGAACAGGCCAGGCAACAGGACAAGCAGCGTCAAGACGCCGTCGACGAAGCCGAACAGGCGGCCAACGATGTCGCGACCCTGCGCGCGCGGATTGCCGGACTCGACGCGCGCATCGTCGAGCTGCAGACCGCCAACGACATGCTGACGGCGCAACTGGCGACATCGAAGGAAGAAATCGCGGCAGGAGCCGCCGCGCTCGCCGATGCCCGCCGCGATTTCGCCGACGAACTCGCGAAGCTGCGCCGCTCGCACGAGCAGAACGAGCAGCGGCTCGCCGCGGCGGAAAAGCGCGCCTTGCTCGAAATCGACGGTGAACGAGCGTCGGCGCAACGTCTGCGCAAGGAGCTTCAGGCGAGTCACGAGCGGGCGGCGACGCTCGAAGCCGAATCGCGGGCCGAGCGGGACGCGATTCGGGACGAGTTGGCCGCATCGAAGGCAGAACTGGCTGCCTCCGCTGCGCGGCATGCCGCGACCCGCGGGCAGCTTGCGGAAAAGGATGCGCTGCTGGCTGAACGGTTGGCGGCGACCGACCTGTTGCGCCAGCGTATCGACACGCTTTCGCGGCAGATCGAGACGGCGCGAACAGAAAAAACGTCCGCGCGCCCTGCCCGCCGCGCCCGCGAAAAATCACCTGTGCAGGGCCGCGCGATGGTGGGCTTCTCGGGCGCACCGTTCGTCAAACGTTCGACCAACGCCAAACCACGCGAAGACTGAGGACTGCCGGCGTCCCGGCGGCATGTCACCACGCGAGTCGCGATAAGTGGTTACCTTGAATTCGACAAAACCGGTTATTCCACCAAGCCAGTCGGCCCTCTAACCTGATCTCACGTCAAACCCACCGCAAGGATGGACCACATGAAGATCATGCACGTCGACGCCAGCGCGAAGCGCGAGCGATCCAATTTCCGCGCGCTCGCCCGCTATTTTCTCGAGCGTCTGCGCGAAGCACGCGTCGACTTCGACGTCGATTATCTGGACTTGACAGTCGACACGCCACCGCACGTCGCCGAAGCGTTCGCGATCGCCACATACACGCCGCGCGCACGAGCGCACGGCGGCGATGCGGGCGACGCTGGCGTCATCGGATGCCCTGTGCGCGCGCCTTCTCGCCGCCGACGCGTCGGTGTTCGCCATGCCGATGTACAACTGGTCGATGCCGTCTGCGTTCAAGGCGTTCATCGATAGCATCACGCGGACCGGCGTGACCTATCTGCACACGGAAGACAGCGGCATCGTCGGACAGCTCGGGCGGCACAAGGTGTTGTTCATCACGAGCCGCGGCGCGGATCTGCGCGCGGGCTCGCCGTACGAATCGATGTTCGATAAAAAGTGATCGTCATGGGGCGGCCGCGCCCGCCGCCCGCGCGCAACGCTGCGTCAGAACCGCGGATGACACTCGAAACTGACCGACGACCCGTGCTCGGTCATCGCGCTGACGCCGCTGACCGTCTCCGTATTCACGCTGCTTTGCATACCGCGACGATCGCAGTAGTCGCGCGCCTCGTTCATCGCGAGTTCGTGCGCGCGCGCCCAGGCCATGCGTCCTCCGGTCGCGCTGGCGGCGACCGTGTAGCTGCCGGGCTTGCCGCTCGCGACCACATTCGTGCTCGACGCGCACCCGACGAGACTCGCGCACGCGAGCGCCACCGCCGCCACCCCGCGCATGCGCGTGTGCAGCGGCGCCCTCTTCCTTTCCGTGCTGTCCGCTCGCGCGACGGACGCGACTTCGCGTACCCGCACCGTTTTGCGCGCCTCAGCGAGCATGTCCGAACCCTGATTCGACATCGTGGATCACCTGCATTTTTAACCGATTAATCAGGCAGCAATTATCCGGAATCGTTCGCCCAAGATCAGCCGATACAACCGAAAACACTGTTGCGCGACTCCTAACAATGGACGCGAGCGCCACGCCGCGACGGCGTCGGCAATGAGCGGACCACATGGTTCACAAAAGACCTTCCGGAATCCCTTTTGAGCGTCTAGTCTGTAACGATGCCTGTTCGACGGACAGGCATTTCGAACCGCAGACGGACCCCACCACATAGCGGCATACACCGGTCGCCGAACCGGAGGAGACATATATGGATCTCGAGGCACGTACCCTTCATCGCGTCACGGTTCGGCTCGTGCCGTTCCTGATGCTGTGCTATTTCATCGCCTATCTCGATCGCGTCAACGTCGGCTTCGCGGCCTTGCAGATGAACAAGGCGCTCGATCTGTCCGCGAGCGCGTTCGGCTTCGGCGCGGGCGTGTTCTTTATCGCGTACTTCTTTTTCGAAGTGCCGTCGAACCTGCTGCTCGAACGATTCGGCGCGCGCCGCTGGATCGCGCGGATCATGTTTACGTGGGGTATTCTCGCGGGCGCGATGGCGTTCATCCCGGACATCTCGCGCTTCACCGGGCTCTCGCCCGCGCACGTATTTTTCGGCCTGCGCATTCTGCTTGGCGTCGCCGAGGCCGGCTTTTTCCCGGGCATCATCTTTCTGCTGACCTTGTGGTTTCCGGCCGCGTATCGCGGGCGCGTGGTCGGCTATTTCATGGCGGCGATTCCGCTGTCGACGGTGATCGGCGGCCCGATCTCCGGCGCGCTGCTGTCGCTCGACGGCCGCGGCGGACTCGGCGGCTGGCAGTGGCTGTATCTGATCGAGGCGGCGCCGGCGGTATTGCTGTCGGTCGCGGTGCTGTTGTATCTGACCGACAAGCCCGCCGACGCCACCTGGCTCAGCGCCGAGGAGCGCGACTGGCTGATCGCGCGGCAGAAGCAGGAGCGCGAGCATCGCGAGGCGGTGCGCCACTTCAGCGTGAAGGAGGCGCTGATCAATCCGCGCGTGCTCGCCATCGCGCTGATCTATTTCGGGGCGAACGCGACCAACTACGGCCTGAGCTTCTTCCTGCCGCAGATCGTGAAGTCGTTCGGCCTCACTAATCTGCAGACGGGTTTCGTGACGTCGCTGCCGTACGTGGTCGGCCTCGTCAGCATGATTTTGTGGGGACGGCATTCGGATCGCCACCTCGAACGCCGCTGGCACGTCGCGATTGCGCTGTTCGTCGCGGCGGCCGGCATCGCAGCCGCGGCCGGCCTCGACAATCCGGTGCAGAAGATGATCGCGCTATCGATTGCCGGCTTCGGCATCTTCGGTTGCCTGCCGGTAATCTGGACCTTGCCGGCCGCGTTCCTGTCGGGCGCGGCGGCCGCGGGCGGCATCGCCGCGATCAACTCACTGGGCAACCTGGCGGGTTTCTTCGGGCCGTTCGCGATGGGCTGGATCAAGGACAGCACCGGCGGCTTCGGCGCCGGGCTGCTATGCCTGTCGGGCGCGGGACTCATCGGTGTGGCGGCGGTGTTGCTGCTGCATCACGACACGTCGCTCGAGACGACGCATGGCAATCCGCATGCGCGACCGCCGGGTGATGCGGGCGTCGCGAGGTACTAGCCCTTCTGCCTTACCCCGTTCAATACGCACCCGGGCAGCGCGCCCGGGTCGCAGTTCGCGTTCAGTTCGCCTCGCCCCCGTTATTCACTCCTTCGCCGCCCTGCCCAGTCGCATCGGGCGGCACGAGGTCGTCTGGCGTCGGGGTCGGCGCGAGCGCTGCCGCACCGCCGCCATGCGTTTCGCCATCGACGGTAATGGCGGGCGCCGGCGTGGGAACCGCTTCCGACCCCGACCCCGTCGCCGGCAGCATCGGTGGCAGCGCGCGCGCTTCGCCCTGCATCGCGGACGCGCCCGCTGCCTCTGACGCCGCCGCCGGTGCCGCCACGGCAGACGTCGGCGGCTGCACCGACGCCACCGGCGCGCGCCGCGCCGGAGCACGCGCCACGACCTGCTTGTCCGGCTGCGCCGGCGTGCGCGTGAACAGGTGCCCGATCCAGTCGCGCAAGCGTTCGGCGCGCTCGGCGAACCAGCCCGGCTGCTGCGCGGTATCGAACTTCATGTGGCCGTCGACGAGCCGCGAGCGCTGCGCGCGCTGGAAGAAATCGCCGACGATCGGCAGCGCGCTATGCGCACCCTGCCCCCAGTAATCGCTGCGCAGCGTCACGCGGCTGTCGTTGAAGCCGACCCATGCCCCCGCCACCAATTGCGGCTGCATCAGGATGAACCAGCCATCCGCGTTGCCCTGGGTCGTGCCGGTCTTGCCCGCGACATCGCCGCGCACGCCGAAGCGCGTGCGGATGCTCGCGCCGGTGCCGCGGCTGACCACGTCGCGCATCACGTCGACGAGCGTGCGCGCCGTGTCGGCGGGCAGCTCGCGACTCGGCGTGGCCGGCTTGAATTCGGCGAGCAGGTTGCCGTTGCGGTCCTCGATGCGCGTGACCATCAGCGGCTCGACGTAGCCGCCGAGGTTCGCGATCGTGCCGTACGCCGACACCATTTCCTTAAGCGTGACCGGGCTCGTGCCGAGCGCGAGCGACGGCACCGGGTCGAGCTGGCTGTCGCGCACACCCATCGCGCGCGCGAGCTTTGCGACCCTGTTCGGACCCACCGACTCCATCACCTGCGCGGTGATGCGGTTGCGCGAATAGGCGAGCGCGTCGCGCAGGCTGATCATGCGGCCGCTCGGCTCGTCCTCGTCGTTCGGCTTCCAGATTTCGCCGCCGGCGAGTTCGATCTGAACCGGATTGTCCGGCAGTTTGTCGTCCGGCTTCGCGCCGGCCTCGAAGGCCGCCGCGTAGACGAACGGCTTGAAGGTCGAGCCCGGCTGACGGCGCGCCTGCTGCACGTGATCGAACGGATCAACGCCAAAGTCGCGGCTGCCGACCCACGCCTTGATCTCGCCGGTACGTGGGTCCATTGCGAGGAAGTCGGCCTGCACGCGCGTCTTCGTGTCGCACACGCTCTGCACGAGCTGGCGATCGGCGAGCAGGCGTTTCAGCGCCTCGTCGTCGGCGAGGCCCGTGTCTCTGGCCGCGCGGAAGTCAGGCGTTTCGCGCAGGAACGTGCGCAGCAGGTCCTTGTCCGCCGAGCAGCCCGCGCGCGTGCCCCACGCGGAGTTCGCGATGTTCTGCAACTGGTTGCCCTGCAGCGTGACCGCCTGGGTCGCCATCGTCTGCAGACGCGAGTCGATCGTCGTGCGCACGACGAGTCCATCGGAATAGATGTTGTAGTCGTTGCGATCGGCCCACGCGACGAGCCATTTGCGCAGTTGCTGCGTGAAGTGCGGCGCGGGTCCGGGCGGCTCGATCTGGCGCTCGAAGTCGAGACGCAGCGGCTTGCGGGCGAGCGTGTCGTACTGGGCGGGTGTCAGCTTGCCGTACTTGACCAGCTGCGCGAGCACCGTATTGCGCCGCTGCAAGGCGCGCTCGGGGTTCAGCACCGGGTTGTAGTACGCGTTGCCCTTCAGCATGCCGGTCAGCGTCGCCGCTTCGAGCACGTTCAGGTCGGATGCGGACTTGTCGAAATAGGTGCGCGCAGCCATCTCGATGCCGTACGCGTTGTACAGGAACGGGACCGTATTCAGGTAGGTTTCGAGGATCTCGTCCTTCGTGTAGAACGCCTCGATCTTCAGTGCGGTGATCGCTTCCTTCAGCTTGCGCGTCAACGTCGGCGCGCGGCCGATTTCGTCGGGATACAGATTGCGCGCGAGCTGCTGCGTGATCGTCGAGCCGCCCTGGCGGTCGCCGGAGAACGTGTGCAGCGCGGCCGAAGCGGTGCGCCGCCAGTCGAGCCCGAAATGCTGATAGAAGCGGTGATCCTCGGTGGCGATCAGCGCGTTCACGACGTTCGGCGAGATGTCCTTCAGCTTGACCCACTCGCGGTTCGACGGCTTGAACTCGGCGAGCAGCTTGCCGTCCGCCGACACGATCTGCGCGGGCTGCTCGATCTTCGCCTTGCGGATGTCGCCGATGCTCGGCGTGAACGGAATCAGCAGCAGCACGTACAGTACGAATAGCACCGGCAGCGCGGCGAGCCCCCACGCGAACGTGCGGCGGGTCGGATGGCGCAGATGCCACGCGGCCTTCGCGAACAGCGGGTTCGCGAGCGTCAGCCCTTTGTCGAGGGCCGCCAGAAAGGAGGAAAAGAGGCGCTTCACTTGCTGTCGTCGGCTGGGAAAGGCGCAATCGTACCAAGATGTGGGGGGTGCGCCGGTTTTTGCTTCGTTCGCGGCATGGAGTGCGGCTCCGGCGGGGCCACTATAATGTCGCCAATTCCGACAAGAGGTGCTTCATGATCATCAAACCGCGTGTGCGTGGCTTCATTTGTGTATCGACCCATCCGACCGGCTGCGAAGCCAACGTCAAGGAACAGATCGAATATGTGAAGGCACGCGGTCCCATCGCCAACGGCCCGAAGAAGGTGCTCGTGATCGGCGCGTCGACCGGCTATGGCCTCGCCGCCCGCATTAGCGCGGCGTTCGGCTCGGGCGCGTCGACCCTCGGCGTGTTCTTCGAGCGCGCCGGCAGCGAAACCAAGGCTGGCACGGCCGGCTGGTACAACACCGCCGCGTTCGAGAAGTTCGCCACCGCCGAAGGCCTGTACGCGACCAGCATCAACGGCGACGCGTTCTCCGACGAAGTGAAGGCGCGCACGATCGAAGTGATCAAGCGCGATCTCGGCCAGGTCGATCTGGTCGTCTATAGCCTCGCGGCGCCGAAGCGCCAGCACCCGAAGACCGGTGAAGTGTTCAGCTCGGTGCTCAAGCCGATCGGCAAGGCTGTCAATCTGCGCGGCATCGACACCGACAAGGAAGTGATCAAGGAAACCGTGCTCGAACCGGCGACGCCGGAAGAAATCGCGCACACGGTCGCGGTGATGGGCGGCGAGGATTGGCAGATGTGGATGGACGCGCTCGGCGAAGCCGGCGTGCTCGCCGACGGCGCCAAGACCACCGCGTTCACCTACCTCGGCGAGAAGATCACCCACGACATCTACTGGAACGGCTCGATCGGCGCGGCCAAGAAAGATCTCGACCAGAAAGTGCTCGGCATCCGCTCAAAGCTCGCGGCCAAGGGCGGCGATGCGCGCGTCGCGGTGCTGAAGGCAGTCGTCACGCAGGCAAGCTCGGCAATTCCGATGATGCCGCTCTATCTGTCGCTGCTCTTCAAGGTGATGAAGGAACAAGGCACGCACGAAGGCTGTATCGAGCAGGTCTACGGCCTGTACAAGGACAGCCTCTATGGCAGCCAGCCGCATCTGGACGACGAAGGCCGTCTGCGCGCCGACTACAAGGAACTCGATCCGCAGGTGCAAGGCCGCGTGCAGGAGCTGTGGAACCAGGTGAGCAACGACAACATCTACGAACTCACCGATTTCGCGGGCTACAAGACCGATTTCCTGCGCCTGTTCGGCTTTGAAATGAAGGGCGTCGATTACGACGCGGACGTCAATCCGGACGTGCAGATTCCGAATCTCGTGCAGGTTTGATCCACCGGGGGGCGGGCCCGCTTCGCGAGTTCGCCCCTGATGTTGCCCCTCCTCGCCTCCCTCCCCTCACTCCTTCAACACGTCAGCACGGATACGCGCCCTGCAACGCGCGCAGAATCGCGAGCCCGATTGGAAAATCCTCGGAAATGCCCGGATGGTTCGCAAAGAACGCATCGAGCAACGGATAGACCGTCTGGTTGCCGATCGCGAGCGTTTGCGGCGGACAGAACAGCTGCGGCTGTTTCCTCGAGACCAGATCCCCATTCGCCCAGCCGAACGCGTTGATCGTGCCGGTGATGTACGCCGCATAGATCGAGTTGTTGTCGGCGTGTGCCCAGCGCTTGTATTGCGCGGCCGTCATTTCGGCGCTCGCGTTCAGAGTGAAGCACGCCGCCAGCAAAGCCAGCGCGAATTTCGTTAACCGCATCGTTGAACCTTCAATGTCGCTAAATGGCCGCCATTGTAGGCGACGCGGGGTGCACCGCGCAGCAGCCGTCGAGCGCGGGAATTCGCAAGCAGACTGTAAGCATTGAAGGCGGATTCTGTAAGCATCGACAGATTGCAGAAGCGTGCGAATCAACGATTACGGCGTGCCGTTTCGGCAATGCTTGCGATACCCGTCGCGCTCGGCCAGGCGCGCCATATAAGCGGCCAGCGCCGGCAAATCGTCGTGCTGCTGCGGCGTTTCGAGCCAGCGGTTCGCGGACAGCGCGATCGGAATATCGGCGAGCGAAAACGCGTCGCCCGCGATATACGCACCGGTGCGCGCGAGTTGCTGCTCGACGATCGCCATATGCTTCGACCAGTTCGCGCACGACGCGGCGATCTGCCGCGGATCCTGATGCTCGGGCGAGTGCCGCACGAGCGCGAGAAACGCGTAGCTCCACGAGCGGTTCAATTCGCTGGCCTGCCAGTCGATCCATTGATCACAGCGCGCGCGCTCGACCGGATCGGCCGGATACAGCCCGTCACCCCGATAACGGTTCGCGAGGTAACGGATGATCGAGTTCGATTCCCACAACACGAAGTCGCCGTCGCGAATCACGGGGACCATCGCGTTCGGGTTCAGCGCGCGGAATTCGGCGACCTCGGTCGAGCGAAAGCCCGAGCCCCAGTCTTCCTGTTCGAACGCAAGCCCAAGTTCCGCGCAGGTCCACAACACCTTGCGCACGTTGATCGAGGTGGTCTTGCCGAGTATCTGCAGCATGAGTCGTTGGGTGCCGCGTGGATTGAACGGGTTGAAGGAATGAAACCCGGAAGCCAGCCAGTTTGCCTTGCGCGCGGCGCGCCGTCATCCGGTTTTCAGCGTCGCCTGTTCGCGGATCATGTCGTACAGCGCCTGCGCGGCCGGTGACAACTGCGCGGTCTTGCGCGCGACCAGCACCAGCGTGCGCGACACGGTGGGCTGCGTGAGCTCGAGGGTGCGCACGCTCGGATACGCGCCCTTCTGCAGCGCGAGCGCGGGCACCACGGCCGCGCCGACGCGTTGCGCGACGAGTCCGACGGCGGTCGAACTGCGCTGCACCTCGTAGAACGAACGCAGCGCGAGCTCGCTCGATTCCAACGCGACGTCGAGCAGCGCGCGATTGCCGCTGACCTCGCCGGCGAAAATCAGCGGGAACGGCTGCAACTGCCGCCATGCGATGCGCCGCCGCTTCGCGAGCGGATGGTCCTCGTGGCAGATCAGCACGTAGCGGTCTTCGGTGAGCGCCACGGTGGCGAGATCGGGATGATGCTCGCGCGCGATGTTGATGCCGAACTCGACCTCTCTGCGCAACACGGCCTCCTCCACCGCCGACGACGCGTGATCGAGAATCTTGATGCGATTGTGCGGATAGCGCGCCGAATACACCTGCAGGATGCGCGGCAGATACTGCACGCCGACGGTCGGCACGCATGCGATCGACACGTCGCCGCGTCGCGCGATGCCCGTTTCGCGGATCTCGACGAGCGCGTCCGCCAGTTCGCCGAGCAGCCGACGCGCCTGCGGCAGAAAATTGCGACCGATTTCGGTGAGCGCCATCGAACGCGTGGTGCGTTCTATCAGCGTGACGCCGAGATAGCTTTCGAGCTTGCGCAGCCGCTGCGTGATCGCGGTTTGCGTCACGTGCAGCGAATCCGCCGCGCTCTGGAAGCTGCCGCGATCGGCAATCGCGACAAAAGCCTGCACGCCGAGCGTGTCGATTTTCATTAGAAAAATGAAGTAATCGGGATCATAAATTCATTTTACTCCGGGCTGTCAGCGGCCGAGAATGGCCGTAACGAACCCCGCGAAGGAGCAAAAGATGACCGACAAAACCGCGAACAAGCATAGCGATTGGCACGCGAAGCAGTACATGCTGTTCGAGAACGAGCGCACGCGGCCGGTCCGCGATCTGCTCGCGGCGGTGCCCTTGAACGGCGCGCGGCGCGCGGTCGACATCGGCTGCGGCCCGGGCAACTCGACCGAGGTGCTGGCCGAGCGGGTGCCGGGCGCGTCGGTCAGCGGCATCGACAGCTCCGCCGACATGATCGCGGCGGCCCGTCGGCGGCTGCCGCAATTCCGCTTCGACATCAGCGACGTTTCGACGTGGGACGCGCACGGCCCCTACGACGTGATCCTCGCGAACGCGGTGCTGCAATGGGTGCCGGACCACGAGCGGCTGTTCCCCGCGCTGGTGGCAAAACTTGCCAGGGGCGGCAGCCTCGCCGTGCAGATGCCCGACAATCTCGACGAACCGGCGCACCGGCTGCTGCGCGAAATCGCCATCGACGGGCCTTGGGCGACGAAGCTGAAGGGTATCGAGCGCACCATGCGCTACGACGCAAACTGGTACTACGCGCTGCTCAAGCCGCTGTGCGCGCGCGTCGACGTGTGGCGCACGGTCTATCACCACCCGCTCGCGGCGGGCACCGACGCGGTGGTCGAATGGTTCAAGGGCAGCGCGCTGCGGCCGTTTCTCGCCGCGCTCGACGACGCCGAACGCGGCGCGTTTGTGCAACGCTATCGCGACGAAATCGTCAAAGCCTACCCGGCGCTCGCCGATGGCACGGTGCTGCTGCCGTTTCCGCGGCTTTTCATCGTCGCGACGCGCGGCGAACGTTGAAGCCGCGCCGGGAACCGCTGCGAGCCGGTAAATACCGGCGCTTCAGCGGCGGGTCGTCCCGGGGCGATCAGATTGCCAGCGCACCACGCTGACGCACCGCCCGAAAGCCCCACCTGTGGCGGCGCCGCACGCTAGGGGTGGTCAGGAATTGCCGCCCGGGAATTCCGCATGCTAATGTTTGTAAAAAGCGTGTGTAAAAAGCGGAGGACGGCGCCCGCCGGCCTCACCGGGAAGCCATTTACTGCAGCGAGCGTCGCCATGAGTGATGTACGCCAACATCTGAGTCCCCGTGACCGCCTGGAGCTGTTGTGCTGGCTCACATGCGGAAGCCTCGGCGCTTATTATCTGAACGAAGACTGGCCCGACGCGGCGTTTCACGTGCAGTCCGCGCACAAGTGGCTCGACCGCCGCGCGCGCGAAGCCGACTGGCTGTGCGTCGCGAAGCTGTCGGCCACCGCGGTCGAAATCGCGCGGCGCCACGCGCGCTTCGTCGATGCCGACTGGGCGCGCGACGCGGTTGAAGAAATTCTCGATACCGACGAACTCGACCCGCAAGCCCGGCTCGTCCGGCAGGTTCTGGCCGACTGCCAGAGCGCGCTGGCCGACAAGCGGATCGCCGATTAGGCGCGGGCTCGTTTTTCTTCCTTTTTTACAGCGGATTGGGGGCCAATTTTTTGGCCCCTTTTTGCGTTGTTCCGCGCTTCCGTGCACGATGCGCCGCTTGCAGTCGGTAAAAAATGCGGCACCCGCCGTCGCGCACAGCCTACCGGCAGGCGGCCAATCCGCGTGCCGGCTCGGTTCGTGCAATCACCACGGACGCCCGCCCTTCATTCTTCGACCATCGTCTTCAGCTTCAGCAGCGCCTGATCCCACTGCCGCGAAATCGCGTCGAGCGCGCGGCGTGCCGCGTCGAGATCCGCGGGCTCGAACGCCCACAGGCGCTCGCGTCCGACCTTCACGTCGCGCACGAGGCCAGCGTCGGCCAGCACCTGCAGATGCTGCGTGACCGACTGCCGCGTGATGTCGGTGCCGGCCGTCAGCTGCGCGATCGACATCGCACTGCCCGCGCACAACGCCGCGACGAGACGCAGACGCGTCTCGTCACCGAGCGCTGCGAACACCGCCGCCGAACTGCGCAGTGTCGCCGCCTTGAGGCCCGCCCTCGCGGGGGCCGCCTTAGCTCGCGCCGACATATCGCTCGACGTTGACCATCTGCTGCTCCCAACCGCTGTCGTTCAGCCGGAACGCTTCCGTGCGGCGCCCGACCGGCAACTGGTCGAAGCCCGATTCGACGACGCGCAGCAGCGTGCCCGACTCGACGTCGCTCAGATCGAATTCCACGAGCGTGGTCGGCTCAGGCGTGTAGTCGATCGTGATGTCGATCGCGGCCGGATGCCAGCGCCACGACAGATGATGCTCGGGCTCGACACGCTCGACCAGCACGTTCATCAGCAGATGCTCATAGCCTGGATAGGTGATGTGCCCCTGCGTGGATTGCCCCGCGACGAACTGCTTGCCGGTGAGGTTCACGCCGAACCATTTGCCGAATTCCTCGGCGTTGGATAGTGCGCGCCAGACGCGCGAGCGCGGCGCCTTCAACAGAATCTGCTTTTCGATGCGATCGGTCGATGAGTTCATATGCAGCCTCCTGACTGCATATTAGAAACACGGCGACCGATATGCAAGCATTCGACTGCGCTTTATTCAGACCATGATGCGTGCGGCGTGCGGCGTGCGGCGCCGGCACGATCGGACGCCGCGCGCCGCGCCTTACTCCGTCGCATGCGCGTGCATGACGCCGGTTTGCATCGACCACGCCATCCACGGCCGGCGCAGCGCGACGATCGCGAGGAACGCGCAAGCCGACAGCGTGCCGAACGTCGCGAAGCCCATTTGATAGCTGCCGGTGCTCTCCTTCGCGATGCCCATCACGACCGGCAGATAGAAGCCGCCGATGCCGCCCGCCGCGCCGACGATGCCGGACATCAGCCCGGTGCGGCCGGCCCAGCGATGCGGAACGAGCTGGAACGTCGCGCCATTGCCGAGTCCGAACGCGACATACAGGCACAGCAGCAACGCAATGCCGCCCGCGAGCGACGGCATCGCCGCCGCGAACAGGAAATCGCAAACCGCGATGATCGCCAGCAGCACGGTCAGCGCGCGCACGCCCGACACGCGATCGGCAATCAGGCCGCCGAGCGGGCGCACCATCGCGCCGGTCGCGGCGAGCAGCGCCATGAACAGGCCCGCGTCGATTTTCGACAGTTGATAGAGGTTGGTCAGCAGCAGCGATACATACGAGGACATGCCGACGAAACCGCCGAACGTGATGCTATAGACGAGCATGATGACCCACGTATCGCGCTCGGCGAGCACCGAGCGGTAGCGTTGCGGCAGCACCGCGATCGCCAGCAGCGCACCTATCACCGGCAGCAGCAGCACGCCGGTCTTGCCCGCGCCGAATAGCCCCGCTTCGACGAGCAGCACGAGCGCGATCAGGCCGACCAGCGTCGTCGCGAAACTGCCGAAGGCGCGCAGCACGCTGCCGGTTTTGATGCCCGCGTCGTTGGCCCAGAAGTACAGCGTGATCGCGGCGATCGCAAGCAGCGGCAAGGCGCCGCCCGCGGCGAGTTGCCAACCGTAGCGCGTCGCCAGTTGCGGGAACAGGAAGCCGTCGAGCACCGCGCCGATGTTGCCGGCCGCGGCCAGCCCCAAGACGAGGCCCTGCACTTTCGGCGGATAGTTGCTGCCGGCCATCGGCAGCGCGACCGCGAAGCTGGCGCCGCCGACGCCGAGGAACACGCCGAGCACCAGCAGCATTTCGTACGACGGCACCGATTGCAGCAACGGCAGCACGATCGTCGGCACCGCCGACAGCAACACACCCATCAACGCAATGCGCTTGCCATGCGCGGACTGATACAGATTGCCGAGCGTCACGCGCAGAATCGCCGCGGACAACACCGGCACCGCGACGAGCAGCCCCTGCTGCGCGGGCGTCATCGCGATGCTCTTGCTGATGAACGGGGCGAGCGGCCCATACAGCACCCAGACGGTGAAGCCCGTGTCGAAATACAGAAAGCAGGCGACGAGTGCGCGCCAATCACCGCTTCGCAGGGAGTGCATCACGTTTTTCATCAGAGATCCTCAGTAAATAAAATGCCGGGTAGTCCAGTTGCTGCGTTACTGGTGTTTTGCGCCGGCATGTCGACCAGAGTTTTCACTCGGACTCGACATGCAAGCGTCATGCCATCGTGCTGTCTGTTGTGAGGCCTTTTTAAAGGCATCTTCTGAAACGCATCGGCAGCTCAATACACGTCGCGTGCATAACGCTTTTCGCGCGTCAGACGGCTCACGTATTCGAGTGCTTTCTCTTCGCTCATGCCACCGTGAGTCGTGATGACGTCCTTCAGCGCCGCATCGACATCGCGCGCCATCCGGTTCGCGTCGCCGCATACATAGAAGTGCGCACCGTCTTCGAGCCATGCCCACAGTTGCGCACCGTGTTCGCGCATGCGGTCCTGCACATAGATCTTGTCGGCCTGGTCACGCGAGAACGCGACGTCGAGCCGGGTCAGCAGACCGCTCGCGCGCATCGCTTCGAGTTCGTCGCGATAGTAGAAGTCGGTCGCGGCATGCTGTTCGCCGAAGAACAACCAGTTGCGTCCGCGCTCGCCGCGTGCCTGCCGTTCGTGCAGAAAGCCACGAAACGGTGCGATGCCGGTGCCCGGCCCGACCATGATCATCGGCGTGTCAGATTGATGAGGAGGACGAAAGTGCGCGGACTTCTGCACGAACACGGGCACGTCGGTGTCGCTTGCGCGATCCGCGAGAAACGTGGACGACACGCCCTTGCGGTGCCGCCGTCCGTTGCCGTAACGCACCGCCGATACCGTCAGATGCACTTCGCCCGGATGCGCCTTCGGGCTCGATGCAATCGAATACAGACGCGGTTGCAGGCGTTTCAGCATGCCGGTCAACTCGGCGGCCGAGAGGCTCACCGGAAACTCGTGCAATACGTCGGCGAGCTGCTGTCCCCATAGCCATTGCTTCAGATCCGCCTTGCGTTCGGGCGCGAGCAGATCGCCCAGCGCGCCATTGCCGCTGCGCGCCGCGACGAACGCGAGCGCCTCGGCGCTCGGCCGCGCGATCTCGTAGTGCTTGCCGAGCGCATCGGCGAGCCGCATGTCGCCGATACCCGCGACGTGCACCGATGCCTCCGCGTGCAAACCGCTCAGCATGATCAGTTCGTCGACGAGTTCGGGGCAGTTGCTCGGCCACACGCCGAGCGCATCGCCCGCTTCGTATTCGAGGTTCGTCTCGCCCGTTTGCAGCGACACGTAGCGCGTATCCTTCGCGGCGCCCTGCCGGTTCAGGCGCAGATTGCCGACGACGCGCGACGCGGCCGGCCGCGCCTTCGTCGGCACCGCGCCCACCACCGCGTTGATCATGCCGCCCGGCGGCACCGCGTACAGCGCGGCATCCGCCTGTTTGATGCAGACGATCACGCGTTCGAGCCATGCATCGGCGCTTTGCTGATATTCAATATCGCAATCGACACGCTCGGTCAGACGCAGCGCACCCTGCGCGGCGAGCCGCTCGTCCAGACGGCGGCCGTGACCGCAGAACTGATCGTAGTTGCGATCGCCGAGCGCGAGCACCGCGAAACGAACGCCGTCGAGGCGCGGCGCCGTGGCGGCGTTCAGTTGCGTCCAGAAGTCCTGCGCGTTGTCGGGCGCATCGCCGTCGCCGAACGTGCTCGTCATCAGCAGCACGTATTGCGCCTTCGCGAGCGTCGCGACCGAATAGTCGGCCATGCACGCGGTGCGGATTTCGAAGCCCGATTCCATCAGACGCGTCGCGTAACGCTCGGTCAGCGATTCGGTGTTGCCGGTTTGCGAGGCCCACAACAGCGTGACCTTCGGCCGCACGCGCACGATGCGTACGCCCGATTCGCGTGCCTCCTGTTGCGTGGAATCCGGCGGCAAGGCAGCGGCTGACGTCTGGGCCATCGTCGCGCTGCGGCTATACAGTCCCGCAAGCAGACCATCGACATAGAGCCGCTTCACCGCGTCGAACGGTGCGCTGTGCGGCAGCACCGGCACGTTGGCGAGTCCTTGCGCTTCGGCCGAACGCAGGCCACTGACGAAACCCGCCAGATACGCGCGCTCCGCATCGCTGAGCGACGGCATGGGCGCGGGCTCGGGCGGCAATTGCAGCAAAGTCGTGAGGGCTTCGATACGAGGCATGGGTTGATCCTTGGCGCTGGGCGCTAAAACCGCTGCGTCGGCGGGGGTAGAGAGCGGATCGTGGTCATTGCGAGTGCTCGCGTCGCGATCCACCGTCACCGGACTCAGCGCGACCGCGCAGACTTTCAGTTCGGGCTGCAGAGAAACCGGATCGACCGCGTCGTTGGTCACAGCATTGATGCACAGCTCGTCGCCGAACACGTCGTTCCAGTGCATCGGCGCGAAGCACTGACCCGCGCTCACACGATCGGTGACGACGGCGGGCAGGACCGCGCGGCCGCGCCGCGAACGGATCTCGACCGCGTCCTTCGCGCGAATCCCGAGTTCGGCCGCGTCGTCCGGATGAATTTCGACGAAGGGTCCTGAGTTCAGCTTGTTTAGCATTGCGACCTTGCCGGTCTTGGTCATCGTGTGCCACTGATGCTGCAGACGGCCCGTGTTCAACACGATCGGAAACTCGCGATCGGGCAACTCGGCCGCGGGCTGATACGCACGCGCGAAAAACTTCGCCCTGCCGCTCGCGGTCGGAAAAGCAATGCGCGGGTGGCCGCCGTCTTCAGACTCTCTGAGCGCCTGGCTCACGCCGTCATTCAGATAGCGAAGCGGATTGCGCTCGGACGAATCGGCCGACGCGATCGGCCACTGCAGTGGCGAGTCCTTCAAGCGGCGATGGCTCGCGCCACGCAGGTCGTAGCCGGTCGCCGGATTCGGCGCGCGCGTGAGTTCGGCGAACACTTCGTCGGCGCTCGCATAGCTGAACGCATCGGCAAAGCCCATTTCACACGCGATGCGCGCGATGATCTGCCAGTCGGGCAGCGCCGCGCCGGGCGGTTCGATGGCTTGCTGCATCAGCGTCAGATTGCGCTCCGAGTTGACCATCACGCCTTCGGCTTCGGCCCACAACGCGCCGGGCAGCAATACGTCGGCGTAGCGGTTCGTTTCGGTATCGAGGAACGCGTCCTGCGCGATCACGAGTTCGGCCGCGCGCAAACCGGCGATCGCGGTCTGCCGGTTCGCGACGGTCGCGACCGGATTCGTGCAGATGATCCAGCACGCCTTGATGTCGCCCGCGGCCATGCGCGCGAACATGTCGATCGTGCCGTGGCCCGCGTCCGCTTTGAGCGTGCCCGGTGCGATGCCCCACAGTGCTTCGACGAACGCGCGATCTGCGGCGACCAGCGCCGAACGCTGCCCCGGCAGAGCAGGGCCCATATAGCCCATTTCGCGGCCGCCCATCGCGTTCGGTTGGCCCGTCAGCGAGAATGGTCCACTGCCGCGCCGGCAGATGCGGCCCGTCGCCAGATGCAGATTGCACAGCGCGTTGGTGTGCCACGTGCCGTGCGTGCTCTGGTTCAGGCCCATCGTCCAGCAACTCATCCAGTCTTTGGCCGACGCGATCATCTGCGCGGCGCGGCGGATGTCGTCGGCGGCGAGGCCCGTGATGCGGGCGACGTTCTCCGGCGTGTACCCGGCCAGAAACGCGGGCATCGCGTCCCAGCCTTCGGTGTGTTCGGCGATAAAAGCCGCATCCGTTGCGCCGTTTTCGTGCAGCAGATGCAGCAGACCGTTCAGCAGCGCGAGGTCGGTGCCGGGTTTGATCTGCAGGAACAGATCGGCTTTCTCGGCGGTCGTGTTGCGGCGCGGATCGACGACGATCAGCTTCGCGCCCGCCTTCACGCGATCCATCATGCGCAGGAACAGGATCGGGTGGCAGTCGGCCATATTCGCGCCGCTGACAAAAAACAGATCCGCGTGATCGAAATCTTCGTACGAGCCGGGCGGACCGTCCGCGCCGAGCGACAGCTTGTAGCCGCTCGCCGCGCTCGCCATGCACAGGCGCGAATTCGCTTCGATATTGTTCGTGCCGATAAAGCCCTTCGCGAGCTTGTTGACCAGATACTGCGCTTCGAGCGACATCTGCCCCGACACGTAAAACGACAGCGCATCGGGACCATGCTCGTCGAGCACGCGCCGCAGACGCGCGGCGGTATCGCTCAGCGCCTGCGTCATCGGCAGCGGCACCGGGTCTTCGTCGCGCGCACGACGCACGAACGCGCCTTCGAGACGACCCGACTTGCGCAGCGCGACGTGGGCCGACTGCCCTTTGGTGCAGAGCCGGCCCAGGTTGGCCGGATGCTCCTTGTCGCCAGCGATCTTCACGACCTGGCCGTCCTCGACGTGCAGCACCATGCCGCAGCCGACGCCGCAATACGGACACACGCTCTTTACGCTGGTAGCAGACATGCGCGAATGATCGGGTTGAAACATCAGAACGATGGACAAAGGCCGCTACCTCAAACCGCGACCCACACCTGGCCGTTTTCGACGCGCGTGGCAAATGCGCTGACCGAATACGACGGCGTTTCGAGGCATTCGCCGGTGCGCAGATCGAAGTGATGCTTGTAGATCGGCGACGCGACCACGATGCGCTCGCCGAGGCTCCCGACGATTCCGCGCGACAGCACCGCCGCGTGCGAACCCGGATCGAAGTTTTCGATCGCGTAGACCGCGGGCTCGGCCGGCGACTCGACTTCGCCGCCATCGACGTGAAACACGGCCACCTGTTCGCCATTGACGAGCGCGCAAACGCCGGTGTTCGGCACGATGTCGTCGAGTGCGCAGATCGCGGTCCAGGCGCGGGGCAAGGTTTCGTTCTTCATGACTGGGCTCCTTTTGAGTTAAGCGGGAATCGGATGAGGTCAAACCGTCTCGACGACAACGGGAATCTCGATGCGCTGCACCTGCCGCTCAGCGAGCGTTGCCGGCCGGATCTGTCCGCGCTCCTCGACGAACGCGACGTTGCTATCGGACTCGCCGCTGTTGACGAAATGGCGGAAGCGCTTGCGCGTTTCGGGATCGGTGACGGCCTTTTTCCATTCGCACTCGTACGTGTCGACCACATGCTGCATCTCCACTTCGAGCTCGTTGGCGACGCCAAGGCGATCGTTGACGATCACGTCGATCAGATAGTCGAGCCCGCCTTCGAGGTTGTCGCGCCACACGCTGGTGCGTTGCAGTCGGTCGGCGGTGCGCACATAGAACATCAGGAAGCGGTCGATATAGCGCACGAGCGTCGCCTTATCGAGGTCCGCGGCGAGCAGTTCCGCGTGACGCGGCTTCATGCCGCCGTTGCCGCACACGTACAGATTCCAGCCCTTCTCGGTCGCGATCACGCCGACGTCCTTGCCCTGCGCTTCCGCGCATTCGCGGGTACAGCCCGACACGCCGAACTTGATCTTGTGCGGCGTGCGCAGGCCCTTGTAGCGATTCTCGAGTTCGACCGCGAGACCGACCGAATCGCCGACGCCATAACGGCACCACGTCGAGCCGACGCACGACTTCACCGTACGCAACGATTTGCCGTACGCGTGACCCGATTCGAAGCCGGCCGCGATCAGCTCTTCCCAGATCAACGGCAATTGCTCGACGCGCGCGCCGAACAGATCGACACGCTGGCCACCGGTGATCTTCGTGTAGAGGCCATATTTCTTCGCGACCTGCGCGACCGCGATCAGGCCGTCGGGCGTCACTTCGCCGCCCGGCATGCGCGGCACGACCGAATAGGTGCCGTCGCGCTGGATGTTCGCGAGGTAGTAGTCGTTGGTGTCCTGCAGCGACGCGTGCTCCTTCTTCAGCACGAATTCGTTCCAGCACGACGCGAGAATGCTCGCGACCGCCGGCTTGCAGATGTCGCAACCGAGCCCGCGGCCATGCTTCGCGAGCAGCGCGCCGAAACTGCGCACTCCCTCGACGCGCACGAGGTGATACAGCTCCTGGCGCGAATACGGGAAGTGCTCGCAGACGTGGTTGTTCACCGCGAGGCCCTGCTTCTTCATCTCGGCCTTCATCACCTGCGTGACGAGCGGCACGCAGCCGCCGCACGAGGTGCCCGCGCCGGTCGCGCTCTTCAACGCGCCGATGTCGGTCGCGCCCGCGCACACGGCTGCGCACAGCTCGCCCTTCGACACGTTGTTGCACGAGCAGATCTGCGCGGCCGCGGGCAACGCCTCGACGCCGAGCGCCGGCTTCGCGCTACCGTCCGCTTGCGGCAGGATCAGGAATTCGGGGGATGCTGGCAGCTCGATGCGGTTCAGCATCATCTGCAGCAGCGTGCCGTATTCGCTCGCGTCGCCGACCATCACGCCGCCGAGCAGATGCTTGCCGCAATCGGACACGACGAGCTTCTTGTAGATCTGCTTGCGTTCGTCGCTGAACTGGTAGGTGCGGCTGCCCGGCGTATTGCCGTGCGCGTCGCCGATGCTGGCGACGTCGACGCCCATCAGCTTCAGCTTCGTGCTCATGTCGGCGCCCGCGAATTCGGCCGGGTCGCCGAGCAACTGCTTCGCGACCACGCGCGCCATCTCGTAGCCGGGCGCGACGAGCCCGAACAGCTGGCCGTGCCACAGCGCGCATTCGCCGATCGCATAGATGTGCGGATCGCTGGTGCGGCACGCGTCGTCGATGGCGATGCCGCCGCGCGCGCCGAGTTCGAGGCCGCATGCGCGCGCGAGATCGTCGCGCGGACGGATGCCGGCGGAGAACACGATCATGTCGGTGTCGAGATGGCTGCCGTCGGCGAACTGCATGCGGTGCGTGCCCGCTTCGCCGTCGACGATCGCCGTCGTGTTCTTCTGCGTGTGCACCGTGACGCCAAGCTCTTCGATCCGGCCGCGCAATACCCGGCCGCCGCCGTCGTCGACCTGCACCGCCATCAGGCGGGGCGCGAATTCGACCACGTGCGTTTGCAGACCCATGTCGCGCAGCGCCTTCGCGCATTCGAGACCGAGCAGGCCCCCGCCCACGACCGTGCCCGTTTTCGAGCGGGCGCCGCATTCGCGCATCGCTTCGAGATCGTCGATCGTTCGATAGACGAAGCAGTCGCCGCGCTCGCGGCCTGGCACCGGCGGCACGAACGGATAGGAACCGGTCGCGAACACGAGGCGGTCGTACGGCAGTGTTTCGCCGGTCGCGCTCGTCACCGTGCGCGCGTCGCGATCGACCGCGACCGCCCGCGCGTTCAGCTTCAGTTGCACGCCGTGGCGCTCGAAGAAGCCCGGCTCGACGAGCGACAGGTCATCAGCGGTCTTGCCCGAGAAGAACTCGGACAGATGCACGCGATCGTAGGCCGGTCGCGATTCTTCGCCCAGCACCGTGATGTCGAGATCGTGCGCGGCCCGTTGCGCCAGGCATTCGACCAGTTTGTGGCCGACCATCCCGTGACCGATAACGATGATTTTCATGAGCGCGCTGTCCTCTGGTGTCTGGCGAAAGCGATTGCGGAAATAAAAACGGCGTCCCGCGAATCCAGCCGAGGGGCCGAATTCGGGGGACGCCGTTGTCCTGTTGGGTGCTGCGGGGCGCGTGCAGTTGTGCTGCAAGCGCGACGAACCCACGTTGGTCCGATGGCAACGCTTATTGCAAGGGCTGTGCCAATTTCGATAAATGCGCCCGAAAGCGCGGTGTGGCGGGGATTTGCGGCAAGTCGCGCGGCTTCGGACCGGATCCGGCGCGCGACGCGTTTTGAGGCGGCCAAGCACAGGGATGGTGCGACGCAGCACTGTCGACGTGCGAAACGAAGGCGCACGGGCGTGCGATCGCCGTCATGTTTTCCGCGTGAATCGCAATGTGTGGCAACGGCTTGCGCGCCTTGATCGGATCGATGGCGTGGTCCTTGCATTGCTCTTGCGCAACGTCATCGCGGCAACGTCGTCGCGACGCGCAGACTCAACCGTCGACAGGCAATGCAATGGACAACGGCGTCCCCTCGTGATCTTCACGGGCGGGCGCCGTTTTCGTTTCGGGCCGACAGAAACTAACGGCATAAGGACACCAACATGAACACCAACACCGGCAAGGTCACGCTGCTGAGTGCGGGCCCGGGCGACCTCGACTTGCTGACGCTGAAGGCCGTCAAGGCGCTAGCGGCCGCCGACGTCGTGCTGCTCGACGACCTCGCGAATCCCGACATCGTGACGCTCGCGCCGCAGGCGCACGTGATTCGCGTCGGCAAACGCGGCGGCTGCCGCTCGACGCCGCAGGCGTTCATCGAGCGGCTGATGCGGCGTTATGCGCTGAAGGGTCTGCACGTGGTGCGCGTCAAAGGCGGCGAAGCGCTGCTGTTCGGTCGCGCGGGCGAGGAACTCGCGGTGCTGCGCGATGCGGGCCTCGCGGTCGAGATCGTCAACGGCATCTCGTCGGGCTTCGCGGCCGCCGCGGGCCTCGGCATGTCGCTCACGCATCGGCGGCATTGCCACGGCGTGAGCTTCGTCACCGCGCACACCGAAGATCACGGCGAGCCGGACTGGGCCGCGCTTGCCGCGACGCGCACGACGCTCGCGATCTATATGGGCATGCGGCGCATCGACGGCATCGCCGCTGCGTTGCTCGCGCACCTGCCGGCCGAAACGCCGGCCGCGGTCGTGCAGTGGGCCGGCGGCAGCGACGAGCGGCGCCTGTTGACGCGGCTCGATCGGCTCGCCGCCGATTCGCTCGGCGCGGGCTTCGGCAGTCCGGCGGTGATTCTGGTGGGCAATGCGGTTGGCGAGAGCGCCGAAGCGCCTTGCTGGGAACGCGAAGCTCGCGGCAATCAAGATGGGCAAACACTACCCGCGTCGGCCATGGCGCGGGCAGCCTGATCGGCGATCGAAGCGGGCTTCGCCCGCCTTGCATCCCATCAATCGCCGAACCCGAGCTCCGCGTCGACCTGCTGCCCGACGCGCAGCCAGGCCCCCGCCCCGCTCGCGACCAGCGCGTTGTTGCCGAACGTGACCGCGCCGTCGAAGCGTTCGCTGACGCGATAACCGAGCATCGTGTCGGTCGGCTCGTTCGGCCAGTCGGGATCGGGCGCGCCGCGCGCCTGATCGATGGTCGGCATCGGACAGCGCGAGCACAGCTTGACGAGCCGTAACTCGACGCGCGCGCTCGAGTCCGCATTCGCGCCGACGGCGAGCGTCTCGACATAGTCCTCTTCATAGGCATCGAGGCCGCTGAGCACGATATTGGGCCTGAAGCGATCGATTCTGATCGACGGTGCGCCTTTGCCGTTCAGGCGCGCGTTCAGATCGTCGAGCGAGGCCTGGCCGACCACCAGCAGCGGAAAGCCATCGGCAAAAAAGGTCGTGGCGCCCCCCGTGCTGTCCGTATAGTCCGGATCGACGATGCGTTCCCGCTCGGGATCGAAGCGCAGCAAGCGCGCGGGCAGACCGAGGAACTCCGTGAACCAGGCCGCCGTTTCTTCGCCGGTGTCGAGCCCGTAGGCCGCGTCGCGCCACACCGCGGTAGCGACCCTGGGTGCCGCGGCGAGCCGCGCGGCATCGAGCGGCGTGCGCAGCTCACGCATGCCCGGCGCGCTGACGATCAGATCCTCTGCGCCGAGTTCGACCTTGATCAGCGCCATGCGCGGATACGCGCGCTGCGTGAACATCGCGCCTTCGGGATCGACGATCATCCAGTTGCGGTCGTATTCGAGGCCCGTCGCCAACAGCCGCGCCTCGGTGAGCGCGATGCCCGCGCAGGATTTGATCGGATAGACGAACAGTTCGTTGATGGTAGGCATGGTTGCACACGCGTCGGGAGCGCAGTTCCGGCGAAGATCGGGGACTGAAAGTAGATCCGTATAGTACCGAAATTAGTGTTGACGTGGACGTGCGAGCCGGACCCTCTCATCGGGCTTTGGCTAACCGGTGTTCGCGTCGCCCATGCGCGGGTCTGGCTCACTCGTGAAAGCGTGAACCGGGCCTCGTTCGCTTGCCGCTGTCATCCAACGATGAACCGAAGCCGTCGCCCCCCGCTACGGCTCGCGGCGCGACCATTGTCTGGCCGCAATGAATGCTTCGAAAACCAGCTCATCTGCTGGTCTACCTCGTTATTTCTGAACCAGGCCGCGCTTGTGGACCTCCCCGCGCGTGGCGTTGCGGCGGCACTGTCGAGCGCACGGGCTGAGCCGCCTGGAGAGGCCGCCGTTTCGCGCTGCCTCGCGCGGAAGTAAAATCGTCGGATCAGTCGCGCGCCGGAGAGCCGCAAGAAGCTTGCAACGGAGCCCCGAGGATCTCCTGAAGCGCCGCATCGCCGGTTACCGAAACAAGCTGTAGAAGCCACCTTCCCATCACCGAGACAGGAAATTCATTATGCTGAGCAAACCCGTGTTGACCGTCGCCGAGACGACCCGCATTGTCGATGCCGCCCGCGCGGAAGCCGAGAAAAACAAATGGCCCGTCGCGATCGTCGTCGCGGACGACGGCGGCCATCCGCTCGCGGTGCTGCGTCTCGACGGCGCGGCGCCCTCCACCTCGTATATCGCGACCGAAAAAGCGCGCACCGCGGCGCTCGGCCGGCGCGAAACCAAGGTCTATGAAGACATGATCAACAACGGCCGCACCGCGTTCCTCAGCGCACCGCTGCAGGGCACGCTCGAAGGCGGGGTGCCGGTGATCGTCGACGGCCACGTGGTCGGCGCGGTCGGCGTGTCGGGTGTCAAGTCGGAGCAGGATGCGCAGATCGCGAAAGCCGGCATTCAGGCGCTCGGCGTGTAAAGCGCCGAGCGCCAAAGCAATCCCGAGACACAAACGCGGACCGACGCCCCCTCGTCGGTCCCATAACAGATGGAGCAGTCGATGACTCAGATGAACCCACGCGGCGGACTGCAGGTCGCCGCCAACCTCGACCAGTTCGTTGAATCCGAAGCCCTGCCCGGCACCGGAATCGACAGCGCCGCCTTCTGGTCGGGATTCGACGCCCTCGTGCACGAACTGGCGCCCAAAAATCGGGCGTTGCTCGCCGAGCGCGACCGCCTGCAAAGCGAACTCGACAACTGGCATCGGGCCAATCCCGGCCCGGTGCGGGATCTGCGCGCGTATCGTGCGTTTCTCGAAGGCATCGGCTACATCGTGCCCGTGCCCACCAGCGTCCAGGCCACGACCGACCACGTGGACAGCGAAATCTCCGGACAGGCCGGCCCGCAGCTCGTCGTGCCGCTGTCGAACCAGCGCTACGCGCTGAACGCCGCAAACGCGCGCTGGGGTAGCCTGTACGACGCGCTGTACGGCACCGACGCGATCCCCGAAACGGACGGTGCGGAAAAGCAGAAGGGCTTCAACCCGGTGCGCGGCGCAGCCGTGATCGCGTACGCGCGCAAGTTCCTCGATCAGGCCGCGCCGCTCGCGAACGGCTCGCACGCGGACGCAACGCGCTATAGCGTCGAGAACGGCCAACTGGTCGTCGCGCTGAAGAGCGGCACCACGGCGCTGAAGACACCCGCGCAGTTGGTCGGCTATCAGGGCGACGCGAGCACGCCGTCGGCGGTGCTGCTCAAGCACAACGGCCTGCACGTCGAGATCCAGATCGATGCGAACGATTCGGTCGGCAAGACCGATGCGGCCCATGTCAAGGACGTCGTCGTCGAAGCGGCCGTCACGACGATCATCGATTGCGAAGACTCGGTCGCGGCCGTCGACGCCGATGACAAGGTGCAGCTCTATCGCAACTGGCTCGGCCTGATGAACGGCGACCTGACCGAAGAGGTCACGAAGAACGGCAAGACCTTCACGCGCCGGCTCAATGCCGATCGCGAATACATCGGCGCCGACGGCAAGTCGCAGGTCAAGCTGCATGGCCGCTCGCTGCTGTTGATCCGCAACGTCGGCCATCTGATGACGAACCCGGCCGTAGTGACGAAAGACGGCCACGAGATTCCGGAAGGCATTCTCGACGCGGTGATCACGACGCTGTGCGCGCTGCGCGACCGCCACAACAAGCTGAACTCGCGCACCGGCTCGATCTATATAGTGAAGCCGAAGATGCACGGACCGGCCGAAGTCGCGTTCGCGAGCGAACTGCTCGCGCGCGTCGAAGACCTGCTGAAGCTGCCGCGCAACACGATCAAGATGGGCATCATGGACGAGGAGCGCCGCACCAGCGTGAATCTGCTCGCCTGTATCGCCGAAGCGTCGGCGCGCGTCGCGTTCATCAACACGGGCTTCCTCGATCGCACCGGCGACGAGATGCACTCGGCGATGGAAGCGGGCCCGATGATGCGCAAGGGCGACATGAAGTCGAGCAAGTGGATCACGTCGTACGAGCGCAGCAACGTGCTGGTCGGTTTGAGCGCGGGCCTGCGCGGCCGCTCGCAGATCGGCAAAGGGATGTGGGCGATGCCCGACCTGATGCACGCGATGCTCGAGCAGAAGATCGGCCATCCGAAGGCTGGCGCGAACACCGCGTGGGTGCCCTCGCCGACCGCGGCGACGCTGCACGCGCTGCACTATCACCAGGTCGACGTGCAGGCGGTCCAGCAGGAACTCGAACGCACCGACTATGCGACGGTGCGCGACGAACTGCTCGACGGCCTGCTGACGATTCCGGTCGTCGAAAAGGCGCAATGGAGCGACGACGAAATCCGCGCCGAAGTCGACAACAACGCGCAGGGCATTCTCGGCTACGTGGTGCGCTGGATCGACCGGGGCGTCGGCTGCTCGAAAGTGCCGGACTTCCACAACGTCGGCCTGATGGAAGACCGCGCGACGCTGCGTATTTCGAGCCAGCACATCGCCAACTGGCTGTATCACGGTGTGATCAAGCGCGAGCTCGTCGAGGAGACGTTCAAGCGCATGGCCAAGGTGGTGGACGCGCAAAACGCCGGTGATCCGCTCTACCAGCCGATAGCGCCGGGCTTCGACACGATCGCGTTCAAGGCCGCGCAGACGCTCGTCTTCGAGGGGCGCCAGCAGCCGAGCGGATATACCGAGCCGTTGCTGCACAAGTTCCGGCTCGAGGTGAAGAAGCAGGGTTGAGGCCGTCCGGCCGAAACGACGACGGGCGCCGTGCAATGCGGCGCCCGTTTTTCCTTCCAGGTCGTGTCACTTCACGCGGCTTCTGCCGTCAATTGCGCCGCCTCGCCACCTGACGCTTCGTTCTGCATAAAGGCTTGCAGATACGCCTCGAATTCAGCCTTCACCTCGGGATGGCGCAGTGCAAATTCGACGGTCGCCTTCAGATAGCCGAGCTTGCTGCCGCAATCGAAGCGCGTGCCGAAGTAGCGATACGCTAGCACCTGCTCCTCGGTCAACAACGACTGCACCGCGTCGGTCAGTTGCAGCTCGCCGCCCGCGCCCGGCTTCAGCGCGCGGATATGCTTGAAGATCGTCGGCATCAGCACGTAGCGGCCCACCACGCCGAGATTCGACGGCGCCTCGTCCGGCGCTGGCTTCTCGACGATGCCCGACAGCTTGATCACGTTGTCTTCCCACTCGCGGCCGTCGACGACGCCGTACGAGCGGCTGTCCTCGCGCGCGATCGTTTCGACGCCGATCACCGAGCTGTGATAGTGGTTGAAGGTATCGACGAGCTGACTCATCACGGGCTTCGCGCTATGCAGCAGGTCGTCGGCGAGAATCACCGCGAACGGGCTGTCGCCCACCAGTTTTTCGGCGCACAGCACCGCATGGCCGAGACCGAGTGCTTCGGCCTGGCGCACGTAAAAGCAGTCGACGTTGGCCGGCTTGATGCTGCGCACGAGGTCGAGCAGCTTCTGCTTGTTGCGCGCTTCGAGTTCGGACTCGATCTCATAGGATTTATCGAAGTGATCTTCGATCGCGCGCTTGCTGCGGCCCGTCACGAAGATCATCTCGGTGATGCCGGCGTCGATCGCTTCTTCGACCGCGTACTGGATCAGCGGCTTGTCGACGATCGGCAGCATTTCCTTCGGACTTGCTTTGGTAGCCGGCAGGAATCGTGTCCCGAGGCCCGCTACGGGAAACACGGCTTTGGTGACTTTCAGCATGGTAGGCATTCCCACATCGGTTAGAAATTGGTGTGTTCGCGGACCTTGCGGCCAATCAATGCCGGCGCAAGACTAGCAGAAAAACTGCGAGGTTCACGGAAGCGGTCTTTCTCCGAATTAATTCGGATAATTCACGCATTAATCGCAATGCGATATTGTGAAAAATTCAGGAAATTATTACGTATCTATTGCCAGTTGGTGAGCGAGCAAATCCGAAAGTCTTACCTTTCGGACGCCCCCTGGCACGGGTCGCCTGGCGACCCGATGACCGGCTTCGGCAGCACGTCATTCCTGTTCGTCGACCGGTGGCAGCTTGCCTGGGTTCATCCGGTAACGACCGATCGGCTCGTTGCGCAAGGCATCGCGGTAGGCGGAGGCGGCCACCAGGATCAGCAGGACGGCCACGCCGGCCAGTAAATGCAGGTTCATGACTTCACCTCGGGGTCAGAAAATCCTTGCTTTAAATTAGCACGACAAAAGCGATAAATAATTCGACACCCCATCCGTCGACGCGCAATTACAATTCGTCACAAAATCGATGTCGGATTCAATGCGAAATGGAATTTTTTAATCATTTTTCAGGATTGCGGTGTTCTAGCATGGATGCGTCGCGGGTGCGCAAGACGCCCGCTCGAAGGCCTGTTCCGCGCAATTTTTTCTTTTTTCCGCTTCAGATAAGGACCGCGTATGAGCGACCCAGCACTGGATGCCGCCGGCTCATCCCTGCCCCTCTCCCCGCTGCCGCGCCCGGAGAAAAACCCGGCCGCGGCGCATGCGCGCAGCGACGCGCGTGTCGATAGCGCCAGCAAGGAGCACGCGATCGACGCGATGCGAGGCTTCGCCGCGCTACTGGTCGCCTACTTTCATTGCCGCCAGATCGTGTGGGTCGGCATGCAGGCGTTTCATCAGAGCGTCGGACATTCATTGAGTCCCGGCAGTCTCGCCGCGTATCTGACGTTTCCGATCGCATGGGGCTCGGCCGGTGTGCCGATGTTCTTCGTCATCAGTGGCTACTGCATCCATCGCGGCGGCGCGCTGCGGCTCGCGAGCAATCCCGCTTACCGGCTCGATGCAGGCAACTTCTGGCTGCGGCGCTTCGCGCGCATCTACCCGGTGCTGCTCGCGGCGCTCGTACTGACCTTCGCGCTCGATTCGTTGAGCCTGCAATTGCCGCCCGTCAGTCACAAGATTCGCGACATCGGCTGGCATCCGTTTCTGGTCAACCTGTTTTCGCTGCAGGGTGTGGCGGGTAAAACGTATGGCTCGAACGGCGCGCTGTGGACGCTGTCGCTCGAAGTGCAGTTCTATGCGATCTATCCGCTGCTGTTCGCGCTACGCAGACGCATCGGCATGAACGCCGTGCTCGCGCTCGTCGGCGCGATCAACGTTGCGTCCGCGTACGGGTTGGAGCGCCACGATCTGCAGTTCTTCACGTCGTACTGGTTCTCCTGGACGCTCGGTGCGTGGATCGCCGACGCCAAAGCGCGCAGCGTGCGAGCGGCGCGTGCGCCGGCATCGCTGTATGTGCTCGCGGCGGTATTGATCGCGGCAGGCTGCGCCGCGTTTCATTTCGGCCAGTACGGCGCGTTCCAGATCTGGGCGCTCGGCTTCGCCTGTTATCTGTACAAGGCGCTCGATGCGCGCAAGGACCCGCAACGCGAAGCGAGCGGCGTGCTCGCGCTGCTTCGCGCAGGGTCGCACGCGCTGTCGCGCTTGCTGTCCCGCGTCGGCGACTTCAGCTTCTCGCTGTATCTGATCCATCTGCCGATCTTCGTGTTGCTGTCGGCGTGGCTGTTTCGTTCGTCGCTGCAGATGTCGATCTGGCCGTCGTTCGGCTATATGCTGGTCGCGGTGCCGGCCGCCTATGTGTTCTATCGGCTCGTTGAGTTGCCTGCGATGAAGTGGTCGGCGAGTTTTAAGCCTAAAGGGCGCTGATAGAACGTCGACATTGGATCAATCCCGCGCGTTCGGGTGCTTCACCATCATTTGATCTCGTTGAATAGCAACGTCGATACCTGGTGCTCATCCTGAATGGAAAATTGAAACGGTATCTCTGGATGCGTAAATTTGAGCCGGAGTTGCTTTAGAGCCGGGACCGGGACAAATCGCTGATCTCTAAACGCGTAGTACGACACTAACAGGCCAACGCGGGATGCCTGTGCATCGTCGAATACGTAACTGTTATTCGGAAAGGCAAGCTTCCCTTCCTTCATCGCCACGACGGCCCGACATGACGAAAGTAAACTCGGCAGATGAAGAAACGTCGGCTTGCGCGCTAGAGGGTTGACCAGCAGCGAGATCTGCCGGTATCGATTTCCGGCTTCGCCCGAACCGTTGCCGTGCCCTTCCACGCAGAGTAAGGGCGGATGCGTATCGGTTCGCGCTGCAATGAATACGTTGGCTGATTGCGGAAAGATTTCCGACACATGCTCTCCGGGGAATGTCGTAGCGTGCGCAAAGCGATAGGATTTGCCGTCGACTACCAGGCGATCCTTCCAGAGCTCAATGTTTAGCGTTTTCCGTTCCAGTTTGGCTTGCAGCTTCATAAAAGTGCCTGGCTCGCCTGGGTAGGAATAGACCACGCCGGCGTTTTGATCGGTCGGGTCCCCGTTTTGTTTGATCGGGTCGCCAAACACTGCCCCCGCTTGGGCAACGTACAAGGCTTCGTAGCTGTCGTAAGACTGAGCCGCATGTGCGCGGCCAGATAGGGCGGCCATAGCCGCCACCAGTATCGTAGTGATTCTCATCGGTATGCTTTGGCGCCTGTCGCTTTCAGATAGTCGGGGTTAAGCGTCCAGAAAATCGTGCTTCCGTGGGCAGCACTGGAAAAGCAATCGCACATCCTTATTAATCGGATCACTCATCGCCCATCCCCTGCACGCCAAGCCACGACGATCAAATTCGGATGATCCTTCACCGGAAATGAACGCGTTTTCCCTTCTGCAAGCGGCACGTCCTTAACGAGCGTGCGTACGCAGTTCAACAGCTCGTCGCACATCCACGCGCAGTTCCCTCTCGTTACAGATCGGACTCAACTCAATTTCGATTTATTTCTTGCGTCCAAGAATCGTTTTAACCGTTAAGCATTCCGGATGCTCCGACGATTCCATATCGTCCGGACAAGACAACCATTCATAAAATTCGAGCCTCTGTTTTGCTGCATCCTGCCTGCAGGCCGCCACCTGGAAGTCTGTATCAGGCATATAACCGCCTTTCCAGTCGTTGAATGCCATCCCAAATAACTTGCAATCGGATTGCAATTTTTCGTCCCACAGCTTGTGATTTTTCGCGAGTTCCGCGAGCGCTTCGCCCTTAGCGTTGGCGTGGAGATTTCGATAGAGTTTTTCAGCGTCACTTAGCATGCCCTTCGTGTCTGCATTTGTACACGCCACATAGTCATCGCGCGTTTTCGCGGATGCCTCGCAAGTCGTGTCTGCAAACGCGGCCGACGTGCCGCATGATAGGATCACTGCAACCGTTATCTTAGTGAGTCGCATCATAATTCCCCGTAGCAAATAGTCGGCCCTCAGCACGACGGCGCCTTGAACCGCCCCGGGAATCGTGGAGGCTGGTTGGTTTAAGTTAATGCGGGTTCGGCGACCGATGTTTCAAGTTGCCGATAGTAGTTTGCCTCAGCTTCAGCCGGCGGGATGTAGCCGATGGGTTCCATCATTCGATGATGATTGAACCAGGCCACCCATTCCAGCGTTGCCAACTCGACGGACTCGCGTGTTTTCCTGGTGCGGCGATGAATCAGTTCGGCCTTGTACAAACCGTTGATTGTCTCGGCCAGTGCGTTGTCGTAACTGTCGCCACGGCTACCAACCGAGGGCTCGATGCCCGCTTCGGCCAATCGCTCGCTATAGCGAATGCTGACGTATTGCGAGCCTCTGTCGGAGTGATGTATCAACGTTCCATCTCCGCCTGGGCGCCGCGCATAAAGTGCCTGTTCAAGTGCATCCAGAACGAAGTCTGTAGTCATCGACGAACTGACGCGCCAGCCGACAATCCGTCGGGCGAACACGTCGATCACGAAGGCCACGTAGAGCCAGCCCTGCCACGTCGAGACATAGGTGAAATCAGAAACCCAGAGCTCGTTTGGCCGGTCCGCCCTGAACTGCCGGTTGACCCGATCCAGCGGGCGAGCGGCCGCCGCATCGGCAATGGTCGTGCGAACACGTTTGCCTCGCATTACGCCACGCAAACCCAGTTGCTTCATCAGCCGTTCGACCGTACAGCGAGCCACCGCAATGCGCTCCCGGTTCATCTGCTTCCAGACTTTATCCGCTCCGTAGACACGCATGTTGGCTTGCCAGACACGCTGGATCTCAGGCCGCAGGCGTTCATCGCGTATCGCACGTGCGCAGCGGCGCGACGGATCGCGAAGCTGCGCAGCATGGCGCCGGTAGCCCGACGGGGCAATCCGCAAGACCTTGCAGATCGGCTCGACCCCGAAGGTGTCTCGATGCTGATCGATGAAGGCCTTCAGGACTTCAGGCGGCGGTCGAGCTCCGCCTGGGCGAAAAACGCACTCGCCAGTTTCAGAATCTCGTTGGCGCGGCGCAGTTCCTTGACTTCGCGCTCCAGTGCCTTAAGACGTTCGCGTTCCGACGTGCTCACGCCCTCGCGCTCGCCGCTATCGACTTCATCTCGTTTGACCCACCCCAGCAATGTCTGGCTCGTGCAGCCGATCTTGGGGGCGATGGATTCGATCGCCGCCCACTGTGACGGATACTCGCCCCGATGCTCTTGCACCATGCGCACTGCACGTTCCCGGACTTCAGCAGAAAATTTGTTCGACTTGTTCATGGCTCCATTCTCTCAAGAGTTGGAGCCTCCACCAAATCCCTCAGGATTACCCATAAGTCGCTCGCGACTGTGCGATTGAAGGGCGATGGCTTGTAAACGGTGACGACCGATGTTAACTTTGATCCGGTTCGTGATCTGTGATGTCGGGCATTGTCGGACACATCTGACCTTGATGATTGGGCAAATGAAGAGTTTGGCGCCGCCGAGCTCGGCGACGCTCGCCTGACCAGACGGCTCGTGACGCTGGCACGCAAGCTTTCGTTGGGCCCACATTGCTCTTTTCCGCAGTCGTTCAATGGTTCGGAGCTGAAGGCGGCATATCGTTTTTTCGACAACCCGCACGTGGATGTCGATGGCGTGCTGGGTGGGCACATCGGTCAAACGCTGTGTCGTATGCAACAGGTGCCAGTCGTCCTTGCTGTTCAGGACACCACCGAGTTCAATTTGTCTCATCTGCGGGCAACCGAAGGTCTGGGATATGGCTCCGATCCACATGTGCGTGGTTTCCTGATACACAGTCTGCTTGCGCTCACGCCAGAGGGGCTGCCACTCGGGGTGATCGGGATGAAGACCTGGATACGCAGGCACGAGGAGTTGGGCAAGAAACATCTGCGTGGGCAACGAACCGTACAACAGAAAGAGAGCGCGAAATGGCTCGAAGGCATCGAGCAACTGGGCGTACTCAAGACGCACTGTCCGTGCACGCATGTCATCGGCGTGAGCGACCGTGAAGGCGATGTCTATGACGTGTTCCTGGCGCAGCGGCCTGCCGGTGTCGACTGGTTGGTGCGCGCGTCGTGGAACCGACGCGTTGCTCACCCCGATCGATATTTGTGGGAAACCGTGCTGGCCTCGCCAGTGCTTGGAGAGGCGCAACTGCAGGTGCCTGCACGCGAAAACCGCCAGGCACGCACCGCACGGCTGGTTGTGCGCTGCATGCCCGTACGCCTTCGTCCGCCGCAAAATCGTCGTCGCGAGAAGCTTCCCGAAATTGAAGTGTTTGCAATTCATGCACAGGAAACGAACTTGGACGAAGGAGCAGAGCCATTGGAATGGCTTCTACTGACTTCGGTGCCTACGCAAACACACGCAGAGGCCCTCGAGCGTCTTGCATGGTATGCGCGCCGATGGACGATTGAATCGTGGCATCGTGTGCTTAAAAGTGGCTGTCGCATTGAAGCCCGCCAATTTGGCAATCTCGATCGATTCGTCCGCGCCACCGCATTGTTCGCCGTCGTAAGCTGGAGGATCCTGTACTCCATGTTGCTTGCCAGGCTTGATGGCAACCTGCCATGCGAAGTATTGCTGCAGCCAATCGAGTGGCGAGCCCTCTACTGTCGTACGCATGGCAGTACCGAAATACCTGATAAACCGCCGTCACTCGCGCAGGTCATCTTGTGGATCGCCAGACTCGGCGGATATCTCGCTCGAAAGCATGATCGTCCACCTGGTCCTACCGTCATCTGGCGTGGATTTCTTGTCCTGCACGAAATCACGATGATGTACCGAATATTCAGGCAAAACGAATAGCACCATCACATTACTTGTGGGTAATCCTGAGACCAAATCCGGGGCGGTTCAGATCAGCGTTTCCCTAGTCTCTTAAGACTTCCTGCAATTCCTTGACTCTGTCTCGGGTGATATTTGCCATACACTCCCAAAAGAAAATATAGCGCTCGGCAGCCTCACCCATCATATAGGTTTCGGTGTAACACTCGTTATCGCGGTACTGTGCCCAAGCGTCTTGCGACTTCAAAAAGTAAGGGAGAGCTAACGGTTCGCCTTCCGCTTTAAGTGAACTGTCATTGCCTCCAATCTTGGATTTCGCCGATCGCAGGATTTTATCCAGTGCACGGGCCGCATGATCGAATTTACGGTGCGAACACTGCGCCAAGTCGTCATTGCTTGCATGCTCCCCAGTGTCACACATATGCGCCACATCGGCGGCGCTATGACCTGAAAAATACTGATCCGGCGATTTAAAATAGTGATAATCGAATTTACCGGAATACACGGTCTTAGCGGGTGCAATGATCGGAGCGATCGTGAGTGCGAGTATTAGACTAGTGCGATGAATCATAGACCCCCGCCTCAAACATTTCCGCTTCACGGTGTCGACGCCGCAGCAATCCCTTAAGCGGGTGGCCCTTAACCGTGGCGTACTGCCTCATCTTATCACCTACCTTGTTGTAATCACCAGTATTAACGAAATCGAGCAGACTGTCGCCATGATGTTGAAGGTTGTACATAAAGCACACAAGTGCATCGTATTCAAATTGAAACAGCGGGAGCCGAATTTTTCGATTGATCGTATTTTCCGCCCACTTGACATCTTCCTTAAGTAGCCTCTCGGCCTGTGCTTCGGTTATTCCTTTCTGAAATGGCTTTTCCGATGCGGCGCTGGATATTTTCCCCAAATGAACAAGGTGCCCATATCCAACTGTTGCATTTCCGGCTTTGCTGCCGTCATTGTCGTACATGGTCGCGCTGAACTGTTCCCAACCTTTAAGGAACTTGGTTCCCTGCGCGGAAAATTTCCACGGCTTACACAAGCGCGAGGAATATACGGTGACATTTGAATTAGGATCAGTATTGGTTACGCATTCGTGCAGCGGGTCGGTCACATTTACTCCATTGTATGAGTTACTTTGCGAGAATTGTTAGACAGACTCGCGGTGTCCAAGATAGATACGCACCGCTTGCGCGCCGTCTGTCTTGTGCCGCTGTGTACGTCCGATGGAATCAGTGACGCCGCGCGTTAGGAAACCTCGCCACTCAATCGTGTAATACGTGTCGGCGAGTGGCGATCCGTTGGCATCGCGAAGCGTAAGCTCTTCATCGAACAGGCTCGCAGATCGATTGCGACAGAGGCACCCCCCGCCTTGCCCTAACGCCTGCCTCATGTCGTAACCGGATGGGAGAGCCCTGATCGCATTAATCGGAATCCGCTCCCCGGATTTCTGGTTTATCGTCATTGCCTGAGGCATATCAGGCCACTCTTTGTATATCTTGAACGTGATACGACAATCAAGACATTCCTGGTTATCTGATCCCTCGAACATTTCCGCAAAGCGAGCCTTCATTTCTTCCATGATCTCCTCTGCCGAGCGCATCCTTTCGTACATTGGACCCTCCCATAGATTAATTCGCGCTCTCAGACCATTAGACCATTGAGCACGCGTAAGAGCACCATCAGTTATCCTCCACGTTATGGTTCATATCGAATACAACCGAAGCCCGTCCTGCGGAAAGCATTCGCCGGTTTCGGCGTTGAGCGCCATTGCGGACGGCATTGGCGGGAAGTTCGAGTAGACTGAATAGGTGATACGGTAAAGCAGGTACTCATCCTTGCCCCCGGTTTCATCCCATTTCTGTTGTTCCATTTGACCTCTGCTGATCCCCCCGCGTCACAATGGTTGTCGCCTGGATAAAATTGGAATCTGGGGGCGATAATGAGAGAACAAGTTGGCGCGTTACGGAAAGACATTCAAGGACAGAGCGGTGGCGCGGTTGCTGCCGCCGGAGAGCGCATCGGTGGAAGAGGTTGCGCGAGAGATCGGTGTGGGCGCGCAGACGCTGGAGCGCTGGCGCAGTGATGCGCTGTCCATGCCCGCTCGCGAGCGGGCATGGACAGCGGCCGCCCGTTTCGAGGCGGTGTTGAACACGGCGGCGATGGACGAGACGGCGCGCAATGCGTGGTGCCGCGAGCATGGCGTGTATCCGCAGGTTCTGGCGCAGTGGCGGCAAGCGGCCACGCAGGCGCTGGCCGAGCCCGAAGAAGCCCGCGCGAGCCCGCAGCAGACGAAGCAGGATCAGCGCCGCATCAAGGAGCTCGAACGCGAACTGCGGCGCAAGGAGAAGGCGCTGGCTGAGACAGCAGCGCTGCTGGTACTGTCAAAAAAAGTCGCGGCGATCTTCAACACGGACAAGGGCGAGGACGAATGATCGGCCTCGAGGATCGCCAGCGGCTGGCCCGGGAAATCGAATCGGCCAATCGGGCTGGCGCACGGTTGCGTCTGGCCTGCGAGGTCGCCGGAATCGATGTGCGAACGCTGCAACGCTGGAAGGCCCATCAGGGGCTCGTCAAGGGCGACGCCAGGCCCGGCGCGATGCGCCCATTGCCCGCGCACACCCTGAGCCCGCAGGAGCGGGCAAACGTGCTGCGCGTAGCCAACGAGCCACGCTTTGCCGACATGCCACCGGCGCGTATCGTGCCGATGCTGGCTGACGAAGGCGTGTACATCGCCAGCGAATCGACCTTTGCGCGCGTGCTGCGCGAGCATGGGCAGATGACGCGCCGTGGTCGTGCCAGAACGGCTTCGAGCGCCCGGCCGCCGACCACGCACGTCGCAACGGCGCCGCGCCAGGTGTGGTGCTGGGACATGACGTTTCTGCCGGCAACGGTAACAGGTCGATGGTTCCACCTGTACCTGATCCTGGACCTGTATAGCCGCAAGATTGTCGGCTGGGAGGTGCACGACAGCGACGCGGCCGAACACGCTGCTCATCTCGTGCGTCGTACGGCGCTCTCCGAAGGCATTGCCGTCCTTGAGACCCGGCCGGTGCTGCACGGCGATAACGGTGCGACGCTCAAGGCCACGACCGTGCTGGCGATGCTCCACTGGCTGGGTGTCAAGCCGTCGTACTCACGCCCCCGTGTCAGCGACGACAACGCCTACGCCGAAGCGCTGTTCCGAACCGCGAAGTACCGGCCGGAGTTTCCGGTCACAGGCTTCGAGGACCTGAACGCTGCTCGCAACTGGGCTGCCGGCTTCGTGCAGTGGTACAACTTCGAGCATCGTCATAGCGGCATCCGCTACGTGACGCCTGCGCAGCGTCATGCCGGCGACGATCGTGCGCTTCTCGCGGCACGTCACGCACTGTACGTGAAGGCGCGCGCATGCAATCCGGCCCGCTGGTCGTGTCACACGCGCAACTGGACACCGGTTGGTGCCGTGACGCTTAACCCCGAACGTGACTCAGTCGTTGAGATGGCGTCGATCGGCGCAAATAAACAGCCTCTGGCTGCATGAGTGAGGCGACAACCTGCTTGACGCGCGCCGTGATTTCCCAGAACACACCCGACGAATTAACCATCTAAAACGCGACACGGTCAATGACTTTAAATTGAGACAAAGCCGTTTTGACAGATATTCACAATTGCTCCGGCCATCTCATTTTCAGGTGCATTTTTCCGATATCACCGTCCAACAAAAAAGGCGGCATTGAGCCGCCTTCTCCGTAGTGATCGGCGCCAGTTAGTGCTTTGTCCACGAAGCGTGGCGGATTCAACCGGTCGATGCAATAGTTCGATGGAACCGTTCAGCCGGCGTTTCGTAATCCAGTGTCTTCCTTGGACGCTCGTTCAGCCTTCGAGCCACGGCATTGAGTTTGGCCTGTGAGTAGACCGACAGGTCGATGCCTTTCGGGAAGGACTGTCTCAACAGGCCATTGGTATTTTCATTCGAGCCCCGTTGCCAGGGGTGTTTCGGATCGCAGAAGTACACGGCAACGTCGGTGGCAATGGTGAACTGCTTGTGGTTCACCATCTCTGATCCCCGATCCCAGGTAAGCGATTTATACAGTTCCTTCGGCAGCTTTCCAGCATGTCTGATGAGCGCATTGACTACTGTTTCGCTGTCCTTGCTCGCGATCTTCACCAGCATTACATAGCGTGTCTGACGCTCTACAAGCGTTGCAATCTGGCTGCCGCCGCTGCCACACAGGAGATCGCCTTCCCAGTGCCCCGGCACCGCACGGTCTTCCACAGTGGCGGGGCGTTCACGGATTGATACCGCCTCACGGATCCTGCCGTGATCGTCCGTTTTCTGGGTGTGATGGCGCGAGCGGCGTATGGCCCGGGTGCGCCGTAGATGCTCCAGCAGTTCATTCTTCAGTGCACCCTTAATTTGAGATTGAGACTTTTTGACAAATATTCACGATGATTTCGCGTATCTCATTTTCAATGCATATTTCCGCAATCGCGGTTCAACAAAAAGGGCGGCGTTGAGCCACTTTACCGTCAGGAATCGATGCCGGTCGGGGTTCGTCCGGTGTGCCGGTGTTCTGCGTGATCAGCGCTATTGCATCCATTGCAGCGGCGCGCTGCGGCTCGCGGATAAACCTGCGTGCCAGCTTGATGCGGGCAACTTGTGGCTGAGGCGCTTCGCGCGCATGCCGAAGTCTCGACGCGCAGGGTTTGATCCCAATCTGTGGGGCCACACTACTGCTTCATTCCTTGACGAACTCAAGCGCCTTCTGAGCGAGTAATCAACCTGTCGCCGCGCGAGGTGTTGTCCAGATTCTCTTGGCAACTCTAAAGCCACCCGGCGGTGCAATAAAAAAAACGGAGCGAAAGTCGTTCGAGACTTTCGCTCCGCTACGCCAAGCAAGGACTGGCCAAGCCCTCGTCTACCCTCGCGTAAAAATCACCTCGTCACCGCGCTGCCACGCCGGTCAGAATCTGCGCAACCCCATCCACATAGCTGCGCGTGCCGAAGCGCTCCTGCGCGGTCCGATAGCCGTTCCTGACCAGTTTGTCGCGCAAGTCGCCGTTCGAGCGCAATTCGGCGAGCGTATCGGCGAGCGCATGCGCGTCGCCCGGCGTACACAGCACGCCGTTCTCGTAGTCGTCGATGATTTCGAGCACGCCGCCTGCGCGCGACGCCACGACCGGCCGCTGCGCGAGCATCCCCTCGACGATCACGCGGCCGAACGGCTCCGGGGTGATCGACGTATGCACAACTGAATCGACCGCGCACATGCAGGCCGGAATATCGTGCTGGAAGCCGAGAAAATGCACGCGCTCGCCAAGCTTGTGCGCGGCGACGAAGGCGCGCAGTTCGCTCTCGTACTGGTCCTCGCCGAACAGCGCCGCGCCGACCAGCACCGCATGCATCTGCGGATTGAGCACCATCGCTTCGAGTAGCACATGCTGCCCCTTCCAACGCGCAAGCCGGCTGAACGAGGCCGACGAGAAACGCGTCGCGCGGCAGATTCAGGCGCTCGCGCAGCACCGCTTGCGGCACCGTGCGCAATGCGTCGAACGGTTCCGCGGCGATCCCGTTGAACACGACGTCGATGCGCTTGCTGTCGAACCGCGTGAGCTTCGCAAACGCCTGCGCCGACGCAGCCGAATTGGCGATCACATGGGTGAGGCCGAGCCGCGCGCACCACTTGATGATCGCAAGCTGCTTGCCGCCGAAATGCTCGGCGCTGACGATGTCGCGCAAATGCCAGACCACCGGCCGTCGCGCGAGCTTGCCGGCCACCGCGCCGATCACCATCGCCCGCTGCGTGTTCGCGTAGATCACATCCACCTTGCGCGCGCGTTTCGCGGTGGCACGCACGAGTGAGATGAGTCCCTTCAACGCCTGACCTTTTGGCATCGAACCGCCCTGCTTGCGCACATTTTTGAGCGCGCCGGCATCGAGTACAGTGACCTCGACGCCGGTTTTCGCGAGTGCGGTGTTGAACGGCCCGTCGTCGAACAGCACGACCTCGATGCGCGAGCGCAGCGCCTTGACGATTTCGAGCAGCGACAGTTCGGCGCCGCCGAGCACGCCGCTCTGATCGACGGCGAGAATGCGCGGCACGTTCGCGGCGCCCTGCACGGCGGGCCGATACGGCGTATAGGCCGGCAGCGTCGCCGTGTGCAACGCGGGCACCGCCGCGCGCACCTGCGAGAAAAAGCGCTCGCGAAAATGCGCGGCCGAAAACTGCTCGGCGTTGCCGCGGCAATTCTCCGGCAGGAACCGGTGCCGAAGCTCGTCGAAACGATTCACGGCAGCGATGATCGAGTCGGTATCCTGCTCATCGAAGAACATGCCGGTCGGCTTCGGTTCGGACAGATCGCGCACCGTTTCGAGCGCCCCGCCCTTGCCGTACGCGATCACCGGCGTGCCGCAAGCCTGCGCCTCGACCACCGAAATGCCGAAGTCCTCTTCGGCCGCGAACACGAATGCCTTCGCGCGACTCATGCGGTCCTTCAGCACCTCGAACGGTTGATAGCCCATGATCTCGACGTTCGGCCCCGCCTTCGCGCGGATCTTCGCCATGTCGGGTCCGTCGCCGATCACGACGAGCTTGCGCTCGGGCATCCGCGCGAACGCCTCGACGATCAGATCGATTTTTTTGTACGGCACCATGCGCGAGGCGGTCAGATAAAAGTCTTCCTTCTCCGTGCACAGCGTGAACGCTTCGACATCGACCGGCGGGAAGATCACCTGCGCGTCGCGTTGATACACCTTCTTGATGCGTCGCGCAATGAACGCCGAGTTCGCGACGAAGTCGTCGACCGAGTTGGACGTGCGGATATCCCAGTTGCGCATGTAATGCAGAATCAACCGCGCCAGCGCCGACTTCGGGCCGTTGGTCAGCTTCGACTGCTGCAGATACTGATGCTGCAAATCCCACGCATAGCGGATCGGCGAATGCACGTAGCTGATATGCACCTGATCGGGACCGGTCAGAATGCCCTTGGCGACCGCGTGACTGCTCGAGATCACGACGTCGTACGCCGACACGTCGAGCTGCTCGATCGCGAGCGGCATCAGCGGCAGATACGAGCGGTACTTGCTGCGCGCGAGCGGCAACTTCTGGATGAACGACGTCGTCACCGGCTTGCCGCGCAGGAAGCTGCGATCGTCGAGAAAGTCCACGAGGCTGAACAGGTCCGCATCGGGAAAGCACGCGATGATCTGCTCGAGCACTTTCTCCGCGCCCGCGTAGGTGACGAGCCAGTCGTGCACGATCGCGATGCGCACGCTTTTGCTCGCGCGCGGTGCGGTACGGCGCGGTGCCGGCTGGATGCCGGGCACGCTCGTCAGTTCGTCGAGCGCGCTGCGCGTCGCGGGCCTCAACAGTTTTTTTTCAAGGACGTCTTGGTTCATGCGCTTTTCCTCGGATTCAGTCGCAATAGCAGTGAACGCGCAAGATTGCGCAAGGCGGGCGTCATCGTGATCGACCACGCGACGTTCGCGCCGACCATCAGCACACCGGCGGCGATCGCGAGCGCGAGGCTCGGCAGGAAGCTGGCGAGCCACAGGCTGGCGAGCAGGAAAGCGAGATGGGCGAGCATGTCGAGCACGATCTGGCGCGCGCGGATCGCGGCGAAACGCAGCAGCACCGCGTAGTCGAACAGCGCGCGGGCAGCGACCGCGACCGCCGCGCCCGTGAGCCCGAAATGCGTGATACCGAGCCACAACGCGCCGGCGAAAAGCGGCAACTCGACGAGGCCGATGCGCGCGGCGGTGGCTGGATTGACCTGTGACTGAATCAGGATGCGCGTCACGTTCGCCTGGCCGACGAGCCACACGGCGACGATCATGATGCGGCCCACGGGCGCCGCGACCGTCGCGATCTCGTTGCCGACCCACAGATGCAGGAACGGTTCGAGCACCAGCATCGCGATCAGCGCGACCGGCGTGAACACGCCGTTCAGAAATTCGAGCGATTGCTGCGTGATCGTGTCGGCGTCGGCGCGGCCGACTGCGGAAAGCCGCGGAAACAGCGTGCGTACCAGCGCGGTCGGCACGATGTTCAGACGCGTGACGAGGTTCTGCGGCACCGTGTAGTACGTGACGAAACGCGCGCCGAGCCGTGAACCGAGCATTACGCGATCGAGCGAATCGGCGACCATCGTCGTCACGCTGGCGATCAGCATCCAGCCACCGAAGTTGAACAGCCCCTTTGCGACGCCGAGCCGCGGCGGCTGAATGCTGCGTATTTCAAGCACTTTCAGCGCGTAGCGGCCGAGCAGCAACGCCGCGAGAATCCGCGCGACGACTGCCGCGGCGAGTACGTTCTGCAAAGTCGCGCCGAGCCACCACGCGGCACCGAGCGGCAGCAGCTGGAACAGGAACGTGCCGATCGTCTGGTTCGTGTTGTAGACGCCGAAGCGTTCCGCGCCATTGATCGCGCCCGCGAACACCCACGACACGTTCGCGATCGGAATCGCGACCGCGAGCCACGGCAGCGCCATATAGACTTCGTGCTGCAGCTCGGGCGATACCTTCGTGAAATACGCGGTGTACAGGAACGCGCCGAAGTAGATGATCAGACCGCCGACCACGCCGGTCGTCAGATTGAGCCACGTCGCGCTCCAGAACACGCGCGCGCTTTCCTGCTGATCGCCCGACGCGCGCGCCTTCGAAATATGGTTCTGCGCGGCCATGCTCATGCCGAGATCGAGAATCCCGAAGTAGCCGATCAGCGTCCACACGAGACTGATCACACCGTAGCGCTCCACGCCGAGCAGCCGGATATACGACGGCACGGTCACGAGCGACACGAACGTCGGCAGCACGAGCCCGAAAAAGTTGATCGCCACGTTCCTGAGAATGCCTTTGTCCATCGAATCCCTTCGGTTTTGCGGTTAGATTGCGTGTAGGGCTGCGTCAGCGAGGCCAACGCACCTCAAGGCTTCCAGCGATACATCAGCACCTTGCCGCGCGCGTCTTCCTCGACGAACACCAGGTACTCGCCATCGCCGCGCTTCGTCGCGCTGATACCGTTCGGCACGTCGACCCAACCCGACGCGCGGCCCACTTCGGGGCCCGGCCGGATCACGCCGAGTTCCTTGCCGCTGTCCTTGTCCCACACGTGCACCGCGCCGACCGGCTCGACGCCGAACACGTATTGCCCCTCGACCGTGACGCCGATGATCGTCGCGATGGGCTTGCTCTGCGTCTGCCACGGCAGCGTGATCGCGTAGCGCTGCACCGGCTTGCCGCTCGACCACTTGTCATAGCGCACCAGCACGCGCCCCACTTCCTTCCAGAAGCCCTGCGCGGTCGGCATATCGGCCGTATAGCCGCTCACGTACATCGTGTCGGTGTCCGATTCATAGATCGCGCGATGCAGTTCGCTGAACGGTGCCGGCACCGGGTACTGGGTCAGGTTCGAGTACGAGTAGACCGGGTTGCCCTTCGCGTCGAGTCCGCCGAAACGGAAGCGATAGATGCCCTTCGTATCCCGGGTACGCCAGATGTCGCCGGCCATGTCGACCCACCAGCCCCAGCCGCCCGCGAGCTTCGTGCCACTCGTGTTCAGCGTGTATTCGTCGCGATCGAAGCGCCCGTCGCCATTCGTGTCGCGCCAGATCCAGTCACCACCCGGCGGTGCATTCGGCACCTTCGCGACCGCGCGCTCGCGACCTGCGATAAATCCCGAGGGAATCGCGGTCTCGCCGTCATGCTGCGGATCGAAGCGATAGATCTTCAGATGATCCGCATACATATCGGTCAGATAGAGGAACGTGTGCCCCTTCAACCGCCGCGCGATCGGCAGACCCGGATACTGGTCGGTATGGAACACCGGATCGTCCGGGTACTTGAACCGATTCGACAGGAACCCCGCGTATTTCCAGTCCTGTCCAGACGGCTTCGACAAATCGAGTTCGAAGCGCTTGTTGCCGGTATAGACGCTGTCGGGCCGGGCCGGATCGATCCACGCGCCGTCGACGAACAGCAGCCCCTCGACCTGCCAGTTGCGCTTGCCGTTCGGCGCATAACTTTCGAGCGTCGCGCCGAGGCCCGCGCCGATCGGCTCGTAACGCGGACCGATGCCATTGGTCGACACGTACACGTTGCCGCGCGCATCGACACCCACGCCGGTCAACCCGTTGAATCGCAACGGTCCGGGCTTGCCCGCGACGCCGCTGAAAATGCCGCCGCGCTCGCCGAGCGTGCCCGACTCCGTGTAGCGGCCGTCGCGCTTCGTGAAGAACAGCACCTGCTGGCGCGGACCGTTATCGGCGATCAGGAGGCGGCCTTGCGCATCGACGGCGAGGCCGACCGCGACCGTATCGGCCGGCAGCGTGATGGTCTCGTCGATGCGCTGACCGGTCGCCGTGTAATGCTCGATACCCGGCGCGCGATCGCCGCGCGTGCCGCTGAGCACCCATAGCGTGCCGTCGGGCGCGAGCGCGATACGTCCAGGCTCGTGCACGTTCCACGTCGCTTTCTGCTGCATCGATTCGGCATCGTAGACTTCGATGCGATTGCGCGCGGTATTGGCCGCGAACAGCGTCGTGTCGTTCGCGGCGAGCCCGCCGATCTCGGCATTCGTGCCGGTCGGCACTTCGTTCATCATCAGAAAGCCGGCCGCGAGCTGCGCGTGCGGGTCCGCGTTTTTAGCCGCGGGCTGAAACGGTGCCACGCGCTTCGGCTCGTCGATCAGGCGCCGCGAGATACCAAACCATTGCTTACCCTTGTCCGGCCACACGCCCGGCTCGACCAGGCGGCCCTTTTCATTGCCGACCGCGATCGCGACGAACGCATACTTCCGGTTGACCGCGATCGCATTGCCGCCGGCGTTGCCCCAGCCATGCGTGCCGCCCGCGAAGCCGAGCATCTTGCCGTCCTGATAGACGCTCGCTTCAGCGCCGCTTTCGTCCCACGGCGCGTTCGTATAGACCTTGCCGTCGGGCGTGACCGCGATCGCGGTGATATCGATCTGCGTCCATGTGCCATCGCCAAAGCCGAAGCTGTTGCCGATCCATGAGGTCTTCGCGTTCAAAGCGGTTTCGGCGCGAGCCGGCAGACTGGCCGATGCGGCGACGACGCCGGCAGCGCAGGCTGTCAGGGCGAACCAGCTTTTGAACGTGATACGGCGCAAGGCGGAACCTCCAGTCGATGTCCGGTCAACGCGATGCACGCGGACCTGCGCCCGCTCGGGGCGAAATTCAGTGATGTGGCAAAGCGAAACGAAGCGCAACCGATTGAAGCGCGGCGCCTGAAGGCAGCCGTCCGCACGGCTAAGTTACGCGGAAAAAATGCGGTGACGAAAATCGAAAATAATTCAAAAATATTCGTCCGCTTATACGTCGCAAAAAGAAACGATTTTAAAAATCGATAAAAGCGCAAGCCTCGCCGTCAGTCGCCTCTGTCGCGACGATCCCCCGTTCCTACCGATGTGATATCACGCAATGCGCATTTATTACGGATTGCCCGATGCTCACCACATAAACATATAAATCTATCGAGAATGGCCAAAGAAATACCCTGTTTCAATCTGATTCAATTAGCCCATTCCAACGGGTTTTTTCTCGAGTTTCTTTTCCCTAGAATCGATTGCACTTCAGTTGCGACGCGAAGCGCGCGCCTGTTCGCTGGCAAGCCGTGGCGAACCGCGCAGCGCTTCGCCCGGCTCATCCGCTTTACACCATGGACGGTTCATGACAGCCAGCGCATTGCCCCTCGCGCCCTCCCATTCCCGCATCGTGCAGCTCGACGGTCTGCGCGCGATCGCCGTGCTCGCGGTGTTCGCGCAGCACGCGTTGAAAGCGCCGCTATGGATGGGCGTCGATCTGTTCTTCGTTTTGAGCGGCTTTCTGATCAGCGGCATCCTGCTCGATCGCAAGTCGCGCCAGCAGTCGTATTTCAGCTATTTCTATGCGCGGCGCGCGCGCCGCATCCTGCCGCCGTACCTGCTGCTGATGGCCGTGTCGTCGCTGCTGTTCGGCCTCGCGTGGGCGCAGCACTGGTACTGGTACGCGTTCTTCGCGACCAATATCGGCGATGCGCTCAATCAAAGCGGTCATGACAGCCTCAACGTGCTGTGGTCGCTCGCGGTCGAGGAGCAGTTTTATATCTTCTGGCCGTTCGTGATCCTGCTCGTGCCCGAGCGTCTGCTTGGGCTGGTGGCGGCCGCGCTGATCGTTCTGGTGCCGCTGCTGCGCGCGCTCGCGACGCCGTGGTTCGATTCGTTCTGGCCGATCTACTACCTGACGCCGTTCCGCATGGATCTGCTCGCGGCCGGCGCGCTGCTCGCGGTTGCCGTGCGGCGCGATCGCAATGCGCTCGAACCGTTCAAGGGACTCGCGGTGCTCGGCGCTCTGGCCGCGCTTGCGGTGCTGGCATGGCTGCATCTTCACTACCCGCGTTTTCGCGCAGCGAATACGCCGTTGTCGAATGCCGGGCTGTATAGCGTGTCGCTGGTGCTGTGTACATCGATCGTCGTGATCGCGCTGCAGAGCAAGGGCATCGTGAAGCGGCTGTTGTGCAATCGCGTGCTCGTTTATATCGGCACCATCAGCTACACGATCTATCTGATCCACCTGAGCGTGCTGTACATGGTGTGGCCGCTGCATCTGAATCGCTATCTGAGCGCCGCGATCGCGCTCGCTATCACGCTCGTGTACGCGAGCATCACGTGGTTCGCATTCGAGAAGCGCCTGATTTTCGGCGCGCGCGGGTCGGGAGCGACGACCCGCGCCGGCGCCGACGTTGCACGGCAAGCACCGCAAGGCCGCGCATGAACCGCCTGGCCGTTGTTGCTGCCCGCGTGCTGGGTGTCGTGTCGGCGCTGATGCTGATCGCGCCTACAACGCGCGCGGCCGTGGCCGAGCCGGCAGTGTCATCGCCGACGCAACTGCTGATCGACGCTTACGGCGACTCGACCACGCTCGGCATCACCTGCAGCGATGGCCACTGCGGCCCGCAAGCCCGCAACGCCGTCACGTATCTGCAGCAAGCGTTGCAGGCGCATGACGGCGAGCGCGTGCGCGTCACGAACTACGGCGTCGGCGGCACGATGGCCTGGCAGTTGCGCGACGGCACCGGCAATCGTCGCGCGGGGCCGACGGCGGGACTGCCGTGGCGCGAACGTCTCGCCGCCTCGCCCGCGCGGATCGTGTTGATCAACTACGGCATCAACGAAGTGATGCACAACCAGACGCCCGAGCAGTTTTACGCGGCCGAGACGTCGCTCGTGCAAACCGCGCGAGCGCTCGGCAAGGAGCCTGTTTTGCAGACCTCGAACCCGATGCCCGATGACCGGCTCAACGCCCGGCTCGCCGCGATGATAGCGATGACGCGACGCGTGGCCGCCGAACAGCAGGTGCCGCTCGTCGATCAATACATGTATGTGAGCAGCCTGCCCGACTGGAAGTCGCTGATGTCGGACGGCGCGCATCCAAAGCCGGAGTTGTACCGGCTGAAGGCCGAACAGGATTATCGGGTCGTCGAACCGTTGGTGCGGCGGCTGCTGGACAACGCGCATTGAGTCAGGCCCTTACGCGCGTTCCGTTCTCTTTTCTCTCACAAACTAGAAGGCAAGCTATGAGCCAACCACGCAAAGCGATCATCACCGGCGTATCCGGACAGGACGGCGCCTATCTGACCCGGCTGCTGCTCGACAAGGGCTATCACGTGACCGGCACCTACCGGCGCACGAGTTCGGTCAACTTCTGGCGCATGCGTGAGCTTGGCGTGCTCGATCATCCGAATCTGCGTCTCGTCGAACACGACCTCACCGACCTCGGCTCGACGCTGCGCCTGCTCGACGGCACGCAGGCCGACGAGCTGTACAACCTCGCCGCGCAGAGCTTCGTCGGCGTGTCGTTCGACCAGCCGGTGACCACCGCTGAAGTGACCGGCGTCGGCGCGCTGAATCTGCTCGAAGGCCTGCGTATCCTGAGCCCGAAGACACGCTTCTACCAGGCGTCGACCTCCGAGATGTTCGGCCTCGTGCAGGCGGTGCCGCAACGCGAAAGCACGCCGTTCTATCCGCGCAGCCCGTATGGTGTCGCGAAGCTGTTCGCTCACTGGTCGACGATCAACTATCGCGAGTCGTACAACCTGTTCGCGAGCAGCGGCATTCTGTTCAATCACGAATCGCCGCTACGCGGCCGCGAATTCGTCACGCGCAAGATTTCGGACACGGTCGCGAAGATCAAGCTCGGCAAGCAGGACGTGCTCGAACTCGGCAACCTGAGCGCGCAGCGCGACTGGGGCTTCGCACTCGAATACGTCGAGGGTATGTGGCGCATGCTGCAGGCCGACGCGCCCGACACCTTCGTGCTCGCGACCGGCCGCACCGAAACGGTTCGCGATTTCGTGCGCATGGCGTTTACGGCGGCCGGCTATCAGCTGGAATGGTCGGGCAAGGACGAGCGCGAGACCGGCATCGACGTCGCGACCGGCAAGACGCTCGTGCGGGTCAATCCGAAGTTCTATCGGCCGGCCGAAGTGGACCTGCTGATCGGCTGCGCGGACAAGGCGCGCGACACGCTCGGCTGGCAACCGCAAACCTCGCTCGAACAGCTGTGCCAGATGATGGTGCAGGCGGACATCGCGCGCAACGAGCACCACGAGACGTTCTAACACGGCATCCGTGTGCGGCGGGGCTCGCCGCACACTGCCCCGTCAACCCGCCAGTTTCCGGAACGTCTCGAGCACCGCATCGCCCTTGAACGGCTTGACGATCCAGCCCTTCACGCCGGCGGCCTTGCCGCGCTCCTTCATCGCGGGGCTGCTTTCGGTCGTCAGCATGATCACGTTGACGGTTTTGTTCGCGAGTTCGCCGCGGATTTTTTCGACCATCGTCAGGCCGTCCATATTCGGCATGTTCACGTCGCTGACGATCAGGCGGATATTCGAATCCGTTTTCAGCTTCGCAAGGCCATCCTTGCCGTCGATGGCCGTCGCGACGTCGAGACCGTTTTTCGCCAGAAAACCCGCGACTTCATCGCGTACCGTGCTCGAATCGTCCACCACCAGAATCTTTGCCATAACCATTCCCTTGCGTCACCGACGCGTCGTATCAAAACAGATCGAGTTCGCCGGACTCGACGAGGTCGTCGACATCCACCGCGTTTTCAGAAAAATCTTCGGGTGACCAGCTCAGGTTGAAAACGAAGCGCTGGTCGATCGACACCGACTGTCCGCTCGCGGCGTCGCTCAATCGATATTGAAACCGCAACTGCGGATTGTCCGAGCCGAACGAGATGTAGCGATGCTTGTGATTGACCAGCAGTGGCACCTGCACCTGACTTGCTTCGCGAGCGTTCTGCTGACCGAGGAAGCGGTCCTTGAATGCCCCCCAGATCAGATTGGTCAATTCGCCGAGCACGTCATTCAGATCGCGAAAGCCCGGTTGCCCCGCGCCCATGCCGGAATCGCGTGCCGCGCGGTCGCGATCGATCATGCCGAGCAGCGGCTCCTCTTCGGCCTGCATCAACATATAGCCGCGACACCAGCTGCCTTCGAGCGGAATCAGGCTGAAGACCTCGCCGAAGATGATTCGATCGCGCACGATACTGGGCGTGTCGCGTTGCAGCGTGACGCCGTCGAACAACGTGGCGAGCCGCGCTTCCGTGATCTCCGCGATACCGCGCACGAGCGCGTTCGGGAAGTCGAGGCTGAAGATGTATTGATCGACGGCTTCACGCAGCGCCGTCAGATCGGCGGCATTGAAATGCGCGCATGCCGCGTTCGTCAACGGCTTCGGAAGCCGTTCGAGCGGCGCGTTGCCGCTCGAACGCAGGATCACCGGCAGTTCGGGGCGCAAGGCATTGATGCGCGCGGCGGTCGTAGCCGCCTGCTCGACCGATCCGCCGTAGTTATCCGCCAGCAGAACGCCGCCGAGATCGATATTGGTGGCCAGTACCGAGCCGAGGCGGTTGCTGTCGCGCACCTTCAGTGCGATCAGGTTGTATTCGTCGAAAAAGAGCTTCAGCGCTTGCGCGTGTGCCGGACAGTCGTCGAGCACGAGCAGCTTGCTGACGGGCTTGCTGGTATTCATCGTGTTTCAGTCTGCGAATGCAGTGTTGAGGGGCTAGAAAAGTTCGAGTTCGCCTTCGGCCTCGTCGGCCGTGGCGAGTTCAGCCTTGAAATCGAGCGGCGCCTGCGCGCATAGACATAACGTGACACCCAGCCGGGCCGCACCGCCGATCGTCAGCTCGTACGCCCACACGTGATCGGGCCGCAACTCGTCCAGATACTCGACACAGGCGCCGTTCAATTCATACGGCGTCGACATGCCAAGATCGGGGAAATGATTGACCAGTTGCTGGTTCATGTAGCCGCAGCACAGGTTGCCGAGTTCCATCAGCGTTTCCGACAGCGAACGCGTCGTGTCGCCGCTGGCGTAGTAGGCGTGCGTCGCGTCGTCCTTGCCGAAATGCAGCACGAACAGCAGACGAAAGCCGATCGACGAGATCGTCAACGCCATCGCGCAAGGTCCGGCCGGATGATCGCGATCCCACCTCGGCACCGCCGTGATCTCGCACGAATCGCCCGGCGTCGCGGGCAATCTCGCGCGGGCCGCGTGACAGAAGATGTCCGCGATGCTTTGCTTCGCCTGATCGGTAGTCACGCCGCGGCCTGCTCGAGCCGGGATTGGAACTGGGTCGCCAGCACTTCGACACCGCCGAGCGACGCCGTGATCATCTTGCCGCCGGCCTGGATGTCCTGGAACGTCGCCGCCGTCGTCAGGTCGTTGCGATGCAGGCTCTCGCGATAGCTCTTCGACAACTCCTGCGAGCGCGACGCCAGCGAGCGCACTTCGCCCGCGACGATCGAAAAGCCGCGCCCCGCGGTGCCGGCGCGCGCCGCTTCGATCGACGCATTCAGCGAAACGATCAGCACGTGCTGCACGATCGACGACAGCTCCTGGTTCTTCTTGTGCATGTCGCGGTTCTGCGACATCAGCGAAATCATCTGCTCGTGCCAACGCTCGAACGTGATGGTCAGCGTTTTCAGACGGCCCGCCTCGTGCGCGATCCGCGTCGCATGCTGCAGCCATTCGTCGCTTCGCGAACTCGCGGCGTCGAGCGACGCCTGCAACGCTTCGCGATCGTGCGCGCACTGCCCGGCTTGCGCGCGCAGATCGGCGAGCATCGACTCCAGTGCGGCGCGCTCGCTGTTGGCCTGCTCGCCGAGCCGGACCGCCGCGTCGAGTTGCTGCTCGAGAGCCTGCCGCGCGAGCGCGTCGACACGTTGCGCCTGCGCACCCGCGCGAAGCTTCCGACGATAAAAAATTCCCGTCGCGAGTGCGCAGAGGATACCGCCAACGCCTGCGGCCAAAAGATAACTTTCAAGCACAACCTGCTCCCATCGCTTCGTTCAATCCATCAGGCCGTCAGCCTGCTAACGCATCCGCGTCACGCTCGCGCGCTGCATCGGCGGACGCGTCGAGACTGTCCACCGCCCAGTCCTCGGGGAACGACACGACGGTCTGAAAGCGGCGATAGTCCGCGCCGCGGCGATCGTCGGTGAAACGCAATTCGATGCGGCCATGCTCGCGCCGCACGAAATCGCGCACGGCATCCATGCCGACGCCGCGGCCCGAAATCTCGCTGACGGTCTGCGCGGTCGAGAAGCCGGAACGGAAAATCATCTCGGCAATCGCTTCGTCGCTGAGCGCGGCATCGGCGTCGATCCAGCCGCGTTCGATCGCGGCCCCACGGATTTTCGCGAGCGCGAGACCGCGGCCGTCGTCGCTGATGGTGATCTGCAGCGCGTGATGGTCGACGCCCACTTCCAGTTCGATGACGCCGGCCGGGTCCTTGCCGTTCGCGACACGCTCGGCGGCAGGCTCGATGCCGTGGTCGACCGAGTTGCGCAGCAGGTGCGTGAACACATTGCGCAGCGTATGGCTGACCTCGCTGCGCACGCGGTAGCCGTTGTTACCGATGCTGACGACCGGCGCCTCCTTGCCGAGTTCGGCCGCCAGAGACGGCAGCGAGTCGAGCACGCCCGCGAGCGCTTCGTAGATCGATTCGGTGCCCAACAGACGCAGTTCGCGCTGCAACGATTCGCGCATCGACACGAGCGCATCCCGGTCGGCCGGATCGGCGCTTTCGAGCAGATCCAGCTGCTTCTGGATCAACTCGCGATCGACCATCAGGTAGCGATCCACCGCGCCGCTCTGGCCCGGCCCCTTGCGGCCGAGGCTCACTTCGTTGATCGTCGCGTAGGTTTCGAGCGCGGCCTTCACGCGCTGCAGATCCTCGATCAGAAGCTGCTGGTCCCACGCTTCGCTGCTGTCAGCGCGGCGCAATGCGTCGTAGCGCTGTTCGGTTTCGTGGACGATGCCGGTCAGATGCTGAAGGCTGTACGTGCGCGCATTACCCTTGACGGTGTGCATGTTGCGGAACAGCTCGGCGACGGCTTCGTGACTCGGCTCGTGATGCTGACGGATGATCCGTTCGTTCTCGCTGATGAAGCCCGTCGCGCTTTCGACGAAGTGATGGAACTTCTCCTGACTCACCGCGAGAATCTCGCCGATCATTTCCAGCCGGCGCTTCTGTTCGCCGGCCTCGGCGGCGAGCGCGCGCAGTTCGGTCACGTCGCGCACGCACAGCATCAAACGCAGCACGACGTCGTGTTCGTCGGTGATCGCCGACCAGCTCAGATCGAGCGTCTTCACGCGGCCATCGGCCATCGGCTTGGCGATTTCGTTGACGAGCAGGTGCTGATTGAACTCGAAGTTCATGCTGTCTTCACCGATGCATGCCTGCAGCGCCGCTTCGATCTGTGAGAGCGCATCGCTGTTGATATCGGTGCCGCCGAACACGAGATCGAGCAACGGACGGCCCGCAATCTCGCGCGTCTCGAAGATGGCCTCGAGATAGGCGGAGTATTCCGGATGCACGACCACGCCTTCGACCACCGTCAGAATCCCCTGCTGCATGTTTTGCAGCATCGCCTGGATATCGGCGGTCTTCTGCTTCAGTTGCAGCGAGCTTTGCTGGATCTTCTCGATCATGCCGTTGAACGCGACGATCGAATGACCGATCTCATCCATGCGTCCGACCGGCACGCGACGCGTGAAGTCCTGGCTCGCCGCGATCTCGCTCATCTCCACCTGCATGCGGCTCAGCGGCCGGGTGATCTGGCGATACAGCAGCGCGCTGATCAGCAACAGCACGACGATGGCCGCGCCGGTCGCGGCGCCGATCGCCGTCGTCGTGGTGGCGAGCGCGCTGTTCAGTTCGTCGATCGCGGCGTCTTTCTGGCGGTTCTTTTCGATCCGCAGCGTCTCGACGATGCCTTCGAGTTCATCGCGGTATTGCGCGACGTTCGCGAACAGATAGGCCTGCGCCAGTTCGTTCTTGCCGTCGGCCTTCATCTTCGCGGTGTCGTTGACCGCGTTGAAATAATTCGCGAGGCTGTCGCGCGCCTGGCTCACGAGCCCGGTTTGGGCCTGACCTTGCGCGGCCTTCGCCTGCACGTCGAGCGCCGCCTGCAACGACGCTTCCTTGCTCTTCAGCAGGTCTTGAGCCTGCGAGACCATGTTCGCGTCAGGCGCATAGACGAGCGTCATCATCGCGAGCTGCACGTCCTTGACCTGCGATACGAGGTCTGCCGACGCGAGCGCGCTCGGCACGACGCCCTGGGTGACCTGCCTGACGTTGGCGGCGCTGTTGCGGGTCTGAAGCACAGCGTATCCGCCAATGGCGGATAGCGCGACAAGCATCAGAATGACGAGAAGCGTGATGCGGTGGCGGATGGTCATCTGAGAATCCCCGAGATCAGAAAATACAAGGTCCCCGCTTTTTGGCGGGACGCCCGTGTGTTTTTGTACTTTCGGGCGCGGGGATTATCGTCGCGGATGTGTGACGTCAACGTGACGAAGTCGACGCCGGGCGCCACGTTTCAGGGATTTGAAAAATAAGGTTGGAAAATCGCGGCCAGGGGCTGATCCGGGCTCAAGTTCAACAGAAATGTGCCGTTATTGGTAGCCTGTTTTTTTGCCGGTCTTGCGGCGACATGAACGCGAGGCCCGAACGCAGCGATCCGAGCCCCGCCCTTTTTTCATTCGATTGAACCGCCGCCGCTGCGCTTCAATGCAGCACGCTCCCCGCAATCGCTTCGGCATACACCGCCGCGACCCGCTTCGCGATCACCGCGTTATCGAAGCGTTCGCGCGCATAGCGGCGGCATGCATCCGCATCGGGCAACTTCAGCGTACCGTTCAGCGCGCCGGCGAGACCCGCGGCGATCGCAGCTGCGCCGGTCTCCGGCAACACCAGATCGGGCGACAATCCCGCCACCGCCTCGGGCAATCCGCCGACCGGCGTCACCAGCACCGGCGTGCCCGACGCGAGCGATTCGACCGTGATGAGCCCGAAGCCTTCCAGCGCGACGGTCGGCACGACGCTGAGATTGGCCGCGCGATACAGCGCCGCCAGATGCTGATCGGGCACGAAGCCGAGCAGCTTCACGTTGTGTTCGAGCCCCGCGTCGGCGATGCGTGCCTCCAGCTCACCTTCGAGCCGACCCTTGCCCGCGATCAGCAGCAGCACGTCGGGCGCTCTGCGTTTGAGCAGCTTCACCGCATCGATCAGATCTTCGAGACCCATGCGCCGCACCAGCCGTCGCACCGCCAGCACGATCGGTCGGTCCTGCGGCAATTGCAGACGCAGACGCGCCTCGGCCTGCGTGATCGGCAGATTGAACTGCTCGACATCGACGCAGCCCGGCACCACGCGCACGCGCTCCGGCGAGATGCCGTAGCGCGTCGTGAGAATCTTGCCGAACGCGTCGGACAGTACGATCAACCGCGATGAACGCGCGTATACCGACTGCTCCAGATAACGCTTCGCGCGCTGGCCGAACGAATCGGCGCCTTCGACGTGGCTCTCGTCGGCCCACGGTCCCTGAAAATGCGACACCTGCGGAATGCCGCGCGTCACGTCGAGCCCCGGAAACGTATAGAGCGCGAAGTGCGACGAAATCACATCGGGCCGCGATGTGCGGATTTCGTGGCGTAGCGCGCGGCGTGCCGCCATTAGCCGCAGCGGCAGCGATTGCGCGGCGGGGCCGAAACCGTTGATCGCGCCACCGGTATCGGCCGCGACTTTCGGCGAGCCGGCGACGACGCCGCGCACCGCGACGCCCGCGCCCGGCAGCGCGCCGACCAGCGAGTAGTACATGCGGTCGAGGCCGCCCGCGCGTTCGGGAAACCAGTGCATCCCGATCTGCAGTGATTTGATTGAGCCAGTCGTCATGATGGTGTGCCCCTGTGTGTTGCTTCCGGTGAGTTGCTATGTGTAGACGTGGATGGCGCGCTTCGCGCGGTCATTCCGCGCTCTTCTGTCCGGCGAGATGGTTCAGCGTCAGCGCATCGTTCTGCGCGACGACCGTCGCTTCCGTCTGGCTGCGCCGGCGGTTTTCCTGCTGCCCGGCCAGTTGCCGGTACAGCGCGATGTATTGCGCGGCCATGCGCGCCCAGCCGAAGCCGGTCGCGAGTTCGCTCGCGGCTTTGCCCATCGCGTGGCGCGCGCTGTCGTCGCCGGCGAGTTGCGCGACCGCGCGAGCGAGCGCTTGCGGGTCGTCGGGATCGTCCAGCACGATGCCGCACTCGGGCGTGATGATCTCGGCGCCGCCAGCCGTGCGCGCGGTCACGACGGGCAGCCCCGCCGCCATCGCTTCGAGCAGCGACAGACTCATCGCTTCGTAGCGCGACGGGAACACGAACGCGTCGACCGAATGCATCAGCACCGGCATCTCCTTGACGAGCCCGAGAAAATGCACGCGATGCGCGATGCCGAGCGCCTTCGCCTCGTCCGGATACGGGCTGCCCGGCAGAAAGCCGGCCACTGCGATCTGCACATGCTCGGGCAGATGCTTCAACGCGGCGAGCACGGTGCCGAGATTCTTGCGCGGCGTGCGCAGGTCGCCGACGAACAGCAGCAGGAACACATCGTCTGGTAACCCGAACTTTGCGCGATCGCCGCTCGCCGCCGCGAAGCCCTGCGTGTCGACGCCGTTGTAGATGACGTCCACGCGGTTGCGCGGCGTGAGGCCGATTGCGCGGATTTCGTCGGCGACCTTCTGCGACACCGCGGTGATCACCTTCGAGCGCCGGTACGCCCAGCGCTCGAGCAACGCGTTGCAGCGCGTGTAGACCGACTGGTACGCGGACCAGACACCCTTCGTGAGGCCGAACGGATAGTACTTGCTCGCGAACCAGCCGCTATGCACGAAATGCGAGGTATTGACGTCGGCGCGCATCCACGTGATGAAGCCGTTCACGTGCAGCACGTCGTAGTCGCGCCGATGCGCGCGCAGCCACAGCGCGCTCTTCGCCGCGAACACCTGCTGGCGCAGCAGATTGGTGGGCCACCAGCGGCCGATCTTCACCGGCGCCCAGCGCACGTTAGGATGCGCGAGCAGCTCGGGCGCCACGTGCGACGCGACCAGCGTCACGCGGATGTTCTCGTCGAGCGCCGCGCGCGCGATCTCGTGGTTGACGCGCCCCTGGCCGTCGTTATGGCGCACTACGTGCGTGACAATGGCGACTCTCAATCCGTGCCTCCGTGGAGAAATAGCGTGCGTGCGCGGTTCATTTTTTCGTGGTGAACCGCGGAAAGAATCGAAAAAGCGCCCATGAAAAGCAGCAAGCCGCCGGTGCCGACCAGCGAGTTCGTGAACACGAGCATCGCGAAGGTCGCAAGACACAGGCTCAGGCACGCGGAGACGAACTTGTCGTCGCGCAGCCTGAACGAGCCGAGCACCGCGCGCGTCAGCAGCCACACGATGCCGGACATGTACAGCAAGGTGCCGGGCCAGCCGAGCACGAACGGAATGTTCATCACGCCGCTGTCGAAGTTGCCGTACTGGCCGAGCTGGCCGCCGTCGTTGGAAAGTTTCGTCGAGGTGCCGGTCGCGCCCATGCCCTCGCCCGAGACGTCGGTAAACGCGGTCTTCGCGAAGGTCGCGTAGAACTCGTTACGCGCCGCGTAGCTCTGGTCGTCGTGCAGATTGACGATCGTGTTTAGCCGCGCCTGCATCCGTTCGGCCACCGGACCGACCGCGAGCAGCGGCACGCACAAGCCGGCGAGCAGTACCGCGCTCGCGACGATGCGCACGCGCACCTTGTTGTTCGACTTCACGAGCTGGATCAAGAGCGCGATGACCCAGCCTCCCCACGTCGAGCGCACGAGGCTCAGCGCGAACGAGAAGAAGCCGAGCGCGGCGGCGATCCAGCGCACGCGATGCTGCGTGGCCATCACGAATACCATCGCGCCCATCATCGCGAACGCGAACGGGCCCGACGAGTTCATCGTGCTGAACACGCGTACGCCCATCGGCACCGGGTCGCCCTGCGAGTTCATCTGCGAGCCGAGCATCCACAGCGCGTCCCACGGCGGCATGATGAAAAACTGGATCAGGCCGTAGCCGCCCATCACCAGCATCCCCCAGATGAACGTGTTGATGATCGTGTCGCGATACTGCGGATACTGGCGCGTGTGCGCCATGATGTGAAAGCCGATCAGGATCGGGTAGAGCCAGTTCGCGAGGTCGTAGGTGGCCGCGAGCGGGCCGCTCGACATCACGCCGATCAGGAACGCGTAGATCAAGCCGAGCAGGATCAGCAGCACCGGCAAACCGCGGCGCTGCGCGAGCAGCCGGTAGTAGCGCAGCAGCGACAGCCCGCTGATCATCGTGACGGCGAGCGGCGCGACCTGGATCAGGCTCGTCGGCGTGAACGCGCCCTTTGACCAGTCGGCGAGACGCCGCACTTCGGGGCTCAGGAACCACAGCCACCACATGAAGCCGATGTAGCGCGCCGGGCTCTTGAAGTAGAGCCACAGACCCGTCAGGATCGCGAGCACTGGGAACGCCAGCGTGAGCACCGTGCCCTGATGCGCGACGATCAGCACCGCGGCGATCAGCCACAGCAAGAGCGGCGGCAGCCATTCTCGCGGGCCGCCTGACAGCAGCCCGCTCGCGGCGGTGTTTTGCAGGGCCGGCGTTGGCCGCGCCTGTCGGCGGCAACGGGTTCGCGCGCGGAATCGTCGACATCGCTTATAGGCCTCCGCGCGATTCGCGCCCGGGTGCGGCGGGCTGCGCGTGCGTGGCTGCGCCGGCGTGCGCGCTCGCCTGCCCGCGCGCGCTCAGCATCTCGCGCGTGATCCGCACGTGCTGCATCGCGTAGTGCTGGGTGGTCAGATCGCGCGCGAGAAGACCGGCCGCGGCTGCCTGCGCCTGGCGCAGCGCCTCGTCAGGCCCGGCGGCGAGCCGGTCGAGCGCATCGCGCAGTGCCTGCGGATTGAACGGCGGCACGTAGGCGGCTTCGTCGGCAGGAAAATAGTCGCGCAGCGCGCCGACGTCGGTCGCGACCATCGGCTTGCCGACCGCCGCCGCTTCGAGCATCACCGTGATACCCGACGCGTGCGAGTTCGGCCGCAGCGGCACGACAATCACGTCGGCCCAGTCGTACAGCTCGTGCTGCTTTTTGATGCCGGAAAACAGCGCGATCTCGACATTCGACGCGCGCAGCGACGCGGGAATGCGCCGCCGCGTCGCGAGCTTCACCGTGTAGCGCGGATCGTTGCCGACCGCCTTGATCAGCGTCTCCCAGTCGCGGTCGCGATCGTTGCCGATCGCCGCGATGCGCAGCGGCGTGCGAGGCGTCCACTGCGTCGGCGGGGTGACCGGGAAGTCGCGCGTGTTCAGGCCGTACAGCAGCGGCGTCGCGTCGCGGTGGAAATAGTCCTGGCACAGCCCGGCGTTTTCGCTCGCGAGTGTGGTCAGCCGATCGGCCCGCGTCATCAGCTTGCGATACAACCAGCTGCGCGCGATGCCGTACGACGGCCACTTGTCGAGCAGCCATACGCTTTGCGCGAGCAGCAGCGGCGACGCGCGCGGCCCCGCCTTGCGCCCGCACAGCAGCAGCATCAGCGCGGCGGACAGCCATTCCTGCTCGGTATGCGTCCAGATCACGTCCGAGCGCAGCATCTCCGCGCGATTGCGCCACGTATGGATGAAATCGAAGCCGAGCGCGGCCTTCAGCGCGCGCCGTACGAGCCGCACGGGCCGGCTTTCGCGCGCGTCTTGCGAATAGGTCAGCGCGAATGCTTCGGACTGCGCATGGTGATAACCGTACAGGCAGCCGATATCGTCGCCCTTGCGATAAAAACGCGGATCGGCGCCGTAAAAGAGATGAACGTGAACCTTCGTGCTCATGCGGACACTCCGCTCTTCGACAGCGCGCGCCGCGCCTCATGGGCGCCTGCGCGAACCTCGCGCCAGCGCGACAGCTTCAACTGCGCCTGCTTCGACAACAGCGCGAGCGCCGCATGCGTGAGGCCCGGATAAAGCCGTGTGCCCACCAGCGTCCACCACCACCACGCGGCTTCGCGGCGCAGCGGCGGCAACTGGTCGCGCAGGATCAGATGGAAGTTGAACGCGGCGTTGCGCAGCGCGGCCATCGTCTGCGCGTCGCGTTTGTCGTCGTCGTAACGCTCGGCCGGGAAATGATCGACCGCGATCTGCGGGTCGTACACGAGCTTCCAGCCCGCGTTTTTCACCGCGAGGCTGAACGCCATGTCGTTGTGCACCTGCGCGCCCGCGCCGCGCAGACGCGCGTCGAAGCGGATCGTGCGCACCGCTTCGCGCCGGTAGCTCATGTTGGCGCCCTTCAGGATGTCCACCTCGCGCGCGGCACCGACACCCAGATGATGATTGCCGATGATCTTGCCGTGCGCGGTCACCTTGCCGACCAGCGGCCGCTCGCCGTCGAGCACGCGGCCTTTCTCGTGCACCCAGTCGCGCCCGCCCAGCGCGCCGAGGCGCGCATCGGCTTCGAACGCGGCCGCGATGCGCTCGACCCAGTCGCGGCGCGGCGCGGCGTCGTCGTCGGTGATCGCGATCACGTCGCCGCTCGCGGCGTCGAGCCCGCGATTCAGGGCCGCGACCTGGCCCGGTATGTCCACCGGCGCGATCACGAGCGGCAGGCGGCCGCCCGTGGACGGATCGCGCAGGCACGCGTGCGTCGCGTCGTCGTCGACGCGCGCGACCACGATCACTTCGTCGGGCGCGCGCGATTGCCGTTCGAGCGCCGCGAGGCAGCGCGCCAGATCGGCCGGGCGGCGATAGGTCGGTACCAGTACCGTCAGTTTCATCGTGATGTCCTCTGTTCCTGTCGTGCAGAAGTCGGTGCTCGAGTGCGGAGCCCGCGTCACGTGCTCAGGTATGCCTGAGTCGCCGCGTAGCCGCGGTCGTAGCCGACCCGCGAGCGCGCCGGCATGCCGTTGAAGATGCCGCCCTGCACGTGTACGCCCGCCGAGCGCAGGCGTTTCAGCGCATCGGCCAGTTCGACCTCGCTGTGCATGCCCGAGCGCATCACGAAGAACGTCGAGCCCGCATACGCGCCGATGATCGACGCATCGGTCACCGCGAGCACCGGCGGCGTGTCGATCAGGATCACGTCGTAGCGCTTCGCGAGGCCGTCGAGATACTGCGGCAGACGCGGCGACATCAGCAGCTCGGACGGATTCGGCGGACGGCGGCCGCACGAAATGAAGCTCAGGCCTTCGATGTTCGAACCGCGAATCGCCTCTTCCAGCGAGATCTGGCCGCTCAGCAACTCCGACAGGCCGTTCTCCTGCATGCCGCCGATCTGACGTTCGAGCGCGCCGCGCCGCATGTCGCCATCGATCAGCAACACGCGCTTGCCCGAATGGGCGAGCAGCATCGCCAGGTTCACGCTGAGGAAGCTCTTGCCGACGCCGGCCATCGGCCCCGTCAGCATCACGATGCGGTTGCGCGCGTCCATCAGCGTGAACTGCATCGCGGTGCGCAGGCTGCGCAGACTTTCGATCGTCACGTCCTTCGGCCGCGCGTTCGCAAGCACCGGACGCAGCCGTTCGCCGCCCCGCGCATAGCTGTTTTCGAGCTGCACCTGCTCGGCGCTTTGCGGCACGAGGCCGAACACCGGCAGATGGAACGCGCGCTCGACGTGATCGGGGTCGTCGATGCCCTTGAACAGATTGCGGCGCAGGAACACGAAACCGGTGCCCGCGATCAGCCCGAGAATCACGGCCGCCGAGATGATCAGCATCTTCTTCGGCTTGACCGGCGCGCCGGGGCGCAGCGCGGCGTCGACGATATGGACGTTGCCGCCGGTGCCCGCCTTCTGCACCGACAACTCCTGCACACGATTGAGCAGCAGCACGTAAATGTCTTCGGCGACCTTCGCGTCGCGCTGCAACTGCACGGCCTTCACTTCGGTGGCCGGCAGATCGCGGAAGCGGTCCGCGTATTTGGTGCGCTGCGCCTGCAATTCGGCCATCTGCTGACGCGCGGCGACGAGCGTCGGATGGTCGTCGCCGTAGCGCTCGGCGAGCTGCGTCATCTGCAGACGCAACGCGGCGATCTGCTGCTCGTATTGCACGCTGCCTTCGAGGTAGACCTTCGCCTCGTCGCTCGCGTTGATCGAGCCGGACTGACGTTGATAAGCGGTCAGCGCGGCCTCCGCGCGTTCGAGATCGGCCTTCAGGCGCGGCTCCTCGCTCCTCAGGAAGTCGAGCATCTTGCTCGCGTCGGCCTGCTTGTTCGACACGTGCTCGCGCAGATACGACTGCGCGAGCGCATTGGCGACGAGCGCCGCATGCTCGGGACTCTTGTCCTCCAGCGAGATCTGGATCACACCGGTCTGCTTGCCCTGCTCCTGCACCGTGATCGCCGACTGGAACGCGGTGATCGCATCGAGATCGTTCGAGCGCACGATGGTGAACTCCTGCCCGGGGCGCGCGACCAGCGTGTTGACGACCATCGTCACGCCCCCGCCCTGCGCCTGCTGCCCGACCTGGCCGCGCAGCAGCAGCGAGCCGTTCGGCGCGAACAGTTCATAGTGCTGCGCGTCGATCACGCGCAGCAGCAGCTTCTCGCCCTCGAGCGACGGTGTCACGTCGATCGAATCGACGTCGACTTCTTCGCCGCCCCATGCGTAGGACGTGAGCCCCAGCCACGCGCGCGCGGGCTGGCCCGGCGTCGCGAGGCGCGCGGCGATGTTGCCGAGCAGCGGGATCGTCTTCGGCGTAACGCTGAAGTTCAGCTTCAACTGCTGCACGACCGGCGCGACCACGCCACGGCTCTTGATGATTTCGATCTCGGCGTCGGTCGGCAGCGACGTCGAGCCGCTGGTGATCGCGGCGCCGGTCTGCGTTTGCGTGAGCGCCTGCGACATGCTGTCGGACTGCTCGACGCGCACGTGCGCATCGGCCGAATAAGTCGGCTTGGCGAGGTAGCAGTACGCGACCGCCATCGCGACGATGATCGCGGTGATCGCGAGCAGCCACCAGATGTCGTCGAGGATCACCTGCACCAGTTGTCCGAGGACGACGTCTTCTTCTTCGGTCTTGATCGGACCAGCCATGTGTGGAGAGAGTTGATTGCTCACTGTTCCATCCCGTGTCGTTGGCTTCGGCTTTCGCGTCAGCGGTACTTCTGCTTTCGTTGCACGTCCCGCACCGTCCGGACAACAGCGGCGCGGGACGTTACAGGCCAAACGTTCAGCGCGTCAGCTGCTTCAGATAGAACAGCGTCTGCACGCTCGGCAGCACCTGCTGCAACACACGGTTGAACGTGGTCGACGCGGCGGTGCCCACGTACACGACGTCGAGCGGCTGCAACTGGAACTGCGAGGACAGCATGATCGAGTCCGGCTGCGTCATGTCGAGGCGGAACACCTCGGGCGTGGTCGGATGCTCGCGCATGCCGCGCATCACGTAGATCTGGCGCGGATTGGCGTCGGTGTTGAGGATGCCGCCGCCCTGCGTGAGCGCGTCGGCGATCGTCATGCGGCCACGCGCGATCGGCACCTGGATCGGCGTCTTCACTTCGCCCATCACGAAGATGCGGCTGTCGGTGCGGTCCGGCACGTTGACCACGTCGCCGTTCTGCAGCATCACGTCCTGCGTGGTATCGCCCTGATCGAGCATGCGATCGGCATTGAGCACATAGAGCTTGTGGCTGCGCGTGAGTCGCACGCGCTGGATGTCGGCGTCCGGGTTCGTGCCGCCCGAGCGCGTGATCGCGTCGACCAGCGTCAGCGGCACGTCGCTGACCGCGAGCGGTCCCGGCTGCTTCACTTCGCCCGTGACCTGCACCTTCTGGCCGCGATACGACAGCACGCGCACGTCGACCTGCGGATTGCGGATATAAGGCACGAGGCGGGAGGCGAGCTGATCGCGCAACTCGGTCGTGGTCTTGCCCGCGGCCTGGATGCGGCCGACGAACGGGAAAAAGATCGTACCGTCGGCGGCGATGGTCTGGCCGTACGGATCGGCCTGGCCCGGCAGCGCGGCCGTATACGGCTGCTGCAACGCACCCGCGATCGTCTGCGTGGTATTGCCGCCCGAGGACAAGGTACTGCCCTGCGGCGTGGTCAGCTCGGGGTGATCCCACACGGTAATGCCGAGAATGTCCTGCGGCGCGAGGTGGTACACGTACAGCGACGGATCGGACAGCGCCGACGGCGGCAACGGCTGGGTCTTCGCGGCGGCGGCTTGCGCCTGCGCCATGATCAGGTTCGCGTCGATCAGATGGACCGGATAGGTTTCGCTCGGCGCCTGATCGTTGTCCTTGAGCCGCGACGTGTCGAGGTAATTGCCCGGTGCGGTCGCGCAGGCCGACAGAAAGGACGTCAGCAGAAGTGAGGCGGCGAGCTTCGTGCGCAAGCTCGCGAATGAGTTTTCGATGCGGGGTTTCTTCAGCATATTTTTTTCAGCCATCCCATGACCAGATGTTCGATGAGCACGAGACTCTCCCTGTATTCGTCTTCCTCGCCGCCGTGCGGATCGGCGACGTCCGAATCGGCTTCCCACTTGCCGAGCGGATAGACCTTGCCGCGTGCGGACGGATCGAGCGCTTCGACCTTGCTCACCTGCGCGCGCTCGGTCACCAGCACGAGATCGGCCGCGCGCACGAGCGAGCGCTCGAGGCGCCGCGCGTGGTGAACGCCGGCCGCGACGCCGCGCTCTTCGAGCAGGCGCCGCATCACCGGGTCCATGCCGTGGCCGTTCACCGCACGAATGCCCGCCGAATGAAACGCAATAGGTGCGGCCCCCGAGCGCGGCGCGCGCGCCTGGCTCGCCTTGAACAGCATCTCGGCGGCGGGCGAGCGGCACACGTTGGCGTGGCACACGATCAGAACGTTGTCGAACATGGCGGACTCTCTCGCGCGGCGATCGCGGTGGCCTCAGCGGCCGGAGGCTGCCGTCGCGGCGAGGTCCGCCGCCTGCATCGAACCGTTCGCGCCGACACGCGCCGGCGCGTTGCGCAACGCATGCCGCCGGCCGATCGCGTGATACTCGATGCCGAGTTCGAGCAGCACGTCCGGCTCGTACAGATTGCGGCCATCGAAGATCAGCGGCGTCTTCAGCATGCGCTTCAGCGCATCGAAATCAGGACTCTTGAAGACCTTCCATTCGGTCAGGATCACGAGCGCATCGACGCCGCTCGCCGCTTCCATCTCTTCACTCACGAACGAAAGTCGCGCATGCTGCTGCGGCACGTCCTTCAGATCGAGCGCGAGCACGCGCTTCGCTTCGTCGATCGAGACCGGGTCGTAGGCCTTCACGCGCGCGCCGCGGCCCAGCAGCCCGGCGATCAGCTCGCGGCTCGGCGCCGCGCGCATGTCGTCGGTGTTCGGCTTGAATGCGAGACCCCAGACGCCGAACGTGCGGTCCGACAGATCCTCGCCGAGACGCGCGACGATCTTCTGCGCGAGGATCTGCTTCTGTGCATCGTTGACCGCTTCCACCGCTTCGAGAATGCGCAGGTTCGCATTGTGGTCGGCCGCGGTGCGGATCAGCGCCTGCACGTCCTTCGGAAAACAGGAGCCGCCATAGCCGCAACCCGCGTAGAGGAAGTCATAGCCGATGCGCGGATCGGAACCGATGCCGCGGCGCACCGCCTCGATATCCGCGCCGACGCGATCGGCCAGATTCGCGAGCTCGTTCATGTACGAGATGCGCGTCGCGAGCATTGCGTTGGCCGCATACTTGGTGAATTCGGCCGAACGCACGTCCATATACAGCGTGCGCTCGCGATTGCGGTTGAACGGCGCATACAGGCGCTTCATCAGTTCGCGCGCCTTTTCGCCCGGCACGTCCTCGTCGCAGCCGAGCACAATGCGATCGGGCCGCGTGAAGTCTTCGACGGCCGCACCCTCCTTCAGGAACTCCGGATTCGACACGACCGAGAACATCTGCTCGACGCCGCGCGCGGCCAGCTCGGCGGCAACCACTTCGCGCACGCGCGATGCGGTGCCGACCGGCACCGTCGATTTGTCGACGATCACCTTGAAGCCGGTCATATGGCGGCCGATGTTGCGCGCGGCCGCGAGCACGTATTGCAGATCGGCGGAACCGTCTTCGTCGGCCGGCGTGCCGACCGCGATGAACTGGATATCGCCGTGCGCGACCGCGGCCTCGACGTCGGTGGAGAATGTCAGGCGCTTCGCGCGGCGATTGCGCGCGATGATCTCCTGCAGCCCCGGCTCGTGGATCGGCACGCCGCCTTTGTTGAGCACGTCGATCTTGCGCGCGTCGACGTCGAGACAGAACACGTCGTGGCCGATGTCGGCCAGACACGCGCCGGTCACGAGACCGACATAGCCGCTACCGATGATCGTCAGGTTCATGGATTGCACCTCGGTAAAAAAGTTGATTCAGGAATGCGCTCGCGCGATGCGTGGCATCGGCGCGGCCCGGCGCCCCGCGTTCAATAGGCATTGCTGCCCGCGAAGCCCTTCCACAGCGTCAGCACGACGATCTTGATGTCGAGCCAGAAGGTCCAGTGCTGCATGTAGTACAGATCGAGCTTTACGCGGCCCATCATCTTTTCGATGCGATCGGTTTCGCCGCGATAACCGTTGATCTGCGCCCAGCCGGTAATGCCCGGCTTGATCCGGTAGCGGTGCATGTAGCCCTTCACCAGATCCTTGTAGATGTCGTCGTGCTCGAGCGCATGCGGACGCGGACCTACCACCGACATCTCGCCGCGCAGCACATTGATGAACTGCGGCAGCTCGTCGAGGCTGGTGCGGCGCAGGAACGCGCCGACCGCGGTGATGCGCGGATCGCGTCGCGTCGCCTGGGTGATCTTGCCGGCCGCTTCCTTGTGGACCTTCATCGAGCGGAACTTTAAGATCTCGAACTCGCGGCCGTCGATGCCCTTGCGCCGCTGGCGGAAAAACACTGGCCCCGGCGAGCTGAGCTTCACCATCAGCGCGATCGCGAGCATCAGCGGCGCGAGCGCGGTCAGCGCGCCCAGCGCGAACACACTGTCGAACACGCGCTTGGGCAGCACGCGCAAATCGGTGATCGGCGAGGCGGCCAGATTGATCGCGGGCACGCCGAGCAGCTCGACCATCGGCTGATTGAACAGCGTCAGGCTGCCGACGTCGGGGATGAAGCGGATGTTCACGAAGTCGTTGCGCAGATCCATCACGAGGCGATGGATCGCCTTCTCCTTCGAGATCGGCAGCGCGAGCCACAACTCGCGGATCGCGCGCTGCCGTACCAGTTCGATCATGCGCTGATAGTCGCGCTCGACCGGCACGCCCGCGACCGCGTGCGCGGCGTCCGGGTCTTCGTAGGGATTGATCGTGCCGTCCTCGTCGAACACGACGACGGGCTTGAAGCCAGCTTCGGGACGGCCGCGCATCTGTTCGATCAGGAAGCGGCCGTACGGCGCGCCGCCGACGATCGCGACCGCGCGCTGGTTGAAGCCCTCGCGGCGCAGCCCGCGCAGGATCGAATAGACGATCACCTTCGTGACGACCAGCAGCACGATCGACGCGAGCGCCCAGTAAACGAGCCACAGCCGCGACAGGCTGTCGGCGCGGTGCACGCTGAAGCTGATCAGCACGCCGGTCACTTCGACCATCAGCCAGCCGCCCGTGACGCGCGACAGCAGATCGTAGAGCGGCTTGCCACGCCACGACTGATAGATGCCGAGCGGCGGGAAGAACACCACCACGAGCAGGCAGCCGAACGCAAGCGACACGCTTTGCATATCGTCGAGCCATACCACTCTGCCGCTGTGCACGCCCGCCGCCAGCACCGCGGCGAGCGCGACCATGGCGATGTCGATGATTCTCGCTAGAACGCTCAGCATGCGCCGCCCCTCTGTTCGTCAGTCAAGTGCGATCCGTCGGTTGGTTGAAATGGCTGTTGCATACGCGTTTCATCGTTGGGCTTCTTTATTTCCGATCTGCCTGGCGGCGCGATTGGACTGAATTAGCCTGAATGGCCAGACCGCAAAATCCGAATGCGAATGGGTGAATACCCTTGTTCATACCTCAATAAAGCGGTATTAAAATTCCCACGACAAGACCGCAAAAAATCTCAAATTGTATCGGTCAAAATTTCGGCATTTTTTATGCATTTTGTGCGGCAATTGTTGCCGCAACGCGGCCCAACAGAAGGTTTCGGGCAGCCCATTCGAGCGCTTTTACATAGAAGCTTTCGCTTTGCCAACAGTTCTGGCGCGAAGCTCGGGCCCCACTCGTGCTGTCATTCTTGCGCATCATTAAGCGAAAAAAATGCTTGCTGATTTTTTCAGGTAATTTTTATTTATAAATAAATCGACGAGACATTTTTTGATGAATTTCGAATAAATTCGACGCGCCTTTTATCGGAATTGTATTTAACGCGCTTTTATTGATTCGCGACTTCGTGATAAAACTCCACGCATTCATCCAGCCTCGAGGAGAGTTCACCATGACAGCTCCGGCCCCGGTCACGCCTGCCGGCACCCGGCCCACCCCCGCCCAATCGCCCATGCCCTCAACCGCAACCAGCGTCAAGCTCAAGGTTCATCCCGTGATTCTCGCGGGCGGCTCGGGCACCCGGCTGTGGCCGATGTCGCGCGAGCAGCATCCCAAGCAGTTGATCGGCCTGCTCGGCGAAGAGTCGCTGCTGCAATCGACGACCCGCCGTCTCGATGGGCTCGAAGCCGGTTATCCGCTTGCCGGCCAGCTCGTGGTCGTCGCCAATGAAGAACAGCGCTTCACTACAGCCGAACAATTGCGCACGAGCGCCAAGCCGAGCCGGCTGATACTCGAACCTGTGGGCCGTGACACCGCGCCCGCGTTGACGGTGGCCGCGTTGTCCGTCGCCGCGCAGGATGAAGACGGCATCATGGTCGTGATGCCCGCCGATCACGCGGTCACCGACAGCGCAGGATTTCACGCGGCGGTCGCCGCCGGCGTACAGCATGCGGCCGCTGGCCATATCGTCACCATGGGAATCGTGCCGACGCGTGCCGAAACCGGCTACGGCTATATCCGCATCGGCGCGCCGCTCGGTTCTGACGATGTGCAGACCGAAGCAGCGGCTCGCCCCGTTGCGCATCGCCTCGACCGTTTCGTCGAAAAGCCGCATCTGGAACTCGCGCAGCGCTATGTCGAATCACGCGAATACTGGTGGAACAGCGGCATTTTCATCGTGCGCGCATCGACGTGGCTCAAAGCGATCCGCCATTTTCAGCCGGCCATTTACGAAGCATGCGAATCGGCCTTCGTGGGCAGCACGGCGGACGGCGACTTCTTCCGGCTGCAACGCGATGCGTTCAGCGGCTCGCCGTCGAATTCGATCGACTACGCGGTGATGGAAAAGCTCGGCGCCGATCAGAGCATCGCGTTGGGCGTGGTCGTGCCGCTTACGGCCGGCTGGTCCGACGTCGGTTCGTGGGACGCGATCTGGGAGATCAGCGAGAAGGACCCCGATCGCAACGTGAGCCGCGGCCGCGTGATGTTCGAAGGCGCGAACTCCACCTTCGCGCATTCCGAAGGACGACTGATTGCCTGCGTCGGCACGCAGGATCTCGTCGTCGTCGAGACCGCCGATGCGATTCTGGTCGCCGACAAATCACGCGTGCAGGACGTCAAGAAGATCGTCAACCGGATTCGCGAGGATGGCGGGCTCGAAGCGGCCAATCATCGCAAGGTGCATCGGCCGTGGGGCAACTACGATTCCGTCGACACCGGCGAGCGCTTCCAGGTCAAGCGGATCGTCGTGAAGCCGGGCGCGCGGTTGTCGCTGCAGATGCATCATCATCGCGCGGAGCACTGGATCGTCGTGCGCGGCACCGCGCTTGTCACGCGCGGCGACGAACGCTTTATCGTGTCCGAAAACGAGTCGGCCTATATTCCGCTCGGCGTTAAGCATCGCCTCGAAAACCCGGGCAAGATGCCGCTCGAAATGATCGAGGTGCAGTCGGGTTCGTACCTCGGCGAAGACGATATCGTGCGCTTCGACGATACGTACGGAAGGCAATGAGGCGCGACCGGTCGCAATGACGAAGCGGGAACCTGCGGCGGCGCAAAGCGGCCGCAGGCACCGCCGGGCTCATCCCACGTATGAGATGAGTTCTTTGTAGGTTGCGGAAAAGCGCTCCGCGGTGCCGCTGTCGGTCGTCACCGTGGGCGTGCTTGCCCCGCCCGCGGTCGCGGTGTCCGACGGATAGCGGCGCAGCGGCGCGCGCAATGCATTCAGTGATGGCTTCAGCGGCCCATGCAACGGCGCGCCGTGATTGCCCGGGTGATTCGCGATGCCATTGACCGATGCCGGTTCCGGCGCGTGACGCAGGCCTGACAACGAACGGTCCGCGGACCGCTGCGCAAGGTTCGCCGACGCGGGCGCGGCCGTTGCGTGGACCATCGTCGTGGCCGCCGCGTCGGTCGCGCATTCGCGATCGATCCACTGACGCGCCCATTCGAGCGCGAACTGCTGCGCGTGCCGCGCATCCGCGAAGCGCGGGCCGACGAGGCCAGAGCGCTCGACGCGCTTGCCGTCCCTGATGATCTCCGCCCACCCGCGATACATCGCATTCGGCACTTCCTCGACCACCACGTAGATCAGATAACCGCGCGAATCGGCGACCTGCATGCCGCGCGGGGCAAGGCCCATCGTCAGCGACGGGCGCGGGTCGTCGACCGCGACGGGCTCGACCGCGCCGGATGCGGCCGGTTCGACGCGCATCTCCGCCGCCATCGCGGACGTCGCGACTGCGGACGTCGCGAACGCCGATGTCGCCACCGCGCTCGCCGGCGCAAGCCCCGACAATTGCCGCGTGATGTCGCCGATCGGATCGGCCGTACGCCATTGGCTCAACGCGCTCGCAACGCCGGGCGCCTGCCACGACTCGGGACTCTTCCACGACACGCCGCGCAGATTGTTGTCTTCGCGCGGGCTCGGGGTTTGCGCAACCGGTGCCGCGGGTCTTGCCGTAACGGGCGGCGCCGGTTGGGGAATGTATGCGAACGTGCGCCCGCTCTGCGACAGCAGGCGAACCATCTCCAGCAGTGTGCCGTTCAGTTGCCACTCTTCGAAGCGGCGGCGGCAGGTGGGACCGGACGGATAGCGGCCCGGCAGCTTCGACCACGGCTCGCCGGTGGTCATGATCCACAGCACGGCATTCGTCACGATGCGCGGTTCGGCGCGCGGCCGGCCGCGCCGATTCAGACGGACGGCCGGCTCGTCGGAGACGAGCGGCGCGAGCAGCGCCCATTCGTCGTTGTTTAGCTCATCGAAAAACATTGGATTTTCTCCACGCGGCCTGGCCTGGCTGCGGCGTTGGGCCTGCCACGGATTCTCAGCGTTCACGACCCGTGTGCGGCCCTCGGTTGCACAAAATTGTTTTGTCCGTTCGGCTCGCTGGAGCAGCCCGCCCACACGTGGTGCGGCTCTTCCCTATTACGAAGCACAAAACGCGGTCTCACTCGTGCATGGGAAAATTTGTGCACGAAGCATACCATTCCAATCTTTGCATGAGTACGGTTGAGACAAGTGTTACGGATAGAAACAATCTTGTCGGTTTCGCTGCGTCGATTCTCGTATTGCCGTAACAGAAGCCGCTGCTTATCCGGCATCGGATCTGTCTATTGCAAAGCACAATACCGCATGATCGAACAGAATGGGCCTTAGAAATGTAATTGCCGATCCAGCATGCATTTCTATGCGCTTTGATGGTTGATGTGAACATCGGTTTCGAGCGTCGGCGAAAGGACTGTGACGCGCCCGCGCGGTGACATGGAGGCAACGTGAGGCGCGCACGCGGCCGCCGCGCATGCGCGGAGTTCGAGGTGTGACAGAAGCGACGAAGTCGCTTCGAACGATGTTACGGGCGCACTGGTTTCGATGCGTGCTCGCCGACGACCGTGGTCCATTCGCGCACGCGCCAACGTGTGACCAGTCCGGAGAGTACGTACGGATCGGCGGTAGCAAAGGCCTCCGCCACCGCAGGCGACGCGCCGGTGAAGAGCAGCACCGCACCGTCCGTCGGCTCCGCGAGCGCGCCGGCCAGCAGCAGTTCGCCGCGCTCGGCGGCGGCCCATGCGAGTTTCAGATGCGCGTCGCGGTGCTCGCCGCGCCGCTCCAGATAGTCGGGTACCAACTCGTACATCAACAGGTAATGCATGGCGAGTCTCCTCGCGAGGTTGAGGGTTGGCAGGGAGCGGCATGCACCGGAGCGCAGTTGAGGATAACGGCGGCTACCGAATTTCATGCCTATTTTCTATTCAGTTGCATTCGCAGCAATATGAAAATTCTCATTGCCTGTTAACCATAGATCAAAATAGCGGAAACCGTAATTTCGTTTCAATAAGCTTGAAATAATCGCGCCGAGCAATCTGCATTGCATGACAAAATTCGCGCTCTCGTTCATTCGATTGTTTCAAACGCCGCAGCGCCAGTTGCGCCACTGCTCAGGGAAAACGAGCGCGGACCGCTGTCAACCGGAATGCATTTTGAGCCGTTCTCGCAGACGGCATTTGCCATAATGGATGCGCCGATGGGCCCATGGATGCCGTCGTCGCCCGCGCGCATGAACGATCAGAAACGTTTTCACCACCGATGGAGTGTCCCATGAAAATCCAATCCGCTATCGCTACGCTGGTGTTGGGCGCGGTACTCGTATCGCCGGCGTTTGCGCAGAACAGCCAGCAAAACAAGATGGCCGACTGCAACAAGCAGGCCGGCGACAAGAAAGGCGACGAGCGCAAGGCGTTCATGCAAACCTGTCTTTCCGCGAAGCCGGCCGCCGCCGCGCCGATGAGCCAGCAGGACAAGATGAAGGTGTGCAACAAGCAGGCGGGCGACAAGAAAGGCGACGACCGCAAGGCCTTCATGAAGACCTGCCTGTCCTCCTCGGCGCCGGCCAACTGAGCGAAAGGCGTAGCCGTCCCCCACGCCGGCGCCCTCCGATCGACGCTGCGCCGGCGCATCGTTGCGCCCACGCGGCGCTCCGATCGAGTCCCCCGCTTCGTCGTCCACCCGCCGCAACGCGCCGTTTTCTTCTATGATGGCTGCGGAGACGGCCCACCCTCACTCATATAGAACCAAACAACTACGCGGGCCGCCATCTTGTCGTTGGTGCTACTGAGCATCGATCGGAGGCAAGGATGGTATCGAAGCACAAAAACCGCTGGTTAAGGCGGTGGTTGCTGGTCATCATATTCTGGGCCGTGCCTGTGGCGATCGTCGCGGTCAACGAGATCCGTGAGGAAATGTCGTACAACGCGGTCGATCTCGACCGCGCGCTCACCACCTGGAATTTCACCCAGGCGCAGCGCGCCGCCGGGGCGCCCGCACATTGCCATGGCAAGCCCGACGAGGCCAAGGCGGCCGGCTGCCCGGCCGACGTGCTGGCCGCCAACGCGCCGCGCCAGCAGGACGCGATCAACGAATACAGCGTGCGCCGCTCGACGCTATTTGCCTATCTGTGGCACGCGTTTGTCGGCTATTGGATGGTGCCGGCGGCTATGCTGTTCGCGATCGGCGCGATCATCGGCATGGTGCGCCGCGCGCTGCGGCGCCCGCCCGCGGTCAAGAGTCCGGCGAATCACGGGTGAGCGGCGGCCGCGCCGCTTGCACTTCGCCGCAATTTGCCGCGCCGAAACAACACTCTCATTGCCATGTCGATGGCCCGCCGCGCGACGCGAAAATCGATAAAAGCCGGCGCATCGTGCGGCCGCGCCGAAGCGTCCCCACAATCGCCGCGACTCGGGCGCTGTTCGGCGTCGCCCCTCGGATTGTCGCTCGACATGTTCGGAAGTCGCGGGCAAGGCCGGTCAAATTTACTGGGAACACGTCTTGCGAGCAGGCTCAAACCCTTGTCCCGTAAGGCTTTTCGCGTTGTGACGCAACGCGCCTTTTGTACCAGCCTGTGTTATAACTCAAAGGCAACCAGGCGACACCACCACGGTTGCGCCCCGGATCCATGACGGAGAAAAACGATGCAAAGACGACACTTCATGTTGAAGACGACCGCTGCGCTTGCTTTCGGAGGCCTTGCACTCGCCGGGTGCACGACGACGGGCAACACGCCGGACAATGCTCATGTCGACGCCTCGAAACGACAGTCGATCGACGCCAGCGTCGACGGCACGCTGTCCAAGCTGTTCACGACCGTGCCGGGCTCGCGCGAGCTGGTGTCGAAGGCGCGCGGCGTGCTGGTGTTCCCGTCGGTGCTGCAGGCGGGCTTGATCGTCGGCGGCCAGTATGGCGAAGGCGCATTGCGGGTGGGCGGCGCGACGGTCGGCTACTACAGCACCGCGTCGGGCTCGCTCGGCCTGCAGGCGGGCGCGCAGTCGAAGGCGATCATCTTTCTGTTCATGACGCAGGATTCGCTCGATAAATTCCGCAACGCGGACGGCTGGTCGGCCGGCGTCGATGCATCGGTCGCGCTCGTGAAGATCGGCGCGAACGGCGCCGTCGACACGACCACGGCCACCGCGCCGGTGCAGGTTTTCGTGTTGACGAACGCGGGCCTGATGGGCGACGTCTCGCTGCAAGGCACGAAGGTCACGCGGCTGAAGATTTGAGCACGCTCATCGGCGCGCTTCACTGATCACTTGCGCGCATCGCGGCGAAGGCCGCGCGGAGGACCCTGTGCGGGTCGTCGCGCGGCCTTTTTGTTATGTATGCAGATGCCGACGCTCGGGAACGGAAAAACTCGCGCGCAAAAAAACGGCGCCGCGCATCGCGCACCGCCGTCGTTCGCTTCGACACGTTCCAACGATCCCGCGTCAACCGCCCGACGAATCGACCACCTTGAACCTCGAGCGCTTCTGTGCGCGAATCACCGACTGATACGCCTCCACATACTGACGCGCCATCCGGTGCGACGTGAAGCGCTCCTCGAAACGCCGCCGCACGCCCGCGCGCGACACCTTGTGCAGCCGGTTCACGGCGGCCACCGCGCCGATCTCGTCCTCGACGATGAACCCGGTCACGCCCTCTTCGAGCACTTCGGGCACCGACCCGCGGTTGAACGCGATCACCGGCGTCCCGCAAGCCATCGCCTCGATCATCACGAGACCGAACGGCTCCGGCCAGTCGATCGGAAACAGCAGCGCATGCGCGCCCGACAGAAACCCGGCCTTCTGATGATCGGCAATCTCGCCGATGTACTCGACGTACGGCAGGTCGAGCAACGGCCGGATATCGCGCTCGAAGTACTCGCGATCGGCCGCATCCACCTTGGCGGCGATACGGATCGGCATGCCGCAGCGGCCGGCGATGCGGATCGCCGTATCGACGCGCTTTTCCGGCGAAATCCGGCCGAGAAACGCGAGGTACTTCTGCTCGACCGGTTGCGGCGTATAGAGCTGCGCCGGCAGGCCGTGATAGACCGTGGTGAGCCAGCGCGCCTGCGGCAGCGGATGACGCTGAGCGTTCGAAATGGAGATCACGGGCGCGGTGTTGAATGTGTCGAACACCGGCTGCTGCTCGGGCAGATCGAGCCGGCCGTGCATCGTCGTGACGAACGGCGTGTCCTGCCGCTTGAATACCGAGAACGAGTAGTAGTCGAGGTGGAAATGCAGCACGTCGAACTCTTCGGCCTGGCGGCGCACGAGTTCCATCAACAGCATATGCGGCGCGATGCGGTCGCGAATGCCCGGATCGAGCCGCAGCGCGCGCGGCCACACCGCTTCGAGCTTCGCGCTCGTGACGGAGTCGCCGCTCGCGAACAGCGTCACGTCGTGGCCTTGCTCGACCAGCGCTTCGGTGATGTACGACACGACGCGCTCCGTGCCGCCGTAGAGCTTCGGCGGCACCGATTCGGTCAGCGGGGCGATCTGCGCAATCTTCATGTTGTGTCTCCGTGAGCCGGCGGCTGGCGCGCAATCGCGATGCCGTCGGCGACGCCGAGTATGACAGCGCCATGACGTCGGAACAATGCGCGCGGTCCCTAAGCGTCGCATGCATCGTCGCTACGGGGAATTATTCCCTGGCATCGGTCGAAAAGCCGCTGGTCTTGCAATTGCTCGGTGCTGTTACAAGCGGCTTACATCCGGTGACACGCGGCCACGCGCCGGGTTTGCGCGGGCTCTGGGCCGTCGCCGCGCCGTCATTTGTGGCCGCCGCCCTCGCCCGACCCGCGCACTGGCATGCTGCGCAAATCCCTGAGGAAGCTGTCGCGCCACACTCCGAGATCGTTCTTACGCAGCGCGGCCATGTTGATCTCGTGACGCCGCTGGCGCGCGTCGAGCGGCATTTGCAGCGCACGTTGCAAGGCCTCGCACATGCCGATCGCATCGTGCGGATTGACGAGCAGCGCGCCAGAGAGCTCGGCGGCCGCGCCCGCGAAAATCGACAGCACGAGCACGCCGGGATCGTCGGGATTCTGCGCGGCCACGTACTCCTTCGCGACGAGGTTCATGCCGTCGTGCAGCGGCGTGACGAAGCCGATCTGCGACTCCCGAAACAGCGACATCAGCTTCCAGCGGTCGTACTGCTGGTTCAGATAGCGGATCGGCGTGTAGTCGAGCCCCGAGTAGCGGCCGTTGATGCGCCCTGCCTCGTATTCGAGATCCTGGCGGATCTTCTGATAGGTCGCGACGTCCGAGCGCGTAGGCGGCGCGATCTGCACGAGCGTGACGTTGCCGCGCCATTCGGGCGAGCGTTCGAGCAGCAACTCGAACGCGCGAAAGCGCTCGACCAGTCCCTTCGAATAGTCGAGCCGGTCGACGCTCATGATCAGCTTGCGCCCCTCGAGGCTTTGCTTCAGCTCGAGCACGTGCTGGCGGCTTTCGTAGCGCTTGGCCTGCTCGGCGATTTCGTCGGGGAACACGCCGATCCGGTAGACGCCGGTGCGCAGCTTGCGCCCGAACGCCTCGACGATGCCGTCCGCGCTCACCGTGCCGCGCGCGTGACGCGTCACGTAGTCGTGGAATGCCTGCTGGTCGGTGGCGGTCTGGAAGCCGAGCAGGTCGTAGCACGACATCGACTTCACCAGTTCCTCGTGCGGCGGAATGTTGAGCAGGATCTGCGGCGCGGGAAACGGAATATGCAGGAAGAAACCGATGCGGTTCGTCACGCCCTCGCTGCGCAGCGCCTCGGCAAACGGGATCAGATGGTAGTCGTGAATCCAGATGATATCGTCGGGTTCGAGCAGCTTGACCAGCTTGTGCGCGAGCCATGCGTTGACGCGCCGGTAGCCCGCGTACTCCTCGCGCTCGTAGCGCGCGAGGTCGTTGCGGTAGTGGAATACCGGCCACAGCGTCGCGTTCGAGAAGCCGCGGTAGTACTGGTCGTAGTCCTTGCGCGTGAGGCCGACGGTTGCGAAGGTCACCGCGCCGTCCTGCTCGAGCATCGGCCCCGCGTTGGCGACCGTTTCGCTGACTACGTCGCCGCTCCAGCCGAACCAGACGCCGCCTGCATCCTTCAGCGCGCCGAATACGCCGACCGCGAGTCCACCCGCCGATCCCTTGGTCTCCGTCGGCGTCGCGACGCGATTCGACACGACGATCAATCGGCCCATAGTGCATGTCCTCCGTCATTCTTGCGATGCGCCGCGACGCCTGAGCAGGCGTGGCGCGCCCTTTAGCAGCAATCGGCGTGCCCGCGCATCGCCGGGCTTGCCGAGGACGGTCGCCGCACGCCGCTCGCGATACCCAACTCGCGATTTGCCACACGCCACGCGCGATTCGCGATCCGCAACGCCCGGCTAAGCCTGCTCCTTCGCCTTCTGCGCGACCTCGCCCGCGCCAGTGCGGCCGACGCGGCTCGCCACCGGATCGGCTTCGGTATGGGCGGCGGTGCTGCCGGCTGGCGCCTGCCGGCTGCGCGGCAGCCAGTCGCTCGGGCCAGCGCCGCTGGTCTCCAGCTCCGCCGACACCTCGGCACGCGCGCGCGGCAGGTATTCCGGGTAATGCCGATGAACGAAATCGAGCAGCCCTTCGCGCACGCGGCAGCGCAGATCCCACGCAAGGCCGGAATCGGGCGCGCTGACCAGCGCGCGCAACTGCATCGCGCGCTCGGTACAGTCCGTCACCTGCAGCACCTGCACGCGACGGTCCCACTCGGGCGCGTTCTCGACGATGCGCGCAAGCTCCTCGCGCAGCGGCGCGAGCGGCATCCGGTAATCGACGAACAGGAACACGGTGCCGATGATCTGCGAGCTGCTGCGGGTCCAGTTCGAGAACGGATTCTCGATAAACCATTGCAACGGCACGATCAGACGGCGCTGGTCCCACAGCCGAACCGACACGTACGTGCCGGTGATCTCCTCGATGCGCCCCCACTCGTTCTGGATCACGACGACGTCGTCGAGGCGGATCGGTTGCGACAGCGCGATCTGCAAACCGGCGATGAGGTTGCCGAGCACCGGCCGCGCGGCGATACCGGCGACCAGACCGGCGACACCCGCCGACGCCAGCAGGCTCGCGCCGATCTGCCGCACGTTGGGCAAGGTCATCAGCGCACCGCCGACACCGATGATCACGATCACGATCATCACCGAGCGCGCGAGTACGCGCGCCTGCGTATGGATGCGGCGAGCCTGCAGGTTATCGGAGGAATCGAGCGGATGGGCGCGGATGATCGCTTCGCCGATCGCCGCGGCCGAGCGCACCGACAGCCACGTCAGCGCGGCGATCAGCGCGATGCCGGTGATGTCGCGCACCGGTTCGATGAAGTTGAGGGTATCGGGTGCCTCGGACCAGACCCACGCGAACACGAGGAGCACGAGGGCGAACAGCGACGGCTTGTCGATGTAGCGCAGCACGACGCTCGTCAGCGCGTGCGGCCGCGCGAGACGCTTCACGACGCGCGCGCCGAAGCGGTGAATGCCGCTCGCCACGATCGCCACGATGGCCGTCACGATCAGCGTGCCGAGCCACGTATGCAGCGGCGCGGCCGCCACGCGGTAGAAGTCGTCGATAGTAGGCATAACGGGCATCTTCCTCCGGGCTCGATGAGCGGCGGCGCGCCTGCGCGACTACTGACATCCGGAGCGCACGACCGCGCCTGGGCGTTACAACGGGTTCTTCGATGCGCCGCGGTTATCGATCAGCCGCCGCTCTTGCAGGGAAACGCCTTGCCGAGACCCAGCGAAATCGCCGTGCTCGCGTTGTAGCCCGCGGCGTTCGGGTTCTCGGCGATGTACTTGCGCACCGCGTCGGTCAACTGCGCCGAGCGCGCATCCGGCGGCAGGCAGAAGTACTGGCCGACGCGCGGACCGGTGGTGCCGCCGATCGCGTCGATCGTGTTGAAGATGCCGTCGGCCGCGCCTTCGATGTAGGCCGCGCAGGCGCTACGCGAAGCCACGTCCGTCTTGGTGCACAGCTTGTTGAGGTCGCCTCCCGTAAACGCGGCTGCCGAAAGCGGCAAGGCAAGCGCGCCGGCGAAAATCAAAGCCCGCAGCATGGTGTTCCTTTCCAGGGTTGTTTATTCACGCGGTCTTTCTGCCGCGTCCGGACGGCGCGCTACGCGGCGCGCCGAAGTCGTCATTCTGCACTGTTTTACGCGGCGGCAGCAGGCCGACAGCCGCGCGGCTCGGACAAAACGGCTGCAAAGCGGCACGGCATGGCGAGGCGCCTGACGCTTCGCGGGCGCACCGCGCCGCCTGCCGACAAAACGTCATTGCTTCTGCTGCTGCGTCTGCTGCATGCGCGCCGTGAGCCCTTCGACGACGTCCGGCTCCTTGTAGGTCTTGGCGAAATCGAGCGCGGTCATGCCGATCTGGTTTTTCACCGACAGGTCCGCGCCGTTGTCCAGCAGCAGCTTGACGGTGGAAACGTGGCCGCCGCGCGCGGCCATCATCAGCGGCGTGGTGCCGTTCGGCGAGCCCGCGTCGACGTAGGCCGAGTGGTCGAGCAGCACCTTGACGATGTCGTCGTGGCCGTTCGCGGCCGCGTAGTGCAGGGGCGCCCAGCCCTTCTTGTTGACCTCGGCGTCCTTCGCGATCAGCAGATTCACGAAGTTCAGGTCGCCGACCAGCGACGCCATCATCAGCGCGTTTTCGCCGGCCTTGTCCTGAATCTCGATATCGGTCTTTGGATTCGCAAGCAACGCGGCCGCGACCTTGTCGGACTTCTCGCGCGCGGCGAGCACGAGCAGCGGGATGCCCTGATTGTCGACGCTGTTCGGGTCCATGCCCTTCGCGAGCAGCTTGTTGACGCCGTCGACGTCGTCGAACTTGACCGACTTGATCAGCGAGTCGATCGGCGCCGCATGCGCGGGCACCGCGACGAGCGCCGCGCACGCGAGCGCGGCGGCGCACGCGAGACGGCGCGCCGGCGCGAGAGCCCGGGCGGCCGAGCCGGCGGACAGCGGTTGGAAATCAGCGGACGACGTCGAAATATTTTTCATATGGTACTTTAGGAAAACTTCCTATCCCTTTGATCTTACGTGGCTTTTTTGATCAGATTCCGGCCGGCGCGGCGAGTCCGAATAGTCTGAAAAAGTTTTGCGTGGTGGCGGCGGCCAGCGCCTCGTCCGGCATCTCGCGTTGCTGCGCGATGAAGCGTCCGACATAACTGACGTACGCAGGTTCATTCGGTTTGCCGCGATACGGCACCGGCGCCAGGTACGGCGAGTCGGTTTCGATCAGCAGACGGTCGAGCGGCACGCGGCGCGCGACGTCCTGCACATCGGTCGCGCTCTTGAACGTGACGATGCCCGACAGCGAAATGTAAAAATTCTGCGCGAGCGCCTGCTCGGCGATGGCCCACGGTTCGGTGAAGCAATGCATGACGCCGCCCGGCACGCCGGCGCGCTCCTCGGCCATGATGCGCAACGTATCTTCCGACGACGAGCGGGTGTGGATGATCAACGGCTTGCTGGTCGCGTGCGCGGCGCGGATGTGCGTGCGAAAGCGCTCGCGCTGCCACTCCATGTCGGCGATCGAGCGGCCTTCGAGGCGGTAGTAATCGAGCCCGGTTTCGCCGATCGCGACGACCTTCGGGTGCCCGGCCAGTTCAACCAGCTCGGCTACGCTCGGCTCGCGCATGTGCTCGTGATCGGGATGCACGCCGACCGACGCGTACACGTTGTCATAGCGGCTGGCGATGTCCAGTACCGACGGCAGCGTTTCAAAATCCACCGACACGCACAACGCGTGCGAGACCGAATGGCTGCGCATGTTTTCGAGCACTTGAGGCAGACGGTCCGCGAGTCCTTCGAAATTGATATGGCAGTGTGAATCGACAAACATGGTCAGGTCCTGCGAAAAAGGGGCTTGCAGCCGGGCGATGGCGTGGCCGGGGCCGCTTGGGACAGCTCAGGTGGCGCTGCTTACGCAGCGTGCTCAACCGGCGTGCTCAACCGGCGTGCGCAAGACGCTTGCCAAGAATCACCAGATCGCGCTCGACACCATCCAGCACCGCGACGCGCGGTAGCGTGCCCCATGCATCGAAGCCGAAGCCGCGGAACAGCCGCACGCTCGCTTCATTGTGACCGAACACGAAGCCGAGCACCGTATCGATGCCTAGACCCGGTGCCGCGTCGAGCGACGCCGCCAGCAGTTGCTTGCCGAGTCCCTGGCCGCGCGCGCGCTCGTCGAGATAGATGCTGACTTCGGCGGTGCGCCGATAAGCCGGCCGGCCATAAAAATCGGAAAAGCTGAGCCACGCGATCACGCGGCCCGCCTGCTTCGGATCTTCGACCACCCACAGCGGCCGCTTCTGCGGGCTGTGCGCATGAAACCACCCATGCCGGCTCTCGACGCTGACCGGCTCGAGGTCCGCGGTGACCTGGCGCGACGGGATCGTCGAATTGTAGATGGCGACGATCGCGGGCAGATCGTCGAGCGTGGCGTCGCGGTAGGAAAGGCTCATGGCGGGTTGGCTTGAATGAAAAAAGACGGAAGGCTGTCCGGCTGCGGGCTCACGCAAACAGCGCGCGATAGCCGATGAACAGTTCCTCGAACACGAGCCGCGCGTTCAACGGATGGTTCTCGACCGCGCGCTGGCGCGTGACGGTGCGCAGAAAACGCGCGAATGCATTGGCGTCGGCCTGGGTGGCGCAGCGGGTGAGCGCGGCTGACGCCTGCGGGAAATAGCGCGGCGCGCCGGCGGTGCGCTGCGCGAGCAGATCGTACATCCAGCGCTGCAGCCAGCCGAGCACGAGCGGCACTGGGAGCTTCTGCAGCGCCTCGCCACACGCGAATGCGTCGCACCCGGCGCCGGCCGCGAGCTGCTTGAGCGTCCAGTCGCGCAGCGGACGGTTTTCGTCGCTGGCGAGCGCGAGCGCGGCGAGCGGCGCGCCACCCGCTTCGGCGAGCAGCGCGCGGGCGTCGTCGACGCCTTGCGCGGCCAGCCACTGCGCGGCGGTGTCCGGCGCGGGCACGCTCATCGGCCACTGACGGCAGCGGCTAATGATGGTCGGCAGCAAACGGTCGACGCGCGCCGACACCATCAGGAACACGACGCCCGCGGGCGGCTCTTCCAGCGTCTTCAGCAACGCGTTGGCGGCCGCGACGTTGAGCGCCTCGGCCGGATACAGCACGACGACGCGCGCGCCGCCGCGATGCGAACCGACGCCGACGAAGTCGAGCAGACCGCGGATCTGCTCGATCTTGATTTCCTTGCTCGGCGTGCGGGTCTTCTTGCCTTCGTCGCCATCGGCTTTTTCGGCCTTGTCGTCGGCGCCGTTCGCGGCGTTCGCGAGGCCGGCTTCGGCGGCGAGTGCCTCCGGCACGACGATGCGGTAGTCGGGATGATTGCCCTGCGCGAACCAGTTGCAGGCCACGCACGCGCCGCACGGCTCGCCGTTCGGTTGCCGCGCCTCGCACAGCAGACCCTGCGCGAGGTGCTGCGCGAAACGCAGCTTGCCGATCCCCGCCTGGCCGTGCAGCAACAATGCGTGCGGCCAGTGGCCGTGCAGCTGCTGCAGGCGATTCCAGTCATCGGCTTGCCACGGATAGATCATCGTTTGTCTTTTTGAATCAATCGGTTGTAGGCGCTACTTCAGATGTCGAGTGAACTTCGCACGAGATTATAAGAAGCGGTTATATCTATTTCGAATCAGAGGGTTGCAATCAACTCCTCAAGCTGCTTCTGAATTCGAACGATGCTCTGCGAAGAGTCGATGATAGCGAATCGATATGGCGCTTCTTCGGCGCGGCGCATGTATTCGGCGCGCGTGCGCTCGAAAAACGCCGCCGACTCGCTCTCGAAACGATCCGGATTGCGCGCCGCGCTGCGCCGCTCGTTGGCGACGGCGGGCGGCAAATCGAACAGCACGGTCAAATCCGGCTGGAAACCGCCCTGCACCCAGCGCTCGAGCGTCTCCAGCTTGTCGCGCGGCAAGCCGCGGCCGCCGCCCTGGTAGGCGAAAGTGGCATCGGTAAAACGGTCGGACAGCACCCAATCGCCGCGCGCGAGCGCCGGCTCGATCACCTCGGCCAGATGCTGACGGCGCAGCGCGAACATCAACAGCGCTTCGGTTTCGAGATCCATCTTCTGATGCAGCACGATATCGCGGATCTGCTCACCGAGCGGCGTGCCGCCCGGCTCGCGTGTCATCACGACCGAGCGGCCGCTCGGCGCGAGCTTCGCCTCGAGCCGTTCGCGGAACCAGCCCAGATGGGTGGTCTTGCCCGCGCCGTCGATGCCTTCAAACGTAATGAATTTGCCGCGCGCCATCATTGCCCTCGAATGTATTTGTCCACGGCCTTGTTGTGTTCGCCGAGGGTGTCAGAAAAGATGCTGCTGCCGTCGCCGCGCGACACGAAGTACAGCGCGTTGCTTTGCGCCGGGTTCATCGCCGCCTGCAGCGACGCGACGCTCGGCAGCGAGATCGGCGTCGGCGGTAGGCCCATCCGCGTGTAGGTATTGTATGGAGTGTCGGTCTGCAGGTCTTTCTTTCTGATGTGGCCGGCGTAGCTGTCGCCCATTCCGTAGATCACGGTCGGGTCGGTCTGTAGCGGCATGCCGGCGCGCAGACGGTTGGCGAACACCGCGGCGACGAGCGCCCGGTCGGACGCCTTGCCGGTTTCCTTTTCGACGATCGACGCCATCGTCAGCGCGTCGTACGGGGACTTATACGGCAGGTTCGGCGCGCGCGAGAGCCACGCCTCGTCGAGACGCACGCGCATCAGACGGTAAGCGCGGCGATAGATGTCGAGGTCGCTGGTGCCCTTGTCGAACAGGTAGGTATCCGGGAAAAACAGCCCTTCGCCGTTGCCGATCGACGCCTCGGGCGCGCCGATTGCGCTCATCAGATCGGTGTCGCTCATGCCGAGCGTGTCGTGCTTCAGCGCAGGATTGGCGTCGAGTTCAGCGCGCATATGTTTGAAGGTCCAGCCTTCGATGACCGTCGCCACATATTCGTTGACGTCGCCGCGCGCGATTTTCTGCAGCACCTCGTAGGGCGTGATGCCGCTCTTGAACTCGTAATTGCCGGACTTCAGCTCGCTTTGCAGCCCGAGCAACCGCGTCATCGCGATGAACAGCTCGGGCTCGACCGGCACGCCGCCGCGATTGAGCTGCAGCGCGACGCTGCGCAGGCTGCTGTGCGGCTTGACGGTGACGTCGAGTTGCGCCGGGGTCAATTCGAGCGGGCGGGTGGCCCAGTAGTATCCAGCGGCGATGGCCGCCGCGGCCAGCACAACGACGAGCGCGCCGGCGACGAAACATTTCTTCAGAAGGGACACGACAGGAAAGAATTAGCGTTTAGATGGCAACGAACTGATTTTTAACGGGAAAGTCTTGCGTCGGTCAACATTGAGACTGTGCCGTTTTGCAGCCCTTTCGGCCTTTTGCGACCTGTATTGTATAGATGCGGGCACCAGATGGTCACGGCCGGAAACAACAATATGAAATCCGCTGGCGTCGGTCTGATGCTACTCGAATCGTACGCTGTCACAACACAGGTCAGAGTTTCAAAGGTTCGACAATTCCCGACCAAACGCCTTTTCGGCTCCTGCCGCTTTTGACCGTTGTCGACAGTTTCGAACGACGGTTCAGGGGCGACCGCGAAAGACCCGAGCACGAGTTGCGGCAATTGGGAGACTCTACGCCCCGTTCCGCTCTGAGAATTCTTGCGGTCGCCAAAGCGGTACGACAACAACAATAGGGTTCGCATCGGAATTCATTCTTTGGGAACGCATGATCGGGTCCCGGCCATAGGTATGCCGGCTGATTTGACGTTACAGAGGGGGCGCATGGCGATCGACTTCAAGGTCGGAACCCACTGGGGGCTGCATGCTCCACACGCGGCAGGAATATCGCGGCAACGCATTAGCGACGAAGCGCGTGCCGGCCGGAAGCTCATTGCCTCGGCAAGCGCATGGGAGCTCACGCATGACACGCGCCCGCTACCGCCCGCCCCGGCGACGTCTTGCCAGATGGAACCATCGCCACGCCAGTATCGACGCCGCTCGGCGATGCGCGGCCGTTTGAGTACACCGAGGATCCGCAGTTCGGCGATGTGCAGGAACTGGCCGCGCGTGGCGTCAGTGGGATGGATGAGGCTGAGTGTTTCGCGGACTACCATTCAGACATGGAGCAGTGTCAGGTGGCCCGAGCAATGTATCAAGATCCACGCACCTATGCGCTCTGCACACAGCGAGCATTCGATAAATTCCAGGCATGCAGGGGATATTGAGATGACTAAACCGGATCGGGCTAGCGTCATTTTTTATGACGCCGATACTCAGCAGTTAAAGATGTGCACAGTTTCACGGGTTCACGTGCAAGCGGCGATTGATCGAGCGCTGGCAATCACTATCCCACCGGATGCTCCGGAAAATTCAATGTTGCCAGTGACAGACGAAGACGCTCGGAAGCTTGGAGGAATGGCGATTCTGATTCAGGCAATCGCGCATCCCGAATTGCGCGAACGGCTGAAAATCACGACTGAGCAGCCGATGGACTGGGCCCCGGCCAGGCCGCCCACGGAATGACAGTGGCTCGTCCGCCTTACTCAGTGGCCCCGCCGCAGCCACCCCGGCGGCGGCTCGTCTGTGACCGCGGCAGCGGACAGCAGATCCGGCACGTCGGGTGCCCGCCCCATCTTGCGCCGGACCCTCTGGCAGAACACCCCAACATGGTCACAATATGGGCACAGCCGGAGGGTGATAACGTGCAATCCCCTGCTGCGCAAGGCTCTCAGAAAGCCTTCATCCGCCAGGGACTTGCGAAACGCGACAGGGCTGGACTGAATATAATGACTGTTTGCCTTAGCCAAAGTCAGAATTGACTGTTCCCGGAATCCATGAACACACCGCTCGTGAACGCCTCAGGTAACGCTTCCGGTCTCACTCCCGCCGTGGCGGCGCCCGCCGCCCTGCCCATCCTGCCGCGCCCGTCGGCCGAAGAATTCACCGCCGTGCTCGAGCATGGCGCGTACATGCCGCTGTCGCAGTTCGGCGTGATCGACACGACCGGCGACGACGCGGCGAGCTTCCTGCACGCCCAGTTGACCAACGACGTCCAGCATCTCGACGCCGCGAACGCGCGCCTCGCCGGCTACTGCTCGGCCAAGGGCCGGCTGCTCGCGTCGTTCCTCAGCTGGCGCAGCGGCGATACGATCCGCCTGCTGTTATCGAAAGACGTGCAGGCCGCGGTGCAAAAGCGGTTGTCGATGTTCGTGCTGCGCGCAAAGGCCAAGCTCGCCGACGCGAGCGGCGAGTTCGCGGTGGTCGGCCTCGCGGGCGACGTGCGCGGCGCGCTGTCTGGCGTGTTCGACGCGCTGCCCGACGGTGTGCACGTGCAGGTCGACGGCACAGCGGGCACGCTGATCCGCGTGCCCGATGCGTTGGAGCGGCTGCGCTATCTGTGGATCGGCCCGAAAGCGCAGATCGAAGCGCTTCTGCCGTCGCTCGACGGCAGGCTAAAGCGCGTGTCGCCGGCCGTGTGGGACTGGCTCGACATCCGCGCGGGCGAGCCGCGCATCACGCGGCCGGTCGTCGAGCAGTTCGTGCCGCAAATGGTCAACTTCGACGTGCTCGGCGCGGTCAATTTCCGCAAGGGCTGCTATCCGGGTCAGGAAGTGGTCGCGCGCAGCCAGTATCGCGGCACGATCAAGCGGCGCACGTCGCTCGCCAACGTCGCCGGCGAGCTGGACACGGTGCGGCCCGGCAGCGAGCTGTTCCACTCGGACGATCCGGGCCAGCCGTGCGGGATGATCGTCAACGCGGCATCGGCGCAAGGCGGCGGCGTCGATCTGCTGGTCGAGACCAAGCTCACGGCGCTCGACAGCGGCAGCGTACATGTCGGCGCGGCCGACGGCCCCGCGCTGCGCTTCCTGACGCTGCCCTACGGGCTGCCTGCCGAAGTCTGATCGTTGGAGAGGGTAAAAAGCGGCGCAATCGGGCGCCGTTTTTTATTGACTGCTTTATTCTCGTCTGTTTTTTGCCGCTTTCGTTTGCCGCCTGCGTCGCTGCATCAGGCGGCCGCCCCATGCTCTGAACGGGAGATGCTCCCCGATGTGCCTGATCGTTTTCGACTGGCGACCTGATGCGCTCGATGGTCCGCTGTTCACGCTCGCTGCGAATCGCGACGAGTTCTTCCGCCGCACGGCCGAGCCGATCGGCTGGTGGCGCGACGCGCCGGAGGTGCTGGGGGGCCGCGACCTCGTGGGCGGCGGCACGTGGCTCGGGTTGTCGCGCGACGGCCGCTTCGCCGCGCTGACCAATTACCGCGCGCCGGGCGAAATGCGCGCCGATGCGCCGACCCGCGGCACGCTCGTCAGCGACTGGCTCACGAGCGCCGCGCGCGACGCCGACGGCAATCCGCACGAGACGCCGCTCGCGTATCTGCGGCACGTCGAGCAATCCGGCGACATCTACAACGGCTTCAATCTGCTGGTCGGCGACTGGACGCGTCGCGAGCTCGCGTGGTACTGCAATCGCGGCGCCGTCGACGCAAACTGCGGCCCCGCGCTGCTCGCGCCGGGCACGCACGGCATCTCGAACGCGGTGCTCGATACCGCGTGGCCGAAGCTGGTCAAAAAGCGCAGCGAGCTCGGCACGCTGCTCGCGCGCGATCCGATGCCGCCGCTCGAACGCCTGATCGATCTGATGCGCGATCCGCGGCTCGCGCGCGACGACGAATTGCCGTCGACAGGTATTCCGCTCGAACGCGAACGCGTGCTGTCGGCGGCGTTCATCGAATCGCCGGACTATGGCACGCGCAGCACCACCGCGCTGCGCGTCGCCGCCTATGGCGACGTGATCGGCGTCGCGGTCGCCGAGCGCAGCGACGACAACGGCTCGCACCGGATCGTGCGGCCCGGCGATTTCGAGCGCAGCTTCGCGTTCAATGTCGAGCGCGACCGGATGAGCGTGGCGTGATCGTTTGAGCACCGCCTGGCCGGCGCATTCGCCGCCGGCCGCTCATCGCTTCGCGATCACCGCCCTCACCCGATGCCGAATGCCGCGCGCAACGCCGCCGCGGCGTCCGCATGCGCCTGCGCGACTTCGCGCACGAAGCCGCCCATCTTGAAGAACTCATGGATCATGCCGGCGTAGCGTTTGAGCGTGACCGGATTGCCGAGCGCACGGAGTTTCTCCGCATAGGCATCGCCCTCGTCGCTGAGCGGATCGTATTCGGCGGTCGCGATCCACGCGGGCGCGACGCCGCGAAAATCCGGGGCACCGCGCTCGCCGTCGAGCGGCGCGAAACGCCAGTCGTCGCGATCGCCGCTATCTCGCACGTAGTGCTCGAAGAACCACTGGATGGTGTCGCCCGACAGCAGGAAGCCGTCGGCGAGGCGCGAGTGCGAGTCGGTCTGCTGATGGCCGGTCGTGCCCGGATAAATCAGCAATTGCAGCGCGAGTGCGAGGCCGGCGTCGCGCGCGAGCACCGCGCAAACCGTCGCGAGCGTGCCGCCCGCGCTATCGCCGCCCACCGCGAGCCGCGTGCCGTCGATGCCGAATTCGGCCGCGTGCGCGTGCAGCCAGCTGAGTGCGTCGAAGGCATCGTCGACAGCGGTCGGAAACTTGTGCTCGGGCGCGAGCCGGTAATCGACCGACAGCACCGCGCACTGGCCGTCGCGCGCGAACATCCGGCACAGCGCATCGTGCGTATCGACGCTGCCGACCGTGAAGCCGCCGCCGTGGTAGTACACGAACGCCGGCAGCGGCTCGGCCCAGCTCGGCTCGACCGGGAAGTAGAGGCGCGCGCGGATCGTCGCGCCGTCGCGCGTCGGCACGCGCAGATCTTCGACGGAGAACATCGGCGCGCTCGCGATCTCGAGGATCGGCGCGCTTTTCTCGTACGACGCGCGCGCCGCTTGCGCGCTCATCTGGTGATACTGCGGGCGTTTGGCCCGCGCGATCATGTCGAGCACCTGCTCGATCGTGGGATTCAGCGGCATGGTTTTGGCAACGTGGTGCGCGTCGCGCATCGGGCGGCGCGCAGTGCGCCAAGGGTTGACACAAGCCGGCGCACCGGCCGCGCAGCCGGCCGCTACTGCGCGTTCTTCACCTCAGGCTTCAGCGACATCGGATCGGATGGCTCGCGCAACTGCTCGATATCCTCGTGACGCAGCTTCACGGTCGCCATGATGCCCGGATGCGTGATGATATAGAAACGCCGCGCGGCGATCGCCTCGAACGCGATGTCGGCGACATCGTCGGCGGTGAGCTTGCCCGACTGCACCGCGCGCTGCAACTGCTTGCCGGCCGAGATCTGCGAGCGCGTCGGCCGGCCCGCGTTGCGCAACTCGTCGGGACGCGCGCGCTCGGCCTCCGCGATGCCGGTCGGCACGAAGGCGGGACACAGCAGCGAACAGCCGACCTCGCCGCCCGCGCCGGCCTGCGCGAGCTTCAGGTCGTGATACAGCGTCTCGGTCAGCGCCACCACCGCATGCTTCGACGCGTTGTAGATGCCCATTGCCGGCGGCGCCAGCAGCCCCGCCACCGACGCCGTATTGACGATATGCGCGGGCTCCTTCTGCGCGAGCATGATCGGCGCGAACACGCGCACGCCGTGCGCGACACCCATCACGTTGACGCCGAACACCCACGACCAGTCGTTCGCCGAGCTTTCCCACAGGAACCCGCCGGTGCCGACGCCCGCGTTGTTGAACAGCACGTGGACCTTGCCGAACGCGGCGAGCGCCGCCTGCGCGAGCGCCTCGACCTGCGCGGCGTTCGATACGTCGGTCGGCACGCCGATCGCCTCGGCGCCGGTTTCGCGCAATGCGTCGACGGTTTGCGCGAGCTGGTCCGCGTTGACGTCCGCGAGTACGAGCTTCATGCCGAGCGCCGCGCCCTTGTGCGCGAACGCGCGGCCAAAGCCGCTGCCCGCGCCGGTGATCACCGCCACCTTGCCCGCGAATTCGAACATCCTGTGAGTCCCTGGTTGAGTGGCGGCTTGCCGTTGCATGATGACGTCGCGCTCAGATCAGCTTGACCAGTTGCTTGCCGAAGTTACGGCCCTTCAGCAAGCCGATGAATGCCTCGGGCGCGGCTTCGAGCCCTTGCGCGATCGTCTCGCGATAGTGCAGCTTCTTTTGCGCGACGAGCGTGCCGAGCTGCTTGAGCGCCTCGGGCCACACGTCCATGTGTTCGCTGACGATGAAGCCCTGCACGAGCAGCCGCTGCGTCAGCATCAGCGACGGATGCTTGAGCGGCAGCGGCCGGCCGTCATAGCCTGCGATGAAGCCGCACAATGCGATGCGCCCGAACGCGTTCATGCGCGCGAGCGTCGCGTCGAGCCCGTCGCCGCCGACGTTCTCGAAGCAGCCGTCGACACCGTCGGGCGTGACGGCCTTCAGGTCCTGGTACAGGTTACCGGCCTTGTAGTCGACGCACGCGTCGAAGCCGAGCGTCTCGACCACATAGCGGCACTTGTCCGCGCCGCCCGCGATGCCGACCGCGCGCGCGCCCGCCGCCTTCGCGAGCTGACCGACCACGCTGCCCACCGCGCCGCTCGCCGCGCTGACGACCACCGTCTCGCCGGCCTTCGGCGCGATGATCCGGTTCAGCCCGTACCATGCGGTGACGCCCGGCATGCCGACCGGCCCGAGATACGCCGACAGCGGCACATGCGTGTCGTCGACCTTCTGCATGCCCGTGCCATTCGAGGTGCCGTACTCCTGCCAGCCGAACATCGCGACGACCTTGTCGCCGACCGCGAACTTCGGATTCCTCGTCTCGACGACCTCGCCGACCGTGCCGCCGATCATCACTTCGTTCAGCGGCTGCGGCGCCGCGTATGACTTAGTGTCGTTCATGCGTCCGCGCATATACGGATCGAGCGACAGATAGTGGTTGCGCACCCGTACTTCGCCGTCGGCGAGCGGCGCGAGCGGCGTTTCGACGAGCTTGAAGTTATCGGGCGTGGCTTCGCCTTGGGGGCGCGAAACCAGCAGCAATTGGCGATTGATCTGGGTCATGCGGTCGTCTCCTTGGGTTGTTGGGTGCTCAGTCGCTCGGACCGGGCTTCGCCGCCGGGTCGCTGCGCAGACGCTGCCGCGTGACGTCGCGGCCCACCGCGAGGCGGCGCATGTATTTGAAGGTGCCGAGCGCTTTCGCGACGAAGTGGCCTTCGCTGTCGCGGATCTCGCCTTCGCAATAGGCCATCGTCGTCGAGCGATGCAGCACGCGGCCGGTCGCGCGCAACTCGCCGCGTCCCGGCTGCATGAAGTTGACCTTCATCTCGACGGTGACGACGCCGACGCCGTCGCCTGCGAGACTGCGCGCGGCCATCGCGAGCGCGACGTCGGCGAGCGTCATCGTGACGCCGCCATGCGCGACGTCCCACGTGTTCATATGATCGCGTTGCAACGGCAGCACGACTTCGCTGACGCCGTCGGCGGCCGACAACAACTGTGCGCCGAGACGGTCGATGAAGGGACTTTCGGGCAACGATGCATGGCCCGTTCTGGATGAGGTGGATGGATCGGTCATGGCTCAGATATCAGATTTCGTAGCCGACGGCGCGTGTCGAGCCTACGGCGGGAAATGATACCCGCTATCGCGTTGGGGCATGAGCTGCCATCCGTGCCGCGAGGCGCCCTAGTCTGCGCACCGCTTCGTCGGTCAGATCCAGATCCGCACTCGGACAGCTGAGCCGAATGAAGTGATCGAAACGCCCGGCGTTCGAAAATACCGTGCCCGGCATGATGCGAATACCGTCATGCAACGCGGCGTCGAATAAAGCCGACGACGATACGTGACGCGGCAATTCGATCCAGAAAAACATCCCGCCGCGCGGCGGCGTGAACCGCGTGCCGTCGGGAAACGATGCCGCCACCGCCGCGGCCATCCGCTCGCGCCGCAGCTGCAAGCTCTCGCGCAAACGCCGCAAATGGCGCTCGTACGCGCTCGTCTCCAGGAACCCGGCGAGCACGACTTGCGACAACTGCTCGTTGTGGCGCGACTGCGCGAACTTCAGCATACCGATGCGCGGATGCCACCGGCCACCGTTGATCCAGCCGACGCGCATGCCAGGCGCCAGCGTCTTGTTGAACGATGTGCAATGGATCACGGTGCCATCGGTGTCCCAGGCTTTCAGCGAGCGGGGCGGCGGCGCGGCATCGACGAGCTCGCGGTAGGGATCGTCCTCGATCAGCGCGATGCCGGCGCGCGCGCACAGTTCGACGAGGCTCGCCTTGTGCGCGTCGGGCATCACGCTGCCGAGCGGGTTTTGCAGATTCGGCACCACCACGACCGCCTTGATGTCGGGATGCGTGTGCAGCGCGAACGCCAGCGCCTCGATCGCGAGGCCGGTGCTCGGGCTGGTCGGAATTTCGAGTGCGCGCAGACCGAGACTTTCGAGCGCCTGCAGCAAACCGAAGAAGCACGGCGATTCGACCGCGACCGTGTCGCCCGGCTGCGTCACCGCGCGCAACGCGAGGTTCATCGCTTCGACGCCGCCGTGCGTCATGATGATGTCGTCCGCGCCGATCTGGCTGCCGGCCTCGAGCGCGCGCCGGGCGATGATCGCGCGCAACGCCGGATCACCCTGATCGGGCCCGACGGCGGTCAGCAAGGTGGGCCGCCGGCGCAACGCGCGCACCGCGGCCTTTTGCAACGCATCGGTCGGATAGAGATCGGGCGACGCGGTCGCGCCGCCGAGATTCAGCGCGTGCGGATAGCGCTGAAATTTCGACACGAGCGCCGAAATCTCCGAGTGAATGCCGACGAACTGCGCGGCGGCGCCGGGCTGCATCGCGAGATCGGGCTCGGCGGCGCAGGGCAACGCAGCCGTCGGCGGCACGCGCACGAAATAGCCGGCGCGCGGCCGGGCGTCGATCAGCGCGGCGCGTTCCAGTTCGCGATAGCTCTCGGTCGCCGTCGCGAGGCTCACGCCGTGGCGCTGCATGAACGCGCGCATCGACGGCATGCGGTCGCCCGGGCGCAGCACGCCGTTGCCGATCGCGCGGCGGTATTGGTCGGCCAGTTGCCGGTAAAGCGGCTGGCGCTCGGCCGGCCGGTCCGTCGAGGGACCGTGCGGTGTGAAGAGGGATTCGCTCATGAACCGATGGTGCGGATAGTCCGCGCGCCGCGACAGATACACATCGACGTGATTCGGACCGATACAGCGTGACGAAACGCACCACTGTACCGGTTCAGATTGTCGACAGCTGCGCCTGTTTTCATCCGGACGGATTCCCTAAGCTGTGTGACACGAAGACGGTTTAAAGGAATCGGTCATGCCTGTGCGTCCATACCACGATCGCTTGTTACCCGGTGCAGAAGTGGATTGCACCGCGGCGTCGCATCTTGCCGCCGGTCAGATGACCCTGCACGACTTGCGCGCCCGCAGTTCGATCATCGCGGTCGAAGGTGCATTGCAACTCGTCTTCCGCGATCATTCGCTGGCCTGGCTTGGCAACGACGCCCCGCTCACGTCGCTCACGTTGCACGAAGGCGAGCGGTTTGCGACCTCGCAACGTGGCGTCGTGTCGATCCGCGCGACGCGGGCCGATCGCGCCGCGTTCATCGTGCTGCCTGCACACGCTGAACACAGCGCACGCGGTTTCGTTCTGCAAGCCGCTCGGCGTCTCGCTTGCGTCGTGCGCACACGGTGGCGGCGCGCCGCCTGAAACGTCGCTGCGCGCGCCACGTGGCCCGTTACAATGCATGACCAACCCGCTTCGTTCGAGGTGCAGGTCATGTCATTCTTTCGCGCGCTGCAGCCGGGCCTGGTCCCACGGGTGTGGCGCCTGTTCGCCGCCGTCGTCGCTGTCACGCTGACACTCGCTGGCTGCGCGGGCCTGTTCGGCGCCGACCCGTTGCGCGTCAATGTGGCGGGCATCGAGCCGATCGCTGGCCAGGGCATGGAGATGCGCTTCAACGTCAAGCTGCGCGTGCAGAATCCCAACGACTCCGCGGTCAGCTTCAACGGCGTGTCGGTCGATCTCGAGCTGAACGGCAAGCCGTTCGCCAGCGGCGTCAGCGACCAGAGCGGCACCGTGCCGCGCTTCGGTGAAACCGTCGTCACCGTGCCGCTGACCGTGCCGGCTTTCGCCGCGGTTCGTCAAGCCTTTGCGCTAGCCGGCGCCGCGCAGTCGGGACAGGTTCCGTACGTTCTGCGCGGCAAGCTCGCGGGTGGCGTGACCGGTACGACGCGATTCACCGATCAGGGGACGCTGAGCCTGCCGTCGTCGGACACGGGCTCGTAATGACGCCGGCCCACGCCCGCTCAAACCACTTCGAACAAACCCGCCGCGCCCTGCCCGCCGCCGATGCACATCGTCACGACGACGAACTTCACGCCGCGCCGCTTGCCTTCGATCAGCGCATGGCCGACGAGCCGCGCTCCCGACACGCCGTACGGATGGCCCACCGCGATCGCGCCGCCGTTCACGTTCAGGCGGTCGTGCGCAATGCCGAGCTGGTCGGCGCAATAGAGCACCTGCACCGCGAACGCTTCGTTCAGTTCCCACAGGCCGATGTCCTCGACCTTGAGGCCGGCTTTCTTCAACAGCTTCGGCACCGCGAACACCGGCCCGATGCCCATCTCGTCGGGCTCGCAGCCGGCCACCGCGAAACCGCGGAAGATGCCGAGCGGTTGCAGCCCTTCGCGTTCGGCCAGCGTCGCGTTCATCACGACGCAAGCGGATGCGCCGTCCGAGAACTGGCTCGCATTGCCCGCGGTGATCACGCCGCCCGGCTGCGCGGTGCGGATCTTCGACACGCCTTCGAGCGTCGTGTCGGCGCGAATGCCTTCGTCGCTGCTGACGGTCACTTCCTTCGTGTAGAGACGGCCGCTCGCCTTGTCGGCGACGCCGGCGAGCACCGTCAACGGCACGATTTCGTCCTTGAATTTACCGGCTTCCAGCGCGGCCGCCGCGCGTTGCTGCGAGCGCACGCCGTATTCGTCCTGGCGTTCCTTCGAGATCGAGTAGCGCTTCGCAACGTTCTCGGCGGTCTGCAGCATCGACCAGTAGATTTCCGGCTTGTGCTCGGTGAGCCAGCCGTCGGTCATCATGTGGCCGTTCATCTCGTTCTGCACGCACGAGATCGACTCGACGCCACCCGCGACGTACACGTCGCCCTCGCCGGCGGTCACGCGCTGCGACGCGAGCGCGATCGTCTGCAATCCCGACGAGCAGAAACGGTTCACGGTCATGCCCGGCACGCTGACCGGCAAGCCCGCGCGCAATGCGATCTGCCGCGCGATATTGCCGCCCGTCGCGCCTTCCGGATTCGCGCAACCCATGATCACGTCCTCGACGCGCGCCGGATCGAGCTTCGCGCGCTCGACCGCAGCCTGCGTCGCGTGGCCGCCGAGCGTCGCGCCGTGCGTCATGTTGAAACCGCCGCGCCACGATTTGGCGAGACCCGTGCGGGCGGTGGATACGATTACGGCGTCAGTCATGCATGTCTCCAATTGCAGTGTCAAAAGTGGCGCGCCGGCTCACTGCCGTGCGTTCAAATGCGCATCACCGCGCCGCCTCTGTCGTTTGATGCGAGCGATGCGGGGGAAACCCGCACCGCTCAATTCGTGGGCTGAAGCCAGCCGCGCTCAGCCGTTGAACCCGCGACCTTCGGCCGCGAGCTTCGCGATGCTCGGCGCGAGCTTCCACGCGTCGCCGTTCGGCCGCGCCGCATAGCGGCGAATCGCGCGCTCGACGTTGTAGAGCCCGACCGTGTCCGCGTACAGCATCGGGCCGCCGCGATAGAGCGGGAAGCCATAGCCGGTCAGATAGACCATGTCGATATCCGACGCCTTCGACGCGATGCCTTCCTCGAGAATCTTCGCGCCTTCGTTGACTAGCGCGAACACCAGACGCTCGACGATTTCCTCGTCGCTGATCTTGCGGCGCTCAGAGTTGGTTTCCTTCGAGTACTCACCGATCATTTCGTTGACCACGCCCGAAGGGTATGCGGTGCGATCGCCCGCCTTGTAGTCGTACCAGCCGCCGCCGGTCTTCTGGCCGAAGCGGCCCATCTCGCACAGACGGTCGGCGATCTTCGAGTAGTGCATGTCGGGGTGTTCGAGATAGCGGCGCTTGCGGATCGCCCAGCCGATGTCGTTGCCGGCGAGGTCGCTCATGCGGAACGGACCCATCGCGAAGCCGAACTTCTCGATGGCCTTGTCCACCTGCGCTGGCAACGCGCCCTCTTCGAGCATGAAGAGCGCCTGACGAACGTATTGCTCGATCATCCGGTTGCCGATAAAGCCGTCGCACACGCCCGACACCACCGCGGTCTTCCTGATCTTCTTCGCGAGCTTCATCACGCTGGCGAGCACGTCCTTCGCGGTCTCCTTGCCACGCACGACTTCGAGCAGCTTCATCACGTTGGCCGGGCTGAAGAAGTGCATGCCGACCACATCCTGCGGACGTTTCGTGAACGCGGCGATCTTGTCGACGTCGAGCGTCGACGTGTTCGACGCGAGGATCGCACCGGGCTTCGCGACTTCATCGAGCCGGCGGAACACCTGCTCCTTCACGCCCAGCTCTTCAAACACGGCTTCGACGATCATGTCGGCGTGCTTCAGGTCGTCGTAGGAGAGCGTCGAGCTCAGCAGCGCGAGGCGCTGTTCCATCACCTCGGGCTTCAGCTTGCCTTTCGTGACGGTCGCCTCGTAGTTCTTGCGGATCGTCGCGAGACCGCGGTCGAGCGCTTCCTGCTTCGTTTCCAGCAGCGTGACCGGAATGCCCGCGTTCAGGAAGTTCATCGCGATGCCGCCACCCATCGTGCCGGCGCCGATCACGGCCACCCGATCGATGTCGCGCACCGAAGTATCCGACGGCACGTCGGGAATCTTGCTCGCCGCCCGCTCACCGAAGAACGCGTGACGCAGCGCGCGGCTCTCCGGCGTCTGCACGAGCGCGATGAAGCATTCGCGCTCGAATGCGAGGCCCTTGTCGAAGCCGTCCTTCACACCGGCTTCGACCGCGTCGATGCATTTATGCGGCGCCGGGAAGTTCTTCGCGATTGCCGCGACACTATTGCGCGCGAACTGGATGAAACCGGCCGCATTCGGATGTTCGATCTTGCGGTCGCGCACCTTCGGATGCGGGCCGGCCGCGGCGCCGACCTTGCGCGCGAACGCGAGCGCGGCTTCGGCCAGTTCGGCGGGATTCGCGACGACTTCGTCGAACAGCCCCGAATCGGCGAGCTTTTCCGAGAGCACCGGCGCGCCCGACACGATCATGTTCAGCGACGCTTCCAGACCGATAGCGCGCGGCAGACGCTGCGTGCCGCCCGCGCCCGGCAGGATGCCGAGCTTCACTTCGGGCAGCGCGATCTGCGCGCCGGCCGCGGCGACGCGGTAATGCGCGCCGAGGGCAAGTTCGAGGCCGCCGCCCATCGCGACGCTGTGGATCGCCGCGACGACCGGCTTCGCGCTGCCTTCAACGGCCTTGATGACGGTCGCGAGCGTCGGCTCCTGGGTCGCCTTCGGCGTATTGAATTCGGTGATGTCGGCGCCGCCCGAAAAAGCCTTGCCCGCGCCCGTCAGCACGATGACCTTGATGGCCGGATCGTTCTGCGCGCGCTCGAGCCCTTCGACGATACCCACGCGCGTCGACAGACCGAGCCCATTGACGGGCGGATTGTTCAGCGTGAGGACGGCCACGCCGTCATGAGTTATGTAGTCCACTGCCATCTGCGTGCCTCCGTGCGATCCATGCATTGAGGCGGCGCGTGATGCGCCGCCCGTCCGGTTCATCGAGCCTGCTTATGGTCAGACTTTTTCAAGCGACGGTTCCCGGGTCAGCAGGCACGATACACCAAAAACGAACGAACGTTCAATTTATTCCAGAGTGGGGTTTCCCCTGGGACTCGGGGGTCAGCGGACAGCTTCAGCCGTCTTCGAGCGCGGACGGCAGCACGTGGTCGCGGAACAGATCGCGCAGCTTCAGCTTCTGCAGCTTGCCGGTCGCCGTGTGCGGTAGTTGGTCGACGAACACGACGTCGTCGGGGATCCACCACTTCGCGACCTTGCCGTCGTAGTACGCGAGCAGTTCGTCGCGGGTGACGTCTTGCCCCGCGCGTTTGACGACGACGAGCAACGGACGCTCGGTCCACTTCGGATGCGCGCACGCGATGCACGCGGCTTCCGCGACCGCCGGATGCGCGAGCGCGACGTTCTCGACGTCGATCGAGCTGATCCATTCGCCGCCCGACTTGATCACGTCCTTCGAGCGATCGGTGATGTGCAGGAAGCTGTCGGGGTCGATCGTCGCGACGTCGCCGGTCGGGAACCAGCCGTCGATGAGCGGCGAGTCTTCCTTGCGGAAATACCGGTCGATGACCCACGGCCCGCGCACGTGCAGATCGCCGAACGCGACGCCATCCCAAGGCAGCTCGCGTCCATCCTCGCCGACGATCTTCATGTCGACGCCGTAGATCGCATGACCCTGCTTTTCGAGCAGTTTGCGCTGATCGGCGAGCGGCCGCTGGCTCTGCTCCCAGGTCAGCTTCGACAAGGTACCGAGCGGCGACATCTCCGTCATGCCCCATGCATGGATCACCTGCACGCCGTAGTCGTCCTCGAGTATCCGCAGCATCGCGGGCGGACAGGCGGAACCGCCGATCACCGTGCGCTCGAGCGACGAAAACCTCGCGCCCGTTTCGCGCAGGTGGTTCAGCAGACCGAGCCACACGGTCGGCACGCCGGCCGAGCACGTGACGCGTTCGCTCTCCATCAGCTCGTACAGCGACTTGCCGTCGAGATCCTTGCCGGGGAACACGAGCTTCGCGCCGGTCAGCGGCCCCGCGTGCGCGAGGCCCCATGCGTTGACATGGAACATCGGCACGATGGGCAGCACCGAGTCGCGCGCCGACAGGTTCATTGCGTCGGGCAACGCCGCGCCGAACGCGTGCAGCACCGTCGAGCGATGGCTATACAGCGCGCCTTTCGGATTGCCGGTCGTGCCCGACGTATAGCAGAGATACGACGCCTGGCGCTCGTCGAGCGCGGGCCAGTCGAAGCGGCCGTCCTGCCCGTCCATCAGCGTTTCGTAGCACAGCACCGACGTTTGCATCGGCGGCCGATGCGCTTCATCGCATAGCGCGATCCAGCCGCGCACGCGCGGGCACTGCGGCGCGAGCGTGTCGACCAGCGCGGCGAACGTCGTGTCGAACAGCACGTACGCGTCGTCGGCATGATTGACGATGTAGGCGATCTGGTCGGGGAAAAGCCGCGGGTTGATCGTGTGACACACGGCGCCGAACCCGGTGGTGCCGTAATAAGCTTCGAGATGCCGGTAGCCGTTCCACGCGAGCGTCGCGACGCGTTCGCCCGGTTCGACACCGAGCGCGATCAGCGCCTGCGCGAGTTGCTTCGCGCGCTGCTCGCAATCGCGATAGGTGTAGCGATGCAGGTCGCCTTCGATGCGCCGCGACACGATCCCGGTGCTGCCGAAATGCCGCGCGGCATGCGCGAGCAACGATGACACGGTGAGCGGCACGTCCATCATCTGGCCCAGCAGCGGCGTCGTCATAAGGCGGGGTCTCCTCGGCTTGTTAGTGGGTCGATGGGTTGGCGGAAGATCTGGCGGCGTCGAGCGCAGCAGCGTGGTCCGAACGATGAAGGCGGCCGCCCAGCAGCGCCGCGGGCGCGGACTTACAATATCGGCTAATCCAGAGGCGCTCAACATGTCGTTTTCCCCAAGCTTTGCAGGGCTATCCGCAGCTTTGACGGATCTTTCCAACACACTCGCCACTCCCCCAGCCAACGCGTTCGCGCGGCTCGGCGGCACGTTCCTCACGCGCCTGCCCGCCGCGCCGCTCGACGCACCCTATCTCGTCGGCTTCTCGGCCGGGACCGCCGCGCGGCTCGGGATGCCCGAGGGCATCGAGCGCGATCCGGGCTTTATCGAGCTGTTCTGCGGCAACGCGACGCGCGACTGGCCGGCCGACACGCTGCCTTATGCGTCGGTGTACTCGGGGCATCAGTTCGGCGTGTGGGCCGGCCAGCTCGGCGACGGCCGCGCGCTCGGTCTGGGCGAGCTCGAACACGACGGCGAGCGCAACGAACTGCAGCTCAAAGGCGCGGGCCGCACGCCCTATTCGCGCATGGGCGACGGCCGCGCGGTGCTGCGCTCGTCAATCCGCGAATATCTGTGCTCGGAGGCGATGCATCATCTCGGCATTCCGACCACGCGCGCATTGTGCGTGATCGGCTCCGACCAGCCGGTGCGGCGCGAGACGATCGAAACCGCCGCGGTGGTCACGCGCGTCGCGCCGAGCTTCGTGCGCTTCGGCCACTTCGAGCACTTCTACGCGAACGATCGTGTCGACGCGTTGCGCGCGCTCGCCGATCACGTCATCGAGCGCTTCTATCCGCATTGCAAGGAGGCCGACGATCCGTATCTGGCGCTGCTCGCCGAGGCGGTGCGCTCCACCGCGGATCTGATGGTCGACTGGCAGGCGGTCGGTTTCTGTCACGGCGTGATGAATACCGACAACATGTCGATCCTGGGCCTGACGATCGACTACGGCCCGTTCGGTTTCATGGATGGCTTCGATGCCGGCCACATCTGCAATCACTCCGATACGCAGGGCCGCTACGCCTACCGGCTGCAGCCGCAAATCGCGTACTGGAACCTGTTCTGCCTCGCGCAGGGACTGCTGCCGTTGTTCGGCGAGAAGCACGACGAAAGCGTGCGCGCCGACAAGGCGGTCGAAGATGCGCAGCACGTGCTCGCCGGCTTCAAGGACCGTTTCGCGCCGGCGCTCGAAAACCGCATGCGCGCGAAGCTCGGCCTCGAACAGGCGCGCGACGGCGACGACGCGCTGGTCAACCGGCTGTTCGAAGTGATGCACGCGAACCGCGCCGATTTCACGCTGACGTTCCGCAGTCTCGCGCGCCTGTCGAAACACGATGCGAGCGGCGACACGCCGGTGCGCGATCTGTTCCTCGATCGCGTCGCCTTCGACGCATGGGCGAACGACTATCGCGCGCGACTCGCCGAAGAGTCACGCGACGACGTTGCGCGCGCCATTGCAATGAATCGCGTGAACCCCAAATTCGTACTTCGCAACCATCTGGCGGAAACGGCGATCCAACGCGCGAAGGAGAAGGATTTCTCCGAGGTGGAACGGCTCGCGGCCGTGTTGCGTCACCCGTTCGACGAGCAGCCCGAATACGCGTCGTATGCGGGCCTGCCGCCCGACTGGGCGAACTCACTGGAAGTGAGCTGTTCGTCGTGACGCATCGGCGCAGCTGAATGCCACGGCTGCCTCGCCAGAAAACACTGAGACAAACCCGAGACAGGAACCCGACCATGAGCAACCCCGACGATCTCAAGCATGATGCCCCAGCCGTGCAGAAGAGCGACGCCGAATGGCGCGAACAGCTGTCGGACATCGAATACCAGGTGACGCGCCATGCGGCGACCGAGCGTCCCTTCTCCGGCCGCTACAGCGATCACTGGGAACGCGGCGTCTACGACTGCGTGTGCTGCGGCACGCCGCTGTTCGAATCGGACACCAAGTTCGACGCCGGCTGCGGCTGGCCGAGCTATTTCCGCCCCATCAACGGCGAGGTGATCGCCGAGAAGACCGACCGCTCACACGGCATGCTGCGCATCGAGGTGCAGTGCAAGAACTGCGGCGCGCATCTGGGCCACGTCTTCGAGGACGGACCGGCGCCGACCGGTCTGCGTTACTGCATCAATTCGGCTGCGTTACAATTCGAGCCCAAGTAACGCGGCGCGGCAGCATCCCTGCCCGCCTTCGGCGCCGCACTGGAAGTGCGCGCGGCGCCCTTCCAATGCGGCAGTCCCGCTCGCCAGCGGGCACCGCGCACCTTGCACGCCAGGCGGGCGCGCTTCAACGTTCGACTCACTCTCCGACTTCCCGATCAGATAATGAAATTCCTGTTCGATCTGTTCCCGATCATCCTGTTCTTCGTGGCCTTCAAGATCTGGGGCATTTTCACGGCGACGGCAGTGGCGATCGTCGCCACGCTGGTGCAGATCGCGTGGGTGGCGTTCCGCCACCGCAAGGTCGATCCGATGCTGTGGGTGAGCCTCGGCGTCGTCGTGGTATTCGGCGGCGCGACGCTCGTGCTGCACAACGACACCTTCATCAAATGGAAGCCGACCGTGCTGTACTGGGCGTTTTCGGTCGCGCTGATCGTGTCGCAGCTCGGCTTCAACAAGAACCTGATCGAAGCGATGATGGGCAAGCAGATCACGCTGCCGCACGCGATCTGGGGCAAGCTGAACCGGATCTGGGCGGTGTTTTTCGTGCTGCTCGGTCTGCTGAACCTGTTCGTCGCGTATCACTACACGACGGATCAGTGGGTCAATTTCAAACTGTTCGGCGCGACCGGCTGCCTGCTCGTGTTCATCGTCGGACAGAGCCTGTGGCTGTCGAAGTACATGAAGGAGGAATGACATGAGCGACCTGTTCATGCACGCCACCACCGCCGAGCGCGCCGCGCTGATCGAGGCGCGCCTCGCGGCCGCGCTCGCGCCCGTCGAATCGATCCACATCACCGACGACAGCGCGCAGCACGCGGGCCATGCCGGCGCCTCGGCCGGCGGTCATTTCAGTGTCACGATCGTGGCCGTCGCGTTTGCCGGCAAGCCCCGCGTGGCGCGGCATCGCATGGTGTATGATGCGCTGGCCGATGCCATGCAGCGCGGCATTCATGCCCTTGCAATCACGGCGTATACGCCCGAAGAATTTGCTTTGTTGCCCCGCTAGGAACCTTTCGATGACCTTGAAGAAAACCCGCCTCTGGGTATTGCTGGCTGCGTTCGCGGCCGCACCTGCATTCGCACAGAACATCGCCGTGGTGAACGGTACGCCGATTCCGAAGTCGCGCGCCGATGCATTGATCCAGCAACTGGTTCACCAGGGACAGCAGAACACGCCGCAGCTGCAGCAGGCCGTGCGCGAAGAGCTCGTGAATCGCGAAATCCTGATGCAGGAAGCGCTGCGTCGCGGGCTGCCGAACCGTCCGGACGTCAAGGCGCAAATCGCGGTCGCGCAGCAAACTGTCGTGCTGCGCGCGCTGATCGAAGACTTCGTGAAGAACAATCAGCCGACCGACGCCGAAGTCACCGCGCGCTACAACGTGCTCGTCAAGGATGCGGGCGGCAAGGAATATCACCTGCACCATATCCTCGTCGACAACGAGCAACAGGCGAAGGACCTGATCGCGAAGATCAAGGCCGGCGCGAGCTTCGAGAACCTGGCCAAGCAGTACTCGAAGGACCCGGGATCGGGCAAGAACGGCGGCGATCTCGACTGGTCGGACCCGAAGGCCTACGTACCTGAATTCGCGGACGCGGCCACGCATCTGCAGAAAGGCCAGATAACCGACACGCCGGTGCATACGCAATTCGGCTGGCACATCATCCGTGTCGACGACATCCGCGCCGTCACGCCGCCGCCGCTCGAGCAGGTGCGCGCGCAGATCGTGCAGCAGATCCAGCAGGAAAAGCTGCAGGCGTTCGAAGAGAATCTGCGCAAAAACGCGAAGATTCAGTAAGGGTCGGCGGGAAGATCGTCTTCGGATAGTCCGCCTGGCTCTGAAGCCTGAATGCGATAAAGCCGCCCGTGGGCGGCTTTTTTGTTGCTGCAAGATTTGCAGCGGCGGCGTGCGTGGCTGCCGCAAACAGGAGCCGCAGCACGCGGGCGGCAGCCCCTCGACTCATCAACCGAGCCAGCGACGCGCGTTCTGGAACACGCGCAGCCACGGGCTCGCGTCCGTGCCGATCTCGCCCCAGCCCTGCGGATGCCAGCTCATCTGCACCGCGCGATGCACGCGCTCCATGTGCGGCATCAGCACCGTGAAGCGGCCGTCGGCCGTCGTGACCGATGTGATGCCCTCGGGCGAACCGTTCGGGTTGAACGGATACTGCTCGGTCGCCTGACCACGGTGATCGACATAGCGCATCGCGACCGCGACCTTCGACTTGTCGCCCTGCTGCGAGAAGTCCGCAAAGCCTTCGCCGTGCGCGACCGCGACCGGAATGCGCGAGCCTTCCATGCCGGCGAAAAAGAGCGACGGCGATGCCTGCACCTCGACGAGCGAGAAGCGCGCCTCGAACTTCTCCGACTTGTTGCGCGTGAACTTCGGCCATGCTTCGGCGCCGGGGATCATCGACGCGAGGCTGCTCATCATCTGGCAGCCGTTGCAGATGCCGAGTGCGAACGTGTCGCCACGACTGAAGAACGCGGCGAACATGTCGGCCAGTTGCGCGTTGAAGCGGATCGTCTTGGCCCAGCCTTCGCCGGCGCCCAGCGTATCGCCGTACGAGAAGCCGCCGCACGCGACCGCACCCGCGAAATCGGCGAGGTTCGCGCGGCCCGCGAGCAGGTCGCTCATGTGCACGTCGTGCGCGTCGAAGCCGGCGCGATCGAATGCATAGGCCGTCTCCAGATGCGAGTTCACGCCCTGCTCGCGCAGGATCGCGACGCGCGGACGCGCGCCCTTGCCGACGCCCCGAAGGAAGTCCCCTTGGGGGATGAACGGTGCGGCGACGTCGTCTGCCGGATCGAAGCTCAGCATCGGCGTGATGCCCGGGTCGGCCGCGTCGAGCAGCGCGTCGTATTCGGCGTCGGCGCAAGCCGGGTTGTCGCGCAGACGCGCGATGCGCCAGCTGACTTCGCTCCACGTGCGATGCAGTTCGGCGCGCGGCGCTTCATAAAGCTTCTTCGCGTCGCGATAGATCTCGATCACGTCGCGCTCGTTGGTCTTGCCGATCACGTGCGAGCAGGCCGACAGACCGTGTTCGCGCAGCGCGGCGAGCACAACGTCGCGATCGGCCGCGCGCACTTGCACGACGGCGCCGAGCTCTTCGTTGAAGAGCGCGCGCAGCGTGCGGTCTTCGCGGCGGCCGCTGGTCTGCTTCGCCCAGTCCTTCGCGTCGCCGTAATCGGATTCGTGATGCGGGTCGAGCACGAGCATGTCGACGTTCAGCGACACGCCCGCGTGACCCGCGAACGCCATTTCGCAGACCGTCGCCCACAGCCCGCCGTCCGAGCGGTCGTGGTACGCGAGCAGCTTGCCGTCGCTATTGAGCGACTGGATCGCGTTGAAAAAGCGCTTCAGATCTTCCGGATCGTCGACGTCCGGCACCGTGTCGCCGACCTGCTGCGTGACTTGCGCGAGAATGCTGCCGCCCAGACGCTGCTTGCCGCGGCCGAGATCGATCGCGATCAGCACCGACTCGCCGACTTCGCTCACACGCTGCAGTTGCGGCGTCAGATGCTTGCGGACGTCTTCAACCGGCGCGAACGCGGAGATGATCAGCGACACCGGCGCGACCACTTCCTTCGCGACGCCGCTCTCTTCCCAGCGGGTGCGCATCGACAGCGAATCCTTGCCGACCGGAATGCCGATACCGAGCGCCGGGCACAGTTCCATGCCGATCGCCTTGACCGTGTCGTAGAGCGCGGCGTCTTCGCCAGGCGCGCCGCACGCGGCCATCCAGTTGGCCGACAGCTTGAGTTTGTCGAGCGACGCGATCGGCGCCGCCGCGATGTTGGTGATCGCCTCGCCGACTGCCATACGGCCAGAGGCCGGTGCGTTGATGACGGCGAGCGGCGTGCGCTCGGACATCGTCATCGCTTCGCCGCTGAAGCCTGCGTAATCCATCGTCGTGATCGCGACGTCGGCCACCGGCACCTGCCACGGACCGACCATCTGATCGCGCGCGGTCGTGCCGCCGACCGAGCGGTCGCCGATCGTGATCAGAAACGACTTGCTCGCGACCGTCGGATGACGCAGCACGCTCTGCGCGACGTCCTGCAGCGCGAGGCCGGTCACGTCGACCGGTTCGAGCCTGCGCTCGGCACGCTTTACGTCGCGGTGCATACGCGGCGCCTTGCCGAGCAGCACTTCCATCGGCATATCGACTGGCTGATGCGCGCCTTCCTGCTGTTCGGCATCGATCAGCTTCAGCTGACGCTCGGCGGTGGCCGTGCCGATCACCGCGAACGGGCAGCGCTCGCGCTTGCACATCGCCTCGAACACCAGCAGATCGGCCGGCGCGATCGCCAGCACGTAGCGCTCCTGCGCTTCGTTCGACCAGATTTCGCGCGGCGACAGACCGCTTTCTTCGAGCTGGATCTTGCGCAGTTCGAACAGTGCGCCCTTGCCCGCACCGTCCACCACTTCGGGGAACGCGTTCGACAGACCGCCCGCGCCGACGTCGTGAATACTGAGGATCGGGTTCTTGTCGCCGAGCTGCCAGCACGCGTTGATCACTTCCTGCGCGCGTCGCTCGATTTCCGGGTTGCCGCGCTGCACCGAGTCGAAGTCGAGCTCGGCGGTGTTGGTGCCGGTCGCCATCGAGCTCGCGGCGCCGCCGCCCATGCCGATGCGCATGCCCGGGCCGCCGATCTGGATCAGCAGCGAGCCTTCCGGCAGATCGTGCTTGTGCGTGTGCTGGTCGGAGATATTGCCGATGCCGCCCGCGATCATGATCGGCTTGTGATAGCCGCGCACGAGACCCGCGACGTTCTGCTCGTAGGCGCGGAAGTAGCCGCCGAGGTTCGGCCGGCCGAATTCGTTGTTGAACGCGGCGCCGCCGAGCGGGCCGTCGATCATGATCTGCAGCGGCGAGGCGATGCGGTCCGGGCGGCCGTACGCTTCGTGCTGGTCGGCCGGATTGCGCTGCGCGAGCGGCTGAGCGGTGTCGCGGGCGTTTTCCCACGCCTCGACGCCGTCCGGCAGTTCGAGGTTCGATACCGTGAAGCCCGCGAGGCCCGCCTTCGGACGCGCGCCGCGGCCGGTCGCGCCTTCGTCGCGGATTTCGCCGCCGGCGCCGGTCGCGGCGCCCGGGAACGGCGAGATCGCGGTCGGGTGGTTGTGCGTTTCGACCTTCATCAGCGTGTGCGTGAGCTCGACGCTGCGGCCATAGTGCTCGGGCAATTCGCTCGCGCCGAGGTCGGCCGGCGTGCGCGGGAACCAGCGCTCCGCCATGCCGCCGACCATGATCGCCGAGTTGTCCGAATACGCGACGATCGTGCCCTGCGGGTTCAGCTTCTCGGTGTTGCGGATCATGTTGAACAGCGACATGTCCTGCTTCTCGCCGTCGATCGTCCAGTCCGCGTTGAAGATCTTGTGGCGGCAGTGCTCGCTGTTGGCCTGCGCGAACATCATCAGCTCGACGTCGGTCGGATTGCGGCCGAGCTTCGTGAATGCGTCCACCAGGTAGTCGATTTCGTCGTCGGCGAGCGCGAGGCCCAGTTCCGCGTTGGCGGTTTCGAGCGCGGCGCGGCCGCTCGCGAGCACGTCGACGGTTTGCAGCGGCTTGGCAGGCAATTCGTCGAACAGATGCAACGCGTGGTCGCGCGACGGCGCGACGCTCTCGGTCATGCGATCGTGCAGCGCGGCGGCGACGGCCGCGCGCGCTTCGTCCGACAGCGTCTTCTTGCCGCCGAGCAGGCCGCTTTTCAGCGTCACCGAGTACTCGACGCCGCGCTCGATGCGGCGCACCTGCGTGAGCCCGCACAGATGCGCGATGTCGGTTGCCTTGCTGGCCCACGGCGACACGGTGCCAAAGCGCGGCACGACCAGGAAGGTTTCGACCGCGCCACGCTCCTTGCCTTCTTCGAACGGATCGCCGTAGTGCATCAGCGCCTCGATCTTCGCGCTGTCTTCAGCGGACAGTTCGGTCTGGGCATTGACGAAGTGCAGATACTGCCCGCGCACGCCGGTGATATTCGGGTCGATGCGCGTGAGCGTGTCGAGCAGGCGGGTTTGACGGAAATCGGAGAGGGCCGAAGCGCCGGGGAAACACGAGAAGTGGGCCATGGGACTTGACGTTGCGTCGCTCATTGATGCCGGGGAGCCGCGCATGCAGGCGGCGTGAGGCGGAAAGGAAGTCCGGGATTATACCCCGGGAACGGGCTTCCAGCGGGCTCCGGGGTGCGTGGGCGGCGGGCCGCGCCTGCCCGCGCGAGGCGTCGCCGCGGTGCCCGTCGCGTCGCCGCGCGGGTGTTTTGACTGCTATCATTCGCGTTTCACCAGATCGGCGCACGCGGCCCGGGCTTCACCCGGCGGCGCGCCGCATGTCACAGCCAACGGGAACGCGCGCGAGCCGCCCGTCGGCACATCGAATCAGAGCATGGATGTCATCGTCATTGGCGGCGGGGTAGCGGGCGTCGCCACCGCTTATCACCTGCGCGCGGCCGGCCATCGGGTATGCGTCGTCGAGCGTCACGCGACCGTCGCGCAAGGCGCCACCTACGGACAAGGCGGCAACGTGCTGCCGACGCCGCTCGACGTCTGGTTCGGCCCGACCTTCATGGCGAGCCGCTACAACGCGAAAAATGGCGTGATCAGCAAGACCGGCTTCAACGGCGCCGCGCGGCAGTTCATCAAACAGCTCGGAGCATGGCAGGAACCCGAGGCGTTCGCGCGCCAGTACGCGCTGCTGCGGCCGCTGATCGAATCCTCGCGCGATGCGATGGCCGACGTCGAAGCCCGCTTCGGCCTCGAATTCGAACAGACGAGCGGTCTGCTGTACCTCGTGCGCAGCGCGCACGAATGGGAGCTGAACGCAGCCGCGCTCGATCTGCTGCACCGGTTCGAGGTGCCGCATCACGTGCTGAGCCCGGCCGAATGCGCGGCGATCGAGCATGGGGTCCCCACAGATCCTGAATTCGCCGGCGGCGTGCTGTTCGAGCACGAGCGCACCGCGAACTGTCCGCTTTTGACCAAGCTCGTCAAACAGGTGCTCGATACCCAAGGCGGCGTGCAGTTCATGCCGAACTGCGAGGTGACCGGCATTCGTCTCGAAAGTCAGCGCGCGGCGGTCGAACTGGCGCCGCGCGACGGCGCGCCCCGCTCGCGCGAGATCGACGTGGTCCAGGCCGACGCCGTCGTGGTCGCCGCCGGTTACGGCAGCCTGGCGCTGCTCGAACGCGCGGGGCTCAGGCTGCCGCTGCATCCGCTGCGGCTGCATTCGCTGGTCGCGCCGATCGCGCACGAGGAATGCGCGCCGCACGTCGCGATCGTCGATGCGGTCAAGCGCATCGGCATCAGCCGCATGAACCATCGGCTGCGGATCGCGGGCGGCGCGGTGCTGCAAAGCGCGAGCCAGATCGACAAGCCGCTCGGCGAAGCGCTGACCAAGGAGGCGCTCGCGTTGCTCGGCCAGGCGACGCACGACTGGATTCCGGGCGCCGCGCGCATTTCGGCGGCGCTGCCGTGGGAAGGCGTGAAACTGCTGTCGCCCGATGGCTTGCCGGTGATCGGCAACGCGCTGCATCCGCGGCTGTTCATCAATGTCGGGCATGGCCCGGCCGGCTGGGGCCTCGCCTGCGGCGCGGGCAAGCTCGTTGCACAGCTGATGTCGGGACAGACGCCGACGTTGCCGCAAGACACGCTCGCTGCATTGAGGCCGGAGCGGTTCCAGTAAGGTTTCGTGCTGTTCCAGGCGGGTATGGCGGACTGACAGCCCGCTGTCGATACCCCGCGTTCATCGCACCGCTTCCGCCGCACGCACCGAAACAGCCGCACGCGGTGCGCCTATCGGCACTAACATAGCGATTCCAAAGTCTGCCCGCCGCGCCGCGGGCGCACCGCCAGGCTTCGCCATGACAGACGCAGAAAACTCGCTGCTCTCCCTTTTCGATCCGCTGACCGACTCGCAGCCGCTTGCGCTGCCGCTGCTGACGCTGACCGACTTGCGGATCGCCGAATCCCAGGCCGCCGCGGCCCTGCCCGAGCACACGCTGATGGCGCGCGCCGGTCACGCGGCCGCGCGCTGGCTGCTCGAACGGATCGCCGCGGATACGTCGGTGACGAAGTCGCAGCAGCGCGCGTGGCTGATCGCCGGCCCGGGCAACAACGGCGGCGACGCGCTGGTCGTCGCGACCGAACTGCACAAGGCCGGCATCGCAGTAGAAGTCTGTATGCCGGTTGAAGTGAAGCCCGCCGACGCGCGCTGGGCGCTCGACGCCGCGCGCGCCGCCGGCGTGCCGATCGACGCGGCGCCGCTCGCCTCGCTCGACGGCTATGGCTGGCTCGTCGACGGTATGTTCGGCATCGGTCTCGCGCGGCCGCTCGACGGCGTCTTCGCGACGCTCGCGCGGCAGCTGTCGCAGCGCACGAAGGCGCGCCCGACACAAGGCGCCGTGCTCGCGCTCGATGTGCCCAGCGGGCTCGACAGCGACACCGGCGCGGTGATCGGCGACAACGGCGCGGCGGCGGTCCATGCGACGCACACGATCACGTTCATCGGCGCGAAGCCGGGGCTTTTCACCGCGCAAGGCCGCGATCTCGCCGGGCGAGTGACGGTTGCACCGATCGGGCTCGTGGCAGGGATCAACGGCCGGGGCAGCCAGGACGCTGCCACCAGCGCCTCACGTGCGGCGATCCAGCTCAGCGCGCCCGATCTCTTCGGCCCCTTCATACCCCCACGCAACTTCGCGACCAACAAGGGCACCTTCGGCAGCCTCGCGGTGGTCGGCGGCGACACCGGCATGTGCGGCGCGCCGATTCTCGCGGCACGCGCGGCGCTCTACACCGGCGCGGGCAAGGTCCACGTCGCGCTGCTCGGCGAAGGCGCCCCGCCCTACGATCCGCCGCACCCCGAACTGATGCTGCATCCGATCGACACGCTGCCGCTCGATTCGATGGACGCGCTCGCGATCGGCTGCGGCATGGGGCACGGCGAACGCGCGACGCGGGTACTGCACGACGTGCTGCAACTCGACGTGCCCAAGCTGTTCGATGCCGACGCGCTGAACCTGGTCGCCAAGGATCCCGCGCTCGCCGCGGAAGTCACCGCGCGCGGCGTGCAAGGCGATCCGTGCATTTTCACTCCGCATCCGCTCGAAGCGGCGCGCCTGCTTGGCAGCGATGCGGCGAGCGTGCAACGCGACCGTCTCGCGGCCGCGCGCGCGCTCGCGGCGCGTTTTGCGAGCGTCGTCGTGCTGAAGGGCGTCGGCACGATCATCGCCGCGCCCGACGGCCGCCTCGCGCTGAACCCGACCGGCAACGCCGCGCTCGCGACGGGCGGCACCGGCGACGTGCTCGGCGGCATCATCGGCGCGCTGCTCGCGCAGCATCTGCCACGCTTCGAGGCGGCGCTCGCGGGCGTCTATCTGCACGGCCTTGCCGCCGATACGCTGACCGCGCAGGGCCACGGCCCCGCCGGGCTGACGGCCGGCGAGCTGGCACCGATGGTGCGTACCTTGTTGAACCGGCTGTTCTATTCGGCGCCGCTTGCTTGACGCGCGCGATTGCTCTGAATACGAATCGCGTTCGCGGCGCTCGTTCACACCGATGAAACATCGCGATCCCAATCATTGCGAGCGCGCGCAACGCCCTGCTGCCCGTCGCGCATCCCCGCTATACTGATTGCCTGCGCCGCGCGTCGGATCAATCGCGGGTCGCGGCGATACTCCAGCGGGCGCGGGCGCCGTCTCGCGTTTTCGCGAAGTTCATCCGCTTCGCGAAGTATCGTCGGCACCTGTCCCGATCCGGGCCGCGTGGCATCGCTCTGACTGCATCGCCGCATCATTCTCGGCCGCGCTTCATGCGCGCGCCTTCCTTCGTGCCCCTTGGTTAGACGGACGCTATGACCCAGAACTCGCTCCCCTCCTGGTCCTCGCTGCAGACGCATTACGACACGATTCGCGATGCGCATCTGCGCGACTGGTTCGCCCCCGAGAACGATCCCGCTCCCACGCGCGCCGAACGCTTCACGTTCGCGGGCGGCGGTCTCTCAGCCGATTTCTCGAAGCACCGCATCACCGCCGAAACCCTGCAACTGCTCGTGCAACTCGCCCGCGAAGCCGGCGTCGAGAAGCGCCGCGACGCGATGTTCGCGGGCGAGGTCGTCAACCCGACCGAAGGCCGCGCCGCGCTGCACACGGCCTTGCGCGCAACCGACCCGAAGGCGCCGTTCTTCGCCGAAGTGCAGTCCGAGCGCAAGAAAATGGCTGCGTTCGCCGAGCAGGTCCGCAGCGGCGCATGGACCGGCTACACCGGCAAGCGGATCCGTCATGTCGTGAACATCGGCATTGGCGGCTCGGATCTAGGGCCGAAGATGGTCGTGCACGCGTTGCATCATCTCGCGACGCCCGAGATCTCGACGCACTTCGTGTCGAACGTGGACGGCGCCGATCTGTACAACGTGATGCAGCAGATCGATCCCGAAGAGACGCTCGCGATCATCGTGTCGAAGACTTTCACGACGCTGGAGACGATGACCAACGCGCGCTCGCTGCGCGACTTTTTCATCCAGAAAGGCTGCCCGGAAAGCGCGCTGGCGAAGCACTTCGTCGGTGTGTCGGCCAATACGGCCGAAGTCGTCAAGTTCGGCATCGCGCAAGAGAACGTGTTCGCGATGTGGGACTGGGTCGGCGGACGCTACTCGCTGTGGTCGGCCGTCGGTCTGTCGATCATGATCGCGGTAGGTCCGCAACAGTTCGACGAACTGCTCGCCGGCGCCAACGAGATGGACCAACACTTCCGCACCGCGCCGCTCGACAGGAACCTGCCGGTGCTGCTCGGCATGATCGGCATCTGGTATCGCAACTTCTTCGGCTCGCAGAGCTATCTGGTCGCGCCGTATTCGCAGGCGCTGCATTTCCTGCCGTCGTATCTGCAGCAGCTCGAAATGGAGAGCAACGGCAAGTCCGCCCGTCTCGACGGCGCGTTCGTCGACTATGCGACTTCCGCAGTCACGTGGGGCGAGCCGGGCACGAACGGTCAGCACGCGTTTTTCCAGATGCTGCACCAGGGCCCGACGATCGTGCCGATCGATTTCATCGCGCTGCTGACGCCCGAGCATCCGCTCGCGAGCCATCATCCGAAGCTGCTCGCGAACTGCTTCGCGCAGAGCGAAGCGTTGATGCTCGGTCGCACGCTCGAGGAAGCGAAGAAAGTGGCCGGCCCCGACAAGCCGGAACTCGCGCCGCACCTGACGTTCCCGGGCAACCGCCCCACCGCGACGCTGCTGCTCGACGCGTTGACCGCGCGCACGCTCGGCGCGCTGATCGCGCTTTACGAGCACAAGGTGCTGGTGCAAGCGTCGGTGTGGAACATCAACCCGTTCGATCAGTGGGGCGTCGAACTCGGCAAGATCCTCGGCAAGGTGGTCGAGGCCGATCTGGGCGCGGCGAGTGCCGACGTGAAGAAACATGACTCGTCGACGTCGGCGCTGATCACGCGGGCCCGGGCTGCGTTGAAGCGCTGAATGGAAGTCTGGAGTGCACGATAGCGGGCGATAACGCGCCATAAACAGAAGAAAGCGGGCTACGGCCCGCTTTGTTTTTGCTTCGACGACGACATGCTCGAGGTACGCGAGCGCAAGCCCGCGATCCGCCAGACCATCAAGCGAGCCGCCCCGCTTCGATTGTCACCGTCGTATCGCAACGCCGCGCGAGTTCGATGTCGTGTGTCACGAGCACGAGCGTCGCGCCGTGCGCGCGATTCATCTCGAACATCAGATCGATCACCGCGTGGCCGGTGGCCGCGTCGAGACTGCCGGTGGGTTCATCGGCGAACAGGATCGCCGGGCGCGTGACGAACGCGCGCGCGAGCGCGACGCGCTGCTGCTCGCCGCCCGACAGCAGCTTCGGATAATGACCGGTACGCTGCCCGAGCCCAACCTGTTCGAGCAGTTCACGCGCACGCGCGGCGGCCTCGCGTGTGCCGATGCCGCCTTGCAGTTCGAGCGGCAACGTGACGTTTTCGAGCGCGGTCAGATGCGGCATCAACTGAAACGACTGGAACACGAAGCCGACCGCGCCGCTGCGCAACGCGGCGCGGCCGTCTTCGTCGAGCTCGCCGAGTTCGCGCCCGAGCAGCCGAACCGAGCCCGCGCTAGCACTGTCCAATCCCGCGAGCAAGCCGAGCAGCGTAGACTTGCCCGACCCGGATGCACCGACGATCGCGACGCTGCTGCCGGCATCGATGGCAAGATCGATGTCATCGAGAATCGTCAGTTCGCCCGCAGCATCCTTAACCCTCTTGCACAAACCCCGCACTTCAATGACTGGATCAGTTCTGTTTGGCATGGTGAAGCGTAGATTGAAAGTGCGCGCCATCGCCCCTCGCGCCGCGGCGCTGTCTGCGGCATTCGGCGCGACCATGATGGCCGCCGCGCTGGTTTCGTTACCGTTGCGGGCTCACGCGGCGAATACGCCCGACCCCGCGAAGCCGGTGATCGTCGTGCTCGGCGACAGCATCTCCGCTGAGTACGGGCTGCCCCGCGATACGGGCTGGGTCGCATTGATGCGTCAGCGTCTGGCCGAAGAGCGCATCGATTATAGCGTCGCCAATGCGAGCATCAGCGGCGACACGACGAGCGGCGGACGCGCGCGTCTGCCCGCGCTCATGGAACGGCTCAAACCGAGCATCGTGATCGTCGAGCTCGGCGCCAACGACGCGTTGCGCGGCGTGCCGCTCTCGACGACCGAGGACAACCTGCGCACGATCATCGAACAGGCGCAGCAAGGCCACGCGAAGGTCGTGCTCGTCGGCATGTACGTGCCGCCCAATTATGGCCCCGACTATACGCAAAAGTTCCACGGCCTCTACGGCCAGCTGTCGAAGGAGTTCCATGTGTCGCTCGTGCCGTTTCTTCTCGCCGGCATCGCGGATAAACCGGATATGTTCCAGACCGATCAGATCCACCCGACGCAGCAGGCACAGCCGCTGCTACTCAACAACGTGTGGCCCGCTCTCAAGCCACTTCTTCGCACAAGTTCGCCGCACTGAAAGATCTGCTAACGACTTGTTTCCGGAACCTGGGGGAACACGGATCGCCGAGCCGTTCGACATATGGGCAATCCCTGCCACCCGACTCATTCTTGAGCGACTTCTGAGGAGATAACGTTGAAATATTTACCGTTAATCGCTTTGACCGTTGCCATCTCGGCTTGCGCGGCTCAACCGCCAGCCGGCGTTCAGTCGGTGGGTCAAAGCCAGCAGCCGCCTCGCGCCGTCGCAACCTGCATCGCGCAGAAATGGGCGGATAGTTCGCAACAACAGGTGGTCTCGCAAAACACCCTCGCCAACGATCAGGCCATGGACGTCTACGTCCCGGGCCAGCAGCCGCCCAACGGCGCGGCCGCGGTGGTCCGTCCTTCGTATAGCGGCAAGGGCACGTGGGTCGGCTTTCGCGCCGGCGGTGCTGGCGGTGGCAACGCCACCGGCGCGATCAGCGGCTGTCTGTAAAGCTGCCACCTGGCTGTAGATAAAAAAGCCCCGCAAATGCGGGGCTTTTTTTTGGACGAGCAGGTAATGCTTACTGCGGCTTACTGATCGGCCGGCTGGGCGGCGCTGTCGAGCGTACCGTAGAACTTCACCTTCGAGCGCTCGCGCAGCGCTTTCAGATAGGCTTCGGCCTGCGACTGCGCGTCCACCTGCGCGATCTGCTGCTGCGCGACAGCGAGATGCTGCGCGTCGGTGGCCGCGGGCTGCACAATCTGGTTCACGCGATAGATCGCATAGCCGTCGTCGCCGAGATCGACACCGACGTATGCCGGCAACTTTTGCGCATCGACCTTGTAGATTGCGCTCAGTGCGGCAGGCGGCACGCCCTGCGCGTCATTGCGCGACACCTTCAGCGGCGACGAGAAACCGGCGGTCGCCTTCGACTTCTCGAACTCGGCCAGCTTCGCGACGCCGTCCTTGTGCGCTGCTTCGTTCGCCTGCACGGCGATCACCTTCTGACGCACCGCGTCCTTCACCGCGTCGAATGCGGGCACGGCAGCGGGCTTGTAGTCGGTCACACGCGCGGCGATCAGCGTGTTGTTGCCGACGTCGATGGCCTGCGTATTGTTGTGCGCCGATACCGAGTCGTTCGCGAACACGGCTGCGAGGAACTTCGGGTTGTTCAGCGGGCTGTCGGGCGGCAGCTTCGGATCCGGCTGCGGCGTGACCGTCGCCGTCTGGATCTGCAGCTTGAATTTGTCAGCGGCCGGCTGCAGGCTCTTGGCCTTTTCATAGACGAGCGACGTGAAACCTTCCGAGCTGTCGGTGAACGCCTTGCTCGCCAGTTGCGTCTTCAGCTCCCTGGCGATCTGGTCCTTCACTTCGTCGAACGACTTCGTGACCGCCGGCTTTACATCGGTGACCTTGATGATGTGGAAACCGAAGTCGGTCTGGACGATGCCGCTGATTTCGTCCTTCTTCAGCGCGAACACCGCGTCGTCGAACGCCTGGCCGCCCGCGATCATGCCGCGGCCGAAGTAACCGAGATCGCCACCCTTCGATGCCGAACCCGGATCCTGCGAGTTCTGGTGCGCGATCTGCGCGAACTGGTCCGGATGCGCCTTGAGCTGTGCGAGCAACTCCTCGGCCTTCTGCTTCGCTTGGGCCTTGTCGGCCGCGCTCGCGTCCTTCGTTGCCGCGATCAGGATATGGCTCGCGCGCACTTCGCCCTCGGTGCGGAAGTGGGCGATGTTGTCGTCGTAGTACTTCTTCAGGTCCGCGTCGCTCGGCTGCACCGATGCGCTCAGCGCGGCCGGCGACATCACCAGGTACTGGATCGTCGCCGTAGCGGGCGTCGCGAAGTCGTTGCGATGCGCGTCGTAGTACGCTTGCAGTTGCGCATCGGTCGGCTGGATCTTCGCCGCGTAATCGTGGGGATGGAACGCGATGCCCTGCACTTCACGCTGCTGCTGCGCGAGCTCGGTCAAGTGCTGCGCGAGCGTCTTCGACGTGAACGCGCTCGCCTCGACGCTCGCGGGCAGTTGTTGCATAGCGAGGTTGTAGCGCACGCGCTCGTCGTACTGATCGGGCGTCATGCCCTGCATCGCGAGCAGTTGCTTGTAGCGGTCGAGGTCGATCGACCCGTCGGGATTCTTCAGCGACGAGATCACCGGATCGGACAGCAGCGCGCGGCGCACCGCTTCGTCCGATGCGCTCAGATGCAGACGCTGCGTTTCGTCGGCAAGCACACGCTGCTCGATCATGCCGTCGAGCATCTGGCGACGGCGCTCCGGCGTGTCGAACGACTTCATGTCGAACTTCGCGCCGAGCATCTGACGCCCGCGGTCGATCTGCTGGCGCATCGCGTCGTCGTATTCGACACGGGTGATCTTGTGACCGTTGACACTCGCGACGTTTGCACTTTCGTCAAAGAAGCCGCGGAAACCCTGAATACCCACGAAACCCAACCCCGGCAAAATGACGAGGATGAGCATGAACATCATCAGGCGTTGGTGATTGCGGAAAAAATCGAGCATGCGTGAGGGGTGCCAAAAACAGAACGCCCGATCTTACAACAGCGGGCAACAAAAAAGGCGAACCGGAGTTCGCCTTTCGTGGATACTGGCGGAGTGGACGGGACTCGAACCCGCGACCCCCGGCGTGACAGGCCGGTATTCTAACCGACTGAACTACCACTCCTTATACTGCACTTTTGCGACTGGAAACACTGCAGCCGAATCTGAAACTGGTGGGTGCTGAGAGGCTCGAACTCCCGACCTACGCCTTGTAAGGGCGCCGCTCTACCAACTGAGCTAAGCACCCGTTTCGTGATTCAGTGCTTGATGTGTTTTCTGCCTTGCCGCTGCCCTCCCCGTGAATCGTTCATGCAGTCGGGTTAAGCAATTCCTAAAGCAGCAAGCCCATTAGTTTAGCGCATCCTTCAGAGCTTTTCCAGGCCTAAATTTAGGAACTTTTGCTGCCTTGATTTTGATCGCGGCGCCCGTGCGCGGATTGCGTCCGGTGCGCGCGGTGCGCTTGCCGACCGCGAACGTGCCAAAGCCGACCAACGTCACAGATCCGCCCTTCTTCAACGTGTTTTTGACGCCCGCGATGACTGCATCGAGCGCACGGCCCGCCGCGGCCTTCGAAATGTCGGCTTGCTGTGCGATGTGATCGATCAATTCCGTCTTGTTCATTCAAACCCCCGTGAATGTTTATTGGCAATCGTGACAGTGCTTTCCAGCACCTCCCGCCACGCGGCCGGCGCGAACGCCAGGCCGCCTCATTAGAAGCGGCCGAAACCCTTGTGTCAACCGGGGTTGAGCCTGATCGGCGTTATTTTAGAGGGGCGCTTTTGTCACAGTATGTTGCAGCGGAAAGACTGGCGATGCGGCCTAGCGACGAAGCCGCGCGGGCAAAAAAACCCGCGGCTCTTGACCGCGGGTTTTCCGCTTCAGCAAACGACACCGCTGCAGAATGCTTTGGCGTCAGCGCATTCTGATGCGCATCGAACCTTAGTGCTTGACGACGTCCGTCGCGGCATCCTTGCCCGGCTCAGCCCCGACCGGCGCCGAGGGCTTCGGTTCGTCTTCCGGTAACGCCTGCGGTACACGTTCGAGCGCAAGTTCGAGCACCTTGTCGATCCAGCGGACCGGCACGATTTCGATCGCGTTCTTCACGTTGTCCGGAATCTCCGTCAAGTCCTTGACGTTTTCTTCCGGAATCAGCACCAGCTTGATGCCACCGCGATGCGCTGCCAGCAGCTTTTCCTTCAGGCCGCCGATCGGCAGAACTTCGCCACGCAGCGTGATTTCGCCCGTCATCGCGACATCGGCGCGCACCGGAATACCGGTCAACACCGACACCAGCGCGGTCGTCATCGCGATACCAGCCGAAGGACCATCTTTCGGCGTCGCGCCTTCCGGCACGTGGATGTGAATGTCCTGCTTCTCGAACGCTTCGTCCTTGATGCCAAGACGACGCGAACGCGAACGCACGACCGAGCGCGCCGCTTCGACGGATTCCTTCATCACGTCGCCGAGCGAACCCGTGCGGATCACATTGCCCTTGCCCGGCATCACCGCGGCTTCGATGGTCAGCAGATCGCCGCCCACTTCCGTCCACGCGAGACCCGTGACCTGGCCCACCTGATTTTCCTTCGCGGCCAGACCGAAGTCGTACTTGCGCACGCCGAGGAACGTGTCGAGGTTGCTGCCGTCGACCTTCACCGCGCCTTCCGCCTTCTTCAGCAGAAGCATCTTCACGACCTTGCGGCAAATCTTCGAAATTTCACGCTCGAGCGAGCGGACGCCCGCTTCGCGCGTGTAGTAACGAATGATGTCGCGGATCGCAGTTTCCGTCACATCGACCTCGCCATCCTTGAGGCCGTTGTTCTTCTTCTGCTTCGGCAGCAGATAACGCTGCGCGATGCTGACCTTCTCGTCTTCCGTATAACCGGACAGACGAATCACTTCCATCCGGTCGAGCAGCGGCGGCGGAATGTTCAGCGAGTTCGACGTCGCCACGAACATCACGTCCGACAGATCGAAGTCGACTTCGACGTAGTGGTCGGCGAACGTGTGGTTCTGTTCCGGATCGAGCACTTCCAGCAGGGCCGACGACGGATCGCCGCGGAAATCCTGACCCATTTTGTCGACTTCGTCGAGCAGGAAGAGCGGATTGCGCACGCCGACCTTGGTCAGGCTTTGCAGGATCTTGCCCGGCATCGAACCGATGTACGTGCGACGGTGGCCACGAATCTCGGCTTCGTCACGTACGCCGCCCAATGCCATGCGCACGAACTTGCGGTTCGTCGCGCGCGCGATCGACTGACCGAGCGAAGTCTTACCGACGCCCGGGGGCCCCACGAGGCACAGGATCGGCGCCTTGACCTTGTCGACACGTTGCTGGACCGCGAGATACTCGAGAATGCGTTCCTTCACTTTCTCGAGACCGAAGTGGTCTTCGTCGAGCACGCGCTCCGCATTCGACAGGTCGTTGTTGACCTTGCTCTTCTTGCGCCACGGCAAGCCGATCAGCGTGTCGATGTAGTTGCGCACGACCGTCGCTTCCGCCGACATCGGCGACATCAGCTTGAGCTTCTTCAGCTCGGCGTCGGCCTTCTTCTTCGCTTCCTTCGGCATGCGGGCGGCCGTGATGCGCTTCTCGAGTTCTTCGAGATCCGCACCTTCTTCGCCTTCGCCGAGTTCCTTCTGGATCGCCTTGACCTGTTCGTTCAGGTAGTACTCGCGCTGACTCTTCTCCATCTGACGCTTCACGCGCCCGCGGATACGCTTTTCGACCTGCAGGATGTCGATCTCGGCTTCGAGTTGCGCGAGCAGATGCTCGAGCCGCTCGATCACCGGGAACATCTCGAGGATGTGTTGCTTCTGGTCGAGCTTGAGCGGCAAATGCGCCGCGATCGTGTCGGCGAGACGCCCTGCCTCGTCGATACCCGACAGCGAGGTCAGGATCTCCGGCGGGATCTTCTTGTTCAGCTTCACATACTGGTCGAACTGCGACACGATCGCGCGACGCAGCGCTTCGGTTTCAGCGCTGTCGGCGTGGTCAGGTTCGAGCGGCATGACTTCGCACGAGAACTGCGTTTCCTGTTCTTCGATGGAAAGCGTCTTCGCGCGCTGCAAGCCTTCGACGAGCACCTTCACGGTACCGTCGGGCAGCTTCAGCATCTGCAGGATGTTGGCGATACACCCTACTTCGTACATGTCCTTTTCGGTCGGCTCATCTTTCGCAGCCGTCTTCTGGGCGACGAGCATGATGTGCTTGCCGCCTTCCATTGCTGCTTCGAGAGCCTTGATCGACTTCGGGCGGCCTACGAAGAGCGGAATCACCATGTGCGGGAAAACGACTACGTCGCGCAGCGGGAGCAGCGGCAGCGTAATGCGTTCCGGCGGGAGGAGTTGGGTTCCTGACATTTCATTTCCCCATGAGTGGAATCAGTTCGTTCGATAGGTGAGGCCAGCAGAAAATATTGCAAGCCTCCGCGTGTGGGAAAAGTTCAGTGACTCCGAAGGTTCAGTGACTCCATAGTTGAGAACAACCAGCCTGACCACACGATAAACGAAAAAGCCGTTCACGTCGCCATGAACGGCCTTTTTGCAGAACTCGAAAGCCGATCAGTTCGAACCCGCGACCTTCGGCGCGTCTTCGTAGATCAGCAGCGGTTTGCCGTCGCCGTCGATAACGTTGTCGTCGATGATGACCTTGCTGACACCTTTCATTTGCGGAAGATCGTACATGACATCAAGCAACGCCTGTTCCAGAATCGAACGCAGGCCCCGCGCGCCCGTCTTGCGGCGGATCGCCTTGCGCGCCACGGCCTGCAACGCGGCGGGACGGATTTCGAGCTCGACGCGCTCCATGCTGAACAGCTTGTGATACTGCTTGACCAGCGCATTCTTCGGTTCGACGAGAATCTTCATCAGCGCCGCTTCGTCGAGCTTGCCGAGCGTGGCGACCACCGGCAGACGGCCGATCAGCTCCGGAATCAGGCCGAATTTGATCAGATCTTCCGGCTCCACTTCGCGCAGCACTTCGCCGGCGTCGCGGTCCTGCTTGCTCTTCACGCTCGCGCCGAAACCGATGCCGGTCTTCTCAGTGCGATCGACGATGACCTTCTCGAGGCCGTCGAACGCACCGCCGCAGATGAACAGGATGTTCGTCGTATCGACCTGGATGAAGTCCTGGTTCGGATGCTTACGGCCACCTTGCGGCGGCACCGACGCCATCGTGCCTTCGACCAGCTTCAGCAGAGCCTGCTGCACACCCTCGCCCGACACGTCGCGCGTGATGGACGGGTTGTCGGACTTGCGACTGATCTTGTCGATTTCGTCGATGTAGACGATGCCGCGCTGGGCCTTGTCCACCTCGTAATTACAATTCTGCAGCAGCTTCTGAATGATGTTCTCGACGTCTTCGCCGACATAGCCAGCTTCCGTCAGCGTGGTCGCGTCGGCAATCACGAATGGCACGTTCAGAAGGCGCGCGAGCGTCTGCGCAAGCAGCGTCTTGCCGGAGCCGGTCGGGCCGATCAGCAGGATGTTGCTCTTGGACAGCTCGATTTCGTCCTTCTTGTCGAGATGCTTGAGGCGCTTGTAGTGGTTGTAGACCGCGACCGCGAGGATCTTTTTCGCGCGCTCCTGACCGATCACGTACTGGTCGAGAATTTCGCGGATTTCCTGCGGGGTCGGCAGATCGGACTTGGACAAGCCGGCCTCGATGCCCGCGCCTGCAGCCTCGTCACGAATGATTTCGTTGCACAGATCGATACATTCATCGCAGATGAATACCGACGGGCCAGCAATCAGTTTCTTGACCTCATGCTGGCTCTTGCCGCAAAACGAGCAATACAACAGCTTTTCGCTGTTAGAACCTTTCTTGTCCGCCATAGATGTGTGAGCCTCCGGACACCGGATTAGATAATACGCCGTTTGCCCCCGCCACGCAGTTTGGGCGCGGCAGGGCTAGTGAGCACGATAACGGCGCTTGCCGCAGACGCCCGGACGGAAGTTGAACATTCACAACCGACCCGATGACGGTTTTGCCGCAACAGTGGGCAAAACAGCAGAGCAAAACCGTACCAGATCAGGGACGCTTGTGCGCCACCTGGTCGACGAGGCCGTACGCCTGCGCGTCATCGCCGGACATGAAATTGTCACGGTCGGTGTCACGCGCGATACGTTCGACGGGCTGACCGGTGTGGTGCGCGAGCAGATGATTCAGCCGATCCTTCAGGTACAGGATTTCACGCGCCTGGATTTCAATGTCCGATGCCTGGCCGCGCGCGCCGCCGAGCGGCTGATGAATCATCACGCGCGAATTCGGCAGCGCGAAACGCTTGCCCTTTGCACCGGCCGCGAGCAGGAACGCGCCCATGCTCGCCGCAAGCCCCATGCACAGCGTCGAGACGTCCGGCTTGATGAACTGCATCGTATCGTAGATCGCCATACCGGCAGACACGGAGCCGCCCGGACTGTTGATGTAGAAGTAGATGTCCTTGTCCGGATTCTCGCTTTCGAGAAACAGCATCTGCGCAACCACCAGATTGGCCGTCTGGTCGTTCACTTCGCCCACGAGGAACACGATGCGTTCCTTCAGCAGACGCGAATAAATATCATAGGAGCGCTCGCCCCGGCCGCTCGTTTCCACGACGATCGGCACCAGACCGAGTGCCTGCGCTTCGAGATCCCGGGACGACTGGGAGGTCAACGTGTCCAGCATTTGGGCGCGAAAGGTCATGCAATGGATCCTTGTCTGGAAATATTCTGAATATTAGCTGCTGGACACAGGTTGGTGCGACGAGCCCGTATTCAAGTGCCGTCTTCGTGTGCGCCGCACGACCGGATCCGGTACGTCACACAGATTCATGGCACAAAAAAACGGCGTGCGGGCCGTCGGTCGCTCCGACAGCCGGCACGCCGCTGCAGCGACGCTTACGCTTGCGCCGTTGCGCTTGCCAGTTCCTCGAAGCTCACTTCCTTGTCCGTCACCTTGGCCTTGCTGAGGACGAAGTCGACGACGTTGGCTTCAACGACATACGCTTCCATTTCAGCAAGACGTTGCTGGTTGGAATAATACCAGCGGACGACTTCCTTCGGGTCCTCGTAGCTTTTCGCGAATTCATCGACTTCGGCACGGATCTGCTCCGGCTTCGCCTGCAGTTCGTTCGCCTTCACGAGCTCGGCCAGTACGAGACCCAGCTTGACGCGGCGCTCGGCCTGCTCCTTGAACATTGCGGCCGGGATCGGCGCGTCCTTCGCGTTCGGCACGCCGCGCTGTTCCAGATCCTGGCGAGCCATCGCGACGAGGCGCTCCTGATCCTGCTCGATCAGCGCGTTCGGGACGTCGAGCTCCGAGATTTTCAGCAGTGCGTCCATCACCTGGTTCTTGACGATGGCTTGTGTGCGGCGCTTCGCTTCGCGCTCGAGGTTGTCCTTGATTTCAGCGCGCATCTTGGTCAGATCGCCGTCTTCGATGCCGAGCGATTTCGCGAATTCGCCGTCGACTTCCGGCAAATGCGGCCATTCGATCTTCTTCATCGTGATCGTGAATTGCGCCGTCTTGCCCGCCACTTCCTTGCCGTGGTAGTCGTCCGGGAACTTCAGGTCGAATTCCTTCGCTTCGCCGACCTTCAAGCCGAGCGCCGCTTTTTCGAATTCCGGCAGCATGCGGCCTTCGCCGAGGATGAAGCCGAAGTCTTCGGCGCTACCGCCCTGGAATGCTTCACCGTCGATCTTGCCGACGAAGTCGACCGTCACGCGGTCGCCGTCTTTGGCGGCCGTGTCCGCGCCGCCGTCGCCGTGCTCGCCTGCCTCGCCGCGAGCGTGGAAGTGCACGCGCTGTTTGCGCAGGATGTCCAGCGTGCGGTCGATTTCCGCTTCGCTAATGCTGGTCATGGTGCGCTCGATTTCAGCCGTGGCGACGTCGCCCAGCTTCACTTCCGGATACACCTCGAAGGTCGCGTCGAACGCGTAGCTGCCTTCACCAGCGTCGGTCTTCGGCGCGAAGCTCGGCTGACCCGCGACACGCAGGTTTTCGGTGCGGCTGATGTCGAAAAATTCCTTGCCGACCTTGTCGCTCAGCACTTCGGCTTCCACCTGGCCCGAATACTGTTGCGTCACCATCTTGAGCGGCACCTTGCCCGGGCGGAAACCCGGCATGCGCACGTTCTTCGCGAGTTGGCGGATACGCGAATCCACTTCCTTCTGCACGGCATCCTTCGGCAGGGAAATCGTCACGCGGCGTTCGAGCTTGCCGAGGTTTTCAACAACGTTAGCCATGGCTTCAATCGTCCTAAAATTATTCGAGCGAAACAGTTATCTTCTCCGTGCTGCCCGTCGATGTCGCTTCGCATCGATTTGCGCCGATTGCATCGATCACGCGCCTGCGCCGCGGGCTTGCAGGCCGTCGGCAGCACGGTTGAGTCCAAAGAGCCGAATATTTTAGCAAACTATTTGCGCGCCTAGCCGGGATTCGATGATTGCATCGAGTTTTCCCTGCATTCCAGGCGTTTTGAGGGCCATTTTCGGTTAGTTTTGACACAGCGAGCGCGATTTGCCGCTGGCATCGCTATCCGGTTAGCGTCGTGCGTTCCTCGGCGCTCTTTCGTCATGCAACAGAACCTTCGCGTGGACGCTCGCACCCGCTCGCGGCCGACGTGTCGTGGCGGCGATCCCGCCTATGCCTTTCGACATATTCAGCCGACGCCCCCATGCTGATAAGCTAACGCACTCGGTCGGGCCGCCACCGCCGGTCACCAGCAGCCGGTCGCTTCATCCGCTCCAGCAACCGCTTACAACGACCCAAACCTCTCAGAGACACCATGCCGAATTCGTCGCCCTCGCCTGTCGTCGTCATCGCTCCCGATTCATTCAAAGGCTCCCTCAGCGCGGAACAGGTCGCGCAGGCGATCGCATCCGGCGTCCAGCGCGCACGCCCCGACGCGAGCGTGCGCATCTGTCCGATGGCCGACGGCGGCGAAGGCACGCTCGACGCAATGCTCACGAGCGGCGGCGAGCGCCGCACGCTTAGCGTGCGCGGCGCGGCCGGTCCGACGCGCGCAGCGCTGACGGGCCTGCTCACGGACGGCAGCGCCATCATCGAAACGGCGGAAATCGTCGGCATTACGGACCCCGTCGGCATGGGCGTGCCGGTCGAGGCGCGCAGCACGCGCGGCATGGGCGAAGCGATTCGCGCGCTGCTTGATGCCGGCGTGCGGCGCTTTTTCGTCGCGCTCGGCGGCAGCAGCACGAACGACGGCGGCGCCGGCCTGCTGACCGGCCTCGGCTTGCAACTGTTCGACGCGCAAGGCAACGTACTCGAAGGCACACCCGAGCAGCTTGCGCGCGTGGCGCGGGTCGATGCGTCGCTGCTCGACGCGCGGCTTGCCGACACGCAGTTCGTCGGCATGTCGGACGTCGACAATCCGTTGACCGGCGAGCACGGCGCGACCGCGATCTTCGGTCCGCAAAAAGGCGTGAAGCCAGAACAGGTCGCGCCGATCGACGCGGCGCTCGCGCGCTTCGCCGATCTGCTCGAAGCCGCGCTCGGCCGCACGGCGCGTGACCTGCCGGGCGCGGGCGCGGCGGGCGGCCTCGGCTTCGCATTGCACATGCTCGGCGCGCAGTTCGAGCCGGGCGCGGAAACCGTCGCGCGGCAAATCGACCTCGACGCCGCGCTCACGGGCGCCAACTGGCTGATCACCGGTGAAGGCCGTTCCGACGTACAGACGCTGCACGGCAAGGCGCCGTTCATCGCCTGCGCGCATGCGCGCGCCGCGGGCGTGCCCGCCACGCTGCTGTCCGGCGCGATCGACCCCGCCGCGCTGCCGCGTCTTGCCGAATACTTCGGCGGCTGCTTTTCTCCGGCGCCGGGGCCGATCACGCTCGACGTCGCGATTCGCGACGCGGCGCGCCTGCTCGCCAACGAAGCCGAGCAGCTGACGCGCCTGAAATACGGCGTGCGTTGACCCGCGAAACGGTTGCCGCAACAATCACAGCGCCACGACCGTTCCACTCATCACGGGGTGACCATGAAGGACTCCGCCAAAGCCGGGCTCGAGCAGTTCCTCACGTATCGTCTGCATGTACTGAACAAACTGGCCGAGCGCGGCATCAGCGCGCGCTACGCGGCGAAGCTCGACGTGACGCTGCCCGAAGCGCGGGTGATTGCGACGGTGGGATCGTTCGGACCGTTCTCGATCATGGAGTTGGCACGCCATGCCAATCTCGACAAAAGCCAGGCGAGTCGCGCGGCCGAAGCGCTGATCCGGCAGGGACTCGTGCAGCGAGAATCGAGCGCCGCGGACGGCCGCGTCGTGCTGGTCTCGCTGACGCAGGAAGGCCGCGCGCTGTATCGCAAAGTGATGCCGATCGCGCGCAAGTGGAACGACGATATGTTCGACTGCCTCAACGAAGAGGAAAGGGCCGCGTTCGGCGGGGCGCTCGACAAGGTGATCAGTGCCATGAACGCGCGGGAGTGATAGCGCGCGGCGAACCGGCCGTGTTTGAAAAGCGCCGTTTCACGGCATGGGCGGCGCGTGTCAAGATTGAGCCTTGGCCAACGCGCCTTCACCCTCTTTTTCATCCAGGGACGTTTCAGTGGACATCAACAAACAGGTCGCGGCACTCACCGCGTCGGAACTCCAGACCGCCGGCGCGAGCCAGGCGACCGCGATCGCGGTCAGCGTCGTGCTGCGTCATCTTCGTTCGCCGGAACTGGCGAAACTGCTGTCGTCGGCATTTGAAAGTCATCAGGCGGTGATGCTGCAAACGCCGTGGCCGGACCAGATGCTGCAGGCGTTCGAGTCGACGCGCCGTTTCCTCGAAGGCGCCGCGCAAGCGGAATTGCCGGGCTCGCAGGAAGCGCCGGGAGCGCCGGGTGCCTGAGTCGCGCGCTCGCGATGAAAGGCAGCGGAGCAACACTGAGGCCTTTCAGAAGACCGCGCAAAAAAGAAAAACCCCGTCGGTCCAAAGACTTGACGGGGTTTTTCTCGACTACCAATAAGTGGTGCGAGGGAGGGGACTCGAACCCCTACACCCTTGCGGGCGTCAGGACCTAAACCTGGTGCGTCTACCAATTTCGCCACCCTCGCAGCCGGGTACGCCGCGATGCTTCGCGCCCGATTGTCCTGTGCACTCCCAAGCGCGCTGAACACGCTCCCGAAAGCGTAAGCGCGAGATTCTAACCGATTGATTCGCGCTTGTCTGCACCCGGCGGTATCTGCGCGCGCGACGCCGATGCTACAATTTTCGGCTCGTCGAGACGGGCGCCGCGACGGACGTCGGCGCCCTTCTCGCCAGTCCTTCCCCACACTCCCATCCCGTGAATTTCGACGACTATTGCCAGCAGAAAGCGGCGCCCCCAGGATCGAGCACCTACTATGCGCTTCGCCAGGCGCGCGCCGCCAGTCAGCCGCTGTTGACGGCGCTCTTCGCATTGCGTCGCGAGTTCGAGGAAACGGTCAAGGAGACGAGCGATCCGGCGGTCGGCCGCACGAAGCTCGCTTGGTGGCAGAAAGAAATTGCCGCGCTGGCCGCGGGCTCGCCGTCGCATCCGGTGTCCAAGGCACTCGCGGCCTATCTGCCCGACGCGCAGGCCGAATATCGGGCTCTGCAGGAACTGCTCGCGGGCTTCGAGATGGATCTCGACCAGGCACGCTATCTCGACTATCCGAACCTGCGCCGCTATGTGCATGGTGTCGGTGGCAATTTTGCGTCGCTGGTGTCGCGCGCGGCTGCAACCGGATCGGCCGACGATGCCGCGCAAGCGTCGGCGTGGGCCGCTCCGCTCGGCGAGGCGCTGATGCTCGCGCAGTTCGTCGCCGAAACCGGCAACGATGCCCGGCACGGCCGCATCTACGTTCCGATCGACGAGATGCAGCGCTACAACGTCACCGCCGCCGATCTGATCAACCGCAAATACACCGACGCTTTTACCGAGCTGATGCGGTTCGAAACGAATCGCGCGCGCGACGCGGTGCAGACCGCGCTCGCCGTGGTGCCCGCCAGTGCGCGGCGCGCGCAGCGCACGCTGCTCGCGCTCGCGGCGCTCGCGTTGGCGTTGCTCGATGAAATCGAGCGCGACGGTTATCACGTGCTGCATCAACGCATCGCGTTGACGCCGATCCGCAAGCTATGGATCGCGTGGCGCGCGAAGTAGCCTGACAGCCGGGCGCGTCGATTCGCGCCCAGCGCTCACGCCCGCAGCAACGGCAGCGGCTCGAACCGCTGCTGCAGAATCGCAGGCGCGTCCAACCCCCACCAGGGCCCGAGCACCGTCGCATAAAGCTGGCGAAAATCCACGCCGACCGGCAGGTTGCCATTCCCATCGAGCCGCGCAAGCATCGGCGGCACGCCAAACAAACCGCCCTGCACGCGACCGCCCGTCACGAAGTGCGGCGCCACCGTGCCGTGATCGGTGCCGTTGCTCTGGTTCTCGCGCGGACGGCGCCCGAATTCCGCGTACGTCGTCACGAGCGTATCGTTCCACCGGCCCAACTCGACGAGCGCGGCCTGCATCGCCACCATCCCTTCCGCGAACTGTTTGAGCAACTCGGCCTGTTGTCCCGGCTGGTTCTGGTGCGTATCGAAACCGTTCAGCGTTAGCCGGATCACGGCCACGCCCTGCCCGCTCAACGGCTGCTCCACTGGCGCGCGTCCGGCGCCAGCTATCTTCAGGGTGTCCGAAACGGCCAGCACCTGCATTGCCGCTTTGATCGAACTGCCGAACGCGCCGCCCGGAAACGCGGTCTTCAACTGAGGCTGCCCTTGCGTCGCACGCAGACGACCGGCCACTTTCACGATGTCGTTTTCGACGTCGAGAATAGGCGCGAGCGCAGGATTGCGCTCGTGCAAGGACACTGGCGTCGCGAGTCGAGAGGCCCTGACGAACTGCGCGGGATTGACCAGCGCGATCGCGCGCCGTTTGCGAGCGGCCCCATTTCGGCGCTGCCGATCACGACGCCGTCGGCCGCGAAACCGATGGGCACCGGCCTCATCGCGAACGCGCGCGTGAGTCAGCCGTCGCGCAGATATTGGTCGGAGCGTGACGCGGTATGCCAGATATCGATCGAACGGAAATGCGACAGGTTCGGCTGCGCATAGCTGACGCCCTGCGCGATCGCGAGCTGCCGGCTGCGCCAGAGCGGCATCAGCGGCTCCAACGCGGGATGCAGCGCGGTGCGCTCGTCGAGCTGGATCATCGGTTCGCGTTTGATGCCGATGTTTTTGCGCAGCACGAGGTACGCAGGATCGGCGAACGGGATCACGGTGTTCAAACCGTCGTTGCCGCCTTGCAGTTCGATGAGGATCAGCAGGTTGTCGTAACCACGCCCCGGCACGACGGGCGCATTCGACGCATCCCGCCGCGTGCCGCTCGCCGCGCTCTTCGCGCTGGCCGCGCCATTCATGCGCGGCGCCCCCGCAGTCTCGGTCGCGCGAAACAGCTGCTCGACGAACTGTTTGCGCGCGAGCAGCGTCGAGCTGTTGATCCAGGACGCGCCGCCCGGCCATCCTTTGACGTTCGGCGGATAGAACAGGTTCTCGCCGAGCGGGCGGATCTGCGCGGCGAACGGCGCCGTGTTGTCGTAGCCGACAGCGAATGCGCGCAGCGCGCCGATCACGAACTCGACCGGCGACTTCACCAGCACCCCGCGATTGCCATCGCTCCAAAACGCATCGTTGAGAAAAGAGCGCGCGCAGCGTCACCTCGATGTCATAACCGCTCGCGCGAAACTGCGTGGCGATCGGCTCGACGCGTGCCGGGTCCGGCGTGTCGGAGATGTGACGCTGATCCGGCGTCCATGCGTTGCGCTCGGCGCGCGCCGGGATCGGCTCGACTACCCAGTCGGGAGGTCGCGATATCGCTTCGCGGCGCGCGCTCGTGAGTGGCGTGACATCGTGAGCCGAGGCGCCTGTATGCACGAAGACGCGCACAAAAACGCGCCGGTGCTGGCGACTCAACGGAGCAGCGGATCAGAAAGTGGACGCTGAAGATGCAACGGGATTTTTCACGCGGCGATGCGCGCGCTGGGATTAACGCTTGTACAACTCGCGCACGGCGTCTTCGATGTGCTGCCGCAACAGCCGACGCTCTTCAGGCGTCATATGCCCGTCGCGGCGACGTTGATCAAGATCGGGAGGAACCGCGGTGCGCAGCATCGCGTCAGAGGCAGGGCGATCGATGCCCGGGTTGTGGCGGCTGGTTCTGCCATTGCCCGAGCGGGGCGCATGCTCGCTCGTCGCTCTATCTGCGGACGGCTGCGCATGAGCGAGCGTCGGGCCCAGTGTGCCTGCCAGCGTACCGGCAACCGCCAGTGCAATCACGCTCAGGCGCACGTTTGGCCAAACCCCTCCCTTCATGTTGTTCCCTTCGTGGCGCGGCAACCGGCTACCTCAGATGCGTATACAAACCCCGGTAACAGCCGGGTGCGAGAGTTTTGTCGAGTGAAGTATCCACCGAACAGCCGCATTCAGTAAAGCAGTCTAAACGCGCATACTTTACGTCGCGCCACACCGCGGGTAAATTTTGTAACCGACTGTAACCCCAGAAATGGTGTAACCGCGCACCACTTTCTAATCGCGCTAAGATGCCGACCATGGAAACCAAAAACCCTTCGAAAATCCTCGTCGTCGACGACGATCCACGCCTGCGCGATCTTCTGCGCCGCTACCTCGGCGAACAAGGCTTCAACGTCTACGTCGCCGAAAATGCGCCGTCAATGAACAAGCTCTGGGTGCGCGAGCGCTTCGATCTGCTGGTGCTCGATCTGATGCTGCCCGGTGAGGACGGCCTGTCGATCTGCCGGCGACTGCGCGGCAGCAACGACCGCACGCCGATCATCATGCTGACGGCCAAGGGTGAGGATGTGGATCGCATCGTCGGCCTCGAGATGGGTGCCGACGACTATCTGCCCAAGCCGTTCAATCCACGCGAACTGGTCGCGCGCATTCACGCGGTGCTGCGTCGCCAGTCGCCGTCCGAATTGCCGGGTGCGCCGTCCGAGACCACCGAGGTCTTCGAGTTCGGCGAGTTCGCGCTGAATCTCGCCACCCGCACGCTGACCAAGGCCGGCCAGGAAATTCCGCTCACCACCGGTGAGTTCTCGGTGCTGAAGGTATTCGCGCGTCATCCGCGTCAGCCGCTGTCGCGCGAAAAGCTGATGGAACTCGCACGCGGCCGTGAATACGAGGTCTTCGACCGCAGCCTCGACGTGCAGATCTCGCGTCTGCGCAAGCTGATCGAGCCGGATCCGGGCAGCCCGCGCTTCATTCAGACCGTGTGGGGCCTCGGCTACGTCTTCATCCCCGACGGTGCAGCCTGAGTTTGTGCTCCGTTTTCGTTTCTGTGTCACATAAGAAGGGCCCATGCGGATCGACCGGCGCCTCCTGACGCTCGCGTTCGGCGGCCTTTTCTGGCGGACCTTTCTGCTGATCGCGCTGTTGATCGCAGTCAGTCTCGCCGCGTGGTTCCAGAGCTTTCGCGTGATCGAGCGTGAGCCGCGCGCGCAGCGCGTGGCTCTGCAACTCGTCGCGATCGTCAAGCTCACGCGCACCGCACTCCTCTATTCCGATCCCGACCTGCGGCGCGCGCTGCTGCAGGATCTGGAGAGCAACGAAGGGGTGCGCGTGTACCCGCGCGAAGCCACCGACAAATACAAACTCCAGCCCGACGAATCGTTGAATCGCCTGATCGAGCACGACATCCGCGGCCGTCTCGGCGACGACACCGTGATCGCGCAGAGCGTCAACGATATCAACGGCGTATGGATCAGCTTCAAGATCGACGACGACGATTACTGGGTCGCGCTCGACCGCGATCAGCTCGACAACGCCACCGGCCTGCAATGGGCCGGCTGGGGCGTGTTCGCGCTTGCGCTGTCGCTGTTCGGCGCGGCGTTCATCACGAGTCTGGTGAACCGGCCGTTCGCGCGTCTGGCGATGGCCGCGCGCCGGGTCGGCTCGGGGCAATCGCCCGAGCCGCTGCCCGAGCGCGGCATGGGTGTGGCCGCCGAAACCAATCGAAGCTTCAACCAGATGGTGCGCGACCTCGAACAGCTCGAGGCGGACCGCGCGCTGATGCTCGCGGGCATCTCGCACGATCTGCGCACGCCGCTCGCACGGCTGCGGCTCGAGACCGAAATGAGCCCGTCCGATCAGGCCACCAAGGACGCGATGGTCGACGACATCGAGCAGATGGACATGATCATCGGCCGCTTCCTCGACTACGCGCGTCCCGTTCAGCGTGTGCCGGAACCGGTGGACCTCTCGGTGATCGCGAGCGAACTCGCCGCACGCATGCAAAGCGAGGACAGCATGCGGCTGATCACGCGGCTCGCTCCGTCGGCGGTGATCGAGGCCGATGAAACCGACATGCGTCGCGTGGTCGGCAATCTGCTCGAGAACGCGCGCAAATATGGCCTCAGCGACGGCGACGGTGTGCCGCACGTAATTCTCGAAACGCGCGTGTCGCACTCGCGCGTCGAACTCTCGGTGGTCGACGAAGGCCCCGGCATTCCCGAAGACCAGCTCGCGCTCGTCACGCGGCCGTTCTATCGTGTGAATTCGGCGCGCACCCAGGCCAACGGCACGGGCCTCGGCATGGCGATCGTGCAGCGGCTCGTCGCCCGTTATCGCGGCGCGCTACGGCTGCGCAACCGCTCGCCCGGACCAGGGCTTGAAGTGACGATCGAGTTTCCGCTCGCGAAAAGCGCGTGAGCCGACGACGCGCGGCGCCGCGCGCCGTCGCCATTCGAAACACGCCGCTTGTTGCGACTTCCGAAGGAGCCTTTGCATGAAAACCGTTGGCGATAAACTCGAAGCGTTCACCGTCATTGCCGCCAAGCCGGGCTTCAACCATCACGAAGAACACGGCGTCTCGGCGTTCGAATACATCACCGAGCAGTCGTTTCCAGGCAAATGGAAAATCATTTACTTCTATCCGAAGGATTTTTCGTTGGTCTGCCCGACGGAAATCGTCGAATTCAGCAAGCTCGTCAAGGAGTTCGAGGACCGCGAGGCCGTGCTGCTCGGCGGCAGCGTCGACAATGAATACGTGAAGCTCGCGTGGCGCCGCGAGTACAAAGAGCTCGACAGGCTCAACCACTACTCGTTCGGCGACGTGAAAGGCGAGCTGATCGACCAGCTCGGCGTGCGCGACAAGGAAGCGGGCGTCGCGCTGCGCGCGACCTATATCGTCGATCCGGACAACACGATCCAGCACGTGTCGGTCAACAATCTGTACGTGGGCCGTAATCCCGAAGAAGTGCTGCGCATCCTCGACGGCCTGCAAACGGACGAGCTGTGTCCGAGCAATCGGACGATTGGCGGCGCGACGCTGTAAGCGGCACCGCCCGTCACCCAAACAAAAATCCCGTTCAGCTCCTGACCAACAACACCGCGGCCTGCGCCTCGATGCCCTCGCCGCGGCCGAGATAACCGAGCTTCTCGTTCGTCTTCGCCTTGACGTTCACGCGCTCGATCGGCAGACCGAGGTCCGCCGCGATATTGGCGCGCATCCCTTCGATATGCGGTGCGAGCTTCGGCGCCTGCGCGATCACGCTGCTGTCGACGTTGCCGATCGCAAAGCCGGCCGCCTTCACGCGCGCCACGCATTCGCGCAGCAGCACGCGGCTGTCGGCGCCGGCGAACTTCGCGTCGGTATCGGAGAAGTGGCGGCCGATATCGCCCAACGCGGCCGCGCCAAACAGCGCGTCGGTGATCGCGTGCAGCAGCACATCCGCGTCCGAGTGACCGAGCAGCCCGCGCTCGTACGGAATCGTTACGCCGCCGATGATCAACGCGCGTCCCGGCACCAGCGCATGCACGTCGTAGCCCTGCCCAATTCTGAAATCCATGTGCGTCACGTCCTCAAGTGCTGAAGCTTTTAGCTTCTTTAAAGCCTTTCTAAATCTTTCCAATGTGCCCAAGGCGCGGTTTCACGAACCGGCGGGGCGGCTCAGAATCGCCTCGGCCAGATCGAAATCTTCCGGATACGTGACCTTGAAGTTACGCAGGCTGCCTTGCACGAGCTTCGGCGCGTGGCCCGACCATTCGATCGCGCTCGCCTCGTCGGTCAGATCGTGGCCGTCGGCCTGGGCGCGCAGGATCGCCTCGCGCAGCATGCCGATGCGGAACATCTGCGGCGTCTGCGCCTGCCACAAGCCGTCACGCGCTTCGGTATGGGCGATGCGGCCATCGGCCGAAGCGCGGTCGATACGCTTCAAGGTATCGGCGACCGGCAACGCCATGATGCCGCCGACCGCATCGTCCTTGAGCGAACCGATCAGCGTACGGATCAGCGCCGGCGTGATGCCCGGCCGGGCCGCGTCGTGCACGAGCACCCAGTCGGCGTCGTGGGCGCCGAACTCGGCGAGCGCGTGCAGACCGTTGAGCACCGAGGCTTGCCGCGACGCGCCGCCCACGCGACGCACCGCGAAGCGCAGATTGCCGAAGCGGCGGGCGTCGAAGTGCTGGTCGTCGGGCGCGATGACGACGAGCGTCTGCGTGAATTCGCTGCACGCGTCGAACGCGGCGAGCGAGTAATGCAGCATGTCGCGGCCGGCGACAGTGCGGTATTGCTTGGGCATCGCAGCGCCGGAACGGCTGCCGGTGCCTGCGCACGGGATCAGGGCAAAGAGACGGGAAGTCACGAGTGCGGATGCCGCCAGGTCAAAGTAAATGACGGATTTTATAATAGGTCCTTCGCATCCACGCCCGTACACGCGTAAACTTGGCCGTCGCGTGAGCCCCGAGCCGCCCCTTTTTCTCCTTTATGCCAGACATCGCCGCATCCTCGCAGTCCTCCCCGCCCGTCGCGCTCGTCAAGGCCGGCCAGCGTTTCGCCTTCGACGGCACGCGCGGTTCGTCCGACGCGCTGCTGATCGCCCGCTACCATCTCGCGTATCGCGAGAAGATGGCGCTGCTTGCGGTGGTCTGCGAAAGCGCGGTCGACGCGCAGCGGCTGTCGCAGGAAATCGGCTTCTTCGCGCCGGACGCGCGCGTGCGCCTCCTTCCCGACTGGGAGACGCTGCCTTACGACACGTTTTCGCCGCACCAGGACCTCGTCTCCGAGCGTCTCGCGACGCTGCACGACCTCGGCGAAGGCCGCTGCGACATCCTGCTCGTGCCGGCCACGACGGCCTTGTACCGGATGCCGCCTGCATCGTTTCTGGCCGCCTACACGTTCTCGTTCTCGCAAGGCGAGCGGCTCGACGAAGCGAAGCTGAAGGCGCAGCTGACGCTCGCCGGCTACGAGCACGTGAGCCAGGTGGTGCGTCCCGGCGAATATTGCGTGCGCGGCTCGCTGCTCGATCTGTTTCCGATGGGCTCGCCGCTGCCCTACCGGATCGACCTGTTCGACGACCAGGTCGACTCGATCCGCGCGTTCGACCCCGACACGCAGCGCAGCCTCTATCCGGTCAAGGACGTGCGCCTGCTGCCGGGCCGCGAATTCCCGTTCGACGAGGCCGCGCGCACCGCATTCCGCAGCCGCTGGCGCGAGACTTTCGAGGGCGATCCGAGCCGCGCGTCGATCTATAAAGACATCGGCAACGGCGTGCCGTCGGCGGGTATCGAATACTATCTGCCGCTGTTCTTCGAGGAGACGGCCACCCTCTTCCATTACCTGCCCGACGGTTCGCAACTCGCGTTCGTCGGCGATCTGGACGCGGCGATCCGGCGCTTCACCAACGACACGAAGCAGCGCTTCAATTTCCTGTCGCACGACCGCGACCGGCCGATTCTCGAACCGCAGAAGCTGTTCCTGTCGGACGAGGATTTCTTCACGTTCGCGAAACCGTTCGCACGGCTCGTGCTGCCCACCAACGGCGACGGCGCCTGGTCGATCGCGCTGCCGAACCTCGCGATCGATCGTCACGCCGACGATCCCGTCTCGGCGCTGCGCGCGTATCTGAGCACGACGCCGAACCGGGTGCTGTTCGCCGCCGAATCGGCGGGCCGCCGCGAGACGTTGCTGCAACTGCTCGCCGACAACCAGCTGAAGCCCGCCTCGGCCGACAGCTTCGCCGACTGGCTCAAGAGCGACGCGCGTTTCTCACTCGGCGTCGCGCCGCTCGCAAATGGCTTCGCGCTGCCGGGCGACGGCATCGCGATCATCACCGAAACCGAGCTGTACGGGCCGCTCGCGCGCCGCGCGGGACGCCGCCGCCAGGAACAGGCGAGCAACGTCGATTCGATGGTGCGCGATCTGTCCGAGCTGAAGCTCGGCGACCCGGTCGTGCATTCGCAGCACGGTATCGGCCGCTACATGGGTCTCGTGACGATGGATCTCGGCGAAGGCGAAACCGAGTTCCTGCACCTCGAATACGCGGGCGACAGCAAGCTCTACGTGCCGGTCGCGCAATTGCACGTGATCTCGCGCTATAGCGGCGCCGATCCGGAAAGCGCGCCGCTGCATTCGCTCGGCTCGGGCCAGTGGGAAAAGGCCAAGCGCAAGGCCGCGCAGCAGATCCGCGACACCGCCGCCGAGCTGCTCAACCTGTACGCCCGCCGTGCCGCCCGCGAGGGCCACGCGTTCGCGCTCGAACCGAAGGACTACGTGAAGTTCGCCGAAAGCTTCGGTTTCGAGGAAACGCCGGACCAGGCCGCCGCGATCGCGGCCGTGATCGGCGACATGACGAGCGGCAAGCCGATGGACCGGCTCGTGTGCGGCGACGTCGGCTTCGGCAAGACCGAGGTCGCATTGCGCGCGGCGTTCATCGCGGTGATGGGCGGCAAGCAGGTCGCGCTGTTGTCGCCGACCACGCTGCTCGCCGAGCAGCACACGCAAACCTTCAGCGACCGCTTCTCCGACTGGCCGGTGCGCATCGCCGAGCTGTCGCGCTTCAAGTCGACCAAAGAAGCCAACGCGGCGATCCAGCAGATCAACGAAGGCTCGGTCGACATCGTGATTGGCACGCACAAGCTGCTGTCGTCGGACGTGCAGTTCAAGCGGCTCGGACTCGTGATCATCGACGAGGAGCATCGCTTCGGCGTGCGTCAGAAGGAGGCGCTGAAAGCGCTGCGCGCGGAAGTCGACGTGCTGACGCTGACCGCGACGCCGATTCCCCGTACGCTCGGCATGGCGCTCGAAGGCCTGCGCGATTTCTCGGTGATCGCGACCGCGCCGCAAAAGCGCCTCGCGATCAAGACCTTCGTGCGGCGCGAGGAAGACAGCGTGATTCGCGAAGCAATGCTGCGCGAGTTGAAGCGCGGCGGCCAGGTCTACTTCCTGCACAACGAAGTCGAGACGATCCAGAATCGCCGGCAGATGCTCGAAGAGCTGGTGCCCGAAGCGCGCATCGCGGTCGCGCATGGACAGATGCACGAGCGGGAACTGGAGCGGGTGATGCGCGACTTCGTCGCGCAACGCGCGAACGTGCTGCTGTGCACGACGATCATCGAAACCGGCATCGACGTGCCGAGCGCGAACACGATCCTGATCCACCGCTCCGACAAGTTCGGCCTCGCGCAATTGCATCAGCTGCGTGGCCGCGTCGGCCGCTCGCATCACCAGGCGTACTCGTATCTGCTCGTGCACGATCCACAGGGGCTCACCAAGCAGGCGCAACGGCGGCTCGAAGCGATCCAGCAGATGGAGGAACTCGGCTCGGGCTTCTATCTCGCGATGCACGACCTCGAAATTCGCGGCACCGGCGAGGTGCTCGGTGACAAGCAGTCGGGCGAGATTCACGAGATCGGCTTCCAGCTTTATACCGACATGCTCAACGACGCAGTGAGGGCGCTCAAGAACGGCAAGGAGCCAGACCTCACCGCGCCGCTCGCCGCGACCACCGAGATCAACCTGCATTCGCCGGCGATCCTGCCGTCGGACTATTGCGGCGACGTGCAGGAACGTCTGTCGCTGTACAAGCGCCTCGCGAACTGCGAACACAACGATTCGATCGACGGCATCCAGGAAGAGCTGATCGACCGCTTCGGCAAGCTGCCGCCGCAGGCGCATGCGCTGGTGGAGACGCATCGACTGCGGCTCGCCGCGAAGCCGCTCGGCATTTCGAAGATCGATGCCGGTGAAGCGGTGATCGGCCTGCAGTTCATCCCCAATCCGCCCGTCGACGCGATGCGGATCATCGAGATGGTGCAGAAGCACAAGCACATCAAGCTCGCGGGTCAGGACAAGCTGCGTATCGAAACGCGCAGCCCGGATCTCGCGGTGCGCGTCGCGACCGTCAAGGAGACCTTGCGCGCGCTCGGTTCGCCGAGCCGCGGCACGGCGGCGGCGCCTGCTCGCTGAGCGCGGCACGCTGCGCGCACAGGCTCGTGAAAACCGCAGAAAACGGGGGGACGTCCCCCGTTTTCTGCATCGATGCTGCGCTGCGCCAACGCGAGCCCGGCTTTTTGGACATCCTTACGAAAATGCAATTTGGGATATGATCGATAGACACAAAACGCTGGAGTCATGTCATGTCTCATGTCGCTGAAACAGCGCAATCGTTGCAGTCGCCCGGCTCCTCCACGTCCCCCGCTTCTCCGATATCTCTACCGTGGGTCACCCGTCTCGTGTCGATGGACACGGTGAGCCGCAATCCCAACCTCGGCCTGATCGAAACCGTGCGCGACGAGCTGCGCGCGGTCGGTATCGACGCGACGCTGACGCACGGCAAGGGCGGCAAATGGGCGAACCTGTTCGCGACCATTCCCGCGCACGACGGCGAAACGAACGGCGGCGTCGTGCTGTCGGGCCACACCGATGTCGTGCCGGTGGACGGCCAGCAATGGGACAGCGATCCGTTCAAGCCGGAGATTCGCGGAGACAAGCTCTATGGCCGCGGCACCTGCGACATGAAGGGCTTCATCGGCGCGGCGCTCGCGCTCGTGCCGGACATGCAGCGCACGAAGCTCGCGAAGCCGATCCACTTCGCGCTGTCGTTCGACGAGGAAGTGGGCTGCGTCGGCGCGCCGCTTCTGATCGCCGATCTGATGAAGCGCGGCGTGAAGCCGGACGGCTGCATCGTCGGCGAGCCGACCAGCATGCGCCCGATCATCGCGCACAAGGGCATCAACGCGTATCAGTGCTGCGTACGCGGCCAGGCCGCGCATTCGTCGCTGACGCCGAAGGGCTTGAACGCGATCGAGTACGCGGCTCTCCTGATCTGCTACATCCGCGACATGGCCGACCAGTTCCGCGCGCAAGGCCCCTTCGACGAACTGTACGACGTGCCGTTCAGCACCGCGCAGACCAGCACGATCACGGGCGGCAACGCAATCAACACGGTGCCGGCCGAATGCCAGTTCCAGTTCGAATTCCGCAATCTGCCGACGCTCGATCCCGAGCAGATCTTCGCGCGCATCGACAGCTACGCGCGCGAAACGCTGCTGCCGAAAATGCTGCGCGAGCACCCGTCGGCCGCAATCGAGATCACGAAGATCGCCGCGGCGCCCGGACTCGATTCGTCTGAACAGGCCGCGATCACGCAGCTCGTACGCGCGCTGACGGCCGACCAGGACAAGCGCAAGGTCGCATACGGCACCGAGGCCGGCCTGTTTTCGAACGCGGGGATTCCGAGCATCGTCTGCGGCCCCGGCGACATCCAGCAGGCGCATAAGGCGAACGAATTCGTCGAGCTCGCGCAGCTCGTCGCGTGCGAGCGCTTCTTGCGCAAGTTCATCCACAGCATGTCGGTCGAGGCCGCTTAGCCCGTTTCGTTGCAGCGGCGCGCAGCCGCAGTGAACCTGCGCGCCGAACCACGGGTCTCACAGCGACATCGACGACTCCGGAGCGACCGCCATGTCCAGCGCCATGCAGCAGCACACGGATCACACGATCGACGGTGAGCCGATCCCCACGCTCGACGACATCGCCGCGCAGCACTTCGCGTTGACGCCCTGGGTCGCGCGCACGCCGGTGTTCGACCGGCTCGACTTCGCGTCGCTGCGCGGCACCGTCGTCAATTTCAAGTTCGAGCTGCTGCAGGCGGGCGGCAGCTTCAAGGCACGCGGCGCCTTCACGAACCTGCTCGCGCTCGACGACGCGCAGAAGAGCGCGGGTGTCACCTGCGTGTCGGGCGGCAATCACGCGGTGGCGGTCGCCTATGCGGCGATGCGGCTCGGCGTCAGCGCTAAGGTCGTGCTGTTCAGCGCAGCGAATCCGGCCCGCGTCGCGTTGTGCCGCGAGTACGGCGCCGACATCGTCTATGCGGAAGATCTCGCCGAAGCGTTCGAACTGGTGCGCCGCGTCGAAGCCGAGGAAGGCCGCTATTTCGTGCATCCGTTCAACGGCTATCGCACGGTGCTCGGCTCGGCGACGCTCGGCTACGAATGGGCCACGCAAACGCCCGACCTCGAAGCGGTGATCGTGCCGATTGGCGGCGGCGGACTCGCGGCCGGGGTCTCCACCGCGCTGCGGCTCGCGAATCCGAACGTGCACGTGTACGGCGTCGAACCCGAAGGCTCGGACGTGATGAGCAAGAGTTTCGCCGCCAACCATACGGTCAGAATGGGCCACATGCACAGCATCGCCGATTCGCTGATGTCGCCGCATACCGAGCAATACAGCTACGAGCTGTGCCGCCGCCATGTCGATCGGATCGTCACCGTGTCCGACGACCAGTTGCGCGAGGCGATGCTGATCCTGTTCAATCAGCTGAAGCTCGCGGTCGAGCCGGCTTGCGCGGCCGCCACGGCCGGATTGCTCGGACCGCTGCGCGAACAGTTGCAGGGCAAACGCGTGGGCGTGCTGCTGTGCGGCGCCAATATCGACCCGGTCAGTTTTGCCGCGCATCTGGAGCGCGCGCGCCATAGCGAGTCACAGTTTCCTCATTAGCGACGCGCAGCAGATGCGCTTGTTGCCTTGCGGCTAAAGCACTAGCCTATCCGCTTCAGGTTGGTATGATTCGGCTATTCATATCAGGGAGGTGGTTGTATGAGCATGATCCAGGAATTTAAAGAATTTGCCCTCAAAGGCAATGTGATGGATCTGGCGGTCGGTGTGATTATCGGCGGCGCGTTTTCCACCATTGTCAATTCCGTGGTTAAAGACCTGATCATGCCGGTTGTCGGGGTCGCTACCGGCGGCCTCGATTTCTCCAATCTGTTCGTTCGCCTGGGCCATATTCCGGCCACTTACAAAGGCAACCCCGAATCGTATAAAGACCTGCAGACGGCTGGCGTGGCGGTGTTCGGTTACGGTTCGTTCATTACCGCGACGATCAACTTCATCATTCTCGCGTTCATCATCTTTCTGATGGTCAAGTTCATCAACAAACTGCGCAAGGAACCGCAAGCCGCGCCGGCGGAGCCGCCGGCGCCGCCGGAAGACGTGCTGCTGCTGCGCGAGATCCGCGATTCGCTGAAGAACCAGCAGCGTTAATCGTCGAATCAAGCTCGGGTTGCACGGCCTGAGCCAGTGAAATTAAAAGGCCTGTTGCGATCGGCGTCGCAACAGGCCTTTGTGTTTTCACGCTGCTTTCAGCGCGCTGCGCTTTATCGAGCCTTATCCTCCCTTTTGCGCCTTCAATTGCGCCGCGCTTTCGATCATCGCTTCGAGCTGGCCGAGATTGACAGGCTTCGTCAGATGCGATGTAAAGCCCGCGCTCAAACAGCGGCGCACGTCCTCGTCGGTGCCGAAGCCGGTCAGCGCGACGGCTGGCACGTCGGAATGTTCGCGAAACGCCTTGACGAAATCGAGACCAGTGCCATCGGGCAATCCGACATCGCTGACAACCAGATCGAACCTGTGCAACTGCGTCGCGGCAAGCGCATCGTCGACGCGCCCGACCACCGTCACCTGATGACCCAAGCCGCGCATCAATTGGGCCATCACGTCGGCGGTGTCGGCATGGTCCTCGATCAGCAGCACGGACAGCGAACTCGCCGGCTGCACGTTGCTCGGCACGATGACCGGCGGCGCGGGGGCCGGCGCGGCGGCGGTCGGCAGCGTGATCGTGAAGGTCGCGCCGCAATGCGGACCGGGACTCTGCGCGGTCACAGTGCCGCCGTGCACGTCCGTCAAAGCCTTCGTGATCGCGAGACCGAGACCCAGGCCGCCGAACTGCCGCGTCATGCTTTGGTCGCCCTGCTCGAACGCATTGAACAGCTTGCCGATCTGCTCCGGCTCGATGCCGATGCCGGTGTCTTCGACCGAGATCTGCACCTGCATGCGTTCGTCGCGTGTGCGCACATAGATATGGCCGCCGTCCGGCGTGAACTTCGCGGCATTTCGAATCAGGTTCCACAGCATCTGTTGCAGCCGCGCGCGATCGGCGAGCACGTAGTGATGCGTCGCGTGCTTCTCGACATGCACGTCCTGCTGCTTGACCTGGATTTCGCTGCGAAAGAGTTCGAGCACGCTGTCGATCACGTCGTGTACGTCGACGGTCTCCAGCGACAGCCGCAGCTTGCCGTTCGCGACGCGCGTCAGATCGAGCAGATCGTCGATCAGCCGCGCCTCCAGTTCGACGTTGCGGCGGATCATGCGCACGCTCGCACGCGCCTGCTCCGGCAGTTCCGGGATCATCTCGAGCACGCTCGCGCCCGCGAGCACCGGCGTGAGCGGTGTGCGCAATTCGTGCGACAGCATCGCGAGAAAACGGTCCTTCGCGCGATTCGCTTCTTCGGCGGCCTGGCGCGCGGCCTGCTCGGACTCGAGCAGTCGCTCGCGCTCCTCGATCGCCTCGCGCTGCGAGTGGATGTCGGTGCAGCTACCGAACCATTTGCTGACGTTGCCATCGGCATCGCGCATCGCGACCACGCGCACGTCGAACCAGCGGTACTCGCCGTCGTGGCGGCGAATCCGCATCTCGTGCCGATAGTCGCCGCTGCGGCTCGCGACGGCCTTCAGCCAGCTTTGCCGGATCTGCTCGCGATCGTCGGGATGCACGGCGTCGAGCCACGCGAGACCATGCGAGCCATGTTCGGGCAAGCCGGTGTAGTCGTACCACTGCTTCGACAGGAAGTCGCAATCGCCGGCCGCGTCACAGGTCAGCACGAGATGCGGCAACGTCTCCGACAGCGTGCGGTAATGCAACTCGCGATCGCGCAGCAGTAGCGCTTCGTCGGACGCGCGTTGCAGCCGCACCTGCGACAACACGCGCTCCACGGCCTCTGGCAGATAGTCGAGATAGTCGCCGGACTTCGGCACCACGTCGGACACGCCCGCGCGCAGCGCTTCGATCACGCGCGACTCGTCGGTGAAGCCGGTCACGAGGATCGCCGGAATGCGCACGCCCTCCGCGCGCAGACGCCGGAAGAAATCGAGCCCGGTCTCCGGTCCGCTCAGCTGATAATCGAGCACGAGCAGATCGGGGGCGCCGCGCGCGAGCCGCTCGCGGGCCGCCTCGACGCCGGCGCAGATCGTCACCCGGCAGCCGGCGCGTTCGAGCGACTTGCGCGCGAGCCGCAAGATGCCCTCGTCGTCATCGACGACGAGCACATAGGCGGCGTGCGGCGTGGACACTTCTTCGATCATGCAGGTGCTCTCCGGCTCGGTACGGTGCTCATCTTGTCATGAACGGCTTTCGGACAGCTTCAGGGCGGCGCGAGCCGATGCCCCGGCGGCAGTTTGACCACTTGCAGGAAAAAGCCGAGCCGACGCACGGCCTCGATGAACGCATCGTATTCGACCGGCTTGCAGAGATAGACGTTGCAACCGAGTTCGTAGCAGCGCGCGATTTCGCGCGGATCGTCGGTCGTGGTCAGCACGATCACGGGCACGGCGGCGGTCTCGGGGGCTTCCTTCAGACGCCGCAACACCTCGAAGCCGTCGACGCGCGGCATCTCCAGATCGAGCAGCACGACGAAATTCGCCAGATTCTCGCGCGGCGGATAGGGATGGCCGTCGGCGTCGGTCAACGGCTCAGCGGCCGCGGGGCCGAAGAAGTAATCGAGCGCCTGCTGGCCGTCGCGAAGGCGCACGAAGCCATTCGAAATGCCGGCGCGGCGCAGATTCCGCTCGACGAGCGTCGCGTGGCCGTCGTCGTCTTCGATCAGAACGATGCTGACCGTTTGCGCGTGATTCATAGGCTCTCCGTGCCAACGATTCGTCATCCATGCCGCCGGGAGAATGGCAGCGGCAGTGCCCGCGCCGGCGTGCGCCGCGCTCAGAGGCGCGCCGGCTGCTCGGGCAGCACCACGAAAAAGGTCGATCCGGCGCCTTCAGCCGATTCGACCCAGACGCGCCCGCCGTGCCGCTCGACCGCGCGCCGCACCACCGCGAGGCCGATCCCCTCGCCGCTTGCAACGTCCCCGTGCAGACGCTGGAACGCGCGAAACACCTTCGACAGATACACGGCCGGAATGCCGAGCCCATTATCGCGGACGTAATAGGTGCGCATACGGACCGCGCGCGGCTCGCTTTCGTCGACGGGTTCGGGCGCGAGCGCGCCGACCTCGATGCGCCCGCGGCGCGCCGGATCGAGGAAAGTCAGCGCATTGCCGATCAGGTTGCCGAAGATCTGCTCGACCGCCGCCGGATCGCCCCATGCGGGCGGCAGCTCGCGCACCGTGACGCTCGCGACGCGGTGGTCGATCGTGCCTTGCAGCCCATCGACGACTCGCGCCACCGCGCGCTCGACGCTGACCCGCTGCCACTGATATTCGAGCCGTCCCGCGCGCGAGATGCGCAACAGCGCGTCGATGATCGCCGCCGCGCGCGCGACCGCGGTGCGCAAATAGTGCAACGACTCGCGCACGTCGCCATCGAGGATCTGCGTCATGCGCCGTGCTTCGTTCTCCGACAGACGAGCCTGTCCGACGAGCACGTCGAGTTCGTCGCACGACACGTGCAGCTCTTTCGAAAACCCCTGCAGATTGACGAGCGGCGAGCGCAGATCGTGCGACACGCTGTAGATGAACATCTCGTTGTCCTGCGTTTCCTGGCGCAATTCCTCATTGACGGCCGCCAGTTCGCGCGCGCGTGCTTCGAGCTCCGTCTTCAGCGCCTCCTGCCCGGCTTCCGCCTCGCGCAGACGCGCATCGGTCTGATGTAGCACCGTGTCGAGCGCGGCGATTTCGTCGCTGCCCGACAACGGCGCCGCGAGCGGCCGGCCGCTGCCGAGCCGCTCGGCGTTATCGGTCAGCACTTCGAGGCGTTGGCCGATGCCGCGCGCGAACACGAAGGCGGTGACCGCCCAGATCAACATCGAGCCGAACACCGCGGCGATCAGTGCGCGCTGCTGAAGCTCGCGCCGCTCGCCGAGCGCGCTCGAGCGCTCGACGTCGAGCTCCGACGCCGCCGCGCCGAACTGGGCCAACTCGTCGCGGAACATGGCGATCTGCTCCGGCAACTCGCCGGTTTCGAGCGCGATATAGGGGCGTAGACTGCGCCCCTCGTGCAACGCCTGCGAGATCGCGACACTCTGTTCGCGATACGCGTCGATCGCGCGCCGCATGCTGCGCACGCGCTCGGCCTGGGCCGGCGTTTCAGCGACGAGCGCATCGAGCTTCGCGAGCCGGTCATTCAGGTCGACCCACACCGCATGGCGGTCGATCAGCGAGGCGCTGCCCGTCACCATCGCCGTGCGCACGCGCGCGGCCTGATGCAGCAGCGGATCGACGATGGCCGACGACTCGTAGAGGATCTGCTTGCTGTTGTCGACCCATCGCGCGGCCTGCGCGGTCCGCTCCTGGGTATCGAAGACGACCCCGAGCAGCGCGAGTTCGACCACGCTCGGTATCGCGATCAGCAGCAGACCTTTGGTGAATAGTTTCATGGTTCCGTCAGGGCGTTCAGGCTGTGGTTCAGGCTGCCACTCGAACGGCGGGGCTCGCGCGCACCCGTCGCGCCCTGCAAGCGGGCGCCGCGCGGCTTGACGGGCCATTATCGACGTGAATCGGAGATATTTCAACGACGCGCCAGCAAGCGCTCGACCACACAAAAATGACTTTTTTATTGGGATGGGATGTTTTTTCCGCGCCGCCTGCGTCTATGATGGAGACAAGGTGTGCTGGGATGCGAATGCGCGCGGCGAGGCGGTTCGGCATGATTCGTGCGGGAGGCGGTGGCGCGATGCGGTAGCGTCGAATCATCGTGAATCCGGCCTTGTCGTATGCTATAAAAGATCGACGTGCGGCGCGCGAAAGCCGGGAGTGGTCGCATGAGGACGCAGCGATTCTTGCAATTCTTTTTCAGGCGAATTTTTATGTCCTTCCCGAAAAAGCGTAGACGCGCGAAGGTGGACGGCGACGAGTCGTTCCTCGCGGTTCTGCGACATTTCAAGCCGTTCGGTCAACTCGACACCAAGATTGCGCGGGCTCGCGCGCAGGACGAACCGGTGCTCTATGCACACGTGCTGCCCGGACTCGACGTGCTTCTATGCAGTGTGCGCGGCGCACAGCCGCCCTACCCCGCACCAGCCGAATTGCGGCGGCGCTGCATCGAATCCATTACCAACGCGCTGGAGCAGCCGCTCGATGGTCTCGAGAATGGCGGCTACTGGTACGAGGCCGACGGCTTCGGCTTCCTCGTGTTCGCGAGCCGTGCGCGCAGCAAGATTCTGACGGAGTTCGGCGCGACACGAATCGGTACCCGCCGCGGCGTGCGTCGCCAGGATGCGTCGGGCGATGCAACACCACGTTCGCTCAGATAGCACCAATCGGGCGCCCTGAAGTTCAGGGCTACTGACAGGTCGTTCTCTTCGCTTCATCGAAACCCTGGCTCGACGGCAACCGCGCGCAGCTCCTCACGCGGCATCATACCGTTGATTCGGCGATCGCATCATCGACGCGCTCGCCGCGCATCAGCTGCCCTTGTATTCGGCCGCGCTCGCCGGCGACGACGTCGCTGGCTTACGATCCACCGCGGCTGGCGACGACGCGCCGCCCGAGGACTTGTTGACCGGCGCGCCCTCGAGCGACATCGGCGCCTTCGGCTGTTGCTTGACGCCCGGCGGCGGCGCCTTCGGCATCTGCCGCACTTGCGCGAGCAATTGCGCGCACGGTAGCGGCTTGTTGTTGCTCGGCGCGAGCAGCGGGATCAGCGCCGCGAACGGATTGATCAGCCCGAGCCCGACCGCCGCGCCGCCGCGCAACGCGAGCGCGGCCGCATTGACGCCGACGTGCGGATCCTTGAAGGTGCCCTTCACGTACAGCGGCGAGCGCAGCGAAATGACCCGGAAGCCCTTCGTATGCGGATGCACGCCCAGGTCCATCGTCTCGTCGCGCAGATTCACGTGACCGTCGATGTTGATCACCGCGTCGTCGGTATCGAGCGCGAACACGCGCGCTTCGAGTACGCCGTCCGTCGCGACGAAGTCGGCGGCCGCGCAGTTGATCTTCACGTCGCGATTGCCGAACAGCTTTTCGTAGACGACGTTCGCGACGTTGAGCCCGGCCGCCTCCATCAGCAGACGGCTCACGGTGCCGTCGGTCACGAGCGCCTTCAACTCGCCGTTCGATGTCGCCGCGAGCGCCGCCGGCGAATTACCGGTCGCGGACAGCGACGCATCGCCGTTGATCTCGCCGAGCGCGTTCTGCATTGTCTTGAAGCTCGGGAACAATTGCTTCAGCTTGATATGCCGCGCCGACGTCGCGAAGCGGCCCTTCAGCGGCGCTGCGCTGCCATCGAGATGAATGTCCGACGCGAGCGAGCCGCCCGCGACGCCGAACTTCAGCGGCACGAGCGACAGCACGCCATCGGTCATCACGACGTGCGTGTACAGATCCGTGATCGGCAGGTTCGCGTTCTTGATGATGCGCCGGCCGGTGAACTTGACGTCGGCGTCGATCGCCTTCCAGCGGTCGGTGCGGAACTCCTCGACCGGCAGTGCGCGGTTGCTCGGCTGCGCGGCCGCGTCGCCGCGCCCCGCCTTGCTCGCGTTCGAATCGGCGCCGATCACCGGCGCGAGATCCGAGAACTGCAACAGATGCGACTCGAGTTCGCCCCGCAGCAGCGGACGTGGCTCGCGCCCGGTATAGGTCAACGACCCGTTCAGATCGCTGCCGCCGACCCGGCCTGTAAAGTTTTCATACGTGAACACGTTGCCGCTCGCTTTGAACTGACCGATCAGATGACCCTCGGTCGCGTACGGCGGGGTCTCGGGCAAGGTCACGCCGGTCAGCGAATACAGGCGCGCCATGCTGTTGCCCTGCAACCAGAGACGCAGATCGAGCGCCGCGAGATGCGCCGGATCGGTGACCGTGCCGACGAAGGCGATATGCAGATCGCCGGCTTTGACATCGGCTTGCACCGGGAACGGCCGGTTCGCGTCCTGCAGCGCGAGCACGCCGCCGAGCTTGCCGTTGCCCGACACCGGCGTGCGGTTGTACGTGCCCTTGACGGTCCAGCCGATCGCATAAAGCGGCGTCGCGCGCCTGGCGCCAGGTGCGCTGCCGCTCGCCCCCGAGACAGCCGCGGCCGGGCTGGCGCTCCCGCTGGTGGTTTCGGCTGATGCGGCGGCGCCGCTCGTCGCGAGCGCGCCGGAACTCGCGGCCGCGCCCGACGTTGCGGACGCGCCCGATGCGCCCGACGCCTGCGCCGCCGCTTCATAACCCGCCGCTGCGGAAGCCGCCTTCGCCTCCGAGGCCGCCTGTGCCTCGGCCTGCACGGCGAGTTGGCGCGCGCCCGCCCGGCCGACGGCCTGAGCCGACGCGCTGCGCGAGGCCGCTTCCTGCTGCTTCAGCGCGTCGCCGATCGGGATCGGCTGCCCGAGCGTATCGACGACCATCTGCACCTCGACCTTCTTCTGCTGATCCGACAGCGCGATGTTGCCCTTCGCGAACGCGATATCGTGCAGATCGAGCTTCCACGCGGCGGGTCCGCTCGACGACGGCAGCTTGAAGGTCCAGTTATTGCGCCCGTCGACAAGACGTTCCAGATCGACCGACGGATTCACGAGGTTGATCGCCGGAATCACGATGTCGTGCGCGAGCAGCGGCAGCACCTCGACCTCGAAGTCGATTTCGTCGAGCGTCGCGAACTGCGGCTGTTTGGTCCAGTCGGGATTGCCGATCGTGATGTTGGCCGCCGAAAAGCGCGGCCAGGGCACCCAGCCGCGCCAGCCGGTCTCGCCGACCGCATGACGCCAGCCCACCGTCAGGTCGCCGTTGATCGCAAACGGCCGGCCGATCGCCTGGCTGACCTTGTCGTCGATGTAAGGCCGCGCGCGGTTCCAGTCGAAGCTCAGGATGAAGATGACGAGCGCGACGATCAGGATCACGAGCGCCGCCAGCAGCCATGCAAAGATTTTTCCGACCCGTCGTCCGGTGCTGCTCGACCCTGCCATTGAAAGGCTCCGCGTATTGTTCTATGTTGTGCACCGTGCAGCAGTTATCGTACCTGGCGCGCGAGCATGAATCGCCGCGTTGGTCGTGCGCTGTTGCGCCTCGTCGTTTTATCATGGCGCACGCTTTACCGACAGCCCCACCGGCACACCCTCCCCACGACGTTCCAACCATGACCGATGTTCCCTTCGTCCTCGCCGACGGCATCGTGCGGCGCGATGCGCAGCGCGGCCAGACGCTGTTGCAGCCAACCACCTTCGCCCTGCGCGCCGGCGAGCGCGTCGCGATTACCGGACCGTCCGGCTCCGGCAAGAGCGTGTTTCTGCGCGCGCTCGCGCTGCTCGATCCGGTCGACGCGGGGCGCATCCTGTGGCATGGCGCGCCGCTCGAGCGTGCGCGGATTCCGCGCTACCGGCGCGCAATCGCGTATATCCGGCAGCGGCCCGCGCTGATCGACGGCAGCGTCGAAGACAATCTGCGCTATCCGTTTGAGCTGCGGGCATATCGCGACGCGCGCTTCGATCGCACGCGCGCGGCCAGGCTTGCGATGCAGGCCGGCCGCGGCGAGGACTTTCTCGGCAAGCGCGCAAGCGAATTATCGGGTGGCGAAGCGCAGATCGCCGCGCTGATCCGCGTGCTGCAACTCGCGCCCGAAGTGCTGTTGCTCGACGAGCCGACCGCATCGCTCGATCCGGCGTCGTCGCGCGCGATCGAAGCGCTCGTGCAGGCGTGGTTCGATGCCGCGCCGGGCGCTCACGCATCGATGTGGGTGTCGCACGATGTCGAGCAGGCGGCACGCATGAGCGAACGGCATCTGACGATGCGCGCCGGCGTACTGGCCGAACACACTTCCGTGCGGCGCGATGCGGACCAACGCGCTCCCGCGGACCAGCGTCGGGAGCCCCGCCAATGAGCCTGCAGAATCTGAGCTTATGGGACGTCGCGATCGCGACGCTGCTGATCGTCGTGAATGGCGCGGTGTCGGTCGCGCTGAAGCTCGATCTCGAGCGCAAGCTCGCATGGGCGGCGGTGCGCACCGTGGTCCAGTTGCTCGCGATCGGCTACGTGCTCGGCTGGGTGTTCAGTTTCGCTCGCTGGTACGTCGTGCTGCCGCTGATGATCGTGATGACGCTGATCGCCGGTTTCGCCGGCGCGCAGCGCGGCAGCCACACCTATGCCGGACAACGCGCCGACAGCGTGCTGTCGATCTGGGTCAGCTCGTGGCTCGTGGCCGCGGTGGGACTGTTCGTCGTGATCCGCATCCATCCGTGGTACGCGCCGCAATATGCGATTCCGATTCTCGGCATGATCCTCGGCAACACGTTGACCGGTGTATCGCTCGGCATCGAGCGGATGACCGAGGAGCTGACCGCGCGGCGCGACCGCGTCGACATGGCGCTCGCGCTCGGCGCGACACGCTGGGAGGCCGCGCAGGCGCCGGCGCGCCAGGCGGTACGCGCGGGCATGATGCCGACGTTGAACCAGATGGCGGTGGTCGGCGTTGTCAGTTTGCCGGGCATGATGACCGGTCAGGTGCTGGCCGGGCAGTCGCCATTGCAGGCGGTGCGCTATCAGATCGTCATCATGTTTCTGATCGCGGCGGCGTCGGCGCTGGGGACCGTGGGCGCGGTGCTGCTGACGTACCGGCGGCTCTTTTCGGCCGAGCATCAGTTCTTGCCGACGCGGCTCGTCGAGCGTGAGGCACGCAAAGGATGACGCACAAGGATGACGCGCTAGCGCGTGCTACGGCCGCGCACGCGGCCATCATGCCGCGCGCTCGAACCTTCACCGCTTCGCGGTGACGGCGATCTCCGTGCCGTCGGTCAGCGTCAGCGTTTTCGTCGTGCCGTTGACCGGCATCGTGAAACGCACGATCTGACTCACGCGCACATCGTTCGGACACTTGAGCGTCTTGCCGCCGCTCGTCACGGTTTTCACGCCATGCGGCGTCTGCGCCTGGAAGCTCAGCTGGACGGCCGCGGTGCCGTCGCTCGACACCACCGGCGCGAAGCGGATCTGCGTCTGGCGGATCATCGCGCCATTCTCGTCGACCGCCAGCGACGCATAGTCCGGGCATGCGTCCGTCGCGGCCACCGGTCCGCCGGGCGGCACGGTCTTCCACGTGAAGTCGTCCGATTCGCCCGAGCGGATCGTGCGGGTCTCCTGGGAATTGCCGAACTGTTTCGACGTGACGCGAACGGTGTAGCGGATCGGACCGTCGAGCGCGGCCTTGTTGGTCACCGTGATCGGCGTGGCTGCGTGGGCAGCCGGCACGAGCGCGCAGGCGAGAGAAGCGACAACGGAAACGGCGGAGAGTTTGAAGCTGAAGCTCATACTGTCACCTCGTTGTTGTGCCGCTGCGCGCTCGCGTCGACGCGACTGCCTGTGCACTGTTCACGCACTGCCGAGGGCCGGCCGGTTCATACCGGCTTGCCTCGCCGCAAGACACGCAACCGTTTTGGCATGCTGCGTCGTCAGTCTAACGCCAAGCGCGCTGCCGCGCGTGCCGTGTCGGCTCTGGTGTTAACCCGCTTGCGGCGACGCGCTTTCTGCGCGTCGATTTCATCTCAGAAGCCGGTCAGCACCAGCTTGCCGATCGCGCGTCCTGCTTCGAGCAACCCATGCGCGCGACGCAGATTCTCCGCGTTGATGCGGCCGAGGTCCTGGCCGAGCGTCGTTCGCAACGTGCCCGCATCGACGAGCCGCGCGACCTCGGTCAGCAGCTTGTGCTGCTCGATCATGTCGGTCGTGCCGAACATCGAGCGGGTGAACATGAACTCCCAGTGAAATGCGGCGCTCTTCGCCTTCAGCAATTCGACGGGCACGGCGGCGCTGTTCTCGACGATCGTGCAGATGCTGCCTTGCGGCTTGATCAGTTGCGCGGCGGCCGGGAAATTACGGTCGGTGTCGTTGAAGATCAGCACGTAGTCGACCTGCTCGATGCCGATCTCCTTCATCTGCGCGGGCACATCGCCGAAATGATCGACGACGTGATCCGCGCCGAGATCCCGTGCCCATTTCGCCGATTCGGGCCGCGACGCGGTCGCGATCACCTGCAGCTTGCCGAGCTGCTTCGCGAGCTGGATGCCGATCGAGCCGACCCCGCCCGCGCCGCCGAAAATCAGCACCGTACGGCCTGCGTCGGCGCCCTGCGGCGATACGCCGAGGCGATCGAACAATGCTTCCCACGCAGTGATCGCGGTCAGCGGCAATGCGGCCGCGTGCGTGAAATCGAGCGACGCCGGCTTGTGTCCGACGATCCGTTCGTCCACCAGATGAAATTCGCTGTTGGCGCCCGGCCGGGTAATGCTGCCCGCATAGAACACCGGATCGCCGACCTTGAACAGCGTGACCTCGGGGCCAGCTGCGACGACAGTGCCGGCCGCATCCCAGCCGAGCACGCGCGGCGTCTTTTCGACGGTGTCTTTCGGCGCGCGCACCTTGGTGTCGACCGGGTTCACGGAAATGGCTTCGACCTTGACCAGCAGATCGCGGCCGGTCGCTTCGGGTTTCGGGATCTCGACGTCGACGAGCGCTTCGGCGTGATCGATGGGCAGATAACGGTAGAGTCCGACGGCTTTCATGGCTTCTCCTTGTGGGTTCGGTTGATGTGACGCATGACTCGTATCGTAGGATGGTTCTTATTCTGATAAAACAGCCATAATCGCTGAAACATTTTCTGGTTTTTCAGAATAATGGACGATCCAAGCCCGGCCGGCCGGTCCGTGCCCAGCGAACGCGAACGGCTCGATCTGCTCGACGTCGCGTTGTTCGTGCGTGCCGCGCTGCTCGCCAACGTGTCGGCGGCCGGGCGCGAGTTCGGATTGTCGGCGGCGGTCGCGAGCGCGCGGATCGCACAACTCGAAAAGATCCTCGGCGCGCGTTTGTTGCATCGGACCACGCGCCGCATCAGCCTCACCCAGGACGGTGAAGTGTTCATGACGCGCGCCGAAGCGCTGCTCGACGCGGCCGCCGCAGCGCGCGCATCGGTCGGCCGCGCGCAGGCCGAGCCGCAGGGACGGCTGCGCGTGTCGATGCCGTCGTCGTTCGGGCGTCAGCATGTGTCGCCGGTGATCAGCGAGTTTCTGCGCCGCTATCCGGGTGTCAGCGTCGATCTGCGCCTGACCGATCAGGTGGTCGATCTGGTCGACGCGGGAATCGATGTCGCGATTCGCGTCGGCGTGCTGAAGGATTCGTCGCTGGTCGCGCGGCGGCTCGCGGTCAACCGCCGCGTGCTGTGCGCGGCTCCCGCCTATCTGGCCGCGCGCGGCACGCCGCATCATCCGTCGGATCTCGCGCGGCACGAGTGCATCATCCTGTCGGAGCAGCGCGACTGGCGCTTCGTGACGCCCGCCGGTCCCCTCGACGTGCGCGTGAGCGGCCGCCTCGTCACCGACAACGGCGAGGTGATTCGCGACGCGCTGCTCGCGGGCTTCGGCATCGCGCTGAAATCGACATGGGACGTGGCGCCCTATCTGCGCAGCGGCAAACTCGTCAGCGTGCTCGACAGCTATCGTCTCGCGGACGACGTCGCGATCTGGGCCGTGTACCCAAGCCGCGCGTTCGTGCCGCCGAAGACGCTCGCCTTCATCGACTTCGTCGCCGCGCATTTCGGCGATCCGCCGTACTGGGATCGCGAGCCGGTTGGCCTGGCGGGCGCGTAGGCGCGATGCCCGCTACGCCGCGTCAGCGCTTGCCGCCCTTTGCGCCGCCCTGCTTGCGATCCGAGTTCACATCGGCATGTGCGTCGTTCTGCGTGCGTTGCTGATACTCGCCGCCGCCGCGGCGGTCGGTATCCTGCTGCCCATGCTCGATGTCGTCATGCGCCTGCTTGCCGACATGGCGCGGCTCGTCCTCGTGCTGCGACTCGGGATGCTGGTCGACTTCATGCGGCAGCGGCGCCGCGGCTTCCTGCAACGACTTCGGATCCTTGTTCGCGCGCGGGTCGGCTTGCGGGTCGCCATCGGTCGATTGCGGCAGGGTCTTCATTGCATTGCTCCTTCGCGAAGCGCGTTCGCGCGCTAAGTACGCACGGCGAATTCGCGGGTTGGATTCAGCCACCCGGACGAGCGCGCATCACGCGACGCCCAGACGTTTTTTCATCGCCGCGGTGATGCGCTGACGCGTCTTTGCGTAGTCGGCCCACGGGTCGTTTCTGAGGCCGTCCACGCGCTCGTGGACGTTGCGGATGCCCCATTGATCGCCGCTCGTCGTGCTCTCCAGTTCGTCCCACGCGAGCGGCACCGACACCCCGAGCCCCGGCCGCGCGCGTGCCGAGAATGCGGCCACCGTGCTCGAGCCACGGTTGTTGCGCAGATAGTCGATGAAAATCTTTTTCTTGCGATTCTGCGCGCCCATCTTCGCGCTGAAGTACTGCGGCAGCGTCGTCGCCATGTGCTGCGCGACCGCCTGCGAGAAATCCTTCACTTCGTCCCAGCCGGCCTGCTTCGCGAGCGGCACGACCACGTGCAAGCCCTTGCCGCCGCTCGTCTTGCAGAACGACTTCAGGCCCAGTTCGTCGAGCAGCGAGCGGGTCAGTTGCGCGGCCTCGACCATGCGTTCCCAGCCGAGCGACGGGTCCGGGTCGAGATCGAACACCATGCGATCGGGCTTTTCGATATTCGACGCGACCGCATTCCACGTATGAAATTCGACGGTGCCCATCTGCGCGGCGCCGACCAGCGCGGCGAGCGTGTCGATCGTGATCAGCGGAGGATGGCCCGGATCGAGTCCCTCGTGCTGCGTGACGTGCGGAATCGACAGCTTCTGACTGTGCTTCTGGAAAAACAGCTCACCGCCGATATCCTCGGGCGCGCGCACCAGCGCGACGGGCCGCTCGCGCAGATGAGGCAGCATCCATTCGGCGATTGATTCGTAGTACTGCACCAGTTCGAGCTTGCTTGCGCCGCTGCTCTTGTCGATCACGCGATCGGGATGCGAGATGCGCACACCGGCGATTTCGCTCTGTGCACGCGAGCGTGTTGCCGTGGTTCGGGCGGGCGCGCTTTCCTTGGCGGCGGGCCTGGCGGCACCGGCGGTCTTGCTGGTTGCGCGCTTTTTCGGCGCGCCTGTTTGCGGCGTATCGGCGGTGGCGGTTTCGGTTTGCTGTTGCACGTCGACTCCTTGTCGGGCGGTTTCCCTGACGATCTGGCGCGCCGGCTTGTCGTCGCGCAGGCTGACGAACGACGCCTGGCGCACGATGCCGTCGCCCGTCCATTCGGCGAAGTTGCATTCGGCAACGAGCACCGGCTCGACCCAATGCACGGGCGTGCGGCTGCGCTCGCGCGGTGTGCTCGCGAACGGCATGCGCTTGCTCGCGTGCGCGTCGAGCGCCTGTTTGACCGAGCGCAGCAGCGCCGCGTCGAAGCCCGTGCCGACGCGGCCCGCGTACTGCAGCCGGCCATCGGCGTCGTAGACGCCGAGCAGCAGCGCGCCGAACGCCGCGCGGCTGCCGCCCGGCTCCGAATAGCCGCCGATCACGAACTCCTGGCGGCGCCTGCACTTCAGCTTGATCCACGACGGCGAGCGGCCCGACACATAGCTGCTGTCACGCCGCTTGCCGATGATGCCTTCGAGCGCCATGTCGCACGCGCTCTTGAGCAGCTCGTCGGCGCTGAACGCGAAGTCGTTCGAAAAGCGCAGCACGCGATCATCGACGCCTTCGAGCAGCGCCCGCAAAATCGCGCGGCGCTGTTCGAGCGGCACGTCGCGCAGGTCGTAGCCGTTCAGAAACGGCAGATCGAACAGATAGATCACGATGTCCTGTGGGCGATGCGCATCGAACGCGTTTTGCAGCAACTGGAAGTTGGGCACGTCGCGTTCATCGAGCACGACGGCTTCGCCGTCGAGCCAGGCGCTTTGCATACCGAGTGCCGCGAGAGCCTCGATCTGCTTGCTGAACTTTGCGGTCCAATCGTTGCCGTTGCGCGTGAAAACGCTGACGGCCCCGCCCTTCGCTTTCGACGCGTGGTCGATGCGCGCGAGCACGCGGTAGCCGTCGAACTTGATTTCGTAGAGCCAGTCATCGCCTGGCGGCGCGCTGTCGACGAGCGTCGCCAGCTCCGGCTTCAGGCTCGCGGGCAAGTCGGCTGCGACCGCGCCTTCGATCGATGGCGATGCGGCGAGTTCGCGTAGCGACTGCGCGCTGCGCGTCGCGACGATGTCGGGGCGTTTGGGGTCGGCTGCGCGGCACAAGGATGCGGATTTCGCCGGCTTGCCCGCGCTCGTGGCCTTGCCGTTGCGCGAGGTTTTCGTCTCCGCTTTCGATTGCTTCGTTTTCCTGCCTTTCGAAGCTCCGTCGGCCAGCACGCTGCCCGGCAGCTTCTTCAGCACGTCGTAGTCGCTTTCGTCGCGCGCTTCCTCATCGCGCTCCTTGATCAGCAGCCATTGCTCCTTGTCGCCGCTGCCGCGCATGTGGCTCCGCACGAGCGTCCAGCCGCCATGCAGCTTCTCGCCGTGCAAATGAAACTTGAGCTTGCCGGCCGCGTACGACCGCGCGGCTTCGGCCGCGCCGCCCGCCGGCTCCCACGTGCCGCGATCCCACACGATCACGGTTCCCGCGCCGTAGTTGCCGGGCGGAATCTCGCCCTCGAAGGTACCGTATTCGACCGGATGATCCTCGACGTGCACCGCGAGCCGCTTGACCGACGGGTCGAGGCTCGGCCCCTTCGGAACCGCCCACGACAGCAGCGCGCCGTTCAGTTCGAGCCGGAAGTCGTAATGCAGACGCCGCGCGTCGTGCTCCTGGATCACGTAGGAGAGCGTATCGGGCCCGGCGCGCTTGCGGGTCGTCGCGCCGGCCGGCTCCGGCGTGTCCTCGAAGCGGCGCTTGCGATGATAGTGGTCGAGTCGGTCGTTCATGGCGATGACTCCGGTGCGTTTGGTGCCATAGACGGCTGGGCCGCGCGCTCAGGCCGCCGCGCTCCGTTTGCGGGACGTTGCGGTGGTTTTCGACGTCGCGCGCCCGCTGCCGCCGCTACCGCTGCGACTGCGCGCCGTGCTTGCCGCGCGCGGCTTTTTGCGCGCGGGCGCGGCCGCCTCTTCATCGGACTCGGCTTCGCTATCGCTCTGATCCTCGTCCTCGTCGGCGGCGCGCTTGCGGCCGGTGGTGGCCTGCTTGCCCTTGCCGCGGCCAAGACTGCGGCGCAGCAGATCGGACAGGTCGAGAATGTCGGCGGACTTGCGCGACTCGTGCGGCGTTTCGACCTCGACGACCTCCTCGGTCTTGCCCGCCTGGATCTTGCGCTCGACGAGCGCCATGATGTCGTCGCGAAACGTATTGTGATACTGCATCGGGTCCCACGTCTCGCTCATGTCGTCGATCAGCTTTTTCGCCATGTCGAGTTCTTTCGCCGACACGCCGGCGGCCTTCATGCCTTCGGGCGGCACGTTGAATTCGTCGAAATTGCGCACCTCGTCGGCCCAGCGCAGTGTGTTCAGCGCGAGCATCGGACCGAGCGGAATCAGCGCCGCCAGATGCTGCTTGTTGTGCAGCACGACACTCGCGACGCCGATCTTGCCCGACGCCGTCATCGCCTCGCGCAACAGCGCATAGACTTTTTCACCCTTGCGGTCGGGCGTCAGGAAATACGGCGTATCGAGATAGAGAAACGAGATGTCGGGGGCGTCGACGAACGCGAGGATGTCGACCGTCTGCGTCGACTCGGGGTTCGCCGAACGGATTTCGTCGTCCGACAGCACGACGTAGTGATCCTTCTCGTACTCGAAGCCGCGCACGATGTTGTCGCGGGTCACGTCCTTGCCGGTACGCTTGTTGATCTGCTTGTAGCCGATCGGATCGATCGTGCGCTTGTCGAGCAGATTGAAGCCGACCTTCTCCGACTGCGTCGCCGGATAAAGCTGCACCGGTACGTGGACGAGCCCGAAACTGATTGCGCCCCTCCAGATCATGTGTGCCATCGCGCGCTCCCCTGTCCCATGGCCCTGAAATATCAGGCGAAGCAGCAAGCGTGCCCGCGTTTCGGCGCGCTCGACACTGCCGCCACGCGTAAAGCAGGAGCGGTTCGGCTCGGCGGCGTGCTGTCATGGGGTTGTAAGTCTTGCGACGAGGCGGCAAAAGCTACGGTTTTCCTGGTGCGCGCGGTCTACGCGGCGCCCGCATCAAGGCTCGAGCAGGACCGGTACCGACGCAAACCCGCGAAACCGAACGCGACCGCCCCGCGTCGGCTCACCATCGACGCGATACGCCGGGAAGCGCTGCACGAAGCGCCCGATCGCAATCCGCGCCTCCAGCCGCGCCAGCGACAGACCCGCGCACTGATGAATCCCGAACCCGAACGCGAGATGCCGGTTCGGGTCGCGGAGGATATCGAAGCGGTCCGGCTCGGCAAACTGCTCGGGATCGCGATTGGCCGCGCCGATGCACAGCGTGACCGGCGTGCCGCGCGCGAGGGCGACGCCGCCGAACTCGGTATCGACGGTGGCCATGCGATTGCCGAGCTGGTTCGAACTCTCGAAGCGCAAGCACTCCTCGACCGCGGTGCCGATCAGCTCCGGCTCGCGCAGCAGCGCGGCACGCTCGTCAGGCCACTCGCTCAGCGTGACGAGCCCGTTGCCGATCAGGTTGGTGGTCGTTTCGTGCCCGGCGTTAAGGATGAAAATGCAGTTCTGCAGCAGTTCGGCTTCAGATAGCTGCTGGTCCGGCCCCTCCCCCTGGATCAGCCGCGTCAGCACGTCGTGCTGCGGATCGCCCGGCTCGCGGCGGCGTCGTGCGACGAGGCCGCGCAGATAGTCGACGAATTCGCTGACCGCGCGATTGCCGCGCTCGGACTGCGCGTCGGTCAGCGAGGGCTCGAGCGCGCCCAGTATCGCGAGCGACCAGTCGCGCAGCGGCGCGCGTTCATCGTGCGGCACGTCGAGCAGATTGCCAATGACCTCGACCGGAATCGCCGACGCGAATTCGCCGATCAGATCGATACGTCCGCGCTGCGCGGCCGCATCGAGCAGGCCGTCGACGAGCCGGATCAGGGCGGGCTCCATCGCAGCGATCGCGCGCGCGGTCAGCGCGCCGGCGATCAGCTTGCGCACACGCGTATGGCGCGGTGGATCGTTGAACACGAGACTCGTGGTGTGATGCGCGTAGAGGAGAGAGTCGCCGTATTTCGGGCGGAACTCGACGGTCTTGTCGGAGCTGAAGGTCTTGGGGTCGCGGTAGACCGCCTGCACGTCGCGAAAGCGCGTCAGGAACAGCGAGCCGTCGGGCATGCGCCGGATTGGCTCATAGCTGCGCAGTGCGTGATAGACGGGATAGGGATCGGCGTAGAACGCCGGGCTCAGATGACGCAGATCGAAGTCGCGGGCAAGGGAGGATGCCTCGCTGGCGGTTGCCGGGGTCATGCATTGTCTCCGTGGGGCGTCTTGTTGCGCCCGTGTGGGGTGGTGGGTTCGTGTGACCGTATTCGTTCGGCCTGTTCCGTTACGGCGATGCGCCGAACGCCGGCTTCAGCCAACGCGACGACTGCATCACATGATTCGATGCGCCAGTATGAACCGCACGCCGCCGGAGCGCACGGCAAGCCCGGCACAGCCGCCTGCGACGGGCCAACGCACAGAACCGATACAATAGCGGGATTGTCCGCGCGCCACGCGCCTCTTTCTTTCCGCGCCACCGGTCGTCCATGAACCTCGTCATTCAAAGCGTCGCCCCCCTTTCCGCCGACCACCACAAAACGCTCGTCGCGCTCGCACGCGGCTCGCACGCCGCCGTCATCGACGAGCACGCGATTCGCATCGCCGACGCGAACCTCGCGCAACGCGCCGACGTCGAAGCGTATTGCTATGCGCATCAACTCGACTACGCGTTTGTCGAAACCGGCCGCCAGTTGAGCGACTTCGGCCTCGTCGCGATGGACATGGATTCGACGCTGATCACGATCGAGTGCGTCGACGAAATCGCCGATTTCTGCGGGCTCAAAGCCGAAGTCGCGGCGATCACCGAGGCTGCGATGCGCGGTGAGATCGAGGACTTCAACGAGAGCCTGATTCGTCGGGTCGCGCTGCTGAAAGGGCTCGACGCCAGCGCGCTCGAGCGCGTGTACGAGGAACGGCTGCGGTTGTCGCCGGGCGCCGAACGCATGCTGGCCGGCGCGAAACAGGCGGGCCTGAAAACGCTGCTCGTGTCGGGCGGCTTCACGTTCTTCACCGCGAAGCTGAAGACGCGCCTTGGGCTCGATTTCACGCGCGCGAACACGCTTGAAATCATCGACGGCAAGCTGACCGGCAATGTGATGGGCGAGATCGTCAATGCCGACGTGAAAGCGCGCACGCTGCGCGAAACCTGCGCGACGCTCGGCATCGAACCGTCGCGCGCAATTGCGATGGGCGACGGCTCGAACGACCTGAAAATGATGGCCGAAGCGGGACTCTCCGTTGCATTCCGGGCGAAGCCGGTGGTGCGGGAAGCAGCCAGCGTGTCGTTCAATTTCGTTGGAATGGACGGTTTGCTGCGGTTGATTTGAGGCCGGCGCTCGAGGGATCCGTTCGGGTCTGCCTGATACTCAGGGCAATCGGCATAGGGGGCAGCCTGAGGCTGCGCCCCTGCCACACCACCCGGCATGCGGGTCCGCACCGGGCGGTTCGGGAAGTTGAGGTTAGGAGAGTCGGGGCACACCCAGCTGATCGAAGTAAGTGATGGTCAGCACGCTGTTGAGGAGCTTGCCGCTGTTGCACCACCAGCGGCGACTGTTCGCCGCCACCTGTTGTGCCACAGAGCATGACGCGCCCAGCGCGCGCAGTTCCCGGTAGATGGTTGAGCCACGGCGCCAATGCTTAAGCTGGATGGCGCGTAGTCGGTGGCGCAGCCACTCATCCAGCTCACGCCAGACTCTGGGGGTTTGCGCCAACCGGAAGTATGCCCTCCAGCCCTGCACATAAGTCCGCAACCGTGCCACCACGTCCTTCATGCTGCGCCCGCCAGATCGGCGGGTCAGTTCACGAATGCGGTGCCTGAACGCCAGCAGCGGTTTGGCCGCCACCTTGCGCTTGACCACACCGCCTGGAGCCACCCATAAGCTGTAACCCAGGAACTTGCGACCGAACACACTCGCGACCGCACTTTTGGTCTCGTTGACCTTCAGGCGCAATCGCCCATACAGACGTCGCAGCAGCACCATTACCCGTTCGCCCGCGCGGCGGCTACGAACATACACGTTCGCATCGTCGGCGTAGCGCGCAAAGCAGTGGCCCCGCCGCTCCAGTTCCTTGTCCACCTCATCCAGCAACACGTTGGCCAGCAGCGGCGATAGCGGCCCGCCTTGCGGCGTGCCCTGGGCTCGCTGCTGAACCACTCCATCATCCATGATGCCGCTGTTCAGATACGCCCTGATCAGCCGGATTACACCAGCGTCTCCAATGCGTTTCTGTAGGCGGTCGATCAGGATGTCGTGGTTGACCCGGTCGAAGAACTTCTCCAGGTCAACGTCCACCACGATTCGCCGGCCTGACTGCACGTACGACTGCGCGGCAAGCACCGCATCGTGTGCACGCCGTCCGGGCCGGAAGCCGTAGCTATGCTCGCTGAAGGTGGGATCCAGAACCGGCTGCAGCACCTGCAGCAGAGCCTGCTGGATCAACCGGTCCGTTACCGTCGGGATACCAAGCTCGCGCTCGCCTCCGTCCGGCTTCGGAATCGTCACCCGCCGTACCGGGCTGGGCCGGTACGTCCCCTTCAGCAGTTGTTCACGAATCGCTGGCCACGCCGTCACCAGATGGCGCGCAGTCTGGTCAACGCCCAGACCATCCACCCCAGCGGCTCCTTTGTTGGCCCGCACCCGTTTGAACGCCCGCTTCAGGTTCTCTCTCGTCAACGCCGCTTCCAGCAACGCTGACCCTGTGCTCCCGGGTTCATGCCGCGGGCAGCCGGCTTCGTCGCTCACAGGTACATGCGCAGCTTCACCACGCGCTGCTCCCGCTCGCCCCGTTTGCACGGGCATCTGACGCATTGCCTGCCGCATCGGCATATCCCTGAACACTCCTTCCCGTTCGGTCCTTCGTCACCAGCTTCAGCCTTGCCGACCTGTCCTGTGACTACTACGACCTCGGCTGACTTCCCGCTCCGGTTCGACACCGTTGCCCTTTCAGGCATGAGGCGAGATCTCCCCAGGTAAGAACGCACTCCTTCACCGCACAACCGCCGGATTTACGGCACCAATCCTTGACCACAAGAGCTTCGCAGATTCGTGCCCGCTCGCCCTGATCGGTGCCGCCTCATATCCGGTTCTTGTCCATCGGCTCACGGCTTTGCTCCACGCTTCCTCCCCACGCTCGGTCACCCTTACGCAGTTGCGCTTCACTTCATTCGCTGTGGTCAGCTTATGGGAGGACTTGCACCTCCAGGAGTGCGCCCATGCTGGGCGCACACAAAAAAGCCCGCCGGGAAGAGATCCCGGCGGGCTTCTCGAACAACGTGTCGAACAGGGCTAACGCGTGTCAAGCCAGCTTGGTCAGGCTCTGCTCGATATCCGCACGCAGGTCCGCCTCGTCTTCCAGACCGATATAGAAGCGCACCAACGTGCCGCGATGCGGCCACTGCGCCGCAGTGCGCATCGACGCGATGTCGTACGGCATCGCGAGGCTATGCGCGCCCCCCCAGCTCCAGCCGAGCGAAAACAGTTCGAGCGACTCGCAAAACGTGTCGATCCGCGCCGCGCTGTAGCGTTCGTCGAACACCACCGAGAACAGTCCGCCCGCGCCGCTGAAATCGCGCTTGTACACTTCGTGCCCCGGACAGTCGGCGAGCGCCGGATGCAACACCGCGACGATTTCCGGCCGGCTCTTCAACCACGTCGCGAGCGACAGCGCCACGCGATCGTGCTGCGCGAAACGCAACTGCATGCTCGGTAGGCTGCGCAGGATCAGCGAGCAGTCGTCCGAGGACACGCCGATCCCCATGCGCATGCGCGCCGCCTTCAGCTTCACATGCACGTCGCGGTCGACCGTGATCGTCGCGCCCATCAGCACGTCGCCGCCGCCCGACTGGTATTTGGTCAGCGCCTGCACCGAGATGTCGACGCCGTGGTCGAACGGCCGGAACGCGAGGCCCGCGGACCACGTGTTGTCGATCGCGGTGACGACCTTGCGCGCGCGAGCCGCCGCCGTGATGGCCGGTACGTCGGGCACTTCCATCGTCACCGAGCCGGGCGCCTCGATCCAGATCAGGCGCGTGTTCGGCTGGATCAGACTGGCGATGCCCGCGCCGATCAGCGGATCGTAGTAGCGCGCCGTGATACCGAAATCGCGCGCGAGCCAGTCGCCGTGGTCGCGGTTCGGCGAGTACACGTTATCGGGAATCAGCACGTCGTCGCCGGCCTTCACGAGGCCGAAGTAGACGTTCGAGATCGACGACAGCCCCGACGGCTGCAGCAGCGCATGATTGCCGCCCTCGATCGCGGCGAGGCGCTGAGCGAGCGCGATCTGCGTCGGCGTCGCATGCAGGCCGTAGCGCCATTGCGCGTCGTTTTTCCAGTCGAGCGCGCGCATCGCGGCGAGGTCGGGAAACACCACCGTCGACGCGCGCGTGACGGGCGTCGAGAACGATTCGAAGCCCGGCGTGATCTGGTCCTCGGCACGCACGATGCGGGTCTGCAGGCCATGTTTGAATTTGGATTCAGTCATGTGAAGCTCGGTGAAAAACATAGTGAAGCGAGCCTGAAGCAACGGCCGCGCTGCGCGATTCCGGATGCCCGGCGCGCGTGCGCATCAGTAGCCCGTTTGCAGGTTGCTGACGCCGCCCACCGGGTGCCCGCCGGCAGCGGGTGCCGGCGCGGGAGCCGCCGCTGCGCCGTTGGCCGCGGCCGGTTGCGGTGAGGGGGCTGCAGGCCTGGCCGCCGCACCGCCGGCCGAACCGGCCACCGGCACCGCCTGCCCTGCCGCCAGCGGCTTCAGGCTGAATTCCTGCGGGTTCGAATCGTCGACGTTCATGCGGTCGCCTTCGAGCGAGCCGTCCGCCGCGAACTTGCCGACCCAGTTGCCGGTGATATGCGTGCCGTCGTTCGATTCCTCGACTTCGAGCGTATCGCCGTCGCGATCGCCGGCGATCAGAATCACCTCGCCGCTATCGGTGTACTGATACTCGCCGTGCACGCCAGATGGATCGTCGGTCTTGGGCCCGAGCCGCAGCACGATCGGCCGCGCGCCGAGCGTGCCCACGTAGCGCGGAAACTTCGCGAACTCGGGGCTCGGTTTCAGCGGCAGCTGGATCGGCGGCGGCGCGGCCAGTGCCTTGACCGCATCGCTTTCCGCCCACGCCTGCGACGGCATCCACAGCACCGTGCCGGCGCACAGCAGTGCGGCAGCGCTCGCCACCACGCCGGCGCGCCGGCGCAAGGCGCGCGTTGCCGAACCCTTCGTCACTTTCGCTTCCTGCATCCTGTCCATCCTTGTTACTGGTCCCTGCTCGCTACCTGTGCCGCGCCGGGCTGCCGTGCGCGATCAGAGACGCTCGAAAACCGCCGCGATGCCCTGCCCCCCGCCAATGCACATCGTGACGAGTGCATAACGCCCGCCAATGCGCTGCAGCTCGTACAGCGCCTTGACGGTAATCAGCGCGCCGGTCGCGCCGATCGGATGGCCGAGCGAAATGCCCGAGCCGTTCGGATTGACCTTGGCCGGATCGAAGCCGAGCTCCTTGCTGACCGCGCAGGCCTGCGCGGCGAATGCCTCGTTGGCCTCGATCACGTCGAGATCGGCGACCGTCAGACCCGCCCGCTCGAGCGCCTTGCGGCTCGCCGGCACCGGCCCGATGCCCATGTACGCCGGATCGACGCCCGCATGCGCGTACGACACGAGCCGCGCCAGCGGCTTCACGCCGCGCCGCTCGGCGACGCCGCGCTCCATCAGCACGACGGCCGCGGCCGCGTCGTTGATGCCCGAGGCGTTGCCCGCCGTCACCGTACCGTTTTCCTTCGCGAACACCGGCTTCAACTTCGCGAAGTCGTCCGCCGTTGCGTTGAGCCTCGCGTGCTCGTCCGTGTCGAACACGACGTCGCCCTTCTTCGACGGAATCGTGATCGGCAGAATCTGTTCCTTGAAGTAGCCGCTCGTGATCGCGTGGGCCGCGCGACGATGCGACTCGAGCGCGAGCGCGTCCTGCGCGTCGCGCGAGATCTCGTACTTGCGCGCGACGTTCTCGGCGGTCACGCCCATGTGGATCGACTGGAAAGGATCGTTGAGCGCGCCGACCATCATGTCGACCAGACGCGCGTCGCCCATGCGCTGTCCGAAGCGCGCGGCCGGCATCGAGTACGGCGCGCGGCTCATGTTTTCCGCGCCACCGCCGATCGCAATGTCGGCGTCGCCGAGCAGCACGCTCTGCGCGGCCGAAACGATGGCCTGCAAGCCCGAGCCGCACAGCCGGTTGACGGTCAGCGCGGGCGTATGCTGCGCAACCCCGCCGTTGATCGCCGCGACGCGCGCGAGATACATGTCTTTCGGCTCGGTGTGCACGACGTTGCCGAACACGACGTGTCCGACTTCGTCGCCCGACACGCTCGCGCGCTCGAGCACTTCGCGCACCACGCGCGCGCCGAGATCGGTCGGCGCGAAATCCTTCAGGCTGCCGCCGAACGTGCCGATTGCCGTGCGCACACCGCTCACCACTACTACGTCCCGTTGCATCGCTTGCCCCTCCTGTTGTCTCTCCAGTTCGCCTGGATGATTGCGCCAACGCGGGCCATGCTGCGCCGCGCAGCTTACGGAATATCTACCCCGCCAGCAGCCGCTCGACGGTCTCGCGCGACGGAATCGGCGCGACCGCGCCATAGCCTTGCGTGGACAGCGCGGCGGCAACGTTCGCGTAGCGCGCGGCGGCAAATGGATCGTCGCCCGCGACGATGCGCGCGATGAATGCGCCGCCGAAACAGTCGCCGGCGCCGGTTGCATCGACCGCATCGACGACGTGACCCGGCACGACGCGTCGCTCGTTAGGCGTCGCGATATACGAGCCGTCCTTGCCGAGCTTCAGCGCGACCACGCTCGGTCCGTGCGACAGCAGAAAATCGACGATCTCGTCACGGCCGGTCAGCCCCGTCAGTTCGGTCACATCGTCCCAGCTCGGCAGGCAGATGTCAGTCTGGCGGATCGCCTCGAGCATCACCGCGCGCGCCCGCGCCAGCGGCCACAGCTTAAGACGCAGATTGGTGTCGAAGCTCACGCGCGCCCCATTCGCGCGCGCATGCGCGATCGCTTCGAGCGCGGCGTCGCAGGCGCTGACGCTGATCGCGAGACTGATGCCGGACAGATGGACGACCTTCGCCGCCGCGAGCGCGTCGCGCGGCAGATCGGCGGGTGCATAGCGGCTCGCCGCCGAGCCCGCGCGCAGATAGTCGAACGCGTGGCCGTTGGGGCCGTGCGACACGAAGTAGACGCCGGTCGACGCCTGCGCATCGATGCGCACGAGCGACGTGTCGACCTGCTCGCGCTCCCACAGATCGACCAGCAGGCGTCCGAAATGATCGGCGCCGACCGCCGACACGAAACCGGTCCTCGCACCCTGGCGCGCAGCCGCGATGCAGAAGTTCGACGTGTCGCCGCCGAAGCCTTGCAGGTAGTTCGGTTGATCCTTCGCCGACTGGTTGAATTCGATCATCGCCTCGCCGAGCGCGAGGATGTCCGGTGTGTGAGCTTCATGCTGTGCGGCCGCGCTGTGCGTCATCGCTTAGACCTCGCCCCACAAATCGTGGCCGTCCGCGCCGGTGATCTTCACCGACACGAAATCGCCGACCTTGTAGCGCTTCGACGCCTTGGCGGACGGCGCGATATAGACGACGCCGTCGATCTCCGGCGCATCCGCCGCGGTGCGGCCGATGCCGCCGTCCGCGTTGATTTCGTCGACGAGCACCTTCAGCGTCTTGCCGACCTTCCTCGCGATGCGCTTGGCCGACACCTGCTCGGCCACTTCCATGAAGCGCGCGCGACGTTCCTCACGCACTTCATCGGGCAGCGCGCCGTCGAGTTCATTCGCGCTCGCGCCTTCGACCGGCGAATACGCGAAACAGCCGACGCGATCGAGCTCCGCCTCGCGGATGAAATCGAGCAGCGTCTCGAACTGCTCTTCGGTCTCGCCCGGAAAGCCGGCAATGAACGTGCTGCGGATCGTCAGATCGGGGCAGGTCTCGCGCCAGGCCTTGACGCGCTCCATCACCTTCTCGGCGTTGGCCGGGCGCTTCATGCGCTTCAGCACTTCCGGATGCGCGTGCTGGAACGGCACGTCGAGATACGGCAGCACGTGGCCCTTGTACGGACCCTCGGCCATCATCGGAATCACTTCGTCGACGCTCGGATACGGATACACGTAATGCAGGCGCACCCACGCACCATATTGCGCGGCGAGTTCGCCGAGCGCGGCGACCAGATCCGTCATGCGCGTCTTGATCGGCTTGCCGTTCCAGAAACCGGTGCGATATTTGACGTCGACGCCATATGCGCTCGTGTCCTGCGAGATCACGAGCAGTTCCTTCACGCCGGACTTGAACAGGTTCTCCGCTTCGAGCATCACTTCCGCGACCGGGCGCGACACCAGATCGCCGCGCATCGACGGGATGATGCAGAACGTGCAGCGGTGATTGCAGCCTTCGGAAATCTTCAGGTACGCGTAGTGGCGCGGTGTGAGCTTGACGCCCGCGGCGGGCACCAGATCGACGAACGGATCGTGCGGCTTCGGCAGATGGCTGTGCACCGCCTGCATCACCTCGCCGAGCGCGTGCGGGCCGGTTACGGCGAGCACCTTCGGATGCACTTCCTCGATCAGCCCCGAACCGCTCGCGCTCTTCTTCGCGCCGAGGCAACCGGTGACGATCACCTTGCCGTTTTCGTTGAGCGCTTCGCCGATCGCGTCGAGGCTTTCCTGCACGGCTTCGTCGATGAAGCCGCAGGTGTTGACGACCACGAGGTCCGCGCCGTCATAGGTGCCGGAGATTTCGTAGCCTTCGGCGCGCAACTGGGTGATGATCTGCTCGGAATCGACGAGGGCCTTGGGGCAGCCGAGAGAGACGAAGCCGACTTTCGGCGTGGCGCCCGGCACGGCCGGAGCGTTCGAGGGGGTGGAAGACATGGGGAACCGCTTGAAGACGTTAAACCGTGAATTGTAGCGGTTCGCCACCGCCACCGCTCGTAAGTCTTTGAATTCTAGTCTTCAAACGGGGATGGGTTCGGCAGGACCGGGTTGATTCAGCTCGCTATTTTCGTCGCTGGAAACGTGCTGACGCGTCGGCGCCGACGCGGCTCCGGCGGCCAGCGCCTGGCCGATTACCGTAAGAATTTCGTCAGAGTCCTGCACTCGCCGGATCGCCGCATGCAGTTCGGCGGCTTGCGGCCAGGTCCGCTGCAGGTAGCTGAGCCACTTCTTGACGCGGCCGTGCTCATGGGTCAGCGTGCCATGCGCCCGCAGCTTGTTCATGTAGCCGACGATTGAACCCAGCACCTGCTGCCATTCGTCGGCAGATGGACACGGCTCGATGAGCCCGCGGATTCGCTGCGCGAGGAACGGATCCGACACGGCGCCGCGCCCGATCATCACGTCCGCGCAGCCGCTGACCGAGCGGCAACGCTGCCAGTCCGCCACCGTCCAGACTTCGCCGTTCGCGATGACGGGCACGTCGACGGCGTCGTCGATGCGCGCGATCCACTCCCAGTGCGCAGGCGGCCGATAGCGGTCGTCGCGCGTGCGCGCATGCACGACGAGCGAGGCCGCGCCGCCGTCCGCGAGCGCCTGCGCGCATTCGATCGCCCGCGACGTGTCGGACACGCCGAGGCGCATTTTTGCCGTCACCGCGATATCGGCAGGCACCGCGACGCGCACGGCCGAGACGATCTGGTTCAGCAACTTCGGGTTCGCGAGCAGCATCGCGCCGCCGCCGTGCTGATTGACGACTTTGGCGGGACAGCCGAAGTTCAGGTCGATACCGTAGGGCGACAGCATGGCCGCGTACGCGGCATTGCGTGCCATCCACTCGGGATCGCTGCCGAGCAGCTGGATCACCATTGGCGTGCCACTGGCGGTCACGCTCGCGTGCAGAATTTCGGGCGCCTCGCGCTCGTAGACGCGGGTTGGCAGCAGCGAGCCTGTGATGCGGATGAACTCGGACACGCAGCCGTCGAAAGCGCCCGCGCTCGTCAGCACGTCGCGCAGCACATAGTCAGCGAGCCCTTCCATTGGGGCGAGAAACAGCCGGCTCATGAGCGGTGTGGGTGAACGGCGGGTCAGAGCAGAATGATCCGCGCGGCCTTCGCAACGGAAGACGCTGACGCGATCAGGGAGACGGTCTGAAACATAGGACGGGTCCAGCGGAAGAAACGGTAACGGCGCAAGCAGCGGTGTGCCGGCAGTGGACGCAACGGACATCGAGCCGCGGCCCGAATCCGCTTCCGACGGAAAAGCGTCCCCACGCGCGGGCCGCCATTGTAGCGCGTCGGCGGCTGCACTCCCGCGAGCTCGCCGCCATTCACTCCTTCACTTCTTCTCCGTCTCCGGATTGCCCTGCGGCGTGGCCGGCGCATTGCTCACATTGCTCACATTGCTCGCATTGCTCGCATTGACCGCGCCGCCCGGCGTAAACGGGAACGTGGCGAACATGGTCTTCGCCTGATTCTGCATCTGCTCCTGCATCTGCACGAACATGTTCTTCGATTGCTCGATGTAGCTGGTCATCATGCCCTGCATCATCGGCGCCTGCATGTTCATGAACTGCGACCAGACTTCGGGGTTCATCGCCTTTCCTTCATAGAGATTCTTCGACTGGTCGGCAAGCTTCGCCTGAATGTCGATGAAGGCCTGGATGTTCTTTTCCAGATACGTGCCCATCATGCCCTGCATCGCATGACCGTAGAACCGGATGATCTGCGACAGCATCGACGACGAGAACATCGGCAGGCCGCCGCTCTCTTCTTCGAGAATGATCTGCAGCAGGATCGAGCGCGTCAGGTCCTCGTTGCTTTTGGCATCGATCACCTTGAAATCTTCCTGATCGAGCACGAGTTGCTTCACATCAGTCAGCGTGATGTAGGTACTCGTCTCGGTGTCGTAGAGCCGACGATTCGGATATTTCTTGATCAGTCGTTCGGCCGTTTTCTTTGTAGTAGTAGTCATGTAACGCCTTTAAGCTCGAGTTAAGCAAACGCGGAAACGGCGTCCGGGCTGTGCAACGGGATCCATTGCGCAGCCGGGACGCCGGCGAAACCATCTGAGCCGAAGCGCGCCGCCTTCCGGTCCGGCGCGCTGATGGCTCAGCCCATATGCAAGCCGCCGTTCAGCGAAAAATCGGCGCCCGTGGCGAAGCCCGATTCTTCCGACGCAAGCCACGCGACGATCGAGCCGATTTCGGCCGGCTGACCGAGGCGGCGCACCGGAATCGTCGCGACGATTTTTTCCAGCACGTCCGGGCGGATCGCCTTGACCATGTCGGTGCCGATGTAGCCCGGCGACACGGTGTTGACCGTCACGCCCTTGGTCGCGACTTCCTGTGCGAGCGACATCGTAAAGCCGTGAATGCCGGCCTTCGCGGTCGAATAATTGGTCTGGCCGAACTGGCCCTTCTGGCCGTTCACCGACGAAATGTTGATCACCCGGCCAAAGCCCCGCTCGACCATGCCGTCGATCACCTGCTTGGTGACGTTGAACAGGCTGGTCAGATTGGTGTCGATCACCGCCGTCCAGTCTTCGTGCGTCATCTTGCGGAACACGACGTCGCGCGTGATGCCGGCATTGTTGACCAGCACGTCGATCTCGCCAACTTCGGCCTTGACCTTGTCGAATGCGTCCTTGGTCGATTGCCAGTCACCGACGTTACCCTCGGAGGCGACGAAGTCGTAGCCGAGTACCTTCTGCTCGTCGAGCCACTTCGCACGGCGCGGCGAATTCGGGCCGCAGCCGGCGATCACCCTGAAGCCTTCCTTGTGCAGACGCTGGCAGATGCTGGTGCCGATGCCGCCCATGCCGCCCGTTACGTACGCAATTCGCTGTGTCATAAACCACACTCCGTTATCGTTGTCGAGGCGCCTGCCGGCGGCCTCGTGCCTCGCCAGATGCTGGTTCGCGTTGCCGCCGGGCGACCGTCCGGCAACGCGCACTGCCGACACGAGTCACCTGTTGCAACGCGCCGCACCGCCAGTTGACGTGCGGCGCGGCCAGATGCCTGTGCTGGCGAAGACCGCGCGCGACCGGTCGCGAATGCGCGCGGCGTACCCAGCGTACTTTAAACGCGCTCGACCGCGAGCGCGACACCCATGCCGCCGCCGATACACAGCGACGCCAGACCCTTCTTCGCATCGCGCTTCTGCATTTCGTACAGCAACGTGACGAGAATCCGGCAACCGGACGCGCCGATCGGGTGGCCGATCGCGATCGCGCCGCCGTTCACGTTGATCTTCGACGTGTCCCAGCCCATCTGCTTGTGCACGGCGAGCGCCTGCGCGGCAAACGCTTCGTTGATTTCCATCAGGTCGAGGTCGGCCGGCGTCCAGCCCGCGCGCTCGAGGCAACGGCGCGAAGCCGGTACCGGGCCCATGCCCATCACCTTCGGATCGACACCCGCGTTCGCGTATGCCTTGATGCGCGCGAGCGGTGTGAGGCCGAGCGCTTCCGCCTTTTTCAGCGACATCACGAGCACCGCGGCTGCGCCGTCGTTCAGACCCGATGCGTTGGCCGCCGTGACCGTGCCTTCCTTCGAGAACGCCGGCTTCAGGCTCGCGAGTGATTCGGCCGTCACGCCATGACGCACGAATTCGTCGGTGGTGAAGCGCAGCGGCTCGCCCTTGCGTTGCGGAATCTCGACCGGCACGATTTCGTCGTTGAAGCGCCCCGCCTTCTGCGCGGCTTCCGCCTTGTTCTGCGACAGCGCCGCGAACGCGTCCTGCTGTTCGCGCGTGATGCCGTGCTCCTTCGCGACGTTCTCGGCCGTCACGCCCATGTGGTACTGGTTGTAGACGTCCCACAGGCCGTCGACGATCATCGAGTCGATCAGCTTCGCGTCGCCCATGCGGAAACCGTCGCGCGAACCCGGCAGCACGTGCGGCGCGGCGCTCATGTTTTCCTGGCCGCCTGCCACGACGATGTCCGCGTCACCGGCGACGATCGCGTTGGCCGCGAGCATCACGGCCTTCAGACCTGAGCCGCAGACCTTGTTGATCGTCATGCCCGGCACGGCCGACGGCAAACCCGCCTTGATCAGCGCCTGACGCGCGGGGTTCTGGCCGGAGCCCGCCGTCAGCACCTGGCCCAGAATAACTTCGCTCACCTGTTCCGGCTTCACGCCTGCCCGTTCGAGCACGGCGCGCACCGCGAGCGCGCCGAGTTCAGGTGCGGCAATCTTCGCCAGCGACCCACCAAACTTGCCCACTGCAGTACGAGCGGCCGATACGATCACAACATCAGTCATTTCCATATCCTCCGGGCATCCCGGCCAACTCCGCCGCAGCCCGTTACGTTAAAAATTGCGTTGCAACTTGCGTTGCTCTCACGCCTTCATCAACCAGACGCTCATTCACCTGCCAAACACCTATGCACCGGCCGACTGCGCACTATGTCTGCGTCGACAGCAATGTCGTACGCGCGCGTCGAGCCTGTGCGTGAACCTACTCCCGTTGCCGCACGTAGCGGCCCGGCGCCGGCTCGATGACCGGGAATTCGTCGGAGCCCAAATTGGCGCGCGGCTTCACTTTCTTGCCGCCGTACTGATCGAGCCAGTCGGTCCATTCCGGCCACCAGCTGCCGGGCACTTCGGTCGCCGCGTCGAACCATTCGTCCGCGCTTTCGGGCAGCGTCTTCGCGTCGGTATCGAGCGTCCAGAAGCTGCGCTTTTTCTTCGCGGGCGGATTGATCACGCCGGCGATATGGCCCGACGCGCCGAGCACGAACTTTAGCGGCCCGGTGAGCAGCGGCGCCGACGCATACGCGGTTTGCCACGGCACGATATGGTCTTCGCGCGAACCGTAGATGAAGGTCGGCACGTCGATCTTCGACAGATCGATCGGCTCGCCGCAGGTGGTCAGCGCACCGGGCTCGCGCAGCTTGTTCTCGAGATACGTGTTGCGCAGATACCAGACGTACATCGGCCCAGGCAGACTGGTCGAGTCGCTGTTCCAGTACAGCAGGTCGAACGGTACCGGCGTGCGGCCCTTCAGGTAATTGTCGACGACGTAGTTCCACACGAGGTCGTTCGGGCGCAGGAACGAGAACGTGTTCGCGAACTCGACGCCGCGCATCAGTCCCGGCGGCGCGCCGTTCTTGCCGCCGATGCTCTGCTCGCGCATCTGCACGTGCGCCTCGTCGACGAACACGTCGAGCACGCCCGTGTCGGAGAAGTCGAGCATCGCGGTGAGCAGCGTCATCGACGCGGCCGGATGTTCGCCGCGCGCCGCAGCCACCGCGAGCGCGGTGGCGAGCATCGTGCCGCCGACGCAAAAGCCGAGCGTATTGATCTGCTCGCGGCCGCTGATCTTGCGCACGGTGTCGATCGAGGTGAGCACACCCTCGCCGATGTAGTCGTCCCACGTCTTGTGCGCGACGGACTGATCCGCGTTGCGCCACGAAATCAGGAACACCTGATGGCCCGAATCAAGCCCGTGCGCGACGAGCGAGTTTTCGGGTTGCAGGTCGAGAATGTAGTACTTGTTGATGCACGGCGGCACGATCAGGAGCGGCCGCTCGCGCACGGTCGCCGTGCGCGGCTTGTACTGGATCAGCTGCAGCAGATCGTTCTCGAACACGACCGAGCCTTCGGTGTTCGCGAGGTTCTCGCCGACCGCGAAACGCGATTCGTCGGTTTGGGAAATCTTGCCGCGCTGCATGTCGGTGAGCAGGTTCATCACGCCCTGGCGCAAGCTCTCGCCTTTACTGTCGAGCAGCGTTTTCTGCGCTTCGGGATTCAGCGCGAAGAAGTTGCTCGGCGAGGCCGCCGCGGTCCACTGCTGGACCGCGAAGCGAATGCGCTCGCGGGTTTTCGGCTGGGTGTCGAGCGCGTCGACCAACTGCTGCAGATAGCGCGCGTTCAGCAGATACCACGCGGCGGTGAACGCGTAGGCGGGCGCCGCGCTCCAGGCGTCCGCGCTAAAGCGCCGGTCCTTGAGCTCGGGCGCCTTGATCGCCGACGTGGTGGCCTGCTGGATCAGCTCCATCGCCTCGCGCGAATAGTCGGTCTGCAGCTTCTGCAAACGCTCGGGCGGAATCGCGGCGGTGGGAATGCCCAGCCCCGGCAACGACGGCAACGCACCGGCGGCCAGCTTGCTGAAGTCGGGCATCCCGGGAAACGCCGGTATTTGCGGGAAGCCCGCCGTTATCTGTGCAAGGTCCGGCATCTGCGGCATTGAGGGCATCTGAAATGCCGTGCCATTGGGCTGCGCGCCGAACGAACGCCAGGCGTTCATCCAGGCGTCGAGAAATTGCTGCATGCCTGCGGCTGACGGTGCACCGCTCGTACCGGCCTGCTGCGTCTGCTCCTTCGAGGAGTCGGTGCTGGGGGAAGCTGAGGAATGAGATGCTGCCATACCTGCTTTTGACCGGTAAGTCCTTGCGGACGGGTTGAGAGGCAGGTCCGTGCGCATGTGGCGATTGCTCGCGACTTCGTCACGCCCTGTCCCATGAACGACGAGGAGCTTAGGAGGAACATTCTTGCTCCCCATCACAAGGCATGTCAATGCTTGCTCCAGATTTTGCCGCAGTGCGATAGTTTTTTAATTATCGTTTTCCCTGTATGGCAAATCGCGCTTTAACGAATCAAATGATGCCTGCCGCGGGTAAATCCGAAAAACTCCTACGGCGCATGGCAATTAAGCATATTTATTCGTTCGGTCGCCCACACAGCCGGCGGGCGATTCGCGCTATCGACGGGCCTTCCGGCAGCGCAACAAAAAATGCGTGTGAAGCCCGGGGAACGGGCCGTCAGCGACGGGTCGGCCGTGGGATCCGCGAATAACGACCCGGCGCGCATTCACGCGAAATAAAACCACCGCTCGATTTTAAAAGTATGACAAGATGCGTCCGCGCGCCATCCCGAATTAATCGGCAATTGATTGCGCCTGTTCGTCGATCCAGATCAACGCGGCCATGCGACCGGTCTCGCGATCACGGCGATACGAATAAAAACGCTCGCGCAACGTGACCGTGCACAGATCGCCGCCGCTGATGCGCGTTAGGCCGAGCCGCTGCAGGCGCAGGCGCGCCAGCGCCGGCAGATCGGCGAGATATTTGCCGGCATTCGCGGGATGCGCGACGAACGCCTGCGCGGTCGCGTCGCGTTGTGCATCGTCGGCACCGGTCATGAAGGCGTCACGCACGTCTGCGCCGACTTCGAATGCGGTGGGCCCGATCGACGGCCCGAGGTACGCATGCAGCTCGCTCGCCCGCACACCCGCCAGCGCCGCGACCCGCGCGGCGGTCTGCTCGACGATGCCCGCCGCGAGTCCGCGCCACCCGGCATGCGCGGCGCCGACCGCGCGCCCCGCTTCGTCGCACAACAGCACCGGCATGCAATCGGCGACCATGACGACGCACGCGATGCCCGCGCCATCGGTGACGCTCGCGTCGGCGCGCGCCGGCGCACCATGGTCGCGCGCGTGCGCGATCGCATCCTCGGCGCGGACGATGCCGGCGCCATGGATCTGTTCGAGCCACGCGGCCTCGCGAACACCGGCAAGCGCGACGAGCCGTGCGCGATTGCTCGCGACCGCGGCGGGATCGTCGCCGGTCTTCATGCCCAGATTCAGCCCGCCGGGCTGGTCGGCGCCGTCGCGCCAGCGGCCGAACGGCGCGTCGCTGACGCCGCCGTCGCGGGTGGTCACGAGCGCGCGCACGCGCGGCGACACGTTCCATGCGGGTTGCACGACATCGGCAAAACCCAGCTCCGGGAGATTGGTGCTCATGCGTGATCGTCCTCGTCGTGGTCGCTGTCTTCATCGTACGCGCCGTCGTCGAACGATGCATCGCAGTCCTCATCCTCGCCATACGCATCGTCAAACTCGCCCGAGTCGTCGCGACCCAGACCGAGCGCGGCCGACAACGCCTCGATGTCGGCCGGCACGTCGGCGCGCCATTGCATCGAGCGGCCGGTCTTCGGATGAATCAGGCCGAGCCGCCACGCGTGCAGCGCCTGGCGCGCGAAGCCGTCTGGCAGCGGCGTGACCGAGCGCTTGCCGCGCGCGCGTCCGTACACGGGATCGCCGAGCAACGGATGACCGATGTGCGCGCAATGCACGCGAATCTGATGCGTGCGCCCCGTCTCCAGATCGCAGTGAATCGCCGTGACCGGCTGACGCTGCCAGATCGCCGAGGCCACGCGCCGGAAATGCGTGCGCGCCGGCTTGCCGGCCGCGCCCGTCACGACGGCCATGCGCGTGCGCTCGCGCGGATCGCGGCCGATCGGCGCGTCGATCGTGCCTTCCTCGGGCAGGTTGCCCCACACGAGCGCGAGGTAGCGGCGCTTGACCGTGCGCGCCTGCAACTGGCGCACGAGGTCGGTCTGCGCCTCGAGCGTGCGCGCGACCACCATCAGCCCCGAGGTCTCCTTGTCAAGCCGATGCACGATGCCCGCGCGCGGCAGACCCGCCGCGGACTCGCCATAGCGGTAGAGCAGCCCGTTCAGCACGGTGCCGCTCCAGTTGCCAGCCGCCGGATGCACGACCATGCCGGCCGGCTTGTTGATGACGACGAGCGTGTCGTCCTCGTAGACGATGTCGAGCGGCACCGGCTCGGGCGTGAAGGCGAGCTGCTCTGGCAGCAGATCGGGCACGAGCTCGATCGTCGCGCCAAGCGGCACCGGCTGGCGGATCTTCGCCGCCTTGCCGTCGACGCGCACCCGCTGCGCCTCGATCCAGCTTTGCAGACGGCTGCGCGAGAACTCCGGGAATACTTTGGCGAGCACCTTGTCGAGGCGCTCGCCGGCCAGTTCGTCGGGTACCACGACGCTGCGCGGCGCTTCGTCGGCCACGCGCACGGGCACGGGTGCCGCCGCGGCCGCAGAGCCTTGCGGGCTGCTTGCGGCGAGCGCGTCGCTGGAGAAATCGTCGTCGAGGGAATCGACGCCCAACGCGTCGGCCGGGTCGGCGCTTACGCTATAATCTTCGTTGCTATTCCCGGCGCCTGCGGCGCCTGGAGTATTTGAGCGGGTCATTGAATCTGGGTCACCTGGACGTAAAGCTAGACTGGAAAATGCGAGCCTTGAACACCATCACTGAAGCGGCGATCAATTTGGCGGCCATCAAGAAGGCGGCCCGGAAAGTGGCCGGATACATTGCATGCGCCGCGGCCGTCGTCGCTGTTGCGGCTTGCCACGGCCTGCCGGAGAAGACCGACGAAACGGCAGCGTGGAACAACAACAAATTATATACGGAGGCGAACGATGCCCTGACCGGTGGCGACTGGGGCAAGTGCGCGAAGTATTTCGAGCTGCTCGAGGGCCGCGACCCGTTCGGCCACTTCGCCCAGCAGGCGCAGATCAACGTCGCGTACTGCAACTGGAAAGACAACGAAAACGCCGCCGCCGACCAGGCCATCGACCGCTTCATCCAGCTGCACCCGGATCATCCGGACATCGCCTACGCGTATTACCTGAAGGGCATGATCCACTTCAACGACGACCTCGGTCTGTTCGGCCGCTTCTCGGGCCAGGATATGAGCGAGCGCGATCCGAAGTCGCTGCGCGAGTCGTATGACGCGTTCAAGGTCGTGGTGGACCGCTTCCCGAACAGCAAGTACGCGGCGGACGCCGCGCAGCGCATGCGCTACATCGTGAATGCGCTTGCATCGCACGAAGTCCACGCCGCGGACTACTACTATCGCCGCGGCGCCTATGTCGCCGCCATCAACCGTGCGCAGCTCGCATTGCGCGAGTACAAGAACGCGCCGGCCATCGAAGACGCGCTGCACATCATGATCCTGTCGTACGAGAAGCTGAACAACCAGCAACTCGCCGACGACACTCGTCGCGTGCTGGCCGGCACCTTCCCCGACAGCCCGTACGTGACCGGCCACGCACGGCCCGGCACGGCGAAGTCGTGGTGGCAGTTCTGACGCCTCACGCGCCGACGGCACACTGACCTTCGTCTGAAAACGAAAACGCCACGACCTCGGTCGTGGCGTTTTCGTTTATGCGCGCCGCGAGACTCAATCGCGCTCGAACAGCGCAATCGATTCCACGTGCGACGTATGCGGGAACATATTGACGACGCCCGCGCCCATCAGCCGATAGCCGGCCTCATGCACGAGCAGCCCGGCATCGCGCGCGAGCGTGGCCGGCGCGCACGACACATAGACGATGCGCGTCGGCAGCGGCCCGTTGCCGTTCTGCGCGATCTCCGCGAGCGCCTTCGCGATCGCGAGCGCGCCTTCGCGCGGCGGATCGACGAGGAACTTGTCGAAGTGGCCGAGCGCGCGCAAGTCGTCGGCGGTGACTTCGAACAGGTTGCGGCACGCGAACGACGTATGCCCGGCGACGCCATTCAGCTCCGCATTCGCGAGCGCGCGCTGGGTCAGCACTTCGCTACCCTCGATGCCGACCACTTCCCGCGAGATTCGCGCGAGCGGCAGCGTGAAGTTGCCGATCCCGCAGAACAGGTCGAGCACGCGGTCGGTGCGTGCCGGCGCCAGCAGGCGCAGCGCGCGGCTCACCAGCACGCGGTTGATCGCGTGATTGACCTGGGTGAAATCAGTTGGCTTGAATGGCATACGGATGCCGTATTCGGGCAGCGTGTAGTCGAGCTGCACGTCGAGAGGATAAAGCGGCGTGACCGTGTCGGGACCGCCCGGCTGGATCCAGAACTGCACCTTGTGCTCGTCCGAGAACTCGCGCAGCACCTGCTCGTCCCCGGCCGTCAGCGGTTCGAGGTTGCGCACGACGAGCGCCGTGACCGACGAGCCGACCGCGAGCTCGAGCTGCGGTATGCGGTCGTAGAAAGACAGCTTGCGGACCATGAAACGCAGCGGCATCAGCATCGCCGACACATGCGGCGGCAGCACCTCGCAGGTCTTCATGTCGGCGATATAGCTGCTCTTCTTCTCGTGAAAGCCGATGCGCATGCCGCCGCGCTCCGGCAGATAGCGCACCGCGAGCCGCGCGCGATAGCGATAACCCCAGGACGGCCCGTGAATCGGACGGAACACCGTTTCGGGGCGCAGCTTCGCCAGATGCTGCAGGCTGTCCTCGAGCACGCGCTGCTTGACCGCCACCTGCGCGCGCATGTCGAGATGCTGCATCGAGCAGCCGCCGCAGATGTTGAAGTACGTGCATTTCGGCGTCGTGCGGATCACGCTTTCGCGGAACACCTGGACGACTTCGGCCTGCTCGAATTTCGGCTTGCTGCGATGCGTCGAATAACTGACGAGTTCACCCGGCAGCGCGCCTTCGACGAACACGACCTTGCCCGGCGTGCCGTCTTCGCTCGTGGTGCGGCCCACGCCGCGCGCTTCCATATCGAGCGAAACGATTTCGATGAGCGGTTCGTTGCCGGTAATGACGGGCGCCGGCGCCGGGGCGTGCGCCCTGGCATGCTTCGATGAGCGCCGCGGCGAGCGACGTGGGGGGGCAGTTCGGGACACCTGCGGACTTCCTGACAAACTATGGGGGAAAGGCGAGATTGTAGACGAAGCGCCGGGCTTGCCTGCGATGCGGTGCGGACCACACGCGGAGCGAGTGCGGATCGCGGCCCGGATTGCGGCTCCCCGGCGGATGCTCTGCTCGCGCGCGCTTACTGCTCGAACGCCGCCAGATACTCGGCCCACTGCGGCGCGCTTTCCAGCGCGAGCGCGTTCTTCACGAGGTTGATCTCGTCAGCATACTCCGACGGCGAAAAGCCACCGCGCATCAGTTGGAAGCGGCAATACAGCAGGTACGTATTGACGACGTCGGTCTCGCAGTAATTGCGGATTTCCTCGATACGCCCTTGCTGGAACGCCTGCCACACCTGACTGCCGTCCATGCCCATCTTGCCAGGAAAGCCGCACATCTTCGCGAGCGCGTCGAGCGGCGCGTTCGCGCGCGCCTGATACATCGCGAGCACGTCCATCAGATCGGTGTGTCGCGCGTGGTAGCGGCTGATGTAGTTGTTCCACTTGAAGTCTCGGTCGTCCTCGCCGAGATCCCAGAACCGGTAGGCGGGGATGCCGTTGACGAGCGCGCGGTAGTTGAGCACCGGCAGATCGAAACCGCCGCCGTTCCACGACACGAGTTGCGGCGTGTACTTTTCGATCACGCGATAGAAAGACTGCACGAGCGTCGCCTCGCCGTCCTCGGGCGTACCGAGCGAGCGCACGCGAAAACCGTTGTTGTCACGGAACACGCAGGAAATCGCCGCGACCCGCTGGAGGTGATGCGGCAGAAAATCGCTGCCAGTTTTTTCGCGGCGTGCGGCGAACGCGTGCTCGGCGACATCGGCGTCGCTCATCGACGCGGGCAAATCTTCAAGCCGGCGGATGCCGGCGACATCGGGAATCGTCTCGATGTCGAAAACAAGAATCGGTGTCATCAGGTCAGAGAACGGCGTCTTTGCGGACACCGTTTGAGGCAAAGAAGCGCTTCAGTCGCACCAGCGCTTCCTGTTGGATCTGGCGCACACGCTCGCGCGTGAGGCCCATTTCGTCGGCCAGCTCCTCGAGCGTGGCGGGCTCGATGTGATTCAGACCGAAGCGCCGCTCGATCACATGGCGGTGCTTGTCCGACAAACGCGCGAGCCATGCGCGTGTCAGTGTTTCAAGCTCGCGATGCTGCACTTCGGCGTCTGGCGACTGGCTCTGGTCGTCCGACAGCAGATCGAGCAGGCTGCTCGCCGGATCGAGATCGAGCGGCGCATCGAGCGAGGCGGTGTGCTCGTTCAGCGCGAGGATGTCGGTGACTTCGTCGGTGGTCTTGCCGGTCAGATAAGCGATGTCGTCGATGCTCGCGTCGCGGCGCTCGGCCGCCTCCCCCGAATTCATCGAGTTCTTTTCCAGATGGCGCTTCGCGCGCAACACCTGGTTGAGCTCACGAATCACATGGACGGGCAATCGCACCGTACGCGCCTGGTTCATGATCGCGCGCTCGATGCTCTGGCGGATCCACCACGTCGCGTAGGTCGAGAAACGGAAGCCGCGCGTCGGATCGAATTTTTCGATCGCGTGCATGAGGCCGAGGTTGCCCTCCTCGATCAGATCGAGCAGCGGCACGCCGCGATTCAGATAACCCTTGGCAATGCTGACGACCAGCCGCAGATTGCGCTCGATCATTACCTGCCGCGCTTCGAACTCGCCGGCCTTGGCAAGACGCGAATATTTCTGCTCTTCCTCGACGGTGAGCAACGGCTTCACGCTGATGCGATTCAGATAATGCTGGATCGTGTCGGCCGTGAGTTCGGCCTGCAGCAGTGCGCGGAAATCGTCGGCGTCGGGCGGCGCCTCGCCGGTGGTTTCGCGCGCGTCAGCGCTCTCGCTGTCGTCGAGGCCGCTCTGGCGTTCGTCGAGATCGCGCTCCTCCGCGACCTCTTCTTCCACTTCCGAAGCGCCGCTTTCGTCCACTGCGGCAGACGTGACTTCGCTGATCGTCTCAGACTCGGCTTGCGGCGGGCGGCGCTTCGATTTCGGCATGGTCGTATCGCTTATTGCGGCGGCAAATACTTCAGTGGGTCGACTGGTTTACCCTGTCGGCGAACTTCGAAATGCAACATCACACGGTCGGAATCGCTATTGCCCATCTCTGCGATCTTCTGCCCTTTCGTAACCGCGTCCCCCTCTTTTACCATCAAAGCGCGGTTGTGTGCATACGCGGTGAGATAAGTTGCATCATGCTTGATGATAATGAGATTGCCGTAACCACGCAGCCCATTTCCGGCATAGACGACGCGACCATCGGCTGACGCGTTAACCGGCTCGCCCGCGGAGCCGCCGATATTGACGCCCTTGTTGGTCGAGTCGTTGAACGTGTTGAGCAGCGGACCGCGCACCGGCCATGCAAATGCTACGTTGCCTGCCGCGGCGCTGCCGATGTCGGCGCTCGCCGCAGAGGGATTGGCCGGAGGCGCAGCTACCGCACCATTCGCGGGCGTACCGTTCGTCGCGCCGCCGTAGAGCGGCGGCATCGCGGCGCCGACCACGGCCGGCGCGTTGTTGTTCAGCGGTGCGCTTTGCACCGCGCCCGTGCTGCCGATCGGCGCGGTCGACACGCCCGGCGTCATGGCCGCGGTATTCGCGCCCGGCGGCACGACGCGCAGCAGCTGGTCGACTTCGATCTGATTCGGGTTGGTGAGGTTGTTCCACGTCGAGATGTCGCGGTAATTCTGGCCGTTTTCGAGCGCAATGCGGTACAGCGTATCGCCCGGCTTCACGCGATAGTAGCCGGGCGGCGGCGGGCCGAGCGGCACCGCCGGTTGCGCCGCGCCCTGCGCGGTGGCGAGCGTGCCGCCACCGGAGCGGTCGACGACGGGCGCCTGGTCGAGCCGGGATGCACAGGCCGTCATCAACAGGGACAAGGCGAGCACGCACACGCTGCGCTGGGTTACGGTCAGGGGGGTATTCGGGGTGGTTCTCTGCATCGCGCGCAACATACTCATCGGTGTCAAATCACTCCGGATTTTAAGGGTACAAAGAAAACGCGATCAAGCCGCGACTCGCGCCATTGCGCGGGGCCGAGGCGCTCGACCAGCGTCAGCACCTGGCTCTGTCCTTCCTGCGAGCCGACCGGCGCAACCAGACGTCCGCCGATCGCGAGCTGCTCGAGCAACGCCTGCGGCACGTCGAGCCCGGCCGCCGCGATCACGATCGCGTCGAACGGCGCCGCCGACGGCAAACCGAGCCGCCCGTCGCCGTAATGCAGCCGGATATTCGGAATGCGCAGCGGACGCAGATTCGTCTTCGCGCGCTCGGACAGCGGCTTGATGCGTTCGATCGAATAAACCTCGCGCGCGACCTGGCTCAGCACCGCCGCCTGATAGCCGCAACCGGTGCCGATTTCGAGCACCGTGTTCAGCGCGCGCCCGGCCGCCGCGAGTTCGATCATTCGCGCAACCACCGACGGCTTCGAGATAGTCTGGTGATGACCGATCGGCAGCGCGGCATCTTCGTACGCCTGGGCCGCAAGACCCGGATCGACGAACATGTGGCGCGGCACCGCCGCCATCGCGTTCAGCACACGCTGATCGCTGACGCCATTGGCTCGCAGGCGTTCGACCATACGTTCGCGAACCCGTTCCGAGGTCAGCGCCAGGGCGTTGTTCATCGCGCCGCTGGTCGCGCCGCCGAATGCGCCGCTCATTGCGCCGGCTAGCGCGGCGTTCGGCGCGGGTTTCGCGCTTTGCTGCAGTTGCGACTGGAGTGGCGATGGTGTCGCGCGTGCGCTGTGGCGAGGCGCATGCGTCGAGGTTTTGCCTGGCTTGACCGACGACTTCGGTGCTTGCTTGACAGGCTGCCCCGCCAATGCACCAGCCAACGAGTTCGCCGTTGTCTTTGCGACTGGCGCGGCTTGCGGCTTTGGCGGCATTGCACCGGTCGCCGCCGTTGACGTACCGAACGAAGCGCTTTGCGTCTTCGCCTGGGGAATCACCTGGGGTCGCGTCGCCGGCGTAGATTGCGCAGCAGCTGAGGTCCTCGCTTGCGCCCGTGCGGCCGCGCCGCCCTGCGTCGGTTTCGCCGACTGCTGCCGTGTGTTCAACGCCGCGCTCGCCGCGAGCGCCGCCGCGCGCATCTCACCCGGACGTCCCTCGGGCCGGCGCGGTTCGCGCACCAGGTCCTCGAGACCTAACGGAAAGCGCTTCGCGCGCTCGCCGGTCATGAACTGCCGCTCCCGGCGCGCAGCCAGTCGCGCGCCGCGGGCAGCATTTGCGTGTAGGTCAGATCGAGCTGCAGCGGCGTGATCGACACGGCGCCGTTGGCCACCGCATGGAAGTCCGTGCCTTCGCTCGCGTCGCGCGCCTGGCCCGAGGCGCCGATCCAATAGATCGGTTCGCCGCGCGGATTGGTCTGGCGGATCACCGGCTGCGACGGATGACGTTTGCCGAGTCGCGTGATCTGCCAGCCGCGCAGTTCGTCATACGGCAGGTTAGGAATATTGACGTTCAGCAGCGGATGTCCCGGCAGCGGCCGCGCGAGATAGTGCGTGACGATTTCGGCGGCAACGCGGGTCGCGTCTTCGAGATGCGCCCAATCTTTGTCGACGAGCGAGAACGCGATGGCCGGCACCCCGAACATGATGCCTTCGGTGGCGGCTGCGACGGTGCCGGAATACAGCGTGTCGTCGCCCATGTTCTGGCCGTTGTTGATACCCGACACGACGAGGTCCGGTGTATGGTCGAGCATGCCGGTCAGTGCGATGTGCACCGAGTCGGTCGGCGTGCCGTTCACGTAGTAGAAACCGTTCGCCGAACGCAGGACCGACAGCGGCCGCCACAGCGTCAGGGAATTCGACGCGGCGCTGCAGTTCTGTTCGGGAGCCATCACGGTGACGTCGGCGATCGGCTTCAGCGCTTCGTAAAGCGCGGCGAGGCCCGGCGCCAGATAACCGTCGTCGTTGCTGAGTAGGATTCGCATGCGCCGATTGTAACCGAGGAAAGATGGCACGCGAACGACATGGACGGCGTGTCTGCGTGGCGTGCACAAGCGTCGTGCGAGCCAGTATTTTCCAGGTGCGCGGATGCTTGTATCGAACGCAAAGATGCTGCTTTGCACTGAACGCGCGGCCGTGCGCGCTCGTCAATGAATCGGCATCGTGTGCGTACTTCGCGCTGTGCAATGCAATACGGCTTGCACGAGAAGCGCGCGCGACGCATCAAAAGCGCGCTGCACGTTGTAACCCGCAGCGCAATAAATCGCACGGTCGTGCGCTTTACTTTACACTCGAAAACAGTGCCAACCCTGAACGATACGGAGACACGATGCGCGCGATTCGCTGCAAGCAGTACGGGCCGCCCGAGAGTCTGGTCGTCGACAACCTGGCGGATCTCGAAGCGCCGCCTGGCCACGTCGTGATCGACGTGAAGGCCGCGGCCGTCAATTTTCCCGACGTGCTGATCATCGAGAACAAATACCAGTTCAAGCCGCCGCTGCCGTTCACGCCCGGTTCGGAAGCCGCGGGCATCGTGCGCGCGGTGGGCGAAGGCGTCACGCAGTTCAAGCCTGGTTCGCGCGTGGCCGCGTTCACCGGTTCCGGCGGTTTTGCCGAGCAGGCGCTTGCGCCCGCCGCGGCCTGCCTGCCGCTCGACGATGACGTGTCGTTCGAACTCGCGGCCGCGTTCACGCTCGCGTATGGCACCTCGCATCACGCGGTGGTCGATCGCGGCGCGCTGCAGCCGGGCGAGACGATGCTCGTGCTCGGCGCGGCCGGCGGAGTCGGGCTGGCGGCGGTCGAAATCGGCAAGGTGCTCGGCGCGCGCGTGATCGCGGCGGCATCGAGCGACGAAAAGCTCGCGACCTGCGTGAAGCACGGCGCGGACGCGACGATCAACTACAACACCGAGGATCTGCGCGAGCGCATCAAGGCGCTCACCGACGGCAAAGGTCCGGACGTGATCTACGACCCGGTCGGCGGCGTATATGCGGAGCCGGCGTTTCGCAGCATCGGCTGGAGGGGGCGTTATCTGGTGGTCGGCTTTGCGAATGGCGAGATTCCAAGGCTGCCGCTGAACCTGATGTTGCTCAAGGGCGCAAGCGTGGTCGGCGTGTTCTGGGGCGACTTCGCAAAGCGTGAGCCGCAGCGCAATCGCGCGGCATTCGAGCAGATGACCGGCTGGATTCGTGAAGGCAAGCTCAAGCCCTACGTGTCGGCCCGCTACTCGCTCGACGACACCGGCCGCGCGTTGCGCGACATGGCCGAGCGCCGCGTGATCGGCAAGGTGGTCATCACGCCGTAGCACAACCAATAAAGCAGGATCAAAAACCGCGCGGCGGCCGACTGCGATTTCGGCCGCCGCGCCGCTTGCGATCCACGTTCACAGCTTCTCGGTATCCCCGGTGCGCGGCTGCCACTTCATCAAACGCCGCTCCGCGGTCCCGACGATCGCATCGAGAATCAGCGCGAACGCGGTCAACACCAGAATCCCCGCGAACACCGTGTTGATATCGAAGGTGCCCTCGGCCTGCAGGATCAGATAGCCGACACCGCGCGCCGAGCCCAGATACTCGCCCACCACCGAGCCGACGAACGCAAGCCCCACCGACGTATGCAGGCTCGAAAACACCCAGCTCATCGCGCTCGGCAGATAGACGAAACGCAGCAGCTGTTTGCGGTTCGCGCCGAGCATACGCGCGTTCGCGAGCACGACCGGGCTCACTTCCTTCACGCCCTGGTAGACGTTGAAGAACACGATGAAGAACACCAGCGTGACGCCGAGTGCGACCTTCGACCAGATGCCGAGGCCGAACCACACGCCGAAGATCGGCGCGAGAATCACGCGCGGCATCGAGTTCGCGGCCTTCACGTACGGATCGAACAGCGCGCTCGCGGTCGGCGCGAGCGCGAGCCACAGGCCGACGCCGAGCCCGATCGCGGTGCCAAAGACGAACGCGAGCACGGTCTCGACGAGCGTAACCCACAGATGCAGATAGATCTCGCCGCCCGTGAACCATTCCCAGATCCGCTGCAGTACTTTCTGCGGCTCGCCAAAGAAAAACGCCGCCTTGTTCGGATCGTCGAAATAGAACGGCGGTATCAGCGTCGGGCTCGTCAGAACGTACCACAGCGCGAAGCACAGCACGAGCAGCAGCCACTGCCAGATCACCAGATTCGCCCGGCTCGGGCGCAACGTCTTCCACATGACTTGGTTTGCCTTGGACGATTATTGAACACGTCTTCTTTTCGATGCGCAGGCGGGGATGCGCGGCACATTTAAACAGCGGTCAGTTGCTGCTGATAACCCTTGAGCACCTCATCGCGCAGCACACCCCATATCTGCGCATGCAACTCGACGAAGCGCGGATGCGAACGGATTTCTGCGACATCGCGCGGCCGCGGCAGATCGATCCGGAACTCGCCGATCGGATGCGTCGCAGGCCCGGCCGACAGTACCACCACGCGATCCGACATCGCGATCGCTTCGTCGAGATCGTGGGTAATGAACAGCACGGCCTTGCGCTTCGCGGCCCAGAGATCGAGCAGCTCGTTTTCCATCAGTTGCCGCGTTTGAATATCCAGCGCCGAAAACGGCTCGTCCATGAGGATGATGTCGGGGTCGAGGATCAGCGTCTGCGCCATCGCGACGCGCTTGCGCATGCCGCCCGACAGCTGATGCGGATAGCGGTCGCCGAAGCCGCCGAGACCGACACGCTTCAACCACTCTTCGGCCTTCGCGCGCGCTTCCGAGGCCGGCACGCGGTGAAACGACAGGCCGGCCATCACGTTGTCGAGCGCCGAGCGCCACGGCATCAGCGCATCTGCCTGGAACATATAGCCCGCACGGCGATTCAGGCCGCTGAGCTTTTCGCCGAACACGCTGACGCCGCCCGTCGACGGCTGGAGCAGCCCCGCGCCGATGTTCAGCAGCGTGGACTTGCCGCAGCCAGTCGGCCCGACGACCGACACGAACTCGCCGGGCTCGATACGCAGCGTCGTGTCCTTAACTGCTGTGTAGCGCTGTGCGCGGTTGTCACGCGCGGCGAATGTGCAGGTGATGTTTTCGAGCGCCAGGGCAGCAACGGTCATCGTACGGCTCGCTTCGGGAATCGGGTTTGCGGGGAGTGTCGCGGCGACGCTGGGGCGACGGGTGTGGACGCGGCGAATCGCCTTGTCCACGTCCCATTCGATGCGCCCATGCGCGCGCCGCGTCGTTTACGCCTTGACGGTCGCGAGCGCCTTCTTCACGAAGTCGTTGGTCCACGTCTTCGACAGATCGATCTGCGCGTTCTGGATCACCGGATCGAACGCTTTCAGCGTCTTCAGCGACGTCGCGGGACCGTCGGCGGGCATCAGGCCGTCGGGCGACATCGCTTCGCGCACGTGCTGCCACGCGTCGAGATAGAGCGCGCGGTCGCCGAGCAGATAGCTCTCCGGCACCGTGTTGATCAGTTCGCTGCCGCTCGCGTTCTGCAGCCACTTGAGCGCGCGCACCATCGCATTGGTCAGCGCCTGCGTGGTGTTCGGGTTCTTCGTGATGAACGACTGCGATGCGTACAGGCAGCCCGCCGGCATGTCGCCGCCGAACACGATGTGCGTATCGGTGAGGGTGCGGGTATCCGACACGACGCGCACGTCGCCGGCGCGCTCGAGGCGCGTGACGACCGGATCGAGATTGGCGATCGCGTCGATCTGCCCGGACTGCAGCGCGGCGATCGCGCCGGCCCCGGCGCCCACGCCGATGAACGCGACGTCCTTCGGACTGAGCCCGGCTTTCGCGAGGACGAAGCTCGCCATGATCGACGTCGACGAACCCGGCGCGGTCACGCCGATCTTCTTGCCCTTCAGATCGGCGATCGACTTGTAGTTCGGCATTGTCTTCTTCGACACCGCGAGCACGATCTGCGGCGCGCGGCCCTGCAGCACGAATTCGCGGAACATCTGCTTTTGTGCCTGCAACAGCAGCGTGTGTTCGAACGCGCCGGAGACCACGTCGGCGCTTCCGCCGACTGCCGCCTTCAACGCCTGCGAGCCGCCCGCGAAGTCGGAAATCTCGACTTCGAGCCCCTCGTCCTTGAAGTAGTTGCGGCGCTCGGCGATCGTCAGCGGCAGGTAGTAGAACAGGTTCTTGCCGCCGACCGCGATGGCGACCTTGGTGCTCTCGGGCTTGCCCTGCGCGAAAGCGAACGGCGTGGCCGCGAGCGAGGCGCCCGCAAGCGCCGCACCGCCGGCGAGGAAGGTTCTGCGTTGCATGGTCCGTTGTCTCCAGATTTTTTGTAGTCCGGCTTTTTGACCGCCCGTGTGCGCGTTGCGCAAGCGCTTGGCCACGGTGTGGGGCTGCCGGTCGCGCGGCGCGAATCGTGCGTTAGCGCCGCGCTTTACGCGCCCTTCTCTATGCGTTGCGCTGTGCGCATCAGACGATCTGTTGCGCCCGCAACCGCGCGATGCCGTCAGCATCATAACCTAGCGATTGCAGGACTTCATCGGTATGTTCACCCAGTTCTGGCCCCAGCCAGCGCGTCTCACCGGGCGTCGCCGACAGCTTCGGCGTAATCGTGGGCAGCGTGATTTCCTTGCCGTCCTGCCACTTGAACCGCTGGATCATCTGCCGCGCGATGAACTGCGGATCGGTGAACATATCGGCGACGCTGTAGATGCGGCCCACCGGCACGTCGGCCGCGTTCAGCACCGCGAGCGCTTCGTCGATCGTGCGCGTGGACAGCCACGCGCCGATCGCGGCGTCGATTTCCTGCGTGCGCGGCACGCGGCCATCGTTGTGCGCGAGCGCCGGATCGTTGGCGAGATCGTCGCGTTCGATCGCGATCATCAGGCGCCTGAAGATCGGATCGCTATTGCCGCCGATCACGATGCTGCCGTCGCGGCATGGATACGTATTCGACGGCACGATGCCCGGCAGAGACGCGCCGGTACGCTCGCGCACCATGCCGTAGACGCCGTATTCGGGCACCACGCTTTCCATCATGTTGAAGACAGCCTCGTACAGCGCGACGTCGACGACCTGCCCCTTGCCGCCGTTCACCTGCTTGTGATGCAGCGCCATCAGCGCGCCGATCACACCGTGCAGCGCGGCGATCGAATCGCCGATCGAAATGCCGATGCGCGGCGGCGGCAGATCCGGATAGCCGGTGATATGGCGCAGACCGCCCATCGACTCGGCGATCGCGCCGAAGCCGGGCCGGTCGCGATACGGGCCCGTCTGGCCGTAGCCCGACAGACGCACCATCACGAGGCCGGGGTTCTCGGCGGACAGCACGTCGTAGCCGAGCCCGAGCTTTTCGAGCAGACCGGGCCGGAAATTCTCGACGACGATATCGGCCTCTTTCGCGAGGCGCCGCACGATCTCCTTGCCCTCTTCGGCTTTCAGGTTGATCGTGACGGACTTCTTGTTGCGCGCCTGCACGGCCCACCACAGCGACGTACCGCCGACTTCCGGGTACAGCTTGCGCCATTTGCGCAGCGGGTCGCCGCCTTTGGGGTCTTCGATCTTGACGACGTCGGCGCCGAATTCGCCGAGAAAACGCGCGGCGAACGGCCCGGCGATCAGCGTGCCGAGTTCCAGCACCTTGACGCCGGCGAGCGGACCGCACGCGTCATGCGGTGCGGCGATCGCGCCTGATTCGGGGGTGGCGCTCATGAGTCTCCCTGGTTCTGCATCGTTGTGTACCCGGTCTCTCTGGTTTGCAACGACTTGCGACGATGCGTGCCTGGACGGATATGGCGGCGGCCAACGAAAGCCGCGTGGCTACATCGAACGACGGTCGAGCATCGCGCGCGCGATCGTGCCCGCGTCGACATACTCGAGTTCGCCGCCCACCGGCACGCCGCGCGCGAGACGCGTCACGGCAAGGCCGCGCGCCTTCAGCGTCTGTCCGAGGTAATGCGCGGTGGCCTCGCCCTCGTTGGTGAAATTGGTGGCCAGCACGACTTCCTTGACGACGCCATCCGACGCGCGCTTCACGAGCCGATCGAAATGGATTTCCTTCGGGCCGATGCCGTCGAGCGGACTCAACCGCCCCATCAGCACGAAATAGAGGCCGCGATAGGTCATCGTCTGTTCGAGCATGATCTGGTCGGCCGGCGTTTCAACGACGCACAGCAGCGACGGATCGCGCTCCTCATCGAGGCAGACCTCGCAGATCTGCGCTTCGGTAAACGTGTTGCACTTTTCGCAGTGACGCAGATGCTCGGTCGCGAACAACAGCGAGCGCCCGAGCTTTTCGGCGCCTTCGCGATCGTGCTGCATCAGGTGATACGCCATGCGCTGCGCGGACTTCGGCCCGACACCGGGCAGCGCGCGCAGCGCTTCGACGAGCGCCGACAGGGCGGAAGGTTGTTTCATGCGGATCGGCGTCGACGTGGGTGGTGCTCGGGTGGGCGAATTGGGATGCGGGGGTGTTGCTCGAACCGGGCCGCGCTTTCACGCCGTGACGACGCTTTCACGCGCGGCTGTAGGTTCGATGATTCCAGCCTGCGCGCGGCGCGCGGCGGCGAGCGTCTGCGTTCGCACCGCGGCAATGAACCGCCGCGGCGCTCACCCGCTTCAGCCCGTTCCCAATCAGAGCAGGTTCAGAACGGCAGCTTGAAACCCGGCGGCAGCGGCAGGCCGGCGGTCATGCCGCCCATCTTTTCCTGCGCGGTCGCCTCGGCCTTGCGCACGGCGTCATTGAACGCGGCGGCGACGAGATCTTCCAACATGTCCTTGTCGTCGGCGAGCAGGCTCGGGTCGATCGACACGCGGCGCACGTCGTTCTTGCAGGTCATCGTCACCTTGACGAGACCGGCACCCGACTGCCCCTCGACTTCGATCTGCGCGAGTTGCTCCTGCATCTTCTTCATGTTTTCCTGCATCTGCTGGGCTTGCTTCATCAGCCCGGCGAGTTGGCCTTTCATCATGGACGTGCTCCTTCTAGATAGCGTGGAATCTGGCATTCCGGCGCCGCGCTGCGACGACGCCGCGAACGATGGATCAGTGGGCCGGTGACGCGCCGTTCGGGGCGGCGTCCGGGGTAATCGGGCGGATCGAGCCCGGCACGATGCTCGCGCCGAACTCGCGAATCAGCGACTGCACGAACGGATCGGCGCTGATCTCGCGCTCGGCTTCCTGCTGGCGCTGCGCGCGCAGCTTCGCGTCGTGCGCGGCGGCGGTACGGCGCGCCGGGCCGACTTCGACCTGCACGTCGACGTTCTGGCCGAGCCGCTCGACGAGCGCTGCCTTCAGTTTAGCGACCTGCGACGCTTCTGCGTATTGCGGCACCGGCACGTTGAGCTTCAGCGTGCTGCCGTCGAGCGCCATCAGTTCGCTGTTGAACGCAAGCTGATTCGAGATGCCCTTCAGCGGCAGATCGACGGCGAGCGCCGGCCAGTCGCCGGTGAAACCTAGCGGATCGAGCGGCACGGCAGGCGGCAGCGGGCGCGTATCGGCGACCGGCGCCGGCGCGGCGGCCTGCGCGGCCGCGCCGTCCATGCGGACGTCGTCGGGGCCGCGGTCGAACACCGGCACGAAGTTGTCGTCTGGCGGAATGAAGTACGCGCCGTCCGCGGCCGACAACGGCATGTAGTCGTCGGGCGGCATGTCGTCCCATGGCGGGATCGACGGGCTGTTCTGCTGCGCATTGCCGCTCGCGCCGCTGTTTGCGTCGCGAGCGGGCGCAGCCTGCGCGGCGGTGTCCTGCGACACGCGGCGTGACGCACCGGGCGTCGGCACCGGCACGACCACACGCGGCGCGGCGGGTTTCGGTGCGGCCGGCTTCGGTGTGGCGGGTGCGGCCGGCTTCGCGGACACGTCCGTGTTAGCACGGCCACGGTCGGACGATACTTTCATGCCGGCGTTGCGCAGCACGTCGAGCGCGGCGCTGGCGCCGCCCGCGCGGCGCGGCGCGGAGTCGGCTGCGGCCGCCGGTGCCGCCGGTGCCGCCGGTGCCGCCGTTGAAGCGGGCGCCACCAATTCCGGCCGCGCTTCCGGTTCCGGTGTCGTGGCCTCTTCCGCGCGACCAGGCGCGGCAGTTGCAAGCGCGCTCGGTGCGGACGAAGGTGCGATGTCGGAAACTCCGTTCGAGACCGGCGCGCTCGAGCTGGCGATCGTGGCGACGGCATTCGCGGGCGCGTCTTCCCACGGCGCCAGCGGGGGTGCCGTAGTGGCAGGCGCGTCTGTCACGCGGGCGACTTCGGCATTGGGCGATTGCGGTGCTTCTTCAGATTGCGCGGAGTCGGCTGCGGGCTTCGCGATCGGCTTTGCAGTCGGCGCGGTCGATTTCATCGCGTCGCCCTGCTCCTCGCCGGCAACGCCTACCTGAGGTCCACGAACGGGCGCAGCAGCTGCCATGGCCGTCACGGACGAAGGTGACAGCGCGCGCAGCGCGGCAACCGTCGGTGCACCCGAGCGCTGCGCACCGGCGCCGGCGCCGCCCGCACCGCTCTGCGTGCCAGCGGCTCCCGCCGCTCCGCCACCGCCGCCTGTCGGCGCCGGCTCGAACGCGAGCATGCGCAGCAGCGTCATCGTGAAGCCCGCGTATTCGTCGGGCGCGAGGCCCAGTTCGCTTCGGCCGATCGTCGCGATCTGATAGAACAGTTGCACCTGCTCGGCGCTCAACGCGTCGGCGAAACGGCGCAAGTCGGCCGCCTCCGGCCATTCGTCGAGCACCGACGAAGGCGCGAACTGCGCCCACGCGATCCGATGCAGCAGGCTCGCCAGGTCTTGCAACGCCGTCGAGAACGACAGGCTGCGCAAGGCCATCTCGTCGGCGACCGCCAGCACCGCCGCGCCGTCGCCCTGCGCGAGCGCGTCGAGCAGGCGGATCAGATAGCTTTGGTCGAGCGCGCCGAGCATGCCGCGCACCGCGTCTTCACTGATCTGGTTCGCCGAATAGGCGATCGCCTGATCGGTCAGCGATAGCGCGTCGCGCATCGAACCGTCGGCCGCGCGCGCGAGGAGGCGCAACGCCTGCGCCTCGTGAGGCACATTCTCTTCGCCGAGAATGCGTTCAAGATGCGACACGATATGGCCGGCCGGCATCTGCTTCAGATTGAACTGCAGACAGCGCGACAGCACGGTGACCGGAATCTTCTGCGGGTCGGTGGTCGCGAGGATGAACTTGACGTGCGGCGGCGGCTCTTCGAGCGTCTTCAGCATCGCGTTGAACGCGTGGTTCGTCAGCATGTGCACTTCGTCGATCATGTAGACCTTGAAGCGCGCATCGACGGGCGCGTACACCGCGCGCTCGAGCAGCGCGGCCATTTCATCGACGCCACGATTACTCGCCGCGTCCATTTCGACGTAATCGACAAAGCGCCCTTCGTCGATCTCGCGACACGCACGGCATACGCCGCACGGCGTCGCCGTCACGCCGGTCTCGCAATTGAGCGCCTTCGCGAAGATGCGCGACAGCGTGGTCTTGCCGACGCCGCGCGTACCTGTAAACAAATAGGCATGGTGCAGACGGCCGCCGTCGAGCGCATGGGTGAGCGCGCGCACAACGTGCTCCTGTCCGACGAGCGAAGCGAAATCCTTCGGCCGCCATTTGCGTGCGAGAACTTGATAGGTCATCCGGAAATTGTATCAGTAACAATGGCGCGCAAAACCGATTCGGGAAGACGCGTGAAATGCGCGAAACGGCCACGACGACGCTCCATCCGAAGACGGCGAACGATCAATACAAAAGCTGGGAATGACTGAGGAGAAACTGCGGAGAAGCCGTGAAAACGGCCGCGGAGAAAAAAGCAAGGAAAGGTGACGAGCCCGACCCTCGGCACTGGTGGAAAACGGCTGTGGCTGCTTCGTTCCCGACCTGACCAGATTGACCATCCCTCCATGCGAGGAGGCCCGTCACGAAAGATTCTATCATTGCCGCGCGCATTGTGCGACTGTTGACATGAGCAAAACGCGAACGACGCTCCGCTTCGAACGGCTTCGCGCGGTTTGCAGCCGCTTTCTGCACGCCGCCAGACGCCCTCCCGGCCACCGCGGCGACGCCCGCCACGCGCGGCACTTGAGTTCGCCGTGCGCGACACCATTTAGATTGCAAGGCGGTCGCCGTGAGCCGCAGAAACCGGCCGACGCTGCGGCGGCGGCCTATTAGCCCCACTGCCTTGATGAGTACTATCGCCATCGGCAACGCATAGCGAATTAAGCTACACTGCCAGTTGAAAGACCCGCATACGCGACTCTTTCCGCGCATTCCGTGAAAATCCGGCGTTTTTTCAGACGGTTTTTCTGATTTTCACAGGCATGCGCGGCGAGGCTCTGGATGCGGCAAAGCGAACAGAAGTTTTCCCAGTTTTTGACGTATCGTGGCGAGCAATTCAGGCGGGCCTCGAACCGACAGAGGTATTCATAAATGAGCGAACAAATCAAGCATATTAGCGACGCATCGTTCGAACAGGACGTCGTGAAATCCGATAAACCCGTGCTGCTCGATTTCTGGGCCGAATGGTGCGGTCCGTGCAAGATGATCGCGCCGATCCTCGACGAGGTCGCGAAGGATTACGCCGATCGCCTGCAAGTTGCGAAGATCAATGTCGACGAGCATCAGTCCACGCCGGTCAAGTTTGGCGTGCGCGGCATCCCCACATTGATCCTGTTCAAGAACGGCGCCGTTGCCGCTCAGAAGGTCGGAGCTCTGTCGAAGTCGCAACTCACCGCGTTCCTCGACGGCAACCTGTAAAGCAAGCAGTACGCCGCGGCGCTCGCGGGTCCATCGCGCGCCGCAGGCAGTTGGAGAATCGGGCGCATCGGGTGAGCAAACCGCCGCGCCCGCCGGTCAAGCGTGTTGTCAGCCGGCAACACGCTTTGCAACAAAGATGCCACGCTGCCGCACTGGCTTAAATTGGCGTGTGCTATGCTAGAATCCACAAAACGTCGAAAAGACGTGTAAGTCTTTGAGCGGTTCCGCTCTCCCTCCTCCCAGATTTCATTTCGTCGCACCTTCTCCTGCGGGTTCTCCGTATGCATTTATCCGAGCTTAAGACTCTGCACGTGTCCCAATTGATCGAGATGGCCAATGGCCTCGAGATCGAAAGCGCGAACCGCCTGCGCAAGCAGGAATTGATGTTCGCCATTCTAAAAAAACGAGCCAAAGCGGGCGACACGATCTTCGGCGACGGCACCCTCGAAGTGCTGCCGGACGGTTTCGGCTTCCTGCGTTCGCCGGAAACCTCCTACCTCGCCAGCACGGATGACATCTACATCAGCCCGTCGCAAATCCGCCGCTTCAATCTGCATACGGGCGACACAATCGAAGGCGAAGTGCGCACGCCGAAAGACGGCGAGCGCTATTTCGCGCTGGTGAAGGTGGACAAGGTCAACGGCCAGCCGCCGGAGGCCTCGAAGCATAAGATCATGTTCGAAAACCTGACGCCGCTGCACCCGAACAAGGTGCTGCTGCTCGAACGTGAAATGCGTGGCGAAGAGAACGTGACCGGCCGCATCATCGACATGATCGCGCCGATCGGCAAGGGCCAGCGCGGCCTGCTCGTCGCGTCGCCGAAGTCGGGCAAGACCGTGATGCTTCAGCACATCGCGCACGCGATCAAGCAGAACCATCCCGACGTCGTGCTGTTCGTGCTGCTGATCGACGAGCGTCCGGAGGAAGTGACGGAAATGCAGCGTTCGGTGGCCGGCGAAGTGATCGCCTCCACGTTCGACGAACCCGCCGCGCGTCACGTGCAGGTCGCCGAAATGGTGATCGAGAAGGCCAAGCGCCTCGTCGAAATGAAGAACGACGTCGTGATTCTGCTCGACTCGATCACGCGTCTCGCGCGCGCTTACAACACGGTGGTCCCGGCCTCGGGCAAGGTGCTGACGGGCGGTGTCGACGCGAACGCGCTGCAGCGCCCGAAACGGTTCTTCGGTGCGGCGCGCAACATCGAGGAAGGCGGATCGCTGACCATCATTGGCACGGCGCTAATCGAAACCGGCAGCCGCATGGACGATGTGATCTACGAAGAGTTCAAGGGCACCGGCAACATGGAAGTCCACCTCGAGCGCCGTCTCGCCGAGAAGCGCGTCTACCCTTCAATCAACCTGAACAAGTCGGGCACGCGCCGCGAAGAGCTGCTGATCAAGCCCGAAGCGCTGCAGAAGATCTGGGTACTGCGCAAGTTCATTCACGACATGGACGAAGTCGAGTCGATGGAATTCCTGCTCGACAAGATCCGCCAGACGAAGAGCAATTCCGAGTTCTTCGACATGATGCGTCGTGGCGGCGGCAGCTAACGCGCGACGTTCGGGCTGGCCGTATTAGTCGGCAACTGCAACGCATGAAAAACCGCTCGCAAACTGCGAGCGGTTTTTTTTCGTCCGTCGTCTGCAGAGACAATGCGCCGCCTTAACATCAGCGTGAACGTACACACGGTTTCTCGAAGGGGCCTCGGCTATCCCGTCGAGAACGCCGGGCGGCTCGTCGGCGTCACGTCGCTGATTTCGGCGAGCGCGCTGTTCGTCTATCTGCGTTTTGCGAAGCTGCTGCCGCGTAAGAAGTGGATCATCGTGCCGGGCTTCGCGGTGCCCGCGTTCGCCGCCGGGTGGATGACACGCATGTCGCCGGATGTCGGCGAGGCGGCGCTCGCCGTGCCGGTGCTGCTGCGCGGCCTGCTGTTGCTGTTCATCGTGCCGCCGGTCGCGAAGGAGATGGTCAACTGCTGGACGATGTTTTTCGGCCGGCAGCCGTGCGTGAACTCCTCGATCGAGAAGATCCGGCACGTCAGATTCGCGACCGGCGGCACGATGAACAGCAACAGCAGGCCGCGCAGCAGCAGCGGCTCGCGCTGCATCAAAGTCGCCTCGCAGAGTCCGTGAATCCGTACAATCCGGTCTACCAGAACACGCTCGCGACGCTGGCGCGCGGCTCCGCCGCCGCCGGTCATGCGGCGAGCGAGGCGCACGCGCTCGCGATCGCGTCGATCAGCCGGTCGATTGCGCAGCAGGCCAGTTTGCTCGCGTCGCCCGACGGTTTCTATTTTCTGATCGGCGTCGCGATATGCGGCGGCCCGTTCGCCGCGTGGCAAAAACAGATCGACTGAAGGTGGGCTCCAAGCATGCTGTCGAAACTCACGAACTGGCTGGGCGCACGGCGTCGCGAGCGCGCGCTGCGCGACTACGCGATCGACGATTCCTTGTGGCAGGCGACACTCGCCGACCTACCCTTTCTCACGCATCTGGAAGCGCCCGATCTCGCGCGGCTGCGCGAGATGACGAGTCTCTTCCTCGCGCAAAAGGAGTTCTCGACCGCGCACGAGCTCGAGCTGACCGATGCGATGACGGTCGGCATCGCCGCGCAGGCGTGCCTGCCGGTGCTGAACCTGAGCCTCGATCTGTATCGCGGCTGGGTCGGCGTGATCGTCTATCCGGGCGAGTTCGTGATCCGCAAGACCGTTGAGGACGAAGATGGCGTCGTGCACGAGATCGAACACGACGCCAGCGGCGAGGCGTGGGAAGGCGGCCCGGTGGTGCTGTCGTGGGAAGACGCGCAGATGACCGATGGCAGCGATGCATACAACGTTGTGATCCACGAGTTCGCGCACAAAATCGACATGCTCAACGGCGAAGCGGATGGCCACCCGCCGCTGATGCGCCGCTGGCACGCGCCGCTCGATGCGCAGGCATGGGCCGATGTGTTCGACCATGCATACGATCACTTCTGTGCGAAAGTCGACGCGGTGCCCGAGCGACGCTGGGCGCGTTTCGAACGCGAGTCGCTGATCGATCCGTATGCGGCGGACCATCCGTCGGAATTTTTTGCCGTATGCAGCGAGGCGCTGTTCGTGCGGCCCCAAGCGTTCGAGGCGGAGTATCCGGAACTGTACCGACTGCTCGCGCGCTACTACCGGCAAGATCCAGCGCGCGTCGGTTTGACGTTCACGCCCATTTGAGACGCCGCGGATGGGCGCCGCTTGCGCCGCAAGAGAATCCGCTGGCAGAAAAATCGCCAAGCGACTGATTTTCTGGCATAATCCCGGATTTTCGACCGTAGGCAAGTGGCTCGCGCCTGAAGGCAGTCCCATTCGAGGCTGCACGCGGGTTGGCTACCGCCAGATTAAAGGAAAGACCATGAAAGAAGGCATTCACCCGAATTACCGCGAAGTCCTGTTCGTCGACATGTCGAACGACTTCAGGTTCGTGACGCGCTCGACCATTCAGACGCGCGAAACCGCGGAATTCAACGGCAAGACCTACCCGCTCGCGAAGATCGAAGTGTCGTCGGAATCGCATCCGTTCTACACCGGCCAGCAAAAGATCATGGACACGGCCGGCCGCGTCGAGAAGTTCAACAAGAAGTTCGGCGCACGCGCTTCGGGCAAGGCAGTAAAGTAATACCGCAACGGTGCCGGCTTCCGGCCGGCAACAGAGCAAACAGAAAGGGCAGCGCGAGCTGCCCTTTTTTGTCGCCTGCGCTTGTGCGCCCGCTGGGTCGCACGCCGCGCTTTCGCGGCACTGTGTTACAGCTTGTCCATTGACGTTGCCGGGCGTTACCGGCCGTGACGTGCATCGCACGGCACGACTACAATGCCGGATGCTCGAAACGGGCCCTCGCGCCCTGACCTGCCGGGCCGCTCCGGCTGCATCGTTTATCCAGACTCCACACACCGCATGAGACCTGTCGTTCGCCTCACCGCCTCTGCGACCAGTGCGTTGCCGCGCTGGCTGCTGCTGGCCATCTGTATCGTCTACGCCTCGTTCGGCCTGTTCGGCCGCGATCCGTGGAAGAACGAGGACGCAGCCGGCTTTGGTGTGATGTGGACGATGGCGAACGGCGGCGCGCACGATTGGCTGCTGCCGAATCTCGTCGGCAAATATCTGACCGAGGACGGCCCGCTCGGCTACTGGCTCGGCGCGAGTGCGATCCGCATCCTTGCACCGTGGGTCGACGCGAGCAACGCGTCGCGCGTGTTCACGGGCCTGCTGTTCTGCGCGGGCTGTGCGTTCGTCTGGTACGCGGCGTATCTGCTCGGCCGGCGTGCCGAAGTGCAGCCATTCAAATATGCGTTCGGCGGCGAGCCGGAACCGCGCGACTATGGCCGCACGCTCGCCGATGGCGCACTGCTGATCCTGCTCGCGTGCTTCGGCCTCGCCGAGCGCGGTCACGAGACCACGCCGCAGCTCGTGCAGTTCGTCTGCATCGCGATGCTCGTGTACGGCCTCGTGCGCATGATCGACAAGCCGATTCAGGGCGCGCTGATCTGGGGTCTCGCGATCGGCCTCGTCACACTGGCGAGCAGCCCGGTGCTGGTCGGCGCGCTGCTGCTCGGCACGCTCGCGATGACGCTGATCGTACGCGAAACGCGATCGCGCTGGCTGCTGCTCGCGGGTCTGCCCGTGGCGCTCGTGCTCGCGGTGTCGTGGCCGATCATCGCGCTCACCGCGTTCCCGGACGACGCTGTCTGGTATCTGAACCAGTGGCTGCACGTGAGCCTGAGTTCGTTCGCGGGCCCACCCGGCTCGGTCGCCGCGTATGCGCTGAAAAACCTGCCGCTCTTCACATGGCCCGCCTGGCCGCTCGCGCTGTGGTCGTGGTTCAGCTGGCAGGGACTGCGGCGCGCGCCGCACGTGGCGATTCCGCTGTCGGTGATCGGGCCGCTGTTCGTGCTCGTCGTGCTGCAAAGCCATCAGTCGAACCGACTCTACATGCTGCTGCTGCCGCCGCTTGCGGTGCTCGCCGCTTTCGCGCTGCCGACGCTCAAGCGCGGCGCGATCAACGCGATCGACTGGTTCGCGCTGCTGAGCTTCACGATCCTCGGCAGCTTCGTATGGCTCGTGTATGTGGCAGGCCTGACCGGCTTTCCGCATCCGCTCGCGCGCAATCTCGCGCGACTCGCGCCCGGCTTCGTGCCGCAGTTCAAGATTCTGTCGTTCGTGTGCGCGGTCGCGGTGACCGTGTGCTGGTTCCTGCTGGTGCGCTGGCGCCTCGCGCGTCATCCAAAGGTGCTGTGGCGCAGCGTCGTGCTCTCGAGCGCCGGCACCACGCTGATGTGGGTGTTGCTGATGACGCTGTGGCTGCCGGTCGTCAACTACAGCCGGACCTATCGCGACGTCGCGCAGCAGATCGCCAACCACTTGCCCGATGACTACACGTGCATCGCGCCGGTGCGCCTCGGCAATGCGCAGATCGCGACGTTCGCGTATTTCGGCGACATGCACTTTTCGTTCGACCAGGACTGCGACGTGATCCTGCGTCAGGACTCGCAGGACTACGGCGACCCTAGCGCGATGCCCGACTACATCTGGAAGCTCGTGTGGGAAGGCCGCCGCGCGGCGGACCGCGACGAGCGCTTCCGCCTGTACGTGCGCATCGACCGTCCCAAGCCGCCGCCCGGCAAGCGCCGCAACTGGCACAAGAAGCTCGACTGACCATGTTCGCCGACGTACGGAAGATCGCCGCGCTCGCGTGGCCCGTATTGATCGGCCAGTTGGCCATCATCGCGTTCGGCGTGATCGACACGGCGATGGTCGGGCGCTACTCGGCCGTCGATCTGGCCGCGCTCGGCCTCGGCTCGTCGATCTACGTCTCGGTCTATATCGGCCTGACCGGCATCCTGACCGCGCTGCAGCCGATCACCGCGCAGCTGTACGGCGCGAGTCGCTACGGCGAGATCGGTGAAGAGGTCCGCCAGTCATGGTGGCTTGCCGCCGCGCTGACCGTGATCGGCTTTCTGATCCTGTTCTTCCCCGGACCGCTGCTGGCGTTGTCGCGGGTGTCCGACGCGCTGCACGAGCGCACGCTCGCGTACCTGCGGATTCTCGCGTTCGGGCTGCCCGCCGGCCTCGCCTTCCGGGTCTACGGCTCCGTTGCCAATGCGCTCGCCAAACCGCGGCTCGTGATGTTCCTGCAGATCGCCGCGCTGCTGCTGAAAATTCCGCTCAATACCTGGTTCATTTTCGGCGGCCTCGGCGTGCCCGCGCTGGGCGGTCCGGGCTGCGCGCTCGCGAGCACGCTGCTCAACTGGGCACTCGCGGCGCTCGGCATGCTGCTGCTCGCGCGCATCGACGATTTCAAGGCACTCGGCATCTTCACGCAGTTCTGCTGGCCGGTCTGGAAGCGCCAGGCCGCGCAACTGCGGCTCGGTATTCCAATGGGGCTGTCGTATCTGATCGAGGTCACCTCGTACACGTTCATGGCGCTTTTCATCGCGCGTTTCGGCACGACGACGCTCGCCGGACATCAGATCGCCGGCAACGTCGGCGCGGTGCTCTATATGACGCCACTGTCGATCGGCATCGCGTCGTCGACGCTGGTCGCGCAGGCGCTCGGCGCGCATCGGCCGCACGCGGCGCGCACGCTGTCGCGTCACGGCATCGCGATGGCGGTTGCGATCGCGTGCTGCTATGGCGCGCTCGTGCTCGTGCTGCGGCCATATATCGTCGCCGGCTATACGACGAACGCGCAGGTCGCGGCGAAGGCGTTGCCGCTGGTGCTGATCGTCGCCTGCTACCACCTGTTCGACGCGTTGCAGATCTCGACCGCGTTCGTGCTGCGCGCCTACAAGGTCGCGGTCGTGCCGACCATCATCTATGCGGTGGCGCTGTGGGGAGTCGGGCTCGGCGGCGGCTATGCGCTCGGCTTCAATACGACCGGCCTCACGCCGCCCTGGCTGACCGGCGCGCGCGGCTTCTGGGTCGCGAATACCGCAAGTCTCGCGATTGCCGGGCTCGGCTTGCTCGTGTACTGGCGAATCGTGAGCCAGCGCTATTTGCGCGAGGCTGCGGCGGCGCGGGTTGATTCGGCTGTTTGAGGGGATGGAGGGTTGGGAAGGCCACGAATAGTACGGACCGGACCGTTAGTTGCGCCCAAGCCAGGGAGAGACGACCTGTTCTGCATCCGCCTTTCCGTTCCCCACGCAGCTCAGCCCGCTCACGCCGCGTATGCGGCCTCCCCCTCCCGATCCTTGGCCTCGAAAATTTCCCGCGCCGCGAACAGCGCATTGAGCGCGGCCGGAAAGCCCGCATAAAGCGCCATCTGCATGAACACCTCGACGATCTGCTCGCGGGTGCAGCCGACGTTCAGCGCCGCCTCGATATGTACCTTCAGCTGCGGCTGCGCGCAGCCGAGGGTCGCGAGCGACGCGATCGTCGCAATCTCACGCGTGCGCAGATCGAGCTGCGGCCGGCTGTAGATGTCGCCGAAGCCGAATTCAATCAACAGGCGTCCGAATTCCGGCGCGACTGGCGCGAGCGCGGCAATTACCTGCTCGCCCGCCGAACCGTCGATTTCCCTGAGCTTGTCCCAGCCCCGCGCGTAGCGGTCGTTGTGTGCGTAGTCCATTGCGAGTCCTTATCGGGGTGTGAGGGCGACGAGGCTTCGTCGTCCTGTCGTGCCGGATCGGGCTCAAGCGCGCCGCTCGTGGCCGCCTCGTAGTACGCGATCTTGTCGTCGATCGCGCCGAGGTTGCTCTGCAGATCGGCGATCCGCGCGAGCAGCGCGGTGCGATGCGCAACCAGCAGGTCGCGGCGTGCGCGCATCGTCGGATGGCCTTGCGCGCGCAGCGCGGCGATCTGCTGCATGCCGGAGATCGACATGCCCGTTGCCTTCAGACGCATCACGAAGCGCAACCAGTCGAGATCGGCCGGCGAGTACAGCCGGTGTCCCGTCTGCGTGCGTCCGACCGGCCTGATCAAGCCGGCCTGTTCGTAATAGCGCAACGTGTGCGTGGACACGCCGATCGTTTCGGCGACCTGACCGATGGTGAGCGCGGTTGAGTGTTTCGACATGACGGACTCAGGTTAGGACTTCGAGTGCACTCTAAGTCAAGCGTCGGACGCTGTCATTCCTTTGCGTTGCTCATTCTTTATCGCAGACGAGTTATCGCGATCGATATCGACCGATAAATTCACCGGCATTGCATGCCGCTAAAAGCTTTAAATACTGTGTGGCGGATTTACTTGTCATCAATCGATCGGTATAAATCGTCCGCTATCTCAAATCGGGCCTGCGATTTGTCCTATGCTTAAACGCAGCGCCCGCTGACAGGATAGGTCGTCCGTTCCCGGCTAACTTTTTGCTCTCAATGGAGTGCTTGCCATGCTGAAGAAGCTTTTCATGCTTTGCCTCGCTGTGGCTTTGTCGCTGTCGGCCGGATTTGCCGCGGCCGTGGAAGTGAATACCGCCGATCAGGCCGCGCTCGAATCGGTCAAGGGCATCGGCCCCGTGCATGCGAAAGCGATTCTCGACGAACGCGCCAAAAACGGCCCGTTCAAGAACGCCGACGATCTCGCCGCACGTGTGAAGGGCATCGGGCAGAAATCGGTCGAGAACCTCGAAGCGGCCGGACTGACGATCAACGGCTCGTCGGCACCGCCGACCGGCGCGAAGACGTCCACCAAGTCGGCCACGAAGACCACACCGGCGGCTCCCGCGGCAACCACCGCCGCCGCGCCCGCTGCCACGACGGCAGCGCCGGCCGCGGCTGCGCCTGCCTCGGCCGCTAAGCCGTCGAAGTCGAAGAAGAAGGACAAGGCCGCTGCATCCGAAGCGGCAACCGCTACGGCTCCGGCCGCCGCGGCAGCCAGCGCACCGGCCGACGCGTCCGGCACCAAGGCTTCGAAGAAGAAAGCGAAGAAGAGCAAGGCGGCATCCGCCGCGGCTGCGTCCGGCGCATGATGCCGGCGGGGCTGCCGCCCTGCGTTTCACCGCGACGCGCAACCGCGCGTCGACGTCAACCGCCCGGCCGTCGTACGCGCCGGCATTCAAGAGAGACCGTCATGAGCCTACTCGACACCATCGGTTCCCTGCTTGGCAAATCGCCAGAAGGCGGCGGCCAGCAAGCGCTGATCGCCGCCGCGCTCGAATTCGTCAACAACCAGCCTGGTGGCCTGAACGGCCTGATCCAGCGCTTCCAGGAAAAGGGCCTCGGCGACGTCGTGTCGTCGTGGGTCGGCAATGGCGAAAACCAGCCGATCGCACCCGACGCGCTGCATAACGTGCTGGGCTCGGAAGCCGTGACCGGTCTCGCCGCCAAGGCCGGCGTCCAGCCGGATCAGGTGACGGGTCTGCTGTCGCAGATCCTGCCGCACGTCGTCAACGCGGCCACGCCGGAAGGCGAAGTGCCGGCCGATGGCAAGCTGAACGCGACCACGGTGCTCGGCGCGCTCGGCGGCCTGTCGGCGCTGCTCGGCAACAAGGGCAACGCTTAAGCACGCTGTGCGCCATGCGCTGGCGACTTGCAGAGACCTTCGCTCCACGATGATGCCACCGGTTTGAAATCGGCGGACAAAAGAAAACCGGCAACGAAGTCACCTTCGTTGCCGGTTTCTTAACGTTGGTGGGAACGACTCGCCTGCTATCGTCCCTTCGCGTCATCAAGCCATCGCCTTCAGTGCACGACGCGCTCGAACAGCAGCTTACCGTCGTCCACTTCGACCGGAATTACATCCTTCGGACCGAACTTGCCGGCCAGAATCAGCTTCGCTATCGGGTTCTCGATCTCCTGCTGGATTGCGCGCTTCAGCGGCCGCGCACCGAACAGCGGGTCGTAGCCGACCTTGCCGATGTGCTCGAGCGCCGCGTCCGATACCACCAGCTGCATGTCGAGCTTTGCGAGCCGCTCGTGCAGACGCTGCAGCTGGATCCGCGCGATCGACTGGATGTTCGAGCGATCGAGCGCATGGAACACGACGACGTCGTCGATCCGGTTCAGGAACTCGGGCCGGAAGTGCAGCTTCACCTCTTCCCACACGGCGTCCTTCACGGCTTCCTGCGGCTCGCCGACCATCGCCTGGATCACCTGCGAACCGAGGTTCGAGGTCATCACGATCACCGTGTTCTTGAAGTCGACGGTGCGGCCCTGGCCATCGGTCATGCGGCCGTCGTCGAGCACCTGCAGCAGCACGTTGAACACGTCCGGATGCGCCTTCTCGATTTCGTCGAGCAGGATCACGCTATACGGCTTGCGGCGCACGGCCTCAGTCAGATAACCGCCCTCCTCGTAGCCGACGTAACCCGGCGGCGCGCCGATCAGACGCGCGACGCTGTGCTTCTCCATGAACTCGCTCATGTCGATACGGATGAGATGCTCTTCCGAATCGAACAGGAACGACGCCAACGCCTTGCACAGCTCGGTCTTGCCGACGCCGGTCGGCCCGAGGAACAGGAACGAGCCATACGGACGGTTCGGGTCCGACAGACCCGCGCGCGAGCGGCGAATCGCATCGGCGACCGCGCTGATCGCCTCGTCCTGGCCGACCACGCGCTCATGCAGCTTCGACTCGATCTGCAGCAGCTTTTCGCGCTCGCCCTGCATCATGCGCGACACCGGAATGCCGGTGGCCCGCGACACGACCTCGGCGATTTCTTCAGCGCCGACCTGCGTGCGCAACAGACGCGGACGCTTCGGACTGTTCTGCTCCTCGGCCTCGGCGCGCGTGACTTCCTTCAGCTGCGCCTCGAGACCCGGCAGCTTGCCGTACTGCAATTCGGCCACCTTCTCGAGCTTGCCCTCACGCTGCAGACGCACGATTTCCGCACGCGTCTTCTCGATCTCTTCCTTCAGTTGCGCGCTGCCCTGCACCGCCGCTTTTTCCGCGGTCCAGATTTCATCGAGGTCCGAATATTCGCGGTTGAGCCGCTCGATTTCCTCTTCGATCAGTTGCAGACGCTTCTGCGACGCTTCGTCCTTCTCCTTCTTCACTGCTTCGCGTTCGATCTTCAGCTGGATCAGACGACGGTCGAGCCGATCCATCTCCTCCGGCTTCGAGTCGATTTCCATCTTGATCTTCGACGCGGCTTCGTCGATCAGATCGATCGCCTTGTCGGGCAGGAAGCGGTCCGTGATGTAACGATGCGACAGCTCGGCGGCCGCGACGATCGCCGGGTCGGTGATGTCGACGCCGTGGTGCAGCTCATAGCGCTCCTGCAGACCGCGCAGGATCGCGATGGTCGCCTCGACCGACGGCTCGTCCACCAGCACCTTCTGGAAACGGCGCTCGAGCGCGGCATCCTTTTCGATGTACTTGCGGTATTCGTCGAGCGTGGTCGCGCCGACGCAATGCAGCTCGCCGCGCGAGAGCGCCGGCTTCAGCATGTTGCCCGCGTCCATCGCGCCTTCGGCCTTGCCGGCGCCGACCATCGTGTGAATCTCGTCGATGAAGACGATGGTTTGCCCTTCGTCCTTCGCGATGTCGTTGAGCACCGCCTTCAGGCGCTCCTCGAACTCGCCGCGATATTTGGCGCCCGCGAGCAGCGCGGCCATGTCGAGCGACAGCACGCGCTTGTTCTTCAGCGTTTCCGGCACTTCGCCGTTGACGATGCGCTGTGCGAGCCCCTCGACGATCGCGGTCTTGCCGACGCCCGGCTCGCCGATCAGCACCGGGTTGTTCTTGGTGCGGCGCTGCAGGATCTGGATGGAACGGCGGATTTCGTCGTCGCGGCCAATCACGGGGTCGAGCTTGCCTGCGCGGGCGCGCTCGGTCAGGTCGATCGTGTATTTCTTCAGCGCTTCGCGCTGGCTTTCGGCGTCCTGGCTATGCACCTGCGAGCCGCCGCGCACCGCGGCGATCGCGGTTTCGAGCGCCTTGCGCGACAACCCATGCTCGCGCGCGAGACGGCCGGCCTCGCCTTTGTCGTCGGCGACCGCGAGCAGGAACATTTCGCTCGCGACGAACGTGTCGTTGAGCTTCTGCGCTTCCTTGTCGGCCTGGTTCAACAGACCGGTCAGTTCGCGGCCGATCTGCACGTTGCCATCGGTGCCTTGCACTTGGGGCAGCCGCGTGACCGCGTCGTTCAGTGCGGTTTGTAGAGGTTGTACATGCACGCCGGCGCGCGACAGCAGCGAGCGAGCGGAGCCGTCCTGCTGCGCGACGAGTGCCGCCAGCACGTGCACGGGTTCGATGTACTGATTGTCGTGGCCAACCGCCAGACTCTGGGCGTCCGCGAGCGCTTCCTGGAATTTAGTGGTGAGTTTGTCGATTCTCATCAAGAGACCTCCAATTTCGATTACCACCAAAATGAGGCGTTTTATTAGGGTTTCAAGCGCTTTTTTGGCCTCGGTCGCAACTATTTAACATTTGAGCGCAAGAACTGCCGCGATCCTTCCCCAGTGGCGCGGCCGGGCGGGTTTGCGCACCCGGGGAGCCGGCCGGATGTTCTAGTTCTTGTGGCCCAGCGTCGCCGGACTGCCGCCGCGCGTGCTATCCGATGCCACCGTAATCGGCAGCGGCACCATCTGAATCGTGGAGCCTAACCCGAGCAACGCCGCGAGCGGACTTTTCGGTTGCGCGACTTCGCCGATCGTAAAACGGTCGAGCTCGGCGAGAAAAGCGTGGTTCGCCGCCTGCAACGCGCCACGCAGCCGGCACTGCGTCGTGATGACGCAAGGCCGCTGTTGGCCCTGCCGGTCTGGCAGACAGCCGACCAGCGCAAAGTCGCTTTCCGTGACCCGCACCACGTCGCCCACGGTCAGCGACAGCGATTGCGCGCCGAGCCGCAAACCGCCGTTGCGGCCGCGCACGGTTTCGACCCAGCCGAGCTCGCCCAGCTGCTGCACGACCTTCATCAGATGGTTCTTCGAGATGCCGTAGGCTTGCGAAATGTCCTGAATCGTCGATAATCCGTCGCCCCGCACCGCGAGGTACAGCAGCACGCGCAGCGCGTAATCCGTATAGTCGGTAAGTCTCATAGGTCCCGGTATAGCTTGAAAGGCTGCGAGCAAGTGCCTTGTACGTCCCGATAACCGCGTCGAGGCAAGGGTTGCCGGGAACGAGCGCTACGCCCTAACATGACTGGCTGGCATGACTGGCTGGCGGGCGTCGTTCCGCGAATCGCGTTGCAAAACTGTTTCGGATAGCAATAGTAGCTTTTTCCGCATCAACCGTTTGTTAGAAAAACGGGAGGTTCAAGGTTCAGTTCAGCCGTCATCGGCAACCGCAATTTTCTGGAATCCGCATGAATCCGTCTTTCCCCGCCGCGCCGCCGGTCGAACGCGCGGCCGAACCCACCGACGCCAATATCCGCGACCTCGTCTATGGCTTTTACGATCGCGTGCGTGCCGACCCGCTGCTCGGTCCGGTCTTCGACGCGAAGCTCGCGGACCGCTGGGACGACCATCTGCCGAAGATGTGCACATTCTGGAGCAGCCTCGTGCTCGGCGCGAAGCAGTATCGCGGCAACGTGCAGCAGGCGCATCAGCCGCTCGAACGCATCGAGCCGCAGCATTTCAGCCGCTGGCTGTATCTGTTCCTCGATACGGTCGAATCGCGCTATCAGCCGGCCGCGGCGGTCCGTTTCATGGAGCCGGCGCTGCGGATCGCGCAGAGTCTGCAGCTGAGCCGTTTCGGCTGGGATTACAAGATCCCGCCGGAGCAGCAGGCGCTGCTCGAGCGGGTGGCGCCGAAGCGTCGGCCGCGAGATGGCGACGTTGACGACGATGGTGAGCATCCGTCGCGGCCGGCTGGGGAGCCGTTCCCGGTGCCGATCATCGGACGCTCGCGGGACGAGTGAACGTCGGCCGGCGCCGACGCCCCTCACACAAAGACGCCGCGTGCGCCGTCGCAACTCCGCGGCCCGCGACTCGTTTACTCCGAAGTCCGATTTCCCGAATCGATTCCCCAGCGCGCGAGCGCGGCATCGTCGGTCACGCGCGCGTCGACCCAGCGCTCGCCCGCGTCGGTTTTCTCCTTCTTCCAGAATGGCGCTTCGGTCTTCAGATAGTCCATCACGAATTCACACGACGCAAACGCGTCGCCGCGATGCGCGGCCGTCGTCGCAACGAGCACGATCTGATCGAGCGGATACAGCTTGCCGACGCGATGCACGATCAGCACCTCGATGCCCGGCCAGCGTTCGCGCGCACGCTCGACGATCGCCTCGAGCGACTTCTCCGTCATGCCCGGATAATGCTCGAGCTCCATCGTCTCGACCGCGCTGCCCTCGTTGAGATCGCGCACGGTGCCGACGAAGCATGCGACCGCGCCGATCCTCGGATTGCGCGCGCGCAGCGCGGCCACCTCGGCGCTGAGGTCGAAGTCTTCGGTCTGGACGCGAACGGGCATGGACGGCTCCTGAGGGCTTTTGTCGCTGGCGTGAACGTAATGTGCGAGAGCGCGGCTCAGCCGCCGGTGACGGGCGGAAAGAACGCGACCTCGCAGCCCTCGGTGATGCGGGTGCTCGCGCCGGTCATCACGTGGTTGCAGGCCATGCGCAGCGCGCGGCCTTCGGCGAGCGTCTCGGCCCAGATGCCGCCACGCACGCGCAGCCACGCGCGCACATCGCCGACGGTCGCGATGCCGTCGGGCACCTCGACGCTTTCGTCGGACGTATTGAGCGCTTCACGCACGCTCGCAAAGTATCGGAGTTCAATCTTCATCGGGATACCGCCGGTCTAAGCCGCGCATGCCGCGGACGACCGGCCTCAGTTCAGCAGTTCGGAAAACGGAATGAAGCGCACGGTTTCGCCGGCGCTGATCGCGTGGTTCGGCGGATTGTCGATCAGACCGTCGCCCCACACGGTCGACGTCAACACGGCCGAACTCTGATTGGCAAACAGATCGAGCCCTCCCGCCACATTGACGCGCGCGCGCAGGAACTCGTTGCGGCGATCGGCCTTGCCCTGCGTGAAGTCCGCGCGCAGCGACAGCGCGCGCGGCGCGACCGCCTGCACGCCGGCCAGCCGCAGTACGAACGGACGCACGAACAGCAGGAACGTCACGAAGCTCGACACCGGATTGCCGGGCAGGCCGATGAAAAACGTTTCGGCCGGCTCGCCCCCATTTGCACCACCCGCACCACCCGCACCACGCCGCACCGCGCCGAACGCGAGCGGCTTGCCCGGCTTCATGGCGATCTGCCACATCGACAGACGCCCTTCGGCCTCCACCGCCGGCTTCACGTGATCCTCCTCGCCGACCGACACGCCGCCGCAGGTGAGAATCAGATCGTGCGCCTCGGCGGCTTCTCGCAGCGTCGCGCGGGTCGCGTCGAGTTGATCGGCGACGATGCCATAGTCGGTCACGTCGCAGCCGAGCTTCTCGAGCAGGCCGCGCAGCGTGAAGCGATTCGAGTTGTAGATCGCGCCGGGCTTCAGCGGCTCACCGGGCATCGTCAGTTCGTCGCCGGTGAAGAATACGGCGACTTTCACGCGGCGGCGCACCTCGAGCCGCGCGCATCCGACCGACGCGGCAAGCCCCAACGCCTGCGGCGTGAGCCGCGTGCCGCCCGGCAGGATCACCGAGCCCGCGCGAATATCGGCGCCCTGTGCGGTGATCCACTCGCCCGCCTGCGGACGATGCACGATCGTCACCTCGTCGCCAGCCACCTCGGTCTGCTCCTGCATCACGACCGCGTCCGCGCCGGCGGGCACCGTCGCGCCGGTGAAGATGCGTGCCGCGCTATTGGGCGCGAGCGGCGTCGGCGCATGGCCGGCCGGAATGCGTTGCGAGACCGGCAGGCGGCTGCCGTGCGCGAGATCGGCGATGCGGACCGCGTAGCCGTCCATCGCGCTCGTGTTCATCGGCGGCACGTCGAGCGGCGACGTGACGTCGGTGGCGAGCACGCGATTCAGCGCGTCGAGCGTCGGCAGCGTTTCGATACCGTCGAGCGCGCGCGCGGCGTCGAGCAGGATCGCCAGCGCATCGGCAGTGGCGAGCATCGGGGCGCGGGGCGTGGGTGTGGACATCTGGGGGGGTGGAAGCCGCAGGTTAAAAGAACATTGTAGCGGCCGATGCCGTTAGCCTGGGCGGCCGGGCGTTATGGGGAGCTTTTTGTGTTTTTCGATGCGTGGCCGCGGAGGGTGCGGCCAGCGTTTTCCCGTAGTGCGGGCGTGGGCGTCGATCAACCTGAAGCGACGCGGCATCCCGCGTGAGCCGTAAAACGGCTCACGCGGCCCGCTCGCCCTTATTCGCCGGTATTCGCAACGATGAAGTCCTTCACCCGCTGCGCATCCGCGGGCACGACCTCGAAGCGCTGCGGCAGCGACTCGAGCCCCGAGAACGCCGCCGGGCGCTCCGGCTCGCGCAGCAGCGCCTCGCGGATCGTCTCGCCGAACTTGATCGGCTGCGCGGTCTCGAGCACGATCATCGGAATGCCGGGCTGCAGATGCTCGCGCGCGACCTTCAAGCCGTCGGCCGTGTGCGTGTCGATCATCATGTCGTAACGCTGGAACACGTCGCGGATCGTGTCGACGCGGGTGTCGTGGCTGCTGCTGCCCGACACGAAACCGAACTCCTTTACGCGCGCGAAGTCGCCACTCGCCGCGAGATCGAAACCGCCCTTCTCCTCGACGTCGCGGAACAGTTGCAGCACGCGCGCCGGATCGCGGCCGAGCAGGTCGTACACGAAGCGCTCGAAGTTCGATGCCTTCGAGATGTCCATGCTCGGGCTGCTCGTGTGATACGTCTCGGCCGCCTTGCGTACGCGGTAAATACCAGTGCGGAAGAACTCGTCGAGCACGTCGTTCTCGTTGGTCGCGACGACGAGCTTCTCGATCGGCAGACCCATCATGCGCGCGATATGGCCCGCGCACACGTTGCCGAAGTTGCCCGACGGCACCGTGAACGACACGCGCTCGGCGTTCGACTTCGTCGCGGCAAAGTAGCCCTTGAAGTAGTAGACGACCTGTGCGACGACCCGCGCCCAGTTGATCGAGTTGACCGTGCCGATCTTGTACTTCGACTTGAACGCGTGATCGTTCGACACCGCCTTCACAATGTCCTGCGCGTCGTCGAACACGCCTTGCACCGCGAGGTTGAAGATGTTCGGGTCTTGCAGGCTGTACATCTGCGCGGACTGGAACGCGCTCATCTTTTTGTGCGGCGACAGCATGAACACGCGGATGCCCTTCTTGCCGCGCATCGCGTATTCAGCGGCGCTGCCGGTGTCGCCCGACGTCGCGCCGAGAATGTTCAGCGTTTCGCCATGCTTCGCGAGCGTGTACTCGAACAGGTTGCCGATCAGCTGCATCGCCATGTCTTTGAACGCGAGCGTCGGACCGTTCGACAGTTCGAGCAGCGACAGCGGCGCGCCGGCTTCGACGCCGAGCGTCTTCAGCGGCGTGATCTGCGCGGCGCTTTCGTCGTCGCGCACGTTGCAGTAGGTCGCCGCCGTATAGGTCTTGCGCGTCAGTGCGCGCAGGTCGGCGCCGGGAATGTCGTCGCAGAACTTCGACAGGATCTCGAAGGCGAGATCCGCGTACGGTAGCGTGCGCCAGCGCGTGAGTTCATCCGCGGTGACGCGCGGATAGTCGGCCGGCAGATACAGGCCGCCGTCTTTCGCGAGACCGCCGAGCAGGATCTCGGAGAAGGTATGGCGCTCGCCGGCTCCGGCGCCGCGCGTGGAGAGGTAGTTCATAGTTCGGCCTAGTTCAGCGCTTCCATGCGCAGCTTCGTGACTTGCGAGACGACGGTCTCGAGCGCCTCGATCGACCTGATCGCGGCATTGACCTGCTTTTCGACCGTCTCGTGCGTGATCAGCAGGATGTCGGTTTCGCCCTTGCCGTTCGCGTCGACGAGCTCCGATTCCTTTTGCAGCAGCGCGTCGATCGAAATGCCGGTGTCCGCCAGAATGCGCGTGATGTCGGCGAGCACGCCGGTCACGTCGGCGACGCGCAGGCGCAGGTAGTAGCCGCTCGTGACTTCTTCGATCGGCAGGATCGGGATGTTCGACAGGCTGTCTGGCTGGAATGCCAGATGCGGCACGCGGTGCTCGGGGTCGGCCGTGTGCAGACGCGTCACGTCAACGAGATCGGCGACCACGGCGGAAGCCGTCGGCTCGGCGCCCGCGCCCTTGCCGTAGTACAACGTCGTGCCGACCGCGTCACCATGCACGACGACCGCGTTCATCGCGCCTTCCACATTCGCGAGCAGGCGCTTCTCCGGAATCAGCGTGGGGTGCACGCGCAGCTCGATGCCCTTGTCGGTGCGTCGCGTGATGCCGAGCAGCTTGATGCGGTAGCCGAGCTCCTCGGCGTATTTGATGTCGATCGCGGCGAGCTTGCTGATGCCTTCGACGTACGCGCGGTCGAACTGCACCGGCACGCCGAACGCGATCGCGCTCATGATCGTCGCTTTGTGCGCCGCGTCGACGCCCTCGATGTCGAAGGTCGGGTCGGCTTCCGCGTAGCCGAGCTCCTGCGCGGCCTTCAGCGCGGTCGCGAAATCGAGCCCACGGTCACGCATCTCCGACAGGATGTAGTTCGTCGTGCCGTTGATGATGCCCGCGATGTACTGGATGCGGTTCGCCGTCAGCCCTTCGCGCAGTGCCTTGATGATCGGAATGCCACCCGCCACCGCCGACTCGAACGCGACCATCACGCCGTTCGCGCGCGCCGCCTCGAAAATCTCCGTGCCATGCACCGCGAGCAGCGCCTTGTTGGCGGTGACCACGTGCTTGCCGTTGTTGATCGCGCGCAGCACGAGGTCGCGCGCGATGCCGGTGCCGCCGATCATTTCCGCGACGATCGCGATCGAAGGATCGTCGACGACCGCGTTGAAGTCATCGGTCAGCGCCACGCTGCCGGCTTCGCCGCCGAGCGCCGCGGTCGCCTTGGCCGGGTTGCGCACGGCAATGCGCGCAATCTCGATGCCGCGACCCGCGCGACGTTTGATTTCTTCCTGATTGCGGCGCAGTACCGTGAAGGTCCCGCTGCCTACCGTGCCGAAGCCCAGCAGTCCAACTTTGATCGGTTCCATGCAGCGTGTGTTTCTAGTAGAGGTTTGAAAAGGGTGTCGGGGGTGGCACGAGCGGCGCGCCTCACGCGCCACATCGTACGCGAGGCCGGCTCAGGCTGTGTGACGTTTGCGGTAGCCGTCGAGGAAGCGCGCGATCCGGTTGATCGAATCCGCGAGGTCGTCGACGTTCGGCAGGAACACGACACGGAAGTGATCCGGCGTCTTCCAGTTGAAGCCGGTGCCCTGCACGAGCAGCACCCGCTCTTCGAGCAGCAGGTCGAGGATGAACTGCTGGTCGTTCTGGATCGGATACACCTTCGGGTCGAGGCGCGGGAACATGTACAGCGCCGCCTCGGGCTTCACGCAGCTCACGCCGGGGATCGCCGTCAGCATGTCGTAGGCGAGCTCGCGCTGCTTGTACAGGCGCCCGCCCGGCACGATCAGGTCGTTGATGCTCTGATAGCCGCCGAGCGCGGTCTGGATCGCGTACTGGCCGGGCACGTTCGGGCACAGCCGCATCGACGCGAGGATGCCGAGCCCCTCCAGATAGTCTTTCGCGAGCCGGCGGTTTTCGCCGATCAGGCCCGAAACGGCCATCCAGCCGGCGCGATAGCCGCACGAGCGGTAGCTCTTCGACAGGCTGTTGAACGTGACGGTCAGCACGTCTTCGGACAGCGACGCCATCGACGTGTGCCTCTTGCCGTCGTAGACGATCTTGTCGTAGACCTCGTCGGCGAAGATCACGAGGCCGTGCTGGCGCGCGATCTGGATCAGGCCGAGCAGCAGTTCGTCCGAGTACAGCGCGCCGGTCGGGTTGTTCGGGTTGATCACGACCAGCGCGCGCGTGTTCGGCGTGATTTTCGCGCGGATGTCATCGAGGTCGGGCATCCAGCTATTCGACTCGTCGCAGATGTAGTGCACCGGCGTGCCGCCCGCGAGGCTCACGCCGGCGGTCCACAGCGGGTAATCGGGCGCGGGCAGCAGCACTTCGTCGCCGTCGTTGACGAGGCCCTGGAGCGCCATCACGATCAGCTCGGACGCGCCGTTGCCGATGTAGACGTCGTCCAGCTCGACGCCGTGCACGCCCTTTTGCTGCGTGTAGTGCATGATCGCCTTGCGCGCGGCGAACACGCCCTTCGAGTCGGAGTAGCCCGACGAGCTGGGCAGGTTCAGGATCATGTCCTGAATGATCTCGTCCGGCGCCTCGAAGCCGAACGGTGCCAGATTGCCGATGTTCAGCTTGATGATGCGGTGACCCTCTTCTTCGAGCCGCTTCGCATGTTCGAGGACGGGCCCGCGAATGTCGTAGCAGACATTCAACAACTTGTTGGATTTGAGAATCGGTTTCACGGCGGGCACTTCATCCTGGTTGATGGCTGGGGCAAACCTTGGGCAAACGGGGCCTGGCTGACGACGCCGGGCCGCTCGGATTCACCGCTACGGGGAATTCGGACGCGGCGGCGCCGGCGACGGCGGCCAGCCGCGAAATGGGGTCGAACTGTCGAGCGGCCGCGCTTTCCGGGTTCCGGCGTGTGGGAAAAAATGCAGCGAAAGCGGGCGATGCCAACCCAGGTAGCCGGTGGGCCACGCCGATGCGCCCAGCGCGGCTTGTGGCGGCACTTGAGCGAGGGGCGCCGCAAGGCGGCTAAAAAGTTATAATTTAGCGGATTTTGGCCGACTTCCGCAATGCACCACCCGCATCGGCAAGCCTTTTCGGCCTTCTCGTGTGTCACACGCGTCGAACCGCGCGGCCTGTGCGACGTGCAGCCAGGCCGACAACACGCATGACGTCTCACGACGACTTCGGAAAACCAATTTGAAATTACATCAGGATTCCAGCGGCGCGCTCAATACCGTTACCGGCTACGGCGCGGACTACGTCGAAATCAATCTGGTGCGTCACGCGGGCAGTATTCTCGTGCTGCCGGACGCGCCGGTCATTCCCTGGCCCGTCTCGTCATTCGAGCAGTTGAGCGCCGAGCATTTCGCGATGCTGGCCGACGCCGCGCCCGAAGTGGTCGTGTTCGGCAGCGGCGAGCGGCTGCGCTTTCCGCACCCGCGCCTGACCGCCGCGCTGACAGCGAAACGCATCGGCGTGGAAACGATGGACTTCAAGGCCGCCTGCCGCACCTACAACATTCTGATGGCCGAGGGCCGCAAGGTCGCGGCCGCGTTGCTGATCGAGGCCTGAGCGTGCCCGGCGCCGGCGCATCCCGCGCCGGCGCACCCGGCCGGCCCGGTTCTGGCCCCCCGCGTCGCGCCCGTGCGCGCGCCGTCGATAACAAGAAGGGTTGATATTTCATGAACGATACGCCGTCGAGGCTACCGCTCAACCGCACCGCGATCCTGTTGCTGGTGCTGGTTCTCGCCGTGATCTGGTTCGTGCCACTCGGCTGGCGCCATCTGCTGCCGAGCGACGAAGGCCGCTACGCCGAAATGGCGCGCGAAATGTTCGTGACCGGCGACTGGATCACGCCGCGCTACAACGCCTACAAGTACTTCGAGAAGCCGCCGCTGCAAACCTGGGCGAACGCGCTGACGTTCGCGTGGTTCGGCATCGGCGAATGGCAGGCGCGCCTCTACACCGCGCTGACGGGCTTCGCCGGCGTGCTGCTGATCGGCTTTACCGGCGCCCGCGTGTTCAACGCGGCGACCGGCGTGTTCGCGGCACTCGTGCTCGCCTGTTCGCCGTACTGGAACCTGATGGGCCACTTCAATACGCTCGACATGGGCTTGTCGCTCTGGATGGCGCTCACGCTGTGCGCGCTGCTGCTCGCCCAGCGCCCGAACCTGCGGCCCCCATGCGTGCGCGGCTGGATGTGGGTGTGCTGGGCGTCGATGGCGCTGGCGGTGCTCTCGAAGGGCCTGGTCGGGCTGATCCTGCCAGGCGCGGCGCTGGTGCTCTACACGCTGATCGCGCGCGATTGGGCGCTATGGAAGCGTCTGCATCTGGTGAGCGGGCTGATCGTTTTTTTCGCGATCGTGACGCCGTGGTTCGTCCTCGTGCAGCAGCGCAATCCGGAATTCCTGAACTTCTTCTTCGTCGTTCAGCAGTTCAAGCGCTATCTGACGCCCGAGCAGAATCGCCCCGGCGCGTTCTACTACTTCGTGCCAGTACTGCTGGTGGGCTTCCTGCCGTGGCTGTCGGTAACCGTGCAAAGCGTGCGCCACGCGTGGCGCCAGCCGCGTCAGCCGAACGGCTTCGCGCCGGTCACGCTGATGCTCACGTGGATCGTCTTCATTTTCCTGTTCTTCAGCGCGTCGCACTCGAAGCTGCTGTCCTACACGCTGCCGATCGCGCCGCCGATCGCGATGCTGATCGGCATGTATCTGCCGCTCGTCACGCGCGAGCAGCTGCGCCGGCATCTGGCGGGCTACGCGCTGTTTTTCGTGGTCGCCGCGTTCGCGGCGCTGTTCCTGCCGCGCTTCGGCACTGCGCGCAATCCAGCCGAGCTGTATGCCGAATACCGCGTGTGGGTGCTCGCCGCGCTAGCCGTCGCGTTCGTGCTCACGCTGTTCGCGCTGTGGCTGAACCGCCGCGGCCAGGGCGGCGTGGGCGCCAACGCGCGAGTCGGTCTCGGCAGCCTCGCCGCGTTCGGCGCGGGCTGGCTGCTGCTCGGCACCATCGCGGGCACCGGCCACGACGTGTTCGGGCGCCTGAGCTCCGGCGCGCCGCTCGCGCCCGCGATCAAGGCCGAGCTCGCGAAGCTGCCGCCCGACACGCCGTTCTACTCGGTCGGCGTGCTCGACCACACGCTGCCGTTCTACATCGGCCACACGATGATCATGGTCGCGCACCCGGACGAGCTCGCATTCGGCGTGTCCGTCGAGCCGCAAAAATGGGTGCCGACGGTCGACGCGTGGATCGAGCGCTGGAAGGCCGATCGCTACGCGCTCGCGCTGATCCCGCCGCCGACCTACGACCGCCTCGTGAAGCAAGGCGTGCCGATGCAGGTGATCGCGCGCGATCCGCGCCGCGTGGTGGTGATGAAGCCGCTCGCCGACGCGGCTGCTGCCGCCGCCCCGGCCGCAGCGGCGGCAGCAGCACCCGCTACCCCCGCTAATGCCGCCTCGGCAGTCGTGGAAGTGAGGCCCGCGGCATCGGCCACGCCGGCCCCCGTCTCCACGCCCGCGGCAAAGCCCTAACCCTTTCGAGAACCAGACCGTTCGATGAACCCGATTTCCCTGTTCTGCATCCTGGCCGGCGTCACGCTTAACGCCGGCGCGCAGCTGCTGCTCAAGGCCGGCACGAATGCCGTTGGACACTTCGAATTCACCCGTGCGAACATCCTGCCCATCGGCTTCAAGCTGGCAACCCAGCCGCCGATCATCGGCGGACTCGCCTGCTACGTGATCAGCGTGGCGGTGTGGATCATCGGGCTCTCGCGCGTGGACGTGTCGATCGCCTATCCGATGCTGTCACTTGGCTACGTCGTCAATGCGATCGCCGCGTGGTACCTGTTCGGCGAAGTGATGTCGGTGCAGAAGCTGGTCGGCATCGGCATCATTCTCGTCGGCGTGGTCGTGCTCGCGCGCAGCTAGGCGCGGCGCCTCGCGCAGGAGCCCGCGCGGCACACGCGCCGCCTAAGCGAGACGTAAGGTAGTCCGCGGTAAGCTGTGCGGTTGCGTTTTTTAAGCCGCGGCCTTGGGTTTGCGGGTAGTTTGTGGTTTACTTCGCGCCCATCGTACTTCGCGCCCGTCGGGCCGCGCCCCTTTCAATCGAGCGATGCATTCATGAGCCAGTCACAAGTCCCGTTTTTGCCGTTTGTCAAACCCGAGATCGACGAGGAAACGATCCAGGGCGTCGCCGACGTGCTGCGTTCCGGCTGGATCACCACCGGCCCGCAGAACCAGAAGTTCGAGGCCGCGCTGTCCGAGTTTTGCGGCGGCCGCCCGGTGCGCACCTTCAATTCCGGTACCGCGACGCTCGAAATCGGCCTGCGCATCGCCGGCGTCGGTCCCGGCGACGAAGTGATCACGACGCCGGCCACCTGGGTGTCGACCTGCAACGTGATCCTCGAAACCGGTGCGACGCCAGTGTTCGCCGACATCGACCCGATCACGCGCAACATCGATCTCGACCTGCTCGAAAAAGCGATCACGCCGCGCACCAAGGCGTTGCTGCCGGTGTTCCTGTCGGGCCTGCCGGTCGACATGGACCGTCTGTACGGGATCGCCCGCGCGCACGAGCTGCGCGTGATCGAAGACGCCGCGCAGGCATTCGGCTCCACCTGGAACGGCGAGCGCATCGGCAAGCTCGGCGACATCGTGTCGTTCAGCTTCCACGCGAACAAGAACCTGACCTCGGTCGAAGGCGGCGCGCTGGTGCTGAACAACGAGGAAGAAGCGGTGCTCGCGCAGAAGTACCGGCTGCAGGGCATCACGCGCACCGGCTTCGACGGCATGGACTGCGACGTGCTCGGCGGCAAGTACAACCTGACCGACGTCGCCGCGCGTGTCGGCCTCGGCCAGCTGCCGCATCTCGAGCGCTTCATCGCGCAGCGCAAGAAGCTCGTGCGCGCGTACTTCGCGCAACTCGAAGGCGGCGCGGCCGTTAAGCTCGGCGTCGGCCTGCCGCCCGCGGACTTCGAAAACAGCAACTGGCACATGTTCCAGATCACGCTGCCGCTCGAAAAACTGTCGATCGACCGCGCCGGCTTCATGGGCGAGCTGAAGGAGCGAGGCATCGGCTCGGGCGTGCACTACCCGGCGCTGCACCTGTTTTCCCTGTACCGCGCGCGCGGCTTCAAGGAAGGCATGTTCCCGCACGCGGAGCGCTTCGGCGCCACCACCGTCACGCTGCCACTCTTCACGCTGATGAACGAAGGCGACGTCGAGCGCGTGTGCCGCGCGGTCAACGAAATTTGCGAACACTACGGAAAATAAGCGGACATGACTTATTCGGAACATCGCGCCGTCGCACCGGAAGTGTCGATCATCATTCCGGTGTACAACGAGGAAGCCGGACTGGCCGCGCTGTTCGCGCGCCTCTATCCGGCGCTCGACGCGCTCGGCACCGGTTATGAAGTGATCTTCATCAACGACGGCAGCCGCGACAAATCCGCGGCGCTGCTCGCCGGGCAGTTCCGCGCGCGCCCCGACACCACGCGCGTGATCCTGCTGAACGGCAACTACGGCCAGCACATGGCGATTCTCGCGGGCTTCGAGCAGTCGCGCGGCGACGTCGTGATCACGCTCGACGCCGACCTGCAGAATCCGCCCGAGGAAATCGCCAAGCTCGTCGCGAAGATGCGCGAAGGTTTCGACTACGTCGGCACGATCCGTCGGCAGCGCCAGGACAGCCTGTGGCGCCGCAAGGCGTCGCGCGCGATGAATCATCTGCGCGAGCGCATCACGCGCATCAAGATGACCGACCAGGGCTGCATGCTGCGCGCCTACAGCCGCCATATCGTCGATACGATCAACCGCTGCGGCGAAATCAACACGTTCATTCCGGCGCTCGCGTACACGTTCGCGCAGAATCCGGTGGAAATCGAGGTCGCGCACGAGGAACGCTTCGCCGGTGAGTCAAAGTACTCGCTGTACTCGCTGATCCGTCTGAATTTCGACCTCGTCACCGGCTTCTCGGTGGTGCCGCTGCAATGGCTGTCGTTCATCGGCGTGATCCTGTCGCTAGGGTCCGCGGCGCTGTTCGTCCTGCTGCTGATTCGCCGTTTCATCATCGGCGCGGAAGTGCAAGGTGTGTTCACGCTGTTTGCAATCACCTTCTTCCTGCTCGGCGTGATCATCTTCGCGCTCGGCCTGCTCGGTGAATACATCGGCCGGATCTATCAGCAGGTGCGTGCGCGGCCGCGTTATCTGGTGCAGACCATTCTCGAGGAACGCGACGGCGGGGCCGTCGCCGAAGCGCCGCGTCAGACCGTCGTGCAAGGCGTGCAGCCGGTGCCGGTCGCCGACCAGGGACACCATCCATGAAGCCGCGCGCCGTCGTATTCGCGTATCACAACGTCGGCGTGCGCTGCCTGCAGGTGCTGCTCGCGCGCGGCGTCGAGGTCGCGCTCGTCGTGACCCACGAAGACAACCCGAGCGAGAACATCTGGTTCGGCAGCGTCGCATCGGTGGCAGCCGGGCACGGCATTGCCGTCGTTACGCCGGCCGATCCGAAGAGCCCCGAACTGCGCGTCGCGGTGAGCGCCGCGCGGCCGGACTTCATCTTCTCGTTCTACTACCGCCACATGTTGCCGCTCGACCTGCTCGCGATCGCCGCACGGGGCGCTTACAACATGCACGGCTCGCTGTTGCCGAAGTATCGTGGCCGCGTGCCGACCAACTGGGCGGTGCTCAACGGCGAAAGCGAAACCGGCGCAACACTGCACGAAATGGCCGCGAAGCCCGACGCCGGCGCGATCATTGCGCAAACACCGGTGCCGATCCTGCCCGACGACACCGCCGCGCAGGTCTTCGACAAGGTCACGGTCGCCGCCGAGCAAACGCTGTGGCGCGTGCTGCCGGCGCTGCTCGCGGGCGAGGCGCCGCATCTGCCGAACGATCTCGCGCATGGCAGCTACTACGGCGGGCGCAAACCGGAAGACGGCCGCATCGACTGGAATCAGTCCGCGCAACAGGTCTACAACCTGATCCGCGCGGTCGCGCCGCCGTATCCGGGCGCTTTCACCGAGCTGAACGGGCGCCGTTTCATCGTCGCGCGCGCGCGTCTGGCCGCGCCCGGCGCGCTCCGCTCGGATTTGCCCCCGGGCCTGCACGTAAGCGATAATGCCGTTTTCGCGATCTGCGGCGACGGCCGCGCGATCAACATCCACGAATTGCGGCACCAGCACGACGGCGGCGAGTCTGCCGTCAGTCCGGCGGAGTTCGCCCAGCTCATCCAATCTCATTCATGAAAAAAGTCCTGATTCTGGGTGTGAATGGCTTCATCGGCCATCACCTGTCCAAACGCATTCTCGAAACCACCGACTGGGAAGTGTTCGGGATGGACATGCAGACCGAACGTCTCGGCGACCTCGTCAATCATGAGCGGATGCACTTCTTCGAAGGCGACATCACGATCAACAAGGAATGGGTCGAATATCACGTCAAGAAGTGCGATGTGATTCTGCCGCTCGTCGCGATCGCCACGCCCGCAACGTATGTGAAGCAGCCGCTGCGCGTGTTCGAACTCGACTTTGAGGCGAACCTGCCGATCGTGCGTTCAGCCGTCAAGTACGGCAAGCATCTGGTGTTTCCGTCGACCTCCGAGGTCTACGGCATGTGCACGGACGAGCAGTTCGATCCGGAAGAATCGCAGCTGTCGTACGGCCCGATCAACAAGCCGCGCTGGATCTACGCGTGCTCGAAGCAACTGATGGACCGCGTGATCTGGGGCTACGGCATGGAAGGCCTGAACTTCACGCTGTTCCGTCCGTTCAACTGGATCGGCCCGGGCCTCGACTCGATCTACACGCCGAAGGAAGGTAGCTCGCGCGTGGTCACGCAGTTCCTCGGCCACATCGTGCGCGGCGAGAACATCAGCCTCGTCGATGGCGGCGCGCAGAAGCGCGCGTTCACGGACATCGACGACGGCATCAGCGCGCTGATGAAGATCATCGCGAACAAGAACGGCGTCGCCACCGGCAAGATCTACAACATCGGCAACCCGATCAACAACTTCTCGGTGCGTGAGCTCGCGCACAAGATGCTGGCACTCGCGGCCGAATTCCCCGAATACGCGGACTCGGCCAAGAAGGTGCAACTGGTCGAAACGTCGTCGGGCGCGTACTACGGCAACGGCTATCAGGACGTGCAGAACCGCGTGCCGAAGATCGACAATACGAAGCAGGAACTCAGCTGGGCACCCACGTCGACTTTCGACGAAGCGCTGCGCAAGATTTTCGAAGCGTATCGCGGCCACGTCGCGGAAGCCCGCGCACTCGTCGAACAGCAATAAGGGCGCGTCCTTGGCTCGCATCGTCCTGAAGATCGACGTCGACACGCTGCGCGGCACCCGCGAAGGCGTGCCGAATCTCGCGCGCATCTTCGACCGCTTCAAGGCGCGCGCCACCTTCCTGTTCAGCCTCGGGCCCGACCACACCGGTTGGGCGATGCGCCGCGTGCTGCGGCCGGGCTTTCTGAAGAAGGTGTCGCGCACGTCGGTGGTCGAGCATTACGGCGTCAGGCAGTTGATGTACGGCGTGCTGCTGCCCGGTCCGGACATCGGCGCGAAGGCCGCGGCCGAGATGCGCGCGATCCACGAAGCCGGTTTCGAGTGCGGCATCCATACGTGGGATCACGTGTACTGGCAGGACAACGTGCGCACCAAAGATCGCGCGTGGACCGTCGCGCAGATGCAGCGGAGCCACGCGCGATTCATCGAGATATTCGGCGCGCCTCCCGTCACGCACGGCGCCGCGGGCTGGCAGATGAACGGCCACGCGTTCGAGCAGATCGACGCGTGGGGCATGCGCTACGCTTCCGACGGCCGCGGCCACTCGCCATATCTGCCGGTGGTCGACGGCAGGACGCTGAAGCACGTGCAGATGCCGACCACGCTCCCGACGCTCGACGAAGTGCTCGGTGTCGACGGTGTCGATACGCACAACGTCGCCGCGTGGATGCTGAAACAAACTGAAAAAAATCCGCACGACCAGGTGTTCACGCTGCACGCGGAACTCGAAGGACAGAAACTTGCGCCGGTTTTCGAACAGTTGCTCGAAGGCTGGCGCGCCCAGGGCCACACGTTCGCGACGATGGGCGATTACTACGCCACGCTAGACCGCGACACGCTGCCATCGTACCCTGTCGCGTGGGGCGAGATTCCGGGACGCTCCGGCGAACTGATCGTCCAGCCCTGAAGGCCCGCGACGCGGGAGTCGTTAGAAGGCGCGCCGCTTGTTGCTCGCCTGTTGCCCGCCCGTCGCCCGCCTGTTGCCCGCTTCCTTGCCGGGTCTGACGATCGGACAACCGCGCGCCGACCGTATTCCCGAACAACAACAACCTCGACGACAGACCGGCCGACGCCGCGGCACCTAGCGACGCCAGCCCCAACAACCGGAGAACCTCGTGTCCATCGCAGTCGACCAACCCATCCCCGACTTCACCGCCGCCGCGACGGGCGGCGAAATCGCGCTGTCAAAGCTGCGGGGCAAGAAGGTGGTGCTGTATTTCTATCCGAAGGACAACACGCCGGGCTGCACGACCGAAGGGTTGCAGTTCCGCGATCTGTATCCGAAGTTCAAGAAAGCCGGCGCGGAAGTGATCGGCGTGTCGCGCGACAGTCTGCGTTCGCATGACAACTTCAAGGCTAAGCTCGAACTACCCTTCCCGCTGGTTTCCGACCCGGAAGAAACGCTGTGCGCCCTCTTCGCCGTCATCAAAATGAAGAAAATGTATGGCAAAGAGGTACGGGGAATCGAGCGCTCCACGTTCCTCATCGACGCCGATGGCGTGCTGCGCCAGGAGTGGCGCGGCGTTAAAGTGCCGGGCCACGTCGACGACATTCTGGAGGCTGTACAAGCGCTTTGATGCGCGTTATATTGGCCCGCAATGAGTGCCTGTCCACCCCACATTTTTCTCCGCTGCGCCAGCCCTGACGGCCGCCTGACCGGATCCACCGGTGCCGTTCGGAGCGTGAGGCGCAACGTGAGCATCATCGTCGAGCCGCTTGCCCCGAATGCCGGGGCGGCGGCTTTTTTAATTGCGCGCGACCGTTCGTTCATTGGTTCACGCGCTTCCGTCAAGGAGCCTATCGAAAACCAGGCGAACCGGCATCTCTAGACCGAATGCGCGCCTCCTCGCGCAAACTCGATGTCCCATGAGGGCATCGTCAGAATGCGACGGGCGGCGCACGATATGTGACCCGATTATTTCGAGGGAAACCATGCCTTTGCCTACTCCCCCCAGCAAGCTCGGCAATCTTTTGTCGCCTGACGAATACAAGGCCAAAGCCGTCACGCCCGCGCGCTCCACCGCGAAAAAACAGGCGCGTGAAGGGGAATCCGCAGAGTCGGCCGATTACGGCCGCGCCAATGTCGCCACACCGATGGCGCAGGCCGCCAACGCCGCCACTACGTTATGGCCCGTGCCCGCCGTCGAGTCGCCGCCCGCCGCGCAACCCGCGCCCGCGCGCGGCCGCAAGACCAGGCAGACCGCCGCGCTGTTGCAGCCGGTTCCGTCCGCGCGAGCGCAGCTCGAAGCCGACGCGGCCGAAGCGCAGCCGGTCGTCGCACGCACGCCAGCCGCGAAGCAGCGCACGGACGAAACAGCCGCCGCGCCCGCCGCAGCGAGCCCTGCGGCCACGCGCAAGAAACGTGGCACGGGCACCATGCCAGCCGAGGTGCAGAAGCTTTTCGTGCTCGACACCAACGTGCTGATGCACGATCCGAGCTGCCTGTTCCGCTTCGAGGAGCACGACGTCTATCTGCCGATGATGACGTTGGAAGAGCTCGACGACCACAAGAAGGGAATGTCGGAAGTCGCGCGTAACGCGCGTCAGGTGAGCCGCACGCTCGACGCGCTCGTCGCGAACGCGGGCGACATGGCCGACGGCATTTCGCTCGCGCGTCTGGGCAGCCGCGAGGCGTCCGGGCGGCTGTACTTCCAGACCCGGCTGACCGCGATCGAGCCGGTCGAAGGTCTGCCCGAAGGCAAGGCCGACAACCAGATCCTCGGCGTCGTGCGCGCGCTGCAGCGCGATCGCGCGGATCGCCAGGTCGTGCTGGTGTCGAAAGACATCAACATGCGCATCAAGGCGCATGCGCTCGGTCTGCCCGCCGAAGACTACTTCAACGACCAGGTGCTCGAGGACAGCGACCTGCTGTACACGGGCATCCGCACGCTGCCGCAAGACTTCTGGACCAGGCACGCGAAGGGCATGGAAAGCTGGCAGGACACAAAAACCGGCACCACGTACTACCGCGTGACGGGTCCGCTGTGCGCATCGATGCTGGTCAACGAGTTCGTTTATCTGGAGCCGCAGAACGGCGAGCCCGCGTTTCATGCGCTGGTGCGCGAACTGAACGGCAAGACCGCGCTACTGCAAACGCTGCGTGACTATGGCCACCACAAGAACAACGTGTGGGGCATCACGGCGCGCAATCGCGAGCAGAACTTCGCGCTGAACCTGCTGATGAATCCGGACATCGACTTCGTCACGCTGCTTGGCCAGGCCGGCACCGGCAAGACGCTGGTCGCACTCGCGGCGGGTCTCGCGCAGGTGCTCGACGACAAGCGCTACAACGAGATCATCGTGACGCGCGCGACGGTGCCGGTCGGCGAAGACATCGGCTTTCTGCCGGGCACCGAAGAGGAAAAGATGCAGCCGTGGATGGGTGCGTTCGACGACAACCTCGAAGTGCTGCAGAAAACCGACGACGCCGCCGGCGAATGGGGCCGCGCCGCGACCCAGGAGCTGATCCGCTCGCGCCTGAAGATCAAGAGCATGAACTTCATGCGCGGCCGCACGTTCGTCGACAAGTATCTGATCATCGACGAGGCGCAGAACCTGACGCCGAAGCAGATGAAAACGCTCGTCACGCGCGCGGGTCCGGGCACGAAGATCATCTGCCTTGGCAACATCGCGCAGATCGATACGCCTTACCTGACCGAGGGCAGTTCGGGCCTGACCTATGTGGTCGATCGCTTCAAGGGCTGGGCGCACAGCGGACACGTAACGCTCGCGCGCGGCGAGCGCTCGCGCCTCGCTGACTACGCGTCGGAGATTCTCTAGAGGTTCGCCGGTTTTTTTTCCGGCTTTTGATCGCAGGCCGCCTCCGGTTCGTTCCGGACGCGGCTTTTTTTATTGCGCCGGCGTTCCCCGCAGGCAACACTTAGCGCACAAACTTCAAGTAATTTATCAACAATTCTTGCCGCAGCCTTGTTGGGCGGCTACCATCCCGACATCGTCAGTGAGTAAATGGGCGCTTACCGCCCGTGCCGTCTTCATGCGCCGACTCGCCTTATCGCTGCTGCCCGTCCTGCTGCTCGCCGCCTGTGCCGGCGCGCCGCAGAAGACGTCGCGCGAGTTAGGCGGCAGCGTCGTCGCGAACGGCGCCTATCGCGCGCCGCCGCCCGGCTTTCCCCACTTCGTCGATCACAGCATCGGCCGCGAGGAAATCTCCATTCAGGCGATGAGTCTCGTCGGCGTGCCCTACCGGTGGGGCGGCAATACGCCCGACAGCGGCTTCGATTGCAGCGGTCTCGTGCGGTACGTCGTGCTGCGCGCGGCGTCGGTGAACCTGCCGCGCACGACGGCCGAGATGAGCGGGCGCGGCGAGTCGGTCGAACCGGACGAAATCGCGCCAGGCGATCTGATCTTTTTCAACACGACGGGGCGCGCGCATTCGCACGTCGGCATCTACGTGGGCAAGCTGCGCTTCGTCAACGCGCCATCGACGGGCGGCACCGTGCGGCTCGACTATCTGACCAATCCCTACTGGGCGAAGCGCTTCGACGGCATCCGCCGGATGGCGGGACCGGCGGCAACGCCGGCGCCGTTCGATACGCCGAGCTATCAGGCTGCGGCGCCGCGAACCGAGCGAGGTGCTGCGGTCGCGGCGACGGGCACGGCAACAACCGTGGCAGTTCCGGCTGCGTCGACCTACGCGGGCCCGACGGCGCTGTCCAGCGCGCCGTCGATGGCAACGGCCCGGCCGGTCGCGAGCGCGACGCCGGCGACCCGTGCAGGCGGCGGCACGCCCGTCGTGCAAGCCGATCAATTCGAGCCGCCGCCGTCGGGCCTCGGCGCCGCGCAGCTGCAGGCACGCTCAGCGGGCGCCGTGGCAGCGACGATGGTCCCCGCGGCTCAGACGAGTACGTATGAAAGCGGCGCTGCTTCGCCCGCTCAACCGATGCAGTCCGCGACGACCGCCCGCACCGTTGCCCAACCTTCACCCGACCCGATCGACGCCGCCGCCGATGCATTCGAACCGCCGCCACCCGCCCCCATCGCGGAACGCCAGGCCCGGCAGATGCAGCAGACCGAAGCCACTGGATCCGTGCAGCTCATGCGTGCGTCGACGGCTTCCCACGGCTTGCCCGCACCCACGCAAAGCAGCGACGACCCGATTGCCCGTTTCGCGAACGGCAACTTCTGACGCCGTGATCTGCTATCGTCATCGATATTCTTTCGACGGCGGGTAACGACCATGGAACTCGGGCTCAGAAATAAGGTGGTGCTCATCACCGGCGGCAGCAAAGGCATCGGTTTCGCGTGCGCGCGCGCCTTCGCACAGGAAGGCGCGAAGGTCGCGATCGTGTCGCGCGACCCCGCCAACCTTGCGCGCGCCTACGAACAGCTGAAACAGGAAGGATTCCACGTGCACCGCACGCGCGCCGACCTGCACGAATCGCACAGCGCCGCCGATATCGTCGAGGAAGTCAGCACCGCCGTCGGCCCGATCGACGTGCTGATCAACAGTGCCGGCGCCGCGCGCCGGTACGACCCCGAGACGCTCGATGCCGACGCATTCCGCGCGACGATGGAAGCGAAGTATTTCCCGTATATCTATCCGCAGCAGGAAGTGCTGCGCCGTATGGCCGAGCGCGCGAAAGCCAACGGCGGTGCCGAGCCGGGCACGATCGTCAATATCATCGGCATGGGCGGCAAGGTCGCGAGCGACATCCATATCGCAGGCGGCGCGGCCAACGCGGCGCTGATGCTCGCGACCGTCGGCCTCGCGCACTACTACGCGCGCTATGGCATCCGCATCAACGCGATCAATCCGGGCTCGACGCTGACCGAGCGCGTCGAGGAAGCGGTCCGGCTGGAAGCGGCGCAGCAAGGCATCGGCAATGACGAAGCGCTGGCGCGCGGGCAGGCCCGGATGCCGCTCGGGCGCTATGCAAAGCCGGAGGAAATCGCCGACGTGGCGCTGTTCCTCGCGAGCCGCCGCGCGAGCTATGTGACGGGCGCGATCATTCCGATGGATGGTGCGAACGCGCCGCTGATCTGAACGCGCCGTGCAACGCGCTTTTTAGTCGAACTACGTAGGGACACCGGTGCGATGCCATGGGCGGCATGTAGCCGAAGCCCGCGCGTGCTGTTCAGCCGAACTCAGCCGAACCCGGCAGCGCAGGCCTGCATCGCATGGTGATCACAGGAAGTGGTGGCCCAGCCACCAGGCCCCGCCGGACAGCACCGCGGAAGCCGGGATCGTCAGAATCCAGGCCCAGACGATGTTGCCGGCGACACCCCAGCGCACCGCGCTCAGCTTCTGCGTCGCGCCGACTCCGACGATCGCGCCGGTGATCGTATGCGTGGTAGAGACGGGAATGCCGAGCGCCGAGGCGGTAAAGAGCGTGATCGCTCCGCCCGCCTCCGCGCAGAAGCCGCCGACCGGCTTCAACTTCGTGATTTTCTGGCCCATCGTGCGCACGATGCGCCAGCCACCGAACAGCGTACCGAGACCCATCGACAGATAGCAGCCGCCGATCACCCACAGCGGCGGCGCGTCCGCCTTCATCGATGCGAAGCCGGTGGCGATCAGTAGCATCCAGATGATACCGATGGTTTTCTGCGCGTCGTTGCCACCGTGACCCAGGCTGTACAGGCCAGCGGAGAGCAATTGCAGACGCCTGAAGCGCCGGTCGACCTTGCTAGGCGGCGTGCGGAAGTACAGCCACGACACCAGGAGCATGAAAAACGAGCCGAGCACGAAGCCGAGCAGCGGTGAAATGAAGATGAACGCGACGGTCTTCATCAGGCCATCCCAGTTCAGCGATCCCCAGCCAGACTTCGCGAGCGCCGCACCCATGAGGCCGCCGATCAGCGCGTGCGACGAGCTGGACGGAATGCCGTAGACCCAGGTGATCACGTTCCACGCGATCGCGCCGACCAACGCGCCGAAGATCACGTAGTGATCGACGATGTCCGGGTCGATCGTGCCCTTGCCGACGGTCGTGGCCACCTTCAGGTGAAACACGAAATACGCGATGACGTTGAACGCCGCCGCGAACGCCACCGCCTGCTGTGGCTTCAGCACGCCGGTCGACACGACCGTGGCGATCGAATTCGCCGCGTCGTGAAAACCGTTCATGAAGTCGAACACCAAAGCAATGGCAACCAGGCCGGTGACGACCCAGATAGCGAGTTGTATCGATTGCATTATGCGTTTTCCAGCACGATGCCTTCGATGATGTTGGCCACATCCTCACACTTGTCCGTGATCGTTTCGAGCAGCTCGTAGATCGCCTTGAGCTTGATCAGGACCTTGACGTCGTCTTCCTCGCGGAACAGCTTCGACATCGCCGCGCGCAGCACGCGGTCGGCTTCCGATTCGAGCCGGTCGATGTCCTCGCAGGCCTTCAGGATCTGACTCGCCTGCTTCATGTCCGACAGCAGGCTGACCGCGAACTGCACGCGCTCGCAGGTCGCCGTGCAGATATGCGCGAGCTGGCTCGCCTCCGACGTGACCGCTTGCACGTCGTACAGCGAGATCGCGGTGGCGACGTCCTCCATCAGGTCGAGGATGTCGTCCATCGTCGTGATCAGCTTGTGGATCTCGTCGCGGTCGAGCGGCGTGATGAAGGTCTTGTGCAGCAGGTCGATGGCTTCGTGTGTGAGCTTGTCGGCCGCTTTCTCGGCCTTTTGTACGTTCTGCTTGTGGGTTTCGGCGTCCTGCAGATTGTCGATCAGGAGCTCGAGTTCGCGGCTTGCCGAGATGATGCACGTTGCGTGCGAATTGAAGATTTCAAAGAACTTGCCCTCGGTGGGCATGAATCGACCGAACATTGGGATCCTGGAAATGGGTCACGTTATGGCTGACATAAAACCGCCAGATTGTACCGTTCCGCCATCATTGCCGCACTCGCGACAGCGCCGTTACAACAGCCCACGGCGCCTTGCGTCACTCGCCGCCGTAGAAGTTCTGCGCGCCCGCAAAGTTGTCGAACTTCGTGTATTGGCCGTGGAAAGTGAGCCGAACGGGACCGATCGGACCGTTCCGCTGCTTGCCGATGATGATCTCCGCGGTGCCCTTGTCGGGGCTGTCCGGGTTGTACACTTCGTCGCGGTAGATGAACAGGATCACGTCGGCGTCCTGTTCGATAGCTCCCGATTCGCGCAGGTCCGACATGATTGGCCGCTTGTTGGGCCGCTGCTCGAGACCGCGGTTCAGCTGCGACAACGCGATCACCGGCACGTCGAGCTCCTTCGCGAGGCTCTTCAGCGAACGCGAGATTTCCGAGATTTCGGTCGCGCGGTTTTCGCCCGACGACGAGCCGCTCATCAGCTGCAGATAGTCGATGATGATCAGTCCGAGCTTGCCGCACTGGCGCGATAGCCGGCGCGCGCGCGAGCGCAGTTCCATCGGGTTCAGACCGCCGGTTTCGTCGATGAAGATCTGCGCCTCGCTCATTTTCTGCACCGCGTGCGTGAGCTTCGGCCAATCCTCGTCGGTCAGGCGCCCGGTTCGCATGCGATGCTGGTCGAGCCGGCCGACCGAGCCCAGCATACGCATCGTGAGCTGCGTGCCCGGCATTTCCATCGAGAACACCGCGACGGGTAGTCCGTACTCGACCGCGACGTATTCGCCGATGTTCATCGAAAACGCCGTCTTACCCATCGACGGACGGCCCGCGACGATGATCAGCTCGCCGCCGTGCATGCCCGAGGTCATACGATCCAGATCGACGAAGCCGGTCGGCGTGCCGGTCACGTCGCTCGGATTGGCCGTGTGATAGAGCGTGTCGATCCGCTCGACCACCTGAGTCAGCAGCGGCCCGATCTCGAGAAAGCCCTGGGTGCCGCGCGCGCCGTCTTCGGCGATCGAGAACACCTTCGATTCCGCTTCGTCCAGCAATTGCCGGACTTCCTTGCCTTGCGGGTTGAACGCGTCGGCGGAGATTTCATCGGCGACCGACACGAGCCGGCGCAGCACCGCGCGGTCGCGCACGATTTCCGCATAGCGGCGGATGTTGGCCGCGCTCGGCGTGTTCTGCGCGAGCGCGTTCAGGTAAGCGAGGCCGCCGACCTCTTCCGCCTTGCCCGAAGTGCCGAGCGCTTCGTAGACGGTGACCACGTCGGCCGGCCGCGTGGCCGCAATCAGCTTGCCGATGTGCTCGAAGATGATGCGGTGGTCGTAGCGGTAGAAGTCGCTTTGCGCGAGGAAGTCGGCGATGCGGTCCCAGGCCGCGTTATCGAGCAGCAGGCCGCCCAGCACCGATTGCTCGGCTTCGATCGAATGCGGCGGGACTTTCAGCGACTCGAGTTGGGGATCTTTGGACGGTGCGTTCATGGGGAGGAATTATCGGGCAATCCGGCGACGGCTGCGAGCGGAAAAAACGCAAATACGGGGATATACGAGAGATAGTCGGGCACAAAAAAGCAGGGGCCGGTTTCCCGGCCCCTGCTCTTCACCAGCAATACGCTGGCTGATCCTGCCTGATGCTTAGATGCGGTCGGCTTAGACGTGCTCGCCGATCACGGCCACCGTCACATCGACGAGAACGTCGGTGTGCAGCGAAACCTGAACCGGGTGCTCGCCAACCATCTTCAGCGGGCCTTCCGGCAGGCGCACTTGCGACTTTTCCACTGCGAAGCCTTGCTTGCCGAGCGCTTCGGCGATGTCAGCGTTAGTCACCGAGCCGAACAGACGGCCGTCGACGCCAGCCTTCTGATTGACCTGAACGGTCTGGCCTGCCAGCTTTTCGCCTTGAGCCTGAGCGGCTGCCAGCTTTTCAGCGGCGTGCTTTTCGAGTTCTGCGCGGCGCACTTCGAATTCAGCGAGGGCTTCCTTCGTTGCACGGCGAGCTTTCTTGTTCGGGATCAGGAAGTTACGTGCGTAACCGTCCTTGACCTTCACGATGTCGCCGAGGCTACCCAGATTGACGACTTTTTCCAGAAGAATGATTTGCATTCGGATGCTCCTTATCGCGTCGTCGGGTTAGGCCTTGTGCTGGTCGGTGTACGGCACCAGCGCGAGGAAACGTGCGCGCTTGATAGCCGTGTCCAGCTGGCGTTGATAATGCGACTTGGTACCCGTGAGACGTGCCGGCGTGATCTTGCCGTTCTCGCCGATGAAGTCCTTCAGCGTTTCGATGTCTTTGTAGTCGATGTACTCGACGCCAGCTGCCGTGAAACGGCAGAACTTCTTGCGCTTGAAGAGCGGGTTCTGTTGCTGACGACGCTTGTCGAATTTCTTACCAGTCGGGCGGGGCATGATTAGTCCTTTCCAATGTCCTGCAATGCTGTGATGTGAAATACCAGAGTTCGCGCGTTACGGTGCTTTTTAGCCAGAAAACCTGTGAAGAGCGTTTCGACGCCCATCTGACAGTTTTCGAGCTTACCGCTCGCTTCGCCCGCGGCGACCGCCTGCATGGTCAATTCGACCTGACGAGCAATGCCCGCCTCGACGACTTCCGTGCGGTGGTGCAACGTGCAGCTTGCAATCGGAACGCCGGCGGGGGTGTACCGCACCGGTTCGCGTTCGACGACGCTCGCCGTAAGTTGCAGCCGGTTCATGTACCTGTTTATGTCTTCGTGTACGTGAGCGGAGCGACGCTGCGTGTCTGGCAGCTTAAATAATGAGTCTTAAGCCTGCGCTTCGGTCGGCTGAGCTGCTGCCGACTTCTTGGCTTCTTCGCGCTGCACTTCCTTCATCATCGGCGACGGGCCGGTTTCGGCCTTCTTCATCTTGACGATGAGGTGACGCAGAACGGCGTCGTTGAACTTGAACGCGTGTTCCAGCTCGTCGAGCGTGGTCTGGTCGCACTCGATGTTCATGCAGACGTAGTGAGCCTTCGCGAGTTTCTCGATCATGTAGGCCAGTTGGCGACGGCCCCAGTCTTCGACGCGGTGGATCTGACCACCGTGCGACGTGATTGTGCCCTTGTAACGCTCGATCATGGCGGGCACCTGCTCGCTTTGATCGGGATGCACGATAAAGACGATTTCGTAATGACGCATTACACACTCCTTGTGCTGACTTTTGGATAGAAGCCGCCCGGGCGTCGGAACCGGTGCGGCAAGTGAGAAGCCGAAGAGTGTAACCCGAATGGGGACGGGTTGCAAGGAATTCCGCCGATTCGGCGGCGGAATCGGATGTATTTTCAAGAGCTTAGGGTGGGGGTCGCGGAAGTCGGGCCGTTCTTGCCCTCAACCCGCTTCCGTGCGCTGGCTGCCGCTCTGCAAACGCGCTCTGAGCGCCGCTTCGAGTCCCTTGAGCGCATCGGGTGCGGCGTCCGAGATCGCCCACCAGGTCATGCCCGCCGCGTCCCAGTGCGCGATCGAATAGCCGTCGTGGGCGAGCGATGCCGGCGTCGCGCCGTCGGTGCCACGCGTTGTGGACTGCGGAAACACATACACGTCGATCACGTGCTTGCCGTAGCGGTACACGAGCACCGCGACCCGCTGGTGCGCGACGTAGTCGAGCCGGCCCCCCTCCAGCGCGAAGCCGGCCGCCGCGAGGTCCTCGACCGGCGGCGAATAGTCGAGCCGACCGTTGAACCATGGCTTGACCGTGTGACGGTCGGTCGAAATTACGTCGATGTCGCGGCCGGAAACCTGCGCGCGCACATGGCTTTCGATGAGTTCGTCGGTGAATGGCGTGAATTCGGCGGGACGGCGCAGCGTCAGCGTCAGGACAGCGGTGGCCACACACAGCGCGATCACGAGCACCGCGAGACCGCCGCGCGCGACCACGCGGTTGCCGCCGCCGGCGGCATGCGGTCCGTTGAAGCCGATTAGCCGGCCGCGTGAATCGCCCGAGCGACCCGGACCGCTGAAGCCGCTGAGCCACCGGTCGAGCCACGCGGGCCGCCGCGCCCAACGCCGCTGACGCTGAGGTTCGTACGTCGCCATGTCGGTCATCCCGGCGCTAGCGCTGCCGGTAGACTCCTCCTCCGCATCTTCAGGCGCCGCCGTCGTGGCCAACACCGCAGTTCCTCCCTCGACCGCGCCGGGCAAGCCCGCCACGATCCGCGCCCGCAACGACTGCGGCGCCCGATGATACGGCGCCGCGCGCAGCGCGCCGCTCAGCGCGCGCAGGTTGTCGCTCGCGCGCCGGCAGTCGTCGCAGCTCTCGATATGCTGCTGGACCCGGCGCGCATCGGGCGCCGGCAGTTCGTGATCGGCATTCGCATCGAGGAGCGGCCGAGCTTCGTTACAGTCCATCCGGCGTCTCCTGAGCGGGGTCGGCGGCAGCGCCGGGAATGTTGAGGGGCCGGCCGTCGGCAAACGCCCGGAGTTGCGTCACTGTTGCGGTGGCGGGCACGACCGCCGATGATGCCGCGCGGCCGTCGCCGGAACTTCGCGGTGGCCGGTCGGACGGCGCGCAGGGCGTGGACGACCCCGAGGGCGCGACTGCCGCCGACTGCACGACTCGCCCGGACTGCGCCCGCTGCTCCAGCGGCGCTTCAGTCGACCCGCGCCGGTCACCCTGCCCGCCTTTGCGCCCCCCGCCAACCGACTCCCCCCCGCCTCGCTGCTGCGCCATCAACACCTCCGCCAGCTTGCGCCGCCCACGCGCGAGCCGCGACATCACCGTACCGATCGGCACATCGGCCACCACCGCGATCTCCCGATATCCCATCTCCTCGAACTCGCGCAAGATCAGCACCTCGCGATACTCGACCGGCAAACGCGCCAACGCGTCGTGTACCTGGCGTGCATCCTCGTCGCGGATCAGCAGCGTCTGCGGATCGTCGCCGCCCGCGCTCCAGCCGTCGAGGGTCGCGTCGTCCATCGTTTCGTCGAACTCGAGCATGTCGTGCGACGGCGCGCGCCGGCGCCATTCCGTGTACCAGGTGCGGCGCACGATCGCGAGCAGCCACGGCCGCGCGGAGTCGCCGCGAAACGTATCGAAGAAGCGGAACGCGCGCATGAATGCTTCCTGCACGACGTCCTCGGCATCGTTCGGATTGCCGCACAGCCAGCGCGCGAGGTTGTACGCGGCGTCGAGATGCGGCAACGCCAGCTGCTGGAAGCGGCGGCTTTTCGCTGCATCGGCATCGGCGTCTGAATCGGTCTGGACCACGTGGGCCCCTCCAAGGGCATGGCGGCTGCGTCGTGCGGGTCGCTGTCGCGCGTCCCGCGTGGTGTCGTTCCTGACGTGTCTTTCACAGCAGAACTGGCCATAGACCAAGTTTATTCCCGACTCAGGCGAGCATTCGCAAGAAAGATCGCGATCGCCTGCGCGCCCCGCTCGCCAGCTAGTACGATGGCCGGTTCCAGTAGTCGTCGCTCGCGTACACGTCTTTCAGATAGTCGATGAAATAGCGCACGCGCGCCGGCACGAAGCGCTGCTGCGGATAGACCGCAAGAATGTCGTAATCGGGCAGCGCATATTCGTCGAGCACGGTTTCGAGCTCGCCGCGCGCGAGCTGCCGCTGGATTTCCCACGTCGAACGCCAGCCGAGTCCGAGCCCCTCCGAAACCCAGCGATGGAGCAGTTCGCCATCGTTGCAGTCGAGCGAGCCGCCCACCCTCACCGTCGCGAGCTTGCCGTTGCGGCGGAAATACCAGCCGCGGTTTTGCCCGCCTTGCAGATTGAACGCGAGACAGTTGTGGGCCGGCAGATCCTCGAGCGTCTTCGGCTTGCCGTGACGGCGAAAATAGTCGGGCGTACCGCATACCACGCGCCGGTTCGACGCGAGCTTCACCGCGACGAAGTTCGGATCGACCGCGCCGCCGATGCGGATCGACAGATCGTAGCCCTCGCGCACCAGATCGACGACCCGGTCGGTCAGATTGAACGACATCTGCAACTCGGGTTTGTCGCGCAGAAATGCAGGCGCGAGCGGCGCGACGTGCTTACGCCCGAACGCCGCGGGCGCCGACACGATCAGATGGCCGTTCACCGCGCGGCGCCCCGCGCTCAGTTCGTTTTCCGCCTGATCCCATTCGCTGAGAAGCCCGCGGCAGCGTTCGAGAAACGCGGCGCCGTCCTCGCTGACGACGAGCCGCCGTGTCGTGCGATACATCAGCTTCACGCCGAGGCGCTTCTCGAGCGCATCGATGCGCCGCCCGAGAATCACCGGCGACACCCCTTCCTCCAGCGCCGCCGCCGCGAGACTGCCCGCATCGGCGACCCGCACGAAGGTTTCGATCTGTTTGAAGCGGTCCATGTTCGTCTCCCACCTGTCTCTTGCCGGGGCTGATGCCGGCCGTGCGCCGGGCTTCACGTCATTCCATACTTTTTGTTCCGGAATAAGCGACCCGGACTGATCTTATCAAACCTTCGGCGCAGGCCTACAGTGTCCCTCAACCGACGTAATTCCCGACCTTGAGGAGACATTCATGGCCAAAATGAGAGCCGTCGACGCCGCCGTTCTGGTGCTCGAAAAAGAAGGCATCGATACCGCGTTCGGCGTGCCCGGCGCCGCGATCAACCCGTTCTACTCGGCGATGCGCAAAGCCGGCGGCATCAGTCACGTGCTCGCGCGCCATGTGGAGGGTGCGTCGCACATGGCCGAGGGCTATACGCGCGCCCAGCCGGGCAACATCGGCGTGTGCATCGGCACGTCGGGCCCCGCCGGCACCGACATGATCACCGGTTTGTACTCCGCGCAGGCCGACTCGATTCCTATTCTGGCTATCACAGGCCAGGCGCCGCGCGCGCGCCTGTACAAGGAAGACTTCCAGGCCGTCGATATCGAATCGATCGCGAAGCCCGTCACCAAGTGGGCGGTGACCGTGCGCGAGCCGGCGCTGGTGCCGCGTGTGTTCCAGCAGGCGTTCCACCTGATGCGCTCGGGCCGCCCGGGTCCGGTGCTGGTCGATCTGCCGATCGACGTGCAGCTCGCCGAAATCGAATTCGACATCGACACCTACGAACCGCTGCCGGTCTACAAGCCGAAGGCCACCCGCAAGCAGATCGAAGCCGCGCTCACGCTGCTCAACGATGCCGACAAGCCGCTGATCGTGTCGGGCGGCGGCGTACTGAACGCCGTGGCCGAGGACCTGCTCGTGAAGTTCGCCGAAACGGTCGGCGTGCCGGTGATCCCGACGCTGATGTCGTGGGGCGCGATTGCCGACGACCATCCGCTGATGGCCGGCATGGTCGGTCTGCAAACCTCGCACCGCTACGGCAACGCGACGATGCTCGCGTCCGACTTCGTGCTCGGCATCGGCAACCGCTGGGCGAACCGTCACACCGGCAGCGTCGATGTCTATACCAAGGGCCGCAAGTTCGTGCACGTCGATATCGAACCGACGCAGATCGGCCGCGTGTTCGGCCCGGATCTCGGCATCGTGTCGGACGCGAAGGCCGCGCTCGAACTGTTCGTCGAAATCGCCAGCGAATGGAAGGCCGCGGGCAAGCTGAAGGATCGCGGCGCGTGGGTCGCCGATTGCCAGCAGCGCAAGCGCACGATGCTGCGCAAGACGCACTTCGACAACGTGCCGATGAAGCCGCAGCGCGTCTACGAAGAGATGAACCAGGTGTTCGGCCGCGATACCTGCTACGTGAGCACGATCGGTTTATCGCAGATCGCCGCCGCGCAATTCCTGCACGTGTACAAGGCGCGCAACTGGATCAACTGCGGTCAGGCCGGCCCGCTCGGCTGGACGATTCCGGCGGCGCTCGGCGTGCGCGCGGCCGATCCGCAACGGCCGATCGTCGCGCTGTCCGGCGACTACGACTTCCAGTTCATGATCGAGGAGCTCGCGGCCGGCGCGCAATTCAAGCTGCCGTATGTGCACGTCGTCGTGAACAACTCGTACCTCGGGTTGATCCGCCAGGCACAGCGCGCGTTCGAGATGGACTACTGCGTGCAGCTCGGCTTCGAGAACATCAACTCGCCGGAGACGAACGGCTATGGCGTCGATCACGTCGCGGTCGCCGAAGGTCTCGGCTGCAAGGCGATTCGCGTGTTCAAGCCGGAAGAGCTGAAGCCGGCGCTGCAAAAAGCGCAGTCGATGCTCGCCGAGTTCAACGTGCCGGTGATCGTCGAAGTGATTCTCGAGCGCGTGACCAACATCTCGATGGGCACCGAGATCGATGCGATCAACGAGTTCGAGGAACTCGCGGAAAAGCGCGAGGACGCGCCGACGGCAATCAGCCTGCTCGATTGAGCGTTGCGTCTTCACGGTATTCGCAGCATTCAGCGCGCTCGATGCGCGAGGGCCGAGTTCATGCTCTGCGCCCTCGCCTCATCACGACCAGCGTGCCACTCCCTGACCGACCTGAGAGACAAAAGCACCATGCCGAAATTCGCAGCGAACCTGACGATGCTGTTCAACGAAGTGCCGTTCCTCGACCGTTTCGCGGCGGCGGCCAACGCCGGCTTTCATGCCGTCGAATTCCTGTTTCCCTATCCGTATTCGATCGCCGAATTGAGCGCACGTCTGCAACAGAACCGCCTCAAGCTGGTGCTGCACAACCTGCCGGCCGGCAACTGGGAAGCCGGCGAACGCGGCATCGCGTGCCTGCCCGATCGGGTCGCCGAGTTTCAGGAAGGCGTGGGCCACGCGATCGACTACGCAAGCGCGTTGAAGGTGCCGCAACTGAACTGCCTCGTCGGCATTCCGGGCGCGAACGTCGACGCCGATACCGCCCGCGCAACGATCGTCGACAACCTGCGCTTTGCCGCGCGCGAACTCAAGAAGACCGGCATCCGGCTGCTCGTCGAGCCATGCAACTCGTACGACATTCCGGGCTTCGCGCTGAACCGTTCGCGCGATGGACTCGACGTGATTCGCGAGGTCGGCTCGGACAATCTGTTCTTGCAATACGACATCTATCACATGCAGCGGATGGAAGGCGAACTCGCGGCGACGATCGAAAAGAACCTCGCGCAGATCTCGCATATCCAGCTCGCGGACAACCCCGGGCGGCACGAACCGGGCACCGGCGAGATCAACTATCCGTATCTGTTCGCGCTGCTCGACTCGCTCGGCTACGACGGCTACGTCGGTTGCGAATACAAGCCGCGCACGACGACCGATGCCGGCCTCGGCTGGGTGCAAAGCGTGGCAGGTCAGGCGCGTGGCGCGGCGCATGCGGCGGCTTGAGGCGCCTTGGGGTTCCTGATGGAACCCTGAAGCCTCAACGCACGCCCCCTATAACCCTGGAGATTCACACACATGGCAAAGATCGGCTTCATCGGACTCGGCATCATGGGCGCGCACATGGCGCGCAACCTCATCAAGGGCGGTCACTCGCTGTTCGTGAACGGCGCGTATCCGGTACCGGACGACATCGCGAAGAGCACGAGCGTGGTCGCCAGTTCGACCGCGGTCGCGCAGGCCGCCGACATCGTCATCATCATGGTGCCGGACACGCCGGACGTCGCCAACGTGCTGTTCGCCGACGACGGCGTCGCCGCCGGCCTCACCAAAGGCAAGCTCGTCATCGACATGAGCTCGATCTCGCCGCTCGACACCCAGGCGTTCGCGAAGAAGATCAACGCGCTCGGCGTCGACTATCTCGATGCGCCGGTGTCCGGCGGCGAAATCGGCGCGCGGGATGCGTCGCTGACGATCATGGTCGGCGGTCCCGAGAAAGCCTTTGCGCTGGCCAAGCCGTTGTTCGAGCTGATGGGCAAGAACATTTCGCTGATCGGCGACAACGGCGCGGGTCAGACCTGCAAGGTCGCGAACCAGATCATCGTCGCGCTGAACATCGAAGCGGTCGCGGAAGCGCTGCTGTTCGCGTCGCGCTCGGGCGCTGATCCAGAGCGGGTGCGGCGCGCGCTGATGGGCGGCTTCGCGTCGTCGCGGATTCTCGAAGTGCATGGCGAGCGCATGACGAAGCGCACGTTCAATCCGGGTTTCCGGATCGAGTTGCATCAGAAGGACCTGAATCTCGCGCTCGATGGCGCGCGTAAGCTCGGCATCGCGCTGCCGCATACCGCGAGCGCGCAGCAACTGTTCAGCGTCAGCGCCGCGAACGGCGGCAAGGCGTGGGATCACTCGGCGATGGTGCGCGCGCTCGAAATCATGGCGAATCATGAAGTCGCGCAGGCGCCGGACAGCGAGGAAGCGAAGGCGGCTTGAGGTCTTCGTGTTTCCTCTTCAGTTCAGCTCGCCGTTGATTCCGCTGGTTGCCGCTTCGGCATCGGCGACGTCACGGTGAACACAGGTGGGGCGCCCGTTCGTTGCACGGCAGCTTGGGTTGCCGGCGCGGCGCAATGGGCAAATCGCGCCGCTCTGGGCTGAGAGCGGCAAGTGGGGTCCGCAGCGGCACCCGTCGGTGACGGGGAAGCCTTGGTCGGTCAGACGTCGTCGTCGGGTGTCCGGCTGTCGGATTCGCCAATCAATACGTATCGAACACCTTCTGCAACGCCGCCGGCGCAGTGTGGCCCGCGGCCAGCGCCAGCATCAGCAGCACCCTCGCCTTGTACGGATTCAGCGAACCCGCGCTGACGAAACCGAGCGCATCGTCGGCCGCCGCGCCGTTGCGCATCACATGCCCCGAACCCACGCGCGACGAGCGCACCACCGCCACGCCGCGCAACGCGGCATCCGCCAGTGCCTGCTGCAACGACTGGTGGATCGAGCCATTGCCCGTCCCCGCCACGACGATGCCGCGCACATCCGCGGCGACCAGCGCATCGATGGCGATCCGCGACACGCCCGCATAGCTCGTGACGATCTCCACCTGCGGCCACGCCGCATCGATCGCGAATTCGCTCGCGACCGTATGCGCGCGCACCACGCCGCGCTGGAATTCGACGCGGCCATCCTGCACCCAGCCGAGCGCGCCGATTTCGGGCGACTGGAACGCATCGACCGCATACGTGCTCGTTTTCACAACGTCGCGCGCGCTATGAATCCGGTTGTTAAACGCGACCAGCACGCCCTGCCCGCGTGCCGCCGCGTGCGCGGCGACCGTCACCGCGTTTAGCAGGTTCAGCGGACCGTCGGCGGACAGCGCCGACGCTGGACGCATCGCCGCGGTCAACACGACCGGCTTGTCCGACTTGACGGTCAGATGCAGCAGATAGGCGGTTTCCTCGAGCGTATCGGTACCGTGCGTGACCACCAGGCCGTCGACGTCGTCCGTCGCGAGCAGCGCGTTGACGCGTTGCGCGAGTGTGGTCCAAAGCGGCAGCGACATGTCCTTGCTGTCGACGCTGGCGATCTGCTCGGGCGCGATCCGCGCGACCGTAGACAAAGCCGGCACCGCCGCGAGCAGCTGATCGACGCCGACGACGCCCGCCTGATAGCCCGACGTATTGGCCGCATCCGGGGCCGCGCCGGCGATCGTGCCGCCGGTCGCGAGCACTGCGATGCGCGGCAGCGTCGACGCGGTGCTATGGCCGGGGGGAATCGGGAGAGAGGGAGAAGTCGAGGTATTCATGGCGGCGATTGTAAGCGATGCGCTTCGCGTCGCCATGCGTGGAAGACCGGACGCGGGTTCGGCTTGCGCGAGCGTGCGCAACGCGCGAGCGGGCTTAAATCTCATGCGGTGCCCAATTGCACTCATCACCACAAGTATTGACGACGGGTGCAAGTCCCACCCTAAGCTGCTCGCGGCTCTAAGCCGCCTCGCGCAACTGCGCCGCGATGTCTGCCTCGCTCAACTGCGGCGCGAACATCTCGATCAACCGATAGGCGTACGCGCGCAGGAACGCGCCCTTGCGCAAGCCAACGCGCGTCGTGCTCGCCTCGAACAGATGCTGCGTGTCGAGCGCGACGAGTTCGCTGTCGCGCTTCGGGTCGTAGGCCATTGCCGCGACCACGCCGATGCCCATGCCGAGTTCGACGTAGGTCTTGATCACGTCGGCGTCGATCGCGGTCAGCACGACGTCGGGCAACGCACCCGCTTTCGCGAACGCCTGATCGATATGCGAGCGGCCGGTGAAGTCCTGGTCGTAGGTGACGATCGGAAATTCGGCGATCTCGTCGAGCGTCAGATTCGCTCGGTCGACGAGCGGATGATCCTTCGGCACCACCACGACGTGATGCCACGAATAGCACGGGAACGTGACGATGTCGGGAAAACGGTCGAGCGCCTCGGTCGAGATGCCGATATCCGCCTCGCCGTTGATGATCATCTGCGCGATCTGCTGCGGGCTGCCCTGGCGCAGCGCCAGATGCACTTTCGGGAACACCGACGTGAACTGCCGAACCACCTTCGGCAATGCGTAGCGTGCCTGCGTGTGGGTGGTCGCGACGACGAGGTGGCCGCTGTCCTGATCCGCGTACTGACGCGCAACGCGGCGCAGATTCTCCGCGTCGAGCAGCATCCGCTCGATCAACTGATGCACGGCCTTGCCTGGTTCGGTGAGCCCGGTCAGACGCTTGCCGCGGCGGATGAAGATGTCGACCCCGAGTTCGTCCTCGAGATCCTTGATCTGCTTCGATACGCCCGACTGCGACGTGTAGAGCACGTTCGCCACTTCGGTCAGGTTCATGTTCTGCCGCACGGCTTCGCGCACGAAGCGCAATTGCTGGAAATTCATCGTTGTGTCTCCGGTTCTGCCAGAGTTGAGTTATTGGAGCCGCAAATGTCAGGCGATCCACGCGGTACGGCTGATACGTTCTCTCCTGTCCTCAGTGCCGCACAGCGGCGCCGCCACCTCACTGCGCCGGAAACACCCGCAGCGCGCGCGGCACCGCGGTCACGCCGTCGCCGACCGCGAGTTGCAGATCACGCCACGTTTCGCGATCGAGTTCGGCTTCGAGCAGATTGCCCTCGCGACCCGAGAGCTCGACGCGCACCGAACCGCCGAGCGTCACCACGCGCCGCACGTCGACGACAATGCCCTCGCGATGCCCCGCCGCCTGCGGATACAACTGCAGATCGTGCGGCCGCACATAGGCGAACGCCGGGCCCCTAAAACCCGCCGCGATCGCGACCGGCAGCGCCGCGCCATCGACGACGAAGCCTTGCGCATCGACGCTGCCGTGCAGGCGGTTCGCCGCGCCGAGAAACTCGTAGACGAACGGCGTCTGGGGATGGTCGTACACCTCCTGTGGGCTGCCGACCTGCTCGACATGCCCGCGATCGAGCACGACGATGCGGTCCGCCACTTCGAGCGCTTCTTCCTGATCGTGCGTGACGAAGATCGTCGAAATATGCAGATCGTCGTGCAGGCGACGCAACCAGCTGCGCAGTTCCTTGCGCACCTTCGCGTCGAGCGCGCCGAACGGCTCGTCGAGCAACAGCACCTTTGGCTCCACGGCCAACGCACGTGCGAGCGCGATGCGCTGGCGCTGGCCTCCGGACAGCTCCGACGGATAGCGCTGCGCGAGCCAGTCGAGCTGCACGAGCTTCAGCAACTCATGCACCTTCTCACGAATCACCTTCTCGGACGGACGTTCCTTGCGCGGCTTCACGCGCAGCCCGAACGCGACGTTTTCGAACACCGTCATATGACGGAACAGCGCGTAGTGCTGGAACACGAAACCCACCTCGCGCTCACGCGCGCCGACCGCCGCGACATCCTGGCCTTGCAGCTCGACCTGGCCGCCGTCCGCGTATTCGAGGCCGGCGATCACACGCAGCAACGTCGTCTTGCCGCAACCGGACGGCCCGAGCAGCGCGACGAGTTCGCCCGGCGGAAAGTCGAGCGACACGTTGTCGAGCGCGACGAAATCGCCGAAGCGCTTTTGCAGGTTACGAACGGTGATACCCATTTACAGCTCTCCTTGCTTGAGCGGATGTCGCTGCGACGCAGGCGTGGCGTTGACGAAAAACAAATGAGAAGCGGACTGCGCGCTATTGGCCTGCGAAGCGCCGGACGGCGACACGGGCCCCGCGTACGCAGGCGCTTCGCGCGCCGCCGACAGTTCCGTCGACATATGACGCTCGGCCAACAGCTTGAGCCCCAGCGTAACCAGCGCCAGCAGCGCGAGCAGCGAGGCCACGGCGAACGCGGCCGAGAAGTTGTACTCGTTGTAGAGGATTTCGACGTGCAGCGGCATCGTGTCGGTCTGCCCGCGAATATGGCCCGACACGACCGACACCGCGCCGAACTCGCCCATTGCGCGCGCATTGCACAGAATCACGCCGTACAGCAGACCCCACTTGACGTTCGGCAGCGTGACGCGACGGAACGTCTGCCAGCCCGATGCGCCGAGCACGTGCGCGGCTTCTTCCTCGTCGTTGCCCTGCGCCTGCATCAGCGGAATCAGCTCGCGCGCGACGAACGGGAACGTGACGAAGATCGTCGCGAGCACGATGCCCGGCACCGCGAAGATGATCTGCACGTTGTGATCTTCGAGCCACGGGCCGAACCAGCCCTGCGCGCCGAACATCAGCACGTAGATCAGACCGGAGATCACCGGCGACACCGAAAACGGCAGATCGATCAACGTGGTCAGCAGCGCCTTGCCACGGAATTCGAACTTCGCGATACACCACGACGCCGCAAGGCCGAACACGAGGTTCAGCGGCACCGCGATCGCCGCGGTGAGCAGCGTCAGTTTGATCGCCGACAGCGCATCCGGATCGGCGAGCGCTTCGAAGTAAAAACGCAGCCCCTTGTTCAGCGCCTGGTAGAACACCGCGGCGAGCGGCACGACCAGAAACAGCGCGAGAAACAGCAGTGCGAGGCCGATCAGCAGCCAGCGCACGACTGCCGGCTCGCTGACCGGATCGGGGCGACGCGCCACGCTCGCCGGGTTGGTCGGAACGCGGCTCATTGCACACCTCCACCGATAGCGGCGACGCTCGTGGCCACTGGCGCCGATCCCGTATTGCCGCGGCTCGTGCGCCGCTGCAGATACCACTGCAGCGTGTTGATCAACAGCAGCATCAGGAACGACACGACCAGCATCACGACCGCGAGCGCCGTCGCGCCCGCATAGTCGTATTGCTCGAGCTTCGTGATGATCAGGAGCGACGTGATCTCGGACTTCATCGGCACATTGCCGGCGATGAAGATCACCGAGCCGTATTCGCCGAGCGCGCGCGCAAAGGCGAGCGCGAAGCCGGTCAGCAGCGCCGGGAGCACGGCCGGCAGCACGACGCGGCGAAACGTGAGCCAGCGCGACGCGCCTAGACACGCGGCCGCCTCCTCCTGCTCGCGCTCGAACTCCTCGAGCACCGGTTGCACGGTGCGCACGACGAACGGCAGGCCGATGAACGTCAGCGCGACCAGCACGCCCGCCGGCGTGAACGCGATCTTGATGCCGAGCGGCGCGAGGAACTGGCCGATCCAGCCGTTGCCCGCATACACGGCCGCGAGCGAAATGCCCGCCACCGAGGTGGGCAACGCGAATGGCAGATCGACGACCGCATCGACGATACGCTTGAACGGAAACGTGTAACGCACCAGCACCCACGCGACGAGAAAGCCGAACACCGCGTTGATCAACGCGCCGCCTAGCGCCGAGAAAAACGTCAGCCGATACGACGCGAGCACACGCGGCGACGTGACCGCGCGTACGAACTGATCCCAGTCGAGCGTCGCGGTTTTCAGAAAGGTCGCCGCCAATGGAATCAGCACCACGAGGCTCAGATAAGCCACCGTGATGCCGAGTGTCAGGCCAAAACCGGGCAATGCGCTCGGCTTGCGGAAGGTCAACGTGGTCATGCTGGATACTCGTTCATGGTTGATGCTCGCGCGGTTGTTCGTTTTGCCGTGCTGCCGTACTGCGGTACTGCCGCACTGCTGGCCACCGGACCCCGGTTAGCCGAAAGCGCGCCCATTGGGCGCGCCCTCTTTCCCCTGGCTGTGATTCAGGCGGTGGTTCTTACTGCGGCTGATAAATCGAATCGAACACGCCGCCGTCCGCGAAATGGGTCTTCTGCGCGTTGGTCCAACCGCCGAACGAATCGTCGATCGTGTACAGCTTCAGCTTCGGAAACTTCGCGGTCAGATCGGCGGGCACCTTGCTGGAACGCGGACGATAGAAATTGCGCGCGGCGATCTCCTGACCTTGCTCGCTATACAGGAAGTTCAGATATGCCTCGGCCAGCTTGCGCGTGCCGTGTTTGTCGACGACCTTGTCGACCAGCGCGACCGGCGGCTCGGCCAGAATGCTCACCGACGGCACCACGATCTCGAACTTGTCCGGACCAAACTCCTTCAGCGACAGGAACGCCTCGTTTTCCCACGCGATCAGCACGTCGCCGATACCGCGCTGCACGAAGCTCGTGGTCGCGCCGCGCGCACCCGAATCGAGCACGCCGGCGTTCCTGTACAGCTTGCCGACGAACTCCCTGGCCTTCTGGTCGTTGCCGCCCGGTTGATGCTCGGCGTACGCCCACGCGGCCAGATAATTCCAGCGCGCGCCGCCCGAGGTCTTCGGATTCGGCGTCACGATCGACACGCCCGGTTTCACCAGATCGTCCCAATCCTTGATGTGCTTCGGGTTGCCCTTGCGCACCAGAAACACGATCGTCGACGTGTACGGCGATGCGTTGTCCGGCAGACGCTTTTGCCAGTTCTTGTCGACGAGCCCCTTGTTCGCGATCGCGTCGATGTCATAGGCGAGCGCGAGCGTCACGACGTCGGCCTGCAGTCCGTCGAGCACCGAGCGAGCCTGAGCGCCCGAGCCGCCGTGCGACTGCCTGAAGGTGACGGCTTCGCCGGTCCTGGCCTTCCATTCCTTGCCGAATGCCTGATTGATGTCCTGATACAGTTCGCGCGTCGGATCGTAGGACACGTTCAACAGCGAGGTGTCGGCGTGCGCGACGCCGCTTGCGCCCAATATGCCGAGCGCCCCCGCCGCGCCGACGGCGAGCGCCGCGATCAGTCTTCTGGTTCGAGCCGCAAGCCCCGTATGCCGATGGTTCATTTCAATTTTTCTCCGCGTGATGTCCGCTGATGAGCGTCTGGTGTTGTTCTGCGTCGCGGTCACGTGCACATGAGCGCCAACCGGAGGCCAGTCTATCGAAGCGCCTTCATCATTAAAAATAATGTTTCTTCATTTTTTAATACTCAAAAGTGGTAACGACAGATGCTCCGGCTGTTGGGACGCCGAAAACGCCGTCGTGTCGCCGATAAACGACGTCCCAGCGCGACCCTTGCGCCGAACTTAAAGTAAAGCTTGAAATGCGCCGAATACTGTATAAAAATACAGTCACCTGTTCATACATACAGTGGCTATGACAAAACTCACCGCACGACAGCAGCAGGTTTTCGATCTGATCCGCCGCGCGATCGAACGCACCGGCTTTCCGCCCACTCGCGCGGAAATTGCCGCCGAACTCGGGTTCAGCTCGGCCAATTCCGCGGAAGAGCATCTGCGCGCGCTGGCGCGCAAGGGCGTGATCGAACTCGCGGCCGGCGCGTCGCGCGGCATCCGCCTGCTGTCCGGGCAGGAGGACGCGCCGTATCAGTTCACCCTGCCGCATGCGGGCCTGATGCAGTTGTCGTTGCCGCTGATTGGCCGGGTCGCGGCGGGTAGCCCGATCCTCGCGCAGGAACATATCTCGCAGCACTACGCGTGTGACCCGGCGCTGTTCTCGAGCAAGCCCGACTACCTGCTGAAGGTGCGCGGCCTGTCGATGCGCGACGCGGGCATTCTCGACGGCGACCTGCTCGCGGTGCAAAAGCGCACCGAAGCGAAGGACGGCCAGATCATCATTGCGCGGCTTGGCGATGACGTGACGGTCAAGCGTCTGAAGCGCCGGCCGAACGGCATCGAACTGATCGCCGAAAACCCCGATTACGACAACATCTTCGTGGAAATCGGCAGCGCCGATTTCGCGCTCGAAGGGATCGCGGTCGGGCTGATCCGCCCCAGCGAGTTCTGATCTTTCGCTGTCGCCGGAACGCTTGCGCCGGTTTGTCCAACCCAAGCCGCATTTACGCCCGCATCTACGCCCGCATCTACGCCGCATCGCCTGGAGAGACTCATGGAACGCCTTGCCCGCCTGTTGCCCTTTCGCCAGTTCGGCCGTCTGCGCCATCTGCGCAAGCTCACGCCCTGCGCGCTAATCGAGGCGCCCGCTGCGCGCACGCCCTCGCTGTTCGACGCGACTGCCGAAGCTTCCGGTCTGCCGTCGTCGTTGCCGGCGTTCGCGCGCGTGTCGCTGAATTCGGCGCTGAACATCGCCGAGCCCGCGCGTCGCGCGCCGGTGCGGGTCTATCATGGACCGTCGCGACTGATCATGGTCGGCACGGTCGACGCCGTATGCCGTATGATCGATCGTTGCATAGCCGACGAAGCCAACGTGCACGGCGCGGTGTTCGAAGCGTGAGCGAATCCTGAGTACGCATGCAACAAGCACCTCGGATGTTCAGAGATTCGCGCGGGATGGGATCGTTTCGACCTCGCCGTGGTCGACGTTAGATCATCACTGACGTGGAGTCCCATTCGATGACAATTCGGAAACGCACACAGGGCAGCGCCACCCGGCCGCTGCTGATCACGCTGATCGTGGTGATCGTGATTGCCGCGCTGGGCTTTATTTATGCGTCACCGTATCTCGCGGTGAACAATCTCAAACGCGCCGCCGATGCGCGTGACGTGCAAACCGTCAATCAGTATGTGGACTTTCCCGCGCTACGCGATAGCCTGAAGCAACAGGTGGGCGCCATGCTGACACGCCGGCTTGAGGCGGATGCCGGCAACAAGATGGCCACGATCGGCGCGGTGATCGGCGTGACGCTGATCGGCCCGCTCGTCGATGCCTATGCGACACCCGACGGCGTCGCGGCGCTGCTGAACGGCATGCCGCCGCGTGGCACGCCGGGCGAGCAACCGTCCGCGCCGCCAACCGCGGGCGGCGAAGCGCCGGCCACGCCAGCCGCGGGCGACACCACCACGCAGGCAAGCGCACCGCCGCCCGGGCGTCAAAGCACGGCGGGCTATCGCAGTCTCAACGAGTTTGTCATCACGTACCGGCGTGGCGAAGGTAACGCGAATTATTCGGCAATCTTTCGTCGCGAAGGTCTGGTCACGTGGAAGCTCGCGGCGATCAATCTGAACGAGTGAGGTCGGAGCCTGGCCGGATGGGATGCGTAGCTGGCCATCGGGGCCGGCCACGCGACAGGGTCTATACACATCTGGGCTAGATGACGGGGCGCGCGGCTTCGCGTCCCTCACTAGCCCATTACGCCGCAGCCGCCTGCTGCTGCTCCTGCGCGGACGAGCACGCCACCAGAATGCTGCACGACACGCGGTCGAGCAGCGGCGTGTTGCCCGCCCCCATCCACCATCGCGACAAACCAGTCCGGCAGCGATGACCCACCACCACAAGGTCGACCTGCAACTCGTTGGCAAGATTGGCGATCTCGTCGATCGGATGACCGAATGCGAAATGCCCTTCCGCGCTCACGCCTCGCTCGGTCAGCCAGTTCACGCCCTCCTGCAGAATCTCGCGGGCAGTTTTTTCGAAGCTGCCGCAGGCGACGTCCGTCAACAGGCCCGCGCTCTGCGCGATGCTCGAACGCATGTCGACGACCGACAGCAGATGCGTTTCCGCCTTCAGTTCCAACGCCAGATCGGCACCGCAACGCAGGGCTTTGCGGCCTTCGCGCGAGCCGTCGTAGCACAACAGGATTTTCTGGTAGCTCGCCATCTGCTTTCTCCATTCGCGCGGAAAGCGCGGTCTGAATCAATCATGGTGCGCCGCAATTCGGCTTGCAAGGGATGGAAAACGCTAAGTACATACTCGGTGCATGCCGATCCAGTCTGCACAAGCGTTGGGCGACCCGACGCAGCGTTTGCACACGGATGCCGCAATGCAAAACTTCGTTTGCGAACGCTGCGTCGACACACTGCGGGCCGGTTGACGCGCCAGTCGTGCCACCGCCAATCAGCGGCGCCAAGCGACACCGACGAGCGCATCGCACCCCACGCATGACGCGTTCCCGGACACCCGCTCGCATCAGCGATCCGATACCTGGAGTAAGCGGCTTCGCGTGCGCAATGCGTGCATCGCAGGTATGTTGTGTGTCTTGCGCGTACGTTGTGTCTTTTTCCGGAGCCTTGCTCGAGCCATGCCCACCGTCCCCATCGAGTTCCATCAGGTCAGGAAAAGCTACGGCGAAAAAACGGTCGTCGACGGATTGTCGTTTCATGTGAACACCGGCGAATGCTTCGGGCTACTCGGCCCCAACGGCGCCGGTAAGACCACGACGTTGCGCATGCTGCTCGGCATTGCGGCGCCCGACGCCGGCGCGATCCGGCTGTGCGACGAGCCGATCCCGGGCCGCGCGCGCCTCGCACGCTCGCGCGTCGGCGTGGTGCCGCAGTTCGACAACCTCGATCCCGATTTCACGGTGCGCGAAAATCTGCTCGTATTCGGTCGCTACTTCGGTCTGAGCGCCGCGCAGTGTCGCGCGGTGGTGCCGGGTCTGCTCGAATTCGCTCGCCTCGAGAACAAGGCGGACGCGCGCGTGAGCGAACTGTCGGGCGGCATGAAGCGGCGCCTCACGCTCGCGCGTGCGCTGATCAACGATCCCGACGTGCTGATCATGGACGAGCCGACCACCGGTCTCGATCCGCAAGCGCGCCATCTGATCTGGGAGCGGCTGCGCTCGCTGCTCGCGCGCGGCAAGACCATCCTGCTGACCACGCACTTCATGGAAGAAGCCGAACGGCTCTGTCATCGACTGTGCGTGATCGAGGAAGGCCGCAAGATCGCCGAAGGCGCGCCGCGCGAGTTGATCGAGTCCGAAATCGGCTGCGACGTGATCGAGATCTACGGCCCCGATCCGTTTGCGTTGCGCGACGAACTCGCGCCGCTCGCCGAGCGCACCGAGATCAGCGGCGAGACACTGTTCTGTTATGTGAACGACGCGCAGCCCGTGCATATGCGCCTCAAGCAGCGCGCCGATTTGCGCTATCTGCATCGGCCGGCGAATCTCGAGGATGTGTTTCTGCGGCTCACCGGTCGCGAAATGCAGGACTGAACCCATAGCGAGACACTTGATGGACGCACGTACTTACGAAACCCACGACGGCACGCCATCGGCGCAAGAGCCGTTCGGCGCCTTCCCCGCCAACGCCACGAACTGGATCGCGGTGTGGCGCCGCAACTACCTGGTGTGGAAAAAGCTCGCGATCGCGTCGATGTTCGGCAACCTCGCCGATCCGATGATCTATCTGTTCGGTCTCGGCCTCGGGCTCGGGCTGATGGTCGGGCACGTCGACGGCGTGTCGTATATCTCGTTCCTCGCGGCGGGCACGGTGGCGTCGAGCGTGATGATGTCGGCGAGCTTCGAGTCGATGTATTCGGGCTTTTCGCGCATGCACGTGCAGCGCACGTGGGAAGCGATCATGCATACGCCGCTCACGCTCGGCGATATCGTGCTCGGCGAGGTGGTGTGGGCCGCCAGCAAATCGGTGTTGTCGGGTGTGGCGATCATGCTGGTGGCGGGCGCGCTCGGCTATGCGAGTTTTCCGTCGATGCTGCTCGCGCTGCCGGTCATCGTGCTGGCCGGTCTCGCGTTCGCGAGCCTCGCGATGATCGTGACGGCGCTCGCGCCGTCATATGACTTTTTCATGTTCTATCAGACGCTCGTGCTCACGCCGATGCTGCTGCTCTCCGGCGTGTTCTTTCCGATCTCGCAACTGCCCGGCGCCGCACAAGCGGTGACTGCCGCGCTGCCGCTCGCCAATGCGGTCGATCTGATGCGCCCGGCGATGCTCGGTCGGCCGATGGAGCACGCGGCGCTGCATGTGAGCGTGCTGGCCGCTTATGCAGTCGGCGGCTTCATCGTGTCGGCGATCCTGTTTCGGCGTCGCATGATGAAGTAAGCCGAACGTGCGGGCGGCGCGTTGCGCCTGCACCCGCGCAAGACGACGCCGCGTCGGTCGTCGCACGGCGTGTTTGCTATCGTTGCGCGCTCATTCTTCGTCATCGCTCCACGGAATGTCGACGTCGGAGATGAACGCGACCGTCGCGAACGGGCCGCCGTCGTGACGCCCGATCTTGCCATCTGCGCGCTGCCACTCCACCCGGAACACGGTGGCCGGATCATCCGCGATCAGCCGCACCGTGCGCAATTCGTCGGGATCGGCGTCCTCGACGGGACCGTCGAGCGAAATCAGCAGCGCCTGTGGCCATAGACCATCGGCGGGATCGTAGATCTTGTCGCCGTCGTGAATCAGCGTGAAGGCTTCCACTCCGATGGTGGCCGACGCATCGACGATCATCTTGGCGAGCGCACGCAACAACGCGGTCGCTCGCGCCGAGTTCGCCTGACGGATCGCGAGATCACCGCGTGTGAGAGCCTGCTCGAGTTTTGGATTGGTTTTCTGTTGCGCCATGGCTGTTTTGGTCCTATCGCTCTGTTGTGGGCAACGCGCCATCGGGACGACGCGCCGCGCTTCTATTTGGGTCCATCTATTGTCGCTCGTGTGCATTGCAGCATCGCGGGCTGGGCGGCAGGTCCGCGGTTCGACTGCGATTACTCCGCGTGTCCCCTGATCGTGGCGCGCACCATCAGGATCGTTTTCTCAGGGCCGTCCTTGCCGTCCACCACAGTTTAGGTCGTGATTCGGATTCCGGGAGAACATTTGCCGCTTAGTGCCTGGCATGTGTCGCATTTCATGCATCGGCTCGCGGGCGCCGCGGCGTACGTTTACCGCGTCCACCTGTGACCTTCGACGCCTGCGCCCCAGCCGGCTTCGCATCCGCGATCCGCGCGATCAGATGGTCGCGAAACGTGCGCACCGACGGGGGCAACTCGCGCCCCGCCATCGTCTGCACCTGGATGCTGCGCTGGCGCATCTGCGGGTCGGTGAGCGGAATCACGACGAAGCCGTCGTCAGCATAGCGGTCGCGCACCGACAGCAGCCCCGTGAACATGATCGCGCCGGACCGCTGCGCGTAGCGATAACTCGCGCCGCTGTTGTTGCAGATCAGGTCCGGCTCGAGGAGGATGCCTTCGAGCGCGCACGTGATGTCGATCAACTGGCGAATCGTGGTCCCCGTCTCCGACAACACGAGCGGATAGCGACTCGCCTCGGCGAGCGACAGGTTCGCGCGCGCCGCAAGGGGATGATCGGCGCGCAGCAGCACGAACACCGGCGCGCGTTCGGTGTGCTCGACCTTCACGCCCTTCTCCGGCGCGAGGCTGAACGACAGCGCGATATCGACGTCGCCGTCGCGCACGTGGCGAGTGGCGTCGGCCGGCGACATCACGGTCAGCGTGAAATCGATGCCGGGGTGCTCGGCGCGGAAATTCGCAATCGCGGCGGGCAGGAAGTCGACCGCAAAACCCTCGGCGGTCGCTATCTTGATCCGGCTGCCGTGCAAGCTCGCGAGGCCGCTAATCTCTTTCATCACGTGCTCGGCTTCGAGCAGGCTGCGTTGCGCGTACGCAAGCAGCCGCTCACCGGCCTCGGACAGCGTCATGCCGCGCGGACGCCGCTCGAACAGCGTCACGCCGAGCTCGCTTTCGAGCCGCACGATTTGCCGGCTGATCGCCGATACCGCGACGTGCAGCCGCTCGGACGCGTCGCTCAGCGAGCCGCTGCGCGCGACTTCGACGAAATAACGCAACGCGATGCCATGCAGTGAACGTGCCATCCTGGACGCCTCCATCGAATCAGTTGCAACGGTGCCATGGGTGGGCGGGTGCCGCGGTTTGAGCCGACGCGCGACGCTTTGCTTTTCCGGCAAGGCAAGCTTCGAAACATGATCATTGTGACAAAAATGGCGCGCTTCTAGAATCGGTTGCAATGACGTTGCAGGCGATTCGCCTGAACGCCGCGCCGAGCATCGAGCCATCGAGCCTGGCGGCCCTCCGCCCCTTGACCCATCCCCCGCATCGGAGACATCGACATGAGCCGCAACCAGGCCATCGAGCTTGCCACCCGGCACTTCGAATCCGGCGCTTTTCTCGCCGATCTGAACCGTCGCGTCGGTTTTCGCACCGAAAGCCAGGAAAGCGATCGCGGCGCACTGCTGCTGTCCTATCTGACCGACGAAATCCAGCCCGAAGCGGAGCGCCTCGGCTTCAGCACGCGCATCGTCGATAACCCGGTCGATGGCTTCGGTCCGTTTCTGATCGCCAACCGTCACGAAGGCGATCATCTGCCGACCGTGCTGATCTACGGCCACGGCGACGTCGTGCGCGGCTACGACAGCCAGTGGCGCGCGCCGCTGACGCCGTGGGCGGTGACCGTGGAAGGCGAGCGCTGGTTCGGTCGCGGCACCGCCGACAACAAAGGCCAGCACTCGATCAACCTCGCCGCGCTCGCGAGCACGCTCGCCGCGCGCGACGGCAAACTCGGCTTCAACACGAAGCTGTTGATCGAGATGGGCGAGGAAACCGGCTCTCCGGGGCTCGACGCGATCTGCCATGCGCGTCGCGACGAACTCGCCGCCGACGTGCTGATCGCCTCCGACGGTCCGCGTCTCGCAGCGCGTCGTCCGACCGTGTTTCTCGGCTCGCGCGGCGCGGTCAATTTCAGGCTGTCGCTGAACCTGCGCGACGGCGCGCATCACTCGGGCAACTGGGGCGGCTTGCTGCGCAATCCGGCGACGGTGCTCGCCAACGCGCTCGCGAGTCTCGTCGATGCGCGCGGCGTGATCGCAGTCGAAGGCCTGCGTCCGCCGCCAATCCCCGAGGCCGTGCGCCGCGCACTTGCCGACATCACGGTGGGCAACGGTCCGGGCGACCCCACCGTCGATGACAACTGGGGCGAGCCGGGTCTTTCCGCGCCCGAGCGCGTGTTCGGCTGGAACAGCTTCGAAGTGCTGGCCTTCAAGGCGGGTAATCCGGAGAACCCGGTCAACGCGATTCCGCCGTCGGCGTTCGCGGTCTGCCAGTTGCGTTTCGTGGTCGGCACCGCTTGGGAAAACCTCGGCAAGCATCTGCGCGCGCATCTCGATGCGCACGGTTTTCAGCTGGTCGAAATCGACGTCGAACGCGGCGCGCCAGCCACGCGGCTGGATCCCGACGATCCGTGGGTCACGTGGGCGATCGCGTCGCTCGAAGCGACCACCGGCAAGAAGACCGCGCTGCTGCCGAATCTCGGCGGCACGCTGCCGAACGAGGTATTCGCCGACACGCTCGGTCTGCCGACGATCTGGGTGCCGCATTCTTATCCGACCTGCTCGCAGCATGCGCCGAACGAGCACCTTCTAGCTCCGGTGGTGCGCGAGGGCCTGCAGATGATGGCGGGACTGTTCTGGGATCTCGGCGAGAATTCGCCGCTTGCGGCGAAGCGCGAGACGGTGGATACGGCAAAGGCCGCGGGTTGAGTTCGGCCGACGCCGAGTGATTCGCTGCGCCTTCCGCGGCCGCCCCGGCAATCGACCGGGGCCACCGCGGCAAGCGCGTCGCGCTTACCTCGACATCAAGGCGCCGGATTCGGCTGCAGCTCGTGCAGCCTGTCGATTTCCGCCAGCACTTCCGGCGACAGCTTCACGTCCGCGCTGGCGATGTTTTCCTTCAATTGTTCGAGCGAGGTCGCGCCGATCAGATTGCTGGTCACGAACGGCCGGCTATTGACGAACGCGAGCGCGAATTGCGCGGGGGTCATGCCGTGGCGCTTCGCGAGCTCGACGTAACGCGTGGTCGCCTGCACGGCTTGCGGCTTGCTATAGCGCTGGAAGCGCTCGAACAGCGTGATGCGCGCGCCGGCGGGACGCGCGCCGCCTTCGTACTTGCCCGACAGCCAGCCGAACGCGAGCGGTGAATACGCGAGCAGACCGATGTTGTCGCGATGCGCGTACTCGGACAGACCCACTTCGTACGTGCGGTTCAATAGGCTGTACGGATTCTGGATGCTGACGATGCGCGGCAAGCCGAGTCTTTCGGCCGCGCGCAGAAACTGCGCGACACCCCACGGCGTTTCGTTCGACACGCCGATCTGGCGCACCTTGCCAGCCTTCACGAATTCGGCGAGTACCGTCAGCGTTTCCTCGATCGGCACCGTGTACGCGTCGTCGACCCACGGATACGACGGGCGGCCGAACGTCATCGTGCTGCGATCGGGCCAGTGCAGCTGATACAGATCGACGTAGTCCGTTTGCAGACGTTCGAGGCTGTCGTTGAGCGCCTCGGTCAGGTTCTTGCGATCGAACTGGTTGCCCTCGCCGCGAATATGACGCGGATTGTGCGGCTGACGCGCGGGGCCCGCGATCTTGGTTGCGAGCACGATCTTCTCGCGCGCGCTCTTGTGCTGCGCGAGCCACGTGCCAATGTAGCGCTCCGTCGAGCCTTGCGTTTCGGCGCGCGGCGGCACCGGATACATTTCCGCGGTGTCGATCAGGTTCACGCCGTGATCGAGAGCGTAGTCGATCTGCGCGTGCGCTTCCTGCTCGGTGTTCTGCTCGCCCCACGTCATCGTGCCGAGACCAATCAGGCTAACCTGCACGTCGGAGTCGCCGAGTCTGCGGTATTCCATCTAACTTGTCCTGTTGAAGAGGTGAACGGAAAGCGCAGACGTTACCACGCCGGCGCATTACCTGCAGCAAGGCTAGAATGCGGGGCCATGCGTTGCAGCGCGCCGCCTGGTGCTTGCGCGTTGCGCGCTTTGCGCTCTCGATGCGCGTTTCATCATGACTTCGTTGCCATGAATCACGAACACCTCGAATTGCTGGTCACGCGCGTGATGCCCTACGGGAAATATAAAGGCCGCGTGATCGCCGACCTGCCCGGCCACTATCTGAACTGGTTCGCGAGCCAAGGCTTTCCGCCCGGCGAGATCGGCCGTCTGCTCGCGTTGATGCACGAGATCGATCACAACGGTTTGAAACCGCTGCTCGATCCCTTGCGCAAACCGAAGCCCCTGGAGCGTTGAGACCGTGGCCGTGAAAGCGTTGCCAAGCCGGCTGAAAGTCGCGACGCAGGCAAGCTGCAAGCTCTATGGGACAGTACAAATTCATACAGGTTTTTTCTTGCGGATCGCGTTTGCGTGGCCTTTAATCGGCATAGGTCGTCGCGCTGTGAAACGTCGAGAGTGAAGCGGATCAGTCGTCATTCGCTGAACAATTTCGATGTGTTCCGGCGCCCTGCGATCCCCCGCCTTCGTGACTCCCTGCATGTCCATGTCGCAAATCAGCCTGTCGGCGTTGCTCGAATTCATCGGCCACGATCTGTCGCCGGTGCGCGCGGTCATCCTGTTCTTCGTGATCGGCTACGTCGTGGTCGGACTGCCTGTGCATTTTCGCCAGGGCGCGGCCTCGCGCGACATCTGGGGCACGGCCGCCGGCGTAACGATGGCCGCGATCTACGCGGCGTTCATTGCCGGCGTGTACCCGTGGCTGCATCACGTGTCGGTGATCGCGCGTTGAGCGTCGGCCGCCGTCAGGTCGGGGCGAGACCTTCCCATAGCGGTTCACGCAATTCGCCTCGCGGCTGCCAGCGCCGCATCGACGTTCGATACAACGGTCGGCGCACCTGTGCCGAACTCGCGGTGCTGACACGCCGCATCGTCTCGCGAAATGCGAGGCAACGTTCGTCCCACTCGAGCCCGCAATGCGCGAGCATGCGACGCACGTTCGCCTCGCAAGCGTCGACCAGCTCCTCGTGCTCGATCTCGATCATCACGCCCGCGGGTAGAACGCGCCGCCAGCGCGTTATCAACTCATCGTACGCGCGCTGACAGCGGCCCAGCTCGCCGAGGTGGCAGCCGAACGACACGTCGTAAAAATGCGCGAGAAAATCGATCGACAGGTCTGTAATGGCGGCCGGCGGCCAAGATTGATGCGCGCGTTGGGCAGCGCGAGATGAATGAGGCCGACGTTGATGAAGTTGAACGGGTATTTGTCGGCAAAGCGCGCGAGTGGTCCAAGCGATTCCGGCTCGTTGTCGCGCATGCCCTGGCGATACAGCACGTTGCCTTTGAGCAGATGATCGAACGGGGCGGGCAAGCGAATCGCTTCCGACTTAAACGACGAATCGTCCGATGGAAGTTAGCAGCCACGCCCTTCAGTAACGTATCAGATCGTTAACGAAGTGTTACCGCAACGCCGCTCGGTAATACGCGAGAAGATTGGCGAAACGGTCGAGCGTCGCGGCAACGGCTCACGTGGTCGAAGCCCCGAGCGCGCACCGCCGCACTGGCGCCGGTAACGCTCGGACACAAACGCGGCTGAACTCCGTTGCGCGCGGTTTTTCTGAGGTTTACGTGAAGGAGAAAATCGTGACCAGGCTCATTGCATCGATGACGCTGATAGCGGCCGCGGCAGCGAGCATCACTGGATGCGTCGTCGCGCCGCCAGCGGACTACGGCTATGCGCAACCCTACTATCCCTACGCGTATGGACCGCCTTACTACGGACCGGCGTACGGCTCGGTTGGTATCTATGGCGGTTTCGGAGGGTCGTGCTGTTATTACGGACATGGGTATTGGCACGGGCGCGGTGGATGGCATGGCGGTGGCGGGCACGGCGGGCACGGCGGATGGCATGGCGGCGACGGCGGATGGCACGGTGGCGGATACGGCGGCATGCACGGCGGCGGCAGCTCGTGGAGCAGTGGTGGCGGGATGGGGGGACATGGACATTAAGGCATGGACGCATTGACGAACCGGTGCCCGCCTCTGTCGCGACAGTGATATGGCTCCAGCGCGCCCGGCGGTTTCTGGCCTTGCGGTAAAATTATCGTTTTGATTCAAGCCGCTTGGCCGCTCCATGTCTTTACCTCGCACTCCCAGGCCCCGCCGCGTGTCCGTCGCCCCGATGATGGATTGGACGGATCGTCATTGCCGCTCGCTGCATCGAATGATTTCGCGCCATACCTGGCTTTACACGGAAATGGTGACGACCGGCGCGCTGCTGCACGGCGACGTGCCGCGTCATCTCGCATTCACACCCGACGAAGCGCCAGTCGCGCTGCAACTCGGCGGCAGCGAGCCCGACGATCTCGCGCGTTCGGCCAAGCTCGGCGAGCAATGGGGCTATGACGAAATCAACCTGAATTGCGGCTGCCCATCCGAGCGCGTGCAACGCGGCGCGTTCGGCGCATGCCTGATGAACGAGCCGCAACTCGTCGCCGATTGCGTGAAGGCGATGCGCGACGTCGTATCGGTGCCAGTCACGGTCAAGCACCGCATCGGCGTCGATACGGTCGAGGAATACGGCTTCGTCCGCGATTTTGTCGGCACGATCGCGCAAGCCGGCTGTGAGGTCTTTATCGTTCATGCGCGCAACGCGATCCTGAAGGGCCTGAGCCCGAAGGAAAACCGCGAGATTCCGCCGCTCAAGTACGACTACGCGTATCAGTTGAAGCGCGATTTTCCGCAACTGGAAATCATCATCAATGGCGGTATCAAGACGCTCGACGAAGTCGACGCGCATCTTCAGCACGTTGACGGCGTGATGCTCGGGCGCGAGGCGTATCACAATCCCTACCTGCTCGCCGATGTCGACGCGCGCTTCTACGGCTCTGTGCAGGCGCCGCTGACGCGCGAGCAGGTCGAAGCGAAACTGATCGAGTATTGCGCGACCGAAATGGCACGCGGCACCTATCTCGGCGCGATCACGCGCCATGCGCTTGGGCTGTATCGCGGCGAAGCGGGTGCGCGTGGTTGGCGTCGAGTTTTGTCCGACAGCAAGCGACTTGCGGCCCGTGATCTGACCATCTTCGACGAAGCAAGACAGCATCTGCGCGAGCCCATCGAAATTTTTGAATAAAGGACTAGGCAAACCACAATCTAGTGCCTATAATCTCGTTTCTTCGTCGGCGAGACAGGTTTTTAGAGCAAGTCAAGCGGATGTTAGTGGTGGCTGTAGCTCAGTTGGTAGAGTCCAGGATTGTGATTCCTGTCGTCGTGGGTTCGAGTCCCATCAGCCACCCCAATAAAATCAAGCACTTAGCCCGGTCACTGCGACCGGGCTTTTTGCTTTCTGGATTCCGTGTAACCGCCATGTAACCGGATTCGGTCAACGCGAGTCGGCACGACCTCTCTGCCCGAAAGGTGCACCGCCGCCCTAACCTCACTCAGTGAGGTCCGAAAAAATTGCATACGTGAACATGAGTCGCCCGGCCGTGGGGCGCTCGCGTTCGTCAATCGTGAACCCCATTCCGTTCCCTTTCCCACTGTCGGTACGCGCGCATCGTTTGCCGCGCGCGCCATGCCTTGTCGGCCCAAAGTGGCGCCGCCCAACCCGCGAGCGACGCCGCCCATAGCCCGACGAACGCGTGCCAGTCGCCGACATAGGCGGCGAATCCTGCAAAGAGCACGACCAGTACGGCCAAGCCGAGCAAATACGCTTTCGCGTCGCCGTACTCGCGCGCGAGGCGCTCGGCGGCGAGCGTTTCTTCAAACGTCGGATTTTTCACCATATCGCCCCCTGTTTCGCTGGTTCATAAAGGTTTCAAACTCCCGCGCCATCTGCATGCACTCCTCGGCGGCCTCGGCGAGCATTTTCTCCAGTGCCGGCCGGTCTTTCGTGCGCCATTCGTGCGAGTGCCGGATAAGCATGCTCACGACGCACCAGGTCGTGAAACAGTTCGCGCTGATCCCCCAGGGCAATTCATCCACAACCACGCCCCCGAGGTCTATGTCGCGGCCCGCGCCTCGATCACGGCCTTGGCAAACCTCTTTCAATAGGTCGAGCCGCTAGTCGACCTCGTGGGGGTCAAGGTGTGAAGTGTCCGCCCCGCGCTCGGCTGTTCGCCGCTCGCCACCATCAATTGTCACGATAAAAAATGGTGCCTCGCCAAAGCGCCGACTATGAACGGGAGCGAGATGCCAACCAAGTATCTGAACCAATCCGACCGCAAGCGACGCAGCGTGCGCAAGAAGTACACAAACGCGATTATTGACGCGGCGACGAGCGCCATTTGGACGAACAGCAGTATTTCGCGGGCGTTGCCGATTAATGCGCCGGGGCCCAAATCGCCGATGCTCCAAAACACAAACGCGCAGAATGCCGCGACGAGCATGCCAATAGCGGCGTCTTTCGTTTCCTGTTTCTTCTTCTCTTCCGGAGTTAGGCAACTTTTCAGGGGTTCCATGTTCGCTCGTCGATTCAAGGTAGGTGGCAAATCGCGCGCCATGTGCTCTGCGCGCGCCTTCTCCCGACGATACACACCTGTTGTCCGGCCCGCTTGACCGTTCGCCAGCGTTGAGAGCGCCAGCGTACATGCGCACCAGTCGCGCGGCATCGAAACTCCGCAGGGCGAACAATTTGAACTGTCGCAAATTGGAATGGACGGGGGACCGTAAAGCATTCCGCGCCGCCGGCGCTGACGCACACCGCCGAACTTCCGGCGCCGACGAGTTACTATTGGAATTGATGCCGCCAGCAAACCCGTTGGCTGTTCCGAATCGCTATCCGACCGCCCAACCCGAACCCGTTTTCGCACTTACGAGCGCGCGCGTAGCTTGTTACTGTTGGTTTATTCGCTTTCGAGCTGACCGCTCCTCGTCGGTCCAGTACTCCGGCCGCTTTGCCGCCGCGCCCAATAGCAGCCGCTCCAGAGTCCGACCGCCGCATTCGCCCGGCCGCCGTTCGGCCGCGAGCAATGCCGCAAGGTCAGAACAGACCCAAAACGATAGGCGCTTGAATCCCGCCGCCCGAAGTCGGGTCTTGTGGCGCGCCAGCCGCGCGGCGTTTGTCGATGCCACAACCTACCCCGTTCGAAATGAGGAAAAAGCGCCCGCTAACGGGCCGCAGCAAAAAGGACGCAAAGGACACAAAGGACGCAATTGTGTCGCTTTTGTCCAGCCCATAGCAACGCCGAAAGGACACAAAGACGCAGCCGCCCTTTAGGGCGGCGTCTTTGTGTCTCGGCTTTGAGGTTCAAATTCCCCAAACCCACCCGTCGAACTCCGCGTAGTGCCCCGCCTCGATCAGTGAATCGAGCGCGCGCTTGGCGTACTGTCTGCGCCGCCGCTGCTCGCACGTCATATCACTGGCGATGGCTGTCACCGCCTCATCTTTCCGCACGCAGGGGCGGCCGGCCGGCGCTCCCGCTTCGCCGTGGTGTTCCGACGCGAGCAAAAGTCTGTCCATGGCCCCATGCACGACCTTTTGCGTCGCTCCCTTTGGCGCTTGCGGGCCGTCCTGTGCAGGGCCGTTATCGGGCTCGACTACGCACGACGTGACGGCCTCGCCGTCCTCACTTTCGCCAAGATCGACGAACTCAAGCCGGAACGGATTGCTCGCGCCGTCCGCATCATCTTTGCTCTTTGCTACGTACCATTCGCGGCGGTCGCCGTCCCGCTTCACTTCGATAGCCGCATCGAGCGCCGCAAACAGGCTGCTATGGCCGCGTAAGCCCTTCGCCGCATCTTTGCCGGTGTGATGCACGACCAGCACCACGCCGCCGTTTTCGCGCTGAATTTCCTTACACGCCTCGATCAGCGCGCCCATGTCCGCGCTCGCGTTTTCATCGGCGCCCGGCGCGGCCCGGTTCAATGTGTCGATTACGATCAAGCCGTCACGCAAGCCGGCCGCCGAAACGGCCGCGCACAGGGCGTCAACATCGGCCGCGCTGCGCAGGTCGAACGGCTGCGTAATGAACCCCATCTGCTCAGGCAGCGTGCGGCCGTGGTGCTTGCGCCATGCATTGACGCGCTTTCCCATACCGGCCGCACCTTCGAGGCACACATACAACACTGGCGCGGCGTCGACGCGCCGCCCGAACCAATCTTCGCCGCCCGCAATCGCCGCACACAGATCGAGCGCGAGAAACGACTTTCCCGAGCCCGAAGGGCCGTAGAGCGCAGCCAAGCCCGACGCCGGCAGCACGCCGCGCACAAGGCAGCGAAGCGGCGGCGCGTTTGCCAAGTCATCGGCCGACAGAACACGAAAGCGTGCTGCATCCGTTTCTTGAAAGTCTCGCGCTTTGGCCGGGTCATGCCAGCCGGCTTTCTGCGCTTCATGAAACAACGTCGCCGCCGTGATGCGAACCGCCTTATCGTCTTCGAACGAATCCCACGCTATCCGACAATCGTCTTCGCCCGTGTAGTTGGCGCCCGTTGCGCTCCACGCGTCGAACACTTCAAAGGGAACGCCGGCATCCTTTGCGGCCATGCCGAGCCGAATCCATCTGTCGCGGTCGCAGCCGGCATTGAGGAAGAACAGCGCAGAGCATGCGCGCGCCACTTCGTCCGGCAGCCGGTCAGAATCGGCCTTAGGGGCGCTTTTTGGCTCGGGGCGGCGTGCGTACACCCATTCCGGCAATACCGGTATCTCCGGCGCGTCAAAGAGGCTACAGCCCGGCATCCAACTATAGGGCATCCCATTCGGATGAATGCTCGGCGGCACCACGCCGTAGCCCTTATGCAGTAGGTCGACTCCCCGGGCCGCCTTGCCGGGCAAATGCGCGCCGACGGGCGTGCGGTAATAGCGATGCTCGCCGCCACCGCCCGACGTTACAACGACTGGCGAGTTCAACGGGCCGTACTCCGCTTCAAGCTCCGAAAGGGTGTCAAAGCCGTTTGCCTGACCTTCGTGCCGGTCGATATCGACGACGACAAGCCCGGACGGAGCGAAACTGATGCCGATGTTCGCGTCCGGCACGGCACCCCACCACCGTTTGATAATTTCGGGGTCGCACGTCGCATCGTTCTTGCCGTTCGGCACAAGCCGGCCAAGCGGCGCTTTGCCCTTCGGCTCTAACGGGAGCACGTGCATGCCTCGTGCGGCGTAGGCGAGCGCATGGTCGAGCATGGTTGCGGATTCGGGTTGCGGGCGCGCCGTCTCGCCACTATAGTTTGGATTACTAATCATTTTCGTTCCGATAGAGGAATGAACGCCCCGGCCTCGAACACCGGGGCTTTTTTTATTGGGTCAGCAGGACGGCGGAAAGAGCGGGCTGAACGGACGGTCCGAATAGGCGTAATGGCGGATCGTCGGATCGACAACGATGTTGAGTTGGCAGTGGAGATAGCCGGGCCGCTGGCGGCACTCATACCCGAGCATGAGCGCAGCGAGGATGAATGCACCGGTCGCGACGTACACAAAAGCCCCGCTTGCCTCCGTCCAGTTCTCGACGGCGTGCTTCAGGATGTACGAATGCGCTTCATCTTTGCCGTTGATCGTCTGTCGACGCTTGCCGAACGCGATCAGGAACAGCTCCGCCACCCGGACTTGTTCCATGTCGAAATCGCGATCGTAGGGCTCGCCGTCGACGTGCCAGCCGCCGACGGTCAGCTCAGGGAAATACTCCAAATAGAGTCCGGCGCGCTCTCGCACTTCGTCGAGCGCCATCGTGTCCGACGCGAGGGCACTGAAAAGTCGATCGGCCGCGCTCATTCTGCGATTCCGGTAAGCATCTCGACCGCATCGAGGGGCCAACAAAGGCGACGGTTCGGGAGCTTGACCGGGCGCACATTGAAATAGGCGCCGGTCTGGCTGTAGCGCTTGCGAATCGACTGCCCGCGAACGTTCAGCCGTTCGGCCAGTTCGTCGGTCGTGAGAAACCGGCGGCCGCTTTGTGTGGTTTGATTTTCCATTTTGTTTCCTCATTTATGAAGTGAGGAAACGATAAATTGATTAGTTACCCTATAGAGTTACCGGCGTCCACCAACGGCGTGCCTGATTATGCAAATCCCACCAAACATTTGATTTTAAAGGGTCTTTTCCCCAACCCCCTTGTCGCCATGCGTTACACGCGCTTTTGCGTCGCGCTGCCTTTGCGCGGCCACACTTACAAATTGTTTGGGCGACCATATGCGGTAGCCATTTTCAAAATTTTTCAGCGCGGGCCTGATGCGTATGGGGGAGCGCATAGGAGCCGCCCCCGTCAGCCCCCCGGGGCCGGGGGGTCTCGCGCCGCCCTGCCGCCGGCGACCGGGCCGCAAACGGCGCGGCTAAGGGTCTGATAGCAGCTATCCAACTTCTATCTTTCTCGTAGGCATCGAGCGCCGCTCATCGCGTGCCGCGATAGCCGCGAATACGTTCGTGGCGCTCAGACGTACGCGCGTCGCAAATTGCACAGCGCCACACCTATCCGATCGAAACAGCGCGCAACCCGGGCGCAGCAACGTCGGCCATAAAATCGATACCCGCCTGTTCAAGCATCCACCCTTCAATCTTGTCGTGCCACATGCGCAACAGGTCAATGGGTCGGCGGCGGTAATGCTTCTCCGCGATGGCGCTCGGCTTATGCCCCATGATTTGCGCGACAACGCCCGTAGGTGTTTCCGTCCATTCCGCGAGACTGGAAAACGAGCGGCGCAAGCCATGCAGCGTGACAGGGGGGACGCCCGCCGCTTGGCAGACGCGATGCAAAGCCCGGTTCGGAGCGGCCAGCCTTCCATCAGCGGCGTTGGGGCTTGAAAATACCCATGGTGACGGCTCCCACGCCTTGCCCTCGCTTTCAAGTTTCGCCATCTGCCGGACGTTGGGCGGCGTGTCGTTGCGCCGCTTCAACTCCGCCAGTAACGACGCAAGATAGGGCGTCAACGGAATCACCCGGCCAGTTTCGTTTTCCACCTTGTCGGCAATGTGCAGGCTGCGCCAGCGAAAATCCACATCGTCCCAGCGCAGGCCGGCCAGTTCTTCACGACGTGCGCCGGTCAGCAACAGGCCGATGAGATACGTCTCCATCGTCGGATTTGCAGTTTGCCGAACGGCTTGAAACCATGCCGTCAACTGCTCACGTTGGAGCGCGTCGGTCTTGGCGGTGCGTTTTGGCAGTGTGTCTTTTGAAATGCGCGTCGATACTGCCTGAGCGTCAACCAAACCGCGATACTCACGTTTCGATTCGCACCAGCCGGCAAAGATGCGCAGCAGATTAAACGCAAGACGTGCACGCGCCGGACGTTTCGCGGCTTCTTCTTCGAGCCATCGGGCGATATGCTCGCCGGTCAGGTCGGATAGGCGAAGCGGCATCAATTGGGCGAGCGGCCCCGGCTCGGTCAAACCCTTGCCACGCTTCTTCGGTTGCCCGCCGACGCTCGAAAGGTCTACATGGTCTCGGTGATGCAGTTCGCTCCACTTCGAACGGCGTTCGTCGAGATACTGCGCCCACGCATCAGCCAATGTCACGCCTTGGCGGCGCGTTTCGGCCTTGCGGGCCTCATGGGCGGCGCGTTGCTCGGCGGCTTCCTCGCGCGGGTCTTTACCAGCGTCGACAAGGCGTTGCAGGCGGCGCGCTTCGTCGCGGGCGTCGTCAATCTTCCAGTCCTTCGGCGAGCCAATCGTGACCCGCACCGTGCCACCGTTCAACTTGCCTTGCCATATGTAGGTGCGCGCGCCGGCCGCCGTCGCACGCACGCCCAAGCCGGACGCGCCGTTATCCCATATGAACGATTGGGCTTTGCCCTCGGGGCAGGAATAACCGTTGACCCGAGCCGCCGTGAAATTGACCTTCGCCACCGTTGCCATCCCTGAAAACCGGGTTACACGATCTCATGTAACCGCCATGTAACCCGATTATGGGGTCAGCAATCAACGCTAGTCAATAGGATAATGTAACCATAAGTCCATGCATCGCCCAATGGGCAACGGTTTAAGGTGTTTTCGTGAATTTAAGTCAACGCCGGGAAATGCCGTCCGAACAGGATTGTGATTCCTGTCGTCGTGGGTTCGAGTCCCATCAGCCACCCCAGAGAATTCAAGCAAACGGCGTTGTGAGCAATCACAACGCCGTTTTTGTTTTGCTGACGGCCTTCTGCATTTTCCACGATGTCTGTGCGGTTTTCCGCCCCGCAATCACCCCTTCCCGCCTTCTCCCGCCTCTCAAAAACTGCTTGGCCAACAGGGCCAGTTCACCGGTCCGCCTTGCGGCGCGTACGTCTGAACGATTGTTTCTTCGTCGGAAATAGTAAATTCAGATTATCGGCACAAATTTTCAATAGTAGGGGTATACACTGGCTTCCATCGACGTTGCAGACACCTGGTTCACTGGCTCCTGCAACATCTTCCTGAAATGCAGTCGAAACGTTATCGGAGTCCTACCATGAAGACCAAGTTTATCGCCGCCCTGCTGGTTGCCGCTTCCGCCTCGATCGCCGCTCCCGCTTTCGCCAGCGGCTATGGTCCGGCACCGTACTACCGTCCGTCGGTTGGCGCGCCGGCTTCGCAACAAGGCCAGAACGCGCAGACCGTCGCTGCTGAACGCGCCAACGCGCAATCGAATGCATACGGTGGCGTGAATAGCGTGTCGACGCAATCGGGCACGCGCAGCGAACCCACGTCGGGTCCGCAATCGGTGTTCTTCGGCCACTAAGCCGCCAGCAGTGCCGTCAGATCCGCTGCCTCTGAAGGCAGCGATCAAACTGGGCGCCGCGCATGCAGTATCGATGCCGGCGCCCAGTTGCATGTACGGCAGCCGTGGTACCCGGTAAGTTGCCCGGGTAGCGTGCGGTTTACAACCGTCGTCTCGTGCGCCTGCCGCTTCCTTGCCTCATCCGAACACGGCGTCCCCTTCCGTCGCGACGCGGCTATCCGCGTCTAACTCGCCAGCCCCGCATCGATCAACTCGCGCGCCGCGCGAAAAGCCGCTTCGGCGGCCGCATGCTCGGTGGACCACAAGCTATCGATATGCACGAGCTGCCAGTCGACCACCGTCGAATCGTCGCGCAGCACCCGGAAATGCGCCTTGACGCCAGTCAGCACCTGTTCGACCGCCACCTCGATGTCGTAGTCGCCATAGCGCGCCTGATAGTCGCCCATGTCGACGCCCTTCGGCTCCATGCTTGTCTCCGTGGTTTCGCTAATTGCGGGTAGGCGGACGCGCGCGTCCGCCGGCGTCGCGCTGGCCAATCACCTGCTCGCGACTCACCCGCGACGCGCCGCCTCGCTCTACACACCGGCCGTGCGGCCGGCCGCCGATCAGCGGATCAGTTGCAATCGCCGGAAAGATACTGCCGGCCGTTGCAGTTGATTTCGACCCCACCGCTGCCCGCTTCGGCAACCAGGTCGCATGCCAGCAACTCCGCCGCAACGGACTGCGCGACTTCGGGCGCCGTCTGTCCGACGCCGACGTCGTTCAGACGCCGCAACGCTTCGACCGCTTCAGGACTCAAGGACTTCGACATGGCCGTCTCCGTCGGAATGCTCAATTCATCGTAGCAAGTTTCATCGGCGGATGCAGGTGTGCGCGCCTGACGAGCCCGCTCCCCGGAGCGTCGAGCCTGGCAATTGGCGTCTGAAACCGGCGTGACCGTTAGGAGCACGCCTCAACGCGCCAGCAGCGGCCCCGGAACGCGGCCTGCTACTAGCTAATCGTGCACACAGCCGCGTGTCTGCAGACGGCGCGCGACATCGAAGGAGAACGACATGAAGCGAGGCAATTGGGCCACGTTGACGGCCACCGCCGCCGCGCTGGCGGCGCTCTTCGCGAGCGGCGCGAGCGCCGTCGCGCAGACCGCGCCCAGCGCGCCGCCGGACAGCCATGCGCCGATGGCCAAACCGCCCGAGGCGGCATCGGGCGCCGGCGGTTCGAGCAACCCGGACAACATGCCGATCAAGCGGCCGGCGAAGCCGACCAACGACCACATGTCGCACGAGCCGCCCGCAAGCGGCGCAAACGCGAAATAGCCGCTGCGCACGCCGCTCGCATTGGCGGAGCGTCATCAAAGCCGCGCGATCGACACCTCGGTCGACTTCACGAGCGCGACCACCTCCGAGCCGACTTTCAGTTCGAGTTCGTCGACCGAGCGCGTCGTGATCACCGACGTGACGATGCCGAACGGCGTCTCTACGTCGACCTCGGAAACCACCGAGCCGCGGATGATTTCCTTGACCTTGCCTTTGAACTGATTGCGCACGTTGATGGCGGAAATGCTCATTTCAGATAACTCCACAGAAGCAGTTGATAACGGATCGGATCGATTTGCCAGGAAAACTCAGACGGCCCAGCGCACTTCGGTCGGCCGCGTGAGACGACCGGGTTCGGGCAAGCCATACGGGTCGTAGGGCTGATACGCGCGATGCGCCAGCGTGTCGTCGTTCGGCGCGTTTTTCAGCACGCGTTGCAGCACGTGGTCTTCGAGTGCGGCGAAGCCCGCCGACGCCCGCGCGCGCGGACGTGCGAGCGCGACCGGCTGATCGAGCGCGATGCGCCCTTCCTCGATCAGCAGAATCCGGTCGCCGAGCGCGACGGCTTCGTGCACGTCGTGCGTGACGAGCAGCGCGGTGAAGCGATGCTCGCGCCACAGCCTTTCGATCAGCGTGTGCATTTCGATGCGCGTCAACGCATCGAGCGCGCCGAGCGGCTCGTCGAGCAGCAGCAATTGCGGACGATGCACGAGCGCCCGCGCGAGCGCGACGCGCTGCCGCTGACCGCCCGATAGTTGCGCGGGCCAGTCGTTCGCGCGTTCGAGCAGGCCGACTTCGGCGAGCACCGCGCGCGCATCGTCGCGCGCGCCGCGGCCGAGGCCGAGCATCACGTTTTGCAGCACGCTTTTCCACGGCAGCAGACGCGCATCCTGAAACATGATGCGGGTGTCGAGCGGACCGCCGTTCCCGGCGCGCTTTTCGAGCACACCCGAGCTGGCTTCCTCGAGACCCGCGACGAGCCGCAGCAAGGTCGACTTGCCGCAACCGCTGCGGCCGACGATCGCGACGAAGCTGCCCCGCTCGATCGACAGATCGAAGCCCGACAGCACCTCGCGCTCGCCATAGCGCTTGCCGACGCCGCGCAATTGCACCGCGTAGTCGCTCGCGGGGCGCGCGTCGCTGCGGGCCAGCGCGGGAGCGGGTTGCAAGCCGGCTTGCGAGCCGTGATGAGTCCCGGCCGCCCCGTTCCGCTCAACCTCCGCAGCCTCGTTCGCGTCGTGATCCGCGAGCCGCGGCTGCGCGAGTTCGGTCTCGAGATCGCTGCCCGCGATGCCGCCGAACGTCGTCGATAGCGTCGTTGCGCTCATGCTTTTGCTCCTCGCTGATAGGCCGGATGCCAGCGCAGCGACACGCGCTCGAGGCTCTTCGCGAGCATGTCCGCGAGTTTGCCGAGCGCGGCGTACAGCAGAATGCCGACCACCACCACATCGGTTTGCAGGAATTCGCGCGCGTTCATCGTCATGTAGCCGATGCCCGATTGCGCGGAAATGGTCTCGGCGACGATCAGCGTGACCCACATCAGACCGAACGCGAAACGCACGCCGACCAGAATCGACGGCAGCGCACCCGGCAGAATCACGTGGCGGTACAGCGCGAAACCTTTGACGCCATAGCTGCGCGCCATCTCGATCAGGTTCGCGTCGACCGAACGGATGCCGTGAAACGTGTTCACATAGACCGGGAAGAACACGCCGAGCGCGACGAGGAACACCTTCGCTTGTTCCTCGATGCCGAACCACAGGATCACGAGCGGAATCATCGCGAGCGCGGGAATGTTGCGGATCATCTGTACGGTCGAATCGAGCACGATTTCCGCGGGTTTGAAGAGACCCGTCGCCAGTCCGAGCACGAAACCGATGCCGCCGCCGATCGCGAAGCCCGACACCGCGCGCCAGGTGCTGACCTTCACGTCGGCCCACATTTCGCCGGACTGGATCAGCGACCATGCGGCCTTCACGACCGCGAGCGGCTCGGGCAGCACGCGCGTCGACAGCGCACCGCTGCGCGCGGCGATTTCCCACGCGAGCAGGATCGCGATCGGCGCGAGCCACGGCAGCAGGTGCGCGCCGAAACGGCGCAGCGCGGCAGCGCGCGTCGTGGACGCGGGCTGCGGGGTTGCCGCCTTTCCCGCGCTCAAAGTGGTATCACTCATGTTGGCTTTTCTCCTTGCCTGTCGATCGTCGTGCGCGTGTCGCGCAAGCCGCGCGACCCACGCTATGGGCGCGCTCAACTCGCGCTCGCCGCCTTCGGCAGATAGCTGGTGCCGACGATTTCGCCGAACGGCCCCGACAACGGCCCGTTGGCAACCTTGCTGAAGCGTTGCGGCAGCAGCGGAAACACGAGTTCGGCGAAACGGTAGGATTCCTCGAGATGCGGATAGCCCGACAGGATGAACGTCTCGATGCCGAGCGCCGCGTACTCCTTCATACGCGCGGCCACCTGCTCCGGACTGCCGACTAGCGCGGTGCCCGCGCCGCCGCGCACGAGCCCCACGCCCGCCCACAGGTTCGGATAGATCTCGAGCTGCTCGCGCCCGCCGCGCTTGCCGCCGTGCAGCGCGGCCATACGGCGCTGCCCTTCCGAATCCATCTTCGCGAACGACGCCTGCGCACGCGCGACCGTGTCGTCGTCGAGCTTGCTGATCAGTTTGTCGGCCGCGGCCCACGCTTCCTCCTCGGTCTCGCGCACGATCACGTGCAGACGGATGCCGAAGCGGATCCGCCGGCCGCGCGCCGCGGCGCGTGCGCGAGTGTCGGCGATCTTCTTCGCGACCGCTTCGGGCGGCTCACCCCACGTCAGATAGGTGTCGATGTGCTCGGCCGCGATATCGTGCGCGGCCGCCGACGAGCCGCCGAACCACAGCGGCGGATGCGGGTTTTGCACCGGCGGATATAGCGCCTTGCCGCCCTTCGACCGCAAATGCTTGCCGTCGAAATCGATCGCTACGTTGCTGTGCGACGCGGCGAGCAGCTTGCGCCAGATATGCAGGAATTCGTCGGTGATTTCGTAGCGCGTGTCGTGATCGACGAACACGCCGTCGCCGGCCAGTTCGGCCGCGTCGCCGCCCGTCACCACGTTGATCAACAGACGCCCGTTCGACAGCCGGTCGAACGTCGCCGCCATACGCGCGGCGAGTCCCGGCGACGACAGCCCCGGGCGAATCGCGACGAGGAACTTCAGCCGCTGCGTCACGGGAATCAGGCTCGACGCGACGACCCAGGCGTCCTCGCACGAGCGGCCGGTCGGCAGCAGCACGCCCTCGTAGCCGAGCGTGTCGGCGGCGACGGCGATCTGCCGGAAGTAGTCGTAGTCGGCTGCGCGTGCGCCTTGGGACGTACCGAGATAGCGGCTGTCGCCGTGAGTCGGAATGAACCAGAACACATTCATGTTGTTGCTCCTGCCTGTTCCTGACGTAATGAAAACGGTGAGCACGAGCGCTGGCCGCGCGCATCGAGCCGGCAACCGGCAAGGCGCTGCGACGCGTTGAAGGATTGAGAAACGGACGATGGACTCAGGCCATCGGCAACTGCGTCATATCGATGAAGGCTATGCGCCGGGCCGACGACACCGCGAACACGACCGCGCGCGGGCCCTGCGACAACGGAGATTCGGCGTGCGGCTCGACATTGCGACGGCTTTCCTCGACCAACGTGCGCGTGGTGCGCTCGATTTATCTGATGACGGCGACACCCGCGCCGTCTGCATGAGGAAACAGTCTATGGAGCGGTCCGCGGCTTTTGAACGATTTTTTTGAGCTTAGGATTTCCGCTTTCGTGATTAGCCCGGTGCTACCGCATGGGGTTGTTGCGCTTTATACACGCGGCCCCGGCCGCCCAACCCCGGTCGATATAATGGCGCTCGTTTCCAATCACCCGGTACAGGTCTTCCGATTCGCGTCGCCTGTACGTTGCCGGTGCAATGCATGCAAAAAATTATTCTGCCGTTCGTCGCCGGTTTTCTGGCTTCTTTGTTCTTTCGCGAATCGACGCTGGCGCTGATGCACGCTGCCGGCATGATCGACCCCAGCGGTTTTTCGACCGCGCCGTTTTTGCCGCTCGGCCTGCCTGAGTTCATCGCGAACGCAATCTGGAGCGCGTGCTGGGCCGTGCTGATGGCCTGGCTGCTGCGCGTCGCGCCACATCTGCGCGCGCCGTGGGTACCCGCGTTCGTGTTCGGCGGCATCGTGCTGACGGCGGCGAGCGTGTTCGTCGTCGATCCGCTGCGCGGCATCTGGCCGAGCGGCAACATGCTGCCGCGCCTCGCGGTGGGCTTCACGGCGAACGCGATGTGGGGCTGGGGTGCGCTCGTGTTCATGCGCGCGTTCATGGCGAGCGAGGCAGAGGAATAAGCGCGGCGAACATGAATTCGCGCAACGCGTAGATTCGCGCGGGCGGGTTCGCGAGGCCGCGCGTTCACCCGCGCAGAGCGCCCAGCGGGTGTTCGTTCGCCGGCCACGGGCTGTCGAACATCTGCTCCACATCGGCCCGGTTGACGTCCTCGATGCGCGCGAAACGCCAGCGCGGCGCGTTGTCCTTATCGATGATGCGTGCGCGAATGCCTTCCACCGTATCGCCGCGCAGAAAGCTCGAGCGCGTCAGATCGAGATCAGTGCGCAGCACGTCGGCCATCGACCCTTCCGCGCGCGTGACCACTTCGAGCGAGACCGCCATCGACAGCGGCGAGCGCTCGCGCAGCACCGCGATCGTCTGCTCGGCCCACTCCGCCGCGTCGCCACCGCGCTCGCGTTCCTGTTCGAGCGACTTGAGTATCCGCGCGACGTCGGGCAGCGCGAAATGCCGGTCGATCAACGTCCGCGCCTTTGCGAGCGCGCTCTCCTCGGGCCGCGGCGCGACCTGATACGCGAGCGTCTCGCGCTCGACGCACGCAACCGCATCAGCACCGCGCTCGAACGGTTCGCGGCCCAACGTATCGACGAGCGCGGGCAACGCCGCGTCGTCGATGTAGGCATCGGCGAGGCCCGCGTACAGCGCGTCGGCCGCGCCGATCGTCTCGCCGGTCACCGCCAGATAGCGGCCGATCGCGCCGGGCGTGCGCGCGAGAAACCAGCTCGCGCCGACATCCGGAAAGAGGCCGATACGGGTTTCGGGCATCGCCATCTTCGTCGATTGCGCGACGACGCGCAGGCCGCCGGTGCGATGTGCGCCCTGCGAAATGCCCATGCCGCCGCCCATCACGATGCCGTTCATCAACGCGATATACGGCTTCGGATACACGAAGATCGCGTGATTGAGCCGGTATTCCTCGCTGAAGAACGTATCGCGCGCCTCCTGGTCGCCGGTTTGCGCCGCTTCGTGCATGAAGCGGATGTCGCCGCCCGCGCAGAACGCGCGCTCGTGCCGGCTGCGCACGACGACGGCCAGCACCTCGGGGTCCTCGCGCCACTGGTCGAGCGCCGCGTGGATCGCGCGGATCATGCCGGTCGACAGCGCGTTCAGCGCTTTCGGCCGCTCCAGTTCGATGAGACCGATGCGGTTGGCTACGTGGGTCGCGATTTCGTCGCTAGTGGCGGGCGAGGCGGACGTGGACATGGAGAACTGGGCGCGGCGGCGCGGCGTGAGGTGGAACTGAACGTTATCACGGGCCTGCCGCTTTGCGTTTGGTGGGGAGCTCGGGGGCCGGGTCCGTGGAGCCGGCCGACTTGGCGTGGCGCCGCGCGAGGGTTTTCTTGCCGCAGACTGCGGCGCTGTTCGATGCGCCCGCCGCCACGGCCTGCGGCACACCGAGCCATGCGTCGAGCGTCACGGCGACGAGCGTCTCGAGCGGCGCGCTCGGAAACACCGGGCACGTGAGATTCAGCGCGACGATGCCATGCAGACTCGCCCACAACGCCTCGGCCCAGATGGCCGGCTCCATCGATGCGACCGACGCCGACAGACGCCCCGCTGCTCGCAACTCGTCGAGCGCGTCGATCATGATGTGCAGCGCGGCCTCGTCGGGGTCGTCGTCGGCAACGCCGCCGGCGGCGTCGCCCAGGGAGGCGGTCGAACCACCGGTCCCGGCGTTCGCGCTTGTGTCGCCCGTGTTGCCGTCGTGTTTGCCAGTGCCAACCCCGCCGCTGAGCGCCGCGCCGGTATAGCTCGGGTCCTCCATGAAAATCAGCCGGTACGTTTCAGGATGCTCGACGCCAAACGCCACGTACGCGCGCCCGAGCGCCTTCAGCCGTTCGGCGGGATCCGCGATCTGCACGAGTGGCACGAAGGTCGCGAGCAACTGCGCGTAGCCTTCGGCGCACAAGGCCCGCGCGATGTCGTCGCGACTCGCGAAATGCAGATACAACGTGGCGGGCGAATATTCGATCGCGTCAGCGATCTTGCGCATCGACAGCGCGGCAAAGCCCTCGCGCACGACGATGCGCCGCGCGGCATCGAGGATGCGTTCGCGCAGTGCCTGCTTCTGGCGGTTTTTTCGTTCGGCGATTCCCATGACTCGCAATTTTCAGATTGACAAACTGAAAAGTCAATTTAAACTGAACATCGTTTACTGAACAATGTTCAGTAAATTTTCATCTGTCAAATCGAGCAGCCATGAGCGCGCGACGATGTCGCGCCGCCATCTGAGGGAGTCGTCATGCAAACCACGGGAAAGGTCGGTTTATTCGGTGCAGCGGGCGCTGCGGGTCAAAGCATCGCGACGGCGCTTGGCGCGGCGGGCCGCGATTACCGGGTGGTCGGCCGCTCGCGCGAGGTATTGCAACGGACTTTCGGTGACGACCCGCACGCGGAGATCGTCACCTGGAACCCCGACGACCCCGCCTCGATCCGCGCCGCGGCCGCCGGTCTGCAGACCGTGATCTACCTCGTCGGCGTGCCCTACGACCAGTTCGCGCAGCACCCGCCGTTGATGGAGAAAACGCTGGCTGGCGTGACGGCCGCCGGTGTCGAGCGCTTCATTCTGATCGGCACCGTGTATCCGTATGGCCGCGCACGCGGCAACCCGGTCCGAGAAGATCATCCGCGCGAGCCGCACACGTTCAAGGGCCGCATGCGGCTTGAACAGGAAAAGCTCGTGCTGGCCGCGCATGGCCAGAAAGGTCTCGAAACGCTGGTATTGCGACTGCCCGATTTCTACGGACCGGGGGTCGAGCGCAGCCTGTTGCACGGTGTCTTCGTTGGCGCCGCTACCGGCAAGCGCGCGCAGGTGCTCGGTCCCGTCGACGTACCGCACGAATTCATCTATCTGCCGGATGTCGGTCCCGTGGTCGAACGACTCACGCGCACGCCCGAGGCCTACGGCCGCTGGTGGCATCTCGGGGGCGCCGGCACGATCACGCAGCGCGAGGTGGCTCGCGAGGCCTACGCGCTCGCGGGTTCCGGGCCGAAGCTGATGGTGGCCGGCAAGGGCATGCTGCGCGTGCTCGGGCTATTCAATCGGCTGATGCGCGAGTTGGTCGAGATGAACTATCTGATGACCGAGCCGGTCGTGCTCGACGATTCGGCGCTGGCGACGTTGATCGGGCCGCTAACGAAGACGTCGTATCAGGAAGGGATCAGGCGGTGCTTCGAAGCGGCGCGCGAGGTAGTGTCGGCACGCGACATGATTTAGCGGCAAGGCGTTGGCGATGCGATGCGTAGGTGAAATGAAACCCGCAGAGATGGACCTGCACCCGGCCTCTGGCGCCGATGGTCCGTCGGCAGGTCCGCTTAGCCTGCCATCTGCCCCGGCGGAAAGTGGCCACTCTTGAGCAGCACGGGTGTGCCGTTACTGATCTGCAGATGCTCACGCGCAACGGCCTCGATGCGCGGCCGGCCCGCATCGAACGCGCGCAGCCAGCCGTCGAGGTCCTCGCTGTAAGCGCCGAAATGATCCTCGAGCGCTTCCACCGAGATCGCGCACGGCACCGGCTCACCGTCCACCAGCGCGGAAAACACGACGGTCAGGTTGGAGTCGCGGTAAGCAGGCGCGTCTTCGGGAAAACGGATTTTCATGGTCGCCTCGTCAGAAGTTGGCGGCGGGAACGTAGCTTGCGCGGAAGGCCGCTGCGCGCCGCCGATCCTCGCAAGTCCCGCTATGGTACTCGCGCCGCCGGATCACGGTCCAGCGCGCGCGGGGGCCTGATTCAGGGCATCGCGCGCTGCCTTGGCGAGCCCATCGGCGGGCCCTTTGCACGGAAATCGCCGACACGCTCACGGCCCATCCAGCAATCGGTCGACATACTCGCGGGCCGCCCGTTCGACGAACGCGAGCGCCTCTTCTTCACTGTCGAAGCGTTGCCGGTCGCCGAGCTCGAGCAGCGTTTCCATCCGGTGCGGATCGTCCGGGCCGAGCTCGGCGAGGCTGACCGTGCCGACGTAAGTACCGTCCGCTTTGGTGTGCGCGTCGCCCGACGTGCCCGACGTGCTGCCCCCTGGCACGAGGCGCGCGGCGGCGCTGATGTAATAGCCGCGATAAGGGCCACTGACCCGTTCAGCCATCTTCGTTCTCCTGTTGCGGTTGCAGAGCTGGCGCCAGTCGCAACGGCGCCGCCCTGATGCTTCAGCATGCGGCGCGCCGCTGCACTGGGTGTGTGCGGGCGGCCCGTCCCATAACGATAAGGCGCGTTGCCGCGCGATAAGTTCTGCTCGCGAGACGCGCCCCCGCGCCGCACCAAAAGCCGCGCCGCACTTCAGCCGTGCGCGCTGGTCGAACGGTCCATATCGGCATGCTCCATGCTGTCGCACGGTACCTGTTACGACGCCATTTCGAGGCCAGCGAGCGCAATATGGGAAAATATTTTCTGCAGGATCATGAACTGCCCGAGCCGGATGCGGCGAACCGCTGGTTCGAGTACGCCGAAAGTCACGGCATCGACATCCCGAAAGCGATCGGCATCTGGGAAGACGCAGCCACTGAAGAAGGCGCGGAAGCCCGGCGGCTCCTCAACGCGGCGGGCATCACCGTCGAAACGACCTGAGCCATGGCGCACGCCCTCGCGCTCCACAGCGGTCGACCCGGCCCGGCAGACCCCCTCTATCTGAATGAAAGGACACAACACGATGCAATTCACGACGCAACCGCGACGCGCCGGCCGATTCCACCGCCTCCGATCCAGCGCCGCGCTTGCCCTCGTGCGTCGCGCGTCGCTGTCGGCCGCCTTGCCCGCCGCGCTGCTGCTCGCCGCGGGACTGGGCGGCTGCGCGTCGTCGAACACGACCACGCTGATCAATCTGCCGAACGGCCAGACCGGCTTCGCGGTCAACTGCAGCGGCGCCGACGCCGGCTCGAGTTGGGCCTCGTGCTACGTGCAAGCGGGTAAGGCCTGCGGCGCGACCGGCTACGACATCGTGTCGAAGGATAACGACGAAGGCGGCACCGCCGGCGGCAGCGTCACGAACGTGGCGTCGGCGAACGTGAAGGGCCGCTCGATGATCGTGCGCTGCAAGTAAGCCGATTTACGTGCCTGGCGGCAATCGCGGCGGCTGGCGCGGGCGCTCAATGCGCCTGCATCTTCGAGAAGAGATTCAACACCGCGACGCCAGCGACGATCAATCCCAGCCCGATGATCGCCGGCACGTCGGGTACCTGCCGGTACAGCACTAGCGCGACCAGCGTGATCAGCACGATGCCCGCGCCGGACCAGATCGCGTAGACGATGCCGACTGGAATGCTTCGGAGCGTCAACGACAGGCAATAGAACGCGATGCCGTAGCCGAGCACGACGACCATCGACGGCAGCAGCCGTGAAAAGCCGTCCGAGGCCCGCATCGCGGAAGTCGCGATCACTTCGGCGACGATCGCGATCGCGAGCAGCGCATACGGGGGTACGCGCATCGCGTCAGTTTTTCGCGAGCGCGAGCTTGCCGTAGTCGTGACCGAGATGCGCGCACAGCGCTTCGACCACGAGTTCATGATCGGCGCGCTGCGGCAGACCGGACACCGTGATCGAACCGATCACGCCCGCCCCTTCCACCGCCAGCGGAAACGCGCCGCCGTGTGATGCGTACTCGGTGGCCGGCAGTCCGTGCTTGTCGGCGAGCGTCGCGCCCGCGAGCTGCATTTTCAGACCGATCGCGTACGAGCTACGGCGAAATTGCGCGACGGTGTTGCCCTTGCGGCGCGCCCAGTCGACGTTGTCGGGCGTCGCGCCGTCGAGCAGGCTGAAGAACAGCGGCTGGCCGAACGTGCGCACGTCGATCGCAGCGGCAATGCCGCGCGCTTTCGCGACTTCGTGCAGATACGCGCCGACTTGCCACGCGCGGTCGGCATCGAAGCGGGGAAACACGAGGGTCTTTTCCTGAATGGCGATGACCTGCAGGTCGTGAGCGATATCCATGGGGTTCAGAACGGGTCGGGGCATCAGAGTCAAAGGGGCCGCCGTCGTGAAGATCCGGCGAGCCGCGTGGAGAATCTGAATTCTAGCGCAGCGTCCGCGCACGGCTTTCCAGAGCCTTTCCGATAGGCGACGTCGCGCGGGCGGAGCGAAGCGCAATGAAGCCAATTCTTACATGGCTATTGCGCTGGCCGTCTGGCTGGTCTATAATCTTTTCTTCGACGGACGCGGGGTGGAGCAGTCTGGCAGCTCGTCGGGCTCATAACCCGAAGGTCGTAGGTTCAAATCCTACCCCCGCAACCAACCGAAATCATTGAAGGGTTACAACGCATTGGCGTGTAACCCTTTTTTGTTTTTGTGGCCTTGGTCCGGCGATCCCCTTGACCGCCCCACCCTCAGGCGAAAAAAAGCGCGTCAACCGAATGACGCGCCAAGCTACGAGGCAAAGTACAAGAGAGAAAATGACTCCGGTGCACGCGGTGGCCTCCATCGCAACCATCAGGACCGATGCTATCAGCGCATCCAAAAATCGACTGTCAATCAATGTCAGACGCGACGGCGCTCGCCGCCTTGGACATCGTCTCGCGCAGCCCCTGTCGGCGCCTCAGTAATCCCCCGCCCCGGTGATAAACTCCTATCACCCTTTCTCGTCCCCTTTCCAATGAAATTCTGTTCTGTCTGCGGCCACGGCGTCAGTCTGAGCATTCCGCCGGGCGACAATCGCGAGCGCTTCGTATGCGGCAGTTGCGGCACCGTGCATTATCAGAATCCGCGTAACGTGGTCGGCACCGTTCCCGTGTGGGACGAAAAGGTGCTGCTGTGCCGTCGCGCGATCGAGCCGCGCTACGGTTACTGGACACTGCCCGCCGGCTTCATGGAAATGGGGGAAACGACGGCCGAAGCCGCCTCGCGCGAAACGCTCGAGGAAGCCGGCGCCCGCGTTGAGGTGCAAAACCTGTTTTCGCTGCTGAATGTGCCGCACGTGCATCAGGTGCATCTGTTCTACATGGCGCGGCTGCTCGATCTCGACGTCGTCGCCGGCGAGGAAAGCCTCGAAGTGAAGCTGTTCGAGGAGCACGAGATTCCGTGGGACGAGATCGCGTTTCCGACCGTCGGCCAGACGCTGCGCTTTTTTTTCGCCGACCGCGCGGCCGGCAGTTTCGGCCTGCATACCGGCGACATCTTCCGCTCCCTGCGCGAAGGCTGAGCGGCGCGCATGGTTCCCTGGCTCGGAGCTGACGACCCGTTTCCGCCCGTCGAGCGCGCGCTCGGTGCCGCGAGCGGCGCGCCCGGTCTGCTGGCGGCAAGCGGCGATCTGCTGCCGTCGCGCCTCATCGACGCGTATCGGCGCGGCATCTTCCCGTGGTATTCGGACGGCCAGCCGGTGTTGTGGTGGAGCCCCGATCCGCGCATGATCCTGCGCCCCGCCGAGTTCAAGGTGTCGCCATCGCTGCGCAAGACGCTCAAGCGCGTGTTGCGCGACGACGCGTGGGAAATCCGCGTCGATGACGATTTCGCCGCCGTGATGCGCGCCTGCGCGCAGGCGCCGCGCCACGGTCAGCGCGGCACGTGGATCACCGCCGACGTCGTCGAAGCCTATTCGTCGCTGCACCGCCTGGGCGACGCGCACAGCATCGAAACCTGGCTCGAGGGCAAGCGTGTAGCGGGATTGTATGGCGTGTCGCTCGGGCGGATGTTCTTCGGCGAATCGATGTACACCGACGTCACCGACGGCTCGAAAATGGCGCTGGCCGCGCTGGTCGGCCACTTGCGACGTCACGAAATAGAAATGATAGACTGCCAGCAGAACACGTCGCATCTGGCGTCGCTCGGCGGCCGCGAGATAGCGCGCAAGGCGTTTGTCGCGCATGTTCGCGCGTCTGTCGGCGCACCGGCCATCCCGTGGCGCTTCGACAAGACCGCCCTGCTCGACGTCCTCGCGCGGGCGGCGTAGGAAAAATCAGGCCGAATCCGGTCCGCCGCCCATCGAATAGCGGCATCAACCGCCGGGCGTGCCGGGTTTGCATTACCAGAGACGCTTCGAGAGCTGCCAACGTGACTCACCCCAACGAGCTGCCTCTTTCTCCGCTTTCCGCGCTGCAATTTTATGCAACGGCGCCCTATCCCTGCAGTTACCTGGACGGCCGCATTGCGCGCTCGCAGGTCGCCACACCCAGTCACCTGATCAATTCGGACGTCTACACCGACCTCGTCAAGGCAGGCTTCCGGCGCTCGGGCGTGTTCACGTATCGCCCGTATTGCGACGGCTGCCGCGCGTGCGTGCCGGTGCGCGTGCCGGTCGAGCGTTTTCAGCCGAACCGCACGCAGCGGCGTGTATGGCGAAAGCACGGCGACCTGATCGCGACCGTCGCGCCGCTGCACTACGACGAGGAGCATTACGCGCTGTATATGCGCTACCAGTCGGCGCGCCACGCGGGCGGCGGCATGGATCGCGACAGCCGCGATCAGTACGAGCAGTTCCTGCTGCAAAGCCGGATCAACTCGCGGCTCGTCGAGTTTCGTGAGCCAGCGCCGCTGCGGCCCGATGGGCGACCTGACGGGCGACCTGACGCGCGGGGCGCGCTGCGCATGATCAGCATGATCGATATCCTCGGCGACGGGTTGTCGTCCGTGTACACGTTCTTCGAGCCGAGCCTGCCGCACGCGAGCTTCGGCACCTACAACATCTTCTGGCAGATCGAGCAGGCGCGCAGCCTGAACCTGCCGTACGTGTATCTCGGCTACTGGATTCGCGAAAGCCCGAAAATGGCGTACAAGGCGAATTTCCGGCCGCTCGAAGGCTTGATCGACGGCGCGTGGCGCGTGCTCGATCCGGCCAGCATCGACCTGCCGCCGGTCGATTTCGCGATGCATGGACGACGCGGGCCGCTCAGGCCGTAGTCGAGGCGCCGTCCGTCGAGTCGCTGCCGGGTCCTGCTCGTCGCCGGCAACGCCCCACCAGTCTCATCAAAGCCCAAAGCCGGTAAAATAGCGGGTTCCCATTTCCCGGCCGTCCGGCTTCATCCCGTGCTCAGCTCCCTTTATCCGCTCGTTCGCGCCCAACTCTTTCGCATGGACGCGGAAGACGCTCACCATCTGACTTTGCGCATGCTCGGCGCCGCTGGTCGCACCGGCCTCGCCGGCGCGCTCGCGGCGCGCGTGCCGGATTCGCCGCGCACCCTGATGGGCCTGACGTTCCGAAACGCGGTCGGACTCGCGGCGGGCCTCGACAAAGACGGCGCGTGCATCGACGGTCTGGCGGCGCTCGGCTTCGGCTTCATCGAAGTGGGCACCGTGACGCCGCGCGCGCAGCCGGGCAATCCGCGTCCGCGCATGTTCCGGCTGCCGCAGGCGAACGCGGTGATCAACCGGATGGGCTTCAACAACGCCGGCGTCGACCAGTTCGTGAAGAATGTCCAGGCCGCGCGCTATCGCGGCATCCTCGGTCTTAACATCGGCAAGAACGCCGACACGCCGATCGAGCGCGCCGCTGAAGACTATCTGTACTGCCTCGAGCGCGTGTACCCGTTCGCGAGCTACGTGACGGTCAACATCTCGTCGCCGAATACGAAGAACCTGCGCCAGCTGCAGGGCGCCGACGAACTCGACGCGCTGCTCGCCGCGCTGAAGGACAAGCAGCAAAGACTCGCCGACATGCACGGCAAGCTCGTGCCGCTCGCACTGAAGATCGCGCCCGACCTCGACGACGAGCAGGTCAAGTCGATCGCCGACACCTTGCTGCGCCACAAATTCGAAGGCGTCATCGCGACCAACACTACGCTGTCGCGCACCGCCGTCGCCGGCATGCAGCATGCTGACGAAGCCGGCGGCCTGTCGGGCAAGCCGGTGTTCGACGCGTCGAACGAGGTGATCCGCAAGCTGCGCGCCGAAGTCGGCGAGGCCGTGCCGATCATCGGCGTCGGGGGCATTTTCTCGGGCAACGATGCGCGCGCGAAGCTCGCGGCCGGCGCGTCGCTGGTGCAGCTTTATACTGGTTTCATCTACCGCGGTCCGACGCTCATCGCCGAATGCGCGCAGGCGCTGCGCTAGGCATCCGCGCCGCCGCATATAGACATAAACAAACGGTATTTAGGTTGCGATAGGCTCGTTTGCTATGCTCTCGACCGTCAAAACATCAGACGTACAAGGAACACGATGAAATTCGGCTTGCTGAAGAAGCTCCTCGCCACCGCGCTGATCGGCGCGTCGCTGACCGCCGTTACCGCGCACGCGGAAGACCTGCTCGACCAGGTCAAGCAGCGCGGCACGCTGCGCGTCGGTCTCGAAGGCACCTTCCCGCCGTTCAACTCGAAAGCGCCGTCGGGCGAGCTGGTCGGCTATGACGTCGACATCGCCAAGGCGGTCGCGGCCAGGCTCGGCGTGAAGCCCGAGTTCGTCACGACCGAGTGGAGCGGCATCATCGCCGGTCTGCAGGCGGGCAAGTTCGATGTAATCGTCAACCAGGTCGGCATCACCGACGCGCGCAAGCAGACGCTCGACTTCTCGCCGGCGTACACGTACTCGGCGGCGCAACTGATCCAGCGCAAGAACGACACGCGCCAGTTCACCTCGCTCGAAGACCTGAAGGGCAAGAAGCTCGGCGTCGGTCTCGGCACGAACTACATGGACATGGCGAAGGCAGTGCCGGGCATCGACGTGAAGACTTACCCGGGCGCACCCGAATACCTGCGTGATCTGGCCGCCGGCCGGCTCGACGCGGCGTTGAACGACCGTCTGATGCTCGCGTACCTGCTGAAGAACTCGAACCTGCCGCTGCGCACCGGTGCGAACGTCGGCCCGGGCAACCCGTCGGGCATTCCGTTCAGAAAGGGCAACCCGAAGTTCGCGCAGGCGATCGACGACGCGATGACCCAGCTCGAAGCGGACGGCACCTTCACGAAGATCTCGGACAAGTGGTTCGGCATCGACGTCAGCAAGCCGATCAAGTAACACGCGTGCAGTCGAACGAAGGGCGGCATCGATTACGATGCCGCCCTTCGCGCTTTTGCGGCCCACGCGAGCTGCGGGAGCCGAACCGCGCGTCGCGTATACGCCAAGCCGCATCGCGCGGCCCGCGCCTGAACGCGCGCCAAAGTTTATGATGTGCGCTTTGTGCGTCAATAAGAACACTGCCCATGTCCATCACATCCCTGCTGCTCCAATCGCTGCCGGTGCTCGCACAAGGCGCGCTGCTGACGATCAAATTCGCGATCCTGTCGATGATCTTCGGCCTGATCGGAGGCGCCGTGCTCGCGCTGATGGGCATCAGCCACAGCCGTCCGCTGAACTGGATCGCGCGCGTCTACGTGAGCGTGATGCGCGGCACGCCGCTGCTCGTGCAGATCTTCGTGATTTATTACGGTCTGCCGAGCTTCGGCATTTCGCTCGATCCGACGCCGGCTGGCGTGATCGCGTTGTCGGCGAACGTCGCCGCGTATCTGTCCGAGAGCATGCGCGGCGCGATTCTGGGCATCCACCAGGGCCAGTGGCTCGCCTCGTACAGCCTCGGGCTGTCGCGGCGTCAGACGCTGCGCTACGTGATCGCGCCGCAGGCGCTGCGCATCGCGGTGCCGAGTCTGTCGAACAGCCTGATCAGCCTGATCAAGGACACCTCGCTCGTGTCCGTCATCACGGTGACCGAGTTGCTGCGCAGCGCGCAGGAAATCATCGCGTCGACCTACCAGCCGCTGCCGCTTTATCTTGCGGCCGCGGCCGTGTACTGGGTGCTGTGTCAGGTGCTCGAGTGGGCGCAGCGCTGGTATGAGCGGCGGCTGTCGCTGCCGACGCGGCACTGAGCGCCGCCCGCTCCTTTTCTTTGCCCCCAGCGGCTCATTCCCCAGCGAACTTGAGCCCCAACGCCGCGCGCGCCGCGTCGGCCATCGCGATCATGTGTCGGGACGTGTCGTGCGGCATCAGCGGACTCTCCATCACACCCGCGCGAATCAGCTCGCAAAAGTGCGCGGTCTCGTAGTTCAAGCCGCCGCCTTCGAACGGTTCGTCGAGTTCGACGACGCGGCCATCCGCGTAACGGATCGTCGCGCGCGACGGGTTCCACCACGGCTCGTGCAGCGTCACGTGACCGCCTTGGGCCATCAGCAGCGCATCGCCCTTGCCATGCAGATCGAGCCCGCAGAATAGTTGCGCGATGCCACCGCGCTCGTGCTGGCTGTTCAGACTCGCGAACGTATCGACGCCGGTCGCGCCAAGCCGGCCGAAGGTCTGCACGTCGCGTGGCGCGCCGAGCCAGTCGACCGCGAGAAACATCTCGTAGATGCCAATATCGAGCAGCGCGCCGCCCGCATGCTCGACTGACAGCGACGGATGATCGGCCGGCACGCCCGGCACCGAGCAGCCCGCGCGCACGAGCCCGACCTCGCCGATCGGCTCGGCCGCGAGGCGCGCGCGCAACCTTCTGTAGAGCGGATAGAACGGCGGCTTCATCGCTTCCATGAAGAGCCGTTGCGAAGCGCGCGCGGTGTCGAGCACGCGCTCGAGCTGCGGACGATTGATACACGCGGGTTTCTCGCACAGCACGTGCAGCCCGGCTTGCAACGCGGCGATCGCATAGTCGGCGTGACTGTCCTGCAGCGTCGCGATATAGAGCGCGTCGATGCCGCTCGCGAGCAGAGTGTCGAAACTGTCGCAGACGGCGCCGCCGAATTCATCGGCGAACGCCTGGGCCGGTTCCACGCGACGCGACCACAGCGCCGCGAGCCGCGTCCGCGGCACGAACGCGAGCCCTTGCGCGAAGCGGCGCGCAATCCGGCCGGTGCCGACGATCCCCCAGCGGATCTCGCGCGATGAAGTGGTGTCCTGCGCTGCCCGATCGGTCGGTTGGGTGCTGGCTGCGTGCGGTGCCGCTGTCGTATCTGTCATCGTGTGCGCAAAGGTCCATGCGGTTCGGAACAGCCGCTATTGTCACCGATGTCGCTTGCGAACGCGGCGAACCCGGCCAATCGAACCATGCGGCATCACTGCCGCGCACCGACCTTCGACACCCCACCCCGCCGCTCCCGCCGGACGTTCACAGATACGCTCAGCCCGCGCTCGCAATCACGCTCAAACCCGCGCTGGCGGCTCCGATGAAAACCGCCCGCCGATCTCCTCGGCCGCGTAATCGATCATCGCGAGCGCAGCGATCTCGGCCTCCTTCGGATCGCGCCGCTCGATCGCCTCGATGACGCGCTGATGCGACGCGATCGCACTCTCCCACAGCCCTTCCCGGTCGTGCACGATCGGATTGAGGGTCGACAGTGCGCCGCGAACGATCGCCGCCATCTGCTTAAAAAACTGGTTGCCGCTCGCGATCACGATGCGCGTATGGAACAGCTCGTCGGCTTCCTGATAGCCGGCCTCGCCCGGACGGATCATGCGAAACGCCTCGAACGCCTCGCGAATCGCCGCGACGTCCGCGGCACTGCCGCGCGCGGCCGCCTGCGCCGACGCGCGCGGTTCGATCAGGATGCGAAACTCGATCACGTCACGCAGAAACATCGGATCGGGCTTCGCGCGGAAACGCCAATTGACGACGTCCTCGTCGATCATGCGCCAGTCGCTCATCGGCCGGATGCGCGTGCCGATCTTCGGCCGCACGTCGAGCATGTCGCGCGCGAGCAGCATCGATAGCGCCTCGCGCATCACGGTGCGACTCACATCGAATTCCTTCGACAGCACATCCTGCGGCGGCAGAATCGCGCCGTATTTCTCCTCGACGATGCCGCTGACGAGCCCGTCCATGACTTTGCTCACCAACGAGCGATCCTTGTTTGCGTGTTCCATGACATATCCCCGAAGCGGTGTTGACCCCGCGTGGCCTGTTGATGAAGGGCCCGTACGTATCTGTTATGCAAGTAGGATCATTTTTCGATACGTTGCAAGCTTCGAAACGGATGCGCCAGTTGGGACACTTCCTGACAGGGTTATCCCTCTGAAGATTTGTTTCGTTCGTGTAACGCCATCTGTTTCGCCAGGCACAAAGCTCGCCCGTCAAAGCGTGCCTGCGTTGTGGGGTTTGAATTGTGCGCATTCGCACGTTGGCGTGATGAAATTGTCTGATTTGCACGGACGCGGTCGGACGCCTGCGTGTTCCGGCAAACAAGGATGTTGTGCGAAGCGCAAGCGGCGCAGCCGGGTCCGCGGCGTGCGGACGCCGCATCACGCCGAGTCTTCGTTCGACGCGCTCGCCGCGACCGACGCATAGCGGCCGCTGAAGAACAGCAGCGGCGCGTGCTCGTCGAGCGAGAACACCAGCATCTCGCCGACGAACAGCGTATGGTCACCGCACGGATGGCGGTCCACCACGCGCGCGGCGAAGCGCGCGGCCGCATGCTCGAGCAGCACGACGCCGGCGAGGCCGTCGACCGCCGCGAAGCAGGGCGCGCAAGACGGCGCGAAGCGGCTCTGCGCCTCGCCCGCGAAATGCCGGCTGTGCGGCTCCTGCGCCTCCGACAGCACGCTGACGCCGAACAGCTCGGCGTCCATCAGCCGTGCATGCATGCGCGCACGATGCCCGACCGACACGACGATCAGCGGCGGCTTCAGGGACCCGGGTATGCGCGCGACACACAGTGCGGCCTGGGCGGCCCTGTCTGTCCGCGCGTGCTCCCTACGCTTCTCCGAACGGACGCAACGCCCCCGCGGCGCAATGTTCATCGTGCTCCGGCTGCTGCCTGTGCAGCTCGCCGTCGAGCGCCGCGCTGTCGGGCTGACGCAGCTTCGTGACGCCGCCGCGATAGACGTTCTCGACGTAGGACATGATGTTTTCCTGCGCCACCGACGACAGGATCGCGTGATCGGTGTGCTTGCAGAAGGCCACGTGAATGCGCGTGAAGCGCGCGAGCCGCGTGCCGCGCACGCCGAAGTAGCGCTCGAGCTCCTCGACGCCTTCGTCCAGCACACCGAACACCAGGTGCGTGTCGACGCCCCGTGCTTCGAGGTTCGCGAACAGATGCCGCTCGTCACGCGCGCCGAGTTCGAGGCCACACAGTTGCTCGATCCGGTCGGCCAGCGTTTCGCCGGTCCGCGCGAGCTGGCGTACCACCAGCTCGCGCACGAGGCCCCAGCCGCCCGTCTCGCCCTTGAGCACACGCAGCCATTTGCCCGGCTGCTTCATCGAGCGCATGTAGTTGCGCGTCGAGCCGAACGCGGACACCGGGATCATCGGCTTGCCGTGTTCGTCGCAGACGTTATGCCATCTGAACTTCTGCACGTTGACGATCACCGCGCCCACCACCGCCGCTTCGCGCGTCGCCGCATGCAGGCCGGTGTAGGCGCCCGAGCAGATGCCGAGCAGCAGCGCGCCAGCATGACCGCGCGCGGCAAGCCAGCGCGATGCGCACGCGGCGTCGCCGGCACTCGACTGAGAGTACAGCGCGTCGAGGCTCAACGTGTCGCACGACGGCATGCTGTCGCCGACACCACCGACGTCGATGCGCAGCGACGCGATCCCCTGGCGTGCGAGACGCCGCGCGAAATGTACGCCGAAACGCCCATTGCCGATCCGCGACACCGCGCCGGTATTAAGCAGCAGCACCGCCGGGGCGCGCGCCGCCGCGGCGCCGTCGGGCCGGCAGTAGATGCCGAACACCTTGCCGTCGTTCAGCCACACCGGCGTCTCGTGCAGCCTCGGCGCGACATAGTGGCCGCCCGCCGGCTCTTCGCCTCGCTCGGGCACGCGCGTCAGCGTCCGGGCCGTTTGCGCGCTCCCCGCCAGCAGCCAGTTCTCGATGGTCTCGAACGCGGCGTGCGGTATTTCGCTTTCGAGCGGTTCCATCATGAAGCGGCTGTATTCGTCGAACGGGTGACGCTCGAGCTCGACGCCATGTTCGCTGTAATGCGCGGCGAGCGCACCGGCGCGCGCCGGGTTCAGTGAATCGAGCAGCAGCACGCGCGCAGCCGGCCGGCTCGTCGCGCGATACAGATCCGCCGCGAGCAGGCTTTGCAGCGTGTCGCGATACATGCGGAAGCCATACGCTTCGACGAACTCGTCGGTATCGGGCTCGACCACGCAATCCATCGCGGCCGGATCGTTCAACCACTGCCGGTAATGCGCGCGCAATTCGCGCTGGTAAGTCTTGCCCGACAGCACCGGCGACATCAGCACGAGACCGTGCACATCGCCAAGTTCCTGCGCGGCAAGCGCGGCCAGCATGCCGCCGAGACGCAGACCACACACGCTGACACGCTCGACGCCGGTCGCCTCGCGCAGCTGCGCGACCGCCTGCTTGACGCTGTCGATCCATGCGCGCCACAGGCCGGCGTCGGTCGGATCGCCGGCTGAATCGCCGGTCGCCGGGTAGTCGAAGCGCAGCACCGGCATGCCGCGCGCGGCGAGGCGCTCGGCGAGCCGGCGCATGCCGCGATACGTGCACAGCGTGTCGTAGCCAAACGGGGAACACATCACAACGCCATCCGGGCCGTTGGCTGGATGCAACCAGCCGAATTTGCCGTCGAAGACGATGGGTCTCACAGTCCGCTCCTTACGATTTCTTCCCTTTCAAGTGATTACAACAAAGGTGCTCTCGCGCATATGTGCGTCGCGCCACATTGGTTTGGGCTCCGAATCGCGCCGCGCTGGCGTGGGTGTCGAGGAGCGTGCTGTGCAGTGCAGCATGCCCCGCGCGTAGACCGACGCGCGGCGGATCGCGTCGCTCATGCGCTGTAGTCGATGCCGGCGGCTGCGTGCAGCGTGCCGCGCAATACGTGATGGAGACGGCGCGGGCGCGCCCGGGCATGCTCCGCAATGCGGTGCGCGCGGCCGTCTCGTGGCCAACGACCGCGCTACCCTATGACCATTGCCATTTAACCCCCTCCCGATCGCGGCTATCTGTACGGCCACCCACACAGTCACGCGGCGCCCGGGGGCAAGATGCAAGACCTGCGAAGCGTTGATGCCGCCGCGTGCGTCCGCGCGGCCCTTCTCACCGGCCCGGCAATGGAACATGGAACGAAGCATCGTCAGGAACATCTTCATCAACTTTGCCGGCGCCGTCGCGCCGACCTTCGTTTCCCTCGTGACCGTGCCCACCTACATTCATCTGCTGGGCGCCGAGCGTTACGGGGTGATCAATCTGGTGTGGGCGCTGATCGGCTACTTCAGCGTCCTCGATCTGGGCACCAGTCTGGCGACCGAAAACCAGATCGCCAAGGCTCGCGCGGCCAGCTACGGTTCGATCGAACCGATCTTCTGGAGTGCGTGGTTCATGAATCTCGGTACCGGCATCATCGGCGGCGCGCTGATTTATGCCGGAGCCATCGTCTACATCACCTACGGCGTAAAAATCGAGCCGACGTTCCAGCATGAAGTGATGGCGAGCCTGCCATGGATCGCGGTCGCTGTGCCGATCGCGAACGTGACCTGGGTGTTCGCGGGCGCGATTACCGGCGTCGAGTGCTTCACGAGCTACAACATCAACCAGACGCTCGGCACCGCGCTGTTCCAGTTGCTGCCGATCGCGGCGGTCCTCTGCTTTTCGCCGTCACTCGCGATCGCGATTCCTGCCGCCGTGATCGCGCGTTTCGTCGGCGGGCTGATGCTGGGGGTGGCCGCCATTCGCGCGCTCGGCATTCGCCGTATGCGGATGCCGCAATGGCGCTTGATGATCGGGCTGTTCCGCAACGGCCGCTGGCTGCTGATGTTTTCCGGCGCCAACATGATCGCGTCGACGCTCGACCGCGTGTTCATCGGCGGACTGCTCGGCGCGCGCTTCGTCACTTACTACGCGACGCCGCAAAACCTGATCAATCGATTGAACCTGCTGCCGCTCGCGATGGTGCGCACCCTGTTTCCGCGACTGTCGGCGGCGTCGCGCGAGGATGCGGATGCGCTCGCGCACAACGCGCTCGCGTTTCTCAATGGAGCATTTACGCCATGTGTGATCATCGCGCTGTTCGCCCTGAAGCCGTTTTTGCTGCTGTGGCTCGGACCGCAGCTCGCCGCCGCGGCGCCGGTCGCGAGTGTGCTGATCCTCGGCGTGTGGCTGAGCGGCCAGTCGAGCATCCTCGGCAGCCTGTTGCAGGCGCAGACCCATCCCGTGGCAGTGGCGAGCGTCAGCTGGCTTCAGTTGCCGTTCTTTACCGGCGCGTTATGGTGCGGTATCCACTGGTTCGGCATCATGGGCGCGGCGGTCGTCGTCGTGCTGAAGGTGCTGCTCGATTACTCGGTGTTGCTCGCGTTCTCACGGCTGCATGCAAGGACGATCGTGCGCAACATGCTCGCGCATCTCGCGTTTCTGCTCGTCGCGCTCGCGCTCGCGGATTCGATCAGCGCGTTGCTGTTGGCGATCGTCGTCGCGCTCGCGTTGAGCGCGGCGAACTTCGGCATGTCGCTGCGCGGGTCGAGCGAGTTGCGCGACGCGCTTTACAGACTCTGGCTGCGTTGCGCACCGTCGTCCGGACGGGCACAAGGCTGAGTCCCGGCGCGCGCAATCAATGACGCCGGTCCACCGCTTGTTCACGGTCGGTGGACCTGGATGCCAAGGCTGAAAACACGTACCCAGCCGACGCGCCATCACAACAGTTCGAACGTATTGACGAACGATGCGCCGTCGCGCTCGCGGCGCCTCAGACCGAAGCGCGCCTGAGCGCCGCGCACCTGACGCGTGAGACCGATGAACGGCATACCGTGTTCGAGGTACGGTCCCTCCGTCTTGCGAAAGCCGAACTGCTCGTAGAACCCGCGCAAGCCAAGCGGTGCGCTCACGCGCGTGGCGCGGCCCGGCCAGCGTTGGGCCACCGCTTCGAGCACACGCTCGATCAGCATCTCGGCGGTGCCGTCGCCGCGCCGCAGCGGACTCGTCAGCACCTTGTCGACCGTCACTTCCGGATCTTCGGAATCGCCGGGCTGCACCCGCGCATAGGCGAGCACCGGCATCGGCCGCGCCATGTCTTCGACCGCGAACACATGCAAGGCCTGCTCGTCGCGACCGTCCGCGTCGAGGCACACATGCGACTGCTCGACGACGAATACCGCACTGCGCGCACGCAGCACGACATACAACTCACGTGCAGATAGCTGATCGAACTCCAGCGTTTTCCAGTTCATCACGCCCCCGGCTGTCAAAATTTTCGGCGGGTCCGGCAATGCCTGCCGTGCGCGACGGCAGGCCGATCCATGACGGTCCCTCATCATCGACTACACGGTAACGTGCGCGAAAGATGTGCTTCCGTGCGCCATCGCACTGACGCTCGGGGTTGAGGATTCTTAAATACGAGCCAACGTAGCGCAGCCTTGCCACGTGCGCCCGGTATCGCGGATGGCTTCACGTAGGCCCGCCTGCAACACCGCACTGCACCATCGCGAACGCACGCCGCGGTCTTCGCACCGCACGAACTTACACACGAAAATCAGGTGCCGACGTCATTCGACCCCGGCACCCATCGGCAGACCTTCGACCATAAGGGGAGCACTGCATGAAAACTGCATTGAGACGCATCCTTTCTGAATCCGCACGCCTGGATGTCCCGGTGGAAAGCCTCGCCGACGATGCCGACCTCTATGCTGCCGGACTCTCATCGCTCGCGACCGTGCATCTGATGCTTGCCATGGAAGACGAATTCAACGTCGAAATTCCTGACCGTATGCTGACGCGCCGCCTGTTCTCGAGCATCGACTCGATGGCCGCCGCGATGACGGAGTTGCAGCAGGCCAAGGCGGCAGCATGAGTGCGCCGCTGCTGGGTCAGGCCGCCGCAGCGGCCTGCGGGGCGGCCTCGAACTCGACTACTGACACACGGATCGGCGATGGCCAGGGCGCTGCCACCGGGGCGCTGAGCGCGCTCGATACCGGTCCCGAATGGCGTGCTGCAGCGCATCGTTGCGCGGCGATCGCCTCGCAGTACGCGGACGCCGTGGACCGCGAGGCGCGCTTTCCGGTCGAGGCGTTCGACGCGCTCAAGACCGAGCGTTTGCTGTCGGCGATGGTGCCGACCGCTTTCGGCGGCGCGGGCCTGTCGCTTGCCGATATCGGTGCGATCTGCGAAACGCTCGCGCAGGGCTGCGCATCGACCGCGATGATCTACGCGATGCATCAGATCCAGATCGCGTGCATCGACTCTCATTGCGGCGCCTCCGCCTGGCAAGCGAGCCTGCTTGCACAACTGGCCGAGCAGCAATGGCTGCTCGCGTCGGCGACGTCGGAAGAGACGATCGGCGGCAACATGCGCACGAGCGCGTGCTCGGTGGAGCTCGATGGCGCGCGTTTTCGGATCGAAAAGCTCGCACCGACGATCTCGTACGGCGCGCACGCCGACGGCATCCTCGTGACCGCGCGGCGCACCGCCGACGCGGCCGCGTCCGACCAGGTGCTGATCGTCGCGCTGCGCGCCGATACGCAGCTCGAGCGGCGCGGCGGCTGGGACGCGATGGGCATGCGCGGCACCTGCAGCGAGGGCTTCCGGCTCGTCGCGACGGGACTGGCCGAACAGATCCTCGCGGCGCCGTTCGCCGACATCGCCGATCAGACCATGCTGCCCGTGTCGCACACGCTGTGGGCGTCGGTATGGACCGGCATCGCCGTCGACGCGGTCAATCGCGCGAAAGCGTTCTTCCGCGCGCAGGCGCGCGCGAAGCCCGGCACGATGCCGCCGGCGGGCCTGCGGCTCGCCGAAGCGGTCGGGCTACTGCAGATGATGCAGGCGCGTCTATCGGTCGCGCTGGAGGCCGCGCGCGCCGCGCATCAGGCACGCGAGGGCGCGACCCAGGCGGACGCCCCGCTCGCGGCGATGCTCGGTTTCGCGTCGGACATGAACACGCTGAAGACCAGCATTTCGACCACCGCGCTGCAGGTCGTACAGGAAGTGCTGATGATCTGCGGCATGGCGGGCTACAAGAACGGCACGCCCTATAGCGTCGGCCGCCATCTGCGCGACCTGCACTCGGCGCCCTTGATGATCAATAACGACCGTATCGCGCAGAACACCGCGAGTCTGCTGCTCGCACAACGTCCTGCCGCGCCGGGGAGACCCTGAATGAAGCTGATGGACCGATACCGCCGCTATCGCCGCGGCCGCCGCCGCCACGGACGTGGGGCCTTCGCTCACGCTGCGCGACGAGATGCTGGCCGCCGGCCTGCTGATCGATACTGGTGAAAACGGACTCTATGGCCGCAGCCAGGTTTTCGAGGACGTGATCGAGCGACTGAACCTCGCGATTACGCAGCTGGGTAAAGATCAGCAAGCCGAAGTATTGCGTTTTCCGCCCGTGATGCGCCGCACCGACTTCGAGGATAGCGAATACCTGAAGAGCTTTCCGAATCTCGCGGGCACCATCCATTCGTTTTGCGGCGACGACATGGGCCACCACCGTCTGCTGCGCGCGCTCGACGATGCGATGGCCGACAGCGACGACGACCGCGGCGACGCGTGGCTCGCGCAACAGAAACCGACGCGCGTCGTGCTGACGCCGGCCGCCTGCTATCCGATCTATCCGGTGATGGCGCGGCGCGGCGCGCTGCCCGCCGACGGCCGCACCGTCGACGTGCTGTCGTACTGCTTCCGTCATGAGCCGTCGCTCGATCCGGGCCGCATGCAGATGTTCCGTCAACGGGAATACGTGCGTCTCGGCAGCCCCGAGCAGGTGATGGCGTTCCGGCAGATGTGGATCGAGCGCGGCTCGCTGCTTGTGAAGCTGCTAGGCTTGCCGGTCGAAGTCGATCTCGCGAACGATCCGTTCTTCGGCCGCGGCGGCAAGATCGTCGCCGATAGTCAGCGCGCGCAGGCGCTCAAGTTCGAGTTGCTGATCGCGGTCGCCGATCCGCGCGGCAAGACGGCCTGCCTGTCGTTCAACTATCACATGGACCACTTCGGCGCGATCTGGAAGATCGCTTGCGAAGACGGCGTGACCGCGCATACGGGCTGTGTCGGCTTCGGCATGGAACGCATCACGCTCGCGCTGTTCCGTCATCATGGGCTCGACGTCGACGCGTGGCCCGACGACGTGCGCGCGCTGCTGTGGGGCGATACCGAGACCCGCGTCGCGGATGCGCTGCAGGCGGCGCAATCTACGCGAACCGCGACCGTCGCCGCGGAGCGCGCATGAATCCATCGCCGACTTCGGCGCTTGCCGGCGCGCTCGCCAACTCGTCGTTGCCGCGACGCGCAGGCGATCCGCCGACGCATCAGCAGACCCACGCGGTGCCCGGTGCCGGCACGCAGTTGCGCGAGCACGTAGCGCACGCGCTGCATCAGGGCGAACGCGTGTGGCAGGAGACCAACTGCTATGTCGATCTGTGGATCGAGCTGCTGCACGGCTTCGGGCTCGATCCGCGCGCGGCGCTCGCGTTCACGGTCACGCAGGATTTCGAAGGCGATCAGTTCACGTTCTTCAAGTTTCCGCTCGATGATCTCGAACGTCTGTATGGCACCCAGGTGCAGGAGCTCGCGATCTACGACTCGCTCGAAGAACGCGTGCTCGCGCAGACGTTGCGCGGCCACACCGTGCTCGTCGAAGTCGACGGCTACTACCTCCCCGATACGCGCGCGACCTCGTATCGCCGCGAGCATCCGAAGACCACGATCGGCATCGACTTCGTCGACACCGCCGCGCGCCGCCTCGGCTATTTCCACAACACCGGCTACCACAGGCTCGAGGGCGACGACTACGACGGCGTGTTTCGCAAGCTGCCGCATTTCACCGCGCAGCCCGATCTGCTGTTTCCATACGTCGAGTTCGCCAAGCAGGCGCGGCCCGCGCTCGAAGGCACCGCGCTCGCGGAGGCGTCGGCGGAACTGCTGTGCGCGCATCTGGAGCGGCGTCCGTTGACCAATCCGATATCGCAATGGCGTGCCGCGTTTCCCGCGCATCTCGATACGCTGTTCGAGCGCGACGAGGCGTACTTCCATCTGTACTCGTTCAATCTGATGCGGCAACTCGGCGCGAACTTCGAGTTCCTGTCGAAGTATCTGCAGTGGCTGTTCGCACAAGGCTTCGAGATCCCGCCGACGATACCGGCCGCCGCGCAACGCATCGCGTCGGAGTCGATGGTGATGCAGTTCCGGCTCATTCGCGCGATCGCGCGCGGCCGTCGCGATACCTGCGAAGACTGCTTCGACGTGCTTGAAAGCGCTTATGAAAAAACGCTGCCACCGCTGGCCGCTCTGGTGCGCTAATACGGTGATGCGTTGTTGCGCGCACTTCGTGCCGCGCGGTTTTTCCGGGAATTGACCGTGGATCTATCGACACTCGATCCGCCCGCTGACGAGAGCGATGCTGGCCGTGCGCGCGCGGCCGGCGCGATCGCGCAAGCGCATGATGCGGGCACTGCCCGCGCCGCGCCCTCGCTATGGCCGCAACGGCTCGACACCGGCTGGGCCTGTCTGAGCACCCCGCCGTACGCCTATGAGTCGCCGGCCGATCTGCCCGCGCAAGGCTGGCTCGCCGCGCAGGTGCCCGGCACCGTCGCGAGCGCGCGGCTCGCCGCCGGTCTGCTCGATGTCGATCACCCGCCACCGCTCGCATTCGACGATCACTGGTATCGCGTCACGCTGATCGGTACGGGGCGGCGCCGCTTGCGTTTTCATGGACTCGCGACGCTCGCGCAAGTGTGGCTCGACGATGTGAAGCGGCTCGATTCCGCATCGATGTTCATCGCCCATGATCTGGATATCGAACTGGATGGCCGCGCGACGCTCGTGCTGTGCTTTCGCTCACTGACGCCAGCGTTGGCGGCCAAACGCTCGCGTGCGCGCTGGCGGCCGCGGCTCGTGTCGCCGCCGACGCTTCGCAGCGTGCGCACCACGCTGCTCGGCCATATGCCCGGCTGGTGTCCGTCGATTCAGACGGTCGGCCCGTGGCGTCCGATCGAAATGCTCGACGACGCGCCGCACGCATTCGACACGATTGATCTGACCAGCCGGCTCGAGCAAGAGGATGGGGTTGTTTCGTTGACTTTACGTTTCGTACGCCCCCACGACGTCGCGGCCTGCCGCGCGACACTTTCTTGCGGCGACCATGTTTCGTCCTTGCAATGGTACGATGCACATACACTCACCGGCGACGTGCGCGTGCCCCACGCGAAACGCTGGTGGCCGCATACGCATGGAGAGCCGACTTTATATCCTCTGACGTTGCAGCTCGTCGACGGCAACGTGATCTCTCAGTCTCTGGGCTCGATCGGCTTTCGTCGTCTCGAAGTGGACCGCGGCGCCGATGCTGCGGGTTTCGGCTTGCGCGTGAACGAAGTGCCCATATTCTGTCGCGGCGCGTGCTGGACCAGCGCCGATCTCGTCACGCTAGCAGGCACCGAAACGCAATTGCGCCATACGTTCGAGCTCGCGCGCGCCGCTGGCATGAACATGCTGCGCGTCGGCGGCACGATGCTCTATGAGTCCGATCTGTTTTATGCGCTCGCCGACGAGTACGGCCTGCTGATCTGGCAGGACTTCGCGCTGGCGAATTTCGACTACCCGAACGATGCCGCGTTCAGCGCGCTGATCGAGCGCGAAGCGAGCCAGTTCCTGAGCCGCACGCGTCGCTTTGCCTCGCTCGCGGTGCTGTGCGGCGGCAGCGAGGTCGACCAGCAGGCGGCGATGTTCGGACTGCCCGCGGCGCAGCGCGCGCAAGCGTTGTTTACCGAGCTGCTGCCCGCGCTCGTCGCGCGCGATCGCGACGACGTACCCTATGTCAGCAATTCGCCATCGGGCGGCGCGTGGCCGTTTTCGACTAGCGAGGGCGTCACGCACTATTACGGCGTCGGCGCGTATCAGCGCCCGCTCGCCGACGTGCGCCGCGCGCAGGTGCGCTTCGCGGCCGAATGCCTGGCATTCGCCAACGTCCCCGACGAGGCGACGCTGCACGACGCGCTCGGCACGATCCACACGCACGATCCGCGCTGGAAATCCGCCGTGCCGCGCGATCCTGGCGCAGGCTGGGATTTCGACGACGTGCGCGATCATTATTTGCAGGCGCTTTACGGCGTCGAGCCGGCGCGCTTGCGCTATGAAGATGCGGCGCGTTATCTCGATCTGTCGCGCGCGGTGGTTGCCGAGCTGATCGGCGACGTGTTCGCCGAGTGGCGGCGCGCGGGCTCGTCGTGCGGCGGCGGCCTCGTGTGGCAGTTGCAGGATCTGCGTGCGGGCGCGGGCTGGGGCGTGATCGACGCGACGGGACGGCCGAAAAGCGCGCTGCACGGCTTCGCGCAGACACTGCAGCCGTTGCAGATCACGCTCACCGACGAAGGCCTGAACGGTCTCGATATTCATCTGATCAACGAGCGCGCACAAACGTTTTGCGGCGAACTCGAACTGGTCTGTCTGCGCGATGGCAGCGTGAAGGTCACGTCCGCGCGACGCGCGCTGACGCTTGCCCCGCGCAGCCTGCAACGCATCAGTGCGGCCGCGCATCTGGGCCAGTTCTTCGATTTCACGCATGCGTACCGCTTCGGCCCACGCGCGCACGATGTCACGATTGCAACGCTCTACGATGCCACGAGTGGCGAGATCGTGTCCGAAGCGTTTCATCTGCCCGAGCGTAGCGTGCACGCGCGTGATGACATCGGTATGACCGTCGAGGTCGAACGTCGTGGCGACGGCAGCGGCTGGCAGCTTGCGATCGAAACGAAACGCTTTGCGCGCTTCGTTCATATCATTGACCCCCGTTATCGCGCGGCGCGCGACTGGTTCCATCTCGCGCCGAACCGGCGCTGTGTCGTGCCGCTGCATGCGCTCGAATCGCCGCTGCCGACCGCCTTCGCGGCGTCGCCGCAAGAACTCGTTGCTCCTGCATCAAACGCGGCCTTTAAAGTGGATGAAACATGCGGGGCACCCCAGGGGGAAGTCCGCGCGATCAATGCGCTATCCGCCATCTTCTACGGCTAGTGGTCATTCCGAACTAGTCGCACTTACGCGAAGCGCCCCAAAGCTCGCTTCGCAGGTCTCGAACTGTCTGCCCGGCTCGCTCACTGTTGGCTAGAACGCGACTGTTGCCTGCTCTGAAAGGCCTTACGTGCGACAGCGCACGCACTCCATTTAACACTTCTGAATCATTTCCGGCACTTCACGAGGAGCGCTTCAAAACGTGCATGCGGCGCCAGGTTCAAATCTGAGACAGCTTCGACAGCACCCCAGTTTTTGGCCGTGAAGCCTTTGATATCAAGGGATTCGCCCAAACCCAAAGCTTTCATACGATGCATTCCCCATCCGGCGGGGGTGTGCAGAACTGAAACAAAAAGCCGCTTTTACTCTCCCGACACGCTCCTGGTTTCTTCGCTGCGCCGCATCAGCAGGCGTTTTCCCTAACGTTGGCACGGTCCTCGCTACTACCTTGACGCAACAGAGTGTCACCGCACACGAGCGCAACAACAGAGGCGGTGGCAGACAGGCCTAAAACGGGGCCGATGCCGTTCATCCTGGCTGCCCGCCGGGCAGCCCACTTCCGAGGATGCGGGCATCGGATCAAATAAACGGAGAGAGTCGCGCGAGGCGCGACTTTCATGCGAGGACCGATCATGTTGACACTTCAATCCGATTTGCACGGTAACCATCTGCTGGGCGCAATGCCGTCGCACGAATGGCAGGCACTAGCTCCCCACCTCGAACTGGTTCATCTGCGCACCGAGCAACTGCTATGCGACTCGGGTCAACGGATCCATCATGTGTACTTCCCCACCACCGCGATCATCTCGATGCTCTCGACGATGGAAGACGGCAGCTCCGTCGAGATCGCCGCGGTCGGCCGCGAAGGCATGACCGGCGTGCCGGTCCTCACGGGCGGCGAAACCATGCCGAACCGCGTACAGGTGCAATGCGCGGGCTTCGCCTACCGGATGAGCGCACAGGCGCTCAAGCAGCAGTTCGCGCGGTCCGACTTTCTGCGCCGCCTGATGCTGCTGTATATGCACGCTCTTCTGACCCAGGTCGCGCAGACCGCCGCGTGCAATCGCCATCACGCGCTCAACAAGCAACTGTGCCGCTGGCTGCTGATCGAGGTGGACCGCGTGGCGTCGAACGATCTGACCGTCACGCAGCAGCTGATTGCCGACATGCTCGGCGTGCGCCGCGAAGGCATCACCGAAGCGGCTGGCAAGCTGCACGACGAAGGCCTGATTCATCATAGCCGCGGTCATATCAAGGTGCTCGACCGCAAGGGCCTCGAAGCCCGCGCGTGCGAATGCTACGGCCTCGTGAAACGCGAATTCGATCGTCTGCTGCCGCGACTGCGCCAGGCCGAGACCGTCGAATAAGCGGCACGCGGCTCGATGACCGTGGTCGATTTGCCTATGTTCAGGATTACTGCTCGATGTCTCGACGCACTGTTCGTGATTGCAGGCGGTCTGCTCGCCCACTGGATGCGCTTCTCCGCGCCGATCGCGTTCGCCGATACCGAGCGTCTTCTGATCGCGTTCAAGTGTGTGCTGGTTCTGTTGCTGTTTCCGGGCTTCGGGGTCTATGAGACGTGGCGCGGCAAGGCGCTCGCGCCGGTGCTCGCGCGAATCGCCGCCGCGTGGCTCATGGTGGTCGCGACCGCGCTCCTGCTCGCATTCACGCTGCATCGGACGGATGCGGTGTCGCGCCTGTGGCTCGGCTACTCGACGCTGATCTCGGGCGCGTTGATCATCGCGACACGCTGCATCATGCACGTGGTGCTGCGCTTCGTACGTCGCCGCGGCATGAACGCGCGCACCGTCGCGATCGTCGGCGCACCGGGGTTTGCGCGCACGCTGCTCGCGCATCTCGAGCATGCGCCGCAAGCGGGCTTCAAACCGGTGTGCGTGTTCGACACCAGCGTGCAAGGCCACGACGCGTATGGCGCGCGTCTGACCCGCCTACCCGTGCTGACGGATCTGGAAGCGTTCGCGACGAAGGTGCGCAATGAACGCGTGAACGAAGTGTGGCTTGCGTTGCCCCTTTCCGAGGAACACACGATCTACCGCTTCACGCGCACCTTCAGACACGACTTCGTCAATCTGCGCTTCATTCCCGACGTGCGCAGTCTGTCGCTGTTCAATCATGCGATCGTCGATGTCGTCGGTTTGCCGACGCTGAATCTGAGCGCGACGCCATTCTCGTCGCCGCAGATGTGGCCCAAGCTGATGTTCGACCGCCTGTTCGCGGCGCTCGCGCTCTTCGTGCTCGCGCCGGTGTTCGTCGTGCTCGCGATCGGCATCAAGCTCACGTCGCCGGGACCGGTGTTTTTCCGGCAGATCCGCAAGGGCGTCGACGGCCTGCCGTTCGCCATCTACAAGTTCCGCTCGATGACCGTGCACCAGGAAGAGCGCGGCCAGATCACGCAGGCGACTCGCAACGACTTGCGCGTGACGAAGCTCGGCAGCTTCATGCGCCGCACGAGTCTCGACGAGTTGCCGCAGTTTCTGAACGTGCTGCTCGGTCAGATGTCGGTGGTGGGTCCGCGTCCGCATGCGGTCGAACACGATGATCTGTACAAGGACCAGGTATACGGCTACATGCACCGTTACCGCATCAAGCCCGGCATCACCGGCTGGGCCCAGGTCAACGGCTATCGCGGCGCGACCACCAAGGTCGAGAAGATGGAAGCGCGCGTGAAGTTCGATCTCTTCTATATCCAGAACTGGTCGTTCTGGTTCGACATGAAGATCGTCTTCATCACGATTTTCAAGGGCTTTGTTGGCCGCAACGCGTTCTGACCATGCCATCGAGGGAATCGCATCCGGGAGTGTCGGTCATCGTGCCGGCACTGCGACGCATACGAAGTGCGGGTACTGAAGGCGGTGCGCTGAAGGATCGCCGGAATGCGCCTGCGTTTCATTCGAGAAAAACACCCAACCGCGCAACAACGCGTACACGCCGCTGCGAATCGAAGCGCCAACTCGGGCGGCCCGATCGACAGCCGCCGTCGTTGACGCAAGATGAGCAGCCGCGACGGACCACTTCATGGACGGGTCCGCCGCGTGGCACCGCCTCTACAGGAACGCGCTGACATCGGTCTGAAACCGTACCGCGAGCGCCTTGGCGACTTTCTTGCTGATCGCGCGGCGCCCCGCGAGAATATCGCTGACCACGGTCGGCGACGCGATGCCGGCCAGATCCTTCTGCTTGAGACCATGCGTGATCAGCAGATGGCGCAGGACCTCGCGCGGCTCCGCTTTTGGCATCGTCAGGTTGCGCGCTTGCCAGTGACCGACCAGTTCCGTCACAATCGCGTGCAGATCGGCGAGCGGATCGTTGTCGTGGCCGCTTAGATGATCGGACAGGGAGTTGGCGACTCGCACCATCTGGTGATAATCCTCTTCGGTGCGAATCGGCGTGATCGGCAACTGGCTCTTCAGCGCAGCCCACGTTGCGGAGATGTCGGGAAAAGGTCCCGGAAGGCGATCGGCATTCATGAGTTTATATTCGTCCTCGTCCAAAAGCCGTCGGCGCGTTAATCGGTGACGCGCGAATGACGACTGCCTGTTGTAGTGAATCGCCGTTACGCGCAGAATTGCCGGCACGGCGAACTTCGCAGTGAGGAAATTCAGCGATCACGATAGCGAACGTCTGCTTCAGGTCGTTATGGCCACGCGAGGCATGCCGCGCCAGCGAATATCTCGCCCACAGCGCGTGGCGCGCACCCCGATGTCGTTTTTTGAAGTCCAATACTGCCTGCTTGACAATGGCCCGCCGCGGCTGGCATTGCACGCGCGGCGCGTATCGCGCGATACGCGATACGCGCTGCCGACACAAAGCGCGAAGCGGACGCGCCCACACCAAGAGCCGCCCGGACGCGTTGGTCAGAACGGCTCGTTACTGCCCGTTGCGAAATCACTGCATGACGACGAAAACCTCTTTCTCTCCTATCGAAAACTCCACGAGGCGAGAACAGCGAAAGACCCTCACCTCATTGCCTCCACCTGCTTTTCGGCGCCGTGTCGTTGGCGATGCCGAGTTCCCGGGTCGCGAGATCGGGCTGCGCCCACCTCAACTGCTCCCCCAGTTCCGTCGCCGGCAGACCCTGAGCGACCGCCGCAATCGTGCGCGTGACTTCGGCCATGAACGCCCGCCGAAACACCTGAGCCGAAAACCGCTCGGCATTCGCGCGACAGGCCGCCGGCGTGATGTATGCGCTCAAGCGCTCGAAGCGGTCGATCGCGTCGAGCATTGACACCGCCGTCTGACGCGCGAAGAAAACGCCGGTCGGGTGCGGGTCGCCGACCGGCACTACCGTTTCGAGCGCCCCGCCCCTGGCGAACGCGATGACCGGCGTGCCGCAGGCCTGCGCTTCGAGCGGCACGATGCCGAAATCTTCCTCGGCGGCGCACACGAAGGCTCGCGCACGCGCCAGATACTCCTTCAGTACGCCGAATGGCTGATAGCCGAGGACCGTCACGTTCGGTCCTGCCTTCGCGCGGATCGACGCCATCTGCGGCCCGTCGCCGATCGCGATCAGCTTGCGCTGCGGCGTGGCGTTGAACGTCTCGACGATCAGATCGATGCGTTGGTGCGGCACCATCCGCGACACGGTCAGATAGAAATCATCTTTTTTGGTGCGCAGTTCGAATTCGTTCACATCGACGGGCGGTGGAATCACCGCGGCATCGCGCCGATAGGTTTTCATCATGCGCCGCGCGACCGAATGCGAATTCGCGATCAGACGATCGACACCATTCGTCGACTGCGCGTCCCAGCCGCGCAGATAATGCAGCAACACCCGCGCGGCCCACGACTTCGGCCCGCGCAGCAGATTCGCTTCGCGCAGATACTGATGCTGCAGATCCCACGCATATCGCATCAGCGAGTGCACGTAACTGATGTGCGTCTGATGAGGGCCGACCAATACGCCCTTCGCGACTGCGCAAGAACTGGTGATGATCAAGTCATAGCTCGACAGATCGAACCGTTCGACGGCGAGCGGCATCAAGGGCAAATAGGCGCGATAACGACTGCGCGCAAACGGCAGGCCTTGAATGAACGACGTGGTGACCGGCTTACCGGCAAGCGGCGTGCGATCTTCGAGGAAATCGACGACGCTGAAAACGTCGGCGTCGGGAAAGCACTCGATGATCTGCCCGAGCACTTTCTCGGCGCCGCCGGGAGCGACCAGCCAATCGTGCACGATCGCCACTTTCATATGCCGTCCTATCTGTCACGAATCGCCAGCTGGCCTCAGAGAAGAGTGTATGTGCCACGCTCCTGCCTGTGCGTGCGCGTGCCCACATTCGACGTGCGACAGTACGCGAGTAATTCGGAGAGTCCGTTCGCGTCTGCAAAAACACGGCTTCATTCCCGCGCTTTCGTATGTGCACTACGCCTAACATTTCGCCCCCACGCCTGCCCGCCAGTCCAGCCCACACCTTTACGATCGGAGCGCTGCGCGAGCGACGGGCGAGCGACGTCGACGGCCGCAGTGCCTCGCGTGCCTCGCGTGCCGTTTGGCGATCGGAGCACTCAGTTGGGAGGGCCGGGTTCGCCCTGGGGGAATTCGCCGTGCGCTGCACGGCGCGCGACGCAGTGGTACTGCTGTCGGACGGTCCGTTGCGCGTGCGCTTCGAAGCGCTTGGCGCGCGGTTGATCGACGACGCGCGCGTGTCGGGCATCGCGCGGCGGGCATCGGCGGCTAATTGTCTGCGCACGCTGCCAGGCATTTTCCGCCAGGTGCGCGCGATTACCGCCGCGGCGGGCGGTATAAGCGGGATCGTGCGGCACGACCGCAACAAAAAACGCGTGTGAACCGTTGGAGCGGCTCACACGCGTCAGAGCGAACAGAAACGCAATTCGCTCAATTCTGGCCGTACGTCATCGTTTGCACGCCGGTGTCCGTGCCGAGCAGGCACAGATTCGCGCCGCGGCCCGCGAACAGGCCAACCGTGACGACGCCGGGCCATGCGTTGATATGCGCCTCGAGCGTGCGCGGGTCGCTGATGCTCAAGCCCTTCACGTCGATGATCTCGTTGCCGTTGTCGGTGATGAACGGCACACCCTCCTTCGTCACACGCACGACGGGCACGCCGCCGAGCGCCGTCACGCGCCGGCCGATCGCGGTGCGCGCCATCGGCACGACTTCGATTGGCAGCGGGAAATGGCCCAGCGTCTCGACGACCTTGCTCGCATCCGCGATGCAGACGAATACTTCCGACACCGACGCGACGATCTTCTCGCGCGTGAGCGCGCCGCCGCCGCCCTTGATCATCGCGCCGCTGTGATCGATTTCGTCGGCGCCGTCGACGTACACCGGCAGCGAGTCGATCTCATTCAGGTCGAGCACTTTGAAGCCGTGCGATTGCAGACGCGCGGTGGTGGCGAGCGAACTCGACACCGCGCCGCGATAGCGGGATTTGGTGGCGGCCAGCGCGTCGATGAAGCAGTTCGCGGTGGAGCCCGTGCCGACGCCGATCACCGAGCCTTGCGGCACGTTGGCATTCACGTAATCGGCGGCGGCCTGGCCGACCAGTTGCTTGAGTTCGTCTTGAGTCATGGGAGAGGCGGGAAAAGCGTGAAAAACCCGTAGTTTACCGGAGTGGCGCGGAGAAGGCCGGGTTTGGGTGGCTTTGTGCCGCGGACCACGCTTGTTTGCCGGACACGATTGGACACATTGAGACACCGGATTCATCCATCGCCCATTTCATACCGCTGTGGTCGCTTGCCAGTTTTTAGGCCCGCGAGACCGCAGATGATTCTGGAATGTCGCAGCAATACGATGAAGATGGTGTGCGCGCGGTGCTCAGTGCCCCGCAACTGGCCGCCGTACTGACGCGCGGACCGATCAGCCAGACGGAGATGCTGACCAACCGGCTATGGGGTGGCCTGCAGGTCGCCGCAGGGTTGACGGGCCAGGAGACGGCCACGCTGACGCAGCAGAGCACGACGAAGCTTGCCGAGACGCTGAAAGCCCGCTCGGAGCTGGCGAACCAGATTGGCGTGTCGCTCGATATCGTCGTGCCGTTCGGATTTGCCGGCTCGATCAAAGCCGCGCGTGTCGCGCGGATTACGATGGGGCGGATTAGTCTGGATGCGCACGAGACCGAAGCTGGTAGCCTGATCGGCGGACATACGATATTGAAGCATGTGGGGAGGACTGAGGCGCAGTTGCGGGAGAGGCTTAGGTTGGAACCGAAAAGAGACGTAGTATCGTCGTTTCGGGATTTGCAGGCGGCGGAGTGGGCGATCTCGAAGGTGATGGACTCCAACACGCCAAGGATCAGGAGTTGGGCTCAGTCAAACCCGACGCGCCTTTTGATTCTCCATCAGGATCGACGAAACGTCGTACCCACAATTTTATGCATTGCTTGGTGGCTATCTCAATCAGGACTCTGACATTTGGGGAGAGACTGTGGAGGAGATAGTCTCCTGCTTCAAGAGAGAGAGAGATAGTTCGCCCGAAGAGATCCGGGATACGCTAGCCGAAATAGAGAAATTCAGAAGGGAGGCAGGCGAAAAACTCGATGAAAAAATTTATGATGCGTACGGCTTTGATTTCAACCCCGTCTTATGGGGATACACAACCAGCTCCTTCCTTGATGAATTAGCAAAAATCCTCACCACGTAGTGTCCGAGCGCAACAGCAACAGGTTTATTTTTCTGAAAGAAGGACGTCTGAGTCTTCACCTGGTGAAGACAGGTCTTCGAGGAATTGAAGAGAATTCTCATCACTCAGTGAAGACGAGTCATGCGATCAGGGGGTGTCCGGAATTTTGTGTAAACGGGTTGAGGTTTAACCCGGCACTAGCCGCTCTTCGAACTGGATTGTGAAGCGGTTCAGGGCCGCTTTCCAGTCGCGGATAGGCATCGTCCACTTCTTGCTGATGTTGTTCAGCGCCAGGTAAAACAGCTTGGTCACGGCCTCATCGGTCGGAAACGAGCTGCGGGTCTTGATTACTTTGCGCAGACTCATGTTGATCGATTCTATGGCATTCGTGGTGTAAATCACCTTCCTGATTTCCGGCGGGTAATCGAAGAACGGAATCACGCGTGCCCAGTTGCGCCGCCAGCTCTGCCCGATGGAAGGGTAGTCCTTGTCCCACCTGGCCTCGAAGACGCCGAGCATCTGCTCGGCCAGCTCTACGGTCGATGAAGTGTAGATCGTCTTCAGATCGGCGGCGACTTCCTGCTGTATTTTCCACGGCACGAAGTTCAGGCTGTTGCGCACCATATGCACGATGCACAGTTGCACGGCCGCCTTCGGATAGACCGCTTCAATGGCTTCAGGGAAACCTTTGAGCCCGTCGACGCAGGCGATAAAAATGTCCTGCACGCCGCGCGTCTTCAGCTCAGTGACCACCTGCAACCAGAACTTGGCACCCTCGGTCTGGGCAATCCACAGTCCCAGAACCTCCTTGTGACCGGTCATGTTCACGCCGATGGCCAGGTACACTGCCTTGGTGCGCACCGCGCCGCTGTCGCGCACCTTGACGTGGATGCAGTCGAGATAGACGATCGGGTAAAGCGCATCGAGCGCACGGCCTTGCCAGACCTTCACCTCCTCGCTGACGGCGTCGGTGACCGCCGAGATGAGCGTGGGCGAGACCTCCGTGCCGTACATTTCTTCCAGGTGCCCCTGGATCTCGCGCACGCTCAGGCCACGCGCATACAGCGAAATGATCTTGTCGTCGAAGCCCGTCCAGCGCGTCTGATGGCGCTCCACCAGCTTCGGCTCGAACGCCCCCTGACGGTCGCGCGGGATGTTGAGCGGCAACTCGCCAAATTCCCCCTGCAGCGTCTTGGCGCTATGCCCATTCCGGGTGTTGCCAGTGGCATTAGTCACCGCTTCGCTCTTGCCATGGCCCAGGTGCTCGGACATCTCCGTCTCAAGCGCTCGCTCCACCAGCATCTTCGTGAGCTGCTTGAGCAACCCGTTCTCGCCTATCAGATCTTCCGGCTTCTGGTAGTTCGCCAGCAGGCTGTCTGCCAGCTTGACGAGTTCAGGATCGGGTTTTTCTCTTTTGTTGCGTTTCGCTACGGTCATCTGTGCTCCTGTTGCTGACAGTTTCCTGCCAAATGACCGTTTACACAAAAATTTTTACACCCTCTGCGATCAGATCGCCACCCACGGATGTACGAACCGTTCGGTGCCTATTTCAACCAAGGACTTCGATCTGTGGGGAAACACCATCCCGGAAAATCATCGCGTGCTACAAGAGGGACAGAATTGATCGGCGAAATTGATCTATTCATGAATGCGCACCCGATGCAACTTGATCCCGCTTTCGAAAGGGAATACGACACTGGCTTTTGCCCCAAATTGTGGGGCTACACGACGAAGTCCTTTCTTGATGAACTAAAGTGCCTCCTGCGCAAATAGCTGTATTTTCCGCACTCAAAGCAAAACGCCCGGAACCACCACTGCGTTCCGGGCGCCAACAATCGGCCAACAACAAGAACGACGACAGAAAAACTACTTCTTCACCGCCCGCTGCCGCACAGCCTCGAACAGACACACTCCGCTAGCCACGGATACATTCAAACTCTCCACCGTCCCCGCCATCGGAATGTTCATGACGACATCGCAGGTTTCACGCGTCAGGCGTCGCATGCCCTCGCCTTCGGCCCCCATCACGAGCGCCACCGGCCCGTCGAGTTCCGTTTCGTAGACACTCTTCTGCGCGTCGTCGGCCGTGCCGACCACCCAGACACCCGCGTCCTTCAGTTCGCGCAGCGCGCGCGCCAGATTCGTGACCGTGATGTACGGGACCGTGTCGGCCGCGCCGCTCGCGACTTTCGCGGCGGTCGCGTTCAGTCCCACCGCGCGATCGCGCGGCGCGATCACCGCGTGGGCGCCGGCCGCGTCGGCGACGCGCAGGCAGGCGCCGAGATTGTGCGGATCGGTCACGCCGTCGAGCACGAGGATCAGCGGCGAGCCGCTGATGCCGTCGAGCAGTTCGGCGAGATTCTGCGCAAGCGGCAGATCGCCCGCGCGCGCGACCACGCCCTGATGACGTTCCGTGCGCGCGAGGCCCCACAGACGCGTTTCGTCGGCGGCGATCAGACGCACGCCCGCGTCCTTCGCGGCATGCAGGAATTCGGTCATACGACGGTCCTTGCGCGTCGCGTCGTAATAGACATCCTCGACCGTCGACGCATCGTGCCGGATACGCGCGGTCACTGCGTGGAAACCGTATAAGACCTTATGACGTGCCATGACTGAACAACCTTTGATGGGGCGCGCATTCAACGCGCGCCACTGTGATGAATATGAAACCAAAAGGCAGACCGCGCGCAACCGGCACGTGCTCACGTGCCCGCTGCGCGCGGTCCCGGCGCTGTGAAAGCCTCAGCGCTTCTTGCGTGCCTGCTTCGACGCCGCCTTGGTCGCGACACCGTGCTTCCTCGCCACGCGCGCTTCCTTGACCGCCGCGCTCTGCGCGGGCGCGGCCTTCTTGCGCCGCGGACCCGGCACCGACGCGCCACTTTCCACCGGCGGCATCACGCGCACGCGCGGGCCAGCGCCTTCTCCCTTGTCCGCCGCGATACCGCGTGTCAAAGGCGGCTTGATCGGCGTATCGCGCACAAGGCGGAAGTCGATCTTGCGCGCGTCGAGATCGACGCGGCTCACCTGCACGCGCACGCGATCCGACAGCCGGTAGCGAATGCCGCGTGCGCTCGCCCCGCAGCTCGTTCTTGATCTCGTCGTACTGGAAGTAGTCGGAGCCGAGTTCGGTCACATGCACGAGGCCTTCGATGAACAGCGAATCGAGCTGCACGAAAATACCAAACGACGTGACTCCGTTGACCATGCCGCCGTACTCTTCGCCGAGCTTGTCGCGCATGAAATAGCACTTGAGCCACGCTTCGACATCGCGCGATGCTTCGTCCGCGCGGCGCTCGTTCGCCGAGCAGTGCAGCCCAAGTTCTTCCCAGATCGCCACGTTGTTCGCGCGCCCGCGAGCGCCGCGCTTTTCCTCGTCGGCCTGTTGCATCGCGCGGGCGCGCGGCGACAGTGCGGTATTGAGCTCGACGCCGTGCGGCGGCTGCGGCTGATACTTGCGGCCCTGCAGGATCGCGTAGATCGCGCGATGCGTGAGCAGGTCGGGGTAACGGCGGATCGGGCTCGTGAAGTGCGCGTAGGCCTCGTAGGCGAGGCCAAAGTGGCCGATGTTGTCGGGGCTGTAGACCGCCTGCTGCATCGAGCGCAGCAGCATCGTCTGCAGCATCGAGGCGTCGGGCCGGTCGCGGATCTGCGCCATCAGTGCGGCGTAGTCGCTCGCGTGCGGCGTGTCGCCGCCGCCGAGCGTCAGGCCCATGCCGCGCAGGAAGGTACGCAGGTTCTCGAGCTTTTCCGCGCTCGGGCCCGCATGCACGCGGAACAGGCCCGGATGCTTGTTGCGCTTGAGGAAGTCCGCCGCGCACACGTTCGCGGCCAGCATGCATTCCTCGATCAGCTTGTGCGCATCGTTGCGCGTGCGCGGCACGATCTGCTCGATCTTGCCCTGCGCGTTGCAGACGATGTACGTCTCCGTCGTATCGAAGTCGATCGCGCCGCGCTTCTGACGCGCCGCGAACAGCGCCTTGTAGACGCCATACAGATTCTGCAGTTGCGGCAGCAACGCGGCGCGGCGGGTCGCTTCCGGGCCTTTGGTGTTTTTCAGCACCGCGGCGACTTCGGTGTAGGTGAGCCGCGCGGCCGAATGCATGACGCCCGGATAGAACTGATACGCCTTCACGTCGCCACGCGCGGTGACGATCATGTCGCACACGAGCACGCAGCGGTCGACTTGCGGATTCAGCGAGCACAGTCCGTTCGACAGCTTCTCCGGCAGCATCGGGATCACGCGGCGCGGGAAATACACCGACGTGCTGCGCTCGATCGCGTCGGTATCGAGCCCGCTTTGCGGAAGCACGTAATGCGACACGTCCGCGATTGCGACGATCAGGCGGAAGCCGTCGCCGCGGCCCACCTGCACCGGCTCGCAATAGACGGCGTCGTCAAAGTCGCGCGCGTCCTCGCCGTCGATCGTGACGAGCGGCACGTCGCGCAGATCGACGCGATGGCGAATGTCGACCGGGCGCACTTCGTCGGGCAGCTTCGCCGCTTCGGCCAGCGCGGCCTCGCCGAACTCGTGCGGCACGCCGTACTTGCGCACCGCGATTTCGATTTCCATGCCAGGGTCGTCGATATCGCCCAGCACTTCGACCACGCGGCCGAGCGGCTGCGAATGACGGCTCGGAAAATCGGTCAGTTCGACCACCACGACCTGGCCAACTTTCGCCTTGCGGGTGTTCTGCGTGATCAGGATGTCGTGGCCGATGCGCTTGTCTTCGGGCGCGACGATCAGCGCGCCGTTCTCGTTGAGCAGACGGCCGATCACGCGCTTGTTCGCGCGGTCGGTGACCTCGACGATGTGCCCTTCCGGCCGCCCGCGCCGGTCATAGCCGACGATGCGCGCGAGCACGCGGTCGTTGTGCATGACCTTCTGCATCTCGCCGTTGGGCAGGAACAGGTCGTCCTGGCCGTCGTCGCGAATCAGGAAACCGTAGCCGTCGCGATGGCCCTGGACGCGGCCCGCGACGAAGTTCGACGGATGGGTCAGTTGATAGAGATTGCGCTGATCGAGCCGGATCTGGCCGTCGCGCTCCATTGCGCCGAGACGCTTGAAAAATCCTTCGCGCTCCTGGCGCTTGATCGACAGGGCTTCGGCGATGTCGTTCGCGGCAAGCGGCATTTCACTCGTGCGCAGCACGCCGAGGATTTCTTCGCGGCTTGGAATCGGATACGGAAATTTGCTCAAGGGCTTGTCGATGATTTTTTCTCGTTGCATGGACGTCGGTCGGCGATGTGATCCGGCCTGGAAGGCGTTTGCGTATTGCGCGCAGTCGCGCTCGGCTGCATCTGCACGGCGGCTGCGCTGGCTCGGTCATTGCACCTGCTGCTTTCTGCTCTTCTGCTCCACTGCGATTTGCACCGGAAACTGCCTGGGTCCGGCTCGTTCGACGCCAGCCGACGCGCGTCCGCCTGATCGCATGTCGACACTCGCGTCGGGACGCCGGATGTGCATCGTGCCAACGAACTACTGCGAGGCATTCTAACACCCGTGTCGGGCACCACGCGGGCCTGCGGCGGTGGTTGGGACGCATAGTGCGCCGGGCTCGCCGCGAGGTTGAATCGCGTTCGGCAAATCGCTTGACAGGTCGGGACCTGACGTTATAATGGCGCTCTTTGCTGTTCATCATCTGCCCAGGTGGCGAAATTGGTAGACGCACTAGGTTCAGGTCCTAGCGGTGGCAACACTGTGGAGGTTCGAGTCCTCTCTTGGGCACCATCAGTTGTTCCGGCGTAAGCCGTAGTAGTCCGAGAAACCCCGTAAGATCAACGTCTTACGGGGTTTTTTGTTGCCTGCAGCGCCGTTACGTTCCGCTGACGTCGATCATTTTTACGTATACTCTTGCGTATACCAGATTCGGGGGCTTTTCCATGCCCAGACGCGTCGATTCGAAGTCGGAATTGGTCTTCCGCGCCGCCAAGCCGCGCGCGCAACCTTACCTGCTCGCTGATGGCAATGGCCTTGCACTCCGAGTCCGGCCAACCGGTACCCGGACGTGGCTGTTGCGATATCGGCGACCGGGCACCGGCAAGGAAAACTTCCTCAGCCTCGGTCCCTACCCTGACATCTCGCTCGTGGATGCACGTAAAGCGGCCACCATCGCGCGCAACCTCGTACGCGAAGGCACCGATCCCGTCGAGCACCGGAGAGCCGAGTCAGCGGCGCGAAAGCGCGCAGCCGAAGGCGCGTTTCAGCTCGTGGCACAGAAGTGGCTCGCATTCAAACGCAAGGAGTGGGCCGACGAGACCTACCGGAAGGCCGAGTTCGTGGTGCGCGAGTACCTGAGTCCGGCGCTTGGCAACAAGCCGATCGCGACGCTGGCTACGCCCGAGGTAAAACCCGTGCTGGAAGCGATTGCGGCGCACGCGCCGAACCTCGCCACGAAGGCGCGGCAGTACGTCGGCGGCATCGTGACCTACGCAATACAACACGGTCTAAGAGAAGACGGTGTTCCGCTGTCGCTGCGCGGCGTGATCCCGCGGCACAAGAAAGGCCACATCCCGGCAATCACGAAACCTGCCGAGATCGCGCCGCTTGTACAAGCCATTAACAGCTACAAGTCGCCGATCACACGGGCCGCCCTGAAATTGACCATGCTTACCGGCCTGCGCCCCGGGGTAGTCGCTGCCGCACCTTGGGATGAAATGGATCTCGATGTGGCCGAATGGCACGTCCCGGCCGGCCGGATGAAGATGCAACACGAGCACATCGTGCCACTGCCGAAGCAAGCGGTTGAGTTACTCGAGGAGCTCGAGGCTCTGACCGGCCGCGGACACTACATGTTCCCCTCACCCGCGCGCCAGAAGACGCCGCATTTGCACCGGGATGCCTTAAGCAAGGCATTGCGCGAGATGGGCTTCCAGGGAAAGCATGCAACTCACGGATTCCGCGGCATGCTACGCACCGTGGGCAGGGAGCGGCTAGGCATCGACATTGACATTCTGGAGGCACAACTCGCGCACGCAAAACGAGGGGACGTGCAGAAGGCATATGACAGGACAACGTTCGACGATGACCGTCGCCGCGTGATGCAAGAGTGGGCTGATTACATTGACCGGCTCTGCAACGCGAAGCCGTAATTGAGCCGAGCGATGACGATGCCATCGCTACTTGGAGCACCGCCCATTCTCATTCAATAACTTCTCGCTCGTCTTGGGCACCCTCCCCACTCGATCGTCAATCGGTGACGGGGACCCTTGTGTATACGGCTTCTCCGGCCGGTCGGGAGTGACGATACCGTCAGCCATACCGAAAAATCCAGTCGGCAGTTTTCAGCTCTGGACAGACTGCAACAGAGAATCCACGCGCACTTTCCTTCAAACATCGCGAACACAGGGCATCCGAATGCCGACTTCTTCAGGAATAGAAGCCATGATCCCAACTGCGGCCATGTTACCGACCGGAAACGATGCAAACCGTGCTGCAACCCCGGCGAGCGCAGCGCAGCGGCCGCTCGACCGGAAGATGCTGCGCAACCACGACTGGCAAGTGTCTCAATCTTCAGCAGGCGCGATCAAACTCATGTCAAGGGCAATTGTGCGTATCGCGAAACCCCGCATCGGGGAGCCCGCGCGATTCTCAGAGCCGATCAGGACACGCTAGCACGCGTCGGGCTGAGTCGGAGTTCGCCTCCATGGCGGGCCGTCGTCCCGGCGCGCTCCACGTCGGCTTTCAAGGTACAACGGCCATTCGTCTACTCGCACAGGGAGACTGGAGTTCGGCCAATGCGGTCATTGGGCCGATCGTCAGCCAAGGGTCGCTATAGATTGCTCTGCGGTCGTTGGGCGACCTGTCACTTCGAATGACAACTTTCGCCCAGCCAGAGGACGGCACCCGACCCTCAAGGGACGGTGGACACAGGTAGGCCCGATCGACCGGTACAGGCTGCAAACGATCATCGGCTCCCTAACCAGCGTATACGCCTGGACGGGGGCCGCCTCGTGCTCGGGGCATGCGCTGCTTGAACTTCCCAAGGGACGCAGTCCGTAACTCGCAACCCAGCGCTGTCCCTCGTACTACACGACGCTGAAGGGCCGCAGTCAAATCTACGTCGACAGTGTGCCCTGGCGCTCAATCTCGTTGCCGACTCAACCTGTCAGTTAGCCAGATCTATAAGTTTGGAAGGTTGCGGCAATCATTCTTTCATTAAGCATAGCTAAAGTCACAGCAGTCGTACCCACGTTGTGCCATGCAGAGAGCCAGAAAACTCAACCGATTTCTTCAAAACATTCGGAGTCTGTACATGCAAACAATTTTCCTGCGACCCGCGACTGCCCTCACCCTGATCGCCGCCAGCATGGCGACACAAGCGGCCCATGCACGCGAGTTCGAGCCCGGCAACCTGGTCGTCAGCCGCAGTGTTTATAGCAATCTGTCGAGCAACGTTCAAACCGGCACGGTGCTGCCGCCGGGCTGCGCAACCACGCAAAGCGGCTGCTCGGCAGCGACCGGCGCGCCGAACGACGGTACCTATCCGTACGTGTGGAACAACGTGATCTATGACCCGAGCTTCGGCATCACTGCGCGAGCCTACCTCGACCAGATCACGCCGCGCGGCGAACTCGTCAACACGCTTGAGGTGCCGAACAGCGTGCATCCGGGCCAGGGTGGCGACCAGATGGTGACGAGCTTCACGTCGAAGTCGGAAATGGCGCTGAATCTGTCGACGGACGGCAAGTACCTGACGTTCATGGGTTACGTCGCTCCGGTCGACATGATCGATGCGTCTAACTCGAACACGCCGGGCGCGGTCGATCCGACCAACCCGGTCGGCCAGAACGTCTATCGCGCAGTGGCGCGTGTTGATGAGAACGGCCAGTTCAAGTTCACGGAAACCAACGCGTACAGCGGCAACAACGGCCGTGCCGCGATCCTGAACGACAGCAACGGCCAGAACATCATCTACACGGCTGGCAACGCAGGCAATGGCGGGAACCCGCAGCCGAACGGCATCGTGCTTGGCGCTGGCGCGCAGGTGCTCGACACATCGAGCCAGCACGAAGCACAGCAAACGCCGGGCACGCCGACGCCCGTCGGCAGCTTTTCCGTTACCGAACTCGGTGCAAAGGCCGACAAGATCGGCAAGGACGACAATTTCCGCGGTCTGACGATCTACAACAACGTGCTGTACTACACGAAGGGCAGCGGCAGCAACGGCGTGAACACCGTGTATTTCCTCGATACGACGGGGACCGCATGCCTGTCGGGCGTGGGCGTGCCGGCCCCGAACGCGACGCTGCCGACCAGGCCGCTCACGTTTAGCGCCGCGACGCTGCAAACCAACGGCCTTCCGAGCAACATGTGCGTGCTCGCCGGCTTCCCGACCACGCCGAACAAGTCGGCGAACCCGACGCACTACCCGTTCGGCCTGTGGTTCGCGGATAAGAACACGCTGTACGTGGCGGACGAAGGCGACGGCTACGCGGGCGGTTCGGACCTGTACACGCATGCAGCCGCGCAGCCGCTCGCTGGCCTGCAGAAGTGGGTGTACAACGCGGGGACGAAGAGTTGGACGCTGGCGTACACGTTGCAGAAAGGCCTGAGCCTCGGCCAACAGTACACGGTGAACGGCTATCCGACCGGATCGAACGTGGCAACGGGTCTGCCGTGGGCACCGGCAACCGACGGCCTGCGTAACCTGACGGGCACTGTCGAGAGCGACGGCACTGTAATGCTGTGGGCGATCACGTCGACCGTCAGCGGCAACGGCGACACAGGCGCGGACCCGAACAAGCTGGTGGCAATCCGCGATTTGCTGAAGAACACGACCGCTGCGGGCGCCGCCCAGGAACAGTTCGTCACGGTGCGTAGTGCAGGGTTTGCGGAAGTGCTGCGCGGCGTTTCGTTCACGCCGACGCACTGAAGCCGGCATGGGCCGTATGACGGTCCTGGCTTGACGGGAGGGTGGCCGGGAATTTCCTGGCCGTTCTTTCGTTCAGCTTCTTTCCCGAGGGGCACGCCGCTTCGGCAATCGCCTGCCCGAATCGAGGCTGCGTCTCATTGAGTGTGCTCATGTGAGAATGCCGCCCGGTCGCTTCGAATTCCCGCCACGTGAATCCAGCTCGAATTATCCTGTGGCCGCCGACGCGCTGGTATTCATCGACACGCGACGATCCGTTGTCCGGTAGGTACTGTTGAAAAAGTCGCTGCGTGGCTTTTTCAGCTCTCCCGCGAGAAAATCGACCTCTCAGATCGGCCTACAGGCCGCGCGCGCTTGCCGGTCAAGGGCAAAAAGACCCCTGAACACCTCTCGAGAGAGAAGGTCAGCGACTTTTTCAACAGTATCCGGTGCGGACCAGACGTTCGAATGCCCACGTGAAAGCGCGGTCGAGCGACCGGAAATGGCCGGTTGCACCCGCTGAGCTAGGGAGTTCGGACCTCAGGCTATCCATGTTGCGCACGTGATCCGCGAGGCAATGCTTCGAGCGATGGTATCCAGTGCTCGCAGCATAGAGCCCTCACTTTGGCGTGGTCTCCAACCTCACCCCTGCTCGTACAAAAAGCCGCCATGCATATACTTGGTAGCTTCCGCTCCAAGCGCGAGCACACGTGTACCCGACGCGAGGCCGCGCTCGCGCAGTTGCGCGAGCGCGAGCCAGATTGCAGCCGAGCCAGTATTGCCGACCCGGTCGGCATTTACAAACACCTTGTCAGATGGCACGTCGAAATGAGCTGCCAGTTGCACGCCAATACGCCCGCTCGTCTGATGCGGAATGATCCAGTCGACCTCATCCAGCGCAACACCCTGCTTCTCCGCCGCCGCAACCCCTGCGTCGAACAGCACCGTGCCCGTCTCCGCGATCCGCTTATAGTCGTGAACGAACGCGAGCGGCAACGCGCTCGGCGCGGAATAATCCGCGCCGAGCGCGCGCATCTCGAGCCCCGGAGCCCTGTGCAGGCCGAGTGCGCCGAACCACACGGCACGCAGTCGCGATGCGCCGGGCCGGGCCGGCCCGAGCACGACCGCCGCCGCAGCATCGCCCATCTGCGCAAGGTTCACGCGCTGACCACGATCGTGCGTCGCAGAAGCCGGATCGAAGAACAGCGAACCGGTCTCCGAGCCTACGATCGCGACCGGCCGCGCATCGGGATAGGCGAGCATCCCGAACGCGATCAGCAACGCGTTCGCGAACCCGGTACACGCCTGGCGCAACTCGACATGCGGGCCCATGTAGTCCAATTCGTCCGCGACCAGCGCGATATTCGACGGCAGCGGTTGCGCGGGCGTCGCCGTGTGACCGATCAGATAGCCAAGTTCGCCGGGATCGAGCCCGGCCTCGTCCAGTGCGCGACGCACGGCGCGCGCGGCAAGTTCCGGGTTGCGAGCGCCGGGAAGTGGCGCCTCGGCGCGCGCCCGGAATGCGCGGCTGACGTGGCGCGTGTCGATCGAAAGGCGGCGCGCGGTCGCGATCATCGCACGTGCGCTGAGGCCGGGCGCAAGCGCGCCGACCCGCTCGAACAGGCAGCGGTTGTCAAGCGGCGCACCGGGCAGCGCGAAACCTGTGCCGAGCACCGTTACGCTGCCGCGCGCATACGCATTGCGCTTCGTGTCGTGCGCGCCGTCCATTAAAGCAACCCTCCAGGCAAGCGCGCCACGTCGCGAATTAGCGCGTCGGGGTCGACGCGCAACAGGTCGAACGTCGCACCGCGCAGGCTCAGCAACGCCGCGAGCGCCTCGCGCGCAGCGGCGCCCGAACTACGCAGCCGTTCGGCGCTGCCGCGCTTGCTCACGATGGTACGCGTCACCGCGACGTGGCGCGCCTCGTCGCGACGGATCCTGTGAAACAGTTGCACCAGCGCCGGATCCTGCGCGAGAGCCGTGCGCGGCGACGTGAGCCGCGACAAAACCGTACAGACCGCCGCATCGACCGCAGCGATCCGCGCAAGATGCAGTGTCTGATCGCGCGCGAACATGCGCAGATGAAAACTCCGTGCCGCGCTGCGCAGCGCGGCACCGTCAGCCGATTGCGGCAGCCGCTCGCACAGTTGCTGCAGCAGCGCATCATGCACGCGCTCTTCGGCTTCGATCATGTGCAGCGCGGCCGCCTCGGCGCGTTGCGCAGGGTCCACATCCGCGCGGTCCGCAAGCCGACCGAATGCAAGGGTGGCCGCTTCCTCTCCACAGCGGAGCAGCGGCAACACGTCGGCGAGCGCCCGCGCGGTCCGTTCATCGAGCCGAGGCGCCGTGACGTCTGCGCTGCGCGAGCGGGGTGGCCGCTGCGGCACCGTAAAACATGCAGGTGCCGCGGCGGTATGGGCTTCATTGTCGAGAATTGCCATAGCCAATTGCGCCTCAGTCCAATCGCACTTGGCGGCATGCTCGACTGCGGACGCAATGAGCACGCCAGGCCGTGTGCACTACAAGCGGGTGGTCAAGTCCGTCAGCCAGTCCGGCGAGACGGCGAGCACCAGCACTTCGAACTGGTGGTCGAGACCGGTGATGATCAGCAGCCCCAACGCGATCAGCAGGCCGCCGAAGATGCGATTGCCGTTGCCGCCGACGCGTATCAGCGCTTCGCGCCAGCGCGGCACGAAGCCGCGCGCAGCCAGTGCAATGACCACCAGCATCGTCGCGATGCCGGTCCCGAACGCCAGGATGGTCAGCGCGGCCACGCCGACGTCATGCCCTGCACTCGCGAGCGCGGTCGCCGCTCCGAGCGTCGGGCCGACACAGGGACTCCATACGACGCCGAGCAACGCGCCGATCGCGGCCTGGCCCAGCACGCCATAGCTTTCGAGATGCGTCTGGCTGCGGCTCGCCCACGCAGCGACGGGCGCGAGGATCCGGCCGAACGCCGCAGTTGTGCGTTTGAACAGCATCGCGAGGCCGGCCAGCACGATCACGACCGCGCCGGTTATCCGCACGACGTCCGCGTCGATCCCGCTCGACACGCCTGCAATCGCCACCGCCAGCGCGACCGACGTGAACGACACCACCAGCCCCACGGCCAGCGCGAGAGGTCCCCAACGGTTGTTCTGGGCCGCGCTGCCGAGCACGATCGGCACCAGTGGCAGCACGCACGGCGAAAGTATCGTCAGCGCGCCCGCTGCATAACCGAGCGACAACAGGTTGAGAAAGGCCACCATGATCAATGCACCGCACTATCGAGCAACGCCTCGATCTTCTCGGAGTTGGTCTGAAACGCCAGCCTGCCGGTCTCGGTCTGCCCGCGATACGCGATCAAGGTGCCCTGCTTCGAAACGCCAAGGCGCCTCCATTCATCCTTTTGCTTGTCGTAGTTGAGTTGAAAGACGACCAGCTTGTCATAGCGTGGCGAGGCGACGATCTTCTTGATCGTGCGGTTTTGCGATGCGCAGACTGGACACCACCAGGCTTGCACGTCGATCAGCACTGGTTCGCCGGCGGCCTGTGCAGCAGCGAACGCGCTGCTTTCGAACTCACGAAAGTCGGCTGCATGCGCGGGGGCTGCGACCGAAATGGCAGTGCACACTGCCAGTGCGACACGTGAAGTCAGCTTCATCGGATTCTCCTGTAGATCGATGACTGGCTCCGTTGGCGTCACGCATGCGAGCGAACCACTATCGCTGTGAATCACGCGGGGTACGGAGTCGACCGATTCAGCCATTCATGCCCTAAATGCCGTGCGGCGAACGTCTTGTCGCGACGGCGGTACGGTTAAGTCGGCGGACAACGGCCGCAATGACAGGCGGGCGATAAAAATATCTTTGCGAAGGAAAGACGATCGTCGCAAAGCGGGGTGATCGTCCTTTTTCGTTCCTATTCTCTGAAATGCGATATGAGCCGTCGTTCTCAAGAAAGCGCCTGTGAACAATGGACTTCTTATCGAATGATGCTGCCATCAAACGAAGCCTTAGTATTGCGAGCGCGCTCCTTTCCGACGGCCTCAATGCCCTCTGTATAGGCTTAACAACTGCATCTGCATTTCCATTATCGATCGCTGATACTTCGTATCGACCTGCATGATGGCTTCGCGATGCTCCATCTCCATCTGCATCATCCTTGTCTTGATCTGTACGACCTGGTCGCGCTGCCCGGGCGCTAACTTGTCCATCGCGATGACGACCTCCGTGCCGGACGGGGCAACATACATCTCATTGCCGCCGACGCCCTGCGCATTCGCAGTCGCGCCAAACGCGAGGACAAGCGGCACCGCCGCACACATCATCAATTTGCGTATCGTAAGCATGGAAACTCCAATCAGCTGTGAAGGCATGAATCCATTTGCGCTTCGGCAAACATGTGTGATTCATGCCCGGACTCCGTATCAAATGACGCTGCCGGCAAACGACACGGCAGCCCCGATTTTGAAGTGCCGGAATTGCACAGCCTTCGCAACGGCGAGCAGACGCATCAATAGCCTGTTCGACGCACGCTGGCACCTTCATTGAACCCGCACTTCTGAGGGATATTCTGGCCGACGAAATTCACGTGACGATCAAAGAAAGATCACGTGTTCATCACGAATACCGGAGGGGGAAGACGAGGCGAAGCTCTTACCGGGTGATTGCCGCGGAGCTGCCAGCGCTGGTGGCATAGGTCCGTGCCAAGCGGTCCAGGACTGTCTTGCGCTCGATTTCCACGGCGGCGCGCGCAGTGAAGATCGAATAGACGGAATCCATCACCATATCCTCTTCCTTCATTTCCTTTTCGTCGAAGAAGGCCATGTGGCCGATGACCTGCCGCTCGCTGTTGAAGATTGGAAGTCCATAGTAGCTCTCGAACTTTTCGTCACGCGGAAATAGCTTGCCGACCCCTTTCGGGTGAAACGCGGGCAGTTGCAGGCTGAAGACCGCCTCGCAAGGTGTACCCGCCAGTTCAAACTCGAAGTTCTCGCGGAAGCCGTCCTGAAACCAGAATGCGAGCGTATGGACGCTCTTCGGCGGCCAGTCAGTGCACTCGGTGACGAACGCGCATGACACATCGAGCGCTCCTGCGAAGTGACGCACCAGCGTACGGAAAAAATCCTCACCGCATGTGCCCGAGGTTCCCTCAACGATATGCTGAAGGACATTTTCGATCCGCCTCACGCGCGTCACGTCCGTGTCGAGTGCGATGAGGCGCGACGCCCGGCCGTTCGCGTGGCGGATCACGCTGCCGAGCGAGTTCACCCAGCGGTAGTGGCCGTCCTTGTGCAAGAGCCGCAACTGTTGTTCATAGCGCGGCGTCGCGCCGTCCAGGTAAGACTTCAGCGCCGCCTCGACTGACGAAACGTCGGCCGGATGAATACGCTGCAACCACGCCTGCCTCGTATTCGGCAGTTCGTCATCGTCGTAGCCGAGCATGCCCTTCCAGCGAGGCGACAGGAAGAAATCGTTGGTCTGAAGATTCCACTCCCAAAGGCCATCGTCGGAAGTGCGCATCGCGAGCGCGTAGCGCTCTTCGCTGGACCTGAGCGCGACGTCAATCTGTCTGCGCTGCTCTGTCCCGAGTTCCAGCGTCCGCTCGAGATTTGCTGCCTTGTCATGGAGTGAGCCGAGCGCCATCCGGACCTGTTCAATCTCATCGGACGCGTGAGGCATCGGGCCAGCAAGCGTTTTTGTTTCGCTCTCGTTTGAATATGCCTGGACGATCGCGCTCAACGGGCGCCGCACGTATGCGTCGATGGCCAGGCTGGCGGCTGCGAGGAGCACTGCCAGGCCAGCGGCAACGACGACCAGCACGCCTGTCCGAGTCGCGATCGTTGCCGCGCCAGGCACCCAGCCCACCGCCAGATAAACCAGCATGAGCAATCCACAAATTGCTATCGGAAGCAGCAGCTTTCGTTTGAGGTCCATATGCAATTCCTGGACAGAAAACCGCACGTCGAAAGACGATGGCGGTGATACCCGAATACTTCGATTCAAGCGGTGCGGGATGCAGCCTGGGAGCGGCGCGCCTGGGGCGTCATGGCTACTCCGTGAGAGCCCGCCGCAATTCTTTGACGGGGTGCATTGGCCAGCCGTGCGGCCCGATGTCGCCGAACGCGACACAAACACTACACCGGCGTGATCATTTTGTGATTTTTATAGGCGAAAGTACACGGGAGCGAGCCAACCCAGCGACGGGATTTTCTGATGCAACCGCTAAATAGCCGATTTGAAGTGCCTGCTGAGATTCCGTGTCGGGTCGGCATCGGACTTCGCGCGCCGCATTATCGGCAGATCTTGTCCGAGCGGCCGGCAATCGGATGGATGGAAGTACATAGCGAAAACTATTTCGGCGACGGCGGCCAGCCGCTGCACTACCTCCAGCGGATCCGCGATGCCTATCCACTGAGCCTGCACGGGGTCGGCTTATGCCTCGGCACGACCGATCACCTCGACAGGGACCACCTCAGGCGCTTGCGCGTGCTTGTCGAGCGCTTCGAGCCCGGGCTCGTGTCGGAGCACCTGAGCTGGGGAGTAGTCGCCGGACGTTTCCTGAACGACCTGCTGCCGCTGCCTTATACGGAGGAAGCGCTCGCTGTGCTGTGTGAGCATGTTCACGAAGCCCAGGATTATCTGGGGCGGCAGATTCTTGTCGAGAACGTATCGAGCTACATCCGCTTTCGTCACTCGACTATCCCGGAGCACGAGTTCGTCACTGAGCTTGCGGCGCGCACGGACTGCGGGATTCTCCTCGACGTCAACAATGTCCACGTCAACGCAGTGAATCACGGGATCGATCCTCTGCGTTATCTCGAGGCGATGCCGGTTCACGCAGTAAAGGAAATCCATCTGGCGGGTTTTGACCGCGTCCACGACCTGCTGATCGATACACACGGGCAGCGTGTGGCCGAGCCGGTGTGGAGGCTTTATCGACGCGCGGCAAAGCGTTTCGGCGCGGTGCCGACGCTGATCGAATGGGATACAGATATTCCCGAGCTCGCTGTCCTGCTCGACGAGGCCGGCAAGGCCAGCGCCATCCTCGGAGACGAACATGCCGTCTCTGCGTGAACTTCAACTCGACTTTGCCGCGGCGATCGTCGATCAGGACGCATCCCGCATGCGGGAACATGTGCAGACAGGCGGCGCCCCGGTCGATGAACGGCTGGATGTCTATTTCCACAACATGTACTACAACCTGAGGGAAGTGTTGCGTGAGGTCTTCCCGGTCATCGAACGGCTGGTCGGCGAGCGCTTCTTTGATTACGCCGCCGACCGGTATATCAGCGAGCATCCTTCGACGAGCGGTGACGTGCATCGGTTCGGTGCCACCTTTGCAACGTTTCTGGCCGGCTTCGCTCCCGCGGCATCGCTGCCATACCTTTTCGACACCGCAAAACTGGAGTGGGCAATGCACGAGGTCTTTCATGCCGCTGACTGCCCGCCACTCGCAATCAGCCGTCTTGCCCGCATCGTGCAAACCGACTGCACGACGCTGCGCTTCATGCTGAATCCCGCTTGCCGTCTGCTTGCGTCACGCTTTCCAGTGTCACGCATCTGGTGCGTCAATCAGCCGATGGCCACCGGCTCCGAATCTTTGAACGCAGATAGCGGAGGCGAATTCCTGTTGATCCGGCGCCGCAATTTCGCGGTCGAAGCGCGGCCGCTCGAACCAGCGGCGTTCACAATGCTGCAGACGCTGCACGCAGGCGCAACCGTTGAAAAGGCATACGACGACGCCCTGCTCGTCGATAGTGGATTCCAGTTGGGAGCGTTCATACAGCAGCACATCCTGGAAGCGACGATTGTCGACTTCGACGCAGGGAACGCCTCATCATGAGGCTGACCGTGCTGGGTTGCAGCGGCGGCATTGGCGCCGGCCTGCGCACCACGGCTATGCTTCTCGACGACGACGTACTGATCGATGCGGGAACGGGCGTGGGCGATCTGTCGATCGAGGCGCTGTCGCGCATCGAAGCCGTGTTTCTCACGCACAGCCATCTTGACCATGTGTGTTCGGTTCCGTTTATCGCCGATGCAGTCGGCCGTCTGCGCGAAACGCCTCTGAAGATCTATGGCCTCAGGCAAACACTTGACACGCTACGGGCCCACGTGTTCAACAATCTTCTATGGCCCGATTTGACGCAATTGCCACACCCTGATCGCCCCTTCGTGCAGTGCTGCGAGATCGCTTGCGGAGAAACTGTACGGGTTGGACAACGGGCGATCACGCCGTTGCCCGCAAGCCATATAGTGCCCGCCGTCGGCTATCAGATCGACAGCGGTGCTGCGAGCGTCGTTTTCACCGGCGATTCCGGCCCAGACGACGATCTATGGGAAGCGATCAACGCGATCGGCAACTTGCGCTACCTGATCATCGAAACCGCATTTTGCCAACGCGACTACGACTTCGCCGTCGTCTCCCAGCACTTGTGCCCGAGCCTGCTCGCGGACGAACTGGCCAAGCTGCGGGTTCCCGCTGAAGTCTACATCACGCATCTGAAGCCGAGCGATCGCGCCGTCACGATAATACAAGTGACGGACGTGGCTGGACGATTCTTGCCGAAAGCGCTGCGGGAAGGACAAGTATTCGAGTTCTGAGAGACGCGCCACGCGCATTACGCTACCGCCAGATCCACGATAAACGTCGTGCCAAGCCCCGGCGCGCTTTCGACCTGAATGTCTCCGCCGTGCAGTTCGACGATACGGCGCGTGATGGCAAGCCCAAGCCCGGCGTTGCCGGTGCCGCCGGATTCGGAGCGGTCCACGCGATAGTAGCGATCGAAGATATTGTGCAGTTCCTCGCCACGAATTCCCTCGCCGGTATCGCGCACACGCAGTTCCACGCGCGCTCCCGCTGGACGGACCTCGACTCCGATCTCCCCACCCACTGGCGTATAGCGCATTGCGTTCTCAATGAGGTTTTCCAGCACCCGCTCGATCATGCCGATATCGGCGCGCACGGGCGGACAATCAGGCTCGCACTTCGCGACCAGAGTGATCTGACACTTCTGGGCCTTCAACGCGAACTTCTGCACCACATCTTGTGCCAGTTCCGCGATCGGGAAGGTCTCGATCTGCGGATTCACTTCGTGCGCCTCGAGCTTCGTCAATTCGAACAGATCCTGCACCAGCTTGCCCAATCGTTCGCAGTGTTTTACCGCTACCTGCAGGTAGCGGTTTCTTTCTTCGGACGTCAATTCGTCCGCCCTGATCAGCATGGTTTCGAGGTAGCCCTGCATTGACGCGAGCGGCGTGCGCAAGTCATGCGAGACGTTCGCGAGTAACTCGCGCCGTTGCCGGTCAACCTGTTCAAGTTGCCCCAGTTGCATGGCGATGCGCTCCGACATCGCCTGGAATGCGGCGCTCAGCCGATAGATCTCATCGTCGAGTTTGCCAGGCAGTGTGAGTGGAACCGGCGTCGTGAAGCCGCTCGCACGAAACGCTTCGATGGATTCCGACAACATGCGCAGCCGGACAGTCAGAAACCGGAAGACGATCAACGCTGCGATCAGGCTGAACACGACCGTTCCAACCATAAGGTTGGTTGCAAGCCCAAAAAGCCGCTGCTCCTCGAACATCTTCTGCGAGGCGAGGATCATGATCGCGCCGATCGCGACGAACACCGTCATCAGCACGATCGCGAGCTTGCCGTACAGCGTTCGGTACATGAGCGGATCAGCCTTTCGAAGCGTTGCGAAACTTGTAGCCGACACCCCACACGGTTTGAATATAGTCGGGATCGTTGGGGTTGATTTCGATCTTTGCGCGAAGACGGTTGATGTGCGAATTGACGGTGTGCTCGTAGCCGCTATGGCTGTAGCCCCAGACCTCATCCAGCAACTGGCTGCGACTATAGACGCGCCCGGGATTCTGCGCGAAATGCAGCAGAAGCTGAAACTCCTTCGCCGTAAGACAGACGGGCTCGCGGCGCACCGTCACCTCGCGTTTCTCGATATCGATTCTGAGGTCCTTCGTTTCGATCAACTTCGGTGCGTCCGCCGGCGGATTGACAAGCATGTCGACGAGCCGGAACAGCGCTTTGACCCGTGCGACGAACTCAAGGACGCTGAACGGCTTGGTCAGATAGTCATCGGCGCCCATCTCCAGCCCCAGCACGCGGTCGAGTTCTGTGGAGCGCGCAGTGAGCATCAGTATCGGCGTATAGCGCGGCTGACTGCGCAAGCGTCTGCAGATTTCCAGGCCGTCGACACCCGGCAGCATGAGATCGAGCACGAGGAGATCGTACGGTTGGGCGAGCGCCTCGGCGAGCCCTGCCTTGCCGTCGTTGCACACAGTTACCTCACACGACTGCCTGGTCAGTTCCAACTTGACCAGTTGCGCGATGTCGTCTTCGTCCTCGATCACCAGAACATGACGTGACACGGCTTCACCTCTTTCGTGCGTGAAGGCGCAGACGCGGTTCGACGAACTGGACTTCGTGGCTTGGCGACCCATGCCGCTTCGGTCAGCGCTTCCTGATCATTCTAGTCCTTGCCGCACCGCGATCCAACCTGGGATGGCCCTGCGAACCCATGCAGCGTCCGTCGTTACAGAAAATTGATTTTTTGCGGACAAGGGCGTGAGTTCCGTTTTGCACACTGCTTACCAGAGACAGGCAAACGGTCTGTCCGAGTCCCAACCCATCTTGGAGAACTGATCATGAAGAAGGAACGCATCATTCACGGCGCCCTCGCAAGTCTGCTCGCGTTTGGCGTAGTCGGAGTCAGCACCCACGCATTTGCCGCCGACTTCGAAAAGTGCGCGGGCATTGCGAAGGCCGGCAAGAACGATTGCGGCACCAGCAAAAGCTCATGTGCGGCGACGGTGAAGATCGACCGCGACGCGGAAGCATGGGTGCTCGTGCCCAAAGGCACCTGCGACAAGATCTCCGGCGGTCATCTGCAGTTGTCGCAGGATGCCAAGCCAGGCGGCAAGAGCGGCGTGCTCAGCCCGGCAGCCAAGGCGGCCCAGGGCTGACCCGCGGCGCCGCCCCGTCAACGTCCGGTCCGGCACGCGCCAGAGCCGCGTGCCGCCTGGCATCACGAATCGAGGACCCGAAATGAAGTCGTCATCCACCCCGTCCGGAATCACGTCGGCCGCCTCCGGCCTCCTCCCAATGCGAGCCGTCGTCGCCGGCAAGGCAGTCATCGGCATGCTGGAAGTTCTCACCCCCGTGCTCGATCTGGGCATCCGCATCATGATCGGCCTCGTCTTCTTCCAGTCGGGCCTGACCAAGATCGCGAGCTGGGCGACGACGCTCGCGCTATTTCACAGCGAATATTCCGTGCCGTTGCTGCCGCCGGCGCTCGCCGCCTATATGGGCACAGCGGCGGAACTGGGCTTCCCGGTGTTGCTGGTGCTCGGTCTAGGCACACGCGGCGCGGCTTTCGGTCTGTTCATCTTCAACATCATCGCGGTGCTTTCGTATCCGGGACTGAGCGACGCCGGCCTGAGGGATCACCAGTATTGGGGCGTCCTCCTTCTCGTCATCCTGCTGCATGGACCGGGCAAGCTTTCCCTCGATTACCTCCTCAGCCGTCACATTCGGCGCGCGCTGAATCGCGACTCGATGTAACACGGACAAGGCTTTCAGATACCAGGAGCGGACATGAGCACCGACAGAAACATCGTCATCATTGGGGGCGGATTCGCCGGCACCACCCTGGCCCGGCATCTCGACTACATCGTGCGGCCGCCGTACCGCGTGATCCTGGTAAGCGAAGAAAGCTACACAACGTTCAACCCGATGCTGGCGGAAGTCGTCGGTGCGTCGGTCTTCCCCGAGCAGGTGATCGTGCCGATTCGGCAGATGCTGGCGCACTCGCGATTCATCATGGCGTCGGTCGGCGATGTCGACTACCAGCGCCGGATCGTGCACGGCAGGACGCTTGCGGGAGCCCGAAAAATTCCGTTCGAACATCTGATCTTCGCGTTCGGCATGAGGGCGAATCTCGACCTTGTGCCAGGGATGGCCGAGCATTCGCTGCCGCTCAAACTCGTCGGCGATGCGATGTTCATCCGCAATCGGGTCTTGCGTCAGCTTGCGCGCATCGAGCTCGAAACCTGCCCCGATATGCGGCGCCGGCTGGGACACTTCATTGTGATCGGCGGGGGATTTTCGGGGGTCGAGGTTGCGGGCGAACTAGCCGACTATATCCATAGCGTCAAGCGCTTCTACAAGCTCGTCAAGGATGACGAACTGGCCGTCACGATCCTGCACGACGGCGATCGGTTGTTGCCCGAGATGCCCGAGTCGCTCGGCATCGCTGCGGCACGGCTGATGTCTGCACGTGGCATCGACGTGCGTCTGAAGACGCGTGCGGCGCAGGTGCACGCCGATGGCGTCGCGCTGCCCGACGGCACAACGGTCGACGGCGGGACGGTGGTCTGCACGATCGGCACAAAGCCTAATCCGCTCGTACAAAAGCTCACGCAAAGCGTTCGCTTGCCGGTCCAGCGCGGCCGCATCGAAACCGAGCCCGACATGTCGGTGCGTGGCATGCCGGGGCTCTGGGCCATCGGGGACTGCGCGCTCGTCCACAACGCCGCGACTGACGGCCTGTCTCCGCCTACCGCACAGTTTGCGATCGCACAAGCTCGCCAACTCGCGGTCAATGTCGCAAACCGCCTGCTTCACCGGCCCGGCAAGCCATTTTCCTATACGACGAGAGGTGCGATGGCAACCATCGGCCACATGAAGGGTGTCGCGCAAATCTATGGGGTCAACGTCACGGGCCTGCCGGCGTGGCTGCTGTGGCGCGCGCTGTATCTCGCACGCATGCCGACGCTCGGCCGCAAGCTGCGCATCTTCGTGGAATGGACCTGGGGCATGTTCTTCCCGACTGACATCACGCACCTGCGCTTCACGCGCACCCACGAGGCCGATGAGGAGCGACGCGAGACGCCTGGTGACATGCCTGTGGAAACGGTCGTCGCTGAGGACCACCCGGCTTGTCAGACCAGGTTTCGCTCCAGCGTTCAGCACGCCAACAGCAACTTCTAAAGGAGAATTTCATGCTTCACGGCAAATCAGCCATCGTCACCGGCTCGACGAGCGGCATCGGTCTCGGTATCGCCACGGCGTTGGCAGCGCAAGGCGCCAACGTCTTACTCAACGGCTTCGGCAATGCCGATGAGATCGAGATGACGCGTGCGGCCCTCGAACGCGATCACGGCGTGGGCGTGCGCTACTCGGCCGCCGATATGAGCAGGCCTGACGACATTCGCGCGATGGCACGTTACGCACGCGGCGAGCTCGGCCGTGTGGACATCATCGTCAACAACGCGGGTATCCAGCACGTCGCGCCCATCGACGAACAACCCGACGAGAAGTGGGACGCGATCCTCGCGATCAATCTCTCATCCGCATTCCATCTGATCAAGGCCGTGCTGCCCGACATGAAGGCGCAGCGCTGGGGGCGAATCATCAATATCGCATCGGCTCACGGCCTGCTCGCGTCGCCGTTCAAGTCGCCCTATGTCGCGGCCAAGCACGGGTTGCTCGGACTGTCCAAAACGGTCGCGCTCGAAGTCGCCGAACACGGCATTACCAGCAACACGATTTGCCCCGGTTATGTGAAGACACCGCGCGCCGAACAGCAGATCGCCGATCAGGCGAAGGCACACGGCATTTCTCCACAGAATGTGGTGCGCGACGTGATGCTCGTCCATCAGGCGCGCAAGGAGTTCGTGACCGTGGAAGAGCTCGCGGCGCTCGCGGTGTTCCTGAGTTCCGACAGTGCGGCGTCGATGACAGCGGCTGCGCTGGCGATGGACGGCGGCTGGTCCCAGCACTAAAGAGGTGAAAGATGGCTACGAAGCGCAAGACGGGACCTGCGAACGGCGGGCAAAAACCGATAGCACTTGCTTTACAGGGCGGTGGCGCACACGGCGCCTTCGCGTGGGGCGTACTCGACCGGTTGCTGGAAGACGGCCGGCTTGCCGTGGAGGGCGTCAGCGCGACCAGCGCCGGTGCCATGAACGCAGCGGTGCTCGCACATGGCCTCATGCAGGGCGGCCCCGAGGGGGCGCGCACCGCGTTGCGCGATTTCTGGCATGACATCTCCCGCGCGGCGGAAATAAACAATCCGTTTCGCAAGCTGCCATGGGAGAAGTTCCTGCACGACGGCTACACCCTGGATCGATCGCCCATGTACCTGATGACGGACATGATGCTACGGATGCTGTCGCCCTATCAGTTCAATCCGCTCAACCTCAATCCGCTGCGCGACGTACTCGAACAGCACGTCGATTTCGATGCGCTGAGAAAGCACTGCCCGATCCATCTCTATCTCAGTGCCACCAATGTCGAAACCGGCAAGGTCCGCGTCTTCTCGGGGGAAGACATGAGCGCCCGCGCCGTGCTCGCTTCCGCGTGCCTGCCGTTCCTGTTTCAGGCCGTCGAAATCAATGGCGAGCACTACTGGGATGGCGGCTATGTCGGGAATCCGGCGATTTATCCGCTGATCTACAACTGCGGCACGAACGATGTGGTGATCGTCCACATTAATCCTATCGTGCGTCGCGGCGTGCCCAGGACGTCAGGCGAGATCCTCAACCGCATCAACGAAGTCAGCTTCAACTCGTCACTGATGCGCGAACTGCGTGCGATCAGTTTCGTCACGCGCCTGATCGACGACGGCAAGATCGCACGCGGCGCAATGAAGCAGATGCTAATCCATTCGATCCGCTCCGACGAAACCATGAGCGCGCTCGGCGTGTCGAGCAAGCTGAACGCAGACTGGGATTTCCTCTGCTTTCTTCACGACAAGGGCCGGGCGGAAGCCGACGCGTGGCTCAGTGCCAACTACGAAGCACTCGGCCAACGCTCGAGCATCGATATCCACAGCGAGTTTCTGTAGACGTGCGTCTGCGCGTAGAGGCAATTCCCCCCACACCTCAAGAGAGGACATCATGAGCATCAAGAGTCAACAACGTGTGTCGATCTGGCACCAGTGCGCACTAGCGGGAATGCTCGCCGTTGCGATGTCGGCTATGGCGACGGCGGCGAGCGCGGGTGAATGCCCGCTCGACAAAAAGGTCGCGGACGGCCAGGGCCAGAAGCCCGGACCGAGCACACCGACAGGCGTAACCGACACCGTGCGGGCGTCGACCGATTTGTCGAAGGAGCCGCTTGCGCTGAAGGGCCGGCTATTGCGCCTGCGTGAACTCGACGTGGCGCCTGGAGGCATCGTGCCATGGCATAGCCACCAGAACCGTCCAGCGCAGATCTACGTGGTTTCCGGAGAAATCGTCGAATACGCGAGCAATTGTGCGCTGCCGATCGTACACAAGGCCGGTGACGTGGCTCCCGAACGCAACGGCACGCAGCATTGGTGGAAGAACGAGGGAACCGTACCTGTCGTGTTGATTTCGGTAGATCTCTTTCCAGTCGAAGCGAAGATGGATCCGCACACGATGTGAGTCCGCGCGCCGGCGCGAGGCATTGTGTCCCGCCTGCGCCGGCTCGCCTCGTCTGCTTGACGCTGACCTCAAACAAACGCCTGTCATGCCGAGTCATCTAATCGTCGTCCGACGCCTGGCTCCTCGAAGGAAGATGTGGCGAGCAAAGACAGGTGTGGTTTCGCCTGTCGTATCGTTTTCGCGTGGATCGTGCGCCGGCACCCTCAACGGATGATCGTCCAATGAACGTCATGGTAACCAGTATTGCGTTCGTCGTCGCCGCCCTTTGCGCCGGCGTCATGGGCTTCGCAATTCAACGCGGGGCGACATGCACGGTTGTCGCCGTGAACGAAATCGTCGGCAAACGCAGATTCAACCGTCTCATTGCGATCGTCGAGGCATCGGTGTGGGTCGCGGGAGGACTGGTGCTTGCACAAATGCTTCAGGCGCTCGTGAAAATGCCGGCCGGCTATCCCGTGAATTACATGACTGTGTTGGGCGGTGCGTTGCTTGGCTTCGGCGCCTTCGTCAATGGCGCGTGCGTCTTCGGTGCGATCGCGAGACTGGGTTCGGGTGAATGGGCTTATGTCGCGACGCCCCTCGGCTTCTACGTGGGCTGCTTGAGTTTCCGGGCTTGGTGGGCGTATCCCGCGCATCAGACTCTGGCGTATGGTTCGTTCGTATTCCACTCGCCCGCTTCTGCTTTGTTACTGTTCGGCGCGTTCATCATCTGGCGCATCACGCATTCGTCGCTGAGCGCGCGTCCGGGCGGATCGGGGCCTTGCGCGATTCAACGGGCGCAGCAGGGCATCATCCGCCGGTCCTGGTCGCCGCATGCCGCGACCACAGTGATCGGCATCACCTTTGTAGTCATGCTGCTTCTCGTCGGCGCATGGTCCTACACCGATGTCCTGACCGAACTTGCTCGCGGCATGGCCACCAGTCTCGTCGTCAGAATCATGCTGCTGCTCGCCCTGCTGCTCGGGGCAGTCGTGGGCGGCCGCATGGCAGGCCGGTCAGGCAGCATCCCCGTCTCGGCCTTGCAAGTGGCGAGGTGCCTGCTGGGCGGTGCGCTAATGGGATGGGGCAGCCTTTTGATTCCCGGCGGCAACGACGGCCTTCTTCTCGTCGGAATGCCGCTTCTGTATCCCTATGCGTGGGTTGCGTTCGTTGCAATGTGTACCGCGATCGGCACGGCGTCGGTCGTGGAGAAAGCCATGACCGAACGCTCGGTGCAACAGGCCGAGCACGGATGATTCACTTTCGTCGGCACACGCGCGACCGACGCCGTGGTAGTTGCGAGCGTAACGATTTATATCAGGGAAGCGACATGGGACATCGGTTTGGCAACACATTGGTCATAAGCAGCGCGATCGGCGTAGCTCTGCTCGCGATTCGGCTCAACACCCATTTGATGCCGAACGCGCATGCGTCGTTTACATCCGACCGTGAACGCTGCTTCGGCATCGTGCGCGCGGGAAAGAACGACTGCGGCACCGCAAAGCATGCATGCGCAGGACGCGCCCCACGCGATTCCGCTGGCGACGAATGGCTGATGCTTCCGGCGGGGACCTGCGCAAAAATCGCGGACGGCGCCAGCAGGTCAACCGGATAGCAACGGCTTGAACGCACGCTCCCGCCAGCGCTCATGCAGACGGAAATCGAGGAATGCAATGTGGACGCCCGGACAGATGGTACGCGCAGTGATATATGCCGCAAGCGGGCAGACGAGCCTGCCGACGCGCGTGCTGCGCGAATTCGAACGTGAACAGTATCGCAGCGAACTGCTGGTCACGGCGGTCCAGTTACTGATCGCGTCGTTGCTCGCCGTGCTCTACGCGAGCACCCCACCCGGCTTTTCTCCGGACGCACCGATAAGAGCCGTGCCGCTGGGACTGACGCTCTTCGCGGTGCTCACACTTGTGCGCCTTTACTTCGCAATGACCGGGCAGCTCACTCGCTGGATGGTGGGTCTGTCCGTCGTCGCTGAGATGATCGTACTGATGTTCGTCATATGGGCGTACCACCTTCAATATGAACAGCCTGCACAGTTCTACCTGAAGAGCACTGAGTTTGTGTATGTGTTCATGCTGATCGCGTTGCGAGCGCTGCGGTTGGAGCCAATCTGGGTCGCGTTGTCCGGTCTCACCGCGGCGGCAGGTTGGCTTGTTCTGTTACGCTATGCGGTGACCCACTCACCCGACAACCCGGTCACCTGGGACTATGTCACCGCGCTGCGTTCGATCCAGATTCACTACGGCGGCGAATTCGACAAGGTGCTCGCCATTCTGATGGTCACCGCAGTACTTGCATTCACGCTCTTTCGTGCGCGCCGGTTTGTCGTGAAGTCTGTGTCGGGGCAGCAGGCTGTCGCGGATTTATCGCTCTTCTTCGATGATTCCATAGCGCACCGGATCACCCAGTCTGACGCGCGAGTCATGGCCGGTCATGGCGATCTGCGCGATGCGGCGATCCTGTTTCTCGACCTGCGCGACTTCACCCAGGCATCAGCCACGCTCCCGCCGTCGGAGCTGATTGCGTTGCTCGGCGAATATCAGCGCCTTGCCGTGCCGATCATCAAAGCACATCACGGCAGCGTCGACAAGTTCATGGGCGATGGTATTCTCGCGAGTTTTGGCGCGGTCACGCAGGACAGCCAGTATGCAGCGAACGCGCTTCGCGCCGTCGACGCGATCGCAAGTGCGGTGCACGGATGGCGGACGAAGCGCCGGCAATCTGGACAGATAGCGCCCGATGTCGGCATGGGCGCGGCGAGTGGCCAGGTCGTGTTCGGCGTCATCGGCGACGATACGCGCCTCGAATATACGGTGATCGGTGAGGCCGTTAACCTTGCCGCGAAGCTTGAAAAGCACAATAAAGCCGAAGACACTCGGGGACTGACTACACGTATCACTTATGAACTGGCGGTCTCTCAAGGATATGACGCAAAGAAAGCGACCGCGCCTAACCGGAGCGTTGGTGGCATCGCGCAACCGGTGGATCTGGTCATACTGGGGGCACGGTCTCGGGCCGATCAGCTACAACGTCCGATGATTGACTGAAAGTCGCGAGCAACCTTGTGTCAATCACCGTTTTGGCCGATATACCGCGCACTGCGGTAAACCTGCCCGTACTGCTCGACAAACGCAGGATTGTGTCCCAGTCTCTTTCAGGTGACGATCGTGGAAACGTCCACTGGCTTTCAGAAGTGAGGCCGCCCCGGAACAAGGGCCACGTAGTTGGGCAAAAGACACGTCTGCAACTGAAGGAAATCCCGATGAACCAGATTCGGCTCGGACTCGCCGGTCGCACTCGAAAACACCCCCTGTTCAATCTCGCATGCGGCAGCAAGCTCGAGGCACACGATCTAACGGCGTTGCGAACCGGAATAACCGGCGCGCGCCACCATCATGCAGCGAAAGATCCAGGGCCATGTTCATTTTGAACTCGTGGAGCACACGACCATCTCGCGCGAGCCGTGGACCGTCGCGCAAAGATGCTCGAGGGTTGCATTCACGTTCGCGTAGCGATTGGCGCCGCCCGGCGTTCACCTCGGGTGTCGCGTCCGACGATGCAGGCGTCGTGGTGCAATCAGTGAGTGACAATCCTCCCGACGCGAGTACGGCGCTGGTGATCGCAATGAATCGACAGCGTGCATTCTCCAGTCAAGGCAAGGCATTGACGTGGGAAACGGGCTCAGTGAGCGGGCGCCGTTGCGGGATGCACACCACGCTCAATGCGCTGACCGTGCGAGCTGCGCGTGAGTTCCTGACTGACGGCCGTCGCGAGCGTGACGACTCGCGATCGCGTGCCGCAGGCGGGACGGTGAGCGTCTGCTTGAAAAATGCGGGTGGCGGTAGTCGGACCCATGTGAGACGCGCGACCTGGCTTCGCGACTGTCCGTTCGGGAACGGACTTGAGACAGTTACAGATGGCGCTTTGAGATCGCGCAGTCATCGGATTAACTCCCCGAACTGCGACGCGTGCGAGCCCGCCTGTGGCGAACATGTGATTTTCAGTTGATGGACGCATACAGCTCGGGCAGTAGATCCGGTGCTGCACCTCGAAGCGAGGTCGCCGCCAGTGCGGGCAGCACGTCGAAATTTCCCGAGCATCGCGCATCCGGGGTACACCGACTCCGGGTCGACTAGCCGGCCGATGCGCGAGCACGGTCGCCAATGGTAGGCCCATGCGCGCCGGGTGGAAATACACACCACCCATCATCGTGCCGGAAAAAGAATATCGCCATACGAGTTTGACGCGTAATTTCGACGCAGACGTAGCGCCGGTGATTCGAGTTCATGCGACTGAACCGAGTGACGTGAGCCGGCGTGGCCACAGTCGGTGCAAGCCATTTGTCGACCAGCGCGCGCAAAGATTGTTGAGCGGTGTTCATGATCCTCTCCTTCCCCTCTCGTATTACGTGCGGCAGATGCTTAAAGAAACCCGCACTTCTGGACTCTAGTATGGCTGCCGAAATTAACGCGCCGGTCAAGCATGCGTCACGTTTTTGTCTCATCGGAACTAGTGGGCTCAGACGGGCACCAGTGTGACCGACTTGTGATCTTTCCTTGATAGGGGCGTGAACTTTGAAACCGATACTAATCTCGCGACGGCCCGACAACGCCGTTGCGGACTGGTGATGAACGTCCCTAAAAGGGCGCATTCCAGCATTCATTGAGGTTTTTGGAGGTCATTATGAAGACGAAGCTCACTGTCGCAGTGTTGGTCGCCACATCTGCGTTGCTCGCCGCTCCCGCTTTTGCGAGCGGTTACGGTCCTGCACCGTTTTATAACGCCGAGGTTGGCGCGCCGTCATCGCAACGCGGCCCGAGCGCGCAAACGCTCATGGCGGAACAGCACAACGCTGCGGACACCCGCAGCGACCACGGTGCTGTCGGCGGCTCCGTCGAATCCCCGGCTTCGCAGCCGAGTGGTGCGCGTGTGCAGGTCGACATCAACGATCTCTATCGGGGCAGTTGATTGACGCCTCGAAGCGCCGCGTTTCCGGTGCCACGAAATCAACGTCGGTCTAATGTCCAATCGGGCGCCGTCACGATTCGTCACGCGATGGTGCTCGATTCCGTTACCGCCAGCCCAACTTTTAAAAAAGCCGGCGCGACCCTGCCAAACCAGGCACGAGTGACATCGTGCCAAAGATTTCCTGTTCTGATACGTAGGCGCCATAGGGCTGGGTCTTCCAAACAGGCGTCTACCTCGACGGCATCGATGGGGAATTCCACGCGACGCTGTACCGAAGCGTCGGTAGCTTCGTGGTGGTGGCGGGTCTAGTCAGCATTGTCATGGTGTTGCTTCATTGCAGGAGACGGCTGCCAGCATGGAGGAACTCACCTCGACGATTAACCAGAACGCGGACAACGCTCGTCAGGCGAGCAACGCCGAGATGTCAATACCCGTTTCGATGTCCATGTCGGCAAGCATGAACGCCAGGTCTTCGCTCGACGCGTTGCCGCTCGCCCCATGTGTATGCGGGCAGCCGCCTATACCCGCGAGCGTCGCATCGAAGCGGGTCACACTGGTTTCCTGCGCGGCATAGATGTTGGCGAGCGCAAGGCCACGGGTGTCACGGAAATTGCCGCACCAGAAGCGCTCGCCCGCGACCTTGCGCGCCTTCTCGAACAGATCGCGCATCGCGGCGGGACCTGCGTAGCCGGCTGTGTCCGCAGTGCTCACGTGGTCCGCGCGCGAGTCGAGCACCGCCCGCATGCAGCACAGCACTTCGCCTTGCTCGACGTGGTCCTGGATCGCGCAGCCAAATGCCGTGCCGAGTCCGCATTCGATCAGCGTCTTCGAGTCGGCCGAGTCGCGCATCGCGCCCATGCGGCCAACTTCGGCGATTACCTCATCGGGTGTCTTGCGTAGGTTCGCGAGGCTGTGCTCTCGGCTCGCCGAGTGGCACGAGCATCAGGTCCGCTTTCGAAAACGAGCGGACTCTGACAGCCGCACTGCGTGGCCGGTTGCTGCATCACGCCGATTTCGCTCGAATCGCTGGCGAGAGCACCGGCAAACGGACAAACGCACCCTGGGCAGCCCAATGTGAAGAATTGATTGGGTACGGAGTTCTGTGTCTGGACATGATTGGCATCTCACATCTGTCAGCACATGCGGGCGTTCAAGAAAGCCGGCCATCGCCAAATCGGCAACGCTTTGCGTGCGAGACATCTGCTGACTCGCCATAGGAAGACGACATTCTGTGAAGCGTGCGTAACCGTGACGGGCTGAACTTCACCGCATTTCGGCCATTCGGCATGAACCTGCGATTGGCTGTTCGTGGCCGACGGCGGTCTGTCGGCGACCGGCAGTAGTGGACCCAATATCCGGTCGCCGCATCCTGCGATATCTCAGTGGCCGCTGCCGAGGTCCAACAGTCGTCATAGACGGCCAGCCGACAGACTGCCACGCTTGTCGAAAAGCCGCGGGTTCAACATCGTGCACTTGGCGGTCGTTTGCTTGCAGATAATGAATCCGACAGCACTTCCCGTACATCACGACTTTTGCGGGATTGACCACGTCTTCACGGTGAGACGATGCAGGAGTAAAAAAGCGGTGAAGCCCTCAAGGCTTCGCCGCTTTTTTACATCTGCCCCTCAAGACCGTGCTCTCTCAAGAATGCGCCGCCTACCTCACGCCGCTCAACGCCGAAGTAGCGACCGCCGGCACCGCAATCCCGTTGGTCTTGGCGTACTGCACGGCCTGCGACAGCGTCGAGACCAGCGACTGCAACTGGCCAGGCGCCGATTGCGCGATATACGTCGCCGCCTGTGCCGTCGCCGGATTCGAGCCCGCCTGCAGGAGCGACGACATGCTCATCGTATTGCTTACCGCGCCGAGATCGGATTGCAGCCCCGCGTACTGGCTCACGCCCTTGCCGAGCGACGCGAGGCCGTCGGTGAACGCCTGCTTGCTGGCTCCGGTCGACGCGGGCGTCGACGAACCGTGAGTGAACGCCTGCATCAGCGACTGCGACACGCTCTGCTGCGTCCCGCCGAGTTGCGACAGGACGCTCGCGCTCGGCAGCCCGCCCGCACCGCCCGAACCAGCCGCACCCGCCAGCATTCCCGCCGCCGACTGCGCCTGGCTCGCGACGCCCGTCATCCCCATCGACGAAGCGAGGCTCGACTGCCCGCTCAGCACCTGCTGGTTCGCACCGAGGTAGTTCTGCACGAGCGACGTCAGCGCCGAGGGCTGCGCCGCGCCATTTGTTCCGCTCGCGGCCGGCTCCGCCTTGTTGCCGCCGAAACCGAATTGCTGGAGATTGAGTTGCGCGTACGAAGCGGCGGGCGCAACAAGCGCGGCCGCGGCCAGCATTGCGATCCAGGATACGCGTTTCGCCATGTTCGGAATCTCCCTTCTTTGTCCGATGATTGATCGATTGAGCCCCATTGGACCTTCGGTCATTTCGGCGGTTCATCACGTTTACATTTGCTTGCGAATTCGTCCGCTCATAAAAGCCACGCGGCCAGATGTCGACCAGACTTGAATTGCCTTTCGATTGAGGCGCATGCGGTAGGCGCATTAGGGGCAAACTGGTCTTTGACCGAACTCTTGGGCGCTCGCTTGTGGTCAAACCCGTCACCGAACCAAATTCCGCATACGGCCGAGGATTGCGGTAGGGATGCCCATTACTTTGCACCCCCCGCACAGATCCCGGCGTGCCCAATTCGGGCACCGGGCTCCTACCTCGGGTGTTTGACGGCGAAGCGCCGGTCAGGCCACGGATGAAGGATTCGAGGGGGCGGAAGCCAGGCATTGGCGATTCGTCTCATTCGCTCCCAAGTCATGGCGTCCTTCTGACTGCGCCGCCGGAGCGTGCGCCGCCATAGAGCGGTGACGTGATGTCGAAATGCGCCGAGTGCCCGCGAGTTGGTAGGCACCGCGTGATACGCAAAGTATCCGCGAACTACCTGCCTGAGCCATTGCCCTTGCACTGGAATCGGTTCGTGCATGCGCGTCCGTAGCGCCTCCTTGATCTGCCTGAATCTCGCCCGCATGCGATCCCCTCGGGTCTTCCGCTGCAACTGGAAAGCCCCGCGACGAGACCTGCCGCAGATAAAGATGAAACCCAGGAAGGTGAAGGTCTCCGGTCGGCCAAGACCCCGGCTCTGGCGGTTGACCGCTGCATAGCGGCCGAACTCCAGCAGCCTCGTCTTGTCCGGGTGAAGCACAAGCGAGAACTCCTCCAGCCTCAAACGCATCGCGTCCCAGAATCGCCGCGCGTCAGCTTCGTGCTCGAAACCGACAACGATGTCATCTGCGTATCGCAGAATGATGACGTTGCCTTTGGCTTCCCGCCGTCGCCACCGGTTGGCCCAGAGATCGAAGACGTAGTGCAGGTACACGTTCGCGAACAGCGGTGAAGCCACTGATCCCTGTGGTGTCCCTGTCTCACTGACGCTAAGCTCTCCGTCTTCCAGAACACCCGCCTTGAGCCACTTGCGCACAAGACGGATGATGCGCTGGTCGCCGATCCGGTGCTCCATGAAACGGACTAGCCATTCCTGGCTAACCGAGTCGAAGAAGCTCCGAAGATCCGCGTCCAGAATCCAGTTCACCGGGGTGTGGGTGATGGCCGTCGCCAACGCATCCAGCGCATCATGTTGACTACGCCCGGGCCGGAACCCGTACGAGAAACCCAGAAAGTCTTCCTTGAACCGGCCCGGGATTTCCGGAGGCTCCACTTCTTGAGAAAATGGAGCTATGGAAAACACCAAGAAGAAGTCCCCAAGGTACTCGCCGGAAGTTCGTGAGCGGGCTGTGCGAATGGTGCTGGAACACCAGGGCGACCGCGAATCGCAATGGAAAGTGATCGCGTCGATCGCAGCGAAATTTGGCTGCTCGGGTGAAACGCTGCGTAGCTGGGTGCGCAAGGAAGAGCGGGATCGGGGTTTGCGCCCGGGCACAAGCACGCAGGAGCAGGATCGGCTCAAGGAACTGGAGCGGGAGAACCGTGAGCTGCGCCAGGTTAATGAAATCCTGCGCAAGGCGTCAGCATATTTCGCACAGGCGGAGCTCGACCGCCGACCGAAGTGATGATCACGTTCATCGATGATCACCGGCACGTCTACGGGGTCGAGCCGATCTGCAGGGTGCTGCCAATTGCCCCGTCGACGTACTACACGCATGTGGCCCGCCGCGTCAATCCAGGCCTGGTGCCGCCGCGGGCCCAGCGCGACAGGATGCTCAAGGATGAGATCCGGCGCGTGTGGGAAGAAAATTTCCAGGTGTATGGCGCAGACAAGGTCTGGACGCAATTGAAGCGGGAAGGCATTGTCGCGGCGCGCTGCACGGTCGAGCGGCTGATGAAGCAGATGGGCCTGCGCGGTGTGGTGCGGGGCAAGACGGTACGCACGACAGTGAGCGATGGTTCGACGCCGTGCCCGAAGGATCTCGTGAACCGGCAATTCACCGCCGAACGGCCCAATGCGCTGTGGGTGTCAGATTTTACCTATGTATCGAGCTGGCAGGGCTTCGTCTATGTCGCGTTCATCATTGACGTGTTCGCCCGACGCATTGTCGGCTGGCGTGTGTCGAGCTCGGCGCGCACGGACTTCGTTCTGGACGCACTGGAGCAGGCCTTGTACGAGCGACAGCCGGCGCAGCAGGACGGGTTGATACATCACAGCGACCGCGGCGTGCAATACGTATCGATCCGCTATACGGATCGGCTGCTCGAGGCTGGCATTGAGCCGTCAGTGGGCAGCGTGGGCGACTCCTACGATAACGCACTGGCGGAAACGATCAACGGCTTGTACAAGGCAGAGGTGATCCATCGCCTCGGACCATGGCGCAATCCGCAGGCCGTTGAAATTGCGACGCTCGAATGGGTCGACTGGTTCAACAATCGTCGGCTCTTCGGCTCTTCGGCTCTTCGGCCCCATCGGCAACATTCCACCTGCTGAGGCAGAAGCCGCTTATTATTCAAAACTCGCTGGGTCCGCCATCGCGGCGTGACTCAAGCAAAACAGCCTCCGGGAAACCCCTCAGGATTACCCATAAGTCGCTCGCGACTGTGCGATTGAAGGGCGATGGCTTGTAAACGGTGACGACCGATGTTAACTTTGATCCGGTTCGTGATCTGTGATGTCGGGCATTGTCGGACACATCTGACCTTGATGATTGGGCAAATGAAGAGTTTGGCGCCGCCGAGCTCGGCGACGCTCGCCTGACCAGACGGCTCGTGACGCTGGCACGCAAGCTTTCGTTGGGCCCACATTGCTCTTTTCCGCAGTCGTTCAATGGTTCGGAGCTGAAGGCGGCATATCGTTTTTTCGACAACCCGCACGTGGATGTCGATGGCGTGCTGGGTGGGCACATCGGTCAAACGCTGTGTCGTATGCAACAGGTGCCAGTCGTCCTTGCTGTTCAGGACACCACCGAGTTCAATTTGTCTCATCTGCGGGCAACCGAAGGTCTGGGATATGGCTCCGATCCACATGTGCGTGGTTTCCTGATACACAGTCTGCTTGCGCTCACGCCAGAGGGGCTGCCACTCGGGGTGATCGGGATGAAGACCTGGATACGCAGGCACGAGGAGTTGGGCAAGAAACATCTGCGTGGGCAACGAACCGTACAACAGAAAGAGAGCGCGAAATGGCTCGAAGGCATCGAGCAACTGGGCGTACTCAAGACGCACTGTCCGTGCACGCATGTCATCGGCGTGAGCGACCGTGAAGGCGATGTCTATGACGTGTTCCTGGCGCAGCGGCCTGCCGGTGTCGACTGGTTGGTGCGCGCGTCGTGGAACCGACGCGTTGCTCACCCCGATCGATATTTGTGGGAAACCGTGCTGGCCTCGCCAGTGCTTGGAGAGGCGCAACTGCAGGTGCCTGCACGCGAAAACCGCCAGGCACGCACCGCACGGCTGGTTGTGCGCTGCATGCCCGTACGCCTTCGTCCGCCGCAAAATCGTCGTCGCGAGAAGCTTCCCGAAATTGAAGTGTTTGCAATTCATGCACAGGAAACGAACTTAGACGAAGGAGCAGAGCCATTGGAATGGCTTCTACTGACTTCGGTGCCTACGCAAACACACGCAGAGGCCCTCGAGCGTCTTGCATGGTATGCGCGCCGATGGACGATTGAATCGTGGCATCGTGTGCTTAAAAGTGGCTGTCGCATTGAAGCCCGCCAATTTGGCAATCTCGATCGATTCGTCCGCGCCACCGCATTGTTCGCCGTCGTAAGCTGGAGGATCCTGTACTCCATGTTGCTTGCCAGGCTTGATGGCAACCTGCCATGCGAAGTATTGCTGCAGCCAATCGAGTGGCGAGCCCTCTACTGTCGTACGCATGGCAGTACCGAAATACCTGATAAACCGCCGTCACTCGCGCAGGTCATCTTGTGGATCGCCAGACTCGGCGGATATCTCGCTCGAAAGCATGATCGTCCACCTGGTCCTACCGTCATCTGGCGTGGATTTCTTGTCCTGCACGAAATCACGATGATGTACCGAATATTCAGGCAAAACGAATAGCACCATCACATTACTTGTGGGTAATCCTGAGGGGAAACCCGGGGCGGTTCAGCCCCTCGGAGCCGGTCGGCCGTGACGTGATGCAGAAGCGCGGTGAACCGTTCCTTCTTCCGCTGTCTTGCAGCTTGCCGTACACGTTCCAGCCCCTGTGGCACGCTTGCCCGGTTCTGCGCCCGGTGCGTGTGTGGCTGACCCGTGTTCCCCTCGGTCCCCGCCCTTGGCTCCGCCCACTCCGCAGCTGGTTCCCCAGCCTTGTTCGCAGGCTTCATCGCTACTACGGCGGAGTCTGACTTCTCCCGTCCGTTCATCATCGGCTACGGCTCCTCGCCTTCCCGATGCGGACCTGTCCATCCTGCAACAGGCCAGACTGGAGATCTCCCGGTTCCCGAACAAGGAGCGTGCGCACATGCCAGGTTCTACGACCACGCCGGGTCATCCGGGCGCTCGCGATTGCGCGCTCGGACGTTTTGCCTTCCGCTACACAGACAGCGTCGGCACCCGGAATCAGTTTTCTATCGTGGCTCAATGGCTGGCCTGCACGTACCCCTGCCGACGCTTCGCCGACATCCTCACGGATGCCTGCGCACGGCTCGGGGCCGATGTGGTTCGCTATTCCTTCATCGCAGTGGACTTGCACCACTTACTCCTTGCCGGTCTCCCGGCGCACCCGTGTGAAAACGCAAAAGTACTCGGTTTTTGGGTGTCTCTTTACCCTTCCGGAGTTGTTACCAGGCCGATACAGAGCGATCTGGAGGGTCAATTTTTTCGAGCACCGCATTTCGCATGCGTTTTCACACGGACTCGACCCGATCCGGCCGTTGGATCCCGCACCAGCTTAACGGCAGCTTTCGAGGGTTGAACGGCCATTCCTGCCGCCGCGGCGACCGACGCACATCGCCGCTTGAAGAAGTACCAGCAAGCATCGGGTGCATGCGCAAATACCGGTTTGTCTTTCGAAACGCGCTGCTACCATTAGGCTGTGTTGTGCGGTATGGCGGCCTTCGCGCCTTGCCTGGTCGCAACAACCTGCGTTCCGCGACAACGACTTTCCACGAACCATGTTTCGGGAGGGATCATGTCGCGTCATTCGTCCAGACTGGCGATCCAGTCGCCCCCAACCCCACGCAATGGGCTGTGCTTTACGCTGGCGTATGCCGGCGCGGCACTCATCGCGCCTCGGTCGCGGCCTTCCGCATGGAAGCGTGTTCTGCGCCCGCTGCCGCTTGCGCTATGGGTGCCGCTCGCGCTCACCGCGTGGTGCGTGCCGATGGCCCACGCGGCCGGACCGCTGCCGCAGGGCGGCGCCTTCGTCCGGGGCCAAGGCGCGATGACGAGCGGCACCACTTCGCTGACGATCGACCAGTCCTCGTCCCGCGGCGTGATCGACTGGCACAGCTTCTCGATCGGCAACGGCAACACCGTCGCCTTCAACAACGGGTCGGGCGCGACGCTGAACCGTGTAACGGGCGGCGATCCGTCATCGATTCTCGGCAAGCTCACCGCCACCGGCAGCCTCTACCTGATCAATCCGCAAGGCATCCTCGTGGGGCCCTCGGGCGTGGTTAGCACGGGCGGACGTTTCGTCGCGTCCACCCTGGATATCTGCAACGACGTCTTCATCAACGGCGGCGATGCACTGACGCTGTCGGGCAAGTCGGACGCGAGCGTGATCAACCTCGGCAGGATCAGTTCCAGCGGCGGTGATGTGTTCCTGATCGCGCGTCAGGCAGTCATCAACGCGGGCACGGTAAAAGCGCCCAGCGGCACGGTGGAACTGGCGGCTGGCGAGACGGTGCTGTTACAGGACTCGGCCAGCAGCAGGCAGGTGTTCGTGCAGACGGGCAGTCAGGGTACCGTCGTCAACGTGGGGCAGATCAAGGCCGCACAGGCCAGTCTGCAGGCCGCCGATGGGAACGTCTATGCGCTCGCGGGCGGCGGCACGCGCATCCGCGCGACGGGCACCGCGAGCCGCGATGGCCACGTCTGGCTGGTCGCCGACAGCGGCCGTGTCACGCAGCGTGGCCCAATTGCAGCGGTGAATGCGGATGGCAGTGGCGGCACTGTCGACACGCAGGCCGAGGGATTGTCGTTCGGTAGGGGGGCGGAAGTTCGCGCAGGCCAATGGAACATATCGACGCCTGTTTTCACTATCGATCGCGCCGCTGCAGGCGCGCTTCGACGCAGTCTCGACGCGGGCACTTCAGTCGGCGTCATGACCACGGGTGTCAACGGCGCGACCGGTGATCTGGATATCGCATCGAACCTGAACTGGCACGGTGCCGCATCGCTTACGCTCGCGGCGCACCACAATGTGTCGGTCACGACGGGCACGACGATCGCGAACAACGGAGCGGGCAATCTGACCCTGCGCGCCGACGCTTCGGGCATCGATAACGGCGGCAGCGTAGCCAACCACGGCACGATCGACTGGTCCGCCAGCACGGGCACCTTCAGCGCACTCTATGACATGAATGGCAGCTACAGCCCGGGCACCATCCTGACCAACAACGCGTGGAGCGCCGCGCCATACAGCGGGCTACTGACGCAAGTAACCGGCTACAGGCTGGTCAATTCGCTGACCGATTTGCAGAACGTGTCGCTTGATCTGGCCGGCATCTATGCGCTCGGCAGGGATATCGATGCGAGCGCGACGAATGCCTTCGGCGGGGTCACGTTCATTTCAATTGGCAATGCGACCAGGCCTTTCTCCGGTCAATTCGATGGCAGGGACCATGTAATCGACAAGTTCGATGACTTTGGTGGACTGTTCGGCGTGATCGGTCCGACAGCGGTCGTTCGCAATGTCGGCATGACGAACGCCTATGCCGTTGGGGGGGAAGGTATGAATTCGTACGGGGGCATTCTGGCTGGGCAGAACCAGGGCTTGATTACCTACACTTATACGAGCGGTTTCCTGCTGAGCGGTATCTTCGAGGGTCCGATGGCCGGCGGTCTGGTGGGGCGCAATGACGGTCTGATCGAACGGTCGTCGAGCAGCGCAACGATTAGTATGGGAGGTGAGTTTGGCGGGCTCGTCGGCGCCAACTACGGCACCATTAAGCAATCCTATACAACTGGTGATGTCGCTCCGAATTACCATGGCTTTGGGGGCGGCCTGGTGGGCAACAACTACGGCACCGTGTCGCAATCCTACGCGACGGGCGTCACCTTTGGATCCTTCGCGGCCAGCGGGTTGGTCTTCGCGAATGCCGGCGTGGTCGAACAGTCGTTCGCATCCGGCGAGGTTAGAGGACCTTTTGGTCAAGGTCCGGATTACGGCACCTACGGCGCAATCGTGGCGCGCGACAACGGCGGAACGATCGCAACAAATGTCTATTGGGACAAAGAGACGACGACACGAACGCAAGGCACTGGAAACCTCGCACAACTGCCCCCGTCGAACGGCCTGACAACTGCCCAGATGAGCAACCCGTCCAGCTTCGACGCGTCGTGGGACTTCAGCCCGACCGGCGCGTGGGTCATGCCGGCCGGGGCGACGCATCCAATCCTGCGCTGGCAACTGGCCCGGTAGGCGCAGCTGAGAACCGGCGGCCGGCACGAGCCGGCTCCGCCGCGTCACTCGGTGGCATCTCAATGGCAGCTTTTTGGGGGAGGAACCGACGTTCGAATGTCTGCCTGAACACGCGTGCGAACGTCCTAAGGTGGCCGATAGCACCAGTTCAATGAACGTTCCGAAGAACTGCCGTTGAAAACTTCAACGGCGGCTTAGGGGCGGCCTCTGTGAGCGAGTACAGTCGGCCACAACCAGCCAGTGGGCGAAACTTTGCAAAGGGCCGCTCCGGTGCCGACAAGAGCCAACCGCACATGACGCGTTGATCATTAGAAAGTCGGTGGTCACGCTCCGACTTAGCATCAAACCCGGAATGACATTTACCTGGACCGTGCATCCCAAAACGGGCGCAAAGGATGTCGCCGTGCATTAGTCGGCTGGTCGCGTTGATTGCTTTTCGCTAAAAGGGTCTCCGTGATTTTCGTGCTGTTTGCGTGCAAGCCGGCAAGCACGCGCCAAACATCGCGCGCCAAGCCGGAAACGGCATGCTCTTCAGATTTCGTTGACCGGGCTACATAGAGAATACATCTATGAATTGGACACAATCGTCATGTTGAACACCGTCGGCGTCCACGCGTTCCGGCCGACCTCAGTGGTGGAGACGTCAGGTCTCACGAGCGCAAGAGCCGGCTTCAGACCATCGTGAATTGCAGCAACCGCGACCGCCCGTTCATTATGGCGGGAGGATTCGCACATCGATCAATTATCAAAATTCGCCAGAACCACTTGACAAAGGACTGCTCATGGAAGGGCACCCCTATAGTCGGAAATCCACGCATTGGGGTCGCTGAAAGCGGCCCATTTTGTGCGGCGCCACCCCATGCCGGTCATTCTGTTGGGCGCTGCACAATGATCGCTTCGATCACGTGGTCGTTCCAGAACACGCGGTGAATCCTGGCCTGGAGCAGTCGCAGCGTTTCCGGCTGCAGATCATGGAACGCAAGCAGCACAGCAGGCCGGATTCCGGTACCTGCCACGCGCTCGATGGAAATAAACGGCGGGAAGCCATAGCGGCTCAAAAACCCCCGGATGTCTTCGTCGGAAACAGTGTCTTTGACGGTTTGCAGCAATAGCTCAGTCAAGATGTCCTTCTCCTGTGCAGTGTCACGCCATGATGTTGACGCCGCCATCGACGTACAGCGTTTCCCCGGACACTTTCCGTGCGTACGGCGTAGAGAGGAAAGCGCAGGTGTAGCCAACGTCCATGATGTCGACGAGTTCGCCGAGCGGCGCACGGTGGGCTGCTTCGTTGAGCAGCCGACCAAAGTCCTTGAGTCCGGAAGCGGCGCGCGTCATTAGCGGACCCGGTGAGATGGCGTGAACGCGGATGCCCCGCGGACCCAGTTCATGGGCGAGGTAACGCGCACACGCTTCGAGCGCGGCCTTCACGGGTCCCATGACGCTATAGTTCGGCACGACCTTGCTTGCGCCGTGATAGCTCATGGTGAGCAGCGTGCCACCTTTATCCATGAGGGGCGCGGCAAGCGCGGCCATACGCACGAAGGAATGGCACGAAATGTCCATTGCTTGCGCGAAGCCCTCGCTCGAGCAGTGCAACAGCCCGCCCTGAAGGTCGTCCTTCGGCGCCCACGCAATCGAGTGCAGCACGATGTCGAGGCGTCCCCAACGCTGGCCTATTTCGGCAAACACCGCGTTGAGCTGGTTCGCATCGGTGACGTCGAGCGGCAGGAGCATGTGAGCATCCAATTCCTGCGCGATTGGCTCGACCCAGGCTTTGGTCTTTTCCGTGGCATACGTGATCGCAAGGTCAGCGCCGAGTTCGCGAAACGCCTTCGCGCACCCGTATGCAATTGAGTGTTCGTTGGCTATGCCCGTGACGAGCGCCTTCATGCCCTTCAGCAGTGGGCCTGCCTGTCCGCTGTTTTCCGTTGACATCGCTTTACTCCACGACAGCGCGCGTATGGCGCGCAATCATCAGTTCTTCGTTGGTCGGAATGACCCACACCGGTATGCGGCTTGAAGCGGTGGTCACGAGCGGTCCGCCCTTGAGATTAGCAGCGACGTCCAGTTCGGCACCGAGCCACTTCGCTCGCCGCACGACAGCCTCGCGGACCGCCGCCGCGTGCTCGCCTATGCCGCCGGTAAACACGAGCGCGTCGATGCCTTCCATGGCGGCGGCAAGCGAGCCCAGCTCGTGCGAGATGCGATAGACGAAAAGATCGATCGCGAAGCGGGCGCGAGGATCGTCGCTTTCGAGCAGCGTGCGCATGTCCGCGGAGACGCCCGATACGCCGAGCAATCCGGACTTGCGATACAGGAGACCCTCCACAGCACGCACATCCATGCCCTGTTCTTCCATCAGGTACAGCACCACGCCGGGATCGAGATTGCCGCAGCGGGTGCCCATCGGGAGGCCATCAAGGGCGGTAAAGCCCATCGAGCTGGCCACGCTCGCGCCCGCCACGAGGGCGCACATGCTCGCGCCGTTGCCGAGATGCGCAACCACAGTGCGCCCCGCGGCTGCTCCGGGTGCGACGTGGGGCAACACGCTGGCGATGTACTCGTACGACAGCCCGTGAAAGCCATAGCGGCGCACGCCGAGGTCCGTGATTGCCGCCGGGAGCGCGAACGCCTGGGCCACCTCCGGCTGCGTACGGTGGAACGCCGTATCGAAGCACGCCACCTGCGGCACGTCTGGCTGCATCTGGTCGAAAAGACGTATCGACTTCAGGTTATGCGGCTGATGCAGTGGTGCCAGCGGCGTCAGCTTGTCCAGTTCGTCGACCACGGCAGGGGTCAACCGAACTGGCCCGCTGAAGCGCTGCCCGCCGTGTACCACACGATGGCCGACGGCCACCAGCGTGTGTCCTTCGCGGTGCTCCTCGAGGAACACACCGATGTGTTCGAGCCCGAGCCGATGGTCCAGCTCCGTACCGGCAGTCCACTCCTTCGCGTGGTGCTTGCCGTGACGATCCAATGCTTCGAATCTTGCGTGCGACGTATAGAGTCCATCGACCTGGCCATGCACGACCAGCTCGAGCGCACTACCCCGCTCTTCAAACGCCGAGAACTTGATACTGGACGAGCCGGCGTTGAGGACGAGAATCACGTCTGCCATGGCATCACCCCACCATCTTTGCCGCCTCGCGCCGCGCGCGGGCAACGAGCACGGCCACCGCGCACGAGGCGAGGCGGGTAATGAGCGAATCGGCCCGGCTCGTCAGGATGATGGGCACGCGCGCGCCTAGCACGATACCGGCCGCGTCCGCGCCCGCGAGGAACGACAGGCTCTTGGCCAGCATGTTGCCCGCTTCGAGGTCGGGCACCATGAGCACATTGGCGCGCCCCGCCACCGGCGACTCGATGTGCTTGATGCGTGCCGCCTCGGCGTCGATGGCGTTGTCGAGCGCAAGCGGACCGTCGACGAGTGCCCCGCTCACCTGCCCGCGGTCCATCATCTTGCATAGAGCGGCAGCCTCGATTGTGGACGGCACTTTCGGGTTCACCGTCTCCATAGCCGAAAGAATCGCCACCCGCACTTCCGGAAACCGCAAGGCGTGGGCAAGATCGATTGCGTTCTGCAGGATGTCGACTTTTTCCTCAAGCGTCGGAGCGATGTTGATCGCCGCGTCGGTCACGATCAGCGGATCCGCATGTCGCGGCACATCCATCACGAAGCAGTGGCTGATGCGCCGGCCTGTGCGCAGCCCCGAATCGCGGCGGACCACCTCGGCCATCAGTTCGTCGGTGTGAAGGCTGCCCTTCATGAGCGCTTCGGCCTTGCCTTCGCGCACGAGCTGGACGGCCGCGGCCGCCGAAGCTTCGCTGAAAGGTGTGTCGACGATCGGGTAATCGGCGATCGGTAGACCGCATTCCGAAGCGACCGAGACGATGCGCTCGCGCGGACCGACGAGCGTGGGCGCGATCAGCCCTTGCTGCGCGGCCTCGACCGCCCCCTGCAAGGAACTCTTGTCGCAGGGATGAACGACGGCCAGAGACATGGGCGCAAGGTTACGGCATTGCGCAATGAGCTCGTGGTACTTGACGTGTCTGGATTCCATGGCGGGTTCCCTCACTGACGGGTTGGCGGCACTCACGATGCCGTGGCCCGAACGCGCGGTGCGCGGGCCTTTTGGGGCTGCGACTCGAGCGCGGTTGTCGCGCCGAGCACTGACCGGATGGCGCGCAGCGCCTCTTCCTGCGCGGGTGTCGGCGGGATGCGCAGCACCCGCCGGTCGGCCAGCAGCTTGTCGAGCAAGGTCAGGAGCCGGTTTCGGTCTTCCGGGCTGGCGAGCAGATCGGGCAACGTCTGGATAGCCTGTTGCGGCTCAAAAGTCGCGATGAGTTCCTGCTCCCCGCGAATGCGCCGCCAGTCGGCAGGAGGCAAATGCGGCAGGTCGTCGGCATATTCATCGACCAGTTGCTTGACTGTCTCGATGCGCGATAGCGGCAGCGGCTCGCCCTTTGGCGCGAGGAGGAACGCGGTGCGCGCGACCGCCTCGTTGTAGCCGCCCTGCCTCAGCGAGGCGAGCGCCGCCTGGACGAACGGCAGGCTGCGAGGATCGGCGGCGGCGGATGTGCCGGCCCCATGCTCGCCGAAGCGGTCCGGGTCGTGCATTGCGAAAAGATTCGCGTAGATGGAGAAGAACAGTGCTTCGATGCTGGCGTCTCTTACCGCCCGGAACTGGTCGAGCGAGGCGCTGATCAGTTCTGAGCCGCGCTGCTCCACCTTGCGCCAGGGTTCAAGGTCGCTCGAGGGCTGCCGGCTGGCTCTGACAGCATCGGCCATCGGACGCAGCGCGGCCACCCACGGATTCAGGTCCGAGAACGCCCAGCGCTGGAGACGCAACGGATGAAAGTCGCGCAGCAACCGCGCGGTCGTCTCGTTCGACGCATGCTGCACAAAGGGTTGAACGAACAGCTCGTAGGCTCGCTGGTTGAACTCCGACACCGCCGCCACGGCCTTGAACGGCTTTTCGTCCTCGCGCCGCAACTCGTTGAAATGCTCGACGGCTTCTTCCAGCCGGTGTTCGGTGAGCGAGACCTCGTATTCCGTTTTGCCGTCTGCGCCCTTTCCCTCCTTGATCGACATGCCGTAGAGGCCCGGCGCGAGCGTCTCGATTGTCTCCAGCACGCTGAAGATCTGCGTGTATTCCTTCTTCGCCACCTTGCCGGAAACAAAGATGCCGAGATGGCCGACGTCCTCGTGCATCAGGGCGACGATGACCTGGCCGCGCGCCTTGATCTCCTCGGTGCTGCTGTACATGTCAGCGACCCAGTTGAACGCCTGTTGCGGCGGCGTGATGTTGTCGCCCATCGATGCGAAAAGGATGATGGGCGAGCGGATGGCGCGCAGGTCGAAGGATTTGCCCGACGGGCCGGACACTTCGCCGGACCACAGCTTGTTGCCGATGAAGAGGTTACGGGTGATCCACTCGATCTCTTCCCGGTTCATCAGGTAGTAGCTGCCCCACCACCGCTCGAACTCGATAAAGCGCGCCGGTTCCGTATCGATGTTGGCGAACACGTTGTAGTACTTGTCCCAGAACGTGTTGGCGGGGTTCAAATACTCGAAGTTGTTCACGAGATGCGCGCCGTCGAACTTGCCGTTGCCAAGATCGGCCGCCAGGGACGAGAGCCACGTGCCGCCCAGAATGCCTCCGGCATAACGCATTGGATTGGGCACCTCGCTCTCGCTCCACGCCCCGCTCCAGTAAGACATGGGCGCGCCGTTGACCAGGATGGGACCGGTGTCTTCCGGCGACGAACTGGCAAGCATCATCGCGGCCCAGCCGCCCTGGCAATTTCCGACGATCGCGGGCTTTGGGCTGTCTGAATGCAGTTCGCGCACCTTCCGTACGAACTGCTGCTCGGCCGCGCACACGTCGAGCAGGGTCTGGCCGGGCTCTGGCTCCTGGAAGAACACGACGAAATAGACGGGATGACCGGCGCGCAGGGCAACGCCGACCTGCGAATCGTCCTTGAAGCCCCCGATGCCGGGACCGTGCCCGGCGCGCGGATCGATGATCAGATACGGGCGCTTCTTCACGTCGACCACGACACCCTCCGGCGGCCGTATCGACAGCAGAGCGTAGTTGACGGGCCGCTCAAAGTGCCTCGCGTCGAGCACTACGTCATAGTCGAAATGCAACGCCGGCTTGATCCCGGCCTTGTTGCGCTCGATGAACTCGTTGCCGCGTTGACGCAAGGCATCCCAGAACAGGACGGAGCGCTGCGCGAAATCGGCCGTATAGTGCCAGGCACCCCATGGTGTGAACTGCGCCAGGTTGGGAATGGTGAGCGCGGACGTGCCGTCGCCCCCCTTGATTGCGTCGCTCGTCCTCTGCCCGAATCGTTGCCGGGCCTCTTCCAGGCGATTGTGCAACAGGCGCAGGATTTTCAATGCGATCTCGTGATTGCGTGTCAGCTGTGTAACCTGGTCCATCTCATGAATCTCCTTAAGCAAAGCGACTTAACCTGGCACAACTGCTCATTCCGTTGCCTGGTTGCAGAGAAGCCTAGATGCCGACTGGATTACGGCAGCACCAAGCACAAACAATCCTTCATCTGACAAACTTGTCATTTATGACAATGTATTCATTATAAACCCGGTCGATGATACGACGGTTGAGTTCAGGGAGTCAGCGGATTTCATCGGGGCCCCCCAGTCGAATGATTGGCTGCAACAGGCCGGATATAAAGCAGCAACCGCCCCATCAAGTCATGCACACGAAAAACCTTCGCAAAAAGGGAGGCGTCCATATAGAGTCATACTGTCTAGAACATATTGACCACAACGATGGTGAGCAACGCCATCACAAGGCGCGAGACCGCGTAGCCTGTCGCATAGCCGATGACTGGCACGTTCGACTTCGCGGCTTCCTGCAACGCGCCGAGCGCAGCTGTCGTCGACCGCGCGCCAGCGCAGGCGCCGACCAGGATGCCGGGGTGGAACTTGAACACGTACCGGCCGAGCAAAAGACCGACGACGAGTGGCACGATAGTCACCAGAACGCCGGCGAGGAAAAGCGTCGAGCCATAGTGCTGGATACCACCGACGAAGCCGAGCGCCGCGTTGAGTCCGATGCATGCGATGAACCCGTTGAGGCCGACGTTGTTGAATACCCAGATGGCAGGCCCGGGGATCCGGCCGAAGGTCCGCATGGTGGAACGCAGATAGCCGCAGATGATCCCGGCGACGATCGCGCCGACCGCGGTACCGAGGCTGAGGGGGACGCCGCCGATATGGATCGTGAACGCGCCGACAAGGCTGCCAGCGACGATGCCGAACGCCATGAACGCCATGTCGGAGCCTTCGACCGGGCGGTCGGCGTAGCCGAGCACCTTCGCGATCTTCGCGACGTCCTGGCGTGCGCCGAGAATCTTCAGCACGTCGCCGCGCTGGACCTTATGCTCGCGTTGCATCGGCAACGACACGTCGGAGCGCGTGACGTTCGTGAGGAAAACGCCGCGACCCGGCTCGCCGAACAGCGTGTCGATGATTTCACCGAGGGTCTTTCCGGCATAGCGCTTGTTCGTCACGACGAGATCGAGCAGCTCGGTCGGGAAATCGAGCAGCGGTACGTCCTTCACTTCGGGACCGAAGCAGTTCTCGTACGTGAGGAGCGCGGCGAGGCCGCCGGACACTGCGAGCACGGCACCTTCGGTGAGCAAGGTATCGCGCGTGCAGTCGACGATGGCCGAGCCCTCGGTGACGCGTATGCGCCGCACAAAGATTTCGTGGTTGAACAGCGTTTCGACGTCGAGCACGGTCTTGCCGATCAGATCGGTGTTCGTCAGACGGAACGCACGCGCCGAATACTCGCGGTAGGCGGTGGGGCCGATTGCGGTGCCACCGCCATGGTCGCTTTCGTATTGTTCGCACTCTTTTGCGAGATCGAAGCGCATGAGCTTCGGCGCGATGTTCGCGAGCAGATACGCGGAGCCGATCGTACCGAACGGGTATGTTACGGCATACGCGATCGGCAGCAGCGCGAGCGCGCTCTGCAGTTGCGCGTTGGGCAGGCCGGATTGCTGCATGAGGTCGGTGGCAACACCGAGCACGGTCGAGTTCGTATAGCCGCCCGACAGCAGACCGGACGTGAGCGCCGCGTTATAGCCGAGCATCTTGCCGAGCGCAATGGCCGTGGCCGTGCCCGCGAGGCAGACGATGACCGAGAAGACCACTTGCGGTAGCCCGTCACTTCTCAGCGCGCGGATGAATTGCGGACCGACGGAATAGCCGACGGAAAACAGGAACATCGCGAAAAACGTCGATTGCAGCGCGGACGGCAGCTTGATGCCGATCTGGCCGACCAGCAGCCCGGCGAGCAACGTCGAGGTGACGACGCCGAGATTGAGTTTCCCGAGCCTCAGGTTTCCGATCCAGAAGCCGACGCCGATCGTGAGGAACAGGGCGATTTCCGGATACTTCTGGAGTGTTTGGACAAAGTATTCCATGGCGAATGACTCTTTATGTTTAGCTTCGCTTGCACAGCGTCGCATCCTGGCGCGCGAAAGGTATGTGGTTGATGCCGGATATCGAACATCAGTGCGCCTGAACCGGCATCGTTTTCTCTCTTCAATCAGGCTCCTTGCCGATGCGCGGATGACGGCGAACGTCGATCCGCGCGGCGCGACTAGGCAAAGGCGGTCGCTGCTGACGGGCGCTCGATCGGGCCCCTCTGTCGCGACCGTCGGATGGATGAAGCCGGCATCGATTGTTCCGTCGCGCAGCATCGCTTCGAGCGTGGTGCTCACGTCTTCGCAGAAGGGCAGCGTGATATCGGGACAGCGCTCGCGAAACGCAGCGACGAGTTGCGCAACCAGCGGCCCGGCGAGCCGCCGCACGCCGACGCGCACGACGCCGCTCGCGCCGCTGCCGAGATCGGTCAGGGCGTCACGCAATTGGCGCTCGGCGGTCAGCATCTCGATGCCGCTCGCGAACACCAATCGTCCCGCATCGGACAGCTCGACGAACCGCTTGCCGCGAATGATCGGCGGCGCGCCCACTTCGTCCTCGATCGCCTTGACCATCCTGCTGATTGTCAGTTGCGTCACGTTCATCTTTTCGCCGGCGAGCGTGAAGCTGTTCTGCCGCACGAGTTCGACGAAGTACCGCATTGCTCGCAGTTCCATATGCACTCGCTGTTTCCACGACTTGCCGGTTGTCGTCCCGACGACGTTGCATGCGTCGTCGCGCGTCCGGCACGCGGCACCTATCGCCCCTGTCCACCGCTTGACGCTTAGTACGCCGGGTTGTAGAGCAGGCTTTCGATCCACGCGCGGATCTCGCGAGGCCGGGGCACCTGCGCGAGGCCGGCTTCGAACATGTACTCGGCGATCCGGCTCGCCGTCGTGATCTCCGTTTCGAGGATGTGGTCCTGGCTCGGGAACAGCATCGCCTTGGCCTGCATCGACGGGCTGACCTGGTCGGCGGTCGCGTGCGCGGCGACGATGAAGCATTCGTCGGTGAGCCGCGTCGGGCGGCATGCGTACGTCGCAAGACCGATCGCCGGGTAGATGTAGAAGTTGTTCGCCTGGCCCGGCCGATACTGATGGCCGTTCATCTCGAAATCGGGAAACTGCACGCCGGCGGCGAAGAGCGCTCGCCCCTGCGACCACGTATAAGCCTGCTCCGCCGTGCACTCGGCCTTCGTCGTCGGATTGGACAGCGCGAAGATGACCGGCCTTTCGTTGAGCCTGGCCATCGCCTCGACGACGTCTTTGGTGAACGCGCCGACCTTTGTCGACACGCCGATCAGGATGGTTGGCTTGAAGCTCTCGATCACGTCGAGGAAGCGCTTGCTCGGCTTGTCGTCGCGCGCCCACGCCTTCTGCGCGTCGGTGAGGTCGGTGCGCGACGCTTCGATGAGGCCATTCACGTCGAAGAGCCGAATGCGCGCACGTGCGTCTTCGATCGACAGCCCCTTGGTCTGCATCTCAGCCGCGATCAGCTTCGCGATGCCGATGCCGGCCGAGCCCGCGCCGAGGAACAGGATCCGCTGGTCGGCAAGACGGGCGCCGGTCTGGGTCAGCGCGGCCGAGATGCCGGCGAGCACGACGGACGCAGTACCCTGGATGTCGTCGTTGTAGCAGAGGATGCGGTCGCGATAGCGGTCGAGCATCCGGATCGCGTCCGTGCCCTTCCAGTCTTCGAAGTGCACGCAGCAGATCGGGAACACTTCCTGAACTGCCTGGATGAACTCTTCGGTCAGCTCGTCGAGTTCGGCCTCGGAAAGCGGCAGCTCGCGCGTACCCATGTAGAAAGGGTCGGCACGCAACTGTTCGTTCGCGGTGCCGATGTCGAACAGCACAGGCAGCAGGCACGTCGGCGGCACGGCGCCGCACGCCGTATAGAGCTGCAGTTTGCCGATCGGAATGCCCATCCCGTTCGCGCCGATGTCGCCGAGCCCGAGAATGCGGCCGCCCGTCGACACGCAGATGAAGCGCACGTCACGCTCTGGCCAGTTGCGCAGCACTTCGGCGATGCGGCCCTTCATGTCGCGGGTGATGTACATGCCGCGTGCGCGACGATACAGATTGCCGAACTCGAGGCACGCGTCCGCGACGGTCGGGTCGTAGAGAATCGGGATGAAGCGCTTCGGGTCCGACATGATGGTCTTGTAGAACACCGTTTCGTTGCGCGCTTCCAGATCGATCAGATAGACGTAGCGTGCGAGGTCGTCGGTGAGCACGTCGAGATGCGACAGCACGCGTTCGACCTGACGGTCGAGCGGCTCGACCGCGTGCGGCAGCAGCCCTTCGAGTCCGAGCCTGCGGCGTTCGTCGCGCGTGAAGGCCGACCCTTTGTTGTGCGCCGGCTCGTGTAGCAGGGCCGCGCCAGTGAGCGGCGCGACAGGACGAAAAGCGAGCTTCTTGTTTTCGATAGTGTGACTGGTACTCATGTTTGCAAATCCTCTTGATGTTTTACGAGGGGGTTGACGCAAGCCCGAGTGGACTTCCGCGTCATGATTCCGGGTAATCGTCCTTTTCGTGCATGTATGGACGCGTCGCCATGCGTGGTTTCGCTGTGCGGTGTAGCCCACGACCATTTTTCAAAGCGACGCCTGAAAACGCGTCCGGCTGAGCATTGACCTCCTGACCTTGGCCTTGCAACGAGCGACCGAACTGATGTGCTCTACGGCTTTCGATTTCCGCCCGACGATTGCTGACAGGTCCGCTGATGTTGAACGTCTAGCCGATCAGCGAATCGACTTCACCGTTGTTGTTGAGGACGAGGTGGACGACGTCGCGCAGACACACCTAACCGCAGGCTCGGGTCTTTGACGTGCCGTCTGCGTTCAATCGCGTTGCTGTATTGAACGACACGTACCGAGCGGGCCGCGCGGCCGGAATCCGCCGGCAGCGCGACCGCCCCGCTCTAGCCTAACCGCCTGCCGAGCGTCGGATCGTTCTCGAAATCGAGCACGATACGGCCTTCGATCTCGCCATGGTGCATCCGTGCAAACACATCATTGATGTTGTCGAGCGTCTCGGTCCTTACAGTCGCACGGACTTTGCCTTGAGCGGCAAAGTCGAGCGCTTCCTGAAGATCAAGGCGTGTGCCGACGATCGATCCACGAACGGTAATGCCATTGAGCACCGTGTCGAAGATCGAAAGTGGAAAATCGCCCGGCGGCAGACCGTTCAGCGAGACAGTGCCGCCGCGAGCAACCATGCCCATCGCCTGCTGAAACGCCTTGGGCGAGACGGCGGTGACTAGCACACCCTGTGTGCCACCCAGCTCCTTCTTGATGAAGGCTGCAGGATCGGTGTTCAACGCATTGACCGTCAGCGCCGCACCTAGCGTCTCCGCAAGCTTCAGTTTGGCATCGTCGATGTCAACAGCCACAACATTGAGCCCCATCGCCCTCGCGTATTGCACGGCCATGTGGCCGAGCCCGCCAATGCCCGAGATGGCGACCCAGTCACCAGGTTTGGTATCGGTGACCTTCAGTCCCTTATAGACCGTGACCCCCGCGCACAGCACCGGCGAGATCTCAACGAAACTGACATTCGCGGGGAGATGTCCGACATAGTTGGGGTCGGCGAGGACGTATTCGGCGAAACTGCCGTTGACCGAGTAGCCTGTGTTCTGTTGCTCGTCGCATAGCGTCTCCCAGCCGCCGAGGCAGTGCGCGCAGTGACCGCAGGCGGTATAGAGCCACGGCACGCCGACGCGATCGCCCTCCTTCACATGGCGGACGCCCGCGCCTGCCGCAACAACGTGACCAACGCCTTCGTGACCAGGAATGAAGGGCGGCTTCGGTTTCACTGGCCAGTCGCCTTCGGCGGCGTGGAGATCGGTATGGCAAACGCCAGTCGCAGCGATCTTGACAAGGATCTGGCCGGGACCCACCTCGGGTACGGTCACTTCCTCAATGACGAGCGGCTTGCCGAATTCGCGAACAACGGCCGCCTTCATGGTCTTCTTCATGATAAAACTCCTTGCGTCTGCTCGTCCGGCCTGGTTTCCTTGAGAACTGCTATCTTGATGGGCATTTGCGACCTTCGCGGGAACTGCGACGTTTGAACACTACGAGATGGCCCGGTGAGGGGGACGTTTCTCTCGTCGTCCAGTCGGCCGAGCATCAGCACAGGCCGCGGTGCCGCCGTGCGCACGAACCCGATGCGATCCGGGTCAATCGCCATCATCGGTACAGCCGGGTTTTCGCAGCCGCGCACTCGAGCGCTTGCCAATTGGTTGGTTACGCTGTTCAGCATGTCAGACTCCAGTCGAGTAGGAGAAGGCGTGAGCAATGAGGCCGGGCAGCAGCCGGGCATTCATCGTCGACGGCCAGAACGTCTCTTGATGGAGTCAATTGTCGGCGGGACGCCCCGCGCCCGGTATCGGGGATCGGAATGGTCATTTGTAGGCGTTCCCCTACAAAAAAGTGCCGGAGCGGTTTAGGCCACTTGCAAGCGTCTGCAACAACAAGAAGAGCTTGAAGGATGGCAAGAACGGCAGCAACGATACCCGGCGGTGCGAGGCTGGCGGACTATCTGACGGTGGGATATCTGGCGCTGAATTGCTCGCTGGGGCAGGTCAAGGAGACGCTGGTGTCGTGCGGCGTGCAGACGCGGCTACGCCGCGACATGCCGCGGGAAGTGCTGGTGTATTTCGTGATGGCGATGTGCCTGTATCCGCGGGTGGCCTATGAGGAAGTGTTTCGTCTGGTGATCGAGGGGCACACGGCTGGGCTGGCAGGTGATGCGCGAACTGTTCGCCCGCCAGGCAGCGCAACGCCCGCGGGCGGCGGGCGGGGACTATGCGGGGTATCGCGTCATGAGCGTGGATGGCTCACCCTGGATGTGCCTGATGAGCAGGCCAATGCGCAGGCGTTCGGGTATGCGCAGGGCGGGCGCGGTGAGGCAGCGTATCCGCAGATCCGCTTTGTGGCGCTGGCCGAATGTGCGACGCACGCGCTGTGTGAGGTCCAGACGGGCGGGGTGCGTGAGGACAGCGAACAGGTGCTCACGTGCCAGCTGTTTGCGGCGTTCTCCAGCGAGATGCTGGTGCTGGCCGATCGCCTGTTCTATGGCTATGACATGTGGCGCGACGCGGTGGCCACCGGCGCGCAACTGCTGTGGCGGGTGAAATCGAATCTGCGGCTGCCGTGCGAAGTGCGGTGGCAGACGGTTCGTACCTCAGCACCGTTTATGCCAGCGACACCGAGCGGCGACACCAGCGCAACGGCATGCAGGTGCGGGTTATTGAGTATCGCCTGGAAGGCGTGCCTGACGCTGAGCCGCAGTATCGCCTGATTACCAGTCTGCTGGATCCGGAGGTGGCACCTGCCATTGAGCTGGCGGCGCTGTACCACCGGCGCTGGAAGATAGAGGAGATGTTCGACGAGATCAAGACACATCTGTGCGACGGGAAGAAGGTGCTGCGCAGCAAGACGCCCGATCTGGTCCGTCAGGAGTTCTATGCGTTAATGCTTACGCACGCGGCCATTCGCCGACTGATGTACGAGGCTGCACAGGATAGTGGGCAGCGACCTGAAGACCTGTCCTTTGTCCACGCCGTGCGCGTGCTGAACCGACGCCTGCCCGAGGCGGCGGCCGTTCCCCCTGAGCAGTGGAGTGCTCACCCGACAGATGCCCACGCTCGCGCGCAGTCTCAACCGTCTCATTGAAGAGCAATACCAGCACATCGTGCTCAAGCAGTCGGTCGCGGTTCTTGCTGAATGTCGAGTGGTCCCACACCGTCCCATCCATCGGCAAGCCGACGAACCAGCGAAAGAGCATGTTGTAGGAAATCTGTTCCATCAACATGCGCTCGCTGCGAATCGAGTACAGCACCTGAAGCAGTAACGCTCGCACCAGCTTCTCCGGTGCAATGCTCGGCCGCCCACCTTTCGCATCAGCCTCGTACATCCGGGCAAACACGTCGTCCATGCGTTTGAGCGCATCGTTGAGCCACGAGCGAATCGGACGCAACGGATGGTCTTTCGGCACAAAATCATCCAGCTTCAACACCGTGAACATCGACTCCGTAAAACCATCGGCACCGCGCATCCGTTTCATCCCGCTCACATTCATGACATTACCTTCAACGTTTACCCCTTCGTCCCGGATGACGGAGAAACGAGGTATTTCAACAGCCTGTTAGTCTTACTGTGTCACAAAATTCATTTTCAGCAAGGTAATACCTGGTAGTATTAAATAATACAGACTTCGGGCGATCGCGATGAGTGGAGATGTCGACGAATTTGACGCGTATCTGGATCATCTGGGGCAGGCGTTAGGGCACGCCGATCGCCATGCCGGCCTCAAGGGTTACTGTTCGGGCCTGGTGTTGCCGCTGTCGCGCAAGAGCGTCGAGCCGATGGCCGCGCACATTGACCCACTTCACGCGAGTGCGAAGCACCAGTCACTCCATCACTTTGTGGCCAAGGCAGAATGGTCTGACCGGGCGGTCCTGCAGCGGGTACGCGAATGGGTGATACCAGCGTTAGACGCGCACGCTGCTGAAGAAAGCGGCTACTACTGGATCATTGACGACACCGGCTTTCCAAAGAACGGACGTCATTCGGTCGGGGTGGCACGTCAGTACTGTGGGCAACTCGGAAAGCAGGACAACTGCCAGGTTGCAGTGAGCCTGTCGATCGCGACGCAACGCGGCAGCCTGCCGATTGCCTGGCAGCTGTATGTCCCCAGGGAATGGATTGACGACCGGGAACGTGCCCGTCGTGCGGGCATTCCCGACGATCTGGCCTTCGAGACCAAGCCCCGGATTGCGCTGGCCCAGCTTCGCGAGGCTATAGCATCCGGCATTGCACCGGGCATCGTGCTGGCCGATGCTGGGTATGGCGACGAAACCGCTTTCCGGGAAGGCGTAACGGAACTGGGTTTGTTGTACGCGGTAGGGATCCGGCCGGGCACCTCTGTGTGGGCACCAGGTACGGCGCCGCTTCCGCCCAGGCCCTGGAGCGGGCGCAACAAGCCACCGACGTTGTTGCGCCGTGCGCCCGGCCACGAGCCGATCGCCGTGAAGGAACTGGCCATGCAATTACCCGTAAACGCCTGGCAATCCGTAACCTGGCGCGAAGGCAGCAACGCAACACTTTCCTCGCGCTTTGCCGCCGTACGGGTTCGTCCCGCACATCGCGACTATTGGCGAAGCACCGTTCGCGACGAAGAGTGGCTGCTTATTGAATGGCCTGCTGGCGATCCGGAGCCGCTCAAATACTTTCTCACTACCGCGCCCGAGGAGGCGACACTTGAGCAGCTTGTGTTCGTGACCAAAATGCGCTGGCGCATCGAGCGCGACTATCAGGACCTGAAACAGGAGTTCGGGCTCGGTCATTATGAAGGGCGAGGCTGGCGTGGCTTTCACCACCACGCCACACTGAGTATCGCTGCGTATGGGTTTCTGATGGCTCAGCGACTCCGAATGCAATCAGATGCACGCGATAAAAAAAACTTCCTTGAACGCGCGCTGTCTGCCCTTCCCCCGGATTACATCCCCCGGGGCAGTCCAGCGCGCTCAACGCCACGTTCCTGATTCCATTACCACGTTGCGCATCCTGCTTGGACTAAGGCTCATGCAACGATGGCTCTCTTCCTGTACGGCAATAGAGCGCGCAACTAATTATGTGACACAGTAAGATTAGGCCAGAAGTCCGTTTTCGACCGCGTAGCGGGCCAGTTCCGCGTTGCTGTGAAGTCCCATTTTCTCGAGGATGCGCGTGCGGTAGGTGGTGACGGTCTTGGGGCTCAGGTGAAGCATGTCTCCGATCTGCACCAAATGTTCACCCCTGGCCAGCAGTTTCAGGACCTCGATTTCCCGATTCGACAGCGCTTCATGCGAGGCGGCGCTTTGTCCGCCGATCATGCTGGCAAGCTTCTCAGCCAGTGATGGGCTGACGTACTTACTGCCGCGCGCGGCCTTGCGAACCGCCGCCACCAGCGTGGCGGTCGGACTGTCCTTGGTGAGATAGCCTGCAGCACCCAGTTTCAGCGCACGCAGCGCATAGATTTCTTCCGAATAGGTGCTGAGAATCAAAACAGCGAGTCTGGGCTGCGCTACGCGCAAGCACTTTAGCAATTCGAGGCCATTTTTGCCGGGTAACGCTATATCGACCAGCGCGACGTCGAAGTTCGGGTCCCGCACGAGGTGCAGCGCATCGGCTGCCGTTTCGGCTTCACCGACCACGCGAATTTCCGGCGCGGAACTTAGCATGAGGCGAACCCCGTTCCGGGCGACGGTGTGGTCATCCACCAGCAATACCTTGATCAACTCAGCTTCCACTTGTACTCTCCATCGGCAGTCGCAGCAATACAGTCGTGCCGACGCCCGGTCGCCCGGTCACGACCAGGTTGCCGCCGAAATGCCTCGCACGCTCATGCATGCCGAGGATGCCCCACGACGGGTGGTTGGGCACGTGTTCGGCTTCGATGCCTTTGCCGTCATCGTGGATTTCGACGATGATCTCACCCTCCGCGGCTGCCGCGCGAATCGATACACGTGATGCTTCGGCGTGGCGCTGAACATTGGTGAGCGTCTCCTGTACGATCCGGAACAGCATCGTACTGCGTTCGGAGTCGATTTGTGTCGAGACGGCGCTCTCGTCAATTGCGCACTCGCAGACCAGGTCCGAGCGCGTCTCTATCTGGTTCGCATACCAATGCAATGCCTCCCATACGCCAAGCTGGTCCAGTATGCTGGGCCTCAGGTCCGTAATGACTCTGCGCACCGCTGCCATCGCATCATCGGCGAGACGGGCCGCGTCGATCAACAACGGGTCGGGAGAGCTGCCTGCCTGGACCGACCGCTCGAGGGAAACCGATACGTATGCCTTGATACCGGTGAGCAGACTGCCGAGTTCGTCGTGTATCTCCTGAGCGATGCGCTTGCGCTCATTTTCCTTGATCGTTTCCTGATGTGCGGCCAGTGACCGTAATGCTTCCCGCTTCTGCCGCAATACATCTTCGGTCAGCTTGTTTTGCGTGATGTCGACCAAGATTCCCTGTATAAAAAGCGGCCGGCCGGAATCGTCGAGCACCGCCTGTGTCTCGTCGCGAAACCACAGGATCTGGCCGTCTTTGGCCAGCAGGCGGTATTCGATCCGTCGCGGAGCATTGACAGGGAGACTGTTAGTCATGGCCTCCTGCACATGTGCGCGGTCGTCCGGGTGGACCTGTCTCGCGTGCAGTCCGCTGTCAGCCAGCCACTCCTGTGGTGAGAAGCCGAGAATGGCGATCTGCGGACTGATGTATTGCAGCGAACCAGACTCGCCGCAGGAAGAGATATAAGTGATGGCCTGAATCTGTTCGACCAGGGTACGGAATTTGGCTTCGGCCTGGCGTTTTGCCTCCAGCATCTGCTGCGCCCGTAACATACGCTGGATCACGCCTGGCAGCAGCTTCAGGTACTGGTGCTCGGAGTCTTTACCCAGGTAGTCCCGTGCGCCCCGTCGCATCAATTCTGCCGCTACGGCCGGGCTATCTCCGCCGGTCAGTACCATAACGGGCACGGCGATCTCCCCCGTGTCGTGGGCTAGCGCCGCAAGGAACTCGAGACCGTTCAGGTCTGGAAGATGGTAGTCGAGCAGAATGCAGTCCGGCCTTTGCGCATCGACTAGTTGCAACCCCTCTCTGCCCGTTTGCGCTTCGAATAACACGAAATCGCAAGTCGGATCCCTGGCAAATGCGCGACGGCAGGCCATCCGTTCCACCATATCATCTTCTACCAGGAGTATGCGAATCCGCGGTTTCGTCATGGTTGGTCAGGCTATCGTCAATGCCTGGAAAGTACTTGGTGTGCCGCTTTTCATGGTAGTTCGCTGAGGGAACCAGTAGAGATCGATCGAGCGCATGACTTCCACGAATTGCCGATAGTCCACCGGTTTTGCCATATAACCGGCCACGCTGAAATTGAAACTGTTTACCTTGTCCTGCTTTTCCTCAGAAGTGGTGAGTACCACAACTGGAATTCGCTTAAGCTGGTCATCGTTCTTGACCACCTGAAGAAACTCGATACCATTCATGACGGGCATGTTGAGGTCGAGCAGAATGATGCAGGGTTTTTCGTTGGCAGTATTGCGCAGATAGGCCAACGCTTGCTCGCCGTTTTCTTGCGGTATCACCGGATTGGCCACATGGATTTCTTTGAGAGCACGTCTGATGGTCATGATATCGACCTCGTCGTCCTCAACGAGAAGAATCGGCTTACTCGGTGTCTTCATGCAACTTGCTCCAGGTGTGGTTTGCTTGCCGTGCCGACGGGCAGGGTAAAGAAGAAGGTACTGCCGGTCCCCGGCGTAGATTCCAACCAGATTTCTCCCCCGTACATCTCGACAATTTTCTTTACCAACGCGAGCCCGACCCCGGTACTCTCGACCCTATCGCGCGGCGCGAGGGTCTGAAATAGCTGAAAGATCCGCTCGAAATGCCGCTGCTCGATGCCGGGGCCATTATCGGCCACGATGAACTGCCACCGGTCGGCTTTCACGACACAATTGATCCAGACTTGGCCGTCGGGCTTGTCCATGTACTTGATGGCATTGGATATCAGATTCTGAAATACCTGCTGGATCCGGGTTCGCTCGCCAAAGACAGTGGGCAGGGGGGCCTCGATGGTCACCGCAATGTTCTCTGACGGTGCGAGCAAATCGATCACTTCGCGTACCAACAGGTTGAGCTCGACCGCAACGGATGTTTCCTTGACGCGACCGACGCGCGAGTATTGCAAAATACCGTCGATCAGCGCGCTCATCCGGTGCACGCGGCTGATCAGTAGGCGCATGTGCTCGCGACCTTCGTCGTCGAATTTGTCCGCGTAATCGGTCGAGAGCCAGTCGGCCAGCGAACCGATGGCCCTTAGCGGCGCTTTGAGGTCGTGCGACACGACGTATGCGAAGTTTGTTAATTCCTCGTTGGCGCTGCTGATTTCCTGCAACAGGCGCAAACGCTGCTCTTCGGCGTGCTTGCGTTCGGTGATGTCGCGCACGACCCCCGTGAACATGCGGCGCTGTCCCAAGTGCATTTCCGCCACGGCTAGGTCCATCGGGAAAGTGGTGCCGTCCTTGCGCAAACCGACGACTTCACGGCCGACGCCGATGATTTTTTTCTCGCCGGTCTGCCGGTATTGGGCTAAATACCCATCGTGCATGTTGCGGAACGGCTCCGGCATCAGCATCGAGACGTTCTTTCCGATCATCTCGACGCCGCTATAGCCGAACAGGCGCTCGGCGCGCGGATTCACGCGTTCCATCACGCCATGTTCATCGATGGTGATAATGGCGTCTACAGCAGTGTCGACGATCGCCCGCATGCGGGCTTCACTTTCCAGTAGCGCCTCCTCGGCGCGCTTGCGAGAGGTGATGTCGTGGATCGTCGCCATGACCAGTTTCAATCCGCGATCGGTCCTGAGCGGCGACAAACTGACTTCGATCGGAAACTCTCCGCCGTCCTGCCGACGGCCGAGCAGTTCCATCCCGGTACCCATGGGGCGAGCATGCGGAGCGGCAAAATAGTCCACGCGCTTGCCGATGTGCGCTGCCCTGAAGCGCTCCGGCATCAGTACTTCCACTGGCCGCCCGACAAGTTCCGAGCGTGGATAGCCGAAAAGCCGATCGACAGGCGGATTGGCATGGACAATCTGGCCATTACGATCGACGATCAGCATTGCTTCCGTAGCGGAAGCCAAAAGCCAGTCCAGAGTCTGGCCTTCCAGGATGTGTTCTTTCATGTAGTCCTGCAGAGTCCTTATACCGGCAATAAAGTCTACCAGCGCCGGGCTATTGCTGCGCCGGAGAGTTAAATAAGCACTTGACGTGAAGCCAACTTCGCGCGGCCGTCGCCCTGCTGGCGTCTTTTTAGACGCCAGCAGGGCGACGGCCAATGAGGATCTTTTTGATCTTCGTTGGCCCCATGTCTCTTTCCACTCTGCTTGCCGATCTCGCCGCCCATATACAGACTGAGCAGTTTCGTCAGGTTGCTTGCGATCTCGAGCATCCCACGGTCTTCCAACGTCGTCGCAAATTGCCCTTGCCGGCACTGATCGCATTGATGCTCACCGGCATGCGCAAGAGCGTCCAGACCGAACTGGATGAGTTCTTCGGACATCTGCAGCAACGGGCACAATTGCTGCGCCAGGTATGGAAGGCAAACATCGAGCGTGCGAACGGATCGAGCTGCATCGACTGCTCGACCAGCATCACCAGACTGTTGATACCGGCCCGGAAGTCGACTGGCTCCCGATGCAGGAATACCTTCAGGTCGGCCTCAAAGCGAAACATCAGGTCGCGCAACTCGCGAATGCCCGCCACATCCTGGAAAACGGGGAGGGCTTTTCCTACTTCTCGCGACGTCTGGGCAAAAAGGAGGAGCGTAACGAGGAAGAGCGTAACGATCTCGATAGCCTGACCGTCGGACAGCTGGCGCTGCTCGCCAATATGGAAGAAATGAGTGTGCGGGCCGCTGCCAATCCCAAACGCGCTACGCCTCTCGAAACGTTCACTACCCCCGAGGGTACGCGCATCGGCCGCGATGTCGCCAAAGCGTGGCTGCAAGCCAAGGACCGCTACATCCCGGTCAAGCGTTACTGGAGTGCCGGTGAAGTGGACCTGCAGAAACGCCGCTTCAAGGATCCTCACGACCTGTTGCGGGCGCTGGACCAGCGGCGCAAGGCACTGATCGCCCGTCTTGAGACCAACACGCTCGATCCGGCACTTTTGAATGCTGGCGTCCAGTTAGAGAACAGTTACGACGGCCCCTACCTTGCATTCGATGTGATGAACCGTTTTGACGATGCGGCATTCATGACAACGCTTGCCGACCTGCTTGAGCTGGCCGCCCCATGGCTCGTGCTCCGCGCCCGTGAAGCGGCCACGCTGGCCCGTCTCGCAGAAGTCGAGCGCGAACTGAAGGCACTGAGCCAGCCACCGGACGACGGACAAGACTGAGGCTGGCCATCGAATCCCACCCGTAAGAAAGCGACATTCAATACAGAGGACTACTTATGAGAAGTCCGGAGCTGCGCAAGCACGCTGCGGTTCGCCTGCAACAGCGTGGCATCGCGCCGCTGGTCATCGATCTGAACCGCCCCGGGTTTCCCCTCAGGATTACCCATAAGTCGCTCGCGACTGTGCGATTGAAGGGCGATGGCTTGTAAACGGTGACGACCGATGTTAACTTTGATCCGGTTCGTGATCTGTGATGTCGGGCATTGTCGGACACATCTGACCTTGATGATTGGGCAAATGAAGAGTTTGGCGCCGCCGAGCTCGGCGACGCTCGCCTGACCAGACGGCTCGTGACGCTGGCACGCAAGCTTTCGTTGGGCCCACATTGCTCTTTTCCGCAGTCGTTCAATGGTTCGGAGCTGAAGGCGGCATATCGTTTTTTCGACAACCCGCACGTGGATGTCGATGGCGTGCTGGGTGGGCACATCGGTCAAACGCTGTGTCGTATGCAACAGGTGCCAGTCGTCCTTGCTGTTCAGGACACCACCGAGTTCAATTTGTCTCATCTGCGGGCAACCGAAGGTCTGGGATATGGCTCCGATCCACATGTGCGTGGTTTCCTGATACACAGTCTGCTTGCGCTCACGCCAGAGGGGCTGCCACTCGGGGTGATCGGGATGAAGACCTGGATACGCAGGCACGAGGAGTTGGGCAAGAAACATCTGCGTGGGCAACGAACCGTACAACAGAAAGAGAGCGCGAAATGGCTCGAAGGCATCGAGCAACTGGGCGTACTCAAGACGCACTGTCCGTGCACGCATGTCATCGGCGTGAGCGACCGTGAAGGCGATGTCTATGACGTGTTCCTGGCGCAGCGGCCTGCCGGTGTCGACTGGTTGGTGCGCGCGTCGTGGAACCGACGCGTTGCTCACCCCGATCGATATTTGTGGGAAACCGTGCTGGCCTCGCCAGTGCTTGGAGAGGCGCAACTGCAGGTGCCTGCACGCGAAAACCGCCAGGCACGCACCGCACGGCTGGTTGTGCGCTGCATGCCCGTACGCCTTCGTCCGCCGCAAAATCGTCGTCGCGAGAAGCTTCCCGAAATTGAAGTGTTTGCAATTCATGCACAGGAAACGAACTTGGACGAAGGAGCAGAGCCATTGGAATGGCTTCTACTGACTTCGGTGCCTACGCAAACACACGCAGAGGCCCTCGAGCGTCTTGCATGGTATGCGCGCCGATGGACGATTGAATCGTGGCATCGTGTGCTTAAAAGTGGCTGTCGCATTGAAGCCCGCCAATTTGGCAATCTCGATCGATTCGTCCGCGCCACCGCATTGTTCGCCGTCGTAAGCTGGAGGATCCTGTACTCCATGTTGCTTGCCAGGCTTGATGGCAACCTGCCATGCGAAGTATTGCTGCAGCCAATCGAGTGGCGAGCCCTCTACTGTCGTACGCATGGCAGTACCGAAATACCTGATAAACCGCCGTCACTCGCGCAGGTCATCTTGTGGATCGCCAGACTCGGCGGATATCTCGCTCGAAAGCATGATCGTCCACCTGGTCCTACCGTCATCTGGCGTGGATTTCTTGTCCTGCACGAAATCACGATGATGTACCGAGTATTCAGGCAAAACGAATAGCACCATCACATTACTTGTGGGTAATCCTGAGGGGAAACCCGGAGGCTGTTTTGCTTGAGTCACGCCGCGATGGCGGACCCAGCGAGTTTTGAATAATAAGCGGCTTCTGCCTCAGCAGGTGGAATGTTGCCGATGGGGCCGAAGAGCCGACGATTGTTGAACCAGTCGACCCATTCGAGCGTCGCAATTTCAACGGCCTGCGGATTGCGCCATGGTCCGAGGCGATGGATCACCTCTGCCTTGTACAAGCCGTTGATCGTTTCCGCCAGTGCGTTATCGTAGGAGTCGCCCACGCTGCCCACTGACGGCTCAATGCCAGCCTCGAGCAGCCGATCCGTATAGCGGATCGATACGTATTGCACGCCGCGGTCGCTGTGATGTATCAACCCGTCCTGCTGCGCCGGCTGTCGCTCGTACAAGGCCTGCTCCAGTGCGTCCAGAACGAAGTCCGTGCGCGCCGAGCTCGACACACGCCAGCCGACAATGCGTCGGGCGAACACGTCAATGATGAACGCGACATAGACGAAGCCCTGCCAGCTCGATACATAGGTAAAATCTGACACCCACAGCGCATTGGGCCGTTCGGCGGTGAATTGCCGGTTCACGAGATCCTTCGGGCACGGCGTCGAACCATCGCTCACTGTCGTGCGTACCGTCTTGCCCCGCACCACACCGCGCAGGCCCATCTGCTTCATCAGCCGCTCGACCGTGCAGCGCGCCGCGACAATGCCTTCCCGCTTCAATTGCGTCCAGACCTTGTCTGCGCCATACACCTGGAAATTTTCTTCCCACACGCGCCGGATCTCATCCTTGAGCATCCTGTCGCGCTGGGCCCGCGGCGGCACCAGGCCTGGATTGACGCGGCGGGCCACATGCGTGTAGTACGTCGACGGGGCAATTGGCAGCACCCTGCAGATCGGCTCGACCCCGTAGACGTGCCGGTGATCATCGATGAACGTGATCATCACTTCGGTCGGCGGTCGAGCTCCGCCTGTGCGAAATATGCTGACGCCTTGCGCAGGATTTCATTAACCTGGCGCAGCTCACGGTTCTCCCGCTCCAGTTCCTTGAGCCGATCCTGCTCCTGCGTGCTTGTGCCCGGGCGCAAACCCCGATCCCGCTCTTCCTTGCGCACCCAGCTACGCAGCGTTTCACCCGAGCAGCCAAATTTCGCTGCGATCGACGCGATCACTTTCCATTGCGATTCGCGGTCGCCCTGGTGTTCCAGCACCATTCGCACAGCCCGCTCACGAACTTCCGGCGAGTACCTTGGGGACTTCTTCTTGGTGTTTTCCATAGCTCCATTTTCTCAAGAAGTGGAGCCTCCGGAAATCCCGGGCCGGTTCAATCTGCTTCTGCAGTTCGGTGCCACAGAAAAATCCGGCGATGGCACCACCAGGCACTATTTCGACAAACCCGCCCGGCGTCGTCTGCGGTCGTATGCCGGCCCGCTGGCCTCCCTGCTGGAAGCCCATCTTGACTGCTACGCAGTGGTCGGCGCAGAAGGCACGATCGTGACCGCCGCCCATCGCAACACCCGGATCAAACACTGAAACTTTCCACTTCACGCTACATACGAGAGACCATGGACAACAACAACCGCTTCGCCCATTTCGCTTCCGCCATCCAGACGCTCGACCTTGACCGCGTCAGTCAACCGTCCGACATTCCGGCGTCGTTCCTGCTGGGCCAGGACGGCCCGCTGACCAGCCACTACATTCAGTTTGATTGCGTGAATCCGTCGGCCCGCCTGGTGCTGGTGGGCATCACGCCGGGCTTCACGCAATGGAAAAACGCGATGCGGGAAGCGCAACGGCAGCTTCGATCCGGCACACCGGCAGATATCGCCCAACGGGTTGCCAAACAGACAGGCGCGTTCAGCGGCGCGATGCGGCCCAATCTGATCAGCCTGCTCGATCACATCGGACTGCACCGATGGCTCGGGTTGACCAGCTGCGACGCGCTGTTCAACTCGGCCGGCCACTTGGTGCAAACGACCTCGATCCTGCGCCACCCGGTCTTTATTGCGGGCAAAAAAAAGCCTAACTACAACGGAACGCCAAACATGGTCCGGTCAAGCTTCCTGCAGGAGCAGATCGAGGAACATTTCGCCCAGGAAGCCCGAATCCTGGACAAGGCGGTGTTCGTACCGCTGGGACCGAAGGTGAGCGAAGGGCTGGACTGGCTCGCGCAGCGCGGGGTGATCCCGGCCGACCGCATCCTGCATGGTCTTCCGCATCCTTCCGGCGCCAATGCGGAAAGGATCGCGTATTTTCTCGGTCGCAAGGCTCGCTCAACGCTGTCGGCGAAAACGGATGCGGCTCGACTGGACACAATCAACCGTGACCTCAAAGAGCGCGTGTTGAAGCTCCGTTGAGGCGCGCAGGACGGCTAAACCAATCCAACGCGGCGACGCCTCGGGTCCCCTGCTTGCCACAACTGGAACGAGTCAGGGAATGGCGCTGCACGTCGAGCGCACCCGGGAACTCATGCAGGACGGAAGCTTGATATCAGGGCACCGACGTCAGCCGCGCGCGAATTTTGACGGTGTTCTCCAGTCTTCAAATTGCGGCCACTTTCTGCCAAATTCCTCCAGATCAGGCGCCGAACAGACTACGGTCAGCCAGCTGCCACCCGTGCTGCGCTTGAGGCGCGTGGGCCCGGCGTAGATGAGCGCAAAGTTCTTCGCGTCGGTAGCCTGCGCGATATACACGACAAGCAGTCGACCTTCCCAACCTTTAAAGCTGTGCAGCGTCGTGGCCTTGATTCGGGCGTCAGGGATGCGCGACGCCTCGGGTGCGGTGTCCTTGCAAATACGCGCCATGCGCGCCACGAGACCATCTTCGTTCCACGTATCGCTGCCGACATCGTCTTTATGACGAGAGATGCAAGATTATGACCGCCCGGAAGCCCGTCCGCGTATAGCGCTTAATGTCGCTGGCAAGTTTCGATTCAGGTATGCGCAACCCGCCCGGCATTGTGGTGATGGGACCAAAATCACTTTCGCAGGAATTTGCGTGTCCTCGTGGCATGGCGTCGGCTATACCGAACTCGCGACGCTGGCTGGCGCGCAACGTGCCGGAACCGCGCTGGCGATGGGCAATACGTCACGCCGATCGCGATTCCGGCGATCCTCGCAGCGTGGGCGTGGGCTGCGGTATGGCTTGCCGCCAGCGCATGTGCGCTAGTCGCGCTGGTGCTCTTTCCGAAGGCTGTGCGCAGCGCGGGTCAGCATGAGCATCGGACGGCCTTGGCAGGCGTTCATGTCCCGGCGATGGCGAAGCAAACTGCAGCCGTTGCAAACAAATGAACAGCTGTCGAATCTTCAGTCGCGCTTCTGCTTCCCGGTCGCGCGCGTGCTTTCGATAACACGATGCGCGACCTGCGCGCGGCCGCCGCACACGACGGCCCGTACAGATTCAGCCAGAAGATCGAGCCGCACCGACACGGCGCCGCCATACAGTCGAACCGACGTAGCAGCCGCTGTCGCGACGAGCGTAGCACCGAGCATGTCGATCGGCCAATGTACGCCGACATAAACGCGGCCCCATGCGACAGCCACGCCGAGCGCCGCAAGCGCGACGCCGAGTGCGCGCGTCGAGCGGGACATCAGCAAGCCGGCTGCGACGCCCCAGATGAACGTCAGGTGATCGCTCGGGAAGGAACCGTCGGCAGCGTGCTCGACGAGCTGCGTGCCGATGCCGATCGCAAACGGGCGCGGCGAATACCAGAAGTACGTGAGCACCTGCGCAAGCGCGAGCGCGACGCAGGCGACCAGCCCGGCTTCGATGCTGTCCCGGCGCGTGGTGCGCGTGCCGGCGAGCCACGCAATCAACAAGCTTGCGGGCACAACGAACACCAGCCATTGCGCAGCGAACTCGGCAAGGCCGGCGACGGTCGGGTTAGTGGAAGCGCCCGCATTGACGAGCGAAAAAATGGCGAGATGGAGTGTTTGCATGAACAGGGAATTGGCGGCGACAGATGCTTGCAAGCGTTGCTCAATGAGCGATACGCGATGCTGCCCGGGCAGAGCTTAAACGATCCTTAACAACGGCGGCTTGGCACGGAGTCCTTGCGGCCGATCGAATTATACAGACGCGCCTCGCGCGAATTGGTTCACGAACGAGGCCCGCCAGCGCTTTCGGACGGGTGCTTTGGGACGAATACCGGAGTCCGTCGCGCGCGGAGAGCTTCGACCACTGAGCAAAAGAAGCGACCCATGACCGGGAGCGTGTCGCCCGGTCGGCGTTGTCGGTCCTGCGGGATGTCGAACAATGCCGGTATATCGCGTGCATGTTCATCTGGTCGCGCATCCGCGCAAAGGGCAGGACGAACGGCGCGCGCCCGGAAAGATGGATGTTTCCGGCAGCAGCAAGCTCACGGACGGGTTCTGTCGCAATAAGAAAAAGTGCGTTGAACAATGGCCCGCATGATTTGGACTACTTATACGGCTAACGAGTAGAACTGCTCCGCGGGAGTCTGTCCGATGCCGCAGTCTTTCATCTGCCCTTTGGCGATCATATGCATAAGTTCAATGCCGCTTAACAAGATGCGCGCACAACGAAATATCTTGAATCCCAACATGAGTCGGGTACGGCGCTTTATCGCCCGATGGTCTTGTTCCACGATGTTGTTGAGATACTTGACCTGGCGGATCTTGATAGGCGTCTCACGCTCGGCGTTCACGGCGTGCAGCCCGGCCAGATTGGCACCACTCTTGTCGATGGTTACGGTTTCAGGCACGCCATTCTGATCGATGGCCTTCTCGAAGTACCGTCGGGCCGCTTCCTTGTCCCGCCTGGCTCGCAGCAGAAAGTCAACCGTGTTGCCGGCCTTGTCGACGGCGCGGTACAGATAGGTCCATTGCCCCTTGACTTTGATGTAGGTCTCGTCGACACGCCAGCTCTTGCCGACCGGGCGCTTGCAGCGGCGGAACGCCTTTTCAAGCACCGGCAGAAGCTTGATGGCCCACCGGTGAACGGTCGAATGATCGACCGCGATCCCGCGTTCGGCCATCATCTCTTCCAGATTGCGCAAGCTCAGCGGGTAGGCCACATACCAACGCACGCACACCAACATGATCTCAAGCGGATAGTGCAACCGCTTCAGCACCTTGGCTACCGCCGGACTGAGCGCTTTCATTGTCGTTCACATCATTCTGTAAGGTCCCCCAGCATACCAGCCGCCGCTATTGCGACGGAACCGTTCGTTTCCCGTGTCTGGTCCGCAGGCAACGGGTCGATCCGATTGTCGACAAATTGGCCGCCAACATTGAACGTCCCAAACTGGCCCAGACTGTGTCAAAACGCGTGGCCACTGGGAATTGACGAAACCTGTTCCGGCGCATGTCGCGGCTTGTCGTTTGCGGCAATCTGAACGCAAACCACAACCGAACATATCGCAAAGGCTCAACAACCCCGTACGGGCATCACGCCCGCATCGCCTTCATAACCGCTTCTGAACCGAGTAGCTTGATCACTCGCTTCATGTTGTACGCCAGCACGTGCAAGCTCATCTCCGTACTCACCCGCTCGATGGTCCGTGTCAGGAAATGAGTGGCGCCCATCCATGCCTTGATCGTGCCGAACGGGTGCTCGACAGTCTGTCGCCGGATGCACATCATCTCAGGCGCATGATCAAGTCGCGCCTGCATCTCATCGAGAACAGCCTCGTGCTCCCAGCGTGTCACGCGACGTTGAGGACCCGGCGTGCAATCCCCCTTTAGTGAGCATTGCTGGCAATTTGAACTCCAGTATTTACTGATCTTCAGACCGCGCTCAACAGTTGAGAATCGCCAGATGAGCCGCTGGCCCGCCGGGCACCGATATTCGTCCGTCTGTGCGTTGTAAATGAAGTCATCCTTGCCGAAGCGGCCATTAGCCGTTGCGCTCGATGTCACCGGTTTGGGAACGAGCACGCTTATTCCAGCCTCATGACATGCGAGTATCTCCTCGCTCTTGTAGTAGCCGCGATCCGCAACTGCGGTGAGCTTGTCGACGGCCATCTCATCACGCGCCAGCTTCGCCATCGACGTCAACTGATCACGATCAATGCCATCATTCGTAACGACGTGCGCGACGATCAGATGGTGCTTCGTGTCAACCGCCGTCTGGACGTTGTAGCCGACGACTCCCGTTCCTCGTGTCTTCATCGAACGGGCATCGGGATCCGTGAGCGACACCTGTCGGTCCGGTGCTTCGTTCAGCTTAACCTCGATTTCCTTGAGGCTTCGCATCTGTTCCTTCAAGGCCGCGATCTTGTCTTGCAGTCGCTCTGTTCTGGCCTTCGCGATTGCAGGCTCCTGACGATCGGCTGTGTCCATCGCCTCGAGATAGCGAGCGATACTTGACTCGATGTCGCGCATGCGTCGTTCGAGCTTGGCGCTTGTGAAGTTGCGATCACGATGGTTCACCGCCTTGAACTTGCTGCCGTCGATCGCAACGAACGCTTCAGCGAAAAGGTCCAGACGCTGGCATAGCATGACGAACTGACGACAGACGCTGCGGATTGCTTTGCCGTTGTCTTTACGGAACCGAGCAATGGTCTTGAAGTCCGGCGCCAAGCGGCCCGTGAGCCACATCAGTTCGACGTTGCGCTGAGCCTCGCGTTCAAGGCGACGGCTGGATTGAATACGGTTCAGGTAACCGTAGATGTAGATCTTGAGCATCACCTCCGGATGATACGAAGGCCGCCCTGTCAGCGCTGGCTCAACACCTTCAAACCCAAGCTTCTGAAGATCAAGCTCATCTACAAAAACATCGACTACACGCACGGGATTGGTGTCCGTCACGTAGTCGTCAAGTGCTTCAGGGAGGAGAAAGCTTTGTGTACGACTGTCGCCTTGAACGAACCGCTTCATCTCGCCCATCCTCCGCTATCGGATGAGCCATTTTAACCTGTCAAAATGGCGTTTTGACACAGTCTGGGCCAATACTCGCCCAGCCCAGCGAGAGGTCAAGCTAGCTTTGAATAGATGCGCGTATTCCGCAAACTACCATCTGGAGCGCGCCGCTCCTGTCGCAACACCCCTTCCAGTTGCATCCCGGTGCGTTCACAGACCCGAATGCCTGGTGCGTTCAGATCGTCGCAGATTGCCTCTACTCGCTTCTCGCCGAAATTGCAAAACGCATGGTTAGCCGACCCAGCGTCCGCTGAAAACAAAATAACAACATCACAGTTGACGATAGAATCAACTTTAGGTGTAATGTCACCACTCGTCGTCGCGGGCGAGCGATTGGGCGGCATTAATCTCAGGATCCCGAAATCAACCGAACCGCTCTGTTGATGTTGGCGCTGCTTGCCAGTCAGGGGTAACTGGCGATAGCTGAGAGGTTCGCGCATAACCAGAGCCACTAATGGGGCGTAGTTCCCCGATGCCGCGTCGGCGTCCCATTTAAATGTAGTGAAGGCAAAGATGAAGAAGATTCTGATCGCCGCTGCAGTTGTTTTCAGCACTGGCGTTGTTGCAGGCGAATTCCGCGTACCGCAGGTCTATCACGAAATCGCGGCGATGCCGACAAATCAGCGCGAAGCTGAAATCGCGTCGCTATTCGATCGGTGCAATGCGGCGCTTGTAAGGGGCGACGCGGACTCCGTTGCCAAGGTGTACGCACCCGATCCTGAAGGCATCACTATGCGCCCGCATATCCAGGCAACGCTAAACGCGATGCAGGTATATCCCACCGTACAGGCGTTCCTGACGTCCCTGGGATAGTCCGATTCCGGTGGCGGCTGTAATGTAAGGCCATACCGGATGCAATTGCGCTTTACGCCAAAATGATCCCCGGTCTGACCGCGCAGGTCGCTTTGAGCCAAAGCGGGTTCGTCAAAACATCGCGTCGTTTTTTTTCGCGGCAGCCCTGTCGCGCCGGCGCCGACAAGAAAATCTCATGAAACTTGCCCGTGTAACTCTGCTCGTCATTCTCTTTTCGCTTCAAGCTTGTGGGGGCGGCGGGAGCGGTGGCAGCAGTGGAAACAGTAGCAGCAACAGTTCGTCAGATACCGGCTTCTATGCGCCGAGCTACGGCGACGCGAGAAGCGACACCCGCTATGAGGCCGACCTGTCCAGCGTCACCCGTCAGGTGATCAGCTACCAGGACGTGGGAAAGGACCTTGCTTCCAACATCGAGGTCTCCGACTCGATGATCCAACTCTTCGGCGACTACAAGGTGCGGCTGACCCAGGCGAGCAAGAACAGTTGCCCGAGTGGTCTGGAAGGTTGTGACACGGTCGATTCTGACTCCTTAGGGGTGGGCCACAGCGCTCTTATCACGAATCTCGAATCCCTGAGGAGCGGTATCAAAGATCAGAGCGAACGGGGCACTTGCGTAGCGTTCTCCCTGAACGCCGCAACGGAATTGCTGCTCTCGAGGCAGCAGAACAGTACTAAACTGTCGGAACAGAACACGTACTTCCAGGGAAAGCGACTGACCAACACCTGGAACAACGCCGGACTCGACCCGTACGACACCATCGCTGCATTCGTCGACAACAAGACCAAGTTCGTTCCGGAGAAATCGTGGCCATACAATGGCGATGACAAGTATTGCACCAACTACAACCGCAACTATCCCAATGCCACCTGCTCGCCTACCGAGGCGCAGGGTGGCGGCAGCGATACCCGGCAGCAGGATTCTACCGCAGCGAGTTCCTCAGGATTTCGGACGACCACGGCGCACAAGCTCTATGCGTCCATTGGCCGGATCAAGCAAGCGCTTTATCGCGGCTACCCTGTGGTCATGGCCATCAACGCGAACTTCGATTTCCAGGTTGCGACGTACAAGGGCGGCGTCGTGTCGTGGGTCATCAAGGCGGACAGCTGCGGGACCAGCCTGTGCGGTCACGAAATTCTGGTCGTCGGCTACAAGGACAGCGATCAGGTCGCGGGCGGCGGATATTTCATCATTAAGAACTCCTGGTCATCGGGCTGGGGCGACGGCGGGCTGGCCTACGTCACTTACGAATGGCTGCAACACAGCTTGCTGGACGCACAAGCGCTGGTTCGGATCGACAGCGCCGATTAGTAGAGCAAAACGGTATTGTCAACTTACACTATTGGGGGCCGAAGAACGTGCCAGAAACCGAATCTAACCATGGAGTGAACGATATGGCTTTGAAGGCAGTATTGGTAGCAGTGGCACTTGCAGCTTGTATCGATGTGCACGCACAGGTCGCCGGCACACAGACTCTGAGCGTCACTATTCAGCAGTCCCATGCGCTTTTGCAGGGATGGAGCGTCAAGAAGAGCGTGCTGGGCAAATCGGTCTACAACGACCAGAACGAAAAAATCGGCGCGGTCAAAGATCTGATCGTGGCCCCGGACGGCTCCGTGTCGGCGGCCATCGTCGCTACAGGCGGCTTCCTCGGCGTCGCCACGCATGACGTAGCGGTGCCCATCGCCGCACTCGACGTGCGCGGCGGCAACCTATATCTGCCGGGCGCCACCAAGGACGCCCTGAAGGCAACGCCTGAGTTCCAGTACGCGAAGGTGCAATCGCCGCCTAAGCCGAAGAAGGTTCAGGCAGAGTGACCTGTTTTCAACAGTCCTAAGCTGAGGTCGTTGCGGCTGGCAAGGTCAGTCGCAACGACCTATCGCCGGACTCGAGGAGCCTATCAGATTTTTAGTGTGTCGAGGTCATGAGACGATAACGGAAATAACGTCCAATGACCGAAACAACAGTGACCAGGGGTATTGTCAACTTGTTGAAGGGCGCGCAGGCGAAATCACTCAACATAAGGATTACTAATTTATGCGGCAATGCGATCCAGCATCTGATTGCCCGTTACGGTTTCCCACGCCTTGAACGCATGCTTGCGGGCCTGCCGTTTCTGTTGCGCGTTCGCGTTGTAGCGGCAGTGCATGAACAGGTTGCTTACCTGAGCATGGACCGACGTGAATCGTTGTAGATGGCGCGCCGACTTGAAGCGGCGCATCACCTTCTCGCGCACGCGTGTGGGCTGGTGGGAATTCTCCGCCCGGTTGTTCAGTCCTTTGTGCTGCCGATGCTCGACGTTCAGGCCCAGTTCGTTGTTCGCCGCCGCGTAGCTGCGCAGCTTGTCCGTGACGATCACGCGTGGGCAGCCGTGGCGCCTGAGCAGCTTGCGCATCAGCCGTTTGGCCGCCGCCTTGTCGCGGCGGCTCTGCACCAGCACATCGAGCACTGCGCCGTGCTGATCGACAGCCCGCCACAGCCAATGCTTCCTGCCGTGGATCGTCACGACCGCCTCATCCAGGTGCCACTTGTCGCCGCGACCCGGCGCTGTCGAACGGATACGCTTCGCGACCGCCAGACCGAACTTCGTCGCCCAGCACCGCACCGTTTCGTACGTAAGCTCGATTCCCCGTGCCGCCAGCATCTCCTCAACCATGCGCAGGCTGAGCGGGAACCGGTAGTACAGCCACACCGCGTAGCGGATAATGTCCGGCGGAAATCGATAGCCCTTGAACGAAATCGGCGCCTCGGCCGACAGCAAAGCGGAAACGGAAGCTTTCTTCATGCCCCATTATATTCGTCGACCCCCGCGCCAACTTGACAATACCGCCGTCGCAACTCGCAAAAACGGCAGAACCGGCGTCATCCTGTCGCCACCGCTCGACGCGATATCGATATCAGAAAGCGTGTGGCGGGTGCGCGAAGAAGCGGCGACCACGCTCGGAATACGCCTGACGAAATCCGCAACGACGTCACGGCGCGCGCGCTCACGCTGCATTGGGCGGCTGGCCGAACGCAGCGCGTCGCCCATAGCCGCCTGCGCGAGGCGTGCCCATGCGCGTACTGCAAGCGCATTCGCCTCGCGGGCCGCGTGCCCACGGCGGCACCCAGCCTCACGCTCACCGACCACGACGTCACGCAGAACATCGCGGCGCTGCTGCACCATATCGAAGTCGAGCCGCCTCTTACGATCCTGGATTTCGGCTGCGGGCCGGGGCGAGATCTCAAGGCCTTCACTACACTCGGCCATTGCGCGGTCGGCCTCGATGGCGCCGAGCGCTTCGTTGCAATGGCGCGTGACGCGACTGGCTGCGACGTCTGGCAGCAGGACTTCCTGCATCTCGATTTGCCGGCCGCGCACTCTGACGGCATTTTCGCCAACGCCGCGCTGTTCCAAGTCCCGAGTCAGGCGTTGCCGCGCGTGTTGCGGCAATTGCACGCGACGCTGAAGCCCGGCGGCGTACTGTTCAGCTCCAACCCGCGCGGCACGAATCAGGAAGGCTGGAGCCACGGCCGCTACGGCGTCTTCCATGATCTCGAAACATGGCGCCGATATATGGCGGACGCAGGCTTCGTCGAAATTGAGCACTATTACCGGCCCGCCGGCTTGCCGCGTGAGCGGCAGCCGTGGCCAGCCAGCGTGTGGCGCAAGCCGGTTGCCTGAAACGCCAAGGAGCTGTTCCACGGTATGCCCGCGTTGGGCGTGGCAGATGCTTGCGTTCAAGCCGCTTTGATGCAGCGCAAAGCAGCCGATTTGCAACAGTGTCCATCGCGCAGAGAAACGGCCAGTCGTGGATCTCAGACAATCGGCAGAAGCGGGGACGCCTGTCGTCGGCCGCGACAGGCAGAGGGCGGCCAGTAACCGTCGTTCGTCGTCGCCACGACCTGGACATTGGGGGGACCGCTGTGCTCCGAAAGCGGCCTGCGCACGGCTCCGGGTCGATAACAGAAATCATTCTGACGGGATGCACCGGGCAAAAGAATAGCCAGGGGTCTTCTCGCACTTGCTGCCAGTCCTGAGCCGACGCGAAAACTGGTCGTTCCCGGTCTCACCCAGAAGAGCCGGTCGCGTCTAGCGAGTTCCGCGACCGGCTGCGGTGGGGTCCTTCGGATCGAACCAGAATCGACATCGTCAATGGTCAGCTACGTCGTGGTTCTGAAGTTATCCAGGGAGCCGCGTGCTAGCGGCTATTGCCCGTTCCGAGCCGACGCTCGTTACCTGGAGCCGCCTACTGGAGCGATGATGCCGAAAAGCCCATTTGTCTCCTTGTTAGGACCTGCCGAGAAGTACAGCGTGTCCGGACTCGAATTGCGGCCGCCACCAAGTGTCAGAGTCCACAGGCCGTCGATAGCCAGCGGATTGCCGGCCTCGTTCTCCAGTTGATCGACGAATCTGCCGTCATTGTCAAACACATTGATTCGGCCATTGCCGAAATTGCCAATGAGGATCTTGCCGCTGAAGCGACCGAATGCAAACGATGCGCGCGTGATGCCCCACGGCGAGTCGAGCGCTCCCTGGCTCGCAAAGCGGCGCAGCAGGTGACCGTCGGTATCGAATACATCGACGAATCCATGACCTCGGCCTGCAACGTCGTCGTGCTTCTTATCGTCCTGCTTCGCATAGGTAACGAAAAGGTCCCCATCGATGTTCGCGATACCAAACGGGGCGTAACCGACCGGAATGTTCGGGTCGACGAAACCACCATCCGTCGTCGCGGGCGTGAACAGGCCGTTCGGACCGTTCGGTCCGAATACATCGATCTGGCCCGAGCGGAAGTTCGTCGCAAACAGGAATCCTCCTTGCGAATTCACTGCGAAGACCAACCCCTTGTAGACGGCCCCGTTGACGGCGGAGGGATTAGACGAGTTGTCGACCGCGATCACGGCGTTGTTCGCCGGATTTAACCCGCCGGCCCAAGCGGAAAGCGTGCCGTCTTCGGTGGCGAAGATGAATACGGCCGGGATCTTTGTACCTGGCACGAGAAAGGCTGTCGAAGGATTCCATACGATCCCGGTTGGCGCCGCGGGCGTGGGATTCGGTGGATGGTTAGGATAGACGGCACGACAGGCGCCGGCCGGTATGACGTTGCCTGGTAGCGGGATGGAGACCTGCAGCGTCGTCACTTTTGTCCCCTCGCCGTCATACAGCGTGGAGCAGCCCGTGGCATTGTCGTTGACCCAGAATGGACTTCCTGCCGGACTAAAGGCAATACCCCATGCGTTCTGCAATACCCCGTCGACCTTCGGGGCAGCACCTGCCAGGTTGGACACGAGTGGTTTGACAACGTAAGCTTCGTCGGCAGCGGCCTGCCCGATTGCGAAATTGGCGGCGAGGACAATCCCGGCCGCCGCTTTGAGACCCCACGAGATCTGAGACATAGCTTCCTCCTCGTCTGACTGGCGAAAACGCCGCAGGCTAAACGACCGCTGGGCTTCAAATATTCCCGCTCGACTCGAAAAAATCCGCTGGCCATCGGGTCGAATGGTGCGATAGGGGTCGGCCGCGGCCCTTCGACTCGATTCATAGTTCCGCGGGCCAGAGATGAGCTAGTGGCCGCTGAGTTCCGAAAACGGCCGTTGCCGTCGCGCAGACTCGAATGACTGCAAGGGGGTGGCGGATTCAACCGGTCGATGCAATAGTTCGATGGAACCGTTCAGCCGGTGTTTCGTAATCCAGTGTCTTCCTTGGACGCTCGTTCAGCCTTCGAGCCACGGCATTGAGTTTGGCCTGTGAGTAGACCGACAGATCGATGCCTTTCGGGAAGTATTGTCTTAACAGGCCATTGGTGTTTTCATTCGAGCCCCGTTGCCAGGGGTGTTTCGGATCGCAGAAGTACACGGCAATGTCGGTGGCAATGGTGAACTGCTTGTGGTTCGCCATCTCTGATCCCCGATCCCAGGTAAGCGATTTATACAGTTCCTTCGGCAGCTTTCCAGCATGTCTGATGAGCGCATTGACTACTGTTTCGCTGTCCTTGCTGGCGATTTTCACCAGCATCACATAGCGCGTCTGACGCTCTACAAGCGTTGCAATCTGGCTACCGCCACTGCCACACAGGAGATCGCCTTCCCAGTGTCCCGGCACCGCACGGTCTTCCACAGTGGCGGGGCGTTCACGGATTGATACCGCCTCACGGATCCTGCCGTGGTCGTCCGTTTTCTGGGTGTGATGGCGCGAGCGACGCATGGCCCGGGTGCGCCGTAGATGCTCCAGCAGTTCTTTCTTCAGTGCATCCCGTGCCTGAATGAAAAGACTGCGGTAGATGGTCTCGTGTGACACGTGGTAGTCCTCGTTGCCCCGCCAGGCTCGTTTGAGCCATCCAGCAATCTGCTGGGGCGACCACTGCAACTGGAGCTTGTCGGCCACGATATGGGTCAGCGTCCGGTGCTCGACCAGTTTGCAGACTTTGGGGCGCAGCGACCGATCCCATGCCAGCTGGTCGGCGTGGCTGGCCCGATAGCCGCCCTGCCCACTGTTGCGCTTGATCTCGCGACAGATCGTGGACGGTGACCGCGACAGTCGCCGGGCGACTGACTGAATCGAATCACCCGCGACGAGGCCTCGCGAAATCTCCTCGCGTTCGGCAAGCGTCAGCGCCAGCCTGGATCGCTGGCGGGGTGCAGGCTGGATTCCTCCAGTTTGCGCCAGAATTCCCTGTACTGACGAGTGATTGCGGTCAAATAGCTGGGCGATGTGCTGCAACGACTCGCCTTGACGCCAGCGTTCCCACATCAATGCCTTCTGGCTTTCGCTGTAATAGATCCGGCGCCTCTGTTTCATTTGCAACACTCCCGCCGCTCATGCGACGTTCATTGTGTTGCATCGACCGGTTGAATCCGCCGGTCGCGTGCTGCCGATCGCCGTCAGGCAGAGGGCGGCCATAAGCGGTCTTCCGAATGTGCCGTTGCAAGGTACGAAAAGGCTGTCAATGCCGATCTGGTGGCGCGAACTGGGCGATGTCAGTAACGCGGGCTAGTGGAGTGAAAAAACCGCAGCGCCCATGTACTTTCGTTGAAAGGGAGACCCGTGGGGCGATCTGCAGGCCACGCTCCAAGATATCGGCGCTGCCCTGCAATGCGACGCGCGGTTGCTGCGCGCTAACTCGGAGGAGGACCGTAGGGGCTCCGGGGCTTCTCACCTAGGTTGAGACGGCTCGCACTCCGTTTCGAACCAATGGTCGACCCGGCGCTGCGCCGCGTGTAGATCCGCTGGGTAGTTTGGGTCGTCGTGCCATGGTGATGGGTTGTAGCCCGCTTTGCTGAGAGCCGAAATCTCGCTTCGGTGTTGTGACCTCGTCCGAGGCGCGTTGCTTTTAGTCGCGGCCAGGTCATGGCACTCGGTTGGGGTCAGGTGTGGCCCGCTGTGTGGTACTCCGGCGGCGGCATAGCCAGTCAGAAGGAGCCCCAACGCAGCAAGCGTCGAGCAGCTTTTCGTGAGCTTTTCCATAGCGCATCTCCATGCGTCCGATTGGCGCAACGCAGCGGCGCGATGCCGCCGGTCGCCCGTAACTTCCTCGCCTATTTTGCCTTAGTCCAGTGACCGGAAGAGGTGCACTGTACAAAGGGAAGAAAGTCAGGCGCCAGCGCCTCGAATGATTATCGCAGTTTCGATAAGAGAAATACGCCCACCGGATGCCGGGCGTCCGAGAAACGTCGCGTTTCTGCCGACCGCGTCGGACAGCGGTCAGAGGAGATGGGTCGAGAACGTGGTCTTCGCTGATCGAAAAGCTGCGGGCTGACTGCTCGTCCTAGGGCAACACTGATTAAGTCCACCAATCTGGCACGTCAAGCGTTATAGAGATCGGATTAAACGAGGAAGGCAGAACAGGATGAAACAGCAGACGCTGGCGATGGCAGCCGATCAAGGTGCGGGTTTCGAGACCCACCGCAAACGCACGCGGCGCGACGAGTTTCTCGACACGATGAATGCGATCGTGCCATGGTCGCAGTTGTGCGCGGTGATCGAGCCGCATTATCCGAAGCGCGGCAATGGCCGCCCGCCAATTGGTCTGGAGCGCATGCTGCGGATCCACTTCGTGCAGCACTGGTTCAATCTGGCCGACTTCGCTTGCGAAGAGGCCCTCTACGACAGCGCCAGCCTGCGTCGCTTTGCCGGAATTGACCTGGGTTGCGAAGGTGTGCCCGATGCGACGACGCTGCTCAAATTCCGGCGCCTGCTGGAGACGCACAAACTGGGCGAGCAATTGTTTGCCGAAGTCGGCCGGGTCCTTCAGGCCAGCGGCATGAAGCTCAAAAGCGGCACCATCGTGGACGCGACGATCATCGGCGCGCCGAGCTCGACGAAGAATGAGCAGAAGGCGCGCGACCCCGAGATGCATCAGACCCGCAAGGGTCGCCAATGGTATTTCGGCGCCAAGCTGCACATCGGTGTGGACAGCCAGAGCGGCCTGGCGCACAGCGCGGTGCTCACGCCCGCCAATGTGCATGACAAGCATCCACTGCCGCAATTGCTGCACGGGCAGGAGCGGCGCGTCTACGGCGACAGCGCCTATGCGAGCCAGAAGGCACTGATCCACAGCAAGGCGCCCAGGGCGCGCGACTATACCAATCAGCGCACGCGCCGTGCGGGCGGCGAAGTCGACGAGGTGCAGCGCGGCAAGAACCGCAACAAGTCGAAGATCCGGGCGCGAGTCGAACACGTCTTCGCGGTTGTGAAGCGCCTGTGGGGATTTACCAAGGTGCGCTATCGAGGGCTGGCAAAGAACGCCAACCGGGCGTTCGTCGCGCTCGCACTGGCGAACGTCTACCTGTCGCGCAAGAAACTGATGGCACCGGTACGCCCATAGTGGGCGAAAGGCGGGCAAAGTGCCCGCCCAACAGGCCTGCGAGGGCCGAAAAGCAAGGGCTTAAGCTCGGCCTCATCACTTGGCGAAGTTCAAATCGCTGACACGTCGCCGATTTACCCGCTTGTTCAGCTTTGCCCTAGGTATCGTCAGCAATCCGCCGCATTGCCGACGCATAACCCGGACAGGCCCAATGTCGGTTTTGGGTTGCGGAGACGTTCGCGCGTCTCTGCGCTGGCATCATGAACCAAGTCTGGATAGTTCAAAATTAAATGAACCGCGGATTCGGCGTTCGTTGGACGGTTTCGCCGCAAAGCCTCATATCGTGGGTATGTGAAGTTCAACGTTACGTGGACATCGACAGCAGGAAGGCTCGCCTGCCCGCGCGTCGATGCCTTCGACCGCGCAGCTGCGATCGGCATGACGACAGAACGCTCAGCGCGCGTCGTGGACGGCCGAGGTTCGGCGCTAGCTGCTCGCAGACGGCTGGATGCCTTGTTCTGGTGGAGGTTCGACGCTGTTTTCCGGTGCTGGTTGGCCCTCTTCTTCCGGAAGTGGCTCGACGCTCTCAGCGGCGGCCGGCGAAATGCTCTTGACCACGACGGGCCGCTCAACGCTCTGCACGGCGGCCGGCGGATTGTTGTTGCCCGGGAGGGGCGCCTCAACAATTGGCGCGGGGGCTCTGTGCTGCAGTTCGGTGCTCAGGCCCGTCCCGACGTTCGAGGTGGTGGTGTTCGCACTCTTGAGGACGCCGCGCGCATCGAACAGGAACACCGCCGCCGATGTGTGCGTGTCGGCACCACCAACCAGCGCCCCGATAATCGGGATGTAGTTTTCGGGGTGCGGCCTCGACGTCACATACGTGTACACGAGCAGCATCGAACCATCGTCGAGCGCGGTCTGCACTGATGCCGGGCCGAGCGTGGCTGTCACTTCCTGAAGCGTCGTCACGCCACGCCTGAAGATCGCCATCTGTTCAGGCCTCACTTCGACCCCGGCGGACATGCAACCGACAAGCAGCGCACCGCTCAGCAGCCCAAGTACCAGTCCATGTTTCATGTTGCCCCCACACCGTACTTACAATTTTAGGACGACGCAGGGTCGGCGCGCGGCGATATTAACCTGCCGCCGTTGCGCTGGATCAGTCGCGCTTGACTTCGGCGCTTCAACAGATCGATCGCCTTGAATAGGTCGTCAACCATTCCAAGGCTCGCGTGTCAGCGCTCGGCATATATAAACCCCGCGCTGCGGCTGAAGGCGGGTTGATGCGTAATCGCTAATGCGGCCGAGATGGTTGGTCCCGGTCGCCAACGTCGGGCGGCTGTCGGCCAGCTAGCGACGTTCGCCGATGCCGTCGCGCGGACGTTCGAACGTCGGCTCCGCCGCAAGCAACGGACCTTCGTGGCGGATTCTGTCGGCGCTTGGATATTAGCTCAACTTGCCGGATTCTTCGGTTTGCCCGTCATCCGGCGCCACGCGTCCACGATGACGTTGATCGCCTGATCCACATCCGGCTGGGTCGTCGCCCAGGAGATAACTGACACGCGCATGACCCACATTCCTCTCCATTCCGCGCCCGAGAAGAAGAAGGTGCCCTCTGTCTCCAACTGAGCAATGACATCCCTCGTCGCCTGGTCGGATTGCTCGGATACCTGGGCCGAGCCGAATCGGACAAGAAACTGATTGAGCTCTACCTTGTTTAGCACATGGATGCCCGGTTCCCTGGCTAGCCCGGATGACATTCGTTCAGCAAGTTGGCAATGCCGTTCAACCATCGCCGAAATTCCGTCCTTGCCAAATGCGCGGAGCAATGCCCAAGTCGCAAAGCCTCGAGCCCTGCGCGACAGCTCGGGGACCCACTCCTTCGGGTCACGAATTTCTTTTGCGGTCACTGGAAGATAGCTGGCTTGAACCGTCATGGCGCGACGGTGCGCGCGCGCATCGCGAACGATTGCATAGCCGCAGTCGTAGGGGCTTTGCAGCCATTTATGCCCGTCGGTCGTCCATGAGTCCGCCCGTTCAGCTCCTTCCGCCAGATGCGCACGCGAAGGACAAGCTCGAGCCCAAAGCCCGAGAGCGCCATCGACATGCAGCCAGCCCTGTCTCTCATGCGTCGACTCGGCGATCGCTTGCAGAGGGTCGAAGGCCCCGGTGTTGATCTGTCCGGCCTGCGCGACCACCAACAACGGGGCGTTGACCTTTGCAATCGCACGTCCAAGCTCGTTCGCGTCCATTCGCCCTTCGCCGTCCGTCGGTATCACGACGACGCGACGCTGACCAAATCCAAGATATCGCAGGGCGGAAAACACACTGACGTGAGCATCAGCACTCACGCATACCGTAATCTGCGGTGCGCCGAACAGACCGTCTGCATCAACGTCCCATCCCTGCCGACTGAGCAGTTCGCCGCGCGCGGCTGCGAGACATACGAAGTGCGACATTGTCCCACCAGTAGTAAATCCGACTGAGCACTCGGGCGGAAGCTGGAGAAGTTCTAGCAGCCACTTGCTGGCTACAATTTCGGCGGCCGCGTTCGCCGGGCAGCTGTGATAGCCGGCGCCATTTTGGCCCCACATGCTCGTTAGCCAGTCCGCGGCGACTCCGATCGGATGGGACGCACCCATTACCCAGGCGAAAAAGTGCGGTCCAGCCGTGCCAGTCAAGCCAGGCTCCGCGGCATCTGCGAGGCGCTCGATGACCGTTGCCGGCGCGATGCCCGCATCCGTCATCGGACCGCCGAAAGCTTCAAGCAGTTGATCGAACGTCGCAGGCGCTCGTGCCGGCAGGCCTTTCCTTGCCTCGTGGAACCGAATCGCGCTGCGGTAGGCGGTATCGAGTGCCGAAGAATATTGGTCGCTCATGGAACAGCCTCCTTGAAACACTGCCTGTGTGGAGCACAGCACGGCTTGAGCGAACCTGGGACTCTGTCGGTCACGAACAAGTCGCAGTTCCAGATTGATCAGCTGCAGGATGCAACGCTGAAAGCATATACCGCTAACGATCCGTATGGTCGAGCGTGGTCCACTTGCTTGCTTGCATGCATGCTTGCATGCGTGCAGCGAGCGAGGCCAGTTGCAGCCCGAAAAGCCGCCGTCCGACGGCGGGGCAGTCTATGTCCGGAGCGGGTCGACTGCTGCCCGGCCCGACGGGCCCGTTAGGTAAAAGCCATCGGCGGCGAACCAGGCCGCCGTTGGAAAAAGCTGCCGAAACATCCGGCATCTTGGCCAAATAGCTCGAGCTTATCCGCGCTTGCGGCTGAATTCGTCTGCTATAACTCAGCGACATGTGTAGCGGTGCGCAGCCTCGTTTTGCAGCCCGTAAATGTTGACACGACCCGAAAGCTGCCGCGCCGACCCGGCACACGAAGGCTTCCCCGATGACTCTCACTTCCCGCTACACCGAAATCCCCGATCTCGCCGACGATGCCCCCTCCCTGCGCGAGATTCGGCACCACATCCACCAGCATCCCGAACTCGCCTTCGAGGAACTGCGAACGGCCGCGCTTGTCGCGGAGAAGCTTGCCGAATGGGGCTGGCAGGTGACGCGCGACGTCGGCGAGACGGGCGTCGTCGGCACGCTGGAGGTGGGCGAGGGCACGCGCAGCATCGGCCTGCGCGCGGACATGGACGCGCTGCCGATCGTCGAGCAGACCGGCAAGCCCTACGCCAGTGCGACCTACGGCAAGATGCACGCATGCGGCCACGACGGTCACACGACGATGCTCCTCGGTGCCGCGCGCCATCTCGCGCGCATGCAGCGTTTCAGCGGCACGGTGCATCTGTACTTCCAGCCGGCGGAGGAGCGCAGCGTCCCGAGCGGCGCGCAGAAGATGATCGCTGACGGCCTCTTCACGCGCTTTCCGTGCGACGCCGTGTTCGGCGCGCACAACCATCCGGGCATGCCGCCGGGTACGTTTCTGTTCCGCAAGGGCGCGTTCACGGCGGCGGGCGACAAAGTGACGATCACGATCGAAGGCGTCGGCGGGCACGCGGCGCGGCCGCATCTGACGGTCGATCCGGTCGTGGTGGCCTCGAGCGTCGTGATGGCGCTGCAGACCATCGTCGCGCGCAACGTCGATCCGTCGCAGCCGGCGGTGGTCACAGTCGGCTCGCTGCATGCTGGCACGGCGAACAACGTCATCTCGAATTCGGCGAAGCTGGAACTGAGCGTGCGCTCGTTCAGCGAGGAAGTGCGCGCGCTGCTCAAGCGCCGCATCGCCGAGTTGGTGCAGGCGCAGGCCGCGAGCTACGGCGCGATGGCGGTGGTGGCGTACGAGGAGGGCCATCCGGTCGTCGTGAACTCCGACGCGGAGACGGAATTCGCCGCGCAGGTGGCGCGCGAACTCGTCGGGGAAGAAAACGTCGTCGGGAACGCGGACATCCTGATGGGTAGTGAAGACTTCGCGTTCATGCTGCACGAGCGCCCGGGCTCGTTTCTGTGCATCGGCAACGGCGCAGGCGAGGACGGCTGCATGGTCCACAACCCGCACTACGACTTCAACGATGCCAACCTTCCGGTCGGCGCGGCGTACTGGGCGCGCCTCGTCGAAAGGTTTCTCGCGCAATAACTTTTATCCAAATTTTATGCGCATGACGCTTGTCACGCATGGCCGAAGCGGCGGTCAGGCCCGCAGCGAGAATTCTCCGATCGCTTCGCGCAGCACGTCGACCTGAACCTTCAGCCGAGTGGGCGGCCGCCGCGGTTCACCCGCACCGGACGCCAGATCTCCCGCATCGCCTCTCGGACAAGACATCACGCCTTTGTTCACGGCTCGCAACAAGTACAAGCTTAGACGTCGCAGGGGCGGTAGCGGCTTTGTCAGGTTGATGGGAAGGCGCCGGTAGAACGAAGTGATGAAGAAGACAAAATCTCGTCCGTGAGTGACCATACCAAGCGACTGCTCGACTCTGATACCTGCCGTTGCTGCCCTGACGGCTCGACCGGCGGCAATGGGTCGAGAGTGTGAGTTCGCTGATGCAGGAAGCTGCCGCCCGGCCGCTCGATGCCGCCACCGTCGGCAATCCGTCCCACTGCCGACATAGAATCCAGTCCTCTCCAACGTCGGCATTGGCCGAAGAGCTGCGGCCAGCCCGGTGTCAGCGAATGACCGCTGGACATGGGTGACCCGCCGTTGACACCGCTGCGATCCGTACCGATCGTAACGGGAGTCAAAATTCGTTTATGCGGCGAGGCCGGGTTTTCGCGCTGAGCGTTGAGCAGAGTGCCGCGCCTCACCCGTTCCAGGCGTCCATCCGGGGCGCAGCAGACAACCCCGTCCCCTCCTAGCCAGGCGTGGCCGGCACGGCCACGCTGCCGCGCCTGCCGCGCGGCACCCTCACCCGGTCAACTCGTGGCATGGCATGCACCCGGCTCCCAGGTTCCCGCCCTTGACCCGCGACCGTAGCCGATAGCGGGCAGGCATCAAGGGGCGAGGGACCGTGTCGCCCGCACCCCTCCCTCGCCTTTTTCCTTGACGCCTGCCCGCTATCGGCTCCTCCAGTCGCACGGGCGGGAACCCGGGACCCTGGCGGCAGCAACGCCAACCCCGAGTTCCACCGGGAGGTGTCCAGCCGCAACGGCAAGTCACATCCCCTCGCCCGGTTCAGGTCCTCAACCTTGACTGTGGAGACTGCCATGCAACTCGCTTCCTCTTTCCGTTACGGCTCCCCGATGCTGCGCGCTGACTCGCCCCTTTCAGATGATCAGATTCGCCGTGTTGCCCCGACCATCTTCGCGGACGGCAAGCACGAAAGCCGTTCGGAACGCTACACGTACATTCCCACCATCGACGTGCTGCGCGGCCTACGCAACGAAGGCTTTCAGCCGTTCATGATCTGCCAGACCCGCGTGCGCGATGAGGGCAAGCGCGAATTCACCAAGCATATGCTCCGGCTGCGCCATGCCGACCAGATCACCGGCGAGGAAGCCGACGAAATCGTGCTGCTGAACTCGCACGACGGCACGAGCAGTTACCAGATGCTCGCAGGCACGTTCCGGTTTGTGTGCCAAAACGGCATGGTGGCTGGCGAGAACATCGCCGATATCCGTGTGCCGCACAAAGGCAACGTCGTTCAGAACGTGATCAATGGCGCGTTCGACGTGCTCGACGGCTTCGACCTGATCCGCGAGCAGAAGGAAGGCATGCGCGCCGTGACGCTCGACCGCGACGAACAGCACGCGTTTTCCCGCTCCGCGCTCGCACTGCGCTACGACCCAAGCGACGCCGAAGCACCCGCCCCCATCACCGAAAGCCAATTGCTCGCGCCGCGCCGTTACGAGGATCGCCGCAATGATCTCTGGACGGTCTTCAACCGCATTCAGGAAAACCTGACCAAGGGCGGTCTACATGGACGTTCGCGCACGGGCCGGTCCATGTCCACGCGCCCCATCACCGGCATCGATCAGAACGTGAAGCTGAACCGCGCCCTCTGGATGCTCGCGGACGCCATGCGCCAGATGAAGGTGTAACCGACCGTGGGGCGGCGCACTCGCGCCGCCCATTCTCCGCCGTTGCTGAAGAAGGTCGACGCCGCTGCCACCGCCGAACTGCGGCCCGCGAAAGTCGCACGGGTCCCGGAAGTCCTCACCGTTCGCGAGATTTCGACCATACCCTCGTGGGCCGTCCGCGACGACGTGGATGAGGACGACTCCGTTACCGGAAGCGACACAGGAAACTCGCGGGACAGCAACGACGACGACGCGGAATCAGCGCACAGCCGGCGTGGCCCTTCCCGACTGCCGCCATAGTGAATACGGCGCAAGGCTGCCCTTCGCGACGCGTAAGCTTCGCCTCGTACTGATGACGCGGCACAGCAGGCGGCAGCACCCTCTAGGGGCCGCCGTGTGCCTGCCGCAACTGCACCGCGCGACAATTCGCGCCCGCCGTATGACCACCCGCCCCCCCTTCCACTAAACCGTCCACGACCAGTAACATCAGGCAGAGCACGGCTCCGCCCATCAGCAATAGACGGCGCATCGAGCGTGCAAAACGCCTTTCCATCCCTGTCGCCATCGCATCCACCCGCACCACCGTTGCATCAGTTGCCTGTCCGAACGCGCCAATCGCATCATCCAGCCGCTCACGCTGCTCGCGCCCCGAAATTGCAGCTGCGCCAATCAGCCGATTACCTGCCGAGCGCGCGACCCGATTTGCTATACGCACGGTCAAAGCCGTCAGCGCCGCCTCATTGAGATTCGCCAGCGCAGCCCGATACCGCGCCTCATGTTCCTGTATCAGCTTTTCCGCGAGTTGGATCGTCGACTTGCACCGCTCAAGCGCATCCTGGTGTTGTTGCATCAGAGCATCGGTCGCGCCGCCGACTTCTCGGCGCGCGGCTTCGAGACTGCCCTCGCTCGCCCACCGAATACGTTCCGGCATCCCCTCATACAGGCGCGCATAGTATTCGAGCACCGCGATGATCGACCATAGCGCGTCGTTCTCTTGCAGATTCAGTACGCTCGATACTCGACGCATACGGGCCAGACTAGCCTCGTCCGGGACATCGCCGGATATTTCATGAAACAGGCGCATGAGCGGATCAACCGGCTGCGATCGTCTACTGCTCATGGGCGGTCCCGTCGGCGCCGATCGCCTTCGCGAACATGACATCGCACAACGCCCGCCAACGCAATAGTTCCGCTCGCTCCCCTATGTGCATCATTTCCGACGCCTTGCGGATGGACATCCGCCGACTCCGAAGTTCGTCGGCCACACGATCCGCAAGATCTGGAAAATCGAGTGAGTGCCCTCTCGCCTCAATGGTCTTGCGAAGCTGCGATAACTGATACAGCGCGAACTTGTCGGGCGTGCCGAAATAGCCATTTCGCACCACGTGCGTCACCGCATTGGGAAATGTCTTACTGAATGCGTGCAGCAGCTCGAGGCTGTCGCGCTGCCGGTTGATCACCCACAGCACGAAGAGCTGACGCCGCAATTCGCCGAGCGTACTGGCGAGTGTCGCACCGAAGCGTGCGACACCCGTCTGACTGCGAGCCGCCGTGTTCACGATGACGGCGGCGTCCCGGCGTTCGTCGCAGAAGTTGACAAGACCGATCCAGCCGTCTGCCTCGTCCAGGCTATAGGCGATGCAATGCATCTCGTCCTGGACGGATTTCATCACGTCTGGATTGGAAGTATCGGTTTCAACCAGGGCGACAGGAAAGTCGTGCCGCTGCAGGTAATCGGCCAGCGCGAGTGAAACAAAGCTCTTGCCAACACCGCCCTTGCTGCCACCGACCAGATAAATGGGATAAGTCGTTGCCATATGAGCCCTCTACAGGTTTTCGATATCGGGCGTGATCTCGAACGAGAACGCATCCCGAATCACCATTGACCCCGGCGTGGTCACTGTCTTTCCCCCATCCTGCCTGGATTCCTTCTCTGCGCTGTCCGCGCTCCACGACCTTGTCTGATTGGGCTTCTTGGCGCGAGGCGATGCTACCGTCGGAGTCGTCGTCGTGATTTTCTTTCCCACGGGCTCGGACTTGCTTTCCTTCGTCGCGCGTTGAATCGCGTACCTCAACGTGCTGGTACTGATGTCCACGCCCTCCTGCGCCAGCTGCTGGACGATCTCTTCGAGCGTGTACCCTTTCCTTTTCGCGCCACTGATTTGAGGTTGCATCGACTTCACCGCATCGCACACATTGACGCGATGCTCGTGCGCAGGCTTTTCCGGCAGCGCGTCGAGACGGCGCGCCGCAGCGTCCCATTGGGCTTGAGTAAAGCTCTTCACGAGCGGCATGACCCGCCTCAACACACTGCCTTCATGCCATCTTGCGGAGGAGATTAACGGTCGTCAATCCCTGAAAACAGACCCAATTCGAGGTATCGGAACGTCCAGGAGCGGACCGGAATTGCCCGGAATCAGAAATTTTTTTGCTCCGTCGCGAGCGGCAGTGCCTTCAATTGCACGCGAAGATGTGCAGCGACGTCGCGCCTCCGATCTAACGATCAATCACCGTTCGTTGGCGACTGACTGTCTTTGAAATTCGTGGCTCACGATACTATGTCAGGTGATCGCAGGACCTGCTGAAACCTGCACGGCAGACAAGGTTTTCCTGCGCTGCCACACGGGAGCAGACTCGTTTAACCTGCGCGAGCATTGACACCTTCGTGCATCGGAGCGGCTGTCTTTTTGCGCGAAGCATGACCGGAATGGTTTTGCATGCTGCGCTCGGCGTTTAGCTTTCGTGTTCCAAGTGGATCAGCTTACTCGCGCGAACGGCCGGAGATGTCCATGCGACGTCCTGTTCATTTCACTGCGCATGTTTCATCTTCCTGCGCGGGCCACGCGTTTTTTCTGCGCGTCCAGACACGGCGTTTTGCAGCGGTAGTCCATCTATCCGCTCGACCATGGTCAGGCCCACTCACCGGATTCGCGAACGGCGATCTTAAAGACATAAAAACCAGTAACGGCAGGATAGGCTTGCGCCGGTTTTGGGCGCCCAAGGGGCCAACGCCTGAATTCCAGAGGGTCGTCAGCGCAGCCTCCGCATCGTCATAGTGGTCGTACGCGTCGTATTCGTCGCCGACGCACTGAACTGGATGCCCAACACTGAGCCTACGCAGCACACGACAATAGGATATGGAATGAAGCTCTGACATCAATCATGTCAAAATTTTGCTCAATTTCTTTTATGTCAAATTTGCATTGCCGCTACCGGAAAGTTGTCCGCCCTTGTCAAGATACGATCACGAACGTCAGGTAATTGTGGTCACAGCGCCTCTCCGCCCTCTAATGCCTGGACGGATATAGTGCGTAGATGTTGTTATGCTGGAGATGAAGCGCCGGTAAAACGCGCACCAGCGAGCCGTCGCGAAGATACGGCAAAGCAACCCGAATGGAGAGCGGACCTATACCCATACCCTTGCAGAGACTCTGCACCATCGCTTCCGCGATGTTCATCGAAAAAGGCACCAACTGCCGATGACGGAACACCGGTAAGTCCGCGCCGTCGAAGATCCACTGTCCCCGTGGCGAGTCGCCAAGCAGCAGTTGCAGGCAGATATGGTCATCGAGAGCGTCTATCGAGTCAGGCATGCCGTGCTGCTCGACGTATTGAGGGGATGCGCATAACACCGCATAACCCGCCCCAATGTACTGCGAAACGAACGAGGAGTCAGATAACGCGTGCGCTACCACGACAGATAGATCGAAGCCTCCTTCGATCATATCCGGTACGCACTGTCCTAACATGAGATCAACCCGGGGTAAATCTGCCGCTAGTCGACTATCAAAGGCGCAAGGTAATGCTGCCCGAAGGCGACGCGCCGCTATCTGTGGACGGTACGGGAAACCCGTCGCGCTTTACAGCCGCAAGACAAGGGTGTTACGCCGTTTGTGCGGGCCCTGCATGAACTCAACGCGGAGAGGTTCTGCACACGAAGTGGCCTGGCCGAGGGCCGGTAGAGGGTGACAAAGTGGAAGGGCCGGCTCGTGAAGGAGTCGCGACTGCGCGGCACACGCACGAATTCGCGTGTTGCGATGGTTATCTGCCGCAGTGCCGGAGACACGCCCTGATACGACGCAAGCCTCTATCGAACTGCTCTGCTTCATTTTGGGCGGTGCAGACAGTGACATCAGCGTCTTGGCACGCGATTTGGAGCTATCTGACGCCAGCTTTCTTCGGCTACGGCGTGCATGCGACCGAGTTGCTTGCGCGCAAAGGCTACTGGAAACAGTGAAGGAAACTGCTGGCAATGCAGCGGGCGGGACGGGAGCGTCTACGGCCGAGGGCAACACAGGAGTTTCATCGGCAGCAATCTCTGCGGCCATGCGGGAGGCGTTGGAATTGCTGGCAAGGGAGTGGCGGAAAGTTATCCGGCCGAGGCGGTGGAGTGGTTGTTACTGAACGCAGTTGCGCCCCTCAGCCTCCCGGCCGTATGCGGCCACTCCTGACTGCAAGGTGCGCGAAACGAAGCTGACCTTTCTCGGCGCGTCGGAATCCGTCACCGGTTCGAGGTATCTACTGGAAGGCGCGGGGCTGCGGATTCTGATCGACTGCGGCCTCTTTCAGGGCACGAAAAATCTGCGCCTGCGCAACTGGAGCCCTTTGCCGATCGATGTCGGCACACTGGACGCCGTGATTCTGACCCACGCGCATCTGGATCACAGCGGCTACCTTCCGGTGCTCGTGCAGATGGGCTATTGCGGACCGGTCTACTGCACCCGCCGCACCCGCGACCTGTGCCAGATAATGTTGCGTGACAGCGCACGACTGCAGGAGGAAGAAGCGGCCTATGCGAACCGCCACGGCTTCTCGAAACATCATCCCGCGCTGCCGCTGTACACCCGGGAAAATGCTGAAAATGCGCTCGAACTGCTCGAGCCGCGCGATTTCGACGTGCCGAAGCGGATTTTCATCAAGACTGCCGCGTTTCGTGTCGCCCGCGAAGATCCCGCTATGAAAATGTGCGGCGGTCCGCTTTCCAGTTGATATGCATCAATCGCGATTCCCCTCGCTCGGTCATAGTCGCCCTATACACACGCTGATTTGCCGCCGACCCGCCCTTGCTGGAGCGCGGGCGTCGGCGCCTCATGGCCAACAAGAGCCTTCCCTCATCGGTGAAGCGTTACGCGCTTTAACCGCCTTCATGACTCATGTGAGGAGACTATGTCTACCATCGATACCGCTCCAACCAATGCCACCGCGCTGCAAATTCCGCTTGCCCGGCATGCCAGCATCGACGGCATGAACGCCTATCGCGCCCTGGTTGCCGAGGCGAGCCAGGATCACGAAGCGTTCTGGGCGCGTCTCGCCCGCGAACACCTCGAATGGCGCCGCCCGTTCACGAAGGTGCTGAACGACACGGATGCGCCGTTCTATCGGTGGTTCGAAGACGGCGAACTGAACGCGTCGTACAACTGCCTCGACCGCAACCTGATTAACGGACTGGCGGAGAAAACCGCGATCGTATTCGAGTCGGACGACGGCACCGTCACGCATGTCACCTATCAGGCTCTGTATCACCGCGTATGCCGGCTCGCCAATGCGTTGCGTGCTCGCGGCGTGAAAAAAGGCGACCGGGTGGTGATCTATATGCCGATGTCGGTGGAAGGCGTGGTCGCGATGCTTGCGTGCGCGCGCATCGGCGCACCGCACTCGGTAGTTTTTGGCGGCTTCTCCGCGAAATCGTTGCACGAACGCCTCGTCGATATCGGCGCGTGCGCCGTCATTACCGCGGACGAACAGGTCCGCGGCGGCAAGACACTGCCGCTCAAAACGATCGTCGACGAAGCGCTCGCGATGGGCGGCACGGCCGACGTCGGAACGGTGGCGATCTATCGGCGCACGGGCGGCCGGATCCCGTGGATCGCCGGTCGCGACGCATGGCTGAACGAACTCGAAGCGGCCCAGCCGGACACCTGTGAGCCCGAGTGGGTCGGCGCGGAGCATCCGTTGTTCGTGCTGTACACGTCCGGCTCGACGGGCACGCCCAAAGGTGTCCAGCACAGCACCGGCGGTTACCTGCTGTGGGCTGCCGCGACGATGAAATGGACCTTCGATATCAAGCCGGCCGATGTGTTCTGGTGCACGGCGGATATCGGCTGGATCACCGGACACACCTACATCTGCTACGGGCCGACCGCAGTCGGCGCAACGCAGGTGATCTTCGAAGGCGTGCCCACCTACCCGAACGCGGGACGCTTCTGGAACATGATCCAGCGCCACAAGGTCAGCATCTTCTACACGGCGCCGACGGCCATCCGCTCGCTCATCAAGTCCGCGGACGCCGATCATTCGGTGCATCCGGCCAGCTTCGACCTGAGCAGTCTGCGTCTGCTGGGTACAGTCGGCGAGCCGATCAATCCCAGCGCCTGGACGTGGTATGCGCAGCACGTCGGCGGTGGGCGTTGTCCTGTTCTCGACACTTTCTGGCAAACGGAAACGGGCGGTCACATGATTTCTCCACTGCCCGGGGTGACTCCTCTCGTGCCGGGGTCATGCACGTTGCCGATGCCCGGCATCGACGCGGCGATCGTCGACGAAACCGGGCGTGAAGTGCCGAACGGACACGGCGGCGTGCTCGTCATCCGCAAGCCGTGGCCCTCGATGATCAGGACCATCTGGGGCAATCCGGAGCGCTTCCGGCATGGCTATTTTCCCGAAGAGCTTGGCGGCAATCTGTATCTCGCGGGCGACGGCGCAATCCGCGACCGCGACACCGGCTACTTCACCATCACCGGCCGTATCGACGACGTGCTGAACGTTTCCGGGCACCGGCTCGGAACAATGGAAATCGAATCGGCGCTCGCCGCGCATCCGTTGGTCGCCGAGGCCGCAGTGGTCGGGCGTCCCGATGAGACCGCCGGCGAGGCGATCGTCGCGTTTGTAGTGCTCAAAGCGGCGCGACCGTCAGGAGCCGACGCGAAGCGCTTGGCCGCCGAATTGCGCGCGTGGGTCGGCAAGGAGATTGGCCCCATCGCTAAGCCGAAGGACATCCGCTTCGGCGATGCGATGCCGAAGACGCGCTCGGGCAAGGTAGTGCGCCGGCTGTTGCGTTCGGTGGCCAAAGGAGAAGCCATCGCGCAGGACACGTCGACGGTAGAAAACCCGACGGTGATTTCGCAGTTCGCCGACGCCACCTGACACACGAGCAACTACCCATCGCATCTCTTCTGACGCAATCCGATGATCGCGCGTGAACCGCACGTGCACGCGCGCGACCCTAATTTCAGCGTTCCAGCATGGAACGGAGGATGTCATCATGAACTTCAAGGCGCCCAATCCCGCTTCGCTCGGGCTCGCAGGCTTTGCCCTGACAACGTGGCTGCTCAGCATGATCAACGCCGGCTGGTTCAGCGGCAATGCGATGGGGATGGTGCTCGCCGTCGCCTTCGCTTACGGCGGCACCGCGCAGGCGCTCGCCGGATTGATGGAAATTCCGCGCGGCAACACCTTTGGCGCGACCGCTTTCCTCAGCTACGGCGCGTTCTGGTGGTCGCTGGCGCTGTTCGTGCTGTTTCTGCACAGCACGGTTCCACCTGCCTTTATCGGGTGGTACCTGTTTCTATGGGGCGTGTTTACGCTTTACATGTGGGTGGCGACGTGGCGCGCGGCGCGCGTGCTGCAACTGGTGTTTCTCTCGCTGTGGATCACGTTCTTCGTGCTCGCCGCGAGCGAATGGACCGGACTTGAATGGCTACATCACGCCGGCGGGTACCTGGGAATGCTCACCGCGCTGCTAGCGTTTTATCTGTCGGCGGCGGAAATCATCAACGAGACCCATGGGCACGTGGTATTGCCAACGGGTGCGATGAGCCCACAAATCGCGGTAGCCATGACGATTCAGGAGGAGCTGCGCAACGCGTGATATGGGCAAGTATCTTGCACTTACGGAAACTGAATGAGCGGAAGACAGGAGCGCATTTGTCGCCCGCCACTTCGCCGAGGACGTGATCATGGGTTCGGGCCGGCCGGCAATCGTGCTGCCGTATGCGGGACCGATCCGGTCTCAGATGGATAACGTCATGATCGCGTGGGATGGCGGCCGGGAAAGCGCGCGGGCCGCGACCAACGCGCTGCCGCTCATCCGCCGCGCTAGTTTCGTCACAATAATGAAAGTTCAGCGTCATTCCCATTACGGTGAGCCGACGGGCATCGATGTGGCGGCCTGGCTGGCGCGGCACGGCATCGAGGCAAGTTTCACGGCCACGCCAAAAGTGTCCGGCGTCGACACCGGCGCCATGCTGCTCAATGCACTGGCCGACCGCCATATCGACCTGTTGGTGATGGGTGCATACGGCCATATGCGGGCGCAGGAACGACTGCTCGGCGGCGTCACGCGCAACGTGCTTCGGTCGATGACCGTGCCCCTGCTGATGTCGCATTGAGTGGCACGTCGGTACTGCGCGGGCGCGCCGGCGCCTACGCCAAGGGGGGACGAGCAAGTCGTCCGCCCTCGCCGCCCGGCGGCACTGGCACGAAACCGCCGATTCACGGACAATTAGCGCGAACACAGGCTTTCCGCGCGTGTTTCCTTGGCCTGCGGCCACCCGAAGCACGGAATCGCCCGGAATAGACGTGTTTGCCATGCGCGCCGCCGTACCGACATCGTCGAACAGCGCGCCCGCTCCTTGTCCGCGGTCACTCCTAAGAGGCGCACATGCCTGTCAGCGGTAAGACGCCCGCACCGCACAGTGCCGTTTTACGCGAGCGGCTGGGCTCGATTGCGGCACGGCCCGCATTGGCGTCGGCGGCAGCGTTCTCCGTGACTCTGGCCGCGATGCTGGCGGCACGGCACTGGCTCGACCCGGTGTTGTTCATCTGTGTCGCCGCCGCCTTTCTTCTGGCGACGAGCGCGTTCCTGCTCGTGCGCGGGCGTCCCGATGACTCTTCCGCACGCGACGAGACAAGCGCCGGGAGCGGTCGGTCTGGCGTGAATGAGGCTCGCATGATGGCGATCATCCGTTCCTCGATGGAAGCGATTATCACCATCGACGAACAGCAGCGGATCGTCATCTTCAATCCGATGGCGGAACAGGTGTTCGGCTACTCCGCCATGGACGCGATCGGCCAGCCGCTCGCCCGCTTCATCCCGGAGCGGTTTCGGGCGGCGCACGCGCAGCACGTCGAGCAATTCGGCGTGACAGGCGTGTCGGACCGGCAGATGGGGAGGCAACGCGTGCTATCGGGTTTGCGCGCCAACGGCGAGGAATTCCCGCTCGAGGCCTCGATCTCGCAGATTCGCGATGGCGACACCCGCCTTTACACAGTGATGCTGCGCGACGTCACAGAACGCGTCAAAGCGGAACGCGCGCAGCAGCAGGCGCGTGAGGAACTGCGCGAACTGTCCGCCAATCTGCAGAAAATCCGTGAAGAAGAAAAAACGCGCATCGCACGCGAACTGCACGACGATCTCGGCCAGCAACTCACCGCGCTGAAAATGGACATCTCGTCGGTCGAACAGGCGCTGGACGCGTCGGCAAGCGCGCTGGTGTGTGAACAGTTGCAAGGCATGCGCCGGTTGATCGACGTAACCGTTGCTTCGGTCCGGCGCATTGCCGCCGATCTGCGGCCAGTCATGCTCGACGACCTCGGGCTGATTCCCGCGATCGAATGGCTTTCCAACGACTTCACCAACCGCTACGGTATCGATGTGAAACGTGACATCGAGACCGGTGACGCGCGTTTCAGCCCGGCAGGAGCCACCGCGCTATTCCGGATCGTGCAGGAGGCGCTGACGAATGTCGCGCGCCATGCTGACGCCACTCTGGTCACACTCAGCCTGCACGCCGGGAATCAAACCTTCGTGCTGCGCATCGCCGACAATGGCCAGGGCGCGCATCGCATGGCCGAGCCGGCGGGCAAGTCCTTCGGCTTGCTCGGCATTCGCGAACGCGCGCACATGCTCGGCGGCGCGGTCGACATTCATACCACACGCGGCGAGGGCTTTGTGTTGACTGTCACTATTCCTTCGGAAACCGTGCAAGCGCGGGAGACACAAACATGATCCGCGTCCTGCTCGCCGACGACCACGCGCTGGTGCGCGACGGCCTGCGGCATATCCTCCAGGGTGCAAGCGGCTTCGAAGTGGTCGGCGAAGCGAACGATAGCGCCAGCACCGTCGCGCTGATCCGCGCGCGGGCCGCCGAGGTGCTGGTGCTCGATCTGTCGATGCCCGGCCGCAACGGCGTCGAATTGATCAAACAGATCAAGGAAGAAAAACCGACGCTGCGCATCCTCGTGCTGACCATGCACGCTGAGCAGCAATATGCGGTGCGCGCGTTCAAGGCCGGCGCATCCGGTTACCTGACGAAAGAAAGCGCAAGCGCCGAACTGGTGGCGGCCGTGACCAAGGTCGCTGCCGGCGGTGTCTATGTGAGCCTCGCAATGGCGGAGCGGTTCGCGCAGAGCCTCAACGAACCCACCGATCTGCTGCCGCATCAGCGTCTGTCCGATCGGGAATTCGACGTCCTGAAGCGGATTGCCGCCGGTCAGACGATCACGGAGATCGCGGCTGAACTGTGCGTGAGCGCCAAGACCGTCAGCACGTACAAGACGCGCATCCTCGAGAAAATGCAGATGCCGCACGAAGCCGCACTGGTGCGCTATGCGATGCGACACAAACTGGTCAGCGACGAAGAGGACGACATCTGAACGCATCGCAGCTCCTCGCTTGCGAGCCACGACGCGGGCGAAGCCCGGGAGCCGTGCGTTTCCTGCCTGATCTGCCGCACAACTCGGGGTGCCCTCAAGAAACGGATTTTTTCGTACGCGTGCGACGTGAAGTCGCGCCAGTTATCGTCTCGGCCCGCAAGGGATAGTGAGACTCGTTGTTCCCTCAGCGATAGCCTACCGGGGCGAGCGTGGCTGGTAACGGCCGGGTTCGGAGCCCTCGGGACAATGAAGTCCTTCGCATGAGAAGAGCGTGCCGCGAGGTGCGCTCAATTGCTGCCAGCATCGGGCGGCAGGGACGCTAGGCTGGACAGGATGGTCAACGTAAGTGAACCGCCGCAACTTTCGTTAAATTTGACAAGCCCAAGATGCTGGCAGGCTTGGACCAAAAGGTATGTGACGGGTTGCTCGATACGTGCTGCGAGCAACAGGGACAGACAGTCACCGGAAGAAAGGCGGGACCTAAGCTGTTCGTGTAACTGGCGTGGAACACGGTAAGCCCGAATCTTCGCCCTCGTGGCAGGCGAACCGCAAGGAACGCTGACGGGGATGCGGGTAGAGGATGGTCGAGAAAGCGAATGCCGCCCTGTAATGGGGTGGATAGGGGTTGAGCTGCTAAGCGACATCACCCCACGCGAAAGCGCGCAGACTTCGACCGGGTCGTTCTTGACGAGATAGTTTGGTGAACCTTTACAGGAGGGAAATGCAAATGACGGCGTATGCAGCACGCGCTGGCGCGCCCTCCGGCGACGCGGGGCACTGGCATGCGATCGATTGGGCCGCGTGCTACCGGGAAGTCAGAAGGCTGCAAGCACGCATCGTCAAGGCGACGAAGGACGGCCGCTGGAACAAGGTGAAAGCCTTGCAATGGCTGCTGACCCACTCGTTCAGCGGCAAGGCACTTGCCGTCAAGCGGGTGACGGAAAACCGAGGCAGGAAAACGCCGGGAGTCGACAAGGTTACATGGTCTACCCCGGACGCCAAGTATCACGCCATCGAGACGCTGCATCGGCGTAGCTATCGGCCGTTGCCGTTGCGCAGAATTCTTATTCCAAAAAGCAATGGCAGGAAAAGAGCGCTCGGCATTCCATGTATGCGCGACAGAGCGATGCAAGCGCTTCATCTGCTTGCTCTGGAGCCTGTATCGGAAACGAATGCTGACCCAAATTCTTATGGGTTTCGTCCGGAAAGGTCCACAGCGGACGCGATCGAGCAGTGCTTCATTGCGCTGGCGACGAAGCGCGCTGCACAGTGGGTTCTAGAAGGCGACATTCAGGCCTGTTTCGATAAAATTTCTCACGACTGGATCATCGCTCACGTCCCAAGCGACAAAGTGATGCTCTCGAAGTGGTTGAAGGCAGGATACCTCGAAGATCGACAGTGGTTTCCAACCGAGGCGGGTACGCCACAAGGCGGTATCATCTCGCCCGCGATCGCGAATTGGACTTTGGATGGTTTGCAACGTCAACTGGCGATGACCTGTGGGCAGCCACGCTGGATCGGTGGCAAGCAGATCAGTTCAAAGATCAATTTCGTTCGATATGCAGACGACTTCATCGTTACTGGCCCCTCGAAAGAGGTTCTGGAAAACGAGGTTCGCCAAGAGATCGATCGTTTCTTGCGAGAGCGAGGGTTGCTTCTCTCGCCGGAAAAGACACGAATCACGCATATCTCGGAAGGGTTCGATTTCCTTGGGCAGAACGTTCGAAAATACAATGGCAAGCTGCTGATCAAGCCATCAAAGAAGAATGTTCAGGCGTTTCTGACGAAAATCCGCTCGATCATTAGAGAAAACCGGACGGCCAAACAACAGAATCTGATTGGCCTGCTGAACCCGGTGATCAAAGGGTGGGCGGACTATCATCGACACGCTGTTTCCAAGAGAGTCTTCGCACGCGTTGATTCAGAGATCTGGCGGGCGTTGTGGCAATGGTGTTGTCGCAGGCATCCCAACAAGGGGCGCCACTGGATCAAGCATCGGTACTTTCGATGCGTTGGGACACGGAACTGGACCTTTGCTGCTGAAACGGGAGCACGTTGGCCGGATGGCAAGCCGATCGTGACAACGCTTCGCTACGCGGTAGAGGTTCCAATCCGGCGGCACACGAAGATCAAAGCGGAGGCGAACCCCTTCGACCCGGCCTGGGAAGGCTACTTCGAAGAACGTCAGGGTTTCAAGATGCTGCACTCGCTCAGCGGCCGAAAGAAGCTGATTCGGCTTTGGCTCGCTCAACAGGGTATCTGTTGTGTTTGCGACCAACGCATCACCAAGGGCACGGGGTGGCACGTTCACCACATTGTTCGACGTGTTGACGGTGGAGGTAACGCGTCACGAAATCTGATCATGGTTCACCCGAACTGCCACGCGCAAATTCACAGCCTCGAACTATCCGTGACGAAGCCGGCTCCATATCAGGGGCTTTGAACGGCGTGAGCGGAGTGCGGCGAAAGTCGCACGCTCCGTTCTTGGGGGGCGGCGGCGCAGCGATGCGTTGCTGCTACCCGCCTAAGCGCCCAAACAAGGCGTTTCGAATGTCTCTGCGCGACCGCTTCGCGACAGCCGGGCGAAGTTTTCGATCATCTGCTGCTGATCCCGGACCGGACAATTGCACGGAACGGCCCTTGATCTTCTAGTCGCGGTCTATGCCGGAACCGCCACCTCGGACCTGTAATGACACAAGTCGAAGGGAGAAAGCATGTCTGAATGCTCGCCGGCCTGCTTTCCGATGACGCCGCACGCGAATACTACCCGTACGATGGCGAAAAGGCGAAGAGACTAACAATGCTGCTTTGCTGCGTTAGGCTGACCAACGTGCAAGCTGCCGTGTTGGGGCTATCGCATCACGCGCGCCAGCAGGAGTACGTACAGCGCCGACGCAGCCAGTTGGCACAGCGTGACAGGCAGTCCGAAGCGCAGGAACTTCGCAAACGTGACCTGCTTGTCCTCGCGCGCACAGATCCCCGCCGCTACGATATTGGCGGAAGCGCCGATCAGCGTGGCATTGCCGCCGAGCGTTGCGCCGAACATCATCGCAACGAACACGGGAATCGAAATCGCGGGCCACTGCGTGAAGTGGGCGGACAGCGCCGATTCGGGCACCACCTCGGCCGCCACCAGATAGCCCTTGACCATCACCATGGACGCTGCGGCCACTGGCACGTTGGCAAGCAGGCTTGACAGCACGCCGATCCCCCCAATCATCGCCAGCGCAACCAGCGTCAGCTCCGTGCCGAACGCTTGATAGAGCCCAAGCGCCATCAACTGCAGCAAGCCGGTCTTGACCACCGCCTGCACGAGGCAAAAAATGCTTGCCAGGAACACCAGGGTCTTCCAGTCGACATCGCGCAGCACGTCGTCGGTCGGCTCGATCCGGGCTGCATATCCGACCAGCAGCGCAAGCGCACTCGCGATCAGCGCCACCGCGGGCGGCACGATGCGCGTAGGCAGATCCTCGCCGAAGACGAACAGGGCCACCATCGTCGCGAGCACTGCGAGCGCGAGACTCGTGTACACAGGCCGCTCGATGCGCCTTGCCGCCGTACGCGCCGGCAAGGTCCGCTGCAGGTGCCACACGTCCGGCATCAGCCAGCGCAGCAGCGGCACGACGATCGCGATGGCCATGACACCGCCCAGACTTACGCGGTGCAGGTAGGCGCCGAACGTCATGCCGATCGAACTGCCGACGAGGAACGTCGCCGGGTCGCCGACCAGCGTGAGCAGACCGGCGGAATTGCTCACGATCGCGGTCAGTATCATGGGCCCGACGAAATCCACTTCGAGCGCAAGCGCGACCCGCACGATGACGGGCGCGAGCAGGATGACGGCGGTGGCATTCGGCAGGAACGCGCACACGGGTGCGACCAGGGCGATCAGCAGGAGCAGGAAGCGCTTGCCGCTGCCTCCCGTCGCGCGCAGGTAGAAGTCGCCCAGCAGATCGAATATGCCCGTCGTAGCCAGGATGCGCGCCACGACCATGCCGCCGAACAGCAAGCCGATCGGTCCGCCCGAGGTGCGGCCGGCGTCGACGATGTCCTGACCGTCCAGAATGCCGAGCACGATCAGCACGCAGACACCGGTCAGCGCGGCCACGGCCATGTCGATCACATTGAAGGCGATCGCAAGAATCACCGCCGAAAAAACGGCCATCACGATGGCGATCTGCAGTTCGCTCATGGTCTGACTCTCCTCGCCTATCGCACGGGCGGCACGTACATCAGTCCGCCCCGCGTCCAGAGCCGGTTGAGCCCCCGTTCGAGATCGAGCGGGCTGTTCGGACCGAGATTGCGGTCGAACAGCTCGCCGTAGTTGCCGACGGCCTGCACGGCGCGCAACATCCATCCGGATTCAACGCCGAGACTGCGGTCCACCTCGTCGCCGGCCACGAGCGCTTGCAGCACGACGGCCTCGTGTGAGCGTTGCGCAAGGTTCGCCCGTGTGACACCCAGTTCCTCGGCGGTCAACAGTGCGAAGAGAACCCACCGCACGAGCACCAGCCAGCTCCGGTCGTCGCCGCGCACGGCGGGTCCAAGCGGTTCCTGCGAGATGCGTTCGGGCAGGATCACCCAGGTTTGCGGACCGTCAGGCGCATGCAGGCGCGCGGCGGCCAGCTGCGACGCATCGCTCGTCCAGGCGCTGCAGCGTCCGGAAAAGAACGCAGCGCCCGCTTCGGCAGCCGAGGCGAAAACGAGCGGCCGCAGGTACAGGCGGTTTGCGGCCGAATACGCGAGAAGATGAGCCTGGCTCGAGGTGCCTTTCTCAACGCAGACGGCCGCATCCCTGAGCCCGGCCAGCGTCTGCGGGGCGCCCTGCGTGCGCACCATGAACGCCTGGCTGTCGTAGAAAAGCACGCCCGCAAACTGCACGCCGAGCGTGCTTTCGCGCAGCAGGGTCCAACTGGTGTTGCGGGCAAGCACGTCAATCACGCCGTCTTCGAGTGCCGGGAAGCGCTCCGACGCCCTGAGCGGAACGAAGGCAACCCTGTCCGGACTGTCCAGTGCAGCAGCCGCGACCGCACGGCAGAAATCGACGTCGATGCCCGTCCAGAGGCCGGCCGCGTCGTGCGACGAAAACCCGGTGATGCCTTCGCTGACGCCGCAGCGCAGGACCCCGCGCGCTTTCACCTGAGCGAGTGTCTCACCGTCCGAGGCGTGCACGCCAGGGACCGCGCCGATGAACAGGAGCAGGCCGGCCAGCAGGGTGCGACCGACAATCCGACGAATGTGCGTCATGGCTTACCCCGTTTGTCCGCGGTTAAACGCGACGCGACATTACTCAGAAATTCTCAGGCACATACCTGAACGGATGGTCCGATTCGCGATAATCCCCAGCCTTCTGTCGTTGCGGCAACGATACCTTCCCGCGCGGGACGGCCTCATACGGAACCCTGCTGAGCAGGTGGCTGATGATGTTCAGACGGGCGCGCTTTTTGTCGTCGGAACGTGCGACATACCACGGCGCGAACTCGGTGTCAGTCGACCTGAACATCTCATCGCGCGCACGCGAATAGTCGTACCAGCGACGATAGGATTCGAGATCCATCGGCGACAGTTTCCAGACCTTGCGCTCGTCGTGAATCCGGGCTTCGAGCCTGCGCGTCTGCTCTTTGGGACTGACTTCGAGCCAGTATTTGACGAGGATGACCCCTGAGTCGATGATGGCCCGCTCCACCAGCGGCGCATCCTTGAAGAACGTCCGTAGTTGCTCTTGCGTGCAGAAGCCCATGACCCGCTCGACGCCCGCGCGGTTATACCAGCTTCGGTCGAAGAGCACCACTTCGCCGGCCGCCGGCAGGTACGGAAAATAGCGCTGCACGTACATCTGGGTCTTTTCACGCTCGGTGGGTGCTGGCAGCGCGACCACCCGGAAAATGCGCGGGCTCACGCGTTCGGTGATCGCCTTGATTGTTCCGCCCTTGCCCGCGCCATCGCGTCCCTCGAACACGATGCAGATCTTGGCACCGCTGTGCACTACCCATTCCTGCAGCTTGACCAGTTCAACGTGAAGCCGGGCCAGTTCCTTCTGGTATGCCTTGTTGCCTAGCTTGTTGCCTGATTTCGAACCGTTGACCTTCGTCTCATTCCGAGTGTCAGACATTGCTTCGTCTCCCGAACAGAACCTAACCCTTGCATGATCGCCCCCCACAAATACAGTATTGTTGGCCCGGCTTCTTCCAGCAATAGGATTTTGGACTGATGGCTGGGTGCCGGAATGGCCGTAGGATCTTTGAACCGGGAAATATCGGAGCTGCGCGCGACAAGATTACGTCGACATGTGACGTAAATGAATGGTTACCGACTTACCCGAGCGAGGTCATGACGGCGCGCGCAAGGCGCTCGCGTGCTTATACTGGTCAGCGAGCCGCTACTGCGGACTCAGCTTGAGGACACGCGCAACCGTATCGGCAATTTGCGGCTTGTCGCCCTCGCCGTTCGCGCGACTCCTGTGAAGCAGCCTTCCGATGCCCATGTTCGGCGCCGGCGGGTTCAACGACCGTCGCGCTCTGGCATGACCTGTACGACGAGTTTCCGGTTTTTCCAGAACATGTCATGTACCCGCGGCTGCAGCCTCCGTAATATTTCCGGCCCCACGTCCTTGAACGTAAGCTGTACTGCGGGCCGCGAACCGCTTCCTGGAATGCGCCTGATTTCGTCAAATGGCGGAAACCCGTACTTGATCAGGAATTCCCTGATCTCGTCGTCGGAAGCGTCTTCTTCTACATTTCCCACCCAGAGATCGGCCATGATGCTGCCCTCCATTGTTCGAAAATCACGCGTCAAGCCATGATGTTGACGCCGCCGTCGATATACAGCGTTTCGCCCCAGAGGCGTCGCGCATAAGGTGTCGCCAGAAACGCGCACGTAAAGCCAACATCCATGATGTCCACCAGTTCGCCGAGCGGTGCGCTCCACGGTGTCACCTTGCTGCCCGTATATGAACACGTGCTGGACCGATCTGGCGACAGTCCCGATCTCTTTGCAAGGATTCAACTGTGCTTGCCAGGCGACGGCCCGAAACCGGGTAAAGTTCTGTCAGCCTTGCTCGTAGCGGACACCGGCGACTACTCGGACGATGGCACATCCAGTTTGGCCTACAGCACCTACGACCCTAACGGCCGACCCAGCGATCTCTGTCGCTACAGACTCTCGCTTGCCATTGCCGAGGCAGTACAGGCCTCTTTGTCGGTGCCATCTCCCACCGACGCGTCAGCGCGGTCGGCGAAAGATGACGCATTGCGCGTAGCCCGACGCAACGCCGCGGCACACATCGCGCACCAGCGTCTAACCAACACGAGGACGATTGACACGCGCGCGCAGCGCGTCGATTTCGTCGAGCAGATCGAGGGCGAGCGCGATGCCAGGTGGGTTGATTTGAAGATCGCGTGCGAGCCGCCGTGCGGTCCGTACGCGCCGAAACGCCGCACCACTGAAACGCCATTCCTGCGGTTGATCCCCCTTGGGTTCGAACACGCCTTCGGAGACCCAAAGCCTCAATTCCTCTTCCGATGCCCCGCTCGCCCGACTTAATTCGACGAGTGTAAACTCGACACTCTCGTCGACAACCTGTCCTTGCAGGCAGGTCGTCGTCCTGGTCTCTTTCACGATGATCCTCCATAAAAGTGCGCGCGCGGATCGAAGTTGAAGGCCCGTTGCATCGAGTCGTAAGCGGCCCTCGCCGTTTCGCTGTCCGCCGGAGGCAGAACGATGTTCAGTATCACGTAGAGATCGCCAGGCGGGTTGGCGGGGATCCCCTTGCCTCTGAGTCTCAGGCGTCGGCCGCCGGCGGAACCCGGCGGTATTGTCATCTCGACCGTACCATCCGGCATCGGCACCGCGATCTTCGCGCCCAGCGCGGCTTCCCACGGCGCGACCGGCAATTCGAGCGACACGTCGCGGCCGTCGACGCGAAAGCGTGGATGTTCGCGAAACCCGATTTCCAGGTAGAGGTCGCCAGCGTCCGCGGGCGTAGCGCCCGCGCCGCCTTGGCCGCCGAGCCGAAGATGCTGGCCCGCCCGTATCCCTTTTGGAATCGATATGTCGAGCGTGCGCGATTCCAGTGTGACATGGCCTTGCGCATCGATCACCGGCACTTGCAGCGAGATCGAACGCTGCGCGCCGCGATACGCGTCTTCGAGATCGATCAGCACTTTCGCGTGATGATCTTCGCCTCGCACGTTGAACGCCCTGTGCCCCGCATGCGCATGCGCGCCGCGTGCGCCGCCGAACATCGACTCGAAGAATTCATGGAAGTCGGTCTGCGCACCCTGCTGACTGCCCGCGCCGCGGAATTCGAAACCCTCGTCCCAGTCAGGCGGGGGCTGAAAATCCTGACCGTCGCGCCATTTGTCGCCCATGCGATCGTAGGCGGCGCGCTTCTCGGGGTCCTTGAGCACCTCGTACGCCTCGCCCAACTCCTTGAAGCGGGCTTCCGCATCGTCATGCTTGCTGACGTCAGGATGATATTTGCGCGCGAGCTTACGATACGAACGCTTGATGTCTTCCTGGGAAGCGCTGCGTTCGAGACCCAGAATCTCGTAGTAGTCCCTGTATTTCATTTTGGAAGCTGACCGGTGAGGAACGGAGGCGGCAATACTCGTCCAATGCGCCCGGTGGCGGCGACCGCTTCACTTTATACCAATCCACGCAGGCCGGCGGAGCCGCGACGACTCCGGAAAGCGTCATGAGCCGCTCCTGAACTTTCACCTGGATGAAGCAACGCGAACCGCACGCAAAACCGCGCCCCGGACGCGCGCCGCACGTTAGCCCACGGTCAGATTGTCGACGACCGCATGCACGCCCGGCGCCGCCCACGCGGCCCCGCGCGCAGCCGAACGCTCCGCGGCGGAATCGATCTTGCCCGTCAGCGTCACGGTGCCTTCGTGCACCTTGACCGCGATATGCTTCGCCTCGCGGTCGGCGTGACGCTGCAGCGCCTGGCTGATCTGCTCGCCGATATCCTGCGCGGCGACGTTCCCGCCGATGCGGATCGTGTTCGAGACGCCGATTACGCCACGCATACACGAGATCGTGCGGGTGGCGAGATGACTCTGATGGGCACTCTCGACTTCGCCGCTTAATGTCACCCAGCCTCTTTCGACCTGCACCTTCACGGAGTCTTCGTTCAAACCGACCGTCCAGCGCAGCATCGTGCGAACTGCCCGGGCAATGTCTTCGTCGGTTCGCACATCGGTATGCAGCAGGCGCACATCCATTTCCACGACGACGGCCTTCACGCCCGCGACGCGTTGCGCCGCTTTCTCCGCCGCGATTTTTTCGGCGTAACTGAGCGGGTGGCCGGACAGCGTGACGACACGGTCGCACACTTCGACGCCGATGTCCGTGATGCTGACTGCCGGATCCCAGGCCAGTTCGTCTTCGACCTGCCGTTTCAATTCCACGTCAGACTTCATTGCTTGCTCCTGGATGACATGCAAGGATTGCAACTGCGCCGGGACCTGTAGCCGTGGGTCCGGCGCGCCAATCAATTGATCGGCAGGCGTTTGCGTTCGGAGGCCGACTTCTTGGGCAGCGTCAGCGACAGCACGCCGTCCTTGTATTGCGCCGTTGCAGTGGCTTCATCGATCTCGCTCTGCAGCGAGAACGAACGGCTGACGGCGCCCGAATAGCGTTCGCGACGAACCACGCGTTCGCCCTCCTTCAGCTCCTGCTTACGCTCGACCTTGGCGCTGATCGATACGAGATTGCCGTCGATCTTCACGTCGATATCGTCTTTCTCGACGCCGGGCAGTTCGGCTTTCACGGTGTACTGGGTATCGCTCTCCGTCACATCGACCTTGATATCGGCAAGCGGCACCTCCCCGCCAGCGCCACCGCGCAGTGGGCGGAACAGGCCCTGAAAGAGATCCGACATGGGTTCGATTGCAAACGGGTCAAAACGGGTCAAGTTGCTCATCGTGTCACTCCTTACCATTCAATACAGTCATGGATAGGGGACTGGGTTAATGGCACGGGTGCGCATGCGTCGCGCAACGCGCCAGTTAGGACACTTCAATGATCACTTTCAGCGCATGCGTGTCCGCGGCGCGGCTGAAGGTGTCGTAGGCACCGGCCACGTCTTCGAGCTGGAAGCGGTGCGTAATCAGCCGCGCGGGATCGATGCGGCCCGCTCGCACCGTCTTGAGCAGCATCGGCGTGCTGACGGTGTCGACCAGACGCGTCGTGATCGCGATGTTGCGGTCCCACAGCTGTTCAAGGTGCAGATCGGCCTTGACGCCGTGCACGCCGACGTTCGCGATCACGCCGCCCGGCGCGACAAGCGCCTCGCACAGTTCGAACGTGGCAGGCACGCCGACCGCTTCGATTGCGCAATCCACACCTTTCTGTTCGGTCAGCTTCATCACGGCCGCAACGGGATCGTCATGGCCGCTATCGATGCATGCAGTGGCGCCGAAGCCGCCTGCGACTTCGAGCCGGTTGGGATCGAGGTCGATCATGATGATCTGCGCCGGCGCATAGAACTGCGCGGTCAGCAGCGCGGCGAGGCCAATCGGCCCGGCACCGACGATCGCCACCGTACTGCCGGGCTGCACTTTGCCGTTCAGTACGCCGCATTCGAAGCCGGTCGGCAGGATATCGGAGAGCATCACGAGCGCTTCTTCGTCGGCGCCAGCGGGAATCGGATAGAGGCTCGTCTCCGCGTGCGGAATGCGCACGTACTCGGCCTGGGTGCCGTCAATCTTGTTGCCGAGAATCCAGCCGCCCGTGCTGCAATGGGAATACATTCCGCGCCGGCAGTAATCGCATTTGCCGCACGACGAAATGCATGAAATCAGCACCCGGTCGCCGGACTTGAACGACGATACCGCCGTGCCGACCTGCTGCACGACGCCGACGCCCTCGTGGCCGAGAATGCGTCCCGGCTCGCAGGTCGGCACGTCGCCTTTGAGAATATGCAGATCGGTGCCGCATATCGTGGTGCGCGTCATTTTGACGATCGCATCGGTGGGCGCCGCGAGCTTTGGAATGGGCCGTTCCTCAAGCGATTTCTTCCCGGGACCCTGGTACACGAGCGCTTTCATATGCTGCCTCCGTTGATCGATGCGGGCTTGCCTACGACTGACTTTAGGCTGGCTCGCAGCGCGCCGATTGACATGTATCAAGCGATGTTCATCCGCCGCCGTCCGCTCGAATGAATGATCTCCGTCAAGCGCCGCTCATCCGGTCGTGCCTATGCTGGACGAGCCCTCATTGCTTTCCCGGAGCCGACCATGCCCGAACATTTCCCCTCGCCGCGTCACCGCCCGCTGCACGTCCGGCAACGCGAACGCGTTGCGCAACGCGGCTGGCGCGCCATCGACCGGGCCTTGCAACGGCCCTGCTCATACCGCCATCCGGCCGGCCGCATTGGCCGGATCGAAACGCATATCTCCGTGATCTATCTGGCCGGCCGTTACGCGTACAAGCTGAAGAAACCGGTCAATCCGGGCTTTGTCGATTTCACGCTGCCCGCCGTGCGGCAACGCGCGTGCGAGGACGAAGCGCGGTTGAACGGCCGCCTTGCGCGCGAGTTGTATTGCGGCGTCGAGACGATCGTGCGTCAGGGCCGCGTGCGCAAGATCCGGCACCACGGGCACGTTGTCGAACACGCGGTCAAGATGCGGCGTTTCGACGAGCGCGACGTATTCCAGGCATTGCTCGCGCGCGACGCGCTCGGTTTCGCGGAGATCGACGCGCTGGCCGACAGCCTCGCCGCGTTTCATCGCGGTGCGGCGCGCGCTGCACCGCGACGCGGCTTCGGTTCGGCGTCGACGGTACGCACGCAAATGCACACCGTGCTGGACGCGCTGGGACGCGAGACCGGCAAGCCCCTACCGGACACACTTCGTCAATGGTGCGAGAAAGACGGCGAGCGGCTCGCGGAACATTTCGAAACGCGCCGCGCGGGCGGCTTCGTGCGTGAGTGCCATGGCGACCTGCACCTCGACAACGTGCTGCGTCGTGGCAAGCGGGTGCTCATGTTCGATTGCATCGAATTCAGCGACGCGTTGCGGTGGATCGACGTGGCGAGTGATTTGAGTTTCCTGCTGATGGACCTGCAGGCGCACGGCCGGGACGATCTTGCCGCCCGGTTGCTGAACGGCTGGCTGCAACGCACCGGCGACTTCGCCGCATTGCCCGCACTGCGTTACTACGTGGTTTATCGCGCGCTGGTGCGAGCGCTCGTTGCGGCGCTGAAAGCGCGTGGCGGCCCGACGGACCGCGAATCGGTAGAGACCCATCAGTACCTGCGGCTCGCCGGACGCCTGATCGCAAAGCCGCGCCCTTATCTGTTGCTATGCCACGGCTACTCGGGTTCGGGCAAATCGGTGGCGAGCGAGGCGCTCGTCAATCTGATCGGTGCGATACGCGTGTCCAGCGACATCGAACGCAAACGCCCACGCCCGTTCGCGCCGATAGATGCGCAGCCGTTGCCGCGCGCCGCCTACTCGGCGGACTCGATCGATCGACACTACGGCACGCTGCTGGCGCTCACGCGTCACGTGCTGGCCGCGGGTTATCCAGCGCTGGTCGACGCGACATTTTTGAAGCGCGATCACCGGTCGAGGTTTGCGGCGTTGGCCGATGCGCTGGCGGTTCCTGTCATCGTGCTCGATTTTCATGCGCGCACCTGCCTGCTTGCGGAACGCGTCAGCAGGCGCGCCGCGCAGGCGCATGCGGAGTCGGACGCCGGGCCGGTCGTTCTGATCAGGCAACTGGCGAATGAAGACCCGCTCAGCGCAGGCGAGATGGCTTGCACGGTACATTTCGATACCGAGGTGCCCGTGGGCGCCTTCGCGCATATTGAGTACTGGCAAGCATTGCTGGAACGCCTGGACACGCAGTCAATGCATGAAATGCACGAAACGGCGGCGCCCGATGCGGACGTAGCCCACGCATGAAATGGGCCGCGCAGTCGTTCGCCGCGCGGCCCTGAAGCGCCATCCGTACCGCTTTAGCCCGTTTTAGCCCATATGCATGCCGCCATTGATGGCGAACTCCGCGCCGGTGACGAAACCCCCGTCGTCCGAACAGAGGAACGCCACCAGCGCGGCCACTTCGTCGGGTTGCCCGAGACGGCCCACGGGAATCTGCGGCAAGATCTTCGTCTCCATTACATCCTTCGACACGGCCGCGGTCATCGCGGTCGCGAGGTAACCGGGCGAGACGGTGTTGACCGTCACGCCATGTTTCGCAACCTCCAGCGCCAGCGACATCGAGAAGCCATGAATCCCGGCTTTCGCCGCTGCGTAGTTGGTCTGACCGAAAGCGCCGCGCGCGCCGTTCACCGAGCCGATATTCACGATGCGCCCGAAACGTTGCGCGACCATCCCGCCGAGCAACGGCTTGGTCATATTGAACAGCGAGTCGAGATCGGTGCGCAGTACCGCATCCCAGTCGTCCTTGTTCATTTTTGCAAAGCTCGAATCGCGCGTGATGCCGGCATTGTTGACGAGAATGTCGATCGTCCCGAATTCGTCGAACACGCGTTTGGCGCAATGCGCGCATGAATCGAAACTCGTCACGTCGGCTTCGTAGGCATGAAAACGGCGGCCGGCTTCGCGTTCGTGCACCAGCCAGGTGGCGACGTGATCGTTGCGTTCCGAATGCGACATGGCGACCACCATGCCGGCGTCGTGAAGGCGCCGGCTAATGGCGGCGCCGAGTCCGCCCATGCCGCCGGTAATGAAGGCAACGCGCTTAGCCGACATGCTGTTCTCCCGGTTGCGCGGAGCGGCCCGCCGGCGCGGGCGGTGTCGCAGAACCCGTACGCAGCCCGAGTGCTGCGCCGCCGTCCAGCGCGCCCCTGGCCATCTCTTCGAAGCGACGCATCCAGCCCTGCAGCGGCAGCGTCGCGGGGTTCATGCCGACGCCCTGTTGCCAATTGCCGGTCCACGCGGCATGCCATCCGGCGAGCGCGTCGCGCATGCCGTCGCTGCACGCGGTTTGCTGCCGGGCCGCCGAAGCGAGCCCCTGCTGCCAGAGATTCGTAGTGGCCGCCATATAGTCGCGCAGCATCGTCTGATAGCTCGCCGCGAGTTCACTCCAGTCGTGCGCGCCAGTTGCGGCGTCGCGCGTCGCATTCAACGCGGCAAGATCACGTTGGATGCGTTGCATCTCGAACTCGCAGGCTTGCCGGCGGTATTCGTGTCCGTAGCCGAACATCCGCAGTGAAAGTCCCAGGTTCGCACGATACAGATCGAGCGGCGTGGTGGATTCAGTTGACATGATGGTCCTCAGATCGTTTTGGCGGACGCAGGCGAGCCCGCAATTCTCACTGCCGGTCAGCGCGACGCAGCAGACGGTTCAATGTAGGCCCGCGCGTTGAAGTGCGGTTGACCTGTATCAACGCACGCCAGCGCGCTGCGGTCCCGCAGATGGCGCGCCTGTCAGGACGATGCTCAGGCATGGGCGGCGCTTTCCCGAACCAGCAGCACAGGGCACGGCGAATGCCGCACGAAACGCTCGGCGACGCTGCCGAGCACCATGCGCCGCATGCCGCGCCGGCCATGCGTGCCCATCACCACCAGATCCGCGCCGCGCCGCTCGACACACCGCGCGATGCAACTCGCGATATCTTCGGCGATGCCCTGGGTTTCGATGATTTCAGAATCGCCGGCCACGTCGAGGGCTTTCATTTTCACGAGCGCGTCGTCCAGCAGGCGTCGTCCGGCCTCGCGCGCGGCATCGGTCAACAGATGCGGGTCGCATGCGCCCGCATAAGTGAAGGCCGCCGACTGGTCGATCGCATAGACCGCCGTCAACTTCGCGCTTGCCAGCTTCGCCATGCGGATCGCCTCATCGAGCGCGCATTTCGACGCTTCGCTGCCATCCACGGCAACCAGAATGTTTCGATACATGCCTGTCTCCTCATAGAGCGTTAAAAAACGATGCGGTCGCGGCACTCGCTGCAACGATCAGGACCGGGTACGCGGCGAATTGCGCACCAGTTGCTCCTCGGCGGAATCGAATGCCGCCCGGATCGCCGCTTCCGCTTTGGCGTCGAGACAATGTCTGATCGGGACGAGTTCGCCGCTGCGCATGATCAGGTCGAGCCGGGCGTCGAACATGCGAGCGCGCCCATCACCTGCCCGCGCGTTGTCCCGGTAGTCGGGGCGCGCGGCACGGATGGATTCGATCGCCAGATGACAGCCCGCGATGGACCTGCTGAAACGCTCGAGGCGCACCAGTTGCGAAGCGGCTTCGGCTTCGATTTGCGACGTTCCGACGAAGCCGAAGTAGACGATTTGCATGCCGACTCCCATGTTCCCTCTCCCAGGCGTCCAGCGTTCTTGCGCGGGCTCCATAGCAAACTTGCCCGCCGCGGTCGTGTGGCCAAACTGACGAGACGCAGCCGGCGGGATGATTGGATCATCGGCTGGGACGGTTTGAGCCACTTGACTTGCGTCAAGACATCGAGTGGATGCCGGCTTTTCCTGAGCGCCGAATGCTGTTCATGTCGCGCCGTGCGCGCCACGCCTCACTTCGTTCGGCGGTCCGGCCGCGCATCTGGGCTATTTCCGCGACGAGTTCGTCAAGCGCCGCGGTTGGCTCGACGAACACACGTTCGGCGACCTCGTCGCGTTGTGCCAGTTTCCGCCGGCCCGGGCAGCAGCCAGGTCGGCATCGCGATCGGGCGGATGCGCGGCGGTATCGCCGGCGCGTTGGCAGCGCGGCTGGGATTCAAGCTGCCCCCGGTCGCGCTGCTGACCGGTTTCGCCTACGGGTTCACGCATCTGACCGATGCGACGTCGCTTCGTCTGCTGCGCGGTCTCAAGCTGGCGGCGGTGGCGGTCGTCGCGCAGGCGGTGTGGTCGATGGGACGCACGCTCTGTCCCGACCGCGACCGCGCGACCATCGCCGCAGGCGCCGCGATCGCGGTGCTGGTGCTTGGCGTGACGTATGGCCAGATCGCGTCGATCGTCGTCGCGGCCGGGATCGGCGCGCTACTTCTGAAAAGCTCGGCCGACGTGCCGGGCGCGCCGCTCGGCATGCCCGGCACGAAAGCCGGCGCGTTCGCGTGCCTGCTCGGATTCGGTTTGCTGCTGTTCGGCCTGCCCGCGGCGGCCGCATGGCTGCACGTCTATCCGCTCGACCTGTTCGCCGCGTTCTACCGGGTCGGGTCGCCGGTGTTCGGCGGCGGCCATGTGGTGCTGCCGTTGCTGCAAGCGGTCGTGGTGCCGCGCGGCTGGCTGTCGGCCAACGAATTCATGGCCGGCTACGGCGCCGCGCAAGCAGTGCCGGGTCCGCTGTTCTCGTTCGCGGCATTTCTCGGCGCCGCAAGTAGCGGCCATCCGGCGGGAATCGGCGGCGCACTGATCGCGACAGCCGCGATCTTTCTGCCGTCGTTTTTGCTGGTCGGCGCGACGCTGCCGCTGTGGGGACAACTGCGGGCGTTCGCACCGATGCGCCGGGCGATGGCCGCGATCAGCGCCGCGGTGATCGGCATTCTGCTCGCTGCGCTCTACGATCCGGTCTGGACGAGCGCCGTGCACAGCGGCGCGGATTTCGTGCTCGTCGTGCTGGCCTTGCTGCTGCTCGGATCGTGGCGTGCGCCGTCGTGGGCGGTGGTGCTGGTGACCAACCTGCTTGCCGGATGGGTCATCTGACGCGCGCCCGCCTGGTTCGATCATGCGTACCCGCAGCACGATGACGACCGATTGCGGTGTCGTCGGCGTGCGCGTGGGCGCCGATGCGGAGCACTTCCGTTCGCAGCGAGGCGATTTCCGCCTGCAAGGTCTTGATGTCGCGATGCATTTCGCGACGCAGCAGACGCTCTTCCCGTTCGATGAAGAGCGCGGCAATACTCGCGAATAACAGCGACAGCAGCCCGTAGCCGAGCAGCACCACGAACGCGGCGAAGACGCGCGAGGCCGGCGTGGTCGGCGCCATATCGCCGTAGCCCACCGTCGCGCTGCTTTCGAAGGCGAGCCAGACGCCCTCCGCATACGTGTGCGCGCCCGGTTCGAGCCAGTAAAAACCGGCGCCCGCCGAGGCCAGCAGCACAGCAGCCGTCGCGGGCAGCAGAAGCAGTCGGTTGGGCGAGAAAAATCCTTGCAGCGACAGCGCGATTCGCGCCGCCACGAGTCCGACGAACAGAATGCGCATCGACCATTCGAACGAGGACCAGGCCGACACGCCCGAAATGACGCTAGCTGCTGCGCCCACTGCGATCAGCACGTCATAGCGGTTGCGCACCAGAAACCGCCGGGGCTTGTGGCTCAAGCGCGCGAGCCACGCGAGCGATATTGAGAAACCGGCCGACATGCACGCGTAGAGCGCCCGCCCCGTTTGGTGCAAGACCGTGGAGTGGGCGGCCAGTTCGAAGTAGAACGCGGGAATGGCCAACAGGCTGAATCCCAACAGAACCCATTGCAGCCAGCGCCATGCGCGCACCGCACGCGGGCCGTCATGGGGGTCGATGCCGCCCAGGCCGGCAATGCGAAAATCATCGCTCATTTCGCCACCGTATCCGACTTTGCGACGCCGGTGACCGTCCCGCTAGCGGCCAGCGTCCGTTGACTGCGCCGCCGCTGTAACCACCGGCTGACGGGAGGTGCTGAACCATCGTATGAGGGCAGCGTCGGGTGACCTTGATACGGATCACAAACAGGCGAGATACGCAGCGTCGCGACGCCCGCGCTGCCTTTGCGAATCGACATGAGGTCGACTGCCGCCCGCTCGGCTGCGCTGCCGCGATCATTGCTTGATCCAACGCAATCGAACCCACCGAGCCTCGCGTATGGTGAACCAACGCCTGCTCTGCGCGGCAGGGCGGGCCGGCTGCAGTTCGATTGCAGCGAACCTCAAACGGGAGAACGACGTGCAAAACTCTGATCCGATTCACGCACACACGCCGCGCACCGACGTCAACAGTGACGGCCACCCTGCAGAGAACGGCAAGTTCTATCTTGTCGGCGGCGGCATTGCCTCGCTGGCGGCCGCTGCGTTCCTGATCCGCGACGGCCACGTGCGCGGCTGCGACGTCACCATCCTCGAAGCCCTCGACAAGCCCGGCGGCAGCCTTGATGGCGCGGGTAACGCGGAAAGTGGCTATGTGGTGCGCGGCGGCCGCATGCTCGAAAGCAAGTATCTGTGCACCTACGACCTCTTTTCGTCGATCCCGACGCTGGACGACAGCAAAACCGTGACCCAGGAGATCTTCGACTGGAACGAGACCATCCGGACTTCGTCCAGGTCGCGGCTCGTGAGGAACGGCAAACGCGAGGACGCCCCCGCCTATGGGCTCGATGAAAAGCATCTGATGACCCTGGGCCGCCTGTCGATCGAACCGGAAATCATGCTCGGCAACAGCCGGATTTCCGATCATTTCGACGCGTCGTTCTTCGATACCAATTTCTGGCTGATGTGGTGCACGACGTTTGCGTTCCAGCCATGGCATAGCGCAGCAGAATTCCGTCGGTATCTATTGCGTTTCGCGCATATGTCGGCGGGCTTCAACCAGCTGCACGGCATCATGCGCACGGTCTACAACCAGTACGAGTCGATGGTCCGGCCTCTGCGCCGCTGGCTGGACGGGCACGGCGCAATTTTCCAGCCGGACACCCGGGTCACCGATCTCTGGTTCGACGAAACCGGCGAGCAGAACAGTGTAGTTGGCATGGTTTGCTTGAGCGCGCATCAAGGCTTCGAATTGCTGATCGGCCGCAACGACACGGTGATCGTCACGCTCGGCTCGATGACGGCGGCTTCCAGCCTCGGCGGCATGGACCGTCCCGCGCCGCTGGAGACTGTCGACGGCACGGGCGCCTGGAGCCTGTGGAAAAACATTGCCGCGGGCCGGCCCGAATTCGGCGACCCGTCCGTGTTCGCCGATCATGTCGACGCGTCGAAGTGGCTCTCCTTCACGGTGACGCTGCGAGACCCGACACTGTTCCGGCTGATCCGCGATCTGACCGGCAATGTACCCGGCGAAGGCGGCCTGATTACTTTTCCTGAGTCGAACTGGCTCGCCTCGATCGTGCTGCCACACCAGCCGCATTTCATCGATCAGCCGGCGGACGTGCAGGTGTTCTGGGGGTACGGCTTGCGAGTCGACCAGCCAGGCAATTTCGTCGACAAGCCGATGCAGGCCTGCACCGGCCGCGAAATCCTGACGGAGATTCTCGGCCATTTGAAGGTCAAGGCGGAGTCGGCCCGAATCCTCGAGCACGCGGTTTGCATTCCCTGCATGATGCCGTTCATCACGAGCCAGTTCCTGCCGCGCCGGCGCGGCGACCGGCCTGCCGTGGTGCCTGACGGATGGCGCAATCTCGCTTTCATCGGGCAGTTCTGCGAGTTGCCCGACGACGTCGTGTTCACCGTCGAATACTCGGTGCGCTCGGCGCAGAACGCGGTGTATGCACTGCTCGGGCTCGATCGGGCCGCACCGGCTGTCTACAAGGGGCGGCATGACCCGCGGATCGTCTACAAGGCATTCGCGACGCTGCGGGACCATTAGCGAGGTGATCTAGTGGAAGTCGACGGTTTGCGGCATACCAGAAGCCTGCGGGCGCTGCTCGCGCGTCTGAAGGAGCATCCGCTGGCCCATGTCGGTCCGGGCCTCATCACGGGCGTCGCCGATGACGATCCGAGCGGCATCGCCACCTATTCGCAGGCTGGCGCGCAGTTCGGCCTGAACATGCTGTGGACGATGCCGCTCGCCTTTCCGTTGATGGCCGCGGTCCAGTCAATGTGCGCGAACCTCGGCCGGGTGACCGGCAAAGGGCTCGCCGCCAACATCAAGAGCACGTTCCCACCTGTCGTGCTGATGGGCGTCGTGTCGTTGCTGCTGGTCGCGAACGTGCTGAACATCGCCGCCGATGTTGCCGCGATGGGCGAAGTGGCGGAACTGGTGAGCGGCGTCGACCGGCACCTGATGACGGCCTGCTTCGTGTTCGGCACGCTGCTGCTGCAGGTTTTCGTTCCGTACCATCGGTACGTGTTCTTTCTGAAGTGGCTGACGGTCTCGCTGCTCGCCTATGCCGTCGTGCTGTTGACCGTTCACGTGCCCTGGCGCGAAGTGGCCTGGCGCATGCTGTGGCCGCATCTGACGCTGAACGGCAACGTGGCGGCGATGGTCGTCGGCGTGTTCGGCACCACCATCAGCCCTTACCTCTTTTTCTGGCAGGCTTCCGAAGAAGTGGAGGACATGCACGCTCATCGCGGCGGTGTCGCGCTCATCCTGGATGCCGGCGCGGCGCCCCGGGAGCTTGAGCGGATTCGCTGGGACACATGGTCCGGCATGTTCTACTCCGACCTCACCGCCTTTTTCATCATGCTGGCGACCGCCGTCACGCTGCACGCGGCTGGCTTGACCGATATCACCACAGCGGCGCAGGCCGCGAGCGCGCTGCGACCGCTCGCCGGCGACTTCGCTTACCTCCTGTTCGCGGCGGGCATTCTCGGCGTCGGCCTGATCGGCGTGCCGGTGCTGGCGGGTTCTGGCGCGTACGCGCTATCCGAAGCGATGGGCTGGCATGAGGGGCTCGAGCGCAAGTTGCGCGACGCGCGCGGCTTCTACGCGATCATCGCCGTCAGCGTGCTGGCCGCGCTCGCGATCCAGTATTCGCCGATCAGTCCGATGAAGGCGCTGTTCTGGAGCGCGGTCATCAACGGCGTGGTGGCGGTGCCGTTATTGGTGGTCGTGATGATCCTCGTGTCGAGGGAATCGGTGATGGGCGCGTTCACGGCCAGCAAACCGCTGATCGTGCTCGGTTCGATCGCCACCCTGGTGATGGGCGTGGCCGCGCTGCTGATGTTTATTCCCGGGTAAGAAAAAAGCGCGCTGTGCACGCCGCGACGCGGTCACAGCGAAAGTGCGAGCAGCGGAATTACGACGCGGCGCCGACGAACGCCCGGAAATCCGTTTCGACTGCACGGATCTGCTGCGCACAGCTCGTGTACAGCCAACCGGGGTTACCGTCGGCGCGATACATGCCACGGCACATGCCTTTGAGCCTGATGGTCGAGGCGCCCGCGTCATTGGTGGTCCTGGTTGCCCAGACATAGACGGCGCCGAACATATGCGGCTCGGCGGTTTCGATCGCTGTGTCGTCGGCACGGCGAATCGGCGTCACCGAGCGCTGCGCGAGGTATTTTTTCGTCAATGTCCAAAGGCGATCGCAGTCGGCGCCAGCCGAGCAGTTCACCCACGCCTGTGTGCGGGCCTGCTGCAGCTGAATCTCACTGTCGCGCAATGCGGCAATGCGTGCCTCGGAGTTGCACGCCGCAAGTCCCGCGACGGCGAGTATCGGAAAGAGCCGCCAGTTCATGTTCGCCCGCTCCCCATGCGACTCAACACATCCATTCGAATTCGCCGGCCCGCGCCAGGTGCCGTTTGAGTCCACCGACGAACGCAGCCAGCGCGGCCTGCGCGCCCTGGTGCGCCGCGGCCGCGGTGATCTTGCATTCGGCAACGGCCGGCTTCCCGGCCAGTTCGCCCATCTCGCGAAGCGCCGCGTCGGCGCCGTGTCCGCCGAAGCTGCAGAAAAATGCAACCTGAGGCAGTCGCGCCCGGTTCTCGATGAGATACGAACGCACCGGGGCCGACACGGAACCGGCCCATACCGGCGAACCGATCACGACGAGGTCATAGGCCGACACGCTCAAGCCGGCCGGACCGATTTCCGTGGGCCGCTTGCGGATCGCATCGATCAGCGAGCGCAGATAGCCGCCCGGCCCTGCGCGATCGCTGCAGTCACAGATCGCTTCGAGATCGGCGGCCAGCATTCCGGCAATCGCCGACGCGAGTAGGCGCGTGGTCCCGGTGCGTGAGAAATAGACGACAAGGACTTTTGCTTTGGGCATTTCAGCCTCCATATCACACGCGGTTGTGCATTCACATGCTGGATTCGCAGCACATGCCACGAGCATAGGCGCGCTTGAGCGAATTCTCGTGATCCATATCAAGCGACGAACCTGGCCGTCATGACAGCGCATCGTTGCGTAGGAAAAACCTGACAAGCATGCAGCACGTCCTACCTGAAGCTCGGCACCACCTGATTTGCACCGGCCGGGTGCCGACCCATACTGGATTCGTGACAGCCTGAATCGATTGCCCTCGCGATGCGCCTGGTGCGCGTGCCGAGGTTGACCCGTAAGGAGACCGGGCCATGTCGAACACAGCCTTTTTCGCCCGCGCCGCGACATCGGCGGAACCATCACAGGACGCGCGCAACGCGATCCGTGAATTCGATGCCATCCTCGCGCTCGCGCGCGAGTCGGAGCTGCTGATTACGCTCGACGGACAGATGCGCCGAGAAAAATACCAGAGCATCGCGGGCTCGCTGCATGCGTTCAAACGCTTCGCCGAAGCGCTGTGCGACACCGTCGGTCAGCGTGCGCCGGTCTGACGAAATGCAGGACGCCAGCAGCCGCGTCCCCGAAACAGATGATGCAGATCAACTCACCGGAGCGTCGGCATGACTTAATCGACGTACCTGAAACTCACACGGCATCGTGTCGCGTCGGAGCCATCGTGAACGACAACCTTTTGCGCAACCGCACTTTCGACGAAATCGAAATCGGCGAGTCGGCATCGCTCGTACGCGTGGCCCTGCAGAACGATATCGATCTGTTTGCGGCCGTATCGGGCGATCTCGATCCCGCGCATGAAGATGCGGCGATCGCCGCGGGCGCGCTGTCCGGCCTTGGAGTCGTACACGGCATGTGGACCCCCGCGCTGATTTCCGCGCTGCTTGGCAAGCGGCTGCCTGGCCCCGGCACGATCTGCCTCGGCCAGACCCTGCAGTTCCGTCATCCTGTCTCAGCGGGGGACGCCATCACCGCGATGGTCAAGGTGAAGGAAAAGCGCAATGACGGACGCATCGTCCTGCTCGACATCTGCTGCACGAACCAGAGGGGCGACAGCGTGCTGCTCGGCACGGCAACGGTCGTTGCACCGTCGATGCCGGTAATGTGGCCGTGCACGGTGAATGCCGAGGTCGCTTTGCGACGTCACGACCGCTACGACGCGTTTATGCGGCAGGCGCGCGTGCGTCCCGCATTGCGCACGATCGTTCATCCCTGCTCGGAAGAAGCCATCCTGGCAGCGATCGAAGCCCGCGACGAAGGCCTGATCGAACCGGTCCTGATCGGCCCCGAAGCCAAAATCCGCGCCGCTGCCGAGGCCGCCAACGTCAGCCCGCGGGCGTGCCGATCGAAGCGGTCGAGCACAGTCATGCGGCGGCTGCGCGTGCCGTGGAAATGGGCGCGGCCGGTCGGGTCGCCGCGTTGATGAAAGGCAGTCTGCACACGGGCGAACTGCTCGGCGCGATCGTCGCGCGGACATCCGGCTTACGCACTTCGCGGCGCATCAGCCATGTCTATGCGATGGACGTCCCGGCCTATTCGAAGCCGCTGGTGGTCACCGACGCCGTGGTCAATATCACGCCATCGCTCGACCATAAGCGCGATATCTGCCAGAACGCCATCAACATGTTGCACGCGCTGGGCGTCGAACTCCCGCGGGTCGCGGTGCTCGGCGCGATCGAAACGGTCAACTCGCGCATGCCGACCACGCTCGACGCCGCCGCGCTGACCGTCATGGCCGCGCGCGGTCAGATCACGGGCGCGCTGGTGGACGGCCCGCTCGCCTTCGACAATGCAATCAGCCTGGCGGCCGCGAAAATCAAGCAGATCGATTCGCCCGTGGCCGGTCAGGCGGACATCCTGCTGGCGCCAGATCTGGAAGCCGGCAACCTGCTCGCCAAACAGCTCATGTACTTCGCCGGCGCCGACGCGGCTGGTCTCGTGCTCGGCGCGCGGGTGCCGATCATCCTCACGAGCCGTGCCGACAGCGTGCGCGTAAGGCTCGCATCCGCCGCACTCGGCAAGCTGACGGCGGAACGTGCGCTGGCAGGCTCGGAGCGCCCGTGAACGGGGCGTTTGGGACCGGCGCGCCCCGTCGTTTTCAGGTTCCACTGTCCCCGCCCCACCAGTCGCACGGTTGATCTGAATCAACGCCGCAGCGCCATCGCGCTCATAGACTCAGTTCACATGGTCGGGCGCCGCCCATTCACTTTCCGGGAGCTTTGCAATGAGCTACAAAACCATCGTCGTTCATCTGGATACGAGCCGGCGCGCGCATCCGCGGCTCGAAATCGCGCTGCGCCTCGCGAAGCACTTCGGTGCCCATCTGACCGGCGTATTCGCCCTGTTCAGTCCCGATCCGCGCTCGCTGTACGTGATGGCCGGCACCGCCAGCTACTACGCGACGCATGAGCAGCTGCGCGCCGAGCGGCGCGGCGCGCTCGAACGCCTCTTCCATGCGGAGCTGAGCCGGGCCGGGGTGACGGGCGAGTGGGTCGCCGTCGATCAGTCAGCCAGTCTCGCGGTGCCGCACCGGGGACGTTGCGCGGATCTGATCATCGCCGGCCAGGACGATCCGGATGATCCGGAGTCGTACGTCGGCAACTATTTCCCCGAAAACCTGGTCATGTCCGCGGGGCGGCCGGTGCTGCTGGTGCCGAACGCCAGCAGCGTCACTTCCCCCGGCGGTCATGTGATGGTCGGCTGGGACGGCAGCCGCGAAGCCACCCGTGCCGTGCATGACGCGCTGCCGTTCATGCGCACAGCGCGGCTCACCACGATCGTCGCGGTCAACGGCGCTCGCAGGGAAACGGGCCCTCGTATTCCAGGCGCCGACATCGCAGCGGTGATCGCGCGGCACGGCATCAAGGTCGAAGTCAAGGACGTCGAAGCCGGTCCGGCCGCGTCGGTTGGCGACACCCTCTTATCGGAAGCAGCCGGACTCGGTGCGGACCTCCTCGTGATGGGAGCCTACGGCCATGCCCGCTGGCAGGAACTGGTGATGGGCGGCGCAACCCGCACGGTGCTGCAGTCGATGACCGTGCCGGTGCTGATGTCGCACTGACAATCGAAGGCGCTTTGCAGGCGCGGCCCCAAGCCGCCTCCTTAAGGAGAGTTCGCCATGTACCAGCAGATTCTGGTTGCGGTCGACGGCAGTGAAGTGTCGAGTCATGCGCTCGACGCCGCCTTGCAACTTGCACGCGAAGCCGGCGCGCAATTGCAACCGTTGTATGTTGTGAACGTCCCGCTCATGACGTATGACGTGCCCTCTTACGATCCCTCTTATGTCCGCGACACGCTTCTCGAAGAAGGCGCGCATGTGACCGACGACGCCGCCGCCCGCATGCGCCGCGCCGGCGTGGCGGGCTCACCACGCATCGTCGAGGCGGATCCGGGCGCCGACGACGTCGCGCAATGCATCCAGCGCGCCGCCGCCGAGTTCAAGGCCGACGTGGTGGTGATAGGCACCCATGGGCGCCGAGGTTTCCGGCGGATGGTGCTCGGCAGCGTCGCCGAACGCTTTCTGCGCATTGCGCAGTGCCCGGTGCTCCTGATCTCCGCGCACTGCGTGAACCCGGCTACAGGCGAACAATCGCCAACGGCCGAAGCTGCCAAGGAGCGATCATGAACTGCAAAACTCTGCTCGTGCATCTGGACGACAGTCCGTATAGCGCCGCGCGCACCGAATTCGCGCTCGACCTGGCCCGCCGGTACGAAGCGCATCTGATCGGCTTGTACGTGGTGTGCCAGGAACTCGCACGACCGATTTTATTGGATGGAGAAGGTGCCTGGGTGGCTGCGCAGGAAGCGCAACGCGACGCCAATCTGAAGGACGCCCGGGCACGCTTCCTGGCGGCCGGCGAACGCGCCGGCCTGAGCGTTGAATGGCGCGCGCCAGCGGGTGATGCGGTCGAAACAACGGCTTTGCACGCTCGCCACGCGGACCTTCTGATTCTCGGTCAGTCCGATCCGGAGGAGCCGTCGTCGTATATCGCCCGTTACTTTGTAGAGGACGTGGTCATGAGTGCGGGCCGCCCGGCCATCGTACTGCCTTACGCCGGAGCCGTCCGGTCGTTCGGGCAAAGCGTGTTGATTGCGTGGGACGGCAGCCGCGAAAGCGCGCGATCCGTGGCCGATGCACTGCCGGTGCTAAAGAAGGCGAGATTCGTCACCGTGATGATGGTGCAGCGCCATTCGCAGAGCGGTGAACCGGCCGGCATCGACGTCGCCGCCTGGCTCGCGCGGCACGGCATCGAAGCGGGATTCGCCGGGACGCCCGGAGTGGACGGTGTATCGACCGGCGCGCTGCTGTTGAACATGCTTGCCGACCGCCATATCGATCTACTGGTGATGGGCGCGTACGGGCATGCGCGCGTTCAGGAAAGGTTGCTCGGCGGCGTCACGCGAACCATGCTGCAGTCGATGACCGTGCCGGTGCTGATGTCACACTGATTCGAAACGGATTCGCGATGTACGGGTTTTTAGGCATTACGCGGCGATAGCCCCTCACGAAACTTTCAAGGCGCCCGCTCGTCAGGGCGCCTCTTTTGTCCGCGATCCACAGGCCGAGGTTGTAATTCATGCCGTCACAGGCCCGAGGGTATCTCGTCCAGATCCCGTTCGCGCCGGACCAGCAGGACCGGCACCTCGGTGCGCCGCAAGACGGCTTCAGCCACACTGCCCAGCAGCAAGCGTCCTATTCCATGCCGTCCATGCGTGCCCATCACGACAAGATCGGCTTCGCATTCGCCGGCTATACGGCAGAGCACACCCGCGATGTCCTCGCCGTACGCGTCGAGAACTCGCGTCAAGCCACGCACCCCACGCTGCCCGAATAGCGCGCGAGCATCTTCCAGCGTCGCCATCGCGGCCTCGGCCGACACCGTCGAGCGGCTCTGCTGATCGATCAGGCCGATGCCGACGTCGACCATTTGCGCAGCATGTTCGGCGACGAATACCGCTGTCACGGTCGACTGTGCCGCCTCCGCGATGGTCAGCGCTTCCTGAAGCGCGAGTTGGGCCGCCTGACTGCCGTCGATTGCTACGAGAATCCGCTTGTACATGACATGCTCCTGAACTCTGACGCATCCCCCAACGAACACTGGCGAAACGTGCCCGGATGTTCAGTCTGCGGTTTCAAACCCGAAATACGCTTGATGCGGATCAAGCGCCGGCCGTCTGGCTTCGACCACCCCTCTTTCAGGCACTGCGCTCCGCGTCATCAACCGCAGCTACTGGCATGAGAGCAACAGTACGCCGTGCGCGCTTTCAAAGCCGGCGCATCGGGCTATCTCACCAAGGAGAGTGCCGGCGCTGCGCATCCTCGTACTCACCAGTCTCGCGATCGCCGAGCGCTTTGCGCAAAGCCTCAACGAGCCCGCCGACACGCTGCCCCGTCAGCGCCTGTCGGATCGCGAATTCGACGTATTCCGGCGCATCGCAGCAGGGCAGACCCTCACGGAAATCGCCGCCGAACTGAGCGTCAGCGGCAAGACCGTAAGCACCTACAAAACCCGCAGCCTCGAGAAAATGCAGATGCCTCACGAAGCCGCACTGGTGCGCTATGCACTGCGCCACAAGCTGCTCGGCGAAGACGACGAAATCTAGCGCAGTCATGGCGCCGCTGTCACTGGGTCCGCTCCGTCGTTAACCCCCGTCACATCCGTGGCTCCTCGCGCGGCTGCTTTACCGTCACAGAGTGTATGTAGGAAATTCCCTACAACACTTCGCGCTCGCCTACCCGAATCTCGTTCCCCGCTGATTTTATTTTGAGATGACGCGGCCGATACTTCGAGCCATGAACTCAAGCCCGTCATACCCAGCCGTACGCGTGTTCCTCGTGGACGACGCGATTTCGATCAGGAAACGGATCGCCGCGCGTTTCGGTGCGATCGAAGGCGTCGAGATCGTCGGTGAAGCGGAGGAACTCTGTGCGGCACTGGACGGCATCGGCGCGACGGCAGCCGACGTCGTGGTGATGGATTTACATCTGAGCGGCGGCAGCGGCATCGACCTGCTGCGCAACCTCGCGCAGAGCATGTCCACCGTCATCACGATCGTGCTAACGAATCATTCGGGCACGTGGTTCAGGCAGGCGTGCGTCGCCAACGGCGCGCAGTACTTCTTCGACAAGACCAGCGAATTCGATCTTGCATGCAACACCATCGAGCGAATTGCCCACGAGCATTGCGCGCGTGGTCTCTACCATCTCGGAGCCCATCATGTCTGACGTTGCCGAATATTTCCAGACCCGGACCATCGCGCAGATTCCGCTGCAAGCACTGAAAGACCCCGGATTCGCACCGGCCCCGCCGAAGCACGGCGGCGCCAACTGCTCGAGTTGCGCGATGCGTGCTTCCTGCTTGCCGGAAGGTCTGACGGCGACAGAGACCGAACGGGTCGAGGCGCTGATCTGCCCTTCGCGCACGATCAAAAATGGCGAATCCCTGTTTCGCGCAGGCGATTCGTTCCAGAGCATCTACGCGGTTCGCGCGGGCTCGTTCAAGACCGTCGTGATGCATCGCGACGGCCGTGAACAGGTCACCGGATTTCATCTTGCGGGCGATGTGCTGGGTCTCGACGGCATCGGTTCAGGCAAGCATAGCTGCGATGCGCTCGCCATCGAGGACAGCAAGGTCTGCATCATCCCGTTCCATTTGCTCGAAGCCATGTGTCGCGACGTCAAGGCATTGCAGCAGCATGTGCACAGGCTGATGGGCGGCGAGATCGTGCGCGAGGCCACGCTGATGATGCTGCTCGGCACGATGTCCGCGGACCAGCGGGTCGCGACGTTCCTGCTGAACCTGTCGGGCAAGCTCAAGTCGCGCGGTTATTCGCAGGCCGAATTTCATCTGCGCATGACGCGGGAAGAGATCGGCAGCTACCTCGGGATGAAACTCGAAACCGTCAGCCGCATGCTATCGAAGTTTCAGAAGGACGGCCTGCTCGACACCCACGGCAAGCAGATCAGGATTCTCGACAGGGAAGGTCTCGCCCGCGTGTAGCCGCGCGCGCCGCAGTTGAATCAAGCCGGCATTGCGCCGCCGTTTGATCGGAGTCAAGCCCGCCGCAGGGCTGTCTGACAGGATGGTCTGACGCAACATAGCCGACACGGCGTCAGGAGACCCCGAATGAGCACCCTTCCCAACACGACGGCATGGTCCGTCGATGAACGGCAACTCGACCCGCATGCGGGCATCGACGAGAAACTGCGCTTCGCGCTGCGCTATGCGGTACTCGCGCCGTCGAACCACAACACTCAACCGTGGCATTTCATCGTCGATGGCGACTGCATGACGCTGTGCGCGGACCACATGCGCGCGCTGCCGGTGGTCGATCCGTACGACCGCGAGTTGATTATCAGTTGCGGCGCGGCAAGGGCCTCGCCGCGCTGTTCGATGCGATTGCGCTGCGCGTGACGACGCGTGAGATTTTCGCTGGCGAACCCACGCCACCCGAATTCCAGCGGCGCCTCGTGGACGCGGGGACGGCGGAAGGCTGCGATACGGTCTGCATTGAAAGCACGGCGAGTCGGGAACAGCTCGCCGAGTTGATCGGTGAAGCCGACCAGAGGCAATTCAAGGACCCGCGCTTTCGCCGCGAACTTGCTAGCTGGATTCATCCGCGGCGTCTTCAGGACGGCATGCCCGCGTTGTCGACCGGCGCGCGCGGGTTGCTCGACTTCGCGGTGCCGTTGGTGAGTTCGATCGTTCGCACCTTCGACCTGGGCGGCGGTCTGGCCGCAGCGCATCAGACACTCGTCGCCGGCTCGCCATTGCTGCTTTGCATCGGCACCGGCACGGATGACGCGTCCGCATGGCTCGCGGCCGGGCAGGCGCTCGAACGGGTGCTGCTCACCGCCGCCTCCGAAGGCATGACGGCTTCCTACCTGAATCAACTGATCGAAGTGGCTTCGCTGCGCGAGCGCCTGCGCGCCGCGCTCAATCTGGACGCCGTTCCGCAACTGCTGATCCGGGTTGGCCGTGGCAGCGCCGTGCCGGTGTCGTAGCGCGGCGCAGTCAAAGGGCCGATCAGCGGCCCGGCCGCGCGGCTTCAATCCCGGAAGCGGAAGTAGCCGCTGTGCATCATGACCGGCTTCGCGCCCACTTCTTTCAGCAAATTTCGCGCGGCGGCCTCGATGGGCAGCCGGTGTGTATCGAACGCTTCGATCAGATCGTCTTCACGCAACGAAGGCGCGCCGAAGTGGTCTTCCAGCGCCTCCGCGGTGATGGCGCACTGCACGCGCTCACCGTCGACCTCCGCCGGAAAGGCGACGACGAGATCGCGCGCGCAGTACTCGGGACGTTCCTGCGGGAAATGGATATGCATGGCCGGTACCTGTGAGCGTGAAAGGACGTGGCTTGAATAAAGCCGACGGAAGCGGCGCGGACAACCTGAGTGCGACCACGCTCGGCGCTCCGATGTGTTCAGAATAGACGCGCTTGAAACGTCGCCAATTTTTTGGTGGCGATCCTGGTTGACTCGGATCAAGCGAGTGACATCACCTGACGGCAGGCCTCGAACAGCTCCGCGTTCGCGAAAGCCGGGTTGATTTGAGTCAATCATTAAATGCCGCGGTGGTACACGATGACTGTGTGCCGTTTGCAGTTCCGGCTTGCACGAGGATGACGTGTTCATGAAACATCTATTCAGACTTGGCACCACACCGCGCGATCAGGCGCGTACGCGTCCGGTCACCGGCATGGTGTCAGAGCACATCGAACTGCCTGCTCCCGAGCGCGCCGGCGGCATGCCGATCATGGAAACATTTGCGAAACGCCGCACAACGCGCCGCTTCGCGGCCGACATGCTGGACGACACGATACTCAGCAATTTGCTGTGGGCGGCCAACGGCATCAATCGCGAGCCGGACGGTGGGCGAACCGCGCCCTCGGTGCTGGCCCTGCATGAAATCGACATCTACGCGGTGCTCGCGCGCGGACTGTATCGCTACAATCCACGCCGACATCGCCTCGACCTGGCCGTCGCAAGCGATCTGCGCGGGCTGACGGGCTACCAGGACTTCGTGGGCGATGCGCCGCTCGATCTGGTGTACGTCGCCGACCTTGCACGCATGCACGACATCACACCGTCGCAGCGCGAACCTTTTGCATCGGCAAGCGCCGGCGCGATCGTGCAGAACGTCTATCTCTTCTGCGCGGCCGCAGGACTCGCTGTCGCGGCGCGCGGCTGGCTCAACCTCAGTGCGCTGAGTGTCGAAATGCACCTGCCGCGCGACAGCGTTTCGGTCCTCGCTCAAACGGTTGGCCGCTTCGATTCGTCCGATAGCGCCGACGATGCCGGATAACGCAAGCAAACGGTCAATGATCGCAGGCAAACGTCGGCTTGACGTGAGTCAATTGCAACCGCGTCGTCAAACCTGGACTGAGCCTGCAACCTTTCGTGGAGTGTGTCTCGTGAAAGCCATGTTTCCGCCCTACCTGGCCGCGCATGTAGTCGGGCTCCTGCTGACAGCAAGCGGCGCGGCGTTCGGGCAGTCCGAGCCGACCGCCCTCGTCGATCAACAGCATTGCATGTTCTGCCATACCCGCGACGCGCCGTTTCTCGCGCCTTCGTTCCAGCAGATCGCGCAACGTTATCGAAACGCGCCGAATGCACAGGTGATGCTTGAACACAAACTGCGGGTCGGCGGCAGGGCTCATTGGGGTGACATGGCCATGCCGCTGCCGCCTGACCGCGGCGGACCGATTACGCCCGAAGACGCCCACACGCTGATCCAGTGGGTCCTGAGTCAATGAACCGCAACGAACGACTAGTCGCTTACTGCGGATGCACGTGGTACAGATGGAGAAAGTCATGCGCCTGACCATTCACCTCGACACATTCGACCGTGTCAATCCGATGGCATTTGCCATCCTGTGGCTCGACAACGAAACGCGGCAATGGTCGCGCGAGGGGCACCTGGGCCTCGAACTGCCCGAATGGGGCACGCTGCAAGTCGACTGCGGCAATACACTCGTGTGCGGCCCGCACGATTCGGTGCCCTGCTGTGTGCTTGAGGGGCTTGATCTGAACGTGTCCGGCGGCCCGTTCGAAGGTGAGACCGGGCGTGCGCAATGGTGCGCCAATGCAGGCAGGACGCTGATGAGTGGCCACTGGCACATTCAATGTGTCGACCACGAGGGCGCGGAGCCTGAAAATGGCATTTTCGCGGACGACGACACTGCCTGAACCTTATTTGAACCGTCACGACAACGAGGTGCGCTCATGGGACTGACCGCGGATCTGGACGGCGTACGGCACGCGTATGGACTCTGTATCGTGCGCGCCCCGTGGGCCTATTTCACGCGTGCGCATCCCGCAGGTAGAACGCCAGATAGACGACGCGGATCAAGCAACTGATCTGCTCGCCTGAAATCGACAGCGCGAACAGTTCCGACCTCGTCGCACAAGCGGAAGATCTACGTTTCATGCCGGGCTCAGTCTCCGAATATTTTGTTGATATGCGGCCGTTGCGGGGACGTCCGAAGAGGACTTCAAATGTGGTTATGCCCGCAGCGCTTTTCCATCATCACGCCGCCGCGATGAAAAGAAAAATACCATTTGGAGACCTCACCATCTGCAATCGAGATGGGCCGCGTTGAGGATGCCGAGAGCAATATCTTGTCGCCGGGAACGGGCGCGTGATAGCGCGCAAGCGCTACCCTACCTTGCATACATGACCGCGTTTACCGCGCCAATACGTCCAACTCTCCAAGGCTCACGTGTTGGCCTTGCGGGTTATGGGAATGAATCGAGCATGTTTGCGTCACTGGTCGGCTTCGCGTCACAGCGTATGTTGCCGCCGGCGTTGCTGGCCGCATGCAATGAGCGGGTAGCAGTAGCTCAAGCCGTTGCGGGGGAAGATGCGCTCGTCGCCGCGCGGCGACGAGCGATCTGGACGCTGTACCGCGATGCCGGCGTACGACTGTTCGAACTCGTGTGGTCCGATGAGGCGCAGCTACCGAGGCTCGAGGTCGACGACAGCGGCAGTTGGATTCTTACCGTGCTCGGCAAGGGGCGCAAGACGCGAGCCATTCCCCTGCCGGCGGTCTGCGTAGTCTTGAGCGACCAATAGCGCACATACGGCGAAATAGTCTTCCGGACGCGCTGAACGAACAATGCAGGTGGTCATCGCGGACCCCAGTATATGGAACGCAGAAAACGGACCGCACTCAGGAGTCCGCCGGGCACAACGTTATGCGAGTCGATGTCGTGACGGGGTAAAATTAAGGATTGCTTAGTTCGCTTCCTCGCGCTCGCCGGAAGACTCGATCACATTGGGATGGCGCGCCTTCCTTCGTGACGATCAGATTCAGGAAGTCGAGCAGATTGTGCGCGTAGAGCGACGACGCGTCGGCCGCGACCATCGACGGAACATTCGTGTGGCCGACGAGCGACACGCCGTGCTTCGTCACGACCCAGTCCGCTTCGGTCAGCGGGCAGGCGCCACCGTGCCGGCCTTCATATTCGCCGCCACGTCCCGCAGCGGGGTCCGTTGTGCCGTCTGTGGGCGCTACGTAGCGTTTGTCGTCAGCGACGCGACGGCATCGGAAATGTTCGGCAAAATGCTAGCCCCTCCGAAACCGTCAGAAAACGGCATGTCGTTACCGGTGTGTGCGGTTGCCGTGGACATAGCATGCACCGGCAAACGCGCGAGCAAAGCCGTCCCGAACTGAGCAACGAACGCGTCCGCTCCCCCGTCCCCGCCAAAAATTCCGCTCCGTTCCCGCGAGAGCCGCCCGTCGTGTGGGGGCAAACGTGGGGGCAAAATCCGCCCGCCAAGCAAAAAGGCCTTACAAGCATTGCTTGTAAGGCCTTGATTTCTTTGGTCGGGGCGAGAGGATTTGAACCTCCGACCACCTGCACCTCATGCAGAACCACCCACATGCCTCGTGCGATAGCGAACCCGTGCAAAAATCGCGGCCGTCTGACGACCGGCACGGTAGTGCACCGGGTTACGAGGCACAGCCAAGAGCACGGCGCAGATATCGAAATTCGTTGGACTAGTAGTAGCGCCATTGAGCGCACGCACGGGCGCTGCAGCCAAACCAGTCCCGGTTTCGTCTCCAGCCAACCGAGCGCTGTTCCAGCTCGCTCCGTTTCTCCGTAGTATCGAATCTTCCCGAAGTGATCCATTTTTTTTGCGTATACGCAAACGTATACGCATGCGATTAGGGAGCAGAAATTGCCTTTAAATCATGACGTTATAGCGACTGTTCGAGTCCTCTCTTGGCACCAGATTCAAAAGTAGAGCCGCCTTTTGGCGGCTCTCTTTTTTGTAAGGCCTGGTAGTCGAAATCGTTGTTTGTGTTTCGATTGCCGGATCAGCAGGACGGTGGTTCAGCAGCGATTGCATTACTTCGCTGCGCGTTCAACCGAGCGGATGAGAAAAGCAAGTTTGTTTGAAGCAGGAATTGACAAGCTTAATCATCTTGCTAAAATAGCGGTCTAGCTTGAAGACGTGCCCAGGTGGCGGAATTGGTAGACGCACTAGGTTCAGGTCCTAGCGGTGGCAACACCGTGGAGGTTCGAGTCCTCTCCTGGGCACCAACAGCTATTCCGGCGTAAGCCGAAGAAGTCCGAGAAACCCCGTAAAGTCAACGTCTTACGGGGTTTTTTGTTCTCTACAGATCCCTTGCGTTCCACTGACATCGACGATTTTTGCGTATGCTGTTGCGTATACCAGATTCGGGGGCAAACCCATGCCCAGACGCGTCGAACCGAAGTCAGAGTTGGTGTTCCGTGCAGCTAAAGCGCGTGCGCGCTCCTACCTTCACGCAGATGGAAACGGACTCGCCCTGAGAGTCCAGCCAAACGGCGCCAAGACCTGGCTGTTCCGCTACCGACGACCGAGCACGGGCAGGGAGAACTTCCTCAGCCTCGGCCCCTACCCCGATATCACGCTCGTTGATGCACGACGGTCGGCCACTACCGCGCGCAATCTTGTACGCGAGGGCACCGATCCGGTAGAACATCGCCGGGCCGAATCCACAGCACGCAAACGCGTAGCCGAAGGCGCCTTCCATCTCGTGGCGCAGCGTTGGCTCGACTTCAAACGCAAGGAATGGGCAGACGAAACCTACCGGAAAGCGGAGTTTGTCGTACGCGAATACCTGACTCCCGCGCTCCGCAACAAGCCCATCTCGACGCTTGCCACGCCGGAGGTCAAGCCCATACTCGAAGCGATCGCATCCCACGCGCCCAACCTCGCGACCAAAGCAAGGCAATATGTCGGTGGCATCGTGACGTACGCCGTTCAGAACGGACTGCGCGAAGATGGCGCCGCCTTGACACTCCGCGGCGTTGTGCCACGCCACAAGAAAGGCCACATACCAGCGATCACCAGGCCTGCGGACATCGCTCCGCTCGTTCTTGCCATCGATGCCTACGAGTCGCCTATTACACGCGCCGCCCTCAAGCTCACCATGCTGACCGGCCTTCGCCCAGGTGTAGTTGCCGCAGTGCCGTGGGACGAGGTAAACCTCAAGACAGCTGAATGGCATGTTGCAGCCGAGCGGATGAAAATGCGGCACGATCATATCGTGCCATTGCCGAAACAGGCCATCGCCGTTCTGAACGAGTTGCAGTCACTTACCGGTAAGGGGCACTATGTCTTTCCGTCCCCTGCCCGCCAAAAGACTCCTCATTTACATCGAGATGCATTGAGCAAAGCACTGCGAGAGATGGGCTTTCAAGGAAAACACGCGACGCACGGTTTCCGGGGCATGCTCCGCACGGTCGGACGAGAACGACTCGGTATGGATATCGATGTACTGGAAGCGCAACTGGCACACGCCAAGCGTGGCGATGTACAAAAGGCCTATGACAGAACAACGTTTGACGACGATCGTCGCAGGGTCATGCAGGAGTGGGCCGACTATATTGATCGGCTAAGCATGCCAACGACGGCCGCAGGATCAAGCAAGCAAACCTGAGCACCATACCCACTCAATTGACAACCACCCGCCGCAAACCCACCGCAGAGCCTCGCTCGGCTCCCATTGCACCCGCCGATACCGCCAGCGATACCGGCATTTCATCCTGGCACTCAACGGCTTTAGGTGGGCCGCATCGGAAAATCAACGCCCCCCGCCTTAAAAAATCGTGAAAGCCACGCATCTCAAGACGACTTGGCAGGTTGATACCGTCATCGGTACCGTCAAGTCACGCCCTTTTGCAACGCGATCAACCCTGAACCGCGGTTCGAGCTTCTCTGACTACAACGACGACTTTTGAAGATAATCGGAAGCATCACGCGCAACCGACGTTGCAGAGCCAGCCGGCTCAGCCCGGAAGTTGCAGGTCCACAGCAGGCTCGCCGGGACGTCGGCGAGATTCGCGTGTTCCATGAATGCCTCAGTGCTTCCGAACGTTTTCACCCGATGGTCGCTTAACCGTAGCAGCCGTACGAGCGCGCTGCGCACGCGTTCGTCGTCCTCGACCTCGAACACTTTGGGAGGAGCGTGTTCATGATTTTCGCGGCGAACCGGTTTCTTCTTCCGTGCCCCGCGCGGGGAGCAGGATATGAAACACTGCGCCGCGTTCGCCATTACTTTCGGCCCACAGGCGCCCACCATGCATGGTGATGATGGTGCTGCTGATCGACAGGCCTAATCCCAGCCCGTGTGCCTTCGACGTGATATACGGCGTGAACAATCCGCCGATCTGCTCGGTGCTCAAACCCAGGCCGCGATCGCTCACAGCAACGCTCACGCCGCTTCCGTCCAGCGCGCCCATCGCTGCTACGGAAACAACCCGGTCCTCTGCGGAACATCGTTCTACCGCATCGAATGCATTCATCAACAAGTTGGCCATGACCTGCTGCAGCTGTATGTTGTTGCCGTGCACGACCGGCAAGTCCGGGACGATATCTAACGTCATCTGTATGTCGCGCACGGCAGCATCGCGACGCATGCGCTGAACCACTGAGCGGACCAGGTTGCCCATGTCGAGGGGGAGCGTTTCATGGGGAGCCCGTCTGGCCAGCTGCTGCATCGTCCGGACAATTTCGTTGGCCCTGAAGCTGCTATCCGCGATGTCCGCCATCGCCTCGCGCAACTCAGACAGGTTTGGCACATCCATCCCGAGAATTCGCTGCGCCGCCTCTGCATTGCTCAGGATCGCCGTCAGCGGCTGCCTGATCTCGTGGGCTCCTCCACCTGTCATAAACTCCAGTTCCGACATCCGTGCCAGATGCGCCCCCAGTTCCTCGTCCCGACCAGCTTTCACCTGCTCGAAAACCAGCCTCCAGGCGGGCGAAAGCTCGGTTGGGCACCGCGTGCTCTTGATGTTCACGGCAACACAGCCTCCGTCCTTGCGGCTTGCAATGACGGGTTTCATTGCGCCGCGGGCGGACGGCTCATCACCGAAAGATCGCACTTCGGTCGGGGACTCTCCACCGGGTGCTGTCAACTGAGGAAAGACTGTGCCGCAGCACATGCCGGAGAGTTCTTCCGTCGTATAGCCGAGCAGCGATGCTGCGCAGGCGTTGGTGCAGATGATCGTAAGCCAGTCGTCCACAACAGCGACTGGATATGGAACCAGTTCGATCAGCGATTTGATGCAATCTCTGCGAAACCGAAAGTTGCATCCTCGTGTCCAGCAAGCGGCCCGCCCTGATCCTGCGCAGGAAAAGTCACGACAAATCCCCGTACCAATGCTTTCGATGTCCACGCGGAAACGCGCCATTGCAGCAGGATTGTGACGGCATTCACAGCCTCGCACCGGACAGGTCGATTTGGTCCGCTCATTCCGCCGACTAATCAGCCGGAAGTAGTGGATAGGCAGAATGGGCGCCAAGGAGGACACGACATTCAGGACTGGCCGGACTGACCACCTTTCCCATATTAGTAAGATTTCCATTACTTGCCCACGCCATATTTTTTTACCGCTTTCCGCCGCCGATCGCCTATAGGGCGACGATCTGTCCGCACCCGGGCACCTTGATGACCGTTGAACCCCAAATGCGGCCGTAGAGGTCACGCGGGGTGAACGTCCGGAGAGGGTCTCCCTTCGGGGTTGGGCGCCCCTGGCCGCTGCTTGCTGGCGAACGCGGCCATGATGAATTGGCCGCTGGTGGCGATCCTACACCCTACATCCGCGCTCTCGAGGCGTTCGCAGGAACGCGCGGTCTGCTTCCCGAGCAATTGTGGGATCTGCCCGATCTGCCCAACACGCCCTTCGTGACCGGCGGGCCGACGGGCTCAGCCACACCGCTCGCGTGGGCCCACGCCGAATACATCAAGCTCGTTCGCTCCGCTTCTGATGGTCACCATCCAGACTGAGGCGCGCGCCTTTCTGGTCCATGCCGATGGCGCGCGCCATCTGGCTCACTCTGGGCAGCGCGTCACGCAGCAGCGGCGATTCGTTGCGGTTGCCCGCAGCGGCGACGAACTAGGGTGCTTCAACGTGTGGGGCTGCGCCTCCGAAACATCATCGCGATGACGAGGCCGCCATCGGACGCGTTGGAGATTTGAAGTGTGCCGCCGTGATGGCGAACGAGACGGCGCACGATGGCGAGACCGAGGCCGCTATGCGCGGTGCCACCGCGCGCGGGATCGAGCCGCACGAAAGGGCGCAGCACGCGGTCGAGGTCGGGCGCGGGCACGCCGGCACCATGGTCGCGCACCGCGAGTTCGTAAAGCTCCTCATGCGCTCGCGTGGATATTTCGACGGGCGGCTCGCCGTAGGTCAGCGCATTCTCGACGAGGTTCGACAGGATGCGGTCGACATCGACGATGGGCAGCGTGAAGTCCGGCCCCGCGCGCAGGTCGAGCGTGACGAGCGCGTCTGCGTCCTGTTCGCCGCCAGGACTCAGCGCGTCCGTGTAATCGCGGCGGCAGTGCGCATCCACGCTGATCTGCGGCGAGCCTTCGGGGCTCTCCCTGGCAAAGTCGAGGAACTGCGTGATGACGCGCGACATGGATTCGGCATCGCGTAGGAAACCATCGCGATCGCCCGGATCGGCAAGCAGGTCCGCACGCACCTGCATGCGCGTGATCGGCGTGCGCAGATCGTGCGCGATGCTCGCGAGCATCACGGCGCGCTCGCGCTCGGCCTCGGCCAGTTCGCGCGTCATGTCGTCGAAGTCGCCGATCAGTTCGCGGAGCTCGCGCGGCCCGCGCTTGCGCACGTGGCTCAAGTGATGGCCCATGCGATGCTCGCGCGCGGCTGCGGCGAGGTCGCGGATCGGCCGGTTGAGTTGCCAGGCAAGCACGACAGCGACCACGATGGCGAACACCAGCGTGAGCGTCAGCACGCCGGTGAAACGGCTCGGCGGCACCTCCGCCTGCGGCAGCACGATGCCGCGCGAGCTGCCCGCGGGCAGGACGCGGAGCGTGCCTTCGCTGTCCAGCGCGACGTGGCTGCCTGCGGGCAGGACGCGCCTCAGACGCTGCTCGAGCGGCCCTATCGTGTCGTTGAGGAAACGCTGAGCGTCGGCGGGCGGGAGCCCGTGAATGTCCACCAGAGAAATGCCGAGGATGTCCGCCACGGAACGTTCGTGCCCGGTGTCCTGCTGGCTCATTTGTGCACCGGCCTCCACAACGCGCGAAATATGGGACGCGGCGAGGCTCGCCCGTGTGCGGTCGATCAGCAGCAGCGACGTGAGGTGCACGAGTAGGAGCAGGCCAACCGTGGTAACTACGAGCCGGCCAAACACCGTATCAAGCGGATTCTTCATCGGCCGGGTTGTCGGGAACGAACATGTAGCCGACGCCGCGCATGGTTTGCAGCCGGCGGGGATTGGACGGGTCGTCCTCGATCAGCCGGCGCAGGCGCCACACCGGTACGTCGATGCCGCGTTCCGTGACTTCGGCATCCGGGCCGTGGAGCAGCTCGATGAGGCGCGTACGCGAAAGCGTTTCCATGGGGTGCGAGGCGAGCACTTCGAGCAGCGCGTATTCGCCGCCCGTGAGCTTCACGGGTTCGCCGTCGCACAGGAGCGTGCGCGTCGAGAAATCGAGTTCGAAACGTCCGAACCGGCACGGCGCGCGCTTCTCCGGCGCCGCCGTGGTCTGCGGCTGGCCCTGCCGGCGCAGCACCGCGTGGATGCGCGCGAGCAGTTCCTGCGGCATGAAGGGCTTGCCGAGATAGTCGTCCGCGCCGAGTTCGAGCCCGAGCACACGGTCCACGCCTTCAGCACGGGCCGTGAGCATGACGACCGGAATCGTGTCGCCGCTGGCTCGCAGCTGCTTGAGCGCCGTGAGGCCATCCACGCCCGGCATCATGAGGTCCAGCACGATGACGGATGGGCGCTCGCGTTCCAGCCGCCGCGCCAGCTTCGTGGCGTCGTGCAATACGGAGAACGCGATGCCGCGCTGCTGGAAGAACTTGCGCAGCAGATCGCGCAGTTCGGCGTCGTCGTCAACGAGCAGGACTTGCAGGGCGGAATCGGGCGTGGAAGGTGCGTGCACTTCAGGCATTCGGGGCGGCATGAGGACGGGGTTATCGTAGCCCGGAAAGGGCACGATTGGCTTTCGGAATATTACTGAGATCTGCGGTCGCTAACGCAAAGGCCGCGTCGTCCCGCGTTTCGTGCGCCGAACGCCCGAATCTCTTTCGCCGGTCTTGATGCGTCACTGGACAGTAAGTTTCCGTAAGCACGAAAACATGCGGCATCGGTAGCTTTATGCCTTGCCCAGCACCCGGTCCCGCTACGGCTTCCATTAAGGCTCCCGCCACGGCGCCCGGTGCGGTCCCGTTCTCGCGTTGCGAGGCATTGCGATGTCCAACAGGTCAAAGATGAAGACGCCAACCACCCTGATCCACGATGCGCACCACCGCCTGCACCGCCTGCGTTGGAGGCCGCGTCGGCTGTTTGCAGCACTCTCGATGCTCGCGATACTGGGCACCGCCGGCTGCAACAGGCAAGCAGGCGCACCCGCCGGCTTTCCCGCGCAAACCGCCCAAGTGGGCGTACTCACGCTCGCACCGCAGCGGATCGTAGAGACCACCGAGCTCTCCGGCCGGCTTTCCTCGCAGAAGGTCTCCGACGTCCGCCCGCAGGTGAGCGGCATCATCCTCAAGCGGCTCTTCGTGGAAGGCAGCGACGTGAAGGCGGGCCAGGTGCTCTACCAGATCGATCCTGCCGCCTACCAGGCCGCCTACGACCAGGCACGCGGCACGCTCGAGAAAGCGCGCGCCACGCTGGCCTCCGCGAAGACGAAGGCGGACCGCTACACGGACCTCGTGAAGATCAACGCCGTGAGCAAGCAGGACTACGACGATGCGGTTGCCGCCGTTCGCGAGGATGCCGCGGATGTCACCGCCGACGAGGCATCGCTCGAATCCGCGCGCGTGAACCTCGAATACACGCGCGTGCGGGCGCCCATTTCAGGCCGCATCGGCGCATCGACCGTGACCGAGGGTGCGCTCGTCACCTCGGACCAGACCACCGCGCTCGCCACGATCCAGGCGTTCGACCAGATGTATCTCGACGTCACGCGCCCCAGCACGGAATGGCTGAAGCTGCGCAAAGCGTTCGCCTCCGGGCGTCTGAAGAAGACCGGCAGCGACAGCGCCATCGTCACGCTGGTGATGGAAGACGGCACGGAATACGCACACCCCGGCGCGCTGCAGTTCTCCGGCGTCACGGTGGACGCCACCACGGGTTCGGTCACGTTGCGCAGCACGTTCCCGAATCCCGAACGCGAATTGCTGCCCGGCATGTTCGTGCGCGCGAGCCTGGAAGAAGGCGAGAACGACAACGCGATACTCGTGCCGCAGATGGCAGTAACACGCGCGTCGGACGGCAAGGCAAGCGTCTACGTCGTGGACGCGTCCGGCAACGCCCAGCAGGCGACCGTGGTCGCCGACAACGCGTTCGGCGACCAATGGATCGTGACCTCGGGCCTGCACGCCGGTGACCGCGTGATCGTGAGCGGTTTGCAGAGCGAGCATGCGGGGGCGCCGGTCAAGGTGGTCGCCGATACGTCGCAGACGGGATCGAATGCACCATCGGATGCGTCAGCAGCAAGCACGGCCGCGGCCGTGTCCGCGCAACGCTAGGCGGAGAACGACATGGCAGAGTTCTTCATCAAGCGTCCGATTCTCGCGTGGGTCGCCGCCATCGTCATCATGCTGGTGGGTGCCGCCGCGGTCACGAGCCTTCCCGTCGAGCAGTACCCCACCATCGCGCCACCCTCGGTACAGGTCACGGCGACCTACCCCGGCGCCTCAGCCGACACCGTGGCGGCAACCGTCACCCAGGTAATCGAGCAGAAGCTGAGCGGCATCGACAACGTGCTGTACATGTCCTCCACGAGCAGTTCCGCGGGGCAGGGCACCATCACGTTGACGTTCAATCCCGGCACGAACCCCGACATTGCGCAGGTGCAAGTCCAGAACAAGGTGACGCAGGCCACGCCCACCTTGCCCCAGACCGTGCAGGAACAAGGCGTGCAGGTGGCGAAGGCATCGACGAACTACCTCATGATCGTCGCGCTCTCGTCGCCGGGCGGCACCTGGAATTCAGTGGATCTCGGCAACATCATCGCCACCCAGATCGAAGATCCGCTCTCGCAGCTCAACGGCGTGGGCGACGTCACGCTGTTCGGCGCGCAGCACGCCATGCGCATCTGGCTCAACCCGGTGAAGCTGCGCAGCTACGGCCTCACGGCCTCGGACGTCACCACAGCGATCACCAATCAGAACGTCGAGCTCACCACCGGCCAGGTGGGCGGCGCGCCCGCAACGGACTCGCAGGCCATCAACGCGACCATCCGCTCATCGAGCCTGCTCACCACCGCCGACCAGTTCGCCAACATTCTGCTGCGCGTGAACAGCGACGGCTCCCGTGTGCTGATCAAGGATGTCGCGCGGGTCGAGGTGGGCGGCGACAGCTACGAGACCTCGTCGCGCCTGAACGGCAAGCCCGCGGCGGCACTTGCCATCAAGCTCGCCACCGGCGCCAACGCGCTGCAGGCCGCAAACGCGGTTCGTGCGAAGCTTGCCGAACTCCAGCCGCAGTTGCCGAAGGACGTGGCGCTCAGTTATCCGTACGACACCGCGCCGTTCGTGCGCATCTCGATCGAAGAGGTCGTGAAGACGCTGTTCGAAGCCGTCGTGCTCGTGTTCCTCGTGATGTACCTGTTCCTGCAGAACGTGCGCGCCACGCTGATTCCCACCATCGTGGTGCCGGTGGCGCTGCTCGGCACGTTCGGCGTGATGTCGATGATCGGCTTTTCGATCAACGTGCTTTCGATGTTCGCCATGGTGCTCGCCATCGGCCTGCTCGTGGACGACGCGATCGTCGTGGTGGAAAACGTCGAACGCATCATGATCGAGGAGAAACTCGAACCGAAGGAAGCCACGCACAAGGCGATGGGCCAGATCACGGGCGCGCTGATCGGCGTGACCACGGTGCTCACCGCGGTGTTCATCCCGATGGCGTTCTTCTCGGGTTCCACCGGCGCGATCTACCGGCAGTTCTCCATCACGATCGTCTCCGCGATGCTGCTTTCGGTGATGCTCGCGCTCACGCTCACGCCGGCCTTGTGCGCCACGCTGCTCAAGCGTGCCGACGTGGAACATCACGAGAAGCGCGGCTTCTTCGGCTGGTTCAACCGCTGGTTCACCAAAAGCAATGCGGGCTACAGCAGCTCGCTCGCCCGCGTGGTCGCGAAGCCCACGCGCTACATGCTCGTCTACGGCGTGATCGCCGGCATCGTGGCGTTGCTCTACGTCACGCTGCCCTCCTCGTTCCTGCCCGACGAAGACCAGGGCTACTTCATCGTGTCGATCAGCGCGCCCGCGGGCACCCCGGCCTCGCGCACGCTGAAGACGGTGGAGGCAGTCGAGCACTACGTGCTGAACGACGAACCGGGTGTCAAGCAGGTCATCGCCATCAACGGTTTCAGCTTCAACGGCCAGGGGCAGAACAACGCCATCGCCTTCGTGAGCCTCAAGGACTGGAGCCAGCGGGGCTCTCATGACAGCGCGCAGGCCATCATCGCGCGCGCCAACCAGCATTTCGCGGCGAACCGCGATGCGCAGATCTTCGTGCTGAATCCGCCCGCCATTCAGGAACTCGGGACGCAGAGCGGCCTCGACTTCGAGATAGAAGACCGCGGCGGCGCCGGGCACGACAAGCTCCTCACGGTGCGCGACCAGTTCCTCGGCATGGCGTCGAAGGATCCCACGCTCGCGATGGTGCGCCCGTCCGGCCTCGAAGATACGCCGCAGTTGCAGGTGGATATCGACCGCGAAAAGGCCAACGCGCTGGGGCTTTCCATCTCGGACGTCAACGACACGTTGCAGACCGCGTTCGGTTCGTCCTACGTGAACAACTACATCGACACGGGGCGTGTGCAGAAGGTCTACGTGCAGTCGGATGCGCCGTATCGCATGATGCCCACCGATCTCGGCGACTGGTATGTGAAGGCGAGCAGTACCTCGTCGAGTTCGTCTTCGTCTTCGTCGTCTTCGACAACCACCACGAGCACCAGTAGCAGCACCACAGGCTACGACTCCACCATGGCGCCGTTCTCGTCGTTCGCGAAGAGCCACTGGACGTTCGGGCCGCCGCAGATCGAGCGCTACAACCGGCAACTCGCCACGGGCATTTCAGCCGCCACGCGGCCCGGCGTGAGCACCGGCGAAGCGATGAACGCGGTCGAACAACTCGCCCGCAAAATGCCGCCCGGCTTCGCCGTGGAATGGACGGGACAGTCCTACCAGGAGAAGCAGGCCGGCTCCCAGGCCACGATGCTCTATGCGATCTCGCTCGTCATCGTATTCCTGTGTCTCGCGGGCCTTTACGAAAGCTGGTCGATCCCGCTCGCGGTGTTGCTCGTCGTACCGCTCGGCGTGCTCGGTGCGCTGCTCGCCGCGCATGGACGCGGACTCTCCAACGACATCTACTTCAAGGTGGGGCTGCTGACCACCATCGGACTCTCCACGAAGAACGCGATTCTGATCGTCGAGTTCGCCAAGGACCTTCAGGCGCAGGGACACAGCCTCGTCGACGCCGTGCTCGAAGCCGCCCATATGCGCCTGCGCCCCATCCTCATGACCTCGCTCGCGTTCGTGTTCGGCGTGCTGCCGCTCGTTATCAGCACGGGCGCCGGCGCCAGCGCGCGCCATGCGATCGGCACGGGCGTGACGGGCGGCATGATCGCCGCCACGGTACTCGCCATCTTCTTCGTACCTGTCTTCTTCGTCGTGGTACGCAGACTGTTCAAGGAACACGGCCACACCATGGATGCGGCCGAAACCAACGAGGGCAACGCATGAAACGCACACTGATCGCCCTTCTGTGCGCCGCCGCGCTCGGCGCCTGTTCGCTGGACCCGGCCTGGCAACGCCCGTCGGCGCCCGTCGATAGCACGTGGTCCACCGCGCCCGCGCCGGCGCAGTCGAAAGCGGCAACGGCGGCCACCGCTGCCCCGCTCGCCGCTGACCTCGGCTGGCGCGACTTCTTCAAGGACCCGTGCCTGCAGAAACTGATCGAACTCGCGCTCGCGAACAATCGCGACATGCGCGTGGCCGCACTGAACGTGGCCGAGTACGAGGCGCAGTACCGCATCGCGCGCGCCAACATCGGCCCGACCATCAGCGCGTCGGGGTCGGTCACGCGCGAACGCTGGGAAGGCTCCACCAGCGCGTATAGCTCGAGCAGCGCGAGCGTGGGCCTCACGTCGTGGGAAATCGACTTCTTCGGCCGCCTGCGCAGCCTGAAACGCCAGGCGCTCGAGCAATACCTCGCCACGGACGCCGCCCGCACGAGCACGCAGATCAGCCTGATCGCGACGGTCGCCACCGACTATCTGCAACTACTCTCAGACGAAGCCCTGCTGCAGATCACGCAAGACACGGTGGATGCGGACCAGCACACCTACGATCTGACGGTCAGCATGATGAAGATGGGCAGTGCATCGATGCAGGACGTGCGCCAGGCCGAAAACTCGCTTGCCGCCGCGCGTGCGAGCCTCGCCTCCTACACGCGCGCAGTGGCACAGGACCGCAACAACCTCGTCGCGGAAATTGGCGCGCCGCTGCCCGCCGATCTGCCCCAGGGTCCCGCGCTGATGGAGAACGAGAACACGCTCGCGGACATCGGTGAAGGCGTGCCATCGGATCTGCTCACGCGCCGCCCCGACATCGTCGAGGCCGAGCACACGCTCAAGGGCGCCAACGCGAACATTGGCGCGGCACGCGCCGCGTTCTTTCCGAAGATCGAGCTCACGGCGTCGGCGGGCAGCACCAGCAGCAGCCTCTCGAATCTCTTCAAGGCCGGCACGGGCGCGTGGACCTTTGCGCCGTCCATCTCGGTTCCGATCCTGGACTTCGGCTACAACCGGGCCTCGCTCGACGTCGCGAAGGTAGAGAAGGACATCGACATCGCCAACTATGAAAAGGCCATCCAGACGGCGTTCAAGGAAGTGTCCAACGCGCTTGCGGGGCGCACGACCTACGTATCGCAAGTGGCCGCGGACCGCGACTACGCGAACTCGGCGCAGCAGTACTACGATCTCGCGCAGGCACGCTACCGGGCCGGGACCGACAGTTTCCTGACCTTGCTCGACGCCCAGCGCACGCTCTACAGTGCGCAACAGCAGCTTGCGACGGACACGCTCGCCAGGCAGTCGAACCTGATCACGCTGTACAAGGTGCTGGGCGGCGGCTGGTCGGAAACGAGCGCCGTGGCGCAGCAGTAGCCATACGTCCCATAAATCGACATCAAGGGAACGCCGATCCGATGTACCAGGCAACCTTGATTACTCGAAAAATGCACAGAGCGTGAGAGTACGGACGATGGGTCGTTCCCGGGAGGGCTGACCTATCGTCCCTGCCGTATGTGCCGCCGTTACCTCCCTGACGGCAATCGTCAACACTCGCCATCTCAAAATAAAGTGGCGATCTGCGCCTGAACGATGAGGCTGTTGCGCGTGCGGTTGCGAGCAGCGGTTTCGGTCTATTTCCTCTACACAAGTGCCGACAGCGAACTCGCACCGCAAGAGGATCAAGGGGTCGTCATTCTGCAGCCGACTTCCGCGCCGGACGCGACGCTGCAGCAAAAGGAGGCGTTCGGCCGTCAGGTCGCCGACATCATGGCCAACGTTCCCGAGGCCGCGCAGACGTTCCAGGTCGAGAGCCCGTCGCAGTCGATTGCCGGCGTGACGTTCAAGCCGTGGCGAAGTACTCCAGAAATCCGACGCGCTTAATCGCCTTGTTCACGATCTCCCCTGTTTCGAGGTCCACGTGGTGCACCTGAAACACTGACTTTGCTATGTCAACTCCAACTGGCGTAAGCTGCAGGGCGGATCCTCCGATTTGCCTGTGAAGACCTTCATGATCTTCCATCTTGGGCACTCTGATGCCGTCGGCTCGTGAGGATCCGTCTGCATCCGGGCTTACCCTGGCGGATCGCAGGGTTGGGAGACGTTCATTTCATTGCCTCAACTTCAGCAGGCGGGATGTAGCCGATGGGTTCCATCAATCGATGATGATTGAACCAGGCCACCCGTTCCAGCGTTGCCAACTCGACGGACTCGCGTGTTTTCCAGGCGCGGCGATGAATCAGTTCGGCCTTGTACAAACCGTTGATTGTCTCGGCCAGTGTCGTAACTGTCGCTACTGCTACCAACCGAGGGCTCGATGCCCGCTTCAGCCAGTCGCTCGCTATAGCGAATGCTAACGTATTGAGCCTCTGTCGGAGTGATGTATCAACGTTCCATCGCCGCCTGGGCGCCGCGCATAAAGTGCCTGTTCAAGTGCATCCAGAACGAAGCCTCTAGTCATCGACGAACTGACGCACCAACCGACAATCCGTCGGGCAAACACGTCGATCACGAACGCGCACGTAGAGCCAGCCCTGCCACGTCGAGACATAGGTGAAATCAGAAACCCGGAGCTGGTTTGGCCGGTCTGCCCTGAACTGCCGGTTGACCCGATCCAGCGGGCGCGCGGCCGCCGCATCGGCAATGGTCGTGCGAACACGTTTGCCCTCGCATTACGCCACGCAAACCCAGTTGCTTCATCAGCCGTTCGACCGTGCAGCGAACCACCGCGATATGCTCCCGGTTCATCTGCTTCCAGACTTTATCCGCTCCGTAGACGATCGGTAGTTCACGCAAGCCGCTCACCGATGGGCGTTGGCCTCCGCTCCCCCCAGGATAAGCGACCTGCAGTGCCCCGGTGCAGCGCGGACTATATGGGTCTCCCGGGCGATGAACGGCTCGGTATATTGCGCGGCGTCCATCGCGAATCCCTGATTGACCGGCGCGCTTCCAAAGGCGCAGAGGGTCGTGGTAGGGGTGCCAGTCATGGTCGAGCGCAATGCGGCGATCGCGGTGCCGCACATCCGGTTGCCTGTGAGGCTCAACACGCCGATGACCCTGCTGGTCCCCGCTTGCGGCTTCAACTATTCCAGTCGCGTGTAAATAGCGAGGGCGAGGGCCCATTGTCGCCGGGCAATCTGCTCAACCTTACCCGGATGTAACGTTCGGCCAAGGTTCTGGCAACGTTGACCGGCCAATATGACTTTCTTGAGACCGGCATGTCGGTCCTCCGTCAACAGGTACGACGTGCCGCGAACGGATCTCCACAGCGGATCCGCCCCGCAACATAAACGGTGCGCTCTGGAGTGTCGACAATGGGCGGCAGGCAAATTTGGCAGACGATGAGCTGTGGACCTGCACCGTGCGCAGGGACACGACCTCAAAAAGTTGGCGGGACAGATGCCATGAGAATTTATGTCTTTCTATTCGCTCTTGCCAACATGGTGTCTGGCTGCGTTACCTACCAGCCCAAACCCCTCTCTGAAATTCCCCCGCTGCCCGATGCGGTCTTGTCGGAATCCGACAAGACAATGTTGGTGAGCAAGGCCGAGCAAATCCGCCACCCGCGCATCGCCCCCATCACGCTCGACTTCTCCAGACCCTTGACCGGCGATGAACTCGCCGTAATCGCCGTGCTGATCAACCCCGATCTCAAGGCCCTGCGCGCCAAGGAAGGGGTTGCAGAAGCGCAGGTGTTCGATGCCGGCTTACTACCTGACCCACAGCTCGCGCTAGGTCTCTCTCTTCCAACGAGTCGGCAGCCCGGTCTGGTCAATGCCTACAATCTCGGCCTGAACTGGGACATCCTCAGCCTCATTACCCGTCGGGCCAGCGAGCGAATCGCCGTGGCCAAACTATCCGCGGTGCGTAATGACGTGGCCTGGAACGAATGGATGATCGCCAACCATGCCTGGCTGCTTGCCGAGCGGGTGACGTATCTTCAAATACAGGAACGCCTGGCCCGCGATGCAGCGGCTACCGCGGCGCAGCTATGCGAAATCAGCCGGCACAATCTTCAGCGACACGATATCAAGATCGATGAATTCGCCCTGCGCCAAGTGGCTTATCTCGATGCGCAGGATCGAACGCTCGCCTTGACGCGGGAGCTGGAAAAAGCCCGTCAGGAATTGAACCAGGATCTCGGGCTGCCGCCGTCGGAGCGATTGGTCGTAGCGGCCAGACCGATTTCCGTGCGGCCGCATTTGGATGCCCAGGCGCTATTTGATACGGCGCGAGATCAACGACTCGATCTCATCGCCTTGCGCGCCGGCTACGCGGCGCAGGAAAACCAGTTGTATAAGGATTTGCTGGCCCGTTTTCCACAGATCAACCTGGGCTTGAATCGTGCACGCGACACCGGTGATGTCACCACAATCGGTTTCAGCATCAGCATGACGCTACCGGTCTTCAACGGCAACCGGGGGACTATTGCCGTTGCCCGCGCGACCCGCGAGCAGCTCTATGTGGAGTACCTTGCCAGGCTTTACAAGACGCGAGCGGATATCGCGGCGCTGGTCGCCGATCTGGAACGGATCGATCGGGAGATGGTGCCGCTGCAGAACCAATTGCCGGAACTTCAGCGCGCAGAGCAGCGCATGCGAGGCGGCGTGGACAGCGGCGACGTGACCCTGATCAACTACGAAACGGTGCGCGCGAGCTTGCTCGACAAGCGGCTCAAGCTTTCCAGTCTTGAACAGGCGGCATCGGAAGAGCGGATAGCGCTGCAGCTCGCCACGGGTGCGCCGTGGCGTTCCCAGGAGAGCCCTCGATGAGGATAGCAATCGCCATAATCGGCGCTGCGCTGCTCTGCATGGGCTGCAGCGGCAAGACTGCCGATGCCAACCAGGCGCAGTCCGCGGCAAGCCCGCCGCCCGTGCGGGTCATGGTGACGGCCGCGAAACTCGCGCCGATTACCAGGACCCTTACGGCTTACGGCACCGTGGAATATTCCCCCGACGGCGCGCGCAGAATAAGCGTGCAAGCGGAGGAAGTCGTGACGCAACTGTTGGTCGCCGTGGGACAGCCGGTGAGCAGAGGCGACAGTCTGCTTACATTGGAACCCAGTGCCAACGCCCGCCTCGAACTTGATAAAGCACGGATCGAAGTGCAGTTCGCGCACAAGGAGGTGCAGCGCCTGGATGATCTTCGCCAGCGGCAACTCGCAACCAACACCGACGTGCAAGCCGCCGAGAAGTATCTCGCTACGGCAGAGGTGGCGCTCGCCAACATCGCCCGGCGCCATGAAGGAGGTGGACCGCATGTGGTGCGGGCCAATGTAGCGGGAACCGTGCAGACCGTCACTGTGCAGGTCGGGCAAGTGGTGGCGCCAGGCGCGCCTCTGGTCACCATCGGCAACCGCGATCGCTTACGCGTCAAACTAGGCTTGGAGCAGGACGATCTCGCGCGGATCCACATCGGTCAACGCGTCGAAGTGGTTCCGATCAACTCGGCGGAAACGCCGATATCGAGCACCGTAGAGAAGATCTATCGGCAAATCGATCCAACGACTCGCCTGGCGGACGCGGTGATCCCCTTGCCACGGGCGCATGGCTTGCTTCCCGGTGCGATGGTGCGGGCGGAAATCGTTGTCGAAGCGAATCCGCACGCACTCGTGGTACCGCGCTCCGCCGTGCTCTCCCAGCAAGGCAAGTCATATGTATTTGTGGATGATCACGGGCACGCCAGGGAGCGTCCGGTGGAAACCGGTGAGGACAATGGGAAAGTCATCGAAATCCGCAAAGGGCTCGTCGCGGGACAAAGCGTCGTCACAGTCGGCAATGCCGAATTGACAGCCGGCATGGCATTGCACACGGAGCCGCAAAAATGATTGGCGCGTGGCTGCAGCAGCACCGCCGGTCGCTGCTAATAGTGACCGTTCTGCTCGCCCTGGGCGGTGGTTTCGCGGCGTTCAGCCTGCCGGTTGCGCTGTTCCCCAACATTCAGTTTCCGCGCATCATTGTCGGCGTTGATGCCGGCGACCGGCCGGTCGATCGCATGATCCTGGAAGTCACCCAGCCCCTGGAACAGGCGTTGAGAGGCGTGCCGGGCGTGCAGGACATACGCTCCACGAGCAGCCGGGGCTCGGCGGAGATCTCGGTGAACTTTGCTTGGGGCACCGACATGATCACTGCACTCGTCCAGGCGGAGTCAGCGGTGAACAAGCTGTTGCCCAACTTGCCGCGCGAAACCAAATTCACCGCCCGGCGGCTGGACCCCACCGTATTTCCTGTGCTGGGTTTGGCACTCACTTCGAAGACGCGCGATCTGGTCAGCCTGCGCGATTTTGCCTATTATCAACTGCGTCGCGAAATATCCACGGTGTCCGGCGTCGCGAACGTGGATACGCTGGGCGGCAGGCAAGAGGAATATCATGTGCAGGTCGACCCTGCACGGCTGCGCGCACTCGGGATTTCGATCAATAACGTGGTCACCGCGCTTTCCGCGAGCAATGTCGTGACCGCGGTCGGCCGGCTCGAGGATCAGTACCGGCTTTATCTGCTTTTGTCGAGCACGCCCTTGCGCGGCCTCGACGATATCCGGCACACCATTCTGCGCAGCGGCAGCAACGGCATTGTCACGCTGGAGGACGTTGCAGACGTGCGGCGTGACACAGTCCCCGAATGGACGACCGTGACCGCCAACGGCAGCGATGCGGTGCTGGTCAATGTGTTCCAGCAGCCAGGCGCGAACACCGTCGCCATCGCTCAGGAAGTGAAGGCGGCTGTGGCCGCTTTCACCGTTCCCGCCGACATTCAGATCAAGCCTTATTACGATCAATCGGAATTGGTGCTGGCTTCCGAAAAAAGCGTGCGCGATGCGATCGCCATCGGCGCGATTTTCGCCGCCGCTGTGCTGTTCCTGTTTTTATGGAACTGGCGCGTCACCCTGATCATCGCGCTGATGCTGCCGACGGTCCTGGCCGCTGCCATCTTGCTCCTTCACATGCTAAACATGAATTTCGACATGATGACTCTGGGCGGTATGGCCGCGGCGGTCGGGCTCATCGTCGATGATGGCGTCGTGATGCTGGAACATATCATGCGCCGGCTGAAACAAGAGCCGCAGTTGGGGAAAGATCTGGAGCAGAATCGCGTAACGCGTCGCGATACGGTGCTCAGGGGCGCCATGGAAATGAGCCGCCCGTTATTGGGTTCGTCGCTGGCGACTACGGTGATCTTCCTGCCGCTGGCTTTCCTGAGCGGCGTCGCAGGCGGGTTCTTCAAGGCGTTAGCGCTGACCATGGCCTCGGCGCTGTTCATTTCCTTTTTTGTGGCCTTTTTCGTGGTCCCGCTGCTGGGCGAGTTCTTGCTGGCAGGAGCTCAGCCCAAGACAAGAAAGCAGTACATCATGCACTGGCTCGAGGCCCGCTACAGAGTCTTGATGGGCGGGTTTCTCGCGCGTCCGCTATGGGCATTGCCGATTGTCGTGCTACTGTGCATCGCCGGTTTTTTCGCTTATACGCAGGTCGGTTCAGGCTTCCTGCCGCACATGGACGAAGGAGGATTCATCCTCGATTACAAGGCCGCGCCCGGGACTTCCCTAACGGAAACCGATCGCTTGCTGCGCCAGGTAGAGCAGATCATTGCGAAAGTGCCGGAGGTGGACAGCTATTCGCGCCGCACCGGGTTGCAGCTTGGCGGCGGCCTTACGGAAGCGAACGCGGGCGACTTTTTCATTCATCTCACCGTCAGGCGTAGCCGTGGGATCGACGCGATCATGTCGGAAGTACGCCAGCAGGTGCAGCAAGACGTGCCGGGACTGCAAATCGAAACCTCGCAACTGGTCGAGGATTTAATTGGCGATTTGACCGCGGTTCCCCAACCCATTGAGATAAAGATATTCAGTAGCGATGTGAGTGTCTTAAAGAGCCTGCCATCCAGAATTGCCGCAGAGATTTCCAAGGTGTCCGGCGTAGTGGAGGTGAAGAATGGCATCGTGATAGCGGGAGACGCTATCGACATCGAGATCGATCGGGTCAAGGCGGCGCTCGAAGGATTGGATGAAAAGTCGATCACCGGCCAGATTCAGGACCAGCTCGGCGGCAATGTGACGAGTCAGATACAGTCCAAAGAGAAGATCATCGGCGTGCGGATCTGGACGCCCCAGCGCCTGCGCGAGCGAATTTCGCTACTGCAGAATACACTGCTGCAGGCGCCCGATGGGCATTACCTGCCCTTGAAACGCGTGGCGCAAATAAAGATCGCCGTCGGGCAGCCGCAAATCACTCGTGAAAATTCCCGGCAGATGGTGGCGGTCACGGCGCGCATCGTAGGGCGCGACCTGGGCTCGACCGTGCAGGACGTCAAGACCGCCCTCGGCAAGCTGCAACTTCCTGGCGGCGTGCAATTGAAATATGGCGGTCTGTATAAAGAGCAGCAGAAATCATCCCACGATCTGCTCATCGTGTTCGTCGCCGCGGTACTGCTCGTATCCGTCTTGCTGCTGTTCCTGTATGAGCGGCTCACTGTTGTTATAAGCATACTCGCAACGACTTTGCTCACCCTCACGGGCGTGTTCGTGGGGCTCTGGCTCACGGGTACCGAGCGCAATATCTCGGCGATGATGGGCATGACAATGATCGTTGGCATGGTCACCGAAATCGCCATCTTCTACTTTGACGAGCTTGATGTGGCAACGCGACCGGGGCCTGAGGCATTGATTGATGCCGGCGTTGGTCGCATGCGCGCGATCCTGATGAGCGCCATCATCGCCATTTTGGCCTTGTCGCCGCTAGCGTTGGGGCTCGGCGCTGGATCGGGGATGCTGAAGCCACTCGCCATCGCCATCATTGCTGGCCTCATCGTGGCGGTGCCGCTAGTGTTGCTGCTGATGCCCGCCCTCTACGCTTCGATGAACCGCCTGTTGGAACGGGACTGAGCGCTCGCGAGGAGCACATTTACAAGGGGAACGAAGAAGCGGAAAGCAGCACGGTCGAACTCCTGCGTTCACGGAGTTTGGAAAAAACTGGGCACCCACGTCATCAGGAATGTCATGGGGGATGGGCGCTACCCAGGAGAGAGTGAGTATTAGCTGTTTCGTCGCGACCTGGAGGACGATCAGCGCAAAGAAATCGCCTCGCCGCTCCCGGCCAACAAGATAGCTTGACTGCTGACTTCGGGCCCATTGCGTTACGAGGCCGATCAAGACGCGCGAATTTTGCATACCGGACTGCCTTATTGCGGCAAAACCCAATTCGCCAATCCTTACCTGGATGTAACGTTCGGGAAAGATCCCGGCAACGTTCAGGGGCCAATATGAATTCTGTTGGGCCGTCTTGCCGGTACCTGTCAGCGGTACCACGTGGCGAACGTAGCCACTCGACAATTCATTTTGACGCGGCACATCGCCGCTCCGTACGGAGGATTCATCATGCGTCACATCTCTCATCTTGCAGTCGCCATTGTGCTCTTTGGAACAACCGCCGACGCTGCATTCGCGACTCCCTCAACCAGCTATACGACGACGGTCCATTTGCGCGACGGCAAGCAGGTGGTGTGTGCCGTGAACGAGCCGGCCGCCCTCGCGCAGCAAGCTACCGGCCAGACGCTGACCCGGCGGGAGCGCAACGAAGCTCAAATCGATGCGACCGCGCGCCTGAGCAGTGCACAACACAGCAAAAACGATTATCCGTCGCCGGCCACCGCACCGAGGGTGCACTGCTCCTGAAAACGACCGTGGCGGACGGCACGGGCGGGCGGGCGGTCCGCGCTCGTCAAGACAGTCACAACCTGCCTGGGAGGCGTCCCTCAAAAATATTGAACTATCCTCTCCCGCGCTGCTGCACGCCGTTTGTCAATTGCCGGTCCTTCTATCCGCTTGACCGAGAAAGAACCTGTTGATGCGATCAATGGCAAACAGTCGCAGCGCCCTCTTTATTCAATTTCGATCGGAGTCATATCATGAAAACTAGGCTTATCGCCGCAGTTCTCTTCGCACTTTCCCCATCGATTGCTGCCCCGGCCTTTGCCAGCGGTTATGGTCCGGCTCCGTTCTACCGTCCCGGCGTCGGCGCTCCCGCGTCTCAGCGCGGACCAAGCGCGCTGACCGTAGCAGCCAGGCGCAACAACGCTGCAACTGCAAACATTGGCGGCTATGGCGGCGTGGATGCAGCATTGTCCCAATCGGGCGGCCGGCAGGCTGCGGCAGGCCAGCGCGCGCTCTTTCGCGCTCACTAAGCGCAGCCGGGCGCAAGCTCAGTCCCTCGCCGACCCATGAGGATCTGTCTTTGTTGGCCGAGATCCTGAAAGCGGATCCCTCTCGGATAGTTATGCCGAAAAAACCATGACAGCGCCGTATAGTGGCGCTGTAACTCGCATACCCTGTTCTCCAGTTTAACGAAATATTAACGGTCAAAAACCTCAGTCATGCTGCAAACGAAGCCGGGCGCAATTCATGCCGCTGGCTATTAAATTCGAGACTACGCGGATGCGCGGACGGAATTCGGTTACGACCGTCGCAAAGGATCAGAGCGGCGCCGAGCAGATTGGCTGTGCTCAAGCGATCGCCACCCAGAGGTACCCAAACTGCCCGCCGAATACGGGCTCGAGGACGAGAATCAGCGCGATCCTGCTGGGTGGCGACTCGACCTGCGCCCTGCTCTGAACGATGTAGCCGATCGCGGTACCGCCGATACCTGCGATTACGATAGTCCAAAGGGCCTGCGCCGTGTGCGGCATCGAGAACTGCGTTTGGATTAGTACAGGAGGGAGCACCCATCGGCGACTGTCGAATGCGGATGGGCTTTCAGATCGTGATTCCGTCGCCGTGGCTGCTATGGACGCCGGGCCCGGACCTTCGCAATGCCGACTGCGGCTCCCGTCACAAGTACCGGGCAAGATGGTCCGGACGGTCTTCCTGCCGGCATGAACTGGCAGATTGAAATGCGTCACGCGATCACTGCCGCCCCCGAACCCGCTCGAGTCGTACAATGTCCGGCAGATCCGGAATGCTCCTGCGGAAAAGGTCCCGACCGGGGACGGCGAGGAAGAACCATCATGCGCGTGCTGGTCGTTGAAGACGATCGGAAGATCGGCTCGTTTGTCGTGACGGCGCTGCAGCAGGCCGGCTTCGCGGTCGACCATGCGGAAGACGGCGCGAGCGGACTGGATCTGGCGCTCGCGACCGCCTATGATGCAGCCGTCATCGATATCATGCTGCCCCGACTGGACGGACTCTCGCTCATCGAGACACTGCGCCGTGAGAAAGTCACCACACCGGTTATCATCCTCAGTGCCAGGCGCACCGTCGATGATCGGGTCAAGGGTCTCCAGACGGGGGGCGACGACTACCTGACCAAGCCTTTTGCGCTGACTGAACTGCTGGCGCGCGTCGGCGCGCTCATCCGCCGGGCCACCGGCGCGACTGAACCGACCCGGCTGGTCGTCGGTGAACTCACGCTTGATCTGCTCGCACGTGAAGTATCGCGGGGGGACCACAGGCTCGATCTGCAGCCGCGTGAACTGTCCCTGCTCGAGTACCTGATGCGCAATGCGAACCGCCCTGTGTCGAAGACGATGATCCTGGAGCACGTGTGGGATTACAGCTTCGAGCCACAGACCAACGTGGTCGACGTGCTGGTCTGCCGCCTGCGCAACAAGGTTGATCGTGATTTTCCGGTGAAGATGATTCATACCATCCGGGGAGTGGGGTATGTTCTTAAAGGCCCTTGATCCCCTCCGCAAGACGATCAGCTTTCGACTCGCGCTGTGGTATTCGGCGTGCTTCATTCTCAGCACCACCTTGCTTTTCGCGCTCGCCTATTTCCTGCTCGCCTCCACGCTGCAACAGCATGATCGCGACGACGTCGAGCAGCGGCTTCGCCAACTGGCCGCCCAATATCAGGCAAGCGACCTCGCCGGCCTGAAAAAGGAACTGGCGCTGGAGACCCGGCTACGGAAGTCAAAGCCGTTCTTTATCCGCATTGCCGGACCACGCAATACGACGGTCTTCCTTCAGATCCCGGATCAGTGGGCGGCGTTCGACGTGAGCCGGCTCGAGCGCACACCGCTCGCCGGTCCCGGCGATCTGATCCGTGTGCCGGCACAAGATGATGAGGCGGTTCTCGAGATTGCCAGCACCCGTCTGCCCGACGGCGGCGTTCTGCAGGTCGGCAAAAGCACCGAGCAGCGTGACAGCGTCCTCGAGAGCTTTGGGCGGATCGTCGCCGGTGTCATGGTCCCGATGGTTGTTGTCGGCGTGTTCGGCGGGGTGTTTCTCGCGCGACGATCCCTGCGGCCGGTTCGCCAACTCATTCAGGCCGTCCATGCGATTGAGGCAGGGGCCATGGAGGCGCGGGTGCCGGTCCGCGAGAGCGGTGACGAACTGGACGAACTCGGCAAGCTGTTCAACAGGATGCTGAACAAGATTGCGACGTTGATCCTGGGCATGCGCAACGCGCTTGACAACGTCGCCCATGATTTGCGCACGCCGGTGGCCCGCATCCGTGGCATCGCGGAAATCGCGCTGCGCTCGGAGCGCGACCCGGATAGCTGCCGGGAGGCGCTGGCGGACTGCATGGAAGAATCGGATCAACTGCTTCAGATGCTGAACACGTTGATGGACATTTCCGAGGCAGAAACGGGCACGCTCAAATTGCACCTGGAACCGGTAGACATCCCGGCTCTCCTGGCCGATGCCGTCGACCTCTACCAGCTTGTGGCTGAAGAAAAAGCCATTGCCGTCTCGATCGTCGCACCGCCGCACATGTGGTTGACAGCGGACCGCAGCCGCCTTCGCCAGGTCATGGGAAATCTGCTGGACAACGCCATCAAATACACACCGGCGGGCGGCCGGGTCGAGGTGCAGGCCGACGCTTCGCAGAACACGCTGGTGATCCGCGTCGCGGACACCGGCATCGGCATGACGCCCGACGAGCTATCGAAAAGCTGGGACCGGCTGTTTCGAGGCGATCGCAGCCGCTCGCAGCGTGGCCTGGGACTGGGCCTTAGCCTCGTGAAGGCCGTCGTCGAAGCGCACCAGGGCCACGTCACAGCGTCCAGCAACCTGGGCGCCGGGTCCGTCTTCACCGTCACGCTTCCCGTCGCCTTTCCCGGCGGGAGCCCGTTCCCCCCGAACGACCAGTCAACGCTTACCAGGATGTAACGTTCGGGAAAAGTCCCGGCAAGACTCAGCAACCAGTATGGTTGCTGTGGGGCCCGTATGCGAACTCCGGTCCCAGCGCGGGACCTCTGAAGGAGACGCGGATGAACATCGGCGAAAAGTCCTTGCACTGGCTGGTCGACAAATGGCTTGCGCCAGGCCCGGCGATGCCTGCTCACGTCACCCGGTTCAGTCGCACGCGTTCCACCCGGAAACGCTATGTACAAGTCGAGACATCGCGACCGGCCGGCACACTGACCATCGTATTCTTTCGACATGACGATGGCTCGTGGTGCGTGTTTCCGCCGGAAACCGACCGACCGGCGATGGGCATTGGTCACCGCGCACGGTGACACGGGCCAACCGAGGGTACAGGCAACATCGCCACCCGGTGCGGGGTCGACTGTCCGGGTCATCGGGCAACGGAACGGCCGCTACCCTTGCGCGCCGTGCAAGCGCGAATCGCTTCTCTGTGAACGCGTCCTGGCACGATGTGGAACACAGCAGTGTCAAATCAGCTGCATCAGAGCAAGCGCGGTGCGGCGGCAAGCCTGCGCGCGCGGACCGATCGCGGTGCGAGCGTCGTCGGGGAGGAACGCCCATTCGGTCGCCCTGTTCAGGCGCAGCATGCTGACGCGCCGTGGCACATTGACCGTCACGAAGTTGAATCGGGGGACCGGTCCGCTGAATCCGTCTTCACGCACGCTCTTCCCTCGTCTTCACCGGTCAGCGCCCATTTCCTTCCCGTCACCCGTCAATCCTTACCGCGATGTAATGTTCGGGAAAGATCCGGGCAAGATTGAGCGACCACTATAGGCTCTGTGGGGCAGGCATGCCGATGTCCGTTCGCGGTCGCAGCGCTGACACGGACATCGGCATCGAGTCGGCCTTGCAACGCAAACGGTTCGCTCAGGGAGTATGGACAATGAACGGGAAGCAACGGCTAGGTATGGTGCTGGGCGCGCTTACCGTGGGCTTCGGACTGCCTGGCGGCGCATCCGCGGCCGGCGACGGCCATACCCAGGCCCCGGCCTATCAGTCCAGCATCAAGGTGCCGGACCAGCAGAAAGGGGAACGGGGTGAAGCGGCCCGGCTTGCCGCGCTGGCAAGGATCGACGCGACCCGGGCGACCTCAGCCGCTTTGGCCCAAGTACCCGGAACCGTGCTCAAGGTCGCCCTCGACAACGAAAACGGCAACCTGGTGTACAGCGTGGAGATCAAGACCGCCAGCAACGACATCAAGGACGTGAAGATCGATGCGGGCAACGGGGCGGTTGTGCACGTGGGGACTGCCAGCGACGAAGAGAAAACCGAGAAATAGCCGGCCACGGACATATCAATATTTAGCAATGCAGAGCGGTCGACGTGAAGCCGCCAGGAGAGCGGCGACACGAATCTCAACTGATCTGGCTTCGTGAAAGGAATCGAAATGAGCAGACTACTGTTAATCATCGTTGCCGCGGCATTGTCCACGGTGATTTTCACTGCGGCGGCCGCTGACACGACTGCTTCGGGCGTCGGGGCGACCGCTTCCCAGCCGCAAGCCACACCTGCCAGCAAATATCAACGCGAGAGTAGCAAACGGGAAATGAAAGAAGAAAAACGTGAGAACAGGAAGCAGGAGATGAATGACGCGAAAGAGACCAGGCAGCAGGAAATAAAAGAACAATGAGAAAGTCGCTGGCACGAAGGACGTGTGAGAAGTAACAGGCGCAGCGCGGTTACAGGACAGGAGGCACTATGCAAGGCAGAACTCGGATCAAGGGATACTTCCGGTCACTGCACATGGCCATCTTTGCCGTCGCCGCCCTGATCGGCAGCGCGACGCAAATCGCGGGCACGCCAGCGATGGCAACAGAACGGCCGATCACGCCGGAAAAGAATCCACCCGGCGACATTCCAGACACCCAGGTCTTCATTACCTATGCCTCGCCACTGGGTTTTTCGCTCAAGGTACCTGAAGGCTGGGCGCGAACGGATCATCCCGATGGGGCAGGCTTCTCGGACAAATACAACGCCATCGACGTCACCGTCACATCCGCTGCCCGTGCTCCCACCGCTACCTCCATCGGCAGTCATGAGGCGGTGGATCTCATAAAAGGCGGTCGTGCAGTCAGGATAGCGGCGATCAGGCAGGTCATGCTGCGATCCGGCCCGGCGCTTCTGATCGTCTACACATCGAATTCCGGACCCAACCCGGTCACCAACAGACAGTTGCGCCTGGAGAGACATCGCTATCTGATCTACCGGGGCGGCAAGCTCGCTACCCTTGATCTCTCTGCCCCGCTTGGAGCCGACAATGCCGACCAATGGAAACTCATCTCAGATTCGTTCCAATGGCGTTGAAGCGCAGCCGCTGGAAGCATTTGAACTCTACCGTTTCTTCCATAGCGGCGATGGCGAGACGGCCGCGTTGCGCGGTGTGTCACTGCGACTCCGGGCAGGAGAATTCGTCGCGCTGATGGGGCCTTCCGGAAGCGGCAAGTCCACGCTTCTGGCTTGCCTGGCCGGGCTGGATGAACCGGATGGGGGACATGTCGAGGTGATGGGGCTGCGCCTGTCGCGACGCCCCGAAGCGGTTCGTGCCGCGTTGCGCGCGCGGCACATCGGTATCCTGATGCAATCGGGCAACCTGTTCGAGCACCTCACGGTGGAAGCCCATATGCGGTTTCAGATGTCACTGTCCAGGCAGTCCAGCCAACGGACGATCGATCATCTGCTCGAGGTGATGGGACTGGGCGGGCAACGCCGCGCACGCCCCTCGCAACTGTCGGGCGGCGAAGCGGCACGCGCCGGGCTGGCGGTTGCCCTGTCGTCGAATCCTCGCGTGCTGCTGGCAGACGAACCTACAGCGGAGGTGGACGCGGCCACCGAAACGGACATCCTGAACCATTTGGGGGAACGATGCCGCGCCGGGGTCGCAGTCCTGATCGCGACGCACAGCATGGCACTGGCGTCATATGCCGACCGTCTGCTCGGCATTCAGGATGGGCGCCTAACCCATGTCTGACACCCTGATCGAGGCCAAGTCAGTGGGCCGGCGCTATCAGCAAGGCAGGGTGTCTGTCGCCGCACTCGCGTCTGCGACATTCCGCCTGCATGCGGGCGATCGTGTCGCCCTTGTCGGGAGATCCGGGAGCGGCAAGTCCACGTTGTTGCACCTCATGGCAGGACTCGACGCGCCGACAAGCGGCGCGATCTGTTGGCCCGCGTTAGGCGCCGCGGACGCGCTCCTGCCCACGAGAATTTCGCTGGTGTTTCAGGTGCCGAGCCTGCTGGAGCCGTTGACGGTCAGTGAGAACGTCGCACTGCCGCTGCTGATGGCGAAAGCGACCTGCGATATCGGCAAGGCGGTGGCGGATGCGCTCGCCACCTTTGGTCTTGAGCGCCTGATGGCCAGGCTGCCCGAAGAGCTGTCGGGTGGCCAGATGCAGCGTGTCGCGATGGCACGGGCGATCGTCGGAAACCCGCGCGTGATCCTCGCCGACGAGCCGACTGGCCAACTCGATCAGCCGACCGGCCGCGCCTTGCTTGACGCACTGGTGGCCCATCTCGCCGGCACCGGGACGGCACTCGTCATCGCCACCCATGATCGGGCGGTCGCGGAACGCATGGATAGCGTCTGGTATCTCGAGCGCGGCACGCTCATCGACGCTCCCAACACTGCGGGGGCCATATGACCTGGCTGTGGTTTTTGGGGCTGGTCCAGGAACGCAAGGCGCGCCTCGCAGGCGCAGCGGCGGGCATCGCGATCACCGTCGCGTTGCTGACCTCGCTCGGTGCATTTCTGGCCCAAAGCACCGCTTCCATGACGCGCCGCGCCATCGCGGGCGTACCCGTTGACTGGCAGGTGCAACTGGTCTCCGCGACCACCGCCCAGTCGGTCATGGCAGCCATTGGACAGGCCGCAACAGTTTCGCGGCTGCAGACGGTCGGCTATGCCGATGTCGCGGGTTTCGAGGCCCATACCGGCGCAAGCGTGCAGACGACCGGCAAAGGCAAGGTGCTTGGCCTCGATGCTGCCTATGTGCGCGACTATCCAGCGCAGTTCCGGACCCTGCTCGGCCGCCTGGATGGCGTGCTCATCGCACAACAGACGGCGGCCAATTTGCATGTGACGGTCGGCGACGCAGTGACGATCCACCGTATCGGCCTGGCGCCCGTCGATGTCAGGGTGGCTGGCGTTGTCGATCTGCCGCATGCTGACTCGCTGTTCCAGGCGGTCGGGGTTCCGGCCGGGGCGGCACCGCAAGCGCCACCCGACAATGTGCTGTTGATGCCCATCGATGAGTGGCACCGCCTATTTGACCCGCAGGCGGCGATCAGGCCGGATTCGATTCGCGTACAGCTGCATGTCCGGTTGGCGCATGACCGGCTTCCAGCCGATCCGCAGGCAGCTTTTGCGGCGGTACGGGGCGCGGCGAGGAATCTCGAAGCGCGCATCGCGGGCGATGGCATCGTGGCGGACAATCTGGCGGCCAGGCTCGATGCGGTACGCAGTGACGCGCTGTACGCCAAGGTCGTGTTTCTCTTTCTTGGCGCACCCGGAGCCCTCCTCGCCGCCCTCCTGACGATGGCGGTGGTGGCATCCGGCGCCGGCCGGCGCCGGCGCGATCAGGCGCTGCTGCGAATTCGTGGTGCCTCGCGCGCGCAGATCATGAAACTGGCGGCGGTCGAAGCCGCGTGCGTGGGTATGGGCGGCACGATTGCCGGACTGGTCCTTGCCGTGCTCGTGTCCCGCATGCTGCTCGGCGCGGGTATTTTCGTTGTTTCCGCCTTAGGCTGGATCGCCGCCACCGCCCTGGCTGGCGTTGTGCTCGCCCCTGCCACCATGCTTGCCACAGCCTGGATCGATGCCCGGCAGACCACGGTCGCGACCGCCCGGATGACGATCGGCTACGATCACGCCGCGCTCTGGCAACGCATCGGCCTCGATTTCATTTTCATTGCCCTGTCGGCTGTCATCTTCTGGAGAACATGGAGTACGGGCTATCAGGTCGTGCTGGCGCCCGAGGGAACGCCGTCATCATCGATCGATTACCCGGCCTTTCTCGCGCCGGTTCTGCTATGGCTGGGTCTCGGCCTGCTGGCGGTGAGGGTGTGCCTGACGGGACTCAGGCGGGGTCGGGCATGTCTGGCCAGGTGGCTGGATCCCATTGCGGGCTCCCTGGCGGGCATTGTTGCCGCGGCCCTCAGCCGACAGCGGAAACGCATGACACAGGGTATCGTCCTGGTCGCGCTGGCCTTTGCTTTCGCAACATCGACCGCCGTCTTCAACACAACCTACAACGCGCAGACGCGCGTCGACGCTGAACTCACGAACGGCGCAGACGTGACGGTCACCGGCACGTCGCAGGCACCGGCGTCAACGAAACTCAGGGAACTCGCGGCACTCCCGGGTGTGAGCGCGGCGCAGCCGATGCAGCACCGGCTCGCCTACGTCGGCACGGACCTGCAGGACCTGTATGGCATCGACGCCAGGCACATCGGGGAGGCAACGAGGATGTCAAATGCGTATTTCGTGGGCGGCAATGCGAAACAGACGCTGGACAAGCTCGCGCGAACACCCGACGGCATTCTCGTTTCGGAAGAAACCGTCAGGGATTTTCAGTTGCAGGCGGGCGATGAGCTCAATCTGCGTCTGCAAAATGCACACGATCATCAGTATCATGTTGTCCGGTTCCACTTCATTGGCGTCGTCCGTGAATTCCCGACCGCGCCCCGTGACTCCTTTCTGGTCGCGAATGCCCGTTACGTGGGACAGCAGACCGGTGCGGATGCAGCGGAAATCGTTCTGTTGAAGACGTCCACCTCCCCCGCGCAAATTGCTTCCGCGGCGCGGGGCATTGTCGCTCCGCTGGCAGCAGTGCAGGTCAGCGATGTGGGGCAGGCCCAGCATCTGATCGGATCCAGTCTGACCGCCGTCGACCTTGGCGGCCTGACGCGACTGGAGCTTGGCTTCGCCGTCGTTATGGTGGCTGGCGCGGCGGGGCTCGTTCTCGCGCTCGGTATTGCCGACCGGCGGCGCACCTTTGCCATTCTCTCCGCCCTCGGTGCGAAACCCCGGCAGCTCGGCGCGTTTCTGTGGAGCGAGGCCTTACTGCTCCTTGTCACCGGGACCAGCATCGGCTTACTGACCGGTTTTGCGCTCGCATGGATGCTGGTCAAGCTCCTGACGGGGGTTTTCGATCCACCGCCCGAATCTGTCAGCATGCCCTGGCTTTATTTGACTACCGTGGTCGGCGTGGCGTTGCTCTCAGTTGTCTTCGCAGTGATTGGGGCGCAGCGGGAAACGCGCATTCCGGCAGTCCAGCGCATGCGCGAGATTTGACAGGAACGCGCTTGCCACCGAAGGTCAACCGGAATCCGGTAAGTTTTCGTATGGAACGGCACTTCGTTCTTGAAACCGCCCCCCAGGCTTGTCATTTCAGAGTGTTCGAAATTCCGCGCTAACATATGTTCGATTGCCCAATTGGAGTGAGCACGCACTCGTCGACGCCTGAGGACGCCGCCGCGTCCGCGGGTCTAGAGGATCCTGAGTTGCCGCAACACGCAACTAATCCACGAAGGCGGACAGCTTTAGTCAAACGGTCTGCAGAATGAGAAAACGATTACCTCCGCTTAACTGGTTGCGCGCATTCGAATCCTCTGCCCGGCATCTCAGTTTCACCCATGCGGCGACAGAGTTGAACCTGACCCAGGCGGCGGTAAGCCAGCAGGTGAAGGGCCTCGAGTCGCAGTTGGGGGCAGTCCTCTTTAAGCGCTTGCCAAGAGGACTCGATCTCACTGAGGCCGGGCTAGCCTATTTGCCGGTTGTCCATGAGGCTGTAGAGCGACTGGCGGCCGCAACTGAAGAGATCTTCGGGCAAGGTCACGGCAGAGTCCTTACCGTTCGGGTCAGCCTGGTGTTTTTTACCCATTGGCTGGCAATGCGCTTGCCCGATTTTCGTGAACGCCACCCCGAGGTCAATCTGCGTATCACCAGCAACATATGGGGGGGCGATTCGAGCGTGACCGACGTCGAAGCCGATATGGAAATCCGCTATGGACATGGAGAATGGACGGGACTCAAGGCCGAGCGGCTGACCTGGGATACGTTGCTGCCGGTCTGCGCCCCATTCTTGCCCTCCGAACAGGCGCCACTGGCTACTCCGAAGGATCTCCGTCACCACGAACTACTCCACGTCCTGGGCTACGAGGAGGGCTGGGGATACTGGTTGAAGAAAGCAGGCGCGGGACAGGTCGACTCTTCGAAGGGAATGCAGTTCGATACCTTGATCTCTGCTTTGAGAATGGCCGAGCTTGGTCAAGGGGTGGCCTTGGCGCGCTCGTCGCTGGTCCAGTCGATGCTGGACACCGGGCAACTGATAGCGCCTTTCAAATCCCGGCTTACGACCAGTGAAGCTTTCTACCTGGTCTATTCTCCGCACAGCATCGTCAACCCTGATGCCGCGGCGTTCGTGGCCTGGTTGAGTGCGAAGGCTCAGGAGGGGCGTGCGCGGAACTGATCAGGCAGGTTGACATCGCACGTCCATTTCGCCGGGCTACCAGTGATCGACTGGCCATTTTCGTGCGCGTTCACTCCAGCGGCCTGAGTCATAAATAAAACAACCCCATCGTCGTTTTTTTTATTGCTTTACCGGCTCCCCGTTGTATCCGACAGTGATCCCGAGTTCGTCGCCAAGGCCACTCGCCTCGCATTCGAAATGCGGTTGATTGGTGCTGGCGGCGACCCACCACAATAATGACCTGCGTTTCGGAAGATCTGCAGGTCCTGGAGATGAGTCGGTGAGCCATGGGAAAGCATAATCAACTGCCTTTTAGCGGCGTGAAAGTCATCGACTTTGGCCAGTACATCGCCGGCCCGGCCGTGGCGATGATCCTGGCGGATCTCGGCGCCACCGTCATTCACATCGATCCCCCTGCCGGGCCGCTTTGGGACAGCCCGGCCAATGCCGTACTGAACCGCAACAAGTATTGCCTGCAGCTTGACCTGAAGTCCGCGCAGGGGCTCGAGGCGGCCATGGCATTCATCGCGCGTGCCGATATCGTGATCGAGAACTTCCGGCCGGGCGTCATGACCCGGTTGGGCCTGGACTTCGTCGAGCTGCGTCGTCAAAGGCCCGAGCTCATTACGCTGTCCATCCCTGGCTTCGCCAGCAACGACCAGTTGCGTCGTCACTGGCGCGCCCTCGAGCCGATTATTGCGTCGGCCTCCGGGGTATTCACCGATATGGGTCAGAACCGCGTACTGATGGGGATAAACCCGAGCTTTTCGCCGCTGCCGCTAGCATCGTCCTACGGCACCATGCTGGCTGTCTCCGCGGTGGCACTCGCTCTGCAGGCGCGGGAGCGCACGGGAGTGGGTGATCAAATCGAGGTACCTCTGGCCGCGGCGGTGATGGAGGGGCTGTCTTACAACTCGATCAAGATCGACGGTTATCCAGAACGCTACAAGACCTTGCGCGAAAAGGAAACTGAGCGGCGGCGGTCGGAAAATCTTCCGATGAACCTCAGCTACGAAGAACTGCAAGAATATCTCGACCCCTTTTACCGCACATACGAGTGCGCGGACGGTCGCAAGTTCTATGCGGTATGCCCGTCACACCGCTCGCACGCCAGGCGTTGCCTTCAGGCGATGGGGCTGTACGAGGAAATGCTATCTGCCGGGCTGCCGACAGTGAGCGACCCATACCTTCCTATCTCTCAGTGGGAGGGGGACGCCTCACTCGGTGTCTACCCGTTGCCTGATCGTTGGGCCCGGCGCATTTCGGCACGCATGAAGGAGGTGTTCCTGACCAAGACAGCAGCCGAGTGGGAAAAAATCTTCGGCGAAGGCCGTTTTCCCGGTGCGCCCCACCGCTCGACTCAGGAGTGGTTGCACGACGAGCACGCCAACGCCGCTGGTCTGGTGGTCGATGTCGACGACCACCAGTACGGCAACATGAAACAGCCTGGCGCGATCGCCTGGCTGGAAGACAGTGCCGAACTGATGCTCTCGCCCGACTCACGCCGCACGGTGAGTCTCAAAGAAGCCCTGGACATCCTGGATGAGTGCGCGTCCACGGCACTGCCGACCCCATCCGAACAGCATGTTGGCGGCTGGCTTGACGGTGTGCGTGTCCTCGATTTGACCAACGTCATCGCGGGTCCGCATTCGACCTCCTACCTCGGCCGGTTCGGCGCCGATGTCATCAAGCTCGACCCCGTAACACCCAACTATGATCCCTGGAACACAGTGGTCTTTGGCATGTCTTCGGGCCGCGGCAAACAAAGCGTCCTGGTCGACCTGAACCACCCTGACGGACGCGAGGTGTTTAATCAATTGGTTCGTTCGGTTGACGTGATCGTGATGAATGCACCGGACCGTCAACTGGCACCGTTGGGTCTTGACGAAGCCAGTCTCCAGGCCGTCAACCCTGGCGTGATCTTCTGTCAACTGGATTGCTTTGGGGGACCGCGTCGCGGCCCGCGGACCGATTATCTCGGTTACGACGACTTGATCCAGGCCAGCACCGGCATCATGCTGCGCTTCGGCGGCGGCATGGCAACGCCAGAGGAACACGCTCACGTCGGAACCATTGACGTGAATTGCGGGTTCGCTGCAGCGCTCGGCATTGCCGCCGCGTTATATCGCAAAGCCAGAACCGGCCAGATCAGCCGTGCCCGGACCTCCCTGGCATCGCTCGGCAACCTGGTGCAGATTCCCTTCTGCTACGACTACCCACGGCGGGCCCCGTTCGATGAGCCTTCCGGCCGTAGCGCCCAGGGCTTTGGCAACCTGTCACGCTTCTTTCGGGCCGCGGATGACTGGTTGTATGTGGACGCCAGCGCAAAGGAACTGGACAAGCTGAACGCCGTAGAGGGGCTGACGGGCATCCGCGACGCGGCGGATTCCGCAGCGTTTCTCAGCTCCGCGCTCGCCACGGCCTCCGCCGAAACCTGGCAGACGCGGTTGCAAGCGGCCAATGTGGCGGCAGCCATTCCGGACAATATCGACAACTTGCGCCAACGCTACAGCCGCCCTGCAGACAATCGTCCGGGCATCGATAACGGCAGCTATTCATTCAGTGTGTATGCCGAGCATCCGAGTGGACGATGCGTCACCCAACTCGATCCTTTTGCGATTCGCCCTCACGTTGCTCCGATCCGCGCACTGGCGCCAGCAGAAAAGTTTGGTGCCTCGACCCGAGAGGTTCTGCGCAAGATGGGCTACAGCGATACCCAGATTACGACGTTGATTGCGCGAGGGGCGGTGGGCGAAAGCTGGTGCGAAGAGTATTTGCCCAGCTGAACACGTCACAGTTGCGGGCAAGCCGGAACAATCGCGACCGTTCCGCTGATGTGTGGACGCGAACGATAGCAGCAAGCACCTTAAAAGAAAAAAGGCTGTAGCCAAGAGGTGTTCGAATATTTATAAGATTGGAGACGAAGATGCATGTACGACACCGCAAGCTCCCGGGTACCGAAAACACCCGGCGAGGCGCAGAAATCGTTATCGAGAACCTCAATCGAGCGACGCAGCACATGGCGCGAAGACGCCCATGGCGAGGCACGGGGAAGGAGGTACCCTGTGCGCCTCCCTTTCGCCGCAGCCGATCTGCAGACACAGCGCTACCGCCTGCGCTGCCAGGTGCCTTCCGCACCGAAAGACATTGAGGGTAACGATCATGCAAGGCCAGGGCAACACATTTGTGAGCTTCCGCAATGTTCGGAAGACATACGACGGAGAAACACTCGTCGTCAAAGACCTGAATCTCGACATCCAGAAGGGGGAGTTTCTCACTTTGCTCGGTCCGTCCGGCTCGGGAAAGACCACCTGTCTCATGATGCTCGCCGGGTTTGAATACCCAACCGATGGAGAAATCTGGCTGGACGGTCAGTTGCTCAATCGTATTCCGCCGCATAAACGCGACATCGGAATGGTATTTCAGAACTATGCACTCTTCCCACACCTGACCGTCGGACAGAACCTCGAGTATCCCCTCAAGGTTCGCAAGATGCCGCCAGACGAGCGGGCCGCGCGCGTCAAGCGGGCGCTCGAGATGGTCCACATGGAAAAGCTGGGTAAGCGAATGCCAGGTCAGCTCTCAGGCGGTCAGCAACAGCGAGTGGCGCTTGCGCGTGCGTTGGTGTTCAACCCAAAGCTTGTGCTGATGGACGAACCGCTTGGCGCGCTGGACAAACAGCTGCGCGAGCACATGCAGATAGAACTCAAGGCATTGCACGAATCCCTTGGCCTGACCTTTGTGTACGTCACACACGATCAAGGTGAGGCGCTCACGATGTCAGATCGAGTAGCGGTCTTTGATCAGGGGGTGATTCAACAGCTCGACCAGGTCGACTCGCTCTACGAATCGCCGACGAATCTGTTTGTAGCCAACTTCATTGGTGACAGTAACCGGGTGGAAGGCACCGTCGTAAGCCGGGACGGTACCTATTGCGAATTGCGTATTGCAGACGGTACGACCGTACGTGCGCTGAATGTTGCCGGGCTCAATGTCGGTAGCCACGCCACAGGCATGATCCGTCCCGAGCGGCTCTCGATTGGACGGCAATCCGAACAGCAGCGCAATGTCATCAACAGCGAAACGCTTGGGATGATCTACTTCGGCGATCACGTCCGGCTACGCTGCCGCTGCCCCGGAGAAACAGAGTGTTTCGTGAAGGTTCCGCTCGGGCAGGACGGGGCGGCCCATGTCCAACCGGGAAATCGAATCGCGTTGTCGTTTCATGAAGATCATCTGAGAGTTTTCAATTGACCACGCGTAGCGAAATCACCTTGTGCCAAGGAGAACGAAATGAGGCTATTTAGAAATACGGTCAGCGTGGCTGCCATGATGTGTTGTTCCGCTTTCGCTTTGGCCGACGGCCTTACGACGGTCAATTACGGTGGCGCCGTGGGGAACGCCGAGAAGGCTGCCTGGGTTGAACCGTTCTCGAAAGCGAGCGGTATTCCGACGAATGCGATTGAGTACACGGGCGAAATGGCCAAAGTCAAAGCGATGGTCGACGCCAAAGATGTTACGTGGGATGTCGTTGAAGTCGAGTCGGCAGACATCGGACGCGGCTGTCAGGACGGACTCTTCGAGAAGCTCGACTGGTCGAAGATCGCGAAAAAGGGTGATCTGGTGCCTGGATCGGTGACTCCCTGCGCTGCCGGCACATTCGTGTGGTCGACCGTGCTGGCATACAACCCGACGCTGACGAAGGGCACGCCACAGGGCTGGAAGGATTTTTGGGACGTCAAGAAATTTCCTGGCAAGCGTGGCATGAAGAAGGAGGCGCGTTATAACCTCGAATTCGCACTGATGGCAGATGGCGTTCCGGCGAAAGACGTGTACACCGTGCTGGGCACGGAGGCTGGCGTCAATCGGGCGTTCAAGAAGATGGACGAACTCAAGCCACACATTCAGTGGTGGGAGGCTGGCGCACAGCCGCCGCAGTTCCTGGTCGCCGGTGACGTTTCGATGTCCACCGCGTATAACGGCCGCATCGACGCCGCAATGCGGGCAGGGAACAAGAACCTGGGTATCTCGTGGGACCAAAGCATCTATGAGCTGGACTTTTTCGTGATTCCGAAGGGCTCGAAAAATAAGGATGCAGCCGAGAAGTACCTTGCCTACGTGCTCGAACCTCAGGCTCAAGCTGCGTTCGCGCGGCACATTCCATACGGGCCAACCAACAAGAACGCTTTAAAGTTGCTCGATGCAGCCACTCTTGAAAACCTGCCAAACTCGCCGAAGAACGGCAAAGCCGCTATCCCCAACGACGTAGAGTTCTGGACCGACCACGGCGACGGGCTGGAACAGCGTTTCACCGCGTGGGCAGCGAAATAACGCGAATCGTGTACCCATCGCTCGAACGCATGGGTACGCGAAGGAGAGAGACATGAGCGCAGTAACTACTCAGCAGCAGGATTGGCATTTGCGTGAGCTCAAGCGATCGCTTAGGAACGTGAATTTACGTAAGCAAATGGCGGCGCTGGCGCTGGTCGCTCCTCTTGCTATTTTCATTTTTCTGGTATTCGTGATGCCCGTTGCATCCATGATTTCGCGGTCGATTCAGAGTCCGGAAGTCGTTGACGCGTTGCCAGACACGACGGCGGCGCTGCGAAACTGGGATCGGAAATCGGCAGTTCCGGATGAGGCTTTTCGCGGGCTGATGCTGGATATCGAGCGCAACGGCGGGAACAACAGTTCGGGTACCGCTGCCGGTCGACTGAACGGGCAGAAGCCGGGTTTCCGTTCGTTGTTTTACAAGACTTCGAGCGCACTTCCGTTCGGCGACGATGATTCGGCGTTGCCTGCGCACGAGGTTCGACAAAAGCTGATCGAAATCGACAGGCGTTGGGAAGATCCCGGTTACTGGCAGGTAATCGCTAAAGATTCATCCCGATACACAAGCCAGTATCTCCTCGCGACGATGGACTACCGTCGCAATTCTGCCGGTGACATCGTTCCGGTTGATCCAGGCGCCTCGGCATTTCGGGAGGTATTCAAGCGAACGTTCGTGATTAGCGGCCTGGTAACGCTCGCCGCGCTGCTCCTTGGCTACCCCCTGGCATACTGGATCTCCAGTCTGCCGGCGGGTAAGGCAAATCTGCTGATGATCCTGGTGCTCCTTCCCTTCTGGACTTCGATCCTCGTGCGGATCTCCGCCTGGATTGTCATCCTTCAAGGATCGGGCCTCGTCAACAAGGCGTTGCTGTCGCTGGACCTGATATCGTCTCCATTGCCGCTGCTGTTCAACCGGACGGGGGTGCTGATCTCGATGACTCATATCCTCCTGCCATTCATGATTCTGCCGCTGTACAGCGTCATGAAGTCGGTGCCAGCCAGCTATACGAAGGCAGCGATCTCGCTGGGTAGTCACCCGTTCGGCGCGTTCTGGAAGGTCTACTTTCCGCAAACGCTGCCAGGAGTCGGCGCCGGCGGACTGCTGGTATTCATCACGGCTTTGGGCTACTACATCACTCCCGCATTGCTGGGCGGAGCCGGCGACCAGATGGTGAGCTACTACATCGCGTATTTCACGAATGTGGCCTTGAACTGGGGGATGGCGTGCGCACTGGGAGCGGTTCTGCTTCTCGTGACATTGATACTCTTCGGTGTTTATCGAAAGATCGTCGGCAACGAACTGAAGGTAGGTTAGGACCATGAAAACGACCGTATCGCGTTTTGCACCTTATACATCGGCCCCCGAGATCGCGTGGCACTACTTTTTGCGGTCGACCAATGTCATGATCCTGCTTTTTCTGGTCTTGCCGATACTGGTGATCATCCCGCTTTCTTTCACGGACAATACATTCCTGGTCTATCCGATACACAAGTTCTCGTTCAAGTGGTACCACAATCTGTTTACGTCGATTGACTGGCTTCGTGCCGGAAAAAACAGCTTCATCGTAACCCCGCTTGCCACGATCCTGGCCACTGTCCTCGGGACGTTGGCCGCGTTGGGCCTCAACAAGGCGACGTTCAAAGGCAAGGGCGCGCTGATCGGCATTTTGATCTCGCCGATGATCGTGCCGGTGATCGTCACTGCCGTCGGGATGTATCTGTTCTTTGCGAAGTGGGGGTTAGCCGGGTCGTACCTTGGTCTGATTTTGGGTCATACCGCTATCGCTGCTCCATTCGTGGTGGTCACTGTCAACGCCACCCTTGCCGGGTTCAACCAGAATTACGTGCGGGCGAGCCTGAGCCTCGGTGCGTCGCCCGTCACGACGTTCTTCTCCGTCACCCTGCCCATCATTGCGCCGGGCGTTATTTCTGGAGCCCTGTTTGCATTCGCCACGTCGCTCGATGATGTCGTCATCACGATGTTCATCGCGGGTCCGACACAAGGTACATTGCCGTTGCAGATGTTCATCGGCCTCCGGGAAAACATTACGCCGACGATTGCTGCCCTTGCGACAATTCTGATTGTATTTTCGAGCCTGCTTCTGGTGACGATGGAGTGGCTGAGGTCCAGAAGCGCGGCGCGACAGATAGCGACGTGACACTGCTTGCCGCGGCACCTGTCGCATTATTCCCGCGGAAGCCGTCGGGCATGGCGTAGTGGTACATCCTTGAATGGTTTATGTTGTCTGGATGTACCATTTCGCCTTGCCTGCCCGCCTGCGTTCACCGTCAGAGAGGACAGGCATGGCTTTTTCAGCCCTTTATCTGCAGCAGAATGACAGCGGTTTTTCGGCCGGGGTTACCAGCCTCGATGACCGAACCCTCGACGAGCATCCCCTCGCAGCCGGCGAAGTGCTCATTCGTATCGCGCACTCGACGCTTAACTACAAGGACGCGCTAGCGGTCACGAACCGCGGTCCGGTCGTACGCGCCTGGCCAATGGTCGCGGGTATCGATGGCGCCGGCGAGGTGGTGACATCGACAGATTCTCGCTGGAAAGCGGGAGATATTGTCCTCGTCAACGGATGGGGCCTCGGCGAAACACACTGGGGGTGCCTCGCAGAGAAAGCCCGCCTGAAGGCCGACTGGCTGATTGCGGTACCGCAGGGACTATCAACGGCCGAAAGCATGGCAATCGGGACGGCCGGTTACACGGCGATGCTATCCTGCCTTGCGCTGGAACAGGCCGGTGTCAAGCCGGCCGACGGTGAAGTCCTCGTGACCGGCGCGAGCGGCGGTGTGGGCAGCGTGGCAATCTCGCTATTGAGCAGTTGGGGATTTACGGTCGTGGCATCGACGGGCAAGCCGGAGCAGGCGCATTTTCTGAAGCGTATCGGCGCCGCCGATGTGGTCGATCGGGACTCGCTGTCGGCAGCCGGCAAGCCGTTGCAGAAAGAGCGCTGGGCGGCGGTTGTGGATTCTGTCGGCTCGCATACGCTTGCCAACGCATGCGCACAGACGAAATATGGCGGCGCCGTAACGGCATGTGGTCTCGCGCAAGGCATGGAGTTCCCGGCGAACGTTGCGCCTTTCATTCTGCGCGGTATAAAACTGTTGGGCATCGACTCGGTTATGTGTTCGATCGCTCATCGTCAGATAGCGTGGAATCGGCTCGCTGCGAATCTGGATCGAGCAAAGCTCGCCGAACTCACGCACCGAATAGCGTTGCACGACGTGCCGGAGGCAGCCGTGCAAATGATGGATGGAAAGCTGAGCGGTCGCACGGTTGTCGACATTTGCCGCAGCGCATGATGTCGGGCGCTGCCGTTCGGATTTGAAGGCCTGCGACTTCAGGACCGGTGGTGTGCTCTCCCGTGCCGGGATGTGGCAGCACGGGAGATGTAGCGGGTTTTGCAGTGGAAAGGCTACCTCGCCGTCGGCATCGCGAATTCGGCACCTTGCTCGATACTCTCCGGCCAGCGTTGCATGATTGACTTCTGACGCGTATAGAACCGGACGCCTTCCTCGCCATACGCGTGCGTATCACCGAACAAGCTACGCTTCCAGCCGCCAAATCCGTGCCACGCCATCGGTACCGGGATCGGTACGTTGATGCCAACCATTCCAACCTCAATTCTCCGGCCAAACTCGCGCGCGATGTGTCCATCGCGAGTGTAACAGGCGACGCCATTGCCGAATTCGTGCGCGTTGACCAGGTCGACGGCCTCTGTAAAGTCCTTCGCACGGACGCAGGACAGCACCGGTCCGAAGATTTCCTCTTGATAGATTCGCATCTCGGGCGTGACGTGGTCGAACAACGTGGCACCGGTAAAAAAGCCTTCCTCGTGCCCCGGAACCTTGAGGCCACGTCCATCGACAACCAGCGACGCGCCTTCTTCGACGCCAATCGCGATGTAGTTTTCAATGCGTTCCAGCGCCTGACGTGTGACGATCGGCCCCATCTCGGCGTCGGGCTCCGTGCCGTTCTTTACTATTACGGAGCGTGCTCGATCAGCGAGCCGCGGAATCAGCTTGTCCGCAACGTCGCCTACGAGGACTGCGACCGAGATCGCCATGCAACGTTCACCCGCGGAGCCGTAGCCTGCGCCGACCAAAGCGTCGACGGCTTGATCAATGTCAGCGTCGGGCATCACAACCATGTGATTCTTCGCTCCGCCAAGCGCCTGGATCCGTTTTCCGTGCTTTGCCCCCGTCTCGTAGATGTAGTTGGCAATCGGCGTCGAACCGACGAAACTGATCGCTTTTACGTCAGGATGCTCGAGTAGCGCATCCACGACTACCTTGTCCCCCTGCACGACGTTGAACACGCCGTCAGGCAACCCGGCTTCCTGCAGCAGGCGGGCCATGTAGAGCGAAGCTGACGGATCACGCTCGCTGGGCTTCAGAATGAACGCATTGCCTGCGGCGATCGCGATCGGAAACATCCAGCAAGGAACCATGCACGGAAAGTTAAAAGGCGTGATTCCGGCGACAACGCCGAGTGGTTGCCGGGTCGTCCAGTTGTCGATGTCGGTCGACACCTGTTCCGTATGGTCACCCTTCAGCAATTGCGGAATGCCGCAGGCAAACTCGATCACATCGATGCCCCGTGCCACTTCGCCTTGCGCATCGCTGAACACTTTTCCGTGCTCGGCGGTCATGATCGCTGCCAGTTCGTCCTTGTGCTGGTTCATCAGTTCGAGAAAGCGGCGCATGACGCGCGCGCGACGGATGGGTGGCGTATTACTCCATCCCTGGAACGCCTGTTTCCCCGACGCTACGGCGGCACTTACGTCGGACGCGTCGCCGAGGTGCAGCATGCGTGCCGGAGAACCGGTCGCGGGGTTGAATATCGGCTGCTTTCGAGTGCCTGTGCCTGGCACGCGGCGACCGTTGATGAAGTGAACCACGTCTGCGTCGTCGTTGAAGGGCTGCATTTCATACTCCTTGCTGGGATCGGAACAGGCTCTAAGGGCCACAAAAATGGGCGATGGGAATAGCGTTCTGCTTCCCGATGCCAAGAGTTGTTGTCGCATCTGAATGACCTTCACTTCGATAGATCAGATGCGGTTTTTTTGAGTGGGGAATTTGCTTACCAGAGACCGCGGTAGAGCTCGACCATTTCCTCGACCGAGGGCACGCGTGGGTTATTGCCAGGCGAGCCGGAGGCCAGAGCCTGCCGTGCCATGGTCGGCATTAAGCTGAAGAAGCGCTCGCGGTCGATACCAAATTGTTCGGGCGTCGGCACCTGAAGGTCATCGTTGATCGACCGCAATTCAGCGAGCAACCTGGCGTTGGCGGCCTGCGTACTGTCCTGCCTGTCAGCCACGCCCATGGCACGAGCGCAATCAGCGTAGCGTTCTTCCGCCGCCGGGATCGAGAACGCGGTCACACTGGGCAGCAGCATGGCATTGGACAGCCCATGGGGAACGTGGAAAAAGGCGCCGATCGGTCGACTCATGCCGTGTACCAGCGCCACGGACGCAGCGGAGAACGCCACACCCGCGAGCGTCGAACCGAGCATCAGGGCTTCGCGGGCGGCTGTATCCTGGCCGGATCGATAGGCTTTACGCAGATTGGGGCCAATCAAGCGCATGGCCGCCAAGGCCTGACTGTCGCTGTACAGGTTGGCTTTCTGGCTGACGTAGGCCTCGATCGCGTGGGTCAGCGCATCAATACCCGTATCGGCGGTGACGCGCGGCGGCAGGCTGAGGGTTAGGTTATAGTCGACCAAGGCTGCCACGGGCATGAAGCCGATGCCCACACAAAGCATTTTTTCGTCGTTCTGCTGGTCAGTGATGATCGTGAAACGGGTCACTTCCGAGCCGGTTCCCGCAGTGGTGGGCACCGCGATAATGGGCAACCCAACCTCGGTAACAACGCGCGGAAACTTATAGTCGCGCATTTCTCCACCATGCTTGGCAAGAATGCCAATCGCCTTGGCGCTGTCGATCGGACTGCCGCCGCCCAGTGCGATGATACTGTCGTAGTCTCCTGCGCGAGCCTTCTCCACGCCAGCTCGAATCGAGTCAACCGTGGGCTCGGGGACCGTATCAGCGAAAATTTCGGCTGTCATGCCATTGGCGGCGAGATTTTCCTGAATGCGCCCGGCATAGCCCAGCTGCACCATCATCTTGTCGGTGATGATCAGAGGTCGACTGCAGCCGAGAGTCGCCAGAACCGTGGGAACTGTCTCGCTGGCGTTGGCGCCGACCTGAAGGATGCGCGGCAAAATCACTTGGTTAGACATATCGAATCCAGTAATTAATGTCGGTTAAATATAAAAAGCTATCCGGGATCTAATCATTAATTGATGTCTTCATCTCGATGCCTTGTATTTTTGATAATTTAGATAATCAAACATCGATATCTTTGATATTGGGAATGGTGAAACTTGCCGGAGCGGTATGGTTTTCGGTGTTCCTTAATTCCCAGTTAGGCATCACCTGTTCGAGAGGTCCCTGCAGGCGTGCATCGCGATGACGCAATAAATCCCGCGTCATTAACAGAGATAGCAGCAAGGTGATATGCCCATGGCCGGGCCGGCCGTGTGTTGGCCGAAGTGAATGGCCCCTGACTTCGTAAGCCGGTAGTTGATTAAGCTTCTGTCCATATGACTCATCGACTCGTCTCCCGGACCCGCAGATTTTCTGCAATGCAGGTCATCATTGTCGTAGGTAGCCGTCAGCACTGATCAATCGCGTTTCGGCTGCAAGCTGCCGTGGCGGCGCGCTGAGGTTACTGTCGGGTAGAACGAGGAGCGGGTAAAGCAATAAAAAAGACGATAATGGGTCCGCTTTACTTATGGCTATGGCCGTCGGGGCGAGGTGAAAGGCTATTTTTGCCCATCCCCCGAAATCTGAAAATCCTCCGAAAACCGCTGCCAGGCTTGGGCTTTCAGGGGTGTACTGCAGCAAAAATAGCCGACCGGTTTATTCTCCACATCGGGAATCGAGCTCCCGCAAGGCGTGTTGCAAGTCGAGGTCACGACTGCTGTTTCCTGAAATGATCGATGACGCGGCCCACGCGCAAGGCAATCGCCTCCATGCCCTTGAGCCGGTTGCGTACGCGCGTGGTCGCCTCGGCAATCTTGCCCAGTTCCTGTTCAGTGGCCTGCAGCAAGACCTCACGCTTGCGGGTGCGCTCGTCGGCCAGCAGCGGATTGCGGCACACCACCAGCCGCTTGCCGGGGAACGCTTCACTGGTCACCTTGAGCAGGTTGCGTTGCGCATGCGGTTACCTCCAAGGCTTCGATTGAGGAGCAGCATCCGGCATAAGCCGGCCATCAGGAGTCGCTCGACAGGCTTTCTCGAGTGACCGAAGGTCGGCGTATATTCGACGTCCAATTGATCCCTCATATACGAGAGGGGAACGCCATGCCGAACATACCCGCAATGCTTGCGGCTGTGCACGATATAAAGACGCAGCTCGACGGGCTGCTATTGCGAGGGCGCGTGCAAGATACTGGCGAACATCGTGTGCCTGACTATCGCTTATCGTATCGGGTCGGCCCCCCGATCCCGCCTTCGGTAATCCCTCGCGGGCTAATCACCGAGTGTTGTCCTCGATGGGCGCTTTCACCCGCATCATGCAAAATAGCCGCATCGAAAATGCGGAGGATGGCCCGTGGGTGTCAACTTCGACCTGAACGATTTGCAGGCGTTTCGAGCCGTGGTGGAGTTGGGTAGCTTCCGCAAAGCAGCGGAGGCGGTCAATATTTCGCAGCCAGCGCTGAGCCGGCGCATCGAGAAGCTCGAAGCGGCGCTCGGTGTGCGGCTCTTCGAGCGGACCACTCGCAGCGTGACGCTCACCACCATAGGTCGCGTGTTCGCCCCAAGCGCGGAACAACTTCTCGACGATCTCGATGTCGCATTGCTCGGCATCCGCGACGTCTCCAGCAGCCGCCTCGGTCATGTGACCATCGCATGCGTGCCGTCGGTCGCCTACTATTTCCTGCCGAGCGTCGTTGCCGCCTATCACAGCCGCTATCCGCGCATCCGGGTCAAGCTGCTGGACTCGAGCGCCAACGAAGTGCTCGGCTCGGTCATCAGCGGTGAAGCCGATTTCGGCGTCAGCTTCATGGGCAGCCAGGAAACCGAGGTCGAGTTCAAGGTCCTGCTGCAGGAACGGTTCGTCGCCGCGTGCCGTCGCGATCATCCCCTTGCCCGGAAAAAGCAGGTGACCTGGAACGAGCTTTATGAACACGAATATGTATCCGTGGACAAGACCTCTGGCAACCGCCTGCTGCTCGATCAGGCGTTGACCAACGTGCAGCCGGCAACGCCGAGTGTTTGCGAGACTCGTCATGTCACCACCATGCTCGGCCTGATCGAAGCGGGACTCGGTGTCGCAGCGGTGCCTTCAATGGCAATGCCCATGCGCGACCATCCGATTTTGACCAGCGTGCCGCTCGTCGATCCGGTCGTGACAAGGCGAGTCGGTATTGTCAGACGCCGGGGGCGTCCGCTGGCGCCGGCCGCACAGCAGTTCTATCAGACGATTCTCGACACGAAGCGCAGCGGCATGGCCCGCGCGGCGAAGAAGACCTCGAAATGACACTGCCAAGGCCATTCCGGCTGCTTTACGTCCAGGTCCTGCTTGGAATGGGGCTCGGCATGACCGTCGGCCACTTCTGGCCACAGGTCGGCGCGTCGCTGAAACCGCTCAGCGATGCGTTCGTCGCGCTGGTTCGCATGATGATCGCGCCAATCGTCTTCTGCACGATCGTCATCGGCATCACGTCGCTTGCGAGCGACTCGAAGATCGGCCGGACCATCGTGAAGGCGCTCGCGTTGTTCTACGTGCTCACCATCGTTGCGCTCGTTCTGGGTCTCGCGACCGCGTTCGCGCTGCATCCGGGTGCGGGACTGCACATCGACGCGCATCATCTGGACACGGCCATCCTGGCGCAGTATTCGACGCGCACGCAGTCGCACGGGCTCGTCGAGTTCGCACTGCATCTGATTCCGGAGACGCTCGTCGGCGCCTTCGAGAAAGGCGAGGTTCTGCCGGTCCTGCTGCTTGCCCTTCTGTTCGGCTTCGCACTGAACGCCAGCGGAAGCGCCGGACGGCGAGTGCAGGAATTCATCGATAGCGTCGCACACGTGCTGTTCCGCATCCTCGCGCTGATCATGCGGCTTGCCCCCGTCGGAGCATTCGGCGCGATGGCGTTCACGGTGGGCCGTTTCGGCATCCGTTCGATTGGCTCGCTCGGCATGCTGATGTTGTCGTTCTATGTGGCGTGCCTGCTGTTCGTCGTCTGCGTGCTCGGTCCCCTCGCACGCCTGCATCGCTTCTCCCTGTGGCGTTTGCTGCGCTACATTCGCGAGGAACTCGTCATCGTGCTCGCGACGTCGTCGACCGAACCGGTGCTGCCGCGCCTCATCGTCAAGCTCGAAGCGCTTGGCTGCGACAAGGGCATCGTGGGTCTCGTGCTGCCCGCCGGCTATTCCTTCAATCTCGACGGCACGGCGATCTACCTGACGCTCGCCTCGATGTTCATCGCCCAAGCGTGCGATGTATACCTCTCGGGCGGCCGGATCGCGACGATGCTCGTGGTCATGCTGATCACGTCGAAGGGCGCGGCGGGCGTGTCGGGCAGCGGACTGGTTGCGCTCGTCGCGACGCTCGCCGTCATTCCCGATCTGCCGGTTGCAGGCGTCGCGCTACTGGTCGGCATCGATCGCTTTATGTCCGAGGCGCGTGCCCTGACGAGCGTGATCAGCAACGCCTGCGCGGTGATCTTCGTATCGATGTGGGAGCGCGCCTGCGACCGAACGCGTCTGAAGGATGCATTGAGCCTGGCGCATGAGCCCGAAGAAGCTTTCGATCAGCCCGCCGACCTGCCGGGCTGAATCGTTGCCGTCGTCTCAATGCGTGGCGACGGAATCGAGCCCGGTCGATGTCACCTCCGGCTGCACGGCGGGCGACGCGAGATAGTCGAGCAGCGCTTTCGCCTCCTTCGGATGCTGCGCGCCGACCGGGATGCCGGCCGCAAAGCGCGTGACGGACTGTATCGACTCCGGAATCTTGCCGACGTAAGCCGCGCCCTTCACCGGGAGCAACTCGCTCACCTGCTGAAATCCCACTTCATAGTCGCCGGTTGCAACCACCGACGCCACCGGGATCTTCGGGATCATCTTCGCCTTGGTCTTCACCTGTTCCTCGATGCCGAGCCGCTTGAACAACTCGCGCTCGATATAGACGCCGCTCGCGCTATCCGAGTAAGCGATCGACCGGGCATGCAGCAAGGTTTCCTTGAGCGCCGCCTCAGATCCGATGTCGGGCTTCGGCGCGCCATCGCGCACGACCATCCCGATGCGCGAATCCGCGAGCTCGACGCGCGAATCGGGGATCACCTTGCCCTGCTTGATGAGGTCGTCGAGTGCATAGCCGACCATGATCACCACGTCGGCAGGCTCGCCGCGCCGAAGCCGGTTCGGAATGGCCTCCGGCGACTTGCCCATCGACGGCCCGAGCGCGGTATCGAGCGTGTTGCCCGTGGACGCCGCGAACTTCGGGCCGAGCAGCTTGTAGGCGGCGGTGAAGCCGCCAGAGCTCATCACGTGCAGTTCGGCGGCCTGTACATTCGCCGCAGCGGCGGCGCTGCCGAGGAGCGCCGCGGTGCAGAGTTTCAGAAGGATGGATTTCATGGTTGAAAGAACATCAGGCTGAAGTTCGAGGAGCGAAGCGATGCTTCAGGAAGCCGCATGCAGCGGAACGCGACGGCGCCGATACAGTGCGAGTGTGGCACCGAGCCCGCACACCGCGGCGAAGCTCATCCAGTAGCCCGGCGCGGCTTTATCGCCCGTCATGTGAATGAGCGCGGTCGAGATAACGGGTGTGAAACCGCCAAAGACTGCCGTCGCGAGGCTGTAGGCCAGCGAGAATCCAGCGACACGCACTTCGACCGGCATCACTTCGGTGAGCGCGACGATCATCGCGCCGTTGTACATCCCGTACATGAACGAGAGCCAGAGCAGCACAAGCAGCATATTGACGAAGCTCGGCGCGTGAGCCAGCAGCGATAGCGCGGGGTAGGCGGTCGCAATTGCCAGGATCGTCATTCCGAGGAGGAGCGGACGGCGTCCGATCCGGTCCGATAGGGCGCCACCAATCGGCAGCCAGATGAAGTTGGAGATCCCCACGCACAGCGTGACGAGCAGGCTATCGGCGGTGCTCAGATGCAGGACCGTCTTGCCAAACGTCGGCGCATACACCGTGATCAGATAGAAGCTCGTGGTGGTCATTGCGACCAGCAGCACGCCCGCGATTACGACATTCCAGTTCTGCACGAGCGTCGTAAAGACTTCTTTCATGCTCGGGCGATGCTGGCGCTGTTTGAATTCCTGCGTTTCCTCGAGATTGCGCCGCAAGATGAAGATGAACGGCACGATCATGCAGCCGACGAAGAACGGCACGCGCCATCCCCACGCAGCGATCGCCGCCGTGTCGAGCCACTGATTGAGCGCGAAGCCGAGCGCGGCAGCGATGACGATCGCCACTTGCTGGCTCGCCGACTGCCAACTCGTGAAGAAACCCTTGCGGCCCGGCGTCGCCATCTCGGCGAGATAAACCGATACGCCGCCCAGTTCCGCACCCGCGGAGAAGCCCTGCAGCAGACGGCCAATGAGAACCAGCGCCGGGGCGAATAGTCCGATCGTCGCATAGCCGGGCACGAACGCGATCAGGATGGTGCCGCTCGCCATGATCGACAGCGTGACAATCAGGCCCTTGCGGCGACCGACATCGTCGATATACGCGCCGAGGATGATCGCGCCGAGCGGCCGCATCAGGAAGCCCGCGCCGAACACTGCGAACGTCATCATCAGTGAAGCGAACTCGCTCCCCGCCGGGAAAAAGACCGCGGCAATCTGCGTGGCATAGAAGCCGAACAGGAAGAAGTCGAACTGCTCCAGGAAGTTGCCTGCCGTCACGCGTAGCACGGCGAATGCCTTCGATTGCCCGGGGGCCAGCGGGGGTGAGGAGGGATGCATCGAGGTGTCTCCAGAGATTTTGAACGCGGTGTTCGGGCGATTTGTTGTTTGTCGAATATTCGCCCGAACCACACGAAACGATAAGTGCTATTTTCGAAACGATTGATGTCCGTTGATTATCAGTGTCGGCGAAGCGCTCAAGCTACGAAGCGGCACTGGGACGCGGGCGTTCGGGTGTCCATGTTGCGCCCCCGGTTCAGATGATCGTCGATTTCCGCCGCACATCCGAGCATGCGGGGATAAAGGAAGATCGTGAATGCGGCGGTTTCCAGATCGGTCTCAGTCAATTCACCACGTTGCAGCGGCTGCCACAGCATCTTCAGCAGCAGCGCCGCGATCACCGCATCGACGTTTACGCAGTACACGTTGCGGGAGACGCCGGCATCAAACAACGCCTGCACCAGTTCGCGATAGAAAGCATGGAACACGTTATATTCCCCACGCTTCCCGCACAGTTCCGCGATGAACACTTCGCGCGGATCGTAGTTGACCGGCCTGTCCTTGAAGACGGGATGGTTCACGCCCGGCAGCTTCGCGATATCGAGGCTGCCGGCATGCTTCTGTCGGGCCTTGTACTGCGCATAGCGCTCGACCGAGCGCTCGGCCAGCGAGCGCAGGTCCACGCCGTGCGCGGGGTCGGACGGATCGGCAAGCCCGCTGTCCCTGAACGCTTCGATCAGGAAGGCGATGCCTTCATAGCCATTGCCGCCGTGCGTATAGCCTGTATGGGTGAGAAAGCCGACCAGCGCCTTGTTGAGTTGCACGCGCTCGGGGCTTTCCGGGCCGTCAGCGGATACCGCGCCCTTTGCTCCTTGCGCCGAGATGGCGCCCGGACCGTTGGTGAGCAGCAGACCGACGAGCGTCTTGAAGGCGAACAGATCGTTGGGCCCCGGCGCGAGGTTGAGCAACGCGGCAAAACAGATTTCTGTCAGGCTGCGTTCGTTCAGCAGCGCTTGCGTGGTAAAGCCGCAAAAGCCGTCGGGACGGTGTCGCGAGGCGTCCGCCGATGCACCGATCAGCGTCCCGAACAACATGGTCCACCAGGGCAGGCTCTCGGCCGTGACGCGCGAGATGCGCTTGCGCATCAGCGGTCCCCACGCGAGCGTCATGGAGATCGCCGCCAGAACAGCGTCTGCCGTCGGGTGAGCGGGCTGAGACGTGAGCCAGCGCACGGGGACCGATCTGACTCGACGCTCGGCGAGTCCCGCGAGCATCGCTTCGGTGCGCAAATCGCGCGTGTCGGCAAAGAGCGGCTCGCAGCCGCTGACGTCGATCCGGGCGATGTCAAAGTTCTCGTCGAGCGCACTCGTAAGGCCGGCTGCCGAGAAGCGTTCGATCATCCATTTCGCGGCATCCCGCGCCGCGCGCTGACGATTCGGCCCGATGATCGAGGCCGCGGCGGCCAAGATGGCGTTGGGTGCATTGCCGGCTTCGCGTGCGGCTTGCGCTGCCGCGAGTTCCGGCGTTCCGTGCAGATTGACGGACGCAGCGATCGCCACATCGATGAGTTGTTCGTCATTCTCGCCGCCGAATTCGTGCAGCAGGGCAAGGCCGACGTTCGCTTCGAGCGAACGCGTCGCGGCCTCCAGCATTGACGCGCCGTGCAGGCTGCTCACCTGCGTCTTCGCGTCCATCTGCGACGCGCCCGATGCATCCTTGAGCGCCTGGCGCGGAGCGATCACGCCGATCTGTCGATTGACCTGATGGACCTGCTCGTTATATGGCGCAACAGCTTCCACGACCGGAATCCCGAGGCCGTCCGGCAGCGCGATGCCCTGATCGGAGCCAAACCACGGCTTGAGTGCGAGACTGCCCTCCGACTCGAAATCGGGCATCGTCGCGTTGGCGCGCATCACGGCGCTCAGCGCGGCCGGGATGTGCGCGATGTTCGTCACCACGGCACCCTTCGTCGAGCAGCATGGATCATCCGGCGTGAAGAGGCGCTCGACGCCGAACTTCTGCATGAACCAGCGTTCCTTGGCTTGCGCATCGTCGTTGCCGCCGGCCATCGCGCCGGCGTGGCCGACTGCCCGCGTGAGGCGGCTCTTCCACCGTCCCACGACGCACGCGACGACTGGCTTCGTGAAGACCGCATCGGCCTCGTAGTAGCCACCCGGTTCGCAGTAAAGCACCGCAGCCTTGCTGCGCGCATCGTTGGCGAGCGCGAACGCGAATTCAGGCGCGGCATAGTGGATATAGACGTCCTTGCCGCTGGAAATGACCGTCGACGTGCCCCAGCCACCCATGCGCAGGTACTGTGCGATCGTCGTGCTGAAGCCACCGGAGTTGGAGAAGATCGCGATCGAGCCCTTGCGCAACGAATCGTCAGGATTGTCGCCGCCGAGCGCTCCGCCGATCCTCACGCGATTCCACGAATCGGCGACGCCGAGGCCGTTCGCGCCGAAGATGTCGATGCCCGCCTGCTGGCCCATTGCGCGGATTTCGCGGGCGTCGTGGACCGCGATCTTCTCGGTGATGATGAAAATCTTCCGCAACTCGGGATTCACGCGGATCAGTTCAGCGACGCCGTCGCGGGCCGCGGACGGCGGCAGGTAAACGACGCCGCAGTTGAACCGGTGTCCCGCCTGCAGCCCCTCACGGACGTTGTTGTACACGGGGATATCGCCGGCCGGCGTCGCGAGCACTTGCCCGCCCTTGCCCGGCGCCGTGCCGAATACGACGTTACCGCCCGAGAATGCGTGACTCACGGGCGTCACGTCCGACGATTCACCGCCCAGGATGTTGAGCACGCACACGCGATCCTCGCGCGTGGCGATCTGTGCAAGTGAGTTGACGCCAACGAAATACTTGAACGTATTGCTGCCTTGCTTGTACATGTCGATCTCCTCAGGCACGAGCCGTTTCGGTTTGCCTCGGTGACGCGCCAATCCTTGCTGCGATCTCGGTGCGGCCGCCGGCGCGCATCCAGGCGTCCGCCCGGCGTGCGTACTGGATCACTTCGCTGATGTCAGAGTCGAAGCCGAACAGCCGATAAGGCAGGCCCAGCGAGTCGCATGTGTCCCTCAGCGCCGACATGCCCCGCACGAGGTTCGGACCTCCACGGCCCAGCACGACATAGAGCGGCGTCGGTCCGTGCTCGCTGAAGTGCTCGCGCAGGGCGTCGGCCATGGCGCGCAGCGTCTCGTAGATGTCCGTGTTATTGGACTTGCCGCCAATGATGAAGAGCACGTTCGCCTGTTCGAGCCAGTGCCTGAAACAGATGCGCGCCACTTCCTTCATCTTCGCGTAAGGCGGATTGCCGCCGAAATCCGACGAGATGATCGCGGCGTCGCCGAGCATTTCGGTCACGAGCGAGTTGGCGCCGCCGCCGAAGGTCGGGGCGAGGATCGTCCCCTTCTCGTTGATCACATACACGTCGCTCTGGCCCTGATGGGTGCGAAGCTGGTTGATCTCCTGCTCAAAATCGGAGTAGTCGGCGGCGAACAGATGGGGCGGCAGGCCAAGACGCGCCCAGCGCGGATCGTCGCGATCGAAGCCGCACTTGAAGTCGCACGCAACCGGCGTAAGGCGACCGTGCCTGTCCTCGCGCATGCGGATCGGGTTCAACTCGAGCGTCGTCATGCCGAAGTCGTGAAAGAGTTCCCAGAGTTTCGGCAACTGCTGCACGAGCGGCGAAATGATCTCCTTCGGCGCGCCGATCTCGCTCAGTGCATTCGCTACGACGAACGCCTTCAACCCGGTCAGCGCATCGAACGGCACCATCGCCACCTGCTTCGGGTCGACCTCCTCAATGTCCATGCCGCCCACGTGCGAGAGCGTCATGGTCGGCGCACGAAAACGCGTGGAGTCGGTGATCGAGAAGTAGACCTCATGCTGGGCCGGAACGCCGGCTTCGAACGTCACGCCATTCGATTTAGCTTTCAGGTGGCCGACGGAATGCTCGGCAAAATACAACCGCTCTTTTTCGATCAACGCCGTCTTGAGATCGGTCGCGCGGCCGAGTAAACCCGCCTTCCCCTTCTTTCCGACTCCGCCTTTGAAGACGGGTTTGATGAATATCCGGCGATGACGATCGATCAAAGTCTTGATCTCCTCCTCGCTGGCGCTCGGGCCGAGGATCTCACTCGCCGGGAATCCGACGAATTGCAACAGGCGCGCGCCGTGCAACATACCGGTGATTTGCATGAAGTTGTCTCCTGAAGGGCATAGCGATATAAAAGAAACGGGTGTTCGGATTGGTCGTTAGGCGAAAGCGCCAGGCGTGACAAGCGGCCGTGACGCCGATGGCGGCCGGAATGCGTGGCTGATGTGGGTTGAGTTGTCCGGTGCTCGAACCGGCTGGGGCTCGAGACTACCCGGCCCAAAGGGCGATCGTGCCGCTCCAGGTGCGCCTTGCGTTGTACATAGCCTTGTCTCCGATGCGTTTTACTTTCGTTCCAATCTCGCTGGAATCTTGAGTACAGATACTCACGCAAATGGAGTTACGCGATAAGTGCATTTTTTCGAAGCATTGATGTTTGGACGTTATCAATGCAGCTGGAGGAAACGTGGCACACCGCCACGTTCCTCTGCGCTGCGTGTCCGGGCGGACGGGTCAGCGGTCCAACCTGTGATGTGACTTCAGTTGATGGTCCGTCATGGACGAATGAAGCGACATTCGACATATGCAAGAGACCGTCCGGTCAGGGTCGCTATGTAAACCTCCGCATAGCGACCCACAGGCGCTATTGGCGATTGCTGTCAAGCCACCGCTTAGAGGCGCACCAGTTTCGCCAGGACGGACTTCAAGCGCTGCTGTAAAAAATCCGGATCCACCGCGATCAGATAGTTCCCTTGTCCGAAAATTCGACGCACATACGAGTCGGCCCGCGTGTCCAAAGCGATGCAGAAGCAGCGGAGTCCAGCCCGCCTCGCATGCTGCACCGCGACCCGGGCGTCTTCGACCAGATAGGCATCGCGTGTCACGTCGATGTCCGCGGGTGCGCCATCCGTCACCATCAGAATGGCGCGGATGCCCTCCGACTGGTCCTCGATTAGCGCGGTCGCATGGCGGCGTTGGCGTGAAACCTCGCAAAACGGCATGTCGAAATCCAGATAGCGTTCATCGTGGACGTGTTTTCGTGTGTTGGAGGCAAAGCCGTGAACGGCAGCCCGGTGGCCGCCTTGCCAAACCGCACCTGCATGCCCGGTCAACCCGGGGCATGGCATGCACCCGACTCCCAGGTTCCTGCCCTTGACCCGCGACCGTAGCCGATAGCGAGCAGGCATCAAGGGGCGAGGGACCGTGTTACCCGCACCCCTCCCTCGCCTCTTTCCTTGACGCCTGCCCGCTATCGGCTCCTCAAGTCGCACGGGCGGGAACCCGGGAGCCTGGCGGCAGCAAAGCCAACCCCGAGTTCCACCGGAACGTGCCCAGCCGCGACTGCAAGGCACATCCCCTCGCCCGGTTCAGGTCCCCAACCTTGACTGTGGAGATTGCCATGCAACTCGCTTCTTCCTTCCATTACGGCGCCCCAATGCTGCGCGCCGATTCCCCTCTGTCGGACGACCAGATCCGCCGCGTTGCCCCTTCCATCTTCGCGCACGGCAAGCACGAAAGCCGTTCCGAACGCTACACCTACATTCCCACCATCGACGTGCTACGCGGCCTGCGCAACGAAGGCTTTCAGCCGTTCATGATCTGCCAGACCCGCGTGCGCGACGAGGGCAAGCGCGAATTCACCAAACACATGCTCCGGCTTCGGCATGCTGACCAGATCACCGGCGAGGAAGCCGACGAAATCGTGCTGCTGAACTCGCACGATGGCACCAGCAGCTACCAGATGCTGGCGGGCACATTCCGGTTTGTCTGCCAGAACGGCATGGTCGCGGGCGAGAACATCGCCGATATCCGCGTACCACACAAAGGCAACGTCATCCAGAACGTGATCAATGGCGCATTCGACGTGTGCCAGTCACGCCCGTTGCGCGCGAGCCGGGACGCTTCGATACAGAATACTGCGCCCACCGCGCCGCTACAAAGGGCGGCCAGCAAGCGCTCGAAGCCGGGCCGATGGATACCCGAGCCCGAGCGGCCCAGGTCGTCATCGATGACCGTCACCTCAGGCCAGCCGAGCACGCGGGCACGATCGGCGAGTCCATACTGACGTAACTGGCTCTCACGATTATGCTGCACCTGGTCCAGCGTCGACTGACGAACGTAGACATAGGCGAGGCGCGAGAGATGCTCAGCGCGGATCTTGTTCATCGCGCACCTCCATCTCGATTGCATCGATCACCGACTGCATCAACAGTGTCAACTGGGCCACTACGTCCGCTAACACCTCTGCGGGCAGAGGTCCTTCCTCGCTGCTCCCCTCGAACAGATCGTGCTGCATCATCACCTGTTTGCGCATCACCGTATCCCCTGTGCGTTGACAACACTGAAGAAGATAAAGCGGCGCTGACCAGGCGCTGAAGTTCGATCAACGCCCCGTGCGGTAATTCCGGCTGCACAACGATAGACATGCGAGTTGCTGCTTCGCCGGTCATCCACGGCGGAAGATGAGCGCGAGTGCCATCGCGTTGCATGATGATCAGGTACGACTCGCCTCGATAGCGATTCATTCCAATGACATTAACGCGCTCGCCGAAGCGCGGGTGAAACGGATAGCAGACAACGACATCGTCGCAATGATGATGGGCAGTGTGTTGCAGGTTCGCCGGGTGCCGGGAAGAGCCATTTAGGCTGTGGCATCGGCCATGCGTTGATCGACGCCGGATACCGGGTGCTGTTCACACGCACCGGCGAAATCGTGCAGAAGCTGCAGGCGGCCCGCCAGAGCCTGCAATTGCCATCGATGCTTGCCAAGCTCGATCACTTCGACCTGATCATCCTCGACGACCTGTCATACGTGCGCAAGGATCAAGCGGAAACGAGCGTGCTGTTCGAACTCATTGCCGAACGATATGAGCGGCGCAGTCTGCTGATCACGGCCAATCAGCCGTTCTCTGGCTGGAGCGACGTGTTCCCCGATCCGTCGATGACGGTGGCCGCCATCGATCGCCTGGTCCATCACTCGACGATCTTCGAGCTGAACGTCGAAAGCTACCGGCGTCGCAGCGCCGACGACAACAAGCGCGCGCGGCGGCGTCAATTACCCGAGCCCGAATCGGAGGGAGCGACAACTATGACGATCTGAGCCGCAGCAACTAACCCCGCCGACCGGCCAAGATAGTTGTCGCTCGGGCGGCGCATTGACTCATCAGAAATGCAACTCGCGCTGACCTGTTGCCTCACGTAGTTTGCTACCCGCCGGATTGTCCGGCGGGAGCGACACGAGGTGACGAGGCAAATCAGCATGACGACACGCAAGGAGTTGGTGGCAGCATTGCAGTTGCGGTATAGCAGCGCGGCGTTTGGTGACCGGATCAGGATTCTCGACGAGTTCGTGGCTCTGACCGGATATCACCGCAAGCACGCCATCCGGCTGCTGCGGGAGCAGCCCGGCGCGGCAAAGGGGACGCGCGAGCGCAACCGGCTGTACGACGAAGCGGTACGCCAAGCGCTGACGGTGTTGTGGGAAGCGGCCGACCGGGTCTGCGGCAAGCGCCTGAAGGCGTTGATCCCGAAGCTGGTTGATGCCATGGAGCGGCACGGCCGTCTCGACCTGGATCCGGTCATCAAGGCCAAACTCCTTGAGGTCAGCGCGGCGACCATCGATCGCATGCTGGCCAATGCACGTTTGCAGATCGACGGGCAGCGCAAACGCCGCACGGGTGTGGGCTCGGCCATCCGGCGCAGCATCCCGGTGCGCACCTTCGCCGACTGGCGCGATCCGCCGCCAGGCTTCTTCGAGATCGACATGGTCGAACACTGTGGCGGTCCGAAGACCGACGGTGACTTCGTCCACACGCTGACGCTGACCGATATCGCCAGCGGCTGGACAGAATGCGTGGCCATGCGAGTACGCAACCAGATGCTGGTTATAGAGGCGTTTGACAAGGTGGCCGCCGATCTGCCATTCGCGATGCTTGGAGTGGACTCGGATAACGACACCGCATTCATGAACCAGAGCGTCTTCGACTACTGCAAGGAACATGGTCTTGAGCAGACCCGCTCGCGGGCCCACAAGAAGAACGATCAGGCCTGGGTGGAGCAGAAGAACGGCTCCGTCGTTCGGCGACTGGTCGGTTATGGCCGCCTGAGCGGCGCCGATGCGAGGAACGCGCTGGCGCAGCTGTACGCGTCATCGCGGCTATACATCAACTTCTTCCAGCCTTCGTTCAAGCTGAAGTCCAAGACGCGCGATGGCGCGCGCGTGCATAAGGTCTACTTTGCGCCGGCGACGCCGTGCGATCGGCTTCTGGCACACGACAGCGTCGAACCAGCTATCAAGGAAAAGCTGAAGGCGCAGTTCAACAGCCTCGATCCTGTGCGCCTGCTGCAGGAGATGCGAACGGCTCAGCAGACATTGAGCGAGTTCGCGGCCCACGGCGTGCGCGCTGACGCAGCGCCAGCAGACGAATCAGACGTTGCCGTCTTCCTCGCGAGCCTCTCTTCGGCGTGGAAGGAAGGGGAAGCACGTCCAACGCACCGAAAGCAACCCAAGGCAAAGCACTGGTGGAAAACCCGGGTGGATCCTTTCGCCGACGCGTGGCCGGTTATCGAAGGGTGGCTGATCGCCGAACCCGCTGTGTCGGCGAATGAATTGATGGACCGGTTGGCGACGATGGTTCCGGACGCCTATGCGAGCAAGGCACAGCTTCGAACGCTACAGCGCCGGGTCAAGGCATGGCGCGCCGAGCGCGTGAAAGAAATGGTCCTGGGCTGCCTGCACAAGTCCGCCGAGACGCCCGCTCAAGTGTGAGCTGCGGAAAAGTTGAAAGCCGGCGGGGGCCGGGCGCTTCGCGCCCGGCAAACCCCCGAAAGAAAAGAAGAAAGAAACCGAAACGACAACAATCCGTCGGGTAACATTCCTTCGTGAGGCAACACGGGCGGCCATCGTAAGTGACAATCTACATCCTCGCGTTCGGCAAGCGTCAGCGCCAGCCTGGATCGCTGGCGGGGTGCAGGCTGGATTCCTCCAGTTTGCGCCAGAATTCCCTGTACTGACGAGTGATTGCGGTCAAATAGCTGGGCGATGTGCTGCAACGACTCGCCTTTGCGCCAGCGTTCCCACATCAATGCCTTCTGGCTTTCGCTGTAATAGATCCGGCGCCTCTGTTTCATTTGCAACACTCCCGCCGCTCATGCGACGTTCATTGTGTTGCATCGACCGGTTGAATCCGCCACGCCAAAACGGCCATTCGATCGTTCATATTGACTGGCTGGTAGTTGTCCGTGTCTCTAATTGGCTTGTCCAACTTGATGGCGATTCTCGTAGGCAGGCTCGCCGTTGCTGCACCAAACCTCGTCACTGGCACGCGTTGTCGTGTCTCGACAGGAGAGCAAGTCGATTAACGGCGACGGTTGCTCTATGCGACCCACGGCGTGGCCGGTCGACGTGGGCGTGTGTTTGCTAACCGCAGCTAACTGTCCTTTAACAAGCCAACGGTTGTGAACGGCCTCGATTTCCCCGCAGACATCGTTTGAATGGCGCGACGGTGTCCTGCCATAAAGGTATCGGACCACCAGCGTCGTTGGCTGAGAATGCGCACGCAGGTTCAGAAACCCAAGATGACGTCATCACTTGAGGCTATCAAGGTCCAATGCGTCGGCGATCGCCTGCATGCCAGCGTCGTTCGGATGCAGGTTGTCACCACTGTTAAAAGCCGGCAGGAAGGAGGCTGGGTCAGCGGGATTGCTCACGGCGCGAGCCTGGTCCAACACGGCATCGCAGCCGCTCGACGGGCTCAGCACAAACGCGTTGATCGCTTCCCGTGTAGCTTCGATCGCGGGTGTCCAGAACGGCGTGCCGCGAAACGGCGTCAGCGTCGAGCAGATAACCTTGACGTCGACCACATGCGCGCGAGCGATCAACTGTTGAAACGCGGCGATCAGATCCTGCGCGCTGGCTGGTGCCTCGGTGTTGAGGTTGTTGACGGCATCGTCGGAGACGATAGTCCACTTCACTCCCGTCTGGGCCAACGCGTCGCGATTGAAGCGATTGAGGCCCGCTTCGCCCCAGCCATCCGTGAAAAAGTTATTGCCACTGATTCCCTCGTTCAGTACACCGACCGCCATGCCGGCGTCGAACAGGCGCACGGCAAGATCGTTCGGCCAGCGGCGATTAGCGTTGCTGCTGGATGCAGACCCGTCAGTGATCGACGCGCCGAGTGCCACCACCGCGCCCGTTGCCTTGGCGTTTTGGACATCGACGTTCGTCAAAAAATAGTATGCCTGACCGGCAGGGTTAGGGGTGAAGCCGGCGAAGCTCGGATCGGCACCGACGTTGCCCGGCGCGACGTAGACGTCCTGCAGCGAGCCGTCGTGGCCAGTCGAATGCGGTGGCGTTCCGCCGGGCAGATACAGGCTGACGGCAATATCCGCGAGTGACGGCACGTCGAAGGGAACAGGGTCGCTTGCGATTGACGCACCTGCGGGCAGTGTCACGCTTTGTTGGCCTCCGAACGTCACCGTTCTCGTGCTACTGGCGACCGTAATGGGACCGCTGTCACGCAGGGCAACATAAACGTTGCCGATCTCACGACTGCCTCGCTCCCGTAAAGGTTCGACAACTGCACACGCACGGCAGAACCGCCAATGCTGGTGTGCACGATCTGGCGCACAGTCTCGTTGTTAAACCCCGGTGCACTTGTGACCCATGGTGCGACAGCCCAGGTACCGATCCACGCGATCGATGCCGTGCCATTAGACATTCCTCCGGAACTACTCCCCGATGTTCCGCCAGAACCACTCGCCGATGTTCCGCCGGAGCCAGTTCCCCCACTCGCGCCGGCCCCGCCCGCGCCGCCACCACCACAGGAAAGACAGACCGCCGCCAAAAGCGCGATCAGCGCGAGTCGAGGCCACGCGCTAGTGCTATCGGCCAAACCTTGCAATCGGTCCATGAGTGCCTCTCAAAGCGGTCTGGAGGACCGCAAGAACGTCGACCTATGCTTGAGCAACCGCTTCGACGAAACGTACACTTTTATACCCACGAGTCTCCTTGCGTCGGACAATCACACCGATAAACACGCCAGCTACGATCAGCTTGCGGACGTCCATTGTCCGGGGCGGAGCCGACGTTCTAATGTCGGTTTGAGAGAAAGGTCGAACTATTGCATCGACGGGTTGAATCCGCGGAGTGGACCGGACGTTTGAGTGTCTGTCCGAATGCTCGAGCGTATGGCCGTTCGTGGCCGAGGGTGTGTCAAAACGTGCTGCTTCGTAGTCGAGTGCGAAAGTCGACCCACCAGAACGCGCTGTATCGGCTTCGCGGCACGTGGGGAGGGGTAAAGCGACACTCGAAAACCTGGCAGTTTCGAGTTTTGACACACCCTCGGCCGCGCGGCGACATCCGGGTCAGTCCTCGATCTCTCTATCTCAGCCGGGTTGAAGGTGCTGGCGCTCCGTTTGGAACCAATAGTTGACCAGGCGCTGTGCCGCTTGTAGATCATCCGGGTAATACCTCAGGATTACCCACAAGTAATGTGATGGTGCTATTCGTTTTGCCTGAAACCAAATCCCTCAGGATTACCCACAAGTAATGTGATGGTGCTATTCGTTTTGCCTGAATATTCGGTACATCATCGTGATTTCGTGCAGGACAAGAAATCCACGCCAGATGACGGTAGGACCAGGTGGACGATCATGCTTTCGAGCGAGATATCCGCCGAGTCTGGCGATCCACAAGATGACCTGCGCGAGTGACGGCGGTTTAGCAGGTATTTCGGTACTGCCATGCGTACGACAGTAGAGGGCTCGCCACTCGATTGGCTGCAGCAATACTTCGCATGGCAGGTTGCCATCAAGCCTGGCAAGCAACATGGAGTACAGGATCCTCCAGCTTACGACGGCGAACAATGCGGTGGCGCGGACGAATCGATCGAGATTGCCAAATTGGCGGGCTTCAATGCGACAGCCACTTTTAAGCACACGATGCCACGATTCAATCGTCCATCGGCGCGCATACCATGCAAGACGCTCGAGGGCCTCTGCGTGTGTTTGCGTAGGCACCGAAGTCAGTAGAAGCCATTCCAATGGCTCTGCTCCTTCGTCCAAGTTCGTTTCCTGTGCATGAATTGCAAACACTTCAATTTCGGGAAGCTTCTCGCGACGACGATTTTGCGGCGGACGAAGGCGTACGGGCATGCAGCGCACAACCAGCCGTGCGGTGCGTGCCTGGCGGTTTTCGCGTGCAGGCACCTGCAGTTGCGCCTCTCCAAGCACTGGCGAGGCCAGCACGGTTTCCCACAAATATCGATCGGGGTGAGCAACGCGTCGGTTCCACGACGCGCGCACCAACCAGTCGACACCGGCAGGCCGCTGCGCCAGGAACACGTCATAGACATCGCCTTCACGGTCGCTCACGCCGATGACATGCGTGCACGGACAGTGCGTCTTGAGTACGCCCAGTTGCTCGATGCCTTCGAGCCATTTCGCGCTCTCTTTCTGTTGTACGGTTCGTTGCCCACGCAGATGTTTCTTGCCCAACTCCTCGTGCCTGCGTATCCAGGTCTTCATCCCGATCACCCCGAGTGGCAGCCCCTCTGGCGTGAGCGCAAGCAGACTGTGTATCAGGAAACCACGCACATGTGGATCGGAGCCATATCCCAGACCTTCGGTTGCCCGCAGATGAGACAAATTGAACTCGGTGGTGTCCTGAACAGCAAGGACGACTGGCACCTGTTGCATACGACACAGCGTTTGACCGATGTGCCCACCCAGCACGCCATCGACATCCACGTGCGGGTTGTCGAAAAAACGATATGCCGCCTTCAGCTCCGAACCATTGAACGACTGCGGAAAAGAGCAATGTGGGCCCAACGAAAGCTTGCGTGCCAGCGTCACGAGCCGTCTGGTCAGGCGAGCGTCGCCGAGCTCGGCGGCGCCAAACTCTTCATTTGCCCAATCATCAAGGTCAGATGTGTCCGACAATGCCCGACATCACAGATCACGAACCGGATCAAAGTTAACATCGGTCGTCACCGTTTACAAGCCATCGCCCTTCAATCGCACAGTCGCGAGCGACTTATGGGTAATCCTGAGGGGTAATACGGATCATCAAACCACGGTGACGGGTCGTAGCCCGCTTACCTCAAGGCAGCGAGTTCACTTTGGTGCTGCGCCATCGAAGGGGGCGCGTTTGTCTTGAGCGCCGCCAGGTCGCGGCACTCTGTCGGAGTGAAGTGCACCCCGGTATACGGCATGCCACCAGCGACACAGCCAGCGAGCAAAATCACCAGAGCGGGAAGTATTGACCGTGTTCCAGGCCGATTTCTCATAGTACGTCTCCTTCCCTGCGCCGCGCCGTGAACCAACTCGTAGTGCGCACCCTTGCCGCTGCGTGTGGGCGGAAAATGCTCGCCTTCGACGCATGTCACTTCGAAGCCGGAGCCGGCGTCGCCTTCTCTCACCACCTTGTAGATGCCATACGTCTGAAGCTTCTCGCCCGCTTTGTGCCCTTCGGCCCTATCACGCTCCTTCGGTTGATCCGCCGCAGGACCAGCAAGCATCGTTCCCCTCCCGCCTACCGCGGAGGTTGGTCAGCGAGGCGCGCCGCGAATAGGATCGCGCGAGGTTCGCATCGGCGGAGTCTCGGTCCTCGAGAGTCGCTCTTTTCGACCCAACTGAGCCCTTCTGGAAGGCAAAGCCGCAAACACGAGCAGCGGCCCTGGCAAAAAGATGCCTGCCACGGCCAGTACCGCACCCCAACTGTGATCCGGCGGGCCATTCATGCCAGTCTACCGGGTGACCAGTGAATTTTTGGGAGCCGGGCGGGAATATTTGAAGTACAGCGTTCGTTTAGCCTGCGGCGATTTCTCGCCAGTCAGACGAGGAGGAAAGTTATGTCTCAGATCTCGTGGGGTCTCAAAGCGGCGGCCATGATTGTCCTTGCCGCCGGTTTCACAATCGCGGATGCCGCCGCTGACGATGCCTATGTCGTCACACCGCTCGTGTCCAACGTCGCAGGCGCTGCCCCGAAGGTCGACGGGGTACTGCAGAACGCCTGGGGTATTGCCTTTAGTCCGGCAGGAAGTCCATTCTGGATCAACGACAATGCCACAGGCTGCTCCACGCTGTATGACGGCGAGGGGACAAAGGTGACGACGCTGCAGGTGTCCATCCCGCTGCCAGGCAACGTCATTCCGGCCGGCGCCTGTCATCCCGTCCTTCCCAAGAGTCCACCGAATCCCACGCCCGCGGCGCCAACCGGAATTGTATGGAATCCTTCGTCGGCGTTTCTCGTGCCAGGTACCAAGATCCCGGCCGTATTCATCTTCGCAACGGAAGACGGCACGATTTCCGCTTGGGCCGGTGGGTTGAATCCGCCGAACAACGCCGTGATCGCAGTCGATAACTCGTCCAATCCCTCCGCCGCCAGCGGGGCGGTCTACAAGGGGCTCGTCTTCGGAGTGAATGCGCAAGGAGGATTCCTGTTTGCGACGAACTTCCGCTCGGGTCGGATCGAGGTATTTGGGCCGAACGGTTCGGACGGCCTGTTCACGCCTGCGGCGACGGACGGTGGTTTCGCCGACCCGAACATCCCGGCTGGCTACGCCCCGTTTGGCATCGCGAACATCGAGGGGGACCTTTTCGTCACCTACGCGAAGCAGGACAAACAGAAGCACGACGACGATGCAGGCCGCGGTCATGGATTCGTCGACGTATTTGATACCGACGGCCACCTGCTGCGTCGCTTTGCGAGCCGAGGGCCGCTCGACTCGCCGTGGGGTATCGCGCGCGCATCGTTTGCGTTCGGCCGCTTCAGCGGCAAGATTCTCATTGGCAACTTCGGCGATGGTCGAATCAATGTCTTCGACAACGACGGCACATTCGTCGATCAGCTGGAAAATGAGTTCGGCAATCCACTGGCTATCGACGGCCTGTGGACTCTGACACTTGGTGGCGGCCGCAATTCGAGCCCGGACGCGCTGTACTTCTCGGCAGGTCCTAACAAGGAGACAAATGGACTCTTCGGTATCATCGCCCCGGCAAGCGGCTCGAAGGCACGAGCGTCCGCTCAGAACGGGCAATAGCCGGCAGCGCGCTGCTCCCCGGGCAACTCGAGAAGCACGACGTCGCCGACCATCGACGATTTAGATTGCAGTTCGAGCCGAAGACTCACAAATCAGCCGGTCGCGGAACTCACCGGACGCGACCGGCGCTTCGCTCGAAGCTGATGAATCGCCGGCCCTGCTCCGGGAGGCTTCACCTTGCGCACTGTCCTCGCCGTCTGAGCGAGCAATGCCACGATGATGCAGAGTTCATCTTCGCGGGATGGAACGGCCGGTTATTGGGTGGAGCCGTCCTCTGGGTGGCCGAGCAATGATGGGAGCGAATGGCGCTTCATGGCCAACCCGGACCGATAGCTGAATTGAGAACCGCTTGCCGGCCCGCAGCGGATGATCGTCGCAAGTCGACCCAGGATTGCGGTAGGGATGCCCATTACTGAGCACCCCCCGCACAGATCCCGGCGTGCCCAATTCGGGCACCGGGCTCCTACCTCGGGTGTTTGACGGCGAAGCGCCGGTCAGGCCACGGATGAAGGATTCGAGGGGGCGGAAGCCAGGCATTGGCGATTCGTCTCATTCGCTCCCACGTCATGGCGTCCTTCTGACTGCGCCGCCGGAGCGTGCGCCGCCATAGAGCGGTGATGTGATGTCGAAATGCGCCGAGTGCCCGCGAGTTGGTAGGCACCGCGTGATACGCAAAGTATCCGCGAACTACCTGCCTGAGCCATTGCCCTTGCACTGGAATCGGTTCGTGCATGCGCGTCCGTAGCGCCTCCTTGATCTGCCTGAGTCTCGCCCGCATGCGATCCCCTCGGGTCTTCCGCTGCAACTGGAAAGCCCCGCGACGAGACCTGCCGCAGATAAAGATGAAACCCAGGAAGGTGAAGGTCGCCGGTCGGCCAGGACCCCGGCTCTGGCGGTTGACCGCTGCATAGCGGCCGACCTCCAGCAGCCTCGTCTTGTCCGGGTGAAGCACAAGCGAGAATGCCTCCAGCCTCAAACGCATCGCGTCCCAGAATCGCCGCGCGTCAGCTTCGTGCTCGAAACCGACAACGATGTCATCTGCGTATCGCAGAATGATGACGTTGCCTTTGGCTTCCCGCCGTCGCCACCGGTTGGCCCAGAGATCGAAGACGTAGTGCAGGTACACGTTCGCGAACAGCGGTGAAGCCACTGATCCCTGTGGTGTCCCTGTCTCACTGACGCTAAGCTCTCCGTCTTCCAGAACACCCGCCTTGCGCAGCAAGATCGACACCTATACCAACGTATCGCCGGCTGACCACATGGATTAAGCGACGAACCCAATGTAGGGATGGTTCAATCGTTCGCCTCGGTCTATCGTTCTTCCAAGCGGGAAAGTCTCATTCTGAAGAGCGATCCGAATCAGACAGCACGAGGTGAACGGTTCCATGGACAAGTTCATGAGCATGCGCATCTTCTCCGGAGTAGTCGAGGCGGGACGCTTCAGCGTCGTTGCGGAGCATATGAGTTGCAGCAAGGGGAACGTATCGCGTGCCGTCCTGTCACTCGAAGACCAGCTGCAGGCGCCGCTCCTGCAACGCGCGACACGTCGGGTATCGCTGACGGAACCCGGCAAGCGCTACTACCAGAAGTGCAAGAGGATCCTGTCCGACCTCGACGATGCCGAAGCCGAAGCACGCGACGCCCACACCCGCGCGCGCCGAAAACTCCGCGTTCACTGCGTAACCGATCTCGGCCTCGGACAGTTGACGCACTCGATCATCGAATATCGCAGGCGTTTTCCTGCCGTTTCAGTGCATCTTAAGTTCCTGCCGCGTATGAGGGAAACGCTCGATAGCAGTTTCGGGAGCGTGCCCGCCAGTGAAGCGCTCAATCGCGTTGCGCAGATTTGATTGGCTTCGGGCCTTTCTGATGTACGCAATACAACCTGAATCGTCAGACATTTATCGTCGTTGGTCAATTAAAACCCGCTGTGTGACTTTCTTTCGCGCGTGATGGAGAACGCAAGATGTACACGATCAGACTACCTCGCATTCGAGCAAGCTATGTCGTTGCCGCGTGTATTGTGGCAATTTCCGCAATGTGTGCGTCTCAAACGCCCGGTCTGATGCAGGCCATTCTTGTCGTCGGTGCGAATGTGCAATTGCCGCTCGAACGCCTGGCCGCAGAGAGTCCAGAGAACGCCGAGCCCTCGCCTGTTGCTACCGTCGCCGACCGTTCCGAATGGAAGGGGCATGTCCCGAGGACGCAAGGCCGCCCCGCCACGCAAATGCCAGAAGAATACAACTCTCCCGTGCGCATTCGACGCGAGCGCCGCAGCATGGGACTGGCTACGAGCGAAGCGTGACCAGTTTCAAGTACTGGACGTAAACTCACCGCGCACTTCATTCGCCCGTTCTCATCGATACACAAGCGGTCGCGATCGGGCTGAATTTCTGAGGTGGAGACTCGCCCCGATGACGATCACGCACGAACAAGCCATGTCGATGAGCATCCCGTCCAAGCCGCTTACGAGGTTGCGCCGCCGCTTCAGCGGCCATGAAATCGCGCTGATGCTGCTGTTGCTGTTGCTGCACTCGCCGATGGATGTTTCCGCCAGACCAGAATTCCGGTTGCGGCAAGAGGCGGGCGCGTCGAGTAGGTCGGCTACCGCTCCACTCGGCGCTTTCAGCTAACACCGCAGGGATTTGTCGAGGCAGGTCGTGTGTATTGCCGTCGGACGATGGAGGTTGAACGATGAAAGGCGAAGCAACGTCGGGGGCAGGCGTGAACAGGCTGACGAAGGCCGTCCTGAAAGTCGTGACGACACTTTGTGGCAGCCTCAAGGCTGCGCCACCTGATCGAACTGCGGATGAGACCACGCAGTTGGACTCGTACGGTCCGAGCGTGGAGACGAAAGCGTCATCGCGGCGCACCGTCGCCGTTATCCCGAGCCGACTGCTAGCGTCGCCCCATCGGGCGGACGGCGAAAATCTGCGAGACTACAGGCTGGCTCGTGTTTTGCCTGTCGACACCCGCGGTTCGGGCACGTTCACCATGGCAACCCGTCTTCAAAAAGTACTCGTCGTACTGCTGGTGTCAGGCGCAGGCTTCTGCCCAGTCGCGGCGCACGCGTACGCGCTTGATGGGCAATTCGACTGCAGGGCGAGTCCACACGCGTTTATCGGGCAGCTCATCAACAACCAGTACATCGACCCGAATCCAATGCACGTTGAGGCGAATTCGGTCAACGCGTTTCGGCCAGCACAAGGCAGCGACATAACGGCCTTCGGCTTTCGTGTCTACGCCGTGCTTGGGTACGAGCAGGACGACGGGACGTTCAAGAAGGGCCGCGGCAATGCGCTCGCGGGCCCGCTGTACGGCGCTGTGCTGTCCGCTCCCAGCGACGCGGTCGAATCGCGCGTGCGCGATGCTGGCAGCAACGCTACCGTGCGCACGGTGATTCCGTTGTTGCTGACCGCGGTGGTCTGCAGCCCGTCTTGACGCGCCGCGTTCGTACCCTCACGGTGCAAGGCTTCCTGCCTGCCACGCCTCTTCGGCGCCGAAGTCAGGCTGGGAGCCCGCCAATGACCGCTTCTCCAGAGGGCCGAATGGGTACTTCCGACCCGGAGCGGCCGGTTCGGCCCTCGCTGCCCAAATGGCGGATTACGGAGCAGAGTGTGTGAAAACGCATTGATCGCCCAAACTGAATCAACGCACTGAGACCGGGTGACTCATGAAGCGATTCGTTGAAGGCGATGACCGCGGGCAGATCGCACTACTTCCCGAATGTGTCGATGACTACATCGGAAAGGACAACCCTTTCAGGGTCATAGACGCCTTCGCCGACGAACTGGACCTTGCGGATCTTGGTTTCAACGGTACCACGCCAGCGATTACGGCCCGCCCGTCCTATCACCCAGGCGCGATGCTCAAGATCTATATTTACGGCTACCTGAACCGGATACCTTCGAGCCGGCGTCTCGAGCGTGAATGCCAACGCAACCTCGAGCTGATGTGGCTAACGGGACGTCTGGCTCCCGACTTCAAGACGATCGCCGACTTTCGCCGTGACAGCGGCGCAGCCATTCGCAACGTATGCCGGCGTTTCGTCGAACTGTGTCGTGGGCTGAAACTGCTATCCAGTGACATGGTGGCCATCGACGGTAGCAAGTTCAAGGCGTCAAACAGCCGCGACAGGAATTACACGGCAAGCAAGATCGACAGGCGTCAGCAGCAGATCGAGGAAAGCGTGCAGCGATATCTCGACCTGATTGAATCCGCAGACCGGACCAGTCCCACAGGTTTCGATGTGAAGACCGTTCGCCTGTACGAGAAAATCGCCCGCTTGCGCCAGCAGATGCGTTCGGAAACGATCACGGACAACTCAGCAGAATGGCGCCGTCTGCGAAGGACGCGATGGGCGGATCGAGGCTGAAGGTTGTCGCGGATCGGGGTTACTTCAGCGGCCCGGAGATACGGGCATGCGATCTGAACGACATGAGCGCGTACGTTCCCAAGCCACTCACCTCCGCGTCGAGGAAGAAAGGTCTCTTCACCAAAGCCGACTTTGTCTACGTGGCAAAAAACGATGTGTATCGATGTCCTGCCGGCGAGCGTGCCATCCTTCGATTTACTACCGTTGAGTATGATATGAATTTGCGGGTTTACTGGCCCAGCGCCTGCCCGCGTTGCCCTATGAAGGAGCGATGTTCACCCAGCGACTATCGTCGCATCCGAAGGTGGGAGCACGAAAACATACTGGAAGCCATGCAGCGACGGCTCGACCGGAAGCCCGATGTAATGACCATCCGCAGAAGTACTGTCGAGCATGTCTTCGGTACACTCAAGCACTGGATGGGTCCTGCACACTTCCTGACCAGGACGCTCGGGCGAGTGAGTACGGAGATGAGCCTGCAGGTGTTGGCCTACAACCTGAAGCGGGTCATGAACATACTTGGCGTTGCAGGGACGATGAAGGCCATGAAGATGGTTAGAAGCGGTCACTTCAAGTGCAACCTGCACCGGATCGCCGACTACCCCAATCTTTCCGCCTATACGCGCGATATCTATCAGTTGCCGGGTGTCGCGGAAACGGTCAATTTCGATCACATCAAACGGCACTATTACGAAAGCCATCGTGGGGTCAACCCTACTGGCATCGTGCCGCTTGGACCGGTTCTCGATTTCTTCATCCCTCACGATCGCGCGCGATTCGCACCTGCAAAGTAGGAACCTCAGTCATGTACAAGGCTCATCCCATGCTCCCTCCCGTTCGCGGCCTGCGACTCAATAACGTCGCGCTCGCCGTGAGCAACCTGAACGCGATGGTCGCGTGGTACGAATCCCGACTCGATTTCGTCGTGACCGGGCGCGGTCGTTTCGACGCGGTAAGCGCGGACTACGCAATGCTCGATGCCGCTGGTTTGCGCATTGAACTGGTGTCACGCGCAAGCGCGGTGCAACGTCCGGTCGACCGGACGTCCCCGCCAGATCGTCAGGCAGTGCTTGGCCTCAAAGCGATGGTGTTCGAAACCGACGACCTGGAGGCGATCACGGCCTTGCTGACGGACCATCAGGTAGACATGGTGTGGGCCGACCAGCCGTTGAGCGCCGAGCGGCGCTCAACCTTGTTGCGCGATCCGGAGGGAAACCTGATTCATATCTTCGGCCCGATGTTGCGCCACACTGGAGACCGCATCAGGGCGGGGCCACCGACGAAATGCCGGAGGCCCGCTGGCGACAATCTCGCGAAGCTCTCTCACGACGGCGCCGGTATGGCGCACGGATTGCAGGCTGTTGCGATCGAGTCGTTTAAAGCTGACTCATGCCACCATCAGCGATGATCTCCGTGCCGACGATAAACGCCGATTCGGGTGACGACAGATGCAAGACGGTGGCGGCGATTTCCTCGGGCGTGCCGAAGCGTCCAAGGGGAATCTGATTGAGAATTTGAGCGGCAGTGGCTTCGAGGGTCGCTGCATCCATGCCGAGCTTGCCGTACAGCGGCGTTTGCACCGGCCCGGGGCTGACGACATTCACGCGCACGCCGCGCGGCAATAACTCCGCGGACAAGGTCTTGGCGAGCGAGATCACGGCAGCCTTGCTGGCCGCATAAACGGATGAACCCGGCATGCCGATGTGCGCGTTTATCGAGCCATTGATCACCACCGAAGCACCCTTATTCAAATACGTCAGCAGCGACTGGATCTGAAAATAGGCGCCCTTGACGTTGGTATTGAAGCTCGCGTCCCAGAGCGCTTCGTCCACGTCAGTGAAAGGCGCGAACTTTGCAGCGCCCGCGTTGATGAAGAGCGCATCGAGCTTGATGCCCGCCTTGCCGATCGCAATGGCGAGTTCGCGCGCCGCCGCAACCGAGCCTGTGTCGTTACGAACTGCCACCGCGTCCGCGCCAAGCACCCGTCTAGCCTCTTCGAGAGCCGCGCTGTCACGGCCCGTGATGACGACTCGCGCACCTTCCGCGGCGAACGCCTTTGCTGCGGCGAGACCGATCCCGCTGCTACCGCCAGTGATCAATACAGATTTGCCATGAAATCGAGCCATGTTTTTCTCCGATCAGTCAGGTGAGTTACTGCAATTCAAGGATGCGCCGCTTCAATTGAAATGCCGTACGATCTGGGCGATGCAATCGTTCGATATTATCGGACATTTGATCAGACGCTCGCGTGGTCCGTGCGGCGTTTTATAACGATTAACGGCCTCGATGCTGGGCTTAAACGACATTTTCTGGTTATCGGCAGTGATCTTTATCGCGATCATTCCGCTAATCTGGCTGACTAAACCGCACAACGGTGCCGACGCAGGAGCAGCGGGAGCCGCTGGTCATTGATTGGCGCGCCGAGTGGCACGGTGGGCAACTCCACCCGGCGCGACACCAGGAAACACCGAGTCCCAGCCCTTCATGCACGCCTTCGGACGCACCGGCACTTCAATTCGGCGAGCCGCCGCACTGGCACGGAAGGACCGGGATGGTCGTGGGCCAGGTCAGGCTAGCCAGCCGCGCAGCCGCGCGTGATCGAGAAAGCGATAGACGTCGGGCGCAAGTTCGGACGTGCCGAAAAGCCGTTCGAGTTCGCCGATGATGTCGTCGAGCTCGTGTTCTCCGTCGCAACGCGCGAGGATCGCGCCGGCGCTAGTGTTGAGCTTCACCATCCCTTCGGGATAGAGCAGCACGTAGGCGTCCTGCGCCGCTTCCCACTGCAGGCGGAAGACGCTCCGCAGGCGGGGGCGCAGCGGCACGCCGCTATCCGCGTCACGCGTGTTCATAGGGGCCAGGCCTTTTCGACCGCATCGAGGATCGACCAGAGAATATCGAGTTTGAACCGCAGGATATCGAGCGCGCGCTGCTGCGCCTCGGGCGTGCCCGGCGTTGCGAGCGCCGCCCGCGGCGCCACTACGGCACTGCGGGCGGCACGCCGCAGCCCGCTCAGCGATTGGCGATATACATCGTGACTTCAAAGCCGAAACGCACCTCGGCGTACGACGGGGTGATCCATTGCATGGCATGTCTCCTTGTTTGCGATGGGACGGAAGAACCGCACTCGATGCGCGGCCGTTCCCTTCAAAGCAAAGGACATGCCGATGTCGCCACGCGAGGCTCGTTTGGCTCGCGCACAAGCCTTCGCCTGGGTATGGGCACCGACATCGTCAATTCGCTGACGTAAGCGGGACAAACGCGTCGCCATACGACGCGTTCGGCAGATGGGCAGTGTTGATTTTTTGAGCACCACTGCTGCGGGATGCAACAACGGTGTGACAGCACGTGAGCGAAACAGAAGTGCTGATGAAAGCGGCGCGGTGGGGTTCAGAAGTCGTCCACCTCACGATCCGGCTCGACCACGGGCATCTTGCGATAGATCGTGTTGCGCGACACGCCGAGCTCGCGCGCGGCCGCCGAAACGTTGCCACCATGCCGCGCGAGCGCGGCGGCAATCACCGACACGGTCACGTCCTGCAGGCGCGCGCACTCCGGCGCGAACGCATTGCCCGAGCCCGGCGTATCCGCCGCGCCGCTCGACGAAACGCCGCAGCGCAGATCGTCGAAGAAGTCATCGGGCAAATGCTCGCGCCGGATCTCGCCGTCCGCGTCGACCATGGCCGCCGCGGTGCGCAGCAGGTTGCCAAGCTGCCTGAAGTTGCCCGGCCATGGACAGCGCTCGAACATCGCCATGACATCGGGTGCGACGTGAAGCGGCCGTCCGCTCGCGCTGGCGATCGATTCGCGCAGCAACATCTTCTGGATCACGACCGCGAGGTCGGTACGGTCGCGCAGCCGCGGCAGACGCACCACGAGGCCATTGAGCCGGTAGTAGAGATCCTCGCGGAAGCGGTTTTGCGCGATCATCTCGCGCAAGTCCCGGTGCGTCGCGCAGATGATCGCGACGTCCACCGCGATGCTCCTCGTCGAGCCGAGCGGGTTGACGACGCGTTCCTGCAACACGCGCAGCAGCCGCACTTGCAGCGAGTACGGCATGTCGCCGATCTCGTCGAGAAACAGCGTGCCGCCGTTTGCCTGCAGCAGCTTGCCGATCGCGCCTTTGCGCCGCGCCCCGGTGAATGCGCCCTCCTCGTAGCCGAACAGCTCGGATTCGATCAGCGTCTCGGGAATCGAAGCACAGTTGACCGCCAGGAACGGCCCGGCGCAGCGCGGCGAATCGTTGTGGATCGCCTGCGCGAGCAGTTCCTTGCCCGTGCCGGTCTCCCCATTGATCAGGATCGGAATGTCCTTGCCGATCACCCTTCTGACCTTCGCGATGACCGCGGCGACCTGCGGGTCACCCGTGTCGAGATGGCTCAGACGCGAGAGTCCGGCGGCCGCCTGCGGCGGCTCCTCGCGCGCGAGCGCGCGGGCGCCGTCGTGCACGGCGACCGGGCGGCTGCCCTCCGCCAGCGACGCCCGCCTGAACTGCACGCGCGCGCAGACGACCGCGCCGCTGCTCAGGTTGAGCATCAGGTGCGGGTCGAGGCTCACGCGCGCGCGATCGATCAGTTGCGCGCTCGTGGCCTGGAACAGCGACGACAGCGTATGCGCGCGCAGCCCGGCGAGCGACATGCCGAGCTGGAACTGGGCGCTCCGGTTGGCCGACAGAAAGCGTCCGTCGCTCGTGAACGCCACGATGCCTTCCATCAGCGTGCCCAGAAACTCAGGGCGACTATGGAAGGACACTTGCAGCGTTTCGTGAAAGGTGGTCGTAAAGAGATGATTCTCGATCATCTGCACCGACATTTTGGCGAGCGCCATCGTGTGCTGATGGTAGCTGCGGTAGTCGCCCGTCACGTCGAGCACCCCGATCGCGTCGCCATACGGATCGAGAATCGGCACGCTCGAGCAGGTCAGGAAGCGGTTTGCCGCCAGGTAGTGCTGGTCGCCGTGCACGACCATCGCGCAGCGCTCGGCCAGCGCCGTACCGATCGCATTGGTGCCCTGGCGGTCCTCGGCCCAGTTCGCGCCGGGCCGCAGCGCGACTTTCTCCGCGCGCGCGAGGAAGTCGTCGTCGCCGATCGAATGCAGGATCAGCCCTTCGGCATTGGTCAGCACGATCATGCTTTGCGTGTCGGCGATCTGCTCGTGCAGCGTCTCCATCACCGGCGTCGCATGCGCGCACAACACCCGGTTCTGCTCGCGTTTGAGCACGAGACCCGCGTTCGAAAGAACCTCGTATTCCGGCCGCGCCGACGCGCACAGACCAAACGTTTCGGAGCGTTCGTGCGCTTTCTGAATTGCCGGCACGGGAAAGTCATTGGACCGTATGGCAGTCTGAGCCACGGCCGGGTGAACGTCATCGCGCATTGTCTCCCTCCTGGAAAGCCTGGTACCTTGCCAGACTTTTCTCCGTCCTCTTAAGCAAGCTCCGGGCCATCCATTTCAGCGACAGCGGGGAAGCGAAGCGGCATCAATGCGGCCGCGACGCGCAATGCGTCGTCAAACGCGCGAAATGCCGAGCCGCATCCATGCGGAAGGGAGAGGCTGTATTACCACAAATTGATGCGCGCCGCGATATGCGGAGTCATCCCGAGGGGCGCTTAGCCCGCGATCCTGGCGTCGCCCTCGACCCGAGCGATGCGCGCCAGCGCTGCAACTGTCCTGTTTCTCAACACTCCATCGCCCGGCGTTGTACCGGGATGCAACACATGGAGCGCTCTACGCGCGATATGTGCCGCCGCACGTTTCAGGCGTGCCGCCCTTTCGGACTCGCCCACAAAAATGGCATGTGACTTGCAGTAATGACACCGCAACCGGATCGACACGGAACAAAGGGGCGACGCCTCTCCCGGCACTGCATCGACAAACACTCAGGAGACGACCATGAAGAACCGTTCGCCCGCCGCAGGCCGGCTGGCTGTCCTTGGAGCGAGCATCGCGATCGCGATGGCACTGAACGTGGCTCCGGTGCACGCCGCCCCGGACTACCCCGCCGTGACCTACGAGCGCCTCGCTCAAGCACAGAGCGACCCGGGCTGGCTCACCTACTACCGCAGCTATAGCGGCCAGTCACATTCGCCACTGAAGCAGATCGATGCATCGAATGTCGCCGGGCTCAAGGAGGCCTGGAGCTATCAGTTCCCCGCGGAACTCAAGCAAGGCTTCGAAGCAACCCCGATCGTCAACGGCGGCTACCTTTTCGTCAGCACGCCGAAAGACAACGTCTATGCATTCGATGTCAAGACCGGCACGAAGCTCTGGAAATACGAGCCGAAGCTCGGCGCGGAATCGTTCAAGACCGCATGCTGCGACGTAGTGAATCGCGGCGTCGCGCTGTATGGCAAGAACGTCTACGTGGCCATGCTGAGCGGCGAGGTAGCCGCGATCGACGCGCAGAGCGGCAATGTCGTGTGGAAGAAGCAGATGTTCGAACCGGGTCTCGGCTACGCGTTCTCGCTCGCACCGCTCGCGCTCGACGGCGCGATCGTGGTCGGTACATCAGGCGGCGAGTATGGGATTCGCGGCTATATCGCCGCACTCAATCCCGACGACGGCTCGATCATCTGGAAGCGCTATACGATCCCGAATGCCGGCGACAAGGGCGGCGATACGTGGCCCGACGGCATGCAGGAACATGGCGGCGGCGCGGCGTGGCTGACCGGCACCTACGACGCCGCCACGCAGACGCTGTACTGGGGCGTCGGCAATCCGGGACCGTGGCTCGCCGCGCTGCGTCCCGGCGACAATCTGTACTCCGATTCCCTGCTCGCGCTCGATCCGAAGAACGGCGACCTGAAGTGGCACTATCAGTACACGAGTAACGACACGTGGGACTACGACGGCGTCAACACGCCGGTTCTTGCCAACATCAGCTACAAGGGCAAGCAGTATGACGCCATCATCCATGCCGACCGCAACGGCTTCTTCCACGCGATCGACCGCAAGACCGGCAAGCTGATCTACGCGGAGCCGTTCGTCAAAGCGCTGTCGGTGACGGGCTATACCGCCGACGGCAAACCAGTTCAGGACGCCAGCCGGTTTCCCAAGGCCGGCACGACGATCAACACCTGTCCGAGCTTTCTCGGCGGCAAGAACTGGTGGTCGACTTCCTACGATCCCGAGCGGCACATCGCGGTGGTGCCCTCGCTGCATGCGTGCATGAGCCTGTCCGGCAAGTCGGTCAGCTACATGGAGGGTCTGCCCTACCTCGGCGAAGGCTTCGAGATCCAGCCTGAACCGGGCAGCCAGGGTTATGGCGAGCTTCAGGCCATCGACGTCAATACCGGCAAGAAGCTGTGGGGTCACTGGACCAGGATGCCCTGGAACGGTGGCGTCGCCACCACGGCCAGCGGCCTCGCCTTCAGCGGCTCGCTCGACGGCCATCTGTACGCGTTCGACGTGACGACGGGCAAGGTGCTGTGGGAGAGCCCGCAACTCGCGAGCGGCATCGTCGCGCAACCTTCCGTGTTCGAAGTCGACGGCAAGGAATACGTGGCCGTGCTCGCGGGCTACGGCGGTGCGAATCCGATCTGGGGCGGCCCGATGGCCGACGTCGCGAAGGACGTTCCGCGCGGCGGCACGCTGTACGTGTTCGCGCTCGATCGCAGCTAGGCGCAGCCACCGCACCCACACCGTTCTGCCCATCCGGCCTTCGCCGCTGCATCTTGCCGCGCCCGCACGCAGCCCATGCGGGCGCGGTGTTCCCGCCATCACAGGAACGCACCATCATGAACATTCGATTCACACACCTTGCTCTCGCCAGCGCGCTCGTCGCCGGCGCCGCACATGTTGCCGCCCAGGCGGCCGCGCGGACGTCTTCCAGCGTCCGCGTGTGCACGATGCCCGGCAGCCCTTCGGCCGAGCTGGACAAGTCCGTTGCACGCGCGGTGTTGAGCGCGGCGGGCATTACCCCGACATTCGCGCCGCGCGGAATCGACGACGACGGCGACGACGGCATCTCGGCTCGCGAGCTCTCGACTTCGCTGCAGCGTAACTGCGACGTGATCGCGGGCTTTCCGCGTTCGAGCGTGGCCGACGGCTCCGACTCGCACCTGCTCTTTTCCGAGAGCTATCTGCACTCCGGTTACGTCAGCGTCACGCTGCGCGGCGCCCATGCGGCCAACACCCCCGTCGCGGCGCCGGACGGCAAGATCACCATTGCCGCCACCTGGTCGAGCCCGTCGCAACTGATCGCGGTCCAGCAGAAGAACGCGCGCTTCGATCTGGAAACCACCTCCGAGCTGACCGTCGACGCCGTCGCGAAAGGGCGCGCCCAGCGCGCGATCGTCTGGTACCCGGCCGTGGTGGCGTATCGGCATGCGCACCCGCAGCAGCACTTCGACGTTGCCGTCGCCGAGTCGCCCTATGCCGACTGGAATCTGGTGTTCGCGTCGGGGCCCGACACGCAGCCGCTGCAAAAGCGCATCGATGACGCGCTCACGCGTCTGCGCAGCGATGGCCGGCTCGCAGCGCTCACGCGCAACTGGGCGCTGCCAACCACCATCGCGAGCGGTTCGGCGACCACGGCCAGCACTCACGCGAATCTCGCGCGCTATCTCGACGGCCCGACCCAGGCGCCGCCGCGTGCGGACCTATGGCGCGTGGGCGGCATGCCCGCCGCCGGCGGCTTCATCAAGGTTGCGGCGACGACCGAGACACCGTCGTTCGATCACGATCAGGTCACCCACGGTGAACATCTGTATGCCGATTCGTGTGCGAAATGCCACGGCGAGAAGCTCGAAGGCAACACCGCGCCGTCGTTGATCGGACCGGCCTTCGCGCCAGCGGCGAACTCGCATCTGACGATCGGCGGCATTTACCAGTACATGTCGACCAACATGCCCGCGGATCATCCCGGCAAGATGAGCGACGAGGAGTACGCCGATCTGATGGCCTTCCTGCTCTATACGAATGGCTACGACACCGGCAGCGCGAAGCTGACCGCGCAAGCCGCGCAATCCTCGACCACACCGCTGAATGCCGGACCGCGCCACTAACACGTTGCTTCGCACCGCATTACGACGCCACGCCGCTTCAATCGAATGCGGCATGGACGACCCATTTCTTTTCTCAGGGCATCATCATGGTCTCTCACAACCGCAGACACTTCATTCTCCAGGCCGCGGGCCTGTGTGCCGCGCTCGCCAGCGCCGACCTCGCGTTAGCCGCGCCGCCCGCCGTCGATGAAAACGACGCCACGGCCAGCTCGCTCGGCTATCGTGCGAAAGCGAGCAGCGTCGACGTCGCGAAGTTCCCCAAGTACCACGCGGGCCAGACCTGCGCGAACTGTCGTTTCTATACCGGCGCAGCGGGCGAGGCTTCAGGACCGTGCCCGATGTTCCCCGGCAAATCCGTTGCCGCTGACGGCTGGTGCAACGTCTATGCGCAACGAGTTTGAGCGCTGCTAAGCTACGGTCCCGCACCTATTCTTAGACTCCCGAACAAACCGCGAGATCATGTGAACCGGAGAAGATCGATGTCGACGCCCTGGCTGGGGCGCTGCCTGTGCGGCGCGGTGCAATACGAAGCTCGCGGTGATTCACTCGCGCAACTGATCTGCCATTGCCGCGATTGTCAGCGCGCTTCAGGTTCCGCGGGATTGCCGGTCGTCATAGTGAGAGCCGCCGACTTTTCGTTCAAAGGCGACGTCAGGCCTTATACGAAGATCGGCGGCAGCGGAATGCCCACGACGCGCAACTTCTGCGCTCATTGCGGCAACCTGCTATTCGCTACGCCGCATCATGCGCCGGACATCGTGACCCTCTATGCCGGCACGCTCGATGATCCTGCGCGGTTCAAGCCCGAGTTCGTTCAATTCGCGTCCGAACGCCATCAACTGGATGCCCACCAGCCTGACATTCCCCACCATCCGCGAAGAGCGCCCTGACCGGTGCAATCAAAGATGCCGTGTTTGCGCGGGAGGATTGCCCCAAGCGTTGTGCAGCCCATCGCGATAGGTCACGGGCGCATTCAACGCCGCATCGAGATCGAGTTCATCGAGGCACATGATGTTCACGTTGATATACGGATACCCTGTGCCGTTTGGCATATCGATGCGATCGAATACGTGGACCCCGCAGCGTTTGCAGAACGGGTGATGCGCGACCGCATTGTGCCCCTGATATTCCCTGAGCGCGGCTTCATCCGAAAGAAGACGAAAATCTTGCCGGCGAACCTGCACGTGCCAGAATCGCAGCCTGCTGCAGTAGCTGCAATTGCACTTCGACGTGCCCTCGTCGAAATCGATGCGAGCCTCGAACTTCACGAATTGGCAATGGCAACTTCCGAGGTACGTGCGCAACATGGGGTTCTCCGGGATTGAGGGCCGCTGCCATTATGGACGGCACGACTTCGCGCTGCCAATGCACGAGCCGTCGCAACCCTCGCAGTAATGGCGGTCGCGCACCGCGCGATCCACGCGCCAGACGTTCGCCGCAACCGGCGCCGCCGTCCCCGCCGAGCGTCCGTTTTCCCGCGCATGAAACGTCGGCTCGCCCGCCTTGCCGCGGCGAATCGCTTCATCGATGGCCGGCTCGCCGAACACCGCTTTCAGTTCGGCCACGAACGCCGCGATCTCCGGCATCGGATGCCCGGCTGGCTTGCGCACTCGCATGTCCATGAACCCACCCCCAAAAAAGTGCCTGTTCGCTATCTCATAAAAACCATGTAGGATACTGTATATCCATACAGGTATTTTCGCAAATGACAGCCGCCCTGCCAGCACCGGAAGCCATTCACCCGTCCTTATGGCGGGCGTCCCAGCTTGGCGCTGGCCGCGGCCGCAGCGTCGATACCGGTTATCCGGCCCTGTCGGCGGAGTTGCCCGGCGGTGGCTGGCCGCTCGGCGCGCTGGTCGATCTGCTCGTGCAGCAGGCCGGCGTCGGCGAACTGCGGCTGTTGCAGCCGGCGCTCAGCGCCGTCGGCAAGCGTCCGCTCGTCTTCGTGCAACCGCCGCATACGCCGGACGGCCTCGGGCTCAACTACATCGGCCTGTCGCTGCAGCAGGTGCTGCGGATCAATGCGCCGAAAACCGCCGACGCGCTGTGGTCCGCCGAGCAGATCCTGCGCGCCGGCAGTTGCGGCGCGCTGATCTTCTGGGCGCAGTACGCGCAGGCGTCGTCGCTGCGCCGTCTGCATCTGGCCGCGCAGTCGTCGGAGACGCTTTTCATCATGGTGCGGCCGCTCGCCACCGCGCAGGAGGCATCCCCCGCACTGCTGCGGCTCGCGCTCAGGCCATCGGCCGAAGGTCTGACCATCGACATCGTGAAACGACGAGGGCCCGCTCGCGCAGAGCCCCTGTCGATTCCCCTTCAACCCACTCCCGTTCTGCTTTCCCGACATGCGCGTCTTTCTCGCCGTTCATCTGCCAAAGTTGCCGCTCGAGGTCTTCAGACCGAAGTGGTCGCCTGAGCCCGCGCATGGCTGCGCGGTGCTGGAGAAAGACAAGGTGGTCATGGCCGACCCCACCGCGCGCTCGGCGGGCGTGCGTCCGGGCATGAAGCGCGGCGGCGTGCTGACGCTGTCGCCGCAGACCGAGATGTATGAGCGCGATAGCGGCCGCGAAACGGCGGCCCATCGCGAGGTGGGTATCGCGCTGATGCGCTTCTCGCCCGAAGTCGCGCTGCTCGATGAGGCGACGGTCGTCGTCGAGATCGGCGCGAGTTTGCGGCTCTTCCGCGGCCTGCTCGCGCTGTGCCGCGATGCGAAAGCCATCCTCGACGCGCTCGGCTTCACCGCGCGCATCAGTGCCGCGCCGACCGGCCAGGGCGCGTGGCTGCTCGCGAAGTTTGGCAACCGGCGCGTGCTGAAGCTCGCGTCACTCGACCAGCGCCTGTCCGCCCTGCCGATGCTCGCCGTGCCCGAAGTCCGCCCGTTCGCCGACTGGTTCACGGGCCTCGGTTGCGAGCGCATCGCCGATCTGCGCCGCCTGCCCCGCGCCGGCTTGCAGCGCCGCTGCGGCGAACATCTGCTCGACTCGCTCGACCGCGCGTTCGGGACCGCGCCCGAACTGTTCGACTGGCTCGAACTACCGCCCACGTTCTCGGCGCGCATCGAGATGCCGGACCGGCTCGAACACGCGGATGGCGCGGTGTTCGGCGCGCAGCGCCTGATCGTGCAACTGTGCGGATGGCTGTGCGCAAAACAGCTCGCGCTCACCGGCATTCGCCTGTCGCTCGAACACGAGCGCGGACGCGCTGCGATCGAGCCGACCACGATCGACGTCGCACTCGGCGAGCTGAGCTGGCGCGAAGAACATCTGATGCACCTGCTGAAGGAGCGGCTGCATCGTATCGAGCTCGCCGCGCCCGTGATCGCGTTGCGGCTCGACGCGTCGAACGTCGAGTCGGCCGCGCCCGCGTCCGACACATTGTTTCCCGAACCGGGCGGCTCGCAGGAGGATCACGCGCGGCTGCTCGAACTGCTGGTCGCGCGGCTCGGCGAAGAGAACGTGCTGAAACCCGCGCCGAGCGCCGATCATCGTCCGGAGATCGCGAACCGCTGGCTGCCGGTGTCGCAGCCGGTCAAGCCCGGCCCGCTGCCGCAGAATCTGCCCCGCCCGACGTGGATGCTCGACACGCCCGTGCGTCTGCTGATGCGCCAGCACCGCCCGTTCTATGGCTCGCCGTTGCGCATGGTGTCGCCGGGCGAGCGCATCGAGAGCGGCTGGTTCGACGGCGAGCTCGTCACGCGCGACTACTTCGTCGCGCAGGCGGACGACCAGAGCTGCTACTGGATCTACCGCGAGCGCGTGAGCAGCCGCGACGCGGAAGAGGAGCAACGCTGGTTCCTGCATGGCCTGTTCGGCTGATATGCGCGGATGAGCGGCCATGGACACCACCTTCACGATGCTGCCGGCGTATGCCGAGCTGTTCTGCTTTTCCAACTTCACGTTTCTGCGGGGCGCGTCGCACGCTGAGGAACTGGCCGAGCGTGCCGCGCAACTCGGCTACTCCGCGCTCGCGATCACCGACGAATGCTCGCTCGCGGGAGTCGTGCGCGCGCATGTCGCGGCCAAGGAAGCGAAGCTGCCGTTCATCGTCGGTTCGTATTTCCGGCTCGTCAACGCCGATGGTTCGCCGGCGTTCGGGCTGATCCTGCTCGCCCGCAACCGCAACGGCTACGGCAATCTGTCCGAGCTGATCACGCTGGCGCGCATGCGCGCGCCCAAGGGCGAATACCGGCTCACGCCGCAGGATCTGTCGCGGCCGGAGAAGGAATATCGCCACCTGCTCGGCATGCCCGACTGCCTCGCGATTCTCGTGCCGGATTTCCCGGCCAGCGAAGACGCGCTCGACGCGCAGGTCGAATGGCTCGACGAAACGTTCACCGGCCACGCATGGGTCGGCCTCGTGCTCCATCAACGCGCGATGGACGACCTGCATCGCGGCGCGGTCGAATTCGTCGCGCGCAGCCGCGACGTGCCCGTCGTCGCGCTCGGCGAAGTCGTGATGCACGTGCGCTCGCGCAAGCCGCTGCAAGACACGATGACCGCGATCCGGGTCGGCAAACCGGTCCATCAGTGCGGCTATGATCTGGCGCCGAACGCCGAGCAGCATCTGCGCTCGAGGTTGCGGCTCGCCAACCTGTACCCGCAAGACGCGCTGGCCGCGACGGTCGACATCATGAGCCGCTGCACGTTTTCGCTCGACGAGCTGCGCTACGAGTATCCCGACGAGCTGGTGCCGGCCGGCCATACGCCGGCCTCGTATCTTCGTCAGGAAACCTATGTCGGCGCGCAGCGGCGTTTTCCCGCGGGGATTGCGCATCACGTGCAGCAGCAGATCGAGCATGAACTCGAACTGATCGCGGACCTGCAGTACGAGCCGTATTTCCTGACCGTCTACGACATCGTCCGCTTCGCGCGCAGCCAGCACATTCTGTGTCAGGGGCGCGGGTCGGCCGCGAACTCGGCGGTCTGCTATTGCCTCGGCGTGACCGAGGTGGACCCCGCGCGCGGCAACATGCTGTTCGAGCGTTTCATCAGCAAGGAGCGCGGCGAGCCGCCCGATATCGACGTCGACTTCGAGCACCAGCGGCGCGAAGAAGTGATCCAGTACATCTATCGCAAGTACGGCCGCGACCGGGCGGCGATCGCGGCGGCGGTGTCGACCTATCGTCCGCGTGGTGCGCTGCGGGAAACGGGCAAGGCACTCGGCGTCGATCCGCAGATCGTCGACGCGGTCGCGAAGTCGCATCACTGGTTCGATACCAGTCGGGATCTGCTCGCGCGTTTCGCGGAATCCGGCCTCGACCCGAACCAGCCCCTGATTCAGGCCTGGGCGAAGCTCGCCTCGCAACTGCTGAATTTTCCGCGCCACCTGTCGCAGCATTCGGGCGGCTTCGTGATCAGCCGTGGCAAGCTCACCCGGCTCGTGCCGGTGGAAAACGCGGCGATGGCCGACCGCTCGGTGATCGAGTGGGACAAGGACGACCTCGAATCATTGGGCTTGCTGAAGGTCGACGTGCTCGCGCTCGGCATGCTGTCGGCGATCCGGCGCACGCTCGACCTCGTTTCGGAACAGCGCGGAGAACGCTTCGAAATGCAGGACATCCCCGCCGAGGATGAGGCGACCTACGCGATGATTTCGGCCGCCGATACGGTCGGCGTGTTCCAGATCGAATCGCGCGCGCAGATGAGCATGCTGCCGCGCATGCAGCCGCGCAAGTTCTACGATCTCGTCATCGAAGTCGCGATCGTGCGGCCCGGTCCGATTCAGGGCGGCGCCGTGCATCCCTATCTGCAGCGCCGTCAGGGCTTCGAGCCCGTGACCTATCCGAGCGACGCGTTGAAGACCGCGCTGGGCCGCACACTCGGCGTGCCGATCTTCCAGGAGCAGGTGATGCAGGTGGCGATTCTCGCGGCCGGCTTCACCGCCGGCGAAGCCGACCAGCTGCGACGCGCGATGGCCGCGTGGAAACGCAAGGGCGGACTCGAAAAATACTATGACCGCATCGTGCTCGGCATGCAGGAGCGCGGCTACGACCAGGCCTTCGCCGAGGCGATCTTCGAGCAGATCAAGGGCTTCGGCGAATATGGCTTCCCCGAAAGTCACGCGGCCAGTTTCGCGCTACTGGTCTATGCGAGCAGCTGGCTCAAGTGTCACGAACCCGAAGCCTTTCTCGCCGCGATGCTGAACAGCCAGCCGATGGGCTTCTATTCGCCGTCGCAACTGGTTCAGGATGCGCAGCGGCACGGCGTCACGGTGTTGCCGGTCGATGTGACGATCAGCGGTTGGGACTCCTCGCTCGAACACCGTGCGGGGGCGACGCGCCCTGCCGTGCGTCTCGGTCTTTCGCTGCTGCGCGGCATGAAGGACGGCGCCGCCGAACGGATCGAGAACGCGCGCGCGGTTCGCCCGTTCGCGAGCGTCAACGATCTCGCGCGCCGCGCGCAGCTCGACCGCAAAGACCTGCATGCGCTCGCGGATGCGAATGCGTTGGCAGCGCTCGCGGGAAACCGCCGCGAAGCGCTGTGGCAGTCGGTCGTCGCGGTGCCGGACAAGGATATGCTCGCGGCCGCGGCGACTCAGGACGAAACGCCCGAACTGGGCGCACCGAGCGAAGCGAACGACATCGTCGCCGACTACCGTTCGCTCGGCCTGACGCTCAACCGCCATCCGCTGGAACTGCTCCGGCCGCAGTTGCTCGCGAACCGGCTGATGCCGGCCTCGACGCTGCGGACCTATCGCGACGGCCGCCTCGCGCGCGGCTGCGGACTGGTGACGGTGCGACAGCGTCCCGGCACGGCCAAGGGCGTCGTGTTCGTCACGCTCGAAGACGAGACGGGCAACGTCAATGTGATCATCTGGCCGAGTCTGCTCGAAAAACAGCGCAAAGAAGCGTTGGGCGCCGCGCTGCTCGCCGTATACGGCACATGGCAGTGTCAGGGAGAAGTACGGCACCTCGTCGCGCAGCGGCTGGTCGACATGTCTCATCTGTTGGGCGAGTTGCAAACGACGAGCAGAAACTTCTGCTGACGCGAGCGCGCAAATGCGTATCATCGGAACAGCAAACGGAGGCATCCATGTGCTATTCGGCTCAGATTCTGGCGGACTACCGGCGCTACGTCCGCATGTTCGGCGCGCACATGAGCATCGAGGAATTCGCGCGTCTTTTCTTCGAACGCGCAGAGGACGGTCAGGCCAGGATTCCCAAAGCGATGGAAGACGCCTTCTCGGAACCGCAGTCCGACGCGGAACGGGAAGTCTGGGCGCTGATCGAGCGCTTCAGATCGCAGCAGACCGTGAAGCTCGAACAGGAACTGTTCAAACAGCGCACGCGCTTCGCCGATGCCGAGCGCTCTTTGCAGACCAAAGCCACCAAGGCGGCGACCGACAGCAAACGGATCGCGAAAGACAAGATCGACCGCACGCTCGAGCGACTCGACGACCTCGGCCGAACCGCTCCCAAAGCAGGCGACTCGCGCATCTTTCCCGGCTACTACGCGCCGGTGATGGTGATGGAGCATGGCCAGCGCGTCGTCAAACCGATGCGCTATCAGTGCCGCCTGGCCGGCAAGCCCGCATCGTACGACACCCGCTATCCCGGCACGTACAACGCTCGTCGGGACAGTCTCGAAAGTTTCTGGAAAGCGCTATTCGGCTATTCGCATGGACTCGTGCTGGCCAGTTCTTTCTATGAGAACGTCTCGCGCGCGCGAATGGAAGGCCGCGAACCGGCGCCCGGCGAGAAAGATGAAAATGTCCGGCTCGAGTTCCGGCCCAATCCGCCTCACGACATGCTGGTCGCATGCTTATGGTCCCGCTGGAGCGGCAAAGGCGAGCCCGATCTATTGTCCTTCGCGGCCATCACCGATGATCCGCCACCCGAGGTGGCCGCTGCCGGCCATGATCGCTGCATCATTCCGATCAAGCCTGAGCATATCGACGCGTGGTTGAATCCCGATCCGCGCGATCTGGCAGCGTTGTACGCGATTCTCGATGATCGGGACCGGCCGTTCTACGAACATCGGATCGCGGCCTGAATACAAGACGCGGTTTCGCAGGCCGCGCGAGACGGTGTCGGATCATCCTTGCAATCTTCGCGCAGTAACATATTCTGCGTTATGGATGTTCATCGGCTGGCGAAGAATACCCGGTTGTAGAGGTCCGCCAACAGGCGCGATTCGGACCCCATCAATCATCGAAGCGCCTGCGCAGCGGGCCCGACACGATCCACACCCTCGGGTTGCGGCTGCAAGCACAGGAGACGTCGGTATGGGCAAACATCCCGCGGCGGACGCTTCGCAGCAGACCGCACTCGGCAGCGACGAACTTCAGCTGATCGATGCGTGGTGGCGCGCATGCAATTATCTTTCGGTCGGCATGATCTTTCTGCTGGACAACCCGCTGCTGCGGGAGCCGCTGAAAGTCGAACACGTCAAGTATCGCCTGCTCGGACACTGGGGCGCGAGCCCGGCGTTATCGTTCGTCTGGGCGCATCTGAACCGCGTGATCAAACGCGACGATCTCGACGTCGTCTTCATGGCCGGTCCCGGACACGGCGCACCGGGCGTGCTCGGCCCCACCTATCTGGAAGGCACCTACTCGGAGATCTATCCGGACAAGAGCGCGGATGCGGAGGGCATGCAGAAGTTCTTCAAGCAGTTCTCGTTTCCCGGCCATATCGGTTCGCATGTGACGCCGGAGACGCCCGGGTCCATCCATGAGGGCGGCGAGCTTGGCTACAGCCTGTCGCATGCGTATGGCGCCGTGCTCGACAACCCGGACCTCATCGTGGCCTGCGTGGTCGGCGATGGAGAAGCGGAGACCGGGCCGCTCGCCACCGCGTGGCATTCGAATAAATTCATCAACCCGGCCCGCGACGGCACCGTGCTGCCGATCCTGAATCTGAACGGCTACAAGATCGCCAATCCGACCATCCTGTCGCGCATCAGCAGCAGAGAACTGGAAGCGCTCTTTGTCGGCTACGGCTACACCCCGCATTTCGTCGAAGGATCGGATCACGCGGAAATGCATCGGAAGATGGCGCACACGCTCGATACCGTGCTCGGCGAAATTCGCGCAATTCATCAGCAGGCACGCACGAACGGCAATCTCGAGCGGCCGCTCTGGCCGATGATCGTGCTGCGCACGCCCAAGGGCTGGACCGGACCGAAGCAGATCAACGGGCACAAGGTCGAAGGCTCGTGGCGCTCGCATCAGGTGCCTTTTTCCGATGTGCACAACAACTCCGCGAATCTCGAAGTGCTCGAAGAATGGATGCGCAGCTACCGGCCCGCCGAACTTTTCGATGCCGAGGGCCGGCTGATCCCCGAACTCAAGGCGCTGTCGCCCCAGGGCCCGCGGCGCATGAGCGCCAATCCGCACGCGAACGGCGGCGTGCTGCGCCGCGAACTGAAGCTGCCCGACATCCGCGCGTACGCGGTGGATGTGCAGCACGCGGGCAAGGTGCTGCAGGAGAACACGCGGCCACTCGGCGAATTTCTGCGCGACACGATGCGCGCGAACATGAACACCTTCCGCGTGTTCGGCCCGGACGAAACGGCCTCGAACCGTCTGCAGTCGATCTACGAGGTCAGCAAGAAGGTGTGGATGGCCGAGATGCTCCCCGAGGACGAGGACGGCGGCGAACTGGCGCGCGACGGCCGCGTGATGGAGATGCTGTCCGAACACACGCTGATGGGATGGCTCGAAGGCTATCTGCTGACGGGCCGCCACGGCTTCTTCCATACCTATGAAGCGTTTGCGCACGTGGTGGATTCGATGTTCAACCAGCACGCGAAGTGGCTCGACATCAGCCGCAATCACGTGCCATGGCGCGCGTGGGTGTCGGCGGAAAACATTCTGCTGTCGTCGACCGTGTGGCGGCAGGATCACAACGGCTTTTCGCATCAGGACCCCGGCTTCATCGATCTCGTCACCAACAAGAGCCCCTCGGTCACGCGCGTCTATCTTCCGCCCGACGCGAACACGCTGCTGGTGGTCGCCGACCACTGTCTGCGCACCACCGACTGCATCAACGTGATCGTCGCCGACAAGCAGAAACACCTGCAATTCACCACCATCGACGAAGCCGTCGTGCACTGCGCCAAAGGCATCGGCGTGTGGCGCCGCGCGAGCAACGACGAGGACGCCGAACCGGACGTGGTGATGGCCTCGTGCGGCGACGTCGCCACCCAGGAAGCGCTGGCGGCGACGGCGATCCTGCGCGAACGTCTTCCCGAACTGAAGCTGCGTTTCGTCAACGTGGTCGACCTGTTCAGGATGCAGCCGGCGAGCGAGCACCCGCACGGCTCGACCGAACGCGAATTCGACAGCCTGTTTACGACCAATAAGCCGGTGATCTTCAATTTCCACGGTTACCCGTGGCTGATCCACAAGCTCGCCTATCGCTTTCGCAATCACGAGAATCTGCACGTGCGGGGCTACAAGGAGAAAGGCAACATCAACACGCCGCTCGAACTGGCGATTCTCAATCAGGTGGACCGCTTCAATCTGGTGATCGACGTGCTCGACCGCGTGCCGCGCTTGCAGGGCAGATCCGCGCATCTCAGGGAAGACATGAGGAACGCGATCGTCAGCAACCTGAACTATGCGCACACGCATGGCACGGACCGCGCCGAGGTCGCCGACTGGGTCTGGCCCTTCTGAACGTCACGCGCAGCATGCACCGAGGAAAGCATCATGGCCGACGCTCCCACCACGACCTCGCAGCAAAGCGCGGATGCAGCGCGCACCGGCCTGAGCGCCGCCGCGCTCCAACGCGGCGTGCTCGACAATCTGCTGTGCCTGCGGGGCCGCTATCCGGCGATCGCTTCCCCGCATGACTGGTACATGGCGCTCGCGTATAGCGTGCGCGACCGGCTGCTGGCCCGCTGGGCAACCTCCGTACAGACCTACGCCAGAAGCGATGTGCGGGTCGCCTGCTACCTGTCCGCCGAGTTCCTGATCGGCCCGCAACTCGGCAACAACCTCGTCAATCTCGGCATCGAGGCCAACGCACGCGAAGCGCTGCGCGCGCTCGGCGTCGACCTCGATATGCTGCTCGAACTCGAGGAAGAGCCGGGGCTCGGCAATGGCGGACTTGGCCGCCTCGCGGCCTGCTATCTGGATTCGCTCGCAAGTTTGGAAATACCGGCCATCGGCTATGGCATCCGCTACGAGTTCGGCATCTTCGACCAGCAGATTCGCGACGGCTGGCAGGTCGAAACCACCGACAAGTGGCTGCAAAAGGGCAATCCATGGGAGATCGTGCGCGCGGAGGTTGCGTACTACGTGGGGTTCGGCGGCAGCACCCACAACGAAACCGATGCACGCGGGAACCTGTGCGTGCGCTGGACACCCACACGGCAGGTCAAGGGCGTGGCTTGCGACACGCCGATGCCCGGCTATCACGTCAACACGTGCAACACCTTGCGGCTGTGGAAGAGCGAGGCGGTCGAGTCGTTCGACCTGCAGGACTTCAACGCCGGCGACTATTACGAGGCCGTCAACGAAAAGGTCATCTCCGAGACGCTGTCGAAGGTGCTGTATCCGAACGACGAGCCCGAGATCGGCAAGCGCCTGCGTCTCGCGCAGCAATACTTCTTCGTGTCGTGCTCGCTGCAGGACATGCTGCGCCTGCTCGAAATCAAGGGCGAACCGGTCGGACACTTCGCGCAGATGTTCAACGTGCAGTTGAACGACACGCACCCGTCGATCGCCGTCGCCGAGCTGATGCGTCTGCTAGTGGACGACAGGCAGGTGCCGTGGGACGAGGCCTGGGACATCACGCGGCGCGCGCTCGCGTACACCAATCACACCCTGCTGCCCGAAGCGCTCGAAACCTGGGGGCTGCCGCTGATGCGCAACCTGCTGCCGCGCCTGCTCGAAATCATCTACGAGATCAACCGCCGCTTCCTCGACGAGGTCCGGCAGCGCTATCCGGGCGACGACGCGCGCATCGAACGCATGTCGCTGATCGACGAGCGCGGTGACAAGCTCGTGCGCATGGCGCATCTGGCGACGGTCGGCAGCCACGCGATCAACGGCGTCGCCGAACTGCATTCCGGGCTGCTCAAGCAGACCGTGCTGCGGGACTTCGCCGAATTGTGGCCCGAGCGCTTTCACAACGTCACGAACGGCGTCACGCCGCGCCGTTTCATGCTGCTTTGCAATCCGGCGCTCGCGCGGCTGCTCGACGAGACCATCGGCGCTGGCTGGGTCACTGATCTCGCGCGACTGCGCAAGCTCGAAGCCTATGCCGACGACGCCACGTTTCAGCAGCATTGGCGTAGCGTGAAGCAGTCGAACAAGGCCGTGCTCGCCGAGCATATCCGGAGCGTCACGGGCATCGGCGTCGACACCGCCGCGCTGTTCGACGTGCAGGTCAAGCGCATCCACGAATACAAGCGGCAACATCTGAACGCGTTGCTGATCGTCACGCTGTACCGGCGCCTGCTGCGTGATCCGCAGCTCGCGCTGACACCGCGCTGTTTCGTATTCGGCGGCAAGGCGGCGCCCGGCTATGCGACGGCCAAGCTGATCATCCGTTTGATCAATGGCATCGCCGAAGTCGTGAATAACGACCCGATGGTGAACGGGCGGCTGAAAGTCGTGTTCTATCCGGACTTCAATGTGAAGAACGCGCACTTCATCTACCCTGCCGCCGACCTGTCCGAGCAGATTTCGACGGCCGGCAAGGAAGCATCGGGCACCGGCAACATGAAGTTCATGATGAACGGCGCGTTGACGATCGGCACGCTCGACGGCGCCAACGTCGAAATCCGCGAAGAGGTCGGCGACGAAAACTTCTTCCTGTTCGGCCTGACCGCCGACGAAGTGGAACGCGTGAAGCGCGCGGGTCATCGCCCCGCGGACTATGTGAAGGACGACGCGGAACTGAGCGAAGTGCTGCAACTGATCGCCGACGGTCATTTCTCGCGAGGAGACCGCGAGATGTTCCGCCCGCTGATCGACAATCTGACGCACGCGGACCCGTTTCTCGTGCTCGCCGACTATGCCGCCTACGTGGCGCGTCAGGACGACGTGAGCGCCGCCTGGCAGGACACGCGGCGCTGGACCCGGATGTCGATCCTGAACACCGCGCGCTCGGGCAAGTTCTCTTCCGACCGCGCCATCGGCGAATACTGCGACAAGATCTGGAAGATCCGCCCGATGAGGATCACCCTTGATCAATGACCCTGAAACGGGATCGGTGCGTGCTCATGCGGTTCGCTCCGGGTCGCGGTTTCCCGTGGGCGCGTCGGCGGTGCCCGGCGGCATCAATTTCTGCATCTTCTGCCGTCACGCGACGCGCGTCGAGCTGTTGCTGTACGACGCGGCTGACAGCCCCGAGCCGTTCCAGATCATCACGCTCGCCGCCGGTTGCAACCGCACCTTCTACTACTGGCATGTGATGGTCGAAGCGCTGCCGTTCGGCACCTACTACACGTGGCGGGTGGACGGTCCGCGCGATACACGCTCTAGCGGCTACGCGTTCGACCCCGACAGGGAACTCCTCGACCCGTATGCCCGCGCGATTAGCGACGTGCTGTGGACGCGGCCTGCGGTCGGCCAGCCGCATCCCAACGGGCACAAAACCCACCGCGCGATCGTGACGGAACCCCTGCCCTCGTCCCCTGGGCGTATCTGGCGCGGACTCGACGACGCGATCATCTACGAGCTGCATGTCGGCGGCTTTACACGTGATCCGTCGAGCGGCGTGCAGCATCCCGGCACCTTCGCCGGCCTGATCGAAAAGATTCCGTACCTGACGCAGCTTGGCGTGACCCACGTCGAGCTGCTGCCGGTGATGGCCTTCGACGAACAGGACGTTCCGCCCGCCACGGCCGCCCTCGGCCTGAGCAACTACTGGGGTTACAGCACGCATAGCTACTACAGCCCGCATCCTCGCTACTGCCGCGATCCCGCGCGCGCGCCCCAGGAGTTTCGCGCGCTGACCGACGCCATGCACGCCGCGGGCATCGCCGTGCTGCTCGACGTCGTGTTCAACCATACGGCCGAAGCGGGCGAGACGGGCCCCGCCATCAACTTCAAGGGCCTCGTCAACGATATCTTCTACCACCTCGACGCGGCCGACCGGCGCCGCTACCGGGACTACACCGGCTGCGGCAACACGATCAATTGCAACCATCCACTGGTGACGACGTTCATCGTGCGCTGCCTCGAATACTGGGTAGAAGAACTCGGCGTCGATGGCTTCCGGTTCGATCTGGCGAGTATCTTCGCGCGCGACCAGCGCGGCGAGCTGATGGTCGATCCACCGCTGCCCTGGGCGATCGAGTCTTCGCGTGTGCTGTCGCGCGTGCCATTGATCGCGGAGGCGTGGGACGCCGCCGGCATGTATCAGGTCGGCGCCTTTCCCGGCATGGCGTGGGCCGAGTGGAACGGCCGCTATCGGGACGTGATTCGCCGTTTCGTGCGCGGCGACCCGGGGCTCATCGGGGCGGTCGCCACCTGCATCGCGGGCAGCTCGGACCTCTATGCGGACGACGGCAGGCTGCCCAACAACAGCGTCAACTTCGTGACGTGCCACGACGGTTTCACGCTGATCGATCTCGTCAGCTACGAATCGAAGCACAACGAAGCCAACGGCGACGAGAATCGCGACGGCAGCTCCGACAACCTGTCGTGGAACTGTGGCGCCGAGGGCGAGACCGGCGACGCCGGGATTCTCGGTCTGCGACATCGCCAGGCGCGCAACGCGATGGCCATCCTGTTCCTGAGTCTGGGTGTGCCGATGACGCTCGCCGGCGACGAGGTGCTGCGCAGCCAACGCGGCAACAACAACGCCTATTGTCAGGACAACACGCTCAGCTGGTTCGACTGGACACCCACTGAAGCCGGCTCGGCCATGTCGCGCTTCGTGCGCGAGCTGATCGCGCTGCGCAACCGCCACGCAAGTTTGCGGCGGCGGTATTTCCTGACCGGCCGGCCCTCGCCGGGGCAGACTCGGCCGGATGCGGTGTGGCACGGCGAGCGCCTGAACGAGCCGGGCTGGCACGATCCAGCCGCGCGGCTTCTCGCCGTCACGCTGGGCGGCGAAAAACCGGGCGAGCCGGCACTGCACGCGGTGTTCAACATGGACGATTGCGCGCGCACGGTCCAGTTGCCGGCGCCCGACGGGCGGCACTGGCGGCGTATCGTCGATACCGCGCGCGACAGTCCGCATGACATCGTGCAAGCGGCGCAACAGGCCGCTGTCGAAAGCGATCAATTTCGCGTGGAGGCACGCAGCGTCGTGGTTCTGGAAGAAGCGAGCTGAACCGACGCAAATAACCCGGGTTCTTGTCCTCGAATGTCGATGCTGTGGCGGATATGCCGTGGGCGGTTTCGATTTACTGGCGGAACAATCCACCGGCAACGATCGCGGAGGGCATCATGAGAATCAGCGTAGACGGGCCGTCCGTCGTCTTTGCGATGGTTGCGGTCGTGGCCCATGGCAGCGCATTCGCGAGGTCCGAAGCCTGCCATCCCACCTCGGAAAAGCAGATTTCCGCACTGTTCGATCGCTGGAACGACTCGCTGAAAACCGGCGACCCGCGGAAGGTCGTGGCGAACTACGCGCCGAACTCGATCCTGCTGCCGACCGTCTCGAACAAGCCGCGTTTGACCGCCGACGAAAAGCTCGACTATTTCAAACACTTCCTCGAAAACAAACCGGTCGGCACGATCGACTTCCGCGACATCATGATCGAATGCAACACCGCGATCGACTCGGGGCTCTACACCTTCAAGTTCGCGGACGGCTCGGTCGTCAAGGCGCGCTATACGTTCACCTACGGGTGGAATGGGCACAAGTGGCTGATTACCAGCCATCATTCGTCGAAAATGCCGGAAGGCAATTAGCCGATGTGGTTTAGAAAAAGTCAGGCTGGGACTTGAACCTCATTCACGAATGACCTGAATACGTCCCGCCTTGACTGCCGCCTTCAATACCGTCCAGTCCGCCTCATTCTGTTCCGCGTAAGCGAGCGCGAATTGCACGACGGCTTCGTCGAATGCCTCCGACTTACCGACATATCCGCTGAGCAACGCAGGGTCGCCAGCTTTCGCCATCGAATGGGCCAGCGCGTGAGCGCAGGACACCGCGTATTCGCCGAGATCTTCGACGTCGAACGTGGTGAAGTCGAACGCGCCCTTCATGTCGCGCAATTGCCGCACATAAAAGTCGTTGCCGGTGTGATGCATCTTCGACCAGCCGAGAAAAATGTCGCTGGCCGACTGCAGCAAACGCTGCCCGTTCACCACACGCTGGCCGTGATTGGCATAGCGGCTCGGCGCCAGATGCCCCTCCAGCGCGGAAGCCCGTGCCTCCTTGAGTTGCAGGAACAGCGGGCACTCTCCGTCGGCCATGAAGAGCGCCTCGTAGCAACGCGTTCCCACCGACCCGATGCCCACGACGCGAATGGCGACATCCACCAGTTCATAGCGATCGAACAGTGTGCGCCTGTCATCGGGAAGCGTTAATGTGCAGAAGCCGCTGCTTTTCCTCGGCCGCCAACTGCGCGACCGGAATGCCCGTGAGCCGCGCGACACTCTGCCCGCACGCAAAACCTTGCCTCGCTATCCCGTCCTTTCCGCCCGATGCGCGGCCTCCTGCACACCTCGTACAGCCGCGGCCACGATCAAGCCGGTGAATACCACGCCGATCAGCCCGAGGCATGCGGCGTCGATCCGGCCGAACGCCGAAGTGGGCACGACATCGCCGTACCCGATGGTGAGCGCCGTGATCGCGCAGAAGTACACGGTTTCACCCAGCCGCGACGGTGTCCGGTTCGCTGTCTCGACGGGCGCGCCCCAGTAGTACATGCCAATCGTCAGCAGGACGAACAGTAGAAGCAGGCTGATCAGAATCGCTCTCAGATACCACAGGGTTATCGCCATTTCCTTCAGGATCTCGCCGGCCCGAGGACGGGCAGCGCCATCACCTGTCGCATTTCCCATTGCACGCTCCTGTTGCGATCACCGGGTCGGCTTTGCAGCATGCCGCACCGCCTCACTCGACACGGCGGTGCTGCTCGAAAAGCAGAAGCATCAAATACGCATAGGCCGTTACGGCCAGAAAGAGCCCCATTCGCACGGCAAACGCGGTGTAGACATCCTTGCCCGCCACGCTGTCCTGCACCGATTGCCCGAGCAGAATGATCATCGTCACGAGACTGTTCAGCCAGAAGCCCGGCGAACAACGCGTGGGTTGCAGGCCGTACAGCTTGCGTCCCACCAGCAGGCCGAACAACAGCATCCACAGAAAGAACATCCACAGATGCACGAACAGCCTCAGCGCAAACCAGAACGCGATGGCGAGCAGACCGCCGAGCAGCGTCGAGCCGATCAGATCGCGTGCGGCGCCGCGGGCCGAGGTCGTGCAGGTTTGTCGGCCGAGGCTGACGGACTTCATGATGATCGGCATGTAGTTCGCCGGGTCGGTCATCGCGAGCAGATAGGCCGGCATGACGACGAGCGCGGCACGCAGCGCGATATAGGCCGCCTCGTCTTCCGCCATCGCTGCCGCGGCGGGCTGTTCTCGCGCGCCCATGCTTTCAGGAAACAATCTGTGCGCCAGCGTCGACGCCAGCACGGCAAGCAGAAGTCCCTTCGCCAGCGCGCCGACGACCGTCAGGGCCAGTTCGAAGTCGGCCGTGCCCGCGGCGGAAATCATCGTCAGTCCCGCGACCAGAAAAGTCGCGACGAGATTGTTGCCGCCACGCAGCCCGTAACGAAACGCGAAGAACAGCATGAGGCCGACGATCATGATGCCGGCCAACGCATAGTGACGAAGCAACGGAACGAGGAGCAGGCCGCTGCCGGTGGTCGACGCCACGACCAGCGCAAGAATCACGCCGGCCTTCAACGATAGCGGGCGATTCTGCGTGGCCAGCAGAAACACCGTGAATACCGGCGCGACGACGGGTATCGGGAAATCGAGTCCAAAGCTGACGGCAAGAGCGATCGCCGTTCCGATGGCCACACGTATCGCGCGATAACCGAGGCGCTGGGTCACGGGCTGCATGGGCTTCTCAATAGACGTAGGAGAGCCAGCTCATCAGCCGGATGAACGCGTGTCCCAGCGGATTGAGCGGATTGCCCTGGGTCGGAAACGCCATAACTTCGGCCTGCCCGCCCACCCGCAGATCGCGCAGACGCGCGCGCTCGCTGTCGTCGAATTCGACGATTACCGGGAAACGCTGCGCGGGACGCAGCCAGTCGCGGCTATTCTGCACGGTGGGCAGGCTGCCCGCCGGCGTGCTCTGCCCCACGCTCACGCCATAGCCGACACTGCGAACCCGCCCGCCGAACACTTCGCCGGGCAGCACGTCCAATGCGATCTCGACGCGCGTGCCGGGTTTGAGATGGCCCAGATTGTTCTCCGTCATGTCGGCGCTGACCCACACGTCGCGGATCGCGATCAGCGTCATGACCGGACTGCCCGCCGCGGCGAACTGACCGACTTCCGTGCGCAGATCGGTCACGACGCCGCTCGAGCGGGCTCTGATCCGCGCGTTGGCGAGATCGAGTTCGGCCTTCTCCAGCGCGCCAGCGGCGCTGCGCAACTGCGCATTCTCCGCCTCGCTTCCGCCCTGCTGCTCCCGCGCCCGCTCGACTTCGGCACGGGCCCCGTCGACCTGGCTTAGCGCCTGTTCATGCGTCGCCCGCGCGACCTCGAGGCGTCGCAGGGAGACGGTGCCCTCGTCTTCACGATAGAGCCGCTCGAGACGGTCGCTGTCCTGGCGCGCCTTGACCTCGTTCGCGATGGCGGCCCGCAACGCCGCGAGTGCCGACTCGACACCGGCCGTGCTGGCGCCGACCTGCCGGCGCGTGGACTCCAGATCGGCGCGCGCGCGGTCAGCGGCAATGCGGTAGGGCTCGCTATCGACTTCGAACAGCACGTCCCCCGCGTTGACATCCTGGTTGTTATGGACGAACACCCGCGTCACGCGTCCCGACACCTCGGCGGCGACGGGCACGACATAGGCCTGAATCCGCGCCTGCTGCGTATACGGCGTGAAACGGTCGGCGAGCAGATACCAGATCAGGCTCAGCACGATCAGACAGACGACCCATTTGACCGCCCTGCCCGAAGGGTCGGCGGCAGGCGTCGACGACTTCGGCGGGGCGGCGGTTCGAGGCTCGCGGGTATCCTGGGTATCGCTCATCGTGACGCCCCTTCGGCTTGCCCCGGCGTACCGGAAGACGGCGCGGTTTGGTCGAGCAGGTCGCCCCAATCGGTGCGTTGCCGCATCTGCGCGCGCGTCGCCGCGTCGACGAGCGGCTGTTCGGTTTCCCAGCCGCCTCCGAGCGCCTTGTAAAGCGCGATCACACTGCCGAGCGCATTGCTGCGATTGACCACGTACGCGTCCTGCTGCGCGAACAGCGCGCGCTGCGCATCGAGGACCCGCTGGAAGTCCGAATACCCTTCCCGATAGATCGTATTGGCGAGCGTCAGCGAGCGCCGCGCCGCGCCCTGCGCGTCATTCAGAATGGTGTCGCGCTGCAAGGCGGCGAGCAGCGCCGTCGCGGCATCGTCGGCCTCGCGCGCCGCCTCGCGCACCGTGTTCTGATAAGCGACCGTCAACTCTTGCAGCCGTGCGTCCTGGACGCGCACGTTGTTCGTGATCCTGCCGTAATCGAACACGTTCCACGTCACGCTCGGGCCCGCGGCAAAGAGCAGTGTGCTCGGTGCGCCCGCGAGCGAACTGGCGGTCCACGTCAGCGTGCCGAGCAACGATACCGACGGGTACAGATCCGCTTGTGCCACGCCGATGAGCGCCGACTGCGAAGCCATCTGATACTCGGCCGCGCGAACGTCAGGGCGGCGCAACAGCAGATCGGCCGGCACGTCCTGCAGCACCGCATGATCCACCAACGGCACGACGCCTTCCTTGCCCGTCTGCACGTCGAGTTCCGGCAGCGGACCCGGCGCTCGCCCGATCAGCACCGACAGCGCATGACGCGCAAGCACGATCTGGCTTTCGAGATCGGGGATGCTGCTCAGCGTCCCAAGGTACTGCGTCTTCGCCTGCTGGAAATCGAGTTCGTCGGATTCGCCAGCCTTGAAGAGCTTTTGAGCGATGTCGTAGCTGCGTTTTTGCAACTGGGCGTTCTCGCGAGCGATACGTAGCCGCGCCTGCGCGACCCGCAGCGTGAAATACGTATCCGCGACCTGCGCGTGCAACAGAACCAGCGCATCGTCGCGGTTGGCTTGCGCGGCGAAGAACGCGGCGTCGGCCGATTCGATCGCGCGGCTGAAACGTCCCCAGAAATCGAGTTCCCAGCCGATGCTGAAGCCCGCGCCGTACTGCACGAAGGCGCCCGAGCGCGGATTGGAACCATCCGAGCGCTTGCGCGCCGAAGCCAGTACATCGGCACTCGCCTGCTGCACCTGCGGATAGCGTCCCGCGAGCGCGATGCCGAGCTGTGCGCGCGCCTCGAGCACGCGTAGTCCGGCGATCTTCAGGTCGCCGTTGTTCGCGTCGGCTTCGGCGATCAGACGTTCGAGATTCCTATCGCCGAAGATCAGCCACCACTGGCGCACATCGGGCTGTGCACCCGGTTGCGTGACCCGCGCGATCGATTCGCTACTCCAGTGCTCGCTCCACGCTTCATGCTGCGGCTTGAAGTCCGGGCCCACCCGCATGCATCCGCTCAGGCCAACCGCCGCCCCGAAAAGCACTGCGATCCCGTACGGACGCATCAACGGTGACACGGAGCCATCCTCGAGCTTCAGGTCTGCTTCTGTTCGTGGGTCTGCGTGGGTTGCGTGGGTTGCTTGGGTTGCGGCTGGTCTCGGACCCAGCGCCAGAACAGCTGATAACCGACGGCCAGCATCACGGGCCCAACGAATAGCCCGATGACGCCTCCCGTCACCATGCCGCCGAGCGCTCCGATCAGCACGACGGGCATCGGCACCGCGACGCCACGGCCCAGCATCAATGGCTTGAGCACGTTGTCGGCGAGGCCCGCGACGAACACGTAAACCGAGAAGATGATGTTTGCAGTGTTCACGCCGTCCGTGACGATCACGAAGGCGATCACCGGAATGGTGATCAGCGTGGCCGGCAATTGCATGATGCCGAGCAGCAGCACGGCCAGCGCGAGCAACCCCGCGCCGGGTATCCCCTTCACGACGAAGCCGATGCCGATCAGCAGCATCTGGATAAACGCGATGCCCACTACCCCCTGGGCCACCGCGCGAATCGTCGCCGTACACAAGTCGGCGATCTGAGCGCCGTTCTCGGGGCCCGAGATGCGCGAGGCGATCTGCACCGCGCTGTGATAGCCCTTCTCACCGTGGGCCATCAGGATTCCTGCGACGATCAGCGCGACGAAAAATATCACCAGGCCGGCACCGAGACCCGTCACCGTTGCAAGCACAGCGAGCCCGGCCTCCTTCAGCTGCGGGGCGAATTTATGCGCAAGACCGGTCAGGTCCGTCGATGCCTGTTGCCAGAAGTCGTACACACGCTGGCCGACCAGCGGCCAACTCGCCACCGACTCCGCGGGAGGTGGAATCTGGAAGCTACCGCTCCTGGCAATGGCTATCGATTTCTCGACCGAATCGGCTACCGCGAGACCCAGCGCATACGTTGGCACCAGAATCACGACAAGCGCGACAAGCACGATCAGCGTGGCGATCAGGCCATCCTTGCCGCCGAGCATGGAGCGAAGCAGGACCTGCAGCGGATAGAGCGTGATCGCAAGAATCACCGACCAGGCCATCAGGTTAAGAAACGGCGCGAAGATCCGAAAACAGAGTACGGCCAGGACCGCGACGAGTCCGGCGCGGATCAGGACGTCGAGCATCTCTCGGGACGGCGTCCGTTGGGGAATCGGTGTGAGCAGCATAAGTTGTTCTCCCGCCAGGTCGCGTCGCGGTTCGGCGGCGACACCGTGATAGGCCTGCAATCGCGAAAACTCAAACCCACTGGAACGTTCTTGACGCCAATACCAAGGCCTGCCTGCAATTCCGGCATTTTAGGAAGAGGATCGCGCCGGCTTTGTCGTCGACAGAACGCGGCGTTTCACTACTATTGAACCCGCGCCTGAAATATTCAATTGGACTTTGGTCTCATAGCCTCGAGCCGTCCGGAGCTCAGCCCGCCGCCGACAATCATGGAGAGAACCGTGAGATTGATGGCCATCGTCGCCCTTCTTCTGGCCATGACGCCTGGCGCGCCTGCCCTCGCCGCCGGGGTCGGCTTTCAGAAGGTCGACATACCGAATGGCACCGAGCCGCCGCTCACTGCCGGAATCTGGTATCCCACCGATGCGCCGGCCACGCCGCACGCCTTGGGCGACGTCACCCAGACCGTCGCGGCCGGCGCGCCGATCGCAGGCCATCACCTGCCGCTGATCGTGCTGTCGCACGGCGGCGGCGGCTGGTACGGCGCCCATTACGACACGGCGCTCGCGCTGGCTCGCGCGGGCTTCGTCGCGGCGGCGGTCAGCCACGCCGGCGACACTTTCGATGACCAGAGCCGCGTGCTGCAACTCTGGCGCCGGCCCGCGCAGCTTCATCGACTGGTGGACTACATGCTCGACGACTGGCGTGGGCGCGAGCGGCTCGACGCGAACCGCGTCGGCGCATTCGGCTTTTCCAACGGTGGCTTCACCGTGCTCGTGGCCGCGGGCGGCATCCCGGATCTTTCGAAAATCGCTCCGTTTTGCGAAGTTCACCCGGATCATGACCTCTGCGAAGCGTTGCGGCATGCGGGCGTCGACGTTCGTTTCGGCGCGAATGTTCCCGCCAGCGTATGGGTCCACGATGCGCGCATCAAGGCCGTCGTCATCGCGGCGCCTTCGTTCGGCTTCGCGTTCGGCCGCGCGGGCTTGAGCGGCGTGCGCGTCCCGGTCCAGTTGTGGAGCGCCGCCGACGATCGTCATCAGCCGCATCCCCGGTACGACGAGCCGGTGCGGGACGACCTGCCCCGCGCTCCCGACTATCGCGTGGTGGCCAACGCCGGCCACTACGACTTTCTGCCACCTTGCGATGCGCGTCTTGCGCGGCTGCGCCCGGAGATCTGCGACAGCGCGCCGGGCTTCGATCGGAAGGCGCTCCATCAGCGATTCAACGCCGCTGTGGTGCGATCTTTCGAGTCGATGTTGCGATAGGAAAGAGACTCACCCGAATTCGCCGTGTTGCGGCAATGGGTCAGTGATCGAATACCACGGTGCCTTTGAACCCACGAAAATGTGGGCAGTGGGAGACATGGCGGGCGAGTCCGTGAGTGTTCCCAGCGTGACGTGAACGTACTGCCCCTGACAAACCACTGAGAACATCAGGCTTCCACATATTTTGCAGCGCACATCATGCGACGCTCGCTCGTCGCCGAAAATCAACAGGCTGTCTTCGCCCCGAGTGATGCGCAGCTTGTCGCGCTCGATTCCCGCGAAGGGTTTGAACGCCGAGCCGGTCGCGCGCCGGCAGTTTGAACAGTGGCAGTTCAACGCATAGACGAATTCGTCCTTCACCGAGTAATGGACGGCACCGCAAAGGCATCGGCCGGCAAGCAATGGTTTCATGGCTGCTTTTAAACAGAAGGTACGTCGCAAATTGGAAAGTCACGCAACCGTGATTATTCGCGAGCCGACGCGCGATGTCGAACCGCCAGACCGCTAGCGCCTGAAAATTACCTGCGCCGTGCCGACCTCGATCGGAGAGGAGGTGTGCTGGTGGACAATTTTCCATCCGTCGGCCTGCTGCCTCAGCGTCATGGTCAGGCGATTGTCCATGGAGCGCAGTTCCAATCCGTCGGCGTCGACGGCTTTATATGTCGCGAAGGCGTGAACAGCGGCGAGGTCCGCGGCGACGATCGTTTGCGCCGCGCTGAAATCGACTATCACGCGTTCTGTACCCAGCGAACCGAACCAGCCCTCCACCATGGCGCGCCACGATGCGATGCCGTTGTACGACCATGTCCCCCACATGTCGAAGACCACCGCATCGCGGTCGTATAGCGCAACGAACGCGTCCACGTCTTTTGCCAATACCGCGGCTTTGTAGCCTTCCAGGACTTGCAGGATCGGATTGTCGAGTCGGTTCACAGTGTGCTCCCAGGTCGGATGACGATGGCGGCCAGACTTGGCGCAAAACGGCAGATCCAAGGTTCCTGACCAATTGTCTTACCAGGTAACGACGATCGACGCACCATCGGATCGACATCCCCCCGAAAAAACCTTCAACGCGATATTGCGTTGCATTGATCAGATCCCCGTCCGCTGCGCGGATCACTGGGCGATCTGCTGACGTTGATACTCGTCGTGCTTCATTTGCATATAGTCGGCGCGGCTGACCTCGTGCAATTGCCGCGGATACTGCTCGGTCGCATCGAACCAGTCAGCGAGGCGTTTGTCGAGGCGGGCGTTGGGCGGGCTGGAAAGCGCGCCAAGATAGGCATCGATGGCGAGGTAGTAGCGCATCGTATTGCGTTCGACCAGGCCGCGCACGCCGCCGATGTATTGCGGCTCGCTCGTCGACGAATCGGGAGCAGCGGAAAAGCCCACCTTGTCGCTGCCGATCGTCGCCAGGTAGGTTTTCATGGCAATCCGTCCCGCAGTGCCATATCCGTACGCGTAGGTCAGGTGAATAAAGGTGCGGTTATCGCCCACCGGTATTGCTTCCAGCACGATACGGTAGTCTTTCGTGCTCAGCGGACCCGTGGCGGCAGTGAGCTCGACGCGAAAATAATCAGGGGTGCTCGCTACCGCACGAAAGTTGAATTGCACGCGGTACGACGACGAAAGCGATTCCTCGGTTTTCTTGCCGATGTTCACGGTGAGGATCGTACCGCTGTCGCTGGTCGACGCGTGGCAGTATTTGGTGTTCAGATGCAGGATCAGCACGTCGCACCAGTTGGCCGGGCCCTGAGTCGGGTCGTTGAGCGCGCCGCTGACCACCGCGAAAGGATAGTTGAGCACCCCGTAAATATCGCCCTTGAGCGCCGACGGCAACTCCTGCGATTCGAGGTACAGCGGTCGCTGAAACTGGTTGTGCGCGAGTTGCTGCGTCAGACTTTGATATTTCGCGTGCAGGCGAGCCGCGCCGTCGTCCGCTTGCGCGACGACGCTCTGGCATAAGAAACAGAACACCGTCGTGATCAAGACCATCCACCACGGTCGCGTCCGCAGATTACCCGCCGGGGATGTGGCAAGCCCGCTCATGGTCCTCCTCCTACTTTGGCTCAGGTCGTGGCGCAACGGAGGCGGATCCGATCCTGGCGCCCTCGTGGTTCCCGCATATCGGCGACTTCACACGGCCATGCGCAAATACAGGCCGCGGAACCCGGACCCTCATCGCTCGCCCGCATCCCATTCCGGGCTGTAACCTCCGAGTGCCGGGTGATACATCTCATCGCCGGAGTGCTGAGTGAACTCAACGTTGAGTCGGTCCTCGCGCAAGCCAAGAATTTCGACGCAGAGCGCGCAAAGCGCTTTGGCCACCTCCATGCGCGACTCGGGCGGGCGCCCCCTTCTGATATCGAGCATCATCAACGCGACGGGCACCGGTTCTCCGCTTTCCTCCGCAATGCGCCAGACGCTACCGGGACCGAGTTCGCGTATGGCTACGCTGATTCGCCTGACGTCCACCGACATCATCCGGGCATAGGTCTCACTCATTTTCGCCGCGAGCAGTCTTTTGCTCTCGACAGAGTAGTGATCGTTTACATCAAGCTGTAGATAAGGCATTGCGTCGATCTCCGGGGGAAAGCGTTTCGCACGCGCCAACTATATGCCGAAAAGCAGTTGCATACGGTCGTGAACCCGCCCAATGCCAACGGCGGGATCTTCAAGCCGAACCGGATGTGGGCGATTGCTTCCCGAGCGCCCTGAACGCCGAAAAGATCGAGCAGATACCTTCGCACCGACCGGCTTCGAACGCTTGGCCGGGCGACAGCCACTGACGACGGCAATCATCGACCCGTGGCATCGGGCTTCCGGACAATGTATCGGAAGCCCGCGTCAAGTCTCAGACAGTCGGAGTTGGATTGCCTGCGCATACCCCGCAGACTGATGCGGTGAAAATCGTCAACGCATCTGCCCGTCAATTTGCCTGCGCAGACGATTTTCCTCGTCTTGAAGCTCGGGCGTAAAAGCTTCGCCAAAGTCCGCAGGCTCAAAGAAAGGGCGAATCTCGATCTCTGAATCGCTGATCATCGGATTCGGGCAGCGCTTTACCCATTCAATCGCTTCGTCCATCGATTGAACCTGCCAGAGCCAGTACCCGGCGATCAATTCCTTGGTTTCCGCAAACGGGCCGTCAATGACGGTGCGGTCCTTCCCTGAGAACCTCACGCGAGCGCCGGCCGAACTCGGCTTCAACCCGTCGCCGCCCTGCATGATGCCGGCCTTGACCAGTTGCTCGTTGTACTGCCCCATCGCCGTGAGGAGTTCCGTACTCGGCATTTGCCCGGCTTCCGATTCGGGGGTTGCCTTGATCATGACCATAACGCGCATTTGGGTTTTCCCTTTGAAGACGAAAGTGTCTGGAGGCAACGGCGCCTCCAGTGACTACGACGAATGATCATAGGGGAAATCGACACGCGCAAGACACGATTGCCCGATTTTTCAGAACGTTTCTTAGCCGATTGCGCCGGGCAGATAGCCGACGTACGTGGCAATGCCCTCGTTGCCTTTGCCGCCGATGCCGAGCGGCCATCGCACGCTAGTGCCTTCGCCTACCCTGCGCTTCCATTCCGGACTGACCTGCGCGAGGTAGTGAGTCCAGATCAGCGTCGTGCCCGAGCCATCCTGGCGACGCACCACGGCAATCGGGTAGTTCGGCATCTTGATCTTTGGGTTCAGCCGCACGATTGCCGGGTCGTCCCAGAACTGAATCTTGCCGAGAAAGATGTCGGCGATGACCGGCCCCGTCAACATCACCTCGCCGGCTTTGAGCCCCGGAAGGTTCACGACGGGTACCACGCCGCCGATTACGGTTGGAAATTGCCGCAAGCCGTTGCGGGTCAGTTGATCGTCGGTCAGTGGCGCGTCCGAGCCCGCAAAGTCGACTTCCCGGGCGATGACCTGCTTGAGCCCATCGGACGAACCCGTGCCCTGATAGATCACCCTGCCGCCACCCGACTTCTGGTAGTCGGCGGCCCATCGGGTGTAGAGAGGAGCGGCGAACGTGCTGCCGGCTCCCTTAATGTCGGCGGCGTAGGCCCCGGCTGCGCATGAACAGCAGATCAGACCAGCCATGATGGCGTCGGATGTTCTCACGAATGTCTCCCGTCGATTCTTGTTCCGGGACATCGCTGATCCAGACCTGCCACTGCGTGAACTCGTTGGAGGGCGACCGTGCCGGCGATTCAATGTGCAGTTTTCATCGGTGTGCCAGGTCTCCTGCATGACGCGCCATACGGCACATTAAAGAACGGTGACAGGCCGAATTCCAGTTGAATCATGCTATCGAACGCGCCGTGCCCGGCGGCCTCTTCCATAATTGCAGGCATCCGGTTTCCGGATTGCCGACACACATCAGACCTCCCTTCACGTCTCGTCCCACGGTGGCACGCCCGAGAACGCGTTGACCAGGAAATCGATTGCCGCACGAACTTTTGCGCTCACGTGGCGACGGCTCGGATACAGCGCAAGCACGTCGATATCCGGCAAACGGTATTCAGGCAATACCTGGACGAGCCGGCCTGCGCGTAGGTCCTCGCCGATCAGAAACGTCGGCTGCCAGATCACGCCGTGCCCCGCGAGCGCCGCCGCGCGCGCGGTGTCGCCGTTATTGGTGTGCATGTGGCAGTTGACCTCGACAGCATGCGTTTTGCCGTCTTTGTCGATCAGTTGCCACTCGTCGGCCGTGGCGGCATACCTATAGCCGATACATCGATGTCCGAGCAGGTCCGACGGCGTTTCAGGATGTCCCCAACGCTTCAGATAGTCGGGAGATGCACACAGGATGTTTGTCGACGTCGCCAGTTTGCGGGCCGCGTGATCGACCGTGCCGGCGCGCGAGATGCGGATGGCGAGATCGAAGCCCTCCTCGACGATATCGACGACGCGATCGATCAGCGTGATGTCGAGTTCGACGTCGGGATATTGCTGCATGAACCGTGGCCATAGCGGCGCGAGATGCAGGATGCCGAAGCTGACAGGTGCATTGATACGCAGCCGTCCACGCGGTTCGATCGACGTTGTCGACACGAGCCCTTCCGTTTCCGCAACGTCTTCGAGGATTGCCTTGCATCGCGAATAAAGCGTTTCACCGGCCTCGGTAAGAGACAATCTGCGTGAGGTGCGATTCAGAAGCCGCGCACCGAGATGCGCCTCCAGTTCATTCACGTAGCGGGTCACGTTCGCGGGCGAGGTTTCGAGCGCATCGGCCGCGCGCGCAAAGCTGCCCCGGTCGACTACGGTGACGAAGATCTCAAACGCGCGCAGCCGGTCCATATGGCACTCCGGTCATTCATAAAAGCTGAATGATACCGCCATATTTTTGGTCTTTTTGTCTCAAGAACGGAATCTTATAGTACGTATCAACGAGCCGACGCATTGGGCATCGGCCGATGACAGACCGGAGATTCAACATGCAACGCTTGACAGGAAAAGTCGCTATCGTCACTGGCGCCAGCGCGGGCATTGGTCGCGCCGCCGCCAGGCTGTTCGCCGCGGAAGGCGCGAAAGTTGTCGTGGCCGCACGCCGCGAAGCTGAACTCGAGGCGCTGGTGAGCGAGATCGCTCGCGACGGCGGCACGGCTGTCTCGCTGGCAGGGGACGTCCAATCCGAAGAATTCGCGAAAGCGCTGGTCGAACTCGCCGTCAGCCGCTTCGGCCGCCTCGACATCGCCTACAACAACGCGGGGACGCTCGGTGAAATGGGGCCGTCCACAGGCGTATCTGAAGCGGGCTGGTCAGCGACGCTGGCCACCAACCTGACGAGCGCGTTTGTCGGCGCCAAGCATCAGATTCCTGAAATGATCAAGCAAGGCGGTGGGTCGATCATCTTCACGTCGACGTTCGTCGGCTACTCGTTCGCCTTCCCGGGGACCGCCGCCTATGCCGCGAGCAAAGCCGGGCTGATCGGACTGACGCAAGCGCTCGCGGCTGAATACGGCCCGCAAGGCGTGCGCGTCAACGCGATCCTCCCGGGCGCGGTGGACACGGAGATGTATCGCGGTATGAACGATACGGCCGAATCGCAGACGTTCGTGACCGGGCTGCACGCGCTCAAGCGGGTCGCAAAGCCGGAAGAGATTGCCCGCTCGGCGCTCTACCTTGCTTCCGACGATTCGTCCTTCGTGACGGGTACCGCTTCGTTGGTAGACGGTGGGGCTTCGATTACGCGCACCTGAGCTTTCTTGACGACGGCACCCGCGGGAATGCGGATGTTCGACGACGACCCGCGAACGGCTGCTTGACCCACGCTTCGATGATCTCGGCTCGTGTCCGGAGGTACGGTTTCGGATGCGCGGCCGACATCGGAGCGTTCGGGCGCGAGCGTCGACCAGCGTCGGCTGATGGACGAACCCCCTACCATAAAAAATAAACGACCACTGTACGGTTCCTCACCTAATCTTTGATCATCTGAACCGCGAAAAGCGAAACGCGAGTCAGCCGGAGTAACCAACAAGGAGTTGGGCCATCATGAAGACGTTAGTCCACACAGCTTGCGCGGTCGCGGTCATGGCTGTGCCAGTTGCATCGCTGGCGCAGTCGGACGGGGCGCTGACGCACGCGCAGGTGCAGGCAGAAATCGCTCAGCTCGAGCAAGCCGGCTTCAATCCGGCCAATGCGAATACCGTCGACTTTCCTACCAACATGCCGACCACCAACGCCACTGCCGCAGGCCAGAGCAGCGGCTACGGCCCTGCGACCAGTGGTACGCAGCAGATGGGTCATCCGGCCAGCACGAGTGGGATGAAGCCGGTGTTCTTTGGCGGATCGTAAGCCTGCCCGTCTGACCAACTCGACGATGCAGAGCATGCCGTCCCCCGCAGGGGACGGCATGGAGTGTCGTGCTATGCGCGCTTGCAGAGTGGTTTCGGCCGCCGCCTGAATGCCCGATGCCGTCATGGCGACGATTTCGGACGCACCCGACTCGAGCGCCATGTCGCATGGCGCCTGTTGTATTGCCAGCCTTGTTTCGCTGAGCGCCTGGGCGCGAACAGCTAACACCTCGTCAGCGTTTGTTAACGTCGATGGTCAGGATTTCGTATCCGGGGTCGGCGTGCTCGTTCGCGACTTTATTCGCTTCCTCATACGAGCGAAAGGACGTGGCTTCCTTAATCTCCGGTGCCATGCCGATATCGCCGTCCTCTGCGGTGCAGAGGAACTTTTCGCCGGTCTTTACGACGTAGACGGTCGTCATATCTCCCTCCATGGCTTGCAGGGGAACTTCCAGTCTAGCAGGCTGGTAGGGTTGCACACGGTTCGCTGAATCGATGGGCTGGAAAAGGAAGCGAGGAAAAGTCGCGTTGCCGCGCATCGCGGCAACACGTGACGATAGCGACCGTCGTGCGTTCAAGAACCAGGCGATTCTGCTTTGCCTGGTCCGATCGCTGCTTTCGCTCAGGGCGTCACTTCGCGATCGACCGCCGCACATTGCGGGCGATCCACGCCGCAAGACCGGAACGGCCCGCGATCGACAGCGTGCGGCGCGGCCCCAGCACGATGCCGCCGATCACCAGCGCGAGAAGCAGCGCAACATGCGGCGCCTCGGCGAGCGACGCGAGCACATTGCCGGCGGAGGAGCGCGAGGCTGCCCGCACCGCTGGCAACGCGGCAGTCTGGTTCGCTGCGACCAATGCGGCTCGCGATGCCTCCATGCGTTCCAGAATGGTGACCCGGGCAAGCTCATTTGCGTGATGTGGCTGACTCATTTGAGCGACTCCCTGAGAGCGTCGAGATCGGAGTGAATCTCGGCCTTGAGCACGTGAAGCGATTGCGCCGGTTTCTGCGCCCGCAAGACGAGCAAGGACACGATGCACACGAGCAGCCACGCGGCGGCCACGCCCCAGACCACCGCAAGGAAGTAAGGCGTCTGCCACGCGGTGGCGATGATCGCGATGCAAATGAAGGACAGCGTGAACAGGCCCGCGACTGCCAACGCCATGAGTGCGCTCAACTCGCGCACCAGACGCTTTCGCGTCTCCTCGACTTCCAGCGCGAGCAGTTCGCTATAGTCGGTTACACGTTCGACGCAGAATCGCCCGACGTTGCGCCACCTCGTGACCTTCGCATGGATCGACATTCCGTCCTCCTTACGATTCATTTGCGCCGGCCGCCATCAGCAAAGACTTCGCCTCTCGGCCGACAGAGCGAAGCGACGCCAGCGTTGAACGCAGCGCAAGAGCCGGGCCCGCGCTGAGCGATCGCACGCCGCGTGCCCGTTTCTGGACGGATGCCTCCACGCGTTCGCCCTGTCGGCACAGCGCTTGCTCGAATCAGGCAGATCATTCGCTCGCCGAGGACAGCATGACCCCGCTCCCCCCAACCGATCACACTGACCGCACCGCCGGCGCAAGCATCGGCGAGACCGGCTCCGATATGGCTAGCGCGGACGGACGCGCGATGCCGGCCGCGCGCGCCGAGCGCGGCTCCCACCACGCGATGCATGACGCGCACCGCGGCGCGCTGATCACGGTGACCGCGCATCGGAACTCGCGAGGCGCCTGGATCGCCGACGTGTCGATTTCCCGCGAGGGCCAGCCGCTGGAGATACCCGCCAATCTGGCCAACGTGGAGCCCGTGACGCCGGAATGGCTCACCGAGGCGGAAGCGTTGCGCGCCGGCATCGAACAGGGCCGCTATCTGATCGACCGGACACTGGGCGGCGGCTCCGGACCTCTGTCGGCGTCGCGGGGGCCGGTGCGTTGACGCGGGCGTCGCAACACGCGCACGCGTCGCAATACGCGCATGTCGCAATACGCGCATGTCGCAAATGTCGTGATTGCGGGTTCGACCGATTGCCCGGGTCGAGATTGTCTTTCTGATCGCCGAGGCGTTAGAACCGTGCCGGCGCCGGCGACCCGGCGCAAACGCGTTACTAGTCGCTATCGAGCCCGCCCGGCGGCGGCCCGATCGTCATGCCCGCGCCCGACCCTGTGCGGGTTCCGGGGGCATCGGTTGCTGTCTCGGGCGGAACGTCCGCGACGCAGCGGCTCGCGTCGCCGTCGCGCAGACATTGCACGAAACGGTCCGCCTCCTGTGACGAGCGAAATCCGTAGATCTTGCTGGCAACCTGCACCTGTGTGTCCGACAGTCGCTTCGACGGCGTTTCCATCACCACTCCTTTTTGCTCGAAGATCTATCTCTACGAGCAACGCGCGCGCCACCTCCAATGCAATCGCGCCGCGACTGCGGCACAGCGCTTGCGTTGGCCATAGGCAGACCTAGCAGGCCTGGCGCGCCGCGCTCAACCGTCTTGCGTCGGCGATGCCGACGGCGGCCCGCAAGTCGTCCGGATGAACCATCAATTCGCGGACCTCGCGCAGCGTCGCGTACTGGTCGAGCGCCGTCCGCCATCTCGGCGATTCGAGCAACTGATGCCACACCGGTTCCAGCACCGCGCAATCGGCATCGCGGCCATCCGCCAGTGCGGCCGCGAAATCGAGGCTGGCGTGCGCCGACAGCAGTTGCATCCGGCTCGCAGGGCCCAGCACGCGCGGCGCCGCTTCGACGGGTGCGTCGCAGCAATAGAGCACGGTCCTGCGAAGACCGGCCCCGTCGCTCGTCAGCGCGGCGAGCGACGCGCCGCTCAAACCCACCGTCCCCTGCTGCGTCCGAAACGGGTAGACGGTGTGCGGGTCCGCATGCGCAAGCAGCGTCAGTCCACGCACGAGCCGCGGCAGATCGGTGGTGGCCGCATCGACCGATGCCTTCGCTTCGACAAGCAGGCAGACGTCCCACGCCGCCGCGTCGGCCGGGGGCTGTGCCTGGCGCAGCAGCACCACGTCCCATTCGGTTTTCGCGCGCTCGTGGCTCGCGGGTATCGCGGCCGGTACGCGCATCGAGTTCACGACACGGTACGAGGCGAGCGCACCCTGCGCGTCATTGAGGCGCCGCGCGAGCGCGTCGAGCGCATCCGCGGCCGATGCCTCGACCGCGGCGCCGCGCTGCTTCGAACTCAAGCCTCGTGCCACGGCAGTCGAGCTTCCCGGGCGCGGCCCCTGGCGATCCCACAGCGTCTGGTACTGACGCACGCGCTCGTCGGAGGCGAGCGCGTAAAGACGGCGCAAGCGTTGCAAAGCAGCACTCTCCAGCAATTGCGCGAGGCCGCGTTGCAGCGCCGCGTCGAGCGCGATTTGCGGCGTATCGATGCAAGCTTGCACGGCTTCGGCCAGCTCGGGCCACGCTTCGGCGAACGCCAGCGCGTGCAGACGCGCCAGCGCGTCGCGTTGCAGGCCGGGTAGCAGCCGCTGCTGTTTGGCCGGATGTGCGATCGCATTGACGGCCGCGTAGATCAGCCGGCGATCGACGCTGGCGTGCGCGGCCAGCGACGCGTACTCGCGCACCACCGTGCTGCGATGCCGTAGCAGCGTCGCCTGAAACACTGGGTCGCCGGCGTCCTCGCGCATCGCCTCCCGAATCATGCGCGCGAGCGCCTCGACGAAGAAGCGCTGGTTCGCCGCATCCGGCGCTTCGCCACGCGCGCTCGCCTCGCGAGCCTGCTCGATCGCGAGCGCGAGCACGGTGGCGGGTCTCGCTTGCTGCGTCGGCGCGCAGACGGCCGCAAGCGCCGGCAGGCGATAGCGACGCGCGACAGCGTCGAGCATCTCGTCGAGCAACGAAGGCGATGGCGTCAAGGACATAGCGATATGTCGATCAGTTGGCGAAATAACTGTACATGAAGGTTCGATGCGGCGCGCGGACCGGCACGGGCCGCCCCGTCAAAACGCCATTGCCATAAACTTCATAAAAAATGGGCGCTGGGAAATCCCGATAAACATTACAAAATACAAACATGAATCGAACCGGCAATTACATTTTTCCGACATTAAACATGCTTTACGAATTCAGCACGAAAATTGCTCTCCGGATTAACACGGAGAAAACCGGCTTCAACCATGCAGACGCTTAATGCTCGGCGTACACTCGCCGGGAAGCGCTTGCCATAAGGCGCAAGGGCTACGGTGCCGTCCGCGATCAAACGCGGTTTTGTGGAGACTCAGGAGAACAATCAATGAGCTGGACTCGGGAACAGAGAAACGTCACGATCGCCGCCTATCTGGGCTGGACGCTCGACGCATTCGATTTCTTTCTGATGGTCTTCGTATTGAAAGATATCGCGCAGGAATTCAATACGGACATTCCGTCGGTCGCGGTCGCGATCATGCTGACCTTGATGATGCGCCCGCTCGGCGCATTGATTTTCGGCTGGCTCGCCGACAAATACGGCCGCCGTCCGACGCTGATGCTCAACATCGCGTGCTTCTCGCTGCTCGAACTGCTGTCCGGTCTGTCACCCAACCTGATGACGCTACTCGTGCTGCGCGCGCTGTTCGGTATCGCAATGGGCGGCGAATGGGGTGTCGGCGGCGCGCTGACCATGGAAACCGTGCCGCCGAAGTCGCGCGGCATCGTCTCGGGTCTGCTGCAGGCCGGTTATCCGAGCGGCTACCTGCTCGCGTCGATCGTGTTCGGCGTGTTCTATCAATACATCGGCTGGCGCGGCATGTTCTTCGTCGGCGTGCTGCCCGCGCTGCTGGTGCTGTACATTCGCGCGCACGTGCCGGAGTCGCCCGCGTTCAAGACGCTCGAAAAGAAGGTACGGCCCGGCCTCGTCGCGACGCTCAAGAAGAATGTCGGCCTGTCGATCTACGCGATCATCCTGATGACCGCGTTCAACTTCTTCTCGCACGGCTCGCAGGATCTGTATCCGACCTTCCTGCGCGTACAGCACAAGTTCGACGCGCACACGGTGTCGTGGATCACGATCACACTGAACATCGGCGCGATCTGCGGGGGTCTGTTCTTCGGCTGGGCGTCGGAGAAGATCGGCCGCAAACGCGCGATTTTCATCTCCGCGCTGATCGCGTTGCCGGTGCTGCCGCTGTGGGCGTTCTCGACCACGCCGATGCTGCTCGCGCTCGGCGCGTTCCTGATGCAGATCTCGGTGCAAGGCGCCTGGGGCGTGATCCCGGTGCACCTGAACGAAATTTCGCCCGATGAAATCCGCGCGACCTTCCCCGGTCTCGTGTATCAGTTGGGCAATCTGATCGCGTCGGTCAACGGTCCGCTGCAAGCGAAAATCGCCGAAATGCACAACAACGACTACGCGCTCGTGATGGCGGTCGTGATCGGCATCGTCGCGCTCGTGATCTGCGCGCTGATTCCGTTCAGCCGCGAGCGCCGCGGCATCGACATGACACAGTCCGCGCGTGAAGTCGTCGGCGCGGAATCGACGGGCGGCGCGGTCGGAGGACGAGCTTAAGAGCTTGAGGCTTTCGAACTGGACGGCTAGCCAATACGCGTCAACGCGTGGGAGCCGGGTCAACCCGGCCGTCGAGCGCAAGGCCAGATTACATCGCAACACAATACAAGGCCGTTCCGATTCGTTCGGAACCGCCTTTTTGTTTTCCGCGCGGCATGACGCGCCGCGCTTCGCCAGCATGGCTCCCCGACAGGTCTTCTAGAGGAGTTCGTCGAGCCCGTCCCTTGATCGCACCGACCCTTCTTTCTTATCCTAAAAAAAACGGTCGTTTCAAATATCGATTTGAATCGCGTGTTTGCGAGCCGGCAGCCCCGGCAACTGGGAGACGGCAACATGACAGTTCGCACACCCGGCCGGCATGCCGGCGATACGAAGTCACGCATTCTCGACGCCGCGGAGACGCTGTTCATCGAATGCGGCTATGAGGCGATGTCGCTGCGCCAGATCACTTCGCGCGCCGAAGTCAATCTCGCGGCGGTCAACTATCACTTCGGCAGCAAGGAATCGCTGATTCACTCGATGCTGTCGCGCCGGCTCGATCAGCTGAACCGGGAGCGCCTGAAGCTGCTCGACCGTTTCGACGTCATGCTCGGCGCGCGCCTGACCTGCGAGCACGTGCTCGGCGCGATGTTCATTCCGGCGCTGCGTCTGTCGCGCGATCCGCGGGTCGGCGGCAAAGCGTTTCTGCGCCTGCTCGGGCGCGCCTACACCGATCCCTCGTCGTTCATCCGCGACTTTCTGAACGCGCATTACGAAGCGGTGGCGATGCGCTTCTTCGACGCGTTCCAGCGCGCGCTGCCGCATCTGCCGCGCGAGGAGCTCGGCTGGCGCTTGCATTTCGCGATCGGCGCGCTGTCGGGGGTGCTCGCCGGCACCGATACCGACAGCCTGATTGCCGAGTTCTCGCAAGGCAAGTCGATGAACGATCTGCAGCTCATCGGGCGCCTTGCGTCGCTGATGGTCTCCGCGCTGAAGGCGCCGCTGCCGGACGGCACGCAACTGGCCGCGTTCGCCGCCGTGCTCGGCGATGCGACCGACGGCGGCGTGGACGGCACGTTCGCCAGTGCGCAAGAACACACTAGCGGCGAGGAGGCCGCGTGTGCAGTGGCACGCGACACGTTCGACAGCAAAAGCCGCGGCGGCACTATCGAAGCGGCGCCGGCAAGCTATCAGCATGGGCTGCACGGCACCGCCTGACGACTTCTCACGGCGTCATCGCGTCATCACTCGACGTAACCACCACACGTCGTACATGGAACCCGATCGAGCTCGCTTACCCGAGCAGCACATTTACGTTGCGCACCTGCGCCGTGCCCGTCGGTCGAATCGGTAAGACACGGTAACGCCCGACGCAAGAGCGCGACTCGCAGCTGGCCCGGCGATTGCGTCACCACAGAGGAGGAAACGTCATGCCGTGGTTCATCCTGGCGCTCGTCATCGCCGCATTCGCTCTCGTCTACGTTCAGGCCCGCGCCTCATGGTGGCTTGCGGCGCTGATCGTATGGGTCGTGGCAGCGCTCGTGAGCGGCGCGGCCGGCCCGCTGCTGACGACACTGCTCGCGATCGTGTTCGTACTCCCCGCCCTCGTGCTGACGATCAAACCGCTGCGCCGCGCATGGCTCGCGAAACCGGTGCTCGACACGTTCCGCAAGATCCTGCCGCAGATGTCGCCGACCGAGCGCGACGCGATCGAGGCGGGCACGGTCTGGTGGGACGCCGAGCTGTTCTCGGGCCGCCCGCATTGGGACACGCTGCTCGGCTATGGCCCGGCCATGCTCAGCGCCGAAGAGCAGGCGTTCCTCGACGTCGAATGCGAGCAGCTGTGCGACCTCGCGAACGACTGGGAAACCACGATGGTCTGGCAGGACCTGTCGCCGCCAACGTGGCAGTTCATCAAGCAGCACGGCTTTCTCGGCATGATCATTCCGAAGCAGTACGGCGGCAAACAGTTCTCCGCGTACGCGCATTCGCAGGTGATCATGAAGCTCGCGACGCGCTGCTCGGCCGCGGCCGTGTCGGTGATGGTGCCGAACTCGCTCGGCCCGGCCGAGTTGCTGATGCACTACGGCACCGACGCGCAGAAGAACTACTATCTGCCGCGTCTCGCGCGCGGCGAGGAAATCCCCTGCTTCGCGCTGACGAGCCCGTATGCCGGGTCCGACGCCGCCGCGATTCCCGATGTCGGCGTCGCTTGCCAGGGCCTGCACGAGGGCCGCGAGACGCTCGGCTTTCGCGTCACGTGGGACAAGCGCTACATCACGCTCGGGCCGATTGCGACCGTACTCGGCCTCGCGTTCCGCGCGCTCGACCCCGACCATCTGCTCGGCGCGAACGACGAACCCGGCATCACCTGCGCGCTGATTCCGACCGACCACCCTGGCGTCGACATCGGCCGGCGTCACTGGCCGTTGAACGCGGTGTTCCAGAACGGCCCGAACTCGGGCAAGGACGTGTTCATTCCGCTTGACTGGGTGATCGGCGGACGCGCCCAGGTCGGCAACGGCTGGCGCATGCTGATGGAGTGTCTGGCGGCGGGCCGCGCGATCTCGCTGCCGTCGTCGAACGTCGGGATGGCGAAGATTGCCGTGCGCGGCACCGGCGCATATGCCGCGATTCGGCGCCAGTTCCGCACCGCCGTCGGCAAGTTCGAGGGCGTGCAGGAAGCGCTCGGCCGCATGGGCGGCAACCTGTACGTGATGGACGCCGCGCGCCGCCTGTCCGCGCAGGCGGTCGACCTCGGCGAAAAGCCCTCCGTGATTTCGGCGATCGCCAAATATCACATCACCGAGCGCGCGCGCATGGTCATCAACGACGGCATGGACGTCGTCGCCGGCAAGGGTATTTGCATGGGGCCGTCGAACTTTCTGGCGCGCGCGTATCAGCAGATGCCGATCTCGATCACCGTCGAAGGCGCGAACATTCTGACGCGCTGTCTGATCATCTTCGGCCAGGGCGCGATTCGCTGCCATCCGTACGTGTTGAAGGAAATGACGGCGACGTGCGAGCCCGATCGCGCGAAAGCCTTGCGCGAGTTCGACGCGGCGTTCTTCGGTCACGTGAATTTCACGGTGTCGAACGTGGTGCGCAGCGCCGTGTTTGGGCTGAGCGGCGGCGCGCTGATCGCGAAGCCGCGCCGCGCGTATGCACCGCTCCTTGCGTACTATCGCGCGGCGACACGTCTGTCGGCCGTGTTCGCGTTGCTCGCCGACGTGTCGATGTTCGTGCTCGGCGGCGATCTGAAGCGTCGCGAACGCATCTCGGGACGCCTCGGGGACGTGCTGTCGCAGCTGTTCCTGATCTCGGCGACGCTGAAGCGTTTCGAGGACGAAGGCCGACAGCGCGACGACCTGCCGCTCGTGCGGTGGGGCGTCGAGGATGCGCTGTACAAGGCGCAGCACGCGCTCGACGGCGTGCTCGCGAACTACCCGAACCGGGTCGCCGCGACGCTCGTGCGTGTGCTCGCATTCCCGTTCGGCCTGCCGCATCGCGAGCCGTCGGACCGGCTCGGCAGCGAGATCGCCGAACTGATGCAAACGCCCGGCGCCGCGCGCGAGCGGCTCGTCGCCGACTCGTACGTGCCGCACCCCGACGTCGATGCGCTCGGCTATGGCGAGCTCGCGTTCGCGCTCAATCCGCAGTTCACGCAAATCGAGCAGAAGCTGCGCGAGGCGGTGAAGCAGGGTCTGCTCGAACCGCTGCCGCAAAGCCTGCCGCAGTTCGCCGCATGGACCGATGCGGCGCAACGCCAGGGCCTCGTCGACGCGGACGAACGGCGCGTGCTCGACGACTACGCGCGCTACGGCGCGCAGGTCGTCAAGGTCGACGATTTCCCGGCCGACTTCGACCTGCTCGCGAGCTTGCAACAGCGCAAGCAGGCGCTCGAAAAGGCGCTGGAGCTGGTGGCCTGATGCCCGCGCTCACGTAGAAAAAACTACCGACCCGGCGCGGCAAACCGTACCCGAGTCACGCAACTCAAGGCACACTGACACACGTCCGGCGCCCCTGAAAATCACGGGGCTGCCCGCAGCGCGTCCAGCGGAGCAACCGATAACATGAATGACTCCTACCTGAAGTTCGTCAACTCGCCGTTCGGCGGCCGTCTCGCGCGCTCGCTCGGGCTGCCGAAGCCCGAGGTGCTGCGGCGCTATCGCGCGGACCGGCCCGAGTTCGACGGACTGATCGCGATCGGCGCGGGCCGCGAGCCGCGCCTGTTCGACGCGCTTGCGAGTCTGATCGCCACCATCGGCATGACGAGCGTCGCGCACGAAAGCGCCGGGCTGTGGGTGCCGCTCGCCCATCGCCACGGCCTGATGACCGGCCGCTTCGAGCCGGCCGAAGCCGGTGCGCCGGGCAAGCTTGCCGCGTTGATGTTCGACGCGAGCGGTATCGACGACAGCAGCCTGCTCGAACCGCTGCACGGCTTTTTCCACGACACGCTGCGCTCGCTCGGCAAGTGTGGGCGCATCGTCGTGCTGGGCCGGCCGCCCGAGGCCTGCGCGAGCCCGCGTCAGTGGACTGCCCAGCGCGCGCTCGAAGGGCTCGTGCGCTCGCTCGGCAAGGAAGCGCGGCGCGGCATCACCGCGAATCTCGTGTACGTGGAGGAAGGCGCTGAAAACGCCATCGAGGCGACGCTGCGCTTTTTCCTGTCGCCGCGCTCGGCCTATGTGTCCGGTCAGGTGGTGCGGATCGCGGCACATTGCGCGCTGCCGCACGACGCGCCCGCGTTCGACTGGCGCCAGCCGCTCGCCGGCCGGCGCGCGCTGGTCACGGGCGCGGCACGCGGCATCGGCGCGGCGATCGCGAGCGCGCTCGCGGCCGAGGGCGCGCATGTGATCGGCCTCGACATTCCGTCCGCGCGCGACGCGCTCGATGCGACGATGCGGCGGCTGAACGGCAGCCCGCTCGCGTTCGACATCGCCGCGCCCGAAGCGCCCGCGCAGATCGCCGCCGCGCTCGACGAGCTCGGCGTCGACATCGTCGTGCACAACGCCGGCATCACGAAGGACAAGACCATCGCGAAGATGACCGACGCCGCCTGGCAAAGCGTAATCGACATCAACCTGAGCGCGCAGGAACGCATCGACGACGCGCTGCTCGCGGGCGGCATCCTGCGCGACGGCGGGCGCATCGTCGCGGTGTCGTCGATCAGCGGCATCGCGGGCAATCCCGGCCAGACCAACTACGCCACGTCCAAGGCTGGCGTGATCGGCCGGGTGCAGAGCATGGCGCTGCCACTGCGCGCGCGCGGCATCACGATCAACGCGGTCGCGCCCGGCTTCATCGAAACGCAGATGACCGCGAAGATTCCGCTCGCGATCCGCGAGGCCGGCCGCCGCATGAACTCGATGAGCCAGGGCGGCCAGCCCGTCGACGTCGCGCAGACCATCGCATGGCTCGCGCATCCGGGCTCGGCCGGCGTGACGGGCCAGGTCGTGCGCGTGTGCGGTCAAAGCCTGATTGGCGCCTGAACGGGAGCATGGGTATGGACGAACCGCGTGATCCGTTCGGCAGCCGTCAGCTCGCTCCCGCGCCGGGCGACGGCGCGCGGCCGAAAACCGTCGTCATCGAAACGCTGCCCGCGCCGGCAAAGCTGTACGGGCGCGCGCTGACGGGCATCGTCAAGCGCGGCCGCGACACGCGGCTGCCGCCGTTGCGGCTCGTGCGCCCCGCCGTCGTGCTCGAGCCCGGCCCCGTGTGGCGCTATGCGCGCGTGTGCGGCTTCATTCCCGAGCACGGCGTGCCGCTGACCTACCCGCACCTGCTCGCATTTCCACTGCATCTGCTGATGCTGACCGACCCCGCGTTTCCGTGGCCCGCGCTCGGTCTCGTGCATCTGGCCAATCACGTGCGGCTGCGCCGCCCGCTCGCCTACAAGGACCTGCTGCGAATCGAGGTCGAATTCGGCGCGCTGCTGCGTCACGACAGAGGTCAGGCGTTCGTCGTGCATACGCGCATCTATCGGCGCGGCGAGGCGGTGTGGGACGGCGACAGCGTCTATCTGAAGCGCGCGGTGCCGGCGCTCGGCCATCCGCTCGAAGCGTTGACGCTCGGCCCCGATGCGCTGCAACGGATCGCGCGCTGGCAGCTCGCGCCGCAACTGGGCCGCGACTACGCGAGCGTGTCCGGCGACTACAACCCGATCCACATCAGCGCGCTGTCGGCGAAGGCGTTCGGCTTTCCGCGCGCAATCGCGCATGGCATGTGGACGCTCGCGCGCGCGGCGTCGTCGCTGCAGCCGCCGAAGCCGCTCGCCGAAGCGACGCTCAGCGCCGAGTTCAAGGTGCCGATGCTGCTGCCGGGCGAAGCGTCGCTGTGGAGCGCATCGCCTTCGCTGATCGAGCGCGATCTCGAGGTGCGCGATATCGCCGGGGAAATGCCGCATTTGCGCGGGCGCATGCAGTGGCGGCTGCTGTGAACCGCGAGCGCGCCGTTCGCATCGACCAATAATCTGGGAACGACACAAAGGAGCCGAGCATGTCCCACCCGCAACCTGCCGTGCGCCGCGTCGCCGTCATCGGGGGCAACCGGATTCCGTTTGCCCGCTCGAACACCGCGTACGCGAGCGCATCGAATCAGGACATGCTGACCTTCACGCTGCAAGGGCTGATCGATCGCTATGACCTGCACGGCGTGTGTCTCGGCGAAGTCGCGGCGGGCGCCGTCATCAAGCACTCGCGCGACTTCAACCTGACGCGCGAGTCCGTGCTGTCCACCACGCTCGCGAAGGAAACGCCCGCCTACGACGTGCAGCAGGCCTGCGGCACCGGCCTCGAAGCCGCGATCCTCGTCGCCAACAAGATCGCGCTCGGGCAGATCGACGCGGGCATCGCGGGCGGCGTCGATACCACGTCCGACGCGCCGATCGGCGTCAACGAGCGCATGCGCAAGATCCTGCTCGAAGCGAATCGCGGCAAGAGTACCGGTCAGCGTCTCGCCGCGCTCAGCAGGCTGCGGCCCGGCATGTTGTTCAAGCCGCTGTTGCCGCGCAACGGCGAGCCCCGCACGGGGCTGTCGATGGGCGAGCATTGCGAGCTGATGGCCAAGCGCTGGAACATCGCGCGCGAGGCGCAGGACGTGCTCGCGTACGAGAGCCATCGCAAGCTCGCCGATGCGTACGCGCGCGGCTTCGTCAACGATCTGATGACGCCGTACAAAGGCCTCGCGCGCGACAACAACCTGCGCGCCGACCTGTCGCTCGAAAGGCTTGCGAACCTGAAACCCGTGTTCGACCGCGACGCGGGCACGCTGACCGCCGGCAACTCGACGCCGCTGACCGATGGCGCATCCGCGGTACTGCTCGCGAGCGAAGCGTGGGCGGTCGAGCGTGGCTTGCCGGTACTCGCGTATCTGAGCTGGTCGGAAACCGCGGCGGTCGACTTTTTCGACAAGCAGGAAGGCCTTCTGATGGCGCCCGCCTACGCGGTGCCGCGCATGCTCGCGCGCGCCGGCCTCACGTTGCAGGACTTCGATTTCTACGAAATCCACGAAGCGTTCGCGGCCCAGGTGTTGTGCACGCTCGCGGCATGGCAGGATGACGAATATTGCCGCACGCAGCTTGGCCTCGCCGGCGCGCCTGGTGCGATCGACCGCACCAGGCTCAACGTGAACGGCGGTTCGCTCGCGACCGGCCATCCGTTTGCGGCGACGGGCGGACGTATCGTCGCCGCGCTCGCGAAGATGCTGGCGCAACTCGACAAACCGGCCGGCAGCGCACGCGGGCTGATCTCGATCTGCGCGGCGGGCGGCCAGGGGGTCGTCGCGATTCTGGAACGCTAGCGCGGCAGCGCATACCAACATTTTCAGGAGGCAACCGATGACCGAGCCCACCCAAGCCCCGCTGCACATGCCGGACGCAGGCGGCACGCCTCGTCAAAACCCGGTGCCCCACCCCGCTCCGAACACCGACGGCATCTGGTACGCGTCCTATCCGGACGACGTGCCGCGCGACATCGACGTCACGCAATACGAGTCGATCGACCAGTTCTTCGACGAATGCACCGCGCTGTTCCGCGAGCGCGTCGCGTACGTGAGCGTCGGCGCGAACCTGACGTACGGTGAACTGGGCCGCAAGGCGAGCGCGTTCGCGGCGTACCTGCAAAGCATCGGCGTGGAGCCGGGCGAGCGCGTCGCGATCATGCTGCCGAACACGTTCCAGTATCCGGTCGCGCTGTTCGGCACGATCAAGGCGGGCGCCGTGGTCGTCAACGTGAATCCGCTCTACACGGTGCGCGAACTCGCGCACCAGCTAAAGGACAGCGGCGCGCAGACGATCGTCGTGTTCGAGAACTTCGCGAAGACGCTCGAAGATGCATTGCCCGGCACCAAGGTGCGCAACGTGATCGTGACCGGGCTCGGCGATCTGCTCGCCGACGGCGCGAACCTGAAGGGACACCTGCTCAATTTCATGCTGCGTCACGTGAAAAAAATGGTGCCCCCTTACAAGCTGCCGCAGGCGGTGCCGCTCCTGAAAGCGCTTTCGGCCGGTTATGCGCGGCCGCACACACCGGTGCGCGCGACCCACGAAGACATCGCGTTCCTGCAATACACGGGCGGCACGACCGGCGTCGCGAAAGGCGCGATGCTCACGCACCGGAACATCCTCGCCAATCTGTTGCAGGCGAAGGCGTGGGCCGCGGGGCAGCTGTCCGGCGAGGGCGAAACGATGCTCACGCCGCTGCCGCTTTATCACATCTACTCGCTGACCGTGAATGCGCTGATCTTCATGGGGCTCGGCGGGCGCAACATCCTGATCGCGAATCCGCGCGACATGAAGCGCGTGATGATGATCATCCGTCACGAAAAATTCACCGGCATGACCGCGGTCAACACGCTCTATAACGCGTTCCTCGACAACGAGGAATTCTGTCGGCGCGACTTCTCGGACCTGAAGCTCGCGATGGCGGGCGGCATGGCGACGCAGAAAGCCGTCGCCGAGCGCTTCAAGGCGGTGACGGGCAAGCCGATCATCGAGGGCTACGGACTCACCGAGTGCTCGCCGATCGTCTCGATGAATCCGGTCGATCTGACCAATCTGCGCGACTTCGAGGGCTCGATCGGCTTGCCCGCGCCGTCCACGCAGGTGCGCTTCAGGAAAGACGACGGCAGCTGGGCCAATATCGGCGAGGCGGGCGAGCTGTGCGTGAAGGGCCCGCAGGTCATGAAGGGCTACTGGAACCGCCCCGACGAAACCGCGAAGGTGATCGACGACGACGGCTGGCTCGCGACCGGCGACATCGGCGTGATGGACTCGCGCGGCTATATCCGTCTGATCGATCGCAAGAAGGACATGATCCTCGTGTCGGGCTTCAACGTATATCCGAACGAAATCGAGGACGTGATCGCCGCGCATCCGGACGTGCGCGAAGTCGCCGCGATCGGCGTGTCCGACCCCGCGCAGGGCGAGCGCGTGAAGGTGTTCATCGTGCGGCGCACGCCGACACTGACCGCCGAGCAGGTGATTGCGTACTGCCGCAAGAATCTGACTGGCTACAAGGTGCCGAAGCTCGTCGAATTCCGCGACGAGCTGCCGCAAACCAACGTCGGCAAAATTCTGCGCCGTGCGTTGCGCGACGAGGAACTCGCGAAACAGAAGTCTGCCTGACGGGAATAAGCGTTGCTTCAAAGCGTTATTGCTTTGTTGCTTCGCGTTATTGCCTTGCATGTTGCATGAGCGGCCGCGTCACTTTCTGGAGAAATTCATGAAGCACCGCATGCCCGCCCGTTCGCATCGCCGGCGACAGCGCTTGCTGGGTGCGCTGCTCGTCGCGGTCGGCCTGCTGTCGGTGCCGACGGCCTTCGCGCAGAACGACGACCGCCCGCCCCCGCTCAACACCGCGAGCGCCGTCAAGCCGCCCACCACGCCGGCCGCGCAGGTCGGCAAGCTGACGCTCGACCAGCAGGTCAAATGGCTGCGCGCCGCGCAGCAAAGCGGCACGCTCGAAAAGCTCGACGACGCGCAACTGGTCGCGCTGTTCCAGTCACTCAATCCGCTGACGCTGCCGCGCTATATCAAGGAAGGGCCGAACGACTACCCGTCGTACGAGTTCACGATGTCGCGCTCCGAGCGCATTCGCGGCATATGGCCCGACAAGCCCGATCACATGCTGGTGCGCGTCGCGCACGACCCGCTGCGCATCTACGCGAAGTGGCTGCCCGACGGCGCGCACGCGGGCCAGGAAATCATCTACGACGAATCGAAACGTAGCGACGAAACCTACGGCCACCTCGGCGGCATCATGAACGTGATGCCGTTGTGGACGTCGCTGACCGGCGCGCTCGCACGCTCGCAATCGAATCACAGCGTGCGCGATCTCGGCACCGAGTACGTTGCCGGTCAATACCTGAGTGAAGGAAAAAAATACACCGAGGCCGGCTTGCCGCGTTCGGTGCAGATCGAAGTGAAGACCATCGACGGTGTGCGCGTCGTCGCGTTCACGTTCGAAACACCGGTCGGCCAGCCACAGTTCTACGCGAAAAAGGAAACGCTCGGGCTCGATCTGCGTCATCCGTTCTTTCGCAGCGTCCAGTCTTACGACAATGACGGCAAGATTTTCGAGCAGATCGTGTTCGAGAGCATCACGCCGAGGACATTCGACGATTCGACCTTCGATCCGAAGAACAAGGACTATAAGTTTTAGCGCGCGCTGCGTGGCGTCAGCGCGAAGGCCACGTGGGCGGGTTGCGCATCCAGCCCCTCGCGCGCTTCGTGACGATGCTCGACGAAGCGTCCCGTGCGAAGCGCGAGGTGTTGCAGGACGAAGTAATCGGACGGGCGCGTGAAGCCGATCAGCGCGGGCATCGCGTGCGGGGTCCGCCCATCGTCGAGCAGTGGCGCAAGTGTGGTGAACCAGAGCGCGCCCGCATCGTCGCCGGTTTCGAAGGTCGGCAAGCGAAGATGCGCGGCATAGCGTGCGAACGACGCGCCGCATTCGAGCGTCGAGTCGACGATCGCGAACGCGCGCGCATCGTCAGCGCACGCGGCGGCTTGCGCGAGCCACGGCCATGCGCCGCCCGCGGCCGTCGCGAGGCATGCACCGGTGAGCATGAAAGTGCGTCGATCCATTGGCGTGTACGTTCCGTTCTGTTTGCGCTTCGGTCTGCCGTGCGTGTCCGCACGCGTCGTTCACGTGTACCCCCGCCGGTCGCGCCACGCCGCCGGCCAGATGCCCTGCTTGCCCGGCGCGAGAATGCCGTTCGGGTCGAGCGCATCCTTCAGCGTTTCGGCGAAGCGCAGCGACGCACCGTCGTTGAAGCTGTATTGCGCGGCCGCGAAATCCATGTACGCGAGATGCGCGCGATATTCGCCGTAGCCGGCCGCGCGCGCGTCGCTCATCAGCGAGCGCAGCAGCGCGCCGGCCTGCTCCACCTGGTTCGCGTCGTCGCGATCGAAAATCGCCGCGAAAATATGATGCAGATGCCGCGCGCCCGCGGTAAAGCCACCGTAGTAGTCGAAGCCGTATTCGGCGGCGCGCGCTTTCACCATCGTGTACTGGCGCATCGCGTCGCGCCCGGTCGCCGGACAGATCGGCGCGAAGTCGACGTGCGCGCCCGCGCCGCCGCGCCAGTCGAGCATGCGAAACGCGGTCATCGCGGGAATGCCGGCCATGTTGCGATCGCCGCCGCCAGTCGGCTGAGCATCGCCCGCATAGCGCGCCGCCGTGAGCCGCGCCTCTGGCACCCGCGCGAACGCGCGCTCGATCAGCGCGTAGCGCGCGTCGATCAACTCAGGCGTGCCGTACAGCGCGAAATGCAGGTTCCAGCGCCCGACGCCGAGTTTGTCGAGCATCGCCTGCACCGCGCTCCCGGGCATCGCGCCCGCGCCGTCGTACCACTGCCGGCGTGGCGACAGGCTCGCCGCGCGCCGCAATCCACCCTCGATCACCGCGTGATTGCGGATCGTGCCGTCGAGCCGCAACGGCCGCAGAATCTCGACGATCTCCTCCAGATCGGCCTCGCGACGAAACTGGATTTCTCCGAGCAGATACGCGGGCGGCGCGGGCATCAACCACACGCCGAGCTTCGTTACGATGCCGTAGTTCGACTGCATGAACATCGCATCGAACGACGGCCCGTAGCCCGGCTGATACAGCTGCCACGCAGTGCCGATCTCGACGCCGCCCATGCCGGTGCGCAGCACGTCGCCGTTGGCGAGCACGACCTCCATCCCGCATTGGGCCGCCGCGTGATCGCCGTAGTCGGTATAGCCGAAGCCGCGCTCCAGCGTGTTGCCGACCACGCTGCCCCAGCCGGCAGCCGGTGGATCGACCCACAGCTTGTAGCCCTTGTCGCGCAGATGCGCGTACAGATCGAAATAGCTGACGCCCGGTTCGACCAGCGCATAGGCGAGCGTTTCGTCGACTTCGAGGATGCGGTTCATGCGCTGCAAGTCGAGCACGACCGAGCCGCTGAGACGCGGCGCCGCGCCGCCGTACGCGAAGTTGCGCCCGGTCGAGACGGTCCACAGCGGAATCCGGTACTGATTGGCGATGCGCAGCACCGCGCGGATTTCATCGACCGACGCGGGCAGCAGCGCGGCGCTCGCGACAAACGCGCCCGGCTCACCAGGAGCGAACGGATCGACATAGGGGGCGAGGCCGGCGTCGGAACGCAGCACGTGCGCTTCACCGACGATCGCGCGCCAGCCGGCGAGCGCCCGGTCGAACTGCGCGGCGGACAGGTTGGGCGGCAGCGTCTGGGGCAAGGCGTCTCCTTGTCGGTCGGGTAACCCGCGGGTGCAGTCGCGCGGGCAGCTATGCGTGCGTCGCCGCTGACGGCCTTGACGACACGCTACCGCACGCTACTGCTGCCACGTCTCAGGCTTACCACCGAGCGCGCTGCACACGTCGACCGCGATCTCGCGCAGCTTGCCTTCCGCGATCGCGCCAGACAGCGCGTAGCCCATGCCGTCGCTGATCCAGTAAAAGGTGCGGCGGTTGCCGTCGCGAAACAGGCGGAACGCGGTTTCGCCGCGGGTGACGCCGGTCACGTACAGCGTCAGGCGCGCGCCGGCCTGGTTCTCGTACATGAACTGCGCAGCCGGCCCGGCCTCGCCGGGCAACAGCCGGCCGCCCACCAGCGAATAACCATACTCCTGCAGCGACGGCACCGAGAGCGGACGATTCAGCCGCTTCGACAGCCAGGTGATCAGATGCTCCTCTTCGCTCGCGGCGACTTCGACCGGATGACGCCGCTCCGGCGAGTACACCGCGTACGCGATATCCGCGCGCTGCGCAAAACCGGCCGGCTGTCCGCCGAAGCCGCTCCACGCGCCGCCGGTCAGCCGCGGCGCGAGCGGACCGAGGGCCAGCGCGAGCCCGGCACCGGCCGCGAGCCAGCAGGCGGCGAGACCCGCGCGCTGCCACCACGGCCGCGTCCGACGCACGACAATAAAAGCCGGCTCCTCCGCCTCCGTGGGCTGGCTGCCTGCATAGCTTCGCTCGCCGGCTTCAGCGGCTTGCTGCCGATCGTCGGCCCGCTGCCCTGCTTGCGCTTGCCGCGCATCGCTGTCCGGCGCGCCGCACAGCGCCCGCAGCGCCGCCTTCTGCGCGCGCCACGCGGCCACGCGCGCGGTGGCCTGCGGATGCTGGCGAAGCTGCGTTTCGATCGCGGCGCGCTGCTCTTCCGGCAATTCGCCATCGACATAGGCCGACAGCGCGCGCAGATCGAGCTCGTCATGCAAGCCGGAATCGGAGTCATCGTTGTTCATTGTCGGTTTCTCACCACTTTCAGCGGCGCGACTTTATGCGCCGCCCGCGGCGCACGGGGCTGCGGTCCGTGCATCGGCCCTGGCGGCTGCTCGCACAGCAACGCGCGCATATGCTCGCGCGCGCGCGACAGCCGCGACATCACCGTACCGATCGGCACCCCCAGCGCGCTCGATGCCTCCTGGTACGTCAGTTCCTCGACGCACACCAGCAGCAGCACCTCACGCTGCTCGAGTGGCAGGCAGTACAGCGCGCGCTGCACGTCGCGCAGCACCAGACCGTCGACCTCGCCGTGCGGCGCCTCGAGATTGCGCCACGGCGCGCTTTCGTCGTCGACGGCGATCTCGCGGCGCCCGCGCAGCTGGTCGATGTACAGATGCCGCAGGATCGTCAGCAGCCACGCGCGCAGGTTGCTGTTCGGCCGGAATGCCGACCAGCGCGCAAGCGCGCGCTCCGCCGTATCCTGCACGAGGTCGTCGGCCCAGGCGCGGTCGCCCGTCAGTGCGCGCGCATAGCGGCGCAGTTGGGGCAGCCACGCGATCACTTCCGCTTCGAATGTCACCCGGCGTGCCAGGCTCGGTCGCGGCGTTAGTAGCCGCCGCCGCTGCTGTTGCTGTTGTTGCTCGAACCCGACGCGGCGTTGTCGGTATCGGCCGCGTGCGCGAGGGAGCCGCACGCGAGCGCGAGCAGGACGAAGAGCGCTGACAGAATACGGGATGCTTTCATGGTGAGCCTCCTGGCAGATGCCCGGCACGCGATCGACCGACCGGCGCGGCGGGCGGCAGCCGCGGAATGCGCTACTGCCATACTGGACTTAACGCCGCGATCGCGTGGTTTATTCCATCGCCGTCGTGGCGCTGTTTCGCTGCGCCGTTTCTCCGGGCTTTTTCGCGGTGCTTCGACGCCGCCGCCGTGGTCGCGCAACATGCCCCTATGTTCTTCCTTTTCCGCCAACCATGCCGGCAATGCCTGGAGAGACCGGAAGAAGACGACATTGACCAGCAGATTCGTAACTCAACGTTACAGTCCCGCGTTATCGGATGCTTATGTGCTCACAAGTCGTTATAGTGGACAAAGTTCGCCCCGTCGACGCGTTCTGCCCCCGCATAGGGTAGAAAGGGTAAAATCGCGGCGAACCACCGTCTATCTAACCTGAATTGTCCATGGCTTCCGCAGAATCGCATCCGCAAAACGACTTCATGAACGCTGCGCGCAAGGAACGAAAGCGCGTCGAGATCTATCTGGTCAACGGCATCCGCCTGACCGGATGCATCGAGTCGTTCGATCAGTACCTGGTGATGCTGCGCACGCCGGTTGGCCTGCAAGGCATCTACAAGCGCGCGATCTCCACGATCCAGCTCGACACCGGCACGCGGCCGGCGCCGCGCACGGGCCGAACGTCGCATGGCGAACATGGCGCGCGCGGTCCCCATGGTTCGCGCGAACATCGCGAGCCGCGCGAAGGGCGTGAATCGTACGGCACGCCGTCGGCGGAACGCGCACCGAGCGAGCGCAGCGGCAACTCCGAAGGTCCGGTGGTCGTCACGCGGCGGCGGCGTCTGTTCGGCACCGGCGGCGAAAGCGGCAATCATGGCGGCAACCACGGCGGCGGCAGCCCCGGCGGCAATCAGGAATAAATACGAAGAAGCTGTAGCGGCCGCGCCTCGCTACTCCGCGGACGAACCGAGGCGCCGCAGAATTTTCTCCAGTTGGGTCAGCTGACGCTCGGTCAGCTCGAATCTCCCCTTGACCGCCAGCACGCGGCGCCGCCAGTAGCCAGCGTCGAATAGGTGCAGCGCCGGTTGCCGCGTCGCCCAATCCAGGTGTTCCAGTTCGGCTTCCACGACGTGGGCTGCAAGCACTCGTCGCGTGCTCGCCGGCTTTTTCCCGTTCATCTGGTTCGCTGTGTGATGGATCGATGGAGGTGACGTTCGCGGCTCAAGCGCGGCTCAAGCGCGGCTCGAGCGCGGCCGGGACACTCGGAGAACGAATCGATGCCGGCCGGTTTTAAACGACGCGCCTGCGCCATCCGGCGGTCGTTCGCCGATAGCCGCGATGCGCTATGCTGAATGATCGACCCTCTACCGATGGAGCGCGCCATGACCAGCAAAAACCAGCATGCCTCCCGACCGGCGCGCACGCGCCGGACGCCCCCGACGTCCGCCGATACGCGGCTCGACGAAGCGCTGATGGAAAGCTTTCCCGCCAGCGATCCGATCGCCGTCGACGTGACGCAGCCGCCTCGCGAACGGATGCGCAAAACGCAAGCGGATACGCGCAAGCGGCATTGAAGTCGCGCCGTCTCGTGTCGTACGACGGCGGCGCACAACGACACGGCAACGAGCCGTCAGGGCTCGCGAAAAATGCCGAGTGCAAATGCCGAAAAGCCCGGCGGTAAAAGTGCGATGCACGGGCTGGCGGGGTGCGGAAAGCACCGATCAAACATAACAACGGTAACGCCCGCGGACGAGCCGGACGGCGCACCGATTTCCACGCCGTCCCGCCACTCCACCCAGGCTCACACCGTCGCGCTCAATGCACCGGCAAGCCGCTATTGAGCTGACGCTGCAGGTCGCGCACCTGGCGCTGCGCGACGCGCAACTGATCCTGCGCGGCGGCTTTCTGCTGCGCCAGTTCGGTTGCCTCGGCGCGCTTCTGCTCCTGCTGGCTCGCGACGATGCTTTGCTGCTGACGCGCGACGTCGAGGTCGGCCTGCAGCCGGCTCGCGCGATCCTGCGACAGCGCGACCATGCGCTGCGTGAACGCCTTCTGCGCTTCGAGTTGCGTACGGCGGATCTCGATGTCCGACAGTTGCATCGTCTGCCGCGCGAAATCCTTGTAGATCAGCTCGGCGCGGGCGGCGTCCTGCGACTTGATCACGCGCCAGAAGTTTTTCTGCTGGAACAGCGCGACGTAGTAGGTCATCTCCTTGCCGTAGAACAGCAGGCTCGCGCCATAGCTGCCGTTATACGTGGTGCGCAATTCGCTCAGATCCGGGCCGTGGATCATCTGCTGCAATTCAGCCACGTTCCCGGTGGCGGATTGCCGGTTTTCATCCGGCGTCAGTGCAGTGGTTTCCGCCTGGCCAGCCTGCGAGGTGTCGGGCAACGCACTCGTCGTACCCGGCTGGGACACGACCGTACCGCTCGCACCACTGTTCTGCAGAGCCTGTGCATTCGCGCCCTGAAGGGCCCCCAATACGATGCATGCGGCCAGAGCAATCTCTCGTAGCTTCGACTTTCGGTCCATGTGATACCTGTTGAACAGATTTTGTTTTAGTAGAAAACGGGGAATTATTACTCACTTTCGCGGGTTTCGGGCTCTTCGTCGAAAATATGGTACTTGCGCGTTTGCTTCTATAACAGGCACAAGCGTAGTCCCGCCTCACCGGCGCGGCGGTAGACGACGATCCGTTCGATTCGCTGCCGCTGATCGACGCGCCCCACCGCGGTCCGAACCTGACCGTGCAGGTCGACGGCGGGAAGTCGATTTCGTTCGACGAAGTCGCGCAACGCTTCACACCGCTCGTCGGCAAGGACATGCTATGAGCCGGGCGATGCGTCGGGTGATTCCGGCTGGGGCGCGACGGTCGAGGTCAACCGGCCGATCACGCTCGGCTTCACATATCTGCGTTCGTTCACGCCGTATGTGTCGTTTGACGTAGCGCCCGTCTATCTGCACGCGGGCACGCCGTCGCGGTTGCGGTTGCGGTTGCGGTTTTCATCGATCGTATTCGGCTTCGGCGTTTCGGATGCGCACTGCTACAGCCTCGATGTGTCCGTCGGAAAAGCGGTCGGTGATGCGCCGGTGGAGAGCGCATCGCACAGTCCGCGCATCAACGCGAGGTTCTGCTACCGGCTGAATTGACACGCTTCAGAAGTGCCGCGAGCGGATTAGAAGCTCCACTATCAAACGACGCATGCACTTTCGCGTATTCTGCGCTGACGATGCAAACGGCACATCGCTGGCATCGTTCCGCATCGGGAGGGCCGGTACCGCGCATCCGACCACGATGCCCATAACGCCGCGCGACCATGATCGCGCTGTCTCATATCAACGAGGAAGGCAATGACGCAATTCACTCGACGTGCCGGCGCGCTTGCGCTGCGCACCGCCCGTCACGCCGCGCTCGCCGGCGCCTTGCTCGCCAGCGCCGTGACCGCGATGGCGCAGACCGATACACCGATCGGCACGTGGCAAACCATCGACGATCACACGGGCCAGCCGAAGGCGCTCGTGCAGATCACACAAGACAGCAATGGCGAACTGAACGGAAAGGTTATCAAGGGTCTCGGCGCGAACGACCAGCCGGATCGCCGTTGCACCGAATGCACCGACGCGCGCAAGGATCAACCGGTCCTCGGCATGACCATCATCAACAGCATGAAGAAGGATGGCGACGAGTGGGATCACGGCCAGATTCTCGATCCTGAAAACGGCAAGGTCTACAAATGCAAGATGCATCTCGAGGACGGCGGCAACAAGCTCGTGGTGCGTGGCTACATTGGGGTCGCGCTGCTTGGCCGCTCGCAAACGTGGATACGGCAGCAATGAGGGTCGACGTGCGGCGCATGCGTGGCGCCTGGCACGTCGCCTGAATATGCGCATGATGCTGCAACGATGCGCGCTCCGCATCAGGAAGTGCAACATAAAAAACGGCCGGCGATCAAGAATCGCGCGGCCGTTTTCATTGGGGCAAGCTGTTTGCGATGGTCATGCTGCCTGCTTGAGCGGTGCAGCGTAAGCGACCGGCGACGCCGGCACCGACGTGGCCGGTACCGGATTGTATCCGGCGGCCGGAACACGAAACGCCGCGGGCACGCGCTTGGACGCGGCGCGCTTGTGCTGCACGCTCGCGTGCGTGCGCATACGCGCTTCCATCAATCTGCAGAAATCTTCGCTCGCGGTGCCGAGCAGTAGCTCCGTGACGTGCTTGAGCACGCCCGATTCGTACCACGACTTGAAGCGGCGATGACAGGTCTGATATGACGGGTAGCGGCGCGGCATTGCGGACCAGGTGGCACCGCTATACATGACCCAAAGCACGCCGTTGAGCACCGAGCGGGTATTGGCAAGTGGACGACCACGCATTTCGGTACGCGGCCGGAGTTCGGGCAGCAGTGGCGCAACGCGCTGCCATTCTTCATCGGTGATTTCGCGATACGGGTTCATGCTTCCTCCTTTGTCAGAACAACGACAAAAGATAGCCAGTCATCCGTGCGCGGAATATCAGACCACTCCGATTCCTGAAAATGTGTCGTGCGCGGTAGCTCAGGTTAGGGACGTGTCGACGATCCGGCGCGGCGTGTCGAGATACTCCTTCGACTGCATCTCGACGATGCGCGACACCGTACGCGTGAATTCATTAGCCATCGGACCGTCGACGTACAACTGCTCCGGCGGCACCGCAGCCGACATCAACAGCTTGACCTTGTGATCGTAGAACACGTCGATGAGCCACGTGAAGCGGCGCGCTTCCGACGCCATGCGCACCGACATCTGCGGCACGTCCGACAGGATCACCGCGTGAAAGCGGGTCGCGAGTTCGAGGTAGTCGTTCTGCGAGCGCGGGCCCCCGCACAGCGTCGCGAAGTCGAACCAGACCACGCCGTCCGCGCGGCGCAGCGCCTTCAGCTCGCGCTTCTCGATATGCAGCAGCGGGCTTTCGTCGGGCACCGCGGCGAGGCGCGCAAAGGCGTCGCGCAGCGCCTTGCCGGCGGCGGCGTCCAGTGGCGTGTGATAGACCTCCACCTGCGCGAGCGTGCGCTGGCGATAATCGATCCCCGCGTCGACGTTGATCACGTCGAGCTTCTGCTTGATCAGCTCGATCGCGGGCAGCATGCGGTCGCGATGCAGGCCGTCCGGGTACAGCGTGTCGGGCGCGTAGTTTGACGTCATCACGAACTGCACGCCGTTCTCGAACAGCTTGTCGAGCAGGCGATACAGGATCATCGCGTCGGCGATATCCGACACGTGGAATTCGTCGAAACAGATCAGCCGATAGCGCTTCGCGATGCGGCGCGCGAGTTCGTCGAGCGGATCGGCCTGGCCTTTGAGTTCTTCGAGTTCACGATGCACTTCGCGCATGAACTCGTGGAAGTGCAGACGGGTTTTGCGATGCAACGGCACGATCATGTAGAAGCTGTCCATCAGGAAGCTCTTGCCGCGGCCCACGCCGCCCCACATGTACACGCCGCGCGGCAGATCGGGGTGAATGATCAGCTTCCTGAGCGCGTTCGAGCGGCGCGACTTGTATGCGACCCACTCTTCATAGCACCGCTGCAGGCGGTCGACCGCCGCGCGCTGCGCCGGGTCGGATTGATAGCCGCGCGTCTGCAGTTCTTTTTCGTAGTATTCGGTGACGTTCATCGTGTTGCTGTAAAAAGAAAGGCGGGAGGGATTGAACCCCGCCCGCCTTTGGTGATGCCAAGGTTGCGTTTCGGTCAGGCGTGCGTGCTTACATGTTCAGCGCGCGCTTGTCGACGGCGAGTGCCGCTTCGCGCATGACTTCCGACAGCGACGGGTGCGGATGGCAAATACGGCCGATGTCTTCCGACGCCGCCTTGAACTCCATCGACACCACGGCTTCCGCGATCAGGTCCGATGCGTTCGCCGAGATGATGTGCACGCCGAGCAGTTCGTCGGTCTTCGCGTCGGCGATCATCTTGACGAAACCGTCCGCCTTGTTGATGCCGAGCGCGCGGCCGTTCGCCATGAACGGGAACTGGCCGGTCTTGATCTCGCGGCCTTCCGCCTTCAGTTGCTGCTCCGTCTTGCCGACCCATGCGATTTCCGGTTCGGTGTAGATCACCCACGGAATGCAGTTGTAGTCGATGTGCGGCTTCTGGCCGTCGATTACTTCCGCGACCAGCACGCCTTCGTCTTCAGCCTTGTGCGCAAGCATCGGGCCACGCACCACGTCGCCGATCGCGTACACGTTCGGCACCGCCGTCGCGCAATGGTCGTCCACGTCGATGAAGCCGCGCTCGTTGGCCTTCAGGCCGATCGCTTCGAGGCCGAGGTTGTCGGTGTTCGGCACGCGGCCGACCGACACGACCAGGCGGTCGGCTTCGAGCGTCTGCGCGTTGCCGTCCTTGTCCGTGTAGGCGATCGTCACGCCGTTTTCGCTCGTCTTCACTTCGCCGACCTTCACGCCGACTTGGATGTCGAGACCTTGCTTCTTGAACTGCTTGGCCGCTTCCTTCGACAGCGCCTGGTCAGCCACGCCGAGGAATTCCGGCAGCGCTTCGAGCACGGTCACGTCCGCGCCGAGGCGGCGCCACACCGAGCCGAGTTCCAGACCGATCACGCCTGCGCCGATCACGGCGAGCTTCTTCGGTGCCGTGTCGAACGAGAGTGCGCCTTCGTTGTCGGCGATCAGCTTGTTGTCGACCGGAATGCCCGGCAGATGACGCGCCTTCGAACCCGTTGCGATGATCACGTTCTTCGCCGTGACGACTTCGCTGCTTGCACCATCTTCGCCTTCGCCGCTCACTTCGATCTGCACGCCGGCGTCCGTCTTGCCGGTGAACTTGCCATGGCCCTTGAGCCACGTGATCTTGTTCTTGCGGAACAGGAATTCGATGCCCTTGGTCATCTTCTCGACGATGCCGTCCTTGCGGCCCATCATCTTCGAGACATCGACCGAGACGTTTTCCACCGAGATGCCGTGGTCGGCAAGGTGATGCGACGCGTTCTCGAACTCTTCCGACGAAGCGAGCAGCGCCTTCGACGGAATGCAGCCGACATTCAGGCAAGTGCCGCCGAGCTTCAGCGTGCCGGCCGGGTTCTTCCACTTTTCGATACATGCGACGGTCTTGCCGAGCTGCGCTGCGCGGATGGCGGCGATGTAACCGCCAGGGCCTGCGCCGATCACGACGACCTCAAATTCTTTGGACATGACAATCCCTTTGATGGCGGAACGGCGCCGGGCCACTCGAGGTGGCGCGCGCCGTTCCTGTACTGCGGAATGCTAAAGACGTGCTACGGATGACGCCGGCCCGCGCAAACCGCCGGCCGGCGTCGGTGGAACGTGCGCTTACAGGTCGAGCAGCAGGCGAGCCGGATCTTCCAGCGCATCCTTCATCGCGACCAGCGACAGCACTGCTTCGCGGCCGTCGATGATACGGTGGTCGTACGACAGCGCGAGGTAGTTCATCGGGCGGATCACGATCTGGCCGTTTTCGACCACTGCGCGTTCCTTGGTGGCGTGCACGCCGAGAATCGCGGATTGCGGCGGGTTGATGATCGGGGTGGACAGCATCGAGCCGAACACGCCGCCGTTCGAGATCGAGAACGTACCGCCGGTCATTTCTTCGATGGACAGCTTGCCGTCCTTCGCCTTCTGGCCAAATTCGGCGATCTTCTTCTCGATGTCGGCGAGGCTCAGCTGATCTGCATTGCGCAGGATCGGCACCACCAGACCGCGCGGCGAACCGACAGCGATACCGATGTCGAAGTAGCCGTGGTAGACGATGTCGTTACCGTCGATCGACGCGTTCACGAGCGGGAACTTCTTCAGCGCGTGAACAGCCGCCTTCACGAAGAACGACATGAAGCCGAGCTTCACGCCGTGTTCCTTTTCGAACTTGTCCTTGTACTTGTTGCGCAGCTCCATGACCGGCGCCATGTTCACTTCGTTGAACGTCGTGAGGATGGCGTTGGTTTGCTGCGACTCGAGCAGACGCTCGGCGATACGAGCACGCAGACGCGACATCGGCACGCGCTGTTCCGGACGGTCCTTCAGCCATTGATCGGCCGATGCCGGGGCCTTGACGTCCGGCAGCGACGGCTTCGCAGCCTTCGGTGCGGCAGCCGGAGCCGGTGCAGCCTTGGCAGCCGCCGGAGCAGCCTGGCCAGCGACGAGCACGTCGCCCTTCGTGATACGGCCGTCGCGGCCCGTGCCGGCGACGTCGCCAGCAGCCAGACCCTTCTCTGCCATCAGCTTGCCGGCGGCCGGCGAAGCAGCGGTGTTCGAGCCCGTTGCGACAGCCGCCTGAGCCGCCGGTGCGGGAGCCGCGGCAGCGACCGGAGCCGGCTTCACTTCGGCTTCGACAGCGGCGGCGCCTGCGGTGCCTTCGGTGTCGATCTTCGCGATCACCTGCTCAGCCGTGACCGTGTCGCCGTCGTTCGAGATGACTTGCGCGAGCACGCCTGCTGCCGGAGCCGGCACTTCGAGCACGACCTTGTCGGTCTCGATTTCGATGAGGATTTCGTCCTGAGCGACAGCCTCGCCCGGCTTCTTCTTCCACTGCAGCATGGTCGCTTCCGAGACCGATTCGGAGAGCTGGGGAACCTTGACTTCAACAATAGCCATTATGAATATCCTGAATACGTATCGGGTGACGGCGCTTCTTCACGACCGCCTGCGAACCGTGAACGCCGCGCCTGAACCTCATGGGATCGTTCGGCGCGGCGCGGGAAAGCGCGCTGCGCTTTCCCGGCTCGTCTGTTTCTTTATTTAGCGATCGACGCGCTCTTGAGGCGGCCGAAAGCGCCTTCGACCAGCGCCTTCTGCTGCTCGTAGTGCTTCGCGTAGTAGCCGACTGCAGGGGAAGCCGAAGCCGGACGGCCGCTGTACGCCAGCTTCTGCCCTTCCTTCATGCCTTCCTTCAGATGGTGCTCGATGTAGAACCACGGGCCCTGATTCTGCGGCTCGTCCTGCACCCACACCACTTCGGTTGCGTTGTCGTACTTCTTCATTTCCGCTTCGAACTGCTTGTGCGCGAACGGATAGAGCTGTTCGATACGGATGATTGCGACGTCGTTCGCTTTCGCTTCGCGGCGATGCGCGACCAGGTCGTAGTACACGCGGCCCGAGCAGGCCACCACGCGCTTGACCTTCTTCACGTCGATGGTTTCGTCCACTTCGCCGATGACCGGCTGGAACGAACCCTTCGCGAGTTCCGACAGATCCGACACGGCTTCCTTGTGACGCAGCAACGACTTCGGCGTCGCGACGATCAGCGGCTTGCGGAACAGGCGGATCATCTGGCGACGCAGCAGGTGGAAGACCTGCGCCGGCGTGGTCGGCTGAACGACCTGCATGTTGTGGTCTGCGCACAGTTGCAGGAAACGCTCGATACGCGCCGACGAGTGCTCCGGACCCTGGCCTTCGTAGCCGTGCGGCAGCAGCATGGTCAGGCCCGACACGCGGCCCCACTTCACTTCGCCCGACGAGATGAACTGGTCGATCACGACTTGCGCGCCATTCACGAAGTCGCCGAACTGCGCTTCCCACGCGACGAACGTGTTCGGTTCAGCGGTCGAGTAACCGTATTCGAAGCCGAGCACCGCTTCTTCCGACAGCACCGAGTCGATCACCGTGAACTTCGCCTGACCTTCGGCGATGTTCTGCAGCGGCACGTAGGTGCCGTCGTTCCAGCGCTCGCGGTTCTGGTCGTGCAGCACTGCGTGACGGTGCGTGAACGTGCCGCGGCCCGAATCCTGACCGGTCAGACGAACTGCGTAGCCCGAAGCGACCAGCGATGCGAACGCGAGGTGCTCGCCCATGCCCCAGTCGAGCTTCGCTTCGCCGCGGCCCATGGCGCGACGGTCGTTGATCACGCGCTCGACGAGCGGGTGAACCTTGAAGTTTTCCGGAATCGTGGTGATGCGTTCGGCGAGGCGCTTCAGTTCCGCGAGCGGCACGGCCGTGTCGGCCGCGTCGGTCCACTTGCGGTTCAGGAACGGCACCCAGTCCACCGCGTACTTGCTCTTGTAGTTCGAGAGCACCGGATCGACCGTGTGGTGGCCCTCGTCCATCGCCTTGCGATAGGCCTTGACGAATTCCTCGCCATCCTCGGCCTTGATGATGCCCTGCTGAACGAGCTTTTCAGCGTACAACGCACGCGTGCCGGGGTGCTTCGAAATCGTCTTGTACATCAGCGGCTGCGTGACCGCCGGGGTGTCCTGCTCGTTGTGGCCCAGCTTGCGGAAGCAGACGATGTCGACGACGACGTCCTTGTGGAACTGCATGCGGAAGTCGATCGCCATCTGGGTGGCCAGCACGACCGCTTCGGGATCGTCACCGTTCACGTGCAGCACCGGCGCTTCGATCATCTTGACGACGTCCGAGCAGTACAACGTGGAGCGCGAGTCGCGCGGGTCCGACGTCGTGAAGCCGATCTGGTTGTTGATGACGATGTGCAGCGTGCCGTGCGTGCCGTAACCGCGCGTTTGCGCGAGGTTCAGCGTTTCCATCACGACGCCCTGGCCGGCGAAAGCCGCGTCGCCGTGGATCTGCACCGGCAGCACCTGAACGCCGTTTTCGTCGCCGCGACGGTCCATACGCGCCTTCGCCGAGCCCTCGACCACCGGGTTGACGATTTCGAGGTGCGACGGGTTGAACGCGAGCGACAGGTGAACCGGGCCGCCTTCCGTCGCGACGTCCGACGAGAAGCCCTTGTGGTACTTCACGTCGCCAGCCGGCAGATCATCGACGTGCTTGCCTTCGAATTCGGCGAACAGGTCTGCCGGCATCTTGCCGAGCGTATTGACCAGCACGTTCAAACGGCCACGGTGAGCCATCGCGATGACGATTTCCTGAACGCCGCGCAGACCGCCGTGACGCACGACTTCGTCCATCGCCGCGATGAAGCTCTCGCCGCCTTCGAGCGAGAAGCGCTTCTGGCCGACGTACTTGGTGTGCAGGAAACGCTCGAGGCCTTCGGCGGCCGTCAGGCGATTCAGGATGTGCTTCTTCTTGTCGTTGTTGAAACTCGGCGTCGAACGGATCGATTCGAGGCGTTCCTTCCACCAGCGCTTCTGCTCCGGATCGCTGATGTACATGTACTCGGCGCCGATCGTGCCGCAGTACGTGTCGCGCAGGGCTTTGACGATCTCGCGCAGCGTCGCGCGCTCGAACCCGAAGTACAGATTCGTTGCGCTGAACTCCTGGTCCATGTCGGCTTCGGTGAAGTCGTAGAACGCGGGTTCAAGTTCGGGGATCGCGGGACGCTCGCGGCGCTTCAGAGGATCGAGATTGGCCCATTGCGAGCCGAGGAAGCGATATGCGCCGATGAGGGACTGGACGTAAACCTGTTTGCGGGCGGTTGCGAGATCTTCGCCGCCGGCCGTTGCGCGCGGCAGGAAGGCATTGGCCTTGGCGCGCTGGGCAAACGATTCGACGATCGGGCCATGGGCCACGTCGTTGGCGTTGCTGCCGTCCGATGCGGGCACGTTCTGCAACGCATCGAAATAGCTGCGCCAGGTCTCGGGCACTGACGCCGGATTATCGAGATACGCTTCGTACATTTCTTCAACGTACGGAGCATTGCCGCCGAACAGATAAGAGTTCGACTGGAATTGCTTCATCATTTTTACGCTCACCTTTCTTCGAGTTTCTCGAGAAATAGCGGGTTACCGAACCTTCCGCGACACGGCCTGACCGTTTAGCGGATTGCGCGAATCAAGTCTTGCTTGGAAGGACCTAAAACTTTGCACCCGGGAGCATAGCACAGAACGAATAGCCCAGATAGCGAACGGCACAGGTGCAAAGCCTGTGATGGCGGGCGTTTCGCGGGCGACGGGGTGCCTTTTCACAGCGCGCAACAGTGTTCTGTGGGAAATGGAGGCGAAGGGCGTGACAGGTCGCGACACTTGGGGCGCAGCGGGAAATGATCGGCATGATGCAGCGCCGCCAATTTTGATGCGCCAAAAACAACGAAGCCACCCGAAGGTGGCTTCCGTTCCCTGCTATTCAGACAGGTTTGCGTCCCGCTTACTCGCCGGCAACCTTGTTGCGGCTCGCGCTGCGGCGCTCGTGTTCCTTCAGGTAGCGCTTGCGCAGACGGATCGACTTTGGCGTGACTTCGACGAGTTCGTCGTCGTCGATGAACTCGACCGCGTATTCGAGCGACAGTTGAACCGGCGGCACGAGACGCACGGCTTCGTCGGTGCCCGATGCGCGCACGTTCGTGAGCTGCTTACCCTTGATCGGGTTCACGACGAGGTCGTTGTCGCGGCTGTGAATACCGATGATCATGCCTTCGTACAGCGCCTCGCCGGGCGACACGAACATGCGGCCGCGATCCTGCAGCTTCCACAGTGCGTACGCGACTGCCGCGCCGTCGTCCTGCGAGATCAGCACGCCGTTGCGACGCTCGCCGACCGCGCCTTCCTTGACCGGCTGGTACGAATCGAACGTGTGGCTCATCAGACCCGTGCCGCGCGTGAGCGTGAGGAATTCCGACTGGAAGCCGATCAGACCACGCGCCGAAATACGGTACTCGAGACGCGTGCGGCCACGGCCGTCCGATGCCATGTCGAGCATTTCGCCCTTGCGGCGGCCAAGTTCTTCCATCACGCCGCCCTGGTGCGTGTCTTCCATGTCGACGGTCAGGTTTTCATACGGCTCGTGCTTCACGCCGTCGACTTCCTGCATCACGACGCGCGGACGCGACACGGCCAGCTCGTAACCTTCGCGCCGCATGTTTTCCACCAGAATGGTCAGGTGCAGCTCGCCGCGGCCCGCCACTTCGAACGTGGTTTCGTCGCCGGTGTCCTTCACGCGCAGCGCGACGTTGTGATTCAGCTCCTTCATCAGGCGGTCGCGAATCTGACGGCTCGTGACGAACTTGCCTTCGCGGCCCGCGAGCGGCGACGAGTTGACGAGGAAGTTCATCGTCAGCGTGGGTTCGTCGACGGTGATCATCGGCAGCGCTTCCGGCTGTTCCGGAGAGCAGATCGTCACGCCGATGCCCACTTCCTCGATACCGTTGATCAGCACGATGTCGCCCGCCTCGGCCGAGTCGACCTGCACGCGATCGAGGCCCTTGAACGACAGCACCTGGTTGATCTTGCGATTGAGGATTTCGCCTTCCGGGCCCGAGCGCACCGCGACGGCCATGCCCGGCTTGATGCGGCCGCGCGTGATACGGCCAATGCCGATACGACCAACGTACGACGAGTAGTCGAGCGACGTGATTTGCAGTTGCAGCGGACCTTCCGGGTCGGCCGGGCGCACCGGCACGTGCTGCAGGATTGCCTCGAACAAAGGACGCATGTCGCCGTCGCGTACATCAGGCGTGAGACCCGCGTAGCCGTTCAGGCCCGATGCGTAGACGATCGGAAAGTCGAGCTGCTCTTCGCTGGCGCCGAGCTTGTCGAACAGGTCGAAGGTCTGGTTGATCACCCAGTCGATCCGCGCGCCCGGACGGTCGACCTTGTTGACCACGACGATCGGCTTCAAACCCAGCGCGAGCGCCTTCTTCGTGACGAAGCGGGTTTGCGGCATCGGGCCTTCCACCGCGTCGACGAGCAGCAGCACCGAGTCGACCATCGACAGCACGCGCTCCACTTCGCCGCCGAAGTCGGCGTGCCCCGGCGTGTCGACGATATTGATGTGCGTGCCCTCGTACTCCACCGCGCAGTTCTTCGACAGGATCGTGATGCCGCGCTCTTTTTCGATGTCGTTCGAGTCCATCACGCGCTCGGCGATCTGCTGGTTCTCGCGGAACGTGGCGGTCTGACGGAGGAGCTGGTCGACGAGCGTGGTCTTGCCGTGGTCGACGTGAGCAATGATGGCGATGTTGCGTAGGGCGCGGGTCATAGGAAACCTGAAGACGGTTGAGTGCGCCGCTTGCTTATGCTGCTGGTTGAGGAGCCAAACCACGACAACAAGCCCAAAGCGCACTTTTGGGAACCCAAAATTATAGCACGCACGGATGATCCTTTCTGGTATTCCCCGATAGACCGTCCGCTCTCCGCGCCTGCGCGAGTTGCGCGAATCGCGCCTTGCCCCGCTCTACGTCATTCCGTACGGTTTGTTGCTTGAGCGCGAAATAATCCTTGCCTAAGCTGTATTAACGCTTGTCGCGTCAATCAACAGCCAGCTATACTAATGCCTAGTCAACCATTGCATTCGCACGAGAATCATGACGGAGCCGTCCAACGAATCCACGCCGGATCTCAGCGAGTACCAGCTCGGCGAAAGCGTCGGCTATCTCATCTCACGGGTGAAATCGACGCTATCAAACCTGATCACGCAGCGCAGCATGGCCGAACTCGGCATCACCAGCCAGCAAGGCAGCATCCTGTTCATGGTGGCGAGCGGCAAATGCCTGCTCGCGGCTGAGTTGGCGCGTGAATACGGTATCGACGCAAGCGCCGTCACGCGCCTGATCGATCGGCTCGAAAAGCGCGGCCTGCTCACGCGGGTGCGCAGTAACGAAGACCGGCGCGTCGTGCGCCTCGCGTTGACGTCGGAAGGCCATGCGATCGCGGCTCGCATGCCGGCCATTTTCAATGGCGTGCTCGATAACCTGCTGAACGGGTTCACCCCGGAAGAAGTGGGCTTCCTGAAGAGCATGCTGCGTCGCGTGCTCGTCAATTCCGGCGAACACACGGGACTTTCCCGCGACGCCGCAAGCCATCCCGATAGCAAATCGTAATAGCTTGCTTGCTGCGTCCATCAATACATTCCACTCAAAGAAGAGTCGAGCGATGAAATCCCTTTCCCTGTCCGCGCCCGCGCTGTCGAGCCGGGCCGCTGTCGCCGCCGCGGTGATGGCGCTCGCCCTCACGGGGTGCGCGAACTACTTCGGCGTCAAAAGCGACAAGCAGATCGCGTCGCCGACGCAGTACGACTCGACGCAGAGTCTGCCCAACGAGGGCGGCCAGTGGCCATCGCTCGACTGGGCCAACCAGTTCGGCGACCCGCAACTGCCGAAGCTGATCGCGGAAGCGCTCGAGGGCAGCCCGTCGATCGCCCAGGCGCAAGCGCGGCTCGCAAAGGCTTCGTCGTATATCGAAAGCTCGCGCGCGGCGCTGTTCCCGAAGGTCAGCGCGAGCTATTCGTGGACCCGCGAGCTGTACTCGGCAAACTCCCTTTACCCGCCTCCGTTCGGCGGCACCTGGTATAGCGAGAACAACGTGCTCGCGAGCGCGTCGTGGGATCTCGACCTGTGGGGCAAGAACCGTCAGCGGCTCGGCCAGGCCGTGTCGCAGCAGAAAGCCGCCGAGGCCGATATGCAGCAGGCGCGCGTGACGCTCGCCGCGTCGGTCGCGAGCACCTACAACCAGCTCTCGCAGCTGTATGCGTTCCGCGACATCGCCGCGCGTGAAATCGCGAACCGCCAGGACGTCGGCCGTATCACGAATGACCGCGTGACGGCCGGCCTCGACACCAACGTCGAGAAGCAGACCGCCGCCGGCAACGTCGCGACGAGCCAGTCGAACCTGACCGACCTCGACGGACAGATCACCGTCGTGCGCTACCAGTTGGGCGCGCTGCTCGGCAAAGGCCCGGACCGTGGCCTGCAGATCGACAAGCCGGTGCTCACCGGCGGCGACGTGGTCGCTCTGCCGGACAACATCCCGGCCGACCTCGTGGCGCGTCGCGCGGACATCGTCGCCGCGCGCTGGCAGGTCGAAGCCGCGATGCATGACGTGAAGGAAGCGAAAGCCGAGTTCTACCCGGACGTGAATCTCGCGGCCGGCTTCGGCTTCGACGCTTTCGGCTGGGGCCGTTTCCTGACCGCGTCGAGCCGTCAGATCCAGTTCGGCCCGGCGATCCATCTGCCGATCTTCGACGCCGGCGCGTTGCGCGCGCAGTTGAAGGGCCGCTACGCCGACTTCGAGGGCGACGTCGCGAACTACAACCAGACGCTGATCAACGCGCTGCAGGACGTTTCGACGCAGGTGTCGTCGATCCGCTCGATCGACCGCCAGGAGGGTGACGCCCAGCGCGCGCTCGACGCGTCGAGCAAGGCGTACCAGCTCGCCGTAATCCGCTACAAGGCCGGCCTGTCGCCGCAGCTACAGGTGCTCACCGCCGACGAAAACCGCCTTGCCGCCGAGCAGACGGTCACGGGCCTGCAGATGCGCCGCCGTAGTCTGCAGATCGGTCTGATCAAGGCACTGGGCGGCGGCTTCGACGCAACCCAGACCGGTCTCGTCGTGCCGACCGATGCTCCCGCATCGGCCAACGCCGCGAACCACGCCACGAGCACCGCCGCGAACTGAGCGAGCCCGCCCGCGCCGACGCACACGCATACACACGAACACCCGAATAAACGACGACGTTCAAAAGAACCCGGAGCACATCAATGAGCACCCCCCAGCAGCCCGCCACTCCACCGCAAGCGGCGAACAACGGCAAACGCAAGCGCATGATGACGCTGCTCGTCATCGTGATCCTGATTGCCGCGGTCGCGTACGGCCTGTACTACTTCCTCGTCGCGCGCTTCCATGAAGACACCGACGATGCCTACGTGAGCGGCAACGTCGTGCAGATCACCCCGCAGGTCACGGGCACCGTGATCGCGGTCAACGCGGACGACACCCAGGTCGTCAAGGCCGGCGACCCGCTCGTCGTGCTCGACCCGGCCGACGCGCGCGTCGCACTCGAACAGGTCGAGGCCAATCTTGCGCAGGTGGTGCGCCAGGTGCGCGGTCTGTTCGCCGACGACAGCCAGTACGAAGCGCGGGTCGCGGCGAGCCAGGCCGATCTGTCGCGCGCCCAGGACGACCTGAAGCGCCGTATGACGGTCGCGCAGACCGGCGCGGTATCGCAGGAAGAAATTTCGCACGCACGCGACTCCGTGAAGAGCGCGCAAGCCGCGCTCGACGCCGCCAAACAGCAACTCGCGGCAAACCGCGCGCTGACCGCGAACACGACGATCGCCGATCACCCGAACGTGCAGGCCGCCGCCGCGAAGCTGCGTGACGCATACCTGAACCACGCTCGTAATACTCTGCCGGCGCCGGTCACAGGCTATGTCGCAAAACGCTCGGTGCAGGTCGGCCAGCGCGTATCGCCCGGCTCGCCTCTGATGGCGATCGTGCCGCTGCATGACGTGTGGGTCGACGCGAACTTCAAGGAAGTGCAACTGAAGCACATGCGCATCGGCCAGCCGGTCGAACTGACGGCCGACGTCTATGGCTCGTCGGTGCCGTATCACGGCAAGGTGGTCGGCTTCTCGGCCGGCACGGGTTCGGCGTTCTCGCTGCTGCCTGCGCAGAACGCGACCGGCAACTGGATCAAGGTCGTGCAGCGTCTGCCGGTGCGTATTTCGCTCGATCCGCAGGAACTGGAGAAGCATCCGCTGCGTATCGGTCTGTCGATGCAAGCTGACGTGAACATCAAGGACGACACCGGCGGCCAGCTCGGTCAGGCGCCGTCCACGGCTTACCAGACCAACGTCTTCGACAAATACGGCGCGGAAGCCGATGCGGAAATCGCGCGCATCATCTCGGAAAACGCCGGCACGAACGCGAACGGCGGCGCGCAGAAGTCGAGCGCGGCGAGCGCCGCGGCCGCCGCGAAACCGGCGGCCCATAAGAGCTGAGGGTCCGCCCGATGATTCATGGAAGGCTCTTTTAATGGCTCAGGCTCAGGCGCAAGTCCCTCACCCGCCGCTCGAGGGCGCGCAACTGGTGATCGGCACCATCGCGGTGTCGCTCGCCGTGTTCATGAACGTGCTCGACACGTCGATCGCGAACGTGTCGATCCCGTCGATTTCCGGCGACCTCGGCGTATCGTCCGACCAGGGCACGTGGGTGATTACGTCGTTCGCGGTGGCCAACGCGATCTCGGTGCCGCTGACCGGCTGGCTCACCGACCGCATCGGCCAGGTGCGGCTGTTCATGGCGTCGATCGTGCTGTTCGTGCTGTCGTCATGGATGTGCGGGCTGTCGCCGAACCTGCCGTTCCTGCTTGCGTCGCGCGTGCTGCAAGGCGCGGTGGCCGGCCCGATGATCCCGCTGTCGCAGACGCTGCTGCTCGCGAGCTATCCGCGCGCGAAGGCGCCGATGGCGCTATCGATGTGGGCGATGACCACGCTAATCGCACCGGTTGCCGGTCCGATTCTCGGCGGCTGGATTTCCGACAACATCTCGTGGCCGTGGATCTTCTACGTCAACATTCCCGTCGGCGCGGTCGCGGCCGCCGCGACGTGGATGATCTTCCGTAACCGCGATTCGGTGATCAGGAAGGCGCCAATCGACGGCGTCGGCCTCGGTCTTCTGATCGTCTGGGTCGGCTCGCTTCAGGTGATGCTCGACAAGGGCAAGGACCTCGACTGGTTCTCGTCGACGACGGTCGTCGTACTCGCGGTCGTTGCGGTGATCGCGCTCGCGTTTTTTATCGTGTGGGAGTTGACGGCCGAGCATCCGGTGGTTGATCTGTCGCTGTTCAGCCGCCGCAATTTCACCGGCGGCACGATCGCGCTGTCGATCGGCTATGGGCTTTACTTTGGCAATCTCGTGCTATTGCCGCTGTGGCTGCAGACCGATATCGGCTACACGGCGACCGAAGCCGGACTCGTGATGGCACCCGTCGGTGTGTTCGCGATCCTGTTGTCGCCGCTGACCGGCAAGGTGCTGCCGCGTACCGATCCGCGCTATATCGCGACGCTGTCGTTCCTGATTTTCGCGCTGTGTTTCTGGATGCGCTCGCGTTATACGACGGGCGTCGATACGTACTCGCTGATGCTGCCCACGCTGATTCAAGGTATCGGTATGGCCGGCTTCTTTATTCCGCTCGTGTCGATTACGCTGTCGGGCTTGCCGGGCCATCGGATTCCGGCGGCCTCGGGGCTGTCGAACTTCGTGCGGATCATGTGCGGCGGTATCGGCACGTCGATCTTCCAGACCGCCTGGGATCACCGCACGATCATGCATCACGCACAACTGACCGAACAGGCGAATGCTTACAACCCGGCGTTCGGTCAATCGATTCGTCAGATGGGCGCGGCGGGCCTGGATCAGCAGCAGACCTATGGTCTCTTCAACACCATGGTCACGCAGCAGGCCGCGCAGCTCGGCGTAAACGATCTGTTCTTCATTTCGGCCGGTATTTTTGTCGCGCTGATCGCGCTGATCTGGATCACGCGGCCGGAACGGGCAGGCGGCGATGCGGGAGCGGCGGCGGCCACGGCGCATTGAGGGGGGTGTTTGTGGTGTTGCTTTAGTTCGACACCGCTCCACCGGAGGGCATGATCAAAACGGGATCGCTCGATGGCGATCGCGTTTTTTTATTGTCCGCGCCGGGCTGGCAAAACGGCGACCTCTAGCTCTCCGTCGTCACGATCACACGGTCGGGTGCGAGCACACCTTCGCCCGGCTTCGCGACCCCCAGAAGCCGCCCCTGCGCCGAGTACACCCTCACGCGCGGGGCATTCACCGCGTCGGCGGCGATCGTCAGCGACGACAGCTTCAGGCGCTGGCCGTGAAGGAAGCGGCGCGTGTCATCGTCGTTCAGACAGACCTGCGGGAACGTGGACAGCAGCGCGTCGACCGGTTGCAGCCATGCGTCGCGTTCGAGTTCGGTCGCGTAGGACAACGCGTCGAGCGTGACCGAATGCTCGAGCGTCAGCGCGCCGACGCCCGTGCGCCGCAGCACGACTAGATGCGCGCCGCAGCCGAGCGCTTCGCCGATATCCTCGGCAAGCGTGCGCACATAGGTGCCCTTGCTGCACGTTACGCGAAACGTCACATCCGGCAACGCGCACGCAATCAGCTCGAGCGCGCGAATCGTCACCTGCCGCCCTTCCCGTTCGACCGTCTGGCCGGCGCGCGCGTACTCGTACAGCGGCCTGCCATCGCGCTTGAGCGCCGAGTACATCGGCGGAATCTGAACGATCTCGCCGATGAATTTCGGCAAAGCCGCCCGCACCGCCGCTTCGTCGCAGTCGACGGCGCGGATGTCGAACGCCTCGCCTTCGGCGTCGCCGGTGGTCGTGCGGATACCGAGGCGCATCGTCGCCTCGTAGGTCTTGTCGGCTTCGAGCAAGTCTTGCGAAAACTTGGTGGCCTCGCCGAAACACAGCGGCAGCAGGCCGGTTGCCAGCGGATCGAGCGTGCCGGTGTGGCCCGCTTTTTTCGCGAGATAAAGACGTTTCGCGCGAACCAGCGCGTCGTTGCTCGACAGGCCGAGCGGCTTGTCGAGCAACAGCACGCCATCGAGCGCGCGACGCGGCACGCGGGGGCGTTGAGGTGCGGTCATGTCGAGGGAGGCAGAACGTTCGGGAAATGCGAAAAACGGCGCCGCGCGCTACATGGAACGCCACGGCATGGCAGACGCTCAGTCGTCTTTCGCGCGCATGGAATTTGCCTCGTCGATCAGACGCGACATCTCCACGGCGCGCTCGATCGTCTTGTCGTAGTGGAAATGCAGCGTCGGCACCGTGTGGATATGCAGGCGCTTGAACAGCAGATTGCGCAGATGGCCGGCAGCGTGCGTCAGCGCTTCGAGCGTTTGCTGCGGGTCGCCCGTCAGCGTCGTGAAGTAGACCTTTGCGTGCGCGTAGTCGGGCGTTAGCTCGACGCTCTGAAATGTGACAATGCCGATGCGCGGATCCTTGACCTCGCGCAGAAGCTCAGCCAGGTCGCGCTGGATCTGATCGGCGATCTGCACGTTGCGATTGGGAGTAGTACGTTTCTTAGGCATGGTGTTGTGTGCTCCGCTAAGACGGATGCAAAAAATGGGTTCGCGCGGGCCGTGTTCGATATTCGTTCGATACGACGGCGTCGCGGTCGCCGCGGCGGGGTGAGAGTCCATTTGCGACGAACGCGGCAACCAAGCCAGCAACAAACTCGACACTGCGGGCTCAAAAACAACGGGCGGAGCGGGCGTCAAGCCCGTTCCGCCCGCTGTGCCGTGCCGTGCCGTGCGAATTACAGCGTACGCGCGACTTCGGTGACCTCGAAGACTTCGAACTGATCGCCTTCGACGATATCGTTGAAGTTCTTGATCGACATACCGCACTCGAAGCCCTGACGGACTTCTTTCACATCGTCCTTGAACCGCTTGAGCGAATCGAGCTCGCCCGTGAAGATGACGACGTTGTTGCGCAGCACGCGCACCGACGACGAGCGCTTGACGAAACCGTCCGTGACCATACAGCCGGCCACCGTGCCGACCTTCGGCACCTTGAATACCTGGCGTACATCCACCGTGCCCGTCACGACTTCGCGCTTCTCCGGCGCCAGCATGCCCGACATTGCCGCCTTCACGTCATCCACGGCGTCGTAGATGATGTTGTAGTAGCGGATGTCGACGCCATTAGCTTCCGCGAGCTTGCGAGCCTGCGCATCCGCGCGGGTGTTGAAGCCGATGATGACCGCCTTCGACGCCGTCGCGAGATTGACGTCCGACTCGCTGATGCCGCCGACCGCTCCGTGCACGATCTGCACGCGTACTTCGTCGGTGGAGAGCTTCTGCAGCGACTGCACCAGCGCTTCCTGCGAACCCTGCACGTCGGCTTTGACGATGAGCGGCAGGTACTGCACTTCGCCCTCGCCCATCTGCTCGAGCATGTTCTCGAGCTTCGCGGCCTGCTGCTTTGCGAGCTTGACGTCGCGGAACTTGCCCTGACGGAACAGCGCAACTTCACGCGCCTTGCGCTCGTCCGGCATCACGATTACTTCTTCGCCAGCCTGCGGCACTTCCGACAGACCCTGGATTTCGACCGGGATCGACGGACCCGCGGACTTGGTCGGCTTGCCGGTTTCGTCGAGCATGGCACGCACGCGACCGTAGGCGCTGCCTGCCAGCACGACGTCGCCGCGGTTCAGCGTACCTGACTGGACGAGGATCGTTGCGACCGGACCCTTACCCTTGTCAAGCTTCGCTTCGATGACGAGACCCTTGGCCGGCGATTCGACCGGTGCCTTCAGCTCCAGCACCTCGGCCTGCAGCAGCACGTTTTCGAGCAGATCGTCGATGCCCGCGCCAGTCTTCGCCGACACCGCCACGAACGGCGAGTCGCCGCCGTACTCTTCCGGCACGACGCCTTCCGTGACGAGCTCCTGCTTCACGCGCTCCGGATTCGCTTCCGGCTTGTCGATCTTGTTGATCGCGACGACGAGCGGCACGCCGCCAGCCTTCGCGTGGGAGATCGCTTCCTTCGTCTGCGGCATCACGCCATCGTCGGCGGCCACCACCAGGATCACGATGTCGGTCGCCTTCGCACCGCGGGCACGCATTGCCGTAAAGGCTTCGTGACCCGGCGTGTCCAGGAACGTGATCACGCCGCGCGGCGTTTCGACGTGGTAGGCGCCGATGTGCTGCGTAATACCGCCCGCTTCGCCTGCCGCAACCTTCGCGCGGCGGATGTAGTCGAGCAGCGAGGTCTTGCCGTGGTCGACGTGGCCCATCACCGTGACGACCGGCGGACGTGGCAGCGCTTCGGCGTCGCTCGCTTCGCCTTCGACCAGCATGGCTTCCGGATCGTCCAGCTTCGCCGCGAGCGCATGGTGGCCCAGTTCCTCGACGATGATCATCGCCGTTTCCTGGTCCAGCATCTGGTTGATCGTGACCATCTGGCCGAGCTTCATCATCACCTTGATGACTTCCGAAGCCTTCACCGCCATCTTGTGCGCGAGATCCGCGACCGTGATGGTTTCCGGCACATGCACTTCACGCACGATCGGTTCGGTCGGCGCCTGGAACGTGGTGGTCTGCTCCTGATGCTTGCCACGCCCCTTCGGACCGCCGCGCCAGCCACGATCGACGCCGCCGCTCGAATCGCCGCGCGTCTTGATGCCGCGGCGCTTCGCTGCGTCGTCCTGCCAGCCGCTCTTACCGCCGCCCGGCTTCTTCTTGTCGCCCGCCGACGGTGCGCTCGCGGGCGCCGGAGTCGCGGCGGTTGCCGGCTTTCTCGCTGCCGGGCGCGCCGGTGCTTCACCAGCCGGACGCGCCGGCTTGTGCAGCGTGCCCTTGGCTTCGGCCGCCTTGGCCGGCTCGGCGGGCTTCGGTGCCGGTTCCGGCGCCTTCACCTGCGCCTTGCGCGGCGTGTTCATCATTTCGCGAATCGCGCGCGCTTCGGCTTCGGCCGCCGCGCGGCGCTTGGCGATTTCTTCCTGTTCGGCGCGCGCCTTTTCGGCGGCCACGCGCGCGGCATCTTCCGCTTTCTTCGCGGCTTCGCGTTGCGCGGCGCGTTCCGCTGCCGCGCGTTCGTCGTCCTGCTCGTTTGCCTTCTCGGCAACCGGTGCAGCGGCTTTCGCCGCCGCCTGCTGGGCCTTCTCGCGAGCCGCCGCCTCGGCCGCAGCCGATGCACGCTTCTTTGCATCTTCTTCCGCGCGCTGACGCTCGGCTTCCGCGGCCTGCTCGCGCGCCTGACGGTCGACTTCTTCGCGCTCGAGCTGTTCCTGGCGCGCCTTCAGCTCCTGCGCCTGCTTTTCGAGCAGCTCAGCTTCGTGACGTGCTTCTTCCTCACGACGCTGCAGTTCGAGATCTTCTGCGTCCGCGTTCTCGGCCACATGATTCGATGCATCCCCGCCTTCCGCGACAGTCTCGTCGCGGCGGACGAACGTGCGCTTCTTGCGCACCTCGACCTGAATGGTGCGAGCTTTGCCCGTCGCATCGGACTGCTTGATCTCCGACGTATGCCGTTTCGTCAGCGTGATCTTGCGCTTGTCTGCATCAGTCGAGCCGTGAGACTTGCGCAAGTGGTCGAGCAGACGCGCCTTGTCCGTTTCGGACAAGGAGTCGGCTTCGCTCGCTTTTGTGACGCCAGCTGCCTGCAGCTGCTCAAGCAGCACGCCTGCAGGCATTTTCAGTTCCGCGGCAAATTGGGCTACGTTGTTACTCGCCATTCATTCCTCTTAATGCAAGGACCGATTCCTTGCGGTTAGCATCGGGTCATGCGGCCTGACGGCCGCGTTCAATTCAGTGCGCCATGGTCATTTCTCACTGGAACCAGTGTTCACGTGCTTTCATGATCAACGCCTTAGCGGCATCCTCTCCCATCCCAGTCATCTCGACCAGTTCATCCACGGCCAGCTCGGCGAGTTCGTCGCGCGTCTGGATCTGATGTTCGGCCAGTTTCGCGAGCAGGTCGGCGTCCATGCCGTCCAGGCTCTTCAGGTCGAGCGCTACATTCTCGACCTTTTCTTCGTTCGCGATCGCCATCGTCAACAGCGCGTCGCGCGAGCGGTTGCGCAGTTCGTGAACGGTGTCTTCGTCGAATGCCTCGATTTCGAGCATTTCGTTGAGCGGCACGTAGGCGATCTCTTCGAGGCTTGTGAAGCCTTCGTCGATCAGGATGTCGGCGACTTCCTCGTCGACATCGAGACGCGCCATGAACAGGTCGCGCAGGACGCCGCGCTCCTGATTCTGCTTCTGCGCAGATTCGTCCGGCGTCATGATGTTGATCTGCCAGCCGGTGAGCTCGCTGGCAAGCCGCACGTTCTGGCCGCTGCGGCCGATCGCGACCGCGAGTTCGTTCTCGTCGACGACGACGTCCATCGAATGCTTTTCTTCATCGACGACGATCGACTGCACGGCTGCCGGCGCGAGCGCGCCGATCACGAACTGGGCGGGGTCTTCCGACCATAGCACGATGTCGACGTTTTCGCCACCGAGCTCGTTGCGTACGGCCTGCACGCGCGAGCCGCGAATACCGACGCAGGTGCCGATCGGATCGATGCGCTTGTCATAAGCCACCACGCCGATCTTCGCGCGCACGCCCGGATCGCGAGCCGCCGCCTTGATCTCGAGCAGGCCCTGCTCGATTTCCGGCACTTCCATCTCGAACAGCTTCATCAGGAATTCCGGCGCCGTACGCGACAGCTCGATCTGCGGACCACGCGCGGTCCGGTCGACCTTCGCGATATACGCGCGCACGCGGTCGCCCACCCGAAGGTTTTCCTTCGGGATTAGCTGGTCGCGGCGCAGCAACGCTTCGACGCGGCCCGATTCGACGATGAAGTTGCCCTTGTCGAGGCGCTTCACCGAGCCGGTCATGATGTGTTCGCCGCGCTCGAGGAAGTCGCTCAGGATCTGCTCGCGCTCGGCGTCGCGCACCTTCTGCAGGATCACCTGCTTGGCGGCCTGCGCGCCGATACGGCCGAATTCGATCGACGGCACCGGCTCCTCGATGAACTCGTCGAGCTGAATATTGGGCTGCTGCTCGCGCGCCTCGAATAGCAGAATTTCCTGATCCGGTTCCTGCAGACCGGCTTCGTCCGGCACCACCTTCCAGCGGCGAAACGTTTCGTGCTCGCCGCTTTCACGGTCGATGTGGACGCGGATATCCGCATCTTCTTCGAAGAGTTTCTTGGAGGCCGAAGCGAGAGCCGCTTCGAGCGCGGCAAATACCACGTCCTTATCGACATTCTTCTCGCGTGCCAGCGCATCCACCAGCATCAACACTTCGCGACTCATTGTTTGCGGCTCCTAAAGTCAACTTTCGGAACAAGGCGCGCCTTGTCCATGTCCGCGAGCGTGAAATCGAGCATCGCGGCCCCTTCTTTTCCTTCAAATTCCAGACCGATCGTCTCGCCTTGCGGAGCATGCAAAATGCCCCGGTACGATTTCCGACCGTCCAATGGCTTTTTCAGTGTGATAACCGCTTCGCTGCCCGCGAAACGTTCAAAATCCGCCAGTTTCTTCAGCGAGCGATCGAGACCGGGTGACGATACTTCGAGCCGCTCGTAATCGATATTTTCGACCGTCAGAACGTGCTGGAGCTGACGCGTGACTTTCTCGCAATCTTCGATTGCGATGCCGGCTGGCTGGTCGATATAGATACACAACATGCCGCGCCCGGTGCGCTCGAGATCGACGAGCTCGTAGCCGAGTCCCACGACCGTGGTTTCAATCAGTTCCGTCAGTTGCACAGTGCCCTCTTAGATGTTCGCGCAGCGAGCCTCGCCTCTTCTGCAAACAACCAATGCGGGCCGCGCGCCAAGCCGGCGCACGTTCGTGCGAACCCGAGATGCCGAACCACGATGAACTGAGCGGCAAAAAAAAATGGGCTGAACGCCCATCATCTTATTGCCGGTGGTCGCACCTGAGCCGCACATGAAACCGTACGCCCAGCGACTTCGCGATTGTAGCCATTTTCCGGCCCAAACGCAATCCGCGGAACGCCGGGCGATGCGCATTTCCGCTTGATTTGATAGGAATCTTTCGACAATGTGGCGGCAAATCCGGGCTTTTGCAAGGTTGCCCGAGCCGTCGGGAGGGGGAGCCGGACGGGCTACGCCAACACTTTGCGGCGATGCGTCCTGTCGGTCTTCAGCGCAGTTTCGCACGGCGTTTGACGCATCGGAACGCCGCTCGAACACGGCAAACAAGAGGCGGCATAAAATCGCCAAAAACGATAAACGGCTCGGCCGGGAAGCACTCGACATTGCTAGTCAGTATGACTCCCGTGAGGCAATGGCTGGCCTGCCGTGAGGAATCAAGCGCGGGTTAGCATTGCAGCCAGAACAGCACAGTGCGGACACGGCCGCTCCCGGCGATTTCCGGCACGGAGTCCAGCGTGGAAGACGATAGCACGCTGTGCGTCGGTCTCGATGTACACAAAGACTCGATCACAGTCGCGTATGCGCTGGGCTCGGGCGAAGTCGAACTGCTGGGCAAGATCGGCATGACGCAGGCTGATATCGATCACCTGTGCAGGCGCCTGCAGTCGAAAGCGCGGCACATCTGCGTTGTCTGCGAGGCCGGTCCATGCGGCTACGGACTTTACCGGCAGTTCGTGCAGAAGGGATTCGGGTGCATCGTGTGCGCCCAATCGCTGATTCCGAAAAAAACGGGTGAACGGGTCAAGACTGAGCGGCGTGATGCGATCAAGCTTGCGCGGTCTTTGCGCGCCGGTGACCTCTCCGCAGTGTACGTGCCGAGCGACGACGAAGCGTTCCGCGATCTGGCTCGGACGTGGGTGGCGCCAAAGACGACCTGAAGCGCGCACGGCAACGCGTGAAGGCCGTTCTACTCTCGCTTGGGACGAGTAACCCGCGACCAGGCTACGCAACGGACTACTGCATCCGACTTGCGGTTCCAGATAGCGGCAGGCTCATTGGGCGGACATCTGTAGTGCGGTACCCAACCCGCGGATATCAGCTTGATCCACCGCCGAAATGTACTGCTACGCCGCCCTGAGGAAATTCCGGCAACTTGAATTCGAGAAACTAAAAAAACCGTTCCCGAATGACACCGGGAGTCATATCTGCCTGGCAGATCATGCGAACTGCACGAAAGGGTATGGCCGTTCAACGGCCACCCCTCAAACGCGGTACAGCGCCCCGCTCAACGGCCGCGCGAGCGACCGCGCGCCGTGCCGCCGCCACGATTCGCGCCGCCCGAACCCGCGTTGCCGCCGGCACGGTTGGTGTTGCCGCCACGATTGCCGCCCGGCCCGCGATTGCCGCCGCTGTCGCCGGCCGCGCCGGCACGCTTGCCGCCAGTGCGCGCACGGTTGCCGTTGGGCGACGACCCGCGATTGCCGTCGACGTCGCGGCCGCGCTGCCCCCCGGCGCCGCGATTGCCCACACCGACACCAGAACCAGTGCCGCCCCCCATGCCCGCGCCGAAGCCACCGCCCGCCGCGCCACGGCGACCCTGTCCGCGCGGCTGCTGCTCGAAGCGGCTGTGCGACATCAACACCGGCTCGCGGTTGATAAAGCCCATCGACGTCTGCATCGGATCCGGCTGACGACGCTCCGGCGCCGCATTGCCGCTACCGCGCTCCTCAGTCGGCGCCTTCAGGCCGACCGACGCCATCAGTGCGCGCACCTGATTGTCCTCGAGTTCTTCCCAGCGGCCGCGCTTCAGACCACGCGGCAGGGAGATCGGGCCGTGGCGCGTACGGATCAGCCGGCTGACCATCAGGCCGGCCGCTTCGAACATGCGGCGTACTTCGCGATTCCGCCCTTCGGCGAGCGCGACGTGGTACCAGTGATTCGTGCCTTCGCCGCCGCCGTCGCGGATGCGCAAGAAATTCGCCGGGCCGTCCTCGAGTTCGACGCCGTGTAGCAGCTTCTGACGCATACCCTCGGCGAGCTCGCCGACGACACGCACCGCGTATTCGCGCTCGACGCTATAACGCGGATGCATGAACCGGTTCGCGAGATCGCCCGAGGTGGTCAGCATCAGAAGACCTTCGGTGTTGAAGTCGAGACGCCCGACCGCGACCCACTTGGCGGTTTTCATCGGTGGCAGCTTGTCGAACACCGATGGACGGCCTTCCGGGTCCGCGTGGCTAACGATTTCGCCGGTCGGTTTGTGGTACAGCAGCACGCGCGGCGGCTTGCTGGCGAGCCTGCGCTTCACCGGCTTGCCGTTGATGCGGACCTGGTCGGTCGGCATGATGCGCTGGCCGATGTGCGCCGGTTCGCCGTTCACCGACACGCGGCCGGCGATGATCAGCTCTTCCATGTCGCGGCGCGAGCCCATGCCCGCCTCGGCGAGCACCTTGTGCAGCTTCGGCGCGTCGTCATCGGGCGACAGCACGCGCTTCGGGCCCGCTGCCTTGCCACGGCGCAGCATCGGCGCGCGTACGCCGCCAGTCGTGGTGTTGTCGGCATCGAATGCGGGCGACGTCACGTATGAGAACAGATCGTCCTGAGCTGACTCCGCGGCCGCATCGGCGCCGCGGCGATTCTGGCGCTGGCCCTCACGTTGACCTTCGCGCGGCTGACGTTCCCGCTGGTCTTCGCGTGACGCGCCCTCGCGCTTCGCACCGCCGGCGGTACGACGCCCGCCCTGTTTCGCGCCCGCGTCCTTGCGCGGCGTGCGCACCTGGGCGACGACCTCGCCGTCCGGCGGCGTTTCGGCAACGACCGGCGCGCCTTGCGCGGGCGCGCCCTCGGCTGCCTTCGTCTTCGCGCCGGCACGGCGTCGGGCGATCAGGCTGCGCGGCCCGCGACGCAGACCGCGGCGGGGGCGCTCTTCGCCCTCTGCTTCCGCGCCATGAGCCTGGCGCTCGCCCTCGCCTGTCGTCGCTTGCGTAGTGCGTTCGTCGGTCCGCGCCGACGGCACGGGGCGCTCGGATTCGGACGAATCGGTGTCGTGGGTATGTGTCAAAACAACCTCAAAATGTCAGGTCGCGCGCGCCCGTTGCGGGCGCGGCAAAAAAGTTCGGTTACGTCAGGCGCTGCGCGACTCGGTTTCGTCGTCGGTCAGAAAGCCTGCGTCCTGCGCGGCATCGCGGCGATCCTCGGGATCGTCGTGCGCCGCCTCGATCGGGTTCGGCTCGGCAGCGTGCTCCGTATTGCGAGCTACGCCCGAGCCGTGCGCGGGTGTTGCCGGATCGGTCTGGGCGACCGGATCGTAATGCTGTGCCGAGCCGGCGACGCTGGCATGCGCTGCCGTGGGTGCCGGTTCGGGCTGTTGTTGCGTGTCGTGCGGCGCGCTCGACGCGTCTGACGCACTCGACGCATTCGTCGTGCCGTCCTGCCCGGTCGCTTCCGCAGGGGGCTCCGGTTCGAGCGTCGACTCGGCCACCGTCTCGGGCGGCGCTGCTTCAAATCCCGACGCGGCGTGCTGCGCCGCTTCCGGCGGAGCCGGCTCGCCAGCCTCACCCGCCATGTCGTGCCCGGCATCCTGCACCGGCTGCTGCATGCTTTGCGCGTCGCCCTCGGCAAACTCGATCGCGTGCTGACCCAGCAGATCCGCGTTCAGTTGTGCGGACGGATCGGCAAGCGGAGGCAACTCGTCAAGCGCCGTTAGGCCAAGGTCATCGAGGAACTGGCGCGTGGTCGCATACAGCGCCGGACGCCCCGGCACGTCGCGATGACCGATCACCTCGATCCAGCCGCGATCCTCGAGCTGCTTGACAACCTGCGTATTCACCGTCACTCCGCGAATTTCTTCGATATCGCCCCGTGTCACCGGTTGCCGGTAGGCAATGATCGCGAGCGTTTCGAGCACCGCGCGCGAATATTTCGGCGGTTTTTCCGGATGCAGCCGATCCAGGTACGAACGCATCGCGGGCCTGCTTTGAAACCGCCAGCCCGACGCCAGCCCGACCAGCTCCACACCGCGCCCAGACCAGTCCCGCTTCAGGTCTTCGAGCAAGGTCCGAACAGTGTCTGCCGACACGCCGTCGGCAAAGAGCTTGCGCAATTCGCCGAGCTTTAACGGCTCCTGCGCGCAGATCAAGGCAGTCTCGAGGACGATCTTCGCCTCTTGGGTATTCATGCAGCTAGGTCAGACCCTGTGGTCAAAGAACCGGATCAAACAGACGATGTGGAACTGAAGACGCGCTCGCCCGATTCTGATCGGTCATATTGATGGGAGCACGCACCGGGGGGTGGCGAACAGACTTATCGAGCCAGACCCAGCCGGACGGAGCGGCGATATTCCTGAAAGGAATCGCGTGACTGAGCGCCATATTACGCAAAAACGACCGGGGCGTAAAGCCGTGATCTGCCGTGCATCTTCTGCTGCGGCGCCGACCGGTGTAGCCGCGCCCGCCCGGGTCGAGTCGACAGCAAGAAGATTCTCACGATTCGCGGCTTTTCGCCGCTCGCGGTGCGTCAACACGAAGCGCGGGGGGCGTACGAGACCGCATGATCAGGCCCCGGCGTGGCGCGCCAGAAACCGCGTCAAGCGCTCGACGCCGGCATCGAGCCGCACCGTATCGCACGCATAGCACCAGCGCACGAACCCCTCGCCCTGCGGCCCGAACGCGCTGCCCGGTGCCACGCCGAGCCCGACCTCCCGCACGATCGCCTTGCACAAATCGAGACTGCGCGTCGAGCCCGGCATTGAGAAGAACAGATACATCGCGCCCAGCGGGGCCTTTACATCGACGCCGGGAACCGCCGACAGCGCGCGTACCAGATGATCGCGTGACGTCCTCAGGTCGCGCACCAGCTGCTGCGTAAAACGCTCGCCTTGCTGGAGCGCCGCGATGCCCGCCTGCTGCACGAACGACGGCGCGCACGACGTGTTGTACTCGACCAGCTTCGCCAGGTCGTCCATCAACGCGGTCGGCGCGACGATCCAGCCGAGCCGCCACCCCGTCATCAGCCAGGCTTTCGAGAACGAATTCACGCAGATCACGCGTTCGTCGCGTCTCGCGAGGTCGAGAAACGATGCCGCGGTGCGCACACCGGCCGCCTGGGCGGCGTCATCGCCGGGATAGTAGAGCCGCTCATAGACCTCGTCCGCGACGATCCAGATGCCGTGCCGCCGGCAGTGTTCGAGCACGCTGCGCTGGTCGTCGCGATTCATCACCCAGCCGGTCGGGTTGTTCGGCGAGTTGATCATCAGCATCTTCGTGTCAGGCGTCAGCGCGGTCAGCAATTGCCCGACGTCGAGCTCCCAGCCGCGTTCGCCGTAGCCGAGCGCGACGGTTTCGACATGCGCGCCGAGAATCTTCGGGATTTCGACCAGATTCGGCCATAGCGGCGTCACCGCGACGACGCGGTCGCCGCCGCCGACCACCAGCTGCGCGGCGAGCATCAGCGCGTTGACGCCCGCGCTCGTGACCGCGACGTGCTCGGGCGACGTCGCCCCGTGCAACTCGCTGACGTAGCCCGCAAGTGCCGCGCGCAATGGCGCGATGCCGAGATTGTGCGTGTAAAACGTCGCGCCGGCGGCGAGCGCCGCGCTCGCGGCGTCGCGAATGAATGCGGGTGTGACGCGATCGGACTCGCCGAACCAGAACGGCAGCACGTTGTCGACGCCGAAACCGGCGTTCGCGACTTCGCGGATTTGCGATGGACGCAGCGCGCGTACGGCGTCGCGCGCATTCGGGATGGAGGGCACGGGCAGGTCCAATTCGCTCATCGAGGCTTCCGGGTGGGTGAAAGATAAGAGGTTCGAAGCGCAACCGCGAAGGCGTGCGCGGTGAAGATGGTAGTTTAGCGCGCCGGGTAACCGGACAGCGGCGCAGCGAGTAGCGGCAGGCGGCGTGTGGGCGGCGGGCAGCGCCCGGCGCCGATCCGCCAGTCGAACGGATCGCACGCGATCCCGCCCGTTAATTCAACTCCTCGGCCCGGCCCGGCAACTGGCGGATCAGATTCCACACCGCCTCGGCCGCGGGCGACAGCGACCGGTCGCGCCGCCGCACCAGTTCGACGAGGCGTTCCGCGCGCGGCACCAGCGGACGCGCGACCAGCGACGCCCCCGCCGGCAGCGGCAGCGCGAGCCACGGCAGCACGCTGATCCCGACGCCCGCCTCGACGAGCCCGAACACCGTCGCTGAATGACCGAGTTCCTGCACCACGGTGGCGTTCACGCCCTGCGCCTGCATCACGGCATCGATGAGGGGGCGGCTGCCGGACGCATAATCGAGCATCACGAGTTGCTCGCCGTCGAGGTCCTTCCACGTAACCTGCTTGCGCGTGGCGAGCCGGTGATCGTCACGCGACACGATGCAGAACGAGTCCGTCATCAGCGTCTCGCTGAGCAGATCGTCGTCGGAGAACGGGCCGATGATCACGCCGAAGTCCACTTCACCCGACTTCACCTTGCGCACTACGTCGCTTTGCACGTCGTCGCGCAGCCCAAGCGTCACATAAGGAAACTGCTGTCCACACGACGCGACTACGCGCGGCATCAGCCGGCACGCGACGGTCGGGCTCGCCGCGACCACCACGCGTCCGCGGCGCTGCTCGCCGATTTCGCGGATCTCGCGCAACGCGTCGTCGAGATCCCCCAGCAGTCGCGACACACTCGCCACGAGGTTGCCGCCTACGTCGGTTAGTTGCACTTCGCGCGTCGTGCGATCGATGAGCTTCAGGCCGATCTCGCTTTCGAGCTCGCGCACGCAGCGACTGACCGCCGACTGCGTGAGGCCGATTTCGGCGCCGGCCCGACTGAAGCTTTGCAAGCGCGCCACCTCGATGAAAACCCTGAGCTGTCGCAGCGTCACATTCATTTGTTCACCTCATTAATAGCGCAGCTTGATGCGCATTGTACGACCAAATACATGCGGCATAGCACCGTCCACGTGGCCGCTGCAATGCAGCAAAAAAGCGCGAACGCACGCCGGCCGGGCTTATCTGCCCCAGATTGGTGATTGTCCCGATTTGCGAGATGGGTTTTTTGGATTCTTATACGGCCCTGGTTGGCGCCCGCGTTGGCCCGCCGCCACGGGGCTTTCAGGCAATCGGCAGCAAATTGGCACACTTCGTGCGTTGTGAAACGCACAGGGAGGGCGCCATGATTTCCGATGGCAATCCGTGGCAAGCCCGTCCCCTTTGGCACTCGCCTATCGAGTGCGTGAAGAGTGCGCGGCGCGGGGCAGCGCACCGGAGTTAGCTTCGCTGAGGTGAAACATGATGCTGTTCGACGATTTGAGAGATAACGAGTGGGCGCTGGTCGAGGCTTTGTTCTGCGCCGAGCCGGCGCGCAGCGAACGGCGCGGTCGACCGCGCGTGGAAGCTCGGGCGGTGGTCAACGCCGTGCTTTGGGTGTTGTCGACAGGCGAAGGCTGGTCCAAGTTGCCCGGCCGCTACCCGTCCCCCCCGACTTGCCGCCGGCGCTTCGACGAGTGGCAAGCCGATGGCACGCTCGCTGAAATTGTGAAACGGCTTGGCACGAGCGGCCGCGAAATCTCGCTGCGCGGCCGGATCGGCGCAACGGCCGCGAAACCGCCGGCACCGCCGAGCCGCGACCGCCTACGCGGCGCGTTCTGGACCAATCCGGAATCGTGGCGCGCGCCGGTCAAGATGGCCTGACACGAAACTACGCGGTCACCGGGCGCCTGTAGGCGCCCGGTTTTTTATCCAGCCGACTTTTCCACGATTGCGTGCGTGCGCACGACCCGCCAGCATTTGACGGTCGCCGCGAGACGCTGTCTTCTCCGCTTCGCGCGCACCTTTCGTCGCGCCTCCCGCACGACCGCCACAGCGCTCCTTGCGCGCTGCCTCAGACTGCCAAACTACCCGATAGCTCCGGGTGAAACATCCATTTACTATTAATTACAGCGTGCTTTCGTCCCCCGGCATACCTTAATGCTTATGCAAACAGGCCTTGAGTCGACGGACTCCGGGTTGAGGGGGATTTCGGAATGAAACCAATGTCACTGCTGTTGTGCGGCATTGTGCTTTCATCGATGGCCGCGCCCGCAATCGCGCAACAACGCCCGCAAGGGTGGAACTGGCGCCCGGACCGCCAAGCCACGCTGGAAGCGTGGCAGCAAAGCGAGGCCCATAATCGCGACTTCACGCCGCCGACGCCGCGCGGCGATCTGCGCGGCGATATCGCCAGCAATGTGCGGGCACGGCCCGATGCGCCGCGCGAGGATCAGCGGCGGCGTTGATTGGCTAAGTCGCCGCCCGGACGGCGCGTCGCGCGACGGTGCCCAGTATCTTGCATTGCGCACTTACGATCGGGGAACCACCGGACGCGGCACCAGTCTGACTCAACGCCATTAGCACAGCGTGGCAGTAGTAATTCCGGTATGCCCGTATCTTCGTGATACGGGCTTTTTTTCGCCCTCGAGGCGTTGATGGCATGAAACGCGCGCAACGGCAACGACCTGCGCGGATCGCGTCGCCGCCTCGTCGATGGGAAGCCGAGATTCGCCCCCGGACGCGCACGGCGACCGGTCGACGTTAGCGACGGCCCGCTGAGGGGGTGACAGGCCCGGGCGGACAGTGACTCAGTTCAGATAAGCGATGAACCTTGAGCTAAGATCTGACTTCGGCTGTCGCGGCGGACTGCGGTTCGGCCGCGCCGAGAACATAATCGTTCATGCGTTGCGCTGTCCATGTGAGCAGACGCTCGTCGTGCTCGAGCCGCGCAAACTCCGCTTTGCCGCGTTCGGTGAGCACGGCGATATCGACGGGAGCATGAAAGCCTGGCGCCGGTGCGACCGTTCGCTGACGAACGGTGTCCATCAGCCCCAGCGCGCGAAGATATTGGAAGACACCCGGCCTTCTGGCCCAGGGAACCTGACGATATTGCGCTCGCCGCAGCGCTTCAAGTACCGCTTCGTTGGAATACGTGGTCATCTCACTTCTTTCTTAAAGTGCAGCTATGACACATTCATGCCCACGCGTCACTGCGCCACCGGCGACGCGCGTAGCACCCGCTCCTGGTCGGAAGCTCGCCGCCTGTCTGACAGCGGATTTCCGCCAGGTGCTGCCTGGTCTCGTTTTCGGAACCCCCGTCAGAACGGCATGTTAGCGTTCTCTCCATGAACCGACGATGCAACCGCCGCGGCGCGATGGCAGGCCCGTGGATTTGTCCCGAAAGACATACGTTACCCCATTTAAATTGATTCTATTCACTTTATTAGCGCTTTTTTTTGCAGCAATCGTGCTATGGAAACGTGCGCGCCGGCCGCTCATCGTCTGCATGATCGCGCTGTTCTGGCTGCTCGCGGCCGGCTGGCTGACCGCGCCACTGCTCGATCTGGCGCAGCCGCAACGACAGAGCGCCACGGCCGCCACCTTCGCGCCACGCACCGCGATCATCCTGCTCGGCGGCGGCACGGTCTACGACCACGACCACGTGCTGGTGCCACCGCGCGACGTACTCTCGCGCATCGAGGTCAGCGCACAGAACTACGCGGCCTGCAAGCGCACGGCGAGCACGTGCCGGGTGATCGTCAGCGGCGGCAATCCGCAGCGGCATAGCGCGACCGAAGCCGACACCTACCTGCCCTATCTGCTGCGTCAGCAGGTGGCGCGCTCGGACATCGTGCTTGAGCAAAGGAGCCGCACGACCTATGAGAACGCGCGCAACGTCTCGGTTATTGTCGGTCAATCACATTACGACACGTTGATACTCGTCACCTCCGCGTATCAGATGCCGCGTGCGCTGCTCGATTTTCAGCGCTTCGGCGTCGAGCCGCAGCCGCAGATTTCGAGCGCGCGGCGCGCGCGGATCGGCGTGCTGCCGCGCTTCGCCAATCTCGTGGCCGCGGAGATAGCGTTGCATGAGCTGATCGGCCTCGCGCAATTTCACCTGTATCGCGCGATCGGCTGGTTCTGACGAACGATGTAGGCCGCTCCGCTCTCGCATTCGAGGACGTCGCGGTTTATTCAACCAGCGTCCAGCTATTACAAAATGTAACAAGTGTTGAGCACGGTTACAAAGCCATCGGTTGGAGAAGAGTTTGCTCGATAGAATGCATTGTCTTTCCCACTGGACAGGCAATACTCGGGTCCACCACCATTCTACGGAGGTAACGATGAAGAAAGTGTCCATGGCGATCCTGATTTCCTTGTGTGCCGCAGCCGGCGCGGCTTACGCGCAGGACAACGGCATCACGACGAGCACCGATCCGGCGAAGGCCGCCGACGTCGAGCAGCGTGCGCAAGATTTGCAAAACCGCGAGCAGTCGATGGGAAGCGCACCCGCCGCGCCGGCCAAGCATCACAAAATGGCTCCGCATCATCCGAAGAAGGGTGCCGACGCGTCGGGCACCTGAGCGACTTCGCGGATCTCGCCTCGCGGTCTCGTCGTGAAGGTGAAAAAGCCGAAGCTGGCAGCGCCGGTTTCGGCTTTTTTATTCGTGCGACCCGCTCGCTGCTGGCAAGGCATTCCGAGCGCGCACCGGCTTGGCAAGCCGCCGGCGCTCTGCTCTCTGTATGCTAAAGTCGCGCACCGACCGGCGAGCCGCCGGCATCCCCTAACCCGTGCGCACCCTGGTGCGGAGGACAGCATGAGCAACATCCAGCTTGATATCGAATGGACCGAAGCAGCATCTCGCAAGATCGAAAAACTGATGCCGCGTGGCGGTCAGGAAGCGTACCTCGCGCTGCCGCCCGTCGAATGCCTGCCGATGGAAGGCGACGTGCTGTTTCTCGGCCCGGCTGGCAAGCAGCAGCCGTTCATTGTCGCGGAGCGCCAGTATCACCATGACGGCGACGCCGACTGGACCATCATCCTGATTCTGGATGTCCCGCAAGCAACCCACTGATCGCTGACGGCGCGCCGGTGGCCTCAGGGCCGCCCCACCTGTCCAGCGTGTCCGCGCGCCGCTGTCGCCCGCGCCCGAATTCAGGCGATCTTCGACACCACGCGAATCTCCGCGTGCTCGATCCAATCCGCGGCCGCCTTCTTATAAGCCTGGATATGCGCGGATTTCGCATGCGCCGCGAGCGCATCCTGGCTTTCCCACCGCTCGATGAACACGAACCGGCGCGGCTCCTGCACGTCGCGGTGCAAGTCGTACTGCAGTACACCCGCTTCTTTGCGCGTCGGTCCGACGATGCCTTCGAGGGCCTCGCTCAACCGCTCCTCATGTCCCGGTTTCGCCACCGAAATTGCGACCACCGCGATTTCCGCCATGCCCGATCTCCTATTTTCGAAAATCAGCAGCATACCCGCCGATCGCTGAACCTGCCGGCGAGGGCGCCGGCCAGCATAGCGACGCACGAATCTCGCCTCTGCCCGCCATGCCGCGCCACCGTCACGTCGCGCCAGAATCCGCCCGGCAGAGCAGTGCCAAGCCCGCCGCTCGAATGGCCACATCGGCGCCTACAGCGGCACTAGCGTGTGAGCACCGTCGGCGCCTGGAGTTTGGCGGGCGACCTCTGGGCGCCCTGCTACCCTCGGCGTGGTACGGTAACTCATTGCGATTGAGAATCGGTTTCGCGCGTGGCAAGAGCGCGGGACGCTCCGGCGCATTACCGCAACGGCTTGTCGCACAGCCGTAGGCAGCCGTTTTGCAGACAATTTTCGCGCCCATGCGTTTGTGATAACCCGCACATTGTCGCGCGCTGCAAACTGCTAGACTCATTTTGACCAATTCGCCGGAGTCCAGCGTGGCTGGTACCGCCCTCCGTGTTCGCGGGACGCGTTCGTTTCGTTCCGGCGGCGCTTCGGGTGGGCGAGCGCTACGCGCCGAATGGGTTTGCGTGCCCCTTCATTCCCTTGCCGCAACGATCCCATGTCAGCTCTCATGCCCGCTTCTATGCCATCCGTCAGCGAATTGACCGTGAGCGGCCTGCTCCCGCACCTGGTCCGCGGCGAGTCGGGCTGGACCGCGACCTGGCGCGCGCTGACATTGCACAGCGTGTTCCAGCCGGTGCTGTCGGTCACGCATCAGTGCGTGGTCGGCTACGAGGGGCTGTTGCGCGCGTTCGATCCGGTCGGTCTGCCCGTCTCGCCCGAAGTATTGTTCTCCGGCACGCGCACGGCCGCCGAAGCGCGCGAACTCGATCGCATCGCGCGCTGCCTGCATGTGGCGAACTTCATGGAGCAAGGCATCAGCACCGGGTGGCTGTTTCTGAACACGCGCCCGCAGGTGTTCGAAACCGGCTGGCCGCAGCGCGCTTTCATCGACGAGTTGTCCGCGCATTTCGGGCTGCCGCAGGAGCGCATCGTGATCGAAGTGCTCGAGCAGCCCGCCGACGATGAATCCGCCGTCGCCAGCATGCTCGCCGCCTCGCAGCCGCGCGATTTTCTGATCGCGATCGACGACTTCGGCACCGGCTTCTCGAACTTCGATCGCGTGTGGCGCTTCCGCCCCGACATCGTCAAACTCGACCGTTCGCTCGTCGCGCGCGCGGGCAAGCGCGAGGGCGACGAATCGATGATCAGCCATCTGATCGCGATGCTGCATCAGTCGGGCACGCTCGTGCTCGCCGAAGGCGTCGAAACCGATGAAGAGCTGATGATCCTGATGCAGGCCGACGTCGATTTCGTGCAGGGGTTCTGGTTCGGTCAGCCAAAGAGCAGCGTGCTGGCCGCCTGCACGAAGGTGCCTGCGCTCGTCGCGTCGATCTGGAGCAAGTTCGCCGAGTACGAGCGTGCGCATGCCGGCCACCAGCGGCTCGGGTTCGAGGGCTTCGCGGAAGCGGTGCTGGCCGCCGTCGACACCTACAAGGCGACCGGTGACCTCGAACAGGCCGCGCAAAAGGTCTGGCATCTGCCCGAAGCGCGCCGCGTGTTCCTCACCGACGGCCTGGGCGAGCAGACCCAGCCTTCGGTGACGGCGGCGTCGGTCCCGCCGCCTCCGAAGCGGCTCGCGCCGCTCTATACGGAGACGCGCAGCAACTGGTCGCGTCGCGCGTATTTCCGGCACGCGCTCGCGGCGCCGGGCCGCGTTGCGATGATGGGGCCGCATTTTTCGCTCGCCGATGGTCAGGACTGCTACACCGCGGCGATCGCGTTCGAGCGCGACGGCACGCACGTGCTGTGCGTCGACTTTGTGCCGGAGGCGTCGCCGCCGGATGTGCGCACCGGCAGACGCGGCGCGAGACGTTAGCGACCCGCGCCGCTACTCGTGCGCGCGGCCGCGCCCCGACTTGACCTCGCTGCGCCTGGCCTTGCTGTCGAGCCGCCGCAGGTTCGACGCGCGAGTCGGCCGCGTCGCGACCCGATGCTTGCGGGCCACGCTGACGCTTTCGATCAGTTCATCGAGCCGCGCGAGCGCCGCCGCACGGTTCATCTCCTGGGTCCGATGCTCCTGCGCCTTGATGATCACGACGCCGTCGCGCGTGAGCCGGTGGTCGGACAGCGCGAGCAGACGCATCTTCAGCACTTCCGGCAGCGACGAGGCACGCACGTCGAAACGCAGATGGATCGCGCTCGACACCTTGTTGACGTTCTGACCACCCGCCCCCTGCGCGCGCACGGCGGTCAATTCGATTTCGTTGGGCGGGACTGGATAGCGGGATGTCATGGGTGGTCGGGAAGGAAGATGCGTCAGTGTACAAGCGCTCGACGCGAGATGCCCGAACTCGCGGGAAGGCGGCGGAGCGCCCGGTGCGGCGCCCGGCGGCACCGGCTCGCGAACGCTACGAAAAAAACCATTTGCGTCGGCCCGACCGGTTCATCGATACTGGTTCTTTCGCTTACGGCGTAAATTCATATGAAAATCCGTCCCGGTTTCGTGCTCGAACTGGCCGTCAACTTTCTGCTGCCGTGGCTTGCTTACCGGCTCGCGTTGCCGCGGGTCGGCGAGACCGGCGCGCTGATCGCGTCCGCCGTGCCGCCGCTCGTGTGGAGCGCGATCGAGCTCGCGCGCTTCAGGCGCGTCGATGCGCTCAGCGTGATGGTGGTGGCGGGCATCGTGCTGTCGGTCGCGGCCATGGCGCTCGGGGGCAGTCCGCGCATGCTGCTGTTGCGCGAGTCGCTGGTGTCCGGCGTGGTCGGCGTCGTGTTCCTGCTGTCACTGCCGATGCGTCGTCCTCTGATCTTCTACCTCGCGCGCGCGACGGTCGCTCGCGAAATGGAAGGCGGCGCCGCGCATTTCGAGGCGCTATGGCGCGAGCGCCCCGGTCTCGCCACCGCGATGCGAACCATGACGCTCGTGTGGGGCATTGGGCTGACCGCCGAAACCGCGCTACGCGCGTGGATGGCGCTGACGTGGCCGATCGAACGCTTCCTCGTCGTGTCGCCCTTTATCGGCTACGGCATCTACGCGGGACTCGCGCTGTGGACACTGTGGTATCGCAGGACGATGCGCAGCCGCGTCGAGGCCATCGAGCGGGCGAGCGGGGTTGCCGGTTGAGCGCCGCTCGCACCACAAGTCCGCCACTTCGCTTTTTCTGCCTGCTGCCGCGCGATCAACGCGATGCTTCGGCAATCCGCGCGGCCAGCCCCGAATCACGCTGCGTCGGCGTCGCGATCGCCTGCGCGAGCACGGCCCGCGCGCCGATCACCTCGACGCGTTCGCGCGCGCGAGTAATCGCCGTATACACGAGCTCACGCGACAACACCCGGCTGAACGCCGACGGCAGCACCAGCACCGCTTGCTCGAACTCCGAACCTTGCGACTTGTGGACCGTCAGCGCGAACGCGGTGTCGTGCGGCGGCAGCGCGGCCGGCGACACCGCGCGCGCGCCGCCGTCGCCGGTGCGGAAGTACACGCGCAGCGCGCCACCCGCGCCCGGCAGCGCAATGCCGATGTCGCCATTGAACAGACCCAGCGCGTAATCGTTGCGCGTCACCATCACCGGACGTCCGGCAAACCACTGCGCGCCGACCGCGAGCGTGACGCCCGCGGCGCGGCGCACCTCAGCCGCCATCGCCGCGTTGACCTGATCGACGCCGCGGGGTCCGAGCCGCGTCGCACAGAGGATGCGGAAACGGTTGAGCGCGTCGAAGAGCGGCACTGGATCGGGCGTATCGACGGCGAGCACCCTGGCAAGCGCGTCGGCGTACGGCGCGAAACCACCGGCAAGTCTTGCGGTGGTGCGCTCGGCCAGCGTCGTGTGAGCGTCCTCGTGCAGCGCCGCGGCGCAGACCTCGGTCGGGTCGATCTGCAATACGTCGAGCGCCGCGCTCGGTGAGCCGTTGCGAATCGCGACGGACAAACGGCCGATCGGCGACTCGAGGCCGAACCGGTAGTTGCGCTCGAGCCAGACGACGCAGTCCGCGAGCGGGTTGCGTTCGATCGCCGATCGCTTATCGCGATCCGCCTGCTCGCCAGTCACCGATGTCACGCCGTCACCGAACAGATCGCCCGACGCGGGTGACTCGAAGGTTTGCGGCGTCTCGGGCGGCGCAAATAAATCGTCCAACGGTGCTTCATCGACTTCACGCAACGCGCGCGGCAAAGCCCGCGCGAGCCGCGCCTCGTCGATGTCGAGCGCCTGCGCTACCCATTGCAATCCGCGCGCGCTCAACGCCGGCCGCGCGCTGAGTTCGGCGAACACCGCGCCGGCTTCCACCGCGGCGAGCTGGTCCTTGTCACCGAGCATCACGAGCCGCGTTTGCGGCCCGATCGCGTCGAGCAGATGCGTGGCCATCGCCACGTCGATCATCGACGCCTCGTCGATCACGACCACGTCATACGGCAACGGATTATCGCGATGATGCCGGAAGCGCCCGCCCGGCCCCGACCCCAGCAAGCGATGCAGCGTGTACGACGTCTGCGGCAAACGCGCGGCGAGTTCGGGCGGCAGGTCGCCCGCGCGCGCGAGCAACGCTTCCTGCATCCGTTGCGCCGCCTTGCCGGTCGGCGCCGCCAGCGCGATGCGCAAATCGGCGCGCGCATCGAGCAGACACGCAAGCACACCGACCACGGTCGTGGTCTTGCCGGTTCCCGGGCCGCCGCTGACGATCGTCAGCCGCCCCGACAGCGCCATCACGGCCGCGACGCGTTGCCAGTCGACGTCGTCGTCTCGCGGCGGACCGAAGTAGCGCAGCAGGCGTTCGCGCAAAGCGGCGGGGGCGGTGTCCGCGTCGGCCTTCGCGGTGCTCGCCTCGCCCGTCGCATGCGCGACCAGGGCGTGGGCCAGGCGCCGCTCGTAGTCGTAGTAGCGCGCGAGATAGAGACGCCCCTGCGCGTCGATCACGAGCGGGCGCAACGCCGCCGCGCCCGCCGCGTCCGCCGCGCCATCGCTTGCCATGCCGCTCGCGAGCAGCGCCGCGCGCACTTCGGCGCTCGACGCGTCGAAGCGGCGCGCGAGCGTCGCGAGCGGCACGCACACGTGCCCTTCGGCGGTCGCGCGGCTCGCGGCGAACGCGCCGCGCGCGGCCCACTTCACCACCTCGGTCGATGCGCCACCGCGCCGCGCGAGCATGCCGATACGGCGCGCGAACCCTTCGGCCAGCGCGATGCTGAAATCGGCCGGCGCGGGCAGGTTGACGCCGATGTCTTCGAGCCCGAGCGGCGCGGCCGTGGGCTCATCAAGCGTGCCGGACGTGCTCATGCGCCACCTCCGATCATCGCCGCGTCGAGCAGCGCCACCAGTTCGAACGGCGCACGCCGCCTGTGCACACCGGCGGCGCCGTCGACATCGCGCCAGTCGGGCCGCACGCCGCGCACGAACAGATACAGGTAGCCGCCGATATGCGTGTCGTATGCATAGTCGCGCACGCGCGTCTTCAGATAGCGATGCAACGCGACCGTATAAAGCAGCGCCTGCAGGTGGTACGCGTGACTCGCCATCGCCGCTTCGAGCGGCGCGGCCGCGTAGTCGGCGGCGGTGTCGCCGAGATGGTTCGACTTCCAGTCGACGATCCAGAAGCGGCCGTCGTGCTCGACGATCATGTCGATAAATCCTTTGACGAACCCGCGCAGCATGCCGGGCTCCAGCGCGACATCGGGATAGCCGTATTCGATCAGCAGTTCGCGCAGCGCCGGAAAATCCAGCGACGGGGCCGCGAACAGAAACTCGAGTTCGTTCAGGCGCCGACGCGGATCGAGCCGCGCGAGCGTCATGCCCGGCACGAGTTCGGTCGAGACGACGTCGGCGATCAGCCGATGCATCATCACGGGCAAGCGCACGGCGAGCTCGGGCGCGGCCGGCGCCGGACGCTCGCGCAGCGCGCCGCGGATCGCGTCGGGCCAGGTGCGCGCCTCGGTGAAATCGGCGAGTTCGAACATCCGATGCAGGCAATCGCCTGCCGCCGCGCCGCGCGGGAACGCGAGGATGTCGTCGTCGGCATGCGCCGGGGCGCTCGACGCGGCGAGCGGTGTGAGCAGCGGCGCGGAGGGTAGCGCATCGGCGATTTCATCGTGGTCGGGCCGCACGTCTTCCTGCGGCGCGTGCGCGTGCGCATCCCCGCTCCTGCCGCCGGCCGCGATCAGCCCGCTGAAACTTGCCATGCGCCACTGATCGCGCAACGGCCGCCGATTCGCGCGCGCGTGCAGATGCGCGCCCTGATCCCGCAGACTTTCGAGCGGCACGCGGCGCGTCACTTCGGGCAGCGCCCGCAACGTGACCGGTCCGCCCGCGAGCGCCTGCCAGCTCGCCGCGAGCGCGGCTTCGTCGGGCGGCTCGGCGAGCCAGGCGTCGAACGTGTGGCCGCTGCCGCCGACGAGCCAGTTCAGCACGCTGCGCCGCGACTCCTTCGTCGAGCGCGACGACAGATAAGTGCCCGCGACCAGGTAGCAGCGATACACCGCGCGCGTGAGCGCCACATAGACGAGCCGCGCGCGTTCCGCCGCCTGCTCACGCACCGCGTAACGCGAGGCGCGCTCGGCTTCCTCTTCGTCGCAACCGTAGTGCAGCACCGCGTCGCCGCTGTCGTCGTGATACTCGCGCGCGTCGGGCAAGCCCGACGAGGGCGGCTCGCGCAAGCCGCCATCGTTCAGGAACGGACAGAACACGACCGCGTATTCGAGTCCCTTCGATTTATGGACCGTGACGATCTGCACGAGATTGCGATCCGACTCGAGCCGCAGTTGCGCCTCGTCACCGCCGCCCTGCTCGCGCTGCGCGGCGAGCCAGCGCAAGGTAGGCGCGATACCGGGCTGGGTGGCCGCGCGCGCCTGTACGAGCTCGGCGAGATGGTTCACGTTGGTCAGCCGACGCTCACCGTCGACACCCGCGACGAGCCGCTGCGCGACGCGCAGCTCGCGCACCAGCGTGCGCCACATCACCGCGAAGCCGCGTTCGTGCCACAGCATCCGGTAGCGCGAAAAACGCTCGACCCAGCCCATCGCGTCGGCGACGTCGAGCGCCGGCGCGGGTTCGTCAACGGCCGCGGCCGCGGGCGCATCGGCGACCTGCGTGAGACGCCACAGCGCGGCGGCATCGAGCCCGAGCCAGTCGGTGGCGAGCGCGGCGCGCAGGCGACGCAGATCGCCGGGCGTGTCGATGGCGGCCAGCACGCGCTCGATCTGCTCGGCGTCGAGCGTCGCGAACACCGACGCCTGCGCAAGCTCCACGCTGCCGACGCCCCACGCCGCGAGCACGCGTTTGACGAGGCTGCCCTGCTTGTGCGTCTGCACGAGCACGGCGATATCGCCCGGTGCGAGCGGCTTGTCGCCGATCGTTACGACACCTTCGCGCGCCCCTCGCAAAAGCCGCACGATCTCGGCCGCGCACGCTTCGCTCGCGGCGCGCTGCGCGCTGCGTTTGTCCAGCGGCGTTTCGCCGCGCGGCAACGTCCAGATGCGGAAATCGCCGCCGCTCGCGTCGGGATCGGCAAACGGCGCGCGGCGCCGCTCGCCCGCACGCACTGGCTGATAGTCGAGCCCATCGAGCACGAACGCCTGGCGGTTCGCTTCGAAGATCCGGTTGCACGCCTCGACGATCGGGGCGGTCGAACGCTGGTTGACCGCGAGCGTGTAGCACGCGGACGCCGACTCGCGCGCCGCGAGATACGTATGCAGATCCGCCGCGCGAAAACTGTAGATCGCCTGCTTTGGATCGCCGACGAGGAACAGCGGTCCCGCCGGCGCGAAGATGCGGCTGAAGATCGCGAATTGCAGCGGATCGGTGTCCTGGAACTCGTCGATCAGCGCGGCCGGATAGCGGCTACGCAATGCATCGGCGAGCCAGGGATGCGCGGCCAGTGCGCGATACAGATTCGCGAGCAGATCGTCGAACGATACAACGCGGCGCGTGCGCTTGCGCGCCACCAACTCGGCCGGCGCGTAGTCGAGCCATGTCTGCACCAGCGCGAGCCAGCGCGCGCGCTGGGCGGCCTCGGCGGCGACCACGGCCGCGGCCAGCGCGTCGGCATGCTCGAAGAACGGATGTGCGGGCGGCTCGAACTTGACCCTGGTTGCCTTCTTCAACGCCGACGCCGTCAGCTTCAGCGCGGCGCGCGGCGGCGGCGCATGGCAGTCGCCCTGCGCGAAGTAGTCGGTCCACGCGGCGATCGCGGCGCTCACGTGATCGGGCTTGTGCGTGGTCTTGCTCAGGCGCTCCTGTGCCTCGGCCAGTAGCGCGACGATCGCGTCGCGTTCGGCCCGCCAGATCGCGCACGCGACATCGAAGCCGGCCTGCGGATCGGCGCTTGCGCCGGCCGCGTCGACGCTGCCCCAGCGCAATTGCGCGAGCGGCTTTTTCAGGCGCCGTGCCAGCTGCTCGTCGAGCGACGCGGGACCGGCGCGCTTGGCCACCAGCCACGCGGCGAACGCCGGATGCGCATGCGCGACCGGCTCGACCTGCTCGCGCCAGAAATCGGCGGCGAGTTCGAAACGCAGCGCCGCGTCGTCGGCTTCCATCTCGAACGCGAATGGCATCGCGGCGGCGAACGGCGCTTCCTGCAACGCGCGCTGACAGAACGCGTGGATCGTGTGGATCGCGGCCTGATCGAACGTGCGCAGCGCGCGGCGCACGACCTTCAACGCGGCCTCGCGCTCGATACCGCGCTCGGGCGCGAGCGTCGTTTCGAACAGCCGGCGGATGAACGGATCGTCGCCGTCGTCGTCCATCTCGATCGCGCGATGCAGTTCCGCGAGACGGCCGCGTATGCGCTCGTGCAGCTCCGCGGTCGCGGCCTTCGTGAACGTGACGACGAGAATCTGATCCGCGTTCAGGTTCTTTTCCAGCAGCAGCCGCACGTACAGCGCGCAGATGTTCCACGTCTTGCCGGTGCCCGCCGACGCTTCGATCTGGTTCACGCCGTCGAGCGGACATGCAAACACGTCGAGTTCGTCGGCGGCGAGGCTTTGATGGCGCAGCGCGTCGCTCATGAGGCGCTCCGCAAATGCTGGATCAGTGGCTTGAAGACGATAGCGGCGAGGCTGCCGAACGGTTCGTCGAGCGTGAGCAGTGTGCCGCGCAGCGCGATGCGCAACGCGGGGTCGTCGGATTCGCCGCGCACGCGGTCGTTGATCCACACGCCCTGCGCCGCCGATTCGCTTTCGCTGACCCTCGCCCATGCGCTTTTCGGGAAAAAGCGCAGCGGCAGCCGGCGGCCGGCATTGAAGAGCGCAGCCAACGGCGCGAGTTCGTCGAGCGGAGCCGCGACGGGCGCCAGCTCGAAGCTCTCGCCGCTGCCGTGCCATACGGTGCGACGCGGGCCGTCCGGCTGCGCCGCGCAATAGACCAGATGCGCGAGCCACGCGGACAGATAGTCGCGCGCGCTGGCTTTGGCATAACGAAAGATCACTTGTCCCGTTCCGGTCAGCAGGTTCAACGTGCCGCGCAATTGCAGCGGCGTTTCGGCGGACTCGCGCAGCAGCGCGTCGTAGTCGCCAAACAGGGAGACGGCGCTGTCGGTGCCATCGCCGCCTTGCGGCCAGCGCGGCGAGACGTCGAGCACGAACGGCAAACGCTCGACGCCCGAGGCCACTTCGCGCCGCACGCTTTGCGCCAACTGCCGCAGCGCGGACAACTCGCGCGCGCGCCACACCGCGCCGGTCGCGCCGCCGGGCAACTCGGGGCTCGCCTCGGCGACGCGCTGCACGCGGCTATACATCACCTCGTCGTCGGTGCCGGCGTCTAGCAGCACCGGCAGCACGCGCTCGGCGAGCGCGTCGCGGCCCGCATAGTCCAGATCGAACGGCTCGGTGTCGAGCAACTCGCCCTGCGCATCCGACAACGCGATACCGAGCCGGTCGCGCAGCAGTGCGCGCGCCGGATGACGCCAGAAGCGCACGAAGTCGTCGAACTCCACCTCGTGCATATCTTCCGGCGGCAGCGGTTGATCGAAGAACGGCGTGGCGGCCGCATGCTGCGGTTCGGCAAGCAGCGTGGCCAGTTCGGCGCGATCGGCGTCGTAGGTGAACAGGTCGGGCTTCGCCGCGAAGTAGTCCGACGCGAACGCCTGCAACGGATGCTCGACGATGAACTCGCGCCGCGCGCTGTCGACCTCGGCCGGACTCGCGTCCTCGCCCGCCGACACCTGCGCGAGATGATCGAGCAGTTCGTCGACGAGCGCGGCCGGCGGCAGCGGCGCGTTATCGCGAATGCTGCGGCCCGTGTAGGCGATGAAGAGCCGCTCGCGCGCGGCGAGCAGCAGATCGAGGAACAGATTGCGCTCGTCGTCGCGGCGCTGACGGTCGCCGGCCTTGCCAAACGCGGCCATCAGATCGAATTCGTCGGCGCGTGCGAGCGACGGCAGCACGCCGTCGTCCATGCCGAGCAGGCAGACCACGCGGAACGGCAAACCACGCAAGCTCGTCAGCGAAGAAAACGTCACGCTGCCCCACGGCACGCCGCCGCGGGCGGGGTCGTCGAGCGCTTCAGTAAGCGCGGTGCGCACCACCGACGCCGGCAGCAACACATCATGCGCGCCGGCCTGCATCGCGGCGCTCATCGCATCGAGCGCGTCGCGCACGGCCGCGAGCGAATCGGCGAACTCGACGCCGCCGTCGAAGCACTGCCCGAGCGTTTCGAGCAGCAGTTGCGACCAGTCGGACGGCGTGCGCTCGATCGCGCAGCTCGCCGCGAAGCTGTCGATGTCGTCGACGAAACGCGACAGACGGCCGAGCAGTTCAGCATCCGAACCGCCCGCGCCTTCGACCGGCAGCCACGCATCGACCGGCTCGCCGCCTGCCGGCATCGCGTAGCCGAGGTACAGGCGCGTCAGCGCATCGGCGAACGTATGACGCGCGACCGGCACGTGTTCACCCAACGGTTCGAGCGGCGCGAGCCCGCGCCGCGCGCCGGCGGCCGCGAGCCATTCCTGCGCGGCTTCGAGCGAATTCGCATCGATGCCGTAGCGCACCGCGACCGCATCGACGCGCAGCCATTCGATCAGATCCGGCGCGCCGACGCTGCGCTCGGGCAGCGCGAGCCAATCGAGCAACAGACGCGCGACCGGATTGGCCTGCGACGGCGGCAGGCCGGTAATGCGGTACGGAATGCGGCGCGTGTCGTTGGCTGGCGTGGTGCCGAACACCGCATCGATCAGCGGACCGGCCGCCGCGAGATCGGACACGGCGACCAGCACATCGGACGGTTGGAGATCGTCGAACTCGTCGAACCAGCCTAGCAGGCGATCGTGCAGCACTTCGAGCTGCCGCGACAGGCTATGGCAGACATGCACCTCTATGCCGCGCTCGATCGGCAGCTCGCGGGCATCGGCTTCGTCGCGCAAAGCGAGGATGCCGTTCTGCACGGCGGCGAGCCAGCTCGGCTCCGGGTTTTCGGTGAATTCGCCGGTCTCGGCCGATGCGGCGCTTTCGGTCAGCTCATGCAGCATATGCAGCTGCGCCTGAGTCTGGCGGCCCCATTCGGCGAGCAGCGGATGACCGACTTCCTGATAGTCGAGCTGCCCCGCCGCGTCGAGTGCCTGCACGCGCCCTTCGCTGACCACGTCGAACCAGAACTCGCGGCACGGGTTCATCACGTACAGACGCACGTCGATCCAGCGCGACAGCGCGCGCAGCAACGCGATATGCAGCGGCGGCATGGTCGGCAGCGCGAACACGCTGACCGCCTCGGGCCATCGCGCGTTCGAGATCGCCTCGAGATCGAGCGCCGCGATTTCATCGAGGAACCGATACGCGGGCGGCAGCGCGGCCGCGGATGTTTGCGCATGACCGCCGGCTTGCGCGAGCTCGGCAAGAACCGCGCGCCACAGCGCCGCCTGCCAGCGCTCGTCCTCGCGCGCCGCGTCGCTCGCGCCGGTCAGACGCGGACCGGTGTCGTCAGCCGCGCCGCTCGCGAAGATCGAGCCGCCCTTGTGCCATTGCAGCAGCCATTCGGGGCGATAGGTCAGATAGTGATCGAGCACCGTCGCGACGCGCCGTGCCAGCTCGTAGCGCATCGACGCGTCGGCCGCATCGAGATAGGTGCGCAGACGCGGCGACGCGTTCCACGGCAGCGCTTCGTCTGAGTCGCCGAGCAGCCGGTAGCAGCGCCACACGAGCCGGTCCGGCGCGAACGGCGAATGCTTCGGCACCTCGATCACGCCGCCGATCTGCGCCCACAGCCATTGCGCGAGATAACCAAAGTTAACGTTCGCGCAGATGCCCTGGCGCGCGGCGATATCGAGCTCGAGCCGCCGGCGCACGGCCGCGCTCGGCACGATCACGGGCCGCGCGGTCCACGGGTCGGACGGCGCTTGCGCGAGGTTGTCGAGCAGCGCGCCCACCAGCGTTTCGTAGCGGTTCGAGTAGAAGAGCTGAAGCATGGATTCCAGATCACATTTGGCACGCCGATGGCCCGCGAGCGATGCGCGCGAGCCACGGCGGACATTGAAGCGACAGCATAACAAACCAATCCCCAGGGCATAACCTGGCCGAATGGACGAGGTCAGAACGTGCGCAAAATCAGTTAGACTCGACGGCAGTTTCGCGCTGTCTTTCCAACTGCGGTTTTCTCAGTGAATGGATTCAGGTAGTCGATGCGCTATTCGGTCGAAATAAGAAAATTCCTTTATAGCCAGTACTTTTATGGCGGCCTGCGCATCGCGGTCGGCGTGTCGTTACCGGCCATCCTGTGCCTGATCGTGTTTCACAATCGTGACCTCGGCTTCACGATCGCGACCGGCGCGCTCGGCGCTTGCGTCGTCGACATGCCGGGCCCGCTCAAGTACAAGCACAACGAGATGCTGGCCTGCTCGGTGATCGGCTTTCTGTCCGCGCTCGCCACCGGCCTCGCCACCGTCAATCCGATCGCGCTGTGGTGCACGGTCGTGCCGCTCACGTTCGTGCTGTCGCTAATCGTCGTGTACGGCAATCGCTGGCCGCAGATCAGCTTCGCGACGCTGTTCATGATGATCATGACGCTGGTGGAGCACTTCACGCCCTTGCAGGCGCTCGTCAACGCGTCGTGGATCCTGCTCGGCGGTCTCTGGTACACGTACTGGTCGACCTTCGTGAGCCGCTGGATGATGCATCGGATCGAGCAGCAGGCGCTCGCCGAAAGCGTGTTCGCGTGCGCGGACTATCTGCTCGCGCGCGCCGCCTTCTACGATCTCGACAACGATCTCGACGAGTGCTATCGCAACCTCGTCGACAAGCAGATCTCCGCGGTCGATCGCCAGGACGCCGCGCGCGACATCGTGCTGCGCAATCTGCCCAAGTTGAAGCGCGGCAAGCTCGAACCACGCCGCGCGATGCTCTACAACCTGTTCATCAATACCGTCGATCTGCACGAGCTGTTCGTCGGCGCGCAAACCGATTACACGCTCGTGCGCAGCACGTTCGGCGGCTCCGATCTGCTGGTGTTCTATCGCGATCTGATCCGCAAGGCGGCCGAAGATCTCGAGGAGATCGGCCTCGCGGTGCTGCAGAACCAGGCGCCGCGCATGCGCGTGAACGTGAAGGCGGAATTGCGCGCGATCGAGTATGAAATCGAACTGATGCGCAAGCAGGAGTTGCCGACGCAGAACCCGGAGGCGTATTCGGCCGTGTCGTCGAATTTCCGCCGCATCTGGAGCGCCACGCGGCTGATCGACAAGATGCGCCGAAGCCTTACCAACGAGCCGGGCCCGACCGAAACCGAACTGCGCATCGACCAGGCGCTGAGCCGTTTCGTGTCGAGCCGGCGCGTGCCGTTCGGGCAGATCCTGTCGAATCTGACGATGGCCTCGCCGAGCTTTCGACACGCGTTGCGCGTGACGATCGCGGTCGCCGTGGGCTTCTGGCTCGGCCGCCTGCTGCCGCTCACGAACGCGTACTGGATCGTGATGACCACCGTGATCATTCTGAAGCCCGGCTACTCGCTGACCAAGCAGCGCAACGGGCAGCGGATCATCGGCACGCTGATCGGCTGCGCGGCGAGCATCGCGCTGATCATCTTCGTGAAGGAGCCCCACATCCTGATGGTCGTGATGTTCGCGTCGATGGTGATGAGCTACAGCCTGCTGCTGTTCAACTACACGGCGAGCGTCGTGTTCACGTCATCATATGTGCTGCTGCTGTTCCATCTGCTCGCGCCGGGCAGCATGCGCATCATCGGCGAGCGCGCGATCGACACCGTAGTCGGCTGCGCGATCGCGATCGCGGCGAGCCACCTGTTCCCGTACTGGGAGTACCGCTTGATGGGCAAGCTCGTCAACAACATGATCAGCGCGACGCGGCAGTATCTCGAAGCGAGCTGGTGGTGGAGCGGTAAGCCGGCCGCGGCGGTGGTCGCGGCCGTGACCGAAGCGGGCGCGCGCGCGCCGGCGGCGGCGATGGCGGATCCGGCGATCGGCTTTGGCGGCCCGGCGCTCGCCGTCGCCGGAGCCGGAGCCGAAGTGGCGAGTGGCGTCCGTGCGCGCGGCGCTGGGCGCGCCGGCGTGGCACAGCCGGTCGCCGACGCCAATGCCGAGGCGAACGCGGGCGAGGCCGGCCATGACACCACCACCATCCGCAACGCGACCGCGCGCCCGGCAAGCGGTGCATCGGCCGCCGCTGCCGCCGCGGCGACCGCGCTCGACCGCGATTACCGTTATCGGCTCGCGCGCAAGAACGTTCACGTTGCGTTCGCGAATCTCGGTCAGGCGTTCCAGCGGATGATGCTCGAACCGAAGTCCGCGCAGAAGTTCGTGCCGGAGTTGAACGGTCTGCTGGTGCGCAGCCATGTGCTCGCGTCGCAGATCACGGCCGCCGCGCCGCTGTTGCGCACTTCCGCGCAACAGCAGCACCAGGTCGAGGATATCTCGCTACAGCCGCTGCAGCGCGCTTTGAGCCTCGTGCGCGACAACCTGAGCGCCGCCGAAGCCGGCACCGCGTTGCCCGCCGAGCAGGGCGAGCAGATCAAACTGATGAGTCGCGAACTCGATGCGATGGTCGTCGAAACGGAGAAATCGCCGGACTATACGGCCGATGCCGTGCATGACACGAAGCTGCTCGCGCATCAATGCAAGCAGATGCTCGCAGCGTCCGCGCAGATTCGCAAGGACGCGAGCATGATCCGGCTACCGGAGGAGTGAAGCAGGAAGCGCGCGGGCGTTATTGCGCGGCGCCGCTCGCCGGTTTCATCGCGGTGGCCGCCGCAGCCTCCGAGGCCACCGGCGGCACCTGCGTGGGCTGGCTGTCGAACTGGTGCTTTTCGCGGATCGCGTTATAGAACAGCGTGGCAATCACCAGCAGGATCGCCACCACGATAAAGACGGAGATGCCAAAGGTCGGATTCTTCTTGCGCAGCGGTCTGGTCATGAAGCGGGCTCGATTCGCGAAGCAGTCGCGGATGGGTCGGAGAAGGCGGCATTCTACGCCCAGTGGGCTTGCACGCGGCTTGCAGCCGGGGGAGCCGTATGGATGCGCTGTGGCGCGTTTACTGTCGAGGCAGCAAGCGGCGCTCCTGACGGCACGCGATCTGCCTCGTGTTACTGCTGGTGATTTTGGTCTGTGATCCGGCATTCGAAAAAGGTACTGCAAGCGCAGTCGCGAGCGCGCGTGCGCCCTCCTTCCATCATGCGGGTCGATGATCCTTGAGCCAGTCACGCAGCGCATCGTTCATTCGCGTTTGCCAACCCTCTCCCGTCGCCTTGAATGCATCGACCACGTCGGCATCGTAGCGAACCGTCAGCAGGACCTTCGGCGTCTCGAGACGCGGACGTCCTCGGGCGCCCACGCGCTTCAACTTTTTGAAATCATCGGCGGGCACCTCATCATTATTTGTAGATACACAATGTCGCGCGTTAGCCGTTATTTGTGACAGTCACAGCCGGCCGCACCGGCAACGCCGTCGAATACTTGATCTGCTCCATCGCGAAGCTGGAACTCACGTCGTACAGCGGCACGGCCGTGATCAACTGTTTGTAGATCCGGTCGTAATCGTCGATATCGGAGACCACCACGCGCAGCAGATAGTCGGTCTCGCCGCTCATCCGGTAGACCTCGACCACTTCGGGAATATCGCGCACCGCTTGCGTAAATGCGGCGGCCCATGTCTCCGTGTGCTGATTCGTCCGTACCGCCACGAACACCGTGGTTCCGACCCCGAGCTTGCGCGCGTCGCACAGCGCCACCTGCGCGCGAATCACGCCCGCCTCCTTCAGGCGCTGCAGCCGCTTCCAGCAAGGCGTCTGGGACAGGTTCACGCGCTGCGCGAGTTCGGCGATCGGCATCGTCGCGTCTGCCTGCAGCAATTCGAGCAGCTTCCGATCGATGATATCCATACTCATACCACCACCCCTCATAGGAAATTATTCTACTTTTCTGACGGTCGAGGAAATTATATGGAAACTCTTTCTCCGGGCAAACCGGTATAAATATCGATACCGAAAATTGCCGAACGGCAGCGCCCGCGCTGCAATGAAACCATGAGCGACGACCTTCGCGCCACCGCTTTCGAGCACCTTCCCGACTACCTGAAGTCGCTGCCGGACCCGGCCCGACTTGAAGCGGCCGCGTTACCGACACAAACGCTGGGCGAGATCGGGCGCACACCGCTCGAGCGCCTGTGCGACACGCTCGACGCGATGTTCGAAGCCTGCGCGAAATTTTCGGAGCCGTCGCATTCGAGGTTCTTCGCGCGCACCATGCGGCTCGCGCTCGCCGAGGCGGCCGCCGACCCGGCGCTGCTCGCACCGATGCAACGCGAAGGTTCCGCCGACACCTATCGGCGCCATCTGCTCATCGCCGATCCGCAAGGCCGCTATGCGATTGCCGCGCTGGTCTGGCAGCCCGGCCAGGCGAGCCCCGTGCACGCGCATCACACCTGGTGCGGTTACGCGGTGGTCGAGGGCAAGCTGAGCGAAACGGTCTTCGAATGGGACGATGCGCATCAATGCGCGAGCGCGCTGCGCGCTCAGACGCGCAAACGCGGCGCAGTGTCGTTCGTGCGCGGCGGCCGTGCTGCGATTCATCGGCTTGGCAACAGCAGTGATGCGCCGGCGGTGTCGCTGCATATCTATGGCGTCGAAGGCGCGCGGATCGGCACGCACGTGAACGACATCGTGCGCATGGCCGACGCGGCGGAGATGGTTTGACGGTTGCACGTCACGACGTGAGGTGACGTGACCTCACGTATTCGCGCGATTACGCGATTACGCGGTCACGCGAACATACAAGCGTGACCGTCGTCGCACGGCCCCCAACACCCCCCGCCTCAATTCTTCCCACCCACATCACCCGCCGTCGGAATCTGCGGCGGAATCGGCGCGGTCTGTCCGGTCGTCGGCGGCGCCGGACGCGGTTCGTGCGACACGTCACGCGCGGGCGCAAGCGGCACCTGTGTCGACGCGCGCGCCGACGGGCCAACGACGCCCACCTCATACTCAGCTTCGCGCGGATACTCGTGCGCCGCTTCGCGGTCTCTTTCGCGAGTGGGTTCATGCGCCCTTTGATGGATTTTGCCGCGCTCGCCGTCCCGCGCCCGCTGCTGCGCCTCGCCATGCGCATGCCGGCTGTCATCGGCACCGGCATTCACAGGCGCGACGAACCCGGTCATCTCATCGTCGCGCAGCGGCTCGCCCTCGCTATCCTTCGACGATGTGTACACCCGCATCTGCGCGACCGGAATCTCGATGCCCGCCTCGTCCATCTTGCGCTTGAGCCGCAGGTTGAACGCGCGCGCGACGCTCCATTGCTGCAGCGGCCGCGTCTTGATCTGCCCTTTGACGACCATCCAGTTCGGATCGAAGCGGTCGAGGCCCCACACCTCGATCGGCCCGAGCATCTCGCGCCGGTAGCGGAAGTCGGCCATCAGCTCCGCGCCGACTTCGCGAATCAGCTGCGTGATCTCGTCGACATCGGTCGAGAACGACATGCGCACCTCGAACACCGCGTACGCGAAATCGCGCGACAGGTTCTTCACGATCTTGATCTGCGAGAACGGAATCGCGTGGATCGCGCCCTGCCCGTCGCGCAGCCGCACGGTGCGGATCGACAGATGCTCGACCGTGCCCGCATGCCCGCCATCGACGTCGATCCAGTCGCCGACCGAGACCGTGTCCTCGATGATGATGAAGAGCCCGGTGATCAGGTCGGTCACCAGCGACTGCGCGCCGAAACCGATCGCCAGACCGATCACGCCCGCGCCCGCGAGCAGCGGCGTCACGTTGATGCCGAGGTTCGCGGCGGTGACGATCCCACCGATCGTCATGATCGTGACGAGCAAGACGTTACGCACCAGCGGCAACATCGTGCGGGCGCGCATGCTCGGGCTGCGCGCCTTGTTGCGCGGGCTGCCCGGATTGAGCGTCTCGGTGATCGCGGTGTCCACCAGAATCCACAGCAGCCACGCGATGAACACGGTGGCGACGATCGCCGTCATCGCATGCGCGACGCCGCGCGCCGCCACGTTCCTCTCGATCACCGCGGCCAGCGACACGCCCCACAGACGCGCCGCGGATTCGAAGAAAAACAGCCAGATGAACAATGTCAGCAACGTGCCGCAAAAGCGCAGCAGCCGCGTCAGATACGGCGAGCGGCGCCGCGCGCGGGCGCTGCGCGGCCGCGTCATGCGCAGCACGATCGCCGACAGGAAGAACGCCAGCACCAGCAGCAGCGCGGTGACGATCGAGATCTGCAGCACGTTTTCGCTGGAGCCGGAGCCGCCGAGCGTCGCGACCACCGACGCGGCCGAGAGCACCAGCACCGGCAGGTGCCACAGCGCGGCGAGCACCTCGAACGCATCGGTCGCGGCCTTGTGATCGTTGCGCTGTTCGTACGACCGGTTGCGGATCAGATGCGCGACCGGCCGGCGAAACGCGAGCGCGAAATAGCCGGTCAGCACGGCGGCCGTCATGTTGGCCGCGGTCGAAATCAGCGCGGCGAGGTTGGTGCCGAGCTGATGCTCGACGTCGTAATTGACGGCTGCGTCGCCGAGCGCGCCGCACACGCCGATCACGAACAGCACGCGGCGCGCGTGATCGATCAGCAGGCGCACCGCGACGCGGCGGTGGCCCGAGCCGAACAGCGAAAACATGATCAGACAGATCGCGGAAAACACCGCGCCCGCGACGATCGCATACGCGACCACCATGCCGAGCGTGCGGCCGAGCGCATCGGGCATCGCGCGCATGAACAGCAGCGCCGCGACGAACGCGATGATCCACGGACCGACGCGGCGCAACGCGAAGATCAGCAGCTCGCGCGTGGTGGGATTGGGCCGCAGCACCAGCTCGACACCGAAGCGCCGGTGCAGCCGTTGCTGCAGATAGATCAGCGCGCCGGCACAGGCGCCCCAGCCGGCCAGCATCCCCAGCATCGCCAACAGGATCGTGCCGACACCCTCGTGTCCCTGGCCCGAGACGATCGTGTACAGCTCGTTGCCGGCCGCGGTCACGCGCCCGCTCCAGTAGCGCACCGGCGTGCGGCCCTGATGCACGTCGGATTCGAACGATGCGATACCCGAGGCGATCGCGCCGAGCAGGCCCGGGCTAGGTTGCGCGGACGCGGGCGCGGGTGGCCCGACGGTTTGCGCGGCGCTTTGCGACACATCGCGCAGCTTTTTCAGCTGGGCAACGAGCGCGTTGCGCTGGCGGTCGTTGTCGAGCGTGGCGATCACGCTGTCGAGCGAGCGCGCCAACTCCGCCTGGCTCGCGGGCGACGGCGCCGACGCCGCCTCGGGCGCCGACGCCCCCGATGCCGCGGACGCAGGCGTTGCGTTCACCGTCGCGCTGTTGATCAGGCTCTGCAATGCCGGGATCACGGGCGTGCCGCCGCCGACCGCGGGGCCCGCGGCTTGCGCCATGCGCGGCAGCGCGCCGAGGCACAGAATCAGCGCGGCGCACAGCAGCACGGCAAACCAACCGACGGCATCTGTGCTCGCGCGCGGGCGGGCGTCGCCGCTGGCAGTGTCGCGAGCGGTGTGAGCGTAGGAGAGATGGGGGGCGCTGAGAATCGCCGGCTGCTGCCCGCCGCCAGACGGCGCAGCCTCGGACTCACGCTGCGACGGGCATGACTGCATGGCAATCCGTGAGAAAACGGCAGACGCCAGTGTAGCCGCAGTTTCGCCCGGCGCGGCCGAACATGCGTAACCGAATGTTAGTACGCTTGCGCGGCCGGCGAATTCGAACCGCGGGTCGTCAGTACGCGACCGTCGCGATCTGGCGGATGAAGCGGCCCTGCTCCAGTTCGTCGACGAACGCGATCGCGTAGTCTTCGGCCGAAATGCGGCTGTTGCCGTCCGCGTCCGCAATCAGCGTGTTCGCGCCCGTGCGGAACTTGCCGGTGCGCTCGCCCGGCGCGATTAGCGCGGCTGGCGCGAAGAACGTCCAGTCGAGATCGGTCACGCCGCGGTAGTACTCGAAGGCGTCGCGGTGCGCGAGTGCAATACCCTTGTACGCGTCCGGAAAGCTGTCGGTATCGACCAGTTGTTTGCCCGGTGCGACTTCGAGCGAGCCCGCGCCGCCTACCACGACGACGCGCTTCAGCCCCGCCGCGCGCACCCCCTCGACCAGCGCGCGTGTCGCTTGCGTCAGCGTGGCGAGATCGCCCTGCGGCGGCGCATACGCGCTTGCGACCACGTCCTGACCGCGCACCGCCGCGCCGACGCTCGCGGCGTCGAGCAGATCGGCCTGCGCCGCATGCAGATTCGCGACGCCGGCCGGCACCCGCGCCGGATCGCGCACCAGCGCCGTCACCTGGTGCCCGCGACGCGCGGCTTCCGCGGCAATCCGCGAACCGATCACGCCAGTCGCGCCAAACAGGGCGATCTTCAGTTGCTTGCTCATATCAGCATACTCCTCAGGTTGTCTTATATGTAACCATTATAGTTACATATCACGAGAAAAAAAGCGGGGCGCTCACCCCGTTCCTTTGTTTGGCACGCGTGCCGGAATAGTTCGACCCGCGCCCTACGACACTGCGCTTCTATCGTTCACCGCCGCCGCGTCTTGCGCGCGAAGGCACGCTCAAGCACGGCGCTTGCGCTCGCGCTGCTTCTCCGAGCGGACCACGTCGGCGGTCGCGTCGGCGAGCGTGCGCGCGGCCAGCGTCGCTTCCATTGCCTGCTGCGCTTCGTCGATGATCCCGCTCAACACGCTCTGGATATTGCGCCCCACCATGCACGCTGGATTTGGCTCCTCGCGATGCAACGCGAACAACTGCGCGTCTTCCACCGCGCGATAGACGTCGAGCAACGTGATCCGTTCCGGCCGCCGCGCAAGCAACGCGCCGCCACCGGCGCCCATCTGCGAGGTGGTGAGGCCGGCGTCGGAGAGCATGATCAGAAGCCGGCGAATGAGCGCGGGATTGGTGTTCACGCTGCCCGCGATCATCTCCGACGACAACGGCACGCCGCCCTGTAGCGACAACAGCGCGAGCACATGCACGGCAAAGGCAAACCGGCTACTCGTGTTCACGGCAGATCCGTCCCGAAACGACAATGTGTAACCATCGTAATTACATATAACGCTAATGTCAAACGGCGAAACCGGATCGAACGGCGCGAGTCATTTATCCATCTGCTTCTGCGCGTCGGCGGAATCGGTCGATGCAGTCGACGAAGCCGACGCGCCCGCATTCTGCGCCGACCACGCCTGCAACTTGCGCCCCGCCGTTTCGAGGCCCTGGCCCGTGATCGACGCGGCCTTGCCGAGCTGCGCGTTGGCCGCGCTCGCCGCGTTCTGCACGTTGGCCTGCGCGCTCGACGCGAGCGCGGCCGGGTCGATCTTGAGCGACGGCGCGGAGGCCGAGTCGAGGTTCTGTTGCGCGGCGTCCTTGGTCGCGTCGACCTGTTGGCCGACGTAGCTCGCGGCCTGATCGAGCTTCTGACCGGCAAGCTGCGCGGCGTCGTTCAGCTTGCCCGCGACCTGGCCGGCCGACGCGTCGTTCTTCTGGCACGCGGCCAGCGCGCCGAACACGAGGACCACGACCGCCGCGCGGTGCAATAACGATGAGGAAAGAGATGAAATCATGATCTGGAAGGAGCCGCGTCGGGCGGCTCGCACATGCGAAGACGTGCCCATGATACCGCCGTTGCGCCGCGCGGCCGCTTCGGATCGCCCTGGGGAGTTGGTCGCGGTTCTGTCGAACCTGATGGAGCTGACGTCCGCGCGAATCAAAAGGCGACCCTTCCCTCAACGATCGTCTTCGGCGCGCGCCTCTTGCCGCGGCAGTATTGCGAAGCCCCAATTAGCAAATAAAAGTTGATTATGTCGCCAATCATGTACGGCTAGTTTGTGTCAATCGCCGAGCTTACGATGGCATCACTTCATCACACACGTCGGAGAGACATCATGGCTAACGTTCAACAGGGTGGTTTCAAGCGGGTATGGTTCATCACCGGCGCATCGCGAGGCATCGGCGCATTGATAGCTGAAGCTGCGCTCGCGGACGGCAACGCGGTGGTGGCCGCCGGACGCAAGGTCGCGGCGATCAGCGAGCGTCTTGGCGAGTCGGCTGCGTTGCTGCCGGTGGAGCTGGACGTGACCAACGAGGCCCAGGCAAAGGCGGCGGTGCAGGCCGCGATTGAAAAATTTGGCCGCGTCGACGTGTTGGTCAACAACGCCGGGTTCGGTCTCCTTGGCGCGGTGGAAGAATCCGCCGACAACCAAGTGCGTCGCATGTACGACACGAATGTCTTCGGCTTGCTCAACGTCACGCGCGCTGTATTGCCGACCATGCGCGCGAACCGCTCGGGCCACGTGATCAATGTTTCATCGATTGGCGGCTATCGTGCCGCGGCGGGCTTTGGCGTGTATTCGTCGACGAAGTTCGCCGTCGAAGGCATCACGGAAGCGTTGCATGCCGAGTTGAGACCGCTGGGCATTCACGCGACAGTCGTCGAGCCGGGGTATTTTCGTACCGACTTTCTCGATGCGTCCTCGCTGGTCGTGGCGCCCGAGGTGATCGACGATTACGACGAAACCTCGGGTGCGGTTCGCCGCAACGCCATGCAATTGAATCACAACCAGCCTGGCGACCCGACCAGGCTTGCGGCCGCGATGATCGCGCTGGTCGACGCGGCGTCCCCGCCGTTGCGCCTGCCGCTTGGGACGGACACGCTGGCCGCCATCGCTGCGAAAAACGCTTATGTGACGCAGGAAACGGAAACGTGGAAACAGCTGTCGTCTTCGACCGACTTCGCTGCCTGAGCGAAGAAAGCGGCGGTTCGGCATGGGTTGAGCCGCTGTTCACCTGAATGACCGTTGTAGCCTGGAAGTCGGGACTTCTGTAGGTGATGACGGGAACTGCACGAGAGGCGCGAATACCACCGGGCCAGTTAGTTCACCGGCGTCAAGATCGGTGCGCCGGCCTTCTTCAGCAGGAATACCGGGAATTTAGCCAGTTTGGTCTGACTGGCATTGCGCCCGAACCCTGCGAGGATTGATGCAATCTGGCGAGCACATCGATGTACTCGCAGCTGGGCGGCACGCGGATCGCGCACCGAGTCCCGAGACCACGTGCAGCAACGAGCGTCGACTTGCAGCGGCGCTCGCCTCAACATCGCTCAACAGCGCCCCACAATTCAGAATCTTCCGACAGTTGCAGGCGAAACACCTCCCTATAGTCGCGGCTGCTTTTGGGGAGTGCTGTTTCGATGAAACTGATCGACTGGATCGTCACCCTCGCCATCACGCTGATGGCGATCGTTTTTTTGTGCGCGCGCCGGCTGCCCACCTGGTCGCACGACACCCGCGCTCGACATATGAAAGGGACCCGTTTGCTGATGCAGGCTGCGTGTGCACTGTGGGCGGCGCTGCTGGGTGTCACGCACGGCCTGTTTGCCGTCGAGGGTCTTGCCGGCATTCGGCCAACACCGGCCGAAACGTTCGCCGGCATCGCCGTGCTGCTGGCATGCGGTTGCTACTGGTCGGTGCGCGGCAGAAGACTGCTGAAGCCGCGGCGGATTTTCGCCGGTTGATGCGCGGGCGAGCGCCATCCGCGCCGCACGATCGAGCGCCCCCTACCGCGTGCTGATTCCTCGCACCGCGTCGATCGAACGCGCGGACGACCCGCTGCCTGCGCCCAAGCCTGGCCCCGCAGCGCCCGGCACGCTCTGACGCGCACCGCGCGCCGCCGGAGCCGGAGCCGGAGCCGGAGCCGCCGCGGCAAGCGCAGCCGCGCCAGCCGCGGCCGGTTTCGCGCCCGCAGCACCCGCCTCCGGCAGCGACAGATAGAACGTCGTGCCCACCCCCTCCTTCGATTCCGCCCACACGCGGCCGCCATGTCGCTCGACCATCCGCCGCACGAGCGCGAGGCCGATGCCCTCGCCGGCCGCGGCATTGCCGTGCAGGCGCTGGAACGCGGTGAACAGGCGCGGCAGCGCGATCGCCGGGATACCGAGGCCGTTGTCGCGCACGTAGAAGATCCGCAGCGAACGCACGCCCGGCGGCGCAGGCGTCGTGCCGATTTCGACGCGGCCCTCGCGCGCCGGGTCCAGATAGTTGACCGCGTTGCCAATCAGGTTTGCGAAGATCTGTTCGAGCGCGGTCGGATCGCCCCATACCGCGGGCAGTTCGCCGACCGTCACGCGCGCGCGCCGCGCACGGATCGAGCCCTGCATCGCATCGACGACACGTTGCACGATGTCGCGCACATCGACATTCTGGCGCCGGTACTCGACCCGCCCGACCCGCGACAGCCGCAGCAGCGCGTCGATGATGTGCGACGCGCGCAGCACCGCGGTCTGCAGATAGTGCAGCGCCTCGCCGATGTCCTCGTCGACGAGGCGCTCGATCCGCGCACGCGTGCTGATCGCGAGCGACGAACCGCGCACCGCGTCGCGCAGCTCGTCGCTTGCGCGAATCAGCTCCCTGGAAAATCCCTGCAGGTTCACGAGCGGCGCGCGCAGGTCGTGCGACACGCTGTAGATGAACATTTCGTTTTCCTGGGTCTGCTGGCGCAGCGTCTCGTTGCTGCGCGCGAGCTCGGCGGCGCGCCACTCGAGGTCCGCGTGAAAGCGAGCTTCGATGCGTTCGGCTTCGAGCAGTCGGCGGCTCGTCTCGTGCAAGGTCAGATCGAGCCGCGCGATTTCATCGCTGCCCGCGCCGAGCGGCGCGAGCGGCTCGTTGCCGGCGAGCCGGCCCGCGTTGTCGGACAGCAGCGCGAGCCGGCCGCGCACACCGCGCGTGAACATCCAGACGGCGAGCGCGACGAACAGCAGCGAGCCCAACGCGGCCGCGACGATTAGCGTCTGTTCCCGTTCGCGCACGGCGGCGACGGCATTCGAGCGCGAGCTATCGAGACGACGCTCCTCGGCCTGGAACGCGGTCACCTCCACACGGAAATGATCGAGCACGTCGGCCTGGGCGAGAGCGTGGAAGCGCGCGAGAATCTCGCCGGTCCGCCCGGCGTGCAGCATGTCCTGGATCCGGTCGGACCACTGGCGGTACGCCTGCACCGCCTGGCGCACCTCGGCCACGCGCTCGACCTGCGCCGGATCGTCCGCGACGAGTTCGGCGAGCTCGTCGATGCGCCGGTCGACGTCCATCCATACCGCGATCGGGGTGGTGAAATGCGCGTCGTTGGCGAGCACCGCGCCCCGCAGCGCGACCGATTCGGACAGCACCGGATCGAGAATCTCCGTGGTCTGGCGCAACACCTCCTCGCTATGCATCCTCCAGCGCTCCGCCATCGTCGCATCGGCCTGGGCCTTCACGACACCGGTGAGCAGCGCGAGTTCGAAAACGGCCGGGATCGCGATCAGAAGCAGGCCTTTAGTGGTCAGTCTCATGCGTGCCCATGGGAGGGGTTGGCCGGCGGATCGTGCACGGAGTCGGCACATTATGTCGAGGTTTGCGCGGGAAAAGAAAGAGGGGCACAAACCCGTCGACGGCAGCTTCTGCTGTTCGCGCACAGCGGGCCAGAAATGGGCATCGACGCGCCCGGCCAGCATCTCGCTGCGCCAGGATTCCGAATGAAAAATGTAATTTAAATCGAATATTTCGCCCTCGTCTGGGTCGATCTGCGCAATGGCGTCGATTTATGCACTTTTCTTGTGCGGCTCCTCTCTGTTCAGGTGCATGACGCGCTCGGGCGGCGCATGGCTCAAAGCCCACCGGATGCCCATCCCGGTGCCCGATTGCACCGTGTCGACGCGACCAGCACAACTTTGGCCCACTTCTTGCTCACATAGCGCACTTTTTTGCATAAGCGGGACATATCGATGGAAAGTCTGAAATACGGCGCCGATACCGAGTTTCTTTTGATCGGCGCCGCCATGGTGCTGGCGATGCACGCGGGATTCGCCTTCCTGGAGCTTGGCACCGTGCGCAAGAAGAATCAGGTGAATGCGCTGGTCAAAATTCTGGTGGACTTCGCGGTCTCGACGATCGCGTACTTCTTCATCGGCTACACGATCGCATACGGCGTGCAGTTTTTCGACAGTGCGGCGACGCTCGCCCAGCACAACGGCTATGCGCTCGTGCGCTTTTTCTTCCTGCTGACGTTCGCCGCCGCGATCCCCGCGATCGTGTCGGGTGGCATCGCCGAGCGCTCCAAGTTCAATCCGCAGCTGTTCGCGACGTTCGTGCTGGTCGGTTTCATCTATCCGTTCTTCGAAGGCATCGCGTGGAATAACCGCTTCGGCATACAGGACTGGCTGACGCAGGCTTTCGGCGCGCCGTTCCATGACTTCGCGGGCTCGGTGGTGGTGCACGCGTTCGGCGGCTGGGTCGCGCTGCCGGCCGTGTTGCTGCTCGGCGCGCGCCACGGTCGCTATCACCGCGACGGCGGCATCGCCGCGCATCCGCCGTCGAACATTCCGTTTCTCGCGCTCGGCGCATGGGTGCTGACGGTCGGCTGGTTCGGCTTCAACGTGATGAGCTCGCAGACGCTCGACAAGATCAGCGGCCTCGTCGCGGTCAATTCGCTGATGGCGATGGTCGGCGGCACGCTGAGCGCGTGGTTCGCGGGCCGCAACGACCCGGGCTTCACGTACAACGGCCCGCTCGCCGGGCTCGTCGCGGTGTGCGCGGGCTCGGACATCATGCATCCGCTCGGCGCGCTGGTCACGGGCGGTATCGCTGGCGTGCTGTTCGTCTACATGTTCACCTGCGTGCAGAACCGCTGGCGCATCGACGACGTCCTCGGCGTGTGGCCGCTGCACGGGCTGTGCGGCGCATGGGGCGGCATCGCGGCCGGGATCTTCGGCATCCATTCGCTCGGCGGGCTGGGCGGCGTGTCGTTCGCCTCGCAGGTCATCGGCACGCTCGGCGGAATCGTCGTGTCGGGGCTCGGCGGCACGGTCGTGTACGGCGTGATCCGCATGACGGTCGGTCTGCGCCTCGACCAGGAAGAGGAATACAACGGCGCCGATCTGTCGATTCACAAGATTTCGGCAACGCCGGAGTGAACGAAGGCGGCGCTCGCGGGAAACGGGAGAGGCGCGAATCACGCGCCTGTCCCCAGATGCGCGCGCCGATGCTAGACTTCGCGGCTGGAGATGGCATTCTCCATTAACCGCCCTTGGGGCTGATGATGCCTGCTACGCCCGGTTATGCGGACGCGGCATCAACTCGCCCGCATCAACCGGTCTGTCGACATTCCGGTTTCGATCCTCTTCCATGTATTGGTCTTTTCTCGCTGTCGCGATTGGCGGCGCACTCGGCTCGCTGTTTCGCTGGTTCCTCGGCTTTCGACTTAACCCTGTCTTTAGCGACCTGCCGCTCGGCACGCTCGCCGCCAACGTGATCGCCGGCTACATCATCGGCGTGGCGGTCGCGGGCTTCGCGCGTGTGCCACAGCTCGCGCCGGAATGGCGGCTGTTCGTGATCACCGGTCTGATGGGCGGGCTGTCGACGTTCTCGACGTTCTCCGCGGAGGTCGTGCAGCGTCTGCAGGACGGCCGGTTCGGCTGGGCGGCGGGCGAAGTGGCGATTCACGTGATCACTTCGCTAATCATGACGATTCTCGGCATCGCGACGGTTTCGTTGCTGGCGCGCTGAGGCGAACACGTTGACGAGGATCACGGACGCGGGCCCGAGCCGTCGGCAATCGCGCTCGCGCCTGTTTTCATCTGAGCTCGGTGCGAGCCAGCTCGACGATCTCGTCGCCGCGTCCGTTCAATATCGCACGCAGCATATAAAGGCTGAATCCCTTCGCATGGGCAAGTTCCACCTTCGGAGGCATGGCAAGCTCATGTTTCGATGTGACCACATCGACGAGTGCGGGACCGGGATGCGCAAACGCCTGCACCTGGCCGGCAGCGCGTCTCACTGTGTCTTCGGCACAGACGTCGCAGGCAGTGGCGCGGGCCGCGCTGCGTCCCAGCGGCTCTTCAGCACGCGGCGCAGCCTGGTCCTCAGCGGCAACACGACCCGCTCCTGAAACAGCACCGACGCCACCAGCACCAGGATCAGATAGACCGGATAGGCGGAAAGATGCACGGGCGCCTGGCTTGCCGCCTCCCGGCAAACATGCGGTCGAGGCACGCATGACAACAGCGAATACGGAATGCCAAACAGCTTCTGCACTTTGAGAAAGCCGATAAATAGCGGGTATTGCAGCGCGAAGATCGACAACGAAGCGTTATCGAGCCGTCTCGTCCAGGGGGCCACGCGCGGCGACGCGTTTTGCAGTGCGCTCGCGCAAACAAAAATCACCGCGACTTGCGCGGGCAAGAGTGCGACGTTGTGAAGAAGTACTTCCCACGAACGCATTCCCGCCGTAAACAGAAAAGTGGCGCCGATGAAAGTGCCCCTGTAGCAGCGAATATGATCCGCCGGCAACTCGCGATCATGCCGGTAATGCTTTCGACGTTCGCCTCGAATATCCCGTAAGCGAGAATGCCCGCCAGAAACTCCGGAAGCCGCACCAGCGGATTGGTATGCAACACACCGATCGGCCACGCCTGATACCAGCCGCCTGCAACAACGATCACGGCCGCCAACAGGCTGGCGCCCCACATCGCCATCAGCATCGTGGACTTCAAGCGCATCGACAGCAGGCGTGGCGCGAGCGCCGGAAACAATAAATGGAAAAAAACAGCGTCGACAACGACCACGACGGAATGTTGAATGACAGATAAAAGGGATTCCAAGCCTGCAATAACAGGATCTGTAAAACCGCATTGACCGCCACTTCCATACCGCTCATGGTGTGCACAATCGGCGGTGCTGAATCGAGGTTGCTCAGTTCGGTGTCGAAGGGATGGGAATTCACAGCCATTAAATGCAACGCTCAGCGCTAACGTAACAATGTGAATTGGATAAATATTGCTAAAACGGTTGATAAAAAACTTCGATGCCGAAACCGCAATTGGTGCGGACACGCACATACCGCGAAGATCGCCCGAAACCAGCGCGCGCGTTTCTCCGCCCGCCATCCCGTTAATGAGAAAACAGTGACAAAATAAATGCGCAGAGTTGCGATGTAAAAACCCGCAACCAATAGGCGACCAGCAGTTCTCGCGTGACGTCTTTTGCGCGAGGCGGCAGTTTCTTAAGATTTCACCCGAGCGCTGCTTAATGCTTCGAGGCTTTCGTTCGGGGCGCCGCGCTTGTGAAACTTCTCGGACTTACCCGCGTGGAGATTTCCGAGGCGAATGTAAGTGAGCGAAATACTTACGCAAGCGTTTTGCCGTCACGACCACCGGATCTATGCATGTTCTGATAGTGTCGTTCGAATGAATCCGGGCGGATACGAACAATGGCTTGTGTGAACGACAAAAAAAAGGCGTCACGTTGCCGTGACGCCTTAAAAAGTTCTAGCCATTCCGAGGGCCGTGCTAGAACCTGAGAGAAGGTATTCGAAAGGCGCAAGCGCATTGGACGGGCAATCGATCCTGGATTTTGGGATTTTTCCGCTCACGCGCCCGCAAAATGCAGCGGAGACAAGCGACTTTCGAAATGAGGTTCCATTTTTTATGGTTATGCTGACTAAGTCAAGCAAAAAGATACCGTCGAACATCGATCGGCAATTTCTTCCGATACAATGACTTTTCTTAAAAATGTATGAATGGATGCCCCGGTTTGGAGATGTCCCTGCCTCTGTGAGCGGCCGTCAACAGTTGTCGCACGAACAATTTGAAATGCTGTTCCAAAAAAACGCATGAACCGATCCACTCCCAACCAACCCGTCGCCGCCAAGGTCCCCGCCAGCAAAGACCGAGACGGTCCGGGCGATGAAGTCACCGCGCTCGCGCGCGGCCTGACCGTACTGCGCGCCGTCGCCGCCGCGCACGCACCACTCAGCAATCGCGAACTCGCCGAGTTGACCGGCATCCCGAAGCCCACCGTGTCGCGCATCACCGCGACGCTCGTGGGCACCGGTTTTCTGCTGCGACTACCCGACAGCGAGCGCTTCGTGCTGACCTCGTCGGTGCTCGAACTGAGCAACGGCTTTCTGCGCAACTTCGACATCCGCTCGCGCGCGCGGCCGTTTCTGATCGAACTCGCGGAACGCACCGCGTTGTCGGTGCATCTGGCGGTGCGCGACCGCTACGACATGGTCGTCATCGACGCGATCCGGCCGCGTTCGGCGGTGCTCGTGTCGCGACTTGAAATCGGCTCGCGCATGAGCTTGACGCGCACCGCCGTCGGCCGGGCGTACCTCGCGGCGCTCGCGCAACCGGACCGCGACCGTCTGCTGGTCGGCCTGCAGACGGCCGAAGGTGACGATTGGGGCTATATCGGAAGCCGTCTCGCAAGCGCGATCCAGGACACCCTCGAGCGCGGCTTCGCAATCGCCACCGGCGAGTGGTATAACGGGCTGAACGCGATCGCGCTCGGCTTCGTCGGGCCGTCGGGCGAGCGCTACGCAGTCAATTGCGGAGGCTCGGCCGACCAATGTCCGCGCGACTGGCTGATCACGCGCGCCGCGCCCGCGCTGCTCGAATGCATCGACAAGATCGTCCTGGAGATCGGCGGCACGCCGGGGCGCCGGCTCGACGAATGAGCCGTCGGCGGCAACGGGCGCGAAACGGCGCGCCGCGGGGATCGAACGCGGCGCCAGCCGCCCGTGATCTGCGAGAGTGGCGACGGCGGCCCGCCCTCGCCCGACGATTCGCCGACATGCTGTAACCTTCGTAATCAACCGAAAAATACGCGGCTGGACTGTTACAGACGCCGCAACGTACGATCACGCAAGCCGGTCGCGGGACCGCGCGCCGCGAGCCGTGAGCGCCGTCGAAACGGCCGCGTCCAGCCGTGATGATTCCGCATTGCGTTAACATCTCTGTCCCGCGCCTCGGGTAGCATCGCGCTGAACATCGCGCGGCGCCCGCCGCCACGACCACCTGACATGCCGCCCATGTGCCGGCCAGCCGCCCTTCGAATGGCGCCGACCGCATCGGCGGCTCACATCATCAAGCCAGCCACCCGACCGAACCGATGGACGAACAACAAAAGCACCCGGAAACCCAACGCCCTGCCGCTCCCCAGCCGTCCGCGAACGGCGCGCAATTGAGCGCGCCCGGCGCGGTGAAACGCCACCGTGGCCGCACTGTCGCGCTGATCGTCGCGGCGCTGGTCGTGCTCGGCGTCGTGCTGTGGCGCTGGCATCCGTGGGGCGGGCCCGGCAGCGGCGCGAGCGCGCCGGGTGTGGCGAGCGGCGCGCGCAGCGGCCGCTTCGGCCGCGGCGGTCCGAACGCGATGGCCAACATGGCGCAGCCGGTGCACGTAGCCGCCGCGACGCAGGGCGAGATGCCGGTCGTGCTGACCGCGCTCGGCACGGTCACGCCGCTCGCCACCGTCACCGTGCTGCCGCAACTGAGCGGCGTGCTGCAGGACGTCTATTTCAAGGAAGGCCAGATGGTCAAGAAGGGCGACGTACTGGCCCAGATCGACCCGCGCCCGTACGAAATTTCGCTGCGCAACGCCGAGGGCACGCTGGTGCGCGACGAGGCGCTGCTCGCCACCGCGCGTCTCGATCTGAAGCGCTATCAGACGCTGCTCGCGCAGGACTCGATCGCGAGTCAGCAGGTCGACACGCAGGCGTCGCTGGTGCGGCAATATGAAGGCACGGTGAAGTCCGACCAGGCGAACATCGACAGCTTCAAGCTCGACCTCGTGTACGCGCGCATCACCGCGCCGGTGTCGGGACGCGTCGGTCTGCGTCAGGTCGACCCGGGCAACTACGTGACCTCGGGCCTCACCAACGGCATCGTCGTGATTACGCAGCTCGATCCGATCAGCGTGGTGTTTACGACTTCCGAAGACAATCTGCAGCAGATCATCGAGCACACGCAGAACGGCGAGTCGCTGTCGGCCACCGCGTACGACCGCAGCAACACGCATCCGCTCGAAGTCGGCTCGCTAAAGACGATGGACAATCAGATCGACACGACCACCGGCACGATCAAACTGCGCGCGATCTTCGAGAACAAGGACAATGGCCTGTTCCCGAACCAGTTCGTCAACACTCGCCTGCTCGTCGATACGATCAGGAACGCGGTGATCGTGCCGACCTCGGCGGTGCTGAATGGCTCGATGGGTCCCTTCGTGTACGTCGTGAAGGCCGACAACACGGTCACCGTGCGCCAGGTCAAGGTCGGCCCGGTCGACGGCGAGCGCACCAGCATCCAGTCGGGCCTCGCGGTCGGCGAGCGCGTCGTGATCGACGGTTCGGACCGGCTGCGCGAAGGCGCGAAGATCACGATTCCGGCCGAGGGGCCGCGTGGCGCCTCCGGCGCATCGGCCGCATCCGGCGCGCACGGCGCGAGCGCTCCGGCGAGCGCCTCGGGCGCGCACGCGCATCGCGGCCGGCACGCTGCGGCGCAAGCATCGCAATAAAGTAAAGGCACGGCACTTACCGCATGAATCCATCCCGCGCTTTTATTCTGCGTCCTGTCGGCACCGCGCTGCTGATGGCGGCGATCATGCTGGTCGGCCTCGTCGCGCTGCGCTTTCTGCCGCTGTCCGCGCTGCCCGAGGTCGACTATCCGACGATCCAGGTGCAGACCTTCTATCCGGGCGCGAGCCCGGAAGTGATGACGTCGTCCGTGACGGCGCCGCTCGAGAGGCAGTTCGGGCAGATGCCGTCGCTGAACCAGATGTCGTCGCAAAGCTCGGCCGGCTCGTCGATCATCACGCTGCAGTTCAGCCTCGACCTGCCGCTCGACATTGCCGAGCAGGAGGTCCAGGCGGCGATCAACGCGGCGGGCAACCTGCTGCCGTCCGACCTGCCCGCGCCGCCGATCTACGCCAAGGTCAACCCGGCCGACGCGCCGATCATGACGCTCGCGATCACGTCGAAGACACTGCCGCTCACGCAGGTGCAGGATCTCGCCGACACGCGTCTCGCGCAGAAGATTTCGCAGGTCGCCGGGGTGGGTCTCGTGAGCCTGTCGGGCGGGCAGCGCCCGGCGATCCGCATTCAGGCGAACCCGCGCGCGCTCGCCGCGTACGGGCTGAATCTCGACGACCTGCGCACCACGATCTCGAACCTGAACGTCAACACGCCGAAGGGCAATTTCGACGGTCCGACGCGCAACTACACGATCAACTCGAACGACCAGTTGACCGACGCCGACGAATACAAGAGCGCCGTGGTCGCATACAAGAGCGGCCGTCCGGTGATGCTGACCGACGTCGCGAGCATCGTGGCGGGACCGGAGAATACGAAGCTCGGCGCGTGGGTCGACAACACGCCCGCGATCGTCCTGAACGTGCAGCGCCAGCCAGGCGCGAACGTGATCCAGGTGGTCGACAGCATCAAGGCGCTGCTGCCGCAGCTGCAGCAGTCGCTGCCCGCCGCGCTCGACGTCGAGGTCGTCACCGACCGCACCACGACGATCCGCGCGTCGGTGCGCGACGTGCAGTTCGAACTGGCGATGTCGGTCGTGCTGGTCGTGCTGGTGATGTACCTGTTCCTCGCCAACGTCTACGCGACGATCATTCCGAGCCTGTCGGTGCCGCTGTCGCTGATCGGCACGCTCGCGGTGATGTACCTGTGCGGCTTCTCGCTCGACAACCTGTCGCTGATGGCGCTGACCATCGCCACCGGCTTCGTCGTCGACGACGCGATCGTGATGATCGAGAACATCGCGCGCTACGTCGAGCAAGGCGACACGGCGCTCGAAGCCGCGCTGAAGGGCTCGAAGCAGATCGGCTTCACGATCATTTCGCTGACGGTCTCGCTGATCGCGGTGCTGATTCCGCTGCTCTTCATGGGCGACGTGGTCGGGCGCCTGTTCCACGAATTCGCGATCACGCTCGCGGTGACGATCGTCATCTCGGCGGTCGTGTCGCTGACGCTCGTGCCGATGATGTGCGCGAAGCTGTTGCGCCACACGCCGCCGCACGACAGTCAACGTTTCGAGGCGAAGGCGCACCGCTTCATCGACTGGGTGATCGCGCGCTACGCGGTCGCGCTCACGTGGGTGCTGAACCGTCAGCGCTCCACGCTGGTCGTCGCGGTGCTCACGCTGGTGCTGACCGGCCTGCTGTACGTGTTCGTGCCGAAGGGCTTCTTCCCGGTGCAGGACACCGGCGTGATCCAGGCGATCACGCAGATGCCGCAGTCGGTGTCGTTCGCATCAATGGCCGAGCGTCAGCAGGCGCTCGCCGACCAGATCCTGAAGAACCCGGACGTCGAAAGCCTGACCTCGTTCATCGGCGTGGACGGCAGCAACATCACGCTGAACAGCGGCCGCATGCTGATCAACCTGAAGCCGCGCGACGACCGCAGCAATACCGCGAGCGAGGTGATCCGCCAGTTGCAGAAAGACGTCGCGCATATTCCGGGCGCGTCGCTGTACATGCAGCCGGTGCAGGACCTGACGATCGACTCGACCGTCAGCCCGACGCAGTATCAGTTCATGCTGACCGATCCGAACATCAGCGAATTCACCACGTGGGTGCCGAAGCTGGTCGACCGGTTGAAGCAGTCGCCCGAGCTCGCGGACGTCGCAACCAATCTGCAGGACAACGGCCGCTCGGTGTTCATCGAGATCGACCGCCCGACCGCCGCGCGCTTCGGCATCACACCGGCCACGATCGACAACGCGTTGTACGATGCGTTCGGCCAGCGCATCATTTCGACGATCTTCACGCAGTCGAACCAGTACCGCGTGATTCTCGAAGCGCAGCCGACGATGCAGCACTACACCACGTCGCTGAACTCGATCTACCTGCCCTCTTCCACGTCGACGGGCGGCCAGGTGCCGCTGTCGTCGATCGCGAAGTTCATCGAGCAACCCGCGCCGCTGCTGGTCACGCACCTGAGCCAGTTCCCGGCCACCACGGTGTCGTTCAACCTCGCGCCGGGTTCGTCGCTCGGCGCGGCGGTCAAGGCGATCCAGCAGGCCGAGAAGGACGTCGGTCTGCCCGCGTCGTTCCAGACGCGCTTCCAGGGCGCGGCGCTCGCGTTCCAGGCGTCGCTCGCCAACGAGCTGTTCCTGATCCTCGCGGCGATCGTCACGATGTACATCGTGCTCGGCGTGCTGTACGAGAGCTTCATCCATCCGATCACGATTCTGTCGACGCTGCCGTCGGCCGGCGTCGGCGCGCTGCTCGCGCTGCTGATCACCGGCCACGATCTCGACATCATCGGCATCATCGGCATCGTGCTGCTGATCGGTATCGTTAAGAAGAACGCGATCATGATGATCGACTTCGCGCTCTACGCCGAGCGCGAGGAAGGCAAGCCGCCGCGCGAGGCGATCTACCAGGCGTGTCTGCTGCGCTTCCGGCCGATCCTGATGACCACGCTCGCCGCGCTGCTCGGCGCGCTGCCGCTGATGCTCGGCACCGGCGCGGGCTCGGAGCTGCGCCGGCCGCTCGGTATCGCGATCGCCGGCGGCCTGATCGTGAGCCAGCTGCTGACCCTGTTCACGACGCCGGTGATCTACCTCGCGTTCGATTCGCTCGGCCGCCGGCTGCGCGAGCGCTTTAACCGCGGCGATTCGTCCGGTAGCGCCACGCCGCCCGCCACCGATGCAGGGAACTGAGCGATGAACCTGTCGCGTCCGTTTATCTCCCGTCCGGTCGCCACCACGCTGCTGGCGATCGGCGTCGCGCTGTCGGGCGTATTCGCGTTCACGAAGCTGCCGGTCGCGCCGCTGCCGCAGGTCGACTTCCCGACCATCTCGGTGCAGGCGACGCTGCCGGGCGCGAGCCCGGAGACCGTCGCGACGAGCGTCGCGAGTCCGCTCGAGCGGCATCTCGGCTCGATTGCCGACGTCACCGAGATGACGTCGCAGAGCTCGGTCGGCTCGACGCGCATCACGCTGCAGTTCGGCCTGAACCGCAACATCGACGGCGCCGCGCGCGACGTGCAGGCGGCGATCAACGCGGCGCGCGCCGACCTGCCCGCGAGCCTGCGCAGCAACCCGACCTACCACAAGGTCAACCCGGCCGACGCGCCGATCCTGATTCTCGCGCTGACGTCGAGCACGCTGACGGCGGGCCAGCTCTACGATTCGGCCGCGACGGTGCTGCAGCAGTCGTTGTCGCAGGTGCAAGGGGTTGGCGAAGTGGATGTCAGCGGTTCGGCGAATCCGGCCGTGCGCGTCGAGTTGCTGCCGCATGCGCTGTCGCATTACGGCATCGGCCTCGAGGACGTGCGCGCGGCGCTCGCCGCGGCCAATGCGAACAGCCCGAAGGGCTCGATCGAGTTCGGCGAGAACCGCGTACAGCTGTACACCAACGACCAGGCGAGCAAGGCGTCGCAATACAAGGACCTCGTCATTGCCTATCGCAACGGCGCGCCGGTCAAACTCTCCGACATGGGCGAAGTCGTCGATTCGGTCGAAGATCTGCGCAATCTCGGTCTCTTCAATGGCAAGCGCTCGGTGCTCGTGATCCTGTACCGGCAGCCGGGCGCGAACATCATCGAGACCGTCGACCGCGTGAAGGCGATGCTGCCGCAACTGCACGCGTCGCTGCCCGCCGACGTCGACATCGCGCCGACCTCGGACCGCTCGACGACGATCCGCGCGTCGTTGAAGGACACCCAGCGCACGCTCGTGATCGCGGTCACGCTCGTCGTGATGGTGGTGTTCCTGTTCCTGCGCAACTGGCGCGCCACGCTGATTCCGAGCGTGGCCGTGCCAATCTCGATCGTCGGCACGTTCGGCGCGATGTACCTGATGGGCTTCTCGATCGACAATCTGTCGCTGATGGCGTTGACCATCGCGACCGGCTTCGTCGTCGACGACGCGATCGTCGTGCTCGAAAACATCTCGCGCCACATCGAAGACGGCGTGCCGCGCATGAAGGCCGCGTTCATCGGCGCGCGCGAGGTCGGCTTCACGGTGATGTCGATCAGCATCTCGCTGGTCGCCGTGTTCCTGCCGATCCTGCTGATGGGCGGCATCGTCGGGCGGCTGTTCCGCGAGTTCGCGCTGACGCTGTCGCTCGCGATCGCGGTGTCGCTGGTCGTATCGCTGACGCTCACGCCGATGATGTGCTCGCGCCTGCTGCGCGAGCCGCACGAGAAAGAACAGGAAAGCCGCTTCGGCCGCTGGCTCGAACGCGGTTTCTCATCGATGCAGCGCGGCTACGAGCGCACGCTCGGCTGGGCGCTGCGGCATCCGCTGCTGATCGTCCTCGTCCTGCTGCTGACCGTCGCGCTGAACATCGCGCTCTACATCATCGTGCCAAAGGGCTTCTTCCCGCAGCAGGACACGGGGCGCCTGATCGGCGGCATCCAGGCCGACCAGAGCACGTCGTTCCAGGCAATGAAGGGCAAGTTCTCGCAGATGATGGAAATCGTCAGCAAGAATCCGGCGGTCGACAGCGTGGCCGGCTTCACCGGCGGCCGGCAGACCAACTCGGGCTTCATGTTCATGTCGCTGAAGCCGAAGAGCGAACGCAAGCTGTCCGCCGACCAGGTGATCCAGCAACTGCGTGCGCCGCTCGGCGACGTGGCCGGCGCGCGCACGTTCCTGCAGGCGGTGCAGGACATCCGTGTCGGCGGACGGCAATCGAACGCGCAGTATCAGTTCACGCTGCTCGCCGACTCGACGCCCGATCTGTACAAGTGGGGGCCGAAGCTCACCGAGGCGCTGCAGGCACGCAAGGAGCTCGCGGACGTGAACTCCGACCAGCAGCAAGGCGGTCTCGAAGCGATGGTGACGATCGACCGCGCCACGGCATCGCGCCTCGGCATCAAGCCCGCGCAGATCGACAACACGCTGTATGACGCGTTCGGCCAGCGCCAGGTGTCGACGATCTACAACCCGCTGAACCAGTATCACGTCGTGATGGAAGTCGCGCCGCAATACTGGCAGAGCCCGGAGATGCTGAAGCAGATTTTCGTCAGCACGTCGGGCGGCAGCGCGAGCGGCGCGCAGACCACCAACGCGCCGGCCGGCACCGTAACGTCCAGAGCGACCAGCACGTCGACCACGACGAGCGCGGCAACCGGCGGCACGGCCGCCACCACCGCGACGAGCGCGGCCAGCATCGCAGCCGACTCCGCGCGCAACCAGGCGATCAACTCCATCGCGGCGAGCGGCAAGTCGAGCGCGTCGTCGGGCTCGGCGGTGTCGACCGCGAAGGAGACGATGGTGCCGCTGTCGGCGATCGCGAGCTTCGGGCCGGGCACCACGCCGCTATCGGTCAATCACCAGAGCCAGTTCGTCGCCTCGACGATCTCGTTCAACCTGCCGCCGGGCGTGTCGCTGTCCACCGCCACGCAGGCGATCTACGACACGATGGCCGAGATCGGCATGCCCGCCACGATTCACGGCAGCTTCCAGGGCACCGCGCAGGCGTTCCAGCAGTCGATGTCCGACCAACCGATCCTGATCCTCGCCGCGCTCGCGGCGGTGTATATCGTGCTCGGCATCCTGTACGAGAGCTACATCCACCCGCTGACGATCCTGTCGACGCTGCCGTCCGCGGGCGTCGGCGCGTTGCTCGCGCTGCTGCTGTTCAAGACCGAGTTCAGCATCATCGCGCTGATCGGTGTGATCCTGCTGATCGGCATCGTGAAGAAGAACGCGATCATGATGGTGGACTTCGCGATCGACGCGTCGCGCAAGGGAATGTCGTCGCGCGACGCGATCTACCAGGCCTGTCTGCTGCGCTTCCGGCCGATCATGATGACCACCTTCGCCGCGCTGCTCGGCGCGTTGCCGCTCGCGTTCGGCAGCGGCGAAGGCGCGGAGATGCGCGCGCCGCTCGGTATTTCGATCGTCGGCGGGCTGATCGTCAGCCAGATGCTGACGCTCTATACGACGCCGGTCGTCTATCTGTACATGGATCGCATCCGCGTGCGCTGGGAGGCGAGAAAGGCACGCCGCGCGGGTGGCGCGGCGCCGACGTCGTCATGATGTAGTGAAGGTGGCGCTCACAGCTTCTGCTCGATGGCCAGCGAGAAAATCCGCTGCCATCGGCGCGCCGCCCGCTCGTTCGACATCGGCACGAGCCACTCGCCGTGCCGTGAGTCCTTGACCTTCAGCGCGAGCCGCGCCTGTGCGTCGCGGCCCTGTGCTTCGGCGGCGAGCAGATCGGCGAAGATATACGCGCCCTGCTGGTCGCCGACGCGAATCTCGCAGAGCCGCTTGGCCGCCGCGAGCCGCACCGAGCCCCAACTTCCCTTCAATTCGTGCGTCCAGTCGCCGTCGCGCACGTTCGGCGCGACTTCGCGGCGCCGCTGCCGCCAGTACGCGAGCGCACCGGCGATCAGCAGGGCAACCAGCACAGCCACACCCTCCGCCACCGCCAGCCCGAAAGCGGCCTGCAGCGCATAAAAGGCACGCACCGCGCCGTACCCCAGCGCGATCAGCGCAATCAACGCAACGACAATCGGCATCGCAAGCTCATCCGGCAAATGGTTTTAGTCGGCTAGCGCGGGCAAACCCGACGGCGCGTTCGGCCCCTCACTGCCCCTTATGCGCGGCCGACCACTCCTTGAGCGCGTTCAGCGTGTTCTCGACATGCTTGTCGGGCGACAGGCTCGTGTACTCGTAGATGATCTTGCCGTCGGGCGAGATCACGTACGACACGCGATTCGCCATGCCGGCCTTCAACGGCATGCCCGCGTCGTATGCGTTGATCACCTTCGCGTCGGCGTCGGCCGCGACCGGGAATTTGCTGCGGCATTCGCTGACCGAAAACTTCGTCAGCGTATCGATGTTGTCGTGCGACACGCCGATCACCGTCGCGCCGTACTTCTTGTATTCGTCGACCGCATCGGCGAACTCGTGCGCCTCGATCGTGCAGCCCTTCGTGAACGCGGCTGGATAGAAGTACAGCACGACCGGGCCCTTCTTCAGTTCGTCGGCGAGCGAATACGTGTAGGTCTTGCCGCCGAGCGAGGCCTCGGCGGTAAACGTCGGCGCCGTATTGCCGGGCTTCAGGGTTGCCGAGGCGAGCGGCGAATGCATTGCGAATCCGAACGCCATGACGGCGGCCAGTACCGCCGGTATGTGTTTTGTCTTCATCTGCTCCTCCACGCGTGAGCGCACGCAATTGATCGGGTCCATCGGAGACAGCTTCGGCCGACGTCACAGGCCGTCGCTGAACTTCCTATTGGACCACGGATGCGCACGCGGCGTGGGTCGTCGCCCGGATCACAAGCGAATCGAAAGGGTGCGGCGTGCGAGCTCGACGCATCAAACGCCCAATTCCGCCACGTGCGCGCCGAACCACGCCGCCGCCGACAGGTTCAGCTCCGACAGCACGTCGGGCGTCAGCGCGTGGAAGCCCGCCGCCGTCGCGACCGGCGCCGCGTCGCCGCCCTCGCCCGCGACCTCGGCGATCAGCAGCAGCGCGCCCAGTTCGCCCTTGCGCGCGACGATCGCGTCGCGAATCTGCGGCGCCAGGCCGAGTTTCTCGAGCACCGCGTCCGGCGTGCTGTCGAGCACGATGTGCATGAGCGAAAAAATCCCGGTCATGAACGCGGCGTCGGCGAATTCGCTGTCGGCCGGACGCAGCCAGTTCGCGGCGAGTTCCATGAAGCGCGAGCGCGTCGCCGCCAGTTGCACGAGCGGATCGGCGCGCCACGGCAACTCGCCGGTGTCCGCGTACAGCAGCAGTTGCGCCCAGCGCGCGATCTGCCGCGTGCCGGTCGCGATGATCGCCTCGCGCAGCGACGCGATGTTGCGCCCGAGGCCGAACGCACTCGAATTGACGAGCCGCAGCAGTTGCACGACCACGCCCGGGTTGACCTTCAGCTCCGCCTCGAGCTCGACGATGCCGGCGTCGCGCGACAGCAACGCGAGCAGCCGCAGCAGGCCCGGACGCAGCGAGCGGTTGCGCGGCGCGGCCAGCACCTGCGGCCGCGCGAAGAAGTAGCCCTGGAACAGATCGAAACCGAGCTCGTGGGCGAGCCCGAAGTCCTCGCGCGTCTCGACCTTCTCGGCGAGCAGCGTCTTGCCGTGGCCGCGCAGCGTCGACGCGAGCTTCGCGACGGTGCGGCGCGGCGTCTGCAGGAAATCGATCTTGACGATGTCGGCGTACGGCAGCATCGCGCTCAGCTCGTCGGACAGATCGTGCACGTCGTCGAGCGCGACCTGGAAGCCGGCGCCGCGCAACTCGCCGAGACGACGGGCGAGCGAGGCGTCGTAGCGCACGGTTTCGAGGATTTCGAGCACGAAGCGCTCGGGCGGCATCAGATGGACGATGTCGCTAAAGAGCAGCGCGCGATCGATATTGACGAAGCCGCGATGCTGGCCGAGCACGGCGGGTACGCCGATTCCGCCGATCGTGCGCGCGACCACCTGCGCGGTGGCCTGCGTGTCGTCGCTGATTTCGGCGTAGTTGTACGTTCCGGCACGGAACAGCAGCTCGTAGGCGTGAAGCGCGCCATCGCGATCGAGAATCGGCTGGCGGCCGACATAGACGTACTGCGGGGCAGCGTCCAGCTCCCCGTGCTCACGATAGCCGGCCGACGCGCCGGCGAGGACATCACGCACCTCGACGTCCCGCGGGACGGGCCGTGGGGCTCTGGCGGACCTGACGACGGGGCGTTCGGACATGGATCATCAGTGCAAGGTTCGGAAAGTCTATGCAGCGCGACGTCATCAGCGTCGCCAAATAAAGGGGATTCGCCGTATTAACGGCCGCGAGGCGGTGTCACTTTAACCGAATCGTGCCGGCGACGGCGCCAGGCTTCTCCTTACCAGATGTTTTTCTCCACGGCCGCTAAAGATTTCCCCGCATGCGTCGTTATCTCGTTCTGATGGGGCGGCCTGCTATCTCCTGGCCGCCCGGACCGGCGGACAAGCAGCCCCCGCCCGCGGACGAACCCAGGTTGCCAGCGACAAACATGGAAGCGAACACGATCACCGCGCCCCGCCGGGGCTCCTTGCGCACGGTCATCGACCGGCTGCGAGCGTTCGGCCGGCGCGAGGACGACGACCAGCCGAGCAGCGCGAATCGCCCGCCCCCACTGGAACAGGTGGTCGGCGCGGTCGATCTGCTCGCGCACGTCGACGATGCGCTGCGCTTCATTTACGTGTCCGACGCGAGCCTGCGCTTCATCGGCTATCACCGCGAATACCTGAAAACCGCGACGCTGCACGATCTGGTCGCGCCCGCCGACGTGCCGCGCCTCGACGCGCTGCTCAAGCTCGCGGCGGCCTCGGGCAACGTCGAGAAAGCGACGCTCGGGCTCGTCAAGTCGCTGACCTATCCGATCACGGTCGAGCTGCGGGTCGTGCGCAGCAGCCACGACGGCGTCGAAGGCTACGCGATCGCCGGCTTCGACGTGTCGTCGTGGCGCGCCACCGAAGAGCGCCTGACCCAGGCGCTGCATCTGGACCGGCTGACCAGCCTGCCGAATCAGTCGGGCTTGCTGCACGCGTTGCTCGACGCGCAACAGAGGGCCGACGCGCACGGCACGCCGGTCGCGCTCTTGCTGCTCGATCTCGACGACTATCAGCGCGTGAATCGCGCACTCGGCTACGACGCCGGCGACGAGATGCTGCGCGACACGTCGCGGCGCCTGTTGAACATGACGAGCCCGAACGAAACGATCGCGCGCGTCGCCAGCGACGAGTTCGCGATCCTCGTGAAGCCTGCCGCGAGCCGCACCGACGCGGCGGCGGCCGCCGAAGCGCTGGCGCGGCGCCTGTTGACCGCGATCCAGCAGCCGTACGTGTTCAAGGGTCAGCAGGTGCACCTGTCGGCCAGCATCGGCATCGCGCTGTACCCGGACGTGCGCCACGCCAACGACACCGGCGGCCACGACACGCACCTGCTGCGCTGGGCCGACCACGCGCTGTTGCAGGCGAAGGCCGCGGGCGGCAACACGCTGGCGTTCTACGTACCCGACGACAACCCGGCCGACGCCGAGCGCCTTAAACTCGAGGCCGACCTCTACGACGGCGTACGCAACGGCGAGTTTTCGCTACACTTCCAGCCGATCACGAGCAGCCGCACGCGGGGCGTGGTCGGTGTCGAGGCGTTGATTCGCTGGACGCATCCGGTGCACGGCCTCGTGCCGCCGTCGATGTTCATTCCGCTCGCGGAGTCGATCGGGCTCATCAACTTTCTCGGCAACTGGGTGCTGAAGGTCGCGTGCATGCAACTGATCCAGTGGGACGCGAAGGGCATTTCGCTGCAGTACGTGGCCGTCAACGTGTCGCCGCAGCAGTTTCGCGATCCGCGCTTCAAGGACTCGGTGCGCGAGGCGATCGAGCTGACCGGCATCGATCCGCGCCGCCTCGTCTTCGAGATCACCGAAAGTCTGCTGATGCACGACCCTGCGCACGCGAAAGGCTTGCTCGAAGACCTGACCGCGATGGGCATCCGCTTCGCCGTCGACGACTTCGGCACCGGCTATTCGAGCCTCGCGTACCTGCAGCGTTTTCCGCTCGCGAAGCTGAAGATCGACCGGAGTTTCGTCGAGAATCTGCTAACCTCGCGAAACGATCAGGCAATCGTTAGCGCTGTCGTCGGCCTTGCGCAGACGCTCGACCTCGAACTGGTTGCCGAGGGCGTCGAAACGGAAGCGCAACGCGCGTTGCTCACCGAGATGGGCTGCGATCACATTCAGGGCTGGCTCGTTTGCAAGGCGCTGCCGTCCGAGGAACTCGCGCAGCGTTTCGAAACGCGCGAGCTTCAGTTGCACGGCGCGTAACGGGCGATGCAGACACGACGCCCAGGCAGCGCAACAAGCCGGCTCACGGCCGGCATGGCATTCACTGGAATACGTATGGCTTTTGCGGGACTCACATGGTAAAGGCGGCAGTGCTCGACCGGCTCTGGACGCGAATGAGCGAGCGCGGCGATTTCCCTATGCTGTCGCAATCGCTGCGCACCACCATGGCGGCAGTGACCAACGACGACCTCGACTTCACCGGCCTCGTGCAAGTGGTGCTGTCGGACTTCGCGCTCACGCAGAAGGTGCTGCGCCTCGCGAACTCGGCGATGTACATGGCGTTCGGCGGCAACATCACGACCGTGTCGCGCGCGCTGATGGTGCTCGGCATGGATGCGGTCGGCCATCTGGTCGTCGGTCTGAAGATCGTCGATCACTTTCATCAAAGCGCGCCGCGCCGCATCGACGCGAAACTCGAACTGAACCGCACGCTGCTGTCGGGCTGCGTCGCGCGCAAGCTGACCGAGCGCGGCGACCTGCGCGCCGGTGAGGAAGCGGTGGTCTGCACGCTGATGCGGCAGATCGGCAAGCTGCTGGTCGTGTTCTATCTCGACACCGAATGGGACCAGATTCGCCGCCATATCGATGGCGGCGCACTCGAAACCGATGCGTGCGTGCTCGTGCTCGGCGTGACGTTCGATGAAATCGGCGCCGAAGCCGCGGTGCGCTGGCGCCTGCCTGACACGATCCGCTCGGGCATGGGTGAGTTCGATCCGGAGGATGTGACGCAACCGCGCCAGGTGCAGTGGCTGCGCGCGATCACCAATTACTCGACCGCGGTCGCCGACGTGCTCACCCAGCAGAACATGCCCGAGGGGGAGCGCGAGGCACGCATCGGCGAGCTTGCGCACGAGTACAGCAGCGCGCTGAACACCGACCCCGAGGTGCTGCTGCAGATGAGCGTCGCGCTATCGCGTGAGGATGGCGGCGACAGCGTGATGCGCGAGATCGTCGAGTTGCGCGCGAATGCCGATGCGATCGCGCGCGAGGCGCTCACACCCGAGGCGCGCATCGAGATCGGGGTGAAGGATCTGCGCGGCCTGCCCGAGGGCAGCCCGCTCGCACCGGCGCTCGCGATGGCCGCCGAGACCGTGCTCGCGGCGCTCGGCTTCTCGCGCACCGTGGTGTACGTCAAGCACAGCAGCGGCGCGTTCAAGGCGCGTCTCGGCTTCGGGCCGAAGATCGACGCGGCGCTGCCGCGGCTCTCGTTCAACACCGCGTTCGAACCCGACGTATTTCATCTCGCGATCGCGAACTCGGTGGGCATCTTCATCGAGAATGCGCGCGATCCGAAGATGGTCGCGCGGCTGCCCGAGTGGTTCCGGCGCTCGTTCGACGACGCGCGCGCGTTCGTGCTGCTGCCGATCGTCGACGAAACCAATCAGACGGTCGCGCTGCTCTACGGCGACTGGTCGCATACGCAGGAGGCGCGCCGCATCTCGCAGAAGGAGATGAGCGTGCTCAACGAACTGGCACGGGAGTTAGGACGTTTTTTCGGCCAGGGGCAGATGCGGGAAATGGAGACGATGTGAAGACCTGGCGTGATCGTTGATCACGCCGCTGCTTCACTTCGATCCTTTCCGTGTTTGCCCGAAAACGATTTTATCCGGACACCGTGTGGGGCTTTTACCCCACTCAATCCTCGATCCGCTCGAGCCCTTCCGCGCTGCGATCCGCGACGCCGGCCCATGCGCCGGCCGCGAGACCCATCTGCGCGACCTCTTCCACGGTCAACGGAGCAAGACGCTCGCATAGCGTGGCGACGCGCTCCCATGCGCCGCCTTCGAGCGCTTCGACCGCGCTCAACAGCAGACCCAGCCTGCCCTCGCGATGCAGGATCGCGGCCTGGATCGGTCGCGACAGCGTAAGGATGTTCAGCGTATTTTCGAGCGAGCCGCCGAACACCGCATCGACGAACGAAAACACACCGGTCAGGAAGGCCGCATCGGCTTCGTCGCGGCCCGCCTCGGGCATGCGCTCGATCGCGAGTTCCATGAAGCGCGCGCGCGTGGCCGCGAGTTGCAGCAGCGGATCGTCCTCCAGTGCGACCTTGCGGCCGTCTGCGTAGAGCAGCAGCTGCGTCCAGCGCGCGATGCGGTCGGTGCCGGTCGCGTTGATCGCGTCGCGCAGCGTCGTCACCTTGTGACCGACCGCGAGGCCGCTCGAATTCGCGAGCTTCATCAGATGCATGACGAGCACCGGGTTCAGCTTCAGCTCGGCTTCGAGCTGCGCGACCGTCGGGTCGCCCGCGAGCAGTTGCAGCAGATTGAGCAGCGCGTGGCGCGGCGCGCTGACCCGGCGCGTCGCCGAGCTTTGCGCGCGCGCGAAGTAATAACCCTGGAAGCGGTCGAAGCCGAGCTCGTGCACCGTTTCGAAGTCGGCCTGCGCATCGACACCTGATGCGAGCAGCAGCTTGCCAGCCGACTTCAGCACGCTCGCGAGCTTCGGCAGCAGCGCGCGCGGTGTGCGCGTGACGTCGATCTTGACGACTTCGGCGTACGGCAGCAGCTTCGCGAAAGTCTCGTTGGGCTGCGTGACGTCGTCGAGCGCGAAGCAGTAGCGGCGGCCATGCAGATACACGATACGCGCGATCAACGCGTCGTCGACTTCGAGCGATGAAGGCAGCTCGAGCATGAAGCGCTCGGCGGGCAGTCTCAGGATCGCGTCGTCGAGCAGCAGCTCGCGGCTCACGTCGAGGTAGGCCGGATGGCCGGTCAGCGCGCCGCGTACGTCGCCCTGCACGAGTCCGCGCACGATCGCGCGCGCGACGCGTTGCACCGGCGTGGGCGCGCGGCCCGGCAACGCGTCGGTTTCGGCAGGGAGATCGGTATTGGCTTGCGGGGCGATGCCGTCCGCGTCGGCGAGCGGCAGCTCGGGCGCACGCACCTTGATCTCATAGCCGCACAGCATGCCGTCCCGATTCAGAATGGGCTGCCTTGCGTAGCTGGCGGTGAGCGACGCGTCGTCGGTCGTGCCGCTGTGGCTCAGAGTCTCGATTGCGATGGTGGTCATTCCAGTCCCCGCTCGGCGCCGCTGGCGCCTGGCCGCTATGTTCTGTTTTTCGCTGCATGTTGGCGCGTTTCTGTGACGTTGCAAGCTCCGTCGCGCGCGGCAGTTTGCGTCGCAATTTTATCGCAGCGTCATTGGGCACGAACAGGCTTACGAGGCAATATCTCGAAATATTTGTTGAACGTTTGCGACACGCGTGCAGAAAGCAAAACGGCCGCAACGAGCGGCCGTTTTGCGCACTTCGATGCATCGCTACTTCAGCACGACTTTCACGTCGAAGTATTTGGCGGCGAGGCGGTCGATCGTGCCATCCGCCTTCAGCTCCTTCAACGCGCCGTTCAGCGCATCCTTCAGTGCCTTGTCGTTCTTGCGCACGCCGTAGCCGACACCCGCGCCGAGCAGCCTGTCGTCGCTGACGGCCGGACCGGCGAACTCGAAGCCCGCGCCCTGCGGCTTCTTCAGAAAGCCCTTCGATGCCGCTTCGGCGTCCTGGAACGACGCATCGAGACGGCCCGACGCGAGGTCCGCGTAGATCTGGTCCTGCGTCTGATATGGCACGACGTCGACCCCGGCCGGCGCCCAGCGCGCCTTCGCATAGGTTTCCTGGATCGTGCCCTGCAGCACGCCGACGTGCTTGCCCTTCAGCGATGCGGGCGTCGGCTGCAGAGCGCTGCCCTTCTTTGCGATCAACTGGTTCGGGATCGTGTAGATCGGATCGGTGAAGTCGATCGCCTGGCGACGCTGGTCGGTGATCGTCATGTCCGAGTTGATGGCGCTGAACTTGCGCGCTTCGAGCGCCGGGATCAGGCCGTCGAACGAGTTCTCGACCCACACGCATTTGGCCTTCAGCTTCGCGCACACGGCATTGCCGACGTCGATGTCGAAGCCCTGCAGTTCGCCAGCGGGCGACTTCGATTCGAACGGCGCATACGACGCCTCGACGCCGAAGCGCACTTCCTTGATCTCAGCCGCCGACGCGGTGCCTGCCGTCAACACCGCCGTCGCGAACAGCGCGAGTGCGGCCAGGTTGGGCCAATTCTTCTTCATTACGGATGTTCCTTTACGGTGTGGACTGAAACGGAGCCGATTCTGCGCGCACAGTCGGATTACGTCGGCCGCGCTTCGGACTCGCGCGGCCGGCGTGACCCGTAGATGCGACAGCCGCGAAGCCCGCGATTGTACATGGAGCCTGTCTAGACAAGCCTGGACAGCGTATCGGCGGTGGTGTCGACGACGAGCAGACCGGCGCGCAGGCCGGGCTTGACCGTCGGGTTCGGAAACACGATGCGCTCTTCGTCGCGCTGCACCGTGTATTGATAGTCGCCGTCGCGCGCCAGCAAGCTGCCCTTGATGAGCGGCGTGAAGTTCGGCACGTCCGGCGCGAGCAGCAGCTCGAATGCGTCGCTTTGCTTGGTCAGCTGATCGACGACGGTGAACACACGCGGCAGAGCGGCTTGCGTGTTGGCTTGCGAACCCACGCGCGTGCCGGCCAGCAGCGCGCGCACCGCGAGATCCGCGCCCTCGAAGCGTGTCAGGTCGTTCTCGCCGAACGGCCGCACCTTGCCAAGTTCGAGCGTGCACGCAGCAGCGCCACACGCTTGCGCGGTGAAGTGCGAATAGGTGTTGCCCTTCGTCGTGTGCAGCAGCACCGCGCTGATACGCGCGTCGCCGAGCCATTCGAACATCGCGCGCGAAAACGGCTTGCCGGTATGCGGCAACAGCGCGAAGCGCTCGAACACCGACGCGCGGATCGCCGTATGCATGTCGATATGCCAGCGCGCGCCGGGCGTGGCGGACGCGTCGGCGAAAAAGCGCGTCGCGGCCTGTTCGAGCGCGGCCGCGCGCGGCGCCTCATGACTGTGCGGCAGTTGCAGATGACGGCCGCTGAACAGCCGGTTCAGATCGTCGTCGCGATAGCGGCCGCCGTCGCGCATCGCCTCGATGTTGCCGAGAATCACGAGCAACCGGCATGCAAGCACGGCGCGGCCCTGCGCGATATCGGCGACGATGCGCGACAGCAGTTCGATCGGCGCGGTTTCGTCGCCATGCACGCCGGCCGACACGAGCACGCTACGGATGTCCGCGTGCTGCTCCGCGGGCTCGATGACGAGTACACCGTCACCCTGCCACGTCCAGCGCACGCCGTTCGCACACGTGCCTTGCACTTGATGCGCGGGAGGCCGGGAACCCGCGAGCGTCCACGCGAGAAAATCGTCGAGCATCGCGCTCGGGGCCGCCATTGTGTGCTCAGCGCTGGAAGTCATACAGCGAGCCCAGCGCGAGGATTTGCGTCAGCTCATCGAGCGCGGTGCGCGACTCGACCAGCAGCTTCGGATCGGTCAGCTCGGCGGGTGCGAGACGATCGCGGTAGTGCTTTTCGATCCACGCATCGAGACGGCCGAACAGCGTGTCGTCGATCCACACACCCGGCGCGACCGCGGCGCGTTCGGTGTCGTCGAGTACGACGCGCAGACGCAGACATGCGGGGCCGCCACCGTTCTTCATGCTCTCGCGCAGATCGAACACGAGCACCTCGTCGATCGGACCGCTGCGCGAAGTCAGCTCATCCAGATACGCGGCCACGCGCGGATTTTCGCGGCACTCCTGCGGCACGACCAGCACCTGCTTGCCATCGGGCCGAGTCAGCAGCTGGCTGTTGAACAGATACGACGTCACCGCATCGGCGACGCTGACCTGGGCGTCGGGCACTTCGATTACGTTGAACCCTGCGTGCAGGCTCGCGAGCTTCGCGCGCAGCTCGTCGTACACCGCCTGCTGCTCGACGAACGCGAGCTGATGGCAGAACAGCGTGTTGCGATTGCCGACCGCGATCACGTCGTTATGGAACACGCCCGCGTCGATCACTTCAGGGTTCTGCTGCGCGTACACGGTCGCCGCTTCCTGCAAACCATGACGATGCGCGACCGCGCGGCTCGCCTCGAACGTCTGGCGCGCCGGATAGCGCTTCGGTTCCGGTCCGCGACGATACTCGCTGCGCCCATACACGAAGAATTCGACACCGCGCGCCTTGTATTGCTCGCAAAAGCGCGTGTGATTCGCCGCGCCCTCGTCGCCGAGCGCGGGCGTGCCGGGCAGCGCCTCGTGCACGACGAAGCGGTCGGCGTCGCTGAACATCGCGCGCAGCGTGCGGCGTGTCGACTCATGTTCGATCGCGCGATGCAGCTTGCTGCACAGATTGGCCGGCGTGAAATGCACGCGGCCGTCGTGCGTATCCGCGGACGGGCTCACCGTCGCCGCGTTCGCGGTCCACATCGCCGAGGCCGAACTCGCCGCCGCGAGCAGTTCGGGCGCGTTCTTCGCGACGCGCGCGATCACCGAAGCATCGTCGCCGGAAAAACCGAGCTCGCGCAACAGACGCATCGACGGACGCTCCTGCGGCGGCAGCACGCCCTGATGAAAGCCGAGGTCCGCCAACTGCTTCATCTTGCGCAGACCCTGGCGCGCGGCGGCCTTCGGATTCGCGACCGACTTCTCGTTGTTCTGCGACGCGACGTTGCCGAACGACAAGCCCGCGTAGTTGTGAGTCGGGCCGACCAGGCCGTCGAAATTGGCTTCAGTGGCTTGCAGCATCGTCGATCCTTAGAATTGAAGGCCCGGCGAGACGCTCGCGGGCATGCTCAGTTGCGCGCTCTCGACCGAGGCCATTGGGTATGCGCAGTAGTCGGCCGCATAGTACGCGCTCGGCCGATGATTGCCCGAGCGGCCCGGCCCGCCGAACGGCGCTCCTGAAGAAGCGCCATTGGTCGGCCGGTTCCAGTTGACGATGCCCGCGCGAATCGTGCGCTGGAAATGCGTCCACAGCGCTTCGTCGTCGGCGAGCAGGCCCGCCGAGAGACCGAACTCCGTATCGTTCGCCCGTTCGAGCGCGTCGTCGAAATTGCGGTAGCGGATGATCTGCGCGAGCGGACCGAAGTGCTCCTCGTCGGGCAGGTCCTTTACGTCGGTCACGTCGAGAATCGCGGGCGTGACGAAGCCGAGTTGCGGATCGCGCTGCTCCATTTTCAGCAGAGCCTTTGCGCCGCTCGCGAGCAGACGCTCCTGCGCGCCGATCAAACGCGAGGCCGCGCGCGCCGACACCACGGCGCCCATGAACGGCTGCGGCTTGGCGTTGTATTCACCGACGCCGATGCGCGCGGTCACTTCCGTCAGGCGCGCGAGGAAACGCTCGCCGAACGCATCGTCGGGCACGAAGATGCGGCGCGCGCACGTGCAGCGCTGCCCCGCCGACAGAAACGCCGATTGAATCGTGTGGTGCACGGCGGCGTCGAGGTCCGCGACCGGGCCGATCACGAGCGGATTGTTGCCGCCCATTTCGAGCGCGAGCACGATCTCTGGCCGTCCGCCGAACTGTTTGTGCAGCAATGTTCCCGTATCCGAACTACCGGTGAAGAACAGTCCGTCGATCTGCCGGTGATTCGCGAGCGCGATGCCGGTGTCCTTCTCACCCTGTACGAGATTCAGCACGCCGGCAGGCAGCCCCGCGTCGCGCCAGATCTGCACGGTCAGCGCCGCGACGCCGGGCGCAAGTTCGGACGGCTTGAACACGACCGCATTACCGGCGATCAGCGCGGGCACGATATGCCCGTTCGGCAGATGGCCCGGGAAGTTGTACGGCCCGAACACCGCCACCACGCCATGCGGACGATGCCGCAGCACCGCGGTGCCGTCGGCCATCGCCGAGCGCTTTTCGCCGGTGCGTTCGTTGTAGGACTGAATCGATATCTCGACCTTCGCGGCCATCGAGGCCGCTTCGGTGCGCGCTTCCCACAGCGGCTTGCCGGTCTCGCGGCCGATCGCTTCGGCGAGCGCTTCCTTGCGCTCTGTCACGAGCGCGGCGAAGCGGCGCACCACCGCGCAGCGCTCGTCGAGCGTCAGCGCCGACCATGCGGCGAACGCGCGGCGCGCGCCACGTACCGCGCGATCGACGTCGTCCGCCGACGCGCTGTTGCCTTGCCACACCACCGCGCCCGTGCCGGGATTGCGCGATGCGAATACGGGTCCTGTGCCGGCGGCCCATTCGCCGTCGATGAAAAGCTCGCTCATGATCATCCTTGTTTGTGTTTCAACGGCAGCACCCGCAGCGGATCGCCCGCCTGCACGCGAAGCGCGTCGGCCTCGGCCGCGCTCAGGCGGCACACACCGTTGCGCGGCACGCCCGCCACGACGCCAACGCGAAAATCGCCGAGCGACGTATTCGATACCATCGACTTCGGCCCGTCCTGCGCGGCTTGCTCCGCTGCCTCGCCAATTTCAGCCGCCACCAGCACGCTTTCGCGCACCGTGCGCAAATCGGCGATATGGCATTCGAGCACCGGACCCGCGTCGAAAATATCGACGTGATTCTCATAGCGCAGCCCTTCGGCTTCGAGCATGCGGCGCGCGGGGATCGTGTCGTTATGCGTGAGGCCGACGCAGCGCTGCGCCTCTTCCGGCAACAGTTCGACGTACACCGGATAGCGCGGCATCAGCTCGGCGAGAAACGCCTTGCGGCCGTGCGAGCTCAGATAGTCGGCCGCATTGAAATCGATCTGGTAAAAATGCGAGCCGACCGCGCGCCAGAACGGCGACGTGCCCTGCTCGTCGAAATGGCCGCGCAACTCCGCGCACAGACGCCGCGGAAAACGCTCGCGAAACTGCGCGAGAAACATGAAGCGCGAGCGCGACAGCAAGCCGCCGACGCCGCTCGTGCGATAACGCGGGCTCAGGAACAGCGAGCACACTTCCGCATAACCGGTGAGGTCGTGCGAGATGTTCAGCGCGTGCATGCGCGTCCAGATGCCGAGATCCTGGCTCGCGTGCACGACCGTGCTCACGCGATAGTTGTAGAACGGCTGCTGCAGACCCACCGCCGTTTCGATACCGCAGACGCCGGCCACGTCGCCGGTCGCGGTGTCTTCCATCACGAAGAAATAACCGGCCTCGTGCGGCGCGGCTTGATCTTCCATCGTGCGGCGCGCGCGCTCGACACGCGCCGCGAGCGCATCGCGATCCGGTTTGAAGGTGGTCAGGCCGGGTCCGGTTTCCTGCGCGAGCCGCATCAGCGCATCCACATCGCCTCGTTGTACTACGCGAACGACGATCATTGCGCGTCTCCCGATTGTTCATCCTGCGGCTGATGCAGCGGCACGCAGCGCACCGCATCGCCTTCCCGTACGCCGAGCGCGGCGCGCGCCGCCTGTGACAACCCGGCGCCCGACTCCTTGCCGGGCGCGAGATCGCCGAGCACGCAACGGAACTCGCCGGCGGCGCCGTTGTGCGCGATCAGGTACGTTGCGCCGTGCGTCGCAGAGGCCTCGCGCACGACGCGCGTTTCGTTGTGCTTCACGCTGACACTGCGATCCACCTGCGCGGTCAGCACCGGACCCGCGTCGAAGATATCGACGTAGCGGTCGGTCTCGAAGCCTTCCTCGAGATGAATCTCGTAGGCGAGCAGCGCGTTCGCGTCCGGCTCGCCGAGCACGCGCTGCGCCGCTTCGGGCAACAGCGGCACATACACGGGATAGGTCGGCATCACTTCGGCGATAAAGGTGCGGCTGCGGCCGCCCGATTCGACTTCGATGTCGGCGAAATCGCGGCCGAAAAACTTGCGCCCCACCGCTTCCCAGAACGGCGATACACCGTTTTCGTCCGTCACGCCGAGCAGCAGCGAGAACACCTCGGGCGTGAAGCGCTTGCGATTCGCGGCGATGTACATCATCCGCGCGCGCGACATCAGTTGCGCGGCCGCGTCGCCGCGCAGCGACGGGTCGATGTAGTAGCCCGCGAGCCGGCTCTTGCCGGTCAGCTCATGCGACATCGTCAGCGCGTGAATCTTGCGATTCACATGCAGTTCGCGCGACGCATGAATCAGCGCGTCGTTGCGAAACACGTAGAACGGGTCCGCGTAACCGGCCGCCGCGACGATGCTCGCGGTGCCCATCAGCTTGCCGGTCTCCGAGTCTTCGAGCACGAATAGATAAAACTCCTCGCCCGGAAAATCGACCTCCGCGCGAAACGAGTCTTCCGACAACGCGACCCGCGCTTCGAGCGCGCGCCGGTCGTGCGGCAGGGAATGCAGCACCGGCTGCGCGGTGCGCGCCATATGCTCGAGCGCATCGAGATCGGCAAGGCGGCCTGGACGTACGAAGAGCATCATCGTTCCTGTTGAATGTGACGCATGATCCGCCGCATCAGCGTGGGCGTGCGGGACTGCCTGAACATCAATGCGACGCCGCCTGCGCGTTCGCGCCGACGAGTTCGCCGAACGCCGTCTCGAGACGCGCGAAACCTGCGGCCATGTCGTCGAGCGGCATGATCAGCGACGGCACGAATCGCAGCACGTCCGGACCCGCCATCAGCATGATCACGCCGTGCTGGCCGGCCGCGTTGACGAAGTCCTTCGCGCGGCCCCGGAACGTGTCGTTCAGTTCGGCGCCGATCAGGAGACCCTTGCCGCGCACTTCGGTAAAAAGCCCGAAGCGCTCGTTCAGTTTCGCGAGATGACCCTTCAGCACTTCGCTGCGCGAGCGTACGCCTTCGAGCAGCTTCGGGTCACTGACGAGTTCGACCACTTTTTCCGCGATCGCCGAGCCGAGCGGATTGCCGCCGTAAGTCGTGCCGTGCACGCCGACCTTGAAGTGCGCGGCGAGCTCTTTGGTGGTCAGCATCGCGCCGATCGGGAAGCCGTTGCCGAGCGCCTTCGCGGTGGTCAGGATGTCCGGCGTCACGCCGGTGTCCTGGTACGCGTAGAAGAAGCCGCTGCGGCCCACGCCGGTTTGCACTTCATCGAAAATCAGCAGCGCGTCGTGCTGGTCGCACGCTTCGCGCAGCGCCTTCAGGAACGCCGGATCGGCCGGGATCACGCCGCCCTCGCCCTGGATCGGCTCGACGATCACCGCGCAGGTCTGCGCGCCGATCGCCTTCTTCGCCGCTTCGATGTCGTTGTACGGCAGATGCGTGATACCGGCCGGCACCGGGCCGAAGCCTTCCGAGTACTTAGGCTGGCCACCGACGCTGACGGTGAACAGCGTGCGGCCGTGGAACGACTGCGCGAACGAAATGATTTCATCTTTCTGCGCGCCGTGACGGTCGAACGCGACCCGGCGCGCGAGCTTCAGCGCGGCCTCGTTCGCCTCGGCGCCCGAATTCGCGAAGAACGCGCGGTCGGCGAACGTGAGGCTTTCGAGGCGCTTCGCGAGGCGCAGCACCGGCTCGTTCGTATAGCCATTGCCGATGTGCCACAGCTTGCTGCCCTGCTCATGCAATACCTTCAGCAGCTCGGGATGCGCATGACCGAGCGCGGTGACGGCGATGCCGCCGGCGAAGTCGATGTAGTCGCGGCCTTGCGTGTCCCACACGCGCGAGCCGAGACCGCGATCCGGTACGAAGGCGGCGGGGGCAAACACCGGCACCATGACTTCGTCGAAGGTCTGGCGTGTCACAGTCAGGTCGTTCATGGCAATTCCTTTTACGGGTGACAGGTAATACAGCTAGTGTAGGAAACCGCGCGCGGCACGTCTTGCGCATACGCGACGCTTTCTATGAGGTTCCACGCGTCGCCGGGCCACAGCGGGTACTTTTCGTGCAGGCGTTTCGTTCGTACTCTGTGAGCGGTTCGTGTCGGGCTTGTGTCGCGCTTTTGTCGCGCTTTGGTCGGACCCGCGCCCGGCTTGCCCCGGCTTCGCTTTCAGGCGGCTTCCAGCGCGCGCACGAGCCATGCGTGCCTGGCGCGCCGCCTTGCGTCAATCGAGCTCGGGCCGCTCGATCAGCGCGGCCGGCCGCGGCTCGCTCGCGCCGCCGTGCGCGCCGGTCTGGCGGTCGATCCAGTTGCGGCGATCCTCGCGCGGCGTGACGCCGAAGCGCTCCCGATACGCATTCGAAAAGTGCGCCGCCGACGAAAACCCACATGCGAGGCTGATCTGCACGACGGATTTGCTGGTGCGCTGCAATTGCGTGCGCGCCTTCGACAGCCGCAGCCCCAGATAGTATTTGGACGGCATCGAACCGAGATACTGGCGAAACAGGCGCTCGAGCTGCCGCCGCGAGACGCCGACGAGGCCGGCGATTTCATCGGTGGTCAGCGGGTCCTCGATATTGGCTTCCATCAGCAGCAGCGCGTCGTTCAGGCGCGGGTGGCGCTCGCCCGGCGCGGTCACGAACGGAATGCGCTGACGCTCCTCGCCCGCGCGCAGCACGCCTACGCCGAGCGTATCGGCGATGCGCTCCGCGAGTTCGGGCCCGTGCTCGCGGCCGATCATCGCGAGCATGAAGTCGATGGTCGCCTGGCCGCCCGCGCAGGTCGCGCGATCGCGATCGATTTCGAAGATCTGCTGCGTGACGATCGAGCGTTCGAACTGTTCAGAGAACTGCTGATAGGTTTCCCAGTTCACGCTGACGCGATAGCCGGACAGCTGCCCCGCCATCGCGAGCCACCACACGCCGTGGTGGATACCGGTGACGAGCGGCGTGCGCTGACCGACGCGCGCGAGGCTCGCGAGAAACAGACGGTAGTCGGCGAACTGCTGGAACCGCTCGGTGACGATGATCAGCCAGTCACACGCGATCGCGTCGCCGAACGCGGCATCGGCCGGCCATTGCGCGCCGCCCGCGAGCGGCACCGCGCGGCCGTCCCACGAACATACCTGCACGCGATACAGCGCGCGGCCGTCGATTTCATTGGCGAGACTGAGCGCGTCGACGATCGGCCCGACGCCCGACATCGACACGGGCGGCAGTGCCACGATCACGACCTGGGTCGTGCGAGCCGGGCTGGACGTGCGGGCCATCGGGTGTCCGTGAAAAGCGAGCCGCGCGTTACTTCAGGCTGCCGGACAGGAACTGCTTCAGGCGCTCGCTGCGCGGCGCGCTCAGCACCTCGGCGGGATTGCCCTCCTCCTCGGTGCGGCCCTGGTGCAGGAACATCACATGGTTCGACACATTGCGCGCGAAGCCCATTTCGTGCGTGACGACGATCATCGTGCGGCCTTCCTCGGCGAGCTTCTGCATCACCTTCAGCACTTCGCCGACGAGTTCGGGGTCGAGCGCGGAGGTCGGTTCGTCGAACAGCATCACGTCCGGGTCCATCGCGAGCGCGCGCGCGATCGCGACACGCTGCTGCTGGCCGCCCGACAGATGCGACGGATACTGCTTCTCGAGACGCGGCGCGAGCCCGACCTTCTCCAGATACTCGCGCGCCCGGTCCTCGGCCTCCTTGCGCTTCAGACCGAGCACATGAATCGGCGCTTCGATCACGTTCTCGAGCACGTTCATGTGCGCCCACAGGTTGAAGTGCTGGAACACCATCGCGAGCTTCGTGCGGATGCGCTGCAGCTGCTTGTGATCGGCGACTTCGAGATTGCCGGCGCGATCGGTCTTCGTCTTGACCGCTTCGCCGTCGACGATGATCTGCCCGGCGTTCGGCCGCTCGAGAAAATTGATGCAACGCAGGAAAGTGCTCTTGCCCGAGCCGCTCGCGCCGATGATGCTGATCACGTCGCCCTTGTTCGCGTTGAGCGACACGCCCTTGAGCACTTCGTTGTCGCCGTAGCGCTTGTGGATGTCCTGTACGGCGAGCTTGCAAGCTTCGGTTTGAGTGGTATGGAGCAAGATGCTCTCCCAGTGAGAATACGGATCGGTCTGGTGCGGACGTCGCCCTGCCGAAGCTCGAGCCGCCCGATGCTGTGTCGTCAACGCGCGCTCAGTGCGTGCGCACCGCGAGATGCGCGAGCCAGCGACGCTCGGCACGCCTGAACAGCGCGACGAGCGCGAACGACACCACGAGATAAATCAGCGCCGCGAGCCCGAACGCGTTGAACGACTGGTAGGTCGCCGAGTTCGCGTCGCGCGCGACCTTCAGGATGTCGGGCACCGTGGCCGTGAACGCGACCGTCGTCGCATGCAGCATCAGGATCACTTCGTTACTGTACAACGGCAACGCGCGGCGCAGCGCGGACGGTATCACAATGCGCCGGTACATCGTGAATGCGCTCATGCCGTAGGCACGCGCCGCCTCGACTTCGCCGTGCGAGGTCGAGCGGATCGCGCCCGCGAAAATCTCGGTCGTGTACGCGCAGGTGTTCAAGGCGAACGCGAGGATCGCACAGTGAAAGCCGCTGCGAAAGAACGCGTCGAGCAGACTGTGCGAACGCACGAACGCGAGACTGTACACGCCGGTGTAGATCAACAGCAGCTGGACGTAGAGCGGCGTGCCGCGAAATACGTAGGTGTACAGACGTACCGGCGTTGACAGCCAGCGCTTCTTCGACACGCGCGCAACCGCGAGCGGCACGGCGCACACGAAGCCGATTGCGATCGACACGACCAGCAGCCACAGCGTGACCGCGAGACCCGACAGGCGTTGCCCGTCCCAGAACAGATACGCCTTCCAGAACTGATTGAGGATGTCGATCATGACGCTCAGAGCTCCGCGTGTCGCACGCCGATCGAATAGCGGCGGTTCAGCCAGATCAGCACGAGGTTCGATACGGTGGTGATCGCCAGATAGATCAGCGCGGCGACGAGGATGAAGAAGAACATGTTGAAGGTACTCTTGCCCGCGTCCTGCGCGGCCTTGACGACGTCGGCGAGACCGATGATCGACACGAGCGCGGTGGCCTTCACGAGCACCTGCCAGTTGTTGCCGATGCCGGGCAGCGCGAAGCGCATCATCTGCGGGAACAGGATGCGCGTGAACACGCGCACGCCGCTCATGCCGTACGCGCTGCCCGCTTCGAGCTGGCCGCGCGGCACCGCGAGAAAGGCGCCGCGAAAAGTCTCGGTGAAATACGCGCCGTAGATGAAACCGAGCGTCAGCACGCCGGCCACGAACGGATCGATGTCGATCTGCTCGATGTTGAACATGTCGGTCAGATCATTAAGCCAGATCTGGATGCTGTAGAACAGCAGCAGCATCAGCACGAGGTCGGGCACCGAGCGGATCAGCGTCGTGTAGCCGGTCGCGATGACCCGCAAGGTCCGGTTGAACGAGAGTTTCGCCGCCGCGCCGGCGAGGCCGAGCAACACAGCGGCCGCCAGCGACAGAACGGACAGCTCGATCGTCTGGAGCGTGCCGGCGAGCAGCACGGGACCAAAGCCGTATAGGAACACGCGTGTCTCCATCCAGGTTCGTTGAATTGGCGCGGATGGCGGCGGCTTCATGGGCTGCTCGCTGCTCCGGCATGGCGCGGAGTCTCGCAAGCTGAAATCAATTTCTCAAATACCGGGGGGGTGGTTTGCTGCGACGCATCATTGCACTTCGACGCACGACGGAACGCTCGTAGCGCTTGGTTTCACGGGGGTTATCGTGTTGTCGGGCGCGCCGCGCGCGCCTGGCCGTGCGGCGATTTCGCAAGTTTCGGGTCGCTTTTTCGATAGGCCGCGCCGAGGGCGGTGGCGAACGTCGCCGCGCGCGGCGCAAGCGGAGATGATCTATGTATGAGTCATCAAGGCCCTTCGCGGCTTATTTATGAGTCATTCATCGTTTCGCCCACGTCAGCCGCGCGCGTTCGAAGGCGCGCCGCCCGATCGCGTCGCGCCGTTGAATCAGCGCGTCCACGCCGGCTCCGACGCCTGACAGCTCGCGCTCAGTCGAGCCCGAGCCGCGCGCGAATCGCCGGCAGCATCTGCTCGACCGCCTCGCGCCCTTCCTCGATGGCTGGCGCCGCGCGATGAAAATCGAAGATGCCCATGCCGCCGAGACGCGGCTGGATCAGGATATCGGCCGGTTCGCCAGCGAGCCGGCTGCGCGTGATGCGCACTTGCATGATGTCGATGCTTTGCGCGATCGAGCTCAGCATCGACGGCACCTGCGCGCTTGGCTTCGGCGGCACGCGCACGTCGTCGGTGGCGCTCGCCTCGGCTGGCGCGAGCCAGCGCGGCCACGGCTTGCCGTTGCGGCGCAGCGCGACGGGCGGCGGCGCGGTGGGATCGAGAGCGGGCGTTTCGATGACCGGGCCGCCGAAATCGCGGCCGTTCAGGATGTCGTTGTTCAGATCGATCGCGATCACGCAGTCCGCGCGCATGCCACGCGCGACCGACACCGGCACCGGATTGCTGAGCCCGCCGTCGACGAGCCACACGCCGTTGTGCCATACCGGCGTGAAGATGCCCGGAATCGCAATCGACGCGCGCACCGAGTCGATCGTGCTGCCGTCCTGCAGCCAGATTTCGCGGCCCGTGTCGAGTTCGGTCGCGACCGCCGCGAACGGCATGTGCAGTTGCGCGATCGAGCGGCCGGCGAATTTGTCGGCGAATAGCTGGATCACCTTGCGCCCGCCAAGCAGGCCGCCCGAGATGCGCAGATCGAGCAGCCGCACCACGGTCTGCCACGTGAGACGCGACACCCACTCCTCGAGCCAGTCGAGATCGCCGTTCGCATAGACCGCGCCGACCAGCGCGCCGATCGACGTGCCGCACACGACGTCGGGCCTGATGCCCGCGTCTTGCAGCGCGCGAATCGCGCCGATATGCGCCCAGCCGCGCGCGGCGCCGCCCCCCAACACCAGCCCGATCCGGCTGTATCGACGTCGACGTATCATGCCTACCCCGCTTTTTCGGCCCGCTTATCCGGCCGTCTTCTGATCGACATTGCCCCCGCCTATCGCCCGCGGATCACGTCCGAGCGTGACGTGGTGTACACCCTCTGGTTCCGGTCGAAGTGAACGTTGAAGATGCCTTCTTCGGTCACGCCGCCCTCGCGCCATTTCCAGCTCCACACGGTTTCCGGCTTCAGCGGAAACACCGCGACCTGTCCAGGCTTGCCAAGCAAGCGCCGCACCTCGTCCTCGGTCATGCCCGAGCGAACCTGCGCGAAGTTGTCCGCGGTCAGCACCTGCGTGATCGCCTGCAGCATGCCGTCGCGATCGATGTCGACCATGTAGGTATTCAGGCCTTGCGGGCCGCGCGGATATTCGAAGCGCTTCGAGCCGTCGGTGAAGGTGCGCGTGGTCTCGGGCTTGCCCATCTGCGCGAGGATTTGCGCTTCGGTCGTGACGCCCGGCGTCATGTTTCTGAGCAGCAACGCGTCCGGTTTGACGGCGTTGAAAAAGTCCTTGAGTTTTTGCACGGCTTGATCGCTCTGCTGTTGGTCGCAGCCGGTCAGCGCACAGCACGCTATCAGTAGCGTGACGCCCAGCGGTTTGAGGCTCACTTCGGTTCCTGTCCGGATGTGCGGGATCTGTCGTCGCGGCGCCTGGCCGGTCTGTAGTGTGTACTACAAGGATAACCGCGCACGGAGAAAACCGCGAGCAACGTGTTGCGCGCAGCGCTAATGGATCGGCCGAGGTCGGTTGAGATGGGCACGCCAAAAGCAAAAAGGCGACGCTGTGTACAGCGTCGCCGTGTCGGTCGATAGGATCAACCGGAAGTGACGGCGGCTCATTAGCCGCCTTGCGCGAAGCACCGAGGACGACGCGCAGCGGCCTGCTCCAGACGAAGCGATGAGCAGCCTTGGCTACTCACCTTGCGCCATCGCCGAATGACAAACCGCTGCCTTTTATGGCCGCCCTGGTCCCTCGAAAAGTCTTCCAGATGCCGCTAATCTAAACGCATCGGAGGCTTTCGACGAGAGCGCGTTTACACCGAATCGGCAGAAGATTCGCGTGGCGCAAGAGGGGTGTCGGAGTGCCGGCCCGCGGATCGCCGGCCGCCGGATGGCCGGCCCATCAAATCACACGAAAGCCGTGCGTGCCGTCGCGCGCGAGTTGCGCGACGAGCCCATGCTCCCACTCCAGATACGCGCTCATCGCTTCACGCGCGTTCTCGGTACCCTCATATGGCCGCTGATAACGATCGATCCGCGGCGACGCCATCCTCGTGCCGCCCGACTCCACGGGCAAGCCCGCGTCGATCCACGCGATCGTGCCGCCGCGCAGCACCTGCACCGGCCGCCCGGTCGCCGCGGCGAGCTCCGGCGCGACGAAGCGCGCGAGCACGTCGCTGCCGCACGTGAGCACATAGCGCTTCGCGTCGGGCAGTGTGCGCAGCGCGTCCGCGAGCTGACTGCGGATCACGAACCACGCGCCCGGAATATGCCGCCTCAGATAGTGCGTGCTGCTCGTGAAGTCGAGCACGACGGTTCCCGTCGACTGCAGCAGCGCGGCGAGCTCGGCCGGCGCGATGTCGTCGACGTCGGGCGGCGTCACCGCGTTGCGCGCCAACGGCGCCATGCCCTTCTCGGCGAAATCGGCCGCCGTCAGGCCATCGACCACGTACACCTCTACGTTCATCTGCGCGAGCCACGATGCGGTCATGTTCGCGCGCACACCGTCGCTGTCCGCGAGGATCACGCGCGCGCCGCGCACCGTCACGAACAGGTCGGTTTCCTGCACGAGCTGGCCGCCTGGCGCGCTGCGAAAACCGGGCACGTGGCCCGCCTCGTATTCCTCGGGGTTGCGAACGTCGAAGCGATAGACGGTACGCACCGCTTCGTCGGCCCAGCGGCGCGCTTCGTCGCGCGACGTGCGGCGCACGCGCGCCCGGTCGGCAACCACGCGCGCGCCGTCTGCCGCGGCGAGACGGGAAGCGTCGTCGACCGCGCCTTCGACACGCCGAGCGCTGCCATGCGCGAGCGGTTGACCGGCGAGCGTCCAGCCCATCGTGCCGTTGCGCAGCGCGGCCACCGGATTCGGCACGCCCGCGTTGATCAGCGACTGCGCGCCGATGATGCTGCGCGTGCGCCCCGCGCAATTGACGATGATGCGCGTGGCCGGATCCGGCGCGAGCTGCCGCGCTCGCAGCACCAGCTCCGCACCCGGCACGCTGATGCTGCCGGGGATGTTCATGAGCTGAAACTCGTCGAAACGGCGCGCGTCGAGCACCACGACATCGGCCTCGCGATCGAGCAGCGCCTGCACCTGCTGCGCGGACAGCGACGGCGTATGACGCACGCTTTCGACCAGTTCGCCGAACGCCTTGCTCGGCACGTTGACATCCTTGAACAACTCGCCGCCCGCTTCGCGCCAGCCTTGCAGGCCGCCTTCGAGCAAGGCGACGTTGGTATAGCCGAGTTCGGCGAAGCGCTCGGCCGCACGCCTCGCGAGGCCTTCGCCGGCATCGAACACGACGATCGGCACGGCCGGCCGAGGCAGCCGCAGCGGCGCGTCGAGTTCGAGCCGCGACAGCGGCAGATTGGCGGCAAACAACGGATGACTGCGCGCGTGCGGCTCTTCCTCACGCACGTCGACGAGCGCGATCTCCTCGCGGTCGAGCAATGCGTGGCACACGTCTTGGAATGACCGGGTACGAAACTCTTTGACGACATTCATGGGTTCGGGAACTCCTTCGCTACATTCTCCGGCAACGGGTCGCGTCACCGCACCGATACTTAACCGTACACTCGAATTCCGATCGGCGCACGGTCACTCGCTGGATTGCTGATTCGGGCGCACTGCGAATGCGAAGCACCGCTGCGCGAACACGCTACGCACGCGCAATTTCCGCGCCATGGGTCGCGCCTCAGCGCGCCTCATCGGTCCTGCCGACCCTTCCGTCGACAGGGGCATCGCCGCGCCGCCAGCAGAAAAGGCGCCGCTTTGCCACAATGCCCCATCGCGCGAAAGCGCCGCCCATCGCAATCAACAGACAATGATCCCCTTCTCGGTTCTCGATCTTTCGCCGGTCACCGCGGGTGCCACGCCGGCTGACGCGTTCAGGAATACACTGTCACTCGCGCAGCACGCGGAAAAGCTGAACTACAAACGTTACTGGCTCGCCGAGCATCACAACATGACCGGTATCGCGAGCGCGGCGACCTCGGTCGTGATCGGCTACGTGGCCGGCGGCACGAAGACGATTCGCGTCGGCTCCGGCGGCATCATGCTGCCGAACCATGCGCCGCTCGTGATCGCCGAACAGTTCGGCACGCTCGCGTCGCTGTATCCGGGGCGGATCGATCTCGGCCTCGGCCGCGCGCCCGGCACCGATCAGACCACCGCACGCGCGCTGCGCCGCGATCTCCAGGCGAGCGCCGAAACCTTCCCCGACGACGTCGTCGAATTGCAACGGTATTTCGCTGAGCCGGTCGCGGGCCAGCGTATTCGCGCGGTGCCGGGCGCGGGCCTGAACGTGCCGCTGTGGCTGCTCGGTTCGTCGCTGTACAGCGCGCAACTGGCCGCGGCGCTCGGGCTGCCGTTCGCGTTCGCGTCGCACTTCGCGCCCGATTACATGATGACCGCGCTGCAGGTGTATCGCACGCAGTTCCGGCCGTCCGCTACGCTGGCGAAGCCCTATGCGATGGTCGGCGTCAATCTGTTCGCCGCCGACACGAACGACGAAGCCGCACTGCTGTTCACGTCGCTGCAGCAGCAGTTCATCAATCTGCGGCGCGGCACGCCGGGACAATTGCAGCCGCCGGTCGAGCGGCTCGACGCGTCGGAGATGGAGTTGAACAACGTCGCGCGTGCGCTCGCTTGCACGGCGCTCGGTGATCGCGACGCAATCCGCGAAGGTTTGCAATCGATCACCGAGCAGACCGGCGCGAACGAGTTGATGCTGACCGCGCAGATTTACGATCACGCCGCGCGGCTGCGCTCGTTCGAGATCGGCGCCGAGGTGCGCGATGAAATGATGGCGGCCAGATAAGCGGTTCGCGAACCGATCGGCGGACACGGCGACGCACGAAAAAAGGGCGGCTCATGGCAAGCCGCCCTTGTCTTTTGCACTGAGTTGGGGCCGGTCGTGTGAGAAGCCGGCCCAATGCCTTCGGGGTCTAGAAGGCGCTCTTTATAACGCCCCCGTCGGCGCGCAACGCGGCTCCCGTCGTGGCCGACGAAAGCGGACTGGCGATATAGGCCACGAGCGACGCGATTTCCTGCGGCGAACCAAATCGCTTGATGAGCGAGGTGGGACGGACCTTCTCGAAGAACTCTGTTTCGAACGCTTCAAACGATTTGCCGTCGGCCTTGGCAAGGGTCTCCACGAATTCACCCACTCCCCGCGATTTCGTCGGCCCCGGCAGCACGCTATTGACTGTAATGCCCGTGCCGGCAACGGCTTCGGCGAGCCCCCGCGAGACCGCCAGCTGCGCGGTTTTCGTCATCCCGTAGTGGATCATTTCAGCGGGAATCTGCACCGCACTTTCGCTCGAAATGAAAATGATGCGCCCCCAGTTGGCCCGCCTCATCGCAGGCAAAAACAGGCGAGCGAGGCGTACCCCGCTCAAGACATTGACGTCGAAGAACCGCTGCCAGTCCGCATCGGGAATCTCTTCAAACGGCTTGGGCTCGAAGATGCCCAGGTTGTTGACCAGAATTTCCACGTCGGGATAGCGTCGCGCGAGCTCTTCTGCTGAAGCGGCCGTACTGAGATCGCCCGCAAATCCCTGCACGTCGCCGCCCGTCTGCGCTCTCAGCTGCGCGACCACGTCGTCCACAGATGACTGGGAGCGGCCGTTCACGATCACACGAGCGCCCTCCTGCGCCAACGTGGTGGCGATAGCGAGACCGATGCCGGCTGTGCTGCCGCTCACCAGTGCGAGCTTGCCTGTCAGGTTCAGGTCCATGGGTGATTTCCTTTCAATGGATGAATTAAAAATGGCGAATCGGAACTTGAACGTCGGATGCCGCCGTGAGGTTCACGTACGTGTAATCGCCGCAGTGCCGGCAAACGCGAGTTGGTGCCAGTGTTCACGCGTCTGCATCGCCTCTGCTTCCCGTCTGCGGCGAAAAGTGGCACGAGCACAGATGCCCTGTGCACGGTAATCCGGGGCGCAACGAACACCTTGGCGCGGCGGCTTCCTCGGCTCCGGGGATCAAGTCGGGATCGGGCGTAGAACCGCGCTTTCGAACTGGAAAAAGACTCGATCATCTGACGGAGATGGCCGGGACCAGCAAGGCGTGTATGTGGGGGAACGCACATGAGTGGCAGGCGGACAGCGAAGCAGGCAGACCTGAAGTACGTGTAGGAGAAGGAAAACAAGGCCATGTCAGCGATTTTCCAACTTCGTTTGGCTAAGTGATGGTGGCGCCCAAACTCGCATCATCGCGATTCACTGGGGATGCGCGCTCCGCGCAGATCACGCCCGGATGGCATGACATGTGCGTTGTGTGCTGCAAGCAGCCGGCCGCTCAAATGTTTCAACAACCCTCTTGTTCAAGGAGACACATCATGAACACGCTGACCATCGACGACATCCAGAACTCTGCAGAACTTGATCACCAGGAGATGACCAGAATTCAAGGTGGCCGGATGAAACTACCCGGCCAGCACATCGGCTCGATCCTCACGTCCGCTGATGGCGACCCTGTCGGCGTCTATGTCGACGGCGTGCTGCAAAACTCGGTCACCGACGGCTTCTACCACGGCTGACAGCAAAGGAGGCGCGCAGCCCTGCGCGCCTGATGCCGTCGGGGTGGCCAGTGCGAGCGTGACGGCACCCTGGAAGTTCGAATCGAGCCACGCTTTGGCACATCAATCCCTAACTGCAATCCCTGGCCAACACCCGGGACCCCGCACGACCTTGCGACCATATCAGGATCGGGCTATTTCGCGTTGGGATTCACCTGGGAGGCATGCTGCGGTCGTACGACTGCATTGCTGGGTGAAAACCGGTCATTCGTCGCTGCGATTGGTGACCCAGCCTACGTGTCGTGGAGCTGGCTCACCAGGTAATCGATGAGCGCACGTGCTCGAGACGGTAAAAAACGATTCGACGGATAAAGCAGCCACACCGGTCCCATATATGTACGGGCCTCGAACTCCCAGTCGGTCAGCACCCGGACAATGCCGCCCCTGGAAATCGCCTGCGCAGCGGCAAAGTCGGGCAAGCTCGCAATGCCCAGGCCATGCAGCGCAGCATCCAATCGCGCGCCCGCATCATTGGCGATGTATCGCCCCTTCACTTCGACCGACTGTGTCTCAGAGTCGCGGCGGAAATGCCATCGATTGTCGTCGACCGTCTCCCCTAGATACATGCATGCATGCCGAGCAAGGTCGTGCGGCTCGGCCGGTGTCCCCCGTTCCGCGAGATAAGCAGGTGACGCGCATAGAACCCATTTGACCGCTCCAAGTCGCCGGGCGGCAAGACCTGGCGGAGGCGAACGCGTGAGTCGGATCACCATATCGACATCGTCACGTAGCGGATCGACTTCGTGGTCGGCGAAGACCAGATGGACATCCACGTCGGGCCACATGCGCAGAAATTCGGGAACAAGCGGATGGATGACAGATCTCGCAAATGAAATCGGCGCACTGATGCTGACCTTGCCTCGCGGATCACCCGTCACTTGTCCAGCGACGTCGACGGCGCCCGACGCTGCGCCGACCATATCCCGGCAATACCGGTAGACCTGCGCGCCTGAATCCGTCAAACGGATGCTACGGGTCGAGCGCTCAAGCAACCGCGTACCAAGCGAATCCTCAAGGCGCTTGATCTGCCGACTGACAGTCGACGGTGTACTGCCCAGTTGCCGCGCGGCAATGGAGAAGTTGCCGGCGTCGACAACCCTCGCAAACGTCGCCATGTCGGGTAGCAACGCAAAGAGTTCATTGGCATTCATCGCGATCCTCGCACGCGCACCGGTCATTTGTGCATCTCAAACATAAAAGATGTTCCGCTGACCCAGATTATATTTGTCAATGCAATACCCGACAATTTGGGCCGTTCGAATGAAAACAGAAGGTCCGTCATGTCGAAGCAAAAGAGCGCGTTATGGATATCCGACCTGATGCTGCTTGCGGTCGCGATGGTGTGGGGCACAAGTTATGGGGTCGTGAAAGGCGCGCTCACGATCTATCCCGTGCTCGGTCTGCTGGCGTTGCGCTTCGGGCTGACGTTCCTCGTGTTGTCGCCGGCGTTGCGCTCGCTCCGACACGTCAAAGCGTCCGCCTTGCTGGGTGCGCTCGGCTCCAGTGCAATCCTGCTCAGCATCTTTTTGGCCGAGACTTTCGGGATAGCGCACACACGCGCGTCGAATGCGGCGTTCCTAATCAGTCTGTGTGTCGCGCTTACGCCGCTGGTCGAATGGGTGTTGCTACGACGAAAGCCGTCGAGTGGCGAATGGATCGCCGTGGGCTTGTCGCTAACGGGCGCCGCGTTCGTGAGCGCAGGCGTGATCATTCCGACCGCGGGCGACGCGCTGATTCTTCTTGCGGCGTTACTGCGTGCGCTGATGGTGTGCGTGACCAAGCGTGTGATGCGCGAATCGGCACTTGCTCCGCTGTCGGTGACCGCGGTCCAGGCAGGCGTCGTTGCATTGGGCAGTGTCCTGGCGGCGTTCGTGTTGCCGTCACAACATTGGGATGCGCTGCCGTCGCTCAGTGGGCACGGTGACTTCTGGGCGAGCATCGCTTACCTCGTGCTCGCCTGTACGTTGTTCGCTTTCTTCGCACAGAACTTTGCCGTCAAGCGCAGCAACCCAACGCGCGTCGCTTTGCTGATGGGAAGCGAGCCCGCGTTCGGTGCGCTATTCGCATACGTATGGCTCGGTGAGCATCTTTCTGGCTGGGCATGGTTTGGCGGAGGTCTGATGGTACTTGCATCGGTGCTGGCGGCGGTTCCGTTTAAAAGGGACGCCAACGCGGCGCTTGAAATGCATCCCGCCACTTCGGTTGACGGTTAGCCTATTTTCAGGTCGCAAGCGCTCCTGGCCGACTACAGCCTGTCCGCAAGTGGAGCAAGCGGCGGCCTGCGATTCTCATCATAAGACTGCGCGCTCGACGAAGAAGTCCGGCCCGATCTTCTGCCCATGTCGCCGTTGCAGGGATCGGCTAACGTGTTGGTTTGCGCGAACGTCGATTGAGTACAACCTGCGTAAAACCGAAGCGGATACCAATGTAGCGGTGCCGCCGTTCCTGCTCGAAGTCAATGCGCCGGTCGACATGCTGACTTCAAGCCTGACGGTCTGCGCCGCTTGTCGTCGAGAGGAACCGCAGCAGCGCGTCGGCCGGCTGAGCACGCTGGGCCGCGTGCAGCCAAGGCGGCCGCATCGGCCGTGCTGGTTCGGGGGCGCGCGCCGACGCGCATCGGAGGTCCGGCTCAATGGCCGATTTTTAGGGGCTCCGGATAGCGTCGCGTGAGTTCGTCACTGCCTTGTGCCATCCACGACAGCGACTGCCTCGGCAGATAGTATGACTGCGAGGCGGGCCGAACGCAGTCTGACTCTGACTCGCAATAGCCGGACCTTGGCGCAGGCGTTAGCGCTTCGCATCCGTATTGTGCAGAACTTGCCGAGAGGTTGACGGCGGTACCTGAAAACGCATCGCCAGCATAGTAGAGGATGACATCGTCTCCATGACGCACGACGACTGAAGGCCGGCCAGCTGTCCCTTGTGACGAGAAGGGAATCAACGGGGTGCCGCTACAGCTTGCCGTCGACCACTGGGCAACTTTGGCCGACGCCCACTCGAACTCGGAAGCAGATGCGCGGCCCGTGCTGTCCGGCTTGCGCTCCACCACTGCCAACACGGCCACTCCGCTTTCGTCGAGCATCACTCCGGCCTGACCGTCCAGATTGGTAAGGGGCCCGACCATCTTCCCATTCGCATCGAACACTCGCAGGGCCGGCATTGCCCGGTTGCCCCCGTCCGTGCCGCTGGGATGACCATCGTCGCCACCATAGGCGAGCGACGCTGCACAAACTGCAGCAGCCGAAATTAACACTCTGCGCACGGCTATTCTCCTTTGACTGGGCTCCAGCGCTCGACATCGCTAACGGACACTGAGCGGCTCGGGATAATGCTGTGTGAGGTCGTAACCGAACTCGGGCGTCCATGCAGGTTCGCCGGCCCCCGTTTGCGCATTCGAGTAAGTATCCGGCGCGATGAAGAGCGTGACATCGTCGCCCTGCCTGACTGCGATAGAAGGCCTGACAGGACAAAGCTCTGGATAGCAGCTCACGATGGGCGGATTGGAGCACGACGGATCAGGGCAAGTCTGCGACGCGAACCATTGGAACTGCGACGCTGATGCGGATACCGGATTGAAGCTGGCCACGCGCGTAATTCCGGCGAACACCACTGCGCCGTTCAACGAAAGCGTGACCCCGGTGTGGAATTCCGACGACACGAGCGGCCCGACCAGGCGCCCGCGTGCATCGTAGAGCTTCAGGACGTGCGTGTCGCTATGAGAGGAGCGGGTGGAGAGTGCGTCGTCTCCGCCGGCAAACACAGACGGCGCATTGAAAAGCAGAGCAACGAAGCAATAGTTTCTCACTAACACGCGCATGATCCTTTCCTCCCGCCGAAGCGGCCGGTCACCTCATAATCGAAGGGCGTCGGCCAAAAATATACCCCTCAAAACCCCATCTTCAGAGGTTCGGGATAATGGCCCGTTAAATCAAAAGTGCTTTCGGCATTCCATCCGATGATCGGCTGCGTAGCCATCGGCTGACAAGTGGCATTGCCTGGAAAGGGGAAGAAGAAAGACGACATACTCTGAGTTTGCGATTGGGTATTCGTTGCGATGTACAGTGAGACATTGCTCCCCACTCGCACCAGTCCCAGTGGCCGCGTAGGCGCTGCGTGGTTCCCGTCCTGAACATCGAGGACAGCGACGAACGCCTGGCCGGTGCAGTTTGAAGTCGCGTAGAAGACGCCCGAGTTGGCTGCCCACTGCAACTGCGTAGATGAAAATTGCTGGGTAGCCGTGGCCACGTCGACTTGAGATATACGCTGTACGGGGAGGAAAACGAGTGCGCCGTTGATTGGCAGCATGACACCGTCCTCGGCGCCATACGAGACGACGGGGCCCACGGGATTGCCGTGCGCGTCGAACAGCTTGAGGGTTCTCTGCTCGTCACCTCTGTGACGCCACCCGGCGTCGTCGCCGGCGTAAGAGAAAGTGGCGACACACATGATCAACGCAAAGTAAAGGAGCCGACGCATTCGAGCCTCCCCGGCGTTATAGCGAAAGTCGAGTCACGCTAAAACCAAAGTCGCCGGGAAGCCGGGCTCATTGAGCCCGTGTTCGGTGATGGGGCAAGAATAGACTCGGTTACGCAAGATTTCAACCGACCCAATCCAGCCGTTGGATCCCGCACTAGCTTAACGGCAGATTTCGAGGGTTGAACCGCCATTCCTGCCGCCGCGGCGACCGACACACATCCCCGCTTGAAGCGGTACCAGCAAGCACCGGGTGCATGCCCAAATACCGGTTGGTCTTTTGAAACGCGCTGCTACCATTAGGCTGTGTTGTGCGGTATGGCGGCCTTCGCGCCTTACCTGGTCGCAACAACCTGCGTTCCGCGACAACGACTTTCCACGAACCACGTTTCGGGAGGGATCATGTCGCGTCATTCATCCAGACTGGCAATCCAGTCGCCCCCAACCCCACGCAATGGGCTGTGCTTTACGCTGGCGTATGCCGGCGCGGCACTCATCGCGCCTCGGTCGCGGCCTTCCGCGTGGAAGCGTGTTCTGCGCCCGCTGCCGCTTGCGCTATGGGTGCCGCTCGCGCTCACCGCGTGGTGCGTGCCGGGGTGGCCCACGCGGCCGGACCGCTGCCGCAGGGCGGCGCCTTCGTCCGGGGCCAGGGCGCGATGACGAGCGGCACCACTTCGCTAACGATCGACCAGTCCTCGTCCCGCGGCGTGATCGACTGGCACAGCTTCTCGATCGGCAACGGCAACACCGTCGCCTTCAACAACGGGTCGGGCGCAACACTGAACCGTGTAACGGGCGGCGATCCGTCATCGATTCTCGGCAAGCTCACCGCCACCGGCAGCCTCTACCTGATCAATCCGCAAGGCATCCTCGTGGGGCACTCGGGCGTCGTCAGCACGGGCGGACGTTTCGTCGCGTCCACCCTGGAGATCTGCAACGACGCCTTCATCAACGGCGGTGATGCACTGACGCTGTCGGGCAAGTCGGACGCGAGCGTGATCAACCTCGGCAGGATCAGCTCCAGCGGCGGCGATGTGTTCCTGATCGCGCGTCAGGCAGTCGTCAACGCGGGCACGGTAAAAGCGCCCAGCGGCACGGTGGAACTGGCGGCTGGCGACATGGTGCTGTTGCAGGACTCGGCCAGCAGCAGGCAGGTGTTCGTGCAGGCAGGCAGTCACGGCACCGTCGTCAACGAGGGGCGCATCAAGGCCGCGCAGGTCAGTCTTCAGGCTGCCGATGGCAACGTCTATGCGCTCGCAGGCAGCGGCACCCGGATCCGCGCGACGGGCACGGCTACCCGCGATGGCCACGTCTGGCTGATCGCGGACAGCGGCCTCGTCAGGCAGCAAGGCAAGATCACGGCAACGAATGCCGACGGCAGCGGCGGAACGGTCGACACGCAGGCGGCGCAGCTGGCGTTCGGCAGGCACGCAGCCGTTCACGCCGGGCAGTGGAATCTTTCAACGCCTGCTTTCACGATCGATGACGCTGCGGCACGGACGTTGCATCGCAGTCTGAGCGCGGGCACCTCGGTCGATGTCACGACCACGGGTGGCAACGGCGCAACGGGCGACCTGGGCATCGCTTCGAGCCTGCGCTGGCAGGGCCCGGCTTCGCTCACGCTTGCGGCATATCGCAATGTCTCCGTCACGAGCGGCACGACGATCGCGAACGACGGCGCGGGCAATCTGACCTTGCGCGCCGACGCTACGGGCGTTGACAACGGTGGCAGCGTCTCCAACCTTGGCACCGTCGACTGGTCGAAGAGCACCGGCATCGTGAGCCTTCTCTACGACATGAACGGCCGCAACAGCCCCGGCACGCTGCTCGGCAACGCTTCATGGACCGCCCCGGTCTACAGCGGGCTGGTCACGCAAATCACCGCCTACAAGCTCGTCAATTCGCTGACCGATCTGCAGAACATATCGCTCGACCTCGCCGGCAACTACGCGCTCGGCAAGGATATCGACGCCAGCGCGACGGTTATCAATCCCACCACCCCCTCCGGCCTCGCCTTCGTCTCGCTGGGCAGCGCAGCGACCCCGTTCACGGGACAGTTCGATGGCATGGGACATGTCATAGACAAGTTCAGTCAGAATGAGTTTTACCTGCCGTCGTTGGCCCGGTCGAGCGGCCTGTTCGGCGAGATCGGGACCGCCGGCGTGGTACGCAACGTCGGCATGACGAACAGCCTGCTCACGGCCTTCCAGAACGCTGACTTCAACGATCCCATTACCATCACCTACGGGATCCTGGCGGGCCGCAACCTGGGCCGGATCACCTACGCGTACACGACTGGCGGCCGCTCCGCCCCCCACTATGGCAACGTTCCGATCGGCGGCCTGGTGGGCATGAACGACGGTCTGATCGAGCGCTCGTGGAGCAGCGCTTCCGTGGGCGACGCGGGCGAGGCAGGCGGGCTCGTCGGTATCAACGTTGGACGGATCGTTCAGTCGTTCGCAACCGGCATTGTCAGCACCGACATACACGGCGTGCCGGGCGGCCTCGTCGGCGTGAACAGCGGTACGGTGTCGCAATCCTATGCAACGGGCGAGGTGCCTGGCGACCTCAGCGCGGGCGGCCTCGTGCATAGCAACTCCGGCGTGATCGAGCAGTCGTTCGCGACGGGGCTGGTTCGAGGCTATTGCTGCATCCCGCCGGGCACTCCCAGCAGTTTCGGCGGCGTCGCAGCCTATAACCAGCCGGCCGCCAACGGGACGATCGCAACGAACGTCTACTGGGACAAACAGACGACGAACCAGCCCGTCAGCGCCGGGACCGGCGACCAACTGCCCGCGTCGAACGGCCTCACCACTGCTCAGATGAGCAACCCGGCCAGCTTCGACGCATCGTGGGACTTCAGCCCGACCGGCGTGTGGGTCATGCCGGCCGGCGCGACCCATCCGATCCTGCGCTGGCAACTGGCCCAGTAGGCGCTGCTGAGAACCCGCGGCCTGCACGAGCAGGGCTCCGCCGCGTCACGCCGCGGCATCTCAACGGCAGCTTTTTGGGGGAGGAGCAACGTTCGAATGTCTGCCTGAACACGCGCGCGCGTCCGATGATGGCCGAACCCGGTCCGATTGCTGAATTGAGAATCGCTTGCCGGCCCGCAGCGGATGATCGTCGCAAGTCGACCCGTTTCTGTCCTTCACGCCGTCAACACTTGAAGGGCCGCTTGCGAAGTAAAAACAGGCATCAATAAGTCCAGCGCAGTCGCTGAGCCGTGACCTCACGTATCGGCGCTCGCGCACGCGCATGTTTCTTGATGCGATGGAGCGCGGGGTGAATTCCTACCGCTGATTGCACTGCACGATAGACGATCAGTCGGCACGGCGAGTCAATGCCGAGCCGCCATCGACGTGGCGAAGCTGTCTTCGAGCATCAGGAAGCTGGCGATCTTTGCGTCCGCGAAAGTCAGGATGATTGCGAACGCGCTATCGATCAGCTTTCCCGTGGCGTTGATCCGGGTTTGGAGATGGCCGAGGATGACGGCCCGCTCGTCGCTTGCCAGAACATCCTTTATATCAAGGCGCACGCGCTCAATCGTGGTTTGGGTGTCCCTGACGAAGTCGGACATGGCCTCGCGCCCGGTTTTGTGCCCAACCCAAGGCAACACACCTGAGTCGCCCGGAATGTTCCAATCGAGATCCGGTGTGCATAACGCGGCAATCTCGACGCCGCTCGCGCCGGATCCGATCTTTTCGAGGAACTGCTGCGCGACGCGAATGTTTTCTTGCATATTCATCGTGTTTTTCCGGTTTGTGTTGCTCTGCGGGAGGGATGGAAGCGGGGTGCTGAAGCGTCAGACCTGCGCGCGTCCACCGTCGACGAACAGCTCGATGCCGGTGATGTAGCTGGCATCGTCCGAAGCGAGGAAGGACACCGCTTTGGCGATCTCGTCGGCGCTACCAACACGCCCAAGCGGGGTCGTTTCGGCGACTTCCTTGCTGTACGCGTCGATCTGCTCGTCAGTCAGTCTGAGTTCGGACTTGTAGGCAGGCGTAACCACGACGCCGGGCGCAACCACGTTCACGCGAATGTCACGGCCTTTGAGGTCGGATGCCCAGGTGCGCGCGAACGAACGCAACGCTGCCTTGGTTGCGGCATAGACACCGAACGCGGGGGTGCCCTGGATTGCCGCGATCGATCCGGTTATCACGATTGCGCTGCCTGGCGGCATCAATGGCAGTGCGGCTTGCACGGTGAACAACGTGCCTTTCATGTTGATGCCGACGTATTTTTCGAATTGCGCTTCGGTAATGTTGCCGAGCGGCGCAAACTCGCCGCCGCCCGCGTTCGCGAAAAGAATATCAATCTTCTGGTGCGCCGCCGACACGGTATCGATAACGCCTTGAAGGTCGGCCGTCGAAGAGATATCGCCACGGATCGCACGGGCGCCGTGCCCGATCTCGACCACCGCTGCGTCCAGTTCCGGCTGGCGTCGTCCGGTGATGAACACCGTTGCGCCTTCGCGAGCAAGGCGTTTTGCGGCGGCAAGGCCGATCCCGGTGCTGCCGCCGGTGATAAGCGCAACCTTGCCGGCGTGTTTGGTGACGTGAATGTTGGCGTGGAGAGTAGTCATCTGGGGCTCCTTGTCGAGCGGGGTTGATCGATGACTCAAGCGTATATAGATTTCAAACAGAGATAAATACGGTATCTGTGGTTTCTTTATCCATGATTGTGGATAATAGAAACGGTATCGAGCGCAACCGAGACGCCAGGCAGGACCGTTTCCCAAACGCTATCCACCGCGGTGAATAATTTGCGAGGTGAATCAATGGATCATCTGCAGGCCATCCGCATCTTTGCCCGGGTTGTCGAGACAGGCGGCTTCGGACGAGCCGCGCTTTCCTTGAACATGCCGAATGCCACGGTGAGCAAGTGGATCAAATCGCTCGAAGAACATCTCGGCGTGAAGCTGCTGGAACGCAGCACGAGGAGCGTCAGCGTAACGACCGATGGGGCTGCCTACTATGAACGTACGCGTCACCTGCTCAGCGAACTCGATGACATCGAAGCTACGCTTGGCCGGGATCAGGCAAGCCCGCGCGGCGCTTTGAGGGTCGACGCTGGCGGATCGACCGCCAGCGGCATCATCATCCCCGCATTGCCGGCCTTTTGCGCGCGATATCCTGAAATACAGATGCAACTGAGCGTCACCGACCGCACTGCCGATCTCATCGCTGAGAACATCGACTGCGCGATTCGAAGCACGGCCAATGATCCCGCTCTGGTGACGCATTCGATCGGCACGCTCTCATGGACCACATGCGCGAGTCCCGCGTACCTGGCAAAGCACGGCACGCCGAAACATCCGCGCGAGATCGTTGATAGGAACATGCCAGTGGTTGGATACTTTTCCGCGAGTACCGGGCTTACGCAGCCGCTTCAATTCTGTCGGGGTGCGGAGACTGTTACGCTGGATCGTCCCCGCAACGACGTGCTCGTTAGCGAAAGCAACGCGCATCTCGCGACTGCGCTTAGCGGTCTCGGGATAGTTCACACGCTGGACTTCATGGTGCGCCCTTTTATCAAGCAGAAGAAGCTTGTGCCTGTTCTCGCGGAATGGCGGCCCGCGCCCATCGACGTCTACATCGCTTATCCGCCGAGCCGCCGGTACAGCACCAAGGTCAGGGTGTTTGTCGACTGGGTAACCACGCTGTTCGCGTCGGTCTGAGTGACGGCGGTCGGTGACGACCACAACCGCAAAGTCATCGAACTCGGCCGCCTCATTACGGTGACGGGCTGCGCTGATCAGCATGGGCTTCTGCCGTTCTGACCCGGACCGCTAAAGAAGCCCACGCGATGGGCTTTGGACATCTTTCTACCGGGACCCGCGATATACAACTCCCAAAGAGTGATTGGCCGTTGTCTCAGGAGAAGCGGCCGGTTGAATGTCCGGTTGAGCGAACGGGTGAACGACTGAAAGTGGCCGAACCGAGCCGGATGCCGATTCGGCCGAGTTCGCCCCCCTTTGCGGACATCCGGCGCTCGGAGGACAATGCCCTTGCGAATCTCTTCCGAGGCTGCCCAACATGGCTAAATTTCAGCCCGATGGATGGCATACCGTCACGCCCCGAATCGTCGTACGGGATCCGGAAAACCTGATCACATTCATCAAGATGGTGTTTCAGGCACAGGGCGAATTCCGTCACGGGCGGCCTGCCGAAATCATGATCGGCGATTCCGTCGTGATGGTTAGCGGCGGAGACGGCCTTCGCGATCCGATGCCGGCATTTCTGTATGTCTACGTCGAGGACGCCGATTCGACCTACCAGCGAGCGATTGCGGCAAATGCGATCTCACTCGAAGTTCCGACCGACATGCCATACGGCGACAGGCGAGCGATGGTAAGAGATCCGTGGGGAAACACATGGCAGATTGCCACACATCAGCGCGACCTCTCTGCTGCCGAGATCCGTTCAAGGTTGGCCAACGACAGATAGGCCGATATTTGTGGAGCATGGAGCGATTTGGGCGCCTCGTCTTCCGTCCGCAGTTGGCCGAACCCGGTCCGATAGCTGAATTGAGAACCGCTTGCCGGCCCGCAGCGGAGGATCGTCGCAAGTCGACCCGACCCGTTGCCGACGGTCGGGTCGTCGCCGTTCCAACGGCAGGCATCAGAGTGGAACGGCCATACCGCGCCTTCACCTATGAACTCGTCTTCGGCCTTAACCGACAGTCGCCGGTCGGCAGTCGTGGGGCGGCGGCTGGTTGACCCGCTACCGCCACAATGAAACAGGATGACTGTTCGCTGATGGTTGTGGATATCAGTCGGTCTCATTGCGCCAGTTGCCACTGCAATATCGGATGCGTCGCTCCAACGGGCATCGCCCAAACGCCGCCTGGGCCAAAGTCGTATGTCGGACCGAAACTGGACGGCGTGCTCATCTGCATAGTAGTCAAGCCTTTAGCGTCCCCTAGTGTCGCGCCTAGGAGCGTGGTGCGGACGCCAACTGTCGCGCCTGTCGTTTGCGTATCCCAGTAGACATCGCCGGTGATGGTCCCCGGGGAAGACGCGCTGTAATTTGCGTTGTAATCCGCGATGCCGCCCGGCCCCCCCGCAGGTCCGGATGGCTGGTCAATCTTGCCGGTTGCGAACGACTGACTGATCGTGCCTGAAGTCCCGCCAACTAACCCACCCCCGCACGCATTGACGGTGTCACATTGCGGCTGCACATGAACTGTTCCAGTCGCATATGACTCTGTGATAACGCCAAAATTGTAGCCGACCAGACCGCCCGCTCCCTGGTAATGGGTCGAGGTGACATCGCCCGATGCGAACGATTCTCGGACTACTCCGAAACTGTTAGTCCCGACCAGGCCTCCCGCGGCGTAATAGGATGAAACGTCGGCGGTGCTGGACGAACGCGTGATCGTGCCGCCGTTCAAGCCCACAAGTCCGCCAGTTGAAAGTGGACCGATGCCAGTTGAAAGAGGACCGATTGAAGTAACACTGCCGCTTGAGTGCACGGATGCGATCGTACCGTAGTTCGTGTCTGCGAGAAGGCCCGCCCAGGTGGCAGACTCGGGGAAGTTGGCGGCACTGCCCTCAATGTTGAGGTTCCGAACGACGCCCGAGTACCCGATATCCCCGAGAAGCGATCCAGATAACCAAAGATGCGAAATCGTGTGTCCCATGCCATCGAACTGGCCCGAGAACGAAGCCACGGCCGGACTGAATTCACCGGGCGGGGGCGTGGCGTCGATGTCCCTGCCGAGCGCGTAGTTGCCTGAAGGGTTGAGTCCAACTGCGCCCAGATCGGAGACGGTATTCACCAGCGCATAGACGGTAACTTGCGTCACCAGACCACTGTCTGGAGGGGCAGACCAGGTGCTGTTTGAGTGAATGTTTCCGGGTAAGTATCCACCGGTTATGTCATGCAATGCCCTCACGATGCCCGTGCTGCGCGACCAGTCGATCGTGCCGTTGTTGATGACGCTGTCGCCATTGTCGATGCCGGCTGCGTCGGCGCGCAACGTCAGGTTGCCCGCACCGGAGTTGGCGATGGTCGTGCCCGTCGCCACCGACACGTCGTGGTACGCGGCGAGTGTGAGCGAAGCCGGACCGCTCCAGCTCAAACTCGAAGCGACGCCAAGATCGCCCGTTGCGCCGTTCGCGCCTGTGGTCGTGACATCGATCGACGTGCCCGCGTTCAGGCTGCGCTGCAACGCATGCGCGACGGAGTCGTCGATCGTGAAGTCGGGCGTCGACAGATTCCATTGGCCCGCGTGAACGGCTGCATGCTTGCCAAAGGCCAGTTGTGCCGCTTGCGTGTCGACCGTTCCGCCGCTGCCATCCGCGTTGCTTGCGGAGATCTTGCCGAGTTGACTCACACGGCCGCCATCGGCGACGAGCCACACGTGGCCATCACGATCCGCGGTACCCGTCGCGCGGATGCGCGTGCCGCCGCCAGCGAGCGCGTAGACATTGCCGTCGGCGGCTTGCAGGCTGACCTGCGCGGCCTTTATGTGCCCTCTGTTGACCACGGTGCCCTGGCCGCCCATCTGCACGAATACCTGTCTGCTGCTGCCCGAGTCCTGTAACAACACCTGTTCGCCTGCAGCCAGTTCGGCCGTACCGTTGGGCGCTGTGATAGTGCCCGCGTTGATGACGGCACGCCGCGCGATCAGGAACACATCACCGCCGCTCGAACTGACCTTGCCAAGGTTGATCACGCTTGCGTCCCGGTCGCCCGACAGCGTGAGGGAACCACCGCCCTGCATGAACGCGTCGTTGCAGACATCGAGCGTTGACACGACGAAACGGCCACCGGTGCTGATCACGCCCGATGGCCCCACGACGATGCCTTGCGGATTGATCACATACAGGCTGCCCGTTGCACTGAGCCTGCCGAAGATGGCGGACGGCGAGCCGCCCGTCACGCGGTTCAGCGTCGCGCCCGAGCCGTTGTCGAACGTCACGCTGTTGTTCCTGCCGATCGAAAAACTGTTCCACTCGATCACGCCGCGCGTCGAACCCGGTTGCGTGACCACGAGGCCGTCTCCATGGCTTGCTATCGCGCCGGCGCCGGCCACGTAAGTGCCGCCTTGTGGAAGTTTGCCCGCCGCGAGCGTCGCATGGGCAAAGGACAGTCCGGTGAGCGCGCTGCCGATGACGAGCCACAGGCGTGCGTTTGACTGCCGACGACGCAGTGCGCGTCGCGTGCGCCGAGGTGGTTCTGGAGGTGACATACATCCCCCTTTCCGCGAGAAGCGCGAAATGGTGCCGACGACCCGCAGAGCCGACCGGAAACGCAATAGTCGCAGCGTCTGAAGAATAGCCGCTGGCGTCGCCGACGCATGCCGATATCTCTGCGTTTTGCGCCTTCTTCGCCTTTTATTCTGTGCGCTTGTGGCCGCCTGGCGTGTACCGGCATCTCCGGATGCTTTTACGAAATCAACGCGAAACTGCGCCACGACGCGACTGGGTTCTGCCAGTCGCCTGTGACACGTGCTGTGGACAGCTTATGGCGATGGACGATACCGGCGCGCTCGTGTCCCAAAGGCCAAGGACCGTTTGCAATGCGGAGCCGACGTCTGAACGTCCGTCCAACGGGAGGGGCGAATGACGCTTGATGGCCGCACAGCGACCGATAGTCGATCGCCATCCGGCGGTGCCTGCGCTTAAACCTCAGTCTGCTCCGCCATCTCCAGTGCATCGTCGACCTCGATGCCAAGATAACGTACGGTGCTCTCAAGCTTGGTATGCCCAAGGAGCAGATGAACAGCGCGGAGGTTTTTCGTGCGGCGATAAATCAGCGACGCCTTCGCCCGCCGCATCGTGTGCGTGCCGTACGCCGTGTCGTCCAGTCCGATCGACGCGACCCAGCGATGCACCAGGCGCGAATACTGGCGCGTCGAGAGGTGCGGCGATTCACGCAGCCGGCTTGGGAAGAGGAAGTCTGGCGCCGCCAGCCCCGCCGCCTCGATCCATGTCTCGACGCTATCCCGCGTCTGTTCGGTAATCTCGAACTGAACCGGTCGTTGCGTTTTCTGCAGCATGATCGTCGCCCGACTGGTGACGTGCTCGCCGTGGCATACGTCGCGGACCCTCAGCTTCGTCAGGTCGCATGCACGTAGTTTGCTGTCGATAGCCAGATTGAACATGGCGAGGTCGCGGACGCGCGCCGAAAGCTGCAGGCGGATGCGAATGGCCCAGATTTCTTTGAGCTTCAGCGGGGGTTTCTGCCCAGTCAACCGGCCTTTGTTCCACGGCACTCTGGCAGCGGTTCCTTTCTCAGGCGTTTCCGTGACGATCTCCTTTTAATTGAAGAGAGATCGAGTCTGTGCCCGCAGTCAGTGGGCGCTGTCCGACCCATCGGTGCCGTTGAGGTTTCATCAAGCAAAGGGCAGGTGCTTGAGGTAGACCGGTCATTCGATCAAGTGCAGTCGCCGGCCGGACATTGGCCCCTTCTCATTTAGTAACAAAAGGACCTTCGCGGCGGTGAAGATAGACCAGGACCGGTCGAGCAGCTCGGTTAATTGAAGATGCCGGTCTTTCGCGATACATCCGACTCGCTCATCGAAAAGCGCTTCACGATGTTATCGGTGTTGAACAGCACCACCAACTCCTTCTTCGTGCCGCTAGCGCTCGATCCGAACAGGTTGACAACCGGAATGTAATTGACCGCGTCGCCATGCAGCTTGGTCAACTCGTAATGCCAGATTTCCAGGCCGCCGTCCGTGAACTCGGTCTTCATCGGCGAGCCGAACATGCTGCGGACCTCGTTCTTCGTCGTTTTGCCTTCGACGATTTTGGTCGAAACGGTGGACTCCGTTTCCGAACGCAATGAATCATTACCCACGCCGGCACATCCGGTCAGCAGGATGGCGCCAGCGGCGATTGCAGTTGCCACCACGAATTTCTTCATGTTCCCTCGTAGAAGTGGGTTATTTTTTGAGCACGGTGAATGTGAATCGCTGTTAGCGAGCGATTCACCTTACTATCGGTTACAGGGAGGAAATCTTTAGAGCGACCCGGAAATTCGACAGCTTCGCAGGCGGTTCGCAGTTGATGAACGGACGTTCATAAATCGATGGTGAGAGGCCGTTCCTGGCCGAATGCCGCCTGTCCGCAGGCGGCCCTCTCCGGTACGCCGCGATGGACCGCAAAATAGCCCCAGGCAGCTTCGCTTAACGGAGCGCGACGCAGGAGTATGGCGGCGGGACAGAAACCCACGTAATCGATCAACGGTTTTCCGGCGCCGCTGTCAGCCCCTCCAACAGCGCCTTATGAAACGCCTGCGGATCCTGCATCTGCGGCGCGTGACCGAGCCCCGCGAACTCGACCAGCGTCGCATGGGGAATCGCCTTCGCGGCCGCGCGGCCCAATTCGGGGTAATGGCCGAGCTTCGCGCGCACCTCGGGCGGCGCTGCATCCTTGCCGACCGCCGTCGTGTCCTTCTGGCCGATCAGCAGCAGCGTCGGCATGCTGAGCTGGCCCAGCTCATAAAAAACAGGTTGCGTGTAAATCATGTCGTAGAGCAGCGCGGAATTCCACGCGACGATCTGCTTGCCCGGCCCACGATACATGCCCGCGAGCATCTGCACCCACGGTTCGTAGTCCGCGCGCCATTGCCCCGCGTAATAGGTCGCCTGCTCGTAGCGGCGGATGCCGTCGGCGGTGGTCTTCAGCTCCCGCTGATACCACTGGTCGACCGACAGCGACGGCACGCCCTTCGCCTTCCAGTCCTCGAGTCCGATGGGGTTCACGAGCACCAGTTGCTGCGTTTCGCGCGGATACATCAGCGCATAGCGGACGGCGAGCATGCCGCCCGTCGAATGACCGACCACCGTCACCTCGCTGACGCCGAGCGAATCGAGCAGCGCATGCGTATTGCGCGCGAGTTGCTGGAAGCTGTACTGGTAATGCTCGGGCTTGCTCGATTTGCAAAAGCCGATCTGGTCCGGTGCGATCACGCGATAGCCGGCATCGCTCAGCCGGCGAATCGTCGCGTCCCACGTCGCCGAACAGAAATTCTTGCCGTGCAGCAACACCACGGTGCGGCCGTTCGCATGCGCAGGCTTCACGTCCATGTAGGCCATCTGCAAAGGCACGCCCTGTGACGTGAATTCGAAGCGTTCGACCGGCGCCGGGTAGCTGAAGCCCCGCAGCTCCGGACCGTAGGCCGGGCCGGAATCGTCGAGGGAAGACGCGGCCGCGGCGCTCGCGACGGCCGGGCTCGCCACGCCGACCGGCACGCCCGCCGGCGTGGCGGCCTCCGCGACAGACGCCGCGCACAACATGGCGCAGGCGCAGACACTCGACAGGGCAAGCAGGAATGGGCGGCGAAGGTTCATCGGGATGCTCTGCAAAAAACGCAATAGGGATGCACGAGGCAGGGAGCGCACGATTCTACGATGCGCCGCCGAACTCCGCCGCCAGTCGCGCACTGCGGACACGGCACGCGGCCGCGGAGATGTGGCATGCATATTGCGCCTTCTGGGCTCAAGCATCGTCCGACACGACCTCGTGGCCAATGTGTTGCGCCGCACCGAAAAGCGCGCCGTAACAGGCGATCGTTTGAGGATGGTCCGCCACGCGGCCCCCGCAATAAACATTATTCGCTCGCGTCCAATCGGTGCTAGAACTGACTGACGGACCCGCGAAAACAGGCAGCGAAGAACGGCAATGCGGCACGACTGCCAGGCAGCCCGAATCATCAGCGGAGAGGAAGCGACCAGATCATTCCCGGGGGTATATCAATCAAGCAATTATCTTGCATGAGGTCGGAGTGAGTGCTGAAGGGCTCACTCCGATCGACAGGAGACAAATATGAATACTCCGGCACGGTTGAACGACTTACAGCGCACTACCCTCGCGATCGTCCTCGCCGGCGGACGCGGTACCCGGCTCGGACCGCTCACGAACAAGCGCGTGAAGCCGGCGGTACACTTCGGCGGCAAATACCGGATCATCGACTTCGCGCTGTCCAATTGCCTGAATTCCGGCATCCGCCGCATCGCGGTGGTCACGCAGTACAAGGCGCATTCGCTGCTGCGGCATCTGCAGCGCGGCTGGAGCTTCCTGCGCGGCGAGATGGGCGAGTTCATCGATCTGTGGCCCGCGCAGCAGCGCGTCGAAGGCGCGCACTGGTATCGCGGCACCGCCGACGCGGTGTTCCAGAACCTCGACATCATCCGCTCGATCCGCCCGAAGTACGTGGTCGTGCTCGCGGGCGACCACATCTACAAGATGGACTACACGCGCATGATCGCCGATCACGCGGACAGCGGCGCCGACTGCACGGTCGGCTGCATCGAGGTGCCGCGCATGGAAGCGGTCGCGTTCGGCGTGATGGCGGTCGACGAAAATCGCCGCGTGACCGGCTTCGTCGAAAAACCGGCCGACCCGCCTGCGATACCCGGTCGCCCCGACACGGCGCTCGCGAGCATGGGCATCTACGTGTTCAGCGCCGACTACCTGTACACGCAGCTCGAAGAGAACATCGCCGCGCTCGATACCGATCACGACTTCGGCAAGGACATCCTGCCGCGCGTCGTCACGCAGGGCGTGGCGATCGCGCATCCGTTCAGCATGTCGTGCGTGTCGTCGGACCCGAGCGTCGAGCCGTACTGGCGCGACGTCGGCACAATCGACGCGTACTGGGCCGCGAACCTCGATCTCGCGTCGACGATTCCGACGCTCGACCTGTACGACGAGTCATGGCCGATCTGGACATACCAGGAGCAGTTGCCGCCCGCGAAGTTCGTACGCGACATGAAGGGGCTGCAGGGCTCGGGCAACAATCTGATCGTCTGCGGCGGCTGCGTGATCTCGGGCTCGCAGATTTCGCGCTCGGTGCTGTCATCGAACGTGAAAGTAAGTTCGTTCTGTAATATCAATGAGGCAGTGTTATTGCCGCAGGTCACGGTCGGCGCGAGTTGCCGCCTGCAGAAGGTCGTAATCGACCGTGGCTGCACGATTCCGGAAGGCACGGTGATCGGCGAAGACCCGGCGCGCGACGCCGAGCGCTTCTATCGCACCGACGAAGGCGTCGTGCTGGTCACGCAGGAGGCGTTGCGCCAGCATCCGGAGTAGCGCGCCCCGCCGCATGCCAGCGCCGGCGGCCACGCGCCGCCGGCCAGGCGTCGCCTGGCTTCACCTGGCTTCGCCCGAACCACCGCTGACTATTTGCCGACCCCGAGCAACCCTGCCACCCCGACAGAGACCCGGCCTATGACGATTCGCGCCCTGCACGTCGCAAGCGAGCTGTATCCCCTCCTCAAAACGGGCGGTCTCGCCGACGTCGCGGGCGCGCTGCCGTCCGCGCTGATCGAGCGCGGCGCCGACGTGCGCGTGCTGCTGCCGGGCTTTCCGGCCGTGCTCGCCGGCCTGCGCGATCTGCAGCCAGTCGCGCAACTGGGCAGCCGCTTCGGCGCGCCGAACGTGACGCTCGAACGCGGCACGCTGCCCACCAACGGGCTCGCCGTCTACGTGATCCGCGCCGCGTCGCTGTACGATCGCCCCGGCAACCCGTATCTGAACGACGAACACGTGCCGTACGGCGACAACGTGCAGCGCTTCGCGCTGCTCGGCTGGGTCGCCGCGCAACTCGCGCAGCAAACGGACCCGACGTGGTCGCCGCAGATCGTCCACGCGCACGACTGGCACGCGGGGCTCGCGCCCGCCTACCTGAAGGCCGCCGAACGCGAGCACGGCCGCGCGCCCGCGCGCAGCGTGTTCACGATCCACAACCTCGCCTACCAGGGGATTTTTCCCGCGCATCAGTTCGGCCTGCTCGGCCTGCCGCACGATTTCTTCAACATGCACGGCGTCGAGTTTTATGGTCAGCTGTCGTTCCTGAAGGCGGGGCTCTACTACGCCGAGCGCATCACGACCGTCAGCCCGACCTATGCGCGCGAAATCCAGACGCTCGCGCACGGCGGCGGGCTCGATGCACTGCTGCGCCATCGTGCGCACGATCTGAGCGGCATCCTGAACGGCGTCGACTACACGGTGTGGAATCCCGCCACCGATACGCTGCTCGCGACGCACTACAGCGCGTCGAGACTGGCGGGCAAGCTCGCCTGCAAGGAAGCGCTGCAAAAGCGCTTCGGCCTCGCGCAGCGAAGCGACGCGCTGCTGTTCGGCGTCGTCAGCCGGCTGACCGAGCAGAAAGGCCTCGATCTGCTGCTCGGCGCGGTGCCCGAGATCGTCAAGCGCGGCGGGCAACTGGTTGTGTTCGGCACCGGCGATCCGGCGCTCGAGAATGGCCTCAGGATGGTCGCGCAGGCGCATCCGGAATCGGTCGCGGTCGAGCTCGGCTTCGATGAAACCCTCGCGCATACGATCATCGCCGGCAGCGACGTGGTCGCGGTGCCGTCGCGCTTCGAGCCGTGCGGGCTCACCCAGCTCTATGCGCTCGCCTACGGGTCGCTGCCGCTCGTGCACTGCATCGGCGGTCTCGCGGATACGGTCGCCGACGCATCGCTCGAAAACCTCGCCGACGATTTCGCCACCGGCTTCGTGTTCGAACGCTTCGATCCGAAGGGACTCGCCTCGGCGATCCGCCGCGCGTTCGCGCTGTACGGACGCCGCACCGAATGGAAGGCCACGCAGCGGCGCGCGATGCGCCAGGACTTCGGCTGGGGCGCGTCGGCCGACCGCTATCTGGCCTTGTATCGCGAACTCGTCTGAAGCATCCGCCGCACGCTGAACTGTCAGGTTTCGTTAATCTTCACGCGCGTTTGATGGTTCGGCGCAACAGCACGGGGACGGATCAACTCGCGGCTGTCAAACTCCTGTATCGTTTGCTGACTTGCCGGCTATGCAGTTCGTGCGTTTTTCCTGCACCATCTGTATCAGGCATGTCTGCCGCGCGGCGCCCGGGCCATCGGCCCGCCCGCGCGAGCCTCCCCTTCCAGTGTTTTGTTGATCGCGCATGACCGGTTGCGCGAGCCTTACCATGACGAAAAACGTTCTGAGCATCCAGTCCCATGTCGTGTTCGGTCACGCCGGCAACAGCGCGGCCGTGTTTCCGATGTGCCGGCTCGGCGTCAACGTGTGGCCGCTCAACACCGTGCAGCTCTCGAATCACACGCAATACGGGCACTGGAGCGGCAGCGCAATCGACGCATCGCAGATGGAAGATCTCGTCGACAGCATCGGCGCGATCGGCATGCTGCCGCGCTGCGACGCAGTGCTCTCCGGCTATCTCGGCACGAAGGAACAGGCGCAGGCGGTGATTGACATCGTCAAGGCCGTGAAGGCGGCCAATCCCCGCGCCTGGTACTTTTGCGATCCGGTGATGGGCGCCACGGGCGGCTACAAGGTCGAGCCCGGCATCCAGGAATTCCTCGTGAGAGAAATGCCGCAAGTCGCCGACGGGATCGCGCCGAATCACATCGAATTGCAGCGCCTCGTCGGTCGCGAGATCGAGACGTTCGAGGAAGCCGTCACCGCGTGCCGCGAGCTGCTCGCGCGTGGGCCGAAGCTCGTGCTCGTCAAGCATCTGCTCGATCGCAACAGCCCCGCCGACCGCTTCAACATGCTCGTCGTCACTGAGCGCGAAGCGTGGATGGGACAGCGTCCGCTCTATCCGTTCGCGCGCCAGCCGGTCGGCGTCGGCGATCTGACGAGCGCGGTCTTCGTCGCGCGCACGCTGCTCGGCGATTCGATCCGCTCGGCCTTCGAGCACACGCTCGCCGCGGTCAACGCGGTGGTCAAGGCGACCTGGCAGGCCGGACGCTATGAACTCGAACTGGTGGCGATGCAAAATGAAATCGCCCAGCCGCGCGAGTGGTTCGATGCGTGGGTCGCGGAAACGGCTTAGATAACTTAGGCACGTCGCTCGTTGCCGAGCGCCCTCGCCAGCACCCTGCTGGCGGCCGTCCTATAATGCGTGCCGCGTGGACCAGGGCTTGCGCCCTCGCGCCACGGCATTTTCAGCATCCGGCATTCAGCAGACGAGGCATTCGATGGACGGTCATATCCGCAGCGAGCGGGAAGAATTTTTTGAGCAGTTGTGCATCAGCGTCGACGCGGACGAAGCGCACGAACAGGAAGCGATCGAGTTCTTCGAGAACCAGTTCGACCAGCCCGACTTCGATCCCGCGCAATGGCTCGATATCGCGCTCTACTACTCGGCCGCCGTCGCGCGCGGCATTGTCGACATGGTGACGGCCGACGACAAGGCACGCAGCAACATCGCCGAAATCATCGCCGACAATCTCGACATCTCGTACGGCGAGGACGAGTGCCAGCAGTTCGCCGAGACGATCGAATTCGCGCTGAACAACGGCGTGCCGGTCGATCTCGACGTGGTGCTCGACGGCTGCCAGCGCGCGATCGACGACCTCGACACGTGGGCCGACGAAGACACGAAGGCGCCGCTTTTGCGTCTGCGTGAAGAGCTGCTGCGCCAGCAAGGCGAGCGCTAGGCAAAAGGCTCGAATCTCCTCCGACAACGCAACACCGCAACACCGGCCGGCGCGCTCGCGCCGGCTTCTTAAGCATATGCCGTAATCCGCAGCCCAGGCGGACCTTCGCACGGCAAGCCAGCTTGCATGCCTGACGCACGCTCCATGTGCACCACATGCACCTGTTGCGGCCTATGCCGAAATGCTCATCCAAAACGCCACGAATTGCCAAGACGACGGCAATTTGGCTTTCTATATTCGCCCCAGATTGACGTCGCGAACACGCTGCGAGGCTCAACGCCAGTGCGCGTATTCCAGCATTGTGAGCGGCGAGCGATCCTTCGTAGTCTTGCGATGCGCGAGGGCTTGCCTCGGCCTCACGTGTCGTACCGCTTTGCTGTCGTACCGCTTTCATAACAACCGTCGATGCAAGGAGAGACCATGAGTCTTCGCAACACGCTGAAACCGCTGGCCATGCTCGTGGGTGCGATGTTTGCCGTCGCGCCTGTTGCCAGTTTCGCCGACGACCTGCCGGTCAAGATCGGTTTTGCCGCGCCGCTGACGGGCGCCAATGCCGGCTACGGCAAAGATCTGGAAAACGGTGTGCGGCTCGCGATCGACGAAGCCAACGCGCAGAAGATCAAGATCGGCGACAAGGTGGCGCACTTCGAGATCGTCTCGCAGGACGACCAGGCCGACCCGCGCGTCGGCGTGCAGGCCGCGCAGAAGCTGGTCGACTCGGGCGTCGCGGTGGTCGTCGGCCACTTCAACTCGGGCACGACGATCCCGGCCTCGCAGGTCTACGAGCAGGCTGGCATTCCGGTGCTCGATCCCGCCGCGACGAATCCGATCATCACGGGCCGCGGCTTCGCGAACACCTTCATGGTGATTTCGACCGACGCGCAGAACGCCGGCAATGCGGGCGCCTATGCCGTCGACGTGACGAAGGCTAGGCGCATCGCGATCATCGACGATCGCACCGCGTTCGGCCAGGGCGAAGCCGACGAGTTCGAGAAGGCTGTGAAGGCGCACGGCGGCAACATCGTCGCGCGCGACTACACCGACAACCACGCGGTCGACTTCAGCACGCAGATCACCAAGTTCAAGGGCGCCAATGCGGACCTCGTGTTCTTCGCCGGCCTCGACAGCCAGGCGGCGGGCTTCGCGCGGCGCATGAAGCAGCTCGGCCTGAACGCACAGCTGGTCGGCGGCGGCGGCGTGATGGACGAGGACTTCATCAAGCTCGCGGGCGATGCGTCCGACGGCGCGATGGCCTGGGAATACGGCCGCCCGCTCGCGCAACTGCCGGGTGGCAAGGACTTCAACGCGAAGTTCAAGAAGCGCTTCGGCGCGGACGTGCTGTCCTATGCGCCGTTCGGCTACGACGGCGCGTGGGTCGCGATCAAGGCGATGCAGCAGGCCAAATCCGACTCGCCGAACGTGTACCGTCCGGCGCTCAAGTCGATCGACTACGACGGCGTGACCGGCAAGATCTCGTTCGACAGCACCGGTGCGTTGAAGAGCGGAGCGTCGACGCTGTATCAGGTGAAGAACGGCGCGTGGGTGCCGGTCGTGACGAAGAGCGGCACCTAAGCTCCACGTCCAGTAGATCGTCGCGGCCCTGCCCGGCGCGTGGCCGGCGCGGGGCGCGCTACTGCCACGCGCTCGCCGCCCGGACGACCACCTCGGCATCGAGATCGCGCTCGATGCGCACGAGGGCGTCGCGAATCGCCGCGAATTCGTTTGGCGTGCACATCTGATGGCCGAACGCGGCGCGCAGATGCCGGTTGACCTGCAACGTGCGCGTCGCCGGATCGAAGACGTAGTGCGACGCAAACGTGAGCAACGGGTCCTCGACCGTGCTGTCGGTCGGCAGGTCGGTCACGCGCACGAAGCGCGGCAAGCTCATCTCCAGCGTTTCATCGAACTCCCCGCCGATGCACGTCCACGGCCGCGTTCTGACGGGCTCCGCGAGCCACGCCTCGACCTGCGAGCCCATGCCGCCAGCGAGGCTCGTGAGCGCCCGCACGGCGGTCGTGCCGTCCGGCCAGATCAGATGTGGCACGCTGCCCTGCATGGACGTCGCGAACGGACCGCCGGTCACGGCGACGTCGTCGGTCTGCAATTGCGCGGAGCCGTGCAAGCCCGTTTGCAGCAGACGGCTGGCGGCAAGCTGCTGCGCGCCCTGGCGCGTCGCGCGGCGGAACGTGTTGCGTTCGAGCTCCGCGGTATAGCCCCGATCCTCGACCCGGTACGCATAATGTGCGGTGCCGTTTTCGTCGATATCGATCTGTACGCGCGCCTTGCGTTCGCGCCGTTGAGTGGCCGGCGTGCGCGCGAGCACGCCGTCGTCGACGAGCAGCACCGGCCGGTCCATGACGCCGCCAGGCAGATAGCCGAACGCGGTGCCGCCCGCCGTCGTGTCCGCGAATTGCGCCAGCTCGGGAATCCAGATGATCGCGTGATTGATCGCGCTCGCGCCGTAGCCGGGGACCTCGGGCATCGTGTAGTACGGACCGAGATTGAGCAGCACCGGCTCGCTGCGAATGCCGGCGCCCGCGAGCAGCGCGCCGTATAGCGCGACGTGGTCCTTGCAGTCGCCATAGCGGTTGCGCAGGATGTCGGCCGCCTTGTGCGGAATCGCCGCCGTCTCGCCGAGAAAAAGCGCGACGTAGCGGATGTTCAGACGCATCCAGTCGTACAGCGCGCGGGCTTTGTCGCGAGGATCGGTAAGGCCGGCCGTCAGTTGCTGTGCGAGACCGATGATCGCGGGATCGTCGCGGGTCGCGTCGTTGTCGGCGGGACCGCGATAGCGCGCGGCGAAGCTCGCGAAGTCCGGCACCGTCGACACCATCAGCCGGTCGCCCCAGTTCGCGTAGCCGACCGCGCCCGCTTCGAGCCGCGCATAGGGGCCATGCCGGTAGTCGAACTCGTAGCGCGTGCGGCCGTTCGCGGTGACGGGCGGCATCGCGACGTAGCCGCGCGCATCCGCATAGAGCGGCACGTCGGCGGGAAGATCGAAGATCAGACGCTGCTCGTCGACGGGCTCGAGCGACGGCTCGATGAGATAGGCGAAGGTGCCCGCTTGCAGCACCTTCGCGCGGGTCTTGCGAAATTCCAGGTGCACGCGCGAGCCGATCGTGACGCCGGGGAAGATCACGGTGCGCAACACGCCGTCCTCGAAGCTCGGCGCGCCGGACGAGCGCGGCTCCTGCACGTCGCGGATCGCCTCGGGACCGACCGCATGCGCGGTGCCGTCGGGGTCGATCGTTTCGGCGGCCAACAGTTGCACCTGCTCGATGTCCTTGTTGAACCACACGTAGCGTTGCGCGATCTCGTCGACGCCGCTGGCCGTGTCCGCGCGCATCAGCGTGTCGTCGTGTTCCTCGATGGAACCGTCTTTCTGGATCACGAACAAATGGACGTCGCGCTCGATCGTCGCAGGGGCACGTTCGTTGGTGGAGGTGGCGATTTCGCCGGCTGCCGCGCAAAGGGGCAAGGCGATGCCGCTCGCGGCGGATAGCGCGGCAAGCAACACCGCGGCGCGCACGCCGCGCACGCGGCACGCGAGCCCGATCATCGCGATCGACGTGTGCGCCAACGTGACGACGACGTTCCCCAAGATCCACCTCGGACAGGTTCGTGTCGTCGTTGTAGCACATCGCCGACCCGTGCGTTTCGGGCCGGAGTCGGCGTTGCCGCGTCGAGCTCGAGCGGCATTGAAGTCACCAGCGCACCCCCGACGCAGCGGCCGGCGTCGATCGTCTTCACTCGCCGTCGTCGAGCTGGCTCAGCAGGGCCTGCAGTTTTTCCACGTGCCGCAGCAGCATGTGCCGGTGCTTGTCGATCTGTTCCAGCCGGCCCTCCAGGTCGGCTTGAATGCGGTCGTCGAGTTCGGCCGCGGCCATTACGTCCTCGACCTTCCCGCGCATCGATGCAAGCTCCACCGGCGCGTGCAGCAGGTGCCGCTCGAAGCGCCGCACTTCCTGCGTCGCGAGATCGCGCACCTTGCGAAAATGCGCATGACGGCGGTGCGCTTCGACATCGAGCGTTTCTTCCTCGAGGCGTCGCGCGGGCGGCGGCTGCCCAAAAATCGGCTCGGGCCGCAACACCGTCTTCTTGCGCACCGGATGCGCGGTGCCCCGAAAGCGCGCGAGCGGCTGCTCGTTGTCGATCGCCTCGCGCGCATTCGGCGGGATCTCGTGACCGGTGTGCGGCACGTTCATCCAGCCGCCCGGCAAACCGGTGACGGCCTCGACGCCGCGCACGAATTCCTCGCTGAATTCGCGTTGTCCGGACAGCATCAGCTTCAGGTAGCTCGCGGAAAACGTCATCATGCGCGCGAGCCGGCTCGCGGCGCCGACCTCGCTGGTCAGCAACACCAGGTTCGCGCGCCAGACTGGCAGCAGCAATTCGTCGGAATCTTCCATCGCTGGGTCTTCCATCTTTTCGCCTGATGAATCGATGTGCGCGTCGCGCATGTCATCGTTTTGAAAGGGTAGTCGTCTCGCGGTGTCGCGTGCAATGTCGCTATGCCGCTTTGCGTGCGGTGGGGCCCAGATGCCGAAGGTACACATTTGACACGGTACGCACCGGCCAATTCAGCGCAAAGCGCGTTGAAACAGGGCTTTCGACACATCGCGTGTTGCCTTGAGACACGTATTCGAGCGCCGGTCCTATCCGCGGCCGCTTGATGTGGCATGCTTACACGCCGATGCGGCACGCGTCGTGCTGCATGGGTTGCTCCACAACACTGACTTAAGGGTTTTGTAATGAAGAAAATCGTTCTCGCCATCGCCGCAGCCGCTGCCACCCTGAGCGCGATCGTCCCCGCTCAGGCCAATGAGCATCAGCACGAGTGCCATAAGGTGCACGTGCATCATCATTGGGAAAAGCGCTGCCACTAATGGTGAAACCGTGTCCGATGGACGCGGTGCACATCAAAAAGCCCCGCTTTCGCGGGGCTTTTTTTCATGCCGCGCCGCGTCGTGAAACAGCCGGCGCACGATACGCCGTGTGCGCTCGACGCTCAAACCATTCCATATGAACGCGCCGGCGCGCAATCACGGACACATGCTGTTACACCTTCGCGATACGCTGATCGATGCAGGCCGACGCGGACCACGATGCCGCGCGCTCCTGCAGCAATCGTGATCCGCGTGGTGAGAAAGGAATAGAAGCTTCAGGCGGATTTCACGCGAGCGAGAGCCGTCGTTACCAGCGCTTCGAGCAGTGGCGCGACCTTCGCGGCGAGGTCTTCATCGTATGCATAAGGCAGGCGCTCTTCCATGTAGGTGATCTGCGACAGCTCGAGTTGCACCGCATGCACGCCCTGCTCGGGCTGCCCGTATTGCCGCGTGATATAGCCGCCCTTGAAGCGGCCATTCGCGATCGCCGTATAGCCGCCGTGACGCCCGACCAGCGCGGCCAGTTCGTCAGCCAGGCCCGGCGCGGCGCTCGCACCGCTCGACGTGCCGAAGTTGAAATCCGGCAGACGTCCGTCGAAAAAACGCGGCACGCGCGAGCGGATCGAATGCGCTTCCCACAGCAGCACCTTGCCGTGCTTCGCCTTCAGCGCCGCGAGCTCGCCGGTCAGCGCGTCGTGATACGGCTTCCAGTATGCGTCGCGACGGCGTGCGATCTCGGCGTCGTCGGGCAGATGGCCGTCGCGATAGAGCGGCTCCCTGTCGAACGTATCGACCGGCAGCAGACCCGTAGTGTCCTGCCCCGGGTACAGGTTCGCGCCGTCGGGCGGACGATTCAGGTCGACCACGTAGCGCGCGTAGGTCGGCGTCAGGATCGACGCGCCGAGGCGCTTCGCGAATGCATACAGGCGATCGAGATGCCAGTCGCAATCGTCGGTGCGTTGCGCGACCGGTGTCATCGTCACGGCGATCTCGGCGGGGATTTGCGTACCCAGATGCGGGATCGAGATCAGCAGCGGCAGGCTTCCCTGATGCAGCGAGAAAACCGGCGTGAGGTTCGAAGCAGTCATGTCAGTCCGGAATCAGTGGGATCGGAGAATCAGTTCGGCGGGTCATGGCCGTTATTTGAGCAGTTCCGCGAGCGCCGCGCGATAGCGCGCATAGGCACCCTCTTCGTCGCGATGCCGGCGATCGTCGACGAGCTTGACGCCGCCCGCGTAGACGTCGCGGATCGGCGTATCGCCGTGCTCGCAGAATACGACGCCCGACAGCCACGCCTCGCGCTCATGCCCGGCGATGCTCGTATGGTCGGCGTCGAGCACGAGCCAGTCCGCGCGATGGCCCGGCCGCAACGCGCCGACCGCGCGGCCGGTCGCACGCGCGCCGCCGCCGAGTGCGGCCGCGTACAGACGATCCGCGACATGCAGAGCTTGCGCCGACGCCAGCACGTTGCGCTGCCGGCGCGTCAGACGCTGGCCGTATTCGAGCAGACGCAACTCGGCGCGCCAATCGACGCCGACATGGCTATCCGAGCCGACGCCGATGCGGCCGTGCGCGTCGAGATAGTCTTGCGCGGGAAAAATGCCGTCGCCGAGATTGGCCTCGGTGGTCAGACACAAACCCGCGACCGCGCCGCTCTTCGCGAGCGCGAGCGTTTCGTTCGCATCGACGTGGGTCGCGTGCACGAGACACCAGCGGCTGTCCACATCGAAACGATCGAGCAGCCATTGCACCGGCCGCGAACCTTCGGTTTCGAGGCACGCGTCGACCTCGGCGGTCTGTTCGGCGATATGGATGTGGACAGGCACGGTTGCGTCGATGCCGCCGAGCAACGTGCGCAGCGACGCCTCCGATACCGCGCGCAGCGAATGCGGCGCCACGCCGTAACGCAGCGCCGCATGTTCGGAGCGCGCGGCGCGTAGCGTGCCGAGCAGATCGAGCAGGCTCTCAGGCGTATTGATGAAGCGCCGCTGATCGTCGCGCGGCGCGCGCGCGCCGAAGCCGCTGTACTGATACAGCACCGGCAGCATCGTGATGCCGATACCGCTCGCCGATGCCGCGTCCACCACGCGTTGCGCAAGCTCGGCCTGATTCGCGTAGCGCTGGCCGTCCTGCGCGTGGTGCACGTAGTGGAACTCGCACACCGACGTATAGCCCGCCTTCAGCATCTCGATGTAGAGCCACTGCGCGACGCTCGCGAGGCCTTCCGGCGTGATGCGCGCGGCAAAGCGATACATCAGGTCGCGCCACGACCAGAAGTTATCCGTCGCGTTGGCGCGATATTCGGTGAGCCCCGCCATCGCGCGCTGGAACGCGTGCGAGTGAAGATTCGGCATGCCTGGCATCAGGGGGCCCGCCGCCTTCGGCACACCCGCCGGCGCCTCGGGTTGATCCGTCGTGACCGAGGTCAGCGTGCCGTGAGCGTCCCATTCGAGCAGCACGTTGCGGCGCCAGCCCTCAGGCAGATACGCGTCAGCGGCGAACAGCGATTGATTGCTTTGCGTCATCTCTCAGGTTCTAGTTCAGGTCACACGCGACTCGCGCCGCGTATAAACGGTTTCGCCCGCGCGCACGACCCGCGCGCAGACCGGCCGGCCAATCCAGTAAGCGAGCTCCGCCAGCGAATCGACCGACCACACCGCGAAGTCGGCCGCGCGACCGACCTGCAGCGCACCGTGCCGATCGCTCTTGCCGAGCGCGCGCGCAGCGTGCGTGGTGACGCCTTGCAGCACCTCGGGCACGGTCATGCGAAACAGCGTGCTCGCCATGTTCATCATCAGCAGTAACGAAGTCGCCGGTGAGGTGCCCGGGTTGCTGTCGGTCGAGATCGCGATCGGCACCTCGTAGCGCCGCAGCAGTTCGAGCGGCGGCAACTGGGTCTCGCGGATGAAGTAGTACGCGCCCGGCAGCAGCACCGCGACGGTGCCCGCTTCCTTCATCGCGGCGACGCCGGCTTCGTCGAGAAACTCCAGGTGATCCGCCGATAGCGCGCGATGCCGTGCCGCGAGCGCGGTGCCGCCGCCGTTCGACAACTGCTCGGCGTGCATCTTGACCGGCAGCTCGTAGCGCGCGGCCGCGTTGAACACGCGCTCGCTCTGTTCCAGCGAAAAACCGATGCGCTCGCAGAACACGTCGACCGCATCGACGAGGCCTTCGTCCGCGAGCGCGGGCAGCATCGTGTTGCAGACTTCGTCGATATACGCGTCCGCTCGGCCCGCGAATTCAGGCGGCAACGCGTGCGCGCCGAGAAACGTCGTATAGACCGTGACCGGATAGCGCTCGCCGAGTTGCCGCGCGACGCGCAGCATCTTGCGCTCGCTCGCGAGATCAAGCCCGTAGCCCGATTTGATTTCGATCGCCGTCACGCCTTCGGCGAGCAGCGGTTCGAGCCGCGCGGCCGCTTGCATGAACAGCGACGTTTCGTCCGCGGCGCGCGTCGCGCGCACCGTCGACACGATGCCGCCGCCCTGTCGCGCGATTGCTTCGTAGCTGACGCCCGCGAGCCGCTGCGCGAATTCGTCGGCGCGCTGGCCGCCGTACACGAGGTGCGTATGGCAATCGATCAGGCCCGGCGTCACCCATGCGCCGCGCAGATCTTCGCGCGGCCATGCGGCATAAGGCGTGGGTAAATCGGCGAAAGCGCCGAGCCACGCGATACGGCCGCCGTCGACCGCAATCGCGGCATCGGCGAGCGTGTGGCGAGGATCGCCCTGCGGGCACAAATTCAGGTGATGCCAGACGGTTTGCTTCATCGCGTGCTCTTTGCCGCTCGTTGCGTGTCTGTGGATGGGTTGTCCGCGATGGAGCGCATGTGATGCCCTATCACGGTTGATTCATCATCGCGTGTAGCGAATCGTGATCGCGAGCACCGCGCCGTCGCCCGTCAGCGTGCAAGTGAGCGCGTTCGGCCCGTCGACGCGCAGCGTGTCGCCGGTGTCGAGCCGCACGGCTTGCGCGTGGTCCGCCGCCAGTCCGACCGTGACCGCGCCGCCCGCGCAAAACAGCAGCGCCACGTCGCCGTCGAGCATGCGCGGCGCATCCTGCCGCGTGCCAGTGCGCCACACGTCCAACTCGCCCTGCGCCACGGCGCGGCGCACCATCAGGTTGAAGTCGCGCGTTGCCCCGTCGACGAGCCGCGCGTCGATGCGCGTCGCGCCATCGAAGCGCGCGATGTCGAGCGGCTGCCGCAACACATGCGTCGAGGCGACGCCCGCGTCGCCCAGCTCATCGAGCAGCATGCCCGCGCCAGACAGCAACACCAGCGTCCGGTCGACGCCGTCGAAGCGCGAGAACGGTCCCGCCTGCGCGACATCGGCGACGCTCACGCGCCACACGAAGTCGGCGCTCGCCTCGCGCTGCCCGCCGCCGTGCGACGGAAACGCCGCGACCTCACGCGTGAGCCCGCCGCCGTTTTTCCACGGCGCCGCCACGAGGTCGGCGCCGCGAATCAGCGTGACGCCTGCCATGCCGCCCGCGTGATTGGCCATGGTCACGATCAGCGGCCCAGCATCGGCAGATTGAGACCGGCCTCGCGCGCCGTCTGCTGCGCGAGTTCATAGCCCGCATCCGCGTGACGCATCACGCCGGTGGCCGGATCGTTCAACAGCACGCGGCCGAGGCGCTGGTGCGCGGCTTGCGTGCCGTCCGCGACGATCACGACGCCCGCATGCTGCGAGAAGCCCATGCCGACGCCGCCGCCGTGATGCAACGACACCCACGACGCACCGCCCGCCGTGTTCAGCAGCGCGTTCAGCAACGGCCAGTCGCTGACCGCGTCCGAGCCGTCCTTCATCGATTCGGTTTCGCGGTTCGGGCTCGCGACCGAACCGGTATCGAGGTGATCGCGACCGATCACGATCGGCGCCTTCAGCTCGCCGTTCCTGACCATTTCGTTGAACGCCTGGCCGAGACGATAGCGATCCTTCACGCCGACCCAGCAGATCCGCGCCGGCAGACCCTGGAACGCGATGCGCTCGCGCGCCATGTCGAGCCAGTTGTGCAGATGCGGATCGTCGGGGATCAGTTCCTTCACCTTCGCATCGGTCTTGTAGATGTCCTCGGGATCGCCCGACAGCGCAACCCAGCGGAACGGGCCCTTGCCTTCGCAGAACAGCGGCCGGATATACGCCGGCACGAAGCCCGGGAAATCGAACGCGTTTTCCACGCCCATTTCGAGCGCCATCTGGCGAATGTTGTTGCCGTAGTCGAGCGTTGCCGCGCCGCGTTCCTGCAGCGTCAGCATCGCCTGCACCTGCCTGGCCATCGACTGCCTAGCCGGCGTGACGATGCTTTCCGGCGCGGTCTTCATGCGCTCGCGCCAGTCTCCGACCGTCCAGCCCTGCGGCAGGTAGCCGTGAATCGGATCGTGCGCGCTCGTCTGGTCGGTCACGCAGTCCGGCGTGATGCCGCGCGCGACGCACTCGGCGAACACGTCGGCGGCATTGCCGAGCAGGCCAACCGAGATCGGCTTGCCGGCGTGCTTCGCTTCGTCGAGCATCGCGAGCGCCTCGTCGAGCGTCTTCGCCTTCTTGTCGACGTAGCGCGTCTTCAGACGGAAGTCGATGCGCGTCTCGTCGCATTCGACCGCGATCATCGAGAAGCCCGCCATCGTCGCCGCGAGCGGCTGCGCGCCGCCCATGCCGCCGAGACCGCCGGTCAGAATCCAGCGGCCCTTCGGGTCACCGTTGAAGTGCTGGTTCGCGACCGCGAAGAAGGTCTCGTAGGTGCCCTGGACGATGCCCTGGCTGCCGATGTAGATCCAGCTGCCCGCGGTCATCTGGCCGTACATCATCAGGCCCTTGCGGTCGAGTTCGTGAAAGTGTTCCCACGTCGCCCAGTGCGGCACGAGGTTCGAGTTCGCGAGCAGCACGCGCGGCGCGTCCGCATGGGTGCGGAACACGCCGACCGGCTTGCCCGACTGAATCAGCAGCGTTTCGTCTTCGTTCAGGTCCTTCAGTGACGCGAGGATCTGATCGAAGCAATCCCAGTTGCGCGCGGCGCGGCCAATGCCGCCGTACACGACGAGCGCGTGCGGGTGCTCGGCGACTTCGGGGTCCAGATTATTCTGGATCATCCGGTACGCGGCTTCCGCGATCCAGGTCTTGCAGGTCTTTTCCGCGCCGTGCGGTGCGCGGATCGTCCGAGTCGGATCGAGACGCGGATCGACGTGTTTCGGATTGTTCATGGTGTCCCCAATAATGCGTGAAGAGGTTCGATAAAGATTCGGCGAAGACGAAAAAGCGAATTCAGAAATGCCCAGTGAAGCGGTAACGGGTGCCCGGATGCCACAGATTCGCGATCGAGGCGACCTCGCCTTGCGACCACGTGCGCCGGTGCAGCACCAGACACGGCTCGCGTTCACTCATGTTCAACAGCTCGCGCGTGATGTCGTCGGCGGCGAGCGCCTCGATGCGGTACTCGACGCGCTGCAGCGGCGCGACGCGCACGAGGTACTGGTTGGGCGTGGTGTTCGTGAAGTCCTGCAGCGCGTATTCGGGTGCGACGGCCGGATTGACCCAGCGTTCCTCGAGCTGCACCGGCTCCTCGTTTTCGAAATGCAGCAGGCGCGAATGAAACACGGGGCTGCCCGCGCTCACCTGCATCTCTTCGGCGAGCGCCGCATCGGCGATGCTGGCGCCGATGTTCAGCACCCTCGCCTGATAGCGATGACCGCGCGCGACGATTTCATCGGAGATGCTGCGGATCGCCACCAGGGTCGACTCGTACTTGGGACGGGCGACGAAAGTGCCCGAGCCTTGTACACGTGTCAGCACCTGCTCCGAGGTCAACTCGCGCAACGCGCGGTTGACCGTCATGCGCGCGACGCTGAATTCGCGCGCAAGCTCGTTTTCGGAGGGCACCTGGTCGCCTTCGGCCCACTCGCCCGCATGAATGCGCGCGAGGATGAAGTCCTTGATGCCCTGATAAGCGGGTGCGTTCATGGGTGTGATCCGCGCTCTCGACGACTCATTGCTCCGACGCGAACGAGAACGGGCTCAGCTTCGCGACCGCGCCGGCCTGCACGAGCTTCGTGACCGCCGCGATGTCCGGCGCGAAGTAGTGATCGAGCTCGTAATGCGCGACGTCCTTGCGCACGAGGTCCATCACCTTCTGCAGGCTCGGGCTGGTCTTGTGCGGCGCGCGCAGATCGACACCCTGGGCGGCGGCGAGCAGTTCGATCGACAGGATGTTCGCGGTGTTGTCGGCGATATCGCCGAGCTTGCGCGCGGCGAACGTCGCCATCGACACGTGGTCTTCCTGGTTCGCGGACGTAGGCAGCGAATCGACCGAAGCCGGATGCGCGAGCGTCTTGTTTTCCGACGCGAGCGCGGCGGCCGTCACGTGCGCAATCATGAAGCCGGAGTTCACGCCGCCATCCTTGACGAGGAACGGCGGCAGGCCCGACAGCGTCGCGTCGATCAGCAGTGCGATGCGGCGTTCGGCGAGCGCGCCGATTTCCGCTACTGCGAGCGCCAGGTTGTCGGCCGCGAACGCGACCGGCTCGGCGTGGAAGTTGCCGCCCGACAGCACTTCGCCGGTGTCCGGGAAAATCAGCGGATTGTCGGAGACCGCGTTCGCTTCCCTCAGCAGCGTTTCGGCGGCCTGACGCATCTGGTCCAGACACGCGCCCATCACCTGCGGCTGGCAGCGCAGGCTGTACGGGTCCTGCACCTTGTCGCAATCGGCGTGCGACACGTTGATCGCCGAGCCTTGCAGCAGCGAGCGATAAGCCGCGGCCGCGTCGATCTGGCCTCGATGGCCGCGCAGTTCGTGGATGCGCGCATCGAACGGCTTGACCGAACCCATCGCCGCGTCAACCGACAGCGCGCCGGCGACGAGCGCCGTGCGGTACAGGTCTTCGATCGCGAACATGTTGTACAGCGCGAGCGCGGTCGAAGCCTGGGTGCCGTTCAGCAGCGCGAGACCCTCCTTCGCCTGCAGCGTCAGCGGCTTCAGACCGACGAGCGCGAGGCCTTCGGTGGCCGGCATGCGCTCGCCCTTCGCGAACACTTCGCCGACGCCGAGCAGGGTCGCCGACATATGCGCGAGCGGCGCGAGGTCGCCTGATGCGCCGACCGAGCCCTTGACCGGGATCACCGGCAGCACGTCGGCGTTGAACAGCGCGATCAGCGCCTCCATCACTTCGCGGCGGATGCCCGAGTGGCCGCGGCCGAGGCTCGACAGCTTCAGCGCGATCAACAGACGCACGACCGGGCGCGACATCGGCTCGCCGACGCCGACCGCGTGCGACAGCACCAGATTGCGTTGCAGCAGTTCGAGCTGATCGCGCGGAATGTGCGTGCCGGCGAGGCGGCCGAAGCCGGTATTGATGCCATAAGCCGGCTCGCCCTTGGCGGTGATGTCGGCGACGGCCTGCGCGCACGCGTCGATAGCGGCGTGGCTTGCGGGATCGAGTTGCAGGGTGAGCTGCTCACGCGCGATCTGGCGCAGTTGCGGGAGGGTCAGGTAGCCGGGCTTCAGAATCATGGTTGTCGTCCTGTCTATACAAGTTCAAACAAGTCTAGCCGGCGGGCCTTGTATATACAACTTATTTTTCGAGACTTCGTGCCTGGGGATTTCCATTATTTGGCACGTGGCTCGGCGGGAGCGCGGCGGGTTTGGCGGCAGGTCGCAGGCGGCGGGTCCTCGACGCATGGGTCGGCGTGGCCGCCGTGATTTAGCCCACAGTTGTATATACACCTTCGCGGCGCGGGTCGCCATCTGGCCAAAATTGGCGCGCTCTCGCTGGCGGGAAGCCGGACACGCCGGCTCCGCCGATATCTGGGTTATAGGACAGAAGGCTCTGCGACGCGGATCAGAGCTTGACCCGCGCCGCGATGAAATCCAGAAAGCACTGCACGCTGCAGGATTCGACGCTGCATGCGCGCGCGCTCGGCGAGAGCAGGCTGCGCGTGCTCGCGAGCCCGGCGTATCTGGCCGAGCACGGCGAGCCGACCACGCTCGACGCGCTTGAGCGCGCGGCTCACACCGGAGATGGTCTGCCCCAACTTCTCGGCCGCCGCGGTAATCGAGCCGCTGTCGATCACGGTGACGAACACCAGCAATTCATCGGTGGAGGTTTTCATTGTTGATTTCAGATCAAGATTGATTTGAGACTAACACGCTTTTTGCGAGAATCCGCGCGGGCGATACTGCGTGCCTGTCTGGCATTTCCCTCAGGAGAACGTCTTGAAGATTTTCGTTACTGGCGCAAGCGGTTTTATCGGCGGCTCGATCGCGGCGCATCTGGCGCGCGCCGGCCATCAGGTGCGCGGGCTGATTCGCAAACCCGAACACAGCGGCGAGTTGCAGCGGCTCGGCATCGAGCCCGTGCTCGGCACGCTCGACGACCGCGCGTTGCTGATCGCCGAAGCGCAAGCGGCCGACGCGGTGATCAACGCCGCGAGCAGCGATCACGAAGGCGCGGTACGCGCGCTGATCGACGGACTCGCCGGTTCGGGCAAGGTGTTCCTGCACACGAGCGGGTCGAGCATCGTCGGCGATGCGTCGGGCGGCGAAGCGGGTGAAGCACGCATCTATCACGAAGACGCGCTGCCCACACCGACCGCCGACAAGGCCGCGCGCGTCGCGATCGATCAACTGGTGCTCGACGCCGCGCAACGCAACGTGCGCTCGGCCGTGCTGTGCAACACGCTGATTTACGGTCACGGCGCGGTGGCCGGCAGCGCGAGCGTGCAGTTGCCGCGACTCGTGCGCCAGGCGCAGAAAAGCGGCGTCGTGCGTCATGTGGGCAGCGGCGGCAACGTCTGGTCGAACGTGCATATCGACGACGTCGCCGAGCTGTATCGCCTCGCACTCGATAAAACCCCTGCCGGCACGTTCTATTTCGTCGAAAGCGGCGAAGCGTCGTTCCGCGACATGAGCGCCGCGATCGCACGCGCGATGAAGCTCGGCGCGCCGCAGGACTGGCCGCTCGAAGACGCGAAACAGGAATGGGGCTACGAAATGGCCTCGTACGGTCTTGGCTCGAACAGCCGAGTGCGCGGCGAACGCGCGCGCAAACTGCTCGGCTGGCAACCGCGGCGCAGGTCGGTGATCGAATGGATCGAACGCGACATCATGGGGCCGCAAAGCACCGTTTGACGCGGCTTTGCGCGCCGCGCAACGTAAGCTGTGTAAGCGCGGTCGTTGCGAATCCGTAAGCTCCTTTCGATAGAATCGTGGGCACCTGACGGTGCGATTCCACCGTCGCGCACACGCCCCGATTCGACCGATGAGCTTCGCGCTGAACTTCGACTGGCTGACCAACCTGATGGCGATTCTGTTCGTCGTCGCGTGTCTGTACGACACGCGCTACGACGAATACGGCGTGCTGACGCTCGCGGCCGCGGCGATGAGCCTCATCGTGATGGCGATGGAAATGTTCCTCAGACCCGCCTTTGAGATGGCGCTGTAGCGAGCTGATGCAGCGCTCGTGCAGCACAGAGGCGGCGCGCGCCCCTTGCCCCCTTCGTCGACCCGCTTCACCGCTTCACACCGTGTACGATCCGCACGCCGGGCAAGCCGCGCGCGCGTGGTCGTCGTAGCGGTCGTGATGCCGGACCCAGTCGGTCAGATTACTGTTCTCGTTGCGGCCTTTCGGCGCGATGTCCAGAAGCGCGTAGGTGTTCACGAAGCGCTCGTCGCCGCGTGCGTAGCATGAGTACGTGTGATACACGTCGCCGTTTGCGTCCTTGTAGAACACGCTGTGGCCGTGCTGTTCGTCGATGCCGACGTCCTGCTCGGTGAAGTTGTAGAACGCCTTTTTACTCGCCAGCTGCTCCGGCGTGAACGACACGTGGTAGTCGAAATTGAAATCGCTGCCGCTCGACGACACCCACGGAAAGGTCCACCCCATGCGCCGTTTGAACGCGTCGATCTTCTCGAGCGGCGCGTGCGATACCGTCACATAGCTGACGTCGTGATGGACCAGATGCGTGAGAATGCCGCTCATATGGTCCGACAGAAACGAGCAGCCGACGCACCCCTCTTCCCAGTCCGGGCCCAGCATGAAGTGATAAACGATCAACTGGCTGCGGCCGTCGAACAGCTCCGCGAGCGTCTTGCGGCCTTCCGGCGTATCGAACGTATAAACCTTGTCGACCTTGACCCACGGCAATTCGCGGCGCTTGCGCGCGAGTTCGTCGCCGGCGCGCATATGCGCTTTTTCGTCGGCGAGCAGCGCGCGGCTCGCGGCGAGCCACTCTTCCCGGCTGCCGATGCGATGTTGCGGTTCCATCTGCGTCTCCTTTCCTGCGGATGCAGGGCTTGACCTCAAGGTTAAGGTTTAGAGACGCTGACGCGAAAGTCAAGGAGCCGCAACGAAACTCAGATCGCCCAGCCGCCGACATAAAACCCGACCAGCACGACTGCGATCGCCACGGTCCCGACGTTGAGCTTGCGATACTCGCCGCTGACGACGCGTCCGATCACGAGCGTCGCGAAGCCGAGCATGATGCCGGTCACGATGTTCGCGGTCAGCACGATGAACACCGCGCACACGAGCCCCGCCATCGCGTCGACCATGTCGTCCATATGCAGCTTGCTGACGTTCGACAGCATCAGCAGCCCCACGTACATCAGCGCGGGCGCGGTCGCATACGAAGGCACCAGCGCGGCGAGCGGCGAGAAGAACATCACGACGAGAAACAGCAGACCGACGACCGCCGCCGCCATCCCCGTCTTCGCGCCCGCCGCGACGCCGACCGTCGACTCGATATACGCGGCCGCCGGCGCGCCGCCGAGCAGGCCCGAGAAGATCGAGCTCAGCGAATCGGCGGTCAGCGCGCGGCCGCCGTTGATGATCCGGCCGTTTTCGTCGAGCTGCCCCGCCTGGCCCGCGACCGCGCGGATCGTGCCGGTCGCGTCGAACACGGCGGTCATCACGAGCGCGAGCACGCTCGGCAGCACCGCCATCGACAGCGCGCCCTTCACGTCCATCGCGCCGATCAGCGACGCATGACCCGGCGCGCTCAACGACGGCACCGCGAAGATGCCGTGAAACGCCACGGCCGGATCGATCGCGAGCCCGATCGCCGAGATCGCGACGATCACGATCAGGATCGAGCCCGGCACGCGCCGCCGCACGAGCCCGAAGATCGCGGCGAGTCCGGCGACCGACATCAGCGCTGGCAACGCCGCAATATTGCCAAGCGACACCGGCAGCCCCGCGCCCGGATTCTTGACCACGAGCCCGACGTCGTTCGCGGCGATCAGCAGCAGGAACAGGCCGATGCCGATCCCGGTGCCGTGCGCGATGCCGACAGGCAGGTTGCGCAAAATCCACGAGCGCACGCCGGTCACCGAAATCGTCGTGAACACGACGCCCATCAGGAACACCGCGCCGAGCGCAACGGTTGGATGCAGGCCCTTGCCGAGCACGAGGCCGAACGCGGTGAACGCGGTCAGCGAGATCGCGCAGCCGATCGCGATCGGCAGACGCGCCCACACGCCCATCAGTAGCGAGCCGAACGCCGTGGTCAGACACACGGCGACGAACACCGCGCTGGTATCGAAGCCTGCCTTGCCGAACATGCCGGGCACGACGAACACGGAATAGACCATCGCGAGGAAGGTCGTGATGCCGGCGACGATCTCCTGGCGCTGCGTGCTGCCGCGCGCGGAAATGTCGAAATAGCGGTCGAGAAAGCCCTTACCGCGGAATGATTCGGTGTCGAAGGATTCGCTCGCGACGTCGGAATTCGCGAGGGCCTGGGGTTCCATCATGATGAGTGCCTCCTTTATCAGCGCGCTGAAACGGCCGCTAAAGCGGCCGTCATCAGGTTCGTCTCGTGGATTTGTTGGTGTGGATAACGCTTTTCTGAGTCGAAATGTAGGTGAAGCGAACTATGTGTCCAATCGCATGAATGGCATGCCGGACATGTCGCGCGACTTATATCTTTTGCGCGACGGTCGCTCGCGCGAACGCTGCGCGCGTATACACCTACGGCATACGGGCAGCCGCGAAACGCGCCGCACCCACCCCGGCGATCGCGTTCCAGGCACGCGGCGTGCAGCGCTATACCGCCAGCGCATCGGGGAAACCGCCTGCAACGCAACCGGCGAAAGGCTGCCCGCGCGGCAGCGCAGGTTAAACTCTGGGCCGTACCCCATCCAACCGCGGCGGCTCATCGCGCCCGTCCGCACCTGCCCGTGGAGTTTTTCCTGATGACTGGCGGTTTTCCGCGCCCCGCCGGGCGCCTGCCGATTGTCCCGTTTGGACCGCCTGGATCGCTTCGCCCGCTCGATTCGCCTGATTCGCTCGATGTGCTTCGACTGTTCCGCTGGCTGTGCACCGTGGCCGCGCTGTTCGCGTTCGCCGCGCTGTCCGGCTGCAGCAGCCTGCTGTGGGGTACGCAGCAGGCGCCGATCGTCGATGCGACGGTGATGCCGGTCGAGCCGGCAAGCGCGCCGGTCGCCGCGTCCGCGTCCGAGCCGGTCGAGAGCGAGGCGAACGAGGGGCCCGAGGAGCCGAAGAAACCGAAGAAGCCGGTCGTGAAGCCGCACAAGGTCGAACCGCCGCCGCCCGTCGTCGTGCCGGCTCCGCCGCCGCCCCCGCCGCCGCCGCCGCTGATCGTGCTGCGCACGATCGAGCGCAGCGACGCGCACGCGCTGCTCGACAGCCAGGTGCAGAAGCCCGACGGCAAGGTGGTCGGCCGCGCGGTCGACATGATCGCCGACGCGGCCGGCAAGCCGCGCGAGATGGTCGTCAATCTGCAGGGCTTCCTCGGCGTCGGCGACCGCAAGGTGAACTTCCCGTGGGGCGCGTTCCACTTCGTGCCGACCGCGAAGGGGGCGCCGATCACGCTGAACCCGACGGCCGTGCCGAGCACCGCGAACAAATCGAACCCGCTGGAACTGGCGCTGCTCGATGCGACCGTCGAGCGCGCGAACGGCGCCAAGGTGGGCCGTGTGGTCGACGTGCTGATCGACGGCAACGCGCAGCCGCAGGCGATCGTCCTCGACGTCGGCGGCATGGTCAGCACCGACCGGCGCACGATCGCCGCGAACTGGTCGGCGCTGCGCTTCGTCACGCGCGACAAGGAACTGCATCCGCAGATCGATCTGAGCGACGCGCAGATCAACGCGACGCCGCTCTACGCGAGCGACAAGCCAATTCGCGCGGTGTCGCCGGCGCCGCCCGCGCAGCCTGCCGCCAGCGCCGCCCCGGTGGCCTCGGCGCCGCCGGCCGCATCGTCGGCCGTCGCGGTTTCCAACGCACGGGCGGTCCGATGACGGTCCGTACTATGGTCACGGCGCGAAGTCTGCGCGCGCTCGATTGGCTGAACTTCTTCGTCGCCAACGTGCAGACGGGATTCGGGCCGTTCATCGCGTCCTACCTCGCATCGCACAAGTGGACCCAGGGCGAGATCGGCATGGTTCTGTCGGTCGGCACGATCAGCGCGATGGTCAGCCAGGTGCCCGGCGGCGCCGCGGTCGACGCGTTGCGCAACAAGAAAGCGGCGGCCGCGTGGGCGATCGGCGCGATCATCCTCAGCGCGATGCTGCTCGCGATCAGCCCGACCGTGCTGCCGGTGATCGCCGCCGAGGTGTTCCACGGCTTCGCGAGCTGCATGCTGACGCCGGCGCTCGCGGCGATCTCGTTCGCGCTGGTGGGTCGCGCGAATCTCGGCGACCGGCTCGGCCGCAATGCGCGCTGGGCGTCGATCGGCAGCGCGGTCGCGGCTGGTCTGATGGGGCTGTTCGGCGAGTACTACTCGCCGCGCGCGGTGTTCGTCCTGACCGCGGGCCTCGCGGTTCCCGCGCTGATCGCGCTCGCGATGATCCAGCGCACCGACACGATCGAGCTGCCGCAAGCGGCGCCCACCCCCGAGCAGCTCGAGCGGCGCGAAAGCCTGCGCGAGCTGCTGCGCGACAAGCGCATGCTGCTGTTCGCCGCGTGCATCGTACTGTTCCATCTGTCGAACGCGGCGATGCTGAACCTGGCCGCCGGCGAAGTGACGGCCGGCATGGGAGACAACGTCCAGCTCGTGATCGCGGCATGCATCATCGTGCCGCAGGCGATCGTCGCGATGATGTCGCCGTGGGTCGGGCGCTCGGCCGAACGCTGGGGCCGCCGGCCGATTCTGCTGCTCGGCTTCTCCGCGTTGCCGATCCGCGCGCTGCTGTTCGCGGGCATCAGCAGCCCCTATCTGCTCGTGCCGGTGCAGATGCTAGACGGCTTGAGCGCCGCGGTGTTCGGCGTGATGCTGCCGCTGATCGCCGCCGACGTCGCCGGCGACAAGGGCCGCTACAACCTGTGTATCGGCCTGTTCGGGCTCGCGGCCGGCATCGGCGCGACGTTGAGCACGACGGCGGCGGGCTTCGTCGCCGATCGTTTCGGCAACATGGTGAGCTTCTTCTGCCTCGCGGCGGCCGGTGCGCTCGCGGTGCTGCTGGTGTGGGCGGCGATGCCCGAGACGCGCGACGCGGCGACGGCCAGCAACGGCGATGGCGCGGCTGTGTCCGGTCGTGGAAAATCGGCCGCGAGGTGAGTCGCGCGAGCTGTATGAGCCGGGGCGTGATCTGATGGTCGCAGTCGGATCACGTCGCAACCGGCTTGATCACTCCGGAAGTCAGGTCAGTCAGTCGGCGAGAAACACCTCTTCGCCTCGACCCAATGGCACGACGACGGGTCGCTGCACGACGGTCTCGATATCGATGTGCCGCCCCTCGCGCGACGAGCGTTCGAAGGCATCCAGCACCTCCAGCACGTGTAACGCCAGTTCGCCGCTCGCGCGATGCGGCCGACCTCGACGCAACGCCATGGCCATATCCAGCACGCCCACAGCGCGGTAATTGGCCACCCGCGCACCACTCCTCAACGTGAAGTTGTCGACGCCAAAAGCATGGACCTGTGTATCGAGCGGCTTAAAGCCGCTATCACGTTCAGCCACGCGCGGACTCCCGCCAAAGAAATTGGGATCGACGCCCAACAGGCTACCTTCCGTGCCATAGATCTCGATGGGCGCACGCTGATGGGCCCACACGTCCCAGGAGGCGCTCATCACCACGTTGGCCCCACCCGCAAAATGCAGGATACCGTTGACCGTGGTGGGCACCTCGACCTCGATGACCTGGCCGCTCAGCGGCTCACTGGAAATGATGCGCTGGGGAAGACCGATGGTGGCGCAAGCGGACACGCGTGCCACCGGCCCAAGCAGGTTGACCAACTGCGTCACGTAATACGGGCCCATGTCGTGAATCGGGCCGCCGCCTGGCTTGAAAAAAAACTCAGGATTGGGATGCCAGGACTCCATGCCGCGGGACAACACGGCCACGGCCCCGCCAATGGCACGCCCAATGCGGCCCGCATCGAGCGCCGCGCGGCACGCCTGATGGGCCGCGCCGAAGAAGGTGTCCGGTGCGCAGCCCACGCGTAATCCCGAAGCCTCGGCTCGCGCCAGCATCGCGCGTGCGGACGCGAAGTCGGTACCCAGGGGCTTTTCGAGGTAGACGTGCTTGCTCGCCTCCAGAATCTCCAGGCTGACCGGCACATGCGCGTGCGGCACCGTAAGGTTGATGACGATTTCGATGTCGGGGTCGGCCAGCAGCGCATCCACCGTCATCGCGGCAACGCCGTGCTGCGCGGCCTTGGCCCGGGCGGCCTCCGGACGCAAGTCGGCGCAAGCCTTGATGCGGACGAATTCCGAATTCGACGCGCCGGTGAAATAGGCATCGCTGATGTTGCCGCAACCGATGATGCCGACGAAGACAGGTTTCATGGATCAGGCTCCGAGCTGGTGCAGATAGGCAAAGGCATTGCGGGCGAAGCGTTCGCCGTCGCTGGGATTGTCGTGCTCGGCGGCGAGGAAACGCGCCCCCGCTTCGCGGCAGGCGGCGGCCAGCGTGGGCCAATCCATGACGCCGTGACCGACGTCGGCCCAGCCGTCCTCGTCCAGTTTTTCACCCGCGGGCGCGAGGTCTTTCGCATGGGCCGAGACCACGCGGCCCGTATAACGACGAAGCCATGGCAGAGGATCGGCGCCGCCGCGCACGAGCCAGGCTACATCCACTTGCCAGCCGAGCGGGCTTGCCCCGGCGGACTCGAACAGCAGTTCCAGCGCCGTTGCGCCGTTCTCCTTGGCGCTGAGTTCCCAATCATGGTTGTGGTAAGCGAGGGCGATGCCCTGAGCGGCTAGCCGATGGGCCAGGCTGCCCAACTCGTTGCCGAGCGCCCGCCAGTATGCGGCGTCACTGTCGCGCTCGGCGGGCGGCACCGCGGGCATGACCAACTGGGTGATACCGAGGGTCTCGCACGCCGCGGTCACTTCGTGCAAACGCTCACGCAGCATGGCCATGCTGAGGTGGCTGGAGGAGGCGCTAAGGTCGCGCGCCTGAAGCTTGTTCCGGGTGTCGGCCGCATTTTCGAGCAAGGACCCGATCAGCTCCACCTGGCGAAATCCGGCTTGGGCGGCAATGTCGAACTGCCGGTCGAGTCCGCCCGCATTACGCAGGCTGTAAATCTGGATGGAAATGGGCAAGGCTTGATTCATGGTCGTCAATCCAAAGAGTCAAGGTGGATGCGGCACGGATGGCCTATGGAGCTGGGCGCAAGTCAAAAGGTAAGCGCTTTCCCGTTTACTTGGAACACGGGCTTTACCCTATACAGCAGGCGCCGGCACAAACAGGAGTACGCGAGAAGCTTCGGATAAGCGGATTGCATAACGCCGCGGTTTGCAGCAACACCATGGATTCCCGCAAGCCGAGTCTGAATCCCCGCTCAGTTTCGACGTTCGACGACGCATCATGGGAAAAAATTTTCCCATGATGCTAAAATTGTTACCTTCCTGCTGGCGACAGACGCGCCGCTGCCTGAACGAACCAATGCGAAGCAAACCCTCCATCGAAGCCGTTGCCCGCGAGGCTGGCGTTTCCATTGCCACGGTGTCGCGTGTGCTCAACGGGACGAAGGCCGTGACGGTGGCCACGCGTGAGCGGGTCGAGGCAGCCGTACGGGCACTGAACTACCGGGCGCAATCCGTTCGGCCGCAGCCTGAGTACCGGTCAGAGTCGCATTCTGCTGATGCTCATGCCGGATTTCGCCAACCCCTACTACGCCGAGATCGTGCGCGGGGCCGGCGCGGTCAGTCGCCAGGCCGGTTACACGCTGCTCCCGGCGGATCTGGAAGCCTGGACTGGCACGGCGGACGCCTCGCTGCCGACGCTGGCTGGCAGTCTGAGCGACGGCGTCATCAATCTCGTGCCCATGTCCGACCCGGCAGCCCGGCGCGAGGCGGCGAACGGCAAACCATGGGTCAATTGCTCGGAATTCTTGCCCGGTAGCGACGTGCCTTATGTCAGCATCGACCACCGCCAGGCCGGAACGGATGCCGTGCAGTACCTCATCAACAAGGGCCACCGGCGCATCGGCTTCATCACCAGCGATGAGCGCTTCCTGTATGCGCGTCAGCGCCGCGAGGGCTATGACGCAGCACTACTGCGCGCCGGCCTCGCGCCTGCGCCCGAGCTTGTCTGCGTCACTGGCGACAATAGTTACGCCGCCGGAAGCCAGGCGGCGGCAAAGCTGCTGGCGGTGGTGGATCCGCCGAGCGCCGTGTTCGCCGTGTCGGACACGTTGGCCATCGGCGCGATCAAGGGCTTTAGCAAAGCCGGCCGGCGGGTGCCGCACGACGTGGCGGTAATGGGCTTCGACGACGTGCCCATCGCTGGCATCTTCGAGCCGGGGCTGACGACCGTGGCACAGCCCATGGTCGAGCTGGGCGCCGCGGCGGCCGAAATGCTGCTGGCGCTGCTCGACGGCCAACGTCCAGCGTCGCGCATCCTGCAGCATCAGCTGGTGCTGCGGGAGTCGGTTTGAGCGGTCGATCGGGAGAAGTAAAGATCTGCTTTGCCCACTGAGGTGGTTTGTAGCTGGCTCAGTTTTGATGAGGCTGCCGACGGCGATGCATTTCGGCCACCTTGCCCCCACGGCTCGTGAAATCGTTCGTTGAAGCTTTCGTGGTCGCCGCGGCTGGCGCCGTCGCTCTGGCGGTTTTTGCTCAGTCGAGCCAGCCGAAGACCCATAAGCAAATGCTTGAAGAACCGGTTCAGATCGGAATTCCCGGCAGCGCTCAACCTTTGCGCCGCAGTTGTTGCCCCTGTGGTATTTGTTGATTAGGGCTGGTGACGCGACGAGCGTGAAGATCCGCGGGCTACTGCGGAACCGCCAATAGAGCACGTGCGGGCGCACGCGAGCGAATGGCTGGAGATGGGCCGGCTACCGCCCGATGCGGTTGGCTGTTGTCGACCCATTATAGATAGTCCGTCCCGCTTTCATCGACCGAATGGCGGTTTACGGAGTACATCGGCTGTCCAATTGATCGGTGTCAGGCGGATGGTTGGCCGGATCTGCTTCGCCAACGAACGTTCGCGATTCCCGGCCATGCGTACGGGTAGCAAGACGGCTTTCGGTCGTACGCTCTGCGTGAATCGGTGCATGTCATCCGGAAGGAAGAACGACCACGGCAAGGCGAAACTCGCGAAAACTCGTCTGCCGCGTCGCGAGACGCGTCTGACGCTCATGCAAGCGTCGGTGCGGTGGTATGGCTCACTGCCCGGTGACTTGCCAGGTCAGGACCGGGTGCGTGGCCCCGTGCGACATCCGTTCGGCAATTGGCTGACAAATACGGCGGCGCGACCTATCCTTGATCCAGACGGCTCCGGGATCATCGTCGTGAAGATCAAGCATTGCCTGACTGACCTCATCATGCTACTCGCCTCGCTCGTAGCGGGATGCGGCGGTGGCAGCAGCGGTATCACACAGGCGCCGCCATCGGGGTTGACGGAACGCGAGACATCGGTGGTGTGCGTGCAGGGGAACGAAATTATTCCCAACCTGCCGAGCAGCAGCGGTGGTGCAATCACCAACTACAGCGTGTTTCCTCCGTTGCCCGCCGGCCTCACGCTGGATCGCGTGAGCGGTGCGATAACGGGCACGCCCTCCGGCACCAGCAACGCCGCGGTATACACGATCACCGGCAGCAACGCGGGAGGCTCCACCACGGCGCGCGTGCAGATCGAGGTCGAGGATGTGGCCATGGCGCCCGACACCTTGGAGTATCTCGACAGCTCGACGAACTATGTGACCAACGCACCGATCACGCCCGACACGCCGATCGCCACGGGTGGCGAGATCACCCAATACACCGTGTCTCCCCCGCTGCCGCCCGGGCTCACGCTGGACCCGCAAACCGGAGTCATCACGGGCACGCCCATGACGCCGGCTCCGCCGATGGTCTATACGGTTACGGGCAGCAATGGCGTCGACACGGTCGAGACTCAGATCACGATCGGAGTGGATGCACAGGCGCAGCCACCCATGGGCCTCGCCTACAAGGACCCCGCGCCGGACTATGCCATCACCCTCGCGATCGTCCCGAACGTTCCGGTGTATTCCGGCGGCGAGATTACGCAGTTTTCGGTGTCGCCTGCGCTGCCCGCCGGGTTGAGCCTAAACGCGCAGAACGGCGAAATCAGCGGCACGCCGACAGCGGCTTTGGCGCAGACGACCTTCATCGTGACCGGCAGCAACGCCGCGGGCAACGTCGCGACGCAAGTGGCGATCACCGTGACCGCGGAATCGGCCGGCGAGTGGCTGCCTGCCAATGCCATGAAGACGCGGCGGTATCGTCATACGGCCACGCTGCTCTCCGATGGACGGGTGCTCGTCGCGGCGGGATCCAACGGCAAATCGCTGTCTCTCGCCGAACTTTACGATCCCGCTTCGGATAAATGGTCGCCGACCGGCAATCTCACCGACGCGCGGCAATCGCACACCGCCACGCTGCTGCCGGGCGGCAAGGTGCTCGTGGCGGGTGGCAGCATCAGTAACGGCAAGGGAACCTCGCTGCCCACAGCGGAACTGTATGATCCGATAGCCGGCAAATGGACGGAAACTGGTGAGATGAGTCAGGCGCGTGACCTGCACACCGCCACGCTTCTGCCCGACGGCCGGGTGCTCGTGGCCGGAGGCGAGGCCCCAGGCGGCGCACAGTCGTCAGTCGAACTGTACGATCCGGTCAATGGCGCGTGGTTGCAGACCGGCTTCCTGAACGAGGCGCGTGACGCGCACACCGCCACATTGCTGCCCAATGGCCGGGTGCTCGTTGCGGGCGGCGACGGCAAGGCCGGTGCCCTGGCGTCAGCCGAACTATACGATCCGGCCACGGGCAAGTGGTCAGAGACCGGCAGTATGACCCAGGCACGCGAGCAACATACCGCTACCTTGCTGACAGACGGCCGCGTGCTCGTCGCGGGTGGCGAAGGCAACGCTGGCGCAATGTCCTCAGCCGAGCTGTACGATCCTGCCACGGGTACGTGGTCCCATACCGGTGGCATGAGTCAGGCGCGGGAAGACCATGCCGCCGTCCTGCTGGCCAACGGCAAGGTACTCGCAACAGCGGGAATCGCGCAACTCGACCTGTTTTCCGACGAGCTCTACGATCCTGCCACCGGCAACTGGTCACAGACCGACAGCTTGGGTCTATCGCGTGACTCGCACACCGCCACGCGGCTGTCCGACGGCCGGGTGCTCGTTGCCGGGGGCCAGCTTAAGAACAAAGCCCTGTCCATGGCAGAACTCTTCCACTGATCGTTCATGGTGTAACTTCCCGGGAATCTCGTTGCCTGACCGGATGCCGCCGCGAGCCCAAAGTGCGCGGCCTCATGGTCTGTCATGGGTTCTGGTAATCATATAGCCGGCTTGCCTCCGGTTCAGTAGAACGGCTGCCGTAAAGTCGGGGCTGCGGACACCGACTTGACGCACAGGAGGCGGCCTGATGATTTTGTCAAGAAGTCACCAAAGATCCGGCGACTATGGCGTCGCACCGTGAAGATTTTATTGATAATTCGGTAAATGGTTGAGAATCGACCCGTCTCCTCGTACGTTATATCGACAGATTTCATGTCGAAGGACAGGCATAGCATGTTGCCGCCGACGCAGAAATACCAGTTACCGATGCGCGATCTTCCGCTCTGCGAGCTCGCAAAGCTGCCAGTTCGAGGGCAACGACGGCACCTGGCAGGTCCACATGAATTTCGGTATCCGGATTAGAACGGAGTTGGCGACAACACCACTGCTGTTCCTTTGATCTTTGATCGCCTATGTTTGCACCAGGTCCAGGGCGGTAAAGTTATGTTTGGCCGTCATCGGCAATCGAGCGACCGCTTATCGAAGGCGGATTCAACCGGTCGATGCAATAGTTCGATGGAATCGTTCAGCCGGTGTTTCGTAATCCAACGTCTTCCTTGGACGCTCGTTCAGCCTTCGAGCCACGGCATTGAGTTTGGCCTGTGAGTAGACCGACAGATCGATGCCTTTCGGGAAGTATTGTCTTAACAGGCCATTGGTGTTTTCATTCGAGCCCCGTTGCCAGGGGTGTTTCGGATCGCAGAAGTACACGGCAATGTCGGTGGCGATGGTGAACCGTTTATGGTTCGCCATCTCTGATCCCCGACCCCAGCTTCATAGGCCATGCGTTTGTCGGTTGTGTCGCGCACAATCTCGCCAAAGCCGATGAAGGTGCCGTCAGCCGCATAAAGAGGCGTAATAAGAACGCTGGCCCAGAACTTCGTGCCGTCCTTGCGTATGCGCCAGCCTTCGGAATCATATTGGCCGCGCTCGCGCGCCGCGCGCAGCGCGGCGTCAGGAGCACCGGTGTGCCGGTCGTCGTCCGTGTAAAAGACGGAGAAGTGCCGGCCAATGGTTTCATCGGCCGCGTAGCCTTTGATGCGTCTCGCGCCGGGGTTCCAGCTGGCGACCTCGCCGTGCCCGGTCAGCCTGAAAATCGCGTACTCCGATACATGCGCGATCAGCAGCGGCGGCCACCTTGATTCGATATCGTCCTCGTCGCCGTGCATTCGCCCCCCCGGTGAGTATTAGCGGTCCGACATATCCTTCCAGGACTGCACAAGAATCGTCCCTCGAGCAGTACCCGGGGCATTCCATACCACCTGCGATTGTGCCCTGGCCGGCGAGTGGCGAGGCAGGAGTGACCGGATAACGCTTTCGCAACGCAATGGCCAGGCGGACAAACCACTGAGCACTCGGAACTGCTCGATCCGCGGAGAACGGACAAGGCCTTCACAAACGGGTTCGGGAGCGAAACAGGAACGAAGCCTTTAGCTTCGCACACCATACGTCTTTGGCGCCTTTCGCTAGCGTTTGGCCTTGGGGAAAGAGTATCTGTGTTTGCGGCAATCGGTGGTGGGTTGATCGTCCTTGCATCCCTGCTGGCATCGATTAAGGGTAAGGATCGGCGCGATCGGGATGTCGTCCCGGATTTCGAAGAGCCGAAACGGATAGCCATCTAACGCACGAGCGCCGAGAGAGTTGGGCCTTGATGGTTCGAAAGTGGCGTTGGAGGCAGAGGTTACGTTGATCTGTGGCTGACGCGATACGATCGATGGGACTGCCGAATGTCACGTAACGATGCGCTCATCCCGCGTGCGATCACCGAGACCGATGGCTCGGATCGACCCACTCCGGTCTCAAGTCGTCTGCGTGATGGACAGTTCCACCAACGTCGCGCCAGGCTAATGTTCCACTTGCCACCGCAGCAGTGGATGCCTGGCGCCCGTCGGGATGACCCACACGCCGTTCGGCCCGAAGTCCCAGCCGACGAAGCTCGCCGGGTTGCTCATCTGGGCCGTGGTGAGCCCGTTGGACGCAGGAAGGTTGCCGCCGCTCGTCGGTTGCCCGGTTGTCTGGACATCCCAGTAAACGTCGGTGCCGAGACCCGAACAGTCCGCGCAGATGCCTCCCTGGACCAACCCGTTGCCGCTCGAGACTCTGCCCGATGCAAACGACTGCGTAACGGAACCGAAGTTCTCCAGGACTAGCCCGGCGCCACCGCCATGCGTATAAAAGCCTGTAGCGGAGCCCGTTGCATACGACTCGTCGATCCTCCCATAGTTGGTGAAAACGAGTCCGGCCGCCTCGCCACCGGTCCGAACCGTAACACTGCTTCCAGAGCGTTCGATCAGCCCGTAGTTCGACCCAACGAGTCCTGATAGCGTTGCGGAAAAGCATTCGCAGCTGTTCGCGCCAGAGGCGAATGTATTGACGATCGTGCCATGGCTATTGATCGCCAGGAGGCCGATTCCACCGTAGAACCCTGTGTCATTGGCGGGCGGGTGGGCGTCGACTTTCAAATCGCGCACGACGCCGCCTTGCCCGATATCGCCAAAGATAGCGTCGAGGTTCGGCGAAAGATTCGAAATGGTATGCCACATGCCGTCGAATTGACCGGTGAACAATGCGCTAATCGTGTAGTCGGTCGTGCCCAGCGTGGTGAACGCAGCGTTGTTCGCTTCGATATCTTTTCCGAGTGCGTAGTTGCCAGTCATGTCGTTGCCGACCGCCTGAAAGTCCGCTACCGAATTGACGAGTCGATAGCCGGTGATCTGCGTGACCAGGCCGCTGTAAACCGGGGCGGTCCACGATGGATTGCCGACTAATGTGCCGGGGCTGTAGGTGCCGTTCATGTCGTAGAGCGCGCTGACGATGCCGGTACTTTTCGACCAGTCGATAGTGCCGCCGTTGATCACGCTGCCACCGTTGTCGATGCCGGAGGCGTCTGCGCGCAAGGTCAGATTGCCCGCACCGTTGTTCGCGATCGTCCTGCCGCTCGCGACTGAGACATCGCGGTATGCGGCAAGCGTGAGCGAAGCGGGACCCTGCCAGCGCAGGCTCGACGCGACGCCCACGTCGCCCGTCGCGCCGTTGGCGCCTGTGGTCGTGACATCGACCGACGTGCCCGCGTTCAGGCTGCGCTGCAACGCGCGCGCGGCGGCATCATCGATCGTGAAAGCGGGCGTCAAAAGGTCCCATTGGCCCGCGTGAACGGCTGCATGCTTGCCAAAGGCCAGTTGTGCCGCTTGCATGTCGACCGTTCCGCCGCTGCCGTCGGCGTTGCTTGCGGAGATCTTGCCGAGTTGACTGACACGGCCGCCATCGGCGACGAGCCATACGTGGCCATCACGATTCGCGGTACCCGTCGCGCGGATGCGCGTGCCGCCGCCAGCGAGCGCGTAGACATTGCCGTCGGCGGCTTGCAGGCTGACCTGCGCGGCCTTTATGTGCCCTCTGTTGACCGCGGTGCCCTGACTGCCCGTCTGCACGAACACCTGTCTGCTGCTGCCCGAGTCCTGTAACAACACCTGTTCGCCTGCAGCCAGTTCGGCCGTACCGTTGGGCGCTGTGATAGTGCCCGCGTTGATGACGGCACGCCGCGCGATCAGGAACACATCACCGCCGCTCGAACTGACCTTGCCAAGGTTGATCACGCTTGCGTCCCGGTCGCCCGACAGCGTGAGGGAACCACCACCCTGCATGAACGCGTCGTTGCAGACATCGAGCGTTGACGCGACGAAACGGCCACCGGTGCTGATCACGCCCGATGGCCCCACGACGATGCCTTGCGGATTGATCACATACAGGCTGCCCGTCGCACTGAGCCTGCCGAAGATGGCGGACGGCGAGCCGCCCGTCACGCGGTTCAGCGTCGCGCCCGAGCCGTTGTCGAACGTCACGCTGTTGTTCCTGCCGATCGAAAAACTGTTCCACTCGATCACGCCGCGCGTCGAACCCGGTTGCGTGATCACGAGGCCGTTGCCCTGGCTTGCTATCGCGCCCGTGCCGGCCACGTAAGTGCCGCCCTGTGGAAGTTTGCCCGCCGCGAGCGTCGCATGGGCAAAGGACAGTCCGGTGAGCGCGCTGCCGATGACGAGCCACAGGCGTGCGTTTGACTGCCGACGACGCAGTGCGCGTCGCGCGGGCCGAGGTGGTTCTGGACATGACATACACCCCCCCTTTCCGCGTCTCAGGATTACCCACAAGTAATGTGATGGTGCTATTCGTTTTGCCTGAATATTCGGTACATCATCGTGATTTCGTGCAGGACAAGAAATCCACGCCAGATGACGGTAGGACCAGGTGGACGATCATGCTTTCGAGCGAGATATCCGCCGAGTCTGGCGATCCACAAGATGACCTGCGCGAGTGACGGCGGTTTATCAGGTATTTCGGTACTGCCATGCGTACGACAGTAGAGGGCTCGCCACTCGATTGGCTGCAGCAATACTTCGCATGGCAGGTTGCCATCAAGCCTGGCAAGCAACATGGAGTACAGGATCCTCCAGCTTACGACGGCGAACAATGCGGTGGCGCGGACGAATCGATCGAGATTGCCAAATTGGCGGGCTTCAATGCGACAGCCACTTTTAAGCACACGATGCCACGATTCAATCGTCCATCGGCGCGCATACCATGCAAGACGCTCGAGGGCCTCTGCGTGTGTTTGCGTAGGCACCGAAGTCAGTAGAAGCCATTCCAATGGCTCTGCTCCTTCGTCTAAGTTCGTTTCCTGTGCATGAATTGCAAACACTTCAATTTCGGGAAGCTTCTCGCGACGACGATTTTGCGGCGGACGAAGGCGTACGGGCATGCAGCGCACAACCAGCCGTGCGGTGCGTGCCTGGCGGTTTTCGCGTGCAGGCACCTGCAGTTGCGCCTCTCCAAGCACTGGCGAGGCCAGCACGGTTTCCCACAAATATCGATCGGGGTGAGCAACGCGTCGGTTCCACGACGCGCGCACCAACCAGTCGACACCGGCAGGCCGCTGCGCCAGGAACACGTCATAGACATCGCCTTCACGGTCGCTCACGCCGATGACATGCGTGCACGGACAGTGCGTCTTGAGTACGCCCAGTTGCTCGATGCCTTCGAGCCATTTCGCGCTCTCTTTCTGTTGTACGGTTCGTTGCCCACGCAGATGTTTCTTGCCCAACTCCTCGTGCCTGCGTATCCAGGTCTTCATCCCGATCACCCCGAGTGGCAGCCCCTCTGGCGTGAGCGCAAGCAGACTGTGTATCAGGAAACCACGCACATGTGGATCGGAGCCATATCCCAGACCTTCGGTTGCCCGCAGATGAGACAAATTGAACTCGGTGGTGTCCTGAACAGCAAGGACGACTGGCACCTGTTGCATACGACACAGCGTTTGACCGATGTGCCCACCCAGCACGCCATCGACATCCACGTGCGGGTTGTCGAAAAAACGATATGCCGCCTTCAGCTCCGAACCATTGAACGACTGCGGAAAAGAGCAATGTGGGCCCAACGAAAGCTTGCGTGCCAGCGTCACGAGCCGTCTGGTCAGGCGAGCGTCGCCGAGCTCGGCGGCGCCAAACTCTTCATTTGCCCAATCATCAAGGTCAGATGTGTCCGACAATGCCCGACATCACAGATCACGAACCGGATCAAAGTTAACATCGGTCGTCACCGTTTACAAGCCATCGCCCTTCAATCGCACAGTCGCGAGCGACTTATGGGTAATCCTGAGCTTTCCGCGTGGGGCGCGGAATGGCTGACGACGACCCGCAGAGCCGGCCTGAAACGCGTTAGTCGTAGCGTCTGAAGAATAGCCGCTGGAGTGGCGGATGCATGCCGATACCTCTGCTTTTTGCGCCTTTTTGACCGGGCGTTTGTGGCCGCTCGTCCTGTGGGACCCTTCTGACGCGCTTCTTCTATCCCTTAGGTTGTGCGTTGTTCAAGTGCCCAGGACTAATATTTTCCCGATGAAATATAAGCGGTCTCGTAAGCGATTCTTGAACTGGACTCTAAGGCTTGCTAAATTTCAGGGACATTTCCAATGTAAGTTGATGCGGCGATTGATAAGCAAAGGGGAAAGATCTATGGCTGTCGTCGTTCACAACATCGCTGTGGGTCATTCGAGCTGGAGCCTGGCGTGATGCCGAACCAGGCAGCGCCCGGTACGTGCGCCTATCAGCATATCGTGCGCGCCCAAGGTATCAGCCTGTCCTACGGCAAGATACGGGCGCTTTCCGGCATCGATCTGGCCATTGGACGGAACGAGATCGTCGGCCTGATCGGTGATAACGGCGCGGGCAAGTCGACGCTCATCAAGGTACTGACTGGTGTCGTGCGGCCGAGCACGGGCAAGCTGTTCATCCGGGACGAGGAGGTCGACTGGAACCGCTTTTCGGTGCGCGAGGCGCACCGACTGCGCTTCGAGACGGTCTATCAGGAAAAATCGCTGGGCGAGAAGCAGCCGCTATGGCGTAATTTTTTTGTCGGCCGGCAGATCACCAACCGGTTCGGCTTCATCAAAGTTGCCGAACAGCGGCGCATTGCCAACGATATTTTGAAGCGCCAGCTCGGTTTCCGCGGCGTGGGGATCGACGCGGATTCGCTGATTGCGAAACTCTCCGGTGGCGAGCGCCAGGGCATCGCGATCGGACGGGCGATGTATTTCGACAGCGATCTGATCATTCTCGATGAACCAACGGTTGCGCTTGCCATCAGCGAGGTACGTAAGGTTCTCGACTTCGTACGGTCGATCAAGGAGTCCGGCCGCGCCTGCATCTACATCGAACATAACCTCGCCCATGTGCACGAACTCGCCGATCGGCTCGTCGTGCTCGATCGTGGCCGGGTCGTCGCGGATATGAAGTCGGGTGAGATGAGCCTCGAGGAGCTCACCCGGTTCTTGATTTCGCTACAGCAGAGCGGGCACGGGCCGGCGCTGGCTGCGGGGCAAGGACGTGAGTGATCCGATAAAAGACGAACAGCCGGCGCGGCTGGTGTGTTTTCGCCTGCCGGGTTTTGCACGCATCGAGGGAATGCCGAGCCTGGTCGTGTTCGCGTTGGTGGTCGGCCTGTTCATGGCAACCGCACCGCGCGTCTTTTTAGGCTGGCCAATCTACTTCTCCTTCCTGACCACCGTGCCACCGCTGGCGGTGTTGGCGATCGGGCTCACTCTGGTGGTTGCGGCGGGGGAAATTGATCTGTCCTTCCCCTCCGTGATGGCATTCTCGGGCTTTCTGTTCGCCTGGTGCGTGAACACCACGGGATCAGCCTCGCTAGCCGTGATCGCGGCATTGGCTGGCGGCGCGCTGGTCGGCGTGGTGAACGGGGTGCTGGTCGCGGTGGTCGGTGTGCCTTCGATCATCGTGACAATCGGCACGCAGTTCCTCTGGGCTGGTGTTGCTTCGATCCTGTCCGGCGGGCTCTCCAATGCGCTCCAGGAGCTCGCCAACGGTTCAGCCTATGCAGTATTCGCGGGCACGTTGTTCGGTGTGATCCCGATGCAATCGCTCTGGGCGCTCGGGCTCGCAGTGTTCATGTGGTTCATCCTCAATCGTCACCGTTTTGGCGAGCACCTGCTGTTCATCGGAGACAACCGAAACGTGGCGAAGGTCGTGGGCATCAATGTCGTGCGTGAGACGGTGAAATTGTTCACGCTGATGGGTGTGCTGGCCGGTTTCGCCACGGTGCTGCTCACGCTCGAGAATCTGAACTATTTTTCAACCCAGGGGCAGGGCTATCTGCTGCCGGCGCTGGCCGGCGTGTTCATCGGCGGAACCTCGGTGTTTGGTGGCACGGCGACGATCGTGGGTACCTTCTTCGGCACTTTCGTGATAGGCATGCTGGAGGCCGGAATCGTTGCGACAGGTATCGCCGGCTTCTGGGTACAGGCGATCGAAGGGGTGGTGTTCATCGTCGCTGTGACGCTGCATCTGTTGGTAGAGAATCCCGCCAAGCTGCGCGTGTTGCGCGAAAGATTCAGGTTTGGGGGGCGATAAAGCCGTTAAATCAGGAGAAAGGAGCAGAAATGATCAAGATCATGACGGGATCCCTCCTGGGGGCGAGTATTCTCGCGTTTGGCCTCGCGCAGATGGCCGGTGCCACTGAGCCGACCACGACGGGGCCGCTCGGCGCCGGTATGACAATGTATATGCAGATGGGCGGAAACCCTGGCGACGGCGCGACGCTGCCACGTCAGACCGGGGCTGCGGACGCGGGGCATGCCTTAGGCATCAAGGTGATCGAGCAGTTCTCGGCCTGGAGCCCAGAGACAATGCTTGCGCAGTTTCGCCAGGCGATGGCGGCGCATCCGACGTGCATCGGCATCATGGGCCATCCGGGCGATCCAGCCTTCGCGCCACTGATCAAGCAGGCGGTAGACCAGGGCATCATCGTTACCGTCGGCAACACGCCGCTACCCGAGAACCAGAAACTTTACGACGCGAAGGGCTTCGGCTACGCCGGCGTCGAACTCTACGTAGGCGGGCAGATCACCGCGCAGGCGATGCTCAACGCTGGGATCAAGAAGGGCGACGAGGCGCTCGAATACGGTGTGTTCAACGAGAGTGTGCGCAGTCAGTCTGACCGTGGCCTTGCCGAAACGCTGGAGAAGGCCGGCGTAAAGGTGACCAGGCTCAATATCTCACCTCAGGTGGATTCCGATTCATCGCTCGCCGTGCCGATCCTGGTCGCCTTTATCCAGGCGCACCCTAATCTGAAGGCGATTGGAACTCAGCACGGCGGTGTAACCGGGTTCATTCCGCAGGCGCTCCAGCAGGCCGGCAAGAAGCCGGGGCAAATCATCATTGGTGGCATCGATCTGGCACCGGCCACGATTTCGGGGCTGCAGAGCAAATACATCACCGCGACGCTCGACCAGCAACTTTATCTGCAAGGCTTCCTGCCGGTCACGCAATGCGTGCTCTCGGCTGCTTATCATTTCGCGGGACTGACCATCAACACCGGCGCAGGTGTCCAAACACCTGCGACGATCGACTCGCTCATTCCGTTGATCAAACGCGGAATCCGCTAAGGTCGGATGATGTGAGATGGAATGGCGTGTGTGTCGCCGTCCGCCCTACGCAAATGATTTAGCGACTGGTTCTCCTTTCTCATCGAACTTTATTCCGATTCGATGGGAAAGGATCACGTGCCAGGATGTCGAGTCTGAACAATTCTCAGAGCCTTCTGCGGTAAGTCTTTCGGCCGAAGTGGTCACGTGCGTGCCGTGCTCCGTATTGTCAAGTCCGATCGAGTTGATCCATCGGTGGGCCAAGAGCGCAGATTGCTGTGTCGGGATATGCGGCGACGCATGGAGCCGGCCCGGAAACAAATGGTCGGGTTTCGATCTCCGGGCCGTTATTTAGGCTTGGATACTTTGACGAGTCCGCCGACCCGATGCACGCCGAGGCCGCGCCGCTGTCTGCCAGTGGGCCCCAAACCGCCAGCCTGTTCCAGGGCTGGCGTTACTCAACCGCACGGATCAGGGTTGGCGTTTGGCGCGACCACCAGCGGGTTTGTCAGCCGGCTTACGTGAACCCGCAGCTGGCTTGCTGGCGGGTTTGCTGCGTGGCTTTTGCACGCTGAATGGGCTACCGCTGGACAAGCTCGTGCCTTTACCCGCGGCCACAGCGCGTTGCGCTGCAGGCTTGCGTTTGTTTTCGCCACTTTGCGGGCGCGGTTTTTTGCTGAGCACCTGCATGGCGCCCGGCGCAGCTTGCGGCACTTTGGGCTTCTTAGGCTTTTTGGGTTTCTTGATGATCTGGCCCGTCGCGCTAGTTTGCGGCACGCGGTGTTCGGCTTCAAAACCCGGCTCTTCTTCACGGGGCAGCGTTTGCCGGATCAGCGCTTCAATCGCGGCCAGTTGCGGGGCTTCATCGGCGCACACAAGGGACACCGCCACGCCGCTAGCGCCCGCTCGGCCGGTACGGCCAATACGGTGCACATAGTCTTGCGCCACGATCGGCAGATCAACGTTGATCACCAGCGGCAGGTCGTCGATATCCAGCCCGCGCGCAGCCACATCGGTGGCTACCAGCATATGTACTTCGCCCGTCTTGAAGCGCTCCAGCGCACGCAGGCGCGCGGGTTGCGGTTTGTCGCCGTGGATGGTGTCGACTGCATAGCCCGCTTCATCCAGCATGGCCGCCAGGTAATCCACGCCATTGCGGGTTTTGACGAACACCAGCGCGTGCTTCCAGTCGTTCTCAGCCACAAGGTGCATGAAGAGGTCGGGCTTGTTCTTTTTATCCACCGGCACCACCCACTGCTTGATCTTGCTGGCCGTGGCATTGGGCGGGCTGACGCTGATATTGACCGGGCCGCGCAGAATGCCCGCCGCCATGGCGCGGATATCATCGGTAAACGTGGCAGAGAACAGCAGGGTCTGGCGCTGAGCGGGCAAGGCAGCAAAGACGGCGTTGAGTTCGCGCGCAAAGCCCAGATCCAGCATCCGGTCGGCTTCATCCAGCACCAGCGTTTGTACCTGATCAAACTGCACTGCGTTCTGGCGATGGAGATCTAGCAAACGGCCCGGCGTGGCGACGAGCACATCCACGCCTTTGCGCAACTTCATCATCTGCGGGTTGATACTCACACCGCCGTAGGCGGCCAGAAATCGTAAGTCGAGGCCTTTGCCGTAATCGATAAAGCTTTGCAGCACTTGTTCGGCCAGTTCACGCGTGGGCACCAGCACCAGAACACACGCGCGGTTGCTGGACACCGCCGGGCCGTGTTGCACCAGCCGTTGCAACAGCGGCAGCGCAAAACCCGCCGTTTTGCCAGTGCCGGTCTGTGCCGCAGCCATGACGTCCTTGCCACTGAGCACAGCAGGAATCGCCTTGGCCTGCACCGGCGTAGGTGTCTGGTAATTGAGGTCCTGCACATTGCGCAGCAAGGGATCGATCAGGCCAAGCGAGGCAAAAGACATTGGCGTATTCCGGGCTAAAGCCGCAATTCTAGCGGTTACCGCCTGAACCGTCGGTCTCTGGATGGCCCCTGCAAATCCCCCCGGAATGATATATGATGATCATCATGAAAAATTCACCAATTACCCGGAAGCCAGCCAGCCGCAAGGAAATCACGCATGAGCGCATCGTCGAGGTCGCCGCACGCGCAATTCGGCGCAGCGGCTACGACGGCACGGGCGTGGCTGACATCATGAAGGAGGCGGGTCTGACGCATGGCGGCTTCTATGCCCATTTCCCGTCGCGCGAGGTGCTGCTTGCCGAAGCCGCTGACCGCGCCGGAGCTGAATCCGTGGCGCTGTCGGAGCGTATCGCCGCGTCCGTGCCGCCGGAACAGGCGTTGCCGGCGATGATGCGCGCCTATCTGTCGAGGGAGCATTGCGAGAGCATCGAGAAAGGTTGCCCGATCTCTGCCCTCGGCTCGGAGATGCCGCGCCAGGCGCCGGCCGTACGGCGCGCGGCCACCCGCCGCATCAAGGAGATGATCGATGTCGTTGCGCGCCAATTGCCCGATTGGGGTCAGCCAGGCGCGCACGAACAGGCGCTTTTGATGGTCGCCACAATGGTTGGCACGATGGTGATGGCGCGTGCCGTCGACGACCCCAAACTATCGGAGAGTTTTCTTGAAGCGGCATTGAAAAAACTCGCACCGACTGATACGTAAAAACGCCGGCACTGTGCCGGTTTTCGTTGGACCGCAAATATGACTGTCATCATATTCGAGTGAAACGAATGCTCAACCAACCACGCAAAGACATCTTGGGAAGAACATCATGCAAACCAAAATAGCGCTCGTGACGGGCGCCTCGTCAGGAATCGGCGAAGCCACGGCAAAGCGGCTTGCGAAGGCCGGATACAAGGTCTACGGCACCAGCCGGCGCGGCCAACGAGCCGGCCAACAGTCGTTCGACATGCTGCCGCTCGATGTGACCAGCGATGCATCCGTTGCAGCCGCCGTCAGCGAAGTGCTGCGCCTGCAGGGCCGCATCGACCTGCTGGTGAACAATGCCGGTTTCGGCGTCGCCCCTGCCGCCGCGGAAGAGAGTTCGATCGACCAGGCACGCACGATCTTCGATACGAACTTCTTCGGGATCATCCGCATGACGCGTGCTGTCGTGCCTCATATGCGGCGACAACGCAGCGGCCGCATCATCAACATCGGTTCCGTGCTCGGTTTTCTGCCAATGCCCTATATGGCGCTGTATTCCGCCACCAAGCACGCGGTGGAAGGTTATTCGGAGTCGCTCGACCATGAGTTGCGTACGCTGGGCATCCGCGTATCGGTCATTGAACCTGCCTACATCAAGACGCCTTTCGACGCCAACTTCATCGCGCCCGACGCCCCTCTCGACGAATACCGCGAGGTGCGCTCGGCCGTGGACAAGCGAGTGAAGGAAGTGGTCGAGGGCGCCGACGGTCCCGAGGTCGTGGCCGAAACCGTACTGCAGGCCGCCATCGCGGCTCGTCCGAAACTCCGCTATACCGCTGGCGGACTCGCCGCCCGTCTGCGATTGCTGCGCAGATTTGCGCCCGCTGGACTGGTGGACGCCGGTATCCGCAAAGATCTGCGGCTGGCAACGTAGACGACGTGACTGTCTCCTCCCTGTTCAAAGGCTCTGCATCCGTGTTATTGCCAGCGAAACAACCAGCCTTAACGAGCAACTGACAAGGAACCATGATGCAAGCATTCGTCGTCGATCGATATGGACGCAAGAATGGCTTACGATCCAGCGATATGCCGGTTCCAGAGCCGCGCGAGGACGACGTATTGATCCAGATCCACGCCGCGGGCGTGAACCCGCTCGATGCCAAAATCAGAGACGGAGAGTTCAAGCTCATTTTGCCCTATCGTTTGCCGCTGATTTTGGGCAACGATCTGGCAGGGGTTGTCGTGCGCGTCGGCTCGCGCGTGCGGCGATTCAAGCCCGGCGACGAGGTCTACGCGCGCCCGCACAAGGATCGCATCGGCACTTTCGCGAAATTCATTGCGGTCAAAGAGGATGGCGTGGCCCTCAAGCCGACAGCACTCACGATGGAGGAAGCGGCTTCAATCCCGCTGGTTGGATTGACCGCCTGGCAGGCGCTGATCGAAAAAGGGCAATTGAAGAAAGGGCAGAAAGTGCTCATACATGCCGGCTCGGGCGGTGTCGGCAGCTTCGCCATTCAACTGGCGAAGCATGTGGGCGCGACCGTCGCGACAACAGCGAGCGCGCGCAATATCGAACTGGTGAAGCAACTCGGTGCGGATATCGTCATCGATTACAGGAAAGACGACTTTGCGACCATCCTGAAGGACTACGACCTGGTACTGGATACGCAAGGCGGCCATGCGCTCGAGAAGTCGCTGCGTGTGCTCAAGGCCGGCGGCAAGCTCATCGGGATCGCCGGTCCGCCTGATGCCGAATTTGCGAAAGAGATCGGTGCGTCGTGGTTCCTGAAAACGGTGATGCGCTTTCTGAGTTATCGCATCAGGAAGGCCGCGAAACGTCATGATGTCAGCTATACATTTCTCTTTATGCGGGCCAGCGGCGAACAGCTCAGCCGGATTGCCGCACTGATCGACGCACGAGCGATACGACCCGTCGTCGATCGGGTCTTTCCGTTTGAGTCGACCCAGGAGGCTTTGGCTTATGTCGAAACCGGACGTACAAAGGGTAAGGTTGTCATCAAGATCCGATAGTCAGCGTGAAGCAGGGCAAATGGCAAAAGAGGCGCGATCGAAAAGATCGCGCCTCTTTTTTCAGCGGACCCCGATCGCCATCACGTCAATCGATCGCCCTACCCGCGGTCTCTCGCATGAACGGCAACGGCAGCAACGACACGACGCTGCAACCGATCAGATACCACGCCGGCGCGAGATTGCTGCCCGAAATCTGGATCAGCCAGGTCGCGAAAAACTGCGCGAAGCCGCCGAAGACCGACACGCCGAGGCAGTACACGATCGACATGCCGGTCGCGCGGATCGCGCGCGGAAACAGCTCGGGCAGCATCACGATATTGGGCACCGCGGTGAACGTGACGAGCAGCGCGAGGCCCGCGACCACCGCAAGCAGCACCGGCACCGTCGACGACGCGTTGATCGTCATGAAGGCCGGGTAGACGGCGAGAATCAGCAGCACGCGCGATACCCACAGCACGCGCTTGCGGCCGACCCGATCCGACAGCGCGCCCGCGAACGGCGAGCAGATCACCGTGACCACCGCGCCGGTCCACGCGGCCCACAGCGCGGTCGCCATCGGCAGATGCAGGATGCGGATCGCGTACGTCGACAGGTAGAACAGCACGATGTAGTTCGCCGCGGTGCCGCCGATCGTCGTCAGCACGCCGGTCGTGATCGAGCGCGCGTGGTCGCGGAACAGGTCGCGGACAGGTAACGACTGAACTTGCGCAGCGGGCTTCGCAACGGTATCCGAAGCAGCCTGCGCAACAGCGCCGCCAGACGCTGCCGTGCCATCTTCAACACCCGGCAGCGTCTCGTCGAGATGCCGCCGGATATAGATGCCAATCGGCCCCATCGCCATGCCGATCACGAACGGCACGCGCCAGCCCCAGCTTTCGAGTGCGGCCGGCGACAGCGTCGCGGCCAGGGCAACGCCGAGGAGCGAGCCCACCACCGTGTTCATCCCCTGGCTCACGAACTGCCAGCTGCCGTAGAAGCCGCGCGTGCGATCGCTGCCATATTCGAGCAGCAGCGCCGTCGACGCGCCCACCTCGCCGCCCAGCGCGAAACCCTGGATCAGCCGCGCGAGAATCACGAGCAGCGGCGCCGCGACGCCGATCGCCGCATAGGTCGGCGCGAACGCGATGATCGCGGAACCGAGCGTCATCAGCCACAGCGTCAGGCTCATCGCGGCCTTGCGTCCGGCGCGGTCCGCGTAGCCCCCCAGCACGATGCCGCCCACCGGCCGCATGATGAAGCCGACGCCGAACGTGCCGACCGCGAGCATCAGCTGCACGAGCTGACCTTCGACCGGGAAATACAGCTTGCCGATGATCGTCGCGAAGAAGCTGTAAATCGTGAAGTCGAAAAACTCGAGGCCGTTGCCGAGCGTGATCGCGGCGATCGCCTTCGCGTGGCCGACGCGCTTTTGAGGTTCATCGGCGAGGCGCTGCGCATCGAGCGCATCGAGCGCATTGGCGCTCGCGGGCCGCGGTGTCGCGGAATAGTCCATCTGTGTCTCCGTCATTATCTTGTGGCTGCTACGGCAAGGCGCTCGCGCGCCGCCGCCGCGTCAAACGAGGAACGTCTGCGCGAGCTTGACCCAGTAGGCCGCGCCGGTCGCGAGGCAAGCGTCGTTGAAGTCGTAGCCGGGGTTGTGGACCATGCAGCCGCCCTCGCCGTCGCCATTGCCGATGATCAGATAGCTGCCCGCGCAGCGTTCGAGCAGGAACGCGAAGTCCTCGCTGCCGGTCAGCGGCTGCATGTCGCCAATCAGCCCGTCGACGCCCAGCCAGTCGAGCGCGACCTGGCGCGCGAGCGCGGTCATGGCCGCATCGTTGACGAGCACCGGGTAGCGACGCTGATAGTCGACCTCGGCACGCGCGCCGAACACGGCCGCCTGCCCGGTCGCGACCTCGGTGATGCGCTGCTGCAGATGGTCACGCACCTCGGGCCGCAGCGCGCGCACCGACAGGCGCATCTCGGCGGTTTCGGGGATCACGTTCGGCGCTTCGCCCGCGTGAATCGCGCCGACCGTGATGATCGACATATCGAGCGGCGCGATGTTGCGCGACACGATCGACTGCAGCGCGAGCACGATCTGCGCGCACACGACGACCGGATCGACCGCCTTGTGCGGCACCGCGCCATGACCGCCGCGGCCGATCACCTTGATGATCACCGTATCCGACGACGCCATGAACGACCCCGGCATGAAGCCCAGCTTGCCGGTGGGAAAGCCCGGCATGTTGTGCATCGCGAACACGGCGTCGCAGGGAAACTGTTCGAACAGGCCGTCGTCGAGCATTTTCTTCGCGCCGGCAAGCCCTTCCTCGGCCGGCTGGAAGATCAGATTCAGCGTGCCGTCGAAGCTTTTTTCGCGCGCCAGATGCCTGGCGGCGGCGAGCAGCATCGTCGTATGGCCGTCGTGACCGCATGCGTGCATCTTGCCGGGCAGCTTGCTCGCGTACGGCAGGCCAGTGGTTTCGTGGATCGGCAGCGCGTCCATGTCAGCGCGCAGGCCGAGCCGGCGCGTGCCGTGGCCGAGCTTCAGTTGCCCGACCACGCCGGTCTGCCCCAAGCCGCGATGGACGCTGTAGCCCCACTCCCGCAGGCGGTCGGCGACCAGATCGCCGGTTGCGAACTCCTCGTAGGCCAGCTCCGGATGCGCGTGGATGCTGCGTCGCAGCGCGATCATTTCCTGTTCGACTTCGGCGATGCCCGCCGGAATGACCATCGTGTTCATGCCGTCTCCTGTCGATCGGACTTGGCGCTTCAGCGCTTGGTCCGATCCCATGCAACTGGTTGCGCCCCTGTCAGCGTGAACCCAGCATAGCGGCGCCGATATTCGGGCGTCAGGCGTAGAATCGTTGCGGTGCCAACCCTTGGTTGCCCCCTTCACGCCTCTCATTCGAATGAAACTGCATCAGCTCAATACCTTGGCGGCGATCGCCGATACCGGGAGTATCCGGGCGGCCGCCCGCTCGCTGGGGCTTTCCCCGGCCGCCGTGACCAAGGCGATGCGCGAGCTCGAAGCCGATCTGCACGCGCCGCTCGTCGTGCGCAGCGCGAGCGGTGTCGCGTTCACCGAGTTCGGCCGTGCGCTCGTCGTGCATGCGCGGCTCGTGCTCGGCCAGTTGCAGCGCGCGCAAGCCGAGATCGAGGCGTTGCGCGGAGCCGCCGCCGGCAAGCTGTCGATCGGCGTCACGCCGTGGGTCGCGCTGACCTTTCTGCCGCCCGCCGTGCGGCGTTTTCGCGAGCGGATGCCGGAGGTGCAACTGGAATTTTTCGAAGGCCTGCTCGCGGTCGTGCAGCCGCGTCTGCGCGACGGCAGCCTCGATTTTTCGATCGGCCGGCCGCCGCCCGCGTCGCCGCAGTCGGAGTTTCAGAACGCGCCGCTCTTTTCGACGCATGCGGCGGTGGTCGCGCGGCGCGACCATCCGAAGGCCGGTTGCCGCACGCTGCTCGACCTTCAAGACGCGGAATGGATACTGAACTGGGACCCGGCGAGCCGCGAGTCGATGTCGAACAATCTGTTCGTCAAGCGCGGCATGCCGGTGCCGCACACGATCGTGCTCGCGCATTCGCTCGCGATCGTGCTGGGCCTGCTCGCGCACACGGATATGGTCAGCATCTTTCCGTGGCCGCTCGTCGAGGTGATACGCGCGAAGGAAAACCTGTGGGCGCTGCCGCTGCGTGAAACGCTGGACGAAACCACCATCAGCATCACGTCGCGGCGTGGCGCGCCCACGAGCCCGGCGGCCGCGTGCTTTCTCGACTGCCTGCGCGAGACGATCGACGAAGGCGCGCGCTCGCAGGACCCGGAACAGCGTCGCCTGTTTCATTCGATCGAGCTGTTGCTATAGCAGCTGCCGCATTTCTGCATGTGGCACCGCCGCGTTCTCAATCGAGAAACTCGCCCGCCCGCTTTCTGAGCATCGCGCTGAAATCGTCGAGCCAGCCGATCGACAGACGCCAGCTCTGCCAGTACAGATCGACGTCGATATGCTTGCCCGGCGCGATCTCGACCAGTTCGCCGCGCTGCAAATGCCCGGCGATCATCCGCTCGGGGCACATGCCCCAGCCGAGGCTCATCACGCACGCGCGCAAGAAACCGGCGACGTGCGGAATCCAGTGCAGCGGCGGATCGAGCTCCGCGCGCGTAATGCGCCGCATGAAGCGCGTTTGCAGCTGATCCTTCGGATTGAAGTCGACGCACGGCGTGCGCCGCAGGCTGTCGCGCGTGACGCCGTCGGCGAAATAGCGCGCGAAAAACGCGGGCGAGCACACCGCCAGGTATCGCATGCGGCCGAGCCGCGTCGAGCGACAGCCCTGCACCGGTTCGGCCTGTGTCGTGATCGCGCCTTGCACGCTGCCGTCGCGAATGCGCTGCGCGGTGTAGTCCTGGTCGTCGATCACGAGGTCGAGCAGCATCTCGCGTTCGACGCAGAACGGCGCGACCGCGTCGATGAACCAGGTGCCGACGCTGTCGTCGTTAACCGCGACGCGCAGTGCCGGCCACTGCTCTACGAGCGCGCCGGGCAGTGCCGGCAGGCGGCCGTTCAGCTCCGCTTCGAGCAGTTGCACGCGTTCGGTATGACGGCATAGCAGCGCGCCCGAGGTGGTCGCGACGCACGGCTGCCCGCGCTTCACGAGCACGCTGCCGACGCGCTCCTCGAGCAGCTTGACCCGCTGCGACACCGCGGACGGCGTGATATTGAGCTCGCTCGCGGCACGGTCGAACGAGCCGTGGCGGACCACGGCGGCCAGTGCGTCGAGCAAGGCGTAGTCGAGCATTAGCGTTCCTTAATCGGCATTAAGCAAATTAGCTTCTCTTATGAGATGCCAACCCGCAGACTAGCGCTGTTGAATTTTCCCGTCTATCCCGGCTGCTTTCCTTTTCCCGGATCATCTATGAACTGGTTGTCTTTTTCCCATGGCGCGGCGCTGTGCGCGTCGCTGATCGTCACGATCGGCGCGCAGAACGCGTTCGTGCTGCGGCAGGGCATCATGCGCTCGCATGTCGGCAAGATCGTGCTGTTGTGTACGTTGTCCGATTTCATTCTGATCGGCGCGGGTGTCGGCGGCGCCGCGGTGCTGATGGAGCGTTTCCCGCGCTTCGTGCACGCGATGCTCTATGTTGGGCTCGCGTATCTCGCCTGGTTCGGCATCAGCGCGCTGCGCCGCGCGGTGCGGCCCGGACACGCGGTGCTCGATGGCTCGGCCGGCGCATCCCGCGATCAAGCGCCGCCTGCGCAACGCGCGCTGCCGATCATCCTGATGACGCTTGCGTTCACGTGGCTCAATCCGCACGTCTATCTGGACACATTCCTGTTGATCGGCACGGCCGGCGCGCGTGAACCGGAAGGCGCGCGGGTCGCCTTCGCGCTCGGCGCGATGACGGTCAGCGCGGTGTGGTTCGTCGCGCTCGGCTATGGCGCTCGCATGCTCGCGCCGCTGTTTCGCCGCGCAACCGCGTGGCGCGTGCTGGATGGCGCGATCGGCAGCATGGTGTTGCTGCTCGCGTTCACGCAATTGCGTTGAGCGTTCGACGCGCCCGGCTTGAACGGGCTGTTCGACACGAGGTTCGACAGCAACTGCGCCACCGCGAGGAAGCTCGACGGATTGTCGAGCACCGTGGTTGGCCCATGACTGCCCTGGAAACCGACGACGCGCACGCCGACCGGCCCATGCACGATGCGCGGCGTCGGAATCTCGCGCAGGCCCGCGACCTGATTCGTGTCGCCGCGCAGCGCCGCGCCGTGTTCGGGCACGAACACGATCACCGCGCGCCGCCCCGACGACGCGATCAGATCGGCGAAGCGGTCGAAGTCGCTCATCAGCTTGTTCACCCGCAGTGGATACGAATCGATACTCGACAGGCTGCTGTTCGGCAACCGGTTGCCGTCGTGCAGGCTGATCGTGTTGTAGTACAGCGCGACCGGGCCCGCGATGCTCGCGCGCTGCGCATACCAGGCGGCCAGCGTCTCGTAGTCGTCGCGGATCGGCGAGCCGTCGAACGCATGCATCGCGACCGGCACGCTCGTGTTCGGAATCAGCGGTACGTTCGTTACGCTGGCGTTGTCGCGGATCAGTTCCAGGAAGTTGTCGAAGTGACCGTCGTGGTTCAGCATCGTCTGCGGGGTGTAGCCGGCTGCGCGAGATCGGCGAGCAGCTAGCACTGCGGTGGCGCGTTCCTGTACAGGTCCGCGTGCGCCTGCTGGCCACAGCTCGCGCGCAGCACACGAATCGCGGCGGGCCCGCTATAGCTGGCCGCGGTGCTGAAGTTCGTGAACAGATAGTTGAAGTGCGAGAGCAGCGGATGATTGCGCGCCTTCGCGACATCGAGAACGCGCTTTCCGCACGCAATGTCGCGACGATGCCGGCGTACGAATGCCGCAGCGCGAACAACCCGCGCAGCGGACCGCTGCGCTTGGCGGGCGGCGCTCGTCGGCTATCTGATCGTGAATCGCTGGAACGTCGGCGGCAATCAAGCGATGGCACATCTATTGCTGAATTCCGCTCGCCGGCATCTCACCCGTGAAGCCGCGTGACGTACGCAACGGGGCGCCGTTCAAACGTCGTTTCAACAATCCACCGGTGGAGGCACCATGCTTCGATACGCTGTGATTTTCTTCATCATCGCCATCATCGCCGCAGTGTTCGGCTTTGGAGGCATTGCCGCAGGCGCAACCGAAATCGCCAAGGTGTTGTTCTTCATCTTCCTGGTGATCTTCCTCGTCACCCTGCTGATGGGCGTGATCCGACGCTGACGGCTGCATACAGCGTTCGGTGAATTCACGCCTCGCCCGATGCGAACCGGCCACGCTGCGTGGGTACCGCGTTGAGGATTGCGCGGCCGCTGTCGCCGTTGCAATACTTGCCGCAGCAGATTGCAATAGTTGCCGAAGCATCGGGCGCTTCAACTCCGCTTTCCTTCCGCTTCCTTTCTCCGTATGCCGGAGGCGTATGCGGCATCGCTTCAGGCCGCATACGCGATCTGCGGCGTCATGGAACGCGATCTGCTGCGTGGCCGGTTGCGGCGTATCGAGTGCGAGTTGCGCATAGCCACGCATCGCGGCCCAATGTTCGGCGAACGCGATCAGTAACGTGCCGATGCCGCGCCCCTGCCATGCGGGATCGACCGCGAACTGAGGCAGGCTCGCGACATCGCCGTGCCGGTATAGCTCGCACGATGCTTCGCCATCCGAAGCATAAAGCGTCATCGTGCCGACGATGTGTCCTTCATACACGGAGACATGGCAATCGCCACGCAGCACGCGCTCGCGGGTCGTCTCGATGGTTTGATCCACGCACGTGCAGTTGAGCCCCTGCGCGCCGAGCGGCGCAAACGCGCGATGCAGCAGCGCCGTCAATGCGACGAACGAATCGCGCGGCGCGTCGAGGCGCCTGAGTTCGACGTGGCCGGCGCCACGACACACATAGCGGACCGGAACGGATTGCGGATGGCTTGCGCGACGCTTCACGTTGAGCACCTCGTACTGACTGGATGCCCGAAGTGTAGGGTTGGCCCGTGAGCGTCTCGAGAAAAAATGTCGCAAATACTCAGGCCGATCAGCCGTCGTTCACGAGATGTTTTCGGCCTCGTACAGACGACGGCCCGCCGCATCCTTGCTGCCGAGGATCGGCTGAAAGTCGATCGGCCACTGGATGCCGATGTCGGGATCGGACCACAGCAGGCAGCGCTCGAGCTCGGGGAACCAGTACTCGGTGGTCTTCCACATGCATTCGGCGACATCGGACAGCACGACGAAGCCGTGCGCGAAACCGGGCGGCACCCAGATCTGCCGCTGGTTGGCTTCGCTCAGATACTCGCCGTTCCATTTGCCGAAGTTCGGTGAGTTCAGGCGCACGTCGACCGCGACGTCGAAGATCTCGCCGCGCACGACGCGCAGCAGCCGCCCCTGGGGACGCTGCACCTGGTAGTGCAAGCCGCGCAGCACGCCATGCACGGCGCGCAGATGGCGGTCCTGCACGAAGTTGAAACCCTGCGCGACGTCGTCCGAAAACTCGTCCGCGCTGAAACTCTCGAAGCAGAAGCCGAACTCGTCAATGAACACTTCCGGCTCGATGAGTTTCACCTCCGGCAATACCGTCGCCATGACCCTGTTGCCCATCGCCACTGTGCTCGTAAAAAAGCTGGCCAGCGAACCTACGGCCGCTCTCGCGACCGCGTCCGACAGACGAGGCGCGCCCGCAACGCGGGCGCCCTATCGCATGCTAAGGATACATGCTACGCCTCAGTGGCCGCCCGGCTGCGAGCGCGATACTCGGTTGGCGACAAAGCCATACGCTTGCGGAAAATTTTCGCGAGACGATCGCCGTTGCCGGTGCCGCTGCGACGCGCGATCTTGTCGACCGGCAATTCGGTCTCGGTCAGGAAGTTGCACGCGATACGCAGCCGCACCTGCAGCAGGTAGTCCGACGGCGTGATCTGCATCTCGTGCTTGAAACGGCGCAGGAAATTGCGCTCGCTCATTGCGGCGACCTGCGCCGCATCGGCGACCGAGACCGGACGGTCGCAGTTGGCCTCCATCCAGCGTGCGGCCGCGCGAATCTTTTCGGCGACGCTCAGCGTGCCGCCCTCGGCCGGCAGCGGCACCCACGTCGCAGCCATGCCGGGCATCACGCGATCGGCGACGCTGCGCGCAAGCTCGGCGCCCAGGTCGCGCTTGATGAACATCAGCGCGCTGCGGGCGCAGTCGTGACGGTCGTTGGCCGCGCTGAACGCGCCTTCGCTGGCGCTCGCGCCCGGATAGCGGCTCATCAGGCCGTCATGCTCGGTCGGGCCGGCCGCTTCGAGCACGAGGCGCCCCTCGCCGATCGTTTCGATCGCGCGTGTGCGCGATTGCACGGCGCGCAGCCAGTTCAGCAGCCGTTCGTCGCGCGCGGCCACGTGGGCGCCGTAGCCGCCAGCGATGAACAGCACGTCGAAACCGCCGCCAAAGCGCGTGTCGATGCGGTCAGTCCAGATGCGCGCCAACGACGAACTGGCGACATTGCCGCCGTCCATCGAGAGGAACTGCACTTCGTAGGGCGGATCTTCGCCCGCTCGCGTGCCCGCGAACTCGTTGGCGGTCTGGAACATTTCCACGACGGTACCGGGGCCGAGCAGCCAGAAGCCGTCGAACAGCAGAATGCCGATTCGCCGCGCTGCAGTACGGACGTTCAAAGTGGGCGTGTGTAGCCACGTAATTCTTGTTGTATCAAGGTGCATGTGCGGCATGATCTTCCCCAAACGGTCATACGTTGCGGACCCCGATTTGCCCCGCCATCAGACGGAACGAGAGAATGCGTTATTACGGCGGAAAAACAGACTCTCGCCGCATAAAGGATTAAGCGTGATGTTAGCGGAATGGATCGCTATAGTAAATTTGAAAAACAAATTTCATCACGACAGCCCATGTCTGAGGAAAAGCGGTTATTGAGCGATTGATATGAGCGCGCGACACGCCGGGCAACTATGCAAGCCGCGCGAAGAGCTTGAGGAGATCTTACCGCAAAGCCTTGATGGACGGCACTCTCGCGCATTCTGACAAAGTTGCCGATAATGCGAAGCCCGGCCATTGCGCGTTCCCGAGTACGTTTCTTGCGCAGTTCAAAAATGTTTCAATTGTGAACTGCTTATCGCCCTATTATGTCCGGGCAATTCGGTGCTTTATTCGCAAAGCGTAAATTTATTGCCCGCGGCATTAGGCATTTCCGTGGCATTCGCTCCGCACCACAAATTAATATCCAAATGCTGATTTATCGGGGGTTCTAAAAATGTTTCTATTTTGAAACATCGCTGGCCTCTTTCGTATGATTTAAACGCGCGCATGCGCCGCATTGATCGAGCCTCAGATGATTGGATGCAGCGCAGCAATGATGTGTGGCGGACACGCGACGAAGCGCCGGCCGTTACAACCTGCGAAATTGCAACGGCATACCTGATGCGCGCGTCTGGGAATGCGAGCAAACAGTCGGCTGGGGAACGGCATCGCGGCGCGCAACGGCCGCGCCACCGCTCGTCACCGTGCCTCAGCCATTCGTCCCTTCGCCGGCCAGCGTCGACGTAGCGGCCGTGCGCGCGAGCACCGGTCGGAGAGCCGCGCCGGTATGACTCGCGGCCACGTGTGACAGGCTTTCCGGATCCGTTGCCGCAACGATCGTACCGCCGCCCACGCCGCCCTCCGGACCGAGGTCGATGATCCAGTCCGCCTCGGCGATCACGTCGAGATCGTGCTCGATGACGACGACGCTATGCCCGCCATCCACGAGCCGGTGCAGCACACGAATCAGCTTCGCGACGTCCGCCATGTGCAGCCCGACCGTCGGCTCGTCCAGCACGTACAGCGTGTGCGGCGGCTTCTGGCCACGCCGCGTGATGTCGTCGCGCACCTTGCTCAGCTCGGTGACGAGCTTGATGCGCTGCGCCTCGCCGCCCGACAGCGTCGGCGACGGCTGGCCGAGCGTCAGATAGCCGAGCCCGACGTCTTTCATCAGTTGCAGCGGATGCCCGATGTTCGTAATCGACGCGAAGAACTCGACCGCTTCGTCGATTTCCATGGTCAGCACGTCGCCGATGTTCTTGCCGCGCCACGTGACCGCGAGTGTCTCCGGATTGAAGCGCTGGCCGTGGCAGACGTCGCACGGCACCTTCACGTCGGGCAGGAAGCTCATGCCGATCGTGCGCACGCCCTGGCCCTCGCATGCGGGGCAACGGCCCTCGCCCGTGTTGAACGAGAAACGCGACGCGGTATAGCCGCGCGCGCGCGCCTCCAGCGTGCCCGCGAACAGCTTGCGGATCGCATCCCACACGCCGATGTAGGTGGCGGGACACGAACGCGGCGTCTTGCCGATCGGCGTCTGATCGACTTCCAGCACGCGGTCGATGCTTTCCCAGCCGGTGACTGAATCGCAGCCCTGCCATATGTGCGTGACGTTCAGCGGCGCGCGCGGCGCCGAGCGCGCGAGCACGCTCGAACGCCGGTTCGCGGCCGGCTTCTCCTCGGCGGCCGCACGCGCGCGGCGCGTCGCCGGCGACGACAGCACCGAGCGCCCGACCGCATCGAGCAGATTGGTCATTAGCACGTCGCGCGCGAGCGTCGACTTGCCGGAGCCGCTGACGCCCGTCACCGCGACAAGCCGCGCGAGCGGAATGCCGACCGTCACGTCGCGCAGGTTATGCAGCTTGCCGCCATGCACGGTCAGCCAGTTCTCCGGCACCGCGGCCGCACGCTCGCCCGGCGCGACGACCTCGCGGCGCGGCTGCAGCGGATGCACGATCGGCTGCGCGAGGAAACGGCCGGTCAGCGAATCGGGCTGCGCGGACAGGTCCGCGACGCTGCCCTGCGCGATCAGCTTGCCGCCGCGCTTGCCCGCGCCCGGCCCGATATCGATGATGTGATCCGCGCGCCGGATCGTATCTTCGTCATGCTCGACGACGACGAGCGTATTGCCCTTGTCGCCGAGCTTGCGCAGCGCGTTCAGCAGAATCTGGTTGTCGCGCGGATGCAGACCGATGGTCGGCTCGTCGAGCACGTAACACACGCCCTGCAAATTGCTGCCTAGCTGCGCAGCGAGCCGGATGCGCTGCGCTTCGCCCCCCGACAAACTCGGCGCCGCGCGATCGAGGCTCAGATAGCCGAGCCCGACTTCTTCGAGGAACTGCAGCCGGCTGCCGATTTCGCTGACCACGTCGCGCGCGATTTCGGCGTCGCGGCCCGTCATCCGCAGCGTATCGATCCACGCACGCGTGTCGGACACGGTCCATTGCGCGACGTCGACGATCGCCTGCGAGTCGAACGTGACCGCGCGCGCGACCGGATTCAGACGCGTGCCCGCGCAATCCGGACACGGCTCGTCGACGAGTCCTTCCGGTTCCTGCTCCTCCGAGGGAAGGCTCTGCTCGCGACCGCGATTGTCGTCGACGACGATCGTGTCGTCGTACGCGGCCCGCTGCTCGCGCGTCAGCGACAGCCCCGTGCCGACGCAGCTCGTGCACCAGCCATGCTTGCTGTTGTACGAGAACATGCGCGGATCGAGCTCGGGGTAGCTCGTGCCGCACACCGGACACGCGCGCTTCGTCGACAGCACCTTCACGTCGCCGAGCTTCGCGGTGGACTCGCCGCCGTTGAGCGCGTCGTGCAGACCATCGAGCGGCGCGAGCAGATGCATGATGCCTTTACCGATGTCGAGCGTCTGATCGAGCGCTTCGCGCAGCTCCGCTTCATGATCGGCCGAGATGACGAGGTCAGCGACTGGCAGCTCGATCGTGTGCTCGCGGAAGCGATCGAGCTTCGGCCACGGATCGACCGGCACGAACTCGCCGTCCACACGCAGATGCGTATTGCCGCGCGCTTTTGCCCATTTCGCGAGATCTGTATAGACGCCCTTGCGGTTCACGACGAGCGGCGCGAGGAAGCCGACATGCTGGCCCTTGTGATCGCGCAGCAACTGCGCCGCGATCGATTCGGCGCTTTGCGACGTGACCGGCGTGCCGTCGTGAATGCAGTGCTGCAAGCCGAGCTTCACGTACAGCAGACGCAGGAAGTGCCACACCTCCGAGGTCGTGGCGACGGTACTTTTGCGACCGCCGCGCGAGAGCCGCTGCTCGATCGCGACGGTCGGTGGAATGCCATACACCGCGTCGACTTCGGGCCGTCCGGCTGGCTGCACGATCGAGCGGGCATACGCGTTCAGCGATTCGAGGTAGCGCCGCTGACCTTCATGGAACAGGATGTCGAACGCGAGCGTCGATTTGCCCGAGCCCGACACGCCGGTGATCACGTTGAACTTGCCGTGCGGAATGTCGACGTCGAGCGCCTTCAGGTTGTGCTCGCGCGCGTTGACGATGCGCACGACGTCCTCGCCTTCGATCGCGCGACGTGCGCGGGCCGCGCTCAGGGCCTTCTGCAGCGGGATGCCCTGGGGCTCCGCCGCGGTTGCGGTGTCCATCGCGCGGTCGTATTGCAGCAACGCCTCGCCGGTATGCGATTCGGCGCACGCTTTCACTTCGTCCGGCGTGCCCGCGCACAACACGCGGCCACCGCCGTCGCCGCCTTCGGGACCGAGGTCGATGATCCAGTCGGCCGCGCGGATCACGTCGAGATTGTGCTCGATCACGATCAGCGAATGACCGCTCGCGAGCAGCTTGCCGAACGCCTGCATCAGCTTCGCGATGTCGTCGAAATGCAGACCCGTGGTCGGTTCGTCGAACATGAACAGACGCTTCGCGATCACCTGCTTCGCGCCGCGTGCGCCGCGCGCCTGTGCCGACTCCGCGAGAAAGCCCGCGAGCTTGAGCCGCTGCGCCTCGCCGCCCGACAGCGTCGGCACGGGCTGGCCGAGCTTCACGTATTCGAGCCCGACGTCGACGATCGGCTGCAGCACGCGTAATACTTCGGCGTCCTTCGCGAAGTACGCGGCAGCCTCGCTGACGGTCAGTTCGAGCACGTCGGCAATGCTCAATGCGCGCGCCGGCTGGCCTCGCTCGATCTTCACCTCCAGCATTTCCGCGCGATAACGACGCCCGTCGCAATCGGGGCAGCGCAGGTACACGTCGGAGAGGAACTGCATTTCGATGTGCTCGAAGCCCGAGCCGCCACAGGTCGGGCAGCGGCCGTCGCCCGAATTGAAGCTGAACATGCCGGGGCCGTAGCCGCGCTGTTGCGCGAGCGGTGCCTTCGCGAACAGCTTGCGGATTTCGTCGAACGCGCCGACGTAGCTGGCCGGATTCGAGCGTGCGGTCTTGCCGATCGGTGACTGGTCGACGAACACGACGTCGGTGACCTGGTCCGCGCCGTTCAGCGCCTTGAACGCGCCCGGCGCTTCGGTGGCGAGCCCGAAGTGGCGCGCCATCGCCGGATACAGCACGTCCTGCAGCAGCGTCGATTTGCCGGAACCCGACACGCCGGTCACGCAGACGAGCCGCTGCAATGGAATTTCGACCGTGACGTCGCGCAGATTGTGCTCGCTCGCGCCTTCGAGCACGATGCGCGGCGTGCTCGCGTCGACCGCGCGACGCAACCAGTGCGCGGCATCCGCGACATGGCGCCGGCCGCCGAGGTACTCGCCGGTCAGCGTGCCGGTCGAGCGAATCGCCTCGGGCGCGCCGTCGAAAATGATCGAGCCGCCGCGCTCGCCCGGTCCCGGACCCATGTCGATGAGCCGGTCCGCCGCGAGCATCACCGACGGATCATGCTCGACCACGACCAGCGTATTGCCCGCGTCGCGCAGCCGGTGCATCGCTTCGACGATGCGGTTCAGGTCGCGCGGGTGCAGGCCGATGCTCGGCTCGTCGAGCACGAACAGCGTCTTGGTCAGCGACGTGCCGAGCGCGGTGGTCAGGTTGATACGCTGCACCTCGCCGCCCGACAGCGTGCGGCTTTGCCTGTCGAGCGTCAGATAGCCGAGACCGACGTCGCATAGATACTTGAGGCGCGTGCGCACTTCGGCGAGCAGCAGCTTCAGCGCGTCGTCGAGCAACGCGCTCGGCAGCGTGATGTCGTCGAAGAAGCGGCGGATGCGCTCGATCGGCATCAGCATGAGATCGTGCACGGTCAGGCCCGGCAACGCTTCGAGCTGCGCGCGCGACCACTTCACGCCGCGCGGCATGAAGCGCTGCGCGGGCGCGAGCACGGCGTTCGCATTGGTCTTGCTGCCGAGGCGCCACAGCAGCGATTCGGTTTTCAGACGCGCGCCGCCGCAGGTTTCGCACGGCGTGTAGCTGCGGTATTTCGACAGCAGCACGCGGATATGCATCTTGTACGCCTTCGATTCGAGATAGTCGAAGAAGCGTTTGACGCCGTACCAATGCGTCTGCCACTTGCCGTTCCAGTCCGGCGAGCCGTTGATGACCCAGTTGCGTTCGCGCTCGCTGAGCTCGCCCCACGGCGTGTCGCGGCGGATGTCGGCTTTCGCCGCGTAGCGCATCAGGTCGTCCTGGCACTCCTTCCACGCGGGCGTCTGCATCGGCTTGACCGCACCTTCGCGCAGCGTCTTGCGCGCGTCGGGGATCACGAGACCGAGGTCGACGCCGATCACGCGGCCAAAACCGCGGCAGGCATCACAAGCGCCATAGGCCGAGTTGAACGAGAACAGCGCGGGCTGCGGATCGGCATAGCGCAGATCGCTTTCGGGGCTGTGCAAGCCGGTGGAGAAACGCCAGATGCGCGGCTCGACGGCTTCGGCCTGCGGCTCGTCCGAGGTAGCCGGCAGCACGTAAATATTGACGCGCCCGCCGCCGCGCTTCAGCGATGCCTCGATCGCCTCGATCGCGCGTGCTTTATCCACCGAGCGCAGCCGGAAGCGGTCGGCGACGACGTCGAGCAACTTGCGCTTGCCGGTCGGCGAATCGACTTCGCGCTGCGCCTGCACGCGCGTATAGCCGCTCGCCGACAACCACTGCTCGACCTCCTGCGCGGACGCCGACTCCGGCAGCTCGACCGGGAACGTGACGACGAGCCGCGGCTCCTCCTGCGCGGTGCGCTCGAGCAGTTCCGCGTAGATCGTCTCCGGCGTGTCGTGCCGCACCAGATACGCGCTCTGGCGGTCGAACAGCTCGGCCGCGCGCGCGTACAGCAGCTTCAGGTGATCGTTGAGCTCGGTCATCGTGCCGACCGTGGAGCGCGAGCTGCGCACCGGGTTGGTCTGGTCGATCGCGATGGCGGGCGGCACGCCGTCGACGCGGTCGACCTGCGGCCGATCCATCCGGTCGAGGAACTGGCGCGCGTACGCGCTGAAGGTTTCGACGTAGCGGCGCTGGCCTTCCGCATACAGCGTGTCGAACACGAGGCTCGACTTGCCCGAGCCCGACGGCCCCGTGACGACCGTCATTTCGCCGGTGCGCACGTCGAGGTCGACGTTTTTCAGGTTGTGCTGGCGGGCGCCGCGAATGCGGATCGTGCCCTGGATCTTGTTGCCGCTCGGGTTGCCGCCTTGGGGAGTGTCAGCGAGGGTGTCAAGGGTTGCGTCGTTGGAGGACAATTTTTCCGACCGTCTGAAGGAGTGGGTCACCTCTCACGGCCGGCTCTCGCGACCGCGCAAGTTCGGTGCAGCCGGGTCGGCGCGAGGAGCGCCCGGAAGCCTGGCTGTAGGGGGATACTATACTGTATGTTTATACAGGTGCGACCTGCAAAGTCGCTATCGCAACTGTCCTGCCGATAGCATCTGGTCGGACAGGACCTGCTGTTCTGCCAGCAGTAGCCTACTTGATCGTGCGTCACTGGTAACGGTGGGGTGCGGAGCTTCAAGGACAACGACCGAGGCGTTAAGCCTAGCTGGAGCTGCGAGGCGAAAGCGACACCTGCAAGCATCGATGCGGGAAGCGGAAGGGCTCGGATGGCGTGGCTAACGTAAGTGAACTCTCGCAAGCGTCGTGAAAACAGTCCAGCCAAAGATGCTGACAGGCTGAGGGCAAAAGCTAAGCGACCGGGTGCATTCAGTCTGTTGGGGATGCACGCAGACACTGCGTCGTCGGCGTAAAGAGGGAGCCGCTGCCATCTTGTGGTGATAGCGGAACAGGGTAAGCCCATCTCGCCGCCCTCCGGGGCAGGCCGACCGCAAGGGAGGCTGTTGGCGAAGTGGGTAAAGGAGGTTGGAGAAAGCGAATGCCAGACTGTAATGGCCTGGATACGAGCTGGAACATTGCTCGACACGAAAGTGGGCAGACTTCCAACTGGTCTCTCATCACGAGATAGCTTGCGTAATCTTTGAAGGCGAGAAAGCAAATGAACGGGCAGTCAACGTGTGCGCTGGCCGACCGGGGCGCGTCGTGGCACAGCATCGACTGGGACACCGCTCACGCCACGGTCAAAAGAATGCAGGCACGTATCGTGAAGGCAACACAGGAAGGTCGCTGGAACAGGGTCAAGGCCCTGCAACGGCTGCTGACCACCTCGTTCTACGGCAAAGCTTTAGCCGTTAAACGGGTTACGGAAAACAAGGGCAAACGTACACCGGGCGTCGACAAGGTACTCTGGTCGACACCGGATGCCAAATACATGGCGATAGACTCGCTAAAGCGGAGCGGCTACCAACCGATGCCGCTTAAACGTGTCTACATCCCGAAGAGTAATGGCAAGCTGCGCCCACTGAGTATCCCTACGATGCGCGACCGGGCGATGCAGGCCCTACACCTGCTCGCCCTCGATCCCGTATCCGAAACGATCTCAGATGCGCAATCCTATGGATTCCGCAAAGAACGATCCACACACGACGCGATAGCACAATGCTTCCTGAACGCCCGCTACCACGGCAACCCAAAGGATCGGGGCGCACGGGTTTCGGCACAGTGGATCCTTGAAGCGGACATCCGCGGCTGCTTCGACAACATTGACCATACGTGGCTTCTACAGCACGTGCCGATGGATAAGGCCGTGTTGGCGAAATGGCTTAGGGCCGGTTACCTGAAGGACGGCACATTCGCGAAAACAACCGAAGGCACACCACAAGGCGGCATCATCAGCCCTGTGCTCGCCAACTTCGCGTTGAATGGGCTGGACAAGGCTATATCGTCCGCCTTCAAGAATGCATCGCAGCGTGCGGCCCACAAGGTCAATCTCGTGCGATATGCCGACGACTTCGTCATCACTGGTTTGAACCGGGAAGTGCTGCAAGACATCATCACACCGGCTGTCACCACGTTTCTCGCATCACGGGGACTGGAACTCGCTCCAGAGAAAACGAAGATCACCCATCTCACAGAAGGTTATGACTTCCTTGGCCAGAACATCCGGCGATATGGCGACAAACTGCTTATCAAACCGGCGCGGAAGAATGTGCAGTCCTTCCTGCAAAAGGTCCGGGACGTCATTCGAAGGCTATGGTCAGCGCCGCAACACTCGTTGATCGACGCCCTCAATCCAGTGATAACAGGCTGGGCTAACTACCACCGCCACATTGTTGCGCAGGAAACCTTCTCCAAGGTGGACAGCCATATCTGGTACGCCATATGGCAATGGGCGAAGCGACGCCACCCAAAGAAGCCTCCAGAGTGGGTTATGCGACGTTATTTCCACCAGATCGGTCTGCGGCGCTGGGTCTTCGGCGCCTCTACCGAACAACTGGACGAAAGCGGACGCCCCCTGCTCCGGATACTTCGGACGGCAGCTAGCGTCCCCATCGAACGGCATCCGAAAATCCAGTCGGACGCCAACCCATACGATCGTACGTGGCACCCCTACTTCGCGCAGCGTGCTGCGATCCGAAGCCGGGTCTCCCGCGCACGGCGGACGGGCCACGGCCGCAGCTAGACCGCGCGCTGTCATGACGCAGGTACAGAAGGCCCTGTCGGTACGTTGTGCCGCCGGGTTAGTTCAACCACTGGCCTTACAGAGGCTTGAGCCGTATGCGGGGAAACTCGCCCGTACGGTTCTTAGGGGGCGGCGGCGCAGCAATGCGTCGCTGCTACCCGACTTTTCCATGACGGGCTCGGGCGCGCCTTGACCTCCGGATCGGCGGCGATGCGCAAACGGCTGCGCCGCGGTCGCGCTGCCTGACTAGCCGAGCGCGCTTTCAACCCGCGAGCACCCGGTCGCATCCGGCGTCGCGCAACCCGCCGGGGCTACGCGTGCGACACCGTCGCCAAGCGCATACGCAACGCAGCGCCTCGCCAGCACGTCGGTCGGATCGACCAGCCGCACCACGCGCCCGCCCGGACACGCGAGCACCGGTTCGCGCAACAGCAACGGCAACTCCGTGCACGCGAGCACGATCACCTGCACGCCCTGCGCGACCAGATCGTCGACGGCCGCCGCGAGGTCGTCGCAACAGTCGCCCGACGTGTGCCCCGCCTTCACGCCGCGCGGGCCGTAGATCGCGTTCATCAGACGCGCTTGCGCAGTGGCGGACGGCGCGATCTGCGCCAAGCCGCGCGCGTCGAGCGCCTGTTCGTAGACGCGGCTCGCGAGCGTGCCCGAGGTGGCCAGCACGCCCACTTCGCGCAGACCCGGAACGGTCTCGCGCAGATAATCGGCGGTACAGGTCAGCATATTGACGATCGGCACGCGCAGCGCCGGCTGGAGCCGCTCGACGAACGCATGCGCGGTATTGCACGGAATCGCGATCAGATCCGCGCCGCCGTCCTCGAGCGTCTTGCAGGCCGCGTATAGCGCGAGGGTGGGATCGTCGCCGCGCTCGAGCAGCGCCGCGGTGCGGTCGGGGATCTGCGGATTCTGCTCGACCATGATCCGGATATGGTCCTGGTCGCGCGCGGCCGGCGTGTTGCGCACGAGCTTGGCCATGAAATCGACGGTCGCGGCCGGCCCGATGCCGCCGACCACGCCGAGGCGGAAGGCCCGCTCCGGCTGCGTGTACTGCGCCGCCGCGACATAGCGCGCATACACCTGGTTCGTATCGACGAGCGGCACCTCGATGCGCCCGAGCGCGCGCAGCACGAGGCCGATCTCCGCGAGCCCCGGCACGATCACGTCGACGCCCTGCGCGACCAGATCCGCGCACGCCGCGCGCAACAGCTCGACGGGCCGCCCGTGCAGGCGCCCATCGCGGATGCCCCCGACACCAAAGACGGCGCTCGTCACGCCGTCGAAACCGGTGTCGTTGCGCGGATAGCACACGTCGAACTGCCCGGCTTCGAAGTAGCGCTCGAACAGGCCGTTCGCGCGAATCGCCGCCGACGTCAGCACGCCGATTCGGCGCGCCGACGGATAGGTGCGCCGCACGTGCGCTGACAACGCGGTCATGATGTTGGCGACCGGCACGGTGACGTTGGCCGCGAGTTCGTCGATGAAGGTATGGCTCAGAAAGCATGGCAGCACGATCGCGTCGACGCCGCGTTTTTCGAACGCGCGCATCGTGTCGAACACGTGGATCTTGAACTGCGGGTCCGTCGCCTCGGGCGCGGCGGGCCCCTGCCACGCGCGCGGTTCGAAAATCAGATCGAAGGGGCGCGCGGCGCCTGGCCGGCGCGACGCCGTGCTCATCCGGCTGAGGATGTCGGCACTGGCGAACTGCGCCGCGCCCGTCGCCACACCCAGCGAACGAAAACGATTCATGATCAGATCCCCCGGTCGTTCTGTGCGTCCACCCTCGATCACGGGCGGCTTTCTGCGCTCTTGAGAATGACATTATGCGAGGCGCACATGTCCAGGCGTTAACCACGAAAACGTATTCCTTTGCGTTTTTCGCTCCCTCAGCTCACCGGCTCGAACATCTCCCGCAGCCACTGCGCGAACACCCGCACGCGCGACGACAACTGCCGGTTCTGCGGATACAGCACCGACACCGGTATCGGTGGCGGCGGATAGTCCGCCAGAATGACCCGCAGCCGCCCCGCCGCCAACTCGCCATCCACGCGGTAACGCGGTACCTGCACGATGCCGAGCCCGGCGAGGGCCGCGCCCGTGTACAGTTCGGCGCCGCTGACCGACACCGCCGACGGCAGCACGAGCGCGGTATCCCGCCCGTCGACGCGGAATTCGAGCGGCACCGGCTTGCCGGTCGCGCTCGACACGTAGTTGACCGCGCGATGCGTCGACAGCGCGGCAGGATCGGCCGGCTCGCCATACGTGGCCAGATACGCGGGACTCGCGACCGTCACCTGCTGCAGTTGCGCGACGCGCCGCCCGACCATCGACGAATCCTGCAGCACGCCCGCGCGCAGCACGCAATCGATGCCCTCGCGCACGAGGTCGACGAGCCGGTCGTCCTCGCCGATCATCAGCTCGATGTCGGGAAAGCGCGCGAGAAACGCGGGCAGCGCCGGCACCACGAAGTGCCGCGCGAGCGTGCCCTGCACGTTCACGCGCAACAGCCCCTTCGGCGCGAGATGGGAAAACGCCCCCTCGGCCTCCTCCATATCGGCGATCAGGCGCACACAGCGCTGGTAGTGCGCTTCACCGTCTGGCGTGAGCCGCACCGTGCGGGTCGTGCGTTCGAGCAACCGCGCGCCGAGCCGCTGCTCGAGGCGCTTCATCAGGTTGGTGACGGTCGCGCGCGGAATTTGCAGATCGTCGGCGGCGCGCGTGAAGCTCTGGCGCTCGGCGATCCGCACGAATACGCGCATTTCCTCGAAACGGTCCATATTGGGGATTATTAAAGTAAATGGAATGACGATGGCGAGTCTAACCGGATTATCTCTGCGCGCAAAGCGTTCATGATTCACCTCACCGATCCACCACCTTCTATGAGGAAACCAGTCATGAGCACGAACCCACAACCGAAAGTCGCCATCGTCACGGGCGCATCGCGCGGCATCGGCATGGCGATCGCACAGCGGCTCGCGAACGACGGCTACGCGGTCGCCGTCAACTACGCATCGAGCGCGGGCGAAGCCGACGCGCTCGTCGGCGCGATCCGCGAAGCTGGCGGCAAGGCGGTCGCGGTGCAAGCCGACGTGTCGAAGCCCGACGACGTGCGTCGCATGTTCGAGATCACCGAACGCGAACTCGGCAAGGTGGATGTGCTCGTCAACAACGCGGGCGTGATGAAGCCCACGCCGCTCGCCGACACGCCCGACGCACTCTACGACCAAACCTTCGACACCAACGTGCGCGGCACCTTCAACACGCTGCGCGAAGCGGCCGCGCGCCTGAACGACGGCGGGCGCATCGTCAATTTCTCGACCAGCGTGCTCGCGCTGAACCTGCCCGGCTATGGCATCTACACGGCGACCAAGGCAGCCGTCGAAGCGTTCACGCGTGTGTTCGCGAAGGAACTGCGCGGGCGCAACATCACAGTGAATGCGGTCGCGCCGGGACCGATCGCGACCGCGCTGTTCCTCGAAGGCAAGACCGACGAGCAGATCGAGACGTTCGCGAAGATGCCGCCGCTGCAACGCCTCGGCGAGCCGGAAGACGTGGCGGGCGTGGTCGCGTTTCTGGTCGGCCCGGATGCGGGTTGGGTCAATGGGCAGGTATTGCGGGCCAATGGCGGTTTGGCTTGATGGGATGCGCTAGTCCAGCGTGCGGCCGCGCTGGACCAATGCATTGCGCCGGCTGCGGCGCCTGGAACGTGGTCGACCCGCCGCTCAAACCGCCTTTGGATTGCGTTCCGCGAAGCCTTCCTGATGCCAGTACGGATACGCGGGCCGCACCGTGCTGGCCGCATCGAGCTTCGCGACCTGCTCCGGCGTCAGATTCCAGCCGACCGCGCCGAGGTTCTGCCGCAGTTGCTCCTCGTTGCGCGCGCCGATCAACAGCGTCGCGACGGTCGGCCGTTGCAGCAGCCAGTTCAGCGCGATCTGCGGCACGGTCTTGCCGGTTTCGGCGGCAATTTCGTCGAGCGCGTCGAGCACGCGGAACAGATAGTCTTCCGGCACCGCCGGCCCCATGTCGGCGGTCTTGTGCAGACGGCTCGTCTCCGGCAGCGGCTGGCCGCGCTTGAGCTTGCCGGTGAGGCGGCCCCAGCCGAGCGGGCTCCACACCACGGCACCGACGCCCTGGTCGACGCCGAGCGGCATCAGCTCCCACTCGTAGTCGCGCCCGACCAGCGAGTAGTAGGTCTGATTCGCGACATAGCGCGGATAGCCGTAACGGTCGGCGATATCGAGCGACTTCATCAGATGCCAGCCGGAGAAATTCGACACGCCGATATAGCGGATCTTGCCCGCGCGCACGAGGTCGTCGAGCGTGGACAGCACTTCGGGGATCGGCGTTTTCGCGTCGAAGCCGTGCAGCTGGAACAGGTCGATGTAATCGGTTTGCAGACGCTTGAGCGCTGAATCGACCGCCTGGATCAGATGGAAGCGCGACGAACCGACGCCGTTCGGATCGTCGTCGAAACGAAACGTCGCCTTGGTCGACAGGATCGCCTTGTCGCGCTTACCCTTCAGCGCCTCGCCGAGCACCGACTCGGACGCGCCCTTCGAATAGATGTCGGCGGTGTCGAACATCGTGACGCCCGCGTCGAAACAGATGTCGATCAGACGCCGCGCTTCGGCGACGTCGGTCGCGCCCCACGCCTCGAAAAATTCACCCTTGCCGCCGAACGTACCGGTGCCGAGACTCAGCACCGGCACCTTGAAACCCGATGCACCCAGATGTCTGTATTCCATTGAAGAACTCTCCGTGGCATTGCCGTCGATGAACGGAGGTTCAGTCTACGCGTCTGCGCCAAATGGCGTCACGAAGGCGGGGGCGCTCAGATCCGCCAATGCATCGCGCACGGCATCGATCACGCCGCCCCAATCGCCGAGCGCCGGTTGACGGAACAGACGTGCGGACGGATACCATGGCGTGTCGCTGCGTTCGAGCAACCAGCGCCAGCAGGTGTCGAAGCGGTTCAGGATCCAGACGGGTTTGTCGAGTGCGCCGGCCAGATGCGCGGTGGACGTGTCGACCGAAATCACCAGATCGAGACTGGCGACGAGCGCGGCGGTATCGGCGAAATCGTGCAGCAGCCCGGTGTAATCGGCGACGCGTTCACCGTAGGCGCTTTCGGCTAATTGCGGTGCGGCCGCGCCCTTCTGCACGCTGAAGAAGCGAACGTTCGGCACCTCGAGGAGCGGCGCGAGTTGCTCGAACGTGAGCGACCGACGCGCGTCGATCTTGCGCAGCTCGGCGATATGCGCGCGGTTCTCGCCGGCCCAGACGAGGCCGACTTTCAGCGGCCTGATTGCGTTGGCATCCGCGTTGATGTTGCCGTCGTGTTCGATCCGCTCACGCCATTCGCTGACGGCCGCCGGCTGCGCAAAAAGATACGGCGTCGCCGCCGGAATGCTCGCTTCGTTCGTGCCGAACGCAAGCGGCAAGCTCAGCAGCGGGCAATGACAATCGAACGGCGGCAACGGCTGCCCCGCTTCGATCAACTGATCGACACCATCGAGCGTCGATAGCAATCGCAACAACGCGCCCGGCGCTTCGAGCACGACCTTCGCGCCGAGCTTCGCAACGAGCGGCGCATAGCGGCAGAACTGCAACGTGTCGCCCAGGCCCTGCTCCGCATGCAGCAGAATCGTTTTGCCGTCGAGCGGAACATCGCCGAGCCACAACGGCTGCGCGAACGCGCGCCTGCCGGCCTTGATGCGGCTGCGCTCCCAACGCCATTCGTATTCGCGCCAGCCGGTATCGAACCGACCCATTTGCAGCAGGCACAGCGCCTGGTTCCAGTGCGTTTCGACCGACGCCGGATTCAACGCAAGCGCGCGCTGATAGCTCGACAACGCCTGTTCGCGCTGATTCAGATCGATCTGCGCGAGACCGAGGTTGTTCCATGCATCGACGAAAGCAGGCGCAAGTTCCAGCGCGCGTTGGTAGCAGTGTTGTGCTTCGTGCGGCTGGTTCAGATCGCCGAGCATGTTGCCGCGATTGCTCCACGCATCCGGATAGTTCGGCTGCAACGCGAGCGCCTGGTCGCAGCTATCGAGCGCATCGGCATAGCGGCCGAGATCGCGCAGCACGCATGCGCGATTGTTCCACGCCGGCGCAAACTCCGGCACGAGCGAAAGCGCGCGTTCGTAGCTCGCGAGCGCATCGAGTGGACGGTTCAGCGCCGCCAATGCGTTGCCGCGATTGTTCAACGCATCGGCGAATTTCGGCTGCATCGCGAGCGCCCGCTCGGCACACGCGAGCGCTTCGTCATGACGCTGCAACGCGTTCAGCGCATAGGCGAGATTCGAATGCACGGCCGGCTGTCTCGCGTTGACCACGAGCGCCTTCTTCAGCAGATCGACGCCTTCCTGCAAGCGGCCCGTTTGCAGCGCGAGTTCGCCGAGCCAGCGCAACGCATCGCCATGCTTCGGCTTCAGTTCGAGTATCTCGCGATACATCTGCTCGGCTTCGACGAGCGCGCCGTTCTGCTGGAGCGCGACGGCTTGTCGAAGCAGATGGTCCAACTGTTGCGGCAGACTGGCGTGCTTGCTCATGCGGTACCTGGAATCGGAGGCGCGACGAATCGTCGGAAGAAGCGCACGATTATCGCCGAAAAGCCCGGGTTCGAAGTACCGCCGCCTGCCGCGTAGCGACGTGACGCCGCCTATTGCGCGGCCACGGACAGATGCTTGCGCTTCGCGAGATCCTGCGCCATCGCATAGTGCTGCTGGATCGTCGGCAGCGCCTGTTTCGCGGCGGCCTTCAACGGCTCGTCGCGGCCCGCTGCGATTTCCGCCTGGAAAGCGGACAGCGCCTTCTGTTCACCCGCGAGCGCGACCTGCTCGATGTACACCTTGTCGAAGTCCGCGCCGCGCAGATGGTTGATGCTTGCGAGCACGGCCGCATCGGGATCGTTCTTCGGCACGTCGACACCGCGCGGACTCGCCGCGCGCAACGCGTCGGTGATCTTGGCGTCGTCGCTCGACACGCGCTCGGCGAAGGCCTTCACGTCGCGGTCGGCCGAACGCGCGGTGGCGATACGCGCGGCATCGCGCTGCGTCGCGACGGCTTGCGTGCCGTCCGCGATGAAGGTCTGGTCGGCGGCATGCAGGCGGCCCGTGTCCGTGGACGCGGCGCTCTGCGCGCTGGCCACCGAGGCGGCCGTCAGAAGACCACCGAAGCAGGCAACGGCGGCGATGCGGGCCAAAGCGACGGAAGGGACGGAAGGCAGGCGGATCATACGTTCTCCTTGAGGTGAAAGCATCTGAAAGCAAAACGACGGACACGTGTGCGCCGCGAACGAAGCGTGCGATGCAAAACGCTGCGGACTGCTTGCGAGCCCAGCGCCACGCTTTTATCGCTGCCGATTCTAGAAGCCACGCCGTCGGGCAGGTGAAACGCTACTGTCGCTTCTGTAACCTTAGGTAACCCTCATATGAATGCGCACACGTTTGCCGTATTCGCGTGAATCGCGCGCGCCGCTCGACGCTGCCACGCAGTGCTGAATTTTTCGCCATCGGCGCCGATAACCAGATACAGGGACCGCTCAGCACCGCTCAGCACCGCAATTCTGGAGAACGATTCCGATGGCAGACGACCACCGTGCCAATCACGAGCGCCACACCGAACGCAGCAACCTGACGAGCTCCAACAAGTTCGAGCTGCTGCTATACCGCCTCGGCCACGTGCCGGGCAGCGACGCGCACGAGTTGTATGGGATCAACGTGTTCAAGGTGCGCGAAATCTCGACGATGCCGACCGTCACGCCGATCGCCGGATCGTCGCCTTACGTGATGGGCGCGGTCGACATTCGCGGGCAGATCATCCCCGTGATCGATCTGCCGCGGTTGATGGGCTGCGAGCCGACGCGCGGCCTGAACATCCTGCTGGTCACCGAATTCGCGCGTTCGACGCAGGCCTTCGCGGTCGAGGAAGTCGACGAGATCGTGCGACTCGAATGGAACCAGGTGCTGTCGGCCGATGGCTCGGCGGGCGGCAAGCTCGTCACGAGCATCGCGCGCATCGACGGCAATACCGGCGACTCGCGGCTCGCCCAGGTGATCGACGTCGAGCAGGTGTTGCGCGACGTGTTCCCGTCGCAGCATCCGAGCGTCGATCCGGCCTCGGTCGGCCGGGCGCTCGGCATCCGCCGCGGCGCGAAGATCCTCGCCGCCGACGACTCCGGCTTCGCGCGCAAGCTGATCGAACAGGCGCTCGCCGCGATCGGCGCTGACTACATCATGACGAAGACCGGCGAGGAAGCGTGGCAGACGCTGCAGCAGGTCGCGCGCGAAGCGCAGAAAAACGGCGCGCGCGCCAAAGACACCATCGCGCTCGTATTGACCGATCTGGAGATGCCGGAGATGGACGGCTTCATGCTGACGCGCCAGATCAAGGCCGATGAACGCACGCGCGATATTCCGGTGATCATTCACTCGTCGCTGACGGGCGCGGCCAATGAGGCGCATGTGAAGAACGCGGGCGCCAACGGCTATGTCGCGAAGTTCGCGGCGAGCGAGCTCGCCGATGCGATCCGTGATGCGCTGGGTGCCGCGCCGGCGAAGGCGGCGGCGGCTTGAGGTCTGGGGTGTCGAGCAGTGAATCGGGGCGCCGCGCTCAACGATGCGCGGCAAGCTCGATCGAGAAGTCCATCCGGCCGATCTCGACGCCCATCGTGTTGAGCCGCTGCGGCGCATGAAAGCCGTCGAGCGCCGCGCGTTGTTCAGGCGTACCGATATCGAGCACGGCGAGCAACTCGGCGGTGACCGCGTAGAGCACGGCGGGATTGCCGTCCTCGATCTTCAGCGCGATGCCTAGCGCGCCCTTCGCGCCGAGCCGCGCGGTCTGCCGCGATGCGCGTACGCCGATCGCATAGCTGCCGTCCGCGCCGACCTTGCCGACCAGCGCGCCATCGAAAGCCTGCATCAGCAGCGTACAGAAGCGCCCCTCCCCGCCGACCAGTTCCGGGTACGACGTCATCGCGCGATAGATGCGCGCGAGCGCGGCCGCACGCGGCGTCGTCGCGGCGGCTTCGGTTTCCTGTTGATCCTGCGCCGCCGCGAGCTTCGCGAACAGACGTGCGAGCCGGTCGAGCGCAAACGCCGGCGTCGGCAGATTGCAGCCGTCGATCGCCCATTGCACACCCTCGTCGGGCAGATCGCAGACGCTCGCGACCGTCTGCTTCACGCGCACCTGCAACGGATGCCCGGGCAGTTCATAGCCGGCGAGCGCCGCGCCGATCGAACGCGCGCCTGGCCGGTTGTGCAATGGAAAATGCGCGAGCCAGATCGTGCCCGCGAGCGCGCCGATCGCCGTGCCCGAGCGCAACAGGCCGAGACCGAGCGGGCCCGCGTGCAGCACGTCGCGCGCGAAGATCGGCAGCAACGCGGTCGCGCCGCCGAACAGTACCGCGAACAGATCGAGCGACAGCGCGCCGAGAATCACCGGCTCGCGACGAATGAACGCGATGCCCGAAAAGATCGATTCGAGCGTGACGGGCGCGCGGCTCGCCGGCTTCATCTGCAACGGAATGCTCCACACCGACGCGGCCGCCGCCGCGAACGTCAGCGTGCACGCGAGATACGCGGCACCGGGCCCGATGCCGTACAGCAGACCACCGAGCGCGGGCCCGGCGATCTGCGCGGTCTGATTGGCGGACGTCGCCCACGCGGTCGCCTTCGGCAGATAGCCGCGCGGCACCACGGCCGGCAGCAGCGACGCCACGGCCGGCGATTCGAACGCGCGCGACGCGCCGACGCAGGCAGCCAGCACGTAGATGACCGGCGCGCTGATCCAGCCGCCGAAGGTGCCGATCGCGAACAGCAATGCAGCGACACTTTCGAGGCTCTGGCAGACGGCGGCGATACGGCGGCGATCGTAACGATCGGCGACATGGCCGACGACGAGCGTCAGCAGGAACATCGGCAGAAACTGCGCGAGACCGACGAGGCCAAGTGCGAACGCGCTATGCGTGAGCGCGTAGACATGCCAGCCCATCGCGACCGCGAGCATCTGGAACGACAGCGACGACAGGATGCGGGTGCACCAGAAACGCTGGAACGGCGGGTGTTTCGGCAGGCTGAAATGCGGGGAATCGGCGGGATCGATGGAGGCTGGGGGCATCGGTTGTTGCTCGTGACTGGGCGCATCGGGGCGTGGGTTGGGCGGGCGCCAGTTTAGAGCAAGACCGTAGGGCATGCACAAAGGAGGCTGGCACGGGCGGCGTGATGGCGGGCGGCCCGTGCCGGGGCGAGCGCGCTCGAACGCATGCTGTGGGCGCAGGCGGGTCGTCAACCCGGGTGACCGTGCGCGCGAGACGCGGACAAAAGGTTTCGACATGCACTGTCCGCGAACTTGCCGAAGCAGGCCGCCTTCGCCTGCTTCGGCGCCACGCATGACTCAGGGCCGCAACGGCCGGCCTTCCGCGCGGCCGAAGTCGACGAAGTGATCGACCGGGTCGACGCCCGCCGCGGAGACGTCGGGATTCGCTTCGAGGTAAAGCTTCGGATCGAAACCGTCAGGCAGTTGGGCAAGCCGCGCCTTGCGTTGAAACGATTCGGCGCTGCTCAACGGGCGACCTTCGAATCGACCGTAGTAGATGTAGTGCTGCAATGCATTGCCGCCGCTCGCGGCGACGTCCGGATTGGCCTCGAGGTACGCCTCGCCGTCGAAGTCGACGATTGGCGTCAGGCTCGACGGCATGCCGGTCAGGTCGTGATAGCACAGACAGCCATCCGCGAAAAAATGGCAAACCAGTGCCTTGCGACTCACGTGCTCCGGATCGCGCATCTTGCTGCCGCCGTGCAACAGGTTCGCATGCCACAACAGTACATCGCCCTTTTTCGGGTAGAAATGCTTTGGGCCCGATGAACGTTCAGCGATGAGCTTCTGAATCGCGGGTTCGTAGATGTCGTGATAAGCGGAATACCCGCAACCGAACGGCATGCCCAATTCAGTCGACATCAGATACGGCAGCTTGTGCGTGCCGGGGTGATAAACGAGCGGCCCGGAGTCGGGATGAATATCCTCGAAGGCGATCCAGTTCGCGACCAGATACCCGTTCGGATAGGTCGACATGTGAATCGAATCGGAATGCTCGAGTTGCTCGCTGCTCTTGTGACCGCCGATCGTCTGGAACGGCGCCGATTTCGCGCCCAGCAGCAGACTCACGATCTCGTTCATGCGCGCGTCGAACAGTATCTCGCGAACAGCCGGCACGTTGAAATGCGGATTCAGCGTGCGCCCAGGTAGCGTATCGCCTTCGAAAAGCGGCTCATGCGGCGGCCGCAGCGTGCCGTCGGCAATCGCGTTTTCGTAGGCTTGCCACGTCGCATCGAGCTGTTCCGTCTTGAAGAAACCCTCAATGATCAGATAGCCGTCGCTCGCCCATTTGCGGCACCATTCGGCCTGCTGCTCGCTGATTACGCCTTGGGACAACAGCTCGGCAACCCGCTCCAGCGCATCCGGTCGATCGAGCCAGGGAACGGGGCCCGCCGCGGGAAATTTTTCGAATTTGAAGACCTGGGTCTGACTGTCGATCGGAACGTCCGCGACGACGGGCTTATCGAAAAAGCGCTGATTCTCGAGAGTATTCATTTTAGGGGAACTTTCCGGGTTCGCGTTTTAGGGTAACTGGCTTGAACACGACGCTGGCCGCGCGGTGTCGATCACTCGAACGAGCGCCCTTCCGCACGGCCATAGCGGATGTAGTGTTCCGCGCCAGAGCTGATGTGCTTGTGCGCAACGGCTTCTGCTACGTCGGGGTTGCGCTGAAGATAGTGCGCCTCGTTGAAATGCGGAATGCGAGCAGCGAAAAGAAGAATCGACGGACCGGCCGGATGTTGTTCGCGATCGTCCACGCCCACGATCACCGTCATGCCCAGTGCGTCGAGGACCGCCATCAGGCTTTCACGGGTCATCCAGTTGGCTTGCGGAGCAGTCCCGCCGATGAATTTTACGTTGTTGATGCTGTCGAGATAACTATGTCGGTGGAGATGCACTTCGCGTCCGCGAAACTCCGAGACGGTTGGCGTCGGATCGAAGTGCCTTTGCAGGTTCGCAGTCGTCCGCGCGACTTCGGCATCGTAATAGTGCGTCCAGATGCAGATCGAATCTGACGCATAGGCCATATCTTCCAGTAGCGATACCGGATCGATCATGTGATAGAGCACGCCGCTTGCAAGAATCAGATCGAATCGCTGATCGCGTTTTTTCAGCAATTCTCTGAAATCGCCATACATGAATTCGGCATTGAACTTCAATGCATTCTGCACGAGCAGGCATTTGAGAAAGGACTTCGAATTCGCCTCGATAGCAAGGACACGTGAAGCGCCGGCTTTGGCCATCATGAACGTATGGCCGCCTTCCATGGGTCCGAGTTCGAGCACGCTTTTTCCGGAAAAGCCGCCGCACATGATCTCGAACCAGTGGAGACGCCCATCGTCGAAATGGGGCGCCATACCTAAACCGTAGCCCGGCACATCGGACACCCATGTGCCATCGAAAAGATTGAAAGCCAAAGTGTGGCCTGGCTCTTCAGTTGCATACAGATCCAGTTCAGTTCCTTTCAATTTGGTGCCTCGATTGATCGTCAAGTTTGCCGATTATGGTGCATCAGCGCGCCGCATGTCACGCGACGGGTGTTAAATCGAACGCGCGTCCGCATCAATGGGCATGATTGGGCATCAGTCGGGCTCGCCGCGCGCTTCGCGGTGCGTATATTTATGCTTGATGTATCGATGTGAACTGCCGGGCTGTTTGCGGCTATGATTGTGCCCCGTGGGCAGCCGCCCGGCTGGCGGCACTCCGGCCCAGTCCCACCGGCCAGCCACACCGTCTAACACTCGAACTCCCGGAGGGCATCGAATGGTACTGGGGTGGCTCGTCCTACTTCCGTTCATGGCCGCGGCGCTCATTGCGCTCACGAGGCCGCGCGCCGCCGCGCTCTGCACCTGGATCGCGTTCGCGACGGCGCTGTTCGGCTGCGCGCTGCTGCTGAGCGAGCGCGTGGGCATGGGCGACCACGACGTGCTGCAATGGCGCCATGAGTGGATGCCCGACATCGGCCTCGCGCTGTCGCTGCGCCTCGATGGCCTCTCGTTCATGTTCGCGTTGCTCGTACTCGCGATCGGCCTGCTCGTCTTCATCTACGCACGCTACTACCTCGCCGGCAGCGATTCGTTGCCGCGTCTGTACCTGCTGCTACTGCTCTTCATGGGCGCGATGCTCGGCATCGTGCTGTCGAACAACCTGCTGCTGCTCGTCATCTTCTGGGAACTGACGAGCCTCGTCTCGTTCCTGCTGATCGGCTTCTGGCCATCGCGGCCCGACGCAAGGCGCGGCGCACGCATGGCGCTCACCATCACCGGCGCGGGCGGTCTCGCGCTGCTTGCGGCCGTGCTGTTGCTCGGCCACGTATGCGGCAGCTACGAGCTGAACGACGTGCTCGCCCAGCTTGACAAGGTGCAGCACGATCCGCTCTACCCGGCCATTCTGCTGCTCACGCTGTTCGCGGCGTTCACGAAGTCGGCGCAGTTTCCTTTTCACTTCTGGCTACCGCACGCGATGTCGGCGCCCACACCCGTGTCGGCCTATCTGCATTCGGCGACGATGGTGAAGGCCGGCGTGTTCCTGCTCGCGCGTCTCTATCCGGTCTTCGAAGGTACCCACCTATGGGCTTACACGGCGACAGTGGCCGGGCTCGTCACGCTGGTGGGCGGCGCGGGGATGGCGTTGTTGCAGCGCGATCTGAAGGGCCTGCTCGCCTATTCGACCATCAGCCATCTCGGCCTGATCGTGCTGCTGTTCGGCCTCGACACGCAGCTCTCGACTGTCGCCGCGCTCTTTCACACGGTCAACCACGCGGTATTCAAGGCGTCGCTCTTCATGGCGGCGGGCATCGTCGATCACGAAACCGGCACGCGCGATCTGGGCCGTCTGCGCGGCCTGCGCAGGTACATGCCGCATACGGCGCCGTGCTCGCGAGCGTCGCGTCGCTGTCGATGGCCGGCGTGCCGCTGCTCAACGGCTTTCTCTCGAAGGAAATGTTCTTCGGCGAAACACTCGCGCAAAGCATGTTCGGGCCGCTGAACCTCGCCGTGCCGGTCATCGCGATCGTGGCGGCGGCGCTCTCCGTGGCGTACTCGCTACGTTTCGTCTGGGGCGTGTTTTTCGACGGCGAGACGCCGCGCGATCTGCCGCACTATCCGCCGCACGAGGCGCCGCGCTTCATGAGGCTGCCGGTCGAGATTCTCGTGGCGCTGTGCCTGCTGATCGGCCTGTTCCCGCAGCAAAGCATCGGCAGGCTGCTCGAGTCGGCCGCGTGGGTCACGCTCGGCGGCAAGCTGCCCGACTACAGCCTTAGCCTGTGGCACGGCGTCAATACGCCGCTCGTGATGAGCGCGGTGTCGTTCGCGGCGGGCGCGGCGCTCTTTTTCCTGCGCCGCAATGCGTTCCGCCACCATCGCACGGCGCTCACCGAGTTGAACGCGAGCGAAATCTTCGACCGCTTCGTGCAGCGTCTCGAGCAGAGCGCCGGCGTGATCGTGCGCTTGTTCGAGACGCGCTCGCTGCCGGCCTACCTCGCATGGATGATCGCGGCGATGCTGATCGTGCCGGGCGTGCCGCTCCTCGCGCTCGACACCTGGAGCGGCAGCCACACGCGCCTGCCGCCCGATCCGTTCACGCTAAGCGGCCTCGTGCTGATGGCGTTGCTCGCCGTCGGCGTGGTGCTCGTGCGTGCGCGCACCCTTTACGCGCTCGTGATGCTGAGCACCTGCGGCCTGCTCGTGTCGCTCGCCTTCGTGCGCTTCTCCGCGCCCGATCTCGCGCTCACGCAGATCTCCGTCGAACTGGTCACGATCCTGCTGCTCGTGCTGGCCGTCTATTTCCTGCCCGCGCTGCAACGCGCCGTCGAGCCGTTCCCCGTCCGGCTGCGCAACGGCGTGCTCGCGCTCGCGGGCGGCGCGCTGCTCGGCGCCGTGTCGTACAGGATCATGACGAGCGCGCCGCTGCCAGGCATCGCTCCGTACTTCCTCGCCAATGCGCTGCCCGGCAGCGGCGGCCACAACGTCGTCAACGTGATCCTCGTGGATTTCCGCGGCTTCGATACGATGGTCGAAATCAGCGTGCTCGTGGTCGCGGGGCTCGCCGTCAAGGCGCTGCTGCGCGGGCTGCGCCTGAAGTCGCCCGATGCGGGGCCGGATGGGCGGCCATGGTCGTCGCAATCGCATCCGCTGATGCTCGCGATCCTTGCGCGGCTGATGCTGCCGCTCACCGTGCTCGTCGCCGTGTTCGTGTTTCTGCGCGGCCACAACCTGCCCGGCGGCGGCTTCATCGCGTCGCTGATCCTCTCGATCGCGTTGTTGCTGCAGTACGTCGCGAGCGGGGTGCTGTGGACCGAGTCGCGCATCCACCTCAACTACCGCGCGCTCGCGGGCTTCGGCATTCTGATCGCCGCGGCCACGGGGCTCGGCAGTCTCGCGTTTGGCCAGCCGTTTTTGACCAGTGCGTTCGGGCACCTGCACATGCCGCTGATCGGAGAGATCGAACTGTCCACGGCGATGCTGTTCGATCTCGGCGTAACGGGCGCGGTGGTCGGCACGACGCTCACGATCGTCTCGCACCTCGGCGTACGCGACAAGGACATGCAGTCCGTGGAGAAAAGCTGATGGAAGCCGCCTTTGCCATCGCGATCGGCGTCCTTTGCGCGTGCGGCATCTACCTGCTGCTGTGCGCGCGCGTGTTGCCGGTGATTCTCGGCATCACGCTGTTCTCGTATGCGATCAACCTGTTCCTGCTCGGCATGGGCCGGCTTGCGATCGGCAAGCCAGCGGTCATCGCGGCGGGGGCGCAATACGTCGATCCGGTGCCGCAAGCGCTCGTGCTGACGGCCATCGTGATCGGCTTCGCAATGACGGCCTTCACCGTGGTGCTCGCGCTGCGCTCGTTTTCGATCACGGGCAACGATCACGTCAATGGCGAGGAGGCGCACGGCGAATGAACCACGTCCTCCTGCTCCCGATCCTGATTCCGCTCTTTTCCGCGGGCGTCATCGTCGCGCTGCCGCTGCGCGCGAAACGCCTGCAACGCGCGCTGAACGCGCTCGCCATCATCGCGCTGCTGCCCGTCGCGTGCCTGCTGATGGCGCGCGCCGCGCAAGGCGAGATCGCCAGCTACGCGCTCGGCGCATGGCCCGCGCCGTTCGGCATCGTGCTGGAACTCGACCGGCTCGGCGCGCTGATGCTGGTGCTCACCGCCGTGCTGGCGGTCTGCTGCCTGCTCGGCACCTCGAGCGAGGACGCGAGGCGCGGCCGCTATTTCCGTGCGCTGTTCCAGTTCGAGCTGATGGGCCTGAACGGCGCCTTCCTCGCGGGCGATCTCTTCAACCTGTTCGTGTTCTTCGAACTGCTGCTGATCGCGTCGTACGCGCTGCTGCTGCATGGTGGCGGCGCGCGACGGGTACGCAACGGGCTGCACTATCTGTTGATGAACCTCGTCGGTTCGTCGTTCTTTCTGGTCGCGATCGGCGTGCTCTACGGCGTCACGGGCACGCTCAACATGGCCGACATGGGCGAACGTCTGGCGCGTCTCGGGCCGGAGTCGCTGCCGCTCGCGCAGTTCGCGGGCGCGACGCTGATGCTCGTGTTCGGCCTCAAGGCCGCCGTGTTTCCGATGTCGTTCTGGTTGCCGCAGGCCTACCGCAGCGCCATCGGCCCGGTGGTCGCGCTGTTCGCGATCATGACCAAGGTCGGCATCTATGCGATGCTGCGCTGCGACGCGCTCGTGTTCGGCGCGGCGGGCGGCGTGCTCGATGCGTTCATGCATCAGTGGGCGTGGTGGCTCGCGATCGCGACGATCGTGTTCGGCGCGCTGGGCGCGTTGGCGGTGTCGAGTCTCAAGACCACGACGGGCTATCTCGTGCTGGTTTCGGTGGGTCTGCTGATCGCGGCGATCGCACTACAGACGCCGCTTGCATGGAGCGCGCTGCTCTACTACCTGATCAGCACGACGCTCTGCACAGGCGCGCTGTTCCTGCTCGCCGACACGCTCGAACCCGAGCAAGCCCCGACACCGCACGCCGCCCACGCCGCCGTTTCCGCCGATGCCAATTCGATCGAGCCCGGCTCGCTCGAAGCGCTCGACGACGCGGCCGCGGCGGCCATCTCGCCCGACCCGGACGGCGAAGCGGTGGCGACGCTGGCGCTGGTGCAGCCGCTGCAGGTCGAGACGGCCGGCGCGCTCGCCGTGCTGGTCGGGGAACCGGCTCACACCGAAGCCGAAGCTACGGTCGAAGCGGTCCCGCGCACGCACGCACCGTGGCCGTCGAACCTCGCCGCGCTGCTCTATCTGATCGCCGCGGTGGGCGCCGCGGGCCTGCCGCCGCTGTCCGGGTTCCTCGGCAAGGCGATGGTGCTGGCCGCCACGCCGCTCGGCGCGGCAGTCGTGCTGTGGCCGGCCGTACTGCTGTCGAGCCTGCTCTCGATCGTCGCGCTGAGCCGCACGGGCACGCGCCTGATGTGGGCCGCGCCGGCCGCGCGCGCCGCCGCCGGCAAAGCGGAGCGCGCACCGCGTGGCAGTAATGCGAAGCTCGCCGCCTGCGCGGTCCTGCTCGGCTGTGTCGTGGCCATCACGCTCGGCGCGGGCGCGGTGCGGCACTATCTCACCGATACGGCGACACAGCTATTCGATCGCGCCGCCTACGTGCACGCGATCCTGCCCGCGGCGCGCTCCTCGCCACCAGCGGCCGCCGCGACCACGGCCGACGCACAGGGGAACTGACGATGTTGAAAAGGCTCTTCCCCCACCCGTGGCTCGCGGTCTTGCTGATCATCTGCTGGGTGCTGCTGATGAACGACGTCTCGCCGGGCAATCTGCTGCTCGGCGCCGCGCTCGGCTACGCGATCTCTTTTCGCGTCGCCGAAGGCTTGTGGCTGCGGCCGGTGCGCTTCGGCCGACCGTGGCTGCTCGTGCTCCTCGCCTGGCATGTGTTGGTCGATATCATCGTGGCCAACGTCGAGGTCGCGCTGCTCGTGCTCGGCCCGACGCAGCGGATGCGCCCGGCGTTCATCGAAGTGCCGCTCGACAGCACCCACGAAATCGCGCTCACGGTGCTCATCAGCGTGATATCGCTGAGCCCGGGCACGCTGTGCGCCGAACTCAGCGACGACCGCACGCGCCTCTCCGTGCACGTGCTCGATCTCGGCGACGATGCGGCACTCATCGCGCTCATCAAGTCCCGTTATGAAGCCCCTTTGATGGAGATCTTCGCATGCTAGCCATCGTGATTCCGATCTCGCTCGCGATCCTCGGCATCGCGTTCCTGCTCGCGCTGTGGCGCCTCGTGCGCGGGCCCTCGCTGCCCGATCGCATCGTCGCGCTCGATACGCTCAACATCAATGCGATTGCGTTGATCGTCGTGTACGGCATCAGCTTGCGCTCGACGGTGCTCTTCGAAGTTGCGCTTCTGATTGCCGTGATGGGTTTCGTGGGTACCGTCGCGCTCACCAAGTACCTGCAGCGCGGCGACATCATCGAACTCAACTAGCGTGGGGTATGCCGATGGAAACTTTTGTCGAAGCGATCGTTTGTTTGCTGCTGCTGGCCGGCAGTCTGTTCACGCTGGTCGGGGCGGTCGGGCTCGCTCGGCTGCCCGACTTCTTCATGCGGCTGCACGGTCCGACCAAGTCGACCACGCTCGGTGTGGGCGGCATCGTGCTCGCGTCGGTGGTGTATTTCAGCGCGCATAACAACTTCGCGAGCCTGCATGAGTTGCTGATTCCGGCGTTTCTGTTTCTCACCGCGCCGATCAGTGCACATATGCTGGCGAAGGCTGGGATTCAGCAGGGAGTGACGCTGTCAGAGGCGACGCGGGGGCGGCCGCCTGTTACGGGCGCTTGCGCGGAACGGGGGAATACGGGGGAATACGGGGGAGTTGCGGGAGGGGGATGAGGGGTGAGGCTCGTCGAAGCTTCGCGCCTCTTGGGACGATGCCGCGTGCACAAAATTCTCGTTGACCGGGTTTTGTGTTCTGTCCCGGAGGAGCTATGTCTACACAGCGTCCATGACCGCGCGCCCGACCTTGTCGATCTGATGGCTGAACCGGCTTGGATCGAATACCCCACATCTCAGAGAAACTTCCACCGCCGCCCTTCCCGACACCCGTGTTCGAGGTAGTGTGCCGCGGGATCTGCGTTGGCTGCCGCGACGTCTGGATTCAGTTGCAGGTAGACGGCGGGATCGAAATCCAGTGGGAGTTTCGGCCTTGCATAAGGCTCAAACGCATCAGGCATGCTGCGTTCGATGACGGCATGCTCGACCTCGACTCCAGAATAAATGTTGGGCTGAACAAAACCTGTGCTGGCATCCTTGATCTGTCGATATTGGGTCTGACCGAACGCCGGGTCAGATACCACAGGGGTGTAGTACACGCAGTTTTCGAAGTAATAGTGCGTGACCTGACTCCAACGGGTACGGGTTGGATCGGTCTGCTTTGAGCCGCCATGCAGAAGGTTCGAAGCCCAAATCAGTGCCTGCCCCTTCCTGGCGTGGAACGTTACAGGTGCGATTCCTGCTTTCCTGATCAGTTGCTGCCAGAGGCTCAAGTATCTAGCGTAGTGCGCCGTGGGCTTGTGCTGCGTTGCCGAGCAGACGCCCATGTGCTCATTCACATAGGTCGGAAATTTGTGACTGCCCGGATAGTATTCGAGCGCGCCGTTGGTGCCGTCTACGTCTTCCAATGCGACCCACACACCGCACATGAAGCGCTCTGGAACGCACGAAAAGTGTATGGCGTCGTTGTGGATAGGCTGCTGTGTTCCGACAGGAAAGTTCAGCGTCTGGAACGGGATGGCACGGCGTCCGTAGAGCTGGGAAAGAAGATGAAGAATCTGTGGATTGGAGGCCAACGATCGCACGTCCTCGTCGGTCTCCCACGCGTCCTGCACCCTCATGCCATCATTTTTATGCCAGAGCTCGTCGCGCCAGGGGGGTGTCCGGAATTTTGTGTAAACGGGTTGAGGTTTAACCCGGCACTAGCCGCTCTTCGAACTGGATTGTGAAGCGGTTCAGGGCCGCTTTCCAGTCGCGGATAGGCATCGTCCACTTCTTGCTGATGTTGTTCAGCGCCAGGTAAAACAGCTTGGTCACGGCCTCATCGGTCGGAAACGAGCTGCGGGTCTTGATTACTTTGCGCAGACTCATGTTGATCGATTCTATGGCATTCGTGGTGTAAATCACCTTCCTGATTTCCGGCGGGTAATCGAAGAACGGAATCACGCGTGCCCAGTTGCGCCGCCAGCTCTGCCCGATGGAAGGGTAGTCCTTGTCCCACCTGGCCTCGAAGACGCCGAGCATCTGCTCGGCCAGCTCTACGGTCGATGAAGTGTAGATCGTCTTCAGATCGGCGGCGACTTCCTGCTGTATTTTCCACGGCACGAAGTTCAGGCTGTTGCGCACCATATGCACGATGCACAGTTGCACGGCCGCCTTCGGATAGACCGCTTCAATGGCTTCAGGGAAACCTTTGAGCCCGTCGACGCAGGCGATAAAAATGTCCTGCACGCCGCGCGTCTTCAGCTCAGTGAGCACCTGCAACCAGAACTTGGCACCCTCGGTCTGGGCAATCCACAGTCCCAGAACCTCCTTGTGACCGGTCATGTTCACGCCGATGGCCAGGTACACTGCCTTGGTGCGCACCGCGCCGCTGTCGCGCACCTTGACGTGGATGCAGTCGAGATAGACGATCGGGTAAAGCGCATCGAGCGCACGGCCTTGCCAGACCTTCACCTCCTCGCTGACGGCGTCGGTGACCGCCGAGATGAGCGTGGGCGAGACCTCCGTGCCGTACATTTCTTCCAGGTGCCCCTGGATCTCGCGCACGCTCAGGCCACGCGCATACAGCGAAATGATCTTGTCGTCGAAGCCCGTCCAGCGCGTCTGATGGCGCTCCACCAGCTTCGGCTCGAACGCCCCCTGACGGTCGCGCGGGATGTTGAGCGGCAACTCGCCAAATTCCCCCTGCAGCGTCTTGGCGCTATGCCCATTCCGGGTGTTGCCAGTGGCATTAGTCACCGCTTCGCTCTTGCCATGGCCCAGGTGCTCGGACATCTCCGTCTCAAGCGCTCGCTCCACCAGCATCTTCGTGAGCTGCTTGAGCAACCCGTTCTCGCCTATCAGATCTTCCGGCTTCTGGTAGTTCGCCAGCAGGCTGTCTGCCAGCTTGACGAGTTCAGGATCGGGTTTTTCTCTTTTGTTGCGTTTCGCTACGGTCATCTGTGCTCCTGTTGCTGACAGTTTCCTGCCAAATGACCGTTTACACAAAAATTTTTACACCCTCCGCGCCAGTGGTCAAAATCAAACCTTCCATGAAATTTCGTTTTGATTCGCTCCGCGCGCGCGTCGAACTCGGCATCCGGAAAATCGATAATCGCGAAGCCATTCTCGCGGAGTTGTCTGGCCGCACGTAAAACGTTTTCAGATGCCTCCTTCTGGGCGAAAAGCTCGTCGAAGAACGGCGATTCAACATCTGGAACGCCTGGCAACGGATTCACGAAGGAAGTATTCATGTTGTGTATCGGCAATGTTTACGTTGCGAATGACCAGCGATGCAGTCTAGCACGTTGGTTTTGCCGCACCACCGTTACCTTGCCGTCACCATGTGCAGCGCCACTCGCGCCAACCTCAACCTGGAGCACAGCCCGCACGACCGTACAATCGCGGGAGGAATTCGCAATGCAGTTTCAAAGCTCGAGAACGAGATCCGATGTGGGTCGGGTGCAGCAAAGCAAACGGAAATCCTTTTGAACCTCTCTTTCGCGAATCCCACCGTTGTGCTTCATATCCACAGTGCCCTCAAGCACCCTGGTTTTACATGTCCCGCATACACCCTGACTGCAGGACGACGGTATCGGGACGCTGTTCTTCCTCGCAGCAGCCAGCACGGTGTCAGACGGGCTCATGGTGAACCTCCTGGCCGAGCGGGAAAGCCTGACCGTGAACACCTCTTGAGCCGCACCGTTCTTTTCCTCCATAGGCTCCGGCGCCACAGCCGGCGCGAAAGTGAAGCTTTCCTGGTGGTAACGGTCCGGGTCGTGACCGCCTTCTGGAGCAAATCCTTTACTCCGGACATGTAGCCGGCAGGGCCGCAGGTGAAGACTTCCCGCTCCTTGAAGTCAGGCAGCCATTCAGAAAGCTGTTGCAGGCCAAGCCGACCTGTCGCGCCAGCCCAATCGCTTTCGTCACCGATGCCTTCGCATACGAAGATCAGCTTCAGTTGCGGCGACAGTTTCGCCAGTCTCTGCAGTTCCGCGCGAAAAACGATATCGGCAGGCGTCCTTGTGCTGTCCACAAATGCGATATCCCGGTCAAGCCCGAGGTCGATGCTCGCCCGGGTCATCGACATCACCTTTCACTTATGATCTCCTGGAAAACTCGGGGCGATATGTCGGAGCGTGAGACGAAAAAGCACTGGTTGGACTATGTAGCCGCTTGGGTTGCGTTATTTGCGGCTATCGGCTCAGTGTTTGGCGCTGGAGCATCCTGGTACCAGTTCAAGGCATCCCGAGAGCAACCACAGGCGATCAAGTTTGATCAGCGGCCCTGGATTTCGCTGGAAACGCAACCAGAAGGCCCGCTTGTCCGTAACGAGAACAACGGCATGGCATACACGTTCGGATATCGCCTAAATAATGTAGGCCGATCGCCGGCTTTCAACGTCATGTTCACGGCCATGATGATGCCGCTAGCAAACCCGCACGAAGGGGAACCAGTCTCGGTGGTTTCTCTTATGCTGAACCGACCGAGGTTCTGCGGCGCACTGTAGCCCAAGCATGCCAGCAAGATGATTTTGCCCGTGCACGCGGGATGGGCGATGTAATGTTCCCTAGCGCTGTTGAGAACCTGCAATGGAAGGCCCACAGCCAAGGTCCCGCCAAAGGATTTGTTCCGGGATTCGCCGTAGTTGCGTGCGTTGAATATCAGTTCAGCGGCGACCCGACTGTTCATCAGACCGTGCGCGTATTCGATTTGGAGCCGCGCGAGTACGGCAAAATGATTCACCTTGACGCTTCTGACGGCGCCCCCCAGGAATTGGTTTTTTTCCCGCACTCGATCGAGGGTTTCTCATCCAACTGATGTAGGCAGGCCGACGGCTCGTCCGAGCGACTGCCCGCGACCGCGCAACACACGCACATCATGACAGCGTGCGGGTCGAGCACGGGGTTAAGGCATAGGAGATTGCGGGGTGACAGGCTGGAAGCCTGATCTGGCGGGGTATTCTGGCGGAGAGACGGGAATCTTGGGATCGTCGGCAAGCCCGTGCCGGGTTTGACTTCCAGTTTTCCTACCCACACCCCCGCTGCAAGAATCGCCGCACTTGCCGCATGGTGAAATCTGCCGCGTATCCCCGCCGACTCCGGCGTTCGATACGACAGCATATTATCAGCCGGCCGAATGCTAAGCGCTCTGCCTTCGCCGGTTCGCGGCCCGCCTTGACGGTCGCCTGAACCGTCGAACGAGTGTTGCCGTTTCGGCAACCTTGATGTACGGGGACCGCCGAGGTCTTTCTCGCGGATGTCGCTCTTGATAACGCCCACTCGATCGTCAATCGGCGACGGGAACCCTTGTGTATACGGCTTCTCCGGCCGGTCGGGAGTGACGATACCGTCAGCCATACCGAAAAATCCAGTCGGCAGTTTTCAACTCTGGACAGACCGCAACAGAGAATCCACGCGCACTTTCGTTGAGGTTGACCCGGTTCGATGGATAGATTTGCAGTTGAGTTTAATGCGGTGTGGCACCTCCCGATAAGGTTGAATTGCGGGTTGTCCACGGTCGGGCGGCGGGTCGCCTGTCGCGACCACGACGCTGCCCGGCGGTGGGCAATCCGCGCGGCGATAAGCTTTGATCTTGCGCATGCAGGTTTTCGAACTCGAGCGGCGAACAGTAGCCGATGCTGCTGTGCAGGCGGCGTATGTTGTACCAGCTCGTGCGACACGTGTCGCCGTCCGCCGGACGTAAATCGGCAATGTAGTGGATGGCAAAGTCTGTTTCTGTCTTGTCACGCGCGGCTTGCCGTGCCGTGACCTGCCGTACGACCGGCAGTTGCCTACCTGGACGTGCGTGACTGGTAACGGTCGGGTGCGAAGCTCCAGGGACAACGTCTCGTCGAAAGACGTCATTACTGGCGACGGTGAGTGACGATGCTGCAAGCCGCAATGCGGCGTAGAGGCCAGGCAAGTTCCGCATGCGCAACAGATGTGAACCGTTGATAAACCTCGTAAACAACAACGGGCCGAAGCGGCTTACAGGCCCGAGCCAAAAAGGCACGCAGCTGGATGCTCCTTTGGGTTGTAGGAGCACGTCGTCGCAACGCTGCCGGGGAAAAGACGGGCGCTAAACGGACAGGCCCGCTGCGAGGAGAAGTTCAAATTGCATCTGGGTCGGCAGGAACGGGAACGTGGTAAGCCCGATTCTCCGCCATCGGTCTGAACTCGGGCCCGTGGCAGGTGAGCCGTGAGGCAAGCTGTTGGGGGAGTGGGTAAGAGAACGCGGAAAAAGCGAATGCCGGGCTGTAATCGCCCGGACAGGGGTTCAAAATTTGCCCCGACCTGAAAGGGTGCTGACTTCCGTGTGGTGCAGCTGTCGCAGACGCGCACCTGAGGTCTCGGAAAGGCAGCTTGAGAGTGGCCGGCGCAAGCTGGTTCAGCGCCTTTCCCCTGAGTGATCAGGCAGACCGACGACGCGAGGGTTTGCGAAGGCCCTGTGCGGTTCCGGCAAGGCCGGCGTCAGTGCGACGCTTAACGCGGTGCTCGAGCCGTATGCGGGGAAACTCGCACGTACGGTTCTTCGGGGGCTCCGTGTCCGCAAGGACACGGGGCTACCCAATTCCAGAAACGAGAACAGACGCCGCCGTGCCTGTTCGTGAGTCGCGAAGTGTTCGCGACAGAGCAGTTCGGCTTCGAGTGTGCCGAAGAACGACTCGCACATCGCGTTGTCATAGGCATCGCCGGCCGTGCCCATCGACGGCTGTACGCCTGCTTCGTGGCAGCGCCGTCCAAAGGCAATGGACGTGTATTGACAGCCTTGATCGGAATGTAGAATCACACCGTCATGGCGTCGTTGCTGCAACGCCATGTCCAGCGCGCGTAACATCAGTTCGGTATCCAGATGGCTGGACATCGCCCAGCCGATGATGCGACGGCTGAACACATCCGGCACGACCGCCAGATAGAGGAATCCTTCGCCCGTGGGTACATAGGTCGCATCTGCGACCCACAGCACGTTTGTCGCGTCGGCACTGAAGTGCCGGCGCACCAGATCAGGCGCACGCCGGGCGCCTGCGCGTGGCCGTGTGGTGCGCGGCCAGCGCCGCCGGCTTGCCCCGCACAGACCCGCCATACGCATGAGGCGCGCCACCCGCTTGCGCCCCACGTGTACGCCTTCGCGCGCGAGCTGCGCATGGATACGCGGTGCCCCATACGTGCCGCGCGAGCTCGCATGTAGCGTGCGGATGCGCGAGAGCAGTTGCGCATCGCTGCGTGTGTGCATCGCGGGCTCACGCACCAGCCACGTGTAATAGCCGCTCGTCGAGACGCCGAGCAGCCGCGCCATCATCGCAATGGGCCAGCGGGCCCGGTTCGCTTTCATGAACCCGTACCGCCCTTCGGTGGAATGGATCCCGTCTCCCTCGCGAACCAGGCTGCCGCGTGAGAGAGGATGTCGCGCTCCATCTTCAGTTGCCGGACTTCACGACGCAACCGTGCGAGCTCCTGCCGTTCGGCTGTGGTCAGACCATCATGCCGCACGCCTGTGTCGCGATCAGCCTGCGCTACCCAGTTGTAGATGGTCTGTGCGGTCGGCTCGAACTCCTTTTCCAGTTCCTCCGGCCTGCGTCCGGCCTTCACCAACTCGACTATTTGCGCCCGAAATTCCGCCGGGTACGGGGTACGATGCTTGCCCATAATCGGCACCTCCTTCTCCAAAGGATAGATGTCCGTTTTTCTGGGTCAACTTCACATCGCCATGTATCCGATTTTTATTGGTGCGTTGTCGGTCTCTATTTTTCGTTCACTTGAGAAGTAGCAAGGAATTCCTTTGTGCACTAGGGGACCGGAGGTAGCCGCATGCGACGCCGTGCCCGACGAATCGTAAGCAGGCATTCGCTGACTGCGCGACGCGATCGGCGGGAATTGCCGCTCCGGTCCAGTTTGACCATTCGGGCTGCCAGACCACGTTGTTAAGGAACCGATCCGGCACGTCTGACGGAATGGAACGCGCCATAACGGCAGATTGCAATCGCTTCAGCGTCGGACTGTGAAGCGGCCTGTGCGAAGGCAACTGACCACCGGCCGCAGACATCGCGATAGCGGATCGAATAGATAAACATGGCAATCTCCTGTGGCATCGAGGATCAACGGGGCCTTTGCGCCATGTCCGGTCGGCCACACGATAGACGGTCGAGCGATTCGGATTTCGTCAGCGTTCTTCTTAGGTACGGCGTCGAAGACGCTGTAGGCGTATGCGCTGTCCATGAACGCGCGGCGGTTGAGCGCTTGCAGCGGCTTGCGATGGAGCGGCGTCTACGATCTTCTGGAATATCTCGTAGGTCCGGTTGGTGGCTTCTTCCCATGCCCATGACACGACGCAATCTTTCGGGATCTTGTCGTTCAAAGCCGCATGTATCGCGCCGCGCATGTGATCCCACAGGTCGCGACGATCCAGTGTGACGAGATTGCGGGCGTCCTCGCTCTGCGCGCTTTGGGATGGAGTCATGGTCATTTCTGTTCCTTTGCGCGGGTGAGCGCGATATCAGATGTATGCTGGGCGAGACGGATGGCGTTGCCTGCTTCCTTCCACGCCATCTGGCGTTCACTCCGGTAAACAATCAGCACATCAAGCAGGAAGCAGAACCCGCCGACTGCCATCAGTCCGAGCAACAACCCTATGGCCTCAAGCGCTCCAGCCCACACTTTCATGTCCATGTCAGTCCTTTGCGCGGGCGGCGAAGTTAGCAATCTCCACGGCGTGCTCAACGTATTCGACCGGCAGATTGATGCCGTGCGCGTCGCAGATCGAAACTACGTCGTCATACGTCACCGCCTCGTCTGCGACTGGCTGAGCCGTCGTGCCATCGAGCAGGATCGCGCCTTCCTCGGGATATTCAGTAATCCAGCAATAGATGCCTTGTCCCGAATGCCCAAAGCCGTATTGAATGGTCGCCTCGGTTTCGAGTTGATCGCCATCTCGATCCGGCGCGATGAAGTCGAGCGCTTCGGCCAGTTGCGCGCCGGTCAACGTGACGGCGTCGCCCGCATCCTTGAGTGCATCGCTGGCGCGCGGAAGGGCATCATCAATCAGCGTACCTGGGGATAGCTTCGCATGCAGCTGCTTGGCATCGTCTCGTACGGCGGCTACCTGTTCCTTCGTCCAGAAGGCTTGGGGAGTGGCGGCTTGCTCGGCGAGGTGTTCTTGATACGCCTCTCGATTCGCTTCGCAGACTTCGCATTCGTCCAGCGAGAACGCGCATTCGCATCGGCCAACGGGCTTGAATTGCATCCCTGCTTGCGGTACTGCCGCGCGAGCCTCCGGGTCCGTCCCAAACACGGCATCACCATTTATGTCGTAGCCAATCAGCACCTGATGCTGCTCGGCATCGAATGCCTCCCGCTCGTCGCTCACAGTCGCGGCACAGCGAGGGAGTGCCGCGCGTCGCACTAAAGATTGATAGTGGAGCAACGGGACCGTTGTCATCGGATTAGCTTCGTCGATCGGCTCTGCACTGGTAGCAGCGAGAGCGGCTTCGAGCTCTTCGCCGATAGCGTTCAGCCGTTCGACGTTCTTCTCGGTGTACATATGCTCAAGCGCGCGGGCGGCTTTTGCATGGCGCTCGATCAGTCGCGTGGCATCAGGTGCTGTATGTTCTGTCATCTCGCCTCGCAATATCCGCCTCACGAATAAACGCCACTTATCCGTCCAGCAGATAAAAAGAACCGCCCGAAACTGCGGCGGATTGAACACACGCGAGCGGGGATTGCCGCTCGGTTTTTGGGGTGCCGCTGCCCTTGGATCATGCGAAACGCGCGAGGCCAATGCATGGGGGCTGCGGCGGTAGTCAGGCGGCTTTCTGCCTCAGTTGCTTCTCGTATTGCGCGACGAGCATTGCGAACTGCCAGAGGTCTTGCTCCATCTTTGGCACGCTTCTCTGCGGCACGCGCCTCGTCCCACTCATCGCGCAAGTCTTCCAGCCTCATTTCTTCTGGCTCGGCGATTGCGACAAGCCGCCTCTCTTCCGCGATCACCGCACGGGAGAATTCGGTCGCAACTTCAAGGGCTGCCTTGCCTGCTCGCAAAATGCCAGTGCGCGTGGTTTTGAGAACCATCAGTGCGGAGTGGCATTCTTCGCGCCCGTCTTTGTTTTTGATCGCGGTAATGGATGCTGATTTCGCAACCAGGTCGCGCAATTTCGTTTCATGCTCAGCTGTGCCGAGTGCGATAGCGGCACGCTCGGGCACGGTCAATTCTTTGGACTCGCTCACGCGGCCTCCAGTAAGTTAAGTTTCGTCGGCCCGAGCACCGTCTCGAGATCGATCCGCGCTATCGCCAGATCGGTCATCAGGCGCGACGGCATGGCGCAAGTCGGATCGCGGTTCCACGCGTCGTCTATTACCTTCATAGCGGCGATCGCTTCAGCTATGCGCGTGGCGGGGATTTCGGTCAGCTATATGCGCCGGCATGGCTTCAATATCGACGCAGCCGAGAAGTGGCCGGGTTCCGTTGCGGATGGTCGCTACCGCCGACATCGGATCGTCTCGACGCAACTGGTCCAAAACTCCTTGCGCTCGTGTTCATCGTGACCCTCACTGGATACAGACGCGAAATGAACCTCGAACTCCATGGAATCAAGGTAGACGGACGACGAAAAGAAAACCATTGTACGAACGGTCGCTGCAGTCGCCCGTGGGCATAACGTGCTCATACTTTCGGATGCCTCGAGGTGTCCCCGGGGCGCCCGGTAAGGCCGTCATGCGCGGGTATGAGACAGCCATTTCTAATGGTTGATGGGTGGAGCGCCGGCGAGGTACTTCAGCGCCGTGAGCGCCGATCACTTGCCGTGCGACGAGACCGCGCACATGGCCGTTGTACTCTTCAAAGCTGCCTATAAGGACCTTCCAGTTTTTGCAAGCTGGTTTAGTGATCCATATGTTTGATTCCTGAATCGGTCAGTGAGGACTACAACGACGACGGTTGGCGGCGTGACAGACTGCATGCCTGTAAACGGCCTTGTTGGGCGCCATCACAACCGCGCCCGGGCCTGGATAGTAACCGCGCAGCAGGACTCCATCCGTTGGACGGCGAATACATTTCGTGTAGCGCCTCACAGCTTTTCGAGTTCGCCCGCTGCCGGTCTGACCTGTCGCTATCCTTGTCGATTACGTCCTGGACTACGGAATCAATTTATGGCGATGTCGTTTGGGGTTTCAGGCGTCCGTCGCTCCACCGGTGCGGACGGGCGCGCAGGACGGATCGAATCGGTTCTGTTGCAGTAAGGCCGGTCCGCTATGATATGCGGAACGACATGAACGACTGAAAGCTCGATGAAGACGATGAATCCGGCGGTGGCCGAGTGCTCAAACGCCTGCATTATCCGCTCGACGTGATTCTGATTTGCGTGCGCCGGTACGTGGCCTATCCGCTGAGCCTACGGCACCTTGAAGACATGATGGCTGAGCGCGGCGTTTCGGTCGATCATTCGACTGTGCACCGCTGGGCCATCAAGCTGTTGCCGGTGCTGGAGAAAGTGTTTCGCCGCCGCAAGCGGCCGGTGGGTAAGAGCTGGCGGATGGACGAGACGTACATCCGCGTCAAGGGGGAATGGCGGTATCTTTACCGGGCCGTCGACAAGGACGGCAACACCATTGACTTTCTGCTACGCGCCCATCGGGACAAGACTGCGGCCCGGCGTTACTTTGAGAAATCGATCGCCCAGAACGGTGTACCCGAGACGGTAACCATCGACAAAAGCGGCGCCAATCTCGCCGCGCTCGAAGCGATCAATGCCGATTGTGAAGCGCCCATCAGGATCCGCCAGTCCAAATATCTCAATAACCTCGTTGAGCAGGATCATCGGGCGATCAAACGACGAACGCGGCCCACGCTGGGGTTCAAGACCTTTCGCTGTGCCCGGATCCTTCTGGCCGGCATTGAGATTATGCACATGATCGCCAAAGGACAGATGAAATGTGCTCGCGGAACCCACCCGTCCGCCGCTGATCAATTCTACGAGCTCGCAATATAAGCAGTACTTCGCATATCGATCTCGCTCGCTCTTTGATCCTTACTGCGACAAAGCCTGGGGCTGGACGGAAACGCGCATCGAACGCGATTTTGTCGAACTGAACCGCCACGGCAGGTTGCGCCCGGTGCAGCGCCGTACGGCGACAGCCGTCGCCCCCACGAGCCGGTTACCGGCAACGCGGGCAATGTGATTCGCCGCCCGCCGCGTGAGTGTAGCCAGCGCCTCATCGTTCAGCGCCGCAAGCGCGGCCCGGTAGCGCGTCTCATGTTCATCGATCATCTGCCCGGCCAGTTCAATCGTGGCCTTGCAGCGCGCGAGCGCGTCACGATGCTGCGTCATCAACGCATCCGTCGCTGCCCACGCCTCCGTCCGCACGACATCCAGACTGCCCGCGCCTGCCTGCCGGATGCGCTCCGGCATGGCCTCGTAGAGTCGCCTGTCGTGCTCGAGCATGACCAGCACAGACCACAGCGCATCGTTGTCGCGGAGGTTGAGCGCACTCGATACCCGACGCATTCGCAGCACACTGGCATCGTCGGGCAATTCGCCCGTGACGTCGAGAAACAGACAGGAAAGCTCGTCCACCGGCCTGCCCTGCCTGCTATCCATCGACCGTTACCTTGGCGAACATGGCATCGCACAACGAACGCCAACGCAATAGCTCGACCCGTTCACCGATATGCATCGTCTCCGCTGCCTTGCGAATCGACATGCGCTGACTGCGAAGCTCGTCCGCGACCCGATCCGCAAGATCAGGAAAATCCAGTGAGTGACCGCGCGATTCGATGGAACGGCGAAGCTGCGACCCCTGATACAGCCTGAACTTCTCCGCCGGACCGAAGTAGCCATTGCGTACGACGTTCATCGCCGCGTCCGGGAACGTCTCGTTGAAAGCGCTCAGCAATTCAAGGCTGTCGCGTTGCCGGTTGATCACCAACAGGACAACAAGCCGGCGCCGAAGCTCGCCAAGCGCGCCGGCCAGTGTCGCCCCGAACTGCTCAACACCCGTCTGGCTCCGCGCCGCCGTGTTGACAACGATCGCGGCGTCCCGTTGCTCATCGCAGAAATTGACGAGGCCGATCCAGCCGTCTGCATCGTCCAGGTTATAGGCGATGCAGCGCATCTCACCCTGAACCGCTTTCATCACGTCCGGATTGGAGGTATCGGTTTCCACCAGCGCGGCATGAATATCCCGCCGTAGCAGATAATCGGCCAGCGCGAGCGCAACAAAACTCTTGCCTACGCCGCCCTTGCTGCCACCAACGAGATAGATGGGGTAAGTCGTCGTGTCCATTTGAATCCTCTAAAGGTTCTCAGTGTCAGGCCTGATCTCGAATGAGAACGCGTCACGCATCACCATGCTTCCCGGCCTACTGACAATCTCTCCCGCATCCTGCTTTTGATTTTCTCTGACAGCCTCCGCGCGCGGTACATCGTCCTTGCTTACCTTCTTCGTACGAGGCGATGGCGCGGCATTGTCCCGTGCCGATTCCTTTGCAGACTGTCGAGCTGGTTTGTCTTTCTTCGATGGGTATAACGCGTACTTGACAGAGCCAACGCTAAAATCAATGCCCTTCTTCCGTGCATGTTCAACGATTTCTTCCAGCGTATATCCCTTCTTCCTCACCGCACGGATTACCAGACGCATCTCTTTCATCGCATCGGTAATAGAGACGCGCTGCTCGGCCTCTGGCTTGACCGGCAGTGATTCCAGAGTGCGGACAAGCGCATCCCATTGCGCCCGGGTATAGCTTTTCGCAACTGGCATGGCTCGCTCCGTCGTGCTCTCTTTATCCCATCTTGTTCACTCGGGAAGACCTCGTCAACACCTGTTTTTGGCCGGATTTTCGCTATCGGAACGTCATGGAATCAGACGGATCGCGTTGGAATAAAAGAAATCTTTTGGACACGCCTGGCACGAGCAACGGACCGGGCCGATGTCCGGAAAGACGTAGCGAAGGGATTCCGGGCAAACTCCACGACGGCGCAGGCGCAGAATGATCACAGGCAACGGGCTGAATCGTGCTGGCCATCAGGATTCACATAATGGAACTGCGAGCCGATAGAGACACGATAGTCTCGCAGACTATATCCCTTACTCTACGAACTCCCGATAGCCCTGCCTGCATATCTTTGGGAAAGACCGGCGAGATTTTAGGAGATCAACAGCCGCCCGAAGCTGAATCGACGTTGCCGATTCAGCGCGTGCGATTACCGACTCCAGCCGCGGCCCTCGCAGACATCTGACATTCAGGTAGCGGCAGTGGACCGGATCACTACGCAGAAATCCGCCTGCCCAGTATGCAGACTCGTTCAATCGACATCCCGCACCATGAGATACGGTGTGCGGTCGAGCAAAGGAAGAACAGTGGATTCATGGGGTGCATCCCGCGGACGCATCTGGCCACCTTACGGAAATTCCCGGCCAACCTCGCTGAAAGCGCTTAGCCGGGAGATAAAAACGGACATTGAAACGAGGTATGGCAGGATAGGCTTGCGCCGGTTTTTGGCGCCATGCGCATTGCCACATCCGTCCACTAACGCCGATGGAATCGGGAGAGACAGTCGAGTTCGTCGCCGGATGCAAACGCGAGTCGATCTCGGCGACGAGCACGTCAACGTATCTTTGCACTGCCAATATGGCGCAGCGTCTCGAGCGAGCCATCCATACGCTAGCTCTACCCGAACGCACCCACCGCGCACGTTTCTCGCGAAGCCTCACCGATGACGACGGCTATCTGGTATCGCGAAGATAGATCGAACGGAATTAAGCCACTTGCTGCCGATCGATCGTCTCAGGCAGTGACCTACCGAGAGCGGTCGCTTGCCTTCCCTCCCGGTTCTTGCCCATGTTCTCGAATATATTGGAAATATGGAAGAGAACGAAGTTATCCGCGTTCTATTCAAAGCTGTTCGCCGCCGAGCCGACCCGAGTGGAAAGCGACTACGCGAAATGGATGCTGGACGATCCGCGCATCAACTTCGCCATTTCCACACGCGGTAGTGCCGCCGGGGTGGACCACCTGGGTTTCCAGGTGGATGACGCCGCTGGACTGGCCGAGCTTAAAGCGCGTGCAGAGGCTGCAGACATGGCATTGCTGGACGATGGCGAGACCACCTGCTGCTACGCTCGTAGCGACAAACACTGGATCACCGATCCGCAAGGCATTGCATGGGAACACTTCCATTCGCTGGGAAACATCCCGGTGTTGCGAGGGCAAGCAGAAAGACGTGCCCACCGAAGGCTCCGCGTGCTGCGCGCCGCAAGCGCCGCGTGGAAAGCCGGTCGGCATCGCGGTGAAATCTGGTTCGTCCTGCTGCTAGGAGCGTTGCCATGGCCGGCAAGACCACCAACGTCCTGATCCTCTGCACCCACAACTCTGCACACAGCGTGCTGAGTGAAGGCATGCTCAACCACTGGGCACAACTGCTCGGCAAAGACGTACGCGCTTACGGCGCTGGCAGCGCACCGAGCGGCCACCTCTGTCATCGGCTCGAGCGTGACTAACGGTGCCTGCAAGGTGTACGGCAAATCGACGTGACAGAGGCGCTGATAAGTCGCCGCACGTCCCGCAATGCCCAGATCGCCGTGGCGGGCGTGGTACCCCATACTTGCAGCCCGGCGTGCTCCCAGCGCGCGACGAAGCGGCCATCGACGGCCCTGTAGAGCCAGCACCATGGCCGCCCGTCCTTCAGGCCGAGCAGGCGCCGACGGCGCAGATCGAAATCCGGTGGTGCGAGCGCCTCGATCGCCTCCCAACCGGTTGTCTCGGACCAGGTGAGGCACGTGCCCCGGATGGCGGTCCAGATCTCGTCCCGACGAGCTTGCCGACGGGCGGCACAGGTCGCCAGCCGCACGCTTTTGTTGATGTTCGTTAATCATGCTAGCGCCTGCAAATTGAAAGAAAGGTGAAGGGAAAACGTCGCACACCTCAGCATCGACACCCCGCGATCATGACGGGTCAGCAGATCGCAGCGGATAGCGGTGCATACGTCGATCGTCGCCGAATCACGCTTGATATCCTTACGAGATTGCGGCGCACTTGCGCGCGCCCAGAATGCGCCTGGATCTGATCAACAGACTGCGTCATCGGACTAAAGTCTCATTGTCCTGTCGGAACGTTCGCACCATCATTAGAAGGGGTACAGCGCGCTCAGCGCACCCAACCGAATGCAAGTTGAAAGCCTGTGCGCCGGACGGACGAGGTGACAGGAGACCTTCCTGACCTGCGCCTTGCGCAGGCGACGCCATCGAAACCGGCCCGGTCGGACATCGAGGCTATTGCAAAGCGCTCGCCATCCAGGCGCGAACCCTCCGGAGGGGCGTCTGGTTATGCAAATTTCACACATGGCGCTCTCTAATAGAAGCCGCGGTAGGTCTTTCGCGTTTCCGAAACGGTTAAAGACCAAGGATCCATCATGGTCTGGCTAGCCGATACCCTCCGACACTATCCTGAAATTGCCCTATTCCTTGCACTCGGAATCGGCTACTGGGTTGGCGGAAAAAGCTTTAAGGGGTTCAGTCTGGGCGCGGTGGCAGCGACCCTGCTGGTGGCGATCGCCATCGGGCAGCTTCACATCACGATTTCGCCCAACGTTAAATCTGTATTCTTTCTGATGTTCCTGTTCGCCGTAGGCTATGGGGTCGGGCCGCAGTTTGTGCGTGGCATTGCAAAGGACGGCGCGCCTCAGGCACTGTTTTCCGTCGTTCAATGTGTGCTGTGCCTCGCGGCACCAATCGTTGCCGCGAAACTCGCGGGTTACGACGTCGGATCCGCGGCCGGGCTGCTCGCCGGATCGCAAACCACTTCGGCATCCATGGGTCTGGCCACAGATGCCATCAACCGGCTTGGCTTACCGGCAGACCAGACAAAGGCGCTGCTCGATGCGATGCCGACTGCGTACGCGGTGTCGTATATCTTCGGCACGGTTGGCTCTGCGTTGATCCTCGCCACGCTTGGCCCAAAGCTGCTGGGCATAGATCTGGTCGCTGCATGCAAGGAGTATGAGGCGAGCTTGGGCGGCACGCAGGACCTGGGCGGCCCGGGCCAGGCATGGCACCGCTACGAATTGCGCGCGTACAGGCTTCCCGCCGACACGCTGGCTGCGGGCAAGACGGTGAGCCAGGTGGAAGCACTCGAGCCCGCAGGGATGCGCCTGTTCATCGAGCGGATCCGGCGCGGGACCGTGATTGAAGAGGCGACGCTCGATTTCGTTCTTCAGCCAGATGACGTGGTAGCGGTAGCGGGTCGCCCGGAGCAACTCATCGCGTTGCTTGGAACGAAGGACATGGAGATGGACGGTACCGGCGACCAGCTTGTTGCAGTTCACGCAAGAGCCCTGGAAGTGGACGACCCCAAGTTGCTCGCCGTACCGGCAGAAGGCGTGGACGTCTATGTGACCAGCAAGGCGGTGGACGGAAAGACGCTGGCCGAGCTTGCCACGTTACCCGCAGCGCGTGGCGTCTACCTGAGAAAGATCAAGCGCGGACCCACCGAAACGCCGATCCCTGTTCTGCCGAACACAAAGTTGTACCGCGGAGACACAGTGACGATTGCCGGACGCACACAGGACACGACTGCCGCTGCGAAGGCGCTCGGCGTGCTGGACAGGCCAACCAGTGTGACTGACGTGGCCTTCATGTGTCTCGCGATCACGATCGGCGCGCTGGTCGGCACGATTGTTATCAAGGTCGGTGCTGTTACGATCACCTGGTCCACCGCCGGTGGCTCGTTGATAGCTGGCATTGTGTTCGGCTGGCTGCGCGCGATTCATCCCACGTTCGGCCGCATACCGGAACCGACTGTCTGGTTCATGCGCACAGTCGGATTGAATGTGTTCATCGCGGTAGTTGGCATTACGGCGGGCCCCGGATTCGTCACCGGTCTTCAGCACCTGGGCGTCAGCCTGTTCCTGTGGGGCATTTTCGCCACGTCCGTTCCGCTGATTCTCGGCATGTTCATCGCCAAGTATGTGTTCCGCTTCCATCCCGCCATCCTGCTTGGTGTGTGCGCCGGCGCGAGAACCACGACGGCGTCGCTCGGCATGGTCTGTGACGCGGCGAAGAGTCAGATCCCCGGCCTCGGATACACGGTGACCTACGCAGTCAGCAACACGCTCCTGACCATCTGGGGCATGGTGATCGTGATGATCATGGCCTGACGCGGCCCACAGGGCCGCCGCAACCTCAATGTTGTGGCGACGGGCTGGCGTCCCGGCACGGTCGCGACAACGTCCGGGATCGCCCGCTGGAGGAGTCGCCGAAGGACGTGAAGAGGGAACTGCATACCCGTTACGAGTCGATCAGAACCGAGCCGGACAAGCTGAAGTTTGTCTTCCCGGTCAGAACACCGGTAGCGCTGTCCGACCGCCTCGATCAATTCCCTTCGTGTTGCCATGCTGAGCCGCCTCGTCATAAGTCGCCCCCGCCAGCCGTCTGACAGGTAGCAAATTACATGAGGCAACGACCCCGACTCGGTAGCAAATAATTTGAGTCAATGCGCCCGCCCTGATCCCATCGTCGATGTATGGGACAGCGAAGTCGTACCGCTGCTGCGCAACTCGCCCAATCTGATGGGCATCACGGTCCTGCGCAAGCTGCAGGATGATCACCCGGATCGTTATCCCGATAGCATGCGGCGCACGCTGGAGCGTGCGTATCCGCCAGTGGCGGGCGCTCGAAGGGCCAACCCAAGAGGTGCTTCCCCCAGGAACATCAGCCCGGCGTGCGGGGACTGCCCGCGCGCAATGGCTCGAACGCCGGCGCGCAGAGCTGCTTCCCGCGGTCGAGTACTTCCACGTCGCTTTCACACTCCCCGAGTCTATCGTCGCGCTCGCGTACCAGAACAAGAAGACCCTCTACGATCTGCTGTTTCGCACCAGCGCCGAGACGCTGCGCACGATCGCCGCCGATCCGAGACACCTGGGCGCGGAACTCGGCTTCATCACGGTCCTGCACACGTGGGGGCAGAATTTGCTACGCCACCTGACCCGAGCGATGTGTACTGACCGGGATCAGCACCATCCACGCGCACGTTGGTCTTCCCCCATGCGGCCAACGCGAACCCGTTCGTGCTTTAGCGTCGTCGCACCATCACAATGCCGCGAAACTCTGGATTCCCTGCCCATTGACGTCCGCATTCCCGCCGCGTTCGCACAACGGGCCCGGACAACCGCCGGGTCCCGGCGTGCGCCAACCGTGCGCCGAGCATCGCAAATCACCGCGACGATCATCCAATGCCCATAGACGCCAGCGCGTGTGGAGCGGTTTAGCATTAACATTATTTTGATTACCGATTGCGGACTGCCCCCGACCGGCCTGTTCACGCGTCAGTTGCCGCGATCGCCAACGGCAATCGCAACCGTACGGCCGCTTTCGGAGCGTGCGCGATGCGCGTGCAATCGGTCATCTACGGACATCCGCTCACGCTCTCACATGGACGTTCGAATGGCGGCTCTGCCCGGCAAGCAAGCCATTCAATTCGCGAGGACGAACGATGCTTCATCGGCCCTATGGAAAGCTTCGCATAAGGCCGAAGTTGAGTCGTTCGCGGGTTTTCCTCGAAGGGCAGCAACGGATCGCTTTGCGTCGGACGACGCATGGCGCCGATGGCGTCCAACAAGCCACATTCGAGTTTGTCCTGGGGAATCATGAAGCAGCTGCCGTGTTGAGCCAAAGACCGCTGCGTGGATTCGCTTTGTCCACTCCCGCCTTGGCCTCAGACATAGGTAAGCGCCTCGCGTCGGCCGTTCGTGATGTGTCGCGCGCATGTGGCACGCTATCGGTAACGCGTTGATCGATACCTCGCGGATACCGGCAGGAGACGTTGCGGCGATCAGGTTGTCGCTGACGGCGGAGTGGATTGCGTGGGCAACTTGCCGACCATGTTCCAGGGCAGCAGTTCGTCGATGCGACTGATTTTGTGGTCCGCGATGTGAGTCAGGATGTATTCCAGATATGCACGGGGGTTGATGTCATTCAGTTTGCACGAGCCGATCAGACCGTACATGGCAGCGGCCCGTTCGCCTCCACTGTCGGAGCCTGCAAACAGGAAGTTTTTCCTCCCCAGACTTACACAGCGCAGAGCGTTTTCGGCGAGAGCGTTGCTGATCTCAATACGACCGTCTTCGCAGTACAGAACGAGTGCGTTCCATTGATTGAGCGAGTAGCGTATCGCCTTGGCCAACTCGGATTTTGCCGACAGGGTCGCGATCTTGTCCGTCATCCACGCCTTGATGGTCGCGAGCACCGCGAGGCTTCTCTCCTGCCGTACGCGCAATCGTTCGGCGGCGGGCTCGCCCCGGATATCAGCCTCAATGTCGTAGAGTTCGCCGATCAGCTCGAGTACGTGCCTTGTCGACTCAGTCGGCGTGCGGACATGAACGTCGTATATGTACCGTCTCGCGTGATCCCAGCAAGCCGCCTCACGAATCTTGCCGCCTGCATACAGCTCGTCGAAACCACCGTAGGCGTCGGCCTGCAGGACGCCCTTGAATCCGGCCAGATGAGTCTGCGGATGTATCCCCTTTCGGTCGGGCGAGTAGGCAAACCAGACTGCGGCCGGGTCCGTCGAGCCCGAACGGCTGTCGTCGCGAACGTACACCCACAGGCGACCCGTGCGCGTCTTTTTGTTGCCCGGTGCAAGCACCGGGATCGGCGTGTCGTCCGCGTGCAGCTTGAACGTTGCCATCGTGTAGACGCGCAGCGCTTCGGTCAACGGCTCGCACAAAGCCTCGCACTGGCCGACCCAGCGCCCCATGCTGGCGGGGTCGAGCTTAACGCCGTCACGCGCGGCAATTGCCGACTGCCGGTACAGCGGTTGATGATCAGCGAACTTCGAAACGAGGATGTCAGCAAGCAGGCCCGGATGCGCGATGCTGCGCTCAATTGGCAAGCCCGGCATCGGCGGCTGCGAGATGTGATTGCAGCAGGTGCAGACCGCCTTGCGGCGGATCGTGCGAATCACCTTGAACATGGCGGCGACACGGGCAAGCTGCTCGGACACGTCCTCGCCGAGTGGCCGCATGGTGTTGCCGCAGTTCGGGCAGCTCGGATCGGGTTCGAGTACGCGCTCTTCACGCGGCAGATGGGGCGGCAACGCCTCCTTCGAGGCTGCTGCGCCGGCGGGCACACTTGTGCCCGATGTGCGGTCGCGGCGAACATCCGCGACACCGCGCCCACCGCTCAGCTCATCCAGTTCCGTTTCGAGCCGCTCGATCTGCCGGTCCAGCTGCTCGGACTTGCGGCCAAACTGCACCCGTTTGAGTTTGTCGATCTGGGCCTTGAGCTGTTCGATCTCGATATCGCGCTCGGCAAGCTGGGCACGAGCCTCCAGCAGCAAGGCCTTAAGCGCATCGACGTCATCCGGAAGACGGGCATCATCGGTCATGCGCCGGAGTTTACGCGTGCCCCGAAGCGTTTACAACACCGATAGCGCCGCGGTTCGACGCGGCTGCCGCCAGTCAATGCCCTCGAGTAGCATCGAGAGTTGTGCCTGTGTCAGATGGACCTTACCGCCGTCGGCCTGCGGCCAGACAAACCGCCCTCGCTCAAGCCGCTTCGCCAGGAGCCATAGCCCGTCCTCCGTGGCCCACAGGATTTTGATGAGGTCACCGCGCCTGCCCCGGAAGATGAAGACGTTCCCGTCGAACGGATTCTCCTCCAGTGCAGTTTGCACCTTCGCCGCCAGGCCCTGAAATCCGGAACGCATGTCGGTGACGCCAGCCGCAATCCAGATGCGGGTGCCCGCCGGCAGCCCGATCATCGGGACAGTTCTCGTACCAGTAACCGCAGCATATCAGGCGACACGTTGCCGCGGATGCGCAGGCGTGCACGGTCAAATTCGATCTCGCAGACGTTCTCCGACACAGCCTCGCGCATGGACATCGATGTCTCGGTTTCGGCGACAACGCTCACCGGAAGAAACGGTGCAACGTCAACCTCTGACTGCTGTTGCACATGCGCCGGATGTGGTGCTCCGAATACGCCTTGAAGATATTGGCGACGCCATCTGAACAGCAGGTTGGTGTTAATGTCGTTGCGACGCGCGACCAGCGATACGGAAGCTCCCGGTTCGAAGGTCTGTTCGACCAGCTGTCGCTTGAATTCGCGCGGAAAGTTCGGGCGCCTACCGGGCGCTTCGTTCTTGCCATCTACTATGTCGGCCACTTTGGTTCCCGCCCAAAAAATTTGGTGGGAACCAAATTACCTCCATTTATGGCTGCTTAGAGAACGGCCGAGATGAGGCGCTTACGACATAGGCCTTAGCGCGGTGAACATCTTCCCGCGCCACGTCACAATCCAGCGGGCTTTATTACCACGAGACCCGGTGACCGCAGACATTTACCCGTTCAACATCCTGCCGCCATCCGCGACGATTTCTGCACTCTCAGTCCAGGGTACCTGGCGCTTTGGCGATAACGAGGTGGCGGTTGCCGGCCGCTTTCGCCTCAAGTCAGCGGACGCCGTTCGCGACGCGCTGCTCTATGGTATCGGCGTCGGGTATGGCTCGCCGTGGCTTTTCGGGGTCGCGCTGCGAAGCGGGGCTGTGCGGCCGCTTCCCGCGGACCACACGCCGTCGCGCGTGGTTAGCCGCTGACGTTGCGTTTTCGCGACTGGCCAGTGACCACGAGGAAGGCTGCGTACGCGCTAAAGCCGAACAGGCCGGTGCACACGACAATCAGGCTGATTATGTGAAATACGAAGCTCACCAGTCGCCCGCCAAGCAATAAAGAGGCCAGCTGCAGCAAGATGGCCAATACGATTGCTATCCAAGCCCCTTTTTCAATACCGGAATTTTGCAACTCTGTTTTGCGCCGGAAGACAAGCAAGGTTACCACCGCGAAAATGAGCGTCAGTGCCCAGAATGCGTAGAAGGTCATCTGCAGATACCCTGGCGCACTTTGCACAGACGAGTTCATCGATCCGCACCTCAGTTTTTCCAGCCGTTTCTATATGAAAACTACGACCGCAACGGCGGCCAGGCACCTGGACGATTCGGTCATCTATGCCAACATGTCCACAGCACGCTTCTGTTTGCACCAGGAGTCTCCGGCGCGGAGCACGAAGTTCAATTCCGGTCTCGACACGGCGGGAATCTGTTTCAACATAGATTGCATTTTTCTTGGAGTCAATCTGACTGGAAAGCGACGTCGCGGGATGGAAATAGCTCTCCATGAACATCTGATCTGCTGAGCGACTGTCTCGCGGACTTCCGATTGCCGATGTAACGCCGCCATCTGGTTCGCAAGAACATACGTGGCAGCTCGAATGGCGCGGTGCATCATGCCTTCAACCGTCGAGCGCAGGAGCGCCACTACGTGGAAACAGGGTTTTGGGCGAGAAAACTTTGTCCGCTGTTGATACGGCAACCGACAGACCGACATCCGCTCCCTACGCCCGCAACGGGTCGTCGTTTGCCGCCGATCGCGACCGTCGGTGTTCAGCTCGCTCACCAAAGCTTGCCGTCGGACCGGGTGCGGCCAACTGCGGTCGGTGGCGATCACGTTAGCGCGGACGGTCGAACGTCGCTTCAAGTCAGGCTGCGGACGTTAAGCCCGTTGCCATGCTGGTCGCGTTTTCGGCCGATATAGAGGCCTTTGCTTTCGGATGGTAAACGTACCGACGCGGCCTATCATGAATGAGTGAATCTGTCCGGGAGCATGTTCATGCAGATCACGCGTTGCCTGACAGGCCTGCTCGTGCTGCTGGCCATGCTGTTCGCTGGATGCCAGGGCGGAAGCAGTGGCGGCACCGTCGTCACGCAAGGGCCGCCCGCCGGCATGAGTGAGCACGATGAATCGGTGGTCTACGCCCAAGGGCAGGAAATTATCCCCGATACGCCGAGCAGCAGCGGTGGAACGATCACGCAATACAGCGTGTCGCCTCCGCTGCCTGCCGGCCTGAGCCTGAATCCCCAGACTGGCGCGATCACCGGCACGCCCACCGCCGTCAGCAACGCCACTATTTATACGATCACGGGCACCAATGCGGCAGGCAGCACCACCACGCTGGTGGAGATCGAGGTCAAGGCCACCGATGTGGCGCCGGATAGCCTGAGCTTGCCCCACGTGTACGCCTTCGCGCGCGCGCTGCGCATGGATACGCGGTGCCTCATGCGTATGGCGGGTCTGTGCGGGGCAAGCCGGCGGCGCCGGCCGCGCACCACACGGCCAGGCGCAGGCGGCCGGCGCGCGCCTGATCTGGTGCGCCGGCGCTTCAGTGCCGACGCGACAAACGTGCTGTGGGTCGCAGATGCGACCTATGTACCCACGGGTGAAGGGTTCCTCTATCTGGCGGTCGTGCTGGATGTGTTCAGCCGTCGCATCATCGGCTGGGCGATGTCCAACCATCTGTACACCGAACTGATGTTGCGCGCGCTGGACATGGCGTTGCAGCAACGACGCCATGATGGCGTGATTCGACATTCCGTTCAAGGGTCCATCGAAGCGGGTCATCCCCACATTTGTCAAGACTGAACTGTTTAGAGACTAAACGAATGAGAAATGCAGAACGGAGCGACGTACACTGGATGCTCGACCTGGGCGACAAGAGTCATCAGCGTATCGGTGTATCGGCGTATCGGCGCATAGACAGTTGCCCTCTTTGCTTTCCTCGCGCACCGCGGTCCACCCGAGTGCGCATCTTCAGGCAGGGAAACGGTCGCGGACTTCTGTTCGACTGGAGGGGCGATGGCATACGTACAGCGATGGCGGGACCGCGCCGCGCCGTTGCGTCACGGAAGCATGATCGCGCTTCTTGTGCTCTTCGTCATGATGGTGTTCGTGCTCCCGTTCGTCACCGCGTTGACTAGCGTGGCCGGTCGAATTCTGCAGGACGTGCTTCTCTCGCTGATCCTCCTGAACGGACTAATAACCGCGACGGATCGATCCGGAGAGTTCGCGCTGATCTCGCTGGTCGCCCTCGTGGCTCTCGTTGTGGTCTGGGCGGGATGGCTCCTCCCGACAGTCCTCACGCTGGCGATACGTGACGAAGCGACACTCCTTGCACTTGTGCTGCTTGGCATGGTCGTTGGAATGAGAGTGTTCGGCCCGGGCGCGGTGACACGTGACCGGATCGCCGGAGCTGTCGCGCTTTACATATTGGTGGGAGTAGTTTGGGCTGACGCGTATTACCTCGTCAGCCTCTACGTTCCCGGGGCGTTTGCAGGCGCTACACACAGCGAGATCCCAGAGAATCACTCGATCTGGATTTATTTCAGTTTCGTCACATTGACCACCGTAGGGTATGGCGACATCACGCCTGTCGCCCCCGCGGCGAGATCGCTTTCGAATCTCGAAGCGCTGATCGGCCAACTTTATCCGGCTATCGTGCTTGCACGACTGGTGTCATTGCAGGTGGCGGGTGGTGGGTCCGGAACGAACAAATCGTGATGCCACGCTTCGCGTGACGGCGCGTATTGCGTTGCCGACCACGCGTTGCCACCATACGAACCGAAGCGGGACCGACACAAACAAGCAGATGGCGGTCAACTGTCTTGCATACCGTCGATGCGTCCCGCTTTGACTGCGGCCTTCAACGCCGACCAGTCAGCCTCGTTCTGCTCGGCATAGGCGAGCGCGAATTGCTCGATAGCCTCGTCGAACCGTCGGACTTGCCGAAGTATCCGCAAATGAGCGCGGGATCACCAGCCTTTGCCATCGCGTGGGCAAGGGCGTGGCCGCAAGACACCGCATATTCGCTGAGATCATCAGCCTTAAAGGTGCTGAAATCGAATGCGCCCTTCATGTCACGCAACTGTCGCACGTAAAAATCGATACCCGTAATTCGCGCTTTGGACCAGCCGAGGAAAATGTCGCTGTGGAGGGAGCCCGTGCAAGTTGCTTTGCAATTGACTGGACCGAATCGCCCGACACGAGCGCCCGCGATATCTCCTCGCGCTCGGCCAGCGTCAACGCCAATCTGGAGCGGCGTCGCTGTGGCGGCCGGATTCCGCCCGTCTCAGCCAGAATCCCTTGTGCCGATGAGTGGTTCCGGTCAAAAAGCTGGGCAATACGCTGGAGGGATTCGCCCTTCTGCCAGCGTTCCCGCATCAGCGCTTTCTGGGTCTCGGTGTAATAAATCCGGCGTCGTTGCTTCATCTGCAACACTCCCACTGCTTGCGCAGCCTCTAGTGTGTTGCATCCACCGGTTGAATCCGCATGATGAAGCGGCCAGTCGGGCAGAGAGGCCGCTCGTCGCCCCGGCGGTAGTCTCGCGCCATGCGCCGCAAACTCATGGAGTGCAATCGCTGGCTGAGGCCTTTGAACACACTCCCTTCGTGCGGATCGCCGAAATGAAGCAGTACGCTGCAACGGACGCTGGACGGCAGACATGCCTGATTCGCATGCAGCGAACGCATTGGATGTTCAGATATCGAGGCGTGTGATCTTGGAACCGGCCAGCGACACATTGAACATCAGCCCTGAGTCAGTCAGGATGAACACTGCGACGGGTGCGGTGACAGTGGACGAGTCGATCGTCCCGTTGGCGCCGACCTTAACGAGCGCCACCGACGCATCGCCGGACACCGACCAGCCGCTGGCGTTGCGAAAGCTGTTGAGCGCGTCCTGCGTCATGAACAGGTAAATGACGGCCTTCGTCTGGACGCCAAGGATTGCGCCGATCGATCCTGACGAGGTGCTGTAGTAACCAACGGTGCTGCCTCCGATACGCAATGCGCCGTCACCGTGCTCGCCGCCGATGCCAATGCCTGCCTGAACCACGTTCGGAAACACCAGCACGCCTTGCGCTTTCGCGACCAGTTCCTTCGAGCCCGGCACCTTCGCATACAGCTTGGCCAGTGCGTCGTCGACGCTCGCGTCGATCGTTTGACGTTTCGACGTGTTGACCGCGGCACCGCCCGACGATTCCGAAGTCGTACCGCATCCGGAAAGCACCAGACAGCCTAGGGCCATCGCAACAATACCTTTTAGCAAAAAGCCTCTTGTTTGCATTGCGGTTCTCCTTGCACTTGACGAGGAAATGAGCGGACCCGGGACGAGAGCGCTGTATTTTTTATAGCACAGCACTGAGTGGACTACGGTTCCCAATTTTTGGACGTCGGCGCCATATCTACGGCCCCGAACAGATCAAGCTGTTGCTCGAGGGTATTGCCTTCAAGGATGATTTCGTTTGAGCACCTTTTCAGCACGGTTCGTGCCATGCAGCACGGTTCGTGCCATGCTCATTTACACCATGGACGGCAAAAATGTTCTTCGCCAGATCGATACCAACTGTCGTAATTTTCATGATGGGCGCTCCCCTCGGTGGTTGCTTAGACACGTCCACTTTGGCACATCCATCCCTTTCGGGTGGGGGCGTCCATTCCATTAGACTTGACCTTGTCTCGATCGCAGCGGATCGCGGTGCATACGCCGATCGTCGCTGAATCACGCTTGATTTCCTCCGGAGGTTGCGGCGCACTTGCGCGCACCCAGAATGCGCCTGATCAACAGACTGCGTCATCGGACTAAAGTCTCATTGTCCTGTCGGAACGTTCGCACCATCATTAGAAGGGGTACAGCGCGCTCAGCGCGCCCAACTGAATGAAAGTTGAAAGCCTGGTGCGCCGGACGGACGATGTGACAGGAGACCTTCCTGACCTGCGCCTTGCGCAGGCGACGCCATCGAAACCGGCCCGGTCGGACATCGAGGCTATTGCGAAGCGCTCGCCATCCAGGCGCGAACCCTCCGGAGGGGCGTCTGGTTATGCAAATTTCACACATGGCGCTCTCTAATGAAGCCGCGGTAAGTCTTTCGCGTTTCCGAAACGATCAAAGACAAAGGATCCATCATGGTCTGGCTAGCCGATACCCTGCGACACTATCCTGAGATTGCCCTATTCCTTGCACTCGGAATCGGCTACTGGGTGGGCGGGAAAAGCTTTAAGGGGTTCAGTCTGGGCGCGGTGACAGCGACCCTGCTGGTGGCGATCGCCATCGGGCAGCTTCACATCACAATTTCGCCCAATGTTAAGTCTGTGTTTTTCCTGTTGTTCCTGTTCGCCGTAGGCTACGGCGTTGGGCCGCAGTTCGTGCGTGGCATTGCAAAGGACGGCGCGCCTCAGGCACTATTTTCGGTCGTTCAATGTGTGCTGTCCCTCGCCGCACCAATCGTTGCTGCGAAACTCGCGGGTTACGACGTCGGATCCGCGGCCGGGCTGCTCGCCGGGTCCCAAACCATTTCGGCGTCCATGGGTCTGGCCACCGACGCCATCAACCGGCTTGGGCTACCGGCAGACCAGGCAAAGGCGCTGCTGGATGCGATGCCGACTGCGTACGCGGTGTCGTATATCTTCGGCACGGTTGGCTCTGCGTTGATCCTCGCCACTCTTGGCCCAAAGCTGCTGGGCATAGATCTGATCGCGTCATGCAAGGAGTATGAAGCGAGCATGGGCGGCGGCAAGCAGGAGCTGGGCGCCCCGGGCCAGGCATGGCACCGCTACGAATTGCGCGCGTACAGGCTTCCCGCCGACACGCTGGCTGCGGGCAAGACGGTGAGCCAGGTGGAAGCACTTGAGCCCGAAGGGATGCGCCTGTTCATCGAGCGGGTCCGGCGTGGGACCGTGATTGAAGAGGCGACGCTCGATTTCGTTCTTCAGCCAAATGACGTGGTAGCGGTAGCGGGTCGCCGGGAGCAGCTCATCGCGTTGCTCGGAACGAAGGACAAGGACGTGGGCAGCAGCGGCGACCAGCTTGTTGCAACTCAGGCAAGAGCCCAGGAAGTGGACGACCCTGAACTGCTCGCCGTACCGGCAGAAGGCGTGGACGTCTATGTGACAAGCAAGGCGGTGGACGGCAAGACGCTGGCGGAACTCGCCACGTTACCCGCAGCGCGTGGCGTCTACCTGAGAAAGATCAAGCGCGGACCGACGGAAACGGTGATCCCCGTTCTGCCGAAAACAACACTGCACCGGGGCGACACGTTGACGCTTGTTGGGCGCACGCAGGACACGACTGCCGCTGCGAAGGCGCTCGGCGTGCTAGACAGGCCAACCAGTGTGACTGACGTGGCCTTCATGAGCCTCGCGATCACGATCGGCGCGCTGGTCGGCGCGATTGTCATCAAGGTCGGCACTGTTCCGATCACCTTGTCCACCGCCGGTGGCGCGTTGATAGCTGGCATCGTGTTCGGCTGGCTGCGCGCGATTCATCCCACGTTCGGCCGCATACCGGAACCTGCTGTCTGGTTCATGAACTCAGTCGGATTGAATGTGTTCATCGCGGTAGTTGGCATTACGGCGGGCCCCGGATTCGTCACCGGTCTTCAGCACCTGGGCGTCAGCCTGTTCCTGTGGGGCATTTTCGCCACGTCCGTTCCGCTGATTCTCGGCATGTTCATCGCCAAGTATGTGTTCCGCTTCCATCCCGCCATCCTGCTTGGTGCGTGCGCCGGCGCGAGAACCACGACGGCGGCGCTCGGCATGGTCTGTGACGCGGCGAAGAGTCAGATCCCCGGCCTCGGATACACGGTGACCTACGCGGTCGGCAACACGCTCCTGACCATCTGGGGCATGGTGATCGTGATGATCATGGCCTGACGCGGCCCACAGGGCCGCCGCAACCCCAACTTCGCGGCGACGGGCTGGCGTCCCGGCACGGTCGCGACAACGTGCGGGATCGCCCGCTGGAGGAATCGCCGAAGGACGTGAAGAGGGAACTGCATACCCGTTACGAGTCGATCACCACCGAGCCGGACAAGCTAAAGTTTTTCAACCGACAGGTAAGAAGCTCGACAGCAACCAGGTTTGGTAACGGATTTTTTGAACCGTCGTGTGCGTCTTTACAGCGCCATGACGTGCATGCGAAAGACCCATCATTATCTTAAGGAGCTGCACATGGAAACGTCGATCGAGAAGATTACCCCTTATGACGAATTCAATTATCCGATCCCGGAGGCAGAGTTCCCGAAGGCGGGTATGTCGGCGCGCGCAGCGGCGGCCATTGTCATCAGTTCCGAATGGACCGATGCCAATCCGATGCTGAACATGTCGTCGTTCGTCACCACGTGGGCAGAGCCGGAGGCAGCGGAGACGGCAAAGCGCAACATATTCAAGAACTACATCGACCACGACATGTATCCGCAGTTGTTTGCGATGGAAACGCGGATGGTAAAGTGGTTGCATGAGCTATGGAACGGTCCGAAAGGCGTGGAGCCATACGGCACGGCAACCGTCGGGTCGTCGGAAGCCTGCATGTTGGCGGGTCTCGCGCACAAGTGGAATTGGCGCCAGAAGCGTGAAGCGGACGGCAAGGATGCAAGCAAGCCCAATATGGTGACGGGCGGCGACGTGCAGATCGTGTGGAAGAAGTTCCTGCGGTACTTCGACGTTGAACCGCGCATCGTGCCACTGAAGCCGGGCAACTATCGGCTGACGGCTGAAGAACTCGACAAGTACGTCGATGAGAACACGATCGCGGTAGTCGCTATTGCCGGGCAGACCTTCACCGGCGAGGACGATGACATCCAGGGCATTCACGACTGGCTTGACGGCTACGAGAAGAAAACCGGGATTTCGATTCCAATGCATATCGACGGCGCAAACGGAGGCTTCATCAATCCCTTTCTTTATCCTGACTACAAATGGGACTTCCGGTTGCCGCGCGTACAGTCGATCAATGCATCCGGGCACAAATACGGTCTCGTGCCGCCCGGGCTGGGCTGGGTGGTCTTCCGCGAA